>NZ_CAMGZA010000006.1 GCF_946151065.1 Microbacterium sp. Marseille-Q6965 | reverse complement strand
GTACCACGCCGACAGCTCGTCCGCGTCGGCGCCGGAGTGCGAGGCCAGCACGGCGAGCGCGGCGGCCACGGCCGGATCGTCGGGGTCGATGCCCGACTGCGCGAGCGCCTCGGACAGCGGCGTATCGGCGGCCTGACCCTGTGCCCACGCGACGGCCCGCTGGATCGGCTCGAGTGTCGGCACGTCCACCTCGCCCTCCGGCGACCGGGCCGTCTCGCCCTCGAGCTCGCGCACGTCGACATCCAGGTCCTCGAGCCGGGCGCGCAGCGAGTCCGCGTCGGCCTCGATCAGCCACGCACCGAGCTGCGGGCTGACCGGCCAGTCCTCGGCCTCGAGCGTGTGCAGCCGGCCGCCGAGCCGGTCCCGCGCCTCGACGACCGTCACCTCGTACCCCGCGTCGGCCAGGAACCGGGCCGCGCGGGCGCCGGCGACCCCGGCGCCGACGACGAACACCCGCTCGCCGTCCGCGGCGACCTCCGTGAGCGCCACCGCCGCGCGTACCCCGTCCTGCGCAGCCGCCGCGAGCGACCCGATGGGATCGCCGAGGGCGTCGCCGGCGAAGAACACCCGCTGCGCGAGGGGCCGGGTCAGCTCCGCCCTGTCGGCTTCGGAGGAGCCGGCCGGCACGTACGCGCGCGCGCCCCGTGCGAAGGGATCGGTCGTCCATGCGCTGCGAGCGAAGGCGGACGGCGCGGGCACGCCACCCTCCGGCGTCAGCGTGGGCGACGGGCTGGACGGCGACGGGCTCGGGATGGGTCGCTCGGGCGTGCACGACGCGAGCAGCAGCGCCACGGCACCCGTGCCGGCGCCGAGCAGGAGCGTGCGTCGCGTGACCCTCATCTCACGCGCCACCCTATCCGCTCCGCGGCCCCGACACCGCCGGTGGCGGCACCCTCCCGTCGTCACACGGCGTCACGGAACGAGACGGCACGCACGGGTTCCGCGTACGCTCACGATCGTCCGCCCGTTCGGCCATCCGCCTCGACGAGGAGCCCCATGAGCACCATCCAGACCACCACCGCCGGCAGCCTGCCCCGCACGCAGGCGCTGATCGACGCCAACGCGGCCCGCGAGTTCGAGGACGACGGCTTCACCCTGAAGTCCACGCCCGAGTTCGAGTCGCTGCTGGCGGAGGCCGTGGCCGACGTCGTCGAGCGTCAGCGGCAGGCCGGCATCACGCAGCCCGGCGACGGCGAGTACGGTCACGCCATGTCGGCGCCGACCGATTACGGTGCGTGGTGGGTGTATTCGTTCCAGCGGGCGACGGGTCTGACGCTCACCGAGGAGGACATCTTCTCGCAGCAGCCGGTGCGCTCCGAGCCGGGCAACATCCGGCTGACGTCCTTCCCCGACCGCCGCGACTGGACCATCTTCCGCGAGGCGTACAGCGACCCGAACAGCTTCATCAGCGTCGGCAAGAACGCCACCGCCTTCCCCGCCACGACCGGGCCGATCGAGTACTCCGGCCACGACGCCGTCGCCAGCGACGTGCGCAACCTCGCGGCTGCCCTGCGCCCGGGCGAGCGGGGCTTCATCCCGTCGCTGGCGCCGGGGTCGGCCGCGCGCATCGCGAACCGCTACTACGCCACCGACGAGGAGCACATCGCCGCATGGGGCGCGGCGCTGCACCACGAGTACAAGGCCATCACCGACGCGGGTCTGGTCGTGCAGCTCGACGACCCGTCGCTCGCGGAGAACTGGGACCAGATCAACCCGGAGCCGAGCGTCGAGGACTACCTGGCCTTCACGCAGATCCGCATCGACGCCATCAACGAGGCCATCAAGGGCCTGCCCAAGGAGCTCGTGCGCCTGCACCTGTGTTGGGGCTCATGGCACGGCCCTCACACGACGGACATCGAGCTGAAGCACATCCTGAAGACGGTGCTGGGCGCGAACGTCGGGCAGATCTCCTTCGAGGCGGCCAACGCCCGCCACGAGCACGAGTGGGCGGTCTGGGAGGAGAACAAGGACATCATCCCGGACGACCTCATCCTCGTCCCCGGCGTCATCGGCCACTCCACGAACCTCGTCGAGCACCCCGACCTCGTGGCGCAGCGGATCGAGCGCTTCGCGCGGATCGTCGGGCCGGATCGCGTCATCGCCTCGACGGACTGCGGCCTCGGCGGACGCATTCACCCGCAGATCGCGTGGGCGAAGCTCGAGTCGCTCGGCGAGGGCGCCCGCCGCGCCGCGGCCCGCGTCTGACGCCGGCGAAGAGGCCCCGATCGCACGAGATCGGGGCCTTTTCGCGTGCCGGCCTCAGAACGGGCCGTAGACCTCGGTGGCGATGCGGAAGGCCGTGTTGGCGGCCGGCACGCCGGAGTAGATCGCCGACTGCAGGATGACCTCCTTGACCTCGTCCACCGTGAGACCGTTGCGCAGCGCGGCCCGGAAGTGCATCGCGAGCTCCTCGTGGTGGCCGTGCGCGATGAGCGAGCTGATGACGGCGACCGACCGCATGCGTCGGTCGATGCCCGGGCGCTGCCAGACGTCGCCCCAGGCCACGCGCGTGATGAAGTCCTGGAAGTCGGCCGTCAGCTCGTTCGTGCCGGCGATGGAGCGGTCCACGTGCTCGTCCGAGAGCACCTCCCGTCGCACCGCCATGCCGTTCTTCCACCGTGCGCCGTCGGCGAGTCCCTCGCCCGCGGGGCGGTTGCCGATCTCGGTCATCAGTTCTCCTCGAAGAATCGGATCAGCTCGGCGGCCACCTCGTCCGGCTTCTCGGCCGGGGCGAGGTGGCTCGCGTCGGCAACGCCCACCACACGGCCGTTCGCGACGGTGCTCGCGATGAGCTCGGCGTCGGCGCGCGGCGACACCTCGTCGTACTCGCCGTACATCGCCAGCACCGGCGTGGGCCGGTCGCGCAGGGCCGCCCGGAGGTCGTAGTCGGCGAGCGCCTCGCAGCACAGCGCGTAGCTCTCGTCGTCGGCGTCGGCGAGCGTGTGCAGCAGGCGGCCGGTGATGACGGGACGAGCGGCGATCGACCCGGGCGCGAACCATCGCTCGGACTGCTGCGCGACGAGGACCGGTGTGCCCTGCGCACGGATGCGGGCGGCGCGCTCGTGCCATCCCTGGGGGTCGCCGAACGCCGCGCCCGAGCAGACGATCGCGGCCGAGCGCAGCAGGTCGCCGTGGCTCACGACGAGCTGCTGGCCGACCGCGCCGCCCAGCGACACGCCCGCGTAGTGGATCGGCCCGCCGAGCTCGCGGATGGTGGCGGCGAGAGCGTCGGCGAGGTCGGCGATGCTGAACGCGTCCCTCGCGGGCACGGACGCACCGTGCCCCGGCAGGTCCCACAGCGACACGCGGTATCGCCGCGCGAGGATCGGCACGACGTCCTCCCACAGCACGGCGGCGGCGGTGCCGAGCGACGGCCCCAGCAGGACGATCGGCGCACCGTCGGCGCCGACGGGCGAGGTGACGGCGAGGTCCGGGAGGGTCATCGTGTTCTCCTTTGCAATGCGACGGAAGGGACGATTGCCGACGGGCGAGCCCTGTTCGCCCTCGTCGGGGCGGGCAGCGGTGACGGCGTGATCAGGTGCCGCCGACGCCGTCGGGCGAGCCCGGCGGAGCGGCCTCCGGCAGAGTTCCGAGGGCATCCACGAAGGCGCCCGCGAGCCCGGTGTAGCGCGCGGGATCGAGCAGCTCGTCGGGGTCCTGCCCGGCCTCCGCCAGGAGCGCGCGCAGGTCGGCGCCGGAGGCGACCGCGGCGACGATCTCGGCCGCCCTCTCCTTGCCCAGCACGGCGCCGAGCCGCTCGGACACGATGAGTCCGTCGGTGGCGCGCAGGTTCTCCGCCACGGCCGCGGCGTCGACGCGCAGCCCCTCCGCGAGATCCGCCGCGTGCGAGGCCGCGCCCAGGGCAAGACGCATCAGCTCGCGCATCGCGGGCCATTCCGCGTGCCAGGCGCCGTCGGCGCGTTCGTCGCTGAAGAGCCCCGCCGCCAGGTGCAGGGTGGCGGCCAGCTGGGGCGCGCGGATCGCCGCCGACCGGATGAGCACAGACCGCGCCGGATTCTGCTTCTGAGGCATCGCCGACGATCCCCCGCCGGTGGGCTCCGACAGCTCGGCGATCTCGGTCCGGGACGCCGTGGCGACGTCGGTGGCGAACTTGCCGAGCGCGTCGACGACCTGCACGAGCGTGTCGCCGAACTCCGTGACGGGCCAGCGGTAGGCGTGCCACGGCGCCTCGAGCTCGCCGAGGCCCAGCTCGCGCGCGTACGCGGAGCGCACCGCGGATGCGGCCTCGGCCCCGACGTCCTGCACGGTCGCCGCGAGCGTGCCGCCCGCGCCTCCCCACTGGGCGAACAGGGCGTCGGTGCCCGCGCGCAGCCGCTCGCTCGCGCGCTGGACCGCGCGGTCCCACGTGGCCGCACGCAGCCCGATCGTCGTGGGCACGGCGTGCTGGGTGAGCGTGCGTCCTGCGGCGACGAGGTCGCGATGCGCCAGGGCGAACGCGGTGAGCGCCCGCGAGACCCGCACGAGATCGCCGTGGATCGCCGGCGCGGCGTCCCTGGCGACCAGCATCATCGCCGTATCGACGATGTCCTGGCTCGTCGCCCCGCGGTGCACCCAGGGCCTCACGGCGTCGGGCGCGCCGGAGCGCAGCGTCCTCACAAGCGGAATGACGGGGTTGCCGCCCGCCACGGCGTCGCGCGCGAGGGATGCCAGATCGATCGGCACGTCGAACAGCGCCGTCGCCCCCGCGGCCGCCTCGGCAGGGGCGATGCCGGCCGCGGCGTACGCGCGCACGAGGGCCACCTCGGCCGCGACGAGAGCCCGCGCGAAGGCGGCGTCGGAGACGCGGCCGTCCCGCCCGGCCGCCACGGGGTTCAGCAGCCCGGTGTCGAAGGCGTCCCCGGGCGCCACCGACCCCGGGGACGTGCCGAAGCCCCCCGGGGTCGATGCGCCGGCGGCCGAGTCAGCTGTAGGCAATGAAGACGGTCTCCCCTTCGCCCTGCACGCGGATGTCGTGCACGAGGTTACCGTCCTCCGTGCGCGTGGCGACGAGCGTCGCCCGTTCGGCCTCGCTCAACGAGTCCAGCAGGGCGTCCGTCTGCCCCGCCTCGATCGCCTCCGGAAGGTAGATGCGCGTGTGGAGCTTGTTGGGAAGGCCGCGCGCGAAGACGATCGCCGCGATGAAGGGGGGCTTGTTCTCGTCGGTGGCACCGGGGTTGCGCGTCCAGAAGAAGAAGCCGCCCTCGTCGTCCGTGAAGGCGCGACCGAATCCGGTGAACGAGAAGCCATCGCGACGCAGCGTGCCGCGCGCCCGCGGCACCGACCCGTCGGCGTCGGCGCCGAAGATCTCGATGCACGCATCGGGGATCGGGGCGCCGTTGCCGTCGCGCACGGTACCCCGCAGCACGATCGCTCCGGGGCTGTGCGGGAAGGCGACGAGGTTCTGGCCCTCGAACTCGAGGCCGTAGTGGAAGAACGGGCCGACGGTCTGCCCGGCCGTGGGGGTGAGGGTGTTCTCGCTCATCAGTGCTCGCCCTCCTCGGGCTCGGTCCAGGTGGCGCTGGGCCCGTCGACGACGATGTCCCAGCGGTAGCCCATCGAGAACTCGGGCACGGTGTGGTCGTGGTCGTAGGCGGCCACGAGCGCGTCGCGGTCCTTCTGCGTACGGATGGAGTTGTAGATGGGGTCGAGCGCGAACAGCGGGTCGCCCGGGAAGTACATCTGCGTGACGAGGCGCTGCGTGAACGCCGAGCCGAAGATGGAGAAGTGGATGTGCGCGGGGCGCCAGGCGTTCACGTGGTTCTTCCACGGGTACGGCCCCGGCTTGATCGTGGTGAATCGGTACTCGCCGCGGTCGTTCGTCACGAGGCGGCCGGCGCCCGTGAAGTTCGGGTCGAGCGGGGCGGGGTGCTGGTCGCGCTGGTGGATGTAGCGGCCCGCGGCGTTGGCCTGCCAGATCTCCACGAGCTGATTCGCCACGGGCCGGCCCCAGCTGTCGAGCACGCGCCCGTGTACGGTGATCCGCTCGCCCAGGGGCTCGCCGGCGTGCTGCAGCGTGAGGTCGGCCTCGATCGCCGCGACGTCGCGCTGGCCGTAGGCGGGGCTCCACAGCTCGATGGTCTCGGGGTCGACGAGCTTGGGGTTCTTCGTGGGGTGCCGCAGGATGCTCGAGCGGTACGGCGCGAAGTCGTACAGCGTGCGCGGCAGCTGCTCGCCGTTTGCGACGCGCGCCTCGGACTCCTCGTGGAGCGCCTGGATCTCGGCCGTGATCTGCTGCTGCGTGGCCTGGTCGGGCGCCGCCAGCAGCGATTCAGGGGCGGCCGTGGGGGTCTCAGCCATGGGTGTCTCCTTCGACAGAACGTGCGCAATCAGGGTGGCGCAAGACGGCGGGACGCGATCCCGCTCCTCCCACTGAGCGGGATTTCGGCGGGCGTCAGGCGCGGAGCGCGCGCGAGAGCTCGGATGCCGCCTGACGCACGAGGCCCGCCAGCCGGCGTTCGTCCGCGCGGTCGATGTGCGAGACCACGCCGACCGCGGCGCGCGGCAGGCCGGGCACCGAGCCCAGCGCCGCCGCGATCGAGACGTTGCCGAGCGTCATCTCCTCGCGGGCGTAGGCGTAGCCGCGGGCGCGCGTCGCCTCGACGTCGGCGAGCAGAGCCGTCTCCTCGGTGATCGTGTGCACCGTCTCCCGCTCCAGGCCGTGAGCGCAGTACTCGCGGATCCAGTCGTCGCTCTGCAGCGCGAGCAGCGCCTTCCCCACGCCCACCGCGTGCAGAGCGAGGCGCCCTCCCATGCGGCTGAGTGTGGGCACCGATCCGTGCCCGGTGACCCGACCGACGAACAGCGCCGACGCCTCGCCGGGCGACGGCGCGTCGAGCACGGCCAGATGCACGTTCTCGCCGGTCGCCTCATAGATCCGGAGCATGTGCGGCAGCGCGGTCTCGCGCAGCCGCAGGGCCAGGGGCGACAGCTCGCCGAGCTCGAACAGGCGCCGGCCGACGGCATAGCGGCGGCCGGGCACGCGGGTGAGCAGGCCGAGCTCGACCATGCGCGCGAGAAGACGGTGCAGGGTGGACGGCGAGAGTCCGGTGCGCTCCGCGAGCCGTGTGGCGCCCAGCTCCGGCTCGTCCTCGCTGAAGCAGCCGAGCACGCGCAGGGTGCGCTCCAGCAGGCCGTCGGCGGTCGAATCCCCCACGCGGCCATTCTCGCCGATGGCGCGGGAGGCCGTGGGGGCGAGCGGGGAGCGAGCATCCTGCTCCCCGCTCGCCGGCGTCACGGGCGCTTCTTCGCCATGGGCAGCTGCAGCACGACCAGCGCGCCGATCACGCCCGCGGCGGCGTAGAGGAAGAACACCCCGGGGTAGCCGTTGCCCGAAGCGATCATGACGCCCGTGATGTAGGGGCCGACGATCGCGCCGAAGCGGCCGACGCCGGAGACGAGGCCCAGCCCCGTGCCCACGAGGCGCTTCTCGTACACGTATCCGCACATGGCGTACAGCAGCACCGACGTCGAGAAGACGAAGATGCCCGTGACGAAGACGACGAGGTTGAGGACGACCTCGCTGTCCATGCGGATCGACATGACGGCCAGTAGCACCGCGGCGGCGGCGAACCAGAGCGTCGTGACGCCCTTGATGCCCTTCGCGTCGGCGGCCCTGGCCGAGATCACGATGCCGGCGATGGCGCCGACGTTGAGGATGAAGAGCATCACGAGCGAGTTCGCCACGGGGTAACCGGCGGTCGTCATGATCTTCGGCAGCCACGAGTTCATGCCGTAGACGAGCACGAGACCCATGAAATTGGCCACCCATAGCGCGATCGTCACGCGCAGGTACTTCGGCTTCAGCGTGTCGAGCACGCCCACCCGCGGCTCGGCCCCCTCGCCCGCCGGCCCGACGAGGTGCGTCGCCGTCTCGGGGAGCTTGAACAGCATGACGACGACGAGCACGAGGCCGAGCGCGCCGCCGCCGTAGAAGAGCCACTCCCAGTGCACGCCGGTGAGGATGGCGATGAGCGAGGCGGCGACGGCGCCGACGTGGTAGCCCGTCATGACGAACCCGTTGGCCCGGGCGCGGCGACCCGGGGCGGCGGCCTCCTGGATCATCGCCAGGGCGACGGGCATGCAGCCGCCCAGCCCGATGCCGGCGAACAGGCGCAGCACGCCCATCGTGAACGGGTCGGGGAAGACGGGGATCAGCAGCGTGAGCACCGAGAAGCTGAACGCCGCGATGATGAGCGGCCAGCGTCGCCCGAAGCGGTCGGAGATGGGCCCCATGATCGCGGCGCCGACGCCCACGCCGACCAGCGAGACCGTCACGACGACGTTCATCGCGGCCGTGTCGAGGCCCACGTGGCCGGTCAGCGTGGGCATCGCGGCGCCGAGGGCGACGATGTCGTAGCCCTCGAAGACCACGGTGAACCAGCACAGGAACGTGATCCATCGGCTCGTCGCGACGCCGGTGGGCGGGGACTGCAGAGAAGAGTGCGACATCGTCGTCCTTACTCGTCGATGAGGTGGTGGGTGGGCCCGCGTGTCCTCGCCGCGCGACGGGCGCGGGCGGCGAGAGGGCCGTCGCACATCTCATCCGCATCGCGCCGCGATCCCCAAATCACTCTCACCCAGTGGGAGAATCTTGGCGGCCGACGCGGATCGGGCGGAACACTCGTCACGATCGAAGCCGTCGAAGGAGACGAAGTGACCGAACGCACCCGAGTGGCCATCGTCGGCGCGGGACCCGCTGGCCTGCTGCTGTCGCACCTGCTCGCCGAAGCCGGGATCGCGTCCATCGTGATCGATTCGCGCACGCGCGAGCAGATCGAGAAGACCATCCGCGCGGGGATCCTCGAGCAGGGCACCGTCGAGGTGCTCACCGAGTCCGGCGCCTCCGACCGCGTGCTCACCGTCGGCCGCCGCCACGACGGCATCCACCTCGGGTTCGACGGCGAGCTGCACCACATCGATTTCGCGGAGCTCATCGGCCGCGGCGTGTGGCTCTACCCGCAGCACGAGGTGCTCATCGACCTCATCGCCGCGCGCCTGGCCGACGGCCAGGACCTGCGGTTCGGCGTCACGGCGCAGCGCGTGGAGGACGCCGACAGCGACCGTCCCCGCGTGATCGCGACCGATGCCGAGGGCGCGGAGCTCGTGATCGAGGCCGAGGTGGTCGTGGGCGCCGACGGCTCGCGCAGCGTCGTGCGCCAGGCGGTGGTGGGCTCGCACGGCGGCTACTTCCGGGAGTACCCGTTCGCCTGGTTCGGCATCCTCTGCGAGGCGCCGCCGAGCTCCGACGAGCTCATCTACAGCAACTCGCCGGACGGCTTCGCGCTCATCAGCCAGCGCAGCCCCACGGTGCAGCGGATGTACTTCCAGTGCGATCCCGACGCCGATCCGCAGGCGCCCAGCGAGGAGGAGATCTGGGAGGAGCTGCAGAAGCGCACCCCCGGCACTGCGCTCAACGAGGGCCCGATCTTCCAGCGCGACGTGCTGCGCTTCCGCAGCTTCGTGGCCTACGGCATGCGCAGGGGCCGCGCGGTGATCGTGGGCGACGCGGCGCACACGGTGCCGCCCACGGGGGCGAAGGGCATGAACCTCGCGGTCGCCGACGTGGTGCTGCTCGACCGCGCCCTGCGCGCGCTGCTGCTGGAGCGCGACGAGCGGCCGTTCGACGCCTTCGCGGAGCAGGCGATGAAGCGGGTGTGGAAGGCGCAGCAGTTCTCGTGGTGGATGACGAGCATGCTGCACCAGCAGCCCGGCGCGTCGGACTTCGACCGGATGCGCCAGCTCGGCGAGCTGCGAACGGTGGTCGACAGCACTGCGGGCATGTCCTATCTGGCGGAGGCGTACACCGGCTGGCCGCTTCCCGCCCGGTGACCGGTGAGCCGGCCGTGACCGGTCGTGCGAGGGCGGGCGACGAGGAGAGCGCCGCGGCGGGCGGGCGCTTCTCGCTCCCGCTGCTGCTGGCGGCGATCGGGGTGATCGCCGTCAACATGCGCGTCACCATCACGGGCGTGGGCCCCCTGCTCGAGCAGATGAGCGAGACCACCGGCAACAGCGTGACGGTGCTGAGCACCCTCACCTCGGTGCCCGTGTTCACGTGGGCGCTGTTGTCGCCGTTCGCGCATCCGGCCGCGCGCCGATTCGGGCTGAACCGCGTGGTGCTTGCCGCGCTGGTGCTGCTCGCGATCGGCACCGCCGTGCGGTCGCTTCCCGGCCCCGAGTTCTCGCTGTGGTTCGGCACCGCGCTGATCGGCGTGTCCCTCGCCCTCGCCAACGTGCTGCTCCCGGCCGTGGTGAAACGCTCGTTCGGCACCCGCGTGCCGCTGGTGACGAGCATGTACACCGCCCTGTTCGCCGGGTGCGGCGCGCTCGCGGCCGGCGCGGTCGTGCCCCTCTCCCATGCGGTGGAGCCCGGCGGCGGCGATACGGGATGGCGCTTCGCGCTGGCGGCCGTGGTCGCGACGCTGCCGATCGCACTCGTCCTGTGGATCGCGCACATGCGCGGGTTCGGCCCGGACGCCGGCCACCCCCGAGCCGGGCGAGCCGCGCGCGGGCCGAGCGTGTGGGGCGACCCCGTGGCCTGGATCGTGGGCGGCTACATGGGCGTGCAAGCCATCCTGTTCTACGTGATGATCACGTGGCTCGCACCGTACTCGCGCTCGCTGGGGCGCACGGAGCTCGTCGCCGGGTTCGACTCGATGATCTTCCAGGTGGTGGGCGTGATCGGCTCGCTGGCGCTGCCGCTCGTGATGCGCGGGCGCATGGAGCGCTGGGTGCCGGCCGCGCTGCCGCTGCTGACGATCGCCGGCATCGGCGGAATCCTGCTCGCCCCCGGGGCGCTGATCGTCTGGATCATCCTGGCCGGGCTGTGCAGCGGCGCCTCGATCGCGTGCGCGCTGACGCTCATGGCCACGCGGGCGCCCGACCATCAGTCCGCCTCGGCGCTGTCGGGCATGGCGCAGTCGGTGGGCTACGTGATCGCGGCGCTCGCGCCGATCACCTTCGGCGCCCTGCACACGGCGACGGGCGGGTGGACCGCGTCGTTCCTCTTCGTCCTCGCCGCCGCGGTCGCCCAGCTCGTGCTGGGACTCGCGGCGGGGCGCGATCGGCACGTCTTCGAGCACCGGCGGGGCTGACCGCGCGGGGGTCGCCTGTCAAGCCCGCGCACGTGCGCGCGGCGCGCACGATACTGGCCACATGGTCCGTCTGCGTCGCACGTTCCCGGATCAGCCCGGATGGACGCGGCGACGGGTGGGACGGGGGTTCCAGTACCTCGACCAGAGCGGTGCCCGACTCCCCGAAGACGCCGTCGCGCGGATTCGTTCCCTCGCGATCCCGCCGGCCTGGCGCGACGTGTGGATCAGCCCGTACGAGAACGGCCACCTGCAGGCGGTCGGCACCGACGATGCCGGCCGGCGCCAGTACCTGTATCACCCGCAGTGGCGCGCCCGCCGCGACGCGGCGAAGTTCGACCGCGTGCTGGATTTCGGCGCCGCGCTCGGCGAGGCGCGCTCGCGCCTGCTGGATCATCTCGCGCTGGACGGCATGCCCCTGGAGCGCGCGAGCGCGACGGCCGTGCGGCTGCTCGACCTGGGGTGCTTCCGCATCGGTGACGACGTGTATGGCGACCGTTACGGCAGCTACGGGCTCACCACGCTCGAGCGCACGCACGTGCGGCGATCGGGCGCGCTGCTCGTGTTCCGATTCACCGGCAAGTCCGGCATCCCGCACCGCATCGAGATCGACGATGAGCTCGTCATCGGAGCGATCGAGGCGATGCGACGGCGGCGCGGCGAGCCGGCGGCACTGCTGGCCTTTCGGGAGGGGCGGGCGTGGCGGCGGCTCACGCCCGCGCTCGTGAACGAGTACGTGCGCGAGTCGACCGGAGCCGACGCGACGGCGAAGGACTTCCGCACCTGGCACGCCACGGTGCTCGCGGCCGCACAGCTCGCCGAGCGTCACGCCGAGGCGGCCTCGGCGACCGCCCGCAAGCGGGCGGTGGCCGCCACGATGCGCGACGTGGCCGCCTTCCTCGGCAACACGCCGGCGGTCGCGCGCGCGTCGTACGTGGACCCCCGCGTGGTGGCGGCCTTCGACGAGGGCCGCACGATCGCGAGCCTGGTGCAGGACTCGCACCCGGACGCGAGCGCCCGACAGCTCGCGCTCGAGCAGGCGACCATCCGCCTGATCCGCGAGTGATCGCGCCCCGCTTCAGGCGGCGAGCCGCCGGAAGCGGTCGTGCATGCGGTCGCGCCGCGACGACGCGCGCTCGGAGCGGTCGGTGCCGAGCGAGCCCGAGCGCGAGACCTTGAGGATGGCGCGGGCGAGCACCTCTGCCGGCTGCGTGCGCCGCGCGACGTCGTCCGCCAGCATCTCGACGAGCGCGGCGACCTCGGTCTCGGCGCGAGCGGCGATGGGGAACCAGGGCAGCGCGTGTCGCCACGCCCGGAACGCCACCTGCAGCACCTCGTGCCGCTGCTCCACGTGGGCGCGCTCGTGCGCGGTGACCGCGGCGAGCTCGGCGGGCTCGAGATCGTCGAGCAGTCCGCGCGAGAGCACGGTGACCGACCCGATGCCGCGCGGCAGGCAGTAGGCCACCGGCGCGGCGTCGTCGAGCACGCGCGTGCGTGCCCGGTCGGGGTCGGGCACGCTCAACAGCTCCAGCAACGCCAGGTGGCGGCGGCGCTGCCGCTCGAACGAGACGACAGCCGCCACGAGATGCGCGAGCAGGTAGGCGGCAAGCGCGAGGGCGGGGGTGCCGGCGAGCCACGGATGGGCCGGGACGAGCGCGATCCCGACGAGCCAGAGCGAGCCGATCATGGTGAAACCACCCGCCAGCGCGATGCCCTGCCACAGCAGCAGCGCGAGCACCGGGCGGCGCGGGGGCCACGCGGCGCGCGACAGCGCGATCGGCACGGGCCAGGCCAGCAGCACGGCCACGAGCGCGCAACCGGCGGCCGCCGCCAGGTCCCACGCCGTCACGCTCACCGCTCAAGCGTATTCGGCGGCGACGGCGAAGGCTCGGCCCGCCGGCGGATCAGTGCGAGCCGGCGAGCAGGCGGCGCAGGATGGCGGCGTCCTCCTCGGACACGCCGCCCACGAAGCGCGCGAGCACCGCGCTGCGGTCATCCGCCACGCCCAGCACCTCGTGCATCAGCTCGGCCATGTGGTCCTCGCGGGAGCCGAGCGCGCGGTAGCGGTGTGGCCGCGCCGAGCGGTCGCTCGTCACGAAGCCCTTCTTGTCGAGCCGCGAGAGCACCGTCAGCAGCGTGGTGGCCGCGAGATCCCTCCCCTGCGCCTCGAGCACGTCCTTGACGTCGTAGGCGGTGAGAGGCTCGTCGGCGTCCCAGACGACGTCCATGACCGCCCGCTCCAGGTCACCCAGATTCGCCATCGCCACCCCTTCCTTCGCTCGGACGACGTCTTATTCTACCCGCGGCCGAAGATGTTCTACACCGGGTCGAAATGATTTCTTCTATCCGGTGTCGAACTACTTCTACAGCGCGTAGAATCCAGGGGACGCATCACCTGGATGAAGGGGGCAGCGGTGGATCCGCTCGACATCGCGCGCTGGCAGTTCGGCATCACGACCGTCTACCACTTCCTCATGGTCCCGCTCACGCTGGGCCTCGGCATGACCGTCGCGATCCTGCAGACGCGCTGGGTGCGAACGGGCGATGAACGCTTCCTGCGCATGACGAAGTTCTGGGGCAAGCTCTACCTCATCAACTTCATCGTGGGCGTGGCCACCGGGCTCGTCCAGGAGTTCCAGTTCGGCATGGCCTGGAGCGAGTACTCGCGCTTCGTGGGCGATGTCTTCGGGGCCCCGCTCGCGCTCGAGGGCCTGCTCGCCTTCTTCGCGGAATCGACGTTCCTCGGCGTGTGGATCTTCGGCTGGGGCCGCCTGCGCAAGGGGCTGCACCTCATGGCGCTCTGGTTCGCCGTGATCGGCTCATGGATCTCGGCGTACTTCATCATCGTCGCCAACTCGTGGATGCAGCACCCGGTGGGCGTGGAGCTCGGCGCCGACGGGCGCCCCGTGATGACCGACATCTGGGCGGTGCTGACGAACAACACCGCGCTGGCGGCGTTCTCGCACACGGTCGCAGGCGCGCTCGTCGTGGCCGGGATGTTCCTGCTCGGCATCAGCTGGTACCACCTGTGGCGCCGGCGCCACGACGGCATCGACACCGTGGACGAGCGTGGTGGGGTCGTCGTGGGATCCGCTCCCACCGTGCCCGGCCGCGACGAGAAGGACCACGGCGTGTGGCTGCGGTCGCTCCGGATCGGGGCGGTGGTGGCGATCGTCGGGTTCGCCGGCACGGTGGCTACCGGCGACATCCAGGGCAAGCTGATGTATGAGCAGCAGCCCATGAAGATGGCCGCGGCGGAGGCGGCGTGCCACACCGGATCGGCGTTCTCCGTGCTGTCGATCGGCGACCCGGGATCGAGCGACTGCGAGGACGTCGTCACGCTCATCGAGATCCCCGGCGTGCTCGGGTTCCTCGGGGCGGGAGACTTCAACGCCCAGATGCCCGGCATCAGCGACCTGGAGCCGCAGTACGTCGATCAGTACGGCGAGACGATCCCCGACGACGAGCTGTACGGCGACCGGGCCGGCTCGGAGGTGGAGTACGTGCCACCGATGTGGGTGACCTACTGGGGCTTCCGGCTCATGATCGGACTCGGCGGCATCGTCGCGGCGGCCGCGGTCGTCGCGCTGTGGCTGACGCGGCGCGGCACCGTTCCGGCGTCGCCGTGGATCATGCGCCTCGCGTTGCTCGGGATCGCGGCGCCCTTCGCGGCGAACATCGCCGGCTGGGTCTTCACCGAGATCGGGCGCCAGCCCTTCGTCGTGGCGCCCAACCCCGACCCGTCGGGCATCGACGGCGTCTTCATGTTCACGGCCGCGGCGGTCTCGCCCGGGGTGACGGCCGGCGAGCTGCTCTTCTCCGTCATCTCGCTCACGACGATCTACGGCATCCTCGCCGTCGTCGAGATCTGGCTGCTCGCCACGTACATCCGCGGCGGGGTGGTCTCCGGCATGCCGGAGCTCGGCCCTGCCGACGACCACGACGACGAGCCGGGCACCCGCACCGGCAGGCGAGACGACGTGCTCGCCTTCGCCTACTGATCCGGATCAAGGAGAGACACCATGGACACGCTTCCCGTCGTCTGGTTCATCGCGATCGCGGTGCTGTGGATCGGCTTCCTCCTGCTCGAGGGCTTCGACCTCGGCGTGGGCATGCACCTGCTCTTCTCCACGCGCGACGAGCGCGAGCGGCGCACCATGCTCAACACGATCGGTCCGGTGTGGGACGGCAACGAGGTGTGGCTCATCACGGCGGGGGCGGCGATCTTCGCCGCGTTCCCGTTCTGGTACGCCTCCCTGTTCAGCTCGCTGTATCTCCCGCTCACCGTCACACTGCTGGCGCTGATCCTGCGCGCGGTGTCCATCGAGTACCGCGGCAAGGTGCACTCGGAGCGCTGGCGCCGGTTCTGGACGAGGGCGCTCGGATGGGGCTCGCTCGTCGTCGCGTTCTGCATCGGCGCCGCGCTCGCCATCACGTCGACCGGCCTTCCCCTCGATGCCAACGGCGACCGTGCGGGCCACCCCTTCGTGTGGCTCACGGTGCCGGCGGTGCTCGGCGGCCTGGGCGTCGTGGGGTTCGCGCTGGTGCACGGATCGACCTTCCTCGCGCTCAAGACGGACGGCGCGATCCGCGAGCGGGCGGCGCGTTTCAGCGCCACCTGGGGGCCGCTGCTTCTCCTTCCCGCCGCCGCCTGGGCCCTGTGGGTGCAGTTCACCCACGGCGGCAATGCCATGTCGTGGGCGCTCGTCGTGGCGGCGGTCGTCGCCGCGCTGTGGGGGTGGGGCGCCGCGCGGCGACGGCGTGAGGGCCGCGCCTTCCTCGGCTACTCGGGCTTCATGCTCTTCGGAGCGGGGTCGATCTTCGCCGGCATGTTCCCCTTCGTGCTGCCCTCGACGCTCGACCCCGAGTTCGGCCTCACGGTGTGGAGCGCCGCGAGCGGCAACTACACGCTCTCGGTCATGACGGCGGTGGCGGCGATCGGGTTGCCGATCGTGCTCGTCTACCAGGCGTGGTCCTACTGGGTGTTCCGCCAGCGCCTCACCCCGGGGATGATCCCGGACGCCCACGCGTTCATCCCGGCGATCCTGCGCGAGAAGGCATCGGCGAAGGGCCCGTCCGACGGTGCCTGATCGGCCCACACGGCCCGACCTGGGCCCGGTCCCGCCCCTGCGCCTGCTGTGGCTGGGAGTGTTCGCGGTGCTCCGGGCCCTCGGCCTCCTGCTCGTCGCCGAGGCCGTCGCGCGCGGCATCTCCGGGGTGCAGGCCGGTGCGCTGGACGCGCGGGCCGTCGTGCTGCTGGGCGTCGCCGGCGCGATGCTGCGGTCCCTGGCGGGGTGGGCCACCCAGGTGACCGCGCAGCGCGTGGCGATCTCCGTCAAGCGCGACCTGCGCGCCCGACTGTGGCGCAGGATCGCGGACGGCGGCGCGGGCGGCGCGGAGCGACAGGGCGGGCTCGTCGTGCTCGCGTCGGAGGGGCTGGACGACCTCGACGACTACTACACGCAAAGCCTGCCGTCCATGATCGGGGCGGTCGTGATCCCGCTCGTCATCGGGCTGCGCATCCTCGGCGCCGATTGGGTCAGCGCCCTCATCGTCGCACTCACCGTGCCGCTCGTGCCGGTGTTCATGATCCTGATCGGGCGCCACACGCAGGAGCGCACAGACGAGGCGACCGGCGCGCTGACGCGGCTCGCCGACCACCTCAGCGAGCTCGCCCGCGGGCTGCCGGTGCTCGTCGGCCTCGGGCGGGTGCAGGAGCAGACGCGCTCGCTCGACCGCATCCAGCGGGAGTACCGCGAGCGCACGCTCGCGACGCTGCGAACCGCGTTCCTGTCGGCCCTGGCGCTCGAGCTGATCGCGACCCTCTCGGTCGCGGTCGTCGCGGTGTTCCTCGGCCTGCGCCTGCTCTACGACACGGTGTCGCTGGAGCCCGCGCTGCTGGCGCTCATCCTCGCGCCGGAGATCTACGCCGCGCTGCGCGACGTCGGCACGGCGTTTCACGCCTCGCAGAGCGGCCTGTCCGCGCTCGCCCGGGTCCGGGCGATGCTGGGGCGCCGCGCGGCCTCCGATGTGCGGGGTGCGAGCGAGGCGAGGACGGACGCGCGTTCCCGCACGGTGGAGCGCGCCGATCGGGGCGTCGGCGGCCCCATGATCCGCGTCGACGGCCTCACGGTGCGCTACGCAGGACGCACCGAGGCGGTGCTCTCGGGCGTCGATGCCTCGCTGCGGGGGATCGTCGCGGTCACCGGCCCGAGCGGGGCGGGCAAGTCGACGCTCCTCGCCGCGCTCAGCGGCTCCCTGCCCGACGAGGCGGAGCTGACGGGATCGGTGACGGGCGTCGATCCCGCGGCGGTGGCCTGGTCACCCCAGGCTCCGCGCGCCTTCGGCGCCACGCCGCGCGATGAGCTCTCGCTCTACGGCGCCGCCGATCCGCTCGCGGCGCTGGCCGAGCTCGGCCTCGAGGGCGTCGCGGATGCGGCCGTTCCCGAGCTGAGCCCGGGCGAGCAGCGCCGCCTCTCGGTGGCCCGCGCGCTGGCACGCGTCGACGCGGGAGCGACGCTGCTCGTGCTCGACGAACCCACGGCCCACCTCGACGCGGTCTCGGCCGATCGGGTGCGTGACGCCATCCGTCGCCGCGCCGAGAGGGCGACGGTCGTGCTCGCCACGCATGAACCCGAGACGCTCGCGCTGGCCGACAGCATCGTGCCGGTGCGGGGCCACGGCGCGTTCGACGAGGGCGACGCGCTCCGCCACGAGCGGCGGCGCCCGGCGGCGGCCGCCGCCCCCGGACAGCGGCGCGACGACCTCCGCGCGTCGGACGCCGCGGCCGAGTCTCCGGGATCCCAGCCGAGCGACCTCGGCACGCAACCGCCGCCGCGTGCCTTCCGCGACGCGTCCGTCCCCGATGGCGCGCACCCCGACCGGCGCGCGCCCCAGGCCACCGCGACGCCGGGCCGGTTGCTCGCGTCGATCCTGCGCCCGGCGCGCTGGCGCTGGCTCGCCGCGATCCTGCTCGGCGTGGTCGCCACCGGCATGGGCCTGGCGCTCACCGGCATCTCGGGCTGGCTCATCGTGCGCGCGAGCGAGGAGCAGCACATCATGTACCTCCTCGTGGCGATCGTGGGCGTGCGCTTCTTCGGCATCGGCCGGTCGGTCGGGCGCTACGCCGAGCGGCTCGCCACGCACGACGCGGCGTTCCGCGTGATCGACGCGCTGCGGCTGCGGCTGTGGGGGGCGATCGCGGCTCGCGGGGCCGGGTCGCGCCGGCTGTTGGAGGGCGGTTCGCCCGTGGACTACCTCGTGACGCAGGCCGACGAGCTGCGCGACCAGCTGCCCCGCGTGCTCGCGCCCCTCGCCGTCGGAGTGCTGTCGCTGCTCGCGATCACCGTGACCACCGCGCTCGTCGCACCCCCGCTCACCCTCGTCGTCGGCACCGCGCTGACGCTCGCGGCGGCCCTCGGGGCGGCTCTCGCGGTC
Organism: Microbacterium sp. Marseille-Q6965; assembly: GCF_946151065.1. GTDB lineage: Bacteria > Actinomycetota > Actinomycetes > Actinomycetales > Microbacteriaceae > Microbacterium. Next base: position 11,913 of record NZ_CAMGZA010000006.1, on the reverse strand, counting down.
GTCGCCGCGCGGGGCGCCGGGTCGGCCGGCGTGCACGAGCGGGCGGCCGTCGTGCGGGGCACCGCCGCGCTCTCCGACGCCGCCGGCGACCTGCGCGGGAACGGCGAGGCGCCCGTGCGGGCGGCCCTCGGGCGACTCGATGCGACCGCCGAGCGCCTCGCGCATGCCGAGAGGACCGCGGCGTGGGGCGCGGGAGCCGGATCGGCCGTGGCGGTGCTCGTCACCTCCCTGCTCGCCGCCCTCGTCGCGGTGCTCGCACCGGATCTGCTCGCGCAGGACCTCGCCGTGATCGCGCTGCTCGCCCTCGCCGCCCTCGAACCCCTCGACGGCCTCATCCGCGCGGTCCACCGGCTCCCCGTGTTGCGCGCCGCGCTCGCCCGCCTCGGCCCCGTGCTGCATCCCGCCCCGCCCGCGCTCGCGGGCGACCGCGAGCCCGGCTGCGCCCGGAGCCTCGGCCGCGGCGTCCGCCGCGCGGTCCCCCGGGGCCGCCCCCGCCTTCGCCCCCGTCGAGACCGCCGTCGCCACGGGCGAGTGGCTCGTGCTGGAGGGGCCCAGCGGGTCGGGCAAGTCGACCCTCCTGTCCGTCCTCATGGGTGCGCTCCCCGCATCGACCGGCGAGGTCCGCGCCGACGGCGTGCCGCTGCCCGACCTCGACGCGGCGTCGTGGCGGCGGCGGGTGGCGTGGTGCCCCCAGGAGGCCTACGTGTTCGATTCGACGCTGCGCGGCAACCTGCTGCTCGCGCGAGACCGGGCCGACTCCCCGTCCGACGACGCGATGCGCCGCGCGCTGGCGCGCGCCGGCCTCGACGCGCTGCTCGATACGCTGCCCGACGGGCTCGACACGCGCGTCGGGCCCGCGGGCTCGGCGCTGTCGGGCGGCGAGCGCCAGCGGCTCGCCGTCGCGCGCGCCCTGCTCAGCCGCGCGGGCGTCCTGCTGCTCGACGAGCCGACGGCCCACCTCGATGCCCCGACGGCCGCCGCGATGATGGACGACATCCGCCGCGCGTCGGGCGACCGCATCACGGTGCTCGTCTCGCACCGACCCGCCGACGTGCGCGCCGACGACCGCGTCGTCCGCCTCGGCTGAGCCCTTCGGTTGGTGCGCCCCCTGCCCGACGAAGGAAGAACGGCGGCGCGGCGCGCGGTATGAGCCCGATCCGGGCCTCGCGGCGCGCTTCTCCCCGTGGTGCATCCGGGCGCGCCTCAAAGGAGGCGCCGCGGGGAGGCCCGAAGGTCAGACCGTGCGGCGCTCGAGGCGACGGCCGAGCGTGGCGGCGGCCACCGCGAGGAGGGTGACGGCGGCCATGCCGACCGCCGTCGGAAGGGCGGTGCCGCTGCCCCAGAGCCCGCCGAACGGCGAGACCACCGCCGCGACGCCGAACTGGAACAGCCCCAGCGCCGCGGAGCCGGCGCCCGCCGCCATCGTCGCCCGGCGCAGGGTGAGCGCCGAGCCGTTGCTCATGCCCATCGCGCAGCCGGCCTCGAAGATGCAGGTGAGCGGGATCCACGTCCACAGCGACAGCCCGCCGGCGAGGGTGATGACGACGAGCAGCACCGCGCTCGTCAGCGACAGCGCGTGCCCGATCCGGATCATCACGTACGCCCCGGCGCGGCGCACCAGGCGGCCGTTGAACAGTCCACCGGCGACGAAGGCGATCGAGCTGGCCACGAAGGTGAACGAGTACACGAGCGAGGACTCGTCGAACACCCGCTGCACGACGAACGACGACGACCCGAAGTAGACCATCATGGCGCCGTAGGACAGCGCGTAGGCGAAGGCGTAACCGAGGAACGACCCGTCGCGCGCGAGCAGCGCCAGGTTCCGCAGCAGCGGACCGATGCGGGCCGGGTGGCGGCGCTCCCGCGGCAGGCTCTCGGGGATGAAGGTCAGCGCGACGAGGAACATGCCCGCACCCACCGTCGCGAGGCCGACGAGCGCCAGGCGCCATCCGCCCCACTCGGTGAGCAGCGCCCCGAGGGGGCTGCCGAAGACCGGACCCAGGCCCATCATCGCGATGAGGATGCTGATGCCGCGTGCGGCGCGGTCACCCTGCTCGACATCCGCGACGACCGCGCGTGCGAGCGCCGCTCCCACCGAGCCGGTCACGCCCTGCAGGAGGCGCAGCGCGATCAGCCACTCGATGGTGGGCGCCGCGGAGGCGGCGAAGCCGATGACCGCGAACAGGCCCAGGGCCGTGACGAGGGTGCGGCGGCGCCCCAGGGCGTCGGACACCGTGCCGACGACGAACTGGCCTGCCGCCGCACCGATGAGGAAGGCCGTGAGGGTGAGCTGGACGGCCGACTCCGCCACCCCCAGATCGCTCTGCAGGCTGGGAAAGGCGGGCAGGTACAGGTCGGTCGAGACGGCGCCGGCCATGCCGACGAAGCCGAGGGCCGCGATGAGCCCCGGTGTCAGGCGCGGCTGGCTGCCCAGCCTCGGCGTGGCCTCAGCCAACGCGCGTCTCGTCGGGGCGGAACCCCGCCTTGGCGAGTTGGATCTGCTCGTACACGTGGTGTCGCAGCTCGGTGAACCGCGGCAGCGCGCGCGTCTCCAGCTGGTCGCGCTGCTCGGGCAGGTCGATGACGAGGTCCTCCTGGATGACCGTCGGCGACGACGAGAGGATGATCACGCGCGTGCCCAGGTACACCGACTCGTCGATGTCGTGGGTGACGAACAGCACGGTCACACCGAGCCGCTCGCGGATCGAGCGAACGAGGTCCTCGAGGTCGGCGCGCGTCTGCGCGTCCACCGCGGCGAAGGGCTCGTCCATGAGCAGCACCTCCGGCTGGTACGCGATCGCGCGGGCGATCGCGACCCGCTGCTGCATGCCGCCCGAAAGCTGCCAGGGGTACTGCCGGGCCGCGTGCGAGAGCCCCACGCTCTCGAGCGCCTCCGCGACGAGCCGGGTGCGGGTGGCCTTCGGGATGCCCGCGTTCTTGAGCGGCAGCTCCACGTTGTCGGCCACGCGCAGCCAGGGGAACAGCGAGCGCCCGTACTCCTGGAACACGACGGCCATCTTCTTGGGCGGTCCCGTCACCTTCTTGCCGTCGAGCACGACGGTGCCGCTCGTGGGCTCGAGCAGGCCGGCGATGCACTTCAGCAGGGTCGTCTTGCCCGAGCCGGACGGGCCCACGAGGCACACGAGCTCGTTCCGGCCCAGGTCGAAGGTGAGGTCGCGCACGGCCTCGATGCCGCCGCCGTCGGTGGCGTAGACCTTCTTCACGCCCCGGACCGAGAGCAGGGCCTCGCCCGGCGGCAGCGTGCGGCCCTTGCCGGTGCCGGCGGTGATGTCGATCTCAGGAGCCATTCTCGATGTCCTTCAGTCCGTAGTACCAGCGGAGGAGGCGGCGCTCGACGAGCTTGAACAGCATCGACACCGCGAACCCGATGAGCCCCAGCAGCACGATGCCCGACCACATGGGGGCGATCGCGAACCTGCGCTGGAACTCGATGATGGAAAAGCCCAGGCCCGACGACGAGAAGAACATCTCGCTGATCACCATGAGGATGATGCCGATGGGCAGGGCCTGCCGCACGCCGGCCAGGATCTGCGGCGCGGCGGAGGGGACCACCTGGTAGCGCAGGCGGTTGAAGCCCGAGATGCCGTACGAGCGGCTCGTCTCCGTCTGCACCTCGTCGGCGGCGCGCACGCCCTCGATGGTGTTCAACAGCACCGGCCAGATCGCGCCGAGCACGATCACGGCGATCTTCATCTCATCGCCGACCCCGATGAGCAGGCCGAGGATCGGGATGAGCACGGGCGGCGGAACCGCCCGGAAGAACTCGAAGACCGGTTCGGTGAGGGCGCGTAGCGCGGCGTTCAGGCCCACGGCCAGCCCGACGACGATGCCGAGGACGATCGCGATGGCGGTGCCGACCACGAAGCGCCCCAGGCTCGGCAGGACGTCGGTGAAGAGCTTGTCCCCCATCCAGGTGTCGATGAACGTCGTCACGAGCGGTACCGGCTTGGGCACGAAGGGGCTCGTCGCGTTCAGCGAGAGCACCCACCACAGCGCGATGAGGACGACGGGCAGGCCGAGTGCGTAGGCGACGGCGACGAGCGGACGGCGCATCACGCCTCCCCTCGGATCGACTGGTGCCACGAGAGCAGACGGCGCTCGGCGAAGCGCACGGCGAGGTTGATCGCCATGCCGAGCAGTCCCGTCGCGATCACGAGCGCGTACGTCGACTCATACAGCCCCGCGTCGCGCGACAGCGCCACCTCACGCCCCAGGCCGAGCGAGCCACCGATGACCAGCTCTGCCGTGATGGTGAGGATGAGCGCGACGGCCGCGGCGAGCCGCACGCCGGTGACGAGGTACGGCAGCATCGTGGGGAACACCACGTCGCGCACGCGCTGGATCCAGGAGAACCCGTAGCTGCGGGCCGTCGCCATGGCGACGCTGTCGACATCGGCCACGCCGTAAAGCACCTGCACGAAGATCTGCCAGAACGCCCCGTAGACGACGATGAGCAGGCTCTGCTGCAGGGGCTCGGCGAAGACGAGCACGGCGAGCGGAATGAGGCCGACCGACGGGATGGGGCGCAGGAACTCCACGGTCGAGCGGGTGAGGCGCGTGAGGAACGGCGACAGGCCGATGACGATGCCCAGCGGGGCGGCCGCGAGGAACGCGACGGCCATGCCGAGCGCCCACGTGCCGAGCGTGACGCCGACGGCCGACCAGAAGCCCGTCAGGGTGACGTTGACCGCCAGCTGCGAGAGGGCGGCGCTGGCCGGAGGGAAGTATCGGGGATCGACGACGCCCGTCCGCGAGACGAGCTCCCACACGGCGAGCAACAGGAGCACGCCGAGGAAGCCCAGCAGCAGGCGGCGAGGCCGAAACCTCCGCCGCCTGCTGCGGCGCTCTGCGACGGCCACCACCCGGGTGATGGTGTCGGGCAGGGCGGTGGGATGGGTCATCAGTCGACGATCACGACGTCGAGGTCCGGCTCGCTCTCGATGAAGCCGTACTCGGCGGCGAGCGCGCTCAGGTCGACGATCAGCTGCGGGTCGAGCTCGCCCGACAGGCGCTCGAGCCGCAGCTCCATGGCGGCGGCCTCCGGCATGCCGGTGAACTCCGCGATCACGGCGGCGAAGCCCTCGGGGTCGTCCGTGACGGTCTCGAGCACGTCGACGATCGCGGCGCGCCACTTCTCGAGCGTCTCGGTGTCGTCGGCGACCGCTCCGGACGCGAACGTGACCATGGTGGGCAGGCCGGGCAGCGAGTTCTGGTTCGGGTAGCCCACCACCGTGTACTCCTCGGGCTGGCCGAGGGCGCCGCCGAGGAACGGCTCCGGGATCCACACCGCGTCGACGTTCCCGGCGTCGAGCTGCGCGAGCGCGTCGGGGAAGGCGATCTCCGAGAACTTCACCGCGTCGGGGTCACCGCCGTCCTTGGCGACGGAATCCTTGATCGTCAGATCGCCCTGGGTGTTGACGGCGTTCACGGAGACGGTCTTGCCCTCCAGGTCGGCCCACGTCGAGATGCCGGAGTCGGCCTTGGCGACGACCGCGTTGATGTCGTCGCCCTCCTCGAGCGAGAACGAGTAGCCGCTCGTGATGCGCACGTCGATGCCCTGGCTGGCGGCGGTCAGGACAGAAAGGGGGTTGCCGACGCCGAAGTCGATCTGCCCCGTGGAGACGGCGGGCAGCATGGCCGCGCCGCCCTGGGCGATCTGCGTCTCGACCTCCAGGCCGTGCTCCTCGAAGATGCCGTTCTGGATGCCGTACTCGACGGCCGCCGAGGGGGCGATCGTCAGCAGGCCGACGGTGATGGGGGTGAGCTCCTCGGCGCCGCCGGCCGGCTCGCTGGCGGTGCCGCCGCTGGGCGATCCGGAGCTGCAGGAGGCGAGGAGAAGACCGGTGGCCGCGAGGGCGCCGATCGTTGCTGCGATGCGGGAACGAGCCATGGCTCAGAAACTCCTTTGTGACTGAGGGCCCCGGCACGGGCGGACCGGGTGGCATCATTCAACGACAGGACGTTGAACCTGTCAACGATTGTGATTGCCCGGTTACTTTCCGTGTCGCGGCTCAGCCGGGAAAGGCGACGCGATCGATGAGCTTGCGCAGCATCGCGCGCTCGGCGTCGTCGAGCGCGCCGAACACGTCGCGCTCGGCCTGACGCACGTGGGCACCCGCCGTGGCGAACAGGCGCGCCCCCTCGACCGTGGCGGTGACCACCTTGGCGCGCCGATCGGTCGGATCGGTCTCGCGCTCCACCAGCCCCCGCGACTGCAGGTCGTCGACGAGGGCCACGACCTGACTGGGATCGAGCCGCAGGTACTCGGCGATCTCGCGCTGGGAGGGCCGGTGGTCGCTGAGGGCGAGCGCGAGCACCGAGTACGACCGGGGCTTCAGCCCGAACGGCCGCAGCGCGGCGGAGGCCGCCTCCAGCGAGACGGCGTTGGCGCGGGCGAGCAGGAAGCTGAGGTCGTCGATGACCGCCCCCAACGTCGTCTGCGCCATACGACGACGATACCGTTCCCTCCCGCGAGATCAATCGTTGACAATCTCAACGGAATGCGCTGTCATGGTGGCGGCCACGAAAATGTGGCGAGGATCTCAAGGGAGGGTCTCCATGTCGCTGCAGGGCAAAGTCGCCATCGTCACCGGCTCGGGTCGCGGACTGGGCCTGGCGTACGCGCAGGAGCTCGCCCGGCAGGGCGCGTCGGTCATCATCAACGACGTGGACGAGGCCACGGCCGCCGAGGCCGTCGCCGCCGTCGAGCAGGCCGGGGGCACCGCGAGCGCGGTCGTCGCCCCCGTCGGCCCGACGGAGACCGCCAAGAAGCTCGTCGACGCCGCCTACGACACCTACGGCCGGCTCGACATCGTCGTCACGAACGCCGGGGTGCTGCGCGACACCGTCACCTGGAAGATGAGCGACGAGGACTTCGACCTCGTCATCAACGTGCACCTGCGCGGCACCTTCACCGTCGTGCGCGAGGCCGCCACCCGCATGCGCGAGGCGGGCACCCCCGGCCGCATCATCTGCATCGGCTCGCCCACCGGCCAGCGCGGCAACTTCGGCCAGACGAACTACGCCGCCGCCAAGGCCGGGATCGTCGGCATGGTGCGCACGTGGGCGCTCGAGCTCAAGAAGGCGGGCATCACCGCCAACGCCGTCATCCCGGTCGCGGCCACCGCGATGACCGCCACGGTGCCCTACTTCGCCGCCGCCGTCGAGGCCGACGCCAAGGGCGAGCCGATGCCGTCGTTCTTCCGCCACGACCTCGGCTTCGGCACCGCTGCGGACGTCGCGGGCCTCATCGCCTACCTGGCCTCCGACGAGGCGGCCGGCGTCACGGGCCAGGCCATCGGCATCGGCGGCGACCGCCTGCAGCTGTGGTCGCACCCCGAGCCCGTCGCGACGGCGTACCGCGAGGGCGGCTGGACCTACGAGGCGCTGCAGTCGGAGTTCCCCGAGGCCGTGGGAGAGCTGCAGTCGGTCGGCGAGACGTTCCCGCCGCTGCCCGAGGAGCTGCAGCCCAAGCCGCAGTCCTGATCCACGTCGACGAGCAACGGAGCCCCCGATGAGCCGGTATGAGGCGGAGATCGCCCTCGACGCGATCGAGGCCATCGATGTGCACGTGCACATCGAGATCGACCACCACGGCCACTCGTCGCTTCCCGCCGACCTGCAGGAGGCGGCGTCGAAGTACTTCCGGGCCGATGGGCCGCGCCCCGACATCGACGGGGTGGCCGAGCACTACCGCAGCCGCCGCATGGCGGCGGTCGTGTTCACCGTAGACGCGACGACGAACTTCGGGCACCCGCCGATCTCGATGGACGAGATCATCGACGGCGCCGCCCGCCACGCGGATGTCCTCATCCCGTTCGCGTCGGTGGACCCGAACCGGGAGGACGCGCTCGACGAGACGCTGCGGCTGATCGATCGCGGCGTGCGCGGTTTCAAGTTCCATCCCACGGTGCAGGCCTTCCGGCCCGACGACGACCGCTTCGCCGCCCAGTACCGGGCGATCGAGCAGGCGGGGCTGGTGGCGCTGTTCCACACCGGGCAGACGGGCATCGGCGCCGGCATGCCCGGCGGCCGCGGCATGCGCCTGGGCCTGTCGAACCCCATGTTCCTCGACGCGGTGGCCGCGGAGTTCCCCGATCTGCAGATCATCATGGCCCACCCGTCGGTGCCGTGGCAGGACGAGGCCCTCTCGGTGGCCACGCACAAGCACAACACGTGGATCGACCTGTCGGGCTGGAGCCCCAAGTACTTCCCCGCGGAGCTCGTCCGCTACGCCAACTCGCTCATCTCGGACCGCGTTCTGTTCGGCTCCGACTTCCCGCTCCTGACCCCGGACCGGTGGATCGCCGACGCCGAGAAGGCCGGCCTGTTCAAGCCCGAGGTGCTGCCCGGGATCATGAAGGACAACGCGGCTCGCCTGCTGGGGCTGTCGTGATCGCGGGCGGCGACCCCGACCCGGTGCTCGGCCGCTACGGCTTCGAGCGCCATCTGAGCGAGCAGGCCCGCGCGGTGCTCGCCGACATGGTCGCGCAGGCCCGCGCACACATCGCGCCCGTGATGAACGACGCGTGGGAGCGCGCGGTCATGCCCGAGGAGGTGTGGGGCACCCTCGTGCCGCTCAACCTCATGGAGCCCGCGGGCGTGAGCGCCGAGGAAGCGGACTCGAGCATGTTCGCGGGCTTCCGCAGCTTCCACCTGGCCCGCATCGACGCATCCGTCGCCACCATGTACAACGCCCAGGCGGGGCTGTTCCGGGCGGTCGTGCGCCACGGCTCCTCACCCGCGCAGGCCGCGGAATGGGATCCGAAGGTGCGTCGCTTCGAGATGACGGGCGTGTTCGCCCTGACCGAGCCCGAGCACGGTTCCGACATCGCGGGCGGCCTCGCCACGCGGGCGCGCCGCGAGGGCGACGAATGGGTCATCGACGGGGCCAAGCGCTGGATCGGCGGCGCCGATGCGGCCGACGTGATCGCCGTGTTCGCGCGTGACGAGGCGGACGGGCAGGTCAAGTGCTTCCTCGTCGATCGGCGAGCGGACGGCGTGGACATCGAGATCATCCGCGGCAAGGTGTCGCTGCGCCCGATGCAGAACGCACACATCACGCTCACGGGCGTGCGGGTGCCCGACGCGATGCGGGCGCACGGCGTGAACTCGTGGCGCGACGTCGCGGCGCTGCTGCGCCGCATGCGCTCGGACGTGGCGTGGATGGCCGCGGGCGTCGCGGCGGGTGCGCTGGACGCGGCGCTGCGGTACACCCGCGCACGCGCACAGTTCGGGCGCCCCATCGGCAGCTTCCAGCTGGTGCAGGAGAAGCTCGCGCGCATGCTCGGCAACGCCATCGCGAGCGTCTCGCTCACCGTGGCGCTCTCGGCCGCACAGGACGCGGGGGTGTGGAGCGACGAGAACTCGGCTCTGGCCAAGATGGTCACGGCCGAGCGCGCGCGCGAGAACGCCGCCCTCGCCCGAGAGGTGATGGGCGGCAACGGCATCCTGCTCGAGAACGACGCCGCGCGGTTCTTCGCCGATGCCGAGGCCGTCTATTCGTACGAGGGCACACACGAGATCAACGCCCTCATCGTCGGGCGCTCGCTCACGGGCGCCTCCGCATTCGTCTGACACGCAACCAAGGAGACACACATGACCACCGTCATCGATTACGCCGAGCTCGGCTCCCTCGCCGGCCGCGACCTGGGCTGGAGCGACTGGATGGAGGTCACGCAGGACCGCGTCAACGTCTTCGCCGACGCGACCGACGACCACCAGTGGATCCACGTCGACCCGGAGCGCGCCTTCGCCGAGAGCCCTTTCGGCGCCCCCATCGCGCACGGCTTCCTCACGCTGTCGCTCACGCTGAAGTTCTGGACCGAGCTGATCGACGTCACGAACGTCACGACCAAGGTCAACTACGGCCTCGACAAGGTCCGCTTCGTCTCGCCCGTGAAGGTGGGCGACCGCATCCGCATGAACGCGGTCGTGGCCGACGTGCAGGAGGTCAAGGGCGGCTGGCAGATCACCGTCGACCAGACCATCGAGGTCGAGGGCAGCGAACGACCGGCCGTGGTCGCCCGCGGCCTGCAGCGCTACTACGCCTGACCGGTCGGGGGCCGGCGGGCCCCCGACCCCCCGGGGACATCGATGTCCCCGTTCCCGAACGTCGAAGATGAGGTTACGAGGAATGTACGACGAAGGCATCGGCGCCTGGACCCGACAGCGGCGCCTGAAGTTCCCCGACAAGCTGGCCCTGGTGTTCGGCGAGCGCGAGTTCACCTATCGCGAGTTCGCCGACAACGTCGACCGCATCGCCGAGGTGCTGCACGTGCGCGACATCCACAAGGGGGATCGCGTCGCGTACATCGGCGAGAACAGCCCGGAGTATCTGTTCACGCTGTTCGCGTGCGCGCAGATCGGCGCGGTGTTCGTGCCGATCAACACCCGGCTCGCGCCGCCCGAGATCACGCACGTGCTCACCGACAGCGGATCGCGGGCCCTGATCTACGACGTCGACTTCGCGGAGCGGGTGATGCCCGGCGTCGAGGCGGCGCGCATCGCGCACGTCATCCCCACCGGCGACGGGCTGCCCGGCACGCCGGGCCTGTCGGAGCTGATGACCCGGCCCACCGGCGGACGCGTGGCGGCGGACATGGCCTTCGACGACCCGGCGGCCATCATCTACACCTCCGGCACGACCGGCAAGCCCAAGGGCGCCGTGCTCAGCCACCGCAACCTCACCTTCGTCGCCCTCAACTGCGCGATCGACATCGACGTGTCGCGCTCCGAGGTGGCCCTGCTGATCTCCCCGCTCTTCCATGTGGCGGCGCTGGGGATGGGGGCGCTGCCCATCGTGCTCATGGGGGGCACGATGGTGCTCGAGAAGGGATTCGAGGCCGGCCGCGCCCTCGAGCTCATCGCCTCCAAGCGGATCACCATGCTCAGCGGCGTGCCCACGACGTTCCAGCTCATGGTCGATCACCCGAACTGGGAGACGACGGACCTGTCGTCGCTGCGCCGCCTCACGTGCGGAGGATCCGCCGTGCCCACGCGCGTGCTCAACGCGTGGGAGGAGCGTGGGCTCGGGTTCTCGCAGGGCTACGGCATGACCGAGACATCGCCGGGAGCCACCACGCTGGCGGCGGAGTTCACGCGCGCCAAGCAGGGCAGCGTGGGCGTGCCCCACTTCTTCACCAACGTGCGCGTCACGAACGAGGCGGGCCAGGTGGTGCCGCGCGGCACGATCGGCGAGATCGAGATCCAGGGCCCGAACGTGTTCCTCGGCTACCACAACCAGCCGGAGAAGACGGCGGAGTCGTTCCGTGAGGGAGGGTGGTTCCGCTCCGGCGACATGGGCTACCTCGACGAGGACGGCTTCCTCTACATCGCCGACCGCCTCAAGGACATGATCATCTCCGGCGGCGAGAACATCTACCCCGCCGAGGTCGAGCAGCTGATCGCCGACATCGACGGCGTCACGGGCGTCGCGGTCATCGGCGTGCCGGACGAGAAGTGGGGCGAGGTGCCCTGGGCGATCGTCTCGCTGCGCGAGGGCGCCGAGCTGACCTCCGAGCAGGTTGTGGAGCGGCTGACCGGCCAGATCGCCCGATACAAGATCCCGAAGACGACGGTGGTCGTCGCCGAGTTCCCGCGCACCGCGTCCGGCAAGATCCGCAAGGCCGACCTCCGCGCGATGTACGCGGGATCCGCCCGTCCGCTGCACCAGCCCGGGACGGCCGAGCCCTGGAAGACGGAGACGATCCGCACCCCGAGGTGATCCTTCCGACGTGGCGATCATGGAACGCCTCACGCTTCCGCCTCGAGGGGAGTAACGTCGGCATCCCGGCGCGATGATGCGCCGAATCCCGCTCGATGAGGAGTCACGGATGAAGACGTTGAGGTCCCTGGCGGTCGCGGCCGCCGCGCTCCTGCTGGTCACGGCCG
>NZ_CAMGZA010000005.1 GCF_946151065.1 Microbacterium sp. Marseille-Q6965 | reverse complement strand
GGCCGGGGTAGATCACGGCCGACGCCTTCAGGCCGTTCGCAGCCAGGAGTGCCTGAACGCTCATGCCGTGCTGCTGGGCGATGGACCAGATGGTCTCGCCGGCGGCGACGGTGTGCACGGTGGGATCGGTCGGTGCGGGAACCGCCACAGGCGCGGTCGACGGGGGAGTGAGCCGAAGCACCTGCCCTGGCTGAATCGTGCTCGTGGTGCGCAGACCGTTCCACACGAGCACATCGATCGTGCGCAGGCCGTTGCGGATGGCGATCCGCGTGATCGTGTCGCCCTCTTCGACGACGTGCTGCTCCGCGGCCTGAGCCGGCGTGGCGTACATCGCCCCGGCGAGCGAGCCGACGATCGCGACCGGCGCCGTCGCCCGCATCGTGCGCTGCGCTCGCGCGCCATCCGTCGGGTTGCGTCGTGTTCCGCGCATCACTGACCCCCTCGCGATCTCCAGACACACCGTGTCAGACATGTATATCGGTGTCAACTGGTGGTATCCGGAGGGGCGCTTGTTACTCGTGTGACTCCTGTTACTGCGGGCGGGCGCCACGGGCCGAGGCGCCGCAGTCCGGGCGGGGTGGGAGAATGGCGCCGTGGTGGATGAGACTCCTGGCACGTATCCGACCGAGTGGCTGCCCCTGCCCGACGTGGCCGAGGCCATCGGCGAGACCGTCAGCCGCGTGCGACGCCTGCTGGACGAGCGGGCACTGATCGCGTCGCGGCGCGACGGCGTCCTCAAGGTGCCCTCGGTGTTCATCGTCGGCGGGCGCCCGCTGTCGTCGCTGCGCGGCACGGCGATCCTGCTGCAGGACGTGGGCTTTTCGGAGGACGAGGCCATCGACTGGCTGCTCACCCCCGAGGAGTCGCTGGGGGCCGCGCCCATCGAATCGCTGCTGGCCGGGCGCAAGGCCGAGGTGCGCCGGGTGGCGCAGGCGCTCGCCTGATCCGCACTCCGGGCTGGCGTGCGAGACCTGCGGGCGCGATCGCGCCGCAGGCCGGCCGCCGGTCAGGACGTGCGCTGCGTGGCTGCTCGGGCGAGCTCGCGCAGCGAGGTGACGGCGGCATCGCCGAGCCGCGCCCCGCGCAACGCGCGGTCCGCGTCTCGTGCGTACGAGGCGATCGCCTCCTCCGTCCTGTCCAGCGCGCCGGAGCGACGGATGGCGTCGGCGAGCAGGGAGATCTGCCCGTCGTCGAGCGTCGGGTCGCCGAGGAGTTCGTCGAACACCCGACGCACCGGGGCGGGCACGCTCTCGCGCGCCCACGCGATGAGCACGGTGCGCTTGCCCTCGCGCAGGTCGTCCCCGGCCGGCTTGCCGGTCTCCGCCGCATCGCCGAAGACGCCGAGCACGTCGTCGCGCAGCTGGAACGCCATGCCGAGCCGGCGACCGAAGTCGCCGAGCGCCGCGCGCTGGTCGGGCTCGCCGCCGGCGAGCGCCGCACCGATCACGAGCGGCTGCTCCACGCTGTAGCGGGCGGACTTGAGCGAGGCGACGCGCAGCGCGCGGGCGGCGTGTTCCTCGTCGGGCACGGTCCGCCACGCCGACTCCTCGGCGAGGTCGAGGAACTGCCCCATCGTCACCTCGCGGCGCATGAGCGCGTACTCGGAGCGCGTGGCCGCGGCCGTCGCGGGGGAGAGGGAGAGGGCCTCTTCCATGAGATCGTCGCTCCAGGCGACGAGCAGGTCGCCCACGAGCAGCGCCCCGGAGCGCCCGAACGCCTCGGCGTCGCCCGCCCAGCCGGCCCGGCGGTGGGCCGCCTCGAGGGCGCGGTGGGCCGAGGGGCGGCCGCGGCGCGTGTCCGCGTTGTCGACGAGGTCGTCGTGCACGAGAGCAGCCGCCTGGAAGATCTCCAGGGCACAGGCCGCGGGCAGCAGCGCCCCGGACGCCGCGCGGCTGTCGTCGCGGTCCGAGACGGCGCGCCATCCGGCCGCGCAGAAGCGCGCGCGCAGACGCTTGCCGCCGGCCAAGGCGGCCGCCGCGTGCTCGACCATGAGCAGGGCCTCGTCGCCGTGCTCGGACGCCTCGGATCGGCGGTCTGCGACGAAGCTATCCAAACGCTGGGAGATGTCCGCGATGAGGTCGTCGGCAGGGTGCACGGGGCCTAGCCTAGTGAGAGGACCCGGCGATAGACTGGGGCGAGCGAAGCACAAGGGGGACCGGATGCCTCTCTCCGAACAGGAGCAGCGTCTGCTCGACGAGATGGAACGCCATCTCATGCAGAACGACGCCGACGTCGTCAGCGCCTCGAATGCCGGACGTGCTCTCAGCTACCGCAATCTCGTCATCGGCGCCATCATCGCCCTCGCCGGACTCGGCGGCGTCATCGCCGGCGTCGCGCTCTGGCAGTCCAACACGGTCTGGGGCGTGATCCTCGGTGTCGTCGGATTCGTCGCGATGCTCGTGGGCGTCGTCCTCGCGATCAGCCCGTCGGGCGCCCCGTCCGTCGCGGCTCCCGGCTCCGCGCGTCGCCGCCCCTCGAACGGTGGCGGCGGTTCGTTCATGGATCGCCTGAACGAGCGGTGGGATCGCCGCCAGCAGGGCGGCTGAGCCCCCACTTCCCTCCCCGTGACGAAAGCCCCGGCCATGACGGCCGGGGCTTTCGTCGTTTCCGGCGCCCGATAGGGCCGACGCCCTCCACCGTCCTCCACCGCCGCCTTACCGCGAGATCTCGCGGAAGGCGGCGTCTTGTTTGTCGTGCGAGGATGGCTTTGGCTCTTGCGGGTGGGGGAAAGTGGAGTAAAGTGGGGCGCACCTCGGGTTGGCCGGACGATGAGGGGGTGAAGGCCGATGTTGCTGGGCACGCACACCCCCAAGCTCGACGACAAGGGCCGCGTCATCCTCCCCGCGAAGTTCCGTGAGGAGCTCGCGGGCGGCGTCGTCGTCACGCGCGGCCAGGAGCGCTGTCTCTACGTGTTCAGCACGGCGGAGTTCGAGCAGGTGCATGAGCGGATCCGGCAGGCGCCGCTGAGCAACAAGCAGGCGCGCGACTTCCTGCGCATGTTCCTCTCCGGTGCCAGCGCCGAGACGCCCGACGGCCAGAACCGCATCACCGTGCCGCAGCACCTCCGCCAGTACGCCGGTCTCGAGAAGGAGCTCGTCGTGACCGGTGTGGGCGCGCACGCGGAGATCTGGGACGCGAAGGCCTGGAACGACTACCTCTCCGCGAACGAGGAGAACTACTCGGAGATGGAGCAGGAGGTGATCCCGGGCCTCTTCTGACGCCCCTGGCTGTGACCCCCACCCGACGAGCCCTGACGCCACTTCCCCGGCGTCAGGTCGAGCGGATGGGGATCAGAGCCAGGGGGATCGGCCCCGACACCATGAACCCCCGCGACATCCACACACCCGTCCTGCTCGAGCGCTGCGTCGAGCTGCTCGGCCCCGCGCTCGGCCGCCCGGGCGCCGTCTACGTCGACGGCACGCTCGGCATGGGCGGGCACGCCGAGGCCTTCCTCGAGCGGTTCCCCGACGCGCGCCTGGTCGGGCTCGACCGCGACCCCGACGCGCTGCGCATCGCGGGGGAGCGGCTCGCCCCCTTCGCCGATCGCATCACGCTCGTGCACACGGTGTACGACGGCATCCGCTCCGCCCTCGACGGCGCCGGCGTCGCGCGGGCCGATGCGATCCTGTTCGACCTGGGCGTGTCGTCCCTGCAGCTGGACGAGGCCGAGCGGGGCTTCGCGTACGCGCAGGACGCGCCGCTCGACATGCGCATGGATCCCACCTCCGGCCCCACCGCCGCCGACGTGCTGGCGACGTACGGCGAGGGCGACCTGCGACGCATCTTCGAGCGCTACGGCGAGGAGCGGCTCGCCGGCCGGTACGCGCGGGCGATCGTCCAGGCGCGCGCCGAGTCGCCCATCGTGCGCTCCGGGCGCCTCGTCGACATCCTGCAGGCCGCCACGCCCGCCGCCGTCAAGAACGCCGGCCACCCGGCCAAGCGCGTCTTCCAGGCGCTGCGCATCGAGGTGAACGGCGAACTGGCCGCGCTCGAGCGCGCGATCCCGGCGGCCCTCGACGCGCTTGCGGTGGGCGGGCGGATCGTCGTGCTGTCGTACCAGTCGCTGGAGGACCGGTTCGTGAAGCGGCTGTTCGCCGACGCGACGGCCTCCCGAGCGCCGCGAGGCCTGCCGGTCGAGCTCCCGGAGCACGCGCCGCGCTTCCGGTCGCTCGTGCGCGGCGCGGAGCAGGCCGGCGAGGACGAAGCCGAGCGCAATCCGCGCGCCAAGCCCGTGCGCCTGCGCGCGCTCGAGAAGCTGAGGGAGCCCTCATGAGCCTGGCCGAGCAGTTCCCCGCCCTGCCGTCACGGACGGCGCCACGGCCGCAGCGGCACGAGGAGGCGCCCGCCCGGCGGCTGCGCCCGGTCGAATCGACGTTGCCGCGGCGGCGCCCGCGCATGGCCTACGCCGTGCTCGCGGTCGGCGGCGCCGTGGCGATCGCCGTGGCACAGATGGCGCTGTCGGTGCTGACGACCCAGGACAGCTACCGCGTCGCCGAGCTGACCCAGCAGCAGCGCGAGCTCTCGCTCGAGGCGCAGGCCCTGGGCGACGCCGTCGCGGGTCTCAGCTCGCCGCAGTACCTGGCCGCGAACGCCGCCTCGCTCGGCATGGTGGTGGGCGGGCCGCCCACGTATCTGCGCCTGAGCGACGCCGCCATCATCGGTTCGGGCGCCGCCGCGGAGGGCTCGTCCTCCGTGTCGGCCCAGGACCCGCAGATCGGCAACGCGCTGCTCGGCGACACGCCGCTCGTGACCGACCCGGGCCGCTCCCTGCAGGGCGCCGTGCCCGCGGAGGAGCACCCGGCGGGCGCGACGGACGAGAGCCCGGCGCGCGAGGCGGAGACGCCGCCGGCCGCGCCCGAGATCCCGCCGCTGACCGAGGGGCTGCCGAGCCCCACCACCCGGTGACATGACAGGAGCCGCATCATGATCTCGAGGTCGGATCGCACGCCGCGGCAGCGCACGGTCATCGCCCTGTTCGCGGTCGTCGCGGTGCTGGCGGCCTTCCTCGTGCGCCTCGTCGACATCCAGGTCGTGAACGCGGACGACCATGTCGGGGATGCGGAGGCGATGGGCCTGGCGGGGGAGCGGGCGCTGTACGGCAATCGCGGCAGCATCGTCGACGCCGACGGCACCGTGCTCGCCAGCAGCACGCAGCTGTACGACGCGCAGATCGATCCGCTCCTCGCGACGAGCATGGAGCGGCTCTCGGATGACGGCACCTCGAAGGAGATCGTTCCCTTCGCGGACTATGCCGGCCAGATCGCCCCGATCACCGGCCAGCAGCCGGAGGAGATCGAGAAGATCGTCTCCGACGCGCTCGCGGACAACCCCGGGTCGCGGTTCGCGTACGTCAAGCGCGGCATCAGCACGGCCCAGTACCGCGCCCTCGTCGAGCTCGGGCTGCCGTTCATCACCTTCGCGCCGCAGCCGTCTCGCGTCTATCCGAACGGTGCCGTCGCCGGCAACCTGCTCGGGTTCACGAGCAACGACGGGGAGGCGCTGGCAGGCTACGAGCTGCTCGGAGACGCGTGCCTGCAGGGCTCGGACGGCAAGGAGACCTACCAGCAGAGCCCGGACGGCGTGCGCATCCCGGGCACCGAGACGGTCGAGCCGGCGGAGGACGGCGGCACCCTCCAGCTGACCATCGACGCGGACCTGCAGTGGTACCTCACGGAGATGATCGCGGAGGAATCCCAGCGGATGGGGGCCAAGAGCGGCACCGTCACGGTCGTGGAGGTGGCAACGGGCAAGATCCGCGCCGCCGCCGAGTACCCGGCCCTCGACCCGAACGACGTGCTCGCGTCCGACCCGGCCGATCGCGGCTCCCGGATCTTCATGACGACGTTCGAACCGGGCTCGACCTTCAAGCCGATCACGGCCGCGATGCTCCTGGATCAGGGCGCAGCCACGCCGACGTCCACGGTGCCCGCGGCGGGGCGCGAGACGTTCCCGAACGGCGCCACCGTCGGCGACCCGTTCTCGCACGAGACGTACAACTACACGCTCGCGGGCGCCCTGATCGACTCGTCGAACGTGGCGCTGTCGAAGTTCGGCGAGCGGCTGCCGGCGCAGGTGCGGCACGACTATCTCGAGAAGTTCGGCGTCGGGCAGCCCACGGCCATCGGGTTCCAGGGCGAGGAGCCGGGCGTGCTGCACCCGGCCGAAAGCTGGGACAACCAGACGTACTACGCCACGAACTTCGGCCAGGGCTTCACGACGACCGTGCCGCAGGTCGCGAGCGCCTACCAGGCGATCGCGAACCGTGGACTGCAGCAGCCGCTGAGTCTCGTCGAGTCCTGCACCAAGGCCGACGGCACCGTGATCGAGCCGGAGCTTCCCGAGGCGCACCAGGTGATCAGCGAGCAGGCCGCCGCCGACACCGCGCTCATGATCGAGAACGTGGCCGCGCAGGGCAGCCTCGCCGAGCAGATCAAGGTGCCCGGCTACCGCATCGCGGCGAAGACGGGAACGGCGCAGAAGCCGGCCGAGGGCGGCGGCTACAAGGACGGCGTCTACTTCACGAGCATCGTGGGCTTCGCCCCCGCCGAGAACCCCGAGTACGTCGTCATGGTCACCCTCGACGAGCCCACTCAGGTAAGGTCGTCTGCGGCCACGGCCCCGGCCATGCAGAAGGCCATGACGCAGGTGCTGAAGCACTACCGGGTGATGCCGTCGACCGGGGAACCCCACCTCTTCCAGAAGTATTGATGCGCGCGCTCGCGCGGAGGTCCACATGATCGCCCTGACCCTGGCAGAGGTCGCCGCCGCCGTGCGCGGTGACCTGCAGCCGCATGGAACAGACACGCCGGAGACGGTCGTCTCCGGCGACGTCGAGACCGACTCGCGCGCCATCCGCGCCGGCGGCGTGTTCGTCGCCAAACCCGGCGAGGCGACCGACGGTCACCTGTTCGTCGGCAAGGCGGTCGAGAACGGCGCGGCGCTCGCCATCGTGGAGCGCCCCGTCGACGAGCCGGTGTCGCAGATCGTCGTCGCCGACGCGGTGGGTGCCCTCGCCGACCTCGCGCGCGAGGTCGTGGCGCGCGTACGGGCGGCGGGTGCGCTGCAGATCGTCGGCATCACCGGTTCCAACGGCAAGACGACGACGAAGAACATGCTCGCCGCGATCCTGCGCCCCGAGGGGGAGACGGTCGCGCCGGTCGCATCGTTCAACAACGCCGTCGGCGCCCCGCTGACGATGCTGCGCGTCACGCACGACACCCGGTACCTCGTCAGCGAGTTCGGGGCCGACGCCCCGGGCCAGATCGCCCGGCTCGCCGGCCTCGTCACCCCCGATGTCGGCGTGGTGCTCATGGTGGGCATGGCCCACGCCGGCGGGTTCGGCGGCATCGAGGAGACGGTGAAGGCCAAGTCCGAGCTCGTGCGCGCCGTGCGCCCCGGAGGCCTCGCGGTGCTGAACGCCGACGACCCGCGCGTGTCGAGCATGGCCCCCATCGCCGCCGAGCGCGGGGTGAGCGTGCGCTGGTTCGGCACGGACGAGAGCGCCGAGGTGCGTGCGAGCGATGTGACGGTGAGCGCCGCGGGCACGACGAGCGAGGTCGCCGTCGCCGGGCGCGTCCTCCCGCTGCGCCTGCGGGTGCTCGGGGCCCACCACATGGTCAACGCCCTCGCCGCCATCGCCGCCGCGACGGCACTGGGCGTCGCACCCGAGGACTGCGTCGCCCGGCTGGAGGAGCTCGAGCTCGCCGAGCGCTGGCGCATGCAGGTGCTCGGCAACGAGCGGGTGCGCATCATCAACGACGCGTACAACGCCAGCCCCGACTCCTATCACGCCGCGCTGCGCACGCTGGCGCAGATCACCGGCCCCGAGGAGCGCATGGTGGCCGTGCTGGGCGCGATGAGCGAGCTGGGGGAGTACGACGCGGCCGAGCACGCCAAGGTCGCGCTCCTGGCCGTGCGGCTGCGCATCCCGCGCATCGTCGTGGTGGGCCGTGAGGCGCGCGGGCTCTACCTGTCCGTCATCGCCGAGGGCTCGTGGGACGGCGAAGCGGTGTACTTCGAGACGTCGGACGAGGCATACGAGTACCTGATGGCGGAGCTGCGTGACGGCGACCGGGTGCTCGTCAAGTCGTCGAACGCGGCGGGCCTGAGGTTCCTGGGCGATCGTCTGGGAGAATCGTTCGCGTGAGATCACTCCTGACGGCGGCCGCGATCTCGTTCGCGTTCACGCTCTTCCTCACCCCGGTCTTCCTCCGCTACTTCCGGCGGTGGGGCTGGGCGCAGGTGATCCGCACCCCGGACGATCCGCGCAACCCCAGTCACGGCGCCAAGCGCGGCACGCCCACGATGGGCGGCGTCATCTTCATCGCGGGCACCATCGTCGGGTATCTCGTCGGCTGCTACTTCGGCGGCAACCCGCCCACGCCCTCGGGCTGGCTCGTGATATGGCTCATGCTCGGCTTCGGTGCGGTCGGCTTCGTCGACGACTGGCTGAAGGTGCGCAAGCAGCACTTCGGCGGCCTGGGCGGCTGGCAGAAGATCGTCGGTCAGATCCTCGTGATCATCCCGTTCGCCGTCGCCGCTCAGGCCTTCCCCGACGACTGGGGGCAGACGCCCGGCGGGTTCGGCGTCTCGTTCTTCCGCGAGCTGCCCTGGCTGTCGTTCGCGCTCGTCGCCCCCGTGCTCGGGTGGCTGCTCTACCTGGCATGGCTGGCGCTGCTGGGCGTCGGCTTCTCGAACGCGGTGAACATCACCGACGGCCTCGACGGCCTCGCGGCGGGGATCGGCATCTTCGTCATGGGCGCGTACAGCCTCATCGCCTACTGGCAGTTCAACCAGGCCTGCACCGGCGAGGGCCTGGCCGCCGTCGACCAGTCGGCCTGCTACTCGGTTCGCGACCCGCTCGACCTCGCGATCATCGCCGCGGCGGTCGTGGCCGGACTGGTCGGCTACCTCTGGTGGAACGCGCCGAAGGCCCAGGTGTTCATGGGTGACGTGGGATCGCTCTCGATCGGCGGTGCCGTGATGGGCATGGCGGTGCTCACTCACACCGAGCTGCTGGGCGTGCTCATCGCCGGCGGCTTCATGCTCGGCCCGGGCTCCGTGGTCCTGCAGCGCCTCTACTTCAAGGCCACCCGGGGCAAGCGGCTGTTCCTCATGAGCCCGCTGCACCACCACTTCGAGCTGCGCGGGTGGCCCGAGGTCACCATCGTGGTGCGGTTCTGGATCATCGGAGGCATCCTCGCCGTCATCGGCGTGGGCCTCATGTACGTCGAATGGCTGAGCCTCCTGTGAACGCCGCAGAACGTCTCGCGACGCTGACGAGCTGGCGCGCCGACTGGTCCGGTCTGCGCGTGGCCGTGCTGGGCCTGGCCGCCACGGGATTCTCGGTTGCCGACACGCTCGCGGAGCTCGGTGCCGACGTGCTCGTCGTCAGCGAGAAGGCCGAGGAGGAGTACGCGCGCCTCGTGCCCGTGATCGGTGCGCGACTGCACCTCGGGCCGCTCGACCCGGTGCCCGCCGAGCTGGCCGCCTTCGACCCGGAGCTCGTGATCGCCTCGCCCGGTTTCCCGCCCAGCCACGCCGTGATCCGATGGGCGCGCGAGAGCGGGGTCGCGCTGTGGGGCGACATCGAGCTCGCGTGGCGCGTGCGCGACAAGGTCGTCCGGCCCGACGGCACCCCGGCCGCGTGGGTGCTCGTCACGGGCACGAACGGCAAGACGACGACGACCCGGCTCGCCGCGACCATGATGAAGGAGGGCGGGCTGCGCGCCGCGCCCTGCGGCAACATCGGCGTGCCGATCCTCGACGCCGTGCGCGATCCCGCCGGCTTCGACGTGCTCGTCGTGGAGCTCTCGAGCCACCAGCTCTGGTACCTCGGGCTGAGCGCGATCGAGGGGCAGCCGGTGCCCCACGCCAGCGTGTGCCTCAACCTCGCCGACGACCATCTGCAATGGCACGGGTCGTTCGAGGCGTACCGCGACGCGAAGGCGGTCGTGTACCGCAACACCCGCGTGGCGTGCGTCTACAACAAGGCGGACGAGGCGACCCGTCGCATGGTGGAGGAGGCCGACGTCGTCGAGGGGGCCCGCGCGATCGGGTTCGACCTCGGCGTGCCCGGTCCGAGCGATCTGGGCGTGGTCGACGGGATCGTCGTCGACCGTGCCTTCCTCGATGACCGTCGCACCTCCGCGCTCGAGCTCACGACGGTGGCGGAGCTGGCGGAGCGCGATCTGTCCGCGCCGCACGTGGTGGCCAACATCCTCGCCGCGGCCGCGCTCGCGCGCTCGCTCGGCGTCGAGCCGGTCGCGATCCGCGACGCGCTGCGCGCGTTCCGGCTCGACCCGCACCGCATCGAGATCGTCGCGCGGGCCGGAGGGGTCACGTGGGTCGACGACTCGAAGGCCACCAATCCGCACGCCACGGCGTCGTCGCTCGCGGCCTTCCCCGGCGCCATCTGGATCGTGGGCGGGCAGCTGAAGGGCGTCGACATCGGCGACCTCGTCGCGGCCCGCGGCCCCGCGAGCAAGGCCGCGATCGTGATCGGCACGGAGCGATCGGACGTCGTGGCGGCGTTCCGGCGACACGCGCCCGCGGTGCCGCTGTTCGAGGTGGATCACACCGAGACTGAGGATGTCATGACCAGGGCCGTCGAACTGGCGGCGCAGGTCGCGCGGGACGGAGACGTGGTGCTTCTGGCACCGGCCGCCGCCTCATTCGACCAGTTCCGCGGCTACGACGACCGCGGGGAGAGATTCGCACAGGCCGTCCGGGCCCGGATCGAGAGGGGGACGCGCGATGAGCACGACGACGCGTCCTCCGGCACGGACTGAGCGCCCCGCGACCGGTGCGCGCCGCGGCCTCCTGGCGCGAGTGTCCCTCGGCGAGGCCTTCGCCGCGGCGCCGGTCGAGTTCCTCGTCATCTCGTCGACCGCGCTCATCCTCACGGGCTTCGGCGCCGTCATGGTCCTCTCCGCCACCTCGGCGACGTCGATCACGGCCGGCGGCAGCCCGTACGACGCCGCGATCCGGCACGCCGTGTTCGCCGTGGTCGGCATCCCCATCATGTTCGTCGTCAGCCGCTTCCCGGTGTCCTTTTTGAAGCGGATCTCCTGGTACGCGCTCATCGGCGCCGTGCTCCTGCAGCTTCTCGTCTTCACACCGCTCGGCTACGAATCCGGCGGTAACCGGAACTGGATCGAGGTGGGCGGGGCCACGCTGCAGCCGTCGGAGTTCCTCAAGCTGGCGCTGGCGCTGTGGGTCGGGTTCATCCTGTACCGCAAGCGCACGCTGCTGGCGAACTGGAAGCACGTGTTCATCCCGCTCGTGCCGGTGTCGCTGCTCGCCATCGGCACGGTCCTGGCGGGCGAGGACCTCGGGACGGCCATGATCCTCGTGCTGCTCGTCCTCGGCGCGCTGTTCTTCTCGGGGGTGAGGCTGCGCATCTTCATCCTCCCCGTGCTCGCCGGCATCGTCGGCGTGATCGCGCTGGCGGTCACGAGCCCCAACCGCATGGCGCGCATCATGAGCTTCCTCGACACGGAGTGCGCCGACTACTACGACTCCTGCTACCAGCCGCTGCACGGCATCTGGGCCCTCGCGGAGGGCGGGGTGTTCGGCGTGGGGCTGGGCAACTCGAAGCAGAAGTACGAGTGGCTCCCCGCGGCCTCGAACGACTACATCTTCGCGATCGTGGGCGAGGAGCTGGGCCTCATCGGCTGCGCCGTCGTCCTCGCGCTGTTCGCGCTGTTCGCCTACGGCGCGTTCCGCATCATCCGGCGCACCGACGACCCCTTCGTCCGCGTGGTCGCGGGCGCCATCACCGTCTGGATCGTCGGTCAGGCGCTCATCAACATCGGCGTCGTGCTGCGGGTGTTCCCCGTGCTCGGCGTGCCGCTGCCGTTCCTGTCCTCGGGCGGCACGTCGCTGATCTCGGTCCTGCTCGCCTCCGGGGTGCTGCTGGCGCTGGCGCGCACGCTGCCGCCGGTGTCCGAGACGATGGCCACCGCACCGGCCCCGCGCTCGCGGCGCCGCTGAGCGGTGGAGGCGCGGCGGGGAGGCCGCGCGGCTCTGCGAGGATGGAACGGTGACGACCTATCTGCTCGCCGGCGGCGGCACCGCCGGTCACGTCAACCCGATGCTCGCGATCGCCGACGGCCTGCGGGCGCGCTCGTCCGAGGACGAGGTGCTCGTTCTCGGCACGCGAGAGGGGCTCGAGGCGCGACTCGTGCCGGAGCGCGGCTACGAGCTGCTGGTCGTCGACAGGGTGCCCTTCCCGCGTCGCCCGAACGGCGCGGCGCTGCGCTTCCCGGTGCGCTTCGCGCGCGCCATCTCGCAGGTGCGCCGCCACATCCGCCGGCACGGCGTCGACGTGGTGCTCGGGGTCGGCGGCTACGCCTCGGCGCCCGCGTACGTGGCGGCGCGACGGGAGCGGGTGCCCTTCGTCGTGCACGAGGCCAACGCGCGCCCCGGCCTCGCCAACGTGCTGGGCGCGCGCGGGGCTGCCGGCGTGGGCGTGGCCTTCACGGGCACGCCCCTGCGCGGGGCGGAGGTGGTGGGCATGCCGCTGCGTCCCGAGATCGCCCACCTCGATCGCGCGGCGCGCCGCGCGGAGGCGAGGGAGTTCTTCGGGCTGGACGCCGACCGCCCGGTACTGCTCGTGTTCGGAGGATCGCTCGGGGCGAAGCGGATCAACGACGCGATGGCGGGGGCGTGGCGAGACGTCGTGGACGCGGGCTGGCAGATCCTGCATGCGGCGGGGGAGCGGGCCGACGAGGTCGGCGCGGGGGGCGACGGCTATGTCGTCGTGCGCTACGTGGACCGCATGGAGCTGGCCTTCGCGGCGGCGGATCTCGTACTCTCGCGCGCCGGCGCCTCGACCGTGAGCGAGATCAGCGCCCTCGGCATCCCCGCCGTGTACGTGCCGTACGCGGTGGGCAACGGTGAGCAGCGGCTCAACGCCGCCGGGGCGGTGTCCGCGGGGGCGGCGATCCTCATCGACGACGCGCAGCTCACGCCGGAACGTCTGCGCGCCGAGCTCGTGCCGCTGCTGCGTGATGGCGCCCGACTGGACGCCATGCGCACTGCCGCAGAGGGGTCGGGCACGCGCGAGGGCACCGAGAACGTCATCGCGATGCTCGACCGCGCGCTCGGGCGCTGACCTCCCGGCGGCGTGGGGCCGACGGGTGGGAGTCCGCCTCCTGTTCGGGCGTGCCGGGCGCGAGTGTCGGCGCGCGTACCTAGACTCGAAGAGTCATGATCAAGCCCGACCTCTCCGTGCCCATCCCGGGCCAGATCCGCGCCGTGCACTTCATCGGCATCGGCGGATCCGGCATCTCCGGGCTCGCCCGCATGTTCCTCGCCGCGGGCATCCCCGTGTCGGGATCTGACCGCGCCGAGAGCCAGAACACCCGTGACCTGGCCGACCTCGGCGCCACGGTCCACATCGGTCACGATGCCGCCAACCTCGGCGACGTCGACACCGTCGTGTACACCGGTGCGATCTGGCCCGAGAACCCGGAGTACCTCGCGGCGAAGGAGCGGGGGCTCACCCTGCTGCACCGCTCGCAGGCGCTGAAGTACCTCATCGAGGGGCGCCGTCTCGTCTCCGTGGCCGGAGCACACGGCAAGACGACGTCGACCGGCATGATCGTCACCGGTCTGGGGCGGCTGGGAGCCGACCCGAGCTTCGTCAACGGCGGGGTCATCCAGGACCGGGGCGCCTCGAGCGGCACGGGCGCCGACGACCTGTTCGTCATCGAGGCCGACGAGTCGGACGGCACCTTCCTGCTCTACGACACGTCGATCGCGCTCATCACGAACGTCGATGCCGATCACCTCGACCACTACGGCTCGCACGAGGCATTCGACGACGCCTTCGTGCGCTTCGCCGACGCCGCGCGCGAGGCGGTCGTGATCTCTGCGGACGACGCCGGGGCCCGGCGGGTCTGGGAGCGCCTGTCACACCCGAAGGTGATGACCTTCGGCGTCTCGCACCGGGCCGATGTGCGCGTGGTCGACATCCGCACCGAAGGCCCCGTCGCCTTCGCGCTCGAGCACGCGGGCGAGCGGGTGGAGGGCCGGCTGCAGGTGCCCGGCCGTCACAATGCCATCAACGCCGCCGGCGCGGTCGCCGTGCTGCTGCAGCTGGGCTATGACCTCGAACCGGCGCTGCGGGCCGTCGAGACCTTCGGCGGCACCGTGCGCCGCTTCGAGCTGCACGGGGCGGAACGCGGGGTGAGCGTCTACGACGACTACGCGCATCACCCCACCGAGGTCGCCGCCGCGCTCTCGGCCGCGCGCACGGTCGTGGGCGAGGGCCGGATCATCGCGCTCCACCAGCCGCACACCTATTCCCGCACGCAGCTCATGGCCGGAGAGTTCGCGAAGGTGCTCGAGGAGCTGGCCGACCACACCGTCGTGCTCGACGTGTACGGCGCCCGGGAGGACCCGATCCCCGGGGTGACGGGCGAACTGGTCAGCGGCGCCTTCGACGATCCGTCGCGGGTGCGCTTCGTCGCCGACTGGCAAGAGGCCGCCGCCTACACGGCGAGCGTTGCGCGCCCGGGCGACTACGTCATCACGCTCGGCTGCGGCGACGTCTACCGGATCATTCCGCAGGTGCTCGGCGCCCTGCGCGAGGGCGCCGAGGGCTGAGCGGGGCATGAAGCGGCCCGGCCCCCTCCCCGCGGCGCGGCCGACCGCGCCGGAGCCGCGCGAACGCGAGCGGATCCTCGCCCTCGAGGACGATCCGTCAGCGGACGCCGCGGACACGGCGCCGATCGGCGATCTCGTCGAGCTGCCGCCGCGGCGCCCGTTCGCTCGTCGGTCGGGACGCGATCGTGTCGCGCCGGAAGCCGACGAGCGCGGCTCCGGCGGTGCGGAGCACGACGGGCCCGACCTGTCCGAGCCGTTCGGCGGCGATCGCGTCGATGGCGACCCGGCCGAGCGGCCGATCGGCTGGCGCGAGCTGTGGCGTGCCTCGCGCGCGAGACGCCGCGCGTTGCGGGCCGAGATCCGCCGCTTCACGGCGCGCACCCGGCGCCGCCGCTGGTACGCGATCGGCGCGGGCGCGGCCCTCCTGCTGCTCGTCGGGGGCAGCGTGGGGGCGGCCTACAGCCCCCTCTTCGCGGTGCGCGACGTGATCGTCGTCGGCGCCGAGACGCTCGACGAGGCTGCGGTCGAGACGGCGCTGGCGCCGCAGATGGGCCGGCCGCTGCCCCTCGTGGACCACAGCGAGGTGAGGGCGGCGCTGCTGGGATTCCCGCTCATCGAGACCTACGCGATCGAGGCGCGTCCGCCGCACGACCTCGTCATCCGGATCGTGGAGCGCACTCCGGTCGGCGTGATCCAGACCGAGGCCGGGTTCACCCTGGTCGATGCCGCGGGCGTCGCCCTGTCCACGACGGCCGAGCAGCCGCCGGGGCAGCCGCTCATCTCCGTCGACGCCGGGCCGGGCTCGCCGTCCTTCGCCGCGGTCGGGCAGGTGCTGCGCTCGCTGCCCGAGGACCTGCACGCGCAGGTCTCGGCCGCCACGGCGAGCACGCCCCAGGACGTGCGGCTGACGCTCGGGGCCACCGGCACGGAGGTGGTGTGGGGCACGGACGAGAAGTCGGCGATGAAGGCGCTCACGCTGCAGCAGACGATGGTGGCTCGGCCGCCCGACGGCGTCGCGGTGTACGACGTCTCCTCGCCCGAGGCCGTCGTCGTCCGCTGAGTCGCGCTTGCGGATTCCGAGGCGGAAGCGCGACACGCCCGCTCCCAATCCGATGGCGCTCCGGCGGCCCCGCTTACCTTCGGAAGAGGAAATACATACCGGGCAATACTTTAACGTTCAGGTTGAACGTGAAGGTTGAGACCGGGATGTGACCCAGGGTTCGCACAATCGGAGGCCGGCATGAGCCAGAACCAGAACTACCTCGCCGTGATCAAGGTCGTCGGCGTCGGCGGCGGTGGCGTCAACGCCGTCAACCGCATGATCGAACTGGGCCTGCGCGGGGTCGAGTTCATCGCCGTCAACACCGACGCGCAGGCGCTTCTCATGAGCGACGCCGACGTCAAGCTCGACGTCGGGCGCGAGCTGACCCGCGGTCTCGGCGCGGGCGCCGACCCGGAGGTGGGTCGCCGCGCGGCCGAGGACCACGCCGAGGAGATCGAGCAGGCGCTGGCGGGCGCCGACATGGTGTTCGTCACGGCCGGCGAGGGCGGCGGCACCGGCACGGGCGGCGCGCCCGTGGTCGCCCGCATCGCCAAGTCGATCGGCGCGCTCACGATCGGCGTCGTCACGAAGCCGTTCTCGTTCGAGGGGCGCCGTCGCCAGCAGCAGGCCGAGCTCGGCGTCGCGACGCTGAAGGAGGAGGTCGACACGCTCATCGTCGTGCCGAACGACCGCCTCCTCGAGATCAGCGACCGCGGCATCTCGATGGTCGAGGCCTTCGCCACCGCCGACCAGGTGCTCCTGGCCGGTGTGCAGGGCATCACCGACCTCATCACGACGCCGGGTCTCATCAACCTCGACTTCGCCGACGTCAAGAGCGTCATGCAGGGCGCGGGTTCCGCCCTCATGGGCATCGGCTCGGCGCGCGGCGCGGACCGCGCGATCAAGGCCGCCGAGCTGGCGGTCGAGTCGCCGCTCCTCGAGGCATCGATCGAGGGCGCCCACGGCGTGCTGCTGTCGATCCAGGGCGGATCGAACCTCGGTATCTTCGAGATCAACGACGCCGCGCAGCTGGTGAAGGAGGCCGCGCACCCCGAGGCCAACATCATCTTCGGCACGGTCATCGACGACACCCTCGGCGACGAGGTGCGCGTGACCGTCATCGCGGCCGGCTTCGACGGGGGCGAGCCGCAGGCGCGTCTGGATGTGCCGTCGCTCGCGTCGCGCCCCGCCGCCCCGGCCGTTCCCGCCGCCGCGGCGGCGGCCTCGGAGCCGGTCGAATCGCCGGCCGCGCCCAAGGACGAGCGCGAGCGCGTCTCGGTCGCCGCCGCGCCGGTCGTGCCCGACGCGAGCGGCTTCGACTCGGCGTTCGACGAGGACCTCGACATCCCCGACTTCCTGAAGTGATCGTGACGGATCTCGCCGCCCGGCTCTCCGACGTCGACGAGCGCATCGCCGCCGCCGCGAGGGCGGTCGGGCGGGATCCGGAAGAGCTCACGCGCGTCGTCGTCACGAAGTTCCACCCGGCGGCGCTGGTGCGCGAGCTGCATGCGCTGGGCGTGCGCGACGTGGGGGAGAACCGGCAGCAGGAGCTGACGGCGAAGTCCGAGGAGTGCGCGGATCTCGCGGAGCTCCGGTGGCACTTCGTCGGCCAGGCCCAGACGAAGAAGGCCAGGGCGATCCGCCGCGCGGCCGCGGCGGTCCACTCCGTCGACCGTGAGAGGCTCGCGGACGCGTTGGAGGCCGCCGGCGACGGTGCGCCCGTGCTGGATGTGCTGATGCAGATCAACCTCACGGACGATGCGGGCCGGGGCGGCGTCGCCCCGGCCGGCATCGAGCCGCTGGCTGAGCACATCCTCGGCCTGCCGAGCCTCCGTCTGCGTGGCGTCATGGCCGTCGCGCCGCTCGACGAGTCCCCGGCGGCGGCCTTCGAGCGTCTCGCCGGGTACGCCGAGCGGGTGCGCCGGCTGGCGCCGGACGCGACATGGATGTCGGCGGGCATGACGGCGGATTTCGCGGAGGCGATCGCGGCCGGCGCGACACACCTGCGCATCGGGACGGCAATCACGGGGACACGGCCCGACCGGGCTTAGCCTCAAAGACAACGAGCAGCTTACGGAGGACGCGATGGCGAACCCGCTCAAGAAGACGATGGTCTACCTCGGCCTGGCGGACGAGGAGGAGTACGACGAGGCCGCCGAGCCGCAGACCCCCGTGCGTGCCGCGCGCGAGGAGCGCCATGCGCGCGATGAGGAGGTGCCCGCCCCCGTGACGCCGATCCGCCGTCCCGCCGTGGTGCGTCAGCCGGCCGCCACGGCCGTCACCGAGATCGTCACCGTCCACCCCAAGCAGTACCGCGACGCGCAGACGATCGCGGAGCACTTCCGCGACGGCGTGCCGGTGATCATGAACCTCTCGCAGATGAGCGATGCCGACGCGCGCCGCCTCATCGATTTCGCGAGCGGTCTCTCGCTAGGACTGTACGGCCGCATCGAGCGCGTGACGAGCAAGGTGTTCCTGCTCAGCCCCGAGAACATCGCGGTCTCGGGCGACGCCGCCATCACCGGCGACGACGCGCTCTGAGCGCCGTCACCTTCGCGGCGGCGCGCCCGGGATTAGGGCGCCGCCGAGATAGGCTCGTGTCGTGATCGCGCTCGTCTTCACGCTGCTGAATCTGCTCGTCCTGCTGTACATGCTCGTGCTGTTCGGTCGGCTGATCCTCGACTACATCCCGCTGTTCAATCGCGAATGGCGGCCCAAGGGCGCGATGCTCGTCATCGCGGAGGCCGTGTACACCATCACGGACCCCCCGATCCGGTTCCTGCGCCGCTTCATCCCGCCGCTGCGCGTCGGTGGCATCGCGATCGATTTCGCGTTCGCGATCACGATGTTCCTGTGCATCATCCTGCTGTCGGTGACGAGCGTTCTGGCGAGCGCCTGAACCCGCTCCGGATTGCGATCCGGGGTTCGGCTGTCGGCGTCGGCCGGTTATGCTTGCTCGAGACTGAAGCCGCGGGCCAGACCCTGCGGCCCTCCGACTGTCTCTGATCGAAAGAGGTCCCTCCCCATGGCACTCACCCCGGATGACGTCGTCACCAAGCAGTTCCAGCACGTCCGGTTCAAGGAGGGGTTCGACCCGGATGAGGTCGACGACTTCCTGGACGAGATCGTCGTCGAGTGGCGCAAGGCCCTCGAGGAGAACGAGCGGCTGAAGGCGCGCGTCGCCGAGCTCGAGTCTTCGCGCGCGACGGCCCCCGCCGCGGAAGCCCCCAAGCCCGCGGAGGCCCCGCAGCCGGCCGAGGCGCCGCAGGCCAACGCCGCGACGAGCGCCGTGAGCATCATCGAGCGCGCGCAGCGCCTGCACGACGAGCACGTTGCGGAGGGCAAGGCGGAGGCCGAGAAGCTCGTCTCCGACGCTCGCACGCAGGCCGGCGAGATCATCGCCGAGGCCGAGCGCAAGCAGCAGGAGATCCGCACGCGCCTCGAGAACGAGCGCAAGACGCTCGAGAACCGCATCACCGAGCTGCGCGGCTTCGAGCGCGACTACCGCGCCGAGATGCGCTCGTTCTTCGAGACCAAGCTGAAGGACCTCGAGACCTCGAGCACGTCCTCGTCGTCGACGCCGGTCTCGGCGATCGGCCTCTGAGCCCGGCCTGTTGAGCGGCCGGACCCCTCTTCGCACGGCGGCGGCCGGCACCCTCATCGCGATCCTCGCGGTGACGGTGCTGGCCGCCGACCAGTTCTCGAAGCACCTCGTCCTGCAGTCCCTCGAACCGGGCCTTCCCGTGCCCGTGGTCGGTGAGGCGCTGCAGTTCGTCCTCGTCTTCAATCCGGGCGCCGCGTTCTCGCTGGGCGAGGGCGTGACCTGGATCTTCACGATCGCCATGGCGGTCGTCGCGGCCATCATCGTCTACCTCGCCGCCACCCGGGTGCGCTCGCGCCTGTGGGCCGTCGTGCTCGGGCTGCTTCTGGGCGGGGTGCTGGGCAACCTCACCGACCGCCTCTTCCGCGACCCGGGCTTCGCCGTGGGGCACGTCGTCGACTTCATCCTGACGCCGTGGATGTGGTTCTGGGCACCCAACCCGGCGATCTACAACGTCGCCGACATCTTCATCGTCGGGGGCATGGCGGCCGTCGCACTGCTCCTCGTCCTGGGGCTCGACTTCGACGGCACGCGCGGTGCCGGCGCGACCGACGGCGACGACACGCCCGCCGCCGCGGAGCCGGACGCCGCATCCGACGACGTCGCACCGGCCACGGGATCCGACGGCGCCACCGACGCGGCCCCGCGCCCGTCCACGCCCGACGCGTCGGATTCCGTGACGACGGACCCGGCGGGGGATCGGGCCTGATGGAGTCTCGCCGGCTTCCCGTGCCCGACGGGCTCGACGGCACGCGCGTCGACGCCGCCCTCGCCAAGATGCTCGGCTTCTCGCGCACGTTCGCCGCCGAGGTCGTCGAGACCGGCGGCGTCCAGCTGGACGGCGTTCCCGTCGCGAAGTCGGATCGCGTCACCGCGGGCTCCTGGCTGGACGTGGAGTGGCGCCCGAAGGAGGAACCGCGCGTGGTCGCGGTCGAGGTGCCCGAGCTCGGGATCATCCACCAGGACGACGACATCGTCGTGGTCGACAAGCCGGTGGGCGTGGCGGCCCATCCGTCGCTGGGCTGGGAGGGACCGACGGTGCTCGGTGCCCTTCTGGGCGCGGGCGTGCAGGTGGCCACGAGCGGCGCCGCCGAGCGGCAGGGCATCGTGCACCGCCTCGACGTGGGCACGAGCGGGCTCATGGTCGTCGCCAAGACCGAGCGGGCGTACACGCTGCTCAAGCGCGCGTTCAAGGAGCGGACCGTCGACAAGGTCTACCACGCGGTCGTGCAGGGCCACCCCGATCCGCTCGTCGGCACCATCGACGCGCCCATCGGCCGTCACCCGAGCCACTCGTGGAAGTTCGCCGTGACGCCCGACGGGAAGGACTCCGTCACGCACTACGAGACCATCGAGGCGTTCCCCGGCGCGTCCCTGCTCGAGATCCACCTCGAGACCGGACGCACGCACCAGATCCGCGTGCACATGGCGGCGCACCGGCACCCGTGCGTCGGCGACCCTCTGTACGGAGCCGACCCCACGATGTCCGCTCGGCTCGGACTGACGCGCCAGTGGCTGCACGCGCACCGCCTGGCCTTCGACCACCCGGCCACGGGGGAGCGGGTGGAGTTCGCCTCGCCGTACCCGGCCGACCTGCAGCACGCGCTCGACATCCTGCGGGGCGAGTAGCCCCGCGTCCCGACCGCCTGCGCCCGTTCCGAATGTCGCGGGCACGCGTCATGATGGCGGCATGGTGATCACGACGCGTCCCGCGACCGACTTCGAGGGCGTCCGCGCGCTCGTCGGTCCCCGGCGCCCGGATGCGAACGTGTGCTGGTGCCTGAGCCACCGGGTGCCGGCGGCGCTGAACCGCCAGCTGCAGGGCACCGCCCGGGGCGAGTTCGTGCGCGCCCTGTGCGAGTCGGACCTGCCCCCCGGGGTGCTCGCGTGGGACGGCGACGAGCCGGTCGGGTGGGCCGGCGTCGCCCCGCGCGCCGACACGCAGTTCGCACGAAGCCGCACGATCCCTCGTGTGGACGACCTGCCGGTGTGGAGCGCGTGGTGCTTTCGCGTGCGGCCGGGGCACCGCAAGAAGGGAATCCTCGACCACCTGGTACGCGGCGCCGTGGACTTCGCGCGCGACGGTGGCGCGCCGGCGCTCGAGGGCTATCCCGTCGACAACCGCGGACAGCGCGTGGACCAGACGATGGCCTTCGTGGGATTCCGCGACATGTTCGAACGCGCGGGTTTCGTCAAGGTGGCCGACACCTCCGCGGTGTCGGGCGGCTTTCCGCGCGTCGTCATGCGGCTCGACCTGCGCACCTGAATCCGCTCGCGCACCCGAGGGCCCGTTCGCAAGCCCCTCGCGACGGCGCCGGCGCGCGGCGAGGATGGCGGGATGACGGGGAACGAACGAGACGTCGTGGGCGGCGAGGGGCGGGCGATCCGCGACATGACCATCGCGGAGTGGATCGAGGGGCTCGCCGAGCGCCGCGGCGACCCCGGCGGCGGCGCCGCGGGTGGGGTGATGCTCGCGATGGGCGCGGCGCTGACGGCGATGGTCGCGGCGTACACCGGCGCGGATGACGCGGAGCGACGCGCGCGCGAGCTGACGGACTCGGCGCTGCGGCGCGCCGACGCCGACTCGGTCGCGTCGGCGCGGTTCGGAGCCGCTCTGCGATCGGATGATGACGCACGGCAGGGCGAGGCCGCCGTCGCCGGGGCACGTTCGTCCGCGGCCCTTGCGAGGCTCGCGCTCGACGCGATCGCCGTGCTCGAGGACGCGGGCGGGGGCACCGGCCCGACACTGCACGCGGATGTCGCGGCGGCGGGGGCGGCGATCCGGGCGGCGGCCGCCTGCGCGCACGCCAATCTGCGCAGCGACATGGGCGCGGCGGGGGGCGGCGACGACACCGCGGCCCGCTCGTCGAACGACGACGGCATCGCCGCCGCGGCGGCCGCGTGCGACGAGGGCGTGCGGCGCGTCGATGCCCTCAGCGGCGAGGCCGCACCCGGGTGAGCCGGCGGGTTCGAGGGGCCGGGCGGGGCGGGCGCCGCATGTCGGGGGCCGAACCTAGACTCGATCCATGGCCTCCGACTCCTTCGTTCACCTGCACGTCCACAGCGAGTACTCGATGCTGGACGGGGCGGCGAAGCTCGGGGCGATGACCCAGGCCGCCGCCGACTACGGGATGCCGGCGATCGCCGTCACCGACCACGGCAACACGTTCGCCGCGTTCGAGTTCTACAAGGCCGCGCAGGCGGCGGGCGTGAAGCCGATCATCGGCCTCGAGGCGTACGTCACGCCCGGGACGCACCGCACCGACAAGACGCGCGTGGCGTGGGGCAGCCCGGACCAGAAGAGCGACGACGTGTCGGGCGGCGGCGCCTACACGCACATGACGATGTGGGCCGAGAACACCGCCGGCATGCACAACCTCTTCCGGTTGAGCTCGCTGTCGAGCATCGAGGGCTACTACTTCAAGCCGCGCATGGACCGCGAGCTGCTGCAGACCTATGGCAAGGGCCTCATCGCCACGACCGGCTGTCCGTCTGGTGAGGTCCAGACCAAGCTCCGCCTGGGCCAGTACGAGGCGGCGCGGCAGGCGGCCGCGGAGTTCCAGGACATCTTCGGCAAGGAGAACTACTTCGCCGAGATCATGGATCACGGCCTCGACATCGAACGCCGCGTCATGACCGACCTGCTGCGGCTCGCGAAGGACCTCGGCATCCCGCTGGTCGCGACCAACGACTCGCACTACACCCATCAGCACGAGGCCGACGCGCACGCGGCCCTGCTGTGCGTGCAGTCGGGTTCGACGCTGGACGACCCGAACCGCTTCAAGTTCGACGGCGACGGCTACTACGTCAAGACGGCCGCCGAGATGCGCCAGCTGTTCCGCGACCACCCCGAGGCGTGCGACAGCACACTGCTCATCGCCGAGCGGTGCAACGTCGAGTTCGACACGAACGCGAACTACATGCCGAAGTTCCCGGTGCCCGAGGGTGAGACCGAGGAGAGCTGGCTCATCAAGGAGGTCGAGAAGGGCCTTCACTACCGCTACCCGGGCGGCATCCCCGACAAGGTGCGCAAGCAGGCGGACTACGAGGTCGGGATCATCCTGCAGATGGGCTTCCCCGGCTACTTCCTCGTCGTGGCCGACTTCATCAACTGGGCGAAGGACCACGGCATCCGCGTGGGCCCCGGCCGCGGCTCGGGAGCGGGATCGATGGTGGCTTACGCCATGCGCATCACCGACCTCGACCCCCTCGAGCACGGTCTGATCTTCGAGCGCTTCCTCAACCCGGACCGCGTCTCGATGCCCGACTTCGACGTCGACTTCGACGACCGCCGCCGCGGCGAGGTGATCGACTACGTCACCGAGAAGTACGGCGACGAGCGGGTCGCCCAGATCGTCACGTACGGCACCATCAAGTCCAAGCAGGCGCTCAAAGACGCCGGGCGCGTGCTCGGCTTCCCGTTCAGCATGGGGGAGCGGCTGACCAAGGCGATGCCGCCCGCCGTGATGGGGAAGGACATGCCGCTCGACGGCATGTTCAACCCGGAGCACCCTCGCTACAAGGAGGCCAGCGAGTTCCGCGCGCTCATCGAGAGCGACCCGGAGGCGAAGACGGTCTACGACCGGGCCGTCGGGCTCGAGGGGCTGAAACGGCAGTGGGGCGTGCACGCCGCCGGCGTGATCATGTCCAGCGAGCCGCTCATCGACATCATCCCGATCATGAAGCGGGAGCAGGACGGGCAGATCGTCACGCAGTTCGACTACCCGGCCTGCGAGGCGCTCGGCCTCATCAAGATGGACTTCCTGGGGCTGCGCAACCTCACGATCCTCTCCGACGCGCTTGACAACATCCGCACCAACCGCGGCGAAGAGGTCGACCTCGAGCACCTGCCGCTCGACGACCGCGAGGCGTACGCGCTGCTTGCGCGCGGCGACACGCTGGGCGTGTTCCAGCTCGACGGCGGGCCGATGCGCTCGCTGCTGCGCCTCATGAAGCCCGACAACTTCGAGGACATCTCGGCCGTCATCGCGCTGTACCGGCCGGGCCCGATGGGCGCCAACTCGCACACGAACTACGCGCTGCGCAAGAACGGCCTGCAGGAGATCACGCCGATCCATCCGGAGCTCGAGGAGCCGCTGCGCGACATCCTCGATACGACCTACGGCCTGATCATCTATCAGGAGCAGGTGATGGCCATCGCGCAGAAGGTGGCGGGCTTCAGCCTGGGACAGGCCGACATCCTGCGCCGGGCGATGGGCAAGAAGAAGAAGTCCGAGCTCGACAAGCAGTACGAGGGCTTCTCGGGCGGCATGAAGGAGCGCGGCTACTCCGAGGCCGCCATCAAGGCGCTGTGGGACATCCTGCTGCCGTTCTCGGACTACGCGTTCAACAAGGCGCACTCCGCGGCATACGGCGTGGTGTCGTACTGGACGGCATACCTCAAGGCGCACTACCCGGCCGAGTACATGGCGGCCGTGCTCACGAGCGTCGGCGACTCGCGCGACAAGCTCGCGATGTACCTCAACGAGTGCCGTCGCATGGGCATCAGGGTGCTTCAGCCCGACGTCTCGGAGTCGATCGGCTTCTTCTCGGCCGTGGGCGACGACATCCGCTTCGGCCTCGGCGCCGTGCGCAACGTCGGATCGAACGTCGTGGACGGCATCGTCGACGCGCGCAAGGACGGCCCGTACGCGAGCTTCCACGACTTCCTGAGCCGCGTCCCCGCCCACGTCGCGAACAAGCGCACGGTGGAGTCGCTCATCAAGGCCGGCGCCTTCGACTCGATGGGATCCACGCGCCGCGCGCTGCTCGAGATCCACGAGCAGGCCGTCGAGGCGGCCGTCGACCGCAAGCGGAACGAGGCGCAGGGTGCCATCGGATTCGACTTCGACAGCCTGTGGGACGAGCCGGAGACCGCGCAGAAGGTGCCGGAGCGGCCGGAGTTCACGAAGAAGGACAAGCTCGCGTTCGAGCGCGAGATGCTGGGGCTGTACGTCTCGGATCACCCGCTCGCCGGGCTGGAGGTGCCGCTCGCGAAGCACCGCAGCATCACGATCCACGACCTCCTGGCATCGGAGGACCTGCAGGACGGCGATCAGGTGACCGTGGCCGGCCTGGTGACCAGCGCGCAGCACCGCGTGGCGAAATCCAGCGGCAACCCGTACGGCATGATCACCGTCGAGGACTTCGAGGGTGAGGTGACCGTGATGTTCATGGGGAAGACCTACACCGAGTTCCAGCCGATCCTGCAGCAGGACTCCATCCTCGTGGTGCGCGGGCGCGTGTCGCGGCGCGACGACGGCCTCAACCTGCACGCGCAGTCGGCCTTCACCCCGGATGTCGGCGGTCACGACGCCTCGGGGCCGCTCACGCTGCTGCTGCCCGAGCAGCGCGCCACCGAGCGGCTCGTGCTCGAGCTGTCGGAGGTCTTGCGCCGGCACGCCGGCGACACGGAGGTGCGCCTGAAGATGCACCGCGGCAGCTCGGCCAAGG
The DNA here is from genome assembly GCF_946151065.1 of Microbacterium sp. Marseille-Q6965. GTDB lineage: Bacteria > Actinomycetota > Actinomycetes > Actinomycetales > Microbacteriaceae > Microbacterium. Next base: position 179,785 of record NZ_CAMGZA010000005.1, on the reverse strand, counting down.
TCTTCGAGGTCCCGCTGCCCGTGCAGATCACCGCCGACCTGTTCGGCGACCTGAAGTCGCTGCTCGGCCCGCAGTGCCTCGGGTAGGACTCCCCGTGGACGCCCGCCGGCTGGCGGCTAGGATCGAAGACGGAACGCTGAACGATCAGAGGGAGACCCGTGTCCGAGAACAGTGAGGTCGCCGCAGGCGGCGTGCCCGGCCTGTGGAAGTTCACGCTGCGCGAGTGGATCGTGATCGGGACGGGCATCGTCCTGCTGATCCTGTCCTTCTTCAGCGTGATCGACGGCGATTACGCCCCGATGTGGAGCCAGGGGCTCGTGCAGATCGCCGCGCTCCTCGCGCTGCTCGCCGCCACCGCTCTGCTCGTGGTGCGGCGGCTCGCCCCGCGTGCGAAGCTGCGCGTCGGATCGCTGTCGGTCGACCAGTTCGCCTCGGTGGCGTTCGTCTCGTACGCGATCGTGGCGTGGCACACGGTGCTGTTCCTCAGCGTCCTGGGCGCCCAGCTCGGTGAGCTGATGTCGTTCTTCGGACCGGGCGAGGCCGTGCTGTCGCCCAGCTGGGCCGCGTGGGTCTCGGCGATCCTCGCCCTCGTCGGCGTGTTCTTCACCGTGCTGGCGCCGCTCGTGCCGCCGTTCCGCGCCGACTTCGACCACCGCGAGGAGGTGCCCGCGGCCCGCGTGGCACGCCCCGCCCGCCGCGTCGTGCAGAAGCCGCGCGCCCCGAAGGTCGAGCAGAACCAGCAGGGCGCTTGGCCCGGGTACGGCGCCCCCGGCGCGCAGCAGGGCGGCTACCCCTATGGCCAGCAGCAGCCCGGCGCCTACCCCTACGGGCAGCAGCAGCCGTACGGTCAATACCCGGCGCAGGGTCAGCAGCCCTACGGCCAGCCCGGCCAGGAGCAGGGCCAGCAGCCGTACGGCCAGCAGCCCTACGGCCAGCCGGCATACGGCCAGCCCGGCCAGGAGCAGCACGCCCCGCAGCCCTACGGCCAGCAGCAGTACGGCCAGCCGTATGGCGCGCCCCAGCAGTACGGCCAGCAGCCCCACGCGCCGTACCCGCCGCAGCAGGGCGCCCCGGCGCCGCAGGGCTACGAGCAGCCGCAGGCGCCTCAGCCCTACGGACAGCCCGCTCCGGCCGCGCCGGCCGGTGCCAATCCCTACGCCTCCGCGCCGTCCGGCGCCGAGGTGGACGAGGTGACGGCGGCGCCCGCCGACGCCGACCCCGCGCGCTCGGCGCGCGGCCACGCCGGATCGGACATCGAGGCAAGCCTCGGGTTCGCGCCGTCCGAGGACGAGGCTCCGTCGTACCGCCGCTCCGGTGCGGCGCAGGCCGCCCCCGAGCAGGGCGAGCAGGTCGATCCCGTCGACGCCGAGACGATTCTGCGCGACAACGGGGGTCACTCGCCCGAGGCGGAGAACGCGCAGCCGGCGCCGGAGCAGTCGACGGATGGCGGTGCGCAGCAGGACGCCGCGTCCGACGCCGCGAACGGCGGCCCCGCGTCGCTGCCCGTCACCAACAACCAGCCGTTCTGGGCGCTTGCGCCGGTGGAGCGCGACGTGGTCGACGACAACGGCGCCCCGCTGTTCCGCATCGGGCCCACCGCGTGGGCGCTCGTCCTCGAGGAGCGCGGCGATGTCTTCGTCGTGCGCCACGACGACGGCCGGGTCGGCTTCCTGCTCGACACCAGCGGCGTCACGCGCGGCTGACGCGCGAGGACCGCATCACATGCGCACGATCGATCTGCGCGGCCGCAGCCTGAGCGCGGCCGAGCTGCTCGCCGCCGTCCCGCGCGCGACCGCCGCGCGGGCGGCGGCGCTGCAAGCCGCCGCCGAGATCGTCGAGGACGTCCGCACTCGCGGCGAGGAGTCGTTGCGTGAGCAGGCGGAGCGCTTCGACGGGGTGACGGGGCACGCGGTGAGGGTGCCGGCCGAGCACATCGCCGACGCCGTCGCCGGGCTCGACCATGACGTGCACGCCGCGCTGGAGGAGTCGATTCGGCGCGTGCGCGAGGCATCGGCAGCCCAGATCCCTCCCACGAGGGTGACCGAGCTCGCGGCCGGCGCGCGCGTCACGCAGCGCTGGCAGCCCGTCGGACGTGTGGGCGTGTATGTGCCGGGCGGCAAGGCCGTCTACCCGTCGAGCGTCGTGATGAACGTCGTCCCGGCGCAGGTGGCGGGGGTGCGCCGCATCGCGCTGGCATCGCCGCCTCAGGCGGGCTTCGACGGGCGCGTGCATCCGACGATCCTCGCCGCGGCCGGGCTGCTCGGCGTGACGGAGGTCTACGCGATGGGGGGAGCCGGCGCCATCGGCGCGCTCGCGCACGGGGTGGCCTCCCTCGGCCTGGACCCCGTGGACGTCGTCACGGGCCCCGGCAACAACTTCGTGGCGGCGGCGAAGCGCGCCGTTGCGGGCGTGGTGGGCGTGGACTCCGAGGCCGGAGCGACCGAGATCCTCATCGTCGCCGACGATACGGCGGACCCGCGGCTCATCGCGTACGACCTGGTCAGCCAGGCCGAGCACGACGAGCAGGCCTCGGCCGTGCTCGTGACGGCGTCGGATGAGCTCGCGCGCGCCGTCGACGCGGCGGTCGCGCAGGTCGCGGCCGCCACGCGTCATCGCGAGCGGGTCGCCGCCGCGCTGGCGGGGGAGCAGTCGGCCATCGTGCTCGTCGACGACGCGGCCGCGGCGGAGGCGTTCAGCAACGCCTATGCGCCCGAACACCTCGAGCTCCACCTCGCGGACGCCGCCGACGCGGCGGCGCGCTACACCAGCGCCGGCGCCCTGTTCGTCGGCCCGTACGCCCCCGTGAGCCTCGGCGACTATCTGGCCGGATCGAACCATGTGCTGCCCACCGGTGGGCAGGCGCGGTACGCCGCGGGCCTCGGCGCGCAGACGTTCCTGCGCGCGCAGCAGGTGATCGAGCACGACCGCGATGCCCTCGCCGAGGTGCGCGACCGCATCGTCGCGCTGGCCGAGTCGGAGGCCCTCCCCGGTCACGGCGACGCGGTCGTGGCGCGCTTCGCGTCGGGGAACGTCGCAGGATCGGCCGCGTAAGCTGGCCCGGCTATGCACTGTCCCTTCTGCCGTCACGCCGATTCCCGCGTCATCGACTCCCGCACGAGCGACGATGGCCTCTCCATCCGCCGCCGCCGTCAGTGCCCGCAATGCGGGAAGCGCTTCTCGACGATCGAGACGGCGTCGCTGAACGTCATCAAGCGATCCGGCGCGGTCGAGCCCTTCAGTCGCGACAAGGTGATGGCGGGGGTGCGCAAGGCGTGCCAGGGCCGCCCGGTGACGGATGCCGACCTCGCCGTGCTCGCCCAGAAGGTGGAGGAGGCCGTGCGCCAGACCGGCCTCAGCCAGATCGACGCGAACGAGATCGGCCTGGCGACCCTCGGGCCGCTGCGCGAGCTCGACGAGGTGGCCTACCTGCGCTACGCGAGCGTCTACCAGGCCTTCGAGTCGCTGGAGGACTTCGAGGCGGCCATCGCCGACCTGCGCGCGGACCACGCGCACGGCGGCGCGCGGGGCGGCGGCGCGGACGAAGCCGCGACGGGTGCGGAGGGCTGAGACATGTATCCCCTGCTGTTTCGCACGGTCCTGTCGCGCCTCGATCCTGAGACGGCGCACCACCTCGGCATGGCCGTGATCCGCGTGCTCGGCTCGTGGGCGGTGGCGCCCCTCGTGCGCTCCCTCACGCGGCCCGACCCGTCGCTGGCCGTCGACGCCCTCGGCGTGCGCTTCCCCTCGCCGTTCGGTGTCGCCGCCGGGTTCGACAAGAACGCCGTGGGCGTGCGGGGGCTCGACGCGCTCGGGTTCGGCCACGTGGAGGTCGGCACGGTCACGGCCGTCCCCCAGGACGGCAACCCGCGTCCTCGTCTGTTCCGCCTCGTGCCGGACCGCGCGGTCATCAACCGCATGGGCTTCAACAACCGCGGGGCCGCCGCGGCCGCCCGGCGGTTGGCCCGGCTTCGCCGCGGGGGAGCGGTCGTCGGCGCCAACATCGGCAAGAGCCGCGTCGTGGATGTCGAGAGGGCCACGGCCGACTACGTCGCCAGCGCCACGATGCTCGCGCCGCTGGCCGATTACCTCGCGGTGAACGTCTCTTCCCCGAACACGCCCGGCCTGCGCGGTCTGCAGGCCGTCGAGACGCTGCGTCCGCTGCTTCAGGCGGTCAAGGCGGCGGCGGGTCGCACGCCGCTTCTCGTCAAGATCGCCCCCGACCTTCCCGACGAGGAGGTCACCGCCGTCACGCGGCTGGCCGTGGACCTCGGCCTCGCCGGGATCATCGCGACGAACACGACGATCTCCCGCGAGGCACTGGCGACCGACCCCGACGCGGTCGAGGCCGCGGGGGCCGGCGGGCTCTCTGGCGCACCGCTCAAGCGGCGTTCGCTGGAGGTCCTGCGTCTCATCCGCGCGGCGGCACCCGACCCGACCTTCTGCGTCGTGTCGGTCGGCGGCATCGAGACCGCCGACGACGTGCGCGAGCGGCTGGCCGCCGGCGCGACGCTGACACAGGGCTACACCGCCTTCCTCTACCGGGGGCCGCTCTGGGCGCGCGAGATCAACCGCGGGCTGGCCGCAGCAGGCTGAACGGCCCGACCGGCACGCGCCGCCGGCGCGTGGCCGCCTGGAACGCGAGAACGCCCCGGACGGATCCGGGGCGTTCTCTGCTTGGGGGTTTTCGGGTCAGTCCGGGTACTGGCCGCGCTTGACCTGCGGCTTGGGCAGCCGCATCCAGCGCATCTGCACGGAGCGCATCGCGGCGTACCAGCCCAGGCCCTTCTCACGGCGCTCCGCGCCGAACTTGGCGGCGGCCTTGCGCTTCACCGTGCTCGACAGGATGACCATGTCGCCGATCGTGAAGAACACGAACACCCACAGGCCGACCATGCCGTAGTACTGGAACTGAATCGGCAGGAACATCGTGACGATGAGCACGACGATGAGCGCCGGCATGAGCAGCTCGCCGATGTGCCAACCGGCATCGGTGTAGTCGCGCACCCAGCGACGCTGCGGGCCCTTGTCGCGCGCCGGCAGGAACCGCTCCTCGCCGTTGGCCATGCCGACGCGGGCGCGGTCCTGGCGCTCGCGCAGCTCGGCGCGGGCGCGCTTGCGCGCCTCCTTCGTGTTCGCGACGAGCGGGCGGCGGTTGGCCGCCTCGCGCTCGGCCCGGCTGGGGGTGGGACGGCCCTTGCCGACGGTCGTCGCCTGTGCGTCGTCGCCGGCGGGCGCGGGGGTCTTGGCCACGGGATGCACCTCGGATCGTTCGGGAGCCGCGCACGGAGGGGCGCGGCGTACCGGCCTAGGATACCCGCATGACCTCCACGCCCACTCCGGACCAGCAGCTCGTCGAATCGGCGGAAGGGGGGATCGCCGCGGCGCTCGCCGACCTCGGGCGGCTCGTGCGCATCCCGGGGATCGCGTGGCCCGCGTTCGATCAGGATCAGCTCGTCCGTAGCGCCGAGGAGATCGCCGCGCTGGCGCGTGAGACGGGCGTCTTCGACGAGGTGCGCATCCATCGCGCCGCGATTCCCGGCACGGAGGAGCTCGGTCAGCCCGGCATCCTCGCCACGCGCGCGGCCCGCAACGGCCGGCCGACGGTGATGCTCTACGCCCACCACGACGTGCAGCCGCCCGGTGACGAGGCGCTGTGGGACACCCCGCCGTTCGAGCCCACCGTACGCGACGGGCGTCTGTACGGGCGCGGCGCCGCCGACGACAAGGCGGGCGTCATGGCGCACATCGCCTCGCTGCGCGCGCTGCGCGAGACGCTCGGCGACGACCTCGACCTGGGCATCGTGCTCTACATCGAGGGCGAGGAGGAGTTCGGCTCGCGCTCGTTCACGCAGTTCCTCGAGGACAACGCCGAGGCGATGCGATCGGACGTCATCGTCGTCGCCGACTCCGGCAACTGGGACTCCGAGACGCCCGCCGTGACGGTGTCGCTGCGCGGCAACGCCAAGTTCCACCTCACGGTGCGCACGCTCGATCACGCCTCGCACTCGGGCATGTTCGGGGGAGCGGTTCCCGACGCCATGCTCGCAACGATCAAGCTGCTCTCCACGCTGTGGGACGACGACGGGTCGGTCGCCGTCGAGGGACTCGCGACGCGCGACGCCGACACGCCCGAGTACGACGAGGCCACCCTGCGGTCCGAGACCGGTCTGCTGGAGGGGGTGCGCCCGGCGGGAGAGGGCACGATCCTGTCGCGCATCTGGAACAAGCCGTCCATCACGGTCACCGGCATCGACCACACCAGCGTGGCCGCCGCCTCGAACACGCTCTCGCCCGAGGTCACGGTGGTCGTGAGCGCCCGCGTGGCGCCGGGGCAGGACGCACAGGACGCCTACGCGGCCATCCGCGCCCACCTCGAGGCGCACAACACCTTCGGGGCCGAACTGCGCTTCAGCGAGGTCGACTGCGGCGACGGCTTCCTCGTCGACACCAGCGGCTGGGCGGTGCAGGCCGCGCGGGACGCCATGCGCGACGGCTACGGCAAGGACCCGGTGGACTATGGCGTGGGCGGGTCCATCCCGTTCATCGCCGACCTCGTGCAGCGCTACCCGGGCGCGCAGATCCTCGTGACGGGGGTGGAGGATCCGCACTCCCGCGCGCACAGCCCCAACGAGTCACTGCACCTGGACACCTTCCGACACGCCGTCATCAGCGAGACGCTGCTGCTGGGGCGCATGAACGCCCGCGGCGCGTGAGCGCGGCCGGCGCCATCGTGCGTCGCCGCGGCTAGAATCGATACAGCTCGCCCCGTGCCGTCCGTCGGCGGGGCCCGACCAGGAGGAGAGCGTCATGACCGACACGACCCTGACCGCCGACACCGCCGCCCCCGCCCACGGCGTCGCCCTCACCGAGGCCGCCGCCGGCAAGGTGAAGAGCCTGCTCGAGCAGGAGGGCCGCGACGACCTGCGCCTGCGCGTCGCCGTGCAGCCGGGCGGCTGCTCGGGACTGATCTACCAGCTGTACTTCGACGAGCGCTACCTCGAGGGCGACGAGACGGTCGACTTCGACGGCGTCGAGGTCATCGTCGACAACATGTCGATCCCGTACCTCGACGGCGCGACCATCGACTTCAAGGACACGATCTCGGAGCAGGGGTTCACCATCGACAACCCCAACGCCTCGGGCTCCTGCGCCTGCGGCGACAGCTTCCACTGAGCCGCGCTGCGAACGGCCCCGTCACCGCAGGTGCGGGGCCGTTCGGCGTACCCGGACACCGGCACAGGGACGTTGCGGCCCGCTGGGAGTGTGGCCGGAATCCCGTGTGCGCTTGCCCTAGACTGGCAGGTGCCCCATCCACGTTCGAAAGGTGAATTCGTGCCCTCGAAACGCCGCATCCGCTGGGCAGCGATCCCCGTCGCCGCAGCCACCGTCGCCGCGCTTGCCGCGTGCTCGCCGACCGAGCTGCACGGCTACCTCCCCGGCTTCGTGGAGGACGGAACGCCCACCACCAACCAGACCGAGGGGCTCGCCTCGCTCTGGGTCGGGTCGTGGATCGCCGCGCTCGCGGTCGGCATCATCACGTGGGGCCTCATGCTCTGGGCGATGATCGTCTACCGCCGCCGCAAGGGCCAGACCGGGCTGCCGGTGCAGCTGCGGTACAACATGCCGATCGAGATCTTCTTCACGACGGTCCCGCTCATCCTGGTGCTCGGCCTGTTCGCCTTCACGGCGCGCGAGCAGACCCGGGTGGAGACGCCCTGGACCGAGGACGAGGTCGACGTCGAGATCACCGCCATCGCCAAGCAGTGGGCGTGGGACTTCCAGTACGACGGCGAGGAGGAGGACAACTCCGACGCCGTGTGGACGATGGGTGTCCAGGCCCAGCCCGACGCGAACGGCAACATCGACCAGGAGCAGCTGCCCACGCTGGTGCTGCCGGTCGACCAGAAGGTGACGATCAACCTCGAGTCGCGCGACGTCATCCACTCCTTCTGGATCATCGACTTCCTGTACAAGAAGGACATGTACATCGGCCAGGACAACTCCTGGTCGTTCATCCCCACCCGTGAAGGCACGTACGCCGGCAAGTGCGCCGAACTGTGCGGCGAGTACCACTCGATGATGCTGTTCAACGTCGAGGTGGTCAGCGAGGCCGAGTACGAGGCCTACCTCGACGAGCTCGAGGCCAACGGCCAGACCGGCGACATCAACCAGGCATACGATCGCCTGGGCAACGCGCCGGGCACCGGCGCGCAGAGCGACGACGAGGAAGAGAGCCACTGAGCACCATGGCGACCAGCACCCTTCAGGAGCACACTCCCGTCCTCCCGGCCCGCCAGGCCGCCCTGCTCAGCGGTTCGCGCGTGGAGCAGAAGGGCAACATCGTGGTCAAGTGGATCACCTCCACCGACCACAAGACGATCGGGTACATGTACCTGATCGCGTCGATGCTGTTCTTCTGCCTCGGCGGCGTCATGGCGCTGCTCATCCGCGCGGAGCTCTTCGCTCCCGGCATGCAGGTGCTTCCGACGAAGGAGCAGTACAACCAGCTGTTCACGATGCACGGCACCGTGATGCTGCTGATGTTCGCGACGCCGCTGTTCGCGGGCTTCGCGAACGTCATCCTGCCGCTGCAGATCGGCGCGCCGGACGTCGCGTTCCCGCGACTGAACGCGTTCGCCTTCTGGCTGTTCTCCTTCGGCTCGCTCATCGCGGTGGCCGGCTTCCTCACCCCGCAGGGCGCCGCCTCGTTCGGATGGTTCGCCTACCAGCCGCTCGCGAACGCCTCGTTCTCGCCGGGCTTCGGCGGCAACATGTGGATGTTGGGCCTGGGCATCTCGGGCTTCGGCACGATCTTCGGTGCGGTGAACTTCATCACGACGATCATCACGATGCGCGCCCCCGGCATGACGATGTGGCGCATGCCGATCTTCACGTGGAACACGCTCATCACGAGCCTGCTGATCCTCATCGCGTTCCCCGTGCTCGCCGCCGCGATCTTCGGCGCTTCGGCCGACCGCATCCTGGGCGCGCACATCTACGACCCGGCCAACGGGGGCGTGCTGCTGTGGCAGCACCTGTTCTGGTTCTTCGGCCACCCCGAGGTCTACATCATCGCGCTGCCGTTCTTCGGCATCGTCTCGGAGATCTTCCCCGTGTTCAGCCGCAAGCCGATCTTCGGCTACAAGACGCTCGTCTACGCGACCATCGCGATCGCCGCGCTGTCGGTGTCGGTGTGGGCGCACCACATGTACGTCACCGGCGCGGTGCTGCTGCCGTTCTTCGCGCTCATGACCATGCTCATCGCGGTGCCCACGGGCGTGAAGATCTTCAACTGGATCGGCACGATGTGGCGCGGCTCGATCACCTTCGAGACCCCGATGGTGTTCGCGCTCGGCTTCCTCGTCTCGTTCGTCTTCGGTGGCCTCACCGGCGTCATCCTCTCGTCGCCGCCGCTGGACTTCCACCTGTCCGACTCGTACTTCGTCGTGGCGCACTTCCACTACGTGGTCTTCGGCACCGTGGTGTTCGCGATGTTCGCGGGCTTCTACTTCTGGTGGCCCAAGTGGACCGGCCGCATGCTCAACGAGCGCCTCGGATACGTGCACTTCTGGATGCTGTTCATCGGCTTCCACATGACGTTCCTCATCCAGCACTGGCTGGGCGTGGACGGCATGGTGCGCCGTTACGCCGACTACTCGGAGGCCGACGGCTGGACGTGGCAGAACCAGCTCTCCACGATCGGCGCCGTCATTCTCGGTGCCTCGCTCATCCCGTTCTTCCTGAACGTGTGGATCACGGCCCGCAAGGCGCCGAGGATCACGGTGAACGACCCGTGGGGCTACGGCGGTTCGCTGGAGTGGGCGACGAGCTGCCCGCCGCCGCGCCACAACTTCACGTCGATCCCGCGCATCCGCAGCGAGCGCCCGGCGTTCGACCTGAACCACGGCGAGGCGCCCGTCCCGGTGGGCGTGGGGCCGGCCAAGGACGCGCCCGACGCGCCCGTGGTGGATCTGACCGACGGAGAGGTGAAGTAACGCCATGCGCTCCAACATCGTCATCTGGTGGCTGCTGACGGGCTTCTTCGCCCTCGCGTTCGCGGTCTACGCCATCTGGGATCTCCTCGACAACCCGCGCGGGCTGCCCTGGTACCGGGCGGTGGACTGGACCGGTGGCACGGCGCTGCTGTTCGCCGTGTTCATGTCGGCCATGATCGCCTTCTACGTGCAGCTGGTGCACCGCGGCCAGAAGGGCGTGGAGCTTCCGGAGGACCGCCTCGACGCCGACATCGACGACGGCGAGACGGAGCTGGGCGAGTTCAGCCCCTGGTCCTGGTGGCCGATCATGCTGGCGGGCGCCGCGGCGCTCGGCGCACTGTCGCTGGCGGTGGGCATCTTCCTGCTGCCGTTCGCGGTCGGCCTGCTGGCCGTGTCGCTCGTCGGCTGGGTGTACGAGTACTACCGCGGCAACTTCGCCCGCTGATCTCTTTCGCACGAGGGGCCCGGATCCACACGGATCCGGGCCCCTCACGTTTGGCGGGCGGGCAAGCCGGCGAGGCAGTGGCGGGACGACGAAGCGGGCGCGGCCTCGCTCGGAGGCAGGCGGCGCTCAGGCCTGCGGCACGTCGGCCGTCGCGTCGGTGAAGGCCCGTCGGGGCACGAGCAGCAGCGCGCCCGCGGCGGCGAGAGCCGTGACTCCGCAGACGACCCACACGGTCACGTACCCGGCGAAAGAGCCCGCCGTTCCTCCCGCGACGCCCGACGCGCCGTTCAGGAGCGCGATGCCGAACACGCACGAGGCGACGGCGCCGCCGACGGTCTTGACGGAGTTCGTCAGCCCGGTCGCGACACCCGTCTGGCCGTGTGGCGCGGCCGCCGCGGCTGCCGACGGCAGGGCCGCGACGAGGGCGCCCGAGCCGACGCCCACGATGAGCATGTTGGCCGTCACCTGCAGGTACGTCTCGTGTGACGGCAGGAACAGCAGGAACCCGATCCCGACGCACAGCGCCGCCAGGATGAGGGCGGTGCGCGGTGTGGTGAGCCGGGAGACGATGGGGTAGTTCAGCGCGCCGACGATCATGGCGATGAGGTAGAACCCGATCAGCAGCGAGGTCGTGGAACCCGCCGTGCCCAGCCCGTAGCCGTAGACGCCGGGATCGGTGCGAGCAAACGTCGACAGCGGTGCCTGGGCGCCGAGCACGCTGACGCCGAAGAGGCCGGCCGTGAGGAAGACGGGCCACAGTGCGGGATCGCGGAACATGCGCACGTCGATGAGCGGGTCATCGCATCGCCGCTCCCAGAGGGCGAACGGCACGAGCACGAGCGCCCCCGCGGCCAGCACGAGCCACGCGAGGCCGTCGCCGGGGCCGGCGAGCCGCAGCAGGCTCAGGCCACCGGTGATCCCGAGCAGGGCGAGCGAGACGAGCACGAGTCCGGTCGTGTCGAAGCGGCCGCCGGCCGGGTAGGGGGACTCGGCGACGCCGAAGAGGATGACGAAGAAGCACGCGACGACGGCGATGCCGGGGACGAGAAGGACCATCCAGAGCGGGAGCGCATCGACGAGGGCGCCGCCCGCCAGCGCGCCGGCGATCGCTCCCGCCTCGAGCGCGGCCACCAGGATGCCGGCGGCGCGCGCCGTCAGCACCGACGCCGATCCCTCGCCGGTGCGCGCCACGACACCGCGAGCGCGCGACCAGATGAGCGCCACCTCCAGAGGCAGCCAGACCACGTAGAAGCCCTGCAGCGCCCACGCCGTCAGGAACACCGCGAATGAGTCGGTGAACGGCAGGGCGAGCGAGGCGGCGGCGGTGAGCGCGGTCGACACGAGCAGCATCCGCTTGTGGCCCACCATGTCGCCGAGCTTCGCGAACGCCGGCACGACGAGGGCGGAGAGCATGAGCTGTGAGCCCTCGAGCCAGTTGACGTCGGCGTCGTGCACGCCGAGGTGCCGGGCGATGTCGGTGAGCATGGGGGTGTAGTAGCCCTGCAGGATGCCGCTCGTGAACTCGACGAAGGCGAGGAATCCGACGATGCCGACGAGGGGACCCAGCCTCGTCGTGGGCTGCGTCGCGCTCACGAGAGCCCCCGGATGAGCTCCATGTGGAAGTCCCGCCCCCGCTCGAGCGACGCGATCTCCACGCGCTCGTCCGAGCCGTGGATCGATGCTCGTTGTGCCGCCGACATCTCGAGCGGCGCGAACCGGTACACCGACGGCCAGCGCCGGTGGAAGTGCCGGGCGTCGCTGGCCTGCATCATCAGGTACGGCACGACGAGCGCGTCGGGGAACGCGGCGCCGACGGCGGCGCGCAACGCGGCGAAGGCCGCGCTGTCGGCTGGTGACTCGGGGGACGGATCGGAGCCGTCCACCAGTTCGACGCTCACCTTCGGGTCGCGCACGCGGCGGCGCACGCGGGCGACGACCGTGCCGACCGTGTCGCCCGGGATGAGGCGCAGGTTGAGCGTGGCCGTCGCATGGGAGGGCAGCACGTTGTCGGCCGAGCCACCGGATAGCCGGGTCGCCGCGAGCGTCGTGCGCACGAGCGCGGCGGGCTCGGACCCCATGCGGGCGAGGACCGGGCCCGCGAGCCGCGGGACGCTCGCGAGCACCCGCAGTACGACGCCCGGAACCCCGCCGGCCCGGGCTCCGAGCACCGCGAGCATGCGCGCGATGGTCTGCGGGGCGCGGGGCGGAAACGTGGCGGGGTTGAGGCGCTCGATCGCCCGCGCGAGGCGGGAGATCGCCGTGTGTCCGCGCGGGGCGGACGCGTGCCCGCCGTCCCCGCGGGCGCGAAGGCGGAGGGTCACGATGCCCTTCTCTCCCAGGCCGATCATCGCCGCTCGTCCGGGCACGAACGGGAGCGGCGCGTCAACGACGGCGCCGCCCTCGTCGAGCACGAGCCATGGCGACACGCCGCGGGCCGCCAGCGTCTCGGCGATCGCCGCGGCCGCCCGCCCGAACACCTCCTCGTCGCCGCCGAAGGAGAGGTACACGTCGCGTGCGGGCGAGAATCCTTGCCGCAGTAGCTCCTCGACGGCCTCGAGGATGACCAGCAGCGGCCCCTTGTCGTCGAGCGCGCCGCGCCCCCAGACGAAGCCCTCCGCGATCCGACCGTCGAACGGAGGGGCGCTCCAGCCGTCGCCCTGGTCGGCGGGAACGACGTCGACGTGCGCCATGAGCACAAGCGGGTCCTGAGAGCTCGCGCCGGCCCAGCGGTAGGAGGCCGAGCTCGCCGACCCGCTCACGCTCCAGCCGGGCGTGGGTGAGCGGGTAGAGCTTCTCGAGGAGGGCGGCGAACTCCTCGAAGGGCGCGTGGCCATGCTCGGCGAACTCGGCGCTCACCGTGGGGATGCGGATCATCTGGGCAAGCCGCTCGGCAAGGGGCGGCACGGTGACGGCAGTCATCAGGCGCGCGCCGCGAAGCGGCCCTCGACGGTGGCGGAGACGAGGATGTCCTCCGGTTCGAGCGCGACCAGCGGTGCCCCCTCGGCCGCGCCGCGGACGTTCGCACCCATGCGCAGCGCCGCGAATCCGGGCGCCGCGTCGCGCGAGAGCAGGTCGTTGTCGGCGATCTCGACGGGGGCGACGTCGCCGAGCCCCAGCGCCTCGGCATAGGCCTGGGCCCGCTGCACGGCCACCCCCACCGCCTCGGCGGCCGTCTCGCGCTCAAGCCGCGCGCGGGTGTCGTCCGTGAGGCGCCAGCTCACGTCGCCGACGTGCACGTCCGCCGCCTCCGCCAGTTCGCCGACCCATCCCGACAGTTCCGCGAAGTCGTCGAACGTGGCGCCGAACGGCACAGAGCCGTAGTGCACCGGACGCAGCTGGGTGCCGTCGGCGTTCCACGGCCTGCTCGACCAGAAGTAGGCCCGCTCACTCGACCACCGCACGACCCGCTCGCCCTCCTCGAGCTCCTTCAGTCGGGAGCGGAGCGCGTCGGCGGCCTGCCCCGTGCGCCGCGTCACCGAGGCGCGGTCCGGTCCGTCGACGCGCACCTGCACGGACGCGATCGCGAGCTCCGGCGCGACCCGGCGCTGCGCTGTGCCCCGCACCGAGATGATGACATCGCCCATGACGGGCTCCCTTCGTCGCGTGCCTGGGCCGAGGGTATCGCAGGGATCGCGCGGCGCCGCGGACCCGCGGGTGGCGCACCGGTGGATGCGTCGCCCGCGCCGGAATCGCCGGGAATGGCGTTGCGGCGCGTTGCGTTGTAGTCTGTGATGCTCGGATAGATCCGAGTCCGGCCCGGCCGGGATGCGCCGTGAGGCGCCGGCAGCGCACTCCGGTGCGATGACAACTCCACAGCGTGCGATAGCGGTTCCCTTCGCGAGAAGGATCCACGGGGCTGATCGGTTTCGACAGTGCTTGTGAATCTGCGAGAAGCGGGCCGAGGATGCAGGGTTATCTCGTAAACGCCCCCTGCAAACCAATAAGTGCCAACGCAAAGCGCACTGACTTCGCCCTCGCTGCCTAAGCGAGCCCGATAGTCCGTCAGACCGTGGGTGATCCCGACACGGATTCTGGCGTCATCTAGGGATCTTGCTGCGTGACGGTGTCGGGACGTCACGCGGGACTTTTCCTCGACTGGGCTCGTCGACCTATGTGTCTGTGCTGAAGGTCGGAGCCGAGCAGAACGCCTCCACAGACTGCGCCCGGAGAAGCCGCAGAGACTCAGCATTGGACGGGGGTTCGATTCCCCCCAGCTCCACCACCGCATCGCACCTGTGGACAGCCCCCGCGGACCCTGACGAGATCAGGGAACGCGGGGGCTTTGTCGTGCGCGGTAAGGGTCGGTCAGGCCGGTCCCGGCCGGACCAGTGTCGTGACGAGCACGAGGCGGGTCGAGGAGACCATGCGGCCCGACCAGAGCCACGGCGAGGTGAGCGGCGCGACGCTCGTGTCCGCGATCTCATAGCCGTCGGCGAGGAGCGCCTCGATCTCCGCGGCGGCCTCCGGGTTGGACCAGGGGCCGTGGTCGTCGTCCTGCGCGGTGGGGTAGAGGACGTGGGTGACGTGCCGGACGTCTCTGCTCATCGGCGCTCCTCACGCTGGCGTCGCTTTAGAAGTGCGACCCACGCTAGGCGGCGGCGCGGCGCCCGGGAGGGGGCTTGACGGGCCGCGGCCACATCGGTCCGGCGCGTCAGGGGCCGAGCTCGGGCATCTCCAGACCGAAGACGTCTCGCAGGGCCAAGCGGGCGGCGTTCCAGCCGCCCATGCCGTGCACGCCACCCCCGGGGGCTGTCGACGACGAGCACAGGTACAGGCCCGGCACCGGAGAGCGCCAGGGCGCGTATCCCGCCACCGGGCGGGCCAGCGTCTGGAACGTGGTCATCGCGCCGCCGCTGATGTCGCCGCCCACCAGGTTGTGGTCCATCGCCTCGAGCGCCGCCGGGCCTGTGGAGATGCGCGCGAGAACGGTGTCGCGGAAGCCGGGGGCATGCTCCTCGATGGCCGCGTCGATGACGGGCGTCGCGTCGCCCTTCCAGCCGTGCGGCACGTGCGCGTACGCCCAGGCGGTGTGTCGACCGACGGG
The DNA here is from genome assembly GCF_946151065.1 of Microbacterium sp. Marseille-Q6965. Taxonomy (GTDB): domain Bacteria; phylum Actinomycetota; class Actinomycetes; order Actinomycetales; family Microbacteriaceae; genus Microbacterium. The sequence continues at coordinate 164,301 of NZ_CAMGZA010000005.1, read as the reverse complement.
TGCCCGGCCGGGATCGAACAGGGAGGGCTGGGCGAGCAGAATGAACGGCCTCTCCGGCATCCGTCCCGACACGACGGCGGCCTCGGCGCGCCGGATGTCGCCGAGGGTTCCGCCCAGGTGCACGGTGCCGGCGCGTCGCGCGGCGTCGTCGCGCCACGGGATCGGCCGCGACAGCGCGTAGTCCACCTTGAACGCGGCGGGTCCGTGTCGCCAGCGTCGCAGGGTGCGCGCGTAGCGCTCCGGCAGGCGCGCGCCGGCCACGCGCAGCACGTCGCGCGGCACGAGGTCGAGCAGGATCGCACGGGCCGGCGGGAGCGCGCGGACGTCGTCCACCGGAGAGCCGGTGCGGATGACGCCACCGTGCGCGACGAGATCGGCGGCGAGCGCGTCGGCGATCGCCTGCGAGCCGCCCCGCGGAATGGGCCAGCCCCGCGCGTGGGCGTGCGCCGCGAGCACGAGACCGGCGCCGACCGAGGGCACGCGCGGGATCCGCGCGAACCCGTGCGCGAAGGCACCGGCGAGCAGGGCGGGCGCCACGTCGTCGCGGAAGAGCGCGCCGGTCAGGCCCAGTACGTGGGGGGCCGCGGCCAGCGCGATCGTCGCGAATCCCCCCAGCGCGCCGGGGCGGGGGAGGAGCACGCCGCCGCTCGCGTCGGAGACCGCGTCGATCCGCTTCACGAGGGGGCCGAGCGCCCGCCGCCAGGCGCCGCCGTCCCCGCCCAGGGCGCCGGCCGTGGCGTCGAGGGAGCGGAACGCCACCCCCGTGCGGCCGTCCGGCAGGGGATGCGCGTAGGAGATCTCCGGGACGGCGAAGTCGATGCGGTCGGCCAGTCCGAAGGAGCGGAAGAACGGCGAGCCGAGCGCCATCGGGTGAACCGCGGCGCCCACGTCGTAGCGGAAGCCGTCGGCCTCGCGGGTGCGAACGGCGCCGCCGACGGCCTCGGCCCGCTCGTGCACCTCGACGGCCAGCCCGGCCCTCGCGAGGATCACGGCCGCGGCGAGCCCGTTCGGACCCGCCCCCACCACGATCGCGTCAGGCATAGCCCCAGGATGGCACGATGGGCGCCCGCCCGGCCGTCATTCGGCGGGCGGCCAGCCCACCAGCAGCAGGCTCTGCTTTGTGTCGGCGAGCGTGACCCAGCCGTCGCCGAAGGCGTATGTCATGCCGTAGCCGTCGTCGTCCGTCGCGATGGCGTACGTCGGATCCTCCGTGAGGTAGACGATCCCGTCCTCCTCCTCGCGGATCCACCCCTGCGTCTCGAGCTCGTCCTGCACGGTGCTCGCCGTGGCGGAGTCGACGGGCGCCCAACCGAAGATCTGCACGTGGTCGGTCGCGACGCTGTAGTCGCCCCACACGCACTGGATCCCATCGGGCAGGACGGTGGAACCGATGCGGAAGTCCTCCGGCTCGGCCGTCCAGCCCACGTCCTTGAACTGCGCCACCACCTCGGCGGGGATGATCGTCTCGCAGGTGAGCTCGGGGATCGGCGTCTCGTCTCCCGAGCCGGCCTGCGGTTCTCCGCCCTGTGGCTGTTCGTCGGTCGGGGCGGGCGACGTCTGGGCCGGCTCCGGATCGGGCGGCGCTGACTGGCCGCAGGCCGTCAGCGCGAAGGCCAGGACCGCGAGCCCGGCGAGCAGGGGCGCGGCTCGCCGCGCCGCCCGCGGTCGGGCGTCGTCGCGGCGGTGCGGTCGGATGCTCACGTGTCGGCCCCGTGCAACGCGCGGAGGAACGCCTCGTGCAGCACGCCGTTGCTGGCGACGGCCGATCCTGCGGCGAGGGTGGCTTCGCCCTCGAACGAGGTGAATCGCCCGCCCGCCTCGCGCACGATGGCCGCGGCGGCGGCGATGTCGTACTCCTTCACGTCGAACTCGCCGACGAACTCGATCCGGCCCTCGGCCAAGAGCATGTAGGACCACACGTCGCCGTACGCCCGGTCGCGCCACACGCGGGATTGCAGGGTGAGCAGTGCGTCGAGCCGGCCCGCCTGGCGCCACTGCGCGAGGCTTTGGAAGCTGATCGACGCGTCCTCGAGTGCGTCGACCCGCGAGACCTCGATGCGGCGCGGGCCATCGGCCGCGTTCGTCCAGGCGCCCGCGCCCTCCGCGGCCCACCAGCGCCGGCCCATCGCCGGCATGCTGACGACGCCCAGACGCACCGCGCCGTCCACCTCGAGCGCGATCATCGTGCCCCAGGCGGGGACGCCCCGCAGGTAGTTGGCGGTGCCGTCGATCGGGTCCACGATCCAGCGGCGGGCGGCGTCGCCCCCCTCGCCGTACTCCTCGCCGAAGATCGCGTCGTCGGGCCGCTCGGCGGCCAACACCTCGCGGATCGCGCGCTCGGCGGCCAGGTCCGCCTCGGTCACGTGGGTGCGGTCCGCCTTGCGCCGCACGTCGAGATCGGCGGCGTCGAAGCGCGCCAGCGTCTGAGCGTCGGCGGCTTCCGCGAGGCGCAGCGCGAGCGTCAGGTCGCGCTCCGGATTAAACGCGGCCGCGGGCGAGGTGGGAACGGGGGACTCCACCGCTCAAGGCTACCCGCCGTCGTATCACGCTCCGGGAACATTTCGGCGCAAGACGGCTACGCCAGCGCGGGGCGGACGTCGCCGCGGGGGAGGCCCGTCGTTCTCGTCGGAACGCAGAATCCCCGGCGGCCTTTTCAGGCCGGACCGGGGATTCTTCTGGTGGTGCGCCCCCAGGGACTTGAACCCTGAACCCACTGATTAAGAGTCAGTTGCTCTGCCGATTGAGCTAGAGGCGCATGTCGATTCCGGTGCCTTTCGGCGTTCCGAACCGAGGATCGACTTTATCAGCTTCTCGTGCGGATCGCGAATCGCGGCGCATAGGCGCATGCGCGTGCATGGACCGGTCCGGGTGCGAAGCGACCCCGCCGTCCGAGGAGGGGGCGACCCGTTCGGACGGCGAGGCCGTGGTTCACAGGGGGTCGACGTCGCTGCGACGCTCGGTGACGCGCGAGGCCGAGCCCCCATCGCCCACCGTGCGGGTCCGCTCCACCGAGCTGCGGCGGCGCAGCACGAGGACGAGGCCGACGATGAAGACGACGACACCGGCCCCCATCAGCAGGTAGCCGACGAAGTCGTCGTTCAGCCAGGGCACGTCCAGTTCCAGTCCGAACGCCAGGATGGCGCCGAGGATGAACAGCACTACTCCGGTTCCGATGCTCATGCCCCAGACGTTACGGAGGCGGCCCGGCGGCGTCACGAGGCTTGACATCCCCACCGATACAGGGATGAACGGGAGGGGTGGCACATATGCTGAGGCATATGCGCATCGGTGATGGGCGCCGTGGTCCGGATGCTGTTGGCATGGGAGCGCCGCATTCTCCCGCCGCGAAGAAGGTGGGCCTGCGTGTGGCCGAGCTGCGGCATCGGGCGGGATTGAGTGCCAAGGCGCTCGCCGAGTGCGCCGATCTCGACCTCACCCACCTGCAACGGGTGGAGCGGGGGCAGGCGAATCCCACGCTCATGACCCTCGTGCAGATCGCCATCGCCCTCGAGGTCGACCCCGGGTCGCTCGTGGAGGGCATCGGCGCGGACGAGCTGCAGGAGGGGCGCCTGCCGTACGGTCACTCGCAGCGCACGATGCGGCGTCGACGCAGCTTCGCGGCCGAGGCTTGAGGGCCTGCGACGGGAAGGACTCGCCGGGATCACTCCGAAGCAGGCGGACGCCCGTCGGAGTCGACCGTGCCGTCGCCGGGAACGCCGGGGCCCTTGGGGGCCCGGTCGCTGCGCTCGCGGCCGGGGAGGGCGCGGCGCGCGGCACGCCCCGCCCCGCGGCCCAGGGACCCCAGGCCGCGCCCGGCGACGGCGATGCCGCGCGAGGCGGTGCCCGCCGCGCCGACCACCGTCGATCCGACACGCCCCAGCGCCTCGCCCACGCGCCGCTCGACCCGCTCCGCTCCCTCGCGCGGTTCCAGCGCGGCCGGCAGGACGGCGGGCGCCGGCCCGAACGCGCGTCGGGAGGCCGCCACGACACGGCGGCCGAGCACGTGGTTCCCAGCCCCGCCCACGGCGGCGCCCACGCCGAAGGGCAGCGCCTTGCCGACGAAAGAGCCCGCTCCCACGCGCGCGAAGTGCCGCACGAACATCGTCTTGAGGCGGTCGGCGACCTGCCGGGTGACGGCCTTCGGCAGCGACGTGGTGATCACGTTGCCCCAGTAGGCGCCGCGCGCCACGCCCTTGCCGGTGACCTGCCCCGCGAGCTGACGCAGCAGATCCACGCCCTCGTCGCCCATCATGAGGGTCATCACGAGCGCGCGGGCGCGGTCGCGGTCCTCGACGGCGATGCCGTGCACCTCGGCAAGCGACTGCGCGAACAGCGTCGTCGCCTCGATGAAGCCCGCGGTCTCGGCGCCCGAGAGCGCCAGCGTCACACCGGTGCCCACGCCCGGTACCACCGCGGTGGCACCCACCGCCGCGCCGCCCGCGGTGACGGCCGCGAGGTAGCGCCGCTCGAGCAGGCGCACGATCTGCGCCGGCGTGGCGTCGGGGTGGCGCAGCCGAATGGAGCGCAAGTGTGCGAGCACGACCGGGCGGTGGATCGACATCACTCGGTCGAGAGCGCGAAGGTGTGGCGGATGGCCCTGCGCGGGCGGCTCGCCCTGCCAGGGAGCGTCGTCCGGCAGGGAGTGGATCTTCGCGACCTTGTCGGACACGGGGCGATCCTACGCCGCGGATCAGACGAACTGGTTGGCGCGCGCCAGGTCCTCGGCGAAGTCGACCTCCACGGCGTAGAAGTCGGAGATGTCCATGGGCAGCACGCGAATGCCGTCCTCCGCGATCGCCAGCTCGAGCCCGCGCTCGAAGTAGTCCTGGTCGTCCACGCGCTGCAGCTGGCGCACGAGTGCGCGCTTGTCGGCGCGGGAGATGAAGTTGATGCCGACGGCCTCGCCGATGCCGCCGACGACCGTCTTGGACAGCTCGTCGATGTGCCCCGACGCCGAGACGGTGTACTTGACCTCTTCGTCGCTGACCTTGGCGGTGTTGACAGCCACGAACGACTGGTCGGCCTCGATGAGGGCCGCGGCACGCCCGAGTACGCGCGGGTCGAACACGACGTCGCCGTTCATCCACAGGACGCTGCTCTTCCCCGTCGCCTGCAGCGCGCGCAGCAGGCTCTTCGAGGTATTGGTCTGGTCGTAGCGCTCGTTGTAGACGTAGTTGGCCTGCGGGAAGCGCTCGACGATGTCCTCCGCGCGGTAACCGACCACGGTCGTGATGCGGGCGTCGTCACCGAACGCGGCGCGGATGTTCTCGTGCTGCTGCTGCATGATGGAGCGACCGTCGCTCAGCTCGGTCAGCGACTTCGGCAGTGCGCGCCCGAGGCGCGTGCCCATGCCGGCGGCCAGGATGACGGTCTGGATGCTCATGTTCCTCATGCTCTCGTTCGTCGTTCACGACGCATTCATCATGGATTCACCGGGACGAATGAACCAGATGCTAGCCAGGATCACTGGGAAGGGGCACAATAGCGCGCCGACCGCGACCGGATCGTTGCACGCCGGCCGATTCCCCGGACCGCGCGTGCCCCGTGCGCGCATTCAGGCGACGCTGGGTACGTTGAGAGGGTGACGCCCTCCCCACGCGACGAATCCGCAGAGACGCCGGACGGTGGAGCGCCCGATCAGGCGCCGGACGCCGACGCGACCGCCTCGAGCGCCGCCAAGCGGCCCTCGGCGAGCCGGGCGCGGTCGACCTCGACCTCGGGGCGTAAGGCGGGGACCGCCGGGAGCGCAGCAGGCTCCGCGGCGCGCAAGACCGCAGCCCGCAAGAGCACCACCGCGCGCAAGAGCACCGGCACCGCTCGCGCCGCGACGACCTCCGCCGAGGCGCCGGCCGAGCCGCCCTCGGATGCGGCGGCCACGGAAGCGGCATCGACGGCGGAGGCGGCCGCTCCGGGCTCGCCGGAGCCCGCGAAGAAGCCGGCCCGCTCCGGCGGCGCCCGATCCACCGCTGCCCGCAAGGGTGGTGCCGGCTCATCGACGGGCCGGTCCGCCGCCGCGCGGGGGAAGAGCGCCCCCTCGCCGGATGCTGCGCAGGGCGAGCCCGAGGAGAGCGAGGCGACATCGGGCACCAAGACCTCCTCGAGCGCCCGGAAGCCGCGGGCCACGAAGGCGGCCGGCACCGCCTCGGCGAAGCGCACCACCGGCACGCGCCCGTCGACGAACCGCGGCAAGGCCGCCGGCGCGACCGGCTCCGGAACCGCGCGCGGCGCCGCGAAGAAGGCATCGGACGGTGCCGACGCGGCCGGCGCGGACGCGGAGGAGTCGCGGTCGACACCCGCGCCCCGCAAGACGGCGGCGCGGGACGCCGAGTACAAGGACGTCGCCACCCAGCCGCTGCCGACCGGCCGACCCGAGGTTCGCGCCGTCGCCCCGGGCGCCGAGGGCGAGGCACCTGCGATCTTCAAGCGCCCGGCCGCGGGTTCCGCGGCCGACGCGTCGAGTGCGGAACCTCCCGCGGCTCCGGAGGACACGGGCGCCACCGCGCCCGAGGTCGGAGAACCGCCGGCGGCCGAGTCGAGCGAGAGGGCGCAGCAGCACCCCGAGGCCACGCAGTCGACAGACTCCGGGGCCGACCAGCGCGCGGTTGCCGAGGAGACGATCACCGAGCCCACGAGACCGAGGCCTGCGGCCGCAGCGCCCACGGAAGAGGTCGCCGGCGCAACGGCCGCCGCGCCCCGGCACCCGCCGCGCCCCCGGCACCCCCCCCCCCCCCCCCGCGGCGCCCCCCGCGGACGCCCCCCCCGCCGCGGCGCCGCAGTCGGCGTCTACGGAGGCGACGCCCGCCGACGCGGTGGCCGGAGCGCAGGCGGCACCGGCATCTCCCGCCACCCCGCCGCTCCCGCCGATCCCGGCCGCCGTCGCGGCGGCCACCTCGGCGCCGGTCGCGCCCGGCGCGGCGGGCGACGCGCCCGCTCCCGCCGCGTCCGCGCCGCGCGGGGAGGACGCGCTGCGTGTACGCGGGCTCGTGAAGACCTATGGCGGGTCCGATGCCGTCTACGGCATCGACCTCACCGTGCCCGCCGGGTCGTTCTACGGCATCGTGGGACCCAACGGTGCCGGCAAGACGACCACGCTGTCCATGATCTCCGGGCTGCTGAAGCCCGATGAGGGCAGCATCGAGGTGTTCGGCGTCGACATGGTGCGGCGTGCACGTCAGGCCAAGCGGATGATCGGCGTGCTGCCCGACCGTGTGCGCACGTTCGACCGGCTGACCGGCCGTCAGCTGCTGTACTACTTCGGCGTGCTGCGGGGCCTGAAGCCCTCGGTCGTCGCGAAGCGTACCGCGGACCTCGCGCGCGCCTTCGACTTCTCGGACGCGCTGGGCCGCGTCGTCGCCGACTACTCCGCCGGCATGACGAAGAAGGTGATGCTCGCGGGCGCGATGATCCATTCGCCGCGCATGCTCGTGCTCGACGAGCCGTTCGAGGCCGTCGACCCGGTCTCGTCGGCCAGCATCCTCGAGATCCTCTCGGCCTACGTGGCACACGGCGGCACGGTCGTGCTGTCGAGCCACGGCATGGACCTCGTCGAGAGCGTGTGCACCCGCGTGGCGGTCATCGTCGGGGGCAACGTGCTGGCCGAGGGCACCGTGGACGAGGTGAAGGGCGAGATCTCGCTCGAGCAGCGTTTCGTCGAGCTGTCGGCCGGCGGCGCGAGCATGGAGGGACTCGAGTGGTTGCACACGTCGTCCGACTGAGACTCGACATGCTCGTCGGCGGCCTGCGCGCGCCGGGCGCCATCGCCACTCGGCTCGTCGGGCTCGTCGTCCTCGTCGCTGCCGTCGCACTCGCGTGCGCCGGCATCCTGAGCCTCGCCGAGGACGGACCCGCCGTCGCCGACGCCGTGCTCACGCTCGCCGGCACGGGCGTGCTCGTCGGGTTCGCGCTCGCGCCCGTCATGAGCGCGGCCGACGACCCGCTCGATCCGCGTCGGTTCGCCGTGCTCGGCCTGGACGCGCGGCAGCTGACCGGCCCCCTCGCGCTGGCCTCGCTCGTGAGCGTGCCGACCGTCGCGCTGCTCGCCGTCGAGATCTGCACGGCGATCGCCTGGTCGCGGCTGGGCGTGCCCTCGGGCGTGGCGATCCTCGCCGCGCTCGTGCATGCCGCGACCTGCATTCTGCTTGCCCGGCTGAGCATGGCGTTCGGTGCGCTCGTGTTGCGCGGTCGGCGCACGCGCGAGCTGTCGAGCCTGTTCGTGCTCGGCATCGTGGTGGTCGTGCTGCCCGTGGCGGTGTTCTTCGCCTCGCTGGAGTGGCGCGGCCGGGTGCCGAGCCAGCTGCAGGCGGTCGTGGAGGTGCTCGCCGTCACCCCGATCGGCGCGGCGGCCGGACTTCCCGGTGCCGTGGCGCTCGGCCAGTCGCCCACGGCCGGGCTCGCGGCCGTCGTCGCCCTGCTGACGCTGGCGGGCGCGGCCGCCCTGTGGGCGTGGTCCGTGCGTCGCATGCTCGCGCGGGTCGATGCGCCGCTGGATGAGCGCGACCGCGGCGGCCTCGGATGGTTCGCCGTCACACCCGCCACGCCCGGCGGAGCCATCGCCGCCCGCAGCATCATCTACTGGTTCGGCGACAGCCGGCACCTCGTCAACCTCGGGATCATTCCGGTCGTGGGCCTGCTTCCGATCGTGCCGCTGCTCGTCGCGGGCGTGCCTGCCGCCTACGCCGCGCTCGTTCCCGTGCCGATCATGGCCCTGTTCCTGGGCTGGGTCTCGCACAACGACGTCGCCTACGACTCCTCCGCCATCTGGATGCACGTCACCGCCGGGGTGCGCGGGGTGGCCGACCGTGTGGGCCGCCTCGTTCCCGTGCTGATCGCCGGGATCACGGTGCTGGCGATCGCGATCCCGGTCGCCACCGCGGCCTACGGCCGCTGGGCGCTCATGCCGGCGATCGCGGGCGTCGCGGCCAGCCTGTTCCTGACGGGGCTGGGCCTGTCGAGCATGTCGTCGGTGCTTGCGCCGTACCCCGTGCCGCGCCCGGGGGACAGCCCGTTCCGCCAGCCGCAGCGCACCGGATCCAGCGGCGTCGTGGCGCAGGCCCTCGTGATGCTCGGGGCCCTCGCCCTCTCGGCACCCACGCTGTGGCTTGCCTGGCGGGCGCTGACCGAGGACATCTCGCTCGCCCTGACCGCGCAGTGGATGGGCCTGGCCACCGGCGTGGTCGTGCTCGTCGCCGGCGTGGCGATCGGTTCGCTGCTGTGGGACCGGCGCTCGTACCAGATCATGGAGTTCGCGGCGACGACCTGAGCCCCGGCAACTAGAATCGGGGCATGAGCACACCTCTGGACAGCCCCGGGCAGGGTGGCACGGGACTTCTCGATCGCGAGCTCGAGCAGCTCCTCGAAGAGCAGAACGTCGAGCCGGGCGACCACGAACGCTTCTCGCACTACGTCAAGAAGGACAAGATCCTCGAGTCGGCGATCACCGGCAAGCCGGTGCGCGCGCTGTGCGGCAAGAAGTGGACGCCGGGTCGTGACCCGGAGAAGTTCCCGGTCTGCCCGCAGTGCAAAGAGATCTACGAGTCGCTGAAGGACTGATCCCGCACCGCCGCCGGCCGGAGAGCCGGATCAGTCGCCCGCGTCGACGAAGACGGTGGGGATGGCCGGGTCCGACTTGCTCAGTGCCAGCGCGCGGATCGGCATCTCCTCGCGCACCCGAAGGTGGTGGGCGCGGGCCGCGGCGACCCCGCCGGGGCCCTCGTGCGCCGTGTCGATCTCGCCGTCGACGACGAGCGGAACCTGCAGCGCCCGCGCGTCGGGGTAGTCGGCCGCCGTCGGCGCCTGCTCGAAGCCGTCGGCGATCTCGACGCGCTCCTCGAACGCGACGCCCCGCTCCAGGCGCCGGAAGGCCGTCTTCAGCCCACCCTGCGATCCCTTGTCCTGCGCCTTCTTGGCCACCGCCACCCAGCCGCCGTCGCCGCCCTGCCGCGCCACGAGCTTGTACACCATGCCGGCGGTCGGGTAGCCCGAGCCCGTGACGACCGAGGTGCCCACGCCGTACGCGTCGACGGGAGAGGCGGCGAGCGCGGCGATCGCGTACTCGTCGAGGTCGCTCGTCACCGTGATGCGGGTGCCCGTGGCACCGAGGCGATCGAGCTGGGCGCGCACCTCCGCGGCGACGATCGGCAGGTCGCCGGAATCGATGCGGACGCCGCCGAGCGCGGTGCCGCCGATGCGGATGGCCGTCTCGACGCCGGTCTCGATGTCGTAGGTGTCGACGAGCAGCGTCGTGTCGCTCCCCAGCGCATCGATCTGGGCGCGGAAGGCGTCCTCCTCGCTGTCGTGCAGCAGCGTCCAGGAGTGGGCGGCGGTTCCCATGGTGGGGATGCCCCACCGCCGGCCGGCCTCGAGGTTGCTGGTGGCACCGAAGCCGGCGATGTAGGCGGCGCGGGCGGCGGCGACCGCGGAGTCCTCGGCGGCGCGGCGGGCGCCCATCTCGGCGAGCGGACGCTCGCCGGCGGCGATGCTCATCCGCGCGGCGGCGGTGGCGACCGCGGAGTCGTGGTTCAGCACGCTGAGCGCGAGGGTCTCGAGGATCACCGCGTCGGCGAAGGTGCCCTCCACGGTGAGGATCGGCGAACCGGGGAAGTACAGCTCACCCTCGCGATAGCCGGTGATCGAACCCGTGAACCGGTACCCCTCGAGGTAGGCCAGGGTCTCGCGGCTGACGACGTTCTCGTCGCGCAGGTAGCGCAGCTCGTCGTCGCCGAAGCGGAAGTCGCGCAGCAGGCTGAGCAGCCGCCCCGTGCCGGCCACGACGCCGAACCGGCGGCCGCCGGAGAGGCGGCGGGCGAACAGCTCGAACATGCAGCGGCGCGAGGCCGTGCCGTCGCGGAGGGCCGCGTCGATCATGGTGAGCTCGTAGCGATCGGTCAGCAGGGCCGTGGAGGCGCTCATAGGCTCACTCTATCGGCGGGCGCGCACCCGGCCTCGCGTACCCTGGATGCGATGGATGACGCGCCGATCGGGATCTTCGACTCCGGGGTGGGCGGTCTCACGGTCGCCCGGGCGATCGGCGACCAGCTGCCGCGCGAGTCCCTGCACTACATCGGCGACACGCTGCACTCGCCGTACGGGCCCAAGCCGATCGCCGATGTGCGCCGCTACTCGCTCGAGGTGCTCGACACGCTCGTCGAGCAGGGCGTCAAGATGCTCGTGATCGCCTGCAACACCGCATCGGCCGCCGTGCTGCGCGACGCCCGCGAGCGCTATGACGTGCCGGTGATCGAGGTGATCGGCCCCGCGGTGCGCACGGCGATCGCGACGAGCCGCAGCGGTCGGATCGGCGTGATCGGCACCGAGGGCACCATCGGATCCGGGGCGTACCAGGACATGCTCGGCATCGCGCCGGGCGTGCAGGTGTTCACCGCAGCCTGCCCCCGGTTCGTCGAGTTCGTCGAGGCGGGCGTCACCGACAGCCCGGAGCTGCTCGCTGTCGCGGAGGAGTACCTGCGCCCGCTGCGCGAGGCACGCGTCGACACCCTCGTGCTCGGCTGCACGCACTACCCGTTCCTCGAGGGCGCCATCAGCTACGTGATGGGCCCGGAGGTCACCCTCGTCTCGAGCGACAGCGAGACGGCCAAGGACGTCTACCGCGAGCTCGTCGGCCGCGACCTGCTCGCCGGCCCCACCGCGCGCCCGCACCACGTGTACGAGGCGACCGGCGCCGACACCGACACGTTCACGGCGCTCGCCAACCGCCTGCTGGGCCGGGAGGTGCGCGACGTGCGCCTCGTGCGCACCGGCGCCATCGATCTGCCCACGATCCGTTAGGAAGTCATGACCGATTCACCGCGCGCGGACGGCCGCGCCCTCGACCAGCTCCGCCCCGTGACCATCGAGCGGGGCTGGAGCGCCCAGGCCGAGGGATCGGCCCTCATCTCGTTCGGCCAGACACGCGTGCTGTGCACGGCGTCGTTCACGAACGGCGTGCCGCGCTGGCTCACGGGCAAGGGCCGCGGCTGGGTGACGGCGGAGTACGCCATGCTGCCGCGCGCGACGAACGATCGCAGCGACCGCGAGAGCGTGAAGGGCCGCATCGGCGGGCGCACGCACGAGATCTCGCGCCTGATCGGCCGCGCCCTGCGCGCCGTCGTCGACACGAAGGCGCTGGGCGAGAACACGATCGTCCTCGACTGCGACGTGCTCCAGGCCGACGGCGGCACCCGGACGGCGTCGATCACCGGGGCGTACGTCGCCCTCGCCGACGCGATCGAATGGGGCCGCGAAAAGGGCTTCATCGCCAAGAAGGCCACGCCCTTGCGCGACTCGGTGGCGGCCATCTCCGTCGGGATCGTCGGCGGCCTGCCGATGCTCGACCTGCCCTACGTCGAGGACTCGCGCGCCGAGACCGACATGAACATCGTCATGACGGGCAGCGGCACGTTCATCGAGGTGCAGGGCACCGCCGAGGGAGCGCCCTTCGACAAGGCCGAGCTCGACGCCCTGCTCGAGCTCGGCGCCAAGGGCTGCGCCGACCTCACGGTCATCCAGCGCGAGACGCTGGCGGGGGAGCGCCCGTGAGCCGCGTCGTCCTGGCCACGCACAACGCGCACAAGGTCGCCGAGTTCCAGGCGATCGTCGCGACGATCCGCCCCGACCTCGAGGTCGTCGCGTACGACGGGCCCGAGCCGGTGGAGGACGGTACGTCCTTCGCCGAGAACGCGCTCATCAAGGCGCGCACCGCGTCGGCGCACACGGGCCTGCCCGCCCTCGCCGACGACTCGGGCATCTGCGTGCACGTGCTGGGCGGCTCGCCGGGCGTCTTCAGCGCGTACTGGGCCGGGCACGCCAAGAACGACCGGGCCAACCTCGAGCTGCTGCTCGACCAGCTCGCCGACATCCGCGATCCGCATCGCACCGCGCACTACAACTCCACGATCGCGCTCGTCACGCCCAACGGGATCGAGCACACGGTGGAGGGGATCTGGCCCGGCCGACTGGCGGAGGGCCCGCGCGGGGAGGGCGGCTTCGGCTACGACCCGATCTTCATCCCCGATGGCCAGGACGGGCAGGAGCGCTCGGTGGGCGAGTGGACGGCGGAGGAGAAGAACGCCGTCTCGCACCGTGCCCGCGCCTTCCGCGAGCTCGGCCCGCTGCTCGCCGCCCTGTAGCGCTACTCGACGGCGACGTCGCCGGGAGTGAGGTCGGGGCGCAGGCCGCGCCAGCGCGGGTGGCGCAGGCTGCCGCCGGGCGTCCACTCCGAGAACTCGACCTCCCCGACGTGCTCGGGCGCCACCCATCGCGCGAGCCGCCGCTGCGGTCCGGGCACCTCCGCGAACGGGCTTTCGTCCACCGGTCGCAGCAGCTCCTGCAGACGCCGCAGCTCGCGGTCGCCGAAGCCGGTGCCGACCTTGCCGACGTAGCGCAGGCGGTCGCCGTCGGGGATGCCCAGCAGGAGCGATCCGATCGTGCCCTCCCTGTTGCCCTGGCCGGGGTTGATGCCGCCGATCACGACGGACTGGGTGCGGGTGAGCTTGAGCTTGAGCCATTCCTCGCTGCGCACCCCGCGACGATACGGCGAGCGCGGGTCCTTCACGACGACGCCCTCGAGGTCGAGCCGGCGCGCGGTCTCGAGCGCGGCGTCGAGGTCCTCGGCCACCGGCGGCACGTCGATCGCCGTGCCCGGATCGCCCGCGATCCGCTCGAGCGCCTCCCGGCGCTCCACCAGGGGCCGCGCGGCGAGGTCGCGGCCGTCCACCTCGAGCGCGTCGAACAGGTACAGCCGCACGGGCACGCGCGGCACGATCCGCTGGATGTCCATGGCGCGCGTGAGATGCATGCGCTCCTGCAGGCGCGAGAAGCTCGGGCGGCCGGCCGCGTCGAGCGCCACGATCTCGCCGTCGAGCACCGCCTCGTCGGCGTCGATGCTCGCCGCCCCCGGGTTGGACAGCTCCGGGTAGCGCAGGGTGATGTCGGTGCCCGAGCGCGCGCGCAGCCGCAGCACGCCGCCCGTCCAGTGCGCGATCGCGCGCACGCCGTCCCACTTGAACTCGATCCACGGGTCGCCGCCCCGCCGGATGACGTCGCGCGCGGCGCCCGTCGAGCCGGCGACGGCGAGCATGGGCGCGAAGCGGTCGTCGGGCGGGGGATCGGCGGGCGGTTCGTCGAGCGGCGGGGGCTCGCTCCACGGCACGACCTCGGGCCCGTCGGCCTGCGGCTGGCCCTGCGCGTCCGTCTTCGTGCGGTGCATGAGCCATGTCGACTTCTCGCCCCTGCCGTCGGTGCGGATGAGCGCCACGCGCACGGGACCGCCGAGCGGCCCGTCCTCGCGCCCCGTGAGGGTGACGATGACCTCGTCGTCTCGCCACTTCTCGGCCTCGTAGGTGCCGGCGTCCCAGATCGTCATGACGCCGGCGCCGTACTGGCCCTTGGGGATGACGCCGTGGAAGTCGAGGTACTCGATCGGGTGGTTCTCGGTCTGCACCGCGAGGTTGTTCTTCTTCGTCGTGGCGGGGATGCCCTTCGGCACCGCCCAGTTCACGAGCACGCCGTCGCGCTCCAGGCGCACGTCCCAGTGCAGGCGCGTGGCGTGGTGCTCCTGGATGACGAAGCGGTTGCCGGCACCCGGATCGTCGGGGTGCGGCGTGGCCGGCACGGGCTCGGGGGTGTGCTCAGCGCGGCGCTTGGCGATGTACGAGGCCAACGGGCCGCCGTCGCGCGGCGCGAGCGCGGCGAGCGGGTCGCCGATCCGCTCCGCCCGCTCCAGCACCTCCTCGAACAGCAGGTGGCGCAGGTCGGGGTCGTCCAGCTCCTCCCACGTGCGCGGCGCCGCCACCCACGGGCGGGCGCGGCCGCGGAGGGAGTAGGGCGCGATCGTGGTCTTCTTGCCGTTGTTCTGGCTCCAGTCGACGAAGACCTTGCCCGGGCGGGCGGCCTTGCTCATCGTGCTGACCACGAGGTCCCGGTGATCCGCCTCCAGCGCCCGGGCCAGCTCGCGGGCGACGGCCGAAATGGCGTCGCTGGACTGCTCGCCCGGCAGCGAGGCGTAGAGGTGGATGCCCTTGCTGCCGCTCGTGACCGGCAGGGGATCCAGGCCCATGTCCGACAGGATGGCGCGGGCCCAGCGCGCCACCTCCGCGCATTCCGCCAGCCCCACCCCGGGGCCGGGGTCGAGGTCGAGCACGAGCCGGTCGGGGTGGCGGCGCTCGCCGCGGTCGTCGAATCGCCACTGCGGCACGTGCAACTCGAGGCTGGCCACCTGGGCGAGGTAGACGAGGGTGGCTGCCTCTTCGATGAGCGGGTACTCCTTCGGCCCGCTGGAGTGCGCGATGGCGCGGCGGGGGATCCAGTCGGGCGCGCCGGCCTCGAGGTCCTTCGCGAAGAACGACGGCAGCGGCTCGTCCTCGGTGCCGACGCCGTCGACCCAGCGCTTGCGGGTGACGGGCCGGTCGGCGACATGGGGGAGGAGGAGGGGCGCGATGCGGGAGTAGTACCCGATGACGTCGCCCTTGGTCGTGCCCGTCTCGGGGAAGATGACCTTGCCGAGATTCGTCAGGCGCACGCGCCGCGACCCCACGCGCACCGTCTGCGCCGCCGCGTCGCTCCCCGCCATGCGAACAGCGTACGGGGAGGCCCCCCGATGCGCGTCAAGCCCTGGCCGTGACCGGTGTGGCGGGTGTTCACTGGTGTCATGCGATCGATCTGGAAGGGCGCGCTCACCTTCGGGCTCGTCAACGTGCCGGTCAAGGTCTATGCGGCCACGGAGGACCACGACGTGCCGCTGCACCAGGTGCACAACAAGGACGGCGGGCGCATCCGCTACCAGCGCAAGTGCGAGGTGTGCGGCGAGGTGGTGGCGTATGCCGACATCGATCGCGCGTATGACGACGGCGACCGCACCGTGGTGCTCACCGACGAGGACCTGAAGGCGCTGCCATCGGAGCGCAGCCGCGAGATCGACGTCGTGGAGTTCGTGCCCACCGAGCAGGTCGACCCGATCACGTTCGACAAGGCGTACTACCTGGAGCCCGACTCGAAGTCGCCGAAGGCGTACGTGCTGCTGCGCGAGACGCTGCAGCGCACCGACCGCACGGCGATCGTGCGGTTCTCGCTGCGGCAGAAGACGCGCCTGGCGGCGCTGCGGGTGCGCGGCGACGTGCTCATGCTGCAGACGCTGCTGTGGGCCGACGAGGTGCGCGAGGTGTCGTTCCCGTCGCTCGAGGACGCGCCGAAGGTGAGCAAGAAGGAGCTGGACATGTCGGCCAGCCTCGTCGACAGCTACTCGGGCGACTTCGAGCCCGACGAGTTCGTCGACGAGTACCAGAAGGAGCTGCGCACGCTCATCGACGCCAAGCTCGAGAAGGGCGACGCGATCGACACCGAGGCCACCTTCGGCGAGGAGACCGAGGAGGAGGGCGGCGAGGTCATCGACCTCATGGAGGCGCTGCGGGCCAGCGTCGAGAAGTCGCGTCAGAAGCGCGAGGCGGGCTGACCGGTCGGCTCGCGGTGCCGCGGCGGGCTCGGTCGGCCTGCGCGGTCGGGTGATCGTCGGATCAGTCGGCCTGCAGCTCGGCCTCGGGGCCGGGGTAGGCCGTCTCGACGGGGTGCGCGGGCTCGCGCCGCGCGGCGCGCCGCTCCTTGAGGTAGTGCCACACGACGAACACGGCGGTGCCGGCGACGGCGGCGAGCAGGATGAGGTCGATGTACTCGGTGACGAAGTCGCGGACCCAGGGGATGTAGGCGATGACGTAGCCGAGCAGGGTGAGTCCGACGCCCCAGATGACGGCGCCGATGAAGTTGTACAGCGTGTACACCCGCCACGGCATGTGCCCGATGCCCGCGGCGACGGGCGCGAACGTGCGCACGATGGGCACGAAGCGGGCGAAGATGATCGTCAGCCCGCCGAAGCGCTGGAAGAACGCGTTCGTGCGCGCCACGTTCTTGCGGCTGAACAGGCCGGAGTCGCGCCGCTCGAAGATCGCGGGCCCGCCCTTGTGGCCGATGACGTAGCCGACCTCGCCGCCCACGAACGCCGACAGCCCGATGAGCAGCGACACCACCCAGATGTTCGCGCCGAACACCTGATTGGTGTGCGTGAGCAGGCCCGAGATGATGAGCAGCGTGTCGCCGGGCAGGATGAACCCGAACAGCAGCCCGGTCTCGGCGAACACGATGAGGCACACGACGAGCAGCGCCCACGGTCCCGCCGCGGCGATGATGGTCTCGGGATCGAGCCAGGGGATGAGAGCTGTGTGGTGCAAGGGTGTCCCGTCTGGGGAGGCCGGATGGGGCGCCGCCGCACGCGTGCGTCGTCGCCGTGCGGAAGGTGGGACTTGAACCCACACGCCCGAAGGCACAGGAACCTAAATCCTGCGTGTCTACCGGTTTCACCACTCCCGCGTGCCGTGGGTCCAGTGTACTGAGCCGCAGCGACATCGCCTGCGGGGATCCCCGCCGGACCGGCGGTTTCAGACGCCGCTGTGGATAACTTCCGACGCCGGTGCGCGGTCCTTGCGACGATGCCGGAGTGGAGGCCGTGCACGTCGAGTTGATGGATCGCGTGCGGCGGCTGCGCGAGGAGGGGGTCGATCCGTCTCGCGACGGGGCCGCCGCCGAGCGGCTCGTGCGTGCCGAGGTCCGTCGGCACAGCGATTCGGCGATCGCGCGCGGGGTTCCGGCCGTCGAGGACGAGGCGGCGGCGGTGCGCGCAGTGCTGGCCTCGATGAGCGGTTGGGGACCTCTGGATCCGCACAAGCAAGGGCGAGCACTGGGCGGCGTGCCCGGACTACGTGCAAGGGCGGCGGCGACTGCCGCGGGTGCGTCGAGGCCGAAGCGCGCGACGGCGTGCTGATCTGCGAGCGCTGCTACCGCGCTCTGCGCCGACACCTCGAGGATGCCGCGGATCTCGTCGGGCACCTGCGCTCGCTCGCGGACCCGACTAAGGCCACGCCGTACGACCGAATCCGAGTCGACTCGTCTCGTCCCGACATGCCGGCCCCGGTCGCCGCCGACCTGATCGACGCCTCGGACGACATCGTTCGCACGATGCGGGGATGGGCGCTGTACGTTCAGTTCGGCGGCGACCACCCGTGGCGCGCTGAGGGACTCGAGGCGGGCATTGACGGCGCGGATGCGTGGGACGACGTCAACGGGTGCGCCGAGGTGATCCTCGACGAGCTCGACAGCCTGGCGAACGACTCGCACCAGATCGAGGCGCTCTGGGCGGGCGTCGCCCAGGTGCACGGCGGCGAGCCGTCCCCGTGGCGCATCGCGGATGCCGCAGCGCGGTATGCGCTCGACGATCAGCCGCAGTGGGCGAACGTGCCCTGCCCGGACTGCGACCTTAAGGTGGTGCGCGTCCAGCCTGGTCGGAACCGGCGCCCGACCCGCTACCGCTGCACGACGAGCGACTGCGGGTGGGAGGCGAACTCGCTCGACGACGGCGGCCTGTGGGCGTCGTTCTTCGCCGAGCCGGTCGCGATCGTCGAGGACGTCGAGCACCCGCGGGTGTACCCACACCTGCTCAACATGACGGATGCCGCTCGCCTTGCCGAGCGATCCGTCGCCACAATCCGAAAGTGGATCAAGGACGGTGATCTCATGCGGGAGCTTGGTCGTGTGAAGGAACAGGACGTGCTCGCTGTCGCGGCACGCAAGAGGGGAGAGTCCGCGTGAAGACCTGGCTGACGCTCGCGGAAGCCGCCGAGCGGATCCGCGCCGAGGGGACTGCGCTGGCATCCGCTGAGCGTCGTATCCGCCGATGGGTGGAGTCCGGTGATCTGAAGTCAATCGCCGGCCATTCTCGAGTCGAGGATGTCCTCGCTGCTGAAAAGGCAATGCGAGAGAGGCGCGGACGGCCACGCAAACGGCCAACAGAGTCGAGCGCGTGAGCGATCCAATGATGGGATCGATTAGTCTGGCCCTCGCCGGAACGCGTGTAGCCCGTCCCGGTGAAGTGGAAACGAGAGGGCAGGTACCGCGACAGATGGCTCGCTCTGTAGCTCCCATCGGCGGCGCTCCGTCTACGTTCGATCTGACATCGATCGAGCTATTTGCGGGCGGCGGAGGGATGGCCTTGGGGATGAAGCGGGCCGGGTTTCGGCATCTCGCGCTCGCCGAGTGGTGGAACCCTGCGGCTCTCGTTCTTCGCCACAACGCCTCCGAGGCCACGTGGGAGAAGGATCGCGTGATCGAGAAGGATGTTCGCGACGTACTGCCACAGCTGGCCGCTATGGGACCTGTATCGCTAATCGCGGGTGGGCCGCCGTGTCAACCGTTTTCCCTCGCGGGAGCGAGCGCCGGCCACGCAGACGAGCGAAACATGTTCCCGGCCGCGTTGGATCTGGTGCGACGCCTCTTGCCACCCTTCGTCGTGTTCGAGAACGTGCCGGGTCTGTTGCGAGCTTCTTTCGCGCCGTACCTCGAGTACGTTCAGGATCAGATGCGTCGACCGGACGTTGAGCCATTGAACGCAGATGAGCTTTGGTCCGACCATTACGCGCGCATTCTTCGAAGCCGTGGCGACGATGTCTATCACGTGTTTCGAGAGCAGATTGATGCTGCGGACCTCGGTGTCGCTCAAAACCGCAAGCGAGTCTTCCTGATTGGAATCCGGGCGGATCTCATGGATCGGTCCGACTGGCCGGGGGTCACGCGGACGCACAGTCGTATGGCTCTGCTCCGGGACCAATGGGTGACGGGGGATTACTGGAAGCGGCATGGTCTCAAGGTGCCAGCGGGGCCGCCGAAATCAGTGATCGGGTCTCTGCGCCGGCTCACGGAGGGAGAGAAGAGTCTAGACCTCTTGCCTTGGCGAACGCTTCGCGACCTTCTCGCTCAGGTGCCGACTCCGAACGGGAAGCGCTCGCCGGCGGGATGGCCGAACCACATCGCCATTCCCGGCGCTCGCGTGTACCCAAATCACACGGGAAGCCCCTTGGATCTCCCGAGTAAGACAATCAAAGCGGGAGTTCACGGTGTCGCAGGCGGTGAGGCGATGATTCGTCGACTTAACGGAACCGTGCGCTATCTCACTATTCGTGAAGCCGCGTTGGTTCAGGGCTTCCCTCGCCAGTACGAGTTCCCCGCATCACGCAGTCGGATGATGGGCGTGATCGGCAACGCTGTTGCAGTCGACGTGGCTGCGTCGATCGGAGAGGCGCTGATCTCAACGCTACGGTCGGCGGCGCTCGGGACGACGCAGGAGCGACAAAGCGAGCAGCGTGTCCCTGAAGGTGGCGACGTTGACCAAACGGCATTAGAGGCTCTGCTAGCTTGAGCGTGTGACCGACGAACAATCGACGCCGACTTCGACCTCCAAGCCACCTGAGATACGTTCGGTCGAGGATCTCGTTGCCATTCTCTCGACGGTCACAGCCGATGGCGTAGAGCGGTGGTACCGCGGTCATCGACGGCAGGACTGGCAGTTATCACCTTCGACGTTTCGGAACGACGACCATCGTGAGAACGAAGAGACCATGCTCGCGCGCTTCCGCCACGAAGCAGCGGCGACCGGCCTCCAGTACGGATTCGACGACTGGGGTTGGATCGCGTTCGCTCAGCATCATGAGCTCCCCACTCGCCTACTCGACTGGTCTCAGAGTCCGCTCGTCGGCCTGTTTTTCGCCGTTGAGGAACCGGATGCGGCGCACAAGAGCGAGGACTCGCGCGACGGCACGTTGTTCATCCTCAACCCCACCAAGCTGAATCGCGACGCCGGCGATGCCGACGGAAACTTGCGGCTGCTGTCCAGTTCTGACGAAGACCTCGACAAGTATCTTCCGGGCAAAGACGGCGGCATCCAGAAGACGCCGAGGGCGGTGGTTGCGCCCCTGCTGTTCGACCGCATCCGCTTCCAGGCCGGTACGTTCACCGTCGAACAAAAGCCTCGTCGCGCGGACCCTGAGCCGCTCCGGGGGTCCGCAGCTGTGCGTGCTTTCAATATCCCGGGCGCCGCGAAGCCGCACATTCGGACGCAACTCGACGCCCTCGGTTTCGACGAGTCGACGATCTACAGAGATCTAGACCGGATTTCGCAACGAATCAAGAAGAACTACGGGGGCTCGTCATGAGGATCCGCACTGTCCCGATGCGCGACCTGACCATAGCAAGGTTCGTCCGCATGCGCTCGGTGGTCGATCTCGATCCTCCATACCAGCGCGAGGGGGAGGTCTGGAAGCCAGGGACTCGCGCCACTCTGATCGACTCCATCATCAACGGACTCGACCTCCCAAAGCTCTACTTCGAAGAAGTTCTGGACAAGCGGGTCTCGCCGAGCGGACTCACCTACGAGTATGCGGTGATCGACGGCAAACAACGTCTCGAGAGCATCCTCGCGTTCGCCGATGACTCGTTGACACTCGCCGAGGATTTCTACTTCTTCGAAGATGACGACGTCAAGGCGAGTGGCATGACGCTCTCCGAGCTGGACGAGACCTACCCGGAGTTGGCCGAGAGGTTCTGGGGCTTTGTGCTACCGGTCGTAATAGTCCATGCGAACAGTGGCGATCTCGTGGAGGAGATGTTCACGCGGCTCAACGCCGCGACAGCGCTCAATGCCGCAGAGAAGCGCAACTCGATCCAGAGTCCCACGCGAGATTCGGCCAATCGCCTGGCGGAGCATAAGCTGCTTACCGAGCGCTCGCCGATTCGAAGTGCTCGATACAAGTACCGCGAACTGGCCGCGAAGTTCCTCGCCATCGAGCATCAGCTTGGTACCAAACGCAGACTGTCGGACACCAAGGCAGCGACGCTACTCGAGCTGTTTCGAGCCACTCGCGATCCGGATCGAACGATCAGCGACGCCGAGATGGGCCGGTACGAGCAGGCGGCGACAGAAACGCTAGATCGCATGTGCGATACGTTCGATGAGAACGATCCGCTCCTTCGATCAATCGGCACCGTGGTCGTCTATTACATATGCTTCCGAGACGCTGATTTCGCTCGCGAGGTTCGCCCTGCTGTACTGCAGACGTTCGAGGAAGCACGCCGCCAAGCCGCCAGGATCAACGATTCCAGCACGCTCTTCACCACGCGTGCAGACGCGCGACTCCGGGAATACAACCTGCTTGTCCAGTCCACAAACGACGGCTCGGCGCTGTCGCGACGGGCGGAGATCTTGCGCGCCTTCGTGTTGGATGGCACGGAGTCGGATCCGATGCTCGGACTTGAGCGGATGAGCGATGAAACGCTCGACGTAGACGGCGCAGAGGACTGAGTCACTTCAATAAGTGTCAAAAGTGTCTTAGTGTCGTGTTAAGCAGTGCTTGCACCTGAACTATGACCGAAGCCCTGCCGACCCGGCGGGGCTTCTTTCGTTCAGCTGTGACCCCGCCGCCACACGCTCACATCCCTCTGCAGAGCGACCGCCCTGCCGCCATGACCTCCCGCGCCGCCGATGGATCGGCCCGCGCCGCGGAGAGAGCGGCCTCGTCTCGGGTCGCATGATGCGCACGCTCGAGCGGTGATGAGCGGCGGGGCACGGTCTTACCACGGGGGAGGCGACGATGCGCACGAAGCCCGTGCTCGACGACTCGCACATCGTGCCCGCCGACGCCAACGCCCACGGTGGAGGCTGCAGCCGACGTGCCGCAGGAGTGCCTCGACTACGTCCCGAATCCGCCGGCGGATTCGAGCGCGGTTGGAGTCCGCCGCCAATGCGGTGCTCCCGGACGGTATCGTGCTCAATCCGGGAATGCAGGTAATACACTCGACGGATGATCCCGGCATGGTCGAGGCGGTAGCCCGAATCTGCAGTGCCGGCGTCGACCGCGCCGAGCTCGTCGAGGCTGGCAACGCGATCGCAAAGGCGATATACGCCGATCCCTCCCACGATTCGGTGACGCTTCTCAAGGTGTCGTCGTACACCCCGGCAGGCGAGTACCTCGACAAGCAACTTGGGATCGATGTCATCACGACGGACTACGAGCTATTCCTCTGGGACGCCGACGCGGCGACCCTCGATAGCAACTGGGAGTAGACGACAGCCCGGGTGAGATCCTGCATCGGTCACGTTCGCGAGTGTGCCGTGATCTCACCTGACGGTATTCCGACACAGTCACACTCATGACCGCGGGGCTAGCAGTCGTAACGACCTTGGAGCGTTTCCCGGTTTCGGCCTAGTCGTGAGTGGGGTTCACGGGTCCGGACCGGCGGCCGAAGCGCGCGCGTATGCGCGCGTGCGCGCGCGGGGTTCCCGAGATCCGCCGCTAGGCTCGCGGCGTGATCCTTGACGCCGCCTCGCCCTCGCCCATCCCGACGCCTGGTGTGGGCGATGGTGCGGCGATTGAAGGGTTGGTGCTGGCCGCCGCCTCAGGCGCGGGCGGCGTCCTGCTGACGATCGTCGCGACGCTCATCGGCGCCTGGATCCAGGGGCGCCGCGAGCACGCGAGGTGGCTGCGAGAGCGACGATACGAGGCCGTCGTGCGCGCGTACGGCCTGACTTTAGCTTTCGAGTTGAACACGGCGAAGCAGATGAAGATCGCGACCGGCAATCGGTACGACGGCGACGTCGACCGGATCAAGCGGCTCCAGGACGAGGCCGACGAGTTGTACGCGACTGTTGCCGAGTCGCTGACGCCACTCATCGTGCTTGGCCCCGCCGAGTTGAGAGCGGCGGTCCTCGCGCTCCAGGAGGCTTACGAGGCTGACGATGACGAAGCACGCGAAAGGGCCGGGCAGAAGTTCCAGGAGAGCGCGCGTAAGGTGCTCAGGCTCGGCGCTTAGTAGCCGGGGAGCGAGGGGCCGTCGTGCTCGGGCCGCGTGACGTCCTGGTGCGGTACAAGTCGGCCGCACGCGGGGCACCGGTCGCCGTCGGGCGCCGGACGCATCACGACGGCGCAGTCGGGGCAGTGCGGTTGTACGGCGTCGGCGAACGGGTCGGACATGCGGACCACGGTAGCGGCGCGCTAATCACGGTTAGGTCGATCGCTAGGGTGACAGCATGGAGTGGTCGTCGTGGTTCCCGCTGATCACGGCGTTGATTGGCGCTGCGGTGAGTCTCGGGACGGTGTTTCTCACGCAGGCGCTCGCCGATCGCCGGGAGTCGCGCCGCGATCGACAACGGCGCGAGGATGAGGCCGTCGCCGACCTGCGTGCGGAGGCGCGTCGTGTCGCGGACCTGTTTCTCGCGGAGGGAATCGCGTACGAGCGGATTACGAACGAGACAAAGGCGGAGGGTCCTGCATTCGATGAGGCGTACGAGCGGCACCTGTTCAGCGAAAGCCTGTACAGGCTCGGGCAGGCGATCAACATGCTGCCGGATGCCGATGCAAGGGCCCAACTGCGGCTGATCCTCGGGAATCTCGGGGATCAGGAGTCGTTTCCGTCGTTCCTGATCGGTACGCCAAGTTGGGTGCTGACCGTGCCCATCCTGCTAAACGAGGGCTCGGAGATCGCGAGTGCTTACGCTCGCGGGGAGAAACCCGACCTTGACGGCTCGAAATGGTTCCGTCGTATCGAGGCCGCGTCGGCAGAGCTTGACGCGAGCATCGCGGCGGTGAAAGCGATGCATCCGGCCTACATCATGAAGCGAGTCGCCGAGGCGGAGGGCTCCGAGGAGCCGGGTCAGTAGGCGTCGATCAGGAGGGCGACGTGCTCGCGAAGCGCGTCGATTCCGCCGTGATGCGACCAGGGGGTGCCGCCGCCGCCGTCCCGGGACCAGGGGCGCACGCCGTCGGGGTCGAACGGGATCGACGTGCTGTGGCGGGTGGCGCGGTCGGGATCGATGGCCTGCCACAGGGCGTCGTACGAGGTGCCGCCGGTCGCCTCGGTCGCGGCGCGTCGCGCAGAGGTTCCCGAACCATGCTTCGGAGGGACGACGACCGGTCGCGGTCGCCGTTCCGCACCAGGCGCACCGCTCGCCGTTCGGATGCGACACGGGCCGGGCCGGGCGGGCGTCGGCGAGCCAGTCGGCCGCACCGCGGCGGCACTCGGCGAGGGCCGAGGGGTGCGGACCGCTTCAGCGGGCTCGGGCGGCGGGCTTCGTCGTCGCGTCGGCCTGCCAGATCGGTGCCGACCTCCTCAGCCCCTCCGAGCGTCTGGAGATCCTGTCATGATCCCCCGCCCCGCGCGTCCCGATCCGCGCCGCATCCGCCTGACCCTCGGGATCCCACCTGCGGCGATGTCATGGCTCGCCGACCTCCCCCACAATCCGTCCAGTATGACCGCGCAGGACGCCGAGCGGTGCGCCGCGATCGTCGCCGCCGAAGGGGACACCAAAGCGCACACGACGGCCCTTGTCGCGCTCGCCGCGTACCTCGCCGAGGATGACGCGCGGGACATCGACACGGCCGCGTTCAACCTGAGGGACCGCGTGTGGCTCGGCGCTTCGATCCTCGCCCTACGCACGAGCTCATCACGGTCGGGCTCCTCATGCTCGTGCCGTTGGTCTACCTCGTGGTCGCGGCGGGGCAGGTGCAGAACCACGCGCTCGGCGCGGAGGCCGCCGCGCGCTGCACGGCCCGCGCCATCACGCAGGCTTCGGAGGGGGACCCGGCGGCCACCGCCGAGGCGACCCTGCGCTCGATCGCGGGCGAGTACGGCATGGACCTCGGCCGCACGGACGTGAGCGTCGAGTGCGTGCCCGCCGCAGCGGGCTGCCCGGCGGCGGGTGCGACGGTGCTCGTGACGGTCCGTTCGGGGGTGGGGCTGCCCCTTGTGCCGTCCATCCTCGGCGTCGATCGCATCGCGGTCGTTCCGGTCGAGGCGACGTCCGGACAGAAGGTCTCGCGCTTCTGGGGTCGGGATGACGCGGCTCTCACGACATTCGCGCGCTCACCGTTCCGGGGCCGCCGCCGTCGCGCCGGACATCCGGCGTCGGCGCCGCCACCTCGGCACGGACGAGCGGGGCAGCACACTGCTGCTCACGCTCGGATACGCGCTGCTGGCACTCGCCGTCATCGTCGTGTGCGTCGACGCGACCTCGTAGTACCTGAGTCAGAAGCGGCTTGACGCGCTCGCCGACGCGGCGGCGCTGGCGGGTGCCGACGGCTTCGCGATCGTCGCCGCGGAGGGCGGCCCCGAGGCGGTGCTGGAGGAGGCGGGCGTGCGCGAGCAGGCGGCGGCGGTCGTCGAGCTGACCGGCGGGGGAGCGACGCTCGTCTCCGCCGGCACGCCCGACGGGCACTCCGCACGCGTCACGGTCGCCGACACGTGGCATCCGCCGCTGCTGTCGCCGTTCGTGCCCGACGGCGTGCCGCTCGAGGCCACGGCGACAAGTCGGACGGCGCTGAACTGACGGGCGGTCTTCAACCCGGGACGGGTCAGCGGTCCGGCGCGTAGCGCGGCAGCCAGCGCAGGAACGCCAGCGCGCCGAGCAGGCCGATGAGTCCGACGGCGCCGGTGGCGACCGAGAGCGAGAAGGCCGCGGTGAGGCCCGAGAAGAGTAGCGGGGTGGCGGCGCCGCCGGCATCGGTGAGCGTGCGCCAGGAGCCGAGGAACGACGCCGGCTCCTCCTTCGGCGCCACGTCGGCGCCCACGGTGAGCAGGATGCCGCTGGAGAGCCCGTTGCCCACGCCGATCACGATCGCGAAGACGCCGAACCAGAGGGTGGCCTGAGGTGCGTCGTGTGTGAAGGCGAGAGCCACGAGCGCGCCGCCCATGAGCAGGGTCGAGGGCACGGCCGCCCAGATGCGGCCGAAGCGGTCCATCACCTGGCCGCTCACGTAGAACAGGGCGAAGTCGAGGGCGCCGGCCACGCCGACGACGAGCGCGATCGTGGAGGAATCCAGCCCGATGGAAACGCCCCACAGGGGCAGCACGGTCTGGCGTGCCCCACGCACCGCCGCGAGCGACGCCGCCGCGGCGCCGAGGCGCGAGAGCACGCGCCGGTTCTGCCACATGGTGCGGAACACGCCCGCGCGCTCGGACGTGGGGATGGAGCCCGTCACCGGCTCGCCGGTGTCCTCGGCCATCCCCGCCTCCTGGCGCGGCGGTGCCGGGCGCGCGAGCCGCGCCTCCGGGTCGGGCCCGAGGCCGACGAGCAGTGCCACGCCGACGAGCACGGCGCCGAAGAACCAGATGCTCGCCCGCTCCGAGCCGAACGCGGCCAGCAGCGCTGCGGCGACGAACGGCCCGGTGAAGGCGCCGAGGCGGAAGGAACCGCCCAGCAGCGAGAGCGCGCGGGCCCGGTAGGTGTAGGGGACCCGGGTGGTCATGAACGTGTGCCGCGCCACCGCGAAGGCCGCGGCGAAGAAGCCGACGACCAGCGCCGCCAGCGCCAGCAGCGGAACCGAGCCGGCCAGCAGCATGACGGCCGCGCCGCCGATCGAGCCGACCGCCGCGGTGGTCATCGTCAGCCGCTCGCCGATCCGGTCGACGAGCCAGCCGGCGGGGATGTTGCCGCACAGCTGGCCCACCACGAGCGCGGCCGGCACGAGAGCGGCCTGCGCCAGGGAGGCGCCCGATTCGGCGGCGATGACGGGCAGCAGCGGAACGATGGCGCCCTGGCCCACCGAGTACAGCGCCGTGGGGCCGTAGATCATCGGCGCGAACCGCAGCAGGGTGCGCCGAACGCTCTCGCCGTCGTCGAAGGCGGAGGACGCAGTCACCCGCTCCACGTTACTCCCGCCGCGGTGTGCCATCCGACGCGCGCCGACGGCCTCACAGCGGCCGCGCGATAGGCTGGTGAGGACATGATTGAGCTCGATCTCTCCGCCGACATCCAGGCGCTGCGCACCACGTTCGCGAACATCCGAGAGGTGGTCGACGTCGACGCGCTGCGCGCGGACGTGGATCGCCTCGAGCAGGAGGCCGCCGATCCAGAACTCTGGAACGACCAGGCCAACGCGCAGAAGGTGACGAGCGCCCTCAGCCACGCCAAGGCGCAGCTGGCGAAGGTCACCCGGATCGAGAGCCGCCTCGACGACCTCGAGGTGATGGTCGAGCTCGCCAACGAGATGGAAGACGCCGACGCCGCCGAGGAGGCGCGCACCGAGCTGGCCGCGCTCGAGAAGGCCATCGGCGAGCTCGAGGTGCAGACCCTGCTCGACGGCGAGTACGACGACCGGTCCGCCGTCGTGACCATCCGCTCCGGCGCGGGCGGCGATGACGCCACCGACTTCGCCGAGATGCTCATGCGCATGTACCTGCGCTGGGCCGAGCGCCGCGGCTACCCCGTGAAGGTGATGGACACCTCGTACGCCGAGGGCGCCGGCATCAAGTCGGCCACGTTCGAGGTGGACGCGCCCTACGCCTACGGCACGCTCTCGGTCGAGGCCGGCACGCACCGCCTCGCGCGCATCAGCCCCTTCGGCTCCGCCGACAAGCGCCAGACGTCGTTCGCCGCCGTCGAGGTCATCCCCGTCATGGAGGAGGCCCAGGAGGTCGACATCCCCGAGGGCGACATCCGCGTCGACGTGTTCCGCTCGTCGGGCCCTGGCGGACAGTCGGTCAACACCACCGACTCCGCCGTGCGCATCACGCACCTCCCGACCGGCATCGTCGTGTCGATGCAGAACGAGAAGTCGCAGATCCAGAACCGCGCCGCCGCCATGCGCGTGCTGCAGACCCGCCTGCTGCTGCTGCAGAAGGAGGAGGAGGCCGCCAAGAAGAAGGAGCTCGCCGGCACGATCACGGCGAGCTGGGGCGACCAGATGCGCTCGTACTTCCTCTACGGCCAGCAGCTGGTGAAGGACCTGCGCACCGGGTACGAGGTGGGAAACCCCGCCACGGTGTTCGACGGCGACCTGGACGGCTTCATCAACGCCGGCATCCGCTGGCGCAAGCGCAAGACCGACGACTGAGCCCGAGCGGCTCTCGCGAACCCCCGGCCGGATCATTCGGCCGGGGGTTTCGTGTATCCGCGCCGCCGTGCCCCGAAGTCGCCGGCGCCGCCGTGCCCCGACGTCGCCGGCTGCGTGCCGTTTCCGCGCTGGTCTCCGTCGCGTGCTCCGGTCGTCGAGCGGGGGCGGACGAAGCCCGCACGGCCGCGCGAAACGGGGGAGCGGTCGGCTCCCGCAGCGTCCCCAGCGTCCGAAGCGTCCGCAGGGACGGAGGGGAACACCGGACTGACCCGCTCGAGCCGCCGCAGGCGCACGCCCGGGAACGCGAAAGGGGCCCGGTCCGAAGACCGGGCCCCTATCGGTGCGCTCAGTGGCGGGTGTCGTCGCCCGCCTCGAGCTCGGCGCGGTGACCACCGTGGCGGAACTGCGGCGTCTCCTCCGGGCTCGGGCCGTACTCGGTCAGCGCGTGACGCTGGTGCTCGTCGGCGTGGTCGAGCTCGGTCTGCGTGAGCGGAGCGATGCGGTCCTCGAAGAACCAGCGCGAGAACGCGGCACGCAGCTTCTCGCTCGCGGGGATGCGGCCCTGGTCGTTCGGGCGCACCACGAGGGGCTGGTAGCCCTCGTCGGGGATGAGCCTCCAGCGCTCGTACTCGTCCATCGGCTTGTGCACCTCGCGGTACTCACCACCGGGCAGACGCACGATGCGACCCGACTCGTAGCCGTGCAGCACGATCTCGCGATCCTTCTTCTGCAGGGCAAGGCACACGCGCTTCGTGATGAAGTACACCACGAACGGTCCGATGATCAGCGCGGCCTGCAGGAAGTGGATGACCCCCTCCATGGTGAGGCCGAAGTGCGTCGCCATGATGTCCGACGAGGCCGCGGCCCACATGGTGGCGTAGAAGCCGACACCGGCTGCGCCGATCGCCGTGCGCGTCGCGGCGTTGCGCGGGCGCTGGGCGATGTGGTGCTCACGCTTGTCGCCCGTAATCCACGCCTCGATGAAGGGGTAGAACATCGCCAGGACGATGAACAGGCCCAGGATGCCGACCGGCGCCAGGATGCCCATCGAGAGCGTGTAGTTGCCGAGCGAGATGTCCCAGTTGGACGGGGCCAGACGCAGCGCGCCGTCGGCGAAGCCGATGTACCAGTCGGGCTGCGTACCGGCCGACACGGGGGACGGGTCGTACGGGCCGTAGTTCCAGATGGGGTTGATCTGCACCATCGAGGCGATCAGCACGATCGCGCCGAAGACGATGAAGAAGAAGCCGCCCATCTTGGCCATGTACACCGGCATCATCGGGTAGCCCACGACGTTGTCGTTCGTGCGGCCGGGGCCGGCGAACTGCGTGTGCTTGTTGACGATCATGAGCACGAGGTGCAGGCCCACGAGGGCGATCACCAGCAGCGGCAGGATCAGGATGTGCAGCGTGTACAGGCGCCCGACGATGTCGGTGCCGGGGAACTCGCCGCCGAAGAGCAGGTACGACGTCCACGTACCGATCAGCGGGATGCCCTTGATCATGCCGTCGATGATGCGCAGGCCGTTGCCCGAGAGCAGGTCGTCCGGCAGCGAGTAGCCGGTGAAGCCCTCGGCCATCGCGAGGATGAACAGCACGAAGCCGATCACCCAGTTCAGCTCGCGCGGCTTGCGGAACGAGCCCGTGAAGAACACGCGCAGCATGTGCACGCCGATGCCGGCGATGAACACCAGGGCCGCCCAGTGGTGGATCTGGCGCACGAGCAGGCCGCCGCGCAGGTCGAACGAGATGTGCAGGGTCGACTCGAGCGCCGCCGACATCGCGATGCCGCGCATGGGCTCATAGGCGCCGTGGTAGTGCGTCTCGACCATCGAGGCCTGGAAGAAGAACGTCAGGAACGTTCCCGAGAGCAGCACGACGACGAACGACCACAGCGCGATCTCGCCGAGCATGAACGACCAGTGGTCGGGGAAGACCTTGCGGCCCAGCTCCTTGACGAAGCCCGAAAGGCTCGTGCGCTCGTCGATGTAGTTGGCGGCTGCGCCGACGAACCGGCCGCCGAGCGGCTTGTCGTCCTTCTTCTCTTCCTGAAGCGTGGCGGTGCTCATCAGTGGCGCTCCCAGAAGCTCGGGCCGACGGGCTCGGTGAAATCGCTGCGGGCGACGAGGTAGCCCTCGTCATCGACCGTGATCGGCAGCTGCGGCAGGGGACGGGCGGCGGGGCCGAAGATGACCTTCGCCTCCTCCGTCACGTCGAACTGCGACTGGTGGCACGGGCACAGCAGGTGGTGGGTCTGCTGCTCGTACAGCGCGACGGGGCAGCCGACGTGCGTGCAGACCTTCGAGTACGCGACGATGCCGTCGTACGACCAGTCCTTGCGCTCCTCGCGCTCGATGAGCTGCTCGGGCAGCAGGCGCATGAGCAGCACGATCGCCTTGGCCTTCTCTTCGAGGTAGCCCTCGTCGTGGCCGAGACCCGCGAGCTCCTCGGGAATGACGTGGAAGGCCGAGCCGAGCGTGACCTCGGACGCCTTGATGGGCGTGCCCTCGGGGTCGCGGGCGAGGCGCATGCCCTCCTTCCACATGGTGTGCTGCAGGAGGTGCACGGGGTCGCCGGACATCGGGGCGAGGCCGCGGAACAGCGTGATGCCGGGCAGGATCGAGGCGCCGAGCGCGACGAACAGCGAGTTGCGGATCATCTTGCGACGACCGAAGCCCGACTCCTCGTTGGCGTCGGCGAACGCCTTGACGGCGGCGGCGCGCGTGGGCTCGGAGCCGCGCGTGGGGTGGCGGTCCTCCACGTACTCCTTGTCGTTCATCAGCGCCTTGGCCCAGTGGATCGCGCCGATGCCGATCGACAGCAGCGCGGCCGCGATCCCCAGTCCGATGAACATGTTGTTGTAGCGGACCGAGACGGTCGAGCCGTCCTCGATCGGGAACAGCATGTACGCCGCGACGGCCCAGAGGCTGGCGGCCACCGAGATGTAGAACAGCGTGTAGACCGTGCGGGCCGCCGTCTTCTCGACCTTCGGGTCCTTGTCGGTCATCCGCGCACGGTGCGGCGGCAGACCCGGGTTCTTCACCGGATCGGAGACAGGGACGGCGAGGCCGGGGGAAGGCCGGTACGCCTCCACCGCCTGCGTGTCGCCCTCGTGTGCCATGGTGCTCCTCGTCACTTCACGTTCGTTCGTCATGCGTCAGTTCGACTTCGCCGTGATCCACACCGTGATCGCCACGAGGGCGCCGATGCCGAAGATCCAGGCGAACAGACCCTCGGAGACCGGGCCCAGCGAACCGAGGTTGAAGCCACCAGGAGCTTCCATCTGCTGCTGATAGAGCAGAGCAGAGATGATGTCCCGCTTGTCCTCGGGGGTGAGGTTCATGTCGTTGAACACCGGCATGTTCTGCGGGCCGGTCACCATGGCGGCGTAGATGTGCAGGCCGCTGGTGTCCTGGATGTCCGGCGCCCACTTGCCCTCGGTCAGCGCACCGCCGGCGGCGGCCACGTTGTGGCACATCGCGCAGTTGATGCGGAACAGCTCGGCGCCGCGCGAGACATCGCCCTCGCCGTCGAGGATGTGCTCGTCGGGGTAGCTCGGGCCGGGCGCGACCGAGTGCACGTAGGCCGCCAGGGCCTGGATCTGCTCCTCGGTGAACTGCACCGGCTTCTGCGGTGCCTGCGGGCCCTGGGCCTGCAGCGGCATGCGGCCGGTGGCGACCTGGAACTCGACCGCGAGCTCGCCCACGCCGACCAGCGAGGGGCCGTCGTCGGTGCCCTGCAGGTCCATGCCGTGGCAGGTGGCGCAGTTGGCCTGGAACAGCTTCTCGCCGTCCTCGGCGGTCAGCGCCGTCTGGGTCTGGGAGGTCTCGGCCGTCGACGCCACCGCGGCGGAGGCGGCCGCGTAGCCACCACCCGTGATGAGCAGGCCGATGCCGATGAGGGCGGCCGTGGCCAGGGGGCTCCGGCGGCCGGTCGAGCGACGCATCTTCTTCTCGCGTGCCATGTGTTTCTTCAGCTCCGCTCTCACTTGAGGAAGTAGATGACGATGAACAGGGCGATCCACACCACGTCGACGAAGTGCCAGTAGTACGACACGACGATCGCCGTGGTCTCCTCCTTGCGGCGGAACTGCTTGACCGCGTACACGCGGCCGATCGTGAGCAGGAACGCGACGAGGCCGCCCGTGACGTGCAGCGCGTGGAAGCCGGTGGTGATGTAGAACGCCGAGGCGTACGAGTCCGCCGTGATCGGCAGACCGTGCGCGACGAGCTGTGCGTACTCCCACACCTGGCCGCAGACGAAGATCGCGCCGAGCGCGAACGTCAGCCAGAACCACGGGACCATGCCCCACGACTTCCAGCCTTGTCCCTTGACGGTGTAGGGCTGGCCGCGCTCCGCGGCGAACACGCCCATCTGGCACGTCACGCTGGACAGCACCAGGATGATCGTGTTGATGAGAGCGAAGGGCACGTTGAGAAGCTCGGTGCGATCCGCCCACAGCTCCGGCCCGGTGCTGCGGAGCGTGAAGTAGATCGCGAACAGGCCGGCGAAGAACATGACTTCGCTGCCGAGCCACACAATCGTGCCGACCGCGACCGGGTCAGGTCGCTTCACTTTCGGTGCCGGGGCATACGTCGCGGGGGTCGTCACCCGTCCATTATTGCCGATCCTCGGGCATGATTCGGGCAACTTCGACAATGCGTCGAAGTTAGGCCGACCTAAGCGGCCGCTGAAAGTCAGGCGGGAAACGCCCGTGGATAGGATCGGTGCATGGCGGAACCGACCTGGGCCGACGTGCTCACCACCCTTCTCTCGCGCACCGACCTGAGCGTGTCGCAGGCGCACTGGGCGATGCGGCAGGTCATGCGCGGCGAGGCGACGCCCGCGCAGCTGGGCGGATTCCTCACGGCGCTGCGCGCCAAAGGCGAGTCGGTGGAGGAGATCATCGGCTTCCGCGACGCGATCCTCGACGCCGCGGTGCCCCTGCCGGTGGACCCCAACGTGCTCGACATCGTCGGCACCGGGGGAGACCGGATCGGCACCGTGAACGTGTCGACGACGGCCTCGATCGTGATCGCCGCCACCGGCATCCCGGTCGTCAAGCACGGCAACCGCGCGGTGAGCTCGAAGACGGGCTCGTCCGACGTGCTCGGCCAGCTCGGCATCGACCTGACGCTGTCGCCGGAGGCGGTCGCCGGCGTGCTGGAGCGTGCCGGCATCACCTTCGCGTGGGCCGCCGCGTTCCACCCCGGCTTCAAGCACGCCGCCCCGGTGCGCGGCGAGCTGGGCGTGCCGACGGTTTTCAACTTCCTGGGGCCGCTCGTGAACCCGGCGCGGGCCGAGGCCAACGCCGTGGGCGTGGCCAACCCCGACGTCGTGCCGCTCATCGCCGGTGTCTTCCGCACCCGCGGCGCCACCGCCCTCGTCTTCCGCGGCGAGGACGGCCTCGACGAACTGACGACGACGGGCTACAGCCGCATCTGGCAGATCTCGAACGGCGATCAGCACGAGTTCGACATCCACCCGCGCGATCTCGGCATGCCGACCGCGACCCTCGACGACATCCGGGGCGGCGACCCCCTGCACAACGCGGGCGTGCTGCGCCGCACCCTCGCGGGCGAGCAGGGCGCCGTGCGCGACATCGTGCTGCTGAACGCCGCGGCCGGCATCGTGGCGTACCGGCTCTCGCAGGACCCCTCGCAGGCCCAGCGCAACCTCATCCAGCGGCTGATCGAGGCCAGGGACGAGGCCGCGGCGGCGATCGACGACGGTCGCGCCGAGGCCAAGCTGGAGGCCTGGGTGCGCGCCACCCGCGAGGTAGCCGAGGCCTGAGGCCTCCGGGGCGCCCGTCGGCCCGGACGTAGACTGGCGCCATGACGTCCTCGCCCGCCTCGCTGCCGAGGCGGGCGTTCCCCTGGCTCGTCGTCGCGGGCGTGCTCGTGGCCGCCCTGAGCCTGCGGGCGCCGGTGCTGGCCGTGTCGCCCGTGCTGCGCGACATCGAGCATCAGCTCGGCCTGGACGCCGCAGGCGCATCGCTCATCATGACGAGCGCCGTGCTCATGTTCGCGATCGTGACGCCCGCCGCGGCCCTGGTGATCCGGCGCGCCGGCCCCGAGCTGGCGCTGCTCATCTGCCTGGCCGGTGTGATCGCCGGCACGCTGATCCGCTCGGTGCCCTCATACGGCTGGATGATCGCGGGCATGATCGTCGCCGGCGCGGCCATCACGATCGGCAACGTCGTGATCCCCGTGATCATCCGCCGCGACGTGCCGGAGCGCAACGTCGCGACCGTCACGGCCGCCTACACGGCCATGCTCAACGTGGGCTCGCTCTTCGCGACGCTCGCGACCGCTCCGCTGGCCGAGCTGGCCGGTTGGCCGCTCGCCCTGCTGTCGTGGGGCCTGCTGTCGGTGGTGGGGATCGTGCTGTGGGTCGTGCACCTGCAGCGCGACCGCGCTCCCGGCGCCACGTGGGCCGAGCGCTACTCGGGCGAGACCCGCGCCGCGGGAACGGCGGCCGAGTCGCTCGCCCTCACCGGCCCGGTACCGGTGCTGGCCGGCCGCGGACGGGCGGTGCGGCACCCCGTCGTGTGGCTGCTCACCGGCACCTTCGCGTGCCAGTCGGCGGCCTACTACGCGATCTCCACGTGGCTGCCGGCCATGGCGGCCGACCTCAACGGTGTGGATGCCACGACGGCGGGCGCGCTCGCGTCGATCTTCCAGGGCGGTGCGATCGTCGGCGCCTTCGTCGTGCCGGTGCTGGCACGGTACCTGCCGCTCATGGTGCCCGCGGCGGTGGTGAGCGCGTGCTGGATCCTCGTCTCGGGCGGCATGCTCCTGGCGCCGCAGCTGCTGGCGCTGTGGGCGGCGATCGGATCGATCGCGCACGCGGGCGGGTTCGTCGTGATCTTCACCGTGCTGATGCGCGTCGTGCGCACCGACGCCGAGGCGGCGACGGGATCGGCCCTCGTGCAGGGGCTCGCCTACGTGTTCGGCACGCTCGGTGCGCCGATCGCGGGCGCGCTCCACGACGCCACGGGCGGCTGGAGCGCGCCGCTCGCCTTTAGCCTCGCGCTGGGCGTCGGCTTCACGGTGCTGCTGACCGGCGCCGTGATCGGCGCGCAGCGGCGCTGAACGCCGTCGTCCTGGGCGGACCGGCTCAGCCGGCGACGGCCTCGATGGCCGCGATCGCGCGGTCCATCGGCTGGGACAGGCCCCAGCGCGCCGCCAGGGCGCGGGCCGCGTCGGCGTCGAAGCCGCCCAGCGCGTCGTTGCAGGGCTCGAGAGGGAGGTCGCGCGCCACCGCGACGACCCGCGGCGCCACGTCGAGGTAGTCGGCGGCGTCGGCCAGCTTGGCGCGCACCCCGGCTGACATGCCCTCGCCCGCCGCGGCGGCGGCGCGGATGCCGGCGAGGTCGCCGTGTGCCGCCAGCAGGGTCGCGGCGGTCTTCTCGCCCACGCCCTTCACACCCGGCAGGCCGTCGGAGGCGTCACCGCGCAGGGTGGCGTAGTCGGCGTACTGCGCCGCGTGCACCCCGTACTTGGCGCGCACCACCTCGTCGGTCACGACCTCGAGGCTGCTCATGCCCCGCGCGGTGTAGATCACGCGGACGTCGCGCTCATCGTCGACGAGCTGGAACAGGTCTCGATCGCCCGTGACGACATCCACCCGGCCGGGCTCGCGCGTGGCGAGCGTGCCGATCACGTCGTCCGCCTCGTGCTGCGGCGCCCCGACGACGGCGATGCCGAGCGCCGCAAGCGATTCGCGGATGATCGGCACCTGCGCCTGCAGCGGGTCGGGCACCTCCTCGACATCGGGCGCGCCGGCGACCTGCTGCACGACGCGGTGCGTCTTGTACGACGGGATCAGGTCCACCCGCCACTGCGGGCGCCAGTCGTCGTCCCAGCACGCCACGAGCCGGCTCGGCTCATACGTCGACACGAGCTTGGCGACCATGTCGAGCAGCCCGCGCGCCGCGTTCACGATCGTGCCGTCGGGGGACCGGAACGTGTCGGGCACCCCGTAGTAGGCGCGGAAGTAGAGCGAGGCCGTGTCGAGCAGCATGAGCCGGGTCATGGCGTCATCCTGCCATCCGGTCCCCGTCGAGCGGCTCCGCCAGCTCGCCGTGCACGCGGCGCAGGTCCTCCAGGAGCGAGCCGATGAGAATCCAGTGCGGGCCGGTGGGCGGGTCGACCGTGAGCGGATCGGTGAGGGCGGGCAGTGTGCGCGTCTCGGGGGCATCGGGCACCGAGCGCCGCACGCGCAGGCGCACGTCGTGGGCGGCCGCGCGCAGTTGCGTCGCGATGCCGGGGACGGCGGGCTCGCGCGCGATCTCGTCGTCGTGGTGGTCGTAGAAGGCGCGCGTCATGCCCACCGTCTGGCGGATCAGCGAGGTGAAGGTGCCCAGCAGTGCGCGCTGCGCCGCGATGGCCTCGCGGTGCTGCCGCCCGCGGGGGTTGAGGGCGAGCGAGTCGGCGGCGGCGTCGAGTGCCGACTCCGCGGCGTCGCGCATGGGCCGCAGCAGGCGCGCCTGCACCATGAGCGACTCGAGCTCGGCGCGCGAGTTCGTCGTGCCCAGGGCGTCGGCCAGCCGCTCGAGGGAGCGGGCGAGCTCCTCGCCGAGCCGTTCGATCGCCTCGCGGGCCGGCGCGACGGCGACGGGCGGCACGAGCGCGAGGTTGACGACGAAGCCGATGACCGCGCCGAGGACGGTCTCGATGACGCGGTCGAAGGCGTACGACGGCGTGGCGGCGCCCAGTGCGATGACGAGCAGCGCGCTGATGCCGGCCTGGTTCGACGTGCCGGCCGTCATGCGCAGCGCCCATGCGAGCAGGATGGCACCGCCCACCGCGACGGGCAGGGCCCAGACCGGATCGGGGATGGCGAGGGCCACGAGCGACGCCACGACGACGCCCGCGATCACGCCCGCGCTGCGCTCGAGGGCCTTCAGGTACGACTGGTTCAGGCTCGGCTGCACGACGAGCAGCGCCGCGATCGCCGCGAACACCGGCGGCGGTCCGTGCGGGATCAGCCAGCTGGCGAGCAGCCACGCGGCGATCGTGGCGAGGAACGCCTTCGCCGCCTGCACCGCCGGCGTGCGCCGCGACGCCCTGACCGCACCGAGCACCTTCATGCCGATCACGCTACGCCCGCGGGCGGTCCGCAGTAGGGATCGCTACGCTGTGCCCTATGCCGCGACCTGACGACGACGCGCTCTCCTGGGCGGGCGACGAGGACGATCCGACCCTCGTCCCTGGGGCCTCCGGCGGTGCCGCCGAGCCCGTGGCGGCCGCGGGCGCGCCGGTCGATGCGGCGCCCCGAACGGGCGGGGAGCGTGCCCCGGAGCCGGCGGCCGAGCAGCGCGCGGACGACGGGGAGCCGGAGGCACGGCGACTGGGTGACGTGGCGCTCGTGACGCTCGGCGTGCTGGGCGGCGTGTATCTGCTGTGGACCGTCGGCTGGGTGCTCGGCGCGATGCGCCTGCGGGACTGGATCCAGGTGCAGACGGGCGCCGTGGCCGACGCGATGTTCCACGGCAGCATGGTGCTCGCGATCCTGGCCCCGGCGATCTGGTTCGCCGCGAGCTGGTACCTCACGCGCGGCCGCCCCGCCTGGCTGCGGATCGCCGCGTTGCTCGTGGGTGTGGTCGTGCTCGTCCCGTGGCCGTTCGTGATGGTGGGGGTGATCGGGCAGTGACCGAGACGACGAGCGTCGCGAAGCGACCGACCTGGATCGTCGCGACCATCGCGGGCGTGTTCGCCCTGCTCTACGCGTACGCGGTGTGGAGCGGCATCTCGCAGCTCGTGCAGAGCGTGCAGACGACCGCGGCGGCGGGGCTGTCGCTCAACGCCCTCGGATGGGGGATGTGGCTGCTGACCATCGCGCTGCCGGTCGTGCTCTTCGCGATCGCCGTGTCGGTCGGCCGCACCCGGGGACTGCGCATTCTGACGATCCTGCTCCTGGTGGGTCTGAGCATCGTGGCCGTGCTCTGGCTCAACGTCATGGCATACACGACGGTCAACACGGGCAGCCTCATCGGCTGACGCCCTCCGCCGCCGGCCGCGCGACGGGAGCGACCCCGCGCGGCGGATAAGGTGGAAGCGACCGCGCCCCGACGGCGTGCGGCGCGTCGACCGATCACCGCGCGCCCGCTCAAGCACCAAAGGATTCATCCGTGTCGAAGCCCGTCGTCCTCCTCGCCGAACAGCTCTCGCCCGCCACGATCGAGGCCCTCGGGCCCGACTTCGACGTGCGCACCGTGGACGGTACCGACCGCCCGGCGCTCTTCGAGGCGCTGGCCGAGGCTAATGCGGTGCTCGTGCGCTCGGCGACGAAGATGGACGCCGAGGCGATCTCGCACGCACCCAAGCTCAAGGTGATCGCGCGCGCCGGCGTGGGCCTCGACAACGTCGACATCAAGGCGGCCACCACCGCCGGCGTCATGGTGGTCAACGCCCCGACGTCGAACATCATCTCGGCGGCCGAGCTCACGTGCGGCCACATCCTCAGCCTCGCCCGCCACATCCCGTCGGCCCGCGCGTCGATCGCCGCGGGGGAGTGGAAGCGCAGCAGCTTCACCGGCACTGAGCTGTTCGAGAAGACCCTCGGCGTGGTGGGACTCGGGCGCATCGGCGCCCTCGTCGCGGCCCGCATGCAGGCGTTCGGGATGCGCGTGGTCGCCTTCGACCCGTACGTCACGAGCGCCCGCGCCCAGCAGCTCGGCGTTGAACTGCTGAGCCTGGACGACCTCGTCGCGCAGGCGGACTTCCTCACGATCCACATGCCGAAGACCCCCGAGACGACGGGCATGATCGGCGAGGCCCAGCTCAAGGCGATGAAGAGCACCGCCTACGTCGTCAACGTCGCCCGCGGCGGACTGATCGACGAGGACGCCCTGTACGAGGCCCTCACCGCGGGCGAGATCGCCGGCGCCGGCCTCGACGTGTTCACGAGCGAGCCGCCCACCGACACGCGCCTGACGGCGCTGCCGAACGTCGTCGCGACGCCGCACCTCGGCGCGTCCACCGACGAGGCGCAGGAGAAGGCCGGCGTCTCGGTGGCCCGTTCCGTCAAGCTCGCGCTCGAGGGCGACCTCGTACCCGACGCCGTGAACGTGGCGGGCGGGATCATCGACCCGTTCGTGCGGCCCGGCATCGCGCTCGTCGAGAAGCTTGGCCAGGTCTTCAGCGGCCTCGCGCACGGCGCCCTGCAGCACCTCGAGATCGAGGTGCGCGGCGAGCTCGCCGACTACGACGTGAGCGTCTACCGCCTCGCGGCGCTCAAGGGCATCCTCGCGAACGTCGTGAGCGAGACCGTCTCGTACGTCAACGCCCCGGTGTTCGCGGAGCAGCGCGGCATCGAGACGCGCATGATCGTCGAGAAGGAAAGCCCGGAGTACCGCAACATCACGATCCTGCGGGGCACGCTCTCGGACGGCACCACGCTCAGCGTGGCCGGCACGCTCGCCGGCACGCGGATGGTGCAGAAGATCGTCGGCATCAACGGCTACGAGATCGAGGTGCCGATCGCGGCGCACCACGTCGTCATGCGCTACGACGACCGCCCCGGCATCGTCGCCATCTACGGCAAGATCTTCGGCGACGCGGGCATCAACATCGAGGGCATGCAGGTGGCGCACCCGATCGACGGGCAGGCCCTCTCGATCGTCACCGTGAACGCCCGCGTGCCCGAGGACCTGCTCGCGCAGATCGGCGAGGCCATCGGCGCGTCCATCGTCCGCCAGATCGAGATCGTGGAGGACTGATCATGTCGCGCACCATCCGGCTCGCGGTCATCCCGGGCGACGGAATCGGCCCGGAGGTCACGGCGGAGGCCGTGAAGGTTCTCGAGGCCGCCACGGCCGGCACCGACACGGCGTTCGAGCGCACCGAGTTCGCGCTCGGCGCCGGCCGCTACCTCGCGACGGGCGACGTGCTCACGGACGAGGACCTGGCGGACATCGCCGCGCACGACGCGATCCTGCTCGGAGCCGTCGGCGGCGTGCCGAACGATCCGCGCCTGAAGGACGCGAACATCGAGCGCGGCCTGCTCCTGAAGCTGCGGTTCGCGCTCGACCACTACGTGAACCTGCGCCCGTCGCGCCTCTACCCGAGCGTGCCGGGGCCCCTGGCCGCGCCGGGCGACGTCGACTTCGTCATCGTGCGCGAAGGCACGGAGGGAGCGTACGTCGGCAACGGCGGCGTGCTGCGGCCCGGCACCCCGCACGAGATCGCCAACGAGCTGGGCGTGAACACCGCCTACGGGGTCGAGCGCGTCGTCCGCTACGCGTTCGGCCTCGCCGAGCGCCGCTCCCGGCGGCTCACCCTCGTGCACAAGACGAACGTGCTCGTGAACGCCGGCGCCCTCTGGAACCGGATCGTCACCGAGGTGGGCCGGGAGCACCCGGACGTCGAGGTGGATTACCTGCACATCGACGCGGCGACCATCCACATGGTCGACAGGCCGAGTAGATTCGACGTGATCGTCACCGACAACCTCTTCGGCGACATCCTGACAGACCTGGCCGGC
The DNA here is from genome assembly GCF_946151065.1 of Microbacterium sp. Marseille-Q6965. Lineage (GTDB taxonomy): Bacteria > Actinomycetota > Actinomycetes > Actinomycetales > Microbacteriaceae > Microbacterium. Next base: position 123,119 of record NZ_CAMGZA010000005.1, on the reverse strand, counting down.
GCCATCACCGGAGGCATCGGCCTGGCAGCCTCGGGCAACATCAACCCCGAAGGCGCCTTCCCCTCGATGTTCGAGCCCGTGCACGGATCGGCGCCCGACATCGCCGGCACCGGCACGGCCGACCCCACGGCCGCGATCGGCTCGGTCGCGCTGCTGCTCGACCACCTCGGCCTGCACGCCGAGTCGGAGCGCGTGACCCGCGCGATCGAGAGCGACATCGCCGCCCGGACGGGGGAGCCCCGCAGCACCGCGCAGGTCGGCGACGCGATCGCCGCGCGGCTGCAGGCGTAATCTTCCACTGACGCCTCACCGTCGGATCCCGCGATCCGGCGGTCACCGGCACACACGCAGACAGGACCGACATGACCACTGCCGCCCCCACCACGGAACCGCTCTCGTTCGCGGTGACGAAGAACCTCGCCGCGAAGAGCCCCGCCGAGCGCGAGGCGCTGCTCGTCGATCCGGGCTTCGGCACCGTCTTCACCGACCACATGGTCGACATCTGCTGGTCGGAGAAGGGCGGATGGCACCGGCCGCGCGTGCAGCCGTACGGACCCATCCCGCTCGACCCGGCCGCGGCCGTGCTGCACTACGCGCAGGAGATCTTCGAGGGGCTGAAGGCGTACCGCCACGCCGACGGCGGGGTCTACACGTTCCGTCCCGAGCAGAACGCACGGCGCTTCAACCGCAGCGCGCGTCGCCTGTCGATGCCCGAGCTGCCCGAGGAGCACTTCCTGCAGTCGCTGCGGGAGCTCATCGCGGTCGATGGGGCCTGGGTGCCCGCCAACCCCGACCAGACGCTGTATCTGCGGCCGTTCATGTTCGCCAAGGAGGCGTTCCTCGGCGTGCGCCCCGCGAAGAAGTACGCGTACTACCTGATCGCGAGCCCGGCCGGCTCGTACTTCTCGGGCGGCGTCACACCCGTGCGGATCTGGCTCAGCGAGAACTACGCGCGCGCCGCCAAGGGCGGCACGGGCGCCGCGAAGACCGGCGGGAACTACGCCGCCAGCCTGCTGCCGCAGGCGGAGGCCGCCGCGCAGGGCTGCGACCAGGTGGTCTTCCTCGACGCCGACGGCAACATCGAGGAGCTCGGCGGCATGAACGTGGTGTTCGTCAAGAAGGACGGCACGCTCGTGACCCCCGAGTCCGAGAGCATCCTCGACGGCGTCACGCGCAACTCGATCCTCGAGCTCGCGGCCGCGCGCGGCCACGCCGTGGAGCGCCGGGCGGTCTCGCTCACCGAATGGCGCGAGGGCGTCGCATCCGGCGACATCGTCGAGGTGTTCGCGTGCGGCACCGCGGCGGTCGTCACGCCGATCGGCGCGCTCAAGGGCGCCGGGTTCGAGGACGAGCAGCCGGCCGGCTCGCTGGGGCTGTCGCTGCGCGAGGAGCTGACCGACATCCAGTACGGCCGCCGCGAGGACACCCACGGCTGGCTGTACCGGCTGGACTGACGCCACGCGTCGCTAGGCTGGCCGGGTGAAGATCGCGCGATTCAGCCACAACGACGCCATCCGCTACGGGATCCTCGACGACGGCGAGCTGGTCGTGCTCGCGGGCGATCCGATGTTCGCGGGCTTCGAGACGACCGGTGAGCGCGTGCCGCTGGGCGACGTGGCGCTGCTGGCGCCCGTCATCCCGCGCTCGAAGATCGTGTGCGTCGGTCGCAACTACCGCGCCCACGCCGCCGAGCTCGGCAACGATGTGCCCACGACGCCGCTCATCTTCCTCAAGCCGAACACGAGCGTGATCGGCCCCGGCGACGCGATCGTGCGCCCGCCGCAGTCCCAAGACACCCAGTGGGAGGGCGAGCTGGCCGTGGTCATCGGCCGCATCGCCAAGAACGTGCCCGCCGCCAACGCGATGGAGTACGTCTTCGGCTACACGGTGGCCAACGACGTCACGGCGCGCGACCTGCAGAACTCCGACGGACAGTGGGCGCGCGCGAAGGGCTTCGACACGTTCTGCCCGCTCGGCCCTGCCATCGAGACCGAGTTCGACGTCGCCTCCGGCGAGGTGATCACGCGGCTGAACGGCGAGGAGCGCCAGCGCGGCGCGTTCGCCGACATGGTCTTCGACATCCCGTTCCTCATCGAGTACATCTCGGCGGCGTTCACGCTGCTGCCCGGCGACGTCATCCTCACCGGCACACCGGAGGGGGTCGGTCCGTTCCGGGCCGGCGACACGGTCGAGGTCGAGGTGCCGGGCATCGGCATCCTCCGCAACGTCGCGCGCGACGCCGCCTGAACGGATCGCGCGTGGCGGGGGACGACGGGGAGGGCGGTCAGGGCGAGGGCGACGGCCTCGACTGGTCGCACCTGCGCTCGCCCCTCGAGGGGCTGCCGCCGATGCCCGGCGTCGGCGGGGCCGAGGCCCGTGGCGGGGCCCGCGACGAGCTCGTCGTGCCGCCGCGCCCGGTCGCGCCGGAGCCGGCGCCCGAGCCGTGGGCGCCCCCGGATGCGGCGCCCTCGCCGGCGGCCGTGAACGCCGAGCTGCCGCCGTACGCGCGCGCCGCCGCGTCGTCGCCGCACGCCGGGCCGCCGCCGTACGGGGGCGCGACGCTCCGCGCCCGGCCACCCGCGCAGGCGCAGGGCTACCCGGTCACGCCGTACGCGCACGGGGGCACCGTGTCGCCCCGCACGAGGCCTGGCCGCGGCCTGGCCATCGCCGCCCTCGCGATGGCGGCCGTGGCGGCACTTCTCGCGCTCGTCCCCCTCGCCGGACTCCTTGCCATCCCGCTGGCGATCGCCGCGGCGGTGCTCGCCATCGTCGCGCTGGCACGCCGCGCCGCCGGCCGCGGGATCAGCGTCGCGGCGCTGATCATCTCGACGATCGCCTTCATCCTGCCGTGGGTGGTGACGGTCGTGTCGATCCTCGCGATCGGAGACGGCATGTCGTCGGGCGGGACCGATCCGGGCCCCGACCTCGCCGAGGCGCCGGAAGCCGCACCGGCCTGGACGGTGTCGGCCCCCGCGCTGCGCCCGGGGGAGGACGACGTCGAGTTCCGCCGCACGGTCGACGGGACGATCGACGACGCGCAGCTGATCGAAGCGGGCGACACCTGGGCCGTCGTGAGCGCCGTCGTCGGAGACGACCTCACCCCGCGCGCCTACGCACTGCACGGGCTCGATGCGCAGACGGGCCAGGAGCGCTGGCGGCGCGAGAGCGGCGATCTCTTGCGGTGCGCGCGGCAGCCTCTGGGCGGCTCGCTCGCGTGCGCCGAGGCGTCGCTCGATGCGGAGGGCGTGCCGGCGGGGTTCCGGCTTCTCGCGCTCGATGCCGCGACCGGTGAGGTGCTCGCCGAGACGCCCGTCGACGCCCTCGTCTCGGCGATCGCTGTCTCGGGTGGCACGGTCGTCGTCATCGACGAGCCGATCGACGGCAGCGGCCTGCGCGTGCTCGGCTTCTCGTCCGCCCTCGACCCGGCCTGGGTCGTCGACCTGTCGGCGGAGGAGAACCGGCGCGCGATGCTCTCGGACGGCAGCCTGGTGTGGCGCCACGAGCCGTGGCGCACCGCGCCCGGATTGGATCGGACCCGGCTGCGTCACGTCGGTCCGGAGGGATCGATCCTCGCCCTGTGGGCGGGTCAGGCGACCGCCTTCGTGGACGTCGGCACGGGGCGGTTGTGGGGGATGCCGCGGTGCTCGCGACTGGTCGACGATGGCCAGCGCCTGTGGTGCAACGAGGGCGAGCACGCCGCGATCTACTCGTACGAGCTCGATCGGCTCGGGCAGACGCCCGACGGACAGCGGCTGATGTTCCCGTCGCTGGCACCGTACCGCGACAGCGACGTGTCGCCCGCCCTCACGAGCGGCGAGGACGGCGTGGTCGCCCGGCCCGACCCGCAGGGCAACGTCGGCGATCCGCTCATCGACATGGGGCTGGGCGATGCCTTCGGCATGGAGCTGCAGCCGACGGCCTTCACCTCCCAGGGGCGCACCTACCTGGCCGGTGCCGCGGGCCTGGCCCGCCTCTCCGCCGACGGCGCCGCGCTGGACTGGACAGCGGAGGGCATCGAACCGCGGCTCGCGCCGTTCGAGGTCGACGGCGTGCTCTACGCACCCGACGTCATGCTGGAGGACTCGACCGCCGACGTCGCGGCGCTCGAACCGGACGCCGGGACGGTCGTGAGCGCGTTCGCCACCCCGCTCGAGGCGAGGGAGCTGTACGTCACCCCCGCCGGCCGCGTGGTCGGTCAGTGGGCCGACGCGCTCGGCCGGTACGAGGCGCTGCCCTGAGAGCCGGCCCGTATCTCGCGGGGGACCTGCGGAACTAAGCTGGACGGGATGGCTACTCCCGATCCCCGCACCACGACGGCGACCGGCGCAGACGTACGCGTGCGTTTCTGCCCGTCGCCCACCGGCCTGCCGCACGTCGGCCTCATCCGCACCGCGCTGTTCAACTGGGGCTACGCGCGCCATCACGGCGGCAAGCTCGTGTTCCGCATCGAGGACACCGACGCCGCACGCGATAGCGAGGAGAGCTACCAGCAGCTGCTGGAGGCGCTGCGCTGGCTGCGCATCGACTGGGACGAGGGCGTCGAGGTGGGCGGCCCCCACGCGCCGTACCGCCAGTCGGAGCGCCACGACCTGCACCGCGAGGTGCTGCAGAAGCTCATGGATGCCGGCCTCGTGTACGAGAGCTTCTCGACGGCCGAAGAGATCGACGCGCGCAACGAGGCGAACGGCCGCCCCAAGCAGCAGGGCTACGACAACTTCGACCGCGACCTCACCGAGGAGCAGAAGGCCGCCTTCCGGGCGGAGGGCCGCCAGCCTGCCCTGCGGCTGAAGGTGCCCGACGAGGACATCACATACGTCGACCTCATCCGCGGCGAGGTGACCTTCCCCGCCGGTTCCTTCCCCGACTACGTCATCGTCCGGCCCAACGGCATCCCGCTCTACACGTTCGTGAACCCCGTGGACGACGCGCTCATGGGTATCACGCACGTGCTGCGCGGTGAGGACCTCATGCCGTCGACGGGCCGCCAGATCGTGCTGTACCAGGCGCTCATCGACGCCGGCGTCACAGACTTCATCCCGCGCTTCGGTCACATGCCCCTCGTGCTGGGCGACGGCACGAAGAAGCTGTCGAAGCGGGACCCGCGTGCCGACCTGTTCCTGCAGCGCGAGAAGGGCTTCATCCCCGAGGGGCTGCTCAACTACCTCGCGCTGCTGGGCTGGTCGATCGGACCGGACCGCGACGTGTTCTCGCTGGACGAGTTCGTCGCGGCGTTCGACATCGCCGACGTCAACCCGAACCCCGCCCGCTTCGATCAGAAGAAGGCCGAGGCGATCAACGGCGACCATATCCGCAAGCTCGCTCCCGAGGACTTCGCCCAGCGCATCACCCCGTACCTGTACGCCGCGGGCGTCGTGGGGGAGGAGCTGACGGAGCGCGAGGCGAACCTCATCATGGCCGCTGCGCCGCTCATCCAGGAGCGGCTGCCGCTGCTCGGCGACGCCCCCGGCATGATCGGCTTCCTCTTCGTCGACGAGATCGCCCACGACGACGACGCGCTGGCGTCGCTGCCCGACAACGCCGCCGACGTGCTGCGAGCCTGCATCGACGCGCTGGAGGCGCTGCCCGAGGCGGACTTCGCGGCGTCGCGCATCCAGGAGGCCCTCTCGGCCGCCCTCATCGACGGACTGGGCCTGAAGCCCCGGGTCGCGTACGGCCCGCCCCGCGTGGCCATCACCGGCCGGCGCGTCTCGCCCCCGCTGTTCGAGTCGATGGAACTGCTCGGCCGCGAGCAGTCCCTCGCGCGGCTGCGCGGGCTCGTGTCGCGACTCGAGCGCTGACACGCGCGGCGGGCGCGATGGTTTGGCCGCCCCCGCCGCGTGAGGTAAGCTAGACAGTCGTTGCGGCCGATGCCGCACGGCCCTTGGGGTATGGTGTAATTGGCAACACGGCTGATTCTGGTTCAGTTGTTCTTGGTTCGAGTCCAGGTACCCCAGCTTTTCGAAAACCCCCGCTTCGGCGGGGGTTTTCTCGTTCCCGGCCGCAAATCCCTGGGGCCTCGGTGGCGCGCGTGTCGGTCAGCCCGTCTCGCCGCCGTACGGCGTGGTCACCCGCAGCGAGATGCGCCGGCTGGCATAGAACGTCACGTTGACCTCGTGGACGACGCCGTCGGCCCCGCGCAGCAGCGCCTCGCGGAGCAGGAGCGGCTCGCCCGGCGTCACGTGCAGCTGCTGCGCGAGCCGCTCGGACGCGCTGAGGGCGTCCACGCGGGCCTCGCACGCGGCGAGCTCCACGCCGAAGGCGTGCGCGAACGACGTCGCCATGTCGGAGTCGCTGCGGCCCGCGGGGGAATGGCGACGGCGTTCACTGGCTCGCCAGAACGACGTGCGCACGGCGAGCGGCGTGCCGTCGAGCTCGATCCTCGAGTCCGAGAGGAGGAAGTGGGTCTCGGCCGGGTCGCCGAAGAGGTCGCTCAGCACCGGCGAGCTCGGCACGGAGTCCTCGTGCAGGGTCACCTGGCGGTAACGCTCCACCGGTGAGGCCTGGTAGGCGAGGGGCAGGTCGATCGCGAAGTCGGCGAAACGCCCCTCCGCGGTGGTGCCCGCGCGCTGCCGCCGCCGCACGAGGCCGTCGGTGGTGAGTCCGGCCAGCGCCTCGCGCACCTCCGTGCGGCTCGCGCCCGTCGCCCGCTGAAGATCGCGCTCGCTGATCGGGGTGAGGGGCGAGGAGAAGCGCCGCACCCAGGAGCGGACGAAGGCGTAGGAATGGCGGATGCGGGGGGCGGGAGTCACCCGGTGAAGACTACCGAGGCCGACCGGCTGTGTTGCGTTCCTTTTCATCACCCGCGTTTTTCCGCGCCACACCCCGCGGCCGCCGCGGCCACGCCCGCGAATTGGGTCCCGCCACGCGGCGCGCGGCGCCCGGGCCTTCCGCGCGCGCTTAGCATCGAACCCGCTGACCCGACGAGGGCGACCCGTGCCGGGCGACCCCGTTTCCCAACGAGAGGCGAGTGCATGACCGCGTGGCAGAGCATCCGGCTCGACGACCCCGTCGATCCCGATGCCTCCGACGCCGACATCGTCTACGCGGCGGGCGATGCACGCACGCGGGGTCGCATCCACGGCACCGTCGCGGCGAAGAAGATCGCCGCGAACGTGGCGCTGATCGACCGCATCATCGCCGACCACCCCGGCTTCACCCGTGCCGACTTCGACGAGCTGGTGGCGCGCAATCGCCCCTTCGCCACGGCGCAGGACCCCGACCTCGCGGAGATCGTCGCGGGCATCGCCGACGGCGCAGGCCAGCCGGAGGACCGCATCTGGGGACTGAACCTCCCGGCTCACTTCCTGCTCGGGCGCATCCCCCAGGAGTGCTCCCAGCTCTACCTCGGACCGGGCAGGGCCGAGGGCTCCTTCCTGACGAAGACGCGCGACTTCCGGGACGACCGGTCGTTCGCGCAGGTCGCCGTCGTCACCGACCACGGCGACGGGCTGCGGACGATCGCGGGCCACACCGCCGGCTCCGTCACCTGGCCGGGTAGCGGACTCACGTCGCACGGGGTGGCGTACTCCACCTCCGGGGTGTGGTCGGACCGCGTGCGTGCCGATCCGGCCCGCGCCGACTCCGCCTGGCTGCTGTTCAACGGCGACCTGATCGCCCGCACGGCCCGCAGCGCGCGCGAGTTCGCCGCGCTCGCCGATGCCCAGTCGCGCATCGTGGGCATCAACCTCGTCACCGCCGACGCGGACGCCGCGTACGGGGTGGAGCTCACCGCGACGGCGTCGTCGATCCGCGCCGCCGAGGGCGGGCGGCTGATCCGCACGAACCACTACGTCACCACCGAAGACGAGTTCGGCGCGATCGGCCCGCGAGAGGCCGAGTACGAGAACACCTTCCGCCGCGAGCGCTTCCTCGCCGACGAGACCGCGGACGAGGGCGCCGCGCGGGAGCTCGCCGACGTCATCCGCATCATGGAGGCCGCGCCCATCTGCCGCGAGGCCGAACCGGGATCCGGCAGCGTCTCCGAGTACACGTCCGTCGCCGACATCACCCGCGGCACCTTCGCCATCCGCTTCGCCGGCTGATCACCTCCCGAGGACTCATGAACACCACATCCCGTGCCCTCAGCGTCATTGCGGCGGGAGCCGCCGCGCTCCTCGCCCTGACGGGCTGCAGCTCCGCCGTCTCCGGTGGCGAGGGCGAGGCCGCCGAACGCGACACCCTGCGCATCGGGCTGTCGGGCGGCGTCAACACGCTCGACCCGCACAACACCGCGAGCGTCGGCAGCGACCTGTCGGTGATCGGCTCGATCTATTCCGCGCTCGTGCACCGCACGCCCGACGGCGAGATGGTGCCCGACGCGGCGGAGTCGTGGGAACAGGTCGACGCGCTCACCTGGACGTTCGAGCTGGATCCGGACGTGACGTTCAGCAACGGCGACCCCCTCACGGCGGACGACGTCGTGTGGAACTTCGAGCGGGTGCAGGACCCCGACCTCGCGCTGCGGCTGCAGTCGTTCTTCACGAACGTCGAGGAGGTGACGGCGGAGGGCGACACGACCGTCAGCATCCGCACCGCGCAGCCGGATGCCGATCTGCTGCAGAGCCTGTCGTTCTTCTACCTGCTGGACCCGGACTGGGCGCAGGAGAACGACCCGTCGGGGGCCGCCATGGGCTCGGGGCCGTACACGCTGACCGACTACACCCCCAAGGGTGCGCTCACGCTCGAGGCGCGCGAGGACTACTGGGCGGATGCGGCGCAGATCGCGACGATCGAATACGCCGATCTGGGCAGCTCCGAGGCCGAGGTGAATGCGCTGCAGACGGGCGAGATCGATCTCGTCAGCGGCCTCTCGCCGAAGGACATGGCGCGATTCGAGGGCGACCAGTCCGTCGTGCTCGAGGCGCTCGAATCCAGCCGTGCGGCGTTCGTGAAGCTCAACACGCGGCTCGACCCGGTTTCGGACGTGCGGGTGCGGCAGGCCCTGAACTACGCGGTCGACAAGCAGGCCATCATCGAGGCGATCCTTCGCGGCACCGTCGAGCCCAGCCGTGGGCAGATCCTCACGGAGAACTTCACGGGCTTCGACCCCGACCTCGAGCCGTACCCGTACGACCCGGAGCGGGCCCGCGAGCTGCTGGCGGAGGCCGGGTACGCGGACGGGCTCGAGATCGCGCTCGAGTACCCCACGGATCAGTACGTGGAGGCCGAGGCGATCGTGCAGGCCGTGGCGGCGCAGCTGGCCGAGGTCGGCGTCACCGTCGACATCTCGTCCGCACCCTTCGACGTGTGGCTGTCGAAGTACGTGCAGGAGGGCGACATGGCCCAGAGCATCTACATCACGCAGTCGTGGCAGACCACGAGCGGGTTCCTCGGCCTCTTCGAGCAGAGCAGCCCCTACGCGTACTGGGACGACGACGAGTACACGCGTCTTCTCACCGACGCGCGCTTCGCCGCGACGCCGGAGGAGCAGTCGGCGGCGTACTCCGAGACCCTCGCGTACTTCCGCGAGCAGGCTCCCGTGCTGTTCCTCTTCCCGCAGCCGGCCATCTACGGCATGGACGCCGCGCTCGAGTGGACGCCGTCGCCGGACGGCTGGATCCTGCCGTACGACATGAGCTTCACGGAATGACGCGGGCGGTCGTCCTCGCGGCGGCCGCGACCCGGGAGGGGGCGGCCGCCGCGTGATCTCCTACCTGGCGTGGCGGCTCTCCGCCGCCGTCCTCGTCGTGCTTGCGGTGACGACCACGTGCTTCGTCGCGCTGCACCTCTCGGGCGACCCCGTCCTCATGCTCGTGCCGGCGGGCGCCCCGCCGGAGGTCATCGAGAACACCCGCAGGGCCCTCGGCTTCGATCAGCCGTTCCTGACGCAGTTCGGCACGTTCGTCGTGCAGGCGCTCACGGGGCAGTTCCCCGACAGCATCGTGACGGGTCGCCCCGCCCTGGAGCTCGTGCTCTCGCGCGTGCCCGCGACGGTCGACCTGGCAGTCGTCGCCACGATCCTGGGTCTCGTCGTGGGGCTCCTGCTGGGGTGGCTTGCCGGCGGCGTCCGCTCGGGGCTGGTGCGGGGCCTCGCGACGTCCGTCACGTCGCTGCTGCAGGCCACACCCAGCTTCTTCATCGCCGTCGTCGCGGTCCTCGTGATCGCGGTGAACCTGCGGCTGCTGCCCACGGGCGGATCCGGATCGCCCGCGCAGCTGGTGCTGCCGAGCACCGTGCTCGCCCTCTCGATCGCCCCGAGCATCGCCCGCGTGTTCCGCGGCACGCTCGTGGGCGTGCGCGACGAGGACTTCGTGTTCGCGCTGCGCGCGCGGGGCGTGCGCGAGTCCCGCATCGTCGGCCGTCACGTGCTGCCGAACTCCTCGCTGCCGCTGGTCACCGTGCTCGGCATGGAGTTCGGAGCGCTCCTCGGAGGCACCGTCATCATCGAGCAGATCTTCTCCTGGCCCGGTGTCGGCCGGCTCATCGTCGACTCGATCTTCCAGAAGGACTATCCGGTCGTCCTCGCCGGGGTCATCTTCCTCAGCGCGGCGCTCGCCGTCCTCAACATCATCGTCGACCTGCTCTATGTCGTCATCGACCCGCGCGTGCGGCTGGCCGGTGGTTCCCGATGAGCGGCATCCGGAACCTGCGCCGTCGCGTCGCGGCCCGCGATGCGGGACTGGTCATCGGCGTCGCCGCCACCGCCATCGTCCTTCTCGCCGTGACCGTCGGGCCGGTGCTGCTGCCGTTCGATCCGCTCGCGCAGGACCTCCCGTCGGCGCTGCTGCCGCCCGGCAGCACCACCGAGCGCGGGCTGCACCTGTTCGGCACCGACGACCTGGGCCGCGACGTGCTCGCGCGCACGCTCGCCGGCGGCCGCATCCCCATCCTCGTGGGGCTCGGCGCGGCGCTCATCGGCGGTCTCATCGGCACGACGCTGGGCCTGACCGCCGGATACCTCGGCGGCGCGACCGACAACGTGCTGTCGCGCCTGGCCGATGTGCAGCTGTCGCTGCCGTCGATTCTCGTGGCGCTGACGCTGCTGGCGTTCTCCGGCCAGAACATCGTGATGCTCGTCGCGGTGATCGCCATCACCGGATGGCCCACGTACTTCCGGCTCATCCGCGCCGCGGCCATCCAACTGCGCGCCCGCCCCTTCGTCGACGCCGCCATCTCCTCGGGGCAACGGGGTGTGTCGGTGATCGTGCGTCACCTGCTGCCGAACGTGCGGGTGCTGCTGGTCATGTGCGTCACCCTGGATTTCTCGCGCGCGATCCTCATGGAGGCCGGCCTGAGCTTCCTGGGTCTGGGCGTCTCGCCGCCCGCGCCCGACTGGGGCCTGATGGTGTCGCAGGGGCAGTCGCAGCTGACGATCGCGTGGTGGATGGCCACGTTCCCGGGCATCGCCATCGTGATCCTCGTGCTGGCCGTCAACCTCATCGGTGACTGGCTGAGCGCGCGCCGGGAGGTCGCCGACGCGGCCGCCGAGAGGGTGGTGCAGGCATGACGTCGCTTCTCACCGCGACCGACCTGCGCGTGGCGTACGCCGGCGGACACCGGGCGCTGCGCGGGGTGGATCTCGTCGTGCCGGCAGGGGCGGTGACCGCCGTCATCGGTGAGTCGGGCAGCGGCAAGTCGACGTTCGCGCGAGCGGTGCTCGGGATGCTTCCCGACGGCGCGCGCACCGAGGGCGACATCGCGTTCGACGGCGCGTCGCTCACGGGCCTGCCCGCGGCGCAGCGCCGCGCCCTGCGGGGCCGGCGGATCGGATACGTGCCCCAGGACCCGGTCACCAACCTCGACCCGCTGCAGCGGGTCGGCGGCGCGTTGCGTGAGGCGCTGCGGGCCGCCGGCCAGGGACGAGACGATTCCCGGGTGCGCGCCCTCCTCGCCGACGCCGGATTCGATGACCCCGACCGCATCGCCCGCCGGTACCCGCACGAGCTGTCGGGCGGGCAGCGTCAGCGCGTGCTCATCGCGCTCGGTCTGGCCGGGCGGCCGCAGCTCGTCGTGGCGGACGAGCCCACCAGCGCCCTCGACGTGACCGTGCAGAAGGACATCCTCGACCTGCTCTGCGCGCGGGCGACCGAGGACGGCGCGGGGCTGCTGCTCATCACCCACGACATCGCCATCGCGCGCGAGCGCGCGCATCACGTGGTGGTGCTGCGGGACGGGGCGGTGGTCGAGCAGGGCGCCCCCGCCGAGCTGGGGGCGCACCCGTACACGCGCGAGCTCCTCGGAGCGTCGGCGCGACTCGTCGCCACGCGGGCGCCGTCGCCCGTGTCCGACCCGGTCGTGCTGGCCGGCGCGGGCCTCACGAAGACCTACGGCGCGCGCCGTGGCCGCGTACAGGCCCTGCGCGAGGTCTCGTTCGAGCTGCGGCGCGGCGAGACCCTCGGCATCGTCGGGCAGTCCGGCAGCGGAAAGAGCACGCTCGCACGCGCGCTCCTGCGCCTGCACGAGGTGGACGACGGCGAGCTCACCGCCGACGGGGAGTTCGATGTGCGTCGCGCGCGCGGCGCCGCGCTGCGCCGCTACCGGCGCCGCGTGCAGCCGGTGTTCCAGAACCCGTATGCCTCGCTCGATCCCGCCTACTCGGTGGAGAGCACGCTGCGCGAAGCCATCCGCCTCGGCGGCGGCACGGCGGACCCGGGCCGGCGCGTGCGCGAGCTGCTCTCGCTCGTGGGGCTCGAGGAGGCGCACGCCGCGCGCAGGCCCCGCGAGCTCTCCGGTGGCCAGCAGCAGCGTGTCGCGATCGCGCGGGCGCTCGCGTTCGAGCCGGAGACGATCGTGCTCGACGAGGCGGTCTCGGCGCTGGATGTCGTGGTGCAGCAGCGCATCCTCGACCTGCTCGCGCGGCTGCAGCGCGAGCTCGGGGTCGCGTATCTGTTCGTCTCGCACGACCTCGCGGTCGTCCGTCAGGTCGCCCATCGCGTCATGGTGATGCGCGACGGCGAGGTCGTCGAATCGGGGGAGACGGCGCGCGTCTTCTCCGAGCCGCGGCACGAGTACACCCGTCGCCTGCTGGAGGCGATCCCGGGCGGTCTGCCCGAGGCGGAGGACGTCGGCGCGAAGGAGGACGGATGACGATCGGGCGCTATCGCATCGGGATCGATGTGGGGGGAACCTTCACCGACTTCGTCGTCGTGGATGTCGCGGGGCGGCGACCCGCGGTCTCGTTCAAGGTGCCGAGCACGTCCGACGACCCCGCCCGCGCCGTGCTCGAGGGTCTCGCCCACGCGACGGGGGAGCTCGTCACCGCGGACGAGATCGAGGCGATCGTCCACGGCACGACCATCGGGTTGAACGCCATCGTGCAGCGCACCGGCGCGCACGTCGGCCTCGTCGTCACGCGCGGCTTCCGCGACGTGATGCAGCTGACGCAGCGGCTCCCCGAGGAGTACAACCTGCGCCAGCCCCACCTGCCCTCGCTCGTCGCCCGAGCCGACATCGTCGAGATCGACGCGCGGCTCGACGCGCACGGCACGGTGTTGGCGGCGCCGGACGCCGGCGAGGTCGACCGGGTCGCCCGGGAACTCCGCGCGCGCGGCGTCACGGCGGTGGCCCTGTCGGTGCTGCACGGCTACGCCGACCCCGCATTCGAGGCGGGCATCGCCGCGGCCATCGAGGAGCGCCTCGGCGACGTGCCCGTCTCGTCCGCGGCGGCGATCTGGCCGCAGATCCGCGAGTACGAGCGGACGGCGCTGGCGACCATCAACGCGTACGTCGCCCCGCTGATGCGCCGCTATCTCGGCGCGCTGCGCGAGGGGCTGCGCGGGCTGGGCATCGCCGCGCCGCTGTTCGTCACGACGAGCGCGGGCGGCTGTGTCGGCGTGGAGTCGGCCATCGACCGACCGGTCGAGACGCTGCTGTCGGGGCCCGCATCGGGCGTCATGGCAGCGTCGCTGCTGGCGCGCACGACGGGCGCCGACCTCATCTCGCTCGACATGGGCGGCACCTCGACCGACATCTCCGTCATCGCAGACGCGACGCCCGCCTACGCGACGCGCAGCGAGGTGGGCGGCATCCCGCTCATCACGCCGGTCGTCGACGTCAACGCCATCGGCACCGGCGGCGGATCGATCGTCTGGGTCGATGGGCAGGGCATGCTGCGGGTGGGCCCGCGCAGCGCCGGCGCCGTGCCCGGGCCGATCGCCTTCGGTCGGGGCGGCGAGGAGCTCACGCTCACCGACGTCTACCTGCTCGCCGGCATCCTCTCGCCCGCGTCGTTCGCGCACCGCTTCGGCACGCTGCGGCTGGAGCGCGCCCGCGCCGAGGCCGAGCGGATCGCCCGCGCGCTCGGGCACGAGGGGGACGATCCCGTGGCGTTCACCGCATCGGCCGTGCTCGAGCTGTCGACGACGCTCGCGGCCAGCGAGCTGCAGAAGATGCTCGCGCGCCACGGGTACACCGCGGGGCAGTTCTCCATCGCGCCCTTCGGCGGGGCCGGCCCCGTCGCCGGCGCCCTCCTGGCCGACGAGGTGGACGCCCGCGAGGTGCTCGTGCCGCTCAACGCCGGTACGTTCTGCGCGCTCGGCGCGGCGTGGTCCGACATCCGGCGCGAGCTGCTGCGCGGTGTGGGCCGACCGCTCGCCGAGAGCGCGCCGACGGTGGCCGCCCTGGCCGACACGCTGCGCCGCGAGGCCGTCGCCTGGGCGCGCGCGCAGCTCGGCGACGCCGGGGGACACACGGGCATCACGGTGGCGACCGGGTTCTCGGCCCGGTACCGCGGGCAGGCATACGCCCTCGACGTGCCGCTCGCGGCGGACGAGGAGCTCGACGCCGCCGCGCTCGCCGAACGATTCCACCTCGTCCACACCGACGAGTTCGGGTACCGGGACGCGGCCTCGCCGATCGAGGTCATCGCGGTGCGCGCCCTCGTCACTGTGCCCGCCGCCGGCACCCCGAACCTCGCGGCGCGGCCCGAGGACGACCGGGACGCGGTGCCCGACCGCGAGCGACGCATGCTCGTCGCGGGCGGATGGCGGGCCGTGCCCGTGCGCGGCCTGGCCGATCTCGCCGGCGGCGCGTCGGTGGCCGGCCCCGCCGTGTTCGACCTGCCGGACTCGACGGTCCTCGTCCCACCGGGGTGGACCGCGGCCGAGACGGACGGGGCGATCCGCCTCAGCCGCACCGCGGGGGTCGCGCGCGACGCGGCACAGGAGCTGATGGGAGCACGGGCATGACCACGACGCCGTCCTCCGCGCCGCGGAGCCTGCACGCGCCCGCCGTGGCCGCCCGCCTGCAGGCGATCGCGGTGGAGATGAGCTACACCATCAAGCGCACGAGCCGCTCGCTCTACGTCAAGGACGGCGAGGACTTCTGCGCGTCGATCGCGGGCCTCGACGGCCTGCTGCTGGCCGCCCCCGACTCGGTCGGCTCGACGCTGCTCACGATCGTGGACGTCTCGGCCGCCGTGGACGCGGTGGGGCCGCTCGGGCCGGGCGACGTGCTCATCACGAACGACGCGCACAGCTCGCAGGGGCTGAGCACCCACCTGCCCGATATCCACGTCGTGGCGCCCTACTTCCACGAGGGCGAGCTGGTGGCCTACGGCTGGGCCTTCATCCACTGCTCGGACATCGGCGGGCGGGTGCCGTCCAGCGTGTCGCCGTTCAACCGCACCGTGTTCGAGGAGGGCCTGCAGATCCCGCCGATGCTGCTGGCCCGCGGCGGCGAGCTGAACGAGTCGCTCTTCGACCTCATCCGGCTCAACACCCGCACCGCCGACGCGAACGTCTCCGACATCAAGGCGATGCTCGCCGGCCTGCGTGCCGGGGAGCGGGAGGTCACGGCGCTCGTGGACCGGTACGGGCGCGACGCGTTCGTCGCGATCCAGCGGGAGCTGCAGGAGGGGGCGGCGGAGCATGCCCGGTCGCTCTTCCGCGGCCTGCCGGCCGGCACTTACCGGTTCAGCGATTTCCTCGACGACGACGGCGTCACCCGTCACCCCGTGCGCTTCCAGGTGACCACGACGATCCGTCCCACCGGCGACGTGGTCGTCGACTTCGCCGGCACCGACCCCCAGGTGTCGTCGGCGTACAACATCGTCAGCCACGGCCGCCCGCACGCGATGGTCACGGGACGCGTGCGCTCGGTGCTGCAGACGCTCGACCCGGCGACGCCCGTGCACGGCGGGCACGTCGGTGCCCTCACCGTGCAGGCGCCGTCCGGGTCGGTCGTCAACGCCGACTATCCGGCGGCGATGGGCGTGCGGCACGGATCGGCCGTGCGCGTGTCGGATGCGATCGGCGGCTGCTTCGCGCAGGCGGCGGCGCACGTCATGCCCGCCGCCGGCAGCGGCGTCGTCATCCCGATCGTCGTGTCGGAGCAGCACGCACACGGGCGCTCGTCGCAGGTGCTCACGCGCATCTTCGGGGGGTTTGGCGGCGCGTACGGCCTCGACGGCCACGACGGCAAGGACAACAGCTACTCGAACCTCGCCTCCAGCCCCATGGAGTCGTCCGAGTCGGAGCTGCGCGTGCGGGTGCTGGACTACTCGCTGCGGCCCGACTCCGGCGGCGCGGGGCGCTGGCGTGGTGGCATGGGGCGGCAGCTCTCCTTCGAGATCCTCGCGGACGGCACGCAGATCCTCGGCCGAGGGCTCGAGCGGTTCACGTTCCGTCCGTGGGGCGTGGCCGGCGGCATGCCGGGCGAGAAGATGCAGCTGATCCTGAACGAGGGCACACCGCGAGAGCGCGAGCTCGGCAAGCTCGACGTGCTGGCCGTGCAGCGCGGCGATGTGGTGACGTTCCGCTCCCCGGGCGGGGGCGGCTGGGGTGACCCCTTCCTGCGCGATGTCGACGCCGTGCTCGCGGATGTGCGCGCCGGCCTCGTGTCGGTGGGAGCCGCGCGCGAGCAGTACGGTGTCGTGATCGTCGGGGGAGAGGTGGACCTCGCGGCGACCGAGGCGGCGCGCGGCGCGCGCCCGATCGTCGAGGAGGACGCGAAGGCGTTCTCGTTCGGCCCCGAGCGCGACGCGTGGGACGAGGTCTTCCCGCCGGACTGGTACGACCGCTTCGAGGCGGCTCTCTTCGCCGCCGACCCCGGTGACCGCTCCCGCGTGCGTGGTGCGCTGCTCGACGCCGTGCTGGCCGTGCTGCCCCAGGGCTTCCCCAACGACCCGGGGTCCGTCGAGTCGCGCCTGGCCGCCCGAGACGAAGCGGAGCGGTTGCTGGCCGAGCTGGAGAGTGCATGACGTCGCTGGCGATCGTCGGCGGCGGACCGCGGGGGCTGTCGGTGCTCGAGCGGCTCGGTGCCGGCCTCGGGCGAGAGCCGCACGAGGACCTCGAGCTGGTGCTCTACGAGCGGGGCGCGCCGGGCGCGGGCCGCGTCTGGGACCCCGATCAGCCGCGCGAGCTGCTCATGAACACGCGGGCGGGGGAGGCGACGATCTTCGCGGACGAGACCGTGCCTGTCTCGCTGCCCCGGCGTCACGGTCCCACGCTCCTGCAGTGGGCGCAACGTGTCGCCGGCGCCGCGGGGTGGGACGGGGAGTGGGCCTGGCTGGCCCCGCCGGCTTCGTCGGATGTCGCCGCCGATCTGCGTGAGGTCTGTGCGCGCCTCGCGCCCATGGACTTCCCGCCCCGCGCTCTATACGGCGCATATCTCGTCTGGGCGTACCGCGCGGTCCGGGCCGCGCTGCCGGCAGGCGTGGCGGTGCGGCACCTCGCGCGTCGGGTCGTCGACGTGCGCGACCTCGGCGAGTGCGCGGTCGTCGTGGACGAGGACGGTGGCGAGACGATCGCGGAGGCGGTGGTGCTGGCGCTGGGCTGGCTCGACGCCGAGCACCCGCGGCCCGTCGACCCGCGGTGGGTGGCGCCCGACAACCCCCTGGACCAGCCGCTGGACGCGATCGAGCCCGGCGAGGCCGTTCTGCTGACCGGTCTCGGGATGAGCCTGTTCGACAACGTGGCGCGTCTGACGGAAGGGCGCGGTGGCGTCTTCTCCCCGCGGCCGGACGGGACCCTCGCCTACACCGCGAGCGGGCGGGAGCCGCGCATGCTCGTCGGGTCCCGCTCGGGGCGGCCGTACTGGCCGAAGCCGGAGCTGCGCACCGCGGCGGCACCTCCGTCCCGGCGGTTCCTGAACGCCGTCCTCGCACGCGACGGTGTCCTCGACTTCGATCACGACGTGTGGCCGGCCCTTGTCGCCGATGCGGCGGCCGCGCACCTGAGCACGCTCCGCGAGCACGACCCGGACGCGCTGCGCCCGGGAGCGGACGTCGACGGCGCGTTCGACGCGCTCCTCTCGCACGGGCCGCGCGCCGCGAGCGGCCTCGCCGCGTTCGCCGAGCAGGTGCTGCGAGAGCCGCTGCGCGGCCTGGCCGCCGCCGATCTGCTCGATGAGGATCCCGTCGCGCCGGCGGGCGCCGCCTGGCTGCACGCGCGCTACCGGCGCATGGCCGAGGAGGCCGAGCGCGGGGAGGGCAGCCCGCTGCTGCGCGCGCTGACGTCGTTCAGCGGTGGCCGCGCGCGCCTCGCCGGCCCGCTTGCCGCAGGGCGCATCACCGCGGCGTCGCGCGCGTCGGGTTACCGGCGTTACCACGCGATCGCGCGTCGGCTCGGCGGTGGCCCGCCGCTGGTGCGCGTCCGCCAGCTGCTGGCGCTCGTCGAGAGCGGGCATGTTCAGCTCCTCGGGCCCGGCGTCGCGGCGGACCGGCGCGGCGCGGGTTTCCGAGTGCGCGACGTCACCGGCGAACGCGGGACGGTGAGCCACGTCGTCGAGTCGTGGATGCACCACCCGACGATCGCGCGCACGGCCGATCCGCTGCTGCGCGCGCTGCGCGACCGCGGTTCCGCGCGCGCCTTCACGGCCCGCGATGAGACCGGCGCGGCGCCCAGCGATGCCCTGCACGTTGATCCCCGCGACGGGGCGCTGATCGCCGCCGACGGCGGGCGCTCCCGCACGATCCGCTCCGTCGGCATCCCGTCCGACGAGCAGATCGGCCACAGCATCGTCAGCCCCGTGCCCCGCACCGCGTCCCGGTTCCTGCAGGAGACGGACGCCGCGGCGCGGGGATCCCTCCACGCCGCCGCCCAGATCGGAGCCCCCGCATGACCTCTCTGCGCGCCTCGCTCGGCCCGCTCCTCGACGCGGTCGACGCCCGCATCCTGCCGCCCACCGGCGGAGGCCCGCTGACGGTGAGACAGCGCCTGCGCGTGGCGTACCGGGTGGCCCTCGTCAACGAGGCGGCGGCGATGAGTGGACGGCTGGAGCGACGGCTGCAGGAGCACGGATGGGGCGCCGACGTCGCGCTCGTCGACGACCCTGCGGGGTGGGACGCCCTGGGAGACGACGACACGGCCCTGCTCGAGCTCGCCGATCAGATGGCGGTGGACCCGTCCGACGTCGACGGCGACGACATCGCGCGCGTGCGTGCGTTGGGCATCGCCAGCGCAACGGTCGTCGCGACGGCGCAGGTGGTCGCGTACGCGAGCTTCCGCACCCGCCTCGACGAGGGCCTCGGGCTGCTCGGGCGCCCCGAACGTGATGGCGTCGCCGCGCCCCTTCCGCCACTGCACCGAACGCTGCAGCCCGGCGCCGAGACGTTCCCGACGCTGACGTGGCGCCCCTGGGTGGAGCCGGCAGAGGTCGTCCGCCACGATGGCGACGGCCTGCCCGCGAAGCTCACGCCGTTCTACCGCACGCTGGCGCACGAGCCGGAGATCCTCGCCGCCCGCACCGCGCTGTACGACGAGATCATGGCCGGCGAGGGCGCGCTCAGCCGGCAGGACCGCGAACTGGTCGCCCTGGCGACCTCCCTCACCACGGGCTGCGAGTACTGCGCATCGGTTCACGGCCGCCGGCACATGCAGCTGTCGCAGGACCGCACGACCGCGGTCGCCCTCGCCACCGTCGGCGCCTCGGCGCTGCAGACCGAGCGAGACCGCGCCCTCGTCGCCCTCGGTGCCCGCGCCGCGCTCACACCCTCACGGCTGGACGGCGCCGACGTGCGCGCCCTCGAGACGGCCAAATTCTCTCCGGCCCAGATCGCGGACGCGCTCGCCGCGGCGGCGCTGTTCGCGTGGGCGAATCGCCTCATGATGACCCTCGGCGCGCCCGCGTAACTGCCCTCGCCGGGCTGCGGGCCGGCGCTCGGCCCGCGAGCGCTCCGCGTAGCCGCCCGCGGTTCTCGCGCCGAGCCGCGCGGGGAGCCAGAGGCCGGCGGGGTGATCGCTCCGCGCGGGTCGGACACCGGGCAGTCGCACGCCCGCCCCCACTTGTTCGCACCCCCTTCCTCTCCGTCACGCGGGTTGCGGCTCGCGGGCGACAGCCCGTGGTCGCCGCCGCTGAGGGGGTGGAGGAGGCTGCGCGGGACGGTAGACGCGGTCCGGATCGATCCATGCGGGAGCCCGGACCTCGGGTGTGCCGTTGCGCATCCGCACGCCCCAGCCGGAGCGCTCGAGGTTGTGGTGGTGCCACCAGCACAGGAGGACCCCGTTGTCGGTGTGGGTGGCGCCGCCTCGCGAATGCTCCTCCACGTGGTGGATCTCGCACCATGCGGCGGGAATGGTGCACCCAGGAATGATGCAGCCCCGGTCGCGGGCCGCGATCGCGCGGCGCTGGTGGGCGTTGAAGAGGCGTTCGGGGCTGCCGAGTCCCATGATGCGGCCGTGCCGGTTGAGGAGGATCCTCTGCACGGCTCCCGTGCACGCGATCCGGTGCGTCAACGACGACGGAACGGGAACGTCGACACCGTCCAGGTGCACCGGACCGCCGGTGCGGAGCGCGTCGGCGGTCACCGTGACGAGCAGGGTCGGCGCGGCGCCGCCGAGCGTCGGCGTGTCGGCTGCCTTCGCCGCCGTGTGAATGAGGGCGGTGAGGACGTCGTGCCGCTTCTGGGCCGTGCTGCGCGGGTCATGCACGATGTCATCCGGGCCCCAAGGCGTCGCGGCGACGTCGTCCTCCGGGGCGGTGGTGTCGCCGCCGCGCCCCGCGTCGCCCTCGAGGGTCGGGCTGAACCGGACGGCGGGATTCAGTGCCTGCGGCATCGTTCCGCCTGCTCAGTACGGGGCGGCGGCGCGAGACCATACGGGTCGTCGCGTTGCGGAGGCGAACGGTGATCGTGGCTGCCGCGCGACTCAGCAACCGGGCCCGGCGGGGTTCTCGAGGCACGTCTGCTGCACCAGGCCGGTGTCGGCCGTGACGGCCTGCACCGTCCGGGCGGCAGCGGGGGAGGCGACGAGACCGGTGACCGGGCGCGTGCCCCAGGGGCCGAAGTCGACGACGGCGGCGAGCATGACCGTCGCGGTGATCTGATAGTGGCCGCGCGCCGCGTAGGCATGGCTGGTGGGCGTGGGCGTGAACTCGGGTTGGCCCAGTTCGTCCCAGGTGCCACCGTTAGGGGGAACGGTCTTGGTGGTGCCGTCTCCGTAGTCGATCCTGATCTCGACGGGGGTGAAGTGCACCGACATGGGCAGATCGAAGAGCGAGCCGGTCGCGCTGTGTTCGCCGCTGCGGACGATCACGTTCATGGGCATGCCGACGACGGCGACGCCGTCGGGTTCGGTGCCGACAGCGGGGGTGGCGGGGGCGAAACGGGCGACGTCGGACGCCTGAACGGGAGGGATGACGGGCGCCTCCCCTTCGGCTGCCGGCGGCTGCTCGTCGGGCGCGTACTCCTGCCAGCAAAGACCGTCTGCACGTGGCGACGTCTGGTCATCGCGGCACGGCCCCCATCGCGGGTCGCGCTCGGGTCGCGGCTCGGGCTCGCCGCTGTCGCCGCCTCCGCCGTCGCCCGAAATCGGCTGTGTGGTGCCACCGTCGCTATTCGAGGAGCCGCCGCCACCCGGGTGCGTCACGGTACCACCCACGCCGACGCCTGCACCGTCGTTCTCGATCTCGCAATCGCTGACCCACCCCCACCCACCACAGTCACGCGCGGCCGCATTGGCTGGCGCCGCGCTAGCCCCGCCGAGGCTCCAAGTACCCACCGCGGCCAGGAGAACGGCAACCATCAATCGCATGAGGGTTCGCCCTCGCGACCCGTAACACCTGAGATCTGGAGATGGGTGCGCGTCTCAGTGCTCCAGGTGAAATCGACGAGGAGCGCTTGAACATCCGATCTGTCGGCACTCACGACGGAGGTGCCGTCCGTGTTCAGTACCTCGACGTCAGAAACATCGAGACAAGCGTTTAACGAGAGCGCGCTTCCCCTGAATGAACCGGGTACAGGTTCTACGAATGATGCAACAGTCGTTCCTGTCTTTGTCCAACCGGAAGCCGACATGGTGGTGAACTCTTCTCGAGTCGCTTCCAGAGCGCCGTTAGCCAACCAGTTGTAGACAGGCTCGAGCGTGGACGGATTCTGAAGGTCAGCGCCGTTCAGCGCCTCCACATACGCACGATACGTTTGCTCGGCGGCCTTGAACGCCTCCGCTTCGGTGGTGAACCCGGTCGGCGTCGGCTCGGGTTCGGGCTCGGCGGCGCAGGCCGACAGCGCGAGAGTGATGCCCACGGCCAGGGCAGCGACGAGCGGCGAGCGCGACATGCGTTCACGGTAGCGAGTGTGCGCGCCGGGCTGCAGCGATTGTCCACAGTCCGGTAGGGAGGGCGAAGAGGGCGCATGCGGTGACCGATGACGGATCGGTGCGATCGGCGGCCCCACTGCAGCGTGCTCGCCGCGCGGCCCCGATCGCTCGAAGAACCGAGAGGCGGCGCACTCACGGAGCGGGATGCCACGCTCGCGACGTTGGCCGATCGCCACAATCCGTGCGCCGCGGCACCAGGTCGCCGAGGTCTCCGACCGGCGGCCAGCGGTCCGAGGCCGGCAACCCTCGTTGCACGTCACGACGACCGTGTCGGCTCACCCGATCGCGGCGCAGCGCACGCACAGCGAGGCGCTGGGCCGGGCGCGCAGACGCTCGACGGGGATCGGGCGCCCGCACCGAGCGCAGGATCCATAGGTCCCGGCGTCGAGCCGGGCGAGCGCGTCCTCGACGTCGGAGAGCTCGGTGGCTGCCTGGGCGTCGAGACCCGCGAGACGCGACCACTCCTCGGCGAGGGTGCCGCCCTCCGGGTCGTGCTCGTCGTCGGCGGTGGCGGCCGAACGCGCATCGGCCATGGTGACGCGCGCGTCCTCGCGGCGCCGGCGTCCCGCCAGGAGGTGGGCGCGCCGCTCCTCGAGGATCTGTCGGAACTCGCCCGGATCGATGGGGTCGGAGGGATCAGTCGGCGACCGGCCGTCGGAGGCGTCGGTACGGGCCGCGTCACCGGCTGCCGCGCCCCAGGCCGCGATGCCGGCCGGCAAGCCACCGCTCGCCCCGTCCGCGGACCCGCGGTTCGAGTCGTCCGTCGCCTCACCGCCCGCCTGACGTGCCGACGCGCGGGCCGCCGTTGCCGCGCCGGGCGCTCCCGTCGACGCAGGCCCGGCGACCGACCCGCCGTCGGTGGTCCCGCTCGGCGCGTCGGTTCGCGGACGACCGTTCGTCTGCGGGTCCGGCGCGGTCGCATCGCCGTCCCGCGTCACGATGCCCCCTGCGCCTCGACGGCTCGTTGCACCAGCGCGAAGGTGGCGTCCTGGAACGCGACGATCCTCGCCTCCTCCACGCGGCCCGGCGTCGCGGCGATCGCCTCGACCGCGACGGCGACGGCGTCCTCGAGCGGCCAGCCGTACACGCCCGCGCTGATGAGCGGGAACGCCACCGTGCGTGCCCCGAGTTCGTCGGCGACGTCCAGCGCGCGGCGATAGCAGGACGCGAGGAGGCCCCGGTCCCGCTGCCCGGCCGCGTGGTTCGGCCCGACAGTGTGGATCACCCATCGCGCGGGAAGGGCGCCGGCGGTCGTCCAGCCTGCGTCTCCGGTGGCGAGCCCGCGCGGGAAACGGGCGATGCAGTCCTCGAGGATGACGGGTCCGCCGGCGCGGTGGATGGCGCCGTCGACGCCGCCCCCGCCCCGCATGCCGTTGTTGGCCGCGTTGACGATCGCATCCACCCGCTGCTCGGTGATATCGCCCCGCACCGCTGCGATCCTGGTCATGATCCCAGTGTGAAGGATGTCGCCGACAGTGGCACCGAATACCCCCGGGGGGTACTATGGGGGGACCGACGAGAAGGAGACGCGAATGGCTGTGGAACGCATCGAGCTTGGCAAGAAGGACACCAGCGGGGCGGGCTGCGCGTGTTGCGCGGCGCCGGAGACCGCGACGACCGCCACGACCAGTGCACAGGTGGGGGAGACGGAGGTCATCCGGGTCGAGGGGATGACGTGCGGGCACTGCGTGTCGGCCGTGACGCAGGAGCTTTCGGCGGTCGGCGGTGTCGAGGGCGTGGACGTGGATCTCGTCGCGGGCGGCGTCTCGACCGTGACCATCCGTCACTCCGAGCCGCTGAGCCCCGACGCGGTCGACGCGGCGGTGAGCGAGGCGGGCTACTCGGTCGTCCGCTGATCGCGGGGCGGGCCCTCGCGTGCCGCATCCTGCCCGCGGAAGGGCGCTCCCCGTGAGCGCGCGCCCCGATCGACGACCGGGCCCGCCCGCCGCGACATCGCCGCGGGCGACACCTCGCGCCGACTGAACCACGGGTGCAGGGCGGGTCGCTGAGGACGAGAACTCGCGCCCCTGATCCCAGGGGTGCTCGGCCGAGCCCGCCCGACGGCCTGGCGCGCGTCGACGCACGATCGACGGATACGCCTCAGCGGGGTGTGCGCCAAAGCTGCTGAGCCCGCAGCGCTCACGCCCCCGACGCTCCACGCGAGCCGACGGCACCTCCCGACACCGCTTGACCTTGACGTTGCGTCAACCTCTAGCGTCGAAGCCATGAACGACGAGGAGTGGTCGATCCAGCAGGTGGCGAGGATCGCCGGCACGACGAGCCGCACGCTGCGTCACTATGACGACATCGGGCTCTTGGCGCCGTCGCGGCTCGGATACAACGGCTATCGCTACTACGACCGTGCTGCGCTCGTGCGCCTGCAGCGCATCCTGCTGTTGCGCGAGCTCGGCCTCGGCCTGCCGCAGATCGCCGACGTGCTCGCGCGCGAGACGTCCGAGGCCGAGGCATTGGAGGCCCACCTGGCCTGGCTGCGACAGGAGCAGAACCGGCTGGCGCGGCAGATCGCGTCGGTCGCGACCACGATTCGTGCGCTGAGAGGAGAGGAGCCGGTCATGGCGGAGCAGATGTTCGACGGATTCGATCACACGCAGTACAAGGAGGAGGTCGAGAACCGCTGGGGCGCCGAGGCGTACGCGGCGGGAGACCGTTGGTGGCGTTCCCTGAGCGCCGAGGACAAGGAGGCGTGGCAGCGCCGCACCGCCGATCTGGGGCGCGATTGGATCGCCCTGGCCGAGAGCGGCGCCGCACCCGACAGCCCGGAGGCACAGGAGCTCGCGCGGCGCCACGTCGAGTGGCTCAGCGGCGTGCCTGGCACGCCGGCGGCGAGCGGCGGCGACGCGAAGGCTTATGTCATCGGTCTGGGGGAGATGTACGTCGCCGACCCGCGCTTCGGAACCCACTACGCCACGAGCGAGGGCGGCACGGCCGGCGCGGAGTTCGTGCGTGACGCCCTGCGCGTCTACGCCGAGGCGAACCTGTGATCCGAGCGCCGCGCCCCTAGTCTGGGCGCATGGCAGAGGCCGACATCCCCACGTGGGCAGGCGACCTCCCCGGTGTTCCGGAGGACGGCGGGGAGGTCGCCTGGTCGGGCCCGCGCTCCTGGTGGGGCGGGCCGCTCGATGTGGAGGGACTGGCGCTCGGATCCACCGCCGCCGCCGGGCGCGCCATCGCAGCCGTCACTCGTCGGGCGGTCTCCTTCGACTCGGCCGGGGCGGCCGGCTGGTTCGGGTCGTTCTCCGCGCTGCGCGTCGATGGACGCCCGCTGGCCGCCTTCGCGCCGCTGTCGGGCTTCTTCCGGGCCGCGGACGGCTGGGTGCGCACGCACGCGAACTATCCGCACCACGAGCGGGCGCTGCTCGCTGCGCTGCGCGCCGGCGATCGCGACGAGGCGCGCGCGGCGATGCGGCGCCTTCCGGCGCTCGACATCGAGCGCGCCGCGTTCGAGGCGGGCGGGCTCGCGGTGGCGGTGCGCGAGCCCGGCGTCTTCCCGCTGGCGCCGGACGATGCGTGGATCAGGCTGACGCACCTCGGCGAGGGGCGGCGCTTCGAGCCCGCGCCGGGCGCGCGGCCGCTCGCCGGGCTGCGCGTGCTCGACCTGACGCGGGTCCTTGCCGGGCCGTCGGCGACCCGTCTGCTCGGCGCGCTCGGCGCCGACGTGCTGCGCGTGGATCCGCCGCACCTGCCCGAACCGCCGGATCAGCATCTCGACACCGGCTTCTCCAAGCGCTCCGCCGTCGCCGCCTTCGGTGACGGCATCGAGGAGCTGTTGCCCGGGGCCCACCTCGTCGTCCTCGGGTACCGGCTCGACCGGCTCGCGATCCACGGCATGGATCCCGAATCGCTGCGCGAGCGGCACCCGCATCTCGCCGTCGTCTCGCTGGACGCGTGGGGCGAGGCGCCGGGCTGGCGGGGACGACGGGGCTTCGACAGTCTCGTCCAGGCGGCCACCGGCATCGCCCACGCGTACGGACGCGACACCGAGGAGGGTTGGCGCCCCGGTGCGCTGCCGGTGCAGGCACTCGACATGGCCACGGGCCTCGGAATGGCGGCGGCCGGGATCGCGCTCGCCGCATCGGGGCGTTCGGGATGGGCGCACCTGTCGCTGATCGGGGCCGCACGGGAGTTGCTCGCGCTCGGCGTCGGACCGGGTGACCCCGCCCCGCTCAAGGTCCCGCTGCGCGAGATCGACAGCGACGAGGGCAGGCTCACGTACGCGCCTCCGCCGTTCCGCATCGAGGGAGAAGCGGTGACGTACTCCTCGCCGCCGCAGCGATACGGCTCCGCCGAGCTCGCGTGGCTCTGAGGCGCCTCAGGCGCCCTCCTCCCACCAGCGGAGGATGCGAAGGGCGGTGAACGTGAGCCACGGCGACGGCTCTCCAGGTGGCACATCCGCGTGGAACCACACGCGGCCCGGCAGGCGGTGCTCCTGCGTCCAGGTGCCGTCGTGGTTTCGCCGCTCGCGCAGCAGTGTGATGGCGTCCGCCAGGCGAGGGTCGGGGGCGCGGCCGTCGTGGTGGTGTGCCGCGCGGAAGTAGTCGAGCGCGCGGAGGACGGTGTACGCGGCCCGCGCGGGATACATGAACACGCCCACGTACGGCACGACGGGCCGGCCGTCGGTGAGGGTGCGCAGCAGGCGCCGCTGCAGCAGGTACTCCTCCGCGCGGTGGCGCGCCGCTCGCAGGGCATCGGTGCCGCCGGTGCGGATCTCCACGTCCAGCACTCCGAGGAGTCCGTTGAGAGTGGACTCCACCGAGGCGCGCGTTGATCCCTCGACCCATTCGCAGTTCCAGCCGCCCTCGTCCATCTCATGGTCCACGAACCACTGGGCAAGCTCCGACATGTCGCGCCCGAGCCACATGCCGTTGGAGAGCGTCCACGCGTTGATGCAGACGTCTACCTCACCGCCCCAGTACGGCAGACCGTCGTACTCCCAGCGCACGGCACGTTCGATGCGGTCGGCCGTGTCGTCGAGCACGGAAGCGTCGACGCCCCACTCCCGCAGCGCATTCAGCGACCAGGTGGTCGCGACCCATGGCTGGCCGTTCGGGTCGCCCTCGGTTCCGGCGGGGTCCCAATCCTCGGACGGGAAGAACGCCCCGCCCGCCCACGTCCCATCCGGGTCCTGCCGCCGCAGCAGGCGCGCCGCCCGGCCCTCGACGGGCACGCGGGCTCGGGTGGCCTGCCAGACCCGCTCCGGCGCGGTCAGCAGGTCGCGCTCAACCTGCCAGGCGAGCGCCGGATCGGTGCCGCGCATCCACTCGACGATCTCGCGATCCGGCGCGGCTGGCGACCCCATGCGGTCACGGTAGCGCTCGGCGGGCTGGCGCGGTAGGAGCAGTCGCGGAGGAGCTCAGACGTCGATCTCGTCGCCGGGCTCCAGCACGAAGAACTCGCCGCCGTGCTGCTCGGTGGCCCAGCGCAGGCGGTCGCGGTGCATACGGCGACCGGCCACCGAGAGCGTCATGTCGTGCACGCCGAAGGCGCGCCGGGGCCCGACGGCGAGCACGAAGTCCATGGCATCGCCCACGCGCAGCCAGGGCGCCCCGAGCGGTGCGGCCAGCGTGTCGACCTCGACCCCCTCGGGCACGTGGAACGAGTCGCCGGGGTAGTAGAGGCGGTCGTTCACGAGCACGCCGAGGTTCTGCACCACCGGCAGGCTCGAGTGGATCACCTCGTGCCGGCCGCCGAAGAAGCGGAGCGTGAACGCCCCGACGGTCACGGTGTCGCCGGGGGAGACCACCTCGACGGCGTAATCGCTCGCCGCGTCCGCCACACCCTGCGGCCCGTAGATCGGCACGTGTGGTGCGGCCTGTGCGAGGTGGTCGAGCTGCGTCGGCGTCCAGTGATCGGGATGCTCGTGGGTGATGACGATCGCGACGAGGTCGTGCAGCCTGTCGAGCGTCGTCGTGAACATGCCGGGGTCGATCAGCAGGGTGTCTCCGGCATCGTGCAGACGGAGAGTGGCGTGTTCGTGCTTTGTGACGCGCATACGCTCATCCAACCACCGCGGCGAGGGCTCCGGACGACACGCGCGGGATGCGCGCCGGAGCGGCGCCGATTTGTCGGGCTACCCGGACCCATGGCATACTCTTCTAGTTGCCCCGCTACGGGAGGCAACGAAAAACTGAAGAACGGCCCCATCGTATAGCGGCCTAGTACGCCGCCCTCTCACGGCGGTAACGCGGGTTCGAATCCCGCTGGGGTCACCGTTCACAAGCCCCCGGTTCCACGGAGCCGGGGGCTTCTCGCATGCGCGGCGGAACTGCGTTCACAGCACGTCCGGACGGCCGACGCCCCGCGCCGGGATCGCCACGGGGGTACCCTGGAAGCGCGAGAGGGAGTATCCCGTCAGCGCGCATCCCGTCATCACGAGCCCCGAAGAAGCGGCTCCGGGAGCGCACCGCGATCCGCGGGGGAGAGACTTTCGAGATCCCGTCACGTCTCCGGAAGGCTTCCGCCGTTGGACATCCCCGTCTGGTTCGAGATCGGCGCTCTCGTCGTCCTCGTCCTCATCCTCATCGCCGATCTGCTGATCATCCTCAAGCGACCCCACATCCCCTCCACGAGGGAGTCGGCGCTGTGGGTCGGCTTCTACGTCGCCCTCGCGCTGGTGTTCGCGGTGGTGCTGTGGCTGATGGGCGACAGCGAGCACGCCGTCCAGTTCGTGAGCGGCTGGCTCACGGAGTACAGCCTCTCGATCGACAACCTCTTCGTGTTCGTGCTGATCATGACGCAGTTCTCGGTGCCGCGTCGCTATCAGCAGGAGGTGCTGATGGTGGGCATCATCATCGCGCTCATCCTGCGGGCCGCGTTCATCCTGCTCGGCGCCGCGCTGATCGAGAACTTCAGCTGGATCTTCTACATCTTCGGCGCCTTCCTCGTCTACACGGCGGCCAAGCAGGTGTTCGAGAACGAGCACGAGAACGACGCGCACAAGGAGAGCTTCATCGTCCGCGTGCTGCGGCGGTTCATCCCGATCCACGACGAGTACGACGGGGCGAAGCTGCGCACCGTCGTCGACGGCCGGAAGATCCTGACGCCGATGATCATCGTCTTCATCTCGATCGGCGTGACCGACCTCATCTTCGCGATCGACTCGATCCCCGCGATCTTCGGCATCACGCAGGATCCGTTCCTCGTGTTCGCCGCGAACCTGTTCGCCCTCATGGGACTGCGCCAGCTCTACTTCCTGCTGGGCGACCTGCTCGACAAGCTGCGGTACCTCAAGTACGGCGTCGCCTTCATCCTGGCCTTCATCGGCGTGAAGCTGTTCCTGCACGCGCTGCACGTGAACGAGCTGCCGTTCATCAACGGCGGCGAGCACGTCGACTGGGCGCCCGAGATCAGCAATTGGGTCTCGCTCGGCGTGATCATCGCGTCGATCCTCGTGGCCACCGTGGCAAGCCTCGTCGCCAACGCGGTCGAGGCGCGCAAGAGCCCGGCGGTCGACACGCCGACGGCGGGCCCGGTGTCGTTCGAGCGCGCCGAGGACGAGCCTTCGCTGTCGTCCGAGACGCGGGCGCGCCACGACGACCGCTGATCGAATCGATCATCGCAAGCGGGATCCTGCTCACCGAGCGGGGTCCCGCTTGCGTTTGTGCTGGGCACATTGTGTGCGAAAGGGGGGTGCGCGTTGCAGAGTGCTAGGGTAGGTCACATGCGAGCGGTGCTCCTCCTTAGTCGCCGCGACGAGCCCTCGTCCTAGGGCCAGGCTCGTCGCGGAGTCACGTGATGCGCCCGATCCGCCGACGAGACCTGGAACCGACATGACTTCACCCGCGACTTCCGCGATCCCCGAACACCCCCGCACGCTGGCCGAAAAGGTCTGGGACGCCCACGTGGTATCCAAGGGCGAAGGCGGGCAGCCCGACCTCATCTACATCGACCTGCACCTGGTGCACGAGGTCACGAGCCCGCAGGCCTTCGATGGGCTGCGGGCCGAGGGGCGGCCCGTGCGGCGCCCCGACCTGACGATCGCGACCGAGGATCACAACACGCCGACCCTCGCGATCGACAAGCCGATCGCCGACCTGACCAGCCGCACCCAGATCGAGACGCTGCGTCGCAACGCCGCCGAGTTCGGCGTCCGGCTGCACTCGCTCGGCGACGCCGAGCAGGGCATCGTGCACGTCGTCGGTCCGCAGCTGGGCCTCACGATGCCCGGCATCACCGTCGTCTGCGGCGACAGCCACACCTCGACGCACGGCGCGTTCGGCGCGATGGCGTTCGGGATCGGCACGAGCGAGGTCGAGCACGTGCTGGCAACCCAGACGCTGCCGCTGAAGCCCTTCAAGACCATGGCCATCACGGTGGAGGGCGAGCTGAAGCCGGGCGTCACGGCGAAGGACATCATCCTCGCCGTGATCGCGAAGATCGGCACGGGCGGCGGTCAGGGCTACGTGCTGGAGTACCGCGGCAGCGCCATCCGGTCGCTCTCCATGGAGGGTCGGATGACCATCTGCAACATGTCGATCGAGGCGGGTGCCCGCGCGGGCATGGTGGCGCCGGACGAGACGACGTTCGCGTACCTGAAGGGCCGCCCGCACGCGCCGCAGGGCGCGGACTGGGACGAGGCCGTCGCGTACTGGAAGACGCTCCCGACCGACGAGGGCGCCGTCTTCGACGCCGAGGTCTTCATCGACGCGAACGACCTCGAGCCGTTCGTCACGTGGGGCACGAACCCGGGGCAGGGCGTGAATCTGGGTGACCGGGTGCCCTCGCCCGAGGACTTCGAGGACGAGGGCGATCGCCGTGCCGCCGAGCGCGCCCTGGAGTACATGGCGCTGGAGGCCGGCACCCCCATGAAGGAGATCGCGGTCGACGCCGTCTTCATGGGGTCGTGCACGAACAGCCGCATCGAAGACCTGCGGGCCTTCGCGTCGATCATCAAGGGCCGTAAGAAGGCCGACGGCGTGCGCGTCATGGTCGTCCCCGGCTCGGCACGCGTGCGCCTGGAGGCGGAGGCCGAGGGCATCGACCGGATCGTCGAGGAGTTCGGTGGGGAGTGGCGCTTCGCGGGCTGCTCGATGTGCCTGGGCATGAATCCCGACCAGCTCGCGCCGGGGGAGCGCTGCGCGTCGACGAGCAATCGCAACTTCGAGGGCCGCCAGGGCAAGGGCGGCCGCACCCACCTCGTCTCGCCGCTGGTGGCGGCGGCCACGGCCGTGCGCGGCACGCTCTCGGGCCCGGCCGACCTCGCGCCGCTCGACGAGCCCGCACTGACCGGAGCGGAGGCCTGACATGGAGAAGTTCACGACGCACACGGGCGTGGCGGCGCCCCTGAAGCGCACCAACGTCGACACCGACCAGATCATCCCGGCGGTGTTCCTGAAGCGGGTCACGAAGACCGGGTTCGAGGACGCGCTGTTCCACGGCTGGCGGCAGGACCCGGAGTTCGTGCTGAACCAGGAGCCGTTCACGCGCGCCTCGATCCTCGTCGCGGGCCCGGACTTCGGCACGGGGTCGAGCCGCGAGCACGCCGTGTGGGCGCTGCGCGACTACGGCTTCCGGGTGGTGCTCAGCCCCCGCTTCGCCGACATCTTCCGCGGCAACTCCGGTAAGCAGGGCCTGGTCACGGGGGTGATCTCGGAGGACGACCTGCACCGGATCTGGGCGGCGATCGACGCGCAGCCGGGCGTGGAGATGACGGTGGACCTCACGACGCGCACCGCCGTTGTCGGCGACTTCACGGCTCCCTTCGACATCGACGATTACACTAGGTGGCGGCTCCTCGAGGGGCTCGATGACATCGGGCTCACGCTGCGGAACGCGGATGCGATCGCGCAGTTCGAGGCCCGCCGCGAGGCGTGGCGGCCACGCACCCTACCGGTGCCGTGAGCCCGGCCGGAGGCCCCTGAGGACCGGGGCAGACGGCCCCCGACCGGCGGCGACCAGCCGCCCAGACGATGTGAGGCCATCTGCACCATGACACTTCTCGGCTCCACGGAGACCAGACAGCGCGTCGACGCTGACATCCTCGAGATCCGCGGGGGCCGCCCGCTCACGGGTCAGGTGGACGTCCGCGGCGCGAAGAACCTCGCGACCAAGGCGATGGTCGCCTCGCTGCTCGGCGAGACGCCCAGCATCCTGCGCGATGTCCCCGACATCCGCGATGTCGAGGTCGTCCGCTCCCTGCTCGAGGTGCACGGCGTGACCGTGTCGGCGGGCGAGGAGCCCGGATCGCTCGTGCTCGACCCCGCGCGGGCGAAGTCGGCGAACTTCGAGGAGATCGACGCGCACGCCGGGTCGTCGCGCATCCCGATCCTCTTCTGCGGCCCGCTGCTGCACCTGCTCGGCCAGGCGTTCATCCCCGACCTCGGCGGATGCCGCATCGGCGACCGGCCGATCGACTTCCACCTCGACGCGCTGCGCAAGTTCGGCGCGATCGTCGACAAGCAGCCCAGCGGCATCCGCCTGTCGGCCCCCGACGGGCTCCACGGTGCCCGCATCGAGCTGCCCTACCCCAGCGTGGGTGCGACCGAGCAGGTGCTGCTCACGGCCGTCAAGGCTCGCGGCGTGACCGAGCTGCGCAACGCCGCCATCGAGCCCGAGATCATGGACCTGATCGGCGTACTGCAGAAGATGGGCGCGATCATCTCCTACGAGCCCAACCGGGTGATCTTCATCGAGGGTGTGGAGGAGCTCCGCGGCTACGACCACCGCAGCCTCTTCGACCGCAACGAGGCCGTGTCGTGGGCATGCGCGGCCCTCGTCACCGACGGCGAGATCTTCGTCAAGGGTGCCCGCCAGTACGAGCTGCTCACCTTCCTCAACGTCTTCCGCAAGGTCGGCGGCGACTTCGACATCACCGACGACGGCATCACCTTCCGTCGCGGCAAGTCGCCGCTCAAGCCGGTCATGGTCGAGACGGACGTGCACCCCGGGTTCATGACCGACTGGCAGCAGCCGCTCATCGTGGCGCTGACGCAGGCCGAGGGCACGTCGGTCGTGCACGAGACGGTGTACGAAAACCGGCTCGGCTTCACCCACGCGCTGAACCAGATGGGCGCCGACATCGTCGTGCACCCCAACGGCATCGCCGACCCGAACCGCCGCGTTCCGCGCCGCGCGCTCGAGCAGGCCGCCGTCATCAACGGTCCGACGCCGCTGCACGGCGCCGACATCGTGGTGCCCGACCTGCGGGGCGGCTACGCCTACGTGATCGCGGCGCTGGCCGCCGAGGGCACCTCGCGGGTCAGCGGCGTCAAGATCATCGCCCGCGGCTACGAGAAGTTCCTGGACAAGCTCAGCGCCCTCGGCGCCGACTTCGACGTCGTGGGCTGAGCGTGGCGCCGATCTCCCCGGAGCGTGCGAGGCCGGGCGGTGTCTTCCGGCTGCTCGCGGCCATCGTCGTGCCGCTGTACGGGTGGTTCGCGAGGCTCGAGATCCGCGGCCGCGAGAAGATGCCGCTCGACGGCCCGTTCGTTCTCGCCCCGAATCACCACAGCGAGATCGACCCGCTGACGGTCGCCGTGGCGACCTGGAAGCTAGGCCGTCTGCCGCGCTTCCTCGCGAAGGAAAGCCTGTTCCGCGTCCCCGTGCTGGGGGCCGCGCTGCGCGCCACGAAGATGGTGCCCGTCAAGCGCGGCAACCAGGGCGCGTTGGCGCTGGAGCAGGCCAGGGTCCTCGTCGAGAACCGCAGCGGCGTGATCGTCTACCCGGAGGGCACGCTGACGCGCGATCCCGACCTGTGGCCGATGCGGGGCAAGACCGGCGCCGTGCGGATCGCGCTGGCCGGCGGGCTGCCCGTCATCCCCGTGGCCCATTGGGGGGAGCAGCAGTTCATGCCGCGCTACGGCCGGCTGCGGCTCTGGCCGCCGCGCCGCCCGGTCACCCTGGTCGTCGGCGACCCCGTCGACCTCTCCGACCTGCGCGGGCGCGAGCACGAGCGGGCCGCCCTGGAGGAAGGCACGGAGCGCGTGATGGCCGCGATCACCGCCCTGCTCGAGGAGCTGCGCGGCGAGACGGCGCCGCCCGCGCGGTGGGACCCCACCCAGCACGGGCAGGCTGAGACGGGGCGCCTCTGATGGGCCCTCGGGTGGCGGTGCTCGGTGCCGGCAGCTGGGGCACGACGTTCGGAAAGATCCTCGCCGACGGCGGCGCGCGCGTGACGATGTGGGCGCGGCGCCCCGAGCAGGCCCACGAGATCGACGAGGCCAAGCGCAACTCGCAGTACCTTCCCGGCATCAACCTGCCGCGCTCGGTGCGCGCCACGTCGCGGCTGGCGCGAGCGGTCGACGGCGCTGAGCAGATCTACCTGTCGGTACCGAGCCAGACCGCACGCGACGCGCTGAAGCAGCTGCGGCCGTTCGTCGCCCGCAACGACGTGCCGGTCGTCAGCCTCATGAAGGGCGTGGAGAAGCGCTCGGGCCTGCGCATGAGCGAGGTGATCGCCGAGGTGCTCGACTGCGACCCGTCGCGGATCGCCGTGGCCAGCGGGCCGAACCTCGCGCTCGAGATCGCCCGTGAGCAACCCACGGCCGCGGTCGTGTCGTCGAGCAGCCGCGAGACAGCGGAGCTCATCGCGCGCACCGCCTCGAACCGCTACTTCCGCACGTTCGTCAACACGGACGTCGCCGGGACCGAGTTCGGCGGGGTGCTGAAGAATCTCATCGCCGTCGCCATCGGCATCGTCGACGGCGTGGGATACGGCGAGAACACCAAGGCCTCGATCATCACCCGCGGCCTCGTCGAGATGACGGACTTCGCGGTGGCATACGGCGCCCAGGCCGAGACGATGCACGGGCTCGCCGGCCTCGGCGACCTCATCGCCACGTGTCAATCGCCCCTGAGCCGCAACAACACGGCCGGCCGCCTGCTCGGCCAGGGCTACACGCTGCAGGATGTCGTGGCGCACATGGAGCAGACGGCCGAGGGCCTCGGCTCGGTGGGCCCGATCCTGAAGCTCGCGAGGGCGAAGGGCGTGGAGATGCCCATCGTGCAGCAGGTGAAGATGGTGCTGGACGGTGCGATGGACCCCAA
This sequence comes from Microbacterium sp. Marseille-Q6965, assembly GCF_946151065.1. GTDB lineage: Bacteria > Actinomycetota > Actinomycetes > Actinomycetales > Microbacteriaceae > Microbacterium. The sequence continues at coordinate 87,645 of NZ_CAMGZA010000005.1, read as the reverse complement.
GGACATCGGACCGCATCTGACGACGGACGACGACACCCCGCAGGGCGAGAGGACGCAGAATGGCCAGGACGACCGTGGCGGTGCTCTTCGGAGGGCGTTCCAGCGAGCACGCGATCTCCTCCGCGACGGCGGGGGGAGTGCTCGGCGCGATCGACCGTGATCGCTACGCGGTGATCCCGGTCGGGATCACGCGCGACGGGGTCTTCGTGCTCGAGCAGGACGACCCCGCTCGCTTCGCGCTCGACGCCGAGCGGCTGCCCGAGGTGGTCGACAACGGCACGCGCGTCGTCTGGCCCATGCCGGGCGAGGGCCGCGAGCTGCGCGTGCGCCGGGCCGACGGGAGTGTCGAATCCCTCGGTGAGATCGACGTGGTGCTGCCGATCCTGCACGGCCTCCACGGCGAGGACGGCACGATGCAGGGCTTCCTCGACATCCTCGAGATCCCCTACGCGGGGGGCGGCGTGCTCGATTCGGCGATCTGCATGGACAAGCACTTCATGAAGGTCGCGCTGCGGGCGGCCGGCATCACCGTGTCGCCGTGGGTGACCGTGCGGGCCTCCCGATGGGCCGCGGCGCCCGACGAGGTGCGTGCGGAGGCCGCCGCGCTGGGTTACCCGCAGTTCGTGAAGCCGGCCAGGGCGGGATCGAGCGTGGGCGTGTCGAAGGTGCACGACGCGGGCGAGCTGGACGAGGCGATGCGCCTGGCCCTGGCCGAGGACGACAAGGTGCTCATCGAGGCCGGGATCTCGGGACGCGAGATCGAGGTCGCGGTGCTCGAGGGGCGCGGCGGCGCGCCCGCCCGCGTCTCGCTGCCCGGCGAAATCGTGCTCACGACGCGCGAGTTCTACGACTTCGAGGGCAAGTACCTCGGCGGCGAGGGCGCCGACGTCGTGTGCCCCGCCGACCTCACCGATGAGCAGATCGCGCGGATCCGCGACGTCGCGGCGCGCGTGTTCGAGGCCGTCGACGGGCGCGGACTGGCGCGCGTCGACGTCTTCCTCACGCCCGAGGGCGAGATCGTCGTGAACGAGCCGAACACGATGCCCGGCTTCACCCCGATCTCGATGTACCCGAAGTGCTGGATCGCGTCCGGCCTGAGCTACGCCGAGCTCATCTCGGAGCTCATCGAGCTGGGGCTCGAGAAGGCCCGCTGACCGGCCGCGCCCCCGTCAGCCGACGTACTCGGCCTCGTCCGGCGCGACACATGCGCCCGTCTGCTCGAGCTGCGACACGGCGCCCGAGAGCGCGCTGAGCACGTCGTTGCTCGACACCCCTCGCCCGTCCGCGTCGACCGCGGTGTCCACGAGGACGGCGGCGGCGGGGCTGCGGCCGTACGTCGCCATGCGCAGGCGCGGGAAGTCGGAGTCGTCGACGACCCAGTCCACGCCGCCGATCGAGACGCACTGCAGCGTGCTGGGCGCGAGCGGTTCGAGGCCGCAGGAGAAGATGACCTCCTGGTCCTCGCCCCACACCGCCGTCGCCTGAGCGTCGGTCCACAGGCGGGGCAGGTCGCCCAGCGCGTCGGGCAGGCGCACCGACACCTCCGCGCAGAGCGGGTCGTTCGCCAGCGGCTCGGCGGGTAGATGCACCGTCGTCGCGCAGCCGCCGAGGGCGAGCGCGCCCGCGAGGAGTGCGGCGACCCGCGCGCTCGTGGCGAGGGGTCGGCGGATCACCCCTCCAGCGTATTGCGATGCTGCGTGTGGATACCCTGAACGGATGGATCCGACCGTGGGCGAGCTGAGCGAGCGAGAGGTGCTGCGGCGCATCGCAGCCCGCACGGGACGAGCCGCCGCGGCGATCGTGGGACCGGGCGACGACGCGGCGGTGATCTCGACGCCGTCGGCGTCGGTGGTGGCCACGACCGACACGCTCGTGCACGGGCCGGACTTCCGGCTCGCCTGGTCGAGCGGCCGCGATCTCGGGTGGAAGGCCGCCGCCGTGAATCTGGCGGACGTGGCGGCGATGGGGGCACGCCCGACGGCGCTGCTCGTGGCGCTCGCGATGCCGCGCGGCACGCGGATCTCGTTCGTCGAGGACCTCGCCGACGGGCTCCGGGAGGGGTGCGAGGCCCTCGCGCCCGGGTGCGCCGTCGTCGGCGGCGACCTCACCGTGTCCGAGACGCTGACGATCGCCGTCACGGCGCTGGGCGACCTGGAGGGGCGCCCCGCCGTGCTGCGCTCGGGCGCCCGACCGGGTGATGTCATCGCGGTCGCCGGGGAGCTCGGGGCGGCCGGGCGTGGCCTCGCGATCCTCTTCGACCGCTTCCGCGACGATCGCGGCGACCCCGTGCCCGTGGACCGCGCCGCGCTCGGGCCGGGGGAGGCCGCCCTGCTCGACGCGCAGCTGCGCCCCGCCCCGCCGCTCGGGCTCGGGCCGATGGCGGCCCTCGCCGGCGCGACGGCGATGATGGACGTCTCGGACGGACTCGCGCTCGACGCGACGCGGATGGCCGAGGCGTCGGGCGTGCGCATCGCCCTCGACCCGGCCGCCCTGGGGAACGACCCGCGGGCGGCGCTGGAGGGCGGTGAGGACCACGCGCTGCTCGCCACGTTCCCCGGCGAGATGCTCCCTCCGGGGTTCCGCCCGATCGGCCGCGTCGAGGAGGGCGCGGGACTGGTCGTCGGCGGCGAGCCCTACGGCCGGCGCGGTGGCTGGGATCCGTATGCGGACTGGGACGCGCGCACGGGCTGACGCGCCGGAAATCCGTGGTTAGGCTGGCGCCATGTTCTCCTACGACCCGTATGCAGAGCTCGCCACGCTGAGGGACTTCGCGCCGCTCACCGTCACCAGCACCGACATCGCCGACGGGCAGCCGCTGCCGAAGGCGCAGTGGGGATCGGCGGGCGGCGGCTCCGACACGTCGCCGCAGCTGAGCTGGTCAGGGGCGCCCGAGGGCACGCAGTCGTTCGCGGTGTCCTGCTTCGACCCCGATGCGCCGACCGGATCCGGCTTCTGGCACTGGGCCGTCTACAACCTGCCCGCCGACGTGACGTCGCTCGACACGGGCGACGACCGCCCGGCCGCCGGCGTCGCCCTGCGCAACGAGTCGGGCGAGCCCGGCTTCATCGGTGCCGGGCCGCCGCCCGGGACCGGTGTGCACCGCTACTTCTTCGTCGTCGACGCGCTCGACACGGTGCTGGAGCTGCCCGAGGGCGCCACGCCGGCCATCCTCGGCTTCAACCGGCACTTCCACACCCTGGCACGCGGCATCCTCGTCGCGACGGCGACGAGCGACTGAGCCGGCCCCTCAGCGCGCCGGCACGCGGAGCACCTCCACGCCGAGCGCCTCGACGCGCGCGGAGTCTGCCTCGTCCAGGCCCGCGTCGGTGACGATCGTGTCCAGCTCGTCGAGGCGCAGCACCCGATACTTCGCGTAGCGGCCGAACTTGCCGCTGTCGGCGAGCAGCACGGACGAGGTGGCCGAGGCGAGGGCCGCACGCTTCGCGGCGATCTTGGCCTCGACGGGCGTGGTCACGCCGTGGATCGGGTCCCACGAGCTGGACGAGAGGAACGCCACGTCGAGCGAGAGCTCGGCCAGCGTGAGCTCGGCCAGGCGGCCGACCATCGAGCCGTTGTCGCGATCGATGCGGCCGCCCACGGCGATCAGCTCGACGTCGGCGTGATCGCCGAAGGCCTGCAGCGTCGCGAGGTCGTTGGAGACGACCGTGAGGCCGAGGCGCTCGTCGAGGAATGGCCGCATCGCCTGCACGGTGGTGCCCGCGTCGAGGTAGATGGTCATGGCGTCCTCGACGAGCCCGGCCGCCAACCGCGCGATGGCTGTCTTCTCGGCGACGTCGGACTCGGCCTTCTCGGCCCGGCGAGGCTCGGCGTCCAGGCGCGTCAACAGGGCGACGCCGCCCTGGGTGACCCGCACGCGCCCGTGCTCGGCGAGCGTGGCGACGTCGCGCCGCGCCGTCATCTGGCTCACGCCCAGGCGTTCGGTGATCTGACGGTAGCTGAGCACCTGCTCGGTCCGGAGGAGGCGCAGGATCTGCTGTCGGCGCTGCTCCGGGATCAGCGATGTCGTCCGCGGCATCGTTCCTCCCGCGGCCAGTCTATGAGCCCGGCGTCCACGGGCTGCGCCAACGCTCGGCGAGCTCGTGCACGAGGCTCGGGGCGAGCAGGCGCCGCGGCGCCCCCTCGGTCAGCAGGGCGATCCGGCACGCCTCCTCGAGCTCGACGGCCCTATCGATCGCGTCGTCGAGGCTGGAACCCGCGACGACGGAGCCGTGGTTGGCCAGCAGGACGGCGCGTGCCGGCCATGCCAGCGATTCGATGTCGTCGCCCAGTTCCGCCGCGCCGGGGTGCCGGTACGGCAGGAGGGGCGTCTGGCCGACGCGCATGACGAAGTACGGCGTCAGGGGCGGCACCGCGCTGTGATCCGCCCACGGCTCGACGCAGGACCACGCCGAGGCCTGGGGGGAGTGGACGTGCACGATCGCCTCGTGCGCCGCGTCGCGGCGGTAGAAGCCCAGGTGCAGCGGGGTCTCCTTCGACGCGCGCGCGCCGCCGAGGGCGGTGCCGTCGAGGGCCACCTCGGCGATGTCGGCCGTCGTCAGTGTTCCGAGCGAGGCTCCCGTGCCGCTGATGAGCACGCGGTCGCCCACGCGCAGGCTGATGTTGCCGCTGCTGCCCGGACTGAGGCCGGCGTCGACCAGTCGGCGGCCCGCGGCGATCAGGCGTTCGGCCGCGCTCATGCCAGCAGCTCCCAGGCCTGCGTGAAGAGGTCGGGTCGCCCGAAGTTGCCGCTCTTGAGGGCGATGGCGATGTCGCGACCGAAGGCGCGCGCGGTGGACCAGCACACCCCGGGCGCGAGCTCCGGGCCGATGCGCAGCCGGTCGATCTCGAGCGCGCGCACCACCGCGCCGCTCGTCTCGCCGCCCGCGACGAGGAGCGCGTCCGTGCCCGAGACCACGAGCTCACGGGCGACGGCGGCGAGGACGCGCTCCATGACCGGGGCGACAGCGGTGCCGCCGCGCACGGGTTCGACGTCGTCGCGCGTGCGCGCCGCGCACACGACAGGGTGCGCGGCGGCGGGCTGTGCCGACAGCCACGCGAGGATGTCGGCCACCACGCGCGGCTCGTCGGCGATCGCCGCGTCGGCGTCGATCACGTGCACGGGCTGGGTGCGCGAGGCGCGCTCGATCTGCTCGAGGGTGGCGCGTGAGACGCTGCCGCAGAGGACGACGCCGCCGGCGTCACGGGGCGCGGCCCAGGCATCGTCCGAGCCCGCGGGGCCGGGGATGCCGAGGGCGAGCCCCGAGCCGCCCGAGACGAGGATGTCGTCGGCCGTCGCCGCGCCGATCGTCGCGAGGTCCTCATCGGCGATGGCATCGACCACGATGTACCGCCCCGTGCCCGCCGTCAGCGCGTGGGTCAGCGCATCCGCGCCGGCGCGGACCGCGGGCAGGGCGACCTCGCCCACGGCGTGCGCGGTCTGCGGGCGCAGCAGGTCCGCCACACGCGAGCGGGTCATCGGGGTGAGGGGATGGTGGCGCATCGAGGAGTTCTCGAGCAGGTCCGTCCCCACGAAGAGGTGACCGTTGTAGACGGTGCGGCCGTTGGAGGGCAGCGAGGGCACGACGACGACGCGCGGCGCCCCGAGGGCGTCCGAGATCGCGTCGAGGATGGGCCCGATGTTTCCCTCGTCCGTCGAGTCGAACGTCGAGCAGTACTTGACGTAGAAGCGCGTCGCCCCCGCCGCTTGCAGCCGCGCGAGCGCGGCGAGCGAATCGGCGACCGCCTGCTCGCGGGGCGCGGTGCGCGTCTTGAGGGCGACGACGATCGCGTCGACCGCGTCGGCGTGATCGGGGCGGATGCCGGCGCCCTCGATGACCACGCTCACCCGGTGGCCCGAGCGGCGCAGCATCGTCGCCAGGTCGGTGGCGCCCGTGAAGTCGTCGGCGATCGCTCCCAGCACGTCGCTCCTCTCCGACCGCCCGCGCGGTCCTCCGCGGGGCCGGCCCGCGAAACTCTCTCAGGGCATCACAGCACATGTGGCGATTTGGTACAAAGTTGGACGATTGTGGAATCTGTGGCACAGTGGGCCCCCGAACCCGCTCAGCTGTCGAGCGGGAGGACGACGAACGGAACGACGGTGATCCCTGCACACTCGGCGCGCACGCGCCCGCTCACTCGCATCGCTCTCACCGGGGCGCACGGCGGCTATGGTCGCACCTTCCTCGCGCAGCTGACGCGCACCCCCGAGATCTGGCCCTCGGTGCTCATCGACCCGGATATCGAGGGTGTGCGCACCATGCTCGACGAGCTCGGCATCCCGGCGGAGACGGTGGCGGTCAGCGACGAGCCGTCGCGCACTGCCGGGGCCGTGGCGGACGGGCGCATCGTCGTGGTGCCCGGTCACGCGGCCGTGGCCTGGGACGGTATCGACGTGCTCGTCGAGGCCTGCGGGCGCGTGCCGCAGGGGTACGGCTACGCGGCCGCGGCGCTGGACAACGACGTGCACGTGGTGATGGTCAGCAAGGAGGTCGACACGGTCACGGGGCCCGAGCTGGCCGCCCGCGCCGCCGAGCGTGGCCTCAGCTACCTGCCCGGTGACGGTGACCAGCCGGCCAACCTGCTCCGCCTGGTCGACTGGGTGTCGCAGGTCGGGCTCGAGATCGTCGCGATCGGCAAGTCGGGGGAGTACGACATCGTGTTCGACCCGAGCACGGGCCGGGCCACGCAGGCGGGCGTCGAGGTCGACGCGTCCGAGCTGGCCGACCTGCTCGAGCTCGGCGACGACCCCGCGGCGACGCTCGAGCGTCGCGCGGCCGCCGTGAGCCGACTCAAGCGAGCGGCCGCCGCCGACTCGTGCGAGATGACGGTCGTGGCCACCCGCACGGGCACCGTCGCCGACATCGAGGGCATGCGCTACCCGGTGGCTCGCATCGCCGAGCTGGCCGACGTGTACGCCGAGCGGGATCGCGGCGGCATCCGCGCGCGCGAGGGCATCGTCGACGTCTTCTCGGCCCTCCGCCTGCCGGGCGAGGCGAGCTTCGCCGGTGGCGTTTTCGCCGTGGTGCGCACGGGTGATCCGGTCACGTGGGAGACGCTGCGCGGCAAGGGCCACGTCCTCAGCCGCGACGGCCGCTACGCCTGCATCTACTGGCCGTATCACTACATGGGTGTCGAGACGCCGCTCACCGTCCACGCCGCCATGGACGGCGTCGCCTCGCCCGCCCCGCGCTGGAGCACCCTGCTCGCCGCGCGGGCGGACAGTGACCTCGCCGCCGGCACGGAGTTCGCGGTGGCGGGCCACCATCACGAGATCGCGGGCGTCGCGCCCGTCATGCTCGACGCTGTCGAGGGCGTCGCGCCCTATTACCTGCTCGACGGGGCGCGCCTCACGCGCGACGTGCCGGCGGGCGAGCTGATCCACCTCGGCGACGTGGAGGGCGTGGACGCCCCGACGCTCGCCGCCTACCTCGCGGGCGCCGCCCGCGGCGATTCCACGAACGGAGAAGATCGATGACGATTCCCACTGCACACCGCGCGAGCGTGAGGACGGTCGGCGCATGACCGCGGAGATCATCGCCCTCGTCGTCCTGGGGCTCGTCTTCGCCGTCTCCTCCATCCGCGGCATCCACATGGGCGCGCTCGCGCTCGTGGCGGCGTTCGTCGTCGGCATCGGAGTGGTGGGCGAGGGTCTGGACGACGTGCTCGGGGGATTCCCCGTCGACGCCCTCGTCATCCTGCTCGGCATCACCTATCTCTTCGGCATCGCGCGGGAGACCGGCACCATCGACTGGCTCGTCGACCGCTCCATCGGTCTCATCGGCAACCGTGTGGCGTTGCTGCCGTGGGGTCTGTGGCTGATCGCCACCGGAGTGGCCTGCCTCGGCACGTCGCACGCCGCCTTCGCGGTGGTGCCGATCGCCATGAGCCTTGCGCACACGCACCGCATCAGCTCGACCATGATGGGCATCGCCATGAGCTCGGCGATCGTCGGTGGCGCGCTCGCGCCCACGAGCATCGTCGGCATCACCGTGCAGACCGCGGCCTCCAGCGCCGACATCCCCTACAACGCCGGCCTCATGTTCGCCGTCTCGGTCGGCGTGAACGCCCTCGTCGTGCTCGTGGCGTTCTTCATGTTCGGTGGCCGCGAGCTGATCGCCCGCTCGCGCAGCACGGCACCGGCCGGTGAACCGGCCCTCGGCACGGGCGGGGTGGCTCTGGCCACCCAGACGAAGACCACCACGCGTCTGAGCGCCATGCAGGTGCTCGTCATCGTCTCGATCGTCGTGCTCGTCGGCGGGTTCTTCCTGCTCACCCAGCTCGGCGTCGACATCAACCTCGGCGTCGTCGCCCTCACGATCGCGGTGGTGCTGGCCTTCGTCGACCCGGGCGTCGGCAAGCGCGCCGTCGGCCGCGTCGACTGGGGGACGATCCTGCTGCTCGGTGGCATCATCACCTACGTGGAGGTGCTCGTCCGCCTGGGTGCGATCGACCAGCTCGGCGAGGCTGCCCGCTCCGTGAGCCAGCCCCTCGTCGCCGCGCTCGTGATCTGCGTCGTCGCGGCGCTCGTCTCGGCCTTCGCATCGACCATCGGCATCATCGGGGCGCTCATCCCCCTCGCGGTGCCGCTGCTGGTGCCGGGCGGCGGCCTCGAGTCGACGGGGTTCATCTACGCCGTGGCGATCTCGGCATCGCTCGTGGACTGCGCGCCGTTCGGCACGACGGGCGCGACGATCGTCGCATCGACCGTCGAGCAGGATCGGCCGCGCGTGTACCGCAACCTCACGCTGTGGGGACTGTCGATGGTGATCATCGGGCCCGTGGTCACGCTCGCCACCATGGTGGTGCCCTTCCTCTGGTCCTGACCTCATCCCGCGTCGCGACGCCCGTCCCCCGGCCCCTGGGGGCGGGCGTCGCCCGTTGGCGTCAGGGACGCGGCGGCGTCGTCTCCGACGGAGAGGACCCGACCAGCGTCGCGGCGCGGGGCGCATCCCCAGCCGCGAGCGGCGACCCCTCGGCCACCTCGTCGGCCGCCGCGGGCTTCTCGTCGGCCACCGCGGGCCCCTCGGCGAGGGCCGCGACGGCGGCCTCCTCGCGCGGCTCCGCCGCGCGCGGGCGCAGGAGCGCCCTGGCGGCGGCGACCGCCGCGGCGAGGGCGAGGCCGATGAGGCCGGCGCCGAGCACCGGACCTCCCACCGTCACGAGCGCCTGGCCGGCGTAGACGTCGGCCGTCGTGGCGCTGCCGTCGAGCAGCGTCGCGCTCATGTTGTCGATCGTGGGGAAGCTCATCGCGGCACCCGCCGCCGTGGCGGCGAGCGATCCGATCAGCAGCGCCCAGTAGGGCGCGCTCGTGATGAGTCGGGGCGTGCGGGGCATGATTCTCCTCGGGTTCGCATGTGGACGTCCGCCACGATCCCCGGCGCGCCCCAGCGCCGCCGATGTGTCGCCTATGCGTCGGCTGTGGATCCCGACCGCTGCACCGCGTCGGCGGGGCGCTTCAGGCGCAGCACCACCACGGTGAACGCCGCGGCCGACAGGGCGGCCAGCACCATGTGGATCCCGACGAGCAGCTCCGGAAGTCCGTTGCGCGCCTGGATGATGCCCACCACCACCTGCACGGCGATGACGGCGAGCAGCGCGATGAGCCACGGGAGAGGACGGAGCCGTCGCGCTGCCGAGGCCGCGACGAGCGCGACGACGAGCGCCAGCAGGATGTAGCCCGGCCACGAGTGCACGTGCGCCAGCACGGTGGCGTCGAAGCCGTTGCGGATGACGTCGGCGTCTCCCGAGTGCGGGCCGTTGGCGGTGGTCAGCACGCCGAAGAGGATGGTCAGGGCGAGCGCGAGGGTCGTGAGGTGGGTCAGCGCCGTGAACCAGGCGGGGACCACGCGCTCGCGCCGTCCCGGCGCCTCGTACAGGCGCACGAGGTACGCGGCCGTAACGCAGACGAGCACGAGCGACGAGACGTAGTGGAAGCCGACGATGAACGCGTTCAGCTCGGTCAGCACGGTGATGCCGCCCACGAGCGCCTGCGCGACGACGCCCGCCACGACGATCCACGCGAGGATCTGCAGGTCGCGGCGTGCGGGAAGAGAGCGCACCGAGAAGACGGCGGCGGCGATCACCGCGAGCAGCAGGACGGCCGTCGCGGCCCAGAACTCGCCCACGGCGACGTACGCGACGATGGCGGCGGCGATTCCGCCCAGCGCGAACCACACTGCCGCCAGCACGTCGCGGCGGGTGCCGACGGCACGCAGCGTGAGCAGCAGGACCGCGATCGCGACGATACCGACGGCGCCGGTCATGGTGCGGTTGCCGAATTCGATGAACCCGTGGATGCCCAGCGCCTCGGTGGGGACGAGCGATTCGGGCGTGCACAGCGGCCACTCGGAGCAACCGAGCCCCGACCCGGTCAGGCGCACGGCGCCGCCCGTGCCGATGATGGTCGTCTCGAAGAGGAACGAGAGCCAGGCGAACAGGCGCAGCCAGCTGCCGCCGGCGGCGGCGGGACGGGGCGCGGCGAGCGGGGGAGCGGCGGGCGCGGTGGCCATGCGGTGTGCCTCCTGATCCGCTCCGAATCCGACACGCACGGCGCCGCGGCGGAGCGAACCTGTAGAATTGAATCGCTGAAAAAAGCGGGCGGTTGCGCCCGTGGCGACAGCTACCAGTCTAAGGCGCGATCCGCGTCGCAACGGGGCCCCTGTACGGCACTCCATCTCCGGAGCGCCGGGCCGGCTGACACCGTTTCGGGACCCATGAGGAGAGTAGAGACCGCATGTCCGATGTGCTGATCGACCGCCCCGAGCTCGAAGGTCTGGGGGTGTACGAATTCGGATGGCACGACCCGGACGTCGCGGGCGCCAGTGCCAAGCGCGGCCTGAGCGAGGCCGTCGTCCGCGACATCTCGGCCCTCAAGCAGGAGCCGGAATGGATGCTGAAGAACCGGCTGAAGGCGCTCTCGCTGTTCGAGAAGAAGCCGATGCCCACCTGGGGCGCCGACCTCAGCGAGATCGACTTCGACAACATCAAGTACTTCGTCCGCTCGACCGAGAAGCAGGCCCAGTCGTGGGAAGACCTGCCTGAGGACATCAAGAACACGTACGAGAAGCTCGGCATCCCCGAGGCGGAGCGTCAGCGCCTCGTCGCCGGCGTCGCCGCGCAGTACGAGTCCGAGGTCGTCTACCACCAGATCCGCGAGGACCTGGAGTCGCAGGGCGTCATCTTCATGGACACCGACACCGCCCTGCGCGAGCACCCCGAGTTCTTCGAGGAGTACTTTGGCACGGTCATCCCCGCGGGCGACAACAAGTTCGCGGCGCTGAACACGGCCGTGTGGTCGGGCGGTTCGTTCGTGTACGTGCCGAAGGGCGTGCACGTGGAGATCCCGCTGCAGGCCTACTTCCGCATCAACACGGAGAACATGGGTCAGTTCGAGCGGACCCTGATCATCGCGGACGAGGACAGCTACGTCCACTACATCGAGGGCTGCACCGCCCCGATCTACCAGAGCGACTCGCTGCACTCGGCGGTCGTCGAGATCATCGTGAAGAAGAACGCCCGAGTGCGCTACACGACGATCCAGAACTGGTCGACCAACGTGTACAACCTCGTGACCAAGCGCGCCGTCGCCCACGAGGGCGCGACGATGGAGTGGGTCGACGGCAACATCGGCTCGAAGGTCACGATGAAGTACCCGTCGATCTTCCTCATGGGCGAGCACGCCAAGGGCGAGACCCTGTCGGTCGCCTTCGCCGGCCCCGGCCAGCACCAGGACGCGGGCGCCAAGATGATCCACATGGCGCCGTACACCCAGTCCTCGATCGTCTCCAAGTCGATCGCGCGCGGCGGTGGCCGCGCCGGGTACCGCGGCGAGGTGCGGGTGGACGAGAAGGCACATCACTCGGCGAACACCGTGCGGTGCGACGCCCTGCTCGTCGACACCATCTCGCGCAGTGACACGTACCCCGCGATCGACATCCGGGTGGACGACGTGCAGCTGGGACACGAGGCCACGGTCTCCAAGGTCAGCGAGGAGCAGCTGTTCTACCTCATGAGCCGCGGCATGCCCGAGGACGAGGCGATGGCGATGATCGTGCGCGGCTTCATCGAGCCGATCGCCCGCGAGCTGCCCATGGAGTACGCCCTGGAGCTGAACAAGCTCATCGAGATGGGCATGGAAGGATCGGTCGGCTGAGATGACGGCCCCCACGCAGGCGCCTGCAGAGGCGCAGAACGAGCACGCCCACCGCGACCCCGCGACGGTCATCATCCCGCCGCAGGACGAGGTGACGGTCCCCGTCCAGACGCGCTCGGAGCGCCCCCGCTCCTACGAGCCGGCAGACTTCGGCACCCCCAACGGGCGCGAGGTCAACTGGGTGCACGCCCCGATCAAGCGGCTCTCGCCGCTGTTCGAGCGCGCCGCGCAGAACGACGGCGTCGTATACACGTTCGACGCGGGTGAGCAGTACGCCGCGGGCACGCTGGCGATCGGCGCGGCCCCGCGCGGCGAGGTGTTCGAGCCCGAGGACCTGCCCGCCGCCGTGGCGTGGCAGGGCTCGCCGGAGGCACGCTACATCCGCATTCCGCGTGAGGAGGAGGTGGCCGAGCCGATCGTCCTGCGCATCACGGGGCAGGGTGCGCAGCGCCGCGCCGACGCGCACCTCGTCATCGAGGCGCAGGAGCACAGCCAGGCCGTCGTCGTGCTGCGCCACGAGGGCTCGGCGCAGCTCGCCGAGAACGTCGAGATCGTCGTCCGTGACGGCGCGACGCTCACGGTCGTGGCCGTGCAGCGCTGGGACGACAGCGCGATCCACGCGTCGGCGCACCAGGCCCGTGTCGGTCGCGACGCCACGCTGCGCCACTTCGTCGTGAGCTTCGGCGGCGGCGTCGTGCGCGTGAACCCGAACGTGGAGCTGGCCGGCGCCGGCTCGAACGGCGAGGTCTACGGGCTGTCGTTCGCGGACTCGGGCCAGCACCTCGAGAGCCAGGTGTACCTGCACCACAAGGGCCCGGAGACCACCGGCAACGTGCTCTACAAGGGCGCGCTGCAGGGCTCGAGCGCGCGCAGCGTGTGGATCGGCGACGTGCTCATCGGGCCCGACGCGGTCGGGACGGACTCGTACGAGGCGAACCGCAACCTCGTGCTCACCAACGGCGCCCGCGCCGACTCCATCCCGAACCTCGAGATCCAGACGGGCGACATCAAGGGCGCCGGCCACGCCTCGGCCACCGGTCGCTTCGACGACGAGCAGCTGTTCTACCTGCAGGCCCGTGGCATCGCCGAGGCCGAGGCCCGCCGTCTCGTTGTGATCGGCTTCCTCACCGAGATCGTCCAGAAGCTGGGCCTCCCCGAGCTGGAGGAGGAACTGGCCGCCGCGATCGAGGAGGAGCTCGCCGCCGGCGAGGGGATCGCCGCGTGAGCGCCACCCGCGTCTGCGCCAAGAGCGAGCTGGTCCAGGACCAGGCTCGTCGCGTGGAGGTGGACGGCGTTCCGATCGCCCTCGTCCTGGACGCCCAGGGCGAGGTCCACGCGATCGGCGACACCTGCACGCACGGCGACATCTCGCTGTCCGAGGGCTTCGTCGAGGGCGACACGCTCGAGTGCTGGGCCCACGGCTCGGCCTTCTCGCTGCGCACCGGCAAGCCGCTGAACCTTCCGGCCTACGAGCCGGTGCCCGTCTACGAGGTGACGATCGAGGGCGACGACGTGCTCATCGATCCCACCGTCATCAAGCAGGCCTGAGTCAGGCCCCACGAACTCCACACGAAGGAACCAACATGACTGTCCTCGAGATCAAGGACCTGCACGTCACGGTCGAGACCGATGAGGGGACCACGCCCATCCTGAACGGCGTGACCCTGACCGTGCGCTCGGGCGAGACCCACGCCATCATGGGGCCGAACGGCTCGGGCAAGTCGACGCTCGCCTCGACGATCGCCGGCCACCCGAAGTACACCGTCACGGGCGGCTCGATCACGCTCGACGGCGAGGACGTGCTGGAGATGGCCGTCGACGAGCGCGCCCGCGCGGGCCTGTTCCTCGCCATGCAGTACCCCGTCGAGATCCCCGGCGTCACGGTCGCGAACTTCCTGCGCACCGCCAAGACCGCCATCGACGGCGACGCGCCCTCGATCCGCCAGTGGACGAAGGACGTCAAGGAGGGCATGGCCGCGCTGCGCATGGACCCGAAGTTCGCGCAGCGCAACGTGAACGAAGGCTTCTCGGGCGGCGAGAAGAAGCGGCACGAGATCCTGCAGCTCGAGCTGCTCAAGCCGAAGCTGGCGATCCTGGACGAGACCGATTCGGGTCTCGACGTCGACGCGCTGAAGATCGTGTCGGAGGGCGTGAACCGCGCGAAGGCCAACACGGGCCTCGGCGTGCTGCTCATCACGCACTACACGCGCATCCTCCGCTACATCAAGCCGGACTTCGTGCACGTGATGGTCGCGGGCAAGGTCGTCGAGGAGGGCGGCCCCGAGCTCGCCGAGCGCCTGGAGGCCGAGGGCTACGCCGCCTACCTGCCTGCGGACGCGCCGATCGAGGCGTAAGGTCGACGCCATGACCGCGACGCTCACTCCCGAGAAGTACGACGAGGTCACCGAGGCCCTCAAGGACGTCATGGACCCCGAGCTGGGGGTCAACGTGGTCGACCTGGGGCTGATCTACGACCTCGGATGGGATGACGAGAACGACGCTCTCGTCATCCACATGACGCTCACGAGCGCGGGCTGCCCGCTCACCGACGTCCTCGAGGAGCAGACCGCGCAGGCGCTGGACGGCGTCGTGGAGCAGTTCCGGATCAACTGGGTCTGGATGCCGCCGTGGGGTCCCGAGCGGATCACCGACGACGGTCGCGACATGATGCGCGCGCTCGGCTTCTCCATCTAAACCCCCGACGAGGGCCCCGTCCGCGGACGGGGCCCTCGTCGTTCGGCGACGTAGGATGAGGCGGGTGACCACGCCTCTCGACGCCCTCCCGCTGCACGTCCTGCGGACCCGTACGAGCAGCAAGTGGATGCGCTATCCGGATGACGTCCTGCCGCTGTTCGTCGCCGAGACGGACTTCGCTCTCGCGGAGCCGGTCGAGCGGGTGCTGCTCGACGCGGTGCGCCGCGGCGACACGGGCTACGCCCCGCCGGGCGACTCACGCATCCCGATGGCCTTCGCCGGCTTCGCTGCGCGCCGCTTCGGGTGGCAGGTGGACCCGGCGCGCGTGCGCACGACGTGCGACGTGATGATGGGGGTCGCCGAGCTGCTGCGCGCCGTCACCGCGCCCGGTGATCGCGTCGTCATCACCCCTCCGGTCTACCCGCCGTTCTTCGACGTGCACGACGAGAGCCGCACGGTGGCCGAGAGCGTGCCGCTGCTGCGCTCCGACGAGGGCTGGACGCTCGACCTGGCGGGGATCGACCGTGCCTTCGCCGGCGGCGCCCGCGCCATCCTGCTCTGTAATCCTCACAACCCCACGGGCACCGTGCACGACGCCGGCACCCTCGCGGAGCTCGCGCGGATCGCACAGCGCCACGGCGCCTGGGTCATCAGCGACGAGATCCATGCGCCGCTCACACTGCCGGGAGCCACGTTCACCCCGTTCCTCACCGCCGCCCCGGAGGCGGCCGAGGTGGGCTTCGCCCTCACGAGCGCGAGCAAGGCGTTCAACCTCGCCGGCCTCAAGTGCGCCTTCATCGTGACCGCCGCCGACGAGCCGGCCCGCATCGTGCGCCGCATTCCCGACGAGGTGGAATGGCGCACCTCGATTCTCGGTCTCATCGCCGGAGAGGCGGCCCTGTCGCTGGGGGACGCGTGGCTGGACGCCCTCCTCGCCCGGCTCGACACCAACCGCCACCTGCTGAGCGACCTGCTCGCCGAGCACGCGCCCGGCGCGCTGTACCGGCCGCCCCAGGCGGGGTTCCTCGCCTGGGTGGACTTCACCGCGCTCGGGTGGGGAGAGGACCCGGCGGCGCTGATCCTCAAGGCGGCGCGCGTCGCGCTGAACCCCGGGCCATCGTTCGGCGAGCCCGGGCGCGGCTTCGCGCGCATCAACATCGGCACCGGTCCAGAGATCCTCTCGGAGGCGCTCCGCCGCATCGGCGCGCTGCGGGCGTCGTGAGCGCCCCGCGCGACTTCTCCGGCCCCATCCCCCTTACCGCGCCGGCCGGCGCGCCGGGACCGGGCGCGGAGACGGTCTGGCATCCGAAGTACGTGTGGGTGACGATCGGCTCGTTCGCCCTCATCTTCCTCGCCGCGGTGCAGTCGCTCGCCGTCACCACGGTGATGCCCGCGGTCAGTGAGGCGCTGCACGGCGAGGCGCTCTACGCGGTGGCGTTCTCGGGCACCCTCGCCACGAGCGTGATCGGAATGGTCGCGGTCGGGGCGTGGGCGGATCGGGCGGGTCCGGTCGCGCCGCTGTACGCGGCGGTGTCGCTGTTCGTGGCCGGGCTCGTGATCGACGCGGTCGCGCCGACGATGGGCGTGCTCGTGCTCGGCCGCCTCGTGCTCGGCCTGGGGTCGGGCGGACAGATCGTGGCGCTCTATGTGGTGGTGGCGCGGATCTTCCCCGCCCCGCTGCACGGACGCGTGTTCGCCCTGTTCTCGGCCGCATGGATCGTGCCCGCGCTCGTCGGGCCGTTCCTCGCCGGCGCCGTGGCCGAGTTCCTGCACTGGCGGTGGGTGTTCGCCGGCGTGGCGATCCTCGCGGTGCTCGCGATGGCCATGATCGCACCGCGCCTTCGTGGGCTCGCCGCCCACGCGGAGGATCCCGGCAGCGGTTCGCGACGCGTCATCGTGCGGCGGATGCTGCTCGCCACGGTGGTGGCCGGGGCCGCGCTGGCGCTGGCGCTGTCGGGGGAGCTCGTCACGCCATGGTCGTGGGCGGTCGCGGTCGTCGCGCTGCTCGTGCTCGGAGCCGCCGTCGTGCCGCTCCTGCCCCGCGGCACCCTGCGCGCCGCACCGGGGCTGCCGTCGGTCATCCTCATGCGCGGCGTGCTCGCGGGCGGGTTCTTCGGCGCCGAGGTCTACGTGCCGAAGCTGTTCATCGACGCGTATGCGTGGACGCCGACGTTCGCCGGGCTCGGGCTCACGATCGCGGGCATCACCTGGGCGCTCGGCGCGGAGCTCTCCGCCCGCCACGCGGACCGCGTCGGCAATCGCCGCCTCGTGGTGACCGGCGTCGGCCTGCTGGCAGCCTCGATCGGGCTCGTGTTCGCTTCGGCGCTGTGGGCGTGGCCCGGCATCGTTCCGGCGCTGGCGTGGGGGATCGGCGGACTCGGCATGGGCTTCGTCTACGCCCGCCTGTCGGTGCTGATGCTCGCGTACTCGAGCGCGAGCAGCCAGGGCTTCAACTCGTCGGCGCTGCAGATCTCCGACGCGGTGGGGTCGTCGGCCGTCATCGCCGTGATGGGGCTCGTGTTCCTCGCGCTCGGCCCCGGCGCGGGCTTCCCGGTCGTCTTCGCCCTCGCCGTCGCGATCATCCTGCTCACCCTCGTGCCCGGCCTGCGGCTCGGGCACGCGCACGAGCTCTGAACGGAGCCGGTCAGGTCGGCAGGCCGGCGAGGATCGCGGCCACCCCGGCGTCGAAGTCCGCCGCGGTCGCTTCCGCCACCGTGGCGGGCTCGGCCGGGACCGCGCCGAACTCGGCCGCCTGGATGCGCTGCTGGACGAGCGAGGCGTGGCCGAGGACGAAGGGCAGCAGCACGCGCGCCGCGAGCTCGGGATCCGGACGGTGCTCGCGGGCGAACGCGGCGCGCAGCGCATCGTGCGCGCCGAGGGCCCCCAGCGACAGCGCCGCGGAGCTCAGCACCACCTCGGCGCCGTCGCGGTGGGACAGCAACGCCGCCCGCAGTGCGCGGGCCGCGCCCGCCACGTCGGCGGCGGGAGCGGCCTCCGCGACGATGCGATCGGCGAGCCCCGCCAGCAGGGCCTGCTTGCTCTCCACGTGCCAGTACAGCGCGCTCGGCTGCACCCCCAGCTCGGCGGCAAGGCGGCGCATCGTCAGGTCGGGAAGGCCGTAGGCATCGAGCAGGCTCAGGGCGACATCGAGGATGCTCTCCCTGTCGTGTCGCACCCGGTCACGCATGCTCCGACTATAGTGAACGGTGTTCAGTGAACGGTGTTCAGGAGGAAACATGGCAGGGCAGTCCTGGGAGGCGCGCGACCTCGCGCGGATCGCGGTGTTCGCGGCGCTCATCGTGGTGCTCGGGCTCATGGGGCCGATTCCGGTGCCCGGGCTGCCCGTTCCGGTCACCGCGCAGACGCTCGGCGTGATGCTTGCCGGCACCGTGCTGGGCGGCCGGCGGGCGGGCGCGGCCGTGCTCGTGGTCTTCGTCCTCGTCGCGATCGGCCTGCCCGTGCTGGCGGGCGGCCGCGGCGGGCTCGGCGTGTTCGCGGGCCCGACGGTCGGGTTCCTCCTCGGCTGGCTGCCGGGCGCGATCGTCGCCGGGTGGATCGCGCATTCCGGTCGACTCACCTGGTGGCGCGTGCTGCTGGGCGCGCTGGTCGGCGGCATGGTCGTGGTGTACGCCGTGGGCATCCCGCTGCTAGCGCTCGTGGGCGGGCTCAGCCTGACGCAGGCGGCCATCGCCAACGTGGCGTTCCTGCCCGGCGACGCGGTGAAGGTCGTGCTCGCCACAGTCCTCACGCTGCTGCTCTACCGGGCATACCCGCCGGCCTTCCCCGACACGGTGCGGGCGCGGGGCGCGGCGCGGGCGCGCGCGTGACGACCGGTGCCATCGAGGCCCGCGGCCTGGGGGTGGTGATCGACGGCGCGCGTATCCTCACCGACGTGACGGTGACGCTGCCGCAGCGGCGGATCGCGGTGATCGGGGCGAACGGGTCGGGCAAGTCGACCTTCGCGAGGACGCTCAACGGCCTCGTCGCACCGACCGAGGGTGCGGTACGGGTGGCGGGCATAGACGTGGCGCGGGAGCCGCGACGCGCGCGCGACGCGGTGGGCTTCCTGTTCACCAATCCCGACGCCCAGCTGCTCATGCCCACGCCGGGTGAGGACCTCGCGCTGTCGCTGCGCGCGGCGGGGACGAACCGGCACGACATCGCGGCGCGGGTCGCGGCGGCGCTGGAGCGCTTCGGCCTGGGGGAGCGGTCCGACCAGCCGTCGTACAGCCTCTCGGGAGGGCAGAAGCAGCTGCTCGCCCTCGCTGCGGTGCTCGTGCGCCGGCCGCGCGTCGTCGTGGCGGACGAGCCCACCACTCTGCTCGACCTGGGCAACGCGCGCCGCATGGCGCGGCTGCTGCTCGAGGGAGACGAACGGGGTCCGGTGGCGGATCAGGTCGTCATCGTGACGCACGATCTCGAGCTGGCCGCGCGGTGCGACGTCGCGTTGCGCTTCGCCGGCGGTCGCCTCGTCGAGGCGGGCGACCCGGAGGGCGTCATCTTCCGCTACCGCGCGGAGTTCGCGTGATCGCGCTCTACCGACCCGGCACGAGCCCGCTGCACCGGGCGCCGGCGTGGGCGAAGCTGCTCGGTCTCGCGCTGCTCGCGCTGGTCGTCTCGCTGTACCCGCACACCGCGGGCACGGCGCTGGGCGCCTTCACCGCGGTCGTGCTGCTGTTCCTGCTGGGCGGGGCGGGGCCGCGGGAGATCGCACGCCAGCTGTGGCGCGCGCGGTGGATCGTGCTCATCCTCGCCCTGTCGCAAGGGGTCTTCCTCGGACCCGAAGCCGCGATCATCGGGACCACCCGGGTGGTGGCGGTCGTGCTGCTGGCCGCGCTCGTGACCCTCACGAGCCCGATGGGAGAGCTGCTCGAGGTGCTGCAGGGCACACTGGCTCCGCTGCGGCGCCTCGGAGTGGACCCGTGGCGCGTGGCGTTCACCGTCTCCCTCGCCATCGCCGCCGTGCCGGTCGTCGCGGGCTTTGCCGCGCAGGTGCGGGAAGCGCAGCGGGCTCGCGGCGTGCGCCTGGGGCCGCGGGCCGTGGTCACGCTCCTCGTCCTCGCGCTGCGGCACGGCGATGACGTGGCCGACGCGCTCACGGCCCGCGGTCTCGCCTAGGGGGCCTCCGTCGGCGTGGCGGCGTGCGGGGTGACCCGCAGCCAGGCAATGCGACGCCTATCCGTGGCCGTGACCTGGATGGTCGCGCCGGGCACCTCGATGCTGTCCCCGACGGCGGCGAGCCGGCCGAGGCGCTCCGTGACGAAGCCGGCGATCGTGTCGGAGGCACCGCGCGGCAGCTCCAGGCCCGTGAGCTCCTCGAAGTCCTGCAGGTTGAGGCGGCCGTCGATCATGCCGCTGGCCGTGGTGGGCACGCCCTCGGTGTCGTACTCGTCGAAGATCTCACCCACGACCTCCTCCACGAGGTCCTCGAGCGTGACGATCCCGTCGGTGCCGCCGTACTCGTCGACGACGACCGCGATCTGGTGGTTCTCCGCGCGCATCTGCGTGAGCGTGGGCAGCACGCGAGCCGTCGAGGGGAAGTACGGGATCGGCCGCATGGCCGACGCGAGCGGACGCTGCGGATCCTCGGACGCGGTCTCGAACAGGTCGCGCACGTGCACGAAGCCGACGATGTCGTCGATGGACGTCTCGGAGACGGGGTAGCGGGAGAACGGCAGCTCGCGCACCCGCTCCACGGCGTCGCCCACGCTCGAGGTGGCATCCAGTGCGACGACCTCGGGGCGCGGGCGCATGACCTCGCTGATCTGGCGCCCGCGCAGCGAGAGCACGTCGTCGAGGATGCGCCGCTCGTCCTCCGGCAGGCCCTGATGCGTGGAGACGATGTCGCGGATCTCCTCCTCGCTCAGCTCGTCGGCTGTCTTGTGCGGGTCGCCGCCGAGCAGCCGCACGAGGGCGTTGGTGCAAACCGACAGGAGCCAGATCACCGGCCGCATGATCTTCGCGAAGACGTCGAGCACCGGCGCGACGGCGTACGAGAACGATGCGTTGCGCTGGATGGCCAGCCGCTTGGGCACGAGTTCGCCCAGCACCAGGGAGAGGAACGCGATGATGAGCGTCAGCAGCACCGTCGTGATCGTGAACGCCAGGGGTTCCGGAACGCCGAGCGCCTCGATCAGCGGGGCGACGGAGGGGGCGATCGACGTCGCGCCGTACGCGGAGGAGGCGAATCCCGCGACCGTGACGCCGATCTGCACGGCGGAGAGGAAGGTGTTGGGGTTGCGCGCGAGGCCGGCGACCTTCTCGCCGCGGCGGCCGCGGGCGGCGATCGCGTTGATCTGGCTCTCGCGCAGCGTGACGAGGGCCATCTCGGTGGCGGCGAAGACGCCGCCGACGAGGACGAACAGCAGGACGAGGGCGATGTTCCAGAGGAGTTCGTCCATCAGCGGCCCTCTCGCTGGGGGACGTCGGCGCCCGGCGCGAACCGGGCGCTGGGACTATGAGGGTCCGACGAATCGGCCTTTCGAGCGTTGCTCACGAGCTCTCCTTCTGAGCGTCGGTGACGGGACGGACGGTTCCGTCCTCGGTGCGCCGGCGGTCGGCGCGGGTCTTGATGAGGCTGGCGGCGGTCGCCACCGCAACGGTAGCGGCGATGAACAGCAGCGAGAACCAGATCGGGATCTCCGGCGCCCACTCGACGCCCTGACCGCCGTTGATGAAGGGCAGCTCGTTGACGTGCAGGGCATGCAGCAGCAGCTTCACACCGATGAACGCGAGGATCACCGCGAGGCCCTGGGCGAGGTAGACGAGGCGCTCCAGCAGACCGCCGATGAGGAAGTACAGCTGACGCAGGCCCATGAGGGCGAAGGCGTTGGCGGTGAAGACGATGTACGCCTCCTCCGTGAGCCCGTAGATCGCCGGGATGGAGTCGACGGCGAACACGAGGTCGATGAAGCCGATCGCGACGATCGTGAGCAGCATCGGCGTGACCCAGCGACGGCCGTCCTTGCGCACCGTGAGCCGGTCGCCGTGGTACTCGTCGGTGACGGGCAGCACGCGGCGCACCATGCGCATGAACACGCCGTTGGCGGGGTTGTCGTCGTGCCCGCCGCGCGCCTGACGGTAGGCGAGCACGAGCAGGAACGCCCCGAAGACGTAGAAGATCCACGAGAGGTTCGCGATGAGAGCGGCGCCGATCGCGATGAAGACGCCGCGCAGGATCAGCGCGATGACGATGCCGATCATCAGCACCTTCTGCTGATAGATGCGCGGCACGGCGAAGCCGGTCATGACGATGAGGAACACGAAGAGGTTGTCGATCGACAGGGCCTTCTCGGTGAGGTACCCGGCGAAGTACTCGCCGCCGTAGGTCCACCCCGAGACGACGCCGACGCCCACGCCGAACAGCAGGGCGAGGCCGATGTAGAAGGCGGACCAGCGCGCGGCCTCGCCGATGGAGGGCTCGTGCGGCTTGCGCACGTGCGCGAAGAACTCGTAGACGAAGAAGGCGATCGTGACGAGGATCGTGATGCCCCAGATGAGAGGGGTGATGTTCAAGGAAGGCTCCTGGACTTGGCGTGGACGAACCGACGTCAAGGTCTTCCCCATTCCCGTGGCCGGGAACCGGTGGCCCGGGGCGCGATGCGCCCGTAGTGACGAGCCGACCGTGTCGGAGTACTCCCCTTGCGCCTCCGATTCTACGGGATCCGCGCGGGGCTCCCGCACGGGGCGGTGGATCGGCCGACTGTGGGGGGCGCTCGGACTAGCTGAAGCCCACCACGCGGCGGGCGACACGGTAGGTCAGCAGCGTCACGCGGCGGCCCACGGCGCCGGGAAGATTCGCGCTCGTGCCCACCATGCCGTGACGCAGCCGCGTGTAGATCCAGGGGCTCTCGCGTTTGATCTCGCGCCACAGCGCGCGGCGCTGGGCCAGGTGGTCCGGCGTGCCCGCCCGGACGAGCAGTGCCGAGGTGATGCCGCACAGCACCTCGACGTGGTGCAGCACGTAGCCGTAAAGGCCCTGCGGGACGGCGGCCGGATGGGGGAGCGCGGCGAGCACGAGCCGTGTCACGCGCAGCTGCTGGTCGACGCGGCGCACCATGACGGCGTCGTTGACCGACTGGTCCACGCGCCCGATGAAGTAGCGGTAGAGGTCGACGTCGAGGTAGTAGAGCCGGCGCGTGTGGGTGAGAGGCTGCACGACATAGAGGTTGTCGACATAGAAGGTGTGCTCGGGCAGCACCAGGCCCGACGCCCGCAGCAGCGACGTGCGATACGTCAGCGCGTGCATCATGAGGTATTGACGCCGGCCGAAGACGCCCACCTCGTCCCAGCCGAACACCCGCCGACGCGGCATGACGTCGTCGTAGCGGATGCGCCGTCGGCCGCGTCCGAAGCGCTCGTGCACGTAGTTGGTCACGACGGCGTCCACGCCGCCCTTCGCCTCGAGGCGCTCGAGCGTCGCCAGGAGCAGACGCAGCGCGGGCACGTCGAGCCAATCGTCGGCGTCGAGCACCTTCAGGTATGTGCCGCGGGCGGCGGCCACGCCCGCGTTGATCGCGCCGCCGTGACCGCGGTTGCGCTGGTGGACGACGCGGAAGATGTCGGGGTGCTCGAACGCGTAGCGATCGGCGAGCGTGTCCGTGTCGTCGCGCGATCCGTCGTTGACGACGATCACCTCGACGCGTTCGACCTGCACGAGCGGATCGAGCGCCCGCGCCAGGTACGCGGCGGCGTCGTACGCGGGGACGACGATCGTCAGCAGCGGGTGCACGTATCGATGGTCCTCGATCTCGGGCGTTGTCACCAACTCAACTCGCCTTCAGGGGGTGGGACGTGGGGGAGGGAAGCAGGATCCGCAGCGAGAACCACCGCTCGTCCGCGGAGATGGAGACCGTGCCGCCGTAGCGTTCGACGGTCTGCTGAATGCTGCGCAGGCCGTAGCCGTGGTCGGCCCGGCGGCCCTTGCGGGAGACGATGCGGCCGTCCGAGCGATGCAGCACGCCGTCGAAGGTGTTCTCGAGGCGCAGCATGACGAAGTCGTCCTGCGCGAACAGCGCCACCCGCACGGTGCGGCTGTCCGGGTCATCGACGCGGCGCGTGTTCTCGATCGCGTTGTCGAGCGCGTTGCCCACCACGGCGACGACGTCGAGGTCGCTCATGCCGTGCAGCAGCGACCCGTCCGCCACGCAGGTGATCTCAACGCCGTCCTCGCGGGCGACCGTGGCCTTGGCGTGCAGCACGGCATCGAGCACGGCGCTGCCGGTGTGGAAGAGGGCGCCGTCGTCGGCGAACGAGCGCTCCAGCTCGTCCACGAGGCGTGCCCGGGCCCCCGGGTCGGACTCGGCGCGGATCGCCTCGATGGCGTGCTTCATGTCGTGATGCTTGCGGCCCGTGTCCTCGATGGCGCGCTTGGTGGCGCGGTACTGCTCGTGCTGACTGCGCAGCAGCGACTGCATGGCCTGCGTCTGCGCGCGCGAGCGCAGCTCCATCCGCCATTCCTGCTGCGCGTACAGGGCGATGTAGCCGCACAGGTCGACGAGGGTCCGGATGTAGAAGATCTCCGGGCCGAGCCGCCCCGAGAACGGGGTGTTGGCGTTGACGAAGCTGAGGTTGGACAGGGCGAACGTGGCGGCGGCGATCGCGCCCGCCGAGATCACCTCGCGCCAGCCGACCTCCAGCGTCTCCTCGCGCGGCAGGTGGCGGCCTTCCGCGACGCCGGCGACGGCGAAGCACGCGCCGTAGGTGGCCGCGAGCAGCGCGATCGCCGGAGGGGTGAGCTGCGCCGTGGCGAAGAAGTACGTGTGCAGCTGCCAGTGCAGCGACGCGACGAGCTCTGCCAGCACGAACGCCCGCGCCGTCAGATAGGCGGTCGTGGCCCAGCCACCCGCCACGCTCACCCGCAGAAAGACGAGCATCACGAGCACGGCGGCGAGCATGCCGACGGTCCACAGCGGCAGCGGAAGGGCATCGGCGAGCAGCTGGGTCGCGACGAGCGCCCCAAGGCCCACGACGAGGATGCCCAGCAGCGGCAGGAGGCCGACGCGCCGGCGCACGATGACGAGGTACACCACGCACGCACCCCACTCGGCGATGCCGGTGCAGAGGCGGGGGATGTCGGGCAGCGCCTCGCCGATCACGAGGCCGCCCCGACCGATCCGATGTGCGCGGCGAGGGCCGCGAGGAACGCCTTGCGCTTGGGTCGGCTGATCGGCAGGACCGTGCCGTCGCGCAGGCGGCACTCGCTCTGCTCGACGCCCGTGACGTGCGCGAGGTTGACGAGGTAGCCGCTGTTGCAGCGCTGGAAAGCGGCGCCGGCGAGCTCCGCCTCGAGCGCCTTGAGCGATGAGACGACCGAATGCGTGGTGCTGTGCGTGTGGATGAGCACGCGGTGCCCGGCGCTCTCGAGATACACGATGTCCGCCAGGTCCACCCGATGGTGGGCGCCGTCCGCTTGGAAGAGCAGCGTGCGCCGCTCGCGCCGCGCCAGCTGCGCGAGCACCCGGTCCATCTCCTGCGCGAAGGCGGCGTACGACACCGGCTTGAGCAGGTAGCTGAGCGCCTGCACCTCGTAACCCCCCACGGCGTAGCGCGGGGAGTTCGTGATGAAGACGATCACGACATCGTCGTCCAGCTCGCGCACGCGACGCGCGGCGGCCATGCCCGAGACACGCTCCATCTCGATGTCGAGCAACAGCACGTCGTATTCGGGGCGGTAGGCGGCCACCAGACCCGCGCCGTCGTCGAAGAGCGAGACGTCGAACCGCGCGCCCCGATCCGATTCATACCGGCTCAGATGGGCGACGGTCTGGTCCCGACTGTGCGGGTCGTCCTCGACGACGCCGACGCGGACGATGCCCTCCACGGCGTCCCAGCCTACTGACGCGTCACGAGCGGGCTCACGATTCCCGCGCCGCCCGCGTGTGCTCCGTCACGCGGTCGCTGGCGTCGGACCCCTCCGCGGGCACCTGGCGGAAGATGACCTTGAAGATCGGGTAGAAGACCCAGAACGAGATGGCGGCGTTGATGATCATCGTCACGACGTCGGCGACGGTCTCGCCGGTCGATCCCCAGCCCCACGTCGTGATGAGCAGGTCGTAGATGGGCGCCTTGTAGAAGCCCTGCGCGGCCGCCGCGAGGAAGGTGATCACGACGTAGGCCAGCGCGTACCAGAACGCCGCGCGCCAGATCGACGTGTTCGACTTGAACGTGATGTTGCGCTGCGCGAAGAAGTTGATGACCTGCGCGATGAGCAGCGTGATCTGGACCGCCAGGAAGTAGGCCAGGCCGCCGCCGCCCGCGGGCAGCGGCCCCGCGGCGTAGTCGAACATGTAGTACGGGCTGCCGTCCACGTTCGAACCGATGGGCAGCCACCGGAAATCCACGTCGACGAGGCCCGTGAAGGTGTCGAACCCCCAGCGGAACAGCGGCATGAGCGCCAGCTGCAGCACCGTCACGCCGTTGGAGAGGATCAGGAACATCGCGAACTTGGACAGTTCGGGGTGCTTCTCCTGGAACGACGACCACCAGCGCCGGATCGAGGCGATCATGCGCGACCTCCACTCAGAGTCTCGAAGGAGCGACGGGTGCGCCGCTCCGCGCTGCGACCCCGCACGAACGCGCGCACGATGCGCCCGAGGCCGCGCAGCGTGCGGCCGTTGGCGAGGGTGAGCACGCCGTCGACGAGCTCCGGCGTCGCCAGCCCGCCCGACATCTTCGCGATCGCCCGGAACGGCATGTTGAGCAGGAACAGCATGTTCAGGTCCGGCTTCCCCCGGCGCTCGGAGGCGGCGCGGCGGCCATCGAGGACGCGGTGGATGAGGCGCCCGACCGGGCTCGGCGAGTCGGCCAGGCGCAGCAGGGGATCGTTCGCGCGGATCGCGCCGCCGTCCGCGGCTCGCGGAAGACCGCGGCCGAGCAGGGCGGCGAAGGCCTCGTCCGTCACCCGAGCGGCGGGGGAGGGGTACGCCGCCAGGGCCGGGTCGGGCGAGCCGGCGGGGACGGTGCCGGCCACGTCGACGGCGCCCCGCAGGCGGATGTCGCGCGCGCTCGCGCCCACGCGCACCTCGTAGCGCCCCGCCTCGACCTGCCACGAGCCCGTCTCGACGTCGTAGAAGCGCAGGGCACGCTCGGGAAGCGGGATCGTGACGGTGCGCGACTCGCCGGGCTCGAGCCGCACCTTGCGGAAGCCGGCCAGCTCGAGGGCGGGCCGGGGCACGCGGCCGGCATCGCTGCGCGCGACGTAGAGCTGGGCCACCTCCGCGCCGGGCACGGATCCGGTGTTCTCGAGCGTGAAGCTCACCTCGTCCCCGGTGGCGACCAGGTCGCGATACGCGAAGGTCGTGTAGCTCAGGCCGAAGCCGAACTCGAAGGCGACGTCGGCGCCGACGCTCTCATACCAGCGGTAACCGACGAACGGCCCCTCCCGGTACTCCGCGGCGGCACCGGCCTCGGGGAACGCCCCGGCGGTCGGAGTGTCGGCGAGCGTGACGGGCAGCGTCTCGGCCAGACGGCCGGAGGGGTTGACGGTGCCGGTGAGGATGTCGACGAGGGCTTCGGCGCCGGCCTGGCCGCCGAGATAGGCGTGGATGAGGGCGGCCACCTCCCGCGCCCATGGCGTCTCGACCGCGCCGCCCGCGCTGAGGATGACGACGACGGGCACGCCCGTCGCGGCGACCGCGCGCAGCGTCTCGACCTGGTTGCGCGGCACCTCCAGGGTCGATCGATCCATGCCCTCCGATTCGGCCGTCTCGGGCAGGC
Source organism: Microbacterium sp. Marseille-Q6965 (assembly GCF_946151065.1). Classification (GTDB taxonomy): domain Bacteria; phylum Actinomycetota; class Actinomycetes; order Actinomycetales; family Microbacteriaceae; genus Microbacterium. The sequence goes on along the minus strand of NZ_CAMGZA010000005.1, from coordinate 60,083 downwards.
CCAGGCAGACGATCGCGATGTCGGCTTCGCGGGCGACGCGCGCCGCCTCGGACACGAGGGCCGGTTCGGGCGCGCCGTCGCGACGGAAGCCCTGCGCGTGGCCGGTCAAGGCGAGCGGAGAGGCCGCGACGGCGTCGACGAGGTTCGTCACGCGCGTCGCGTTGACCAGGGACGATCCGGCGCCCTGATAGCGCGGGTTCTGGGCGAAGTCGCCGATGAGCGCCACCCGCGTGCCGGCGGCCAGCGGCAGGACCGCGTCGGCGTTGCGCAGCAGAACGGCGGACTCGGCGGCGGCACGGCGCGCCAGAGCGTGGTGACCGGCCACGTCGATCGCGCGGCGTGCGGCGGTGTTCGCGGTGCGCTCGATGAGCACGAGCAGCTCGCGCACGCGATCGTCGAGGTCGCTCTCGGCCAGTTCGCCGGACTCGACGGCGGCGACGATCTCGCGCGCCGACGTGAAGCCGGGGGAGGGCATCTCCAGGGTGCCGCCGGCCGCGACGGCGGCCACCGCGTCGTTGCCGCCGCCCCAGTCGCTGATGACGGCCCCGTCGAAGCCCCACTCACTGCGCAGCACGTCCTGCAGCAGATGCGCGTTCTCGTGGGCGTACGTGCCGTTCACGAGGTTGTACGACGACATGATCGCCCACGGGCGGGCCTCGCGGACGACGATCTCGAAGGCCGTGAGATAGATCTCGCGCAGCGTGCGCTCGTCGAGCACCGAGTCGCTCGCCATCCGGCGCAGCTCCTGGCTGTTGGCCGCGAAGTGCTTGGGGGTCGCCGCCACACCCTGAGACTGGATGCCGCGCACGTACGCGGCGGCGAGGCGGCCCGACAGCTCGGGATCCTCGGAGAAGTACTCGAAGCTGCGCCCGCCGAGCGGGCTGCGCTTGATGTTCAGGCCCGGCCCGAGCAGCACGTTGACGCCCTGCGCGCGCGCCTCCTGTCCGAGGGCCGTGCCGATGCGCTCGGCCAGCTCCTCGTCCCACGAGTTCGCGACGGTCGCCGCCGTGGGGAAGCACGTGGCGGGCTCGGAGGCCGCGATGCCGAGGTGGTCGCCCGCGCCGGTCTGCTTGCGCACGCCGTGCGGTCCGTCGGCGAGCCAGAGGCGATCGATGCCGAGGCGCGGCACCGCTCGGGTCTGCCAGGTGTTCTCGCCGCTCAACAGCGCCGCCTTCTCGAGCAGCGAGAGGTGGGAGATCGTGTCGTCGTGGGTCATGCGTTGCTCCTGTGGGGTGACGTCCCGCCCGTGGGACGGCGGGACGGGGCGGGCGCCTCGTGTGAGCGCGCCCGCCCCGGTTCGCGTCGTCAGGCCGTGGCGGCGCCTTCCGTCTCGGCCGGCGCGCCGGACGGGCGGTGGCGGCGCACGCGGATGACGACCCACACGATGCCGGCCGCGATGAGCACGCCCAGGGCGATGGTCGCCCACAGCACCCCGAGCTCCCAGCCGGCCATGTGGTACTCGAGCGTCGCGCCCGGCGCCATGCCGTTCATCGCGTTCGAGTTGGCGACCGTGTAGAGGATGTGATGCATGGCGGTGCGCATGTTGTGCACGGCCGCAGCGCTCTCGGTGTCCTGCATGACCTTCGAGCCGGCGAAGGTGAGCTGCAGGTCGGAGCCCGCCGCGATGCCCTGGTCGGCGTACATGTAGTCGTACAGGTTGAAGTCGGTGATCACGAAGCCGTCGAAGCCCCACTCACCGCGCAGCACGTCGGTCATCAGCGCCGTCGAACCGCCGGCCCACGTCGTGCCGAGCAGGTTGAACGAGCTCATCAGGCCGAGCGCTCCGACCTCGGCGGTCCGCCGCTGGCCGTCGGCGTCGAGGTAGGGCACCTCGCCCGAGGTCTCCTTGAGGGGGATCTCGAACGCCTTGAAGTAGATCTCGCGCATCGCCTGCTCGGTGGCCCAGGTCGCCAGGCCCTTGCCGTTGACGCGGTTGGTCTCCTGGTCGTTCAGCGCGAAGTGCTTCGTCAGGGTGTAGACGCCGCGCTCGAGCGCGCCGTTCGAGACCGCCGTGGCCAGCTTGCCCGAGATGACCGGGTCCTCCGAGTAGTACTCGAAGTTGCGGCCCGCGAAGGGGGAGCGGTGCAGGTTGACGGCCGGGGCGTACCAGCCGTTGGCGCCCATCGTGAGCGCCTCGTTGCCCACCGACACACCCATCTCGTGCGCGAGCTCGATGTTCCACGTCTGACCGATGAGGTACTCAGAGGGGAACGCCGTGCCCGTCCACAGCGCCGGGTTGATGAACGAGCTGAAGCCGGCGGGACCGTCGAGATCGTTTGTGCGGATCTTGCCGATCTCGGGAATGGCCGCCGTGTTGTAGGCGCCCGAGAGCAGGACCTCCGTCATGTCGTCGACCGTGAGCTGGTCGAGCAGCTCGTCCCACTTCGGGTCGTCGGCGTCGAGCCCGCGCAGGTCGATGAGCGAGAGGTCGTTGTCGGCGCCCGTCGTGGGCATCTCGACCTCGGCGGCGGCGTTGACCGCTTCGGCGTCGTACGGCTCGAAGCCCTCGACGACGGCGTCGCTCGCGACGAAGTCGTCGCCCTCGGGCGCGGTCGGGAAGGTGCCGGCGAAGTCGGCCCGCGAGAACTCCGTGCGGTTCTCGTCGTACGCGGCGGAGACGTCGTCGAAGCGGTTCACGGCCGGCGCCTCGTCGCTCGCGCGGCCGTCCGCGTAGGTGACGGTCTCGTCCACCGTGTAGGTGATCGGCTCGATGCCCGCTGCGAGGTTGTGCGAGTCGGTCTGCAGCTTCAGCTCGTACTCGCCCTGCTCGAGCACGTATGCGCCCGCGCCGCGCCAGTCGTACGACGCCATGTCCTCGACGGGCATCGTGACGGTGACGGTCTCGGTCGCGCCCGGCTCGATGAGCGGGGTCTTCACGAAGTCGCCGAGCACGACGTGCGCCTTCTCGATGCCGCCCGGCGTGTAGGGGGCGGTGTAGTACAGCTGCACGACGTCCTTGCCCGCGACGTCACCGGTGTTCGTGACCGCCACGTCGATCGAGATCTCCCCGTCGACGTCACCGAGCTCCTGCCCGGCCACCGTCCACTGGAACTCCGTGTAGCTGAGCCCGTAGCCGAAGGGGTACACGACGGCCTGGTCGTAGTCGATGAAGCCCTCGGCGGCCGCCGTCTCGTAGTAGCGGTACCCGACGTAGATGCCCTCCTCGTAGTCCACGAAGTAGGCGTCGTCGATGTTCTCGTACGCGTAGTCGCCGAAGTTCACGAACGTGGGGTCGGCCGTGAAGTCGCGCGAGAAGATGTCGACCGTGTGGCCTGAGGGGTTCACGTCGCCGTTGAGGACCGAGCCGAGCGCCTGGAAGCCGTTGGCGCCGGGGGAGCCGACGAGGAGGATGCCGTCGATCTCCGGGTCGTCCTGCAGCGTGCCGAGCTCGAACGACGTCGAGGCGTTGACGAGGACGATGACGTCGTCGAAGTGCTCCTTCGCGAGGTTCAGCGTGTCGATCTCGTCGGTGTTCAGCTCCAGCTGGTGGGTGCCCGGCTCCGCGCGGTCGTCCCACGCGGTCATGTCGGTGGCCAGGTCGCCGCCCTCGCCGCCGCCGCGGCCGATCACGACGATGGCCGCGTCACCGTACTCGGCGAACGAGTCGATGGCCGCGTCGGTGTAGTCGCCCACCGGCATCTCGCCGATGTTGTAGTTGGATGCCTCGGGGTCGTCCATGACGATGTTGGTGCGGCCGCCGTCGGCGGGCGCGTTGTCGGCCGCGAACTCCGCGAGCAGGTCGTAGACCGTCTCGTTCACGCGGAAGCCGCCCGCCTCGACGCCGGCGCGGATGTTCGTGGCGCTCGTCGTGTCGGCGGTGCCCGAGCCCGACCCGCCGTAGACGGGGTCGGCGGCGCCGCGGCCGAGCAGCGTCACGGCACCCGGCTCGAGGGGGAGGGTGCCGTTGTTCTTGACGAGGGTCATGCCCTCCTCGGCGATCTTCACGACCGTCTCGGTCGAGGCGGCCTTCGCCTCGTCGACCGTGGCGTGGTCGCTCTCGTAGTACCGGGTGTCCCAGTCCTCGGTCTCGGCGGTGTTCTTGATCTCCCAGGTGCCGGCGCCCATGTAGGACTCGATCGCCCCGCGGAACATCCCGATCGCGACGTTCGCGCCGACGGCGATCACCGTCACGAACGCGAGGATCGGGACCCAGATCCAGAGGAACTTCCTGTTGCTCATCGGCTTTTTCGGCTTCTTCGCCGTGGCGTCGCTCACGTGCTGCTCTCCTTGCAGTTCCCGCGCACCTGCATCCGTGCAGGCGCGTTCGGTGTCATAGGGACCTTCTCGACATCTCAGCACCCGCCCCGGCGCCGTCGCGGCGGGCGTGCAGAATCTGTCGTCTCCGGCGCATAACCTGTCCGTCGGGCTCGGTCACGGCGGGCTCGACGTAGGATGGGAGGCTGGCGCGATCGCGCCGCCACCCCGAAAGAACGGACGTTCCGCTGTGCTTGCCGTGCACGACCTCGAGATCCGCGTCGGCGCGCGCATGCTCATGTCCGGCGTGACGTTCCGCGTGGGCCCCGGAGACAAGGTGGGGCTGGTCGGGCGCAACGGCGCCGGCAAGACCACCCTCACGAAGGTGCTGGCCGGCGATCTCATCCCGGCCGCCGGGCGGGTGGACCGCAGCGGGGAGCTCGGCTACCTGCCGCAGGACCCGCGCTCCGGCGACCCCGAGGAGCTGGCGCGCACCCGCATCCTCGACGCCCGCGGGCTTGGTGCGATCCAGCTGGGCATGGCGAAGGCGACCGAGGAGATGGGCTCGGACGACCCGAAGGTGGCCGAGAAGGCCATGAAGCGCTTCGGCAACCTCATGGAGCGCTTCGAGGCGCTCGGCGGGTACGCGGCCGAGGCCGAGGCGGCGACGATCGCCAACAACCTGTCGCTGCCGGACCGGATCCTCGACCAGCCGCTGAAGACGCTCTCGGGTGGGCAGCGCCGGCGCATCGAGCTCGCGCGCATCCTCTTCAGCGATGCCGGCACGATGATCCTCGACGAGCCGACCAACCACCTCGACGCCGACAGCATCGTGTGGCTGCGGGAGTTCCTGAAGTCCTACAAGGGCGGCCTGATCGTCATCAGCCACGACGTCGATCTGGTCGAGGAGACCGTGAACCGCGTGTTCTATCTCGACGCCAACCGGCAGGTCATCGACATCTACAACATGGGCTGGAAGCACTACCAGCGCCAGAGGGTCGCGGATGAGGAGCGCCGCCGCAAGGAGCGCGCGAACGCGGAGAAGAAGGCGTCGGTGCTGCAGCAGCAGGCCGCACGTTTCGGGGCGAAGGCCTCGAAGGCGGCCGCCGCGCACCAAATGGTGGCGCGCGCCGAGAAGCTGCTGTCGGGCCTCGAGGAGGTGCGCCAGGAGGATCGGGTCGCGAAGCTGCGCTTCCCGAAGCCGGCGCCGTGCGGCAAGACGCCGCTCATGGCGTCGGGGCTGTCGAAGTCGTACGGAGCGCTCGAGATCTTCGCCGGCGTCGACCTCGCGATCGACCGCGGCTCGAAGGTCGTGGTGCTGGGTCTCAACGGCGCGGGCAAGACGACGCTGCTGCGCATCCTCGCCGGCGTCGACAAGAGCGACACCGGCCAGATCGAGCCGGGCCACGGCCTGAAGATCGGGTACTACGCGCAGGAGCACGAGAACCTCGACGTGAACCGCTCGGTGCTCGAGAACATGATCTCCGCCGCCCCCGACCTCAACGAGACCGAGGCCCGAAAGGTGCTCGGGTCGTTCCTGTTTACCGGCGACGACGTGCTCAAGCCCGCCGGCGTCCTCTCCGGGGGCGAGAAGACGCGGCTGTCGCTGGCGACCCTCGTGGTGTCGTCGGCGAACGTGCTGCTGCTCGACGAGCCGACGAACAACCTCGATCCGGCCTCCCGCGAGGAGATCCTCGGAGCGCTGTCGCACTACGAGGGCGCCGTCGTGCTCGTCTCACACGACGAGGGCGCCGTCGAGGCGCTCAACCCCGAGCGCGTGCTGCTGCTGCCCGACGGCGTCGAGGACATCTGGAACCGCGACTACCTCGAGCTCATCACGCTGGCCTGACCGGCGCTGCCTTCGCGGCCCCGCGACGCTACGCGTCGAGCAGCGCGTCCTCCTCCTCGGCGTCGCGGTCGCGGCGCTTCGCCCGCGCGGGGCGGTGGGCGCGGGCCGTCGGAGGCAGCTCGTCGTCCTCGTCCTCGTCCGGATCGAGGGCCTCCTCACGCTTCGCAGCGATCTCGGTGCGGATGATGTAGCCGATGAAGCCGAACCCCATGACGGCGAACAGGATCCACTGGATCGCGTACGACAGGTGCGGCCCCGGATCCTCCGTGGGTGGCGTGAGCTCGCCGGGTCGGTCGGTCGGCGCCGGGTCCTCCGACACCATGATCCCGTAGGCGGCGGTGATCGTCTCCTCGCCCGCGGCCGCGGCGACCGACGGCAGGTGCAGCGTGGGCAGCTGACCCTCGGGGGCGGTCCGTCCGGAGCTGGGCAGCGGTTCGCCCGGTCGCAGCCGAGCGATCACCGTGACCTCACCCCCGGGCGCGGCGGGGACGAACTCGGGCTCGGACTCGTCGCCCGGCGGCACCCAGCCGCGGTCGACGACGAAGATGCGGCCATCGTCGAGGCGCAGCGGCACGAGCACCTCGAACGCGGCGGTGCCGCCCTGCGCGCGGTTGCGCACGATCAGCTGCTCGTCCGTCAGGTACTCGCCCCGCAGCACGACGGGGCGCCACTCGTCGGCGGCGTCGAAGCCGTCGACTCCGTCGATGAGCTGCTCGACCGGTACCGGCTCGGCGTCATAGTTCGCCTCGACGAGCGCGATCATCGCCGCGCGCTCCTCGTTGCGGGAGAACTGCCAGTGCGAGAGGATCCCGCACACCACGGCGAAGAGCGCGGCGACGACGGCGTAGACCGTCCAGCGGACGGCGGGGGAGCTGCTCTTCACGACGAGATCCCCTCGACCACCTCGAGCGGGAACCCCCGCGAGCCGAGGAAATCCCGCAGGTAGGCGACGTGCTCGTCGCACGCGAGCCACACCTTGCGCCGCTCGGGGGCGTGGATCTTCGGGTTGCGCCAGCGGATGCTCCACGCGGCCGCCGCGCGGCAGCCGGCGCGCGAGCACGTGGGCTCGCCCGGGTCGAGACCGATCACGACGACTCGTCCTCCGGGCGGGGAGCGGGTCGCGGTGTCTCGGCGATCCGGATCACCGTGGGGGAGTCGTCGGCGGCGGGCGGCGCGGCCGACTCCAGCTGCACCTGCTCGGGGTTCACGACGCCCGTCACGGCGCGGGCCGAGGCGGCGTTCGCGATCACGACGGCGATGTAGGGCAGGAAGATCGCACCGACGGCGAAGACGGCGGTGTGCCAGCCGTAGGGGACGACGACCGCGCTCAGGATGACGCACGCGAGCCGGACGGCCATCGTGAGCAGGTAGTTGCGGATGCGCAGGTTCTCGTCGTCCTCCGGAGCCATCTCCAGGGACGTCGCAGACTGGGCCCTCGACGCGCGCTTCACGATGCATCCAGCGTACGCGCGCGCGGGGGTGAAGGCGCCTGGCCGTAGGCTGGAACCCCCTCGAATCCCAGCCAGGAGGCATATCCGTGAGCACCGAGAACGTCGTCCTCGTCACCGGCGGCAACCGCGGCATCGGCCGCGCCATCGCCGAGCGCTTCGTGCGCGACGGCCACCGCGTGGCCGTGACCGCCCGCAGCGGCGAGGGTCCCGAGGGTGCGCTCACGGTGCATGCCGACGTGAACGACGGCGCCTCGCTGGACGCCGCGATCGCCGAGGTGGAGGCTCAGCTCGGTCCCGTGACGACGGTCGTCGCGAACGCCGGCATCACGCGCGACACGCTGCTGATGCGCATGAGCGATGAGGACTTCGATGCGGTGGTCGGCACGAACCTGGGAGGCGCGTTCCGCACCGTCAAGCGCACCATCAAGAGCATGATCAAGGCGCGTCGGGGACGCATCATTCTCATCTCCAGCGTGTCCGGACTGTACGGCGTGGCGGGCCAGGCCAACTACTCGGCCTCGAAGGCGGGCCTGGTCGGCTTCGCCCGCGCGATCACCCGTGAGCTGGGCGGGCGCGGCATCACGGCGAACGTCGTCGCCCCCGGTTTCATCGAGAGCGACATGACGGCCGAGCTCGACGAGAGCACCCAGGCGGCGTACAAGAAGCAGATCCCCGCGGGCCGCTACGGGTCGGCGGAGGAAGTCGCCGGAGTCGTCGCGTGGCTCGCCTCCGACGAGGCCGCCTACATCTCGGGCGCCGTCATCCCCGTCGACGGCGGTCTGGGGATGGGGCACTAGTTTTCGTCGGCGGCGCTTCGCGCCGCGGGGCGGGCGGCGGAGCGCCCGCACGCTCCGGCGCTTCGCGCCCCCGGCGACGAGCGCCAGGCTCTCGGCTCAGGAGCGGCGGAAGCCACCCTCGCTGTCGATGATCTGCCCGACGATCCACCGGCCGTCGTCGCTCGCGAGCCACGCGATCAGCCGGGCGGGGTCGTCGGGGTCGCCGAAGCGGCCGCTCGGGAACCGGTCGCGCAGCCACTCAAGGGTCGCGTCGTCCATCCCGTTGCCCGGATCGAGGAAGCCCGTGTTCACCGGCCCCGGGTTCACGGTGTTGAGCAGGATGCCCTGCGGCGCGAGCTCGTCGGCGACCGTCATCGTCATGCCGGCGAGCGCTGCCTTCGCCGTCGCATAGGCGATCTCGCCGCGCAGGGGACCCTTGGCCTGACCCGACGTCATCCAGATCACGCGGCCGCCTGGTCGCGACGGATCGTGGCGCGCGGCGAACGCCTTCGTGAGCAGCAGCACCGCGCGGGCATCGACGGCCCAGTGCGCGTCGAGCGCCGCAGCGTCGATCTCGGCGAGCGTGCCGTCCCGGCCCGAGATCGCGTGGTTGCACACGAGGATGTCGAGGGCGCCCAGGGCGTCGATCGCCGCGTCGACCAGTGCGGCCGGCGCGGTCGGATCCGCGAGGTCGCCCGGCAGGTCGAGCAGGTGCGCCCCCGGCGCGAGGTGCGGCTCGATCGACGCGAGCACATCGGCGAGCTCGTCCGCACCCCAGGGCTGCTCGGTGTCGTGGGCGCGGTGGTGATGGATCGCGACGTCGGCGCCCATCGCCGCGAGTCGCCGCGCCACGGCCGCGCCGATCCCGCGCACGCGGCTCGCGCCGGTCACCAGAGCCGTGCGTCCCTGCAGCGGCAGTGCCTTCGTCATCTGCGTCCCCTCGTCCGGCGTGGTGGGCGTCGATGCGACGATACGCTGGCGCGGTGGATCGGGATGACTGGGAGGAGCGCGTCGCGGCGTTGTGGGCCGACGACCTCGGCGACGAGGATCGGATCGAGCGGGCGCGGGTGCTCGCGGATGATGCGCCGCATGCGGCGCTCGGCGCCTTCGAGCTGGGCGGTGCGCTCGACTCGGCGGGCCAGGAGGCCGCTGCCGAGGCCCAGTACGCCGCGGCGACGGCGGCCGGCCTGGCGCGGATCGACCCCGCCCGGGCGGCGCAGCTCGCCGTGCAGCACGCCTCGACGCTGCGGAACCTCGGCCGCACGGAGGAGGCCATCGCGATGCTCCGCGCCGCGCAGCCGCATCCCGGCACCGGGGCGGCGCCCGCGGTGTTCCTGGCGCTCGCGTTGCACAGCGCGGGACGATCCGCCGAGGCGCTGCGGGTGGCGATCGAGGCGATCGAGCCGACGCTTCCGCGCTACCGCCGATCCGTCCGCGCCTACGCGGCCGCGCTCACGGACGACGATGCCCTCGCCGAGGACGCCACACCCTCGGTCTCGGTTCAGGGCAGCAGCGGCAGCACCTGGGCCAGGTCGACGGGGCCGACCACGAGCGGGGCCTGAGCGCGCACCGTCGGCTTGGCGTTGAAGGCGAGGCCCAGGCCGGCGGCGCCGATCATGAGCAGATCGTTGGCGCCGTCGCCAATGGCGATCGTGCGGCTCATCGGCACGCCGTGCTCCGCCGCCCAGGCCTGAAGCTGCGCGGCCTTGCCCGCCGCGTCGACGATCGGTCCGTCCACCTCGCCGGTCAGCACGCCGCCGTCGGCGGCAAGCCGGTTGGCGCGCCACACGTCCACGCCCAGCTCGGGGGCGATGTCGTCGAGGATCTCGTGGAATCCGCCGGAGACGACGCCCACCAGCCCGCCGCGCGCGTGCACGCCGTCGATCAGCTCCCGCACGCCGGGCGTCGGCTCGATGCGCGCTCGCACGCGGGCGAATGACGTGAGCGGCACGCCGGCGAGCTCCCGCACGCGCGAGCGCAGGCTGGCGGCGAAGTCCACCTCGCCGCGCATGGCCGCCTCGGTCGCGGCCGCCACTTCGGCCCCGCGCCCCGCTTCGTCGGCGATCAGCTCGATCACCTCGTTGCGGATGAGCGTGGAGTCGGCATCGAGGACGACGAGGAAGCGCGAGGTCACGAGCGTCGAGCATATCGGTGCGGCGTCGGGTGAATCGGCGCGCGCGGACCGAACGCCGGTCTCGGGATCGGTAGGCTGATCCGCATGGCAGACCCCGTGCTCTCGTTCGCCGATGTCGTCGTCCGTCGCGGATCCCGCAACATCGTGGACGGCGTCAGTTGGACGGTGAACGACGACGAGCGCTGGGTGATCCTCGGCCCGAACGGCGCAGGCAAGACGACCGTGCTCCAGCTGGCCGACACGCTGATGCACCCGACCTCGGGAACCGTTCGCATCCTCGACGAGCAGCTGGGCCGCACCGACGTGTTCGAGTTGCGCCCGCGTATCGGCTTCGCCTCCACGGCGCTGGCGCGTCAGATCCCCGCCGAGGAGACGGTGCTGAACGTCGTCATGACGGCGGCCTACTCGGTGATGGGGCGATGGAACGAGGAGTACGAGAACGTCGACGAGCGCCGGGCGTTGCGTGTGCTGCGCGACTGGCGGCTGGACCATCTCGCCGACCGTCTCTTCGGCACGCTCAGCGACGGCGAGCGCAAGCGGGTCCAGATCGCTCGTGCGATCATGACGGATCCCGAGCTGCTCCTGCTGGATGAGCCGACCGCGAGCCTCGACCTGGGCTCACGCGAGGTGCTGCTCGCCCTGCTGTCGGAATACGCCGCCTCACCCTCCACGCCCGCGATCGTCATGGTGACCCACCACGTCGAGGAGATCCCCGTCGGCTTCACCCATGTGCTGCTGATGCGCGACGGGGCAGTGGTGGCCGCGGGGCCCATCCGCGAGACCCTCACGCCGGAGAACCTCTCGGCGACCTTCGGCATGCAGATCGCGCTCGCCTCGGCGAACGGTCGGTACGCCGCCCGCGCCCGCATCTGAGCGGACTCCCGGCGCGACCTCTGCTAGACTTGATCGCTGGTGCCCGCGCACCCACAGACTTCCCTTTTATCAATCGCTCCCGCAAGGACATCCGAATGAAGACTGAGATCCACCCCGAGTACAAGGCGGTCGTGTTCCGCGACCTGGGTTCGGGCGAGACGTTCCTGACGCGCTCGACCGCGACCAGCGACAAGACGATCGAGCTCGACGGCGTCGAGTACCCGGTGATCGACGTCGAGATCTCGTCGGCCTCGCACCCGTTCTACACGGGCAAGCAGCGCATCATGGACTCGGCCGGTCGCGTCGAGAAGTTCAACCAGCGCTTCAAGGGCTTCGGCTCCAAGTAAGCCCGCGTTCGACGAAGGCCCCGCTCCGGCGGGGCCTTCGTCGTATCCGGACACGTGCGGGCGCTCAGTGGCCCCGGGTGTGGGGCGGGCGATCCGAGGCGTGAGGCGCGCGGTCCCCGGCTGCCTCGGGCGTGTTCGGTGTGGCGGTCTCCGCGATGTCGAGGCGGATCGTGCCCTTGTCGACATCGATGATGCCGGGTCCCTTGTCGGGCGACGGTGCCGGGACGATCGTCCGCTTGTCCTGCTCCCAGGTCTTGAGCGCGTTCGCCGCGCTGGGGTGGAACGCCTCGTTGAAGAGGGCGGCGCCCGACGACGACTGGCCGTACTTCCTCTCGAGCGGGACCGAGGAGTTCATCACCACGACGACCCAGATCGCACCGGCGAGTGCACCGAGGAGCGGCAGAAGCAGCAGGCCGACGCGAAGCAGCTCGTCGAGGCTCATGCCCCGAGGGTAGCCCGGAGAGGCGGGTGCGGCGACGAGGTGCCGACGCCGGTCGGCTCAGCGCACCGGCCAGCTGCCATCGAGCGCGTCGGCGGGGTCGAGGCGCCCGATGCGCACGAAGTACTCCGTCAGGCTTTCGGCCTGCGCGCGGGCCCAGGCGATCTGCTGCGTGTGGAGCTCCTCCACCGTGGGCGGCAGCGCGTCGGCGTAGCGCTCGGCGATGGCGAGCGCCACGCGACCTGCGGCGATCGCGTCGGCCGAGGCCTCGTGCGCGGCCTCGAGCGCCACCGCGTAGTGCGCGGCGACCACGTCGAGCGTGCGCTTGCCCTTGCGGTAACGGTCCACGGTCTTGTCGATGACGAGCGGGTCGATCACGGGGGAGGGATCGGCGAGGGGGTCGAGGCCATGGCGGCGCGCCTCGTGCTTGAGCATCGACAGGTCGAAGGCCGCGTTGTACGCGACGACGGGGATGCCTCCCGCGAGGATCGTGCGCAGCGCCTGGACGATCTCGCCCACCACCTCGGCCGCCGGGCGGCCCTGAGCGCGCGCGTGTTCCGTGGTGATGCCGTGCACGGCGGTGGCGCCAGCCGGGATCTCGACACCGGGGTCGGCGAGCCATGACTCTGCGTGCAGGACGGCTCCGGAGTCGTCGAGCAGCCCCACGTAGGCGGTGACGATCCGGTCGTTCTCCACGTCGACGCCGGTCGTCTCGAGGTCGAACACCGCGACGCGCTGGAGCAGGCGTGGCGGCCGCTCCGAGAGCACCATCGGCGCGTCGTCCGCGGCCTCGGTGGCGCGCGGCTCGGCGGCGGCCGCGCGCGTGGCGGCGGCGATGAGGGGCAGGGCGGCGGCGACGGCCGTCGCCGCCGGCTCGGGCAGGGCCGGCGCGTCCCCCGGCTCCGCCAGGTCGTCCGGGTCGTCCAGGTCGAACAGCGGCGGCGGATCGGGCCAGCGGTCGCTCATACCCACACCGTAGGGCGGCACACCGACATTCCCGGGCGGCGATGGCGGCGCGTCGCGGCACCGTGCGGCGCTCCTAGACTCGACGAGTGCCCGTCGCTTCTCCGTACGCCGATCGCCTCGCCCGCATCCCCGTCGAGCGCCGCGAGGTGGCGGTGCTCGGCGGTTCCACCGCGTACTGGGTGTACGGGCCCGAGGACGCCGACACGACGATCGTCGCCTATCACGGGTTCCGCGGCGATCACCACGGCCTCGAGCCGGTCGTGGCGCATCTTCCCGGCGTGCGCGTCGTCATGCCGGACCTGCCGGGTTTCGGTGCCTCTCCGCCGTTGCCGGACCGTGCGCACGACCTCGAGACGTACGCCGCGTGGGCCGCCGCCTTCGCCGCGGCGGCCGCGCCGGGGGCCGTCGTGCTGGGCCATTCGTTCGGCTCCATCGTCGCGGCGGCGGCCGTGGCCCGCGGGCTCGCGACGCCCCGCCTGATCCTCATCAATCCGATCGGCGCGCCCGCCCTCGAGGGGCCGCGCGGCCTGTTCACGCGTCTCGCGGTGCTCTACTACGGCGCCGGTGCCCGCCTGCCGGAGCGGATCGGCACCTGGCTGCTGCGCACCCGCGTGATCGTGCGGATCATGAGCCTGGCGATGGCCAAGACGCGCGACCCGGCGCTGCGTCGCTGGATCCATGACCAGCATGACCGCTTCTTCTCAGGGTTCGCCGACCGGGATGTGCTGCGCGAGGCGTTCGTGACGAGCGTGTCGCACGACGTGCGGGAGTCGGCGCCGCGCATCGCGCAGCCCACGTTGCTCGTCGCCGCGGACCGCGACGACATCACGCCCATCGAGGCGGAGCGGCGGCTGCGCGCGCTCTTCCCGGATGCCCGGCTCGTGGAGCTGGCCGACGTCGGCCACCTCATCCACTACGAGAAGCCGGCGGAGGCGGCGGAGGCGATCCGGCGGTTCCTCTCCGAGTAGCGCCGCGACTCAGCGGCCGTCGCGCTTGGCGAGCTCCATGAGGCCGCTCACGCGGTACGGGATCGCCTCGCTCATCACGAGCGAGGTCTCGGTGCGCTCGACGCCCTCGATGCCCAGGATGCGGCCGTCCACGTCGAAGAGATGGCGCGCGTCCCGGCACGCGACGAAGGTCATCAGGTCGGTCTGCCCGCTGAGGCCGTGCACCTGAAGGACCTCGGGAAGCCGCGCCAGCTCGGCGGTGATCTTCTGCAGGTGCGGCTGCCGCACGCCCACGGCGATGAACGCCTCGAGCGGGAACCCGAGGGCCGCCGTGGAGATCGAGCGCTCGAACGACCGGAAGGCGCCCGACTTCTCCAGCCGGCCCATGCGCGCCTGCACGGTGTTGCGCGAGAGGTGCAGGCGCTCCGCAAGCGCCACGACCGTGGCGCGCGGGTCCTCGGCGAGAGCCGCGAGGAGTTCGAGGTCGACGTGATCGAGCGAGGCCATAGCGAAGGAGCCTAACAGGCTGCGGTCGGGCGACCTGAGCAGGATGCTCAGTCGTTATGGAATCGGATGCGCGCGGTGTCGCGATGCGTCGGCGTCGGTGCGCATCGATCTGACAAACCGCACGCCCGGGGCCGCGTCAGACGACGGCGTCGGCGGCAGCGAGCGTCACGGCCTCGGGCGTGACGTCGAAGACCCAGATGGAGGCGTTCGTCACCCGCGACTGCGCGTTCGGCAGGGCTCCGTCGGTCGCGAGGCGCAGCAGCGTGCCGATCACGCCGCCGTGGCTGACCGCGATCACGCGCGCCTCGCCGTGCCGGCTGGCGAGTTCCTGCAGCGCGGTCGCCGCCCGCTCGGCGACGACCGGTCGCGTCTCGGCGCCGGGCACGGCGTCGCCGTAGCGCTCGCGCGCCGCGAGCACATCAAGACCCTCCGCCACGCCGTAGCCGCGCTCGGCGAGGGCGGCGACGCTCTCGGGCGCCGGAAGCCCCAGCTCGGTCGCGATGATCCGCGCCGTCTCCGCTGCGCGGGAGAGCGGGCTGGCGACGATCGCCGCATACCCGCCGCCCCGCAGCCTCTCCGCGGCGGCCCTGGCCTGCGCACGGCCCGTGTCGTTGAGCGGGATGTCCGAGGAGCCCTGCAGGCGTCCTTCGAGGTTCCAGTCGGTCTGTCCGTGGCGCACGAGGGCGATGAGTGTCACCCACCGAGGGTAACGGCAGGCGGCTGGCTCAGCGCAGTGCGGGCAGAGCCCTGGCGAGGTGGGTGAGCACGGGGCTGGTGCCCGCGTCGATCTTCACCGTGGCGCGGCGGTCGGCCTTCGTCTCGCCGCGGTTGACGATCACGACCGGCAGCCGCCGGCGGCGGGCGCGCTCGACGAGCCGGATACCCGAGTTCACGACGAGCGAGGAACCCGCCACGAGCAGCGCGTCGGCGGTGGCGACGAGCTGCTCGGCCTCACGGAAGCGGCCCGCCGGGATGTACTCGCCGAAGAAGACGACCTCGGGCTTCAGCATGCCCCCGCACACCGTGCAGTCGGGGATGAGGAAGCCCTCGGTCGACTCCGGCAGCACGTCGCCGTCGGGGCCGAGCGGCACGTTCTCCGGCACGGTGATCCACGGGTTGTCCGCCTCGATCCGGGCACCGATGTCGCGGCGGTCGAAGACCTGCCCGCACCGCAGGCAGAGCACACGACGCATGGTGCCGTGCAGCTCGACCACGCGGGTGCTGCCGGCGCGCAGGTGCAGGCCGTCGACGTTCTGCGTGATCACGCCGGTGGCGACGTCGTCGTGCTCGAGCGCGGCGATGGCCTCGTGCCCCTCGTTCGGTCGCGCGGCCGAGAAGGCTCGCCACCCGAGGTGCGACCCCACCCAGTAGCGCCGCCGTGCCGCGTCGTCGGCAAGGAACTGCTGCGCCGTCATGGGGGTGCGCCGGGGTGCCCCCTCGCCGCGGTAGTCGGGGATCCCGGAATCGGTGGACACGCCCGCGCCGGTGAGGATCGCGACCCGCCGCCCCGCGAGCGCGTCGATCGCGCGACCGACCTGTGCGGTCGTGGCGGCGTCGAACGGGGCGGTGGCGGTCACACCGGAAGTCTAGGCTTTGGTGGTTGCCCAGGGATCGGGAGGACCGGATGCGGATCGCACGGATCGACGACGCCGCCGACGAGCGGCTGGCGGACTATCGTGACCTCACCGACGTCGCCCTGCGCCGGGTGATGGAGCCGCGCGGCGGGCTCTACATGGCCGAGTCGTCGAAGGTGCTGGCCCGCGCGCTCGCGGCCGGCCACGAGCCGCGGTCCGTTCTGACGGCCGAGAAGTGGCTGCCGGAGGTCGAGACGCTCCTGTCGGGTCGCGCGGAGGTGCCCGTGTACGTGGTGCCCGACGCCGTGGCCGAGGCGGTGACCGGTTACGCGGTGCACCGCGGCATGCTGGCGGCGATGCACCGCCCCGCGGACCGTCCGGTCGCCGACGTGCTGCGGGGAGCGCGCCTGGCCCTCGTGCTCGAGGACATCGTCGACCACACCAATGTCGGCGCCGCCTTCCGCGCGGCCGCCGGTCTGGGCGCCGACGCCGTGCTCGTGACGCCGCGCTGCGCCGATCCGCTCTACCGCCGCAGCGTGCGCGTGAGCATGGGGACGGTCTTCCAGGTGCCGTGGACCCGGCTTCCGGAATGGCGCGAGCGGGACGGCGAACCGGGCGCGGCCGCGCTGCTGCACGACGCGGGCTTCCGCATCGCGGCCCTCGCGCTCGTCGACGACGCCGTGGCCCTCGAGGACTTCGTCGACGACCCGCCCGAGCGCGTCGCGCTCCTCATGGGCTCCGAGGGGCACGGGCTGTCGCGTCATGCGCTCGCCGCCGCGGACGCCACCGTGACGATCCCCATGGCCGGTGGCGTGGACTCGCTCAACGTCGCCTCCGCCGCGGCGGTCGCCCTCTGGGCGCTGCGTCACGCGCGCCGCTGAGGGCGCCGCCGCTCAGTCCCCGCGCGGCGCGGAGGGGCGGCTGCGCACCGGCAGCGCCTCGGGGCGCTTGGGCAGCACGTGGTCGCCCGAGGACTGGTGACGCAGCCGGCGCAGCACCCACGGCACGAGGTGCGTGCGCGCCCACACGAGGTCGTCGCGACGCGCCTCACGCCAGTTGCGCTCCGGCAGGGGGTCCGGGCGCATCGCTCGCAGGTCGTTGGGCACGTTGAGCGTGCGCAGCACCATGCGGGCCACCTCGTGGTGCCCCAGCGGGTTCAGATGGAGGCGATCGGCGGACCAGAAGCGCGGGTCCTGGATCTCCTTGAGGGCCCACAGGTCCGCGACGATCGCGTCGTGGCGCTCGGCGACGGCCCGCATGTTCTCGTTGTAGATGGCGATCCTGCCCCGCAGCGCGCGGAAGACCGGGTTCCAGCCCACGTCGAAACCGGTGAAGATCACCACCGCGGCGCCCGTGGCGCTGAGGGTCGCCACCGCCTGCTCGAACAGCACGGCGATCTCATCGGGATCCGTGCCGGGCCGGAGCACGTCGTTCCCGCCGGCACACAGGGTGACGAGGTCGGGCTGCAGCGCGACCGCCCGGTCCAACTGCTCCGCGGAGATCTGGCGGATGAGCTTGCCGCGCACCGCGAGGTTCGCGTACGCGAAGTCGTCCACCTGGCCAGCGAGCACCTCCGCGACGCGGTCTGCCCACCCACGGTGCCCGCCCGGCGAGCCGGGCTCGGGGTCTCCGATGCCCTCGGTGAACGAGTCACCCACTGCGACGAAGCGGCGCCACGGGTGCGCACCCACATTGTCGTCGTACGGGGCCTGGGCGGAGGGGGCGTCGCTCATGTCAGGCAGACTACGCCGACGGCCGGCGTCGGCCACCTCGCTTATCGTGGATGAGTGCTGTCACCGTCCTTTCCGCAGAGAGCGCCCTGGGGCACCGCGGGAAGCCTCAGGGCGTGGCAGCAGGAGGCCCTCGACGCCTACGAGGCGGCCGGCAAGCGCGACTTCCTCGTCGCCGCCACCCCCGGCGCCGGAAAGACGACGTTCGCCCTGACGCTCGCCCGGAAGCTCCGGCACGAGGACGTCATCGACCAGATCATCGTCGTCGCGCCCACCGAGCACCTCAAGACGCAGTGGGCGGACGCCGCCGCGCGCGTGCATATCCGCCTCGACCCGGCCTTCCGCAACAGCCACACCGCCCCCTCCCGGCAGTATCACGGCGTCGTCGTCACCTACGCCCAGGTCGCCGCGAAGGCGATCGTGCACCGGGCGCTCACGGAGCGCGCCCGCACCCTCGTCATCCTCGACGAGGTGCACCACGGCGGCGACGCGCTCAGCTGGGGCGATGCGATCCGCGAGGCCTACGAGCCCGCGACGCGGCGCCTGCTGCTGAGCGGAACGCCGTTCCGCAGCGACGACGCGCCGATCCCGTTCGTCGAGTACGCGCCGGACGAGCAGGGGCGCCGCACCTCCGTCACCGACTACGCGTACGGCTACGGTCGCGCGCTCGCCGACGGCGTTGTGCGCCCCGTGCTGTTCCACGTGTACTCCGGGCACATGAAGTGGCGCACGCGCGCGGGCGACGAGCTCGAGGCGCACCTCGGCCAGGACAACATCAAGGACATCACCGCCCAGGCGTGGCGCACCGCCCTCGACCCGAACGGCGAGTGGATGTCGGCGGTGCTGCGCTCGGCCGACGCGCGTCTCACCGAGATCCGGCACCATGTGCCCGACGCCGGCGGGCTCGTCCTGGCCACCGACCAGACCGCCGCGCGCGCCTACGCCAAGCTGCTGCACTCCATCACCGGCAAGCGCGCGACGGTCGTCCTCTCGGACGACGCCGAGGCCTCGCAGCGCATCGAGCGCTTCAGCGCCAGCGATGACCGCTGGATGGTGGCCGTGCGCATGGTGTCGGAAGGCGTGGACGTGCCGCGTCTGGCCGTGGGCGTCTACGCGACGTCGTCGTCGACGCCCCTGTTCTTCGCCCAGGCGATCGGCCGCTTCGTGCGCGCTCGCCGCCGCGGCGAGGCCGCGAGCGTGTTCCTGCCGCACGTGCCCGTGCTCATGGGCCTGGCCGGCGAGATGGAGCGCCAACGCGACCACGTGCTCGACCGGGGCGACAAGGACGCCGACGGCCTCGACGACTCGCTGCTGGAAGCGGCCGAGCGCGAGGACAAGGCCTCGGACGCGCTCATGGAGGAGGGATCGTTCCAGGCACTCGGCTCGGTCGCGCATTTCGACCGCGTCGTGTTCGAGGGCAAGGAGTTCGGTCAGCTCGCCGTGCCGGGCACGGACGAGGAGCAGGAGTTCATCGGGCTGCCGGGCCTGCTCGAGCCCGAGCACGTGCACGAGCTGCTGATGCAGCGCGTGGCGCGGCAGTCGAAGCATCGACAGGCGCGCGAGGCGCGCGAGCAGGACGGCGAGGCGACGACGACCCTGCCGGAGCCGTTGCACCGCACGTTGAAGGAGCAGCGCCAGCTGCTGAACAGCCTCGTCGGGGTCTACGCCAGGCAGACCGGCCAGCCGCACGGCGCGATCCACGCCGAGCTGCGGCGCACCTGCGGGGGCCCGGCGGTGGCGCAGGCCACCGTGGCGCAGCTGCAGAAGCGCATCCAGGTGCTCCGCCGCCGCGTGCACTCCTGACCCGCTGCGGGGTGCTTCGGAGCCCCGAAATACTGGCAATCCGGCCGCCCGGCCCTGGCCGCCCTCGGGGCGGCGGATAGCGTTGCCTGGTGAGCGATACCCCACCCGAAACCCCTGCCGCACCTACCGCCGCCGACCGGCGCCGGTTCGCCCAGTACATCGCCGACGAGCGGGCGGAGGCGGCCGTCTACCGGCGCCTCGCCCGGCTGCGCGAGGGCGAGGAGCGCGAGATCCTGCTGGAGCTCGAGCGCGCCGAGCAGCGTCACGAGGAGCACTGGGTGCGCCTGCTGGGGGGAATGCCGCCGAAGCTGCCCCGGGCGCGGCTGTCGGATCGCTTCACGGGGTGGATGGCGGCGCGGTTCGACTCGGTCTTCACCCTCGCTCTGGCGCAGATGGCCGAGGGACGATCGCCGTACGACAAGGATCCGTTCGCCACGCCCGCCATGCGCGCCGACGAGAAGATCCACCACGAGGTGGTGCGGGGGCTGGCCGCCCGCAGCCGCCGCCGACTGTCGGGCACGTTCCGCGCCGCCGTCTTCGGCGCCAACGACGGCCTGGTCAGCAACCTCGCCCTCGTCATGGGCATCGGGGCGACGGGCGCGGCGCCGCACTTCGTCCTCTTCAGTGGCATCGCCGGCCTGCTCGCCGGGGCGCTGTCGATGGGCGCGGGGGAGTTCGTCTCGGTGCGCTCGCAGCGCGAGATGCTCGACGCGACGGAGCCCAGCGGCTACGGCGACCCGTACCTGCCGGATCTCGACATCGACGCCAACGAGCTCGCGCTCGTCTATCGTGCCCGCGGTCAGAGCGAGGAGGAGGCGGCCGAGCACGCCCGCCGCGCGATCGCGGCGGCGCGCGCCGGCACGGTGCCCACGCGCACCGGCGGGATCGACGTGCACGAGGTCGTCGGCGGCGCGTTCCACGCTGCCTGGTCGAGCTTCCTCTTCTTCGCCTCGGGTGCGATCATCCCCGTGCTGCCCTGGATCTTCGGGCTCTCCGGGGTGCCCGCCGTCGTCATCGCGCTCGTGCTCGTGGGGATCGCGCTGCTGCTGACCGGCGGCACCGTGGGCCTGCTGTCGGGGGCCCCGCCGATCCCGCGCGCCCTGCGCCAGCTCGGCATCGGCTTCGGCGCCGCGGCGGTGACCTACCTGCTCGGGTTGCTGTTCGGGGTGAGCGTGGCGTGACGCGCCCGGGCGTGCGCCCGGTGCGGGCAACCGGCGGCGGACGTGGTAACGTAGTTCCTCGGTCCGCAGTGCGGATCACACCCAATGCGCGGGTGGCGGAATAGGTAGACGCGCTAGCTTGAGGTGCTAGTGCCCGTATTAGGGCGTGGGGGTTCAAGTCCCCCCTCGCGCACACAACGAAGAAGGACCCGGCCGACTGGTCGGGTCCTTCTTCGTTTGCGGGTGCGGGGAGGAGGGCTGGCACCCTGAGGGCCCCTGGAGCGGTTGCGGGGAGGAGGAGAGCTCGCATCCCCGCCGCCCGGCGAGGCGCCGCGCGGGGCGCGGGTAGGTTGGAGCGCATGGCCGGACCCGAGAACCCCACGCCCGCGAGCGAGCTGCCGGAGGTCGCGCGGATCGCCGCCGACCTCATCCGCATCGACACGACGAACTACGGCGGCGGGAACGCGAAGGGAGAGCGGGAGGCCGCCGAGTACGTCGGCGCCTACCTGCAGTCGCTGGGTCTCGAACCGGAGTACTACGAGCCGATCCCGCGCCGCACCAACGTGATGGCGCGCGTGCCGGGCCGTGATCCGAACAAGCCGGCACTCGTGCTGCACGGGCATCTCGACGTCGTGCCGGCCGTCGCGGGGGACTGGTCGGTCGATCCCTTCGCGGGCGAGATCCGCGACGGCATGTTGTGGGGCCGTGGTGCCGTCGACATGAAGAACATGGACGCGATGATCCTCACCGCCGTCGCCGATGTGCTGCGGACGGGGGAGCGCCCCGAGCGCGACCTCGTCCTCGCGTTCTTCGCCGACGAGGAGAACGGCGGCGTCGAGGGATCCGCGCTCGTCGTGAGGGACCGCCCGGAATGGTTCGCGGGTGCGACCGAGGCGATCAGCGAGGTCGGAGGCTACACGGTGCCCGTCGGCGATCGGAGCGCGTACCTGCTGCAGGTGGGCGAGAAGGCGCTGATGTGGATCAAGCTCATCGCGCGGGGGCGCGCCGGTCACGGCAGCCGCTTCCACCCCGACAACGCGGTGACGCGGCTGTCGGAGGCCCTCGCGACGCTCGGCCGTGCCGTGTGGCCGGTCGAGATGACCGAGACGACGCGCCAGCTGCTGGAGGGGATCGCCGAGCTGAGCGGCGAGGTCAGCACCGACCCCGATGTGCTCGCCGCCCACACCGGTCCCGCCGAGGCGTTCATCAAGTCGACGTTCCGCACGGTCTCGAACCCCACGGGGCTCACGGCCGGGTACAAGCACAACGTCATCCCGGACCGCGCGGAGGCGACGGTGGACGTGCGCGTGCTGCCGGGCACCGAGGACGCGGTGCTCACCGAGATCCAGCGCATAGTGGGCGACGACATCGAGATCGAGATGGTCGTGCGCGACATCGGCCTCGAGATCCCGTTCGCCGGCCCCCTCGTCGAGGCGATGGTCGCCGCGCTGGGCCGCCACGATCCCGGCGTTCCGGTGCTGCCGTACCTGCTCGGCGCCGGTACCGACAACAAGGCGCTCTCGCAGCTGGGCATCGACGGCTACGGCTTCGCGCCGCTGCGGCTGCCCGCCGACCTCGACTTCACCGGCATGTTCCACGGCGTGGACGAGCGGGTGCCCGTCGACGCGCTGGTGTTCGGCCAGCGGGTGCTGGCGGATCTCATCCGCTCGTACTGACAGGTCCCCCGGAAGTCTGACGAGACCTTCGGGGGCGGTGACCTAGAGTCGACTCTCGTGCATTACATCGAGGCGCTCATCCTGGGGCTCGTGCAGGGGTTGACCGAGTTCCTGCCGATCTCGTCCAGCGCGCACATCCGCGTCATCGGCGAGTTCCTGCCCTCGGCGGCCGACCCCGGCGCCACCTTCACCGCGATCACCCAGATCGGCACCGAACTGGCGGTGCTCGTCTACTTCTGGAACCGGATCGTCACGATCATCCGCAAGTGGGCGCTGTCACTGGCGGGCAAGGTCGCGAAGGATGACCCGGACGTGAGGATGGGGTGGCTGGTGATCATCGGCACCATCCCGATCGGGATCCTGGGCTTCGCGCTGCAGGACTACATCCGCGAGACCTTCCGCAACCTGTGGCTCGTCGCGGCCGTGCTCATCGGCTTCGGCATCATCCTGGGTCTCGTCGACCGCTACGCGCGCCGGGACCGGACGATCGACCAGGTGAGCTACCCGCACGGCCTCACGATCGGCGTGGCGCAGGCCCTCGCGCTCGTACCGGGGGTCTCGCGCTCGGGCGCGACCACCACGGCGGCGCGCGCGCTGGGCTACGACCGCACCTCGGCGGCCGAGTTCGCCTTCCTGCTCGCCGTGCCCGCGGTCTTCGGGTCGGGCCTGTGGGAGCTGCGCGAGGGCCTGGAGACCGGCGACCCCGGGCCCTACGGCTGGGGCGGCACGATCCTCGCCACCGTCGTCGCCGGCGCGGTCGGGTGGGTCGTCATCGCGTACCTGATGCGCTACCTGAAGACGGGCAGCTTCCTGCCGTTCGTCATCTACCGCGTCGCCCTCGGCGCCGTGCTCATGGTGCTCCTTGCCACGGGCGTGCTCTCGGCGTACTGATCGTCAGCGGCGGCCGCGCGGGTCGTCGCCGTCGCGGCGCAGGTAGCGCTCGAAGGCCTTCGCGATCGCGTCGCCCGAGGCCTCCGGCGACTCCACCGTGTCGCGGTTCTCCTCGAGGTGGCGGATGTACTCGCGCATCTCCTCGTCGTCGGCGGCGGCCGCGTCGATCGACGCTTCCCAGGCGGCCGCCTCCGTCTCGAGGGAGCCGCGCGGCACGTCCGCCCCGCTGAGCTCCTCGAGCCGGTCGAGCAGCGCCAGCGTCGCCTTGGGCGAGGGGGCATGGCTGGCGACGTAGTGCGGCACGCTCGCCCAGAGCGACACGGCCGGGATGCCGACCGTCTCGGCGGCGTCGGCGAGCACGCCGATGATGCCGGTGGGGCCCTCGTAGGCGCTGCGCTCCAGCTCGAGCGCTGTGCGCAGCGGATCGTTCTCGCTCGTCACCGAGACGGCGATCGGTCGGGTGTGCGGCACGTCCGACATCATCGAGCCGAGGGTGACGAGTCCCGTCACGTCCTCGCGCAGCGCCACGTCGAGCAACTCGCTGGTGAAGGCCCGCCAGGCGCGTGCGGGCTCGACGCCCGTGAGTAGCCACAGCTCCACACCGGTGCTGCGGGTCGGGCGGTACAGCGTCGCCTCGGGCCACTTCAGCACGCGGCGCCCATCGCCGTCGGCCTGCATGTTCGGCCGGGTGTACTGGTAGTCGAAGTACAGCTCCGGGTCGACGGAGAACACCGGCTCGTAGGAGCCCGATCGGCGCAACTGCTCGATGGCGTTGGACGCGGCCTCGCCGGCGTCGTTCCATCCGTCGAACGCCGCCACGAGGATCCTGCCGCCCAGCGTGTTCTGCGGGCGTGTGTCCTGCTCGCGTGCCGTCACCGGTCTCCCTTCCACCTTCCCTTCACCCTACGACCCGTTGAGAGCGCCCGGGCCGTGCGCGCGGGAAGAGCGCAGGATGCGCCGGATAGGCTGATTCGATGACTACGCCTCAGGCCGTGCTGTGGGATATGGACGGCACCCTCGTCGACTCCGAGCCGTATTGGATGGCCGCCGAGACCGAACTGATCGCCTCGTACGGGGGCACCTGGACGCATGACGACGCCCTGCAGCTCGTCGGCCTCAGCCTGCTCGACTCGGCGCAGATCATCCGCAGCCGAGGGGTCGACATGGAGCCGGAGGCGATCGTCGACCACCTCACGGCCGAGGTCATCCGGCGTACGCAGAGTTCGGGCGTGCCGTTCCGACCGGGCGCGCGCGAGCTGCTGTTCGGGTTGCGCGAGGCCGGCGTGAAGACGGCCCTCGTCACGATGTCCATGCACCGCATGGCGCGCGAGATCATCGACCTGATCGACTTCCCCGCGTTCGACCTCGTCGTCGCGGGCGACGACGTGGAGCGCCCCAAGCCGTTCCCCGACCCGTACCTGCAGGCCGCGCGCTCGCTGGGCGTGGACATCCGCGACTGCGTCGCCCTGGAGGACTCGCCGAACGGGCTGCGCTCCGCCGTGGCGTCGGGCGCCACGGCGCTGGGTGTCGAGAACCTTCTCTCGCTCGAGGGGCTGGGAGCCGCCGAGGTGTGGAAGGGCCTCGACGGGCGAGGGGTCGACGACCTGGTGCAGCTGCACGCCCGCCACCGGATCGCGGGGGAGGCCGCCCGATGATCGACAAGCCCCGCGGCCCCTTCCGCTACGGCGACCGTGTCCAGGTGACGGGCCCGAAGGGCCGCATGCACACCATCACCCTGCGCGAGGGGGGCGAGCTCCACACGCACCACGGCGTGCTCGCGCACGCCCAGCTGGTGGGCCAGCCCGACGGCTCCGTGGTCGAGAACAGCGCCGGTCACGAGTACCTCGCCCTGCGCCCGCTGCTGCGCGACTTCGTCATGTCGATGCCGCGCGGGGCGGCGATCGTGTACCCCAAGGACGCGGCGCAGATCGTCGTGCAGGCGGACATCTTCCCCGGCGCCGTCGTCGTCGAGGCGGGGGTGGGATCGGGAGCGCTGTCGCTGTCGCTGCTGCGCGCGGTGGGCCCGGAAGGTCGGCTGATCTCCTTCGAGCGGCGCGCCGAGTTCGCCGAGGTGGCCTCCGCCAACGTCGAGACGTTCTTCGGAGAGCTCCCGCCGTTCTGGGAGGTCCGCGAGGGCGACCTGGCCGAAGAGCTGCCGCGTGCGGTCGAGCCCGGCACGGTCGACCGCGTGGTGCTCGACATGCTCGCGCCGTGGGAGGTGCTGCCCGCCGTGGCGGACGCGCTCACCCCCGGCGGAGTGGTGATCTGCTACGTCGCCACCGCCACGCAGTTGTCGCGCACCGCGGAGTTCCTCAGGGGGCTCGGCGCGTTCACCGAGCCCGACGCCAACGAGACGATGGTGCGGGGCTGGCACGTCGACGGTCTTGCCGTGCGGCCCGATCACCGCATGGTGGCACACACCGGCTTCCTCATCTCCGCGCGACGGCTGGCGCCCGGTGCCGTGCCGCCCGAGGTGAAGCGCCGCGCGTCGAAGCGCAGCTACACCGACGAGGACCTCGAGATCTGGACGCCCGGAGGCGTGGGCGACCGCGAGATCACGGACAAGAACCTGCGCAAGCGCATCCGCGAGGCCGAGAAGGCGCGCGACGGCGCCCGGATCGCGGCCGCCTCCCGCGCTGCGGACGGCACCGACGCCTGACCGGCGGCGGGCGCGACGAGGCGCGGACTCGCCCGCGGATTCGGGCGTTCGGGCGCGCGCGCTTAGACTGCGATGCGTGCGTAAGATCCCCGCTGCCCTCACCGTGACCGCTCTGGCGGCTCTGAGCCTGGTGGCCTGCGCCCCGGCCGGCAACCCCGCCGCGAACGCGGACTGCACACGACCGGCCCAGAACGAGGCCGTCGCGCACGCGATCGACGTGTCGGGCGCGGAAGGGGAGATCCCCGAGATCTCGCTGAACCAGCCCTTCGAGACCGAGCGGTCGATCTTCGCCGACATCGCCAGGGGCGACGGTCCCGTGATCGCCGACCTGGATCAGCCCGGCGTCGTGGACATGTCGCTGTTCTCGGCCGAGACCGGCGAGCCGATCATCGGCACCTCCTACTCCGCCGACGCCGCGCCGACCCGCGTGAGCACGTGGCTGACGCAGTTCCCGGGCCTGGAGGCTGCGCTGACGTGCGCGACGGCCGGCACGCGCACCGTCGTGGCGCTCAGCGAGGACGGCGTGGACGAGGCGGCACGCGCGCAGTACGCGATGCAGGGCTTCCCGGCGGAGGGCGGCGTGATCGCCGTCGTGGATGTGCGCGACGTGTACGCGCGCGCCGCGTGGGGCAGCCCCGTCTACAACGCCGATGCCGGCGTGCCGTCGGTCGTGCGGACCACCGAGGGTCGCCCCGGCATCACCGTGCCCGACGCCGAGGCGCCGCAGGAGCTCGTCGTGCAGACGCTGCTGCAGGGCGACGGGGCTGAGATCGGCGAGGGTGACACGGCCATCGTGCAGTACACCGGCGTGACCTGGGACGACAAGACCGTCTTCGACTCGTCGTGGGACAGCGGCGCGCTGCTGCGCGCCACGGGCGACGGCGTGATCCCCGGGTTCTGGCAGGCCGTCGAGGGTCAGAAGGTCGGCTCGCAGGTGCTCGCCGTCATCCCGCCGGAGCTGGGCTACGGCGAGCAGGGCAGCGGCCGCATCCCGGCGAACTCGACGCTCGTGTTCGTCATCGACATCGTCGGTGTCGAGCCCGCCTCCTGACGCGCGCCGCATCTCGTGCGGCGACGGCGGCGCCACGCCGCGCGCCGACCATAGGATGGGCGGGTGGCCGCCGCGATCCCTCCTGAAGAGCGACAGCTCAACCTTGTCGTCGCCCTCATGGCGACCGAGGTCGGCCTGACCAAGCAGCAGATCCTCGACAACGTCTCGGGGTACCGCCAGCGTCAGGGCGCCGCCTCCGTCGAGGCGCTCGAGAAGATGTTCGAGCGTGACAAGGAGGAGCTGCGCCGCGTGGGCGTGCCGGTGGAGACGATCGGCGACGCGAGCGATCCGAACGACCTGCGCGAGGCGCGGTACCGGATCCCGAAGTCCGAGTACGACCTGCCGGAGGACCTGGAGTTCACCCCGGCGGAGGTGGCCGTGCTCAGCCTGGCCGGCAGCGTGTGGAGCGAGGGCTCGCTCTCGCAGGACGCGCAGCGCGGCCTGCGTAAGATCCGCGCGCTCGGCATCGACGTGGACGAGCCCATCCTGGGCTTCGCCCCGCGCATGTCGGCCAGGGAGGCGGCGTTCGGGCCGCTGCAGGAGGCGGTCGACGAGTGCGTCGTCGTGGAGTTCGACTACCTGAAGCCGGGGGAGGAGCACCCGCGGCGGCGGCGCGTGCGACCGCTGGCCCTGGTGGACTGGGAGGCCCGGTGGCATGTCTACTGCCAGGATCTCGGCGTGGGCGAGGACCGCACCTTTCTGCTGAGCCGGATCGTCGGCGACGTCCTCCGTACCCGCGAGCGCTTCGACCCGTCGCTGCGCGAGGGGGCCGGCGAGCGCGCGCAGCGCGGCCTCGAGGAGGTGGCAGCGCGCCAGTCGGCGCTGCTCGAGGTCACCCCCGGCACCGAGGCGGCGCTGCGGCTGGGACGGCGCGGCGAGCAGCAGACCCAGGGCATTCGCGTTCCCTATGTGGACCGGCACATCCTGGCCGATGAACTGGCCTCGTACGGGCCGGAGGTGCGGGTGGTCGAGCCCGACGATCTGCGCGAGGCCGTGATCGCACGCCTCCGTGCCGTCCGGGATGTCCACACCAGCGGCGGGGAGGGCACGGCATGAGCGGACGACGACCCGCGCTCGTCTCGAGCGACCGCGTGCAGCTGCTGCTCACGCTCGTGCCCTACCTGCTGGAACGCGGGGAGGTTTCGCTCGCCGAGGCCGCCGAGGAGTTCGGCGTCACGCCCGCGCAGATGCGGGGGATGGTCGAGAAGCTCACCGTCATCGGCCTGCCCGGCTCCGACGAGTTCTGGCAGATGCCGGGCGAGATGTTCGACATCGACTGGGACCTGCTCGACGAGCGGGACCGGATCGCCATCACGTATGCGCCGGCGCTGGATCGCGCGCCCCGCCTCACGTCGCGCGAGGCCGCCGCGCTGCTTGCCGGGCTGCGGCTCGCCAGCGCCATGCCCGGCGTGGCCGGGTCCGACGTCGTCACCGGCCTGATCGCCAAGCTCGCGGCGGGCGCGTCGGCGGCGCCGGCGGACGTCGTCATCGTGCCGCCCCGGGTCGACGAGGTGCGCGACGTGGTGTCGCAGGCGCTGCACGACCGGGTGGCCGTCGCCTTCACGTATCGCGCACCCGACGCCCCCGAGACGACGCGCACGGTCGATCCGGTGAAGGTCCTCATCTCGAACGGCCAGTGGTACCTGCAGGGATGGTGCCACCTGCGCCGCGCGATGCGCACCTTCCACCTCGAGCGGGTGAGCGATCCCCGCCTCACCGCGATCCCCGCGGAGCACGCTCACGAGCCGGTGCCGGAGCTGTTCGAGCCCGGCGCGGACGATGAGGTGGCGGTGATCCGGTTCCGCACCGAGCTGGCGCCGCTCGTGGGGGAGTACCTCGACCGCGCCGAGGTGGAGGACGCCGGAGGATTCACGACCGCGCGCGTGCGCGTGGCCGACGCCCGCAGCCTGAAGCGACTCGCGGCGCGCCGCGGCGGTGCCGTCGAGATCCTCGAACCGCCCGCGGCCCGGCGGGCCGCGGCCGAATGGGTTCACGAGGCGCTGGCGCTCTACGGCGAGGCCTGACACGGCGCGCAGGCGGATCCGTCGCGTCCTGCCCCGTTCGAAGGGTCGAGGGTTAGACTGACCGCGCACACGCTTCCCCGACGTACGGAGTCACCATGCACATGCCGGGCATCTGGCAGATCCTGCTGATCCTCGCGATCATCCTGCTCATCTTCGGCGCCGCTCGTCTCCCCGCCCTCGCGAAGAGCCTCGGGCAGTCGGCGCGCGTCTTCCGGGGTGAGATCAAGCAGATGAAGGAGGAGAGCGGCCCGGGTGGCACCGCCCCGTCGAAGGCCGCCGACCAGCCGGGCACCGCGACCCCGCCGGCCGCGCCCGCGGCCGACGGCACCGACCCCAAGCCGTAACCACCGGTGGCCACGCCCGACGTGACCATCGACGAGGAGGAGCCGCCGCGCGAGAAGCGGATGACCCTCGCGGGTCATCTCATGGAGCTGCGCCGCAGGCTGGTGATCGCGGCCATCGCCCTCGTCGTGGGCATGGTGATCGCCTACTTCCTGACCGACTGGGTGATCGGATGGCTCGTCTTCCCGATCCGCCAGGTGGCCGAGCAGCTCGGTGACGACTTCACTCGCCTCGTGTACTCCACGATCACGGGGCCGTTCGAGATGCGCATCCGCATCTCCTTCGCGATCGGCCTGATCATCTCGGCGCCGGTCTGGCTCTGGCAGATCTGGGCGTTCATCATGCCCGGGCTGAAGAAGAAGGAGATCCAGTACACGGTCGGTTTCATGGCCGCCGCGATCCCGCTGTTCTTCGGCGGCTGCGCCGTCGCGATCTACCTCCTGCCGCGCCTCATCCTCGTGATGAGCGAGTTCGTGCCGGAGGAGCAGTTCGCCTCACAGTTCTACGACTACGCCGCGTACTACGACTTCGTGTTCAAGCTGATCACGATCGTCGGGATCGCCTTCGTCTTGCCGGTGTTCCTCGTCGCGCTGAACCTCGCCGGTGTCGTCAGCGGCCGCTCGATCCTGAAGGGCTGGCGCTTCGCGCTCATCATCGGACTGGTGATCGGCATGCTCGCCTCGTCGCCGGCCGACATCGTGTCCATGGTCGTGCTCGGTCTCATCCTGTTCGTGCTGTACCTGGCCGCCGCTCTCGTGTCGCTGCTGTTCGATCGCCGCAAACGGAAGCAGAACCCCGACCTCTACATCGAGGTGTAGCCATGAAGCATCCGGTCACGACCGCCTTCGCGGCGGCTCAGCGCTTCGAGCTCGACCCGTTCCAGATCGCGGGATGCGAGGCGCTCGAAGAGGGCCGCAGCGTGCTCGTGGCCGCCCCGACCGGGGCCGGCAAGACGATCGTCGGCGAGTTCGCCGTGCACCTGGCGATGCAGACGCCGGGGGACAAGGCGTTCTACACGACGCCGATCAAGGCGCTGTCGAATCAGAAGTTCCGCGAGCTGCAGGACACCTACGGCGAGGACGAGGTCGGCCTGCTCACCGGCGACGTCAACATCAACGGCGACGCGCGCGTGGTCGTGATGACGACCGAGGTGCTGCGGAACATGATCTACGCCGGCTCGTCGTCGCTCACGGGTCTGCGCTACGTCGTGATGGACGAGGTGCACTATCTCGCCGACCGGTTCCGCGGTGCCGTGTGGGAGGAGGTCATCATCCACCTCCCCGAGAGCGTGCGACTGGTGTCTCTGTCGGCCACCGTCTCGAACGCGGAGGAGTTCGGGGACTGGCTCGGAACCGTGCGCGGCGACACCGAGGTGATCGTCTCGGAGACCCGGCCGGTGCCCCTCGAGCAGCACGTGCTCGCGCGCGGCGATCTGCTGCCGCTGTTCGATGAGCGCGCCGGCGCGGCGTCGAACCGCGTGAACCGCGAGCTGCTGCGTCTGGGCGGGTCCGGATCCGTCGCGTACGACCGGACCTTCGACGGGCGGCGCCGTGGCGGCCGCCGTGGGGGAGGACGCGGCGGGGGCCGCCCCGCTCCCCGCATGGCGCGCATCGACCGCCCCGACGTGATCCGGCTTCTCGAGCGGTCCAACCTGCTGCCGGCGATCTTCTTCATCTTCAGCCGAGCCGGATGCGACGGCGCCGTGCAGCAGGTGCGCCGCAGCGGGTTGCGGCTGACGACGGCGGACGAGCGCGCGGAGATCCGCAGGATCGTGGACCAGCGCACCGGCACGCTCGCCGAGGAGGACCTCGGCGTGCTCGGCTGGTGGGAGTGGCGCGACAGCCTGGAGCGCGGCGTCGCCGCGCACCACGCGGGTCTGCTGCCGGCGTTCAAGGAGGTCGTCGAGGAGCTGTTCCAGCGCAAGCTCCTCAAGGCGGTGTTCGCGACCGAGACGCTCGCGCTCGGCATCAACATGCCCGCCCGCACCGTCGTGCTCGAGAAGCTCGAGAAGTTCAACGGTGAGTCGCGCGTGCCCATCACACCGGGGGAGTACACGCAGCTCACGGGGCGGGCCGGTCGTCGCGGCATCGATGTCGAGGGGCACGCGGTCGTGCAGTGGACCGATCAGCTCGATCCCCAGGCGGTCGCCTCCCTCGCCTCTCGACGCACCTACCCCCTCAACTCGTCGTTCCGGCCGACCTACAACATGGCGGTGAACCTCATCGACCAGTTCGGACGGCGCCGGGCCCGAGCGATCCTGGAGTCGTCGTTCGCGCAGTTCCAGGCCGATCGCTCGGTGGTCGGGCTCGCGCAGCAGGTGAAGGACGCCGAGGCCTCGCTCGAGGGCTACGCGCAGGCGATGGCGTGCGACCGCGGCGACTTCCTCGAGTACTCGGCGATGCGCCGCGAGCTGAGCGACCTCGAGAAGGCGCAGCGGCGCGACGCCGACGCGAGCAGGGCCGTGCGCGAGCAGCGCACGCGGGAGATCAATGCCCTCCGCAAACGCATGACACGGCACCCCTGCCACAAGTGCCCGGATCGCGAGCGACACGCGCGCTGGGGGGAGCGATACCAGAAGCTCGCGCGCGACACCGACAGGATCCGCCGCCAGATCGCGTCGCGCACGGGCACGGTCGCGCGCCGGTTCGACCGCATCATCGACGTGCTCGTCGAGCTGGACTACGTCGAGCTCGACGGGAACGAGGCGACCCTCACCGAGGCCGGCGCCCGCATGAGGAGGATCTACGGCGACCGCGACCTGCTCGTGGCCGAGTCCCTGCGCGCCGGCATCTGGGAGGGGCTCGACGCGCCCTCGCTGGCGGCGCTGGCGTGCTGCCTCGTCTACGAGCCGCGGGGCCGCGAGGAGTACGGCGGGCATGCGCTTCCGCACGGTCCCTTCCGCGAGGCCCTCAGCCGCACGCAGGAGCTGTGGGCACGGCTCGACGACCTGGAGCAGGACCATCGCCTGCCGGGCACCCAGGAGGTCGCCACCGGGCTGGCGCTGGCCATGCACCTGTGGGCGCGCGGGCAGATGCTCGATCGGGTCCTGGGGGAGGCCGACATGGCGGCCGGCGACTTCGTGCGCTGGGCCAAGCAGACCATCGACCTGCTCGACCAGCTCTCCGTCACGGCAGATGGCGACCTCGCCCGCACCGCCCGCCGCGCGCTCGACCAGGTGCGCCACGGCATCGTCGCCTACTCGGCGGTGTGAGGCCGCGACGCAGCCGGCCACCAGGCGGGGCGGAATAGGCTTCTGCCCATGCCCGCCCGCCGTTCGTCACTGCCGCTGTGGGCCGCCGTCCCGCTCGCGGCCGCCGGCGGTTTCGCGCTCGACGCGAGCTTCCCGAGCGCCGGCATCTGGCCGCTCGCCTTCATCGCCGTCGGGGTGTCGCTCGTCACGCTCGTCGCGCGCCGGGCCGGGGCGGCGTTCCTCGTCGGGCTGGCCTTCGCGGCCGCCTTCTACTTCCCCCACATCGACTGGGCGGCGGGATTCCTGGGCGACAACGAGCTGGCGTGGGTGCCGTGGGTGGCGCTGGCCGGCGTGGAGAGCCTCTTCATGGCGCTCGGCGCGATCCTCATTGCGCTCGCCTACCGGTGGACCGACGGATGGGGCGGCTGGGCGCGCCTGATCGCCGTGCCGGCACTCGTCGCCGGTCTGTGGACCGCCCGCGAGGTGGTGATGGGCTCGTGGCCTTACGGCGGCTTCGCGTGGGGCCGCATCGGGATGAGTCTCGCCAGCTCCCCGCTCGCGCAGCTGTCGTCGTGGATCGGGGTCACCGGGCTGACGTTCCTCGTCGTGCTCTTGTCTGCCATGGTCATCGAGATCTTCCGCAGCGCGGCGCGCGCAGGGGCGGAGCGTCGTACGCGAGCCCGGATCGCGGGCACGGTGCTGCCGGCTGCCGCCGTGCTCGCGCTGCTTGCCCTCGTGCCGCAGTTCCCCACCACTCCCGCGGGCACGCTCCGCGTCGGCGCCGTGCAGGGCAACGGCCCCGCCGCGTACATGGACGACCGCGCGTACCTCGACGTGCTGCGAGCGCAGCTGGCCGCAACCCGTGAGCTCGCGGGCGAGGACGTCGACGTCATCGTGTGGCCCGAGGGCGGCGTCGACGCCGATCCGCGCGCCGAGTCGTCGGTCGCCCGCATCCTCGAGGACGTCGCCGAGGACTACGACGCGCCGCTGCTCATGAACGCCGCGAGCGCCGAGGGCGAGAGCGTCTACAACATGTCGATGCTCTGGACCGCGGCCGGGCCCGAGCAGACCCATTCCAAGCGCAATCCCGTGCCGTTCGGGGAGTACGTGCCCGATCGGGCGTTCTACGCCGCCATCGTGCCGTCGCTCATCCACATGATCGGGCGCGAGTACACACCGGGCACGGATTCGCCCGTGATGGATCTGGGCGGCGCGCTCGCCGGCCTGGCGATCTGCTTCGACGTGATCGACGATTCCTTCATCCGCGAGGGGATCGGCGATGGCGCGCAGGTGTTCATGTTCCAGACGAACAACGCCGACTTCCGCGGCAGCGACGAGAATCTGCAGCAGCTCGCCTTCGCGCGCATGCGCGCCATCGAGACGGGGCGCAGCGTCGTCAATCTCTCGACCGTCGGCACGAGTCAGCTGATCGCGCCCGACGGGACGACGCTCGCTCAGGTGTGGGTGGACGAGGCCGGCGTCATCGTCGCCGACGTCGAGCTGCGCGAGGGCCTCACCGCCGGCGTTGTGCTCGGCCCGTGGGTCACCGGCGTGCTCACCCTCGGCGCGTTGCTCGCGCTCCTCGCGCTGGGCGTGGTTCGGTGGCGCGCCCGTCGCGGCGACATCTCGCGGCGCGCATCGAGCGCGCACGTCGACGCCGCTCACCCGTGACGCGGCGCTCCCAGGCCGCTACGCTGGCGCCATGTCGATGATCGTCGTGCGGCCCCGCCAGGACCGAGTCGTCGCCGGGGTGTGCGGTCTGCTCGCCCGCCGGTTCGGGCTGCCCTCGACCCTCGTGCGGGTGCTCGCGGTCGTCGGGGTGCTCTTCTTCGGATGGACGATCCCCGTCTACATCGCCCTGTGGGTCGTCGTCCCCAGCGACTGACCGCCCGGTTCTCGCCGCCTCGGGTCGTAGGCTGGGGCCACCGGACGAGGGGAGCCGACATGGCCGATCAGGATCAGGACGCGCAGTACTGGTACAACGCGAAGACGGGCGAGGTGGAGCGGGGCCTGGTGTCGCCGGCGCCGGACCGCATCGGTCCGTTCGCGACACCGGAGGAGGCCTCCCGGGCCTACGAGATCCTCGCCGAGCGCTCCCGCGCGTGGGCGGAGGAGGAGGCCCGCGAGGACGACTGGGACGCGGGCTCCGGCGCACCGTGATTTCCGCGCGCGCCCACTAGGCTGAAAGCTCCGGCGTCACCCCTTCGGAGAGGATTCGATGGACAAGCAGATGGACTTCGTCCTGCGCACGATCGAGGAGCGCGGCGTCAAGTTCGTGCGACTGTGGTTCACCGACGTCATCGGCACGCTCAAGTCGCTCGCGATCGCCCCCGCCGAGGTGGAGGGGGCCTTCACCGAGGGAATCGGCTTCGACGGCTCGGTGATCGAGGGCCTGACGCGCTCGCACGAGTCGGATCTGCTGGCGTATCCCGACGCCTCGACCTTCCAGATCCTGCCGTGGCGCGGCACGGTCGACCCCACCGCCGCCATGTTCTGCGACCTGACGATGCCGGACGGGCAGCCGGCCGTCGCCGATCCGCGCAACGTTCTCAAGCGCACGCTCGCGAAGGCCGCCGAGGCGGGGTTCAGCTTCTACACCCACCCCGAGATCGAGTTCTACCTGCTGAAGACGCGCACCTTCGGCACCGACGGGCCCGAGCCGGTGGACCACGCCGGCTACTTCGACAACGTGCCGGGCGGCACGGCGCACGACTTCCGCCGCAGCTCGGTGCGCATGCTCGAGGACCTCGGCATCTCGGTCGAGTACAGCCACCACGAGGGCGGGCCGGGGCAGAACGAGATCGACCTGCGCTACGCCGACGCGCTCGCGATGGCCGACAACATCATGACCTTCCGCACGGTCGTGAAGGAGGTCGCGATCGAGCAGGGCGTGCACGCCACGTTCATGCCGAAGCCGTTCGCCGAGCACCCCGGATCGGGCATGCACACGCACATGTCGCTGTTCGAGGGCGACGTCAACGCGTTCTACGAGGAGGGCGCGGAATACCAGCTGTCGAAGGTCGGCCGCCAGTTCGTCGCGGGCCTGCTCGCGCACGCGCGCGAGATCTCGGCGGTGACGAACCAGTTCGTGAACTCCTACAAGCGCCTGTGGGGCGGCGACGAGGCGCCCAGCTACGTGACGTGGGGTCACAACAACCGCTCGGCGCTCGTGCGCGTGCCGCGCTACAAGCCGGGCAAGAGCAGCTCGGCGCGCGTGGAGCACCGCGGTATCGATTCCGCCGCCAACCCCTACCTCGCGTACGCGCTGATGCTCGCGGCGGGCCTGAAGGGCATCGAGGACGAGTACGAGCTGCCCGCCGAGGCGGCGGAGAACGTGTGGGCGCTCAGCGACGCCGAGCGACGCGCGCTGGGCTACCGGGCGCTGCCGCAGACCCTCGACGAGGCCGTCGCGGCGATGGAGGACAGCGAGCTCGTCGCCGAGACCCTGGGCGAGCAGGTGTTCAGCTACGTGCTGGCGAACAAGCGGCGCGAGTTCGAGCAGTACCGTTCGCAGATCACGCCCTTCGAGCTGCGTCACCACCTCGACATCGTCTGACCGACGCGTCGCTGAGGATCACCGGAACGCGCGCATGAGTTCGGTCAGCCGGGCGGCCACCCGCACCGGGCTGGTGCGCCTCGGCTTCGCGCGCATCGACGAGGCCGAGGACCGGATCGCCGAGCTCGCCGAGGCCACCGGCCTGGAGCGCGTGGTGCTGCTGGGAGGCGCCGAGGGCGCCGCCGATCCGGACGAGGCGCTCACGGGGCTCGTCCTCATCGCGCGGCGACGCGCCGACGCCGTCACCGACGTGCTGCGGGACGAACGCGCCCGCGGCACGGCCTGGCGGCTGCTCGGAGCGTCGCGCGGATTCGGCGAGTTCTACCTGCGGCGACCCGAACACCTGGCGGCGCTGCACACCGCGGGGAGCCGGTTGCCGAGCGCCGAGGAGATGCGTCGCGAGGTGCTCGACGCGGTCGGTGCGTCCGGCGGCTTCGCGCAGACGTGCGACGAGTCGGCCTGGGCGGCCCTGCGGGCGGCGTATCGCTCGCAGCTGGCCCGCGTGGCCGCCTTCGACCTGCTCTCGTCGCAGCCCGTCGACGTCCTGCCCGACGTCGCGGCCGCGCTCTCGGATCTGGCCGGGGCGGCGCTGGAGGCGTCGCTCGCCGTCGCACGCACACGCGTCGCGACCGGCACGGGGGGCGCCGGTCTCTTTCCCCGCGAGGAGGTGGCGGACACCCGGCTCGCGATCATCGGCATGGGCAAGGCGGGCGCCCGCGAGCTGAACTACGTCAGCGACGTCGACGTCATCTTCGTCGCCGGAGCGCGTGAGGGATCCGACCTGGCCGAGAGCCGGGCGATCGACATCGCGACCCGCCTCGCGGTGCAGACGATGCGCGGGATCTCGGGCTTCGAGGCCGAACCGCCGCTGTGGGAGGTGGACGCGAACCTGCGGCCCGAGGGCAAGAAGGGCGCGCTCGTGCGCACGCTGGAATCGCACGTGGCGTACTACGCGCGGTGGGCGCAGAGCTGGGAGTTCCAGGCCCTGCTGAAGGCCCGGCCGCTCGCGGGCGACGCGGCGCTGGGCGACGACTACATCGCGGCGGTGCGACCGGCGGTGTGGGAGAGCGCGGCGCGCGAGAACTTCGTCGACGGCGTGCAGCGCATGCGCGAGCGGGTCACCGAGCACATCCCCGCGGAGGACGTGCCCTATCAGCTCAAGCTCGGGCCGGGAGGCCTGCGCGACATCGAGTTCGCCGTGCAGCTGCTGCAGCTCGTGCACGGACGCACAGACGACGCGGTCCGCCAGCGCGGCACGCTGGAGGCGTTGGCGGCGCTGGCCGACGGCGGCTACATCGGCCGTGCCGACGCCGCCGCCTTCGACGATCACTACCGGCGGTTGCGTCTCATGGAGCACCGGCTGCAGCTGCAGGGCCTGAGCCGAACCCACCTCGTGCCGCGCGACGACGACGGCCTTCGGGTGCTCGCGCGGGCGACCGGCCTGGCGCCCACCGGGTCGGACCTGCGCCGCGCGTGGGAGCGCCTCAAGCGTGAGGTGCGAGACATCCACCTGCGCATCTTCTACCGCCCGCTGCTGTCGGCCGTCGCGGCGCTGCCAAGCGATGAGGCCCAGCTGACGCCGCAGCGGGCGCACGACCGGCTTGCCGCCATCGGCTTCCGCGACCCGGGCGGCGCGCTGCGCCACATCGAGGCGCTCACGAGCGGCATCAGCCGCAAGGCCACCATCACGCGCCACCTCATGCCCGTCATGCTGCGCCGCTTCGCCGAGGGCGTCGATCCGGACTACGGACTGATCGCGTTCCGCCGCATCAGCGAGCGGCTGGGCGGTTCGCCGTGGTTCCTGCGCATGCTGCGCGACTCGGCGGGCGCCGCCGACGCCCTGGCCAAGCTGCTCTCCGGCTCGCGGTATGTGGGCGAGCTGATGGAGTGGATCCCCGAATCGGTGGCGTGGCTCGACGACGAGGAGCAGCTGCGCCCGCGCGGCGGCTCGCTGCTGGCGGAGGAGGCGCGGGCGATCCAGTCGCGCCACGCCACGATGCACGACGCCATGCGGGCGGTGCGCGCGCTGCGGCGCCGCGAGCTGCTGCGTGCGGCGATGGCGTCGATCCTGGGCACCGTCACGATCACCGAGCTCTCGGCCGCGCTGACCACCATCACCGAGGTCACGATCCAGGCCGCCCTGCGCGCGATCCGCCGCGAGGTGGTGCCCCCCGAGGACGACGCGCTCGATTTCGCCGTGGTCGGCATGGGGCGCTTCGGTGGCGCCGAGATCGGCTTCGGCTCCGATGCCGACGTGCTCTACGTGTACCGGCCCGAGGGCGTCGACCCCCAGCGGGCGCAGCGCCACGCCGAGCGGATCGTCGCCGAGCTGCGCCGGCAATCGGAGGATCACCGGCTGCCGCTCGAGCTCGACGCGGGACTGCGCCCGGAGGGCAGGAACGGGCCGATCGTGCGCTCGCTCGACGCGTACCGCGAGTACTACCGCCGGTGGTCGCTCTCGTGGGAGGCTCAGGCCCTGCTGCGAGCGCGGGGGATCGCGGGGTCGGCGAAGCTGATCGACGCGTTCCTCGAGATGGCCGACGAGGTGCGCTACCCGCGGGAGCTGGACCCGCAGGATGTGCGAGAGATCCGCCGCATCAAGGCCAGGGTCGAGAGCGAGCGCCTGCCGCAGGGCGCCGACCCGCGCCGTCACCTCAAGCTCGGCCCTGGTGGCCTGAGCGACGTGGAGTGGCTCGTCCAGGTGCTGCAACTACAGCACGCGCACGAGGTGCCGGCGCTGCGCACGACCTCGACGCTCGACGCCCTCGTCGCCGCCGTGGACGCGGGCCTCCTGCCGGTCGATCCCGCGCGGCGGCTGGGGGAGGCGTGGCGCCTCGCCTCGCGGCTGCGCTCGGCGAACACGCTCCTCACGGGACGCACGAGCGACGTCTTGCCGAGCGACCGTCGCGACCTGGACGGCATCGGCCGCATCCTCGAGTACCCGGCCCATTCGGCCACGGAGGTGGAGGAGGACTGGATGCGCACGTCCCGGCGCGCCCGGCGCGCGTTCGAGACGCTCTTCTACGGCTGACCGGCCGCCGGCGCGGCGCCCCGCATCGCAGCCGCCGGCGCCCGCGTCAACCCTCTGACGCCGCCAGCGCCTCGGCGCGTACGGTTCACGGAACGGACCGGATCGTCAGGGGGGAGCCCACGTGCCCGTCGAGGTCGCTGCTCACGTTCACTCGGGGCACGGCGGCATCCCCGTCGAGGCCTTCCTGCTGCTCCCGTTCGCCGTCGCGGCGATCGCGTACCTGGCCTCCGCGATCCGCGAGCAGCGCACCGGACGCGGCTGGCAGATGTGGCGGACAGCGATATGGATGGCCGGACTGGTGGCCGCAGCCCTCGGGTTCGCGGGCCCCCTCGCCGCCGCTGCCCACGGCGGGTTCGTCGCGCACGTCGGCGTGCACGTGCTCGTCGGCATGATCGCGCCGCTGCTGCTCGTGTACGGAGCGCCCGCGACGCTGGCGCTGCGCACGCTCGCCACGGTCCCCGCCCGCCGCCTGAGCCGGCTGCTCCGCAGCCCGCTCGCCCGCTTTCTGACGCACCCGGTCGTGGCGGCCCTGCTCAACGTGGGCGGCCTGTGGGTGATCCATCTCACGCCCCTGCACGGGATGATGATGCAGGATCCCTTCCTGCACCTGCTCGTGACCGCGCATTTCCTCATCGCCGGTTACCTGTTCACGACGGCGCTGGTGTCGGTGGATCCGAACCCCCATCGCGCAGGTCTGGCCCTGAGGGCGACGGTTCTCGTGCTGTCGCTCGCCGCGCACGGAGTGCTCGCCAAGCTGCTCTTCGTGAACCCGCCCGCCGGCGTCCCCGCCGCTCAGGCGCGCGATGGCGCCCTGCTCATGTTCTACGGCGGCGACGCGGTCGATCTCGTGCTCATGGTCCTCCTGTGCGCCGAGTGGTATCGGCGCAGCGGGCGGCGGCTCGACAGCGTCGGTGCGACCGTCGAGGTCGCCGAGCCGGCGGCGGCGAGCGGAGAGCGCCGTGGCTGAGCGGGTGCTGCGGGTCGTTCGTCGCCGTGAGTACGCGGCGGCCGTCCTTCTCGGTGTCGCGGTGGTCGCCGCTCTCGACGAGATCGTGTTCCACCAGATCCTGCGCTGGCACCACTTCTACGACCTCTCGACGCCCGCGTTCGGGCTGGTGTCCGACGGGCTGCTGCACGCGGGTCAGCTGTTCTGCGCGGCCGCGGGCTTCTTCCTCATGCTCGATGCGCGCCGCCGCGGCGGCTTCCGCCACGACGCCGCGTGGGCCGGCTTCCTCGTCGGGACGGGGGCCTTCCAGCTGTGGGACGGCACGGTCAACCACAAGCTCCTCCGCCTGCACCAGATC
The DNA here is from genome assembly GCF_946151065.1 of Microbacterium sp. Marseille-Q6965. Classification (GTDB taxonomy): domain Bacteria; phylum Actinomycetota; class Actinomycetes; order Actinomycetales; family Microbacteriaceae; genus Microbacterium. Next base: position 19,609 of record NZ_CAMGZA010000005.1, on the reverse strand, counting down.
CGCTACGACGTCGAGATCCTCCCGTACGACGTGGCCTGGCTCGTCGTCGCCGTCGCGCTCCTCGCGGTGGGGATCGCGCTCACCGTCGCCTGCTCGCGACGGCCCAGCGCCATCGCCGCGAGCTGACCGACGGCCCCCACCCGGGGCGCGAACCGCCGCACCGCCGTCGCTCGCGAACCTTCCGCGAGGACGGCAAAGGCCCGGCCCCCGCGATGACTCGCGAGGACCGGGCCGGGTGCGGGCCTGCGGGGAGGTCAGACGCCGTAGTACAGCTCGAACTCGAAGGGGTGCGGACGCTGCTGCATCGGCAGGATCTCGTTCTCGTACTTGTACTCGATCCACGTGTCGATCAGCTCGTCCGTGAACACGCCGCCGGCGGTCAGGAACTCGCGGTCCTTGTCGAGCGCCTCGAGCGAGTCGAGCAGCGAGTTCGGCACCTGGGGGATGCCCTTGGCCTCCTCGGCCGGCAGCTCGTACAGGTCCTTGTCGATCGGCTCGTGCGGCTCGATGCGGTTCTTGATGCCGTCGATGCCGGCCATCAGCTGCGCCGCGAACGCGAGGTACGGGTTGCCCGACGAGTCGGGGGCGCGGAACTCGATGCGCTTCGCCTTGGGGTTCGATCCCGTGATCGGGATGCGAATGGCCGCCGAGCGGTTGCCGGCCGAGTAGACGAGGTTGACCGGCGCCTCGAAGCCCTTGACCAGGCGGTGGTAGCTGTTCAGCGTGGGGTTCGTGAACGCGAGGACCGCGTGGGCGTGCTTGAGCAGACCGCCGATGTACCAGCGGGCGACGTCCGAGAGCTGCGCGTAGCCCTTCTCGTCGTAGAACAGCGGCTTGCCGTCGGCCCAGAGCGACTGGTGCGTGTGCATGCCCGAGCCGTTGTCGCCGAACAGCGGCTTCGGCATGAACGTGGCGGTCTTGCCCCACTGCTCGGCCGTGTTCTTGACGATGTACTTGAACTTCAGGATGTCGTCCGCGGCGTGGACCATCGTGTCGAACTTGTAGTTGATCTCCGCCTGGCCCGCGGTGCCGACCTCGTGGTGCGAGCGCTCGACCTCGAGCCCGACCTCGATGAGCTTCAGCACGATGTCGTCGCGGATGTCGGCCTGCTTGTCCACCGGCGAGACGGGGAAGTAGCCGCCCTTGTACGGGGTCTTGTTGCCGAGGTTGCCGCCCTCCTCCTCGCGGCCCGAGTTCCACGCGGCCTCCTCGGAGTCGACCGAGTAGAAGCTCTTGCCGGAGGAGACCTCGTAGCGCACGTCGTCGAAGATGAAGAACTCGGCCTCGGGCGCGAAGAAGGCGGTGTCGGCGATGCCCGTGGACGCGAGGTACTTCTCGGCCTTCTTGGCGACCTGACGCGGGTCCTTCGAGTAGATCTCGCCGTTGCGCGGGTTGTAGATGTCGAAGACCATGATCAGCGTCTTCGCCTCGCGGAAGGGGTCGACGTACGCGGTGGTGACGTCGGGGATGAGCTGCATGTCCGACTCGTTGATGTTCGCGAAGCCGCGAATCGAGGAGCCATCGAAGAGCTGTCCGACCGTGAAGAACTCTTCGTCGACGGTCGAAGCCGGGATGTTGAAGTGCTGCTGGACACCGGGGAGGTCCGTGAAACGGATGTCGAGGAACTTGACGTCCTCGTCCTTGATGAACTTGAGCACCTCGGAGGAATCGTTGAACATTGAGGCTCCAGGTTGGGGATCTTCGGGTCGGACACCCTCCACGGGTGACCCCTCGACGCTATCCGCGGGGCATTGCTCGAGGGTGTCCCGAATGTTTCCGCGATGTTACGCCGGCTCGCGAGCATCCGGAAACGCGTGGTGGGCCCGGTCGTCGGCGGGCGCTCAGCGGCCGGACCGTAGGCTGGTGGGGTGACCGACACGCAGGCCGACAGCGACTATCCGGGCAGGGATCTGGGACTGCCGCGCACGGGGACCGGGAGCCTCGGATCGCTGGGCAGGAGGATCGGCGGCCTCGCGATCGACTGGGCGGCCGCGTATGTGATCGCGGCGACGTTCTTCGCGTCGGAGGCCCTCGCGATCCACCTGACCTTCATGGTCATCCACATCGTCTTCATCCCGACCATCGGCGGCAGCCCCGGTCACCGCATCTTCGGCCTGCGGGTGCAGCGCGCAGCGGGCGGCTGGGCGGGACCGTGGCGGCCCGCGGTGCGCACGCTCCTGCTCGGCCTCGTGGTCCCCGCCGTGATCTGGCAGGACGGGCGGGGACTGCACGACGTCATCGCCGGCACGGTGCTCGTCCGGTCGTAGGCCGCGCCCAGGCACCGGCTGGCTCGGACGGAACGGCCCCCACGCAACGACAAGGGCCGCCCATCCGCGACGGGGCCTGGCCCTGCAGCCGGGGGCGGGTCGTCAGCGCGGGCGCGGCGCGCGGACCCGCGTGGGGTCGATGCCCTTGGGGATCGGAAGCGACGACATCCCGCTGCCCAGCGACTCGAGTCGCTGCACGACCGCACCCATGGTGGCGCGATCGATCGCCTTCGGAAGTGCCTTGATCGTCTTGGCGAGGTCCTTGATGGGGATCTCGCCCTCGCCGTGGCCCACGTAGAACTCGTGCAGCGGCACGCCGTGCGCGGCGCGCGCGGCCTTCATGCGCTCGTCGCGAAAGAGCTTCTTCAGGCGGCCGCGCGAGCCCTCGCCGACCAGCACGATGCCGCCCCGGCCCACGGCACGGTACACGGCCTCCTGCGTCTTCGGGTTGACGCCGACGGGCATCTCGCTCGCGCGCCAGCGGCGACCGAGCATCGTCGACAGCACGTGACCGGCCGCGCCGGGCATGCCGTCGATGCGCCGGTACATGACGACCGTCGAGAGCCGGGTCATGAGGATCATCGACCCCAGCACCCCGAGCATGAGGCCGAAGATCGGCCACAGGATGAAGCCCCAGATGTCGGGCTGCACGAGGAATGCCAGCAGCACGCCGAGGCCGACGCCGGCGAGGACGATGCCGGCCAGCGCCCACGGCAGCCACGCGAACACCTCGCGCGTGAACGTGAAGAGCTGCCTGAGCTGAGAGATGAATCCCGGGCGCTTCTCCGCCTCGGTACCGCGTGCTGCCATACCCTCCAGCCTACCGAGTGCCCGCCGTGCGCACGTGCGCCTCGGTCCGCTCACAGCGTGCGCGAAGCACCGAGACCTCCACGGAGCGTGCCGCGCCGGGCGCCGTCCTCGCCTCGCGACGCAGGCTGGTCCCATGACAGGGGAGCGCACGGACGACGCCGGGGAGGAGCGCGGCGAGCTTCTCGGTGGGGCGTATCGCACGATTCGGCGTCTCGTGCCCGGGGAGTCGCCGCTTCCGGGCGAGCTTGTTGCGGTGGGAGACGAGAGCGTCGTGCTCGTCGACGTCGCCGAGCTCGACGGCTGGCCGGGATGGGCGCACGGGGAATCGCAGCATGTCCTCGGCGTGCGCGACGTCGCGCGGCGTCGCGGCGGGCACGACGCGGTGCTCTCCTGGTGCGTGAGGCGCCTCGACGTCTCGCTTCGCGCCGCGCCCCCGCTCTCCGGTGGTGGGGCGGTCACCCTCGCCGTCAGCCTGATGCGTGGCGTGGGCGAGGCTCGGCGCTCCTCGCGCGGCGCCCCGGTGCGCGGCGCGTGGTGGCTCGTGTCCGACGGGCGCCCCGCGTTCGTCCCGACGGACGGACTGCGGAGCGCGGCGTCCCGGCCGGCCCTCGACGGGATGGGTGAGTGCGCGTCATCGGCGGCACGGATCCTCACCGAGGTGGGGGCGGGCGTCGACGACCGGGTGGTGCGCAAGCTGCTCGACGAGGCCTGCGCGCTGCTCGAGGCCGCCGACGTGTCGGTGGAGGCCGTCGAGGCGCTGGAGGAGCGCCTTTTCGAGGCCCGCGCCCCGCAGCCGCTCGAGCGCCTGCTCGCGCCACCCGAGCCCCGCGACGGCGCTCCCGCTCCCGCCCCGCCGGCGCGCGCGAGCGAACGCCGCACGAGGCGCGAGCTTCGCACGGCGCGCGCCGCGCGCGGTCGTCCGCGGCGCGACGGCGGGCGGCGACCCGGCGCGGTAAATGGTGCAGCGCGGACGCGCATCGACCTGCGGGAGACGATCGACGCGGCGCTGTCCGGGCGGGTGGCCGAGAGCGCAGCGGCCTTCCTCCTGAGCGTGCGTGGACGACTGCGCGCCGTGCGGGACGCCCGCGGGGCGCCGTTCCTCCTGGGCGGCGTGGCGGCGGCGGCCGTGATCGCCGGCGGGTTGATGTGGCCGAGCGGCGAGGATCACGCCGCCGCCGAGCCGGGTGCGGGGACCGCCCGTTCCGCGCACGCCGCGGCGGGCGCGCGCGGGGAGGCCGAGCGGCGGCCGGGCGGCGCCGCAACGGACGAGGCGGCGACGAACGAGGAGACGGCATCAACCGCCGGGGCGGCGGTGAGACCGGGCGATGACGCGGCGCGGAACCGGGGCGAGGCCGGCGCTGCGGAATCGGCCGAGGACCCCGTCGCGGCCGCGCAGCGGCTCCTCGACGGGTTGGCGGTGTGTCGCGCGGCGGGGGACGAAACGTGCGGCGCCGTGCGCCCCGTCGGCGCGCCCCCGCTGCGCCTGAACGACGACGCGGCCGTGTGGCTGCCGGCCGACGCTCGCAGCGTGGTGTTGCTCGACGACTTCGGCGATCTCGCGGTGCTGCGGGTGCAGGCGTCGGACGGGGCCGGTGCGCCGCAGTCGGTGGTGATCGAGCGCGCGTCGGCCGACGAGCGCTGGACCGTGCGAGACGTGCACTCTCCAACGCCCGGGACGACCGAGGGGGACGGATGACGCGAGGTCACCCGTCCCCCTCGGGGAGCGATCGGATCAGATGCCGAGGTCGCCCGCGAAGTCCGCCGCCTCCAGGCGCGTCTTGACGGCCGACAGGTAGCGAGCTGCGTCGGCGCCGTCGATCGTGCGGTGGTCGTACGAGAGCGCGAGGTAGACGTACGAGCGGATGCCGATCGCCTCGACGCCGCCGTCGGTCTTGACGACGCCGGGCCGCTTGAACACGATGCCGGTGCCGAGGATGGCCGACTGCGGGAGGAAGACGACGGGCGTGTCGAACAGCGCGCCACGCGAACCGGTGTTGGTCAGCGTGAACGTGCCGCCGGCGAGCTCGTCCGGCTTCAGCTTGTTGTCGCGCGTCCGCGCGGCGAGGTCGGCGATCTCGTGCGCGAGCTGCGCGAGGCTCTTCTCGCTCGCGTCGCGGACGACCGGCGTGAGCAGGCCGCGCTCCGTGTCAACGGCGATCGAGAGGTTCTCCGACGGCGGGTACACGATGTTCTCGCCGTCGAGCGTCGAGTTGATGATCGGGTACGCACGCAGCGCCTCGGCCGCCGCGAGGGCGAAGAAGGGCAGGAACGACAGCTTGTCGCCGGTCTTGGCCTGGAAGTCCGCCTTGACCTGGTCTCGGAACGCCGCGAGCTTCGTCACATCGACCTCGACGACCGTCGTGAGCTGCGCCGTCGACGTCATGGACTCCACGGCGCGCTTCGCGAGCACCTTGCGCAGACGCGACATCGGCTGCGTGGTGCCACGCAGCGGCGAGTCCTCGAGCGTCTCGGCCGGAGCGGGCGCCGGCGTGGCCGGCGTGGCGGCGGGGGCCGGGGCGGCCTTCGCGGCCTCGGCAGCCTTGAGCACGTCCTCCTTGCGGATGCGACCGCCCACGCCCGTGCCCTTCACCGTGGCAAGGTCCACGCCCTGCTGGGCGGCGAGGCGGCGCACGAGCGGCGTGACATACACCTTCTCGTCGTCCGTCGGCAGCGAGAGCTTCGGCGCGGCCGGCTCGGCCGGAGCCTTGGGCTGCTCGGCCGGCGCGGGCTGCGACGGAGCGGCCTGCGCGGGCTGCGACGGAGCGGCCGGAGCCGGCTGCTCGGCCTGCGGGGCCGGCGCGGGCTGCTCGGCCTGGGGAGCGGGGGCGGGCTGCTCGGCCTGTGCCGGGGCGGCGGGGCCGGGGCGGCCTGCGCGGCCGGGGCGCCGGAGCCGACGCGGGCCAGGACGGCGCCGACCTCGACGGTCTCGTCCTCGGCGGCGAGGATCTCGGTGATCGTGCCGGCGACGGGCGAGGGGACCCGGTGTCGACCTTGTCGGTGGAGATCTCGAGCAGGGGCTCGTCGACCTCGATGGTGTCGCCGACCTGCTTGAGCCAGCGGGTGACCGTGCCCTCGGTGACCGACTCGCCCAGCTCGGGCAGCACGATGTCGGTCGCCCGCCCGACGCCGCGGGCGCGTCCGCGGCCGGCTGCTCGGCCTGTGCCGGCGCGGGCTGCTCGGCCTGGGGAGCGGGGGCGGGCTGCTCGGCCTGTGCCGGGGCGGCGGGGGCCGGGGCGGCCTTCGCGGCCGGGGCGCCGGAGCCGACGCGGGCCAGGACGGCGCCGACCTCGACGGTCTCGTCCTCGGCGGCGAGGATCTCGGTGATCGTGCCGGCGACGGGCGAGGGGACCTCGGTGTCGACCTTGTCGGTGGAGATCTCGAGCAGGGGCTCGTCGACCTCGATGGTGTCGCCGACCTGCTTGAGCCAGCGGGTGACGGTGCCCTCGGTGACCGACTCGCCCAGCTCGGGCAGCACGATGTCGGTCGCCTCGCCCGACGCCGCGGGAGCCGGCGCGGACTCCGCACCGGGGGAGTCGGCGGCGGGCACGGTGGAGGCCTCGACGGCCGGGGCGGGGGCGGACCCGGCGCCCGGCGCGGCCCCGGCGGGCCCCTCGGGCGCGGCCGACGAGCCGCTGCCGTCACCGATCTTGGCCAGGACGGCGCCCACCTCGACGGTGTCGTCCTCCTGGAAGAGGATCTCCTCGATCACGCCGCTCACGGGCGACGGGATCTCCGTGTCGACCTTGTCGGTCGAGACCTCGAGCAGGGCCTCATCCGCCTGCACGGTATCGCCCACCTGCTTCAGCCAGCGGGTGATGGTGCCCTCGGTAACGCTCTCTCCGAGCGCGGGGAGGACTACGGGAGTGCTCATGTCGAAGTCTCCTTCGTATCTGTCGGTGACATGCCTAGCTTAGTGATCCGTCCTCAAGGTGCGGCATTCGCGCGCGGCGACGGGGCGGATCGGGGAATCAGAGAGTGTGAAGCGGCTTGCCCGCGAGGGCGAGGAACGCCTCGCCCAGGGCCTCGCTCTGCGTGGGGTGCGCGTGGATGAGGGGCGCGATGTCCTCGGGATGGGCGTCCCAGGCGACGGCGAGCTGGCCCTCCGTGATGAGCTCGCTCACGCGGTCGCCCACGAGATGGACGCCCACGACGGGCCCGTCGACGCGCCGGACGATCTTGACGAGACCGCGCGTGCCGAGGATCTCGCTGCGCGCGTTCGCCGCGAGGTCGAGCTCCGCCACGGCGATGCCCTCCGCTCCGTACCGCTCCTCCGCGGCGGCCTGCGTGAGGCCGACGGAGGCCAGCTCGGGGCTCGAGTACGTGACGCGGGGGATGAGCCGCTCGTCGATCGGAGCGGGCTCCAGGCCGGCGATCCGCTCGGCCACGAAGATGCCCTGCTGGAAGCCGCGGTGCGCCAGCTGCAGGCCCGGGGTGATGTCGCCCACCGCCCACACGCCGGGAACGTTCGTGCGCAGGTGTTCGTCGACCGACACGAACCCGCGGTCCAGGGCGATGCCGGCCTCCTCCAGGCCCAGCCCCGAGGTCGACGGCCCGCGGCCGACGGCCACGAGCAGGACATCGCCGTCGAGCGTCTCCCCGCCCTCGAGCGTCACGGTGACGCCGTCGCCGGACTCGACCGCCGACGCCACGCGAGCACCGAGTCGCGAAACGATCCCGCGGCGGCGGAAGGCGCGCTCGAGCGCCGTGCTCAGAGCGATGTCCTCGCTCGGGACGAGGTGCTCCAGTCCCTCGAGGATCGTGACGTCGGCGCCCAGCGAGCGCCATGCGCTGGCGAACTCGACGCCGATCACACCGCCGCCGAGGACGATCGCCCGCGCGGGGACGCGATCGAGCGCCAGCGCGCCCTCGCTTGTCAGGATGCGTTCGCCCAGTTCGATGCCCGGGATGAGGCGGCTGTACGAGCCGGTCGCGAGCACGAGATCCGTGCCGCGGTAAAGGTCGTCTCCCACCGCGACCGCGCGATCGGCGGTGAGCTCACCGGAGCCGGAGACGACGGTGATGCCGCGCCGCCCGATCAGTCCCTCGAGGCCCTTCGTCTTCTTGTCGACGATGGAGTGCCGGTGCGCGAGCATCGCCTCCCCGTCGACGCCGTCGAGCGTCGCCGAGATGCCGGAGGTGCCGGCCGAGCGCACCGTGTCGGCGATCTCGGCGGCGTGGAGAAGGGCCTTGGTCGGGATGCAGCCACGGTGCAGGCAGGTCCCGCCCAGGCGGTCGCGCTCGATGAGCGCCACCTGCTTGCCCAGCTCGGCCGCCCGCAGTGCCGCGGCGTAGCCGCCGCTGCCGCCGCCCAGCACGACGACGTCGAATGCGTGCTCGGTCATGCGGTCTCCGTCCGACGGATGGCGAGGGTCACAGCAGCTCGCCGCCCGCCGCGACGAAGTCGATGAGGGTGCGCACCGTCGCGCCGGTGGGGCCCTTGTCGGTGTAGCCGTAGGCGCTTCCCGCCGACATGGCCGAGCCGGCGATGTCGAGGTGCACCCAGGGGATGCGCGGTGCGTCCTCGCCCTCGCCGACGCGACCGACGAAACGCTGCAGGAACAGCCCGGCGAACAGCGACCCGGCCTCGCGGTTGCCCACGTCGGCGTTCTGCATGTCGGCGATGCGCGAATCGAGGCGCTCGTTCAGGTACTCGGGCAGCGGCAGCGCCCACACCGGCTCACCGGTGCGGTCGGAGGCGCGAAGGAACGCGTCGACGGTCTCCTGATCGCCCATGACGCCGGTGTACCGCGTGCCCAGCCCGATGATGATCGCGCCCGTCAGGGTGGCCACGTCGACGATCACATCGGGCTTCTCCCGGCTGGCGGCCACGAGACCGTCGGCCAGCACGAGGCGCCCCTCGGCGTCCGTGTTGGTCACCTCGACCGTCTGGCCGTCGAGCATGCGCAGCACATCGCCGGGGCGGATGGCGCGACCCGACGGCATGTTGTCGGCGAGGCACATCCATCCTGTCACGCGCACGGGCAGCTCGCGCTGCGCGGCGGCCCGGACGGCGGCGAGGACCTCGGCGGCGCCCGTCATGTCCTCGTTCATCCCCACCATCGAGGCCGCGGGCTTGAGGGAGAGACCGCCGGTGTCGAAGGTGATGCCCTTTCCGACGAGCGCGACGTGTCGTTGCGCGCGCTCCGGCGCCCACTCCAGCCGCACGAGGCGCGGCGGGCGATCCGACCCCTTGCCGACGCCGAGGATGCCGCCGAAGCCACCCTCCTCGAGCGCCGCCTCGTCGTAGACCGTCACGTCGACGCCGAGGCCCTCGACGGCCGCGACCGCCGATTCGGCCAGCTGCGCCGGGCTCTGCCACTCGGCCGGCGTCGACACGAGGTCCTTGACCAGTGCCACGGCCTCCGCGCCGGCGCGGACCGCGGCGAGGTCGGCGTCCGTCGTGCCCTCCGGGGCGTGCACGATGATGCGGGACGCGCGGCGCTTCTGCGCCGCCTTCTCCGGATCCCGCGTCTTGTACGCGTCGAATCGGTACGCGCCGAGCACGGCACCCTCGGCGGCGGCGAGCCACGCGCCCTCCGCGTCCGACAGGACGGCGACCGCGACCGTGTCGAAGCCCGTGAGCTGGCGTGCGCCGGCCCCCACGGACTGCCGGATCGTCTCGAGGTCCGGAGAGGTGCCCAGGCCCACCACGGCAAGGGGCTTCGCCACGAGCTCCGGCACGTACGCGCGGGCGTAGCTGCGCGCCGCGCCCGTGAAGCCGACCGCCTCGAGAGCCGCCGCGAGACCGGCGAACGCGCCCAGCTCGGCCTCTTCCAGAGACGGGATCGCGAGGATCAGCGCGTCGGCGTCATCGGACGGGAAGGGGGCGTGCGTCAGCGAGAGCTCGGGATGGGCCATGCGCTCCATCCTAGGTACGCGCCCGTCACCGAGAACGCCGCCGTCGGGCACGGCGTTTTCGCCGCTGGCGTAAGCGGCGCCCCGCGCGCGCGAGGGCGGCGACGTGGACGCGCCCGCCTCGTAGCATGGGTGCATGCCCCCGTTCGGTCCGCTGTTCGAGAGAGTCGCCAACGCCCCGGTGGTTCCCGCCGGGTTGCCGATGGTGGTGCTCATGACGGGCTTCACCGATGCGGGCGGCACGGTTTCGGGCGTCATCGAGTACGTGCGCGAGGAGTTGGACCCCCGCCCGCTCGTGCAGTTCTCCAACGACGCGCTGCTGGACTACCGGGCGCGTCGGCCGATCGTCACCTTCGATCAGGATCACCTCACCGATTACCGCCCGCAGCGGCTGGAGCTGTCGCTCGTGCGCGACGCGCTCGGGCAGCCCTTCCTCGTGCTCGCGGGCTACGAACCGGACTTCGGCTGGGACGCCTTCGCGACCGCGGTGCTCGATCTGTCCGAGGAGTTCGAGGTCTCGTCCGTCACGTGGGTGCACGCGATCGCGATGCCGGTGCCGCACACGCGCACGCTGGGCGTGACGGTGAGCGGGACCCGTGGCGACCTCATCGAAGCCCACTCCATCTGGCGCCCGCACACGCAGGTGCCGGCCACGGTGGGGCACCTGCTGGAGATCCGGCTGAGCGAGGCCGGTGCCACCGTCACGGGCTTCGTACTGCTCGTGCCGCACTACCTGGCCGACACCGACTATCCCGGAGCGACGGCGGCAGCGCTCGAGAAGCTGATGTCGTCCACCGGCCTGGTCTTCGCGCTCGACGACCTGCGCGAGGACGACCGCGACTACGTGGAGCGGGTGGAGGAGCAGATCTCGGCGAACGAGGAGCTGCAGCGGATGGTGCGCGGCCTCGAGGACCGCTACGACGCGTACGCGGCCCGGCTCGCGAGCGGCACGGCGCCCTCCGGTACCGGAACGTTCGACGAGGCGGCCCTGCCGAGCGCCGACGAACTGGCCGCGGAGCTCGAGCGCTACCTCGCCTCGCGTCCGTCCGACGATGACAAGGGCGCCTCGTCCTGACGCACGGGGAATGATCGCTAGGGGCTGCGGGTTATAATGTCAAGACGGACCCGTTGTCGAGAGGCGCTCATCGCCCACTTGACAAGGGTCCTACTAGTGCCCGAAAACATCCGGGGGCGTCGCGCACAGCGCCGCCGGTGAAAGGCGAGACGTGACCACTGCCACGAAGACCCCGCGCAAGAGCGCGGCGAAGACCACGGCGAAGGCGAGCGAGGAGGTCGTCGTCGACGAGACGACCGAAGCCGCCGAGGCCGCTCCGAAGAAGGCGCCCGCGAAGCGCGCCGCCAAGAAGACCACCGCGGCGAAGGCGCCGGCGAAGAAGACCGCCGCCAAGAAGACCGCGAAGAAGGATGAGTCCGAGGTCGTCGAGGACGACGTCGAGCTCGACGACGACATCGCCGAGGACGCGGATGTCGCCGACGACGCGGACGTCGCCAGCCCGGACACGGAGGCTGTTCCTGCCGTCGCCGAGGGCGAGGCGGACGAGACCGAGGACGAGACGCCCGCCAAGGCGACGACCGAGCCGCTTCCCACGGGCGCGATCGTCATCTCGCAGGCCGACGAGGAGGAGGTGCCGGTCTACTCCACGCAGATCACCGGCGCCACCGCCGACCCGGTCAAGGACTACCTCAAGCAGATCGGCAAGGTCCCGCTGCTGAACGCCGCGGAGGAGGTCGACCTCGCCATGCGGATCGAGGCCGGCCTGTTCGCCGAGGAGAAGCTGTCGAAGATGTCGGCGGCCGAGAAGTCGAGCCAGCTGGGGCTCGACCTGCAGTGGGTGGCCCGCGACGGCCAGCGCGCCAAGAGTCACCTGCTCGGCGCCAACCTGCGCCTCGTCGTGTCGCTCGCCAAGCGCTACACCGGCCGTGGCATGCAGTTCCTGGACCTGATCCAGGAGGGCAACCTCGGTCTGATCCGTGCGGTCGAGAAGTTCGACTACACCAAGGGCTTCAAGTTCTCGACCTACGCGACGTGGTGGATCCGCCAGGCCATCACCCGCGCCATGGCCGACCAGGCGCGCACCATCCGCATTCCGGTGCACATGGTCGAGGTCATCAACAAGCTCGCGCGCGTGCAGCGTCAGATGCTGCAGGACCTGGGCCGGGAGCCCACGCCCGAGGAGCTGTCGAAGGAACTCGACATGACGCCCGAGAAGGTCGTCGAGGTGCAGAAGTACGGCCGCGAGCCGATCTCGCTGCACACCCCGCTCGGCGAGGACGGCGACAGCGAGTTCGGTGACCTGATCGAGGACACCGAGGCGGTCGTGCCGGCCGACGCGGTGGGCTTCACGATGCTGCAGCGCCAGCTGGAGAGCCTGCTCGACTCGCTGTCGGAGCGTGAGGCCGGCGTGATCCGGATGCGCTTCGGTCTGGGCGACGGCCAGCCGAAGACCCTCGACCAGATCGGCGACACGTTCGGCGTCACGCGCGAGCGTATCCGCCAGATCGAGTCGAAGACGATGGCGAAGCTGCGTCACCCGAGCCGCTCGCAGTCGCTGCGGGACTATCTCGAGTGAGTGCGGCCGCCAACGAGGGCAAGGCTCTCGAGGCCGTCGTCGACGGCGTCACGTATCAGCGCATCCCCCTCAGGACCCGGGTCATCATGCCCGGGGACGAGCTCGACGAGGTCATCGCGACGTACGCGGCAGACCACGTGCGCGATGGCGACATCCTCTTCGTGACGGAGAAGATCGTCGCCATCATGCAGGGCCGTTCGTATCAGATGAGCGAGATCCAGGCGCGCCCGCTCGCGCGGTTCCTTTCGCGGTACGTCACCAAGACGGCGTATGGCATCGGCCTGGGGATCCCCGAGACCATGGAGTTCGCGCTGCGCGAGGTCGGCACGCCGCGCATCCTGTTCGCGGCCGCCGTCTCGGCCGTGACGAAGCTCTTCGGCCGCAGCGGCGACTTCTACCGCATCGCCGGTGACAAGGCGCGCGCCATCGACGGGCCGACGAGCGGCACGATCCCGCCGTACAACACCGCGGTGGTGCTGGGCCCGGAACGGCCGCGCGAGGTCGCCGCGCACGTCAAGTCGCTGCTGAAGGCCGACGCGCAGGTCGCGGTGGTCGACATCAACGATCTGGGAGGCAACATCCTGGGCTCCACGCTCGGTCGCGACGGTGAGAGGCTGCTCGTCCGGATCCTGAAGGACAACCCGCTCGGCCAGGGACACCAGTCGACGCCGCTCGGCATCATCCGCGCGGTGACGGAAGGGGAGGGGACCGGCGGATGGCGCGCCTGAACTTCGACGTGGCGAGCCGCGTGCGCTTCGTGCTCGGCCGCGCGAGGCGGATCGACGTCGGGTCGGTCGTGCGCCGCGCGCGCCTGGCGGCGTCGCAGCACGACCGTTTTGCCCCGGCCGTGCTCGCCGACATGCTCTGGAGCGCCGCGTTCCGCGACACGGCCTTCAACGACTACTTCGAGCTCGACTTCGCGATGCTCACGCGCGAGGAGCGCCGCACGTTCATGACGTCGCCGCTGTCGAACCACATCGCGACGAAGTACGACCGGCCGGACAAGCGCGACCTGTTCCTCGACAAGATCGCATTCAACCGCGCGTTCGGCCCCTACCTCGGGCGCGAGTGGATCGACCTTCGTGAGGTCGGCCCCGAGGGCCTGGAGGACTTCGGGCGCCGCCACGAGCTGATCATCGGCAAGTTCCCGACCGGCCAGGCCGGCAACGGCGTGGAGCGCTACGTCACCGCCGACGTCGAGGACTGGCGCGCCTTCCACGATCGCCTCGTCGCCAAGGGACAGATCCTCGTCGAGGAGAACATCCGCCAGCATCCCGCGCTGGCGGAGGTGTGCCCCGGCACCGTCAACACCACGCGGGTGAACGCCTTCTTCGACGGCGAGCGCACGCACATCCTCTCGTGGGCGCAGAAGTTCGGGCGCGGCGAGGTGAGCGATCAGCCGATCTCGGGCGGCTTCTACACGATGCTCGACGACAACGGACGCTCGTACGGCGACGGGCACACGGGCAAGAACACCAACCGCTTCCCCACGCATCCGGACTCGGGCGCGTCCATCGCGCAGTTCCAGCTGCCGATGGTGGAGGAGCTTCGCGCGCTCGTCGCCAAGGTCGGACGTGTCGTGCCCGAGGTGCCGTACGTGGGCTGGGACTTCGTCATCGGCGAGAACGGCCCGCTCGTGGTCGAGGGCAACTGGCTGCCCGGCATCTACGAGCACAAGCCGTCGGTCACCGGCATCCGCACGGGCACGCGTCCTCGCTTCGAGGCGGTCATCGGGCGGTGAAGCGTCAGCCCGAGATGACGGCCCCGGCGTTCCGAGAGATCGAGATCGACCTCGCGCAGCTCGCGGCCAACGTGGATGGCCTGCGCCGCGCCCAGGCCCGCGACCTCGTCGTCGACGTGGGGGCGGACGCGTGGGGTCACGGCCTCGCGGTCGTCGTCCCGGCGCTCGTCGCGTTGGGCGTGGATCGGCTTGCGGTGCCGCGGCTCGACGAGGCGGCGCGAGTGCGTGCCCTCAGCGCATCCGCCCAGATCATCACCACCCAGCACGCGGCCGACGAGAGCTTCCGAGCCGCCGCCGAGCTCGGGGTGACGCCGCTCGTACGACGCCCGGACGAGGTGGAGAGGGCCCTGGCCGCGGGCGTCGGGGGAGTCTTTCTCGCCGAGGAGACGGGCGGCGGGCTGCCGGGCCTGACCTCCTCGCAGATCGACGAGGCGATCGCGGCGGCGGCGCGACAGGGAGCCGCGGCGCACCTCGCCTCCACGCTGTCGGTGGTCGGCGCCGAGGTGTTCGGTGTGAGCGAGCGCGAGACGGATGAGATCGGCGAGCAACGGCCCGTGCTGCGGCTGTGGGCGCCCATCGCGGCCACCAAGCGCGTCCGCGCAGACGAGGGGGTCAGCTACGGCTACACCTACCGCACACGGGCGGACACGGTTCTCGCGCTGGTCACGCTCGGCTACGCCGACGGGCTCGACCGCGCCGCGGGCAACCGGGTCGCCGCGGCCGTCGCGCCGACACCGGGCGGCCGCCCCCGCACCATCGCGGGACGGGTGGCCATGGACGCCTTCATGCTTGACCTCGGCGACGCGCCGGCGCCGCCGCTGGGCACGCCGGTCACCGTGCTCGGCGATCCACGCCGCGGCGAGCCGGACGCCTTCGCCCACGCGCGGGCCCTCGGCACGCACAGCGCCGAGGTCGTGACCCGCCTCTCGGCTCGGCCGCGGCGACGCGCGACGGGGAGCGATCGATGAGCGCGCTGGTGGAGGCCGTCGTCGACCTCGATGCCCTCGGGCACAACATCGACGCGCTTCGCGCCCGGGTGGCGCCGGCCGAGCTCATGGTCGTCGTGAAGGCCGACGCGTACGGGCACGGGCGGCTTCCGGTGGCCCTGCAGGCCGCGCGCAGGGGCATCCGCTGGATCGGGGCGCTCGACCTCGACACGGCGCTGACGCTGCGCGCCGGGGGCGTCGGCCCCGACACGGGCGTGCTGGCGTGGCTGTACCCGCCCGGCGAGGACTTCGAGCGCGCCATCACCGCCCGCGTCGACCTCGGAGTGTCGAGCGTGAGCGAGATGGACGCGATCGCGCGCGCGGCGGCCGAGGCCCGCGACCGCCCGGGATTCGTCGCGCCCCGGCTGCATCTCAAGCTCGACACGGGCCTGCATCGCAACGGCGCCACGGCCGACGACTGGCCGGCACTGGTGGCGGCGGCCGTCGCGGCCGAGCGCCGGGGTCTCGTGCGGACGCACGCCGTGTGGACGCACATCGCCGAGGCATCCGAGGAGGAGGACACCCTCTCCCTCGAGCGGTTCCTCGCCGGCGTCGCCGCCGCCCGCGCGCTGGGCGCCACCGTCGCGGTGCGGCACCTGGCAGCCAGCAGCGCCGGGTTCCGCCGGGAGGACGTGCGGCTCGATCTGGTGCGCATGGGAGGCCACTGCTGGGGCATCCCGTCCTTCGACGGCGTGACGCCCGCGCAGATGGGACTCGTGCCGGTGATGACGCTGCGCGCCCAGGTGCTCGGCGTGCGTCGCGACCGGGACCGCGCCCTGGCCTTCGTGAGCGCGGGCTACGGCGACGGCGTGCCGCGGTCGGTCGCCGGGAAGGCGTCGGTCGCGCTGGGCGGCACGCAGCACCCGATCGTCGCCGTGGAGCGGGACCACCTGGTCGTCGACGTCACGGGTCGCGAGCCGGAGGTCGGCGAGGCCGCCGTGCTCTTCGGCACGGGCGCCGAGGGGGAGCAGACCGTGCGCGAATGGGGCGACCTGAGCGGCACCCTCGGCGACGAGATCACGACGCGGATCGCGTCGCGCGTGCCGCGACGGTACATCGGCGGATCCTGACGGACACGCAAGAGGGGCCGGGCAATCCGCCCGGCCCCTCTTTTCAGCTCAGGAGCGCGCCTTGCGTCAGCGCGCCTCAGCCTGAAGTCGCTCGGTCTCGTCGTGCCAGCTCGTGGCGACGGCGCGCAGCTTCTCCTCGTACTTGCGGCCGTGGTGTGCGCAGAACAGCAGTTCGCTGCCATTGACCTCAGCGGCGATGTACGCCTGAGCGCCGCACGAGTCGCAGCGGTCGGCCGCCGTGAGGCGGTGGAGGCCAGGAGCTTCAGCGGTTGCGGTTGTCATGGTCTGCCTCCTCGTTTCGTCCTGCACCGATGATCGATGCCTCACATATAACCACGCGGCGCTGTGGATCCTGCCCGAACGCCGGCATGTTTCGCTCTGCGCGTACGCCGGGCGCTCGCACCCGCCCGCACCGGGCCCGCGTGGGGAGTGTCGGCGAGGTGGGAGGGCCGAGCGCGGATAGCATCGAAGATTGTGACAGCCGAGTACTCCGCCCACCATCTGCAGGTCCTGGAAGGGCTGGAGGCCGTCCGCAAGCGCCCCGGCATGTACATCGGGTCGAACGGCTCCCAGGGCCTGATGCACTGCCTCTGGGAGATCATCGACAACTCCGTCGACGAGGCGGTGGCGGGCAACGGCAACCGTATCGACGTGCTGCTGCACGCGGACGGCAGCGTCGAGGTGCGCGACCGTGGCCGCGGTGTGCCCGTCGACGTCGAGCCGCGCACGGGCCTCACGGGCGTCGAGGTGGTCTACACCAAGCTGCACGCAGGCGGCAAGTTCGGCGGCGGCTCCTACGCCGCCTCGGGCGGTCTGCACGGCGTGGGCGCCTCGGTCGTGAACGCCCTCAGCGAGCGTCTCGACGTCGAGGTGGACCGCGGCGGGAAGACCTACGCCATGTCGTTCCACCGCGGTGAGCCCGGGATCTTCGCCGACACGGGCGAGAAGCGCCCGGATGCGCCGTTCACGCCGTTCGAGCAGTCGAGCGAGCTGCGTGTGATCGGCAAGGTCGCCAAGGGCGTCACCGGCACGCGCGTGCGCTACTGGGCCGATCGCCAGATCTTCGCCAAGGACGCGGCGTTCCAGCTCGACGACCTCATGACCAGGGCACGCCAGACGGCGTTCCTCGTGCCGGGTCTCGAGATCGCCATCCGCGACGAGCGCGGCGACGAGCCCGTCGACACGTCGTTCAAGTACGACGGCGGCATCGCCGAGTTCGTCGACTTCCTCGCGACCGACGCGCCCGTGACCGACACGTGGCGGCTCGAGGGGGCGGGCACGTTCACCGAGACGGTGCCGATGCTCCAGGCCGACGGCTCGATGCGCTCCACCGAGGTGGAGCGCGAGTGCCGCGTCGACATCGCGCTGCGCTGGGGCACCGGCTACGACACGACGATCCGATCCTTCGTGAACATCATCGCCACGCCGAAGGGCGGCACCCACCAGCAGGGCTTCGAGCAGGAACTGCTCAAGCAGCTGCGCGCCGAGGTGGAGAAGAACGCGCGGCGGCTGAAGGTGGGCAACGACAAGCTCGAGAAGGACGACGTCCTCGCCGGCATGACGGCGGTGCTCACCGTCGAGCTGCCCGAACCGCAGTTCGAGGGGCAGACGAAGGAGGTGCTCGGCACCCCCGCCGCCCGCCAGATCGTCGCCAAGGTGGTCCGGGAGGCGCTGAAGCAGCGGTTCGCCTCGCCGAAACGAGACGACAAGAGCCAGGTCTCGATGCTGCTCGACAAGGTCGTCGCCGAGATGAAGGCGCGCATCTCCGCCCGCACCCACAAGGAGACGCAGCGGCGCAAGAACGCGCTCGAATCGTCGACGCTTCCCACCAAGCTCGTGGACTGCCGCACCAAGGAGGTCGAGCGCAGCGAGCTGTTCATCGTCGAGGGCGACTCGGCGCTGGGCACGGCGCGCAAGGCGCGCGACAGCGAGTTCCAGGCCCTCCTGCCCATCCGCGGCAAGATCCTGAACGTGCAGAAGGCGTCGATCAGCGACATGCTCTCGAACGCCGAGTGCGCCTCCATCATCCAGGTGGTGGGCGCCGGCTCCGGGCGCACCTTCGACATCGACGCCGCCCGCTACGGCAAGATCATCATGATGAGCGACGCCGACGTGGACGGCGCGCACATCCGCACCCTGCTGCTGACCCTCTTCTATCGGTACATGCGCCCGCTCATCGAGCACGGCCGCGTGTTCGCCGCCGTGCCGCCGCTGCACCGCGTGATCGTCGTCAACCCCGGCTCCAAGCCGAACGAGACGATCTACACCTACAGCGAGCGCGAGTTGCACGCGCTGCTGGCGCGGCTCCGCAAGGCCGGCAAGCGCTGGCAGGAGCCGATCCAGCGCTACAAGGGCCTCGGCGAGATGGACGCGGATCAGCTGGCCGAGACGACCATGCAGAAGGACGGGCGCCTGTTGCGCCGGGTCCGTCTGGAGGACGCGGAGGCCGCCGGCCGCGTCTTCGAGATGCTCATGGGCAACGACGTCGCCCCGCGACGCGAGTTCATCGTGGACTCCGCCGACCGGCTCGACCGCGAGGCGATCGACGCCTGACGCGCGGCGCGGGCCGCGCTCGCGCGGCGGGGCGGACCTCATCGCGACCGGAGTGGACCGCCCGCGCGCGGCAGCGTAGCGTCGGGCGTGCGCGATCGACGAGGATCGCGCGGGAAGAGAGTCGCATGTCGATGACGCAGACGCGATCGCTGTGGGTGGCATACGGCAGGGCCGGTGCCGTCGGGTCGATCCGACGAGACGACGACGGGTTCGCCGTGACGATGGTGGGCGAGTCGGCGCCTATCGGCTCCTATCCGACGCTCGAGATCGCCAAGGGCGCCCTCTGCTCGCACCTGAAGCCGGGCAGCCCACGCCCCGAGTTCCGCCGCCACTGACCGGCGGCCCCGCCCGAGGGCGGGAGCGCGGCGCGATCAGACCAGGGTGCGGCCGATCGAGCCGATCACGGCCTCGAGGGGCTGGCCCGACGCGTCGCGTCGCGCGAGCGTCGGGGGCAGCTTGCGCACCGAGCCCTGGGCGTCGACGGCCAGTGCCGGGTCAGGACCCACCCACGCCAGGGTGAGCCGGTCCTCGCCCTTCAGGAAGGCGTGGGCTCGCACGCCGCCGGTGGCGCGTCCCTTCGCGGGGAACTCGGAGAAGTCGGTGATCTTCGCGCGCCACGTCGCGCCGCGCCATCGCGCCGGCGAGGAAGCGGGCATGCCCGCGGTGCGCGCGCAGCGGGATCGCCCCGAGCCCGTCGACGACGAACAGCACGGCCGATCGCGCCGCGGTCAGTCCC
>NZ_CAMGZA010000004.1 GCF_946151065.1 Microbacterium sp. Marseille-Q6965 | reverse complement strand
CTCGCGGGTTGCGCAACCATGGGGCCAACTACGAATACTCATCGACCCCTATGGATGTCGGTGACCGGCGACGGGACGTATATGCGTAGACACACCAGGCGGGTCGCGGCGGCGCGCGGATCCGGGGGGCGGCGAGCACCGGCGGGCCCCCCCGGCCCGGGCCCCCCCCCCGGGCCCCCCCCTCCCCCCCCCGGGGGGGGCGCCGCCCCCGCCGGCGCCGCCCCCCGCCCATGCATCCCCGCCCCCCCCCGCCCCGACGGGCCCCGCCTGCTCGGCCCTCAGGTGCTCGACCTCCTCGGTCGATTCCCCAACGTGATCGCCTGGGTCAACGGCCACAGTCACCGCAACACCATCACGGCGCGCCCCGGCCCCACGGCCGACCGCGGGTTCTGGGAGATCAACACCGCCTCGCACGTCGACGCCCCGCAGCTGGCCCGCGTCATCGAGCTGGCGCACAACCATGACGGCACGCTGTCGCTGTTCACCACGCTCATCGAATCGGACGCGCCCGCCCGCGTGGGATACGACGATCTCACGCCCGCGGGACTGGCCTCGCTCTACCGCGAGCTCGCGTTCAACGACCTGCACGCCCGCCCCGCCGCCGTCGGAGAGGCGGTGGACCGCAACGCCGAGCTGCTGCTCGTCGATCCGCGGCGCTGAGGGGCCCCTCAGCCGATCATGAGCTGGGCGACACGGGCGACCTCGGCGACGCAGTCGAGCTCGCGCTCGCGGTCGGGCGTGCGTGCGAGCACCGCCCGCGTCGCCGCCGCGTCCCACGTGGCCACGAGCAGGCGCGCGGCGCTGCGAGGGTCGATCCGCAGCGGCAGCCGGCGCACGCGCACCACGTCCTCGATGATCGCCGCGATCTCGTCGAGCAGCCGCGCCTCCTGCTCCACGAGCGCCGTCCCGAACGCCTCGTCGCGCATCCCGCGGATGCGGATCTCCGCGTGGAGCATGAGACCGTTCCGGTCCTGCACGAGCGAGTCGAGCACGCGCGTGAGCGAGGCGAAGTCGTCCTCCTCCCGGAAGGAGGGATCCTTCTCCAGCTCGGCCACGCGGCCGCGCACCTGGGCGATCTGCTGCCCGGCGAACTGTCCGGCCAGCTCGAGGAAGAGCTCGTCCTTACTGTCGAAGTTCGAGTAGAAGGCCCCCCGGGTGAATCCCGCGCGCTCGCAGATCGTCTCCACCGATGCCCCGCCGAGTCCCACCTCGGCGAACACCTGCGCCGCCGCGTCGAGGAGGCGCGCGCGGGTGTTCTCGCGGCTGCGCGCCGTGGGCTGCTGAGACTCCGTGGTCACGGCGGTCCTTTCCCGGGTGATGTTCAGACGCAGGTCCGATCGCGCCCACTACGATACACATACGTATCGGATACAGCGTTGTATCGAAGTCCCTGCTCCCCCCGTCCGGAGGCGCCTGTGTCCACTCTGCTCTACTCGCTCGGCCGCTGGTCTTTCCGCCACCCCTGGCGCGTCCTCGTGTCGTGGATCCTGCTGCTGCTCGCGGTCGGTGCGGGGGCGCTCGGGCTGAACAAGGGCTTCGACAACTCCTTCTCGATCCCGGGGACCGAGTCACAGGAGGGCTTGGAGCAGCTGAGCCGCACCTTCCCGCAGGTGGCGGGCACCTCCGCTCAGGGGATCGTCGTCGCCGCCGAGGGCGACGACATCCAGGACGATGCGTACCGCGGGCCGATCGAGGATCTCGTCGCCGAGATCGAGGAGATCGACGACGTCGCGGCCATCACCTCCCCGTACGACGACAACGTCGACGGCACGATCTCGGACGACGGCACGGCGGCGATCGTCCAGGTGCAGCTCGACGGCCAGGCCACGACGCTGGACGAATCCGTCAGCGAGGCGATCGAGCGGGCGTTCCACGACCTGCGCGGCGAGCTGCCCGAGGGCGCCACGGTGGCGCTCGGCGGCGAGCTGTACGCCACGGAGCTGCCCACCGTGACGATCACGGAGGCCTTCGGCGTGATCGTCGCCCTCATCGTGCTCATCGTCGCCTTCCGCGCGATCGCGATGGCCGGCGTGCCGCTCGGCGTCGCGCTGCTCGGCGTGGGCGTCTCGATGCTCGGTATCGTCGCGGCCACGGGCTTCGCCACGGTGAGCGCCACGACGCCCATGCTGGCCCTCATGCTGGGCCTGGCGGTCGGCATCGACTACTCCCTCTTCATCGGCGCGCGCCACCAGGATCAGGTGCGCGACGGCGTGCCCCTCGAGGAGTCCGCGGCGCGGGCCACGGGGACCGCCGGGTCCGCCGTCGTCTTCGCCGGCGTCACGGTGCTCATCGCGCTCATCGGCCTCGGCTTCGCCGGCATCCCGTTCCTCACGACGATGGGCATCGCGGCCGCCGTCGCCGTCGCGATCGCGGTGGCGATCGCCGTCACGCTCACCCCGGCGTTCCTCGGCTTCGTCGGCGCCCGCGCGGCCGGTCGCCCCCGGCGCGCCGCCAAGGGCGGCCCACGTGCCGGATTCTCGCGACGCTGGGTCGAGGCCGTCACGCGCCACCCCGTCGTCACCACCGTGGCGGTCGTGCTGGGCCTCGGCATCATCGCCGTCCCCGCGGCGCAGCTCCAGCTCGCGCTGCCCAACGCCGGCGTGCTGCCGGAGGAGAGCGAGGCCCGGCAGGCCTACGACCTCACCGGCGAGCACTTCGGCGAGGGGTTCAACGGCCCGCTGATCCTCACCGGCACCATCGTCACGTCCGACGATCCGCTCGCCCTCATGGAGGACCTCGGCGAGGAGGTCGAGAGGATCGACGGCGTCGCCGAGGTCGCGCTCGCGGCGCCGAACGAGACCATCGACACCGGCATCGTGCAGATCATCCCCGAGACCGGCCCGTCCGACCCGGCCACGGCCGACCTCGTCCGCGAGCTGCGCGCCCACCACGACGAGTGGCTCGACGAGTACGACATCGACCTGAAGGTCACCGGGTTCACGGCGGTGTCGATCGACATCTCCGACCAGCTGGCCGGCGCCCTGCTGCCGTTCGGGGTCTTCGTCGTCGGCCTGTCGTTCCTGCTGCTGATGGTCGTGTTCCGCTCGGTCTGGGTGCCCCTCAAGGCGGCGCTGGGCTACCTGCTGTCGATCCTGGCGGCGTTCGGCGTCGTGACGATGGTGTTCGAGTGGGGGTGGGGCGCCGACCTGCTGCACGTGGCCAAGACCGGCCCCGTGATCGCCTTCATGCCCATCGTCGTCATGGGCGTGCTGTTCGGCCTCGCGATGGACTACGAGGTGTTCCTCGTCTCGCGCATGCGCGAGGACTTCGTGCACGCCGCCAAGCGGCGCGGGCTGCTGGGCCGCGTCGCCCGCGCCGACGCGCGGGAGGCCGCGAACGAGACCGCGCTGGAGGCGGTGCGCAGCGGCTACACCGCCTCGGCGCGCGTCGTCACCGCGGCCGCCGTGATCATGTTCGCGGTCTTCGCGGCGTTCGTGCCGGAGGGTGACAGCAACATCAAGCCCATCGCGCTCGCGCTGGCCGTCGGCATCGCCGTGGACGCGTTCCTCATCCGCATGACGCTCGTGCCCGCGGTCATGGCGCTGCTGGGCCGCCACGCCTGGTGGATGCCGGCGTGGCTGGAGCGGATCCTGCCCCACTTCGACATCGAGGGGGAGGCCGTGGAGCGCGAGCGCGCGCTGGCCGACTGGCCGGAGCCCGGCTCCACCGCCGTCGTGGCTGCCGACGGCCTGGCGGTCGCCGCCGGCGACGTCGTGCTCGCCTCCGGCGTGGACCTGCGGGTGGAGCCCGGCGAGGCGATCGTGCTGAGCTCGAGCGACCCGCGCGCGTCGCGGGCCGTCGCCCTGGCCATCGCCGGCCGCGCCGCCCCCGCCGACGGGCTGCTGCGCGTGGCGGGGCACCTGCTGCCCGCACGCGCGGCGTGGGTGCGCACGCACGTGGGTCTCGGCCTGCTGTCCTCGGACGACGACCCGGTCGCGGCCGCGCGCCACGCGCTCGACGGCCGCCCCGCCGCCGCCGTCCTCGACGGGCTCGAGCGCCTTTCCGCCGCCGAGCGCGACCAGGTCGCCGCCGTGCTGCGCGACGCCGCGTACGTGTCCGATCCGGACCGCCCGCTCGCGCTCGTCGTCACGAGCGCCGATGCGGCGGCGGCCCGGTCCCTGCTCTCCGACGCCGGGTGGACCACCGTCCACCGCGTCGACGTGACCAACGAAATCCGCGAGGTGAACGCATGACGATCCTGGAATCCGCGCTCTCGCGCAAGCCCGTCGGCTGGCTGACGGTGCTGGGCGTGCTGCTGCTGCCCGCCGTGATCGGCGGTGTGCTCGTCGCGGCACTGTACAACCCGACCGAACGCCTCGAGAACATGTCGGCGGCCATCGTCAACCTCGACGAGCCCGTCACGATCGACGGACAGTACACGCCGCTGGGTCGTCAGCTGGCGGCCGGACTCGTGGACGGGTCGGACGACCTGGACAGCAATCTGACCTGGGTGCTGTCGAACGAGGACGACGCGAGCGAGGGCCTGCGTAACGGCACCTACCAGGCGGTCGTGACGATCCCCGAGGAGTTCTCGGCCGCGGCGACATCGTCCGGTCAGGCGCTCTCCGGCGCGCAGGAGACCGCCGAGCGGGCGACGATCGAGGTGACCACGGCGCCGGACGCGCTCGTCGTCGACCAGGCGATCACGACGCAGGTGGCCAACGTCGCCGCCGCCACCATGGGCGACATGCTGTCGGAGGCGACGCTGTCGAACCTGCTCATCGGCTTCACCACCATGGGCGATCAGCTCGGCGACGCGGCCGACGGCGCGCGACAGCTCGCGAGCGGCGCCGGTGAGGCCCGAACGGGTGCGGATCAGCTGGCCGACGGCGCCACCCAGGCCGCCGATGGCGTGGCCCAGCTGGGCGACGGCGTCTCGCAGCTTGCCACGGGCGCCGCGGCCTCCGCCGGCGGGGCACACCAGCTCGCGGGCGGCGCGACGGCGCTCGCCCAGGGCCTGCGCGGTGACGGCAGCGGCACCGGTCTGGCCGATGGGGCGCAGCAGCTGGCCGGCGGGGCACAGAGCCTCGCCGACGGTCTGCGGGCGGGCGCGGCGCAGGCGGAGCAGGGACTCGTTCCGGCGGAGCTGACGAATGCGACCGGCGGCGCGCTCCGCCGCTCGGCCGAACTGGCCACGCTCGTCGGGGACCAGTGCACCTACGATCCTGCTGACCCGCTCGACGTGCCCGATGCCGACCTCTGCTCGGCGCTGAGCTCGTTCGTCGACCCGGAGAACCAGAACTCGCTCCTCGTCCTCACCGGCACCGCCGACGGGTACGCCCAGGGCCTTGCCGAGAACCTGCCGGGCCAGGTCGCTGCGGGCTACCGCGACGCCGCGACCGGCGCGCAGTCCCTCGCGGACGGCGCCTCCGGCCTCGCGGACGGCGCCGCCCAGAGCGCCGCCGGCGCCGATGAACTCGCCGCGGGCGCGAGCGCGCTGGGCTCGGGGCTCGACCAGCTCGCCTCCGGTGCGCAGCAGGCCGCGGCGGGGGTGCCCCCGCTGCACGACGGCGTCTCGCAGCTCGCGACGGGGGTGGGCGCTCTCGGCGACGGGATCGGCGAGCTCGCGGGCGGTGCCAATGAGCTCGCGGGAGGCCTCGAGCAGGCCGTCGACGCGGTGCCCTCGTATGGCGAGCGCGAGGCGCAGGACCTCGCCTCGGTGGTGGCCGATCCGGTCGGCACGTCCGGCACCGAGGAGTCCCTCTTCGGCGCATCGGCCGTCCCGCTGCTGGCCACCGCGGTGCTGTGGTTCGGCGCGCTGGGCACGTTCCTCGCCCTGCGAGCGGTATCGGCCCGCGCCCTCACCTCGCGGCGCGCGTCGGTGCTGCTGGCCGGCGGCACCCTGCTCCCGGCCGCCGTCATCGGCGCCCTCCAGGGCGCCCTGGTCGCTGGCGTCCTGCAGCTGGCGGGCGGCTACGAGGCGGGCACGTTCTGGGGCCTGCTCGGGGTCTCGGTCCTCACGGGCGTGGCGTTCGCGGCGGTGCACCAGGCGCTCATGGCCGTCTTCGGCGGCGGTGGCCGTTGGGTCGCCGCGATCGTGGGCGCCGTCGCGATCGCGGCGAGCATCGTCTCGACGATCCCGCGGGAACTGACGGGGGTGAAGGCGGTGCTGCCGACCACGCCGGCGTTCGACGCCTTCCTCGCCGTCATCGCCGGCACAGGGGCCGGCGGCGCAGCGATCGCCGGTCTCGTGATCTGGGCGGTGCTGGCGTTCCTCGTCTCGACGCTCGCCGTGACGCGCCGCCGCTCGGTCTCGGCGAAGGAGCTCCTCGAACCGGCCCTCGCCTGACGCGGGCGAAGCCGGGGCCGCGGGTGACGCGCGGCCCCGGCGAAGCGGGCGCCCGCGCCTCGGAACCGCGGCGGCGCACCGCGCTGCAGAATGCGCTGTGTATCCGGGCGCGGCGGCCCCCGCCCGCCCCCGGACTCCTAGGCTCGGTGGATGGCTACCACCGAGATCACGAAGGACAACCTGAACGACACGATCGGCCAGGACGGCATCGTCCTGCTCGACTTCTGGGCCGACTGGTGCGGGCCGTGCAAGCAGTTCGCCCCCGTGTTCGAGAAGGCCTCCGAGGAGAACAGCGACATCACCTTCGGCAAGGTCGACACGGAGGACCAGCGAGAGCTCGCCGCCGCGTTCCAGATCACGTCGATCCCGACCATCATGGCCTTCCGCGACGGCATCGGCGTGTTCGCCCAGCCGGGCGCGCTGCCCGAGCAGAGCCTGAACCAGCTCATCACCGCCGTGCGCGGGCTCGACATGGACGACGTCCGCCGTCAGGTGGCGCAGCAGCAGGCGGCCGCCGAGGGCTGATCCCGCGAGGCCGACGCCGGCGCGGCGCCGCACCCGGCGCGGCGCCGCGCAAGCTGGGGAGAATCTGAGCATTCGGGCCAGCACGCGGCGGGATCGTGCGCGGACTGGCCCCTCCGGCATACGCTCCGGGACATGTTCCGTCGTTCTCTACGCCTCCCGTCGGGCGCGCAGTACGCCCTCACATGGGCCGTCGAGGACGAGTGGGGCGGCATGACGTCGGCGATGCTGCATCGCAGCGCGGCCTTCGCCCGCCTGACGGGAGAGCCGGTGACCGTGCTCACGCTCGACCCCGATCCGCACTACCCGGCGCGCATCGAACGCCTCCGGGCGGATGGCCGGCTCCCCGACGGCGTCACGCTGGTGAACATGTGGGACTGGCTGCGCGAGCATCCCCTCCCCCACGGCCGGCTGCGACTCGACCGTCACGCGTTCACCCCGCTCGCCGAACTGCCGCCCCAGCCTGCGGAACGCACCGAGGAGCGCGTGCGCGATGGGCGGGTGCTCAGCCGCGCCCGCCTGGCCGCCGACGGCGAGATCCTCCAGACCGACCACTTCCGGCGCGACGGCAGCCTGCTGCTGTCGGAGCGACGCGATACCGAGGAGCGCGGACGGCTGGGCGGCAAGTCGGTCGTCCTGTGTGACGAGAAGGGTGCGCCGGTGCGATCGTGGGGTCGCATCGCGCATCTGTACCACGCGTGGCTCGACGCGCTCACCGCGCGCAAGCGGTCGTTCGTCATCGTGGACAGCAAGACGACCGCGCGCTGGGCGATCGAGTACCGCCGGCGGCACGCGGTCATGATGCACGTCGTGCACGCGTCGCACCTCGTCGGCACCGAACGGCCGCACGGGCGCCTGCGCGAGTCCCGCCGGCGCGTCTTCGAGGACCTCGACGGCTTCGACGCCGTGGTGCTCCTCACACCGCGCCAGCGCGACGACGTCGTGGCGCTGCTCGGCCCGCATGCCGGCCTCGAGGTGATCCCGAACAGCCGCGACCTGCCCGCCGCGCCGCCGCTGCGCGGCCGCGCGCCCGGCCACGGCGTCGTGCTGGCGAGCCTGACGCGCCGCAAGCGCGTCGACCACGCCATGCGCGCCGTGATTGCGGCCGCCGCCCAGGGGGTCGACGTGACGCTCGACGTGTGGGGCGAGGGTGAGGAGCATGCCCGGCTGGCCGCTCTCACCGGCGACCGCGTGCGCCTGCGCGGCTACTCACCCGACGCGGCGAGAACGCTCGAGGAGGCGTCGTTCCTGCTCTCGACGTCGACGTCCGAGGGCTTTCCGCTCGTGCTCGTGGAGGCGATGGCGGCGGGTTGCCTGCCGATCGCGTACGACGTGCCCTACGGACCGGCCGACATCATCCGCGACGGGGAGAACGGCTTCCTCGTACCCGCCGGCGATGAGCGCTCCCTCGCCGCGGCGATCACGCGGCTCGCCGGCCTGCCCGAACGGGAGAGGGCGCGCATGCGGCGCGCCGCCGTCGCGACCGCCCGACGCTACTCCGACGAAGAGGTCACGCGCGCGTGGGCGCGGGCGATGCGCCGCGCCCGCCGCCGGAAGTCGGACTGAACAGCGCCGCCACGCGCGATCCCACCGCCCGGGCGGCGCGATGCGCCGGCCGCTCCACCACGTGGAAGAAGGCCCACGCGGCCGCGAGGCTCAGCGGCACACCGACGAGGGCCACGAGCATCCAGTGATCGTCGCCCCACGAGAACGCCAGAGTGGCGAGGATCGGGGCGTGCACGAGGTAGAGGCTGAACGACACGTCGCCGAGCCAGCGGGGCACGCGCGCCTCGAGCACCCGTGCCGCCAGGGGCGAGGCGATCGCCACGACGATGAGGCCGGCGGCACCCGCGCCCGCGAGCCCCCACAGGGCGTGCCCGAGGTCGCTCGTCGACGCGACGAAGGGCCGCGTCCACCACGCGGCGATGAGCACGAGCGCCGAACCCACCGTTGCCCCGAGCCACAGCAGCGGGCGACGGCGCTGACCGGCCCAGCGCTGCAGATCGGGCAACCGCACGGCGATGAGACAACCGATGAAGAACGTGGGCAGGTAGACGAGCGCCTCCAGGTCGAAGGGCCGCTCGTCGAACACGCGTCCCGCCACCATCGCGAGCACGCAGGCGACCGCGGCCGGCCACGCCCAACGGCGCAACAGCAGGGCCACCGCGACGAAGACCGGCAGGAGGATGCTGAACAACAGCTCCCAGCGCAGCGACCACAGCACGTTCACGGTGTCGTACGACGCGGGGATGAGCGTCGCCTCGCGCAGCGCGAGCTCCACGTCGGGGAAGAGGATGTTCGCGTTCACGATCCACGCGTCGGGAGTGACGTCGGCGGCCTCGCGCGGGAACACGATCACCAGGAGCAGGGCCAGCAGGATCGCCGCCCACACCGGCAGATACAGGCGAAGGAGGCGCGAGACGGCATAACCGGGCCACGAGAAGCCGTCGCGCAGCGCGGGCAGCGTGACCACGAGCCCCGAAAGGACGAAGAACACCTGCACCGCCTCGGTTCCCGCGAAACCCAGCTTCAGGGGGGTCTCGGTCGCGGTCTCCCACACGAGGCGCGCGGTGCCGTCGTCGGCGAACGGCTTCGCGATGAGGCTCGCGTGGTACAGCACGACGACGAGCGCCGCCACCCCGCGCACGCCGTCGAGCGCGCGCAGCCGGCGTGAGGCGGGTGCGGTCGGAGGCGCGCCCTGCGGGTCGCGAGGCGGATCCAGCGGCTTCACGGGCCTCAGCTCAGGCCGCTGTAGGCGTGCAGCCCGTCGAAGAAGGTGTTGACGATCGTGAAGTTGAACAGGACAGCGGCGAAGCCGACGATCGACAGCCACGCCGAGCGGCTGCCGCGCCAGCCGCGCGTCGCGCGCGCGTGGATGTAGCCGGCGTACAGCACCCAGACGATGAAGGTCCAGACCTCCTTCACGTCGAAGCCCCAGTAGCGCCCCCAGGCGTCCTGCGCCCAGATGGCGCCGGCGATGAGCGTGAAGGTCCAGAAGATGAAGCCGATGATCGCGAAGCGGTACGCCAGCCCCTCGAGCGCCTCGGACGAGGGGATGGTGCGCAGCATGGACCGACGGGGCGCCGCGTCGGGCGACTCGAGCGCCGTGCGCTCGCGGCGGCTCTGCAGCAGCTGCAGCACGCTGAGCGCGAAGGCGAGGGCGAGGAACGCGGTCGCCAGCGACGCGACGAAGACGTGGATGACGAGCCACACCGACTTGAGCGGGTCCATCAGCGGCACGATCTCGACGTAGAACGTCGACGAGGCGCCGAGCAGCACCGTGACGAGCCCGGTCATGAAGGTGCCGAGGAACCGCAGGTCGCGGAAGAACAGCACGCCCAGGTACACCGCCGTGATGAGGAGCGTGCCCGTCATGGCGAACTCCCACATGTTCGACCACGGCACGCGCTGCGCCGCGATGCCGCGCAGCACGGTGCCGCCCAGGTGGAAGAGGAACGCCAGAGCGGTGAGGACCGTGCCGATCCGTCCGAACACCGCGCGCTTTCCGGCCCCCGCCGGCACGTCGGCCTCGGGAGCCGTCTCGCCGTCGAGCGCGACCGAGCCGCCGCGCGCACCCGGCGCCGCGACGCCGACCGTCTCGCGCCGCCGCTCGGCGTCCTTCACCTCGATCGACTGCTGCGAGCGCTTCGCCAGGTCCACCGCGTACGCGATGAAGGCGAGGGCGTAGATCGCGATCGCGGTCCAGATCAGGATGACGGAGGAGGTGTCGAGCTGGGCGACGTCGGGCATGCGCTCATCCTACGTTTCGCCCCTCGGGGGCTGGCTGAGAGTCGCCGACCACCCTGGTCAGTCGGCGGCGCGCACCGCGGCGAGATGCTTCTCGGCGAGCTGGTCGACTGCGGCCCCCAGACCGGGGTCCTCCCCGCGGGCGAGGCCGGCGTACTCGAGCCGCACGGTGTCGCCCTCGACGGTGGCCTTGACCCACACGCGGCGTCGCGGCACGAACAGGGCGGTCAGCAGGCCCAGCACGGCGAGCACCGCGAAGACGAGCACCCACACCGCCGAGGCGTCGTGGTGGATCTGCAGCGAGGCGAACCGCTTGACCGATTCGGTCAGGCCCAGCGCCGGATCGAAGTCCTCGGGGGTCTCGTCGACGAACTCGATGGTGCCCCAGCCGTTCGGCAGCTCCTGCGTCTGGCCGGGCGTGAGCTGGATGGACTCCACGCCCGTGTCGCCGCCCGTCAGCCTGTCCATGCCGGTGGGGTCGAGCGTGTAGACGTTGCGGGGCGTGCCGTCGTCGATCCCGAGGTCGCCGGCGTAGACGTCGAGCGTGAGCACCGGGTTGAGCAGGTCACCGTAGATCGAGGTGAGGGCCCCCGTGGTGAGCTCCCCCACCGTGGGGTAGAAGAAGCCGACCATGCCGAGCTGCTCGGGCAGCCCGTCGGCGACCTTCACCACCCCCTGCGATGTGAGGTTGTTGTCCTGCGGCAGGAACGCCACGGAATCGTGGAACACGACCTCGCCGTCGGCGTTCGTGATCCGGATGGTCGGCGCGTAGCCGTTGCCCAGCAGGTAGACGCTGTCGCCGCCGACCTCGAGCGGGTCGTTCACCCGCACCGATCCCTCGGTCGCCTCGTCCTCGCCCGGGTAGCGCACCGAGACGTTGGCCGAGAAGTCGCCGGCCTGACCCGCGCCGTTCGTCCCCGGGGGCTGGTACGTGACGTCGAACGAGTCGAGCGTCATGGCGTAAGGGGTGAGCGCGTCGTCGGAGACCCAGCGGCCACGGTTCATGGACGAGTAGTCCAGCAGCGAGTTGACGAAGGTGGTGCCCTCGACCACGACGCGCTGGCCCGTGTAAGCGAAGCCGCCGCCCACGCCGACCGCCACGAGCACGCCGACGAGCGACGCGTGGAAGAGCAGGTTGCCGGTCTCGCGCAGGTAGCCGCGCTCGGCGGAGACCGACCGAGTGCCGCGTCGGTCGTCGTCGTACCGCTCCACCCGGTAGCCGGCGGCACGCAGCTGTCGCTCCGCGAGGGCGACCGCGTCGGCGGCGTCGGTCCCGGCGATCGTCTCGGCGCGGTGATCGGCGAGCCGCGACAGGCGTGCCGGCGTGCGGGGCGGCCGCGCGCGCAGCGCCTTGGCGTGATGCTTCGTGCGCGGCAGGATGCACCCGATCAGCGAGACGAACAGCAGCAGGTAGATCGCCGAGAACCAGGCCGACTGGTACACGTCGAACATCTGGATCGCGTCGAGCACGGGGAACAGATCGGGGTTCTCCGCCTCCCACTGCACGACGCCGTTGGGGTCGGCCATCCGCTGCGGGAAGATCGAGCCGGGCACGGCGGCGATCGCCAGCAGGAGCAGGAGCACGAGGGCCGTGCGCATGCTCGTGAGCTGTCGCCACCCCCAGCGCAGCCAGCCGACGGCGCCGAGCGCCGGCTGGTTCACCGGCTCGTCGGCGTCGACGTGATCGGCCGGGCGGAGCGGATCGGCCTGCACGTCAGAGCGGGAGCGGGACACTCGTCAGCACCCCCTGAAGTCGCGACATGATCGTGGTCCACACGCCGGTGACCATCAGCAGGCCGAGGATCACCAGCAGCACGCCGCCCACGATGTTCACCACGCGGATGTGGCGGCGCAGGAAAGCGAGCGAGCGCGTCGCCCAGCCGAGGCCGAGGGCGACGAGCAGGAACGGGATGCCGAGGCCCAGCGAATACGCCACGCCGAGCAGCGCGGCGCGCCCCGCATCGCCCGTGGTCCAGGCGATCGACATGATGGCCGACAGGGTCGGACCGATGCAGGGCGCCCACCCCAGGCCGAGCGCCACGCCCAGCAGCGGCGCGCCGACGAGACCGAGGCCGCTGCGCACCTGCGGGCGGGCGATCCGCTGCGCGAAACCGAAAAGGCCGATGAACACCAGGCCCATCGCGATGACCACGACACCGAGGATGCGCGTGATGAGGTCGCCCCACTGCAGGCTGAACCGTTGCATCGCGCCGCCCGCAAGGCCGCCGAGCACGATGACGGCCACGAACACGAGCGTGAAGCCGAGGATGAACAGCAGCACGCCGCCGACGAGCCGGCCGCGCGGCGCCTCCGCGGGCGCGGTGCCGCGCGGGGCCGACGCCGGCGAGACGGCGCCGGCGACGAAGCCGAGGTAGCCCGGCACGAGCGGCAACACGCAGGGCGAGAGGAAGGAGATCAGGCCCGCGAGCAGCGCGATCGGCAGCGCCGCCCACAGCGCGCCGTCGAAGACGAGGGAGCCGGCGTTCACGCGCGGCCCGATCCGGGCGCCGGGGTCACGATTCCGCCAGCGTGTCGCGGACGATGGTGGAGAGGATCGAGGCCCCCTCGAGCTGCCCGATGATGCGTGCCGCGACGCGCCCCTCACGGTCGAGGACGAGCGTGGTGGGCGTGGCCTGGATGGGCGTGGCGGCGGCGAACGCGAGCTTCACGTCACCGGTGTTCACGTCGATGATGCTCGGGTACGTCACGCCGTTGTCCGCGGCGAAGGCGCGCGCCGTGTCAGCCTGGTCGTACGTGTTCACGCCCACGAACGAGACGCCCTCGCCCTCGTACTCCTGCCAGACGGCCTCGAGGTCGGGCGCCTCCACGATGCACGGGCCGCACGCGGCGTACCAGAAGTTCACGACGACGACGTCGCCCGCGACGTCGTCGCTCGACAGCTCCTCGCCGGTCTCGGTCACTCCCGCCCACTCCACGGGCTCGCCGCGCTGGTCCGGCGCGATCTCCTCCACACGGAACTCGCTCGAGATGAAGCCCTTGTTCTCGCCGTTCAGCCAGTCCTCGGTGACGGGATCGGGCGCGCACGCCGCGAGAGTCGCGAGCGCCAGCAGGGCGGCTGCGGCGGCGGCGATCCGGCGGGGGCGAGTCACGCGACCATCCTACGTTTCGCCCTCTGGGCGGCCTGTGTGAAGCCCGAAAGCCCGCGCGCCGGCTACACCGCGCCCACGTCGACCGCGCGGTCGTGGGTCGCCGGCTCGGCGTAGTCGACCTCGCGCCAGACATCGCCCACCCGCTCGAACGACGTCACGCTCGACAGCGCACACCGGCGCGTGCGGGGGTCGTGCCGCAGGGGCAACCCCGCCACGGAGAGGTGAGCGATCCAGATCGGCGCCTGATGCGAGACGATCACGACGTCGTCGTCGTGCTCGTGCCAGAGCTCGTCCATGGCCTCGCGCATGCGCGCGGCGATCGCCGCGTACGGCTCGCCCCAGCTGGGCACGGAGGGCCGCATGAGGTGATGCCAGTTCCAGGGCCGCAGCACGGCCCGCCGCATCACCTTGCCGGCGAACGCGTTCCACGGTTCGACGACGCGCTCGTCGGGCTGCGCCACGAGGCCGAAGATCTCGGCGAACGGCTCGGCGGACTCCCGGGTGCGCTCGAGCGGTGAGCACACGAGGGCCGACACGGGGCGCCCGAGGGACTGGACGTGCTTGGCCGCGACGCGCGCCATCAGTCGCCCGGCCTCGCTGAGCCGGTACCCCGCGATGCGCTCGTAGAGCACCCGCTTCGGGTTGTGCACCTCGCCGTGGCGCACGAGGTGGATGCGCGCTGCCGTCACGCCCTCAGTCTAGGAGCCGCCGCGTCAGACGGGATCGACGCGGAACGTGCACGCGACGGCTTCGGGGCTGTTCGTCGCGTCGATCGCCGAGCGCTCAGACCCGGCGTACTTGCGCTTCACCTCGGCCGAGATCGCCGCCTGCACCGGATCGTCCGCCGGCACGGGCGTGAGGGTCACGCGCTCGCGCGGCAGCTCGAGGGCGCCCGCGCGGTCGCGCTCGGCGAGCGACCCGTCGCCCAGGACGAAGGCCACCGGCCGCCCGGCCACCACGTGCTTGTACCACCACGACCGCTCGCCGTAGGCCGAGCGGACATAGGGGACCCCGTCCACGACCATCGACCAGATCGCCGTCGCCGCCGGCTCACCGCCGCGCCGCGTCGTCACGATCGCCACGACCTGCGTCTCGTCGAGCACCGTCACCACGTCGTCGTACGCCATGGAACGACGCTATCGCGATCCGCCGCGGCGGGCACCGTACGCTCGAGGGATGATGCGTTACCCGTGGGCGGCCGCGTTCCTCATCGACGCGCTTCTCGTCATCGTGTTCTCGTGGATCGGGCTCGTGCAGCACCACGGCGGGGCGACGCTTCCGGCCCTGGCCGAGACGGCGTGGCCCTTCCTCGTCGCGATGGCCATCGGCTGGGTCGTCTCGCTCGCGTGGCGCGCGCCGGCGAAGCCGCTGCGCGTGGGGCTGCCGGTGTGGGCGATCACGGTCGCGGTCGGCATGGTGCTGCGCGCGCTCGCGGGGGGCGGCACCGCGGCGCCGTTCGTCATCGTCGCGGCGGTGACGCTGCTGCTGTTCCTCGTCGGCTGGCGCACGGTCGCCGCCCTGATCCGGCTTCGCGCCCGCCGCTCGTCCCGCCGCCCCTGACGGCGCCCGGCGGACCCGCGCGGGACGCCGCGGGACGCCGCGGGACGCCGCGGGACGCCGCGGGACGCCGCGGGACGCCGCGGGACGCCGCGGGACGCCGCGGGACGCCCGCCCCTCCGGGCGGGCGTCCCGCGGTCGAAGGGGACCGATCAGCCGGCGCGGAGGTCGACGTGGCCGGCCGCGACGCGCACCTCGACCGTCCGCGGCGCACCGAAGTCCCGCTGCAGGTTGTTCATGTCGACCTGTCCCGCCTCCTCCTCGGTCGTCACGGCGTAGGAGGAGTCGGGCAGCGTCAGGTCCAGGGCGCCGGCGCTCACGTCGACCTCGACGGTATCGGGGGCCTCCCCCGTGAGCGTGCCCGTGGCATGGCCGGCCGACAGGTCGAACGACACGTCCCGCACGTCGGCCAGCTCGACGATCGCCTGGCCCGCGCCCACGGTGACGTCGAGGGCGTCGGCCGTGCCCTCGATCTCGGCCACGCCCGCGCTGACGTCGAGCCCGACCTCGCCGAACACGCCCTCGGCCAGCACCTGTCCGGCGCCCAGGACCACATCGAGGTCGGTGCCCTCGAGACTCGCGGGCAGCGTCAGGGTGGCGGAGTTCTCCTGGCCGATCCAGTCCCAGCTCCATCCGATGCGCCAGTCGAACGGCGCCGAGTCGGAGATGACGAGCCGGTCGCCGTCGCGCTCGAGGCGCCACTCCGTGCCGGCGCTCGAGTGCGATTCGAGTTCCACCTCGTCGCCCTCGCCGAAGGTGATCCGCAGGTCACCGCGCGACGTGTCGACGTCGATACCCGCGATGCCGTCGACGTTGCCGAGCGACTGGATCACCGGGTCGGGGCGCGTGGCCTGTCGCACCGTCGAGATCGACGTGAAGATCGCCGACAGCACCAGTCCCAGCGCGCCGAGCACGGCGACCGTGATCGCGAGCGCGCGCGTGCCCGTCCGGGCCGTCTCGGACTGCGGCGCCGGACCCTGCGGCGTCACGGGAGGAGGGGTCAGTTGCGTGGTCATCGTTCCGTTCCTGTCCGTCCGCGCTCCGGGGCGGGTCCCACGGGACCGGTCGCTCCGTTCGCTTCGATGTGGGCGAGCACCGCCAACACGCGGCGGTTGCCCTGCTCGTCCTGGTCGAGGTCGAGCTTTTGGAAGATCGAGGTGATGTGCTTCTCGACCGCACCCGCGCTGATGAAGAGCAGGCGTGAGATGGCGGCGTTGTTGCGTCCCTCGGCGATGAGCGAGAGCACCTGGCGCTCGCGCTCGGTGAGACGCTGCATCTTCTCGTCGCGCGCCCGCCGCGTCAGCAGCTGCGCCACGACCTCGGGATCGAGCACGGTCGCGCCCTCGGCGATGCGATCGAGCGACTCGAGGAAGTCGGCCACGTCGGTGACGCGGTCCTTCAGCAGGTAGCCGACGGCGCCGCCGGGCTGGGCGATGAGGTCGCTCGCGTAGCGCTCCTCGACGTACTGCGAGAAGACGAGCACGGCGAGCTTCGGGTCGCGCCGCCGCAGGTCGAGCGCGGCGCGGATGCCCTCGTCCGTGAAGGTGGGCGGGAGCCGGACGTCGAGGATGCACAGGTCGGGTTCGGTCCGGTCCACCTCCTCCACGACGTCGCGGGCGTCGGTGAGCGCGGCGGCGACCTCGTGGCCGGCGTCCTCGAGCAGACGCACGAGGCCCTCGCGCAGCAGGACGGAGTCTTCGACGATCAGGATGCGCATGGCACGCTCACCTCCAGCGACGTGGGGCCGCCCTGCGGGCTGTCGAGCCGCGCGGTGCCGCCGAGTGCGGTGATCCGGTTGCTGATGCCGTCGAGACCGCCGCCGGGGACGACGCGTGCGCCGCCGATCCCGTTGTCCTCGACGCGCGCCCACAGCACGCCCTGCTCGGGACGGGAACGCACCACCACCCGGGCCTCCGTGGCGCGCGAGTGCTTCGCCGCGTTCGTGAGGCTTTCGGCGATGGCGAAGTACACGGCGGCCTCGGCGTCGCGCCCCGCGCGCACGTCCATGCGCACATCGAGGTGCACGGGGATGTGCGACCGCGACGCGAGGGCCGACAGCGCGGCGTCGAGACCGCGGTCGTCCAGGACCGAGGCGTGGATGCCGCGGGCGAGCTGGCGCAGCTCGGTGATGGCCGCCTTGGTGGAGGTGTGCGCCTCGGAGATGAGCTGCTTGGCCGCGTCCGGGTCGGTGTCGATCTTCGTCTGGGCCATGCCGAGGGTCATGCCCACGGACACGAGTCGCGGCTGGACGCCGTCGTGCAGGTCGCGCTCGATGCGGGTGCGCTCGAGCTCGCCCGCCCGGATCGCGCCCTGCCGCTGCGTGGCGGCGTCGCGTGCCTGCGCGGTGAGCTGCGCCTCCCGGATGGGGGCGATCAGCACTCGCGAGATCACGCCGTGCAAGAGGCCCAGACCCACGAGAATCGCGAGGGAGAGCAGCGCGAGCAGGATGCCGGCAAGCGGCGTCCAGGCGACGTCGAAGCTCCAGCGATCGATCTCGACGGCGCCGTCGGTCACGTATAGCGGCGCGAACGCTCCCGTCACGGCGGCGACGAGCAGCCCGAAGGCCGCCCACGTGATCCAGCCGAGGATCGAGGCGATGACGAGGTGGGCGATCGCGCGCCACATGCCACCGTCGATGAACTGCAGCCAGACGGTGTGCAGGAAGCCGCCGAAGCCGTGCTTGGGCGAGCGGCGGGACTTCAGCATGGGCAGCCCGAAGCCGTACAGGCCCTCCACCCTGGCCGTCTCGAGGAACGCCGCGGCATAGAGGCCGTACACGACGCCGAGCAGCAGCAGCGCGCCGACGAGGACGACGAGGGTCGCCACGCCGGCGGCGAGCAGGACCGAGAGCACGCTGAAGACGACCGCGCCCCAGAAGCCGATGAACGCGAGGTGGGTGATGGCGCCGAGGACGGCGAGCGGGGAGGCGATCGAGCGCGGCGCGGGGGCCGTCGGCACGGCGCCGGTGACCGGCGCGGGCGCCGGAGGGACGGGCGGCGCGGCGGGGGCGCCGGCGTCGCCGGATGGCGTGCTGGTGGAGATCATGGTTCCACGCTAGAGATCGCGAGGCCCCCGCACAGCGGGGCGCTCCGCCCGATGGGGCGGGGGATAACCCCCTTCGCGCCCCCGACCCGCGGCGGCGCGGCCTCAGACCTCGTCGACGGGGTGACGGGCGAGGAGCCGCGCCGCGAGTGCCAGCGTGTCACCCGCGGGGGCGTTCGCCCCCTCCCCGCCGCCCGTCCGGGTGCGCCACGCCTCCTCGATCCCGACGATCGTGCGTTGGAACGCCGCGGGATCCGGCTCGCCCCGGCCCTCCGCCACCTCCGCGAGCCATGCTGCCCACGCCTCCCATCGGGGCAGGTAGAGATCCCGGATGAGGCCCGACCAGTGGCGGCCCGAGTAATCGTGGAGCCCGCTGTGCTGATGACCCCACACCGACACCAGGCTGCGCGCGTCGCGCTCCATGACGTCCGCCTCCGCCGGCGTGCTCCCCCAGGCCCGCGCTGCCGCGATCCAGCCGGCGGCACGCGACTCGGGTCGCGTGGCGCACACTGCCTCCAGCTCGAGCAGGTCCCGCCGGAGTCGGGCCGCATGCGCGCGGATGCCCGGCGCGTCGCGTCGCCCGAACGCGGCGAGGATGCCGCGGATGTGATGGCGTGTTCCCTGCGCCAGCACGTGGCCCGTGATCTCCGCCACATCGTGCGCGAGCACGTCTCGACCGTGCGGGCTCGCCGCAGGGGCCGCGTCGACGAGCATGCTGCCGGCTGCCGCGAGGCGCGGCAGATCGCCGAGCACCGCCGGGTCGTTCTCGGCGTCGATGTTGGCCGAGATCCGCACGGGCTCCCCCGGGGCGGGCTGCGGCAGCGCCTCACCCGCGAGCCGCTGCGTCGCGAACGGCGCCGCAGCCTCCCACGGGCGGGCGATCACCGGGGAGGGGATGGAACGGGTGCGCCCCGGCGCATACAGGGTGTCGCCCAGGGTCCGCCAGGCATCGCGGTACGCAGGATGATCGCTCCCATAGCGCTGCGCCGCGAAACGGTCGAGCCAGTCCTCGGGGTCGACATCGCGCCACACGAGGTCGCCGAACAACTCCGCGAAGACGCTGTTGCTGCGGATCGCCTCCGGGGCGAGCCCGATGCCCTCCAGCCGCGAGCCGAGCGGTGAGCCGTCACGAGCGAGCGCACGCAGCTCCGCGACGTCGCGTGCGAGCCCCCGCAGGTCACCGAAAAGCGCGAACCGCCCGCCGAAGTCGTGGATGGCGGTCCAGATCCACCGGCGCCCGTGCATGCCGTCGCGCCACATGGGGGCATGCTCCCCCCACAGGTCGATGAGCAGCAGTCGCTCGTGCGGCACGCGCGAGAGGAAGGCAGCGACGCGCTCCTGCGTCCAGAAGTCGCGTTGATAGTGGAACGGCCACCCCTGCAGCAGCCAGGTCGCCTCCGGGTGCACGGCGGCGATCGCGTCGGAGATGCCCTGCCCGGCGGCCGCCAGGGCGGCGAGGTCACCGCTCGGCGGAATCGACTCGATGTACGGGTCGACGGCGTACACCGCAGAGGGCGGCGGATCGCCGAGGAGCTCTCGCTGCACGGCGAGGAAGTCGGCGGCGAACGACCGGTAGGCGGGACCGGCGAGGTCCATCACCGGCGTACGCCACCCCTGCCACTCGATCTCGGCGGCGCCGGGGCCGGCGAGGCGGGAGGGCACGTGGCCTCCCGTCATGGGCAGCACCGGTGTCATGCCGAGCTCGCGTGCGCGCGCGAGCACCGTGCGCGCGAGCCCGACCCGCCGGGGCCCCCAGTCGGCGGGCAACGGCCCTCCGAACGAGTGCATGCCGCCCATCGCGAGCCACGGCACATGCGCCGCGCTGCCGATCCACCGCCATGCCTCGTCGGCCGGCAGGCCGCGACGGATGAGCGTCTCGGCCAGCACGACCTCGTAGCCGATGGCGATGAGCGGATGGGTGATGCCGTGCAGTGCCATCCAGTCCAGCTCGGCGAGCCACTCCTCCTCGCCCCAGAACGGTGAGGTGTAGCCGATCGTGCAGAAGTTCAGGTCGTACCGGATCGCGAACGGCGTCTCGATCCGCACCGGCGAGGCGTCCGCCCACCCCTCCAGCGGCGGGTCGATGACGCGCGTCTCCCACGTGATCCGCCGGCCATGGGTCTGCAGGTAGCGATGCAGCGCGCTGGCCGCGGCCGGCGCATCCGTGGCGCGGATCACGAGCTCGCCGTCGCGCGCCCACGCCTCGGCAGCCACCCCGACGCTCTCCAGAGGCTCGACCCGCAGCCGCGGAGCGTCGCCCCCGAGTCGCGCGGCCAGCGCCTGTATCGCTCCGGCGAAGGCGGCCTCGCCCGTCACGCCGGCCCCGCAGCGGCGCCCTCGTCGGGCACGTCGAGGTCCAGACCGGCCACCCACTCGCCGAAATCGACGCGCGCACCGCTCACGCGCGACTGCTCTGCCGCGAACGCCATGAGGTGGGCGTCGAGCGCCGTCGAGAAGGAGAGCTGCCCGCGACCCACCGTCTCT
Source organism: Microbacterium sp. Marseille-Q6965 (assembly GCF_946151065.1). Taxonomy (GTDB): domain Bacteria; phylum Actinomycetota; class Actinomycetes; order Actinomycetales; family Microbacteriaceae; genus Microbacterium. Next base: position 312,345 of record NZ_CAMGZA010000004.1, on the reverse strand, counting down.
TCGCGCACGGCGCGCACGAACGCCGCCATGAGCCCCGCATCCCCGCCGGCGTGACCGGCGTGGTCACCGAGATCCGTCGCCGGCGGCACCACCCTGACGCGGTGGCGCATGTGCCCGAGGGGCGGGAGGGCGGCGGTGTCGTGCTCGGCGAGCTCGAGGTCGGGTGGGAGCGTCGCGCCCGGCGAGAACAGGTCCACGGTGAGCGTGCCGCGTTCCATGTGCCCCGTCAGCTGCCCGGCGCTGCCGGTGATGCCGAGGGTGCGGGTGTTCTCCGCCGTGAAGGCCGATGCCGTGAGCGTGGCCGTGAGACCGTCGGGAAACTCCATCGTCGTCTGCTGGTGGTCGACGACGTCGTTGTCGCTGCGGTACACGCAGCGACCATAGTCGCCCGTGGCGAGCGCGCGCAGCCGCCCCTCTATCGAGGTGTCGGCGCCGAGCAGGGTCACGGGGTGTCCGTGCGTCTCGGCGAGCGCCTCGACGTAGTAGCGCGGGGCATAGAACGGGCACGTCGCGGCGGCGGGGCAGCCGTCGAGACAGAACGCGGGAGCGCCCGCGGGGGCGTTCTCCTCCCGGAACCAGCTGAGCGACCCGATGCTGTAGATCGTGGCCGGCGCCGATCCGGCGATCCACCGGATCAGGTCGAGGTCGTGGGAGGTCTTGGCGAGCACCATGGGGCTCGACTCCGCGGAGTTGCGCCAGTTCCCGCGCACGTACGAGTGGGCGAAGTGCCAGAACCCGATGTTCTCGCGCACTTCGATCGTCATGAGCCGTCCGATGGCGCCCGACTCGCAGATGCGCTTGATGGCGCGCCAGAACGGCGTGAACCGCAGCACGTGCCCAATCGCCAGCCGTGCCGAGACGCTGCCGACGTGCGCGGCCAGCCGCGCCAGCTCCGCGAGAGCGGGCGCGGCCGGCTTCTCGAGCAGGAACGGCAGGCCGGCGTCGGCGACGGCGATCGCGGCGTCCACGTGCAGCGCGTCGGGCAGGGCGATCACCACCGCGTCCGCCCCGATCACGCGCAGATCGGCGACGAGGGCGCGCCAGTCGTCGTACTCGCGCACGCCCGCGGCGCGTGCGGCGAGCACCGCGCGTCGGGCGGCGTCCGGATCGGCGACGGCGACGATCCGCGCGTCGTCGGGGTGCGCGATCGCCCAGCCGCCGTAGGCGTCTCGCCCCCGCCCGCCGGCGCCGAGGATCGCGATCCGTATCGGTGGGCGCGCCGCGCCCGCCGGAGCGTGCCCCGCATCGGCCATCATCGTCATTTCTCCGCTCCCGCCGTCAGGCCGTCTACGAGGTATCTCTGGGCGATGTAAAAGAGGACCACCACGGGCACGGTCACGGCGAGCGATCCGGCGAGCAGCGCGGTCACGGGCACGTTCATGTCGGTCAACTGGGAGATCCCCAGAGGCGCGGTCCACAGGGCGCGGTCGCGCACGAGGAACAGCAGGGCGTAGAAGTACTCGTTCCACGCGATCATGAACACGTAGATCGCCGTCGCGATGACGCCGGGCAGGGCCACCGGGAGGACGATGCTCCGCAGCATGCGCGGCAGCGACGCGCCGTCGATGAGCGCCGCCTCCTCGATGCTCTCGGGCAGGGCGAGGAAGTAGTTGCGCATCATGTACAGCGCCACCGGCACCGTCGTGGCCACGTAGACGAAGAACAGTCCGACCAGCGAGCCGGTCAGCCCCGCGCGCGCGAGGATGACGAACAGCGGCACCGACAGCACGATCCCCGGGAAGAGATAGATGCCGAGGATGATGGCGTTGACGACCGCGCGGCCCTTGTAGCGCAAGCGCGCGGCGGCGTAGGCGCCGAGCACCGACACGAGGATCGACAGCACGACCGTTCCGAGCGCGACGACGAGGGAGTTCACGACGAAGCGGCCGAGCCCGTACCCGCCCTGCGACGCATCGAGCATGGCGGTCGTATAGCCCGAGAAGTCCAGCTCTCCGAAGGCCGGGACGAGGTCGAGGGGGTTCTGGACCACCGAGGAGTACGGGCGCAGCGACACGAGGAGGCCGTACGCGACGGGGCCGACGGCGCAGACCAGTGCGACGGCGACGATCATCCACCGGCCGATCCTGGCGGGCAAGGACGGGGCGAGCGGCGATCTGCGGCTCATTCGACGTCCACCCTCTTCCGCGACAGCACGACGTAGACGACGAGGAGGGCCACGAGCACGACCGACATGAGCAGGCCGTACGCGGCGGCGCTGCCGATGTCGAGGCGCTGCACCAGCTCGGTGTAGACCTTCAGCGCCATCACCTGCGTGCCGCCGGCGCCCTCGGTGAGCAGGTACACCTCGTTGAAGCTCTGGAACGTCCAGATGAACCGGAGCAGGCACAGCAGCAGGATGACCCCGCGCAGCTGCGGCAGCACGATCTTCGTCAGCACCTGGCGTCCGCTGGCGCCGTCGAGCGCCGCCGCCTCCTCGATCGACGGCGCGACGCTCTGCAGACGCGCGGTGAGGAAAAGGAAGGACAGCGGCGCGCTCGTCCAGATCTCGAACAGCACGACGACGAGCAGAGACAGCGGGATGGGGATGCCCCACACGTCGAGGGTGGTGGTCGAGAGGAACCCGACGGCGCTGGGCCAGCCGAGGAACTGCGTCCCGATCGCGTTGACGATGCCGTATTGCGGGTTCAGCATCGTCTGCCAGATCGTCACGGCGGCGATGATCGGCAGCACGTAGGGCACGAGCAACAGGGCCCTGACGACGCCCCTCCCGGGGAACGGACGCCGCAGGGCGAGCGCGAGGACGAGACCCACGCCGACGGACCCGACCATCGTCAGGGTCGCGTACAGCACGGTGGTGCCCAGCGCCTGCCAGAACGACGCATTCGTCAGCGCGCGCTCGAAGTTGCCGAGGGACCAGTCGATCGGCTCGGCGAACAGCCGGGGGATGTCGACCAGCCGGACCTCGCTGAAGGCGAAGACGACGACGAGGACGAGCGGCAGGATCGAGGCCACGACGATGACGAGGAACGTCGGTGCCGTGAGCAGCAGTCCGTTGCGATTGTCACGGCCGGACCGGCTGAGCTGCCGACCGGTTCCCCGAGGGGACGTCCCGCTCGCGGGGGTCCCCTCGGAGATTGTCACGGGTGCGAGCGACGTCACAGTCCGGCCTGGACCTCCTCGACCGCCTGCTTCATGGCGGCCGTGACCTCCTCGGCGCTGGCGCCGTTGTAGAGCTGCTCGATCTGAGCGGCGAGCACGCCCTGGCTCGAGACGAGGCCCGCCAGCGTCGTGTCACCGGTGCCCATGCCCCACAGGTACACCGAGTTGATGCCCTCGCCCATCTCGGCCACGAACTCCTCGCCGTAGACCTCGGCCGTGGTGGCGGCGCCGTCGACGCCGATGCCGAGATCGCCCCACGCGTCGATGTACTCCGTCGGCGACTCCGCCGTGCCGTTGCGCAGCGGGATGCGCCCCTCGGCCGCGGCCGAGAGGGACTCGATGTAGCCGGAGCTCATCGCGTACTCGATGAACTGCTGGGCCGCCTCGCTCTGGGCGCCCGTCGGCACGACGTAGCTGAGGATGGCACCGTACTGACGCGGGTTGTCCTCGTCGATCACGGTGAGGAACTTCGAGTTCTTCGCGAGGAACTGCGGGTCGCCGGCACACTCGCCGCAGGTGACGGGCGTCGCCTCCGCCAGCCCGTTCAGCTCGTCCAGGATGTGGGTCGAGAACAGCAGCATCGCGGCGTCGCCGGCCAGGTAGGCGGCCTGCGCGGCGGGCACGTCCATGTCGCCCTGGGTCGACGAGTTGCGCAGCGTCAGGAAGTGCTCGGCGGCCTCGACACAGGCCGGCGAGTCGATCGTCACCGTGCCGTCCTCGACCAGCTCGCAGCCGGCGCTCTGGAAGATGGACTGGACGCCCTCCGTCGCGCTGGCGGTGCCGGGCTGGGTGCCGAAGGCGAGCCCGGTGATGCCCAGCTGCTCCTTGATCGTCGTGGCCGCCGCGGCCAGCTCGGCGACGCTCGTGGGTGCCTCGACACCCGCCTGCTCCAGGAGGTCCGCGCGGTAGGCGACGAGGTGCGTCCAACCGTCGCTCGGCACCGCGGAGACCGTGCCGTCGAGCGTCACGGCCTCGAGCGCGTGCTCGTTGAAGGTCTCGGCGCCGAGCGATTCGACGGCGGCGGCAGCGGCGGCGGTGTCGATGAGGCCCTGCGCGTTCCAGGCGCTCACCTGCGGGGAGGCCAGCAGGACCACGTCCGGGACATCGCCCGAGGCCGCGCCCGTCGCGATCGCCTGGTCGGCGTCGGCGCCGGCCATCGGAACGACCTCGACGGCGATTCCGGTCTCGTCCTCGAACGCCGCCGCGACCGATTCCTGCACGGCGAGCCGCTCGGGGGTGGTCTGCGGCGTCCAGAAGGTCAGCGACTCGGCCGACGCGCCGTCGCCTTGGCCGCTCCCGCCGGCGCCACAGCCGGCGAGCATGCTGATGGCGGCAAGCGCCGCCAGGGAGACCGCGATACGCGGCCGACTCATGTGACTCATCTCACTCCTCAGGGGACGTAGCGGGGTTCTGGGGATCCTCCCGTCGGCAAGCGATTCGCACACCGTAGGCGCACCGTATTGCAAGAAATCGACAAGCCCGGCACAGTACGAGAATGAATGCTCCCTTCGACGACCTCGATCTCCGGATCGTCGGCGCCCTCCTGGCACACCCGCGAGCGACGAATGCGCAGATCGCGGCGGCCGTGTTCACCTCGGAGGCGACGGTGTCACGACGCGTCGCCGCGCTGCTCGGGTCCGGGGCGGTGCGCGTCATCGGCGTGCTCGACGGCGAGGCCACGCGACGCGCGCGATCGGTGTTCGTGCGGCTGCGCTGCCGTCCCGGCCACGGGCAGCGCACCGCTCAAGCGCTCGCCGAGTGGCCCGAGACGGGCTCGGTGAAGCTCCTCACGGGCAGCGTGGACTGTGTCGCCGAGATCCAGTACACCTCTCCGGGCCACCTCCTCGCGCTCACCCGGGACCGGCTGCCGGCTCTCGACGGGGTGCTGGCGATCTGGAGCAATCAGGTCATCCGGCGATTCGCCACACCGCACCGCTGGCTCCCCGACCTCATCCCCGCGCATCTGGCCGCCGAACTGCGCGCGCTACGCACCGACTGGTGGGACGACCGCATCCCGACCGTGCCGATCCACTGCGACCCGCTCGACCGACGCATCGTCGACACCCTGAGCACCGACGGCCGCTCCTCCTGGCAGCAGATCGCCGACCGCTGCGGCGTGAGCGCCGTCACGGCCCGCCGCCGCGCGGAATCGCTGATGACGTCCGGCGCGCTGCGCATGCGCACCGTCGTGGAGCCGGACGCGCTGGGGCTGGAGATCGACGCCTTCGTGGCGCTCACCATCAACCCGACGCAGCTCGGTCGCGCGGGTGAGTTGCTCGCGAGCCACCCGGCGGTGCTCATGATGGCCGCGACGACGGGTGATCGCAATCTGTGCGGAGAGGTCGCGCTGCCTTCAGACGCCGCGCTCTACGAGTTCCTCTCGGACACGATCGGCGGATTGCCGGGCCTGCAGCTCGCCGATGTCGCGGTGAGCCTGCAGAGCGTCAAGCGCGGGGGGATGGTCGCCGCGGCGACCTAGCGCCCGTCACTCCTCGCGGGGCTGTCGCTCGCGCCGATCGCGGAGGATCTGACGCACGCGCAGCCAGACGAAGACCGCGACGGCCGCGACCACGACGACGATGACGACGTTCTGCGCGATGTCCATGTACTGCTCGACGACGTGCCACGACTCGCCCAGGAAGTAGCCGACCAACACGAAGATCGTGTTCCAGATGAGGCTGCCGCCCCCGGTGTACAGCGCGAACTTCCACAGCGGCATGCGCACGACGCCCGCCGGAATCGAGATGAGGCTGCGGAAGATCGGCACGAAACGCCCGAAGAAGACCGCCACCGGCCCGTGCTTCTCGAACCAGGCGACCGTACGATGCACATCGTCGGCGCGCAGCAGGGGCACCCGCTCCGCGATCCAGACGAGCCGCTTCACCCCGAACCACGCCCCGATGCCGTAGAGGAGGAGGGCTCCGGCCAGCGACCCGATGGTCGTCCACAGGATCGCCTCCCAGATGGCGAACGAGCCGCGGCTCGCGGCCAGGCCCGCCAGCGGCAGGATCGCCTCGCTGGGGATGGGCGGGAAGATGTTCTCCGCCGCGATGGCGATGCCGGCGCCCACGGGGCCGATGAGGTCCATGAGGCCGACGAGCCAGTCGACCAGTCCCGACAGCCACCCGTCGGATCCGGAGGTGGTCGTCGCCTGGAGAAGGTGCATGCAGGGCCTTTCGTCGCGCGGGTCCGCCCGCTCGACACTACCGACCCCATCCGCCATGTCCCTGGGGGCAGCCCCCGAATCCACGGCGGGAGGTTCGCGAGACCGCGTCAGCCGGTGATCTCGAACAGCGTCCCACGCCGGACGCACTCCTGCTGCAGGTGAGCGACGAGCGGTTCGACGGCTACCCACGGGCGCAGTCCGAGCCCGGTGTGGATGTAGCCGGCGAAGTCCATGACCGCGAGCTTCTGTGCCTTGGTGACGGCACGGGCCATGACGGCCTTCGCGTCGCGGAGGTGGATGTTGACGGTGACGTTGGCGCCGCCGAGGTCCGTCAGCCGCTTCGCGATGGCGTGGCCGGCGCGCTGCCCGACCGACACCCTCCCCTGCGGCGCGCTCGGGCGGGCGATCTTCGCCACCTCGACCTTGGCCACCTCCTCCCAGGCGGTGTAGAGGCCTCCCTGCGTGACGAACCCGGTCGGCACCACGATCAGGTCGATAAGGTCGTCGCCCGTGGCGTTCGCCGCCGTGCGCGCACCGAGATACATGACGCCCCAGATGACCACCCCCAGCGCCCCGATCACCGCGATGATCAGGAATGCCCACCATCCCTCGGGGATCGCGACCATGAGCACGAGCATGACCGCGGTGAGCACCGCCGCCACGAGCAGCGTGGTGAGCGACTTGCGCATGGTCCGGCGCTGCACGGACGGCTGCGAGACGTAGCGGAACAGCTCACCGTCTCGGACGGGCGGCTGGGGAACGGCGGGATCGACGGTGTCGGGCGCGAAGGTCATGCCTCATTCTGGCGTCGCCCCGGGTCGTGCGTCGAGGCACGATGGGCGGACCGGGCCGCGCCGGCGCCGCACGGCGCGAGGATGGACCTGTCTCGTATACACCTCTGACGCTGCCGGCGACCCGCCCGCGTGCGCCCCGACCTCTCGCTGCTGCCCGCCCTGCGCTCCCGCCGCCTCCCCCACGACCTCTGGTGGAAACGCGCGTCGGGGGTCGTCGTCTCCGGCTTGCTTCCCCTGCTCGTGCTCGCGCCGCTGGGGCGCCTCGACCTCGTCTCGTACACCCTCGCCGGGTCGATGGTCGCGCTGTTCACGCACGCCATGCCTTACCGCAGGCGCGCCGTCACCGCGGCGCTGTTCGCGCTCTGGTTGACGGTCGGTTGCGCCGTCGCGCTCACCGTGTCGGCCGCCGTGTCGAGCACGCCCGCGCTCATCCTCATCGCCGCGTTGCTGGCGGCCGTCACGAAGGTCGCACACGACGCGTCCCGGGTCGGCCCGCCGGGGCCGGTGATTCCGATCTTCCTGCTCACCGCGATGGTCTTCACCGGCCAGACCTGGGCCGGGCTTCCCCTGCACATCGGGCTCGTCGCCGCGACCGCCGCGCTGTCGTGGCTCGTCTGCATGGCTCCGGCGCTGGTGCGCCCGCACGGGCCGGAGCGCCGCGCGGTCGCGCTCGCGCTCGAGGCCGCGGCGACGCGAGCCGATCGCCCCACCGATCCGACCGCCCGCGAGGCGCTGGCCGCGGCGATCACCACCGCGTGGCGCGCGCTCGCCGATGCGGGCGACACCCGGCTGCGCGCACGCCTGGAGGCACACGTGCTCAGCGCGGAGCGGGTCCTGATCGACCCGTCGCTGGGGCGACCGGGAGGGATGCGGTCGGACGCGGGCGCCATCCGGGCAGCGCGGACCCCGCTCCCGCAGGCGCCGATCGACGAGGGCGAGCGCGCGCAGCTGCGCGGCATCGCCCTCGACCGCCCCGCCACCTTCGACGCGCGCCACCCCGTGCTCGCGGCCTTCCGCCCCGGCTCGTCGTCGTGGCCCTACTTCTGGCGCACCCTGATCCGCGGGGCGCTGGCCGCTCTGCTGTCGACCGCGCTCGGCGTCGGGCGGCCCTTCTGGGCGATCACGACCGCTGCCGTGATCATTCAGCCGAACCTGCTGCTGACGTGGCACCGCTGGCCCTCGCGCGCGGCCGGAACGATCGGCGGGGTGTTGCTGTTCGCCGCGCTCGCGCCGATCTCCCACGTCGACCCGCTCGTGGCCGCGCTCCTCGTGCTCGCGCTGAACGCGCTGGCCGAGCTGTTCGTGCCCCGCAACTACGCCATCGGGCAGCTGTTCGTCACACCGATGGCGCTGCTCATCGCCGAGTTCGCGGCGCCGCAGCCCACCGCGGGGCTCGTCGCGGACCGACTCATCGACACGGTGCTGGGGATCGTCATGGGCCTGGCCGCGGCGCTCGCGATCCGCAATGGGCACCTGCGCCGTCACGCCGAGTTGTGGACCCGGCGGGTGGAGGAGCTCACGACCGCGGCGCGCGCGGTGGACGCGAGGGACCCGGCCGCCCGCGAGCGGGCGCGGCGAGAGCTCATCGCGGGGCTGGCACGCCTGGCCGACGCGGTGCGCGGCGCCGACAGCGAGTGGTGGTCGCATCGGGTGGACGAGGCCCGCGTCGTGACCGCGCAGCGCGAGGCGCATCGCGCCATGGCGGCCCTCATGCCGCCGGGCTGACCCGCCGCTGCACCGCGACCGCCGGATCATCCGCCCGGTCCTCGCCCCCTCGGCGGAGCGCGCGCGGCTCCCGCCTAGACTTGGGTGGTCCGCGATCACAGGAGGAACCTGAAGTGCTCCGCACCCACACCGCCGGCTCGCTGCGAGCCGAGCACATCGGCCAGACCGTCACCCTGACCGGGTGGGTGGATCGCCGGCGCGATCACGGCGGTGTCGCCTTCATCGATCTGCGCGACGCGTCCGGCATCGCCCAGGTCGTCATCCGCGACGAGGAGGTGGCGCATCCCCTGCGCAGCGAGTTCGTGCTGCAGGTGACCGGCGAGGTCGCGAAGCGCCCAGCGGGCAACGAGAACCCCAACCTCCCCACGGGTGAGATCGAGCTCATCGCGGCCGACGTGATCGTCTTGAACGAGTCCGCTCCCCTGCCGTTCCAGGTCTCGTCCGGCCTGGCCGACGCCGACCCGATCGGCGAGGAGGTGCGCCTGCGGCACCGCTATCTCGACCTGCGCCGGCAGGGCCCCGCCGCCGCGATCCGCCTGCGCTCGCAGGTGTACAAGGCGATCCGCGACGTGCTGCACGAGCGCGAGTTCGTCGAGGTCGAGACGCCGACCCTGACGCGCTCGACCCCCGAGGGCGCGCGCGACTTCCTCGTGCCGGCGCGACTGCACCCCGGCAGCTGGTACGCCCTGCCCCAGTCGCCGCAGCTGTTCAAGCAGTTGCTCATGGTGGGCGGCGTGGAACGGTACTTCCAGATCGCGCGCTGCTACCGCGACGAGGACTTCCGGGCCGACCGCCAGCCGGAGTTCACGCAGCTCGACATCGAGATGAGCTTCGTCGACCAGGAGGACGTCATCCAGTTGACGGAGGCCGTGGTCAAGGCCATGTGGGCCACCATCGGCGTGGACGTGCCGACCCCGCTGCCGCGGATGACGTACGCCGACGCGATGGCGAAATACGGCTCGGACAAGCCCGACCTGCGCTTCGGGCTCGAGCTCGTCGAGGCCACCGAGTACTTCCGCGAGACGCCGTTCCGCGTGTTCCAGGCGGAGTATGTCGGCGCGGTGGTCATGCCCGGCGGCGCCAGCCAGCCGCGCAAGACGCTCGACGCCTGGCAGGAGTGGGCCAAGCAGCGCGGAGCGCGAGGCCTGGCCTACGTGCTGTTCAACGAGGACGGCACGCTCGGCGGCCCCGTCGCGAAGAACCTCTCGGAGAGCGAGCAGGCGGGTCTCAGGGAGCTCGTCGGTGCGGAGGCCGGCGACTGCGCCTTCTTCGCCGCCGGCTCGACGAAGGACTCGCGCGCGCTGCTCGGCGCCGCGCGCGTCGAGATCGGCCGCCGTCTCGGCCTGCTCGACCCCGACACGTTCGCGTTCACGTGGGTCGTCGACGCCCCGATGTTCGAGCCCGCGGGCGACGCGGTGGCGTCGGGCGATGTGGCGGTGGGCGCCGGCGAATGGACGGCCGTGCACCATGCGTTCACGGGCCCCAAGCCCGAGTTCGAGGACACGTTCGACACCGACCCGGGTTCGGCCCTCGCCTACGCATACGACATCGTCTGCAACGGCACCGAGCTGGGCGGCGGATCGATCCGCATCCACCGCGAGGACATCCAGAAGCGCGTCTTCAACGTCATGGGCATCTCCGACGAGCAGGCGCAGGAGAAGTTCGGCTTCCTCCTCGACGCCTTCAAGTTCGGCGCCCCGCCCCACGGCGGCATCGCGCTGGGCATGGACCGGATCCTGCAGCACCTGACGAAGACCGACTCGATCCGCGAGGTGATCGCGTTCCCGAAGTCCGGCGGCGGATTCGATCCGCTCACCGAGGCGCCGGCGCCCATCACGCCCGAGCAGCGCAAGGAGGCCGGGGTCGACGCGACGCCCGAGAAGGGCTGAGCCGTCTGAGGGCGCGAGCCGTCGCGCCCTACGATGACCCCATGGACTCCGACATCGTCGTCGTGGGGGCCGGGCTCTCCGGTCTCGTGGCCGCCGCCGAGGCCGCCGACGCGGGACGCCGCGTGCTCATCCTCGATCAGGAGGGCCCCCAGAGCCTCGGCGGCCAGGCGCACTGGAGCTTCGGCGGACTCTTCCTCGTCGACACCCCCGAACAGCGCCGTCTCGGCGTGCGCGACTCGCTAGAGCTCGCGCGGCAGGACTGGTTCGGCAGCGCTCAGTTCGACCGGGAGGAGGACCGCTGGCCGCGCGCATGGGCCGACGCGTTCCTCGACTTCGCGGCCGGGGAGATGCGGCCCTGGCTCCACGGGCAGGGCCTGCGCATCTTCCCGATCGTCGGCTGGGCCGAGCGCGGTGACGGCCGGGCGGCGGGGCACGGCAACTCCGTGCCGCGGTTTCACATCGCGTGGGGCACGGGGCCCGGCGTCGTGGAACCGTTCGCGCGCCGCGTGCAGGCGCACGTCGAGGCGGGCCGCATTCGCCTCGCCTTCCGGCACCGCGTCGACGGGCTGATCCTCGAGGGCGGGGCGGCCGTCGGCGTCCGCGGCACGCGCCTGGCGCCCGACGAGGCGCCGCGCGGCGCCGCGACCAACCGGGACGAAGCCGGCTCGTTCGAGGTGCGGTCGCAGGCGCTGATCGTCACGAGCGGTGGCATCGGCGGCGACCACGACCTCGTCCGGCGCGCCTGGCCGGCCCGCCTCGGCACACCGCCGGAGCACATGGTGTCGGGCGTGCCCGCGCACGTGGACGGGCGCATGCTGGGCATCGCCGAGCGCAGCGGGGCGCGCGTGATCAATCCCGACCGGATGTGGCACTACGTCGAGGGCCTTCGCAACTGGGACCCGATCTGGCCCGGTCACGGCATCCGGATCTTGCCCGGCCCCTCCTCGCTGTGGCTGGATGCCACCGGCCGTCGCCTGCCGGCGCCGTTCTTCCCCGGATTCGACACCCTCGGCACGCTCGCGGAGCTGCGCCGGACGGGGTACGACTACTCATGGTTCGTGCTGACCCGGGCGATCATCGAGAAGGAGTTCGCGCTGTCCGGGTCCGAGCAGAACCCGGATCTGACGGGCAAGGATCTGAAGCTCCTCAGCCAGCGGCTGCGCAAGGGCGCCCCCGCGCCGGTGCAGGCGTTCGTGGACCACGGTCCGGACTTCGTCACGGCCGGCACGGTCGAGGAGCTCGTCGTCGGGATGAACCGCCTCGCGGCGGAGCAGCCGGCCGGACCCGCGCTCGACGCCGCCGATGTGCGTCGCGTGGTGGAGGAACGCGACCGGGAGCTTGCGAACGGGTTCACAAAAGACGCGCAGATCACCGCACTGCGGGGCGCACGGAGATACCTCGGCGATCGGCTCGTGCGCGTCGCACGACCGCACCGCCTGCTCGACCCCCAGGCCGGTCCGCTGATCGCCGTCAAGCTGCACATCCTGTCGCGCAAGACGCTGGGAGGCCTCGAGACGGATCTGCAGGCCCGCTGCCTCACGGCAGATGGCTCGCCGCTGCCGGGGCTGTACGCGGCGGGCGAGGTCGCCGGCTTCGGCGGTGGCGGCATGATGGGCTACAACGCGCTCGAGGGCACCTTCCTCGGCGGCTGCCTCTTCTCCGGGCGCACCGCGGGCCGCGCCGCCGCGGCCGCCGTCGGCTGACTCAGATGTCGAAGTCGATGGCCGCGCGCGAGGTGCGGATCGTGCCGATGTACTCCGCGACCTCGACGTGTGCCGGGTGGGTCACGTAGCCCCGCAGCAACTCCTCATCCTCGAAGTCGGCCACCAGCGTGAAGTCGAAGTTGCCGGGTACGTCGATGGCGTTGGCGTAGACGTTCATGACGCGCAGTCCCGGGACGACGCCCACGAGCCCCTCCAGCCGGGTGGCCGCCTCGAGGATCTGCTGGTTCTTCTCGTCCTGGGTCTGTCCGTCGACCGTGAACATGACGATGTGGCGGATCATGCGCTCTCCTTCGCCGCGCCTACCAGCGCGTTCCTCAGGCGGTCGGGGGCGACACGCCAGTGTCCGTGCAGCTTGCCGTCGATGAGCACCACGGGGATCTTCTCCCACCACTGCGCGTAGAGCGCATCGTCGTCGAGGATCGACACCTCGGTGACCTCGACGGCATCGGCCACGTCGTCGGGCAGGTCCGCAAGGGTCTGCTCCACGATCTCGCGGGCGACGTCGCAGAGGTGGCAGTCGGGCTTGGTGAGGATCGTGAGGTCGGTCATGACATGCTCACCGCTCGAGGGGATAGCCCGCCGCGCGCCAGGCGCTCGTGCCGCCGGCGACGTTCGTGACCGGGTACCCGCGCGGCTCCAGCGCCGCACAGGCGCGTCCGGAGCGTCCGCCGACCTCGCAGATGAGGGCGAACGGCTCGGCGGGCAGCTCGTGCAGCCGTTCCCCGAGCTCGGAGAGCGGGATGTTCACCGCGCCGGGCACGTGCCCGGCGGCGAACTCATCGGCCTCCCGCACGTCGATGAGCGGCTGCTCCCCCGCGGCCGCATGAAGCTCCTGGACCGAGATCTCGTTCATGTGTCCATCCTCTCAGGTTCGCGGCCGTGCGGATCGGGAGGACGCGGAAACCAGAAACGCCGGCCCGTCGAGACGGGACCGGCGCTTTTGGACGTGCCGCTTACTTCTTGTTGCGGCGCTGGTGGCGAGTCTTGCGAAGCAGCTTGCGGTGCTTCTTCTTCGCCATGCGCTTGCGGCGCTTCTTGATGACAGAACCCACGGAAACCTCGCTAAGTCAAGGGTTGGATGCACGGCACCAGCTGGTGCCGGAGCCCGAAAAGGTCGCGGCAGGAAAAGTGCCTCAGAGCATCCTAACGCATGAGCCGCGCAACGCTTTCGGGAGGCACCCAGCGGAGCCGTCAGCCGGCGTCGGCCACGCGCTCCTCGGCGACGAACGGCTGCTGCAGCGCCGCGGTCACCGCCGTCTCCGGCACGCGGTAGCTGCGGCCGAAACGCACGGCCGGGAGCTCGCCCGAGTGCACGAGACGGTAGACCGTCATCTTCGACACACGCATGATGTCGGCGACTTCGGCCACCGTCAGAAAGCGCACATCCGGCAGCTCAGCCATCCCTGGAATCCCCTCCCGGTCCTTCGATCCCCTCACTTTAGGGGTTGCGAGGGATGCGTGTAAACCTGTGTGGTTCGTGTGGTCTCAGCGGGTCGCGCGAGAGCGACGTTCCCGCGCTTCCGCGAGCGCCTGACGCTGCGCCTTGCGCGCCTGCCGCAGCGCTTTCTCGGCCTGCAGCACCGCCTTCTGCGCGTCGGCGGCGGCCTTGGCGGCGGCGCGGTAGCGCTTGTCCTCGGCCACGTCGAGATCGTCGGCCGGTGCGGACGCATCGTCGAGTCGAGACGGCTCCCCGCGGTCGAGGCGGGCGATGTACGCCTCGATGCCGTCGAGCGTGCGCTCGAAGGACCAGCGGAACGGGTCGTACGGCGAGACGAAGACGCCCGCCTCGACGATCGAGCGCAGGTGGGGGTACGCCTCGGCCGTGATGACGGCGTCGTAGAAGGCCTGCTCTCGCGCCGCGACCTCCTCGTCGCTCCTGCCCGACTCGCGAGCCGTCTGCGCGTAGCCGGCGAAGACGATGCCGTTCCAGCGCGCCTGGCCCGTCACCGCCAGCACGGCCGCCATGCGCTCCTCCGCTCCGAGCGGCGTCTCGGCCAGGGCCGCCAGACCGGCCTCGATCCACGCGGAGCTGTTGGGAGTGACCGGCGAGCCCGTGATCGGGATGGACAGCAACCAGGGATGCCGCACATAGACGGCCAGCTGCTCGCGGAAGAGCACCAGCAGCTTCTGACGCCAGCCCTCCGCCTCGCGAGAGGCCTCACTGGGAAGCCCGGTCGCCTCCTCCTGCATGAGCAGGAGCAGATCGTCCTTGGCGCTCACGTAGCGATACAGCGACATCGGCGTGAAGCCGAGCCGCTTCGCGACCGCCGCCATCGAGACGGCCCCGAGGCCCTCGGCATCCGCGATCTCGACGGCCGCCTCCACGATCGATTCGACGCTCATCTCGCGCTTCGGGCCGCGTTGCGGCGAGGCGGCGACCCCCCAGGCGAGCGCGACCCCCCGCGGCAGTTCGACCGGCTCCGGCTCATCCATGCGCCCAGTCTAGGTCTTGTTTACGGCGTAAACAGTATGTTACCGTCATAAACAGTTTCGTTCGTACACAGTAGCCACACAGAGAAGGAGTGACGATGCCCACCGCCATCGACGTCCGGGGTCTTCGCAAGACCTACGGATCACGAGCCGTCCTCGACGGCGTCGACCTGAGCGTCGGCGACGGAGAGATCTTCGCCCTGCTGGGACCGAACGGTGCCGGCAAGACGACCACCATCCAGATCCTCACGACGCTCACGCGACCGGACGGGGGCAGCGTTCACGTCGCCGGCCACGACGTCCTGCGCTCCCCCCTGGCGGTCAAGCAGAGGATCGCGCTGACCGGGCAGTCGGCCGCCGTCGACGAGAGCCTCGGGGCCCACGAGAACCTCGTCATGTTCGGGCGCCTCTCCGGGCTGTCGCGCCCGGCCGCGCAGGAGCGGGCGGAGCAACTCTTGCGCCGCTTCGGCCTCGCCGACGCCGCACGACGCCGCGTCGCGACCTTCTCCGGCGGGATGCGTCGGCGCCTGGACCTGGCGCTCAGCTTCGTCGCGCGGCCGCAGGTGCTGTTTCTCGATGAGCCCACGACCGGACTCGACACCCGCAGCCGCCGCGAGCTGTGGGACGTCATCCGCTCGCTCGCGGGCGCGGGAACCACGGTGTTTCTCACGACGCAGTACCTCGAGGAGGCCGACGAGCTCGCCGACCGGGTGGCCGTGCTCCACGAGGGGCGGATCGTCGCCCTCGGCACCGCCGAGCAGCTGAAGGCGCGTGTGGGCGACGAGAGGCTCGAGCTGCGCGATGCCGACGGCACGGTGCGCCGCGCGGTCCCCACGGACGGCACGCTCGCCGGCCTGCGTGCGGCGGTCGATGCGCTGACCGCGGGCGGCGAAAGCGGCTCGGTCTCGCTGCGCCGACCGACCCTCGACGATGTGTTCCTGGCGCTGACCGACCGGCCAACCCCCGGGAGCGACCGCTCCCCCGCCCCCAAGGAGTACGCATGAGCACCACCGTCGCCGTCCGCCCGCCCCTGCGGGGCCTCACCGCCGAGTCCGTCTTCATCGGCCGGAGCCTTCGCCACTCGCTGCGTGACGTGGAGTCGCTGCTCATGTCGGTGCTGCTGCCCGTCCTCCTCATGCTGATGTTCACGTACGTGTTCGGAGGCGCGATCGATCGCACGGGCGACTACGTCAACTACATCGTCCCGGGCGCGATCCTCACCTGTGCCGGGTTCGGCGCCGCGACCACCGCCACGTTCGTCGCCAACGACATGCAGGGCGGGATCATCGACCGGTTCCGCACCATGCCGATCCGCGCGGGCGCCGTCCTCACCGGGCACGTCGTGGCGAGCCTGGCGCGCAACCTCGTCGCCACCGCCGTCGTGATCGGCGTTGCCCTCCTCATCGGCTTCCGCCCCGAGGGGGGCGTGGGCGGATGGATCGCGGCGGTCGGCATCGTGGCACTGTGGATCCTCGCCATCACCTACCTGTTCGCGGCGATCGGGCTCGCCGCGGGATCGGCGGAGGCGGCCACCGGCTACGGCTTCATCCTGCTGTTCCTGCCGTACATCTCGAGCGCCTTCGTGCCCATCGAGACGATGCCCGAATGGCTGCAGGCGGTGGCACTGTGGTCGCCGGTCACCCCGGTGATCGAATCCCTGCGCGGGCTCCTCATGGGGACCGAGGTCGGGCTTCATCCGCTGTGGGCCGCGGCGTGGTGCCTCAGCATCCTCGCGGCGGCCGCCGCGTGGGGTTCGTGGCTCTTCACCCGCCGCGGCGGACGGCGCTGAACCCGCCGCGACGTGGCGCCGGGAGCGCGGGTGGCCTCAGAGCCACCCGCGCTCCTGCGCGACGCGCGCGGCGGCCACGCGCCCGGAGGCCCCGGTCTTCGCGATCGCCGCGCTGAGGTAATTGCGCACCGTGCCCGGTGAAAGGTGCACGCGCGCCGCGATCGTTGCGACCGGCTGGCCGTCGAGGCAGTGCCGCAGCACCTCGCGCTCCCGATCGGTGAGCGGATTCGCGCCGCCGATGAGCGACTGCGTCGCGAGCGCCGGGTCGACGATCCGTTCCCCCGCCCGCACCCGCCGCACGATGTCGGCGAGCTCGTGCGCGGGCGTGTCCTTGACGACGAACGCCCAGGCCCCCGCATCGAGCGCGCGGCGCACGTAACCGGGGCGTCCGAACGTCGTCACGATCACCGAGCGCACCCACGGCAGCGCCTCGCGCAGCGCCGCGGTGGCCTCGATGCCGTCCGCGCCCGGCATCTCGATGTCGAGCAGGCAGATGTCGGCCGCAGACTCCCGCGCCGCAGCCACGACGCCGTCGCCGCGGTCGACCTCGGCCACGACCTCCAGGTCGGCCTCGAGGCTCAGCAGGGCGGCCAGGGCCCCCCGGACGAGAGCCTGGTCGTCGGCGAGCAGCAGCCGGATCACCAGCGCACCTCGATCCGCGTCCCGTCCGCCCCGGCCCTCGCGGCGGCGGATGCCCCGAGCTCGCGCGCCGGTCCGACCGTCAGCGTCGCGCCCGCGGCCTCCGCGCGCTCGCGGATGCCCCGCAGGCCCGTTGCGGCGACCTCGGCGGGCGTGCCGATGCCGTCGTCCTCCACGACGATCCCGCGCGGTGCCAATCGCACCGCGCAGCGCTCCGCGCGCGAGTGCCGCACGACGTTCGTGACGGCCTCCCGCAGCGTCCAGGCCACCACGATCCGGTGAGGCGGGTCGACCGTGTCGGCCTCGTCGGGCACGTCTGCGTCGATGCCCGCGTCGGCGAGCGCGGCCCTGGCCGCCTGCAGCTCATCGCCAAGCCGGGCGACGCGTAGACCCGCCACGGTGGCACGCAGCTCCGCGAGCGCCTCGCGCGTCAGACTGCGGATCTGCGCCAGCTCGGCCTTCGCCGCGACCGGGTCGCCGTCGATCAGGCGCTCGGCCAGCTCGGCCTTCACCGTCACGACGGTGAGGCTGTGGCCGAGCACGTCGTGCACGTCGCGAGCGACGCGCTCGCGCTCCTCGACGATCGCGAGTTGCCGGGCGAGCTCGTTGTGATCGTCCTGCGCACCGTCGATGGCGCGCACGAGCCCGCACGCGATCAGCACGAACGCGGTGGGCAGCAGCACCACCCACTGATGCTCCAGACCGCCGGACAGCACGAGCGCGGTCGCCAGCGCCACCGCGATCGCGGACGACATCGCGTACGACGCCGCACGCGGGCCCGAGAACATCGCGAGAGCGATGAGGAACGGTCCCGCCCCGAGCGCGCCCGGCCCCACGAGCACCGCCGCCGCGATCATGAGCGCGGCCATCACGGCGAGCGCGGGCAGCCCGCGGCGGGCCGCCTGCTCCCAGGACGCGGATCGGGTCAGCCACACGAACGTCGCGACGTACAGGACCGCGAAGGCGACGAGCAGGGCCACCGCGGTGACCTTCGCGACCGGCGCCGCATCCGATTCCAGCGCCGCCGCAAGGGGGAAGAACATGCAGACGATCCAGATGACGCCGAGCGCCCACGAGAACCGCGTCCACGGTCCGACATCCGGCCTCGTCACGTCCGCCATGCCTCCCATGCTCCCAGGACCGGGCCGGGGGTCCCGCATTCCCTCGGGCATGCGGGACCCCTCGGTGCGAATGTGCTCACTGCCGCGCCCGGCCGCGACGCGCGACGAGCAGCGTCGCCGCGATGAAGACCACCGCCCACAGGCCGAGATTGAGGGTGGGCACCCACAGCGGCTCGAGGACCGACTCGTCCTCGGGGCTCTGCCGCACCGTCCACCCGTCGGTGAGCGGGTACCGGGCGAGGGCCACGTATCCGTACAGCGGCGTGAAGCGCGCGATGTCGAGCAGCAGACCGGTCAAGGGGAAGTAGAGGTTGCCGAGGAAGGCGAAGATCACCAGCGACCCGCTGGCGGCGCTCACCGCGGCCTCGCTGCGGAACAGCAGCCCCGACAGCAGCCCGAAGAACGAGAACACCGCCGAGCCGAGCAGCACGACGAGCCCGCTGATCAGCCACACCTGCGGCTCCGCCTCGGCTCCGGTCACCGCGCCGAGCGCGTAGATCAGCCCCACGGGCACGATCGCGACGACGAACCCGACGGCGGCGCGGGTGACGACGCGCTGGGCGTCGCTCATGGGGGTGAGGCCCAGCTGCCGCCCCCAGCCCTGCATCTGCTCCACGGCGGCCATGCCGCCGACGCCCACGGTGGCGGTCACGGCGCCGTAGGCGGCCATGCCGATCATCACGTAGAAGGCCACGTTGCCGTTGCCGACGCTGTTGTCACCGTACGACTGGTTGGCTCCGAAGATGAGGTACAGCACCGCAGGCAGGATCGCCACGAAGAACATCGTCGTGACGTCGCGCACGATGCGCTTCAGCTCGATGGCGAAAAAGGTGGGGTTCATCGCACGGCTCCCATCGGGGCGGGAGTGTTCCCGGGGCGGTGGGCGCCGGTGAGCGCCTGAAACGCGTCGTCGAGGCTGCCGGCGGCGATCTCGAGGTCGTGCGCCCCGAGCTCGTTGAGGAGCAGGCGTGCGATCGCGTCGGAATCGGCCGTGCGCGCGAGCAGCCGCCCGGCGTCGGCCTCGACGTCGGCGCCCGCCTCGCGCAGGCGCGCCACGGCGGCGTCCTGTGCCGCCGGGTCGACGTATGCGGTGACGCGGCGTCCCGTCCCCGTGGCGCGGATCTCGGCGGTCGTGCCGTCGGCGATCACCCGCCCGCCGGCCATCATCACGATCCGCTGTGCGAAGGCGTCCGCCTCCTCGAGGTAGTGGGTGGCGAAGATGACGGTGCGCCCGGCGCGTGCGTCCTCGCGCATGGTGCCCCAGAACTCGTGGCGGGCCGACACATCCATGCCGGCTGTCGGCTCGTCCAGGATCAGCAGATCCGGATCGGGCAGCAGGGCCAGCGCGAAACGCAGGCGCTGCTGCTCGCCGCCCGAGCACTTCGACACGCGCCGGCCGGCGATGCGGCCCAGCCCCGCACGCTCGATCGCCTCGTCGACGGAGAGCGGCGCCGCGAACGTCGAGGCGATGAGGGTGATCGTCTCGCGCACCGTGAGGTCGCGCAGCAGGCCGCCCGACTGCAGCACGGCGGAGACGCGACCCGCGCGCACGGCGGCGCGCGGCGCCTGCCCGAAGACCGCCACGTCGCCGTCGGTGGGCCGGGTGAGCCCGAGCACCATGTCGAGGGTGGTCGTCTTGCCCGCCCCGTTCGGGCCCAGCAGGGCGACGATCTCGCCCTGGCGGATGTCGAGGTCGATCCCGTCGACGGCGCGGAAGACGCCGCCGGAACGGAACTCCTTCACGACGCGGCGCAGCGCGACCGCGGGAGGTGTCTGTGTATCCATGCCTCCACGTTCGCGCCCGCGCGCCCACCCCCGCGATCGGTGCGCGTCACGTTCTGCGCGTGACATCTGTCATCACACCGGCGCCCCGCCTCCGTGCCATCGAGGCGAGCGTGCGAGCGTTACGCGAGCGAGCCGAAGAGCCCGCGGGACCTCAGGCGCCGAGGCGCTTCAGGGCGGACTGGACGACGTTCTTGGCCGAGGCCGCTGCGCGCCCCACCGCCTCGGCCGCGCGCGCGGCGGGCTCGGGCAGGCTCGGCGCCGACAGCGACGCGACCTCGTCGGCCAGGTCTGCCTCATCGACGAAGAACGGCACGAGCCAGTCGTCGACCTCTTCGAGCGGCGCGGACGACAGGCTGTAGTAGCGGTGCTGCCCCTCCTCGCGGACCGACACCAGCTCGGCCTCGCGCAGCACCTTCAGGTGCTTCGACACGGTCGGCTGACTCACGCCGAGCGCGGCGACGATCTGAGACACGCTCGTGCCGCCGTTCCCCTCCGACGAGCGGCGCAGCAGCAGCTGCAGGATGTCGCGCCTGGTGCCGTCCGCGATCACGTCGAAGATGTCCGCCATGTGGTCGAGGGTAGCGGCAGCGCGGCGGGAGTACCATGAGGACGTTCTCGCTCGGAGGGGGATCGAATGTCGCAGGGCGCCTTCAGCGCGCGCGTCGATGCCCTTGGCGGCATAAAGCGCCAGTGGCGCCGATTCGGGCACTTCTTCCGCGAGTTCACGACGTCGTCGCCGGCACGGTTCGCGATCCTCGTCTTCCTGCTCCTCGTCACGCTGTGGACGACCCTGCTGGCGCTGCCGATCTCGTCGGCGGGACGCGAGGCGACACCCTTCGCCGACGCGCTGTTCACGGCCGTTTCGACCATCTGCGTCACCGGTCTGACCACGGTCGACATGGCGACGCACTGGTCCGCGTTCGGCAATGCCGTGATCTACATCGGCGTGAACATCGGCGGCATGGGCGCTCTGACGCTGGCGTCGATGCTGGGCCTGGTGATCTCGCGCCGCCTCGGGCTGCGCGCCAAGCTGATCGTCGCGGGCGACACCAACCCGCTGCGCGCGCACGGCGGAGCCGTGAGCGAGAGCCAGGCGGTGCGGCTCGGCGAGGTCGGCCAGCTGCTGCGCACCGTCGCCCTCTCGACGCTCGTGATCGAGGCCGGCGCCGCGATCCTGCTGTTCACGCCCATCATGTCGGCGGGCTACACCTGGCGGGAGGCGCTCTGGTACGCGCCGTACTACGCGGCGATGGCGTTCACGAACACCGGCTTCACGCCGAACCCCGGCGGGATCGCGGTGTTCGCCCACGACTACTTCTTCCTCACCGTGATCATGGCGGCGGTGTTCCTCGGCAGCATCGGCTTCCCCGTCATCTACGCGCTCTCGAAGCAGCTGCGGCAGCCGCGCCGATGGGCGCTCCACGTCAAGCTGACCCTCGTCACCACCGTCATCCTGTTCTTCGCCGGCGCGGCGGCATTCCTCGCGCTGGAGTACGAGAACCCCGGCACCTACGGGTCGATGAACGCGTGGGACACGGTCTTCCAGTCGTTCTTCATGTCGGCGATGACGCGATCCGGCGGCTTCGCGGTGGTCGACATCGGCGAGCTCTACGGATCGAGCATGGTGGTCGGCTCGATGCTGATGTTCGTCGGCGGCGGCTCGGCGTCGACCGCGGGCGGCATCAAGGTCACCACGCTCGCCGTGCTGGCCCTCAGCGTCTGGTCGGAGGCCAAGGGCCGCCGCAGCGTCGAGGCGTTCGGGCGGCGCATTCCGAGCGATGTGCAACGCGTGGCCGTCGCGGTGCTCGCGTGGGGGGCCACGATCGTCGCGCTGTCGACGATCATCATCGCGCAGATCACGCACGCCCCCATCGCCGAGGTGCTGTTCGACGTCATCTCGGGCTTCGCGACCGTCGGCCTGTCGACCGGGCTCACCGAGACGCTGCCCGACCCGGCGCTGTACGTGCTCGCGACGACGATCTTCATGGGCCGCGTTGGTACAGTCACTCTTGCCGCGGCGGTCGCGGCGACATCCCGCTCTCAGCTCTACTCTCTCCCCGTGGAAAGGCCGATCGTTGGTTGAGCAGATCCGCAACGACGCACCCGTGCTCGTGATCGGCCTCGGCCGCTTCGGCGCGGCCTGCGCCGGCGAGCTCGACCGGCTCAACCGCGACGTGCTGGCGATCGACGAGAACCTCGAGCTCGTGCAGAAGTGGTCCGAGCGGGTCACGCACGCCGTGCAGGCCGATGCCCGCAGCATCGACGCGCTCAAGCAGATCGGCGCCGCAGACTTCCAGGTGGCGGTCGTGGCGGTCGGCTCTTCGATCGAGGCGTCGGTGCTCATCACCGCCAACCTCGTCGACCTCAAGGTGCCGCAGATCTGGGCGAAGGCGGTCTCGCAGTCGCACGGCAAGATCCTGGCCCGCGTCGGCGCCAACCACGTCATCTATCCGGAGCGGGAGGCCGGTGAACGCGTCGCCCACCTCGTGGGCGGGCGGATGCTCGACTTCATCCGCTTCGACGACGACTTCGTGCTCACCAAGATGTACCCGCCGCGGTTCATCCGGGGAATCGGCCTGAACGAGTCGGGCGTTCGCACCAAGTACAACGTCACGGTGGTGGGCGTGAAGAGCCCCGGCAAGCCGTTCCGCTATGCCGAGGCGAACACCGTGGTGACCAACCACGATCTCATCATCGTCTCGGGCACGAGCGAGGACGTCGAGCGCTTCGCGTCCCTCGACCGCTGACCCGACCGGCGCGCGGTGCCCGGCTTTCACGCCAGCACCCCTCCGCCCGCACGGGCGCCACAGGGTACGGCCCTCGTGCCGCTCACGCAACGGGGGTTCGCGAGGCCGGGGTTCCGTCCTACCGTGGCGGCATGAGCCAGGGAACGCAGGACGGCCGGGACCGCGACGTCCCGCCCGTGGGCCGCGGGGTCCCGCCGGAAGGCGGGCGGGAACCGCTCGAGAACGACCCGGCATATCGTGCCGGCGTCGCCGACGCTCTCCGTCACGACGAGGCGGTGCGGCAGGACGCCGCGCGTCACGACGGCGAGACGCGCGTGCTGCATCAGGATGACACCCGTCGCGACGACGATCGCGACCGCCGCGATTCGCGTCACGACCGCCACGACTCGGGGGACGACCGTGGCGCGGACGACCGCGCCGACGGCGGAAGCCGCCTCGATGCGGTGCCGGGCGACCGCCGCGCGCTGCGCGAGGAGATCGTGGAGCGCGAGCGGGAGCGCTTCGGGGGATTCAAGTTCGGCTCGGCCTTCTTCGGCTGGCTCGCCGCCATGGGCACGGCCGTGCTGCTCACGGCCCTCGCTGCGGCCATCGGCGCGGGCGTGAGCTGGGGCACCGGCACCAGCGTCGGCGAGGCCGGCGAGGCGGCCACCGACAACCCCACGGGCGCGAGCATCCTCGGCGCGATCGTGCTGGCCGTGCTGCTGTTCGTGTCGTATTTCGCCGGCGGGTACGTCGCCGGTCGAATGGCACGCTTCAACGGCGCCAAGCAGGGACTCGCGGTGTGGCTGTGGGCCATCGTCGTCGCGGTCGTCGTTGCCGTGGTCACCGCGATCGCCGGCAGCCAGTGGGACATCCTCGCGATGTTCAACGGCTTCCCGCGCATCCCCGTGACTCCGGAGACGGCGACGACCACCGGCATTCTCACCGCCGTGGGCGCCGCGATCGTGACGCTCGTCGGCGCCGTGCTCGGCGGAATGACCGGGATGCGATACCACCGCAAGGTCGACCGCGTCGGCCTGGGCGGCTGAAAGACCGACACCGGCGGCGCGCGACGCCGCCTCTGAGAGGAAGGAGCGCCCTATGGGCATCGGAGACGACATGAAGCACAAGGCCGAGGAGCTGGGAGGCAAGGCCAAGGAGGGCACCGGAAAGGCGACCGACAACGAGTCGCTGGAGGCCGAGGGCCAGGGTGACCAGGTCAAGGCCAAGGCCAAGAAGCTCGGAGACGACGTGAAGGACGCCTTCACCGACCGGTGAGTCGGTCCTCACGCGACAGCATCGCGGCGGCCCGCGCGCATCATCGCGCGCGGGCCGCCGTTTGCCTACGATGGGGTCATGAGCGACACGCTGCCCTCGATCGCGTTCATCGGTGCCGGATCGATGGGAGGAGCGATCGTGCGGGGTCTCGTCGCCGGCGGGATCGGCGTGGACGGCGGCATCGTGGTCACGAATCGCACGGCCGCCCGCGCCGCCTCGCTGACCGGCCTCGACGGCGTGACGAGCGTCGCGTTGGAGGACCAGCCGAACGCCAATGCCGAGGCGGTCGCTGCGGCTCGCGTGGTCGTGCTGGGCGTCAAGCCCCAGCTCATGCCCGAGCTGCTGCTCGAGCTCGCGCCCCACGTGCGCGATGACGCGATCGTCGTGACGCTCGCGGCCGGAGTGCCGCTCTCGGCCTACGAGGTGAGGCTCCCCGGCACGTCCGTGGTCCGCGCCATGCCGAACACGCCGTCCACGGTCGGCCGCGGCGTCACGGGCATCGCGGCCGGAACGCACGCCACCGCCGACGATGTCGCGATCGTGCGGCGCCTGTTCGAGACCGTCGGCGAGGTGATCGAGGTGGACGGCGACGACGGCATCGACGCGATCTCCACGATCTCGGGATCGGGGCCCGCGTACGTCTACCTCTTCATCGAAAAGCTCGCCGAGGCGGCGCGGCACAGGGGCTTCTCCGACGAGGACGCTCTTCTTCTCGCCGCACGCACCTTCTCGGGCGCGACGGCGCTGCTCGATGCCGAGGGCGAGCCGCCCGCCGAGCTGCGGCGCCGGGTGACGAGCCCCCGGGGGACCACGGAGCGGGCGATCGCCGTGCTCGAAGACGCCGGCATCGGTCAGGTGCTGCGCGACGCGACCGACGCGGCCTTCGCGCGGGCCAAGGAGCTGGCAGGCACGATCGCCGCGCCCCCGACGGAGGCGATCATCCTCAAGTCCTCGGACTGATCCGGCGGCGCCGCGTCAGCCGGCGGTCGTCGCGCTCAGCTGGTCGAGGATCCACCCGATCCAGAACGACGCGCACGCCGCTCCGAGGATGCCGAGCCCGAGCCCCCACCACGCCTGCCCCCGACGCTCGTCACTGCGTCGCAGCGCGAGGATCGCGAGCAGCGCGCCCGCCACCGACACGGGCATGCCCCAGGGCACGAACCATGACAGCACCAGCCCGATCACCGATGCCGTGAGCGACACCCCCGCCAGCGGCCGCCGCGGTCGGTGCGGCCGGGCGCGACGCGCCGGCGTGCGCGCCGAGGGCGCGTCGTGCGCGAGGCTCTCGATGAGCTCGACCGGGTCGGTCGCGGCCCGTTCCAGCACGTCTCTCGGGCGCTCCCCCGCGTCGCGACGGCGCAACGGCTCGCTCATGGCGCGTCGCCTCCGGCGGACGCCGTGCGGTGAGCCTGGGCCACCGCGCCCGGCCCGGACTCGGCGACCTGGATCTCGGTGACGGGCAGCGTCGAGTCGGCTCCGAAGGCCAGCGTGGACGGTTGGCGCCCAGAGGCGATGAGCTCGGCCGCAAGGCCCGCGATCATCGCGCCGTTGTCGGTGCACAGGCTCAACGGCGGGATGCGCACGGTCACCCCTTGGGCCGCCGCCCTCGCCAGCGCGACGTCGCGCAGACGCCGGTTTGCGATGACGCCTCCGCCGAGCAGCAGCCGCGGCACACCGTGCGCGGCGCACGCATCCAGCGCCTTCGTCACCAGGACGTCGACGACGGCCTCCCGGAAGCTCGCGGCCACGTCGGCGAGCGGGATCTGCTCGCCCGCGGCCTCGCGCTGCTCGATCCAGCGTGCCACCGCCGTCTTCAGACCCGAGAACGAGAAGTCCCAGCGATGCCGGTCCCGATCGCTGGCGCGCGAGAGGCCCCGGGGGAAGCGGACCGCGTCGGGGTCGCCGCCCTCGGCGGCCCGATCGATCTGCGGGCCCCCGGGGTACGGCAGGCCCAGGATGCGCGCGACCTTGTCGAACGCCTCTCCCGCCGCGTCGTCCACCGTCTCGCCCAGCAGCTCCACATCGGTGGTGAGGTCACGCACCAGCAGCAACGACGTGTGCCCCCCGCTGACGAGCAGCGCCACGGTCGGATACTCCAGGGGCTCCGTGCCCTCGGTCAGGATGTCGGCCGCGATGTGGCCGACGAGGTGGTTGACCGCGTAGAGGGGCTTGTCGAGCGACACCGCCAGCGCCTTCGCCGCGCCGACGCCGACCATGAGCGCCCCGGCCAGGCCGGGCCCGCTCGTCACTGCGACGGCGTCCAGATCGCTCAGGCGGATGCCCGCCTCGGTCACGGCCCGCTCGATCGCGGGCTGCAACGCCTCCAGGTGCGCGCGGGCGGCCACCTCGGGCACGACGCCGCCGTAGCGGGCGTGCTCGTCCATGCTGCTGGCGATCGTGTTGCTCAGCAGGGTGCGGCCGCGGACGATGCCGATCCCGGTCTCGTCGCAGCTCGTCTCGATCCCCAGGACGAGCGGCTCCGTACGGTTCACGTGCATGCCCCTGCCTCCCGCGCGTCCGCGGTGCGAGCGGCGTCCCATGCCCGCACGTCGAGCCTCATGATGATCGCATCCACCCCGTCCGGCTGGTAGTAGCGCGGGCGCACGCCGATCTCCGAGAATCCCTCGGACGCGTACAGGCCCTGCGCCACCGGATTGTCGGCACGCACCTCGAGGAACAGCTCGCGAACCCGTCGGCGTGCGGCCTCCTCGATGAGGTGGCGCAGCAGCGCACGCCCCTGCCCCCGCCCGCGCGCCGACGCGTCGAGTGCGATGGTCTGAATGTCGCCGTCGGCGGCGTGGGGCAGCGCGCGCAGACCGGCGTAGCCCACGACCCGCTCCGCCTGTTCGACGACGACGTAGAAGCCGTATGGACCCGTCAGCTCGTCGGCCATCATCGCCTCGCTCCACGCGTCGGTCGGGAACGAGGCCCGCTCGATCGACATGATGGCGTCGAGGTCGGCCGGCACGGCGGGGCGGATACGGGCGCCGGGGGTCACGCGCTCACCCGCTTCGGGCTGTGGCTCGCCACGACGTCGGGCGAGCGGAGATACAGCGGCTCGGCGACGTCCGGCTCGAGCCCCGCCGCCATCCGCCGCGCGGCGATGCGGCCGACGCGCGCGGCGTCGATCGCGCCCACGTGCACGATCTCGGCTCCCGGGAAGCGCGCCGCGAGGTCCTCCGCCTGCGGCAGCAGCTCGGGGCCGGACGTGCGGCGGGGCACATCCGCCGCACCGACCCCCTCGTACACCGAGACCGCGTTCTCGCGCCGCCGGGCGTCGGTGACGACGGCGAAGCGCTCGGGCCCGCCGTCCTCGATGCGCGTGAGGGCGGCCGCGTCGTGGCTCACGACGGGAAGCAGCGGGATGCCGCGGCCGATGGCGAAGGCACGCGCGGCGGCGATGCCGATCCGCAGCCCCGTGAAGGGGCCGGGCCCCATACCGGCCGCGACGTGGGTGATCGCGTCCGGGGCGACACGCGCATCGGCGAGAGCGCGCGCAAGCAGGTCGCCGATCACCTCGGCGTGGCCGCGCGGGCTCTCGCTCTCGAGGCGGGCGTGCACCGACCCGTCCGCACCGATCACGGCGACGGTCGAGCCGATCGAGGTGTCGACGGCCAGGATCATCCTTCCAGCGTAATCGCGCTGCCTGATCCGGCGCCGTGGGCGGTGGTCGGGCCGGGCCCCGTCGGATCAGGGACGACGCGTGATGGTGACGACGCGAGGGGCGTCGGCGTCGAGGTCCTCGGCCGAGCGCGACAGGTCACCACACATGGTGTCGGCGCCGCGGCCGCCCACCGGCCGCGCGATCTCGATGTCCCACCATGACTCGCGCAGCCCCTCGACCTTTCCGCGGCCCCATTCGACGATCACCACGGAGGCGTCGGCATCGATGTCCAGGTCGTCCAGCTCCATGGCGTCGCCCAGCCGGTACGCGTCCGCGTGCACGAGCGGCGCACCGCCGACGAGGGACGGATGCGTGCGCGCGATCACGAACGTCGGGCTCTGGATCGGCCCGCGCACGCCGAGACCGGCCGCGATGCCGCGCGTGAGCGTGGTCTTCCCCGCCCCGAGCGGTCCCGTCAGGACGAGCAGATCGCCGGCGACGAGCCTCTCGCCGATGCGGCGCCCCAGCTCCTCCATCTCCGCCGCCGATGCCACGTCGTGCCGCCCCGTCAGCGCATCCGGGATCACGATGCCTCCGTGCGCGTCACGCGGCCGCCGATTCGCGTGACGATCTCGTAGTTGATCGTGCCGGCGGCGGCGGCCCACTCGTCGGCGGAGGGCGCACCGGAGGCCGGGTCGCCGAACAGCACGGCTTCGTCGCCCACCTCGACGGCGACGTCGCCCACGTCGACGACGAACTGGTCCATCGCGATCGTGCCGGCAACGCGGAACCGCTGCCCGCGGATCGCGACCGGCGCCGCGTTCGACGCCTGTCGGGGGATCCCGTCCGCATAGCCGAGCGGCACGAGCGCGAAGGTCGTCTCGCGCGGTGCGCGGTAGCGGTACCCGTACGAGGCGCCGTGCCCCGCCGGCACCCGCCGCACCGCGGCGACGCGGCCGCGCAGGGTCATGGCGGGCACGAGACCGAGGTCGGCAGAGGTGCGATCCTCAAAGGGCGAGAGCCCGTAGATCCCCACGCCGATGCGCACCGCGTCGAGTCGGGTCTCGGGGAGGTCGATCGCGGCGGCCGTGGCAGCGAGATGCGCGATGTCGGGGCGCACCCCATGCTGCGCGGCGCGTCGCAGCCCGTCCTCGAAGGCCGTCAGCTGCGCGCGGTCCTCGTCGGGCGACGTGCCGCTCAGGTGGCTGAAGAGCCCCTCCACCCGGATACGTCCCTGTCGTTCCGCGTGCGCCGCCTCGGAGAACAGCCGGTCCCATTCGGACGGCGCGGCGCCGTTGCGCCCGAGGCCCGTCTCGAGCTTCAGATGCACGGCGGCCCGCGAGGCCTCGCCCGCCGCCGCCACCTCGCGCAGCTGCGACACGCTGGAGACGCCGAGGGCGATGCCGGCGCCGACCGCGCGCCGGAAGTCGGCCCCGGGCCCGTGCAGCCAGGCGATCAGGGGAGCCGTGATGCCGGCGTCGCGCAACGCGTGCGCCTCCGCCAGGTCGGCCACGCCCAGCCGCGATGCCCCGCCGGCGAGCGCCGCTCGTGCCGCCGCGACGGCTCCGTGCCCGTACCCGTTCGCCTTCACGACGGCGATCAGCTCGCGGGCGCGGGTCAGCCGCCGCAGCGTGCGGGTGTTCGCCTCGATGGCGGCCGCGTCGATGGCCGCCTCACGCAGGGGCCCGCTCATCGACGCTCACCCCCGTCGCCGGGGCCCTCCAGCACGGCGTAGGCGACCGCGAGGCCCGCGTCGTGCGAGAGCGACAGGTGGGTGTGACTGACGCCGCGGGCCGCGAGGGTACGCGCCGTCTCGCCCGTCACGACGTATGCCGGTGCGCGGCGCTCGGCGAGCCGTGGCACCTCGATCTCGCGCCAGCTGACGCCGTCCGACCCGCCCAGCGCCTTGATGAGTGCTTCCTTCGCGGCGTAGCGCGCGGCGAGCGAGCGCAGCGGCAGCTCCCGCTCGTGGGCGCTGAACAGGCGCTCGGCCAGACGCGGCGATCCCTCGATCTGCGCCTGGAAGCGGTCGATGTCGACCACGTCCACGCCGATGCCGATGATCACGCCGCGCCCGGTTTCACTCGACCGTGACGGACTTCGCGAGGTTGCGGGGCTGATCCACGTCCAGTCCCTTGGCGTTGGCCAGGCCCATGGCG
Organism: Microbacterium sp. Marseille-Q6965; assembly: GCF_946151065.1. Lineage (GTDB taxonomy): Bacteria > Actinomycetota > Actinomycetes > Actinomycetales > Microbacteriaceae > Microbacterium. The sequence goes on along the minus strand of NZ_CAMGZA010000004.1, from coordinate 282,396 downwards.
AAGATGTGCAGCGGCACGACCGCGAGGATCGGCTCGAAGATCGGCCCGGCGAGCGGGATGCGCAGCACCTCGTCGGCGAACGGCAGCGCCGCCACGTCGCCCTCCTCCGCGATCGCGATCACGCGGGCGCCACGGGCACGGATCTCCTCGATGTTCGAGACGACCTTGGCGTGCAGCGTCGCCGCTCCGCGCGGCGAGGGCACGACGACGAACACGGGCTGCCCGGGCTCGATGAGCGCGATCGGCCCGTGCTTGAGCTCGCCCGCCGCGAAGCCCTCGGCGTGGATGTACGACAGCTCCTTGAGCTTGAGCGCCCCCTCGAGGGCGATCGGGTAGCCCACGTTGCGGCCCAGGAACAGCACCGAGCGCGTGTCGGCCATCCAGTGGGCGAGCTGCTCGATGTGCTCCTGCTCGTTCTCGAGGATCCACCGGATCTTGTCCGGCAGCGCCTCCAGCTCGTGGATGCTGCGCGCGGCCTCGGCGGGCGAGACCGTGCCGCGGATGCGGCCCACGTGCAGGGCGAGGAGGTACAGCGCCGTGATCTGCGCGACGAACGCCTTCGTCGAGGCCACCGCGACCTCCGGGCCGGCGTGCGTGTAGACGACCGCGTCCGACTCCCGCGGGATCGTCGCCCCCTGGGTGTTGCAGATGGACAGCGTCTTGGCACCCAGGCGCGCGGCCTCCTTGACCGCCATGAGCGTGTCCATCGTCTCGCCCGACTGGCTGATCGAGACGACGAGGGTCTCGGGGCCGACGATCGGGTCGCGGTAGCGGAACTCGTGCGCCAGCTCCACGTCGACGGGGATGCGCGCCCACTTCTCGAGCGCGTACTTGCCCACGGTGCCCGCGTATGCGGCGGTGCCGCACGCGATCACGATGATCCGCTGGATGCCGGCGAACAGCTCGTCCATGCCGTCCAGCTCGGGGATGACGACCTGGCCGTCCTTCACGCGACCGAGGATCGTGTTGAGCACGGCCTCGGGCTCCTCGGAGACCTCCTTGGCCATGAAGCTCGGCCACCCGCCCTTCTCTGCGGCGGAGGCGTCCCACATCACCTCGAAGGGCGAGGCTTCCACCTCGTTGCCGTCGAAGTCCGTCACCGTGACCTGCTCGGGCGTGATCGCGACGATCTGGTCCTGGCCGATCGCGAGTGCGCGGCGCGTGTGCTCGACGAACGCGGCCACGTCCGAGCCGAGGAAGTTCTCGCCCTCCCCGAGGCCGATCACGAGCGGCGAGTTGCGCCGCGCCCCGACGACGAGGCCGGGACGGTCCTTGTGCATCGCCAGCAGCGTGAAGGCGCCCTCGAGGCGCGCGACCACGCTGCGGAAGGCGGCCACGAGGTCGCCGTCGTGCGCGCGGTACTCGCGCCCGAGCAGCACGGCGGCCACCTCGGTGTCCGTCTCGCTGCGGAAGCGGTGCCCCTGGGCGAGCAGCTCGGAGCGCAGCTCGGCGAAGTTCTCGATGATGCCGTTGTGGATCACCGCGAGGCGATCGTCATCGGCCAGGTGCGGGTGGGCGTTCTGGTCGGTGGGACCGCCGTGGGTTGCCCAGCGGGTGTGGCCGATGCCGGTCGTGCCCGCGGGGATGGGCGCGGCTTCGAGCTGCTCGCGCAGGCGGGCGAGCTTGCCGGCCTTCTTGGCCGCGTGCAGGGCGCCGTCGCCGTCGATCACGGCGATGCCGGCCGAGTCGTAGCCGCGGTACTCCAATCGGGCGAGGCCGGAGAGAAGGATGTCCTGGCTCTCGCGGGGCCCGACATAGCCGACGATTCCACACATGCGATCGATTCTAGGTTCGCGCGCCTGGGAAACCGGATCGGGCCCGCGGGGCGGTGCCGAGCCGGACCGCGACCGGCGCTGCCGCGGGCGGACGCGTCGCGTCGCGTCGCGTCGGCGCTCAGACCTTGCGCAGCAGCACCGACTCGACGGCGTGCTCGGCGCCCTTGCGCAGCACCAGGGTGGCGCGGTGCTTCGTCGGCAGCACGTTCTCGATGAGGTTGGGCATGTTGATGTCGTTCCAGTACCCGAGCGCCGTCTGCACCGCCTCGTCGTCGCTGAGATTCGCGAACACGTTGAAGTACGAGGCGGGGTTCGAGAAGGCGCCGGCGCGCAGCGCGAGGAACCGGTCGACGTACCAGGACGCGATGTGGTCGGTCTCGGCGTCGACGTAGATGGAGAAGTCGAACAGGTCGCTCACCGCGACGCCGTTGGGCGAGGGCGGCGGCTGCAGCACGTTGAGCCCCTCGACGATGACGACGTCGGGGCGGCGCACGGTCACCTGCGCGTCCGGGACGATGTCGTACCGCACGTGCGAGTAGAAGGGCGCGTGCACGACCTCGGCGCCGCTCTTGACGTCGGTGAGGAACTGCACGAGGGCCCGCCGGTCGTACGACTCGGGGAAGCCCTTGCGGTCCATGAGCCCGCGCCGCTCGAGCTCGGCGTTCGGGTAGAGGAAGCCGTCCGTCGTGACGAGCTCGACCCGCGGGGTGTCGGCCCACCGGCTCATGAGCTCGCGCAGCAGGCGCGCGATCGTGGACTTGCCGACCGCGACCGAGCCGGCCACGCCCACGACGAAGGGCGTCGTCTGATCCTCCTCGCCGAGGAACGTCGTCACGTCGGCGCCGATCCGACGGTGCGCCTTGGCCCAGATGCTCAGCAGACGGCTGAGGGGCAGGTAGACCTCGCGCACCTCGCTGAGGTCGAGCCGGTCGCCGATGCCCCGGATCTGCACGACCTCCTGCTCCGTGAGCGGCTGGTCCATCCCCGCCGCCAGCCTCGCCCAGTCGGCGCGCGGGATCTCCCGGTACCGGGAGTGTGGGAGGGAGTCGACTGCGGCGCTCATCCGCCTCATCGTAGCCCGCGTGCCGGCGCAGGCCCCATGGCCGCGGCTCTCCGCCCGGCGGCGAATCGCGTCGCGGCGCAGCGGATAGCGTTGCCTCATGCGTCTGGGCGTCCTCGACATCGGCTCGAACACCGTCCACCTCCTCGTCGCCGACGCCCACGCCGGCGGTCGCCCGCTGGCGACGACGAGCGAGAAGTCGGTGCTGCGGCTGATGCGGTACCTCGACGAGGACGGCGCGATCACGGCCAAGGGCGTCGAGGCCCTGCTGCGCGCCGTGCGCACCGCGAAGGAGGTCGCGGAGGCGGAGGGCGTGGCCGAACTGCTCGCGACCGCGACGTCGGCGGTGCGCGAGGCGAGGAACGGCGCGGAGGTCATCGACGCCATCGAGCAGGCCCTCGGACAGCCGCTGCTCGTCCTCGGCGGTGAGGACGAGGCGCGGCTGACCTTCCTCGCCGTGCGTCGCTGGTTCGGCTGGTCGGCCGGCCGCATCCTGCTGTTCGACATCGGCGGCGGCTCGCTTGAGATCGCCAGCGGCAGCGAGGAGCTGCCGCACGTCGCCCACTCGCTGCCCCTGGGAGCAGGCCGCATGACCGTGCGCTTCCTCCCGAAGGACCCGCCGGGCGACCGGGCGCTCGGGAAACTGCGGGAGCATGCGGCCGCGTCGCTCGCGCCGATCGCGCGCACGTATCGCCGTCTGCCGGGCCCGGACCACGTGGTGGGCTCGTCGAAGACGATCCGCTCCCTCGCCCGGCTCGCGGGCTACCGGCGCCCGGGATGGTCGGGCTCCGAGCGGTGGATGCTGCCGCGCGAATCGCTCGCGTCGTGGATTCCCGTGCTCGCGCGGATCCCGGCCGCGGCCCGCCAGGAGCTGCCCGGCATCACCGCCGACCGCACCTTCCAGATCACGGCGGGAGCGGTCGTGCTGCACGAGGCGATGACGGCGCTCGGCGTCGAGGAGCTCGAGATCAGCCCGTGGGCGCTGCGCGAGGGCGTCATGTTGCGGCGGATCGAGGACCTCGCCAACCGGCCCTGACGGCGCACGGCGCCCGACTCTCACGACTTCGAGCCCGGGCGGTTGACCCGGTCATCGATCTCCCCGGGTACCCCACCGCCCCGGGGTATCAGGCCGCCGCGATGCGGCTCTCCTCCTGGCAACGGAATGATCCGAACCGTTCAGGAGGGTGCGCACCGTCATGCACGCCATGTACTCCGGCGCGGCTCCAGAGGAGTTCGCGCCTCTCGAGGCCGTCGCCTCCCCCGCCCCGCTCGCCCCCGCCCCTCCCTCCGCCGACCTGCGGGTCGTGCAGGGCCCGCCGCCCGCGGCCATGCCCCCGCTGCTCAGAGACGACCGCCGGCTGCAGAACGCCCTCAAGCGTGGCATCGACCTCGCGCTCGCGCTGACCCTGATCCTCGCGCTCAGCCCGCTGATGACGGCGCTCGCCCTCGTCGTGAAGGCCAGTTCTCCCGGACCGGTGCTCTTCCGGCAGGAACGCGTGGGCCACATGGGCAAGACGTTCCTGATGCTCAAGTTCCGCTCGATGGTGGCGGACGCGGAGGAACGACTCGACGAGGTGCGGGCGCTGCAGGACACCGGCAACGTGGTCATGTTCAAGCTGCGTGACGACCCGCGGGTGACCAGGGCCGGCGCGGTGATGCGCCGTTACAGCCTGGACGAGCTGCCCCAGCTGTTCAACGTGCTTGCGGGAGACATGAGTCTCGTCGGACCGCGACCTCCGCTGCCCCGCGAGGTCGCGGAGTACGAGCCGCACGTGCACCGCCGATTCCTCGTGCGACCGGGGATCACGGGGCTGTGGCAGGTGAGCGGACGTTCGACGCTGTCGTGGGAGGAGACCGTCCGCCTCGACCTTTCGTACGTTGAGAGCTGGAGCCTGAGCGGCGACCTGGGTTTGCTGTTGCGCACCGTCAAGGTCGTCGTCGCGCCGGGGGACACGGTCGCGTGACACCGCCGGAGCGCAGCCGAGGATCGGCTACAGCGCGAGCCGCTCCCGCACGACGGCGGCGAGGGTGTCGGCGTGACGCTGCGCGGTCTCCTCGTCGGCGGCCTCCACCATGACGCGGACGAGCTGCTCGGTGCCGGAAGCGCGCAGCAGCACGCGCCCGGTCGTGCCCAGCTGCGCCTCCGCGGCACGGACGGCGGCCTGCACGCCCTCGTCGGCCGCGCAGCGCGCCTTGTCGACGTCCTTGACGTTCACGAGCACCTGCGGGTACACCGTCATGATCGACGCCAGCTCCGCCAGCGACCGCCCCGTGCGCGCCATCTCGGCGACCAGGTGCAGCCCCGTCAGCACGCCGTCGCCGGTGGTGGCGAACTCGCTCATGATGACGTGCCCCGACTGCTCGCCGCCGAGCGCGTGCCCACCCTCGGTCATCGCCTCGAGCACGTAGCGATCGCCGACCGCCGTCTGCACGACGGTGATCCCGCGCTCGCGCATCGCCACATGCAGCCCGAGGTTGCTCATGACGGTCGCGACGAGCGTGTCGTTCGTCAGCTGCCCGCGCTCGTGCATCGACGCGGCGAGGATCGCCATGATCTGGTCCCCGTCGACGACGCGCCCGTTCGCGTCGACCGCGAGGCAGCGGTCCGCGTCGCCGTCGTGGGCGATGCCGACGTCGGCACCCAGCCGAACGACGGCCTCCGCGAGGTGTTCGAGGTGAGTCGAGCCGACGCCGTCGTTGATGTTGAGGCCGTCGGGGTCGGCCCCGATCACGGTGACGGTGGCGCCGGCGTCACGGAACGCGTCGGGCGAGACGCCGGAGGCGGCGCCATGGGCACAGTCGAGCACGACGTGGATGCCGTCGAGCCGGTGCGGCAGCGACGCCAGCAGGTGCATGAGATAGCGGTCCTCGGCGTCGGAGAACCGGCGGATCCGGCCGACCTCGGCGCCGGTGGGCAGCCACCGCTCCCGGTCGAGGTGGCGCTCGATGCGTCGCTCCACGATGTCCGGGAGCTTCACGCCGCCGCGCGCGAACACCTTGATGCCGTTGTCGGGGGCGGGATTGTGGGACGCCGAGATCATGATCCCGAAGTCGGCGTCGAAGTCGCCGATGAGGAACGCGAGCGCCGGGGTCGGGATCACGCCGGCGTCGTAGACGTCCACGCCGGACGAGGCCAGGCCGGCCGCGACGGCCGCCGAGAGGAACTCACCCGAGACGCGGGGGTCACGCGCGATGACGGCGCGGGCGCGACGGCCGGCGGCGCGACGCGCCTCCGCTGAGCGCCCCTGGCCCAGGACGACCGCGGTCGCCTGGGCCAGGGACAGAGCAAGGTCGGCGGTGAGGGTGCCGTTGGCGAGCCCTCGCACGCCGTCCGTGCCGAAGAGCGGCATCGGATGCGGGTCCGATCAGCGCTTCGAGAACTGCGAGGCCTTGCGGGCCTTCTTGAGACCGGCCTTCTTGCGCTCGATCACGCGAGCGTCGCGCGTGAGGAAGCCCGCCTTCTTCAGCGCCGGGCGGTTGTTCTCCCGGTCGATCTCGTTCAGCGCGCGGGCGATGGCGAGGCGCAGCGCGCCGGCCTGACCCGAGGGGCCGCCGCCCGAGATGCGGGCGATCACGTCGTAGGCGCCCGTCAGGTTCAGCACCGTGAACGGGTCGGTGATCAGCTGCTGGTGGAGCTTGTTCGGGAAGTAGTCCTCGAACGTGCGGCCGTTGATCGTGAGGGTGCCCGAGCCGGGGACGAGACGCACGCGGGCGATCGCCTCCTTGCGGCGGCCCACGGCCGCGCCGGGGACGCTCACGACGGGACGGGGCGCCTCGGAGACCGCCTGGGCCTCGGGCGTCTCGGTGGAGTAGTTCTGCGGGAAGTCGGTGGTGTCGTTCGCCACGATGAAGTCCTTAGCTGCGGCGGCGCTTACTGCGCGACCTGGTCGAGGGTGTACGTCTTGGGCTGCTGAGCGGCGTGCGGGTGCTCGGCACCGGCGTACACCTTCAGCTTGGCGAGCTGCTGACGACCGAGGGAGTTCTTCGGCAGCATGCCGCGGATCGCCTTCTCGACGGCGCGGACGGGGTTCTTCTCGAGGAGCTCCGCGTACGAGACCGACTTGAGGCCGCCCGGGTAGCCGGAGTGGCGGTAGGCCAGCTTCTTCTGCAGCTTCTGACCGGTGAGCGCGACCTTGTCGGCGTTCACGATGATTACGAAGTCGCCCATGTCCATGTGGGGGGCGAAGGTCGCCTTGTGCTTTCCACGCAGGAGAGCGGCGGCGTGCGAGGCGAGGCGGCCGAGGACGACGTCGGTGGCGTCGATCACGAGCCACTCACGCTGGGCCTCACCGGCCTTCGGGGTGTAAGTGCGCGTCACAGTAGTGCTGCTTTCTGTTCGAACGGAGACGTTCGTGAATCCCGCTCCGATGGCTGTTCCGGACCGGATGGACCCGGAACCCGCACGGTGGAGGGCTCACGTTCGCGGCGTCCGCAGTGGACACCAAACAATCATCATAGCACGCTCACGTGCCGTCCCCCTCGCCTGCCGTCTCCTGCGAGCCGTGGCCCCGCCGATACTCGGCGGTCACGAGGATCGGCAGGTGGTCGCTCGATCCCTGAGGCAGGGTGATCACCCGGTCGATCGAGAGGCCGCGCGACGTGACGAAGTCGTAGTGGCCGCGGAAGAAGCGGTAACGCATGTAGGTGCGCGCGTCGCTGAGGCTGAGGTCGTAGCCCCGACGGCGCATCCGCTCCCCCAGGTTCTCCTTGAAGACGGGGTAGTTGTAGTCGCCCACCATGAGCGTCGGCGTGCCGGGGCCGAGGCGCTCGAGCGCCTCGAGCGCCGAGCGGATCTGGGTGCGGCGCAGCGAGTTGAGCGCCGTGAGGGGTGCGGCGTGGAACGAGGCCACCGTCACTTCACGACCGGCGTCGATGTCGTGCAACTGCACGCCCAGCACCCGCTCGTGCGCGGGGCGGAGGACCAGGTCGTGCAGCGACCGCTTGAGCCCGAGCGAGACGGTGTCCTTCAGCCGGAAGGCGTTCTCGCGGTAGTAGATCGCCAGCCCCAGGCGGTTCCGATCCGTCGCCGCGCCCAGGCGCATCTCGTCGACGCGCTCCGGCAGGGCCGCGACGTCGGCCTCCTGCAGGCACAGGACGTCCGGCTCGTAGCGGTCCTCGAGCTCCTCGAGCTCGCCCGCCGCGCGATGTTTGCGCAGGTTGTACGACAGCACCTTCACGGCGTCCACGCTACGCGGGCCGCCTTCGCGCAAGGTACGGGTTGACTCTCCTTTCGCCGGGATTCACTCGCGATCGCGTCGGTTGCGCGTGCGCTCCGCCCGGGCAGCCAGCTGATCGTCGGCCGGGTAGCCCACCTCCGTGAGGGTGAGCCCGCGCGCATCGAGCACCTTGAACGCGCTCGTGCGCTCCTGCGCGTCGCGCAGCACCTGGAGGTCGCCGGGGGCGAGCTTGCCCTCCCCCACGGCGACGCACGCGCCCACGAGGGCGCGCACCATGCTGTGGCAGAACGCGTCCGCCTTGACGTTGGCGACGAGCACGCCGCGCTCGTCCCGCCGCCAGTCGAACTCCAGCAGCGTGCGGATGGTCGTGGCCTCGGGTCGCGGCTTGCAGTAGGCCGCGAAGTCGTGAAGACCGATGAGGCCGCGTGCCGCCTCGTCCATGGCCGTCTCATCGAGCCGCGCCCGGACCCGCGTGGTGCGATGCCGCTGCAGCGGATCGTAGCCGGAGCGCGTGTCGGCGATCCGGTACTCGTAGCGCCGCCACGATGCGGAAAAGCGCGCATCGAAACCGGCCGGGGCCGTCGTCGTGCGCAGCACCGCCGCGTCGGAGTACGGCCCGAGCACGCCGGTCAGCCGACGGGCGATGACGGCCGCGGGGTCGGCGGATCGTCCGGCCCCGCTCGCGCGACGGCCCGTGGTCAGGCGCGCCCACTGCGGTGCGGTGAGGTCGGCGTGGGCGACCTGACCGGTGGCGTGCACGCCGGCGTCGGTGCGGCCCGCCACCGCGAGGAGCACCGGGGACCCGGCGATGCGGGTGAGCGCGGCCTCCAGGGTGCCCTGCACGGTGCGCAGCGTCGGCTGGCGTGCCCATCCGCGGAAGTTCGTGCCGTCGTAGGCGATGTCGAGCCGGATCCGGCGGCTCGGTTCGTCCGCGTCGCCCTCGTGCGTCGACTGGAGCGCGTCCGCGGCATCGCCGGCGCCGGTCACAGCCGCCCCAGCGCCGCGATCACGACCCGCGCGGACCGGGCCGCCGCGTCATCGACGTGCGTCTCGAACTGCTCCGGGGTCGGCGCGCACAGGTCGCTCACACCGCGGGCCACCGCGAACCGCACCCCATGGTTGAGCGCGGCCTGTGCGACGGCGGCCGTCTCCATGTCGACCGACAGCAGCGAGGGAAAGTCGTGGCGCAGCGCGTGGGCGAGCTCCACCGTGACGAACTTCTCACCGGACCCCATGGCGCCGGTCCGGACCGATGCGCCGGCGTCACCCACCGTCAGCGCCTCGCGGAGGTCCGGATCGGCGCTGTAGCGCTCGGGCATCCCCGGCGTCTGGCCCAGCGCGTACCCGAAGGCGCGGGCGTCCGCGTCGACGTTCACGGCCTCGACGCCGACGATCACGTCGCCCACCTCGACCATGCCGGCGAGGCCCCCCGCCGTGCCCGCGACGATGAGCGCGATCTCGGGGCCGTAGCGGTGTACGGCACCCGCGGCGGCGACGGCGGCGTTGACCATGCCGATGCCCGAGACGACGACCACCACGGTTCGGCCACCGAGCACCGCGCCGCGGTGCACTGCGCGGCCGATTCTGATCGGCTCGCTCACCTCGGCGGCGGCCTCGAGGAACGGGGCGGCCTCCTCGTCCATGGCCACCTGGATCACGTACGTCGTCACGATCCGAGCCTACGTCGTGGCAACCGGGAGGCCGGATCGGGGCGCACCGGGCGTCAGACGGCGCGCAGACGGGAGATCAGCTCGTCGGCCGCCTCGAGCTGACGCGCCAGCTTCTGCCGCCGCTCCTGTGCGTCCACGACGAAGGTCTCGAGCGCCGCGCGCGCGGCAGGGTCCCGCGGATCGCGCTCGAGCGCGTCCCGGGCGGCGAGCACCTCGCCCATCTGCTCGAGCGAGAACCCGAGCGGCTTCATCCGTCGGATGAGGAGGAGCCGGTCCACGTCGGTCTCGGTGTACAGACGGAAGCCCCCGGCGGTGCGGTCGCTGGGGCTCGCGAGCCCGATCTCGTCGTAGTGCCTCAGGGTGCGCAGGGAGAGCTGCGTGCGCTCGGAGACCTCGCCGATGTGCATCGTTCCCGCCATGCCTGCCACTCCTTTTGATCTAACTCTCACGTAACGGTAGAGTTACCGGGCGCACCTCGCGCCGCCCGGCATCGTCGCCGTCTCCATCTTCCCGCCCCCTTGGAGGACGCATGCCCGCGCCCGTGACCGACCGCTACCGCCCTCGCCCCTCCGTCCGCGAGGCGCTGCGCTCCCCGAAGCTCCTGACGCGCGAGGTCCTCGCCGGCCTCGTGGTCGCGCTCGCGCTCATCCCCGAGGCGATCGCGTTCTCCCTCGCGGCCGGGGTGGATCCGCAGGTGGGACTGTTCTCGTCCATCGTCATGGCCATCTCGATCGCGTTCCTCGGTGGCCGCCCGGCGATGATCACGGCGGCCACCGCCGCCGTGGCACTGGTGATCGCGCCGGTGAACGAGCAGTACGGGCTCGACTATCTCATCGCCACCGTCATCCTGGGCGGGATCTTCCAGGTCCTGCTGGGCATCCTGGGCGTCGCGAAGCTCATGCGGTTCATCCCGCGCAGCGTGATGGTGGGCTTCGTGAACGCGCTCGCGATCCTCATCTTCATCGCGCAGCTGCAGCACTTCGAGGACGCGCCGTGGATCGTCTACCCGATCATCGCCGCAAGCCTGCTCATCCTGTGGCTGTTCCCCCGGCTCACCACCGCCGTCCCGGCGCCGCTCGTGGTGGTCATCGTCATGTCGCTCGTCGTCTTCCTGGGGAACATCGACGTGCCGACGGTGTCGGACATGGGCCGGCTGCCCTCGGGGCCGCCGCTGCTCTTCTTCCCCGACGTCCCCCTCTCCTTCGAGACGCTGCAGATCATCACGCCGTACGCCCTCGGTATGGCGGCCGTCGGCCTGCTCGAGTCGCTCATGACCGCCAAGCTCGTCGACGACGTCACCGACACGCACTCGGACAAGACCCGCGAGTCGTGGGGGCAGGGGGTCTCGAACGTGCTGTCCGGCTTCTTCGGCGGCATGGGCGGATGCGCCATGATCGGCCAGACGATGATCAATGTGAAGGTCTCGGGCGCCCGCACGCGCGTCTCCACCTTCGCCGCCGGCCTCTTCCTGCTGGTGCTCGTGTGGTTCCTCGGGCCGGTGATGGCCGTCATCCCCATCGCCGCACTCGTGGCGATCATGATCATGGTCTCGGTCCTCACCTTCGACTGGCACTCCATCCGCCCCGCCACGCTGCGCCGCATGCCGAAGAGCGAGACGACCGTCATGGTGTTCACGGTCGTCCCCGTGGTGGTGACGCACAACCTCGCCGTGGGTGTCGTCGTCGGCGTGCTGACGGCGGCCGCGCTGTTCGTGCGCCGCGTCGCGCAGGTCACCACGGTGTCGCGCCGGGTGAGCGACGACGGAGCGACGGTGCGTTACGAGGTGGAGGGCGCACTGTTCTTCGCCTCGTCCAACGACCTCACCACGCAGTTCGCCTACGCCGACGACCCGGCGCGCGTCGTGATCGACATGTCACGCTCCCACGTCTGGGACGCCTCCACCGTGGCCGCCCTCGACGCGATCGTGCACAAGTACGCCCGGCGCGGCGCGGACGTGGAGATCGTCGGCATGAACGACGCCAGCGGCGAGTTCCACGGACGCCTCACGGGCAATCTGCCGTAGCGGCGCCGGGCACCGCCGCTACGGAGAGCGCGGTCGCCGTGGCGATGTTCGGCCGGCCCTGCCGAAATCTGTCGTGAGCCACGTCTCGATCGAGTCGAACGGGAACTCCCGCGGCTGGTGCCGCCCCGCGACGCTCCTCAGGTCGCTCATCCGGTCCATGCGGAAGAGGCGCCAGTCCGCACGGTCGATGTCGTACGCGACGATGTACCACTGCCGCTGGTGTAGCACGTGGCGATACGGTTCGACGGTGCGGTGCGACGAGCGCCCATCCAGGTCGGTGTATCGGAAGCGCACGCGGGCGCCGTCGGAGACGGCGTCGGCGAGCACGCCGATCAGGGTCCAGTCCACCGGCGCCGGCCCCTGGTGCAGGATGTGCGTCGAGAGCGCGGTCGCTGTGGCGCGGCGGCGGAGGGTGGGCGTGAGCGCCTGCTCCAGCTTGATCCGAGCCGCGCTCACCGACGCGTCGTCCGGCGCCCACGCCTCGAGGATGAGCAGGCTGGTGATGAGAGTCGAGATCTCGTCCGCGCTGAGCAGCATGGGCGGGATCCGCATGCTCGGTCGCAGGCGGTAGGCGCCTCCCGGGCCCGGTCGTGACGAGACGTCGTAGCCCAGACCGCGGAGGCGCTGCGCGTCGCGGCGCACGGTGCGCTCGCTCACCCGCAGCCGGACGGCGAGCTCCGGGACGCTCCACGCGCGGCCCGTCTGCAGCAACGCCAGGAGCTCGAGCGTCCGGCCCGTGGGGGAATCCATGGCTCCATGATGCGGCCTGATCCGGACAGGATCGGGCCGCATCCGTCCCTAGGCTGTGCGCGTCCGCCACGAAAGGAGCGAGCATGCGAATCGCCGTCACGACGCCCAACGGCAACGTGGGGCGCCACCTCACGCCCATGCTGGTGAGGGCCGGCGTCAGACCGTTGTTGCTGACCCGCCATCCCGAACGACTTCCGGCGTGGCTCACCGCGTATGCCGACATCGAGCGCGCCGACTGTCGCGAGCCCGACGAGGTCGTCGCCGCGACCGAGGGGGTCGAGGTCGTCTACTGGGTGGACCCGCCCGCCGAGTCGGCCGATCCACTCACGGACTATGCGCGCGCGACCGAGGCGCTCACGGCCGCCGTCGCGCGCAACGGCATCCGTCGAGTGGTGTTCCAGAGCAGCGTGGGAGCCGAGAAGCGACGCGGCGCCGGGGAGATCGACGGGCTGGCCGCCACGGAGGTCGCGATCGACGACCTCGGCGTCGACGTGACCCACCTGCGCTGCGGCTACTTCTTCACGAACCTGCTCTTCGACATCGCCTCGGTCCGAAGCGGGAGACTGCAGACCGTGCTGCCCCTCGATCACCGCATGAGCTGGGTGGCGCCGCGCGACATCGCCGAGGTCGCCGCCCTGACCCTGCTGAACCACGATTGGTCGGGGCGACGCGTGCAGGCCGTCCACGGCCCTGAGGACCTCTCCTGGGCAGAGGTCGCCCAGATCCTCACCGCGGCGCTCGACAGGGAGGTCACGGTCGAGCGCCTGTCCGACGACCAGCTGCACGCACAGTACCTCGCTGCGGGCCTTCCCCCTGCCACGGCCGAGGCCGTGCTCGGCATGTCGACGGGATTGCGCGACGACTTCGTGCCCGAGCAGGCGCGCACGGCGGTGACCACCACAGCGACGCGCCTGGCCACGTGGGCGCGAGACGAACTACGTCCACACCTCTGACGCCGCGCGACGGGAACGACGAAGGCCCGCACCTTCCGGTGCGGGCCTTCGTGCGGAATCTGATTACTCCGACTTCTTGGCGTCGTCCTCGACGACGGCGTCCTCGGCAGCCTCCTCGGCGGCCTGGCCCTCCTCGGGCGACTCCGAGCCCGCGTCCGCCGCGGTGTCCTCCGCCGGGGTCTCCTCGGCGGGGGTCTCCTCGGCGGGGGTCTCCTCGGCCGAGGCCGACTCGGCGACCGGAGCGGACTTCTTCGCCGACGACTTCGACGACGTCGCGACCGGCTCGAGAACGAGCTCGATCACGGCCATCGGAGCGTTGTCGCCCTTGCGGTTGCCGACCTTCGTGATGCGGGTGTAGCCACCCTCGCGCTCGGCGACCAGCGGCGCGATCTCGGTGAACAGGACGTGCACGACTTCCTTGTCACCGATGACCGACAGCACGCGACGGCGAGCGTGCAGATCGCCGCGCTTCGCGAACGTGATCAGACGCTCGGCGAGCGGACGCAGGCGCTTCGCCTTGGTCTCGGTCGTCTTGATCGACTTGTGCGTGAACAGAGCCGCAGCGAGGTTCGCGAGGAGCAGACGCTCGTGGGCGGGGCCGCCTCCGAGGCGGGGACCCTTGGTGGGCTTAGGCATTTCTTGTTACTCCAGAGTGTTCGGAAGTCGTCGGGTCAGAGGGTCTCGTCGTCGTAGCCGCCGTAGAAGTTGGCGCCGTCGAAACCGGGCACCGAGTCCTTCAGCGACAGTCCGAGCGAGGTGAGCTTGTCGCGCACCTCGTCGACCGACTTCTGTCCGAAGTTGCGGATGTTCATGAGCTGCGTCTCCGAGAGCGCGACCAGCTCGCTGACCGTGTTGATCCCCTCGCGCTTGAGGCAGTTGTACGAGCGGACCGACAGGTCGAGGTCCTCGATCGGCATCGAGAGCTCGTTCGAGAGCACCTCGGGCACCGGCGCGGGGCCGATCTCGATGCCCTCGGCCTCGACGTTCAGCTCGCGCGCCAGGCCGAACAGCTCGACGAGCGTGCGACCGGCCGACGCCACCGCGTCGCGCGGCGCGATCGACGGCTTGGTCTCGACGTCCAGCACGAGCTTGTCGAAGTCGGTGCGCTCACCGGCACGCGTGGCGTCCACGCGGTAGGCCACCTTGAGCACCGGCGAGTAGATCGAGTCGACCGGGATCTGGCCCGCCTCGGCGTACTCGTTGCGGTTCTGCACGGCCGACACGTAGCCGCGGCCGCGCTCGATGGTGAGCTCCAGCTCGAACTTGGCGGTGTCGTTGAGCGTCGCGATGACCAGCTCGGGGTTGTGCACCTCGACGCCCGCGGGGGCCGAGATGTCCGCCGCGGTGACCTCGCCGGCGCCCGTCTTGCGCAGGTACGCCGTGATCGGCTCGTCGCGCTCGCTCGACACCACGAGCTGCTTGATGTTGAGGATGATCTCGGTGACATCCTCCTTCACACCGGGGATCGTGCTGAACTCGTGCAGCACGCCGTCGATGCGGATGCTCGTGACGGCGGCACCCGGGATGGACGAGAGCAGGCTGCGGCGCAGCGAGTTGCCGATCGTGTAGCCGAAACCGGGCTCGAGCGGCTCGATGATGAACCGGCTGCGGAACTCCGAGATCTTCTCCTCGGTGAGGGTCGGACGCTGTGCGATGAGCACTATGTGTTCCTTTCGATCAAGTGCCCGCTATATGACACTTGGGGGTTCGAGGTCTTGAGTTGTACTCGGCGGGCGGGGCCCGCGGTGGAACGACGAAGTCCCGGAGCGGGGGCGCCTCGATGGGCGCCCACCGCTCCGGGGCAACGGATCAGACGCGGCGGCGCTTCGGGGGGCGGCAGCCGTTGTGCGCCTGCGGCGTCACGTCCTGGATCGAGCCGACCTCGAGGCCAGCGGCCTGCAGCGAGCGGATCGCGGTCTCGCGACCCGAACCCGGGCCCTTGACGAACACGTCGACCTTCTTGACGCCGTGCTCCTGCGCCTGACGCGCGGCCGACTCCGCGGCCATGCCGGCGGCGTACGGCGTCGACTTGCGCGAGCCCTTGAAGCCCACGCCACCCGACGACGCCCAGCTGATCACGGCGCCCGACGGGTCCGTGATCGACACGATCGTGTTGTTGAACGTCGACTTGATGTGGGCCTGGCCCAGCGCGATGTTCTTCTTCTCCTTGCGGCGCGGCTTGCGCGCAGCGGTCTTGGGGGTAGCCATATCCTCGTCTCCTGCCTATCCGCGCTTAGCGGGCCTTCTTCTTACCGGCGACGGTGCGCTTCGGGCCCTTGCGGGTGCGCGCGTTCGTCTTGGTGCGCTGACCGCGCACGGGAAGGCCGCGACGGTGGCGGAGGCCCTCGTACGAGCCGATCTCGACCTTGCGGCGGATGTCGGCGGCGACCTCGCGGCGCAGATCACCCTCGACCTTGTAGTTGGCCTCGATGTAGTCACGGAGCGCGACCAGCTGGTCGTCCGTGAGGTCCTTGACGCGGATGTTCTCGTCGATGCCCGTGGCAGCGAGAATCTCGTTCGAGCGGGTACGGCCCACGCCGTAGATGTACGTGAGGGCGATCACCACGCGCTTGTCGCGCGGGATGTCGACGCCGGCAAGACGTGCCATGCGACTTCTCCTGTTGTTCGGTGGAGGTGTGGAGCAGGATCGGTGCCCGGGCCTCCGCCCCGAGGTGTCCCCCGCTCACGCGGGTTCTGATCCTGCCGAATGCGATTGTTGAGTTGTGACGTCCTGCGGGCCCGCCGAGGCGGAGCCGTCAGCCCTGGCGCTGCTTGTGGCGCGGGTTGCTCTTGCAGATGACCATCACGCGGCCGTTGCGGCGAATGACCTTGCAGTGGTCGCAGATGGGCTTGACGGAGGGGTTGACCTTCATGATTTTCCTGTCGCTGTCTTCGTACCCCGCGAGCGGGGGCCGTTACTTCTCGGCCGGACTCAGCGGTAGCGGTAGACGATGCGGCCGCGGGTCAGGTCGTAGGGGCTCAGCTCCACGACCACGCGGTCCTCGGGGATGATGCGGATGTAGTTCTGCCGCATCTTTCCCGAGATCGTGGCGAGCACCTTGTGACCGTTCGTCAGCTCGACGCGGAACATCGCGTTCGGCAGCGCCTCGGACACCGTGCCCTCGATCTCGATGACACCGTCTTTAGCCATAAACTCGCTATCGCTCTCTTGCAGACCGGCCGGTCTGCGGTGGTTGGGGATCGGTGCCGGATGACACGCCGAAAATAGGCGCAAGGCACCAAAGATCCATGGTAGACGACCGGCCCTGATTCGGCAAACCGCGTGTCACCGCCCCGACGCCGACCGCCGTGATTCGCCGCGGTCGCGGACGCCCGGCGCCGCGCTGTCGAAGCCGGCGTTTTTACTGGAGCTTGTCGATGATGTCGGCCTGCGGGTCCCACGTGAGGCTGACGAACTCGTCGTTCAGCAGGATCGTGGGCGTGCTGATCCCCGACGCGCCGGGAGCCACCGGCGTCTCGGGCGTCATCTTCGTCACGTAGTCCATGTACTCGCCGTCGGCGATGCACGACGCGGCGTCGCCGGCCCCGGCCTCCGACGCGAGACCCGCGATCTGGTCGTCCGACAGACCCTCGGTCCCCTCGCGGGGCTGATCACGGAAGAGCGCATCGATGAACGGATACACCGCGTCCGGGTTCGCCTCGGCCACGCAGTACACCGCTCCGGCGGCGCGCGTGGAGAACTGCGTGCCGTTCGACTGCGAGTCGAGGATCGCGATCGGGTGGACGTTGAGCGTGACCTCGCCCTCCTCGACGAGCTCGGCCACATCCTCGCCGTAGGTCTCGTGGTATTCGTGGCAGTACGGGCACATGAAGTCGAGGTACTCCTCGAGCACGTTGGGGCCGTCGCCCAGCGTGATCGCTCCGGTCTCCTCATCGACGACCGCCGACGCGGGCGATTCGGCCAGCGCCACCGCCTGGCGGTTCATCTGCACCACGAGCACCGCGATCACGGCGATGGCGACCACGACGGCCGCCGAGATCCAGATTGCGACCCAGTTGGTCTTGCGGGCAGCGGCCATTGTTCCTCCGTCGGTCTTGCGCGGGTCTCAGGCGAGGGGCGTGGGGGTGACGCCGAACGGCGCGAGCCCCTCGGCGCCGCCGTCGGGGGCGGTCAGCACCCATACGCCCCCATCATGCACGGCCACACTGTGCTCCCAGTGTGCGCCGTCCGAACCGTCCTCGGTCGTGACGGTCCACTCGTCGTCCTCGACGAACACGGCCTCGGATCCCGAGGTCATCATGGGCTCGACGCAGATGGCGAGCCCCGGCTTCACGCGGGCGCCCGCCTGCGGCGTGCGGTAGTTGAACAGCGTGGGCGGCTCGTGCATGCTGCGGCCGATGCCGTGTCCGACGTAGTCGCGCAGGATGCCGGCGGGCGCCCCCGACGCGAGCGGGTTCGCCTCGATGTGCTCCTCGATCGACGCGCCGACCTCACCGAGGTGGCGGGCCGTCGCGAGCGCCGCGATCCCGGCCCACATCGACGACCGCGTGACCTCGCTCAGCTCCTCGCGCCGCGCCACGAGCTCGGGGCGCTCGGCGTCGGGAAGCACGATCGTGATCGCCGAGTCGCCGTTCCAGCCATCGGGCGTCTCCGCGCCGCAGTCGACCGAGACGATGTCGCCCGGCTCGAGAACACGGTCGCCCGGGATCCCGTGAACGACCTCGTCGTTGACGGACACGCAGATCGTGTGGTGGTAGCCCGGCACCAGCTGGAAGTTCGAGTGCGCACCGCGCTCCACGATCGCCGCCTCCGCGATCGCGTCGAGCTCCAGAGTGGTCATCCCCGGCCGGATCGCGGCCCGCACGGCTTCGAGCGCGGCGTGCGTGATGAGGCCGGGCGCGACCATCGCCCGCAGCTGGGCGGGTGTCTTGTACGCGGAGCGGCGGAACACGTCAGGCCGCGGCGCGCGCGAGACCGCGCGCCTCGAGCGCCGCGAAGATGCGCTCGGTGATCTCGTCGAGCGAGCCCACGCCGTCGATACGATCGACGATGCCGCGCGGGGCGTACACGTCGATGATCGGCGCGGTCTCCGACTCGTAGATGTCCAGGCGCCTCGCGATGACGTCGGTCGTGTCGTCCGAACGGCCCTCCTGCTCGGCGCGCAGCGTGAGGCGCTTCAGGCTCTCCTCGCGCGGCACGTCCAGCACGATGACGGCGTCGAGCGCCTCGCCGCGGCCGGACAGGAACTCGTCGAGATGCCCGACCTGCGCCGTGTTGCGCGGGTACCCGTCGAGCAGGAAGCCCTCGCGCGCGTCGTCTTCGGCGAGGCGGTCGCGCACGATCTCGCTCGTGACCTCGTCGGGGACGAGGTCGCCGGCGTCGGTGATCGCCTTCACCTTCTGACCGAGCGGGGTGTTGTTCTTGATGTTCGCGCGGAAGATGTCGCCGGTCGAGACCACCGGGACGCCGAACGCCTCGGCGATCCGGACGCCCTGGGTGCCCTTGCCCGAGCCCTGCGGGCCGACGATGAGAAGTCGTGTGGTCATCGGAGGAGTCCTTCGTAGTGGCGCTGCTGCAGCTGCGCGTCGATCTGCTTCACCGTCTCGAGGCCGACACCGACCATGATCAGCAGCGACGCGCCGCCGAACGGGAAGTTCTGGTTCGCCTGCACGGTCGCCAGCGCGATGAGCGGGATGAGCGCGATCAGGCCGAGGTAGATCGAGCCGGGGAACGTGATGCGCGTGAGCACGAAGTCGAGGTACTCGGCGGTGGGCCTTCCGGCGCGGATGCCGGGGATGAAGCCGCCGTACTTCTTCATGTTGTCGGCGACGTCGACCGGGTTGAACGTGATGGCCACGTAGAAGTACGTGAAGCCGATGATCAGCAGGAAGTACACGAGCATGTACAGCCAGTGGTCGCCGTTCGTGAAGTACGTGTTGATCCACGTGACCCACTCGGGAACGTTGCCCTCGGCGTCCGGCGTCGCATTGAACTGCGCCACGAGGGCCGGGATGTACAGCAGCGACGAGGCGAAGATGACCGGCACGACGCCCGCCATGTTCACCTTGATCGGGATGTAGGTGTTCGTGCCGCCGTAGGTGCGGCGGCCCACCATGCGCTTGGCGTACTGCACCGGGATGCGCCGCTGCGACTGCTCGACGAACACGACGAGCGCGATGAGGACGATGCCGACCGCGAGCACGAGCAGGAAGATCTCGAAGCCCTGCGCCTGCCAGATGGCGCCCATGGCGCCGGGGAACGTCGCCGCGATCGATGTGAAGATGAGCAGCGACATGCCGTTGCCGATGCCGCGCTCGGTCACGAGCTCGGCGAACCACATGATGAGGCCCGTGCCGGCGGTCATGCAGATGATGACGAGCAGCTGCGCCCACCACACGTCGTTCACGAGCAGCTGGTTGCACTCCGCGATGCCCGTGACGCCGAAGAGCTGACCCGTGCGGGCGACCGTGACGAGCGTCGTCGACTGCAGCAGCGCCAACGCGATCGTGATGTAGCGCGTGTACTGCGTGAGCTTGGCCTGCCCCGACTGACCCTCCTTGTAGAGAGTCTCGAAGTGCGGGATGACCACGCGCAGGAGCTGCACGATGATCGTCGCGGTGATGTACGGCATGACGCCGAGCGCGAAGATCGACAGCTGCAGGAGGGCGCCTCCGGAGAAGAGGTTCACCAGGGAGAGCAGGCCCTCGGCACCGGAGGTCTGGTCGATGCAGCTCTGGACGTTGGGGAAGTGCACGAAGGGCGCGGGGATGTGGGCACCGAGCCGGTAGATCACGATGATCCCGATGGTGAAACCGATCTTCCGCCGCAGATCGGGCGTGCGGAAGATCCGCGCGATGGCGCTGAACAAGGGGTTGCCTCCCTGGAAACTTGCGGCTCGCCCTCGGCAGAGCCTGCACCAGCCTAACGCAAGAGGGGCCGGGACCCTTCCGGATCCCGACCCCTCTGATCGGCGTTACTTGACGCTGCCGCCCGCGGCGACGATCTTCTGCTCCGCGGAGCCCGAGACCTTGTCGACCGACACGTTCAGCGCGACCGAGATGTCGCCGTTCCCGAGAACCTTGACCTTCTCGTTCTTGCGGACCGCGCCCTTGGCCACGAGGTCGGCGACGGTCACGTCGCCACCCTGCGGGTAGAGCTCCGCGAGCTTGTCCAGGTTCACGACCTGGTACTCGACGCGGAACGGGTTCTTGAACCCGCGCAGCTTCGGGGTGCGCATGTGCAGCGGCATCTGGCCACCCTCGAAACCGACCTTCACGGTGTTGCGGGCCTTCGTGCCCTTCGTACCGCGGCCGGCCGTCTTACCCTTCGAGCCCTCACCGCGACCCTTGCGGGTCTTCGCGGTGTTGGCGCCCGGGACCGGACGGAGGTGGTGGACCTTCAGAACGCTGCCGCGCTCGGAGTTGTTCTCAGCCATCAGTCGATCTCCTCAACCTTGACGAGGTGAGCGACCGCGCGGACGTACCCGCGCGTCTGCTGGTCGTCGGGACGGACGACCGAGTCGCCGATCCGCTTGAGACCGAGGCTGCGCAGCGTGTCACGCTGGTTCTGCTTCTCGCTCACCTTGGACTTGATCTGCGTCACCTTCAGACGCGCGGCCATCAGGCACCTACCTTCGCAGCAGCGGCGGCCTCGGCCTCCGCACGAACGAGACGCGCCGGCGCGACCTGATCGAAGTCGAGGCCACGGCGCGCGGCGACCGCGCGCGGCTCCTCGAGCTGCTTCAGGGCCTCGACGGTCGCGTGCACGATGTTGATCGTGTTCGACGAACCGAGCGACTTCGACAGCACGTCGTGGATGCCGGCGCACTCGAGCACGGCACGCACCGGGCCACCGGCGATAACACCGGTACCGGCGGCGGCCGGACGCAGCAGCACGACGCCCGCGGCGGCCTCACCCTGCACGGGGTGCGGGATGGTGCTGCCCACGCGGGGCACGCGGAAGAAGTTGCGCTTGGCGTCCTCGACGCCCTTCGAGATGGCCAGGGGCACCTCGCGGGCCTTGCCGTAGCCGACGCCCACGACGCCGTTGCCGTCACCCACGACCACGAGGGCCGTGAAGCTGAAGCGGCGACCGCCCTTGACGACCTTCGACACGCGGTTGATCGTCACCACACGCTCGAGGAACTGGCTGTCGGCGCCACGGCCACCGCGGTCGTTGTCACGACGACGGTTGTCGCGGCCGCCGCGGCCACCCCGACGCTCGTCGCGCTGCTCGGTGCCGGCGGCCTGCTCGGTCACCGCCGGAGCGGCTTCGGTGGTCGCTGCCTGGTCGGCGGTCACTGGGGTCTCCTTGTTGTCACTCACAGGTTCAGCCCTCCTTCGCGGGCGCCCTCGGCGATCGCGGCGACGCGACCGGCGTAGCGGTTGCCGCCGCGGTCGAACACCGCGTCGGTGATGCCGGCCGACTTCGCGCGCTCCGCGAGGAGCTCGCCGACCTTGCGGGCCTTGGCCGTCTTGTCACCTTCGAGCGAGCGCAGCTCGGTCTCGAGGGTGGAGGCGCTGGCCAGCGTGTGGCCCTTGCTGTCGTCGACGAGCTGCACGAACACGTGGCGCGCCGAACGGGTCACGACCAGCCGGGGACGGACGGGCGTGCCTGCGACCTTCTTGCGAAGGCGAATGTGACGGCGCTTGCGCGCGACGGACTTCGACTTCACAGCCATGATTACTTACCAGCCTTTCCGGCCTTGCGGCGGACCTGCTCGCCCGCGTAGCGCACACCCTTGCCCTTGTACGGCTCGGGCTTGCGGATCTTGCGGATGTTGGCGGCGACCTCGCCCACGGCCTGCTTGTCGATGCCGCTCACCGTGAGCTTGTTGTTGCCCTCGACGGTGAACGTGATGCCCGCGGGGGGCTCGACCGTCACGGGGTGCGAGAAGCCCAGCGCGAACTCGATGGCCGAGCCCTTCTGCGCCACGCGGTAACCGGTGCCGACGACCTCGAGGCCCTTCGAGTAGCCCTCGGTCACGCCGATGATGTTGTTGTTGATCAGGGTGCGCGTCAGGCCGTGCAGCGAGCGCGACTCGCGCTCGTCGTCGGGGCGGGTGACGAGAACCTGGTTCTCCTCCACCTTCACCTCGATCGGCTTGGCCACGGTGAGCGAGAGCTCGCCCTTCGGGCCCTTGACGGCCACCTGCTGCCCGTCGACGGTCACGGTGACGCCGGCGGGGATGTCGATGGGAAGACGTCCGATTCGCGACATGTCAGATCACCACACGTAGGCGAGGACTTCCCCACCCACGCCCTTCTGCTCGGCCTGGCGGTCCGTGAGGAGGCCCGACGAGGTGGACAGGATGGCAACGCCGAGGCCGCCGAGCACGCGGGGGAGCTCGCTCGACTTGGCGTACACGCGGAGGCCGGGCTTCGAGACACGCTTGATGCCGGCGATGGAGCGCTCACGGTTGGGGCCGTACTTGAGCGTCAGGGTGAGGTTCTTCCCGACGCGGGCGTCGGTCTCCTCCCAGTCCGCGATGTAACCCTCCTGCTTGAGGATCTCCGCGATGTGCGTCTTGAGCTTGCTCGACGGCAGGGTCACGGAGTCGTGGTGCGCCGAGTTCGCGTTGCGCAGCCGGGTCAGCATGTCTGCGACCGGGTCTGTCATGGTCATAAGAGTTGTCCTTTGTTCATGAGGTTTCGGCTGCCGTTACACGACAGACGACCTTCCACGACGTGGATGTGAGTGCGATCTTCTATTGTCCGCGAGAATGCCGGGCCCGGCAAAACCGGGACCCGGCATTCACAGCGGTTTACCCGAGACCTGGGTCTCAGGCGGCCTGCGTCGCCTTGTTGACGAAGGGGAAGCCGAGGTGGCGCAGGAGCGCGCGGCCCTCGTCGTCCGTCTTCGCCGTCGTGACGACGGTGATGTCGAAGCCGCGGACGCGATCGATCTTGTCCTGGTCGATCTCGTGGAAGATCGACTGCTCCTGCACACCGAAGGTGTAGTTGCCGTTCCCGTCGAACTGCGCGTCCGACAGGCCGCGGAAGTCGCGGATGCGGGGCAGGGCGAGCGAGATGAGGCGGTCCAGGAACTCCCACGCGCGGTCACCACGGAGGGTGACGTGCGCGCCGATGGCCTGACCCTCGCGCAGCTTGAACTGCGCGATCGACTTGCGGGCCTTCGTGACGTAGGGCTTCTGGCCGGTGATGAGCTCGAGGTCGCGGATGGCGCCCTCGATCACCTTGCTGTCGCGCGCGGCCTCGCCGACACCCGTGTTCACGACGACCTTGACCAGGCCGGGGACCTGCATGACGTTCGCGTAGCCGAACTCGTCCTGCAGCTTCTGGCGGATCTCCTCGCGGTAGACCCGCTTCAGGCGAGGCTGGATCTTGCCAGCCGTCGCAGCGGTGTCCGTGCTCATTCTCAGATGTCCTTACCCGACTTCTTCGCGTAGCGAACGCGAACAGTCTTCTTGACGCCGTCCTTGACCTGCTCCTCGAGACGGAAGCCGACACGGGTCGGCTTCTTCGTCTCGGGGTCCACCAGCGCGACGTTCGAGACGTGGATCGGGGCCTCAAAGGTCTCGATGCCACCGGTCTTGGTGCCACGCTGCGTCTGGCCGACGCGGTTGTGCTTGGTGATGAAGTTCACGCCCTCGACGACGACGCGGTTGCCGCCGTCGATGACCTCGAGGACCTTGCCCTGCTTGCCGCGGTCGCCGCCGCGGTCCTGCTTGGCACCGGTGATGACCTGAACCAGGTCGCCCTTCTTGATGTTCGGCATGGCTTACAGCACCTCCGGGGCGAGCGAGACGATCTTCATGAACCGGCGGTCACGCAGCTCGCGGCCGACCGGTCCGAAGATGCGCGTGCCGCGCGGCTCGCCGTCGTTCTTGAGGATGACGGCGGCGTTCTCGTCGAACTTGATGTACGAGCCGTCGGCGCGGCGCGTCTGCTTCACGGTGCGGACGACGACCGCCTTGACGACGTCACCCTTCTTGACGTTGCCGCCCGGGATCGCGTCCTTGACCGTCGCGACGATGGTGTCACCCACGCCCGCGTAGCGGCGGTTGGAGCCGCCGAGCACGCGGATGGTGAGCAGCTCCTTCGCGCCGGTGTTGTCGGCGACCTTGAGGCGGGATTCGTTCTGAATCATGGATTACTTCGCCTTCTCGAGGATCTCGACCAGGCGCCAGTTCTTCGTGGCGCTCAGCGGACGGGTCTCGTGGATCAGGACGAGGTCGCCGATGCCGGCGGTGTTCTGCTCGTCGTGCGCCTTCAGCTTCTTGGTGCGACGGATGACCTTGCCGTAGAGGGGGTGCTTCACGCGGTCCTCGACCTCGACGACGATCGTCTTGTCCATCTTGTCGCTGACGACGTAGCCGCGCGCCGACTTGCGGTAGCCGCGGGCGTTCTCGTCGCGCACGTCGTGCTCGCCGTGCTCCACGGTCTTCTTCTCGGTGGCCATCACTCAGCCTCTCCCTCGGCGACCGGAGTCTCCTCGGACTTCTTCGCCTTGCTCTTCTTGGCCTTCGCCGCGACCGGAGCGGGCGTGGCACGGATGCCGAGCTCACGCTCGCGGATCACGGTGTAGAGCCGCGCGATGTCGCGCTTGACGGCGCGGATGCGGCCGTGGCTCTCGAGCTGGCCCGTGGCCGACTGGAAGCGCAGGTTGAACAGCTCCTCCTTGGCCTTGCGCAGCTCCTCGACGAGGCGCTGGTCCTCGAACGTGTCGAGCTCGCTGATGGCGAGCTCCTTGGTGCCGATCGCCATTACGCGTCGCCCTCCTCGCGCTTGATGATGCGTGCCTTGAGAGGCAGCTTGTGAATGGCACGGGTCATGGCCTCACGAGCGAGCTGCTCGTTGACGCCGGCGACCTCGAAGAGGACGCGACCCGGCTTGACGTTGGCGACCCACCACTCCGGCGAGCCCTTACCCGAACCCATGCGGGTCTCGGCGGGCTTCTTCGTGAGCGGACGGTCGGGGTAGATGTTGATCCACACCTTGCCGCCACGCTTGATGTGACGCGTCATGGCGATACGAGCGGCCTCGATCTGACGGTTCGTCACGTACGCGGGCGTCAGGGCCTGGATGCCGAACTCACCGAAGGAGACCTTGGTGCCACCCGTCGCCTGACCATCCCGCTTGGGGTGGTGCTGCTTGCGGTACTTGACCTTGCGGGGGATGAGCATTACGCCGAAGCTCCTTCCGCGACCTTCGGGGCCGCGTCGTCACGACGCGGGCCGCGGCGGCCGCCACGGTCGCGAGCCGGCTTCATGTTGGCCTGCTCACGCGCGAGTTCCTTGTTGGTGAGGTCGCCCTTGTAGATCCAGACCTTCACGCCGATGCGGCCGAAGGTGGTCTTCGCCTCGTAGAAGCCGTAGTCGATGTTCGCGCGAAGCGTGTGCAGCGGCACACGACCCTCGCGGTAGAACTCCGAGCGGCTCATCTCCGCACCGCCGAGGCGGCCCGAGACCTGGATCCGGACGCCCTTGGCGCCGGCGCGCTGCGCACCCTGCAGACCCTTGCGCATCGCGCGGCGGAACGCCACGCGGGCGCTCAGCTGCTCGGCGATGCCCTGGGCGACCAGCTGAGCGTCGGCCTCGGGGTTCTTCACCTCGAGGATGTTCAGCTGGATCTGCTTCTTGGTGAGCTTCTCGAGCTCGCCGCGCAGACGCTCGGCCTCCTGCCCGCGGCGGCCGATGACGATGCCCGGGCGCGCGGTGTGGATGTCGACGCGCACGCGGTCGCGGGTGCGCTCGATCTCGATGCTGCTCACGCCGGCGCGGTCGAGCGTCGTCGTGAGGAGCTTGCGGATCTTGATGTCCT
This sequence comes from Microbacterium sp. Marseille-Q6965, assembly GCF_946151065.1. Classification (GTDB taxonomy): domain Bacteria; phylum Actinomycetota; class Actinomycetes; order Actinomycetales; family Microbacteriaceae; genus Microbacterium. The sequence continues at coordinate 256,244 of NZ_CAMGZA010000004.1, read as the reverse complement.
CGGCCACGTAGTCGGCGTACCGCTGACCCGGCTTGGTCGAGTCAGAGAACCAGCGCGAGACGTGGTCCGTGGTGATGCCGAGGCGGAAGCCGTACGGGTTGACCTTCTGGCCCATTACTTGCTCGCCTTCTTGTCAGCGCCGGCAGCGGCGGTCTCCGCGACCTCCGGCGTCGAGAGCACGACCGTGATGTGGCTCGTGCGCTTCTTGATCTGGAACGCGCGACCCTGGGCGCGGGGACGGAAGCGCTTGAGCGTCGTCCCCTCGTCCACGAAGGCGTTCTTCACGTACAGATCGCGCTGGTCCAGGTACTCGCCGTCGCGGTCGGCCTTCACCTGCGCGTTGGCCATAGCGGACTCAACGAGCTTGAAGATCGGCTCGGACGCCGCCTGCGGCGCGAACTTCAGGATCGCGAGGGCCTCTTCGGCCTGCTTGCCCTTGATGAGAGCGACGACACGACGAGCCTTCTGAGGGGTCACGCGGATGTGTCGCACGCGTGCGATGGACTCCACCATTTCTTCTCCTCTGCGTCACCGCGTCAGCGGCGACGGCCCTTCTTGTCGTCCTTCTCGTGGCCGCGGAAGGTGCGGGTGGGCGAGAACTCGCCCAGCTTGTGGCCGACCATGGACTCGGTCACGAACACGGGGATGTGCTTGCGACCGTCGTGCACGGCGATCGTGTGGCCCAGCATGGCCGGGACGATCATCGAGCGACGCGACCAGGTCTTGATGACGTTCTTCGTACCCGCCTCGTTCTGCGAGACAACCTTGCGAAGCAGGTGCTCGTCGACGAAGGGGCCCTTCTTCAGACTGCGTGGCATCTTCTTGACTCCTACTTGCGCTTCTTACCGGCGGTACGGCGACGCACGATGAGCTTGTCGCTTTCCTTGTTGGCGTGACGGGTACGGCCCTCGGCCTGGCCCCACGGGGAGACGGGGTGACGTCCACCGGAGGTCTTGCCCTCACCACCACCGTGCGGGTGGTCGACGGGGTTCATGGCGACACCACGCACGGTCGGGCGGACGCCCTTCCAGCGCTTGCGGCCGGCCTTGCCCCAGTTGATGTTCGACTGCTCGGAGTTGCCGACCTCGCCGATGGTGGCGCGGCAGCGGGCGTCGACGTTGCGGACCTCGCCCGACGGCAGACGCAGCTGCGCGTAGGGGCCGTCCTTGGCGACGAGACGCACCGCGGCACCGGCCGAACGCGCCATCTTCGCGCCGCCACCGGGGCGCAGCTCGATGGCGTGCACGACGGTACCGGTCGGGATGTTGCGCAGCGGCAGGTTGTTGCCGGGCTTGATGTCAGCGTTCGGGCCCGACTCGACGATGTCGCCCTGCTGCAGCTTGTTCGGCGCGAGGATGTAGCGCTTCGTGCCGTCCACGTAGTGCAGCAGCGCGATGCGCGCCGTGCGGTTGGGGTCGTACTCGATGTGAGCGACCTTGGCGTTCACGCCGTCCTTGTCGTCACGACGGAAGTCGATGACGCGGTACTGGCGCTTGTGACCGCCGCCGATGTGGCGGGTGGTGATGCGACCCTGGTTGTTACGACCGCCCGTCTTGGCGAGCGGACGCAGCAGCGACTTCTCCGGCGTCGACCGGGTGATCTCCGCGAAGTCGGCCACCGACGAGCCGCGACGACCGGGCGTCGTGGGCTTGTAGTTGCGAATAGCCATATTCGTTCTTCTCTCGTCCTTCGCAGGCGTCAGGCGACTGCCGTGAAGATGTCGATGGTGCCCGACTTGAGCGTGACGATCGCGCGCTTGGTGTCCTTGCGCTTGCCGATGCCGAAGCGGGTGCGGCGGGCCTTGCCGACGCGGTTGATCGTGTTCACCGAGGCGACCTTGACGTCGAAGATCTTCTCGATCGCGAGCTTGATCTCGGTCTTGTTCGCGCGGGGGTCCACCAGGAAGGTGTACTTGCCCTCGTCGATGAGCCCGTAGCTCTTCTCCGACACCACCGGCTTCAGGATGATGTCGCGCGGGTCCTTCTGCACGGCGGTCATGCCGAGGCCTCCTTCGTGGCGACCGTCTTGAACGCGACGAACGTGTCGAAGGCGGCCTTGGTGAAGACGATGTCGTCAGCGACGAGCACGTCGTAGGCGTTGAGCTGGTCCGGCGTGAGGACGTGCACGTTCTCGAGGTTGCGCACGCTCAGCCAGCCGTAGTCGTCCGAACGGTCGAGCACGACGAGGACCTTCTTCGACGGCGCGACCTCGGCGAGGTACTTCGCCGCGGCCTTCGTCGACGGGGCCTCGGTGCCGAAGGACTCGACCACGTGCAGGCGGCCGCCGCGCAGACGGTCGCTCAGCGCGCCCGCGAGGGCGGCGGCGATCATCTTCTTGGGGGTGCGCTGCGAGTAGTCGCGCGGCTTCGGGCCGTGGACGATACCACCGCCGCGGTGCTCGGGCTGGCGGATCGAGCCCTGACGCGAACGGCCGGTGCCCTTCTGCTTGAACGGCTTGGCGCCGGTGCCCGAGACCTCACCGCGACGCTTGGTCGAGTGGGTGCCCTGGCGAGCCGCCGCGAGCTGCGCGACGACGACCTGGTGGATCAGCGGGATGTTCGTCTTGACGTCGAACACCGAGGCGGGCAGCTCGACCGAGCCGGCCTTCTTGCCGTCGGTGCCGCGGACGTCGAGAGCGAGAGTCGAGTCAGCCATCTAACTCAGGCCCCCTTCACAGCGTTGCGGACGTACACGGTGCGGCCGCGCGCGCCGGGGACGGCGCCCTTGACGAGCAGCAGACCCTTCTCGGCGTCGACGGCGTGGACCGTGAGGTTGAGGACGGTCACGCGCTCCTGGCCCATGCGGCCGGCCATGCGCATGCCCTTGAAGACACGGCTCGGGGTCGACGAGGCGCCGATCGAACCGGGCTTGCGGTGGTTGCGGTGCGCACCGTGCGAGGCGGAGACGCCCTTGAAGTTGTGGCGCTTCATGACACCCGCGGTGCCCTTACCCTTGCTCGTGCCGACGACGTCGACGAGCTGGCCGGCCTCGAAGGTCGCGTCCACCGTGAGCTCCTGACCGAGTGAGTAGTCAGCGGCGTCGGCGGTGCGGATCTCGGTGAGGTGACGGCGCGGGGTGACGCCCGCGGCCTCGAAGTGGGCCGTGAGGGGCTTGTTCACCTTGCGGGGGTCGATCGCGCCCGCGGCGATCTGGATGGCGTTGTAGCCGTCCTTCTCGGGCGTGCGGACCTGGGTGACGACGTTCGGCTGGATCTCGATCACCGTGACGGGGATGAGCTTGCCGTTCTCGTTCCACACCTGGGTCATGCCGAGCTTCTTGCCGAGCAGACCCTTCGAAGTCTTCGTGTTGATGTCAGCCATGTCGAACCTCAGAGCTTGATCTCGATGTTGACGTCGGCCGGGAGGTCCAGACGCATGAGCGAGTCGACCGCCTTCGGGGTGGGGTCGACGATGTCGATGAGGCGCTTGTGGGTGCGCATCTCGAAGTGCTCGCGGCTGTCCTTGTACTTGTGGGGCGAACGGATCACGGTGACCACGTTCTTCTCGGTCGGAAGGGGCACGGGGCCCACGACCTGGGCGCCCGCGCGCGTGACCGTGTCGACGATCTTGCGCGCCGAGGTGTCGATGACCTCGTGGTCATACGACTTCAGGCGAATGCGGATCTTCTGTCCCGCCATCTATCTCTCACTCTCTTCAGCGTCATACCTCACGGGCATTGGACGCGCGTACCCTCCGGATACCCTTCGGGCCTCTGTTCACATGTCAGCCCCACGGGCGCGCGGCAAGAAGCCGAGCAAGTGGGTGTGTGATCGTTTCCCTGCCCGCGGCCCAGAACCCTGCACCGGATCCGAAGATCCCCGTGCCGTCTGTGCACTTTCGTGACAGTGATCCCGCCGCGCGTGATCGCACGCGGGAATGTGGAACCTGTCTATTCTGCCATCGCGCGGGATGTTCCTGCAAGCCGGGCGTGTCGCGCCGCGAACCGCGTCATTCCGCGGCTCACCGCGCGGTCGATGCGCGCCATCAGGTCACTCTCAGGCGTTGGCCTTCGCCCGCGCCCGCTCGCCACCGGAGGGGCGCGCCACCGCCCGTTCACCCGCCGGAGGCGTGCGGTTCACTGCGCCCTGGCTGACTGTCCGCGGAGCGTGGGCACGGCGGGCACCCGTTAGCGTTGTGGGGGCGATCGTCCGTCCCCTCGCCCGCGCGCACAGACACGCGGATCGGGAGGGCATGAAGAAGGAGACTGGTGTGAGGATCTCGGTCATCGGGTGCGGCTATCTCGGCGCGGTCCACGCTGCGGCCATGGCGTCACTCGGACACGACGTGGTGGGCATCGACGTGGACGAGGCGAAGGTCGCCACACTGTCGGCGGGCAAGACGCCCTTCTTCGAGCCGGGGCTGGCCGACATCCTCAAGGCCGGCGTCGACTCCGGCCGGCTGCGCTTCTCCACGAGCTTTGCCGCGGCGGCCGATGCGCGCGTGCACTTCATCGGCGTCGGCACGCCGCAGCGCAAGGACACCGGCGCGGCCGACCTCACGTACGTCGATGCCGCCATCGCTTCGCTGAAGCCGTACCTCGCGCCCGGCTCCCTCGTCGCCGGCAAGTCCACGGTGCCCGTCGGCACGGCGGCTCGGCTGACGGAGGAGATCCGCGACACGGGCGCCCATCTCGCCTGGAATCCGGAGTTCCTGCGCGAGGGCTTCGCGGTGCGCGACACGGTCGACCCCGACCGACTGGTCTACGGCGTCACCGAGGAGACGGGCGCGGAAGACGTGGCGCTCCTCGACGAGGTGTACGCGACGATCCTCGCAAAGGGCACCCCGCGCCTGGTCATGAACCAGCCGACGGCGGAGCTCGTGAAGATCTCGGCGAACTCCTTCCTCGCGACGAAGATCTCGTTCATCAACGCCATGGCCGAGATCGCCGAGGTCACGGGTGCCGACGTGACGCAGCTCGCCGATGCGATCGGTTATGACGCGCGCATCGGCCGTCGGTTCCTCAACGCCGGCGTCGGGTTCGGCGGCGGCTGCCTCCCGAAGGACATTCGGGCGTTCGTCGCGCGCGCCGACGAGCTGGGACGGGGCGAGTCGCTCGCCTTCCTCCGCGAGATCGACGAGATCAACCTGCGCCGGCGGCAGCGGCTGGTCGACCTGGTGGTCGATTCGTTCGACGGGCAGGTCTTCGGTCGCCGCGTCGCCGTGCTGGGCCTCGCCTTCAAGCCTGACAGCGACGATATCCGCGACTCCCCCGCGCTCGATGTTGCCGTGCGACTGAAGGGCTTGGGCGCCGAGGTGGTCTCGTACGACCCCGAGGCGATGGACAACGCCCGGAGGATGCACCCGCAGCTGGCCTACGCCGACTCGCTCGACGCGGCTGTCGAGGGCGCGGAGGCGATCGCGATCGTGACCGAATGGAAGCAGTTCAAGGAACTCGACCCGGCCGACACCGCGGGCAAGGTGTCACGACCGTTCGTGTTCGACGGCCGGAACGTGCTCGATCCCGTCGCCTGGCGCGACGCGGGCTGGACCTACACCGGGATGGGGCGCGTCTGACGCGACCGGAGTGATGGCGGCGGACGCGCGACAGGCTTCGGGCTACCGGCCCGACATCGAGGGTCTGCGCGCGCTCGCCGTCGCGGCGGTCGTGCTGTTCCACGCCGGCGCCGTGGCGCTGCCCGGCGGTTACGTCGGCGTGGACGTCTTCTTCGTCATCTCCGGCTACCTCATCACGCGGCAGGTCGTCGGGGGCACGCAGCGCGGGTCGTTCTCGTTCGTCGAGTTCTTCCTGCGTCGTGTGCGCCGGCTGCTGCCCGCGGCCCTCGCCACGGCGATCCTCACGACCGTCTTCGCTGCGGCCCTGCTGCCGCCGTTCCGACTCGCCGAGATCGCGCAGTCCGCGGCGGCAACCGCGGTGTCGATCGCGAACATCCACTTCTGGCTGAGGTCCGGGTACTGGGCACCGGAGTCCGAGAATCAGCCGCTGCTGCACATGTGGTCGCTCAGCGCCGAGGAGCAGTTCTACCTCGTCTGGCCGCTCCTGCTCGTCGCGCTGGTGACGACGCGTGCGCGGCGCTGGGCCCTGCCGATCCTCGTCGCGGGCACTGCGCTTTCGATCGTCGTCACGGCGTGGGCGACGGACCAGTGGCCGGCCGCGGCCTTCTACCTCACGCCGTTCCGCGCCTTCGAGTTCGCGCTGGGCGCGATGTGCGTGTGGCTGGATCGGCTCGCCTGGCCGCGCGGGCGCGTCGCGGGCGTGGCACGGGCGGGAGCCTGGCTCTCCGGCCTCGCCCTCATCCTGTGGGCGGTCCTGGCATTCGACGAGGCGGGGACCGACTTCCCGGGTCTCGCCGCCGTCGTCCCCACCGCCGGGACGGCGCTCGTCATCGCCGCGCGGCGTCCGGCGCTGCTGGATCGTGCGCTGAGCAATCCGGTCATGACGTACGTCGGGCTGCGCTCGTACAGCCTCTATCTCGTGCACTGGCCCGTGCTCGTCTATGCCCGCGACCTCACCGAGCGGGTCTCGCTCCCGCTCACGCTCGCGCTCCTCGCCCTGATGGTGCTGCTCGCCGAGGCGATGTACCGCTTCATCGAGCGTCCCTTGCGCGTGCACGGTACGGGAGTGCGGGCGAGCGCCGTCGCGGCCTGGCGCCGCTTCGGCCGGCTCGCCGCGCCCGTGCTCGGGCTCGCGGTCGTCACGGGCGCCGTAGCGCTCGGCACGGCGGCCGCCGCGTCGGCGCCCAGCGCCTACTCCGTGGAGGTGCGCGCGGTCGCCTCGCTGAGCACCGAATCGGTGAACGCGGGACGCTTCTCCCTCGCCGATGACATCTGCGGCGGCGCCGACCCGCTCGTGTGTGGCGAACCGGTGGGAGATGCCCACAACGTCCTCGTGCTGGGGGACTCGTTCGGGCCCGACGGTCTCAACGTCGTCTCCCGCCTCGCGCCCGATGCCAACTTCCTCATCGCCTCACAGGCCGGCTGTCCCCCGCTTCGCGACCTGCGCCGGTCGGACTACGTCTACGAGCCTTGCCCGGAGATGAACGACGAGCGGTTCGCGCAGCTCGAGCGCCTGGCGCCGCGGCTCGACGTGATCGTCGTCGCCATGCGCCTCGATGAGGGGGCGGAGAACCGCGTCGCTTCCACGATCGAGTGGCTGCGGGCGCTCGGGCCACGGGTCGTGGTGCTGGGCGTGGGGCCGCAGTTCGGCGCGCCGGTGTGGCAGACCGTGCTCGCGCACAACCGTCTCGACGGCCTCGGCCGCGTGCTCCACGACGACATCGACATCCCCCGCGCGCTCGACGACGCGTACGCGCGCCTCACGGCGCAGGCCGGTGGTCACTACCTGCCGCGCTGGGACGTGATGTGCTCGGACGAGGCGTGTCGCGCGTCGGCCAGCGCCGATCTGGCGGATCTCATGATGTACGACTCCGCCCACCTCACGGGGCCCGGTGCGGCCGCGACCGGCGACCACCTCGCGCGCGACCCGGAGCTCGTCGCGCTGTTCCGCTGAGACGCGCAACGAGCCGCGCCGCCGGGGAACACGAAAGCGGGGCCGGATCCGAGGATCCGACCCCGCTTCGCAGCGAGTTCCGGGGAACTTACTTGATGATCTTGGTCACCGTGCCGGCGCCGACGGTGCGGCCACCCTCACGGATCGCGAAGCCGAGGCCCTCCTCCATGGCGATCGGCTGGATGAGCTCGACCGTCATGTCCGTGGTGTCGCCGGGCATGACCATCTCGGTGCCCTCGGGCAGCGTGATGACGCCGGTGACGTCCGTGGTGCGGAAGTAGAACTGCGGGCGGTAGTTCGTGTAGAAGGGGTTGTGACGGCCACCCTCGTCCTTCGAGAGGATGTACGCCGTGCCCTCGAAGTTCGTGTGCGGCGTGACCGAACCCGGCTTCACGACGACCTGGCCGCGCTCGACGTCCTCACGCTTGAGGCCGCGGAGCAGCAGACCGCAGTTCTCGCCGGCCCAGGCCTCGTCGAGCTGCTTGTGGAACATCTCGATGCCCGTGACCGTGGTCTTCTGCGTCGGGCGGATGCCGACGATCTCGACCTCGGAGTTGATGGCGAGCGTGCCACGCTCGGCGCGGCCCGTCACGACGGTGCCACGACCGGTGATGGTGAAGACGTCCTCGATCGGCATGAGGAACGGCTTGTCCTTGTCACGCACCGGGTCGGGGATGTTCTCGTCCACGGCCTCCATGAGGTCGAGGATCGACTGCGTCCACTTCTCGTCGCCCTCGAGAGCCTTCAGGCCCGAGACGCGAACGACGGGGGCGTTGTCGCCATCGAAGTCCTGCGACGAGAGCAGCTCGCGCACCTCGAGCTCGACGAGCTCCAGGATCTCCTCGTCGTCGACCATGTCGGCCTTGTTCAGGGCGACGAGCAGGTACGGCACGCCGACCTGCTTGGCGAGCAGCACGTGCTCACGCGTCTGAGCCATGGGACCGTCGGTCGCGGCGACCACGAGGATCGCGCCGTCCATCTGGGCGGCACCCGTGATCATGTTCTTGATGTAGTCCGCGTGACCCGGGGCGTCGACGTGAGCGTAGTGACGCTTCGGGGTCTCGTACTCGACGTGCGAGATGTTGATCGTGATACCGCGCTGACGCTCCTCGGGGGCCGAGTCGATCGAGCTGAAGTCGCGGACGACGTTGACATCCGACGGGTACTTGTCCGCGAGCACCTTCGAGATCGCGGCGGTGAGCGTCGTCTTGCCGTGGTCGACGTGACCGATCGTTCCGATGTTCACGTGCGGCTTGGTCCGCTCGAACTTGGCCTTAGCCACTGGGTCCTCCTCAGGACGGTCGTTGTCACAGCGCCGGGCACCGGTTTGCGACCGGCCTGCAACGGGGATGGTTCTCAGTCTAGTAGAGAGATTCGGTGTGAAGTTTTGATGGCGGGGCCGCTGCGTAGCGACCCCGCCGGGCCAGGGGGCTCGGGCGGATTACTCGCCCTTGCCCTTCTGGATGATCTCGTCGGCCACGGCCTTCGGGACCTCGGCGTAGCTGTCGAACTCCATCGAGTACACGGCGCGGCCCGAGGTCTTCGAGCGCAGGTCGCCGATGTAGCCGAACATGCTCGACAGCGGGACGAGGGCCTTGACGACCTTGACGCCCTGAGCGTCCTCCATCGACTGCACCTGACCGCGGCGCGAGTTCAGGTCGCCGATGACGTCGCCCATGTACTCCTCGGGAGTACGCACCTCGACCGCCATGAGCGGCTCGAGGAGGACGGGGTTCGCCTTGCGGACGGCCTCCTTGAAGCCCATCGAACCGGCGATCTTGAACGCCATCTCCGACGAGTCGACGTCGTGCGAGGCGCCGTCGACCAGGGTGGCCTTCACGCCCACCATGGGGTAGCCGGCGAGCACGCCGACGTTCATGGCGTCCTGGAAGCCCTGGTTGGTCGGCTCGATGTACTCGCGCGGGATGCGACCACCGGTGACCTCGTTGACGAACTCGTAGGTCTTGTCCGCCGTGACCTCGAGGGGCTCCAGCTTGAACTGGATCTTGGCGAACTGACCCGAGCCACCCGTCTGCTTCTTGTGGGTGTAGTCGTGGCGCTCGACGGTCTTGCGGATCGTCTCGCGGTAGGCCACCCGCGGCTTGCCGACGTTCGCCTCGACCTTGAACTCGCGCTTCATGCGGTCCACGAGGATGTCGAGGTGCAGCTCGCCCATGCCCTTGACCGTGGTCTGGCCGGTCTCGGGGTTGTTCTCGACGCGGAACGTCGGGTCCTCCTCCGCGAGCTTCTGGATCGCCAGACCCAGCTTCTCCTGGTCGGCCTTCGTCTTCGGCTCGATGGCGACCTCGATGACCGGCTCCGGGAACGTCATCGACTCGAGGACCACCTGGTTGTCGGCGTCCGAGAGCGTGTCGCCCGTGGTCGTGTCCTTGAGGCCGATGACGGCGTAGATGTGGCCGGCGGTGACGCGGTCGACCGGGTTCTCCTTGTTGGCGTGCATCTGGAAGATCTTCCCGATGCGCTCCTTCTTGCCCTTGGTGGAGTTCACCACCTGAGCACCCGACTCGAGGTGACCCGAGTACACGCGGATGTAGGTGAGGCGACCGAAGAACGGGTGCGACACGACCTTGAACGCGAGGGCCGCGAACGGCTCGTCGGCGCTGGCGTGGCGCTCGATGATCTTCTCCTCGTCCTTCGGGTCGTGCGCCTCGATGGCGGGCACGTCGAGGGGCGAGGGGAGGTAGTCGATGACCGCGTCGAGCATCGGCTGCACGCCGCGGTTCTTGAACGCCGAGCCGCAGAGCACCGGGTAGGCGTCGCCGGCGATCGTGAGCTTGCGGATGGCGCCCTTGATCTCGTCGATCGTGAGCTCCTCACCGCCGAAGTACTTCTCGAGCAGCGCCTCGTCGGTCTCGGCGACCGCCTCGAGCAGCTTCTCGCGGTACTCCGCAGCCTTGTCGGCCAGGTCGGCCGGGATCTCGGTGACGTCGTACTTGGCGCCCATCGTCACGTCACCCTTGGCGTCGCCGGGCCACACCTTGGCGTTCATCTCGACGAGGTCGATGACGCCTACGAAGTCGTTCTCGGCGCCGATCGGCAGCTGCAGCACGAGCGGCGTCGCCTTCAGGCGGTTGATGATGGTGTCGACCGTGAAGTAGAAGTCGGCGCCCAGCTTGTCCATCTTGTTGACGAAGCAGATGCGGGGCACGTTGTACTTGTCGGCCTGGCGCCACACCGTCTCCGACTGCGGCTCCACACCCTCCTTGCCGTCGAAGACCGCGACGGCGCCGTCGAGCACGCGCAGGGAGCGCTCGACCTCGACCGTGAAGTCCACGTGGCCGGGGGTGTCGATGATGTTGATCTGGTTCTTGTTCCAGAAGCACGTCACAGCAGCGGACGTGATCGTGATGCCACGCTCCTGCTCCTGCTCCATCCAGTCGGTCGTCGCGCCACCATCGTGCGTCTCGCCGATCTTGTGGTTGACACCCGTGTAGAACAGGATGCGCTCGGTCGTCGTCGTCTTGCCGGCATCGATGTGCGCCATGATGCCGATGTTGCGGACCTTCTTGAGGTCGGTGAGCACTTCCTGTGCCACGGGCGTTTCCTTACGTTGTCGCAGGTGAATCTGAGAGCCGGTTCCGGATGACCGTGGTTCCGATCATCCGGAACCGGCGTGAATGGGTGGTTACCAGCGGTAGTGCGCGAAGGCCTTGTTCGACTCGGCCATCTTGTGCGTGTCCTCGCGACGCTTCACGGCGGCGCCGAGGCCGTTCGAGGCGTCGAGGATCTCGTTCATGAGACGCTCGGTCATCGTCTTCTCACGACGACCCTTGGCGTAGCTCACCAGCCACCGCAGCGCGAGCGTGTTCGCGCGGTGCGGCTTGACCTCGACCGGCACCTGGTAGGTCGAGCCGCCGACGCGGCGGCTGCGGACCTCGAGGGTGGGGCGGACGTTGTCGAGCGCCTTCTTGAGCACGGCGACGGCGTCCTGGCCGCTCTTGGCCTCGACGCCGCGGAGGGCGCCGTAGACGATCGACTCGGCGAGCGACTTCTTGCCGTCGACGAGGATCTTGTTCACGAGCTGCGTGACGACGGGTGCGCCGTAGACCGGGTCGTTGACGACGGGGCGCTTCGGGGCGGGTCCCTTACGAGGCATGGGTATCAGCCCTTCTTCGCGCCGTAGCGGCTGCGCGCCTGCTGACGGTTCTTGACGGCCTGGGTGTCGAGCGCACCGCGGACGATCTTGTAGCGGACACCGGGGAGGTCCTTCACACGACCACCGCGGACCAGCACGAGCGAGTGCTCCTGCAGGTTGTGGCCCTCGCCGGGGATGTAGGCGGTGACCTCGGTGCCGTTGCGGAGCTTCACACGGGCGACCTTGCGCATGGCCGAGTTCGGCTTCTTGGGCGTGGTCGTGTAGACGCGGGTGCAGACACCCGCCTGCTGGGGGTTCGCCTTCAGGGCGGGAGCCTTGGTCTTGGTGACCTTCGGCTTACGGCCCTTGCGAACCAACTGCTGAATGGTTGGCACGTTCTCTCCTGGTTCAGTGCTGCACGGTGACAGCGCGTGAGTTTCACGCAGACCCACCGAGACACCGGCGGACCGGAGGAATCGTGATGGTGGGTATGCCGTGGGGGTGGACTGTTCGCAGCCCGGTCCCTGTGCGATGCTCCGCCCGTCTCGTCTGTGCCGAGACACGACACGAGGGCGCGCAGAAACACGCACGTCACTATGTTACGCGCCCTGACGTGATAAGGGCAAACGGGCGCGGTCCCCGGCGCCGGCGCCCGTCAGTCGAGGAAGATGTCGGGGAACAGTGCGTCGTCGGGGGTGCCGGGCACGGCCGCATAGCGCGAGAAGTCGGTCACGCCGGCCGCTTCGAGCACCTCCTCGACGATGAGGGTCTGGCCGGTGCACTCGCGCGCCGGTCGCGTGAGCACCTCGTACGCGGCGTCGGCGTAGATCTCGGGCGTGCGGCTGGCGGCCATCATCCGATCGCCGCCGAGACCGTACTGCACCGCGGCGGTGGCGATCGTGGTGCGCGGCCACAGGCAGTTCGCGGCGACGCCGTCCGGCGCGAACTCCGCCGCGATGCCGAGGGTGGCCATCGTCATGCCGTACTTCGCGATCGTGTAGCCGGTGTGCGCGCCCAGCCACTTGGGGGTGAGCGTGAGCGGCGGCGAGAGCGACAGGATGTGCGGGTTCTCGGACTCCCTCAGGATGGGCAACGCGGCGCGCGAGAGCATGAAGGTGCCGCGCACGTTGACGTCCTGCATGAGGTCGTACTTCTTGGCCGTCAGGTCGAGCGTGCGCGAGAGGTCGAGCACCGAGGCGTTGTTCACGACGATGTCGATCCCGCCGAACTCGCCCTGCGTCATCAGCACCGCCTCGGCGATGTCGTCGTCGTTGCGCACGTCGCCGACGATCGGCAGGGCCTGACCGCCCGCCTCGCGGATCCGATCCGCCGCACTGTGCACCGTGCCCTCGAGCTTGGGGTGCGGCGTGTCGGTCTTCGCGAGGAGCGCCACGTTGGCACCGTCCCGCGCGGCGCGCAGGGCGATCGCGAGGCCGATGCCGCGACTCCCGCCCGACATCAGAATGGTCTTTCCTGCCAGGGTCATCCTCGTCCCTTCGTCGGTCACAACGCCTTCAGCCTACGGGCGGGACGAACGGCTGCACGTGCGGCGATGGCGTCGCAGCCGGCCCGCCCGGCGTCAGCGGCCGGCTCGGCTCCGGCGTCCGACCCGCAGCAGCGGGATGCCGAGCGCGAGGAGCGCCACGGCGGCGGCGAGCGGGGCGCCCACGTCGGCACCGGTCGCGGCGAGGCAGTCCTCCCCGGGTGTGCACGCGTCGAGCGCGGCCACATCCGCCGCGGCGTACACCGCGATGCGCGCCTCCACGACCTCGGACTCGTTGTAGCCGTCGACGGCGGTGAGCCGGAGTGTGTAGCTGCCGGGCTGCCCCGGTGCCGTCCAGCTCCAGGAACCGTCGGGGCCGACGGCGACCTCCTGCGGGGCGGGCGCCGCCGCGCCGGCGGCCGTGACCGCCTCCGCGAACTCGACGCGCAGCGTCGCGCCGGGCTGTGCCGTGCCCGACACCACCGCGCCCGCGGCAAGGGCGCCGAGGTCGGTCCCCGCCGAGATCACGGGCTCCGCCAGGTCGAGCCGGAGGGTGTAGCCCCCGGTCTGCCGCAGGGCATTGCCGAGGTCGGCGACCCAGGTGACCTGGCTGTTGCCGCCCGAGATCACGCCGAGCGCGGTGTCGCCGGCGTACACCGCCCCGCCCGAGTCGCCGTCGGCGACCGGCAGCGTCGTCATGAAGCCGTGCACGACGGTGCCGCCCACGCGCGCCCAGCCGAGCCCACCCAACACCGTGCCGGTCGTCGCGCCGGTCGTGCGCCCGCTCTTCGTGACCGCAAGCCCGTCTCGCGCCTCCCCGATGCGCGCGATCGGCGTGGCGGAGGCCGCCAGGTCGTCGCTCGCGGCCGTCGACCAGTCCGCGACCGCCGGAAGCAGCGTCAGGCCCGCGTCCGGGCCGACGTCGATCGCGGCGATGTCGACGCTGTCGAGCGCCCCCATCTCGCCCGCAGGGTCACCGGGCCTCCCGAACTGGGCGAAGCCGACGGTGCCGAGCGGGCGCCACAGCTCGTATGTCCCTCCGAGGTCCTGCGAGGGGCGGGTCAGCGAGGCGGCCTGCCCGGCGGCGCCGGAGGCGCAGTGACCTGCGGTGATCACCGCGTCACGCCCGTCGGGCGTCCAGCCCGTGAAGCCCACGGAGCACGCCGCCGGCGCACCGCCGCTCAGCTCGAGCGCGTAGCCGGCACCACCCACGACCTCGTCCGCGGCGTGCACGGCCAGGGGTGCGCCGATGTCGGTCACCGCCATGCCGGCGCGCTCCACCATGGCTTGCGTCTGCGGCGCGAGCTGCGCGGCGCTCGCGAACAGGCGGACGCCGCCGGCGCCGTCCGGCACCACCGCGTGCACGGCCGGGTCTGAGCCGAGCAGCGCCGCCGCCAGCGATTCGGCGTCGTCCGCCTCGGTCTCCGCAGCGGGGACGGGCGACTCGGCGGGCTCGGGCGCACCAGCCGGCGCGCCCGAGCCGTTCTCCTCGGACGGCCGCGCGTTCGCCTGCGTCGAGGCGGAGGCATCGTCGTCGGTGGTCGGCTCGGCTCCCTCGCGCGACGCGGAAGGCTCCGGCGCGCCCTCGGCCGCGGTGTCCGTGGGCTCCGGCTGCGCCGGTGCGGCGAGTGACGGCTCCGGGGCGGGCGTGGCCTCGGCGGCGGAGGCGGGGACGGCCGCCCAGGCGAGGGCGAGCACCGTCGCCAGGGTCATCGCAGCTCGCGCCACGCGTGGAGCGGGCATGCGCCCTCCCGTCATCGATCACGTCACAGTCGCACCGAGCGTAACCGACGCCGGACGGGTGCCCGCGCCGGGCCCCGCGACATCAGAGGGTGGCGATGAGCGCGGCGAGCCCCGATGCCGAAGCGGTGACGACGAGCGCCATGGTGCCGACCACCACGGCGGCGCGTCGACCGCGCGCCCGTCGCGCCGCACGCTGCTGCGCCTCCGCGTCGACGTCGCGCACGGCGACCGGCTCGCGGTCCCATCCGGAGGCGCGCAGCGGGGCCGGCACGTCCTCGATGAGGCGCGGCGCCTCTGCGGCGTCGTCGCGGAAGTCGAGCTCGGGCACGGGGGCCCATCCGGGCGCGGCCGTGACGCGGGTCGTCGTGCGCGTCGTGGTCCACGTGGTCGGCGCCTCGAACGCCGTCTGCTCCCCCGTCCCGGCGGGACGCACGAGCGGGCGGGCATCCTCCGCAGCGTCGGGCACGCGCGGACCGTCCGGGCGCGGGGGCGGAGGCACGACGCGCGCGCCATCCTCGTCGCGGTGCGCGGGGCGCCGGGTCAGGCGCGTCGCGTCGTCGGCCGGCGAGGCCCTTGTCACGATCCGGGTGCCCTCGTCGGGAAGCGGGCTGTCGCCCGACCGCCCGGGGACGATACGTGTCTCCTCGTTCGTTCCGCCCGCCGTGTCGGGGAGCGCGTCGCGCCGCACGAGCCGCGTGGACTCGTCGAGCCCGTCGCCGGCCGGGGTGGCGTCGCCCTCGTGCAACTCGCCCGCCGACTCGGCCCGGCGCCGGCGCGCCGCGCGGGTGCCTTCGGCGGCCGCGCGCGCCACGACCCGCGTCGCCTCGTCCAGCGGCGGGATCGCGTCGGCGCGCCGCGCCACCACCCGGGTCGCGTCGTCCACGGGCGAAGCGGCGCCGTCCGGGCGGCGCGTCACCACGCGCGTCGCCTCATCGACGTCCGAATGCGCCGGGGCGGCCGCGCGCGCCACGACCCGCGTCGCCTCGTCCAGCGGCGGGATCGCGTCGGCGCGCCGCGCCACGACGCGGGTCGTCTCGTCCACGGTCGCCTTCGCCGGCGCGTGAGAACGCGTCACCCGCGTCGCCTCGTCCACACCCGACGCCGCCGGGGCGGCCGCGCGCGCCACCACGCGCGTCGCCTCGTCCAGCGGCGGGACCGCGTCGGCGCGCCGCGACACCACGCGGGTCTCGTCGTCGACGCTCGGATCGGCCGGCGCGGCAGAGCGCGCCACCACACGCGTCGCCTCGTCCAGCGGCGGGATCCCGTCGGCGCGCCGCGCCACCACGCGGGTCGCCTCGTCGTGGGCCGGGACATCGCGCCTCCCGCGTCGCACTGCGCGGGTCGCCTCATCCCGCGGCGCGTCCTCGCCCGCGCCGCTGCGACGCACGAGTCGCGTCTGCTCGTCCCGACCGAGCCCGTCCTCGGCGGACCGCTCCTCGCGCCCCGTCATGCCGCCCCCGCCACGCGCACCTCGACATTGCCGAGCAGCAGCCGCTCGGGCACCCGGGCGGGCGCGCCGGGGGTCGTGTCGTACTCGCTGCCGTCGATGTCGAACACGAACACGCCGTTCGTCGATCCGAGGTCCACCACGATCCATCCATCCTCACGTCGCTCGATGCGCGCGTGGGTCTTCGACAGCGTGCGCGAGCCGTCGTGCAGGCGCACGAGCTGCGCCTCAGGGTACTCCGGGTCGGACGACGGGTTGCGCCCTACGATCACGACGCTGCGGGTCAGCTCGATCGTCTCGCCGCCGTCCAGGACGAGGCGGAACCGCACGCCCCGATCCGTGGTGTCCGCATGCAGCATCGCGTCGACGGTGAGCGTCTGGTCCCGCGACGCCGGGGCCCCGGGAAGCGGGGGGCGCGGCGGCAGGGCGATGAGGGTCGGTGTGGCCAGCGCCGGAGCGACCGCCTCGGGCCGGGGCGGGGCCGCGGGCGGCGCGGTCTCGCGGGGCGGGAGCGGGGCGCGGGCACTCGCGGTCGAGAGCGCCGGAGGGGTGCGCGCCTCGAGGCGGGCGCGGATGGACTCGGGGACCCGCGCGTCGCCGGGCGCCGCGAGCATCGCCGGGCGCACGACGTCCTGGGGCAGCACATCGGCGTCGGGAGGGCGGCCGCGGCCGGCGTCACGGCGGGGTGCCGGCCGGGCCACGGGACCGGAGGGACGGCGCCGTACGGCGCCGGGGCGGCGAGGGCGGGTCGCTGCACTGCCGCGGGGAGCGTCGGCGCCGGGAGTCGTCGGCGCGGGGAGGTGCGGGGCGGAGTGCGTCGGGCGGCGCGCGGCCGAGGGCATCGCGGGGCGTGGCTCGCCGAACGGCCACGGGCCCTCCGGCTCGGCGGCGACGCGACGGCGAGCGGCGATGCGATCACGCAGGCGACGCACCGCGGGGTGCTCCGTCCCGACGTAGCGGGCCGAGCCCCAGCCGGCGATGCTCACCCAGACCGGGGGCAGGAGCACGGCGACGACGGTCATTCCCGCGCCGTAGCCGAGCACGCGTCCGATGCGGTGCGCGGCGATCGCCGCCAGCACGGCCAGCGCGAGCCAGCCGAGCACGGGCACGAGGGCCAGCAGCAGCCACCAGCCGCGGAAGCCGCCCAGTCTGAGGAAGACGACGGCGCTTCGCACGGGCACCCAGGCCTGCCAGCCCGCCTCGCCCGACTTCTCGAACAGCTGCGCGAGCGCCGCACAGATCCAGACCAGGGCGATCAGCGCGAGCGGGACCGCCGCGATGACCCACGTCGTGACGTCGCCCATTCCGACCTCCCGTACCCCCGGCTCACGCTACGTCGCCGCCGCCGGCGGCGCCACGGGGAGAACTGCCCGTTCCCCCCAGGAACGAACGCAGCGACACCGCGGCGACGAGCCGCGCCCACCACGACCGGTCGGCCCCGAGCGCCTTGCGCTCCTCCTGGACGATCTGCCAGAACCGCTCGGCCTCGTCGGGCCCGACGCCGCCGCGTGAGAAGACGGCGCGGTCGGCGACGGCGGCGAGGGCGGCACCGTTCGGCGTCGCGTACAGCTCGGCCAGCTCGGCACGCGTGCGGGTACCGGGGCCGGGAAGCCCGTGATCCACCGCGGCGTCGACGTACTCCTCCCAGCCACCCTCGATGCGTTGCACGGGCGCCGCCGCGCCGCGCCGTGCGGAACGGCGTACGGCCTTCGCAACGATGACGACGAGGAACGGGCCGAGCGCCAGCAGCGCCGCGAGCAGGCCGATGCCGACGCCGCGCGCCACCGCCCAGAGCAGCTCGTCGCTCGCGTCCTCGCCCTGATCGTCGCTGTCCTGCGCGCGCTGCTGCAGCGGATCGGGCGGCTGGATCTCGCTCGCATCATCCGGACGCACCTGGGTCGGGACCTTCGGGTCCTGCAGCTGCTGTTCCTCGATGTCGAGCTGCTCCTCCCACTGGGGCGTGGCGTCGATCGCCGCCCACTGCCCGGACGCCCCCTGCACCTCGAGCCACACCGCGAGGTCGGAGCCCCGGCAGACGCCGTCCTCGCACGCCGGCAGGCCCTCCTCGGCCTCCAGACGCGCGCCGACGACGACGCGCGTGGGGTAGCCGAGCTGCTGCGCGACGAGCGAGGCGGCCACGGCGAACTGCTCGTCGTCGCCCACGGCCGCGGCCGTCGACTCGCGCAGCGTGGACTCCGCCTCGATGAGGTCGCTGAAGAGCTGGTCGATGCGGGCGAGCGAGTGGCCGGATTCGCTCGGGCGGAAGCGGTACTCGTCGCCGAGGTCGGCCATCCACCTCGGCTCGTCCGCCTCGGCGTCCAGCCGCAGGGCGTGGCTGAGGTAGCCACGCTCGCGCAGCAGGCTCACGGCGTTCTCGAGGCCCGCGCCGTCGGGGGTGATGTCGTTGCGCTCGATCCACGTCGCGACCGAGTCGGGGATCGGCACGCCCGGGCTGCGCTGGGGGGAGGTCAGCTCGGCCAGGGTGGCCCAGGACTCCTGCGCGACGACGGTGTACGCCGTGCCCGGCTCCACGCCCGCGGTCTGCACCGCGCCGGCGGAGTCATCGCTGTAGTACAGGCCGTCGGCCAGGGTGGACGCGCGCTCGCCGGAGAACTCGATGCGCGACACCTCGCCGAACGTGGGGAGCCAGATGCCGTCGAGCGCACCGATCTCGATGCGGGCGCTCTCGCCACCCGCGCCACCCCACGAGGGCACGCGCACGAAGAGCTGGTCGGCCGCATCCGACGCGGGGTCCAGCGCGCGGTAGGTCTCACCGTCGTACGCGGTGAGGGAGGCGATCCGGATGCGCTCGGGCAGCGACGCCCCGCTGACGCGGAATAGCTCCTCCTCGTACGCGTCGTCGGCGAACGCGGCACGGTACTCCGACAGGGGGCTGACCGCCTCGCGGATGGCCAGCTCGGGACCGGTCGCGGCGCGCGGCACGAGCCGCTCGCGGCTCTCGACCGCCGCCGGTGCGGCCATTCCGGCGGCCGCGACGGCGACGCCCACGAGGGCGGTGGTGACCGCGATGCGCCGGGCCACGCTCCAGGGGGAACGACGGCGCAGCCGCACCCCGCTGCGCTCCGCGGCCTGCGACAGCGCGCGACGGCGGGCGTTGCGGGCACGCCACGACAGCCACGCCACCGACAGCAGCAGGGCCAGCAGTCCCAGCGTGAGCTCGCGGGGCGCGGGCACCTGGATCGTGCCGATCGCCAGCGGCGCGCTGGCGACCGTGTGGCCCAGCAGCAGGCCGAACGACGCCGTGGCCACCGCGCCCGCCACGGCGAGCCCGGCGCGGCCCGCGAGGGCGGCGAGCGCCGACACGAGGGGGCCGACGACGAAGACGACGACCGCGGGCATCAGCAGGTTGCGGTACTCGGCGACGGGCAGCTCGACGGTGAGCAGATCCTTCCAGCCCAACACCGCGCCCTGCAGCGCGTCGGTGAGCACGCCGGGGAACGGCGAGGGCGAGGCCCAGCGGCCGGGCACCGCGAAGGCCACACCGAGCGCGATCACCGCCCCGAGGGCGGCGAGAGCGGTGATCCAGCCGGGCAGTCGCCACGCGCGCGCGGCGACGGCGAGAGCGAGCGCCACGACGAACCCGACGGCGACGACCGCGACGAAGCCGGCACCCTCGTAGATCGGCCACGCGGCGAAGCCGGCCAGGGCCGCCATGGCGGCGAGCCAGCCGAGCGCCACGAGGCCCTCAACCGAGGCGAGCTCGCGCAGGCGCGTGCCGACGGATCCGTCGGCGCCTCCCCAGGCGACCGATCCGGCTGCCTGCGGCGCCCCGGGTGTCGCGCTCACGACTGTCCCCCCTTGACGAGGAGCCCGCCGAGGTCCTGGATCGCGGCGATCGTGACCGTGGTCAGTCCCGTCACCGCCTGCACGCGCGGTCGAGCGTGCTCGTCGCACAGCACCGCGATGACGGCCGTGTCGGCCGGGAACGCCAGCGCCGCACGCTGCAGGCGGCGCAGCGGCATGACGGAACCGACGACGAGGAACGCGAGGGAGACCGCCTCGTCGTCCTCCGCCACGACGTCCCCGATCTGTTCGATCGGCGTCGCGCGTGGACGCACGTCGACACCCGAGAACCCGTCGAGCATCGTCCGAGGGCTGATCGAGGGGATCCGTTCGATCAGCGTCATGCCGCGCGGCACGACGGGGGGCAGCTCGACGCCGGTGACGACCTCGAGGTCGCGCCCGTCATGGAGCACCCGCACGCCCAGCGACGCGGCCGCGCTCACGGCCAGCTCGAACTCGTCGGCGTCGAGGTAGTCGGCCGGGTCGACGCTGAGGATCACGGCGGTGCGCGAGCGCAGCGTCTCCTCGTACTGCCGCACCATGAGGCGACCGGTCTTCGCGGTCGATTTCCAGTGGACGTGGCGGCGGCTGTCGCCGGGCACGTACTCCCGGATGGCGTGGAAGGAGATGTCGGAATTGACGATGCGTCGCGACGGCTGTCCCTCGAGGTCGCGGATGAGACCGGCGCTCGTCGTCGGCACCGTCTCGATGCGCGGGTGCACGTACAGCTCGTGACGGTCGTCCCATGCCCGCTCGCGGCGGAAGAGCCCGACGGGGTCGGAGCGCACCTCGACGGCGGGCCCGATCTGGATGATGCCGCGCCGCGGCGTGGGGATCTCGAGCGTGCGCGCCGACTCGTGACCGGCGCGCAGGAACGGCACGTCCACCTCGATAAGCCCGTCGCCCACCGGAAGCTCGATGCGCCCGGGCAGGGTCGGGCGCGCCCCCGAGTTGCGCACGATGACCTCGGCGGACGCCGACCCCCCGGCCACGACGCGGTCACGGTCGACCTTCACGCTCACGTCGTGCGCCCGGTTGCCGAACAGGAACGGCACCGTCACGGCGATGAGGACGACGGCGGCCAGTCCCGCCACGAGCCACTCCACCCAGCCCAGCGCCCAGCCGATGATCGTGCCCGCGAGCGCGGCGACGACGACGAGCCACCCGGCCGGCGTGATGACCTCGAGGCACCAGTCCCGCGCCGTGCGCAGCGCCTCCCCCGCGCGGCGGGCCCCGACGGCCGACCACGAGACGGCGGTGACGATGACGTGCGAGCGCCGCCTCGTCGTCGCGGTGGTGCGGCCGATGGTGCGCGTGCGCGTGCGGCCCCAGCTCGTCGACGTGCGGGTGGCCGACGAGGGGGCGCGGGTGCGGCTGCGGGTCTGTGCCATGGACGGGGATCAGGCCGCGGGCTGGTCCACCGGGGGCGCCACCGAGAGCAGCACCTGGCCCACCACGGCATCCGCCGTGACGCCGTCGAACTCGGCCTCGGGCTGCAGGATGAGGCGGTGGGCGAGGACGGGGCCCGCCAGCGCCTTCACGTCGTCGGGCACCGCGTAGGTGCGACCCTGCGAGGCGGCGCGGGTGCGGGCGGCCCGCGTCAGCGCGAGGGCGCCGCGGATGCTGACGCCCAGGCGCACCTGCTCGGCCGTGCGCGTGGCCTCGACCACGCGCGCGATGTAGTCGAGCACCAGCGCGTCGACGTACACGGTCCGGGCTAGGGCCGCCATGCCCACCATCGCCTGCGGCGCGATGATCGCCGCGAGGTCGGAGGTGGCGGTGGCGGCGCCGCCGATGATGCGCACCGTGGCGGCGTGGTCGGGGTAGCCGAGCGACGTCTTCATGAGGAAGCGATCGAGCTGCGCCTCGGGCAGGCGATAGGTGCCCGCCTGTTCGACGGGGTTCTGCGTGGCGATGACGAGGAACGGCTCGCCCACGGGGCGCGTGATGCCGTCGACGGTGACCTTGCCCTCTTCCATCACCTCGAGCAGGGCCGACTGCGTCTTCGGCGAGGCGCGGTTGATCTCGTCGGCGAGCACGATGTTGGCGAAGATCGGGCCGGGGTGGAAGTCGAACTCCCCGGTCTTCTGGTCGTACACCGTCATGCCCGT
The DNA here is from genome assembly GCF_946151065.1 of Microbacterium sp. Marseille-Q6965. GTDB lineage: Bacteria > Actinomycetota > Actinomycetes > Actinomycetales > Microbacteriaceae > Microbacterium. The sequence goes on along the minus strand of NZ_CAMGZA010000004.1, from coordinate 234,094 downwards.
GATGTCGCCCGGCAGCAGGTCGGGCGTGAACTGGATGCGCGTGTTCGTGCCGCTCACCGTCTGCGCGAGCGCCCGCGCGAGCGAGGTCTTACCCGTGCCGGGCACGTCCTCCAGCAGCACGTGACCGTCGCTCAGCATCGCCGTGAGCACCAGCTCCACGACGTGGCGCTTGCCCAGCACGGACCGCTCGACGTTGTCGGCGAGCTGCGCGAACGTCTGGGCGAACCAGGTCGCCTGCTCCTGCGTGATCGTCATGCGTGTCCTTCTTCTCGGGGGTTGCTCACGGGTTTCGTCATCCCTCGGCGGGCGGATCCGTCGGGTCGCTTGGAGCTGGTTCGCGCGCGGGCTCACACTTCCCACTGACCTCGAGCGTGGCGTCTTCGAGGCCATAAGCCCCGCCCCAGCTGACTCTCGAACGCACAACCACCCGGTCGGCTTCCGTCGGCACGGAGCCATCGGCTTCGGCAGCGACCGGGAACCACCCGGCGTAATAGGTTCGATCCAGCTCCGTGATAGTCGGCGACATCCTTGTGCCGTCCGGGAGCTGCAGCTGATCGTGTTCACCTAGGACGGCCTTCGGAGGGGCACCGCCACCGACGCACGAAGATTCGATGTTAACGCTCGCCCTCAACTGGTACGGCGCGGTTTCCGGATCGGCATACGCCGGTGCCGATTGCACCTCCGGCCACTGTTCGTGCTGCCACCAGAAGGCAATCTCCGGGGGGCGCCCATAGACGGTGCTTCCCTGCGGCACCTGCTCAGGCATGAGTTCGGCCCCATTAGGTGCGTTCCGCCGCGAGGGGGGAGTCACCTGCACAATGCGCCATTGCGCCTGGTTGCCCTCGATAAATGGGCGCTCGCGCACCCGGAACGTCGCCCCCTCGGGAGGGTTCATGACCGGGATCGCCCGCACGAACGTCTCGGCCCACGCCGAGCCGTACTCCTGGCCCTGGTAGACGGTGCGCGCGCACGCCTGAATGCGGTACTCCCGGCCGTCGTCCTCCGTGAACGACGCGGTCGGGCTGGACGAACGCGGGCTGCACCAGCCGTTGTCGAGCACGAAGCCGTACTCCACGCTCACCCCCGGGGCGGAGCTGCCCGATCCCGCCGAGGCGGTGGCATCGATCCGCGACCTGCCGTCGCCCACGTTCGTCGCGCTGGCCTGCACGCCCAGGCCCTGGGGCGCCCCCACGCCGTGCATCTGGCGCGTGATCGACTCGCCCGTCTTCACGCCCGCCAGCCCCGCGGGGATCTCGTGGATCGAGATCGGCGTGATGGTGACGTCGGTGAGGTTGTTCGATCCGACGTTGTAGCCCCGCACCTGCACGCGGGAGCGGCCGTTCACCTCCACGGTCGTCGTCTGGTTGGTCGCGGCGCTCCAGATGTCGATCGCGCCCGTCTGCTGTGGCTCGGTGATCTCCACCTCGATGTCGACGAGATTGCCCTCGCCGCGCGTCACCGTCGGCGTCCATCGCGCGTCGCGCGGCGCCGCCGGCGCGCGGAACGCCCATGCCGTGGTCTGGACGGAGCCCTCGGACTCGCCCGTGGAGTTGACGGCGCGCACCACGTAATCGCGCCGCTCGCCGTTGGGGGCGCTGATGACGGGGCACGCCCCGTCGGCCGAGCAGCTGGCCACCTCCTGGCCGTTCCACGTCACGCGGAAGCCCTGCAGCGCGGGGTACGCGGCGCGGGAAGTGCCCGGGTCGACGCGCAGCATGACCTCGCCGTCGCCGTAGCCGACCTGTCGCACGCCGCCGGGGGCGTTGGGCAGGCCGTGCAGGTCGAGCAGCACCGTGCCCATCGCCTCGCCGCCCGAGACGCGCCCCTGCGCGTCCTCGACCGCGAAGCGCGCCCGGCAGGTCGCTCCCGGCGTGCCCGAAGCCCACGAGGCCCGCACGTGGGTGTCGGAGGCGACCGAGAACGACACCCCGCTGCAGGCCTGCGATGCCTGCACTGACACGAGGCGCAGCGGCGTGCCAGGGAGCGGGTTCGTCTCGCCCGCGATGCCGACCACGCGGATGTCGCACGAGCCGCCCTGCGTCGTGCGGCACAGCTGCTCGGCCGTGCCGCCGCGCGGCAGCTGCGACGGCGCCTCGCCCACCGTGAAGGTGAGCGATGCGGGCGCGACATCCTCGTGGCTCGTGCTCGTCACGGTGGCGCGCTCCTGCGTGCCGGGGCGCGCGCTGTCGGTGGCCGTGACGGTGACGGTGCTGCCCGAGGCGGTGGCGCGCAGCGCCGAGCCCCCGAACTCGAAGCCGAAACGCACGGGGTCGCCCACGCGGCCGCCCGGCCACGTGACCATCTGCTGGAGGTCGAACGTCTTCGTGTCGCCCGGCGAGACCGTCACCGCGGCGGCCTGCAGGTCGGGCTGCGGCGCGTTCGGGATGACCCGGATGCCGACCGAGAGCACCGTCCACGCCTCGTCGCCGTCGAGGCGCACCGGCACGGCGCAGGCGTCGCTCCACGGCGCGCCGTCGCCAGCCGCATACGTGACGACCGATCCTCGGACCGTGCAGGTCGCGGCGCTGCGCGCGCCGCTTGCCGCCACCTCGTCGCCGACCTCGAGCGTGCGTCCGCGCGGCGCCGCCACGCGGTCGCGCATGTCGAACTCGACCGATTCGCTCTCCTGCACCTCGATGGGCGGAGCGTCGGCCTTCTCCGCGAGCGCGGCCCGGTCCCCCGGCACGCGCAGGAACGCGTACCCGGCCACCTCGTCCCCGCTCGTGCTGACGCCGGCCAGCTGGAACGGGACGACGCGCGCCTCCGGCGTCAGCTCGCCGGAGATGCGGTTCCCCGAGACCTCGACGCCCTCCTGCTCGCCCCACAGGCCGAGCTCGAGGTCGTCGACCGATCCACCGCTCCACGCGACCGACCCGTCGACCACGTCGACGCCGTCCTCGAACCGGTCCCGCGTCTCCAGCGTGAGGCGGGTGTCGCTCACGATCGGGTAGTCCGGCACGCGCTCGCGGGTGACATACACGACGATCCGGCCACGCGCCGAGTTGCCGCCGGAGGTCTCCACGTCGTACAGGTAGGAGATCGTGCCGAACTCGGCTCCCGGTCGCACGCGGAGCGTGTCGCCCTCCACGGTCAGCCGGTCGGTGAGCTCGACGTAGCGCGGGTTCTCCGTGCCGTCGGCGAGGGTGGCGGGCACATCGGGCACGACGTTCTCGAGGCTCAGCTCGCCGCCGAGCGGGTCGATGTCGTTGGCGAGCGGCGTCACCGTCACCTCGGCATCCTCGGCCCCCTGCACCTGCACATAGTCGGTGTAGAGCACGGGGCGCGGGTCGGCCTCGGCGGCCATCACGCCCACGCGGACGCGACCGGTGCCCGGCAGCCCCTGCCCGTCGACGACCTGATAGGTGAACGAGACCTGCCCGAACGATCCCGGGGCGCTCGAGTAGACGATCGACTCGCCGTCCGCTGAGATCGACGCCGAACCGACGTCGGGCTGGGTGAGGATGCGGTCGAGCTCCACGGTGTCGCCGTCGGGATCGGCACCGAAACGCTGCAGCGGGATCTCCACGCTCTGCCCCGCGAGCACGCGCCCGTCCAGGCGGTGCGGCTGCGGCGCCCGATTCTCCTCGTCACCCACGACACGGATCGTCACGGCGGACGAGTCGGCGAGCGAGGGCGCTCCGGCGGCGTAGACCGAGTAGTCCACGCGGTAGTCACCGGCCTCCTCCGGCGCGAGGTAGCGGATGACGGAGCCGGACGCGAAGGCGAGCGCCTTGTCGGTGGACGATTGGACGGCGGACGGGTCGAGCATGAGCGAGCGGCCCGACGGGGCCACGTCGTTGTCGAGCACCGGGATGTCGATCTGCGCCCCCGCTCGCACCACGACCGAGTCGTCCACGGCGATCGGCGAGAGATCGGTGGCCGGTGGCAGCAGGAACACGCTGGCCTCGCCGGTCACCTGTGCGCCGTCGTCGAGCGTGCCGTCGCTGACGGTGTAGCGCACCGTGCCCAGCAGCCCCGCCTCGCCGTCGGCGGTGGTGCCGGTGATGCGCAGCGCGCTCTGCCCGACCACGTCGACCTGCAGCGTGGCGCCGTCGGCGGGCGCCACCTGCGGCTCGCTGAGCATGAGCACGCGGCGCGTGGGGTTGCTGATGGCGGGCATCACGTCGAGCGTGATGTCGGCGCCCTGGTGCACGAAGGCGGTGACGGGGGCCGCGGCGAGCTGCGCGGGCGCGTCCTCGGGCAGCAGCGTGATCCGCGCCGTCGCCTCGGCCGAGCTCGCGCCGTCGGTCACCGTGTAGCGGACGAGGTAGACCCCGTCCTCCTCCGCCGTGAAGTCGAAGCCCGTGCCGAACGCGGAGGGCGAGGCCGTCGCGTCGGCGTTGTCGAGCACGCGAACCGACTCGACCGCGAGCCGCCCGGCCGTGCCCGTGACGTGCGGCTCGACATCGACGGAGATCGTCCCCACCGAGTCGAGCACGGCGAACGATTCCGCGCGCAGCTGCGGATTGGGGTCGACCTTGACCGCGAGCGAGCGCGTCGTCTGCGCGCCACGCGTGTCGGCCACGGTGACGTGGAGCTCGACGGTGGTCGATCCCGCCGACGAATTGCTGTGCTGGTACACGACCTCGCCGCGGGGCGTCACGGAGGCGGCCCCCTCGCCGGAGGGATTCGCGACATCGAGCAGGATCACGGGGTCGCCCTCGGGGTCGACCCAGCCGTCCAGCACGGGTACCGTCACCGTGCCGCCCGGCGCGACCTCGGGGCTGGGCCACTCGGCCAGGCACCCGGCGACGCCGCACCAGACCGGAGCGCCGTTGCCCTCAGCCACCGTGAGCGTCACGGTCGCGGTCTCCGAGGCCCGACCGCCCTCCTGCGTGCCGTCGACGACCTGATACTGGAAGGTCGCCGAGCCGGTCGCGTCGGGCGCCACGTCCACGGCGATCCGGCCGCCGTCATCCGTCACCGACAGCCGTCCGAACTCCTCCGGCAGGCCGGAGACGGATCCCTCCATGACCGTGAGCACGTCCTGGTTCGGATCGTGGTCGTTCAACAGCACCGGCAGGCTCACGAGCGTGCCGGGCCGCACGCCGAAGGCGTCGTCCTCCGCCACCGGCGGGCGCGGGTCGGTGACGACCTCCGCCTGCTCCTGCGACTGGACCGTCTCCTCCTCGAGCTCGTCCTCCGGCTCCCACTCCTGGCTCGAGGGCACGAGCGCGCCGTCGGGCATGGTCCACACCCAGCCGGAGCGCGTCTCGTTGAGGATCATGCGCGAGCCCGACGACGTGAACACGGGTGCGCGCTCCTCGGGCAGCTCCCGGCCGGCGTAGTCCAGCGCGATCTGCGTGCCGTCGCGGTCGCCAGACGCCGGCATGCGCCACATCGTGCCGCCGGCGATGTCGAGCCATGCCGCGTAGACGTCGCCGTTGAAGACGCGCGGCGCGGCGGGGGCGCCGCCCGGTGCGTCGAACACGCGCCGCGGCTCGCCGCCCGTCGGGAGCTCGACGAGCCCGAGGTCGTCGGCGACGTACGCCGCGTCGCCCTCGGAGGCCGCCGTGCCCGCTGCCACGACCCCACCGAGGCCGGGCTGGAAGGGGTCGCCCTGACCGCGACGCCAGACGTCGCCGCTCGTCGCGTCGACGAGGAACCACGTGCCGGCCACGGCCGTGAGCTGCAGCCCCTCGCTGCTGAGGCCGCTGGGCGCGGAGTCCTCTCCGAGCAGGCGGCGCGCGCTGACGTCGTATCGCGTGACGAGGGAGTCGTCGGCGGAGTAGGCGTACAGCACGCCGCGGTCGTCGATCGTGATCGCGTCGGCCGTCCACGACGGCGTCGAGCGTCCGTCCTCCTCGGACTCCTCGGCCTCCTCGTCGGCCGGGTGCGGCTCGACGAGCACCGTCGCCTCGCCGAGCACGCCCGCGAAAACGGTGCCCGTGTCGGTGAGATACGCCGCGTAGTCCCCCGCCGTCGCCACGTCGACCGTGCCGCCCGGCGTGCGCTCGGCGGCGGCCTGCGCCTCGTCGTCGAAGTCGACCGGCATGGCCGTGTCGATCTCGAGCAGGCGCGAGTCGCTCTCCGCGAAGAGGAAGGCGCCGCGCTCGGTCTGGACGATGCCCGACGGGTTGGAGACCGCCCGCACGGTGTCGAGCTCGCGCACCTCGGTGTTGACGCGCGCATAGCGCACGGTCTGACCCGTCTGCAGCGCCCACACGCCCGGTTCCGTGTCGGGCGTGCGCTGCGCGTCGAGTCCGGGCCACACGACGGCGAGCGTCAGGACGAGCGCCGTCACGACACCCGCGGTGATCCATCCCCATAGCGCACGCCGCATGTCAGATCACCGTCCCGATCCACAGCGCCGCGGCGGCTCCCAGGGCCATGAGCGCGACGCCCCCGGCAACGAGCCACGGCCACAGGGATCGGCGGCGGCGCGGCGGCGCGGTGAAGGAGTCGTCCTCGTCGCGGTGCTGGGGCGCTCGCGGCTGGTACTTGCGCGTGGACGGGTACGCGACGGTCGGGCGCGGCGCCCAGCGCGCGCCCTCGTCCTGCAGGTCGAGCGGCGCGGCGGGATGGTACTCGTCCACGCGCACCTCGATGGGCGTCGGCAGAAGGCGCGCGCCCGCCTGCACCACGCGGATCTCCTCGGCGAACTGCAGCGCGCTCGGCTGCCTGCGCCCCGGCTCGCGGCTCATGGCGCGCTGCAGGACGGCCTCGAGCCCGACCGGCAGGTCGTCGCGGCCGATCGGCACGTACTTCGCGCGCGCGATTCGGCGCGTCAGCTGCTCGCGCGAGTTCTCGGAGCGTTCGGCGTGCTCGAAGGGGCTACGACCCGCGAGCAGCGAGTAGATGGTGGCGCCCAGGCCCCACACCTCGCTCGCGATCGTGCCGTTGCTCTGCTCCAGCACGACCTCGGGCGCCGACCACGGCACCGACAGGGCCATGCTCTCCCGCGCCGCCGCGTTGAGGGATGCCGAGATGCCGAAGTCGGCCAGCACGGGCGACCCGAACGCCGTGACGAGGATGTTGCTGGGCTTGATGTCGCGGTGGATCACGCCGGTGCGGTGTGCGGTCTCCAGCGCGCTGGCCGTCTTCACGGCCACCTCGAGCACCTCGGGCACGGGGATCCGCTCCTGCCTGTAGCGCTTCGCGTATGAGGCCGGGCAGTACTCCATCGAGATGTAGGGCCGCCCGTCGGGCGCGAGGCCCGCGTCGTAGATCGTGACGATGGAGGGGTGCGTGGCCAGGCGCGCCAGCACGTCGATCTCGGCGTTGAACATGCGCACCAGCTCGGAGGTGTGCAGCGAGTCGGGCAGCACCTTCACGGCGACCTCGCGGCGCGGCATGTCCTGGCCGTAGAGGTACACGTCGGCAAAGCCACCGGAGCCGAGCGGGCGCACGTAGTTGAGGCCCGGCAGCACGGGCGGCTGGGCCGGCAGACGCTCAGCCAATCGTCCTCCCCCGTGGCGGCGTGCGAGATCCGCTCCCCCGCCGACAGGCGCGGGCAGCGCCCGACCATCGTAGCAACGTGCCGGGCGTGTCCCCGCCACGCGCGATGTCGCATCGTCGCGCGACCGGTGCGGCGCTTCATCGGCGTTCGCGCGCCGGCGGCGGTCCCCGCGGCACGCCTCAGATCAGGTCGCGGGGATCGAGCGGAGCGTCGAGCGACTTCGTGAGATCGGCGAGCAGCGCTTCGATCTGCGGCTCGACGTACTCCGCGACCCCCGCCTGGATGCGCAACCGGTGCTGCAGCAGCAGGCCGCACACCTCCCGGCCGATGAGGTTCGCGTACTCGTCGGCCAGGCCGACCTCCTGTCGCAGCGCGGCCTTGGCCTCCTCGCTGAGCGGAGGCAGGCTGGGCGCCTCCTGCTCCGCCTCGTTCGCGAGGCCCTCGATCGTGAAGAGGAAGGGCGCCCCGGGGACGGGATCCGGGTCGAGCGGCAATCCCTCGTACTCGGGAGCAAGCCCCTCGGCGGGGCGGTAGCTGCGGGCTCGGTTGCGGGCCGCCTGCTGGTCGAGCTCGGCCTGCAGCATCGGCAGGTTGCGCGAGGTGTACTCGGCGACGGCGCGGTCGACGATGGTCTTGATGCGGGTCGACAGGCCGTGCTGCACGCCGTGCGGCACGTCGGATCCCAGGCCGGCGGCCGAGAGCACCGGGGACCCCAGGCAGCGGCGGCACGGGGCGACCCGGCCGCGATGCGTCGCCGGTTCCCAGCGCGGCAGCCACCGCAGCCAGGCATCCACCGCCTGGCTCACCTGGGTCTCGAGCGAACGCTCCACGGTCCCAGGGTAGGCGCGAACCCGGAATCGGTGGCGATTTCCGTGGTGACCGTGCGGCGGGGCGCCTACTCGTCCTCCTGCTCGCGCTCCCACGGCCACTTCGGTGGGCGAGAGGCCGTGCGACGGAAGGCCGTCGCGCTCCAGGCGGCGACCGCCGCGGCGGCCAGGAACGCGAACGAGGTCCATCCGGTGACGGCGCCCGCCACGGCGGCGGTCGCCGCCCCGAGATCGGTCCCGAAGACGAGCGCCAGCAGCCACAGCGCCGCCAGGTGCGACAGGGCGGCTGCCAGGGCCACGGGCACGACGCCCGTGTAGGCGGGCCTGCGCAGGCGCACGACCGGCCACAGCGTGGCGGCGAACACGAGCACCGAGACGAGCACCGCGAGCGCGCCGGGCGCCGGACCGAGACCGGGCACGGCGATGACGTCGGTGTCGGTGATCAGCGCCGCGACCCCCGTGACGCAGATGGCGAGGGCGCCGTACCCGACGGCGGCGAAGCCGAGCAGGAGCAGCGGGTTCACCAGGTCCCCCTCGCCACCGGCGTCAGCACGCGTCATCGCTCAAGTCTCCGCCCCTCTCCATCCCGTTGCCAGGGAGGGAGCGGTGACGGCGCGGACGGGTCAGGCGGACGGCCCCGCCTCGAGCGTCCGCTCGTACTCCTCCTGCGCCTCGGCGTTCAGCCGGTTCATCTTCGCCCCGCGCCGCGCGGCCCACGCGCCGAACCAGATCGTCACCTCGCGGGCGATTACGAACGCCGCGACCGACAGCGGCGTGAGCGCGCCCTCGCGGATCAGGTCGGCGGCCTCACCGGGCGTGACCATCCAGAACGGACCGGCGATCACGGGGGCCAGCACCTGCGCGACGTAGACGATCACCGCGACGAAGAAGCCCAGCAGAACCCAGGCGGCCCAGCGGGCGCGGTTCACGATCGCGCCGAGCAGCCAGAAGGCGAGGAAGAACGCCACGACGGGAATCCAGAAGGTCACCGACGTCGCGGTCTCGATGGCGAACGTCGTGAGCTCGTCGACCGACGCGAAGCCATCGGTGAGCGCGACATAGCCCGCCACGGCGGCGAAGAACAGGAGGGCGAACGCGACGGCCGCCACGAGACCGATCAGTCCGGCCGCGCCGCGGTTGCCCCGCTTGGTCGGGGGCTCGGGTGCCTCGACGAACACCGGCTGCGGCGCCGGGGCGGGCGCCGCCGTGGTCTCCGCAGCCGGCTCGCTCGCCGTCACGGCCGGCGACACCTCGGGCTCCGTGGCCCGGAAGGTCTGCGTCTCGTCCGCGCGCTCGAACCACGGGCTGCCCGAGGCGCCGGTCGACGGCTCCCGCGGCTCGGCCGGCGCCGCGCCGTCGGCGGCGCCGTGGCGCGCCTCCAGCGCGTCGAGCTCCGCGGCAAGCGCGGCATAGTCGGGCTCGGGCTTCGCGGCGGGGGCGGGCTCGGCCGCCGGCGCATCGTCGGCAGGCTCCGTCTGATCCTCGGGCGCGGATCGGCGCGCGGCCGCGCGGGTGGCGGGCTCGTCCGTGGCGGCGGCGTCCGCGGCGACGTCAGCGCGGGCCGGTTCGGCCGCCGTGTCGACCGGGGCGCTCTCCGCCGCCGTCGTGGCCGCGGGCGCGGGGGCGGCCTCTGTCGGCGTTTCGGCACGCTCCGCGTCCGCCTGCGGTGCAGCGCCCTCCGCGGTGACGGGCGCACGCGTGGCCTCGCCGTCGATGTCCGGGTCCTCGCCGATCGCGTCCGAGAGGGCCGAGGGCCGCTCATCCGCGGGCGCCTCGACCGGCCGCGCGTCTGCCGGCGTCTCGGCGGCGCGCTCCTCGATGGGCTCGCCGGTGGTCGGGGTGTTCTTCTCACCCTGGGCGTCACTCATCCGTTGCACTCCTCACGGCGGGGCGGATCCCCTCGTCGGTGAGCGTACCGCGGCGCCCTCGCTCAGCCGGGGAGCCTCGCCGTCGCCCGGCGCCCGCCCGGGCGTGTCGCGCGCTCAGTCGAGGAAGAGGGCGCGCAGGCGCCGCGTGGTGAACACGAGCCCCACCGCGATCATCACGGCGTAGTACGCGACGTGCCACAGCATGCCCGCGCTCAGCATGCCCGTCGTCAGGCCCCGCACGAGCTCGACGCCGTGCCACAGCGGGAAGGCCATGATGACCCCCTGCACCCAGTCGGGGTAGATGTCGATCGGGTACAGGGTGGCGCTGAACAGGAACATCGGCAGCAGCGCGAAGTTGATCCAGTCCATGTGCTGGAAGGTCTTCATGTAACTCGTGATCGCCATGCCGAGGCTCGCGAACCCGAAGGCCACGAGCAGCACGGCGGGCAGCGCGAGAAGAGCCGTCGGCGCGAGGTTGAGACCGAGCAGCTGCATGATCGCCATGAAGCCCGTGGCATAGAGCAGCCCGCGCAGCAGGGCGTACAGGATCTCGCCCAGCGCCACGTCGAGCGGTCCGAGCGACGTGGCGAGCATGCCCTCGTAGAGCCGGCCGTAGTTGAGCTTGAAGAAGACGTTCCACGTGGAGTCGTAGATCGCCCCGTTCATGGCCGACACGGTCAGGAGCGCGGGCGCGATGAACGCCGCGTACGGCACGGCTCCTCCCTGCGAGGTCTGCACCTCACCGATCAGGCCGCCCAGACCGATTCCCATCGAGGCCAGGAAGAACACGGGCTCGAAGAAGCCCGAGAGCACGATCACCCAGCTGGACGAGCGGGCCGCGATCAGGCCGCGCTGGACGATCGCCAGCGGGTTGCCCGCCCACAGGGCGCGTACGCCCGCTCCGGTCCGCTGCCGCGGCGGCGCCTGCACGGCCGTCACGACGCCAGCCTCCGGTGGAACATGCGCCACGCCAGCGCGATGCCGAGGGCGGCGAGCAGCACGAGGAACCCCGCGTGCAGCGCCGCCATTCCCGCGTCCATCGGCTTACCGTACGCCGCCGCGCGGCCGAGCTCCGACGCATGCCAGAGGGGCGAGACCCACCCGATCCACTGCAACCACACCGGCAGCGTCGCGAGCGGGTAGAAGGTGCCGGAGAAGAGGAACATCGGCATGAAGACGAAGCGCTGCACGAGCTGCAGCTGCCCGCGATCGTCCTCGAGCGAGGCCGCGAACGCCAGCATGGGACCGCCGTAGGCAATGCCCGCGAGCACGCCGATCGGCGCCATGAGCCACGAGGTCGCCATGCGCGTCGCGTCGGGGTGCAGCCAGGCGAAGAAGGCGAGCACGAAGACGAGATAGAACGCCACGGTCACGACCATGCGCGCCGACGCCGCCACGACGACACCGTTGGCGATCTGGCGGGGCGCCAGCGGTGACGCGCTGAAGCCGTAGAAGAACCGGCGCCACTTGAATCCCGCCAGCACGGGGTACGTGAACTCCTCGGCCGCGACGTTGAGCGCCGCGGTCATGAGCAGGGCCGGCGCGACGAACAGCAGATAGGGCACCGGCTCGCCGCCGTCGTCGATGGGCACCTGGATGAGGGCCGCGAGCCCGACGGCCAGGCCCAGCAGGTACAGGATCGGCTGCCCCACCGAGCCGACGAGGATCGTCCATCCGTACGCGCGCATCGCGCGGATCATGTGCTCCGCGACGTACCAGGTGCCGCGGGTGCGCGGCGCGCGCCCCCACGTCATCGCCTCGGCACGCAGCTCGTCGAGGTCGGCCGGGGCGGCCGCGGCGGGGTGTGCGGTCATTCGATCAGCGACCTTCCCGTGAGGCGCAGGAACACGTCCTCGAGGCTGGAGCGGCGCACGAGGCTCGTGATCGGCTCCAGACCCCGTGCCGTCACCTGCTCGAGCGCTGCCTCTCCGTCGGCGGCGTAGACGAGCACGCGGTCGGGCAGCACCTCGACGCGGTCGCCGATTCCCGCGATCTGTTCCGCGGCGGCGGCGTTGCGCGCGGAACCGAAGCGCACCTCGAGCACCTCACGGCTGGAGTGCTCGCGGATGAGCGACGCCGGCGTTCCTTCCGCCATGATGCGGCCCTTGTCCACCACGATGAGCCGGTCGCACAGCTGCTCCGCCTCGTCCATGTAGTGGGTCGTGAGCACCAGGGTGGTGCCGCGCTCCTTGAGACGGAACAGCCGGTCCCACAGCACGTGGCGCGCCTGGGGGTCGAGCCCGGTGGTCGGCTCGTCGAGAAGCAGGATGCGCGGGTCGTTGATGAGACCGCGCGCGATCGTGAGGCGGCGCTTCATGCCGCCGGAGAGCTGATCGACCTTCGACTTCGCCTTGTCCTCGAGCTGCGCGAACGCCAGCAGCTCGTCGGCCTTCTCACGGCACACCCGGCCGGGCAGCCCGAAGTAGCGGCCGTAGATGTAGAGGTTCTCCCGCGCGTTCAGCTCGCCGTCGAGATTGTCCTGCTGGGGCACGACCCCCAGCCGGGAGCGGATCTCGGGCCCGTGCCGGTCGGGGTCGAGGCCGAGGATCGTCAGCTCGCCGCCGGTGCGCGACGAGACCGCGCCGATCATGCGCATGGTGGTGGACTTGCCGGCCCCGTTCGGGCCGAGCAGGCCGAAGGACTCCCCCGGCGCGACCTCGAAGCTCAGCCCGTCGACGGCGACGAAGTCCGGCTTGCCCTTGATGCGATAGGTCTTGCGCAGCTCGGTGGCGGCGATGACGGCTGAGCTCACCCACCCGAGCGTAGCGGGCGGCGCCGACACCGCTGCGGGGCGGCGTGCCGGCCGCCGCAACGCGAAAGCGGCCCCCGGCCGAAGCCGGGAGCCGCTTTCAGGCGTTCACCTCGATCAGTTGTAGCTGCCGGGGGTGAAGTCGTCGGACGAGAACGCATCGAAGTCGACGAAGCCGTAGTCGCCCTCCGCGAAGGCACCGTCCGAGGCGAAGATGCGGTTGGGGTACCGCTCGCTCTTGGCCTCCTCCGTCGCCTCGACCACGACGTTGCGGTACTTCGCAAGGCCGGTGCCGGCGGGGATCAGCTTTCCGATGATCACGTTCTCCTTGAGGCCGACGAGCGGGTCGCGCTTGCCCTGGAGCGCCGCCTCCGTGAGGACGCGGGTGGTCTCCTGGAACGACGCGGCCGACAGCCACGACTCCGTCGCGAGCGACGCCTTCGTGATACCCATCAGCTCCGGACGACCCGACGCGGGGCGCTTGCCCTCGGCCACGGCCGCACGGTTGATCTCCTGGTAGCGCTTGATGTCCACCAGCTCACCGGGCAGCAGGTCGGTCTCGCCGTGGTCGACGACGGTGACCTTGCGCAGCATCTGGCGCACGATGACCTCGATGTGCTTGTCGTGGATCGGCACACCCTGCGAGCGGTACACGCCCTGCACGCCGCCGACGAGGTACTTCTGCACCTCGCGGGCGCCCTGCACGCGCATGATCTCCTTCGGGTCGAGCGTGCCGACCTGAAGGGGCTGACCCACCGTGACGTGCTGGCCGTCCTCGACGAGCAGCGTGGCGCGCTTCAGCACCGGGTAGACCTTGACCTCGTCGCCGTTGTCGGGCGTGAGGACCACCTTGCGGGACTTCTCGGTCTCCTCGATCGTGATGCGGCCATCCGCCTCCGCGATGGGCGTGGCGCCCTTCGGGGTGCGGGCCTCGAACAGCTCCTGCACGCGGGGCAGACCCTGCGTGATGTCGTCCGCCGAGGCCGATCCACCGGTGTGGAACGTACGCATCGTCAGCTGCGTGCCGGGCTCACCGATCGACTGGGCGGCGATGATGCCGACCGCCTCGCCGATGTCGACGAGCTTGCCGGTGGCCAGCGAGCGGCCGTAGCACTGCGCGCAGACGCCGACGGCCGAGTCGCAGGTGAGCACGGAGCGCACCTTGATGGACTCCACACCCGCCTCGACCAGGCGGTCGATGAGCACGTCGCCCACGTCGGAGCCGGCGGCGGCGAGGACGGTGCCGTCCTGCGCCACGACGTCGGTCGCGAGCGTGCGGGCGAACACCGAGTTCTCGACGTTCGCGTCCTTGACCAGCGTGCCGCTCGCGTCGAATGCCGCGATGGGGTACTCCAGGCCCTTCGAGGTGCCGCAGTCGTCCTCACGGATGATGACGTCCTGCGAGACATCGACGAGACGACGCGTGAGGTAACCCGAGTCGGCCGTACGGAGGGCCGTGTCGGCCAGACCCTTACGGGCACCGTGCGTGGCGATGAAGTACTCCGCCGCCGACAGCCCCTCGCGGTACGAGGAGATGATCGGGCGCGGGATGATCTCGCCCTTCGGGTTGTTCACCAGGCCTCGCATACCCGCGATGTTGCGGATCTGCAGCCAGTTACCACGCGCACCCGACGACACCATGCGGTTGATGGTGTTGTCCGACGGGAAGTTGTCCCGCATCGCCTTCTGGACCTCGTCCGTGGCCTCGGTCCAGACCTGGATGAGCTCCTGACGACGCTCGGCGTCGGTGATGAGACCCTTCGCGTACTGCGCGTTGACCTTCTCGGCCAGCTTCTCGTGCTTGGCCACGATCTCGCGCTTGTTCGGCGGCGTGAGCACGTCGCTGAGCGCCACCGTGACACCCGAGCGGGTGGCCCAGTAGAAGCCGGCGTCCTTGATCTTGTCGAGCGTCTCCGCCGTGACGACCTTCGGGTACTCCTCGGCCAGCTTGTTCACGATCTGCGAGAGCTTGCCCTTGTCGGCCTGCTCGCGCACGAAGGGGTAGCCCTTCGGCAGCTGGTCGTTGAAGATCGCCTGACCCAGCGAGGTGTCGACGAGGCCGTGCTGCTCGTAGCCCTCGGGCGCCTGGCCCTCGAGGAACGTCAGCCCCGGGATGCGGATGCGCACCTTGGCCTGCAGGTCGAGGGTGCCCTCGTCCTTGGCCAGCTGCGCCTCGGCGACCGAGCCGAACACGCGGCCCTCGCCCTTCGCACCCTCCTTGAGCGTGGTCAGGTGGTGCAGACCGATGATCATGTCCTGCGAGGGCAGGGTCACCGGGCGGCCGTCCGACGGCTTCAGGATGTTGTTCGAGGCGAGCATGAGGATGCGCGCCTCGGCCTGGGCCTCCACCGACAGCGGCAGGTGCACGGCCATCTGGTCGCCGTCGAAGTCGGCGTTGAACGCCGCGCAGACGAGCGGGTGCAGCTGGATGGCCTTGCCCTCCACGAGCTGCGGCTCGAACGCCTGGATGCCCAGGCGGTGCAGCGTGGGGGCGCGGTTCAGCAGCACCGGACGCTCGCGGATGATCTCCTCGAGCACGTCCCACACCTCGGGGCGCGTACGCTCCACGGCGCGCTTGGCGGCCTTGATGTTCTGCGAGTGACCGAGGTCGATCAGGCGCTTGATGACGAACGGCTTGAACAGCTCGAGCGCCATCTGCTTGGGCAGACCGCACTGGTGCAGCTTGAGCTGCGGACCGACGACGATCACCGAACGGCCCGAGTAGTCCACGCGCTTACCGAGCAGGTTCTGGCGGAAGCGACCCTGCTTGCCCTTGAGCATGTCGCTCAGGGACTTCAGGGCGCGGTTGCCGGTGCCCGTGACGGGACGACCGCGGCGGCCGTTGTCGAACAGCGCGTCGACGGCCTCCTGCAGCATGCGCTTCTCGTTGTTCACGATGATCTCGGGAGCCCCGAGGTCGATGAGGCGGCGCAGGCGGTTGTTGCGGTTGATGACGCGGCGGTACAGGTCGTTCAGGTCGCTGGTGGCGAAGCGGCCACCGTCGAGCTGGACCATCGGGCGCAGCTCCGGCGGGATCACCGGGACCACGTCGAGGACCATCGAGGCCGGGCTCATGCCCGTCGTCAGGAACGACTGCACGACCTTCAGCCGCTTGATCGCGCGGATCTTGCGCTGGCCCTTGCCCTCGGCGATCTGCGTGCGCAGCGACTCGGCCTCGGCGGCCAGGTCGAACTCGGCCAGGCGACGCTGGATCGCCTCGGCGCCCATGAGCGCGTGGAAGTACTGGCCGAAGCGGTCCTGCAGCTCCTGGAAGACGTCGTCCTCCGCCTTGAGCTGGCCGACCTCGAGGTTCCGGAACTCCTCCCACACGCGCTCCAGACGAGCGATGTTCTCGTCCGCGCGCTTGCGGATGGTCGCCATCTCCTTCTCGGCGGCGTCCTTGAGCTTCTTCTTCTGGTCGGCCTTCGCGCCCTCGGCCTCCAGGGCCGCGAGCTCGTCCTCCAGCTTCTGGAGGCGGTCCGCGATCTTCGCGTCGCGACGGTCCCCGAGGTTCTTGATCTCGAGGCGCAGGTTGTTCTCGTGGGTGGGGAGGTCGCGGTGACGGCCGTCCTCGTCCACAGAGATCACCATGTACGCGGCGAAGTAGATGACCTTCTCGAGGTCCTTCGGCGCCATGTCGAGCAGGTAGCCCAGGCGCGAAGGCACGCCCTTGAAGTACCAGATGTGCGTGACGGGCGCGGCGAGCTCGATGTGGCCCATGCGCTCGCGGCGGACGGAGCTCTTGGTGACCTCCACGCCGCAGCGCTCGCACACGATGCCCTTGAAGCGCACGCGCTTGTACTTGCCGCAGGCGCACTCCCAGTCGCGCGAGGGGCCGAAGATCTGCTCACCGAACAGACCGTCCTTCTCGGGCTTCAGGGTGCGGTAGTTGATCGTCTCGGGCTTCTTGACCTCGCCGAAGGACCAGCGACGGATGTCGTCCGCGGTGGCCAGGCCGATGCGAAGCTCATCGAAAGTGGTTGCGTCGAGCAATTGATGTCTCCTGTAGGAAATCTCTATATCGGCTGGCGGATCAGATCTCGTCGATCGAGGCGGACTCGAATCGGCTGGAGATGTTGATGCCGAGCTCCTCGGCGGCGCGGAACGCCTCGTCGTCGGTGTCGCGGAGGTTGATCGTCGTGCCGTCTGCCGAGAGGACCTCGACGTTCAGGCAGAGCGACTGCATCTCCTTCATGAGCACCTTGAACGACTCGGGGATGCCGGGCTCCGGGATGTTCTCGCCCTTGACGATCGCCTCGTACACCTTGACGCGGCCGAGGATGTCGTCCGACTTGACGGTCAGGAGCTCCTGCAGCGCGTACGCCGCACCGTAGGCCTCGAGGGCCCACACCTCCATCTCGCCGAAGCGCTGGCCACCGAACTGCGCCTTACCACCGAGCGGCTGCTGGGTGATCATCGAGTACGGACCGGTCGAACGCGCGTGGATCTTGTCGTCGACCAGGTGGTGCAGCTTCAGGATGTACATGTAGCCGACCGAGATCGGGGCCGGGTAGGGCTCGCCGGTGCGGCCGTCGAACAGCCGGGCCTTGCCCGAGCGGTCGATCAGGCGCTCGCCGTCGCGCGTGGGGAGCGTCGAGTCGAGCAGACCCGCGATCTCCTCCTCGGTCGCGCCGTCGAACACCGGGGTCGCCAGCTTGGTGCCGGGGGCGACCTCGCGGGCCTCCTCCGGAAGGTGCACGGCCCACTCGGGCTCGCCCTCGATCTTCCAGCCCTGCTTGGCGATCCACCCCAGGTGGGTCTCGAGCACCTGACCGAAGTTCATGCGGCCCGGGATACCCATGGGGTTGAGGATGACGTCGAGCGGCGTGCCGTCGGCGAGGAAGGGCATGTCCTCGACGGGGAGGATCTTCGCGATGACGCCCTTGTTGCCGTGACGGCCGGCGAGCTTGTCACCCTCGGTGATCTTGCGCTTCTGGGCGATGTAGACCACGACGCGGCGGTTGACGCCCGAGCCGAGCTCGTCGTCGCCCTCCTCGGCGTTGAACTCCTTGACCGCGATGACGGTTCCCTGCTCACCGTGGGGCACCTTCAGCGACGTGTCGCGGACCTCGCGGCTCTTCTCGTTGAAGATCGCCCGCAGCAGGCGCTCCTCGGCGCTCAGCTCCGTCTCGCCCTTCGGCGTGACCTTGCCGACGAGGATGTCGCCGGGGCGGACCTCGGCGCCGATGCGGATGATGCCGCGCTCGTCCAGGTCCTTCAGCAGCTCCGGGCTGACGTTGGGGAGGTCACGGGTGATCTCCTCCTTGCCCAGCTTGGTGTCGCGGGCGTCGACCTCGTACTCCTCGATGTGGATCGAGGTGAGGGTGTCGTCCTTCACCAGGTTCTGGCTGAGGATGATCGCGTCCTCGAAGTTGTGACCCTCCCACGACATGAACCCGACGAGCAGGTTCTTGCCCAGCGCCAGCTCGCCGTTCTCGGTCGACGGACCGTCGGCGATGACCTGGCCGGCCTCGACGCGGTCGCCGGCGGCGACGATGACGCGCTGGTTGTAGCTGTTGCCCTGGTTGGAGCGGTCGAACTTGCGCAGGAAGTAGTCCTGCGTGCCGCCCTCATCGAGCTGGACCGTGATGTAGTCGGCCGAGACCTCGGTCACGACACCCGGCTTCTCGGCGATGATCGAGTCGCCGGCGTCGACCGCCGCGTACGACTCCATGCCGGTGCCGACGAGCGGCGCGTCCGCCTCGAGCAGCGGCACGGCCTGGCGCTGCATGTTCGCGCCCATGAGGGCGCGGTTGGCGTCGTCGTGCTCGAGGAACGGGATGAGCGAGGTTCCCACCGACACCATCTGGCGCGGGGAGACGTCGATGTAGCCGATGTCCTCGACGTCGACGAGGTCGACCTCGCCGCCGCGCTGGCGGGCCAGCACGCGCTTCTCGGCGAACGTGCCGTCGGCGTTGAGCGCCGCACCCGCGTTCGCGATGTTGAAGTTCTCCTCGTCGGCGGCCGTGAGGTAGTCGACCTGGTCGGTGACCGTGCCGTCGATGACGCGGCGGTACGGCGTCTCGATGAACCCGAAGGAGTTGATGCGACCGAAGGTCGCGAGGCGACCGATCAGACCGATGTTCGGGCCTTCCGGCGTCTCGATCGGGCACATGCGGCCGTAGTGCGACGGGTGGACGTCGCGGACCTCGACGCCCGCGCGCTCACGGGACAGACCGCCGGGGCCGAGGGCCGACAGCGTGCGCTTGTGCGTGATCGACGACAGCGGGTTGTTCTGGTCGAGGAACTGCGACAGCTGCGAGGTGCCGAAGAACTCCTTGATCGCGGCGACGACCGGGCGCACGTTGATCAGGGTCTGCGGCGTGATCGCCTCGATGTCCTGCGTGGTCATGCGCTCGCGCACCACGCGCTCCATGCGCGACAGACCCGTGCGGACCTGGTTCTGGATCAGCTCACCGACCGCGCGGATGCGGCGGTTTCCGAAGTTGTCGATGTCGTCGACGTCGAGGCGCAGCTCGACCGTCTCGCCCTTGCGGACGCCCTCGAAGGTCTCGTCGCCGCGGTGCAGGCGGACGAGGTACTTGATCGTGGCGACGATGTCCTCGACGGTCAGCACCGTCTCGTTCAGCGGCAGGTCGACGCCCAGCTTCTGGTTGATCTTGTAGCGACCCACCTTGGCCAGGTCGTAGCGCTTGGCGTTGAAGTAGAAGTTGTCCAGCAGCGAGCGCGCGGCCTCAGCGGCCACCTGCTCGCCCGGGCGCAGCTTGCGGTAGATGTCGCGGAGCGCCTCCTCCTGCGTGAGGATCGTGTCCTTCGCGAGGGTCTCCTCGATCGACGCGATGCCGGCGAACTCGCGCTGGATGTCCTCGGTCGTCAGGCCGAGGGCCTTGAGGAACACCGTGACCGACTGCTTGCGCTTGCGGTCGATGCGCACGCCGACCTGGTCGCGCTTGTCGATCTCGAACTCGAGCCAGGCGCCGCGGCTGGGGATCACGCGGGCCGAGACGATCTCCTTGTCGGAGGTCTTGTCCGGCGTCTTGTCGAAGTACACGCCCGGCGAACGCACGAGCTGCGACACGACGACGCGCTCGGTGCCGTTGATGATGAAGGTGCCCTTGTCGGTCTGGAGCGGGAAGTCGCCCATGAAGACCGTCTGGGTCTTGATCTCACCGGTCTGGTGGTTCATGAACTCGGCCTCGACGTAGAGCGGGGCCGCGTAGGTCTTGCCGCGCTCCTTGCACTCCTCGATGGAGTACTTCTCGGGCTCGAGGTAGGGGTTCGTGAACGACAGCTGCATCGTCTCCGAGAGGTCCTCGATGGGCGAGATCTCCTCGAAGATCTCCTCGAGGCCGCTCTGCTCGGCGATGTCGGTGCGGCCGGCGGCCCTGGCCTCCTCGAGGCGCTGGCGCCAGGCGTCGTTTCCGACGAGCCAGTCGAAGGACTCGGTCTGCAGCGCGAGCAGATCGGGAACCGTGAGCGTGTCGCTGATCTTGGCGAACGAGAGGCGACTTGCGACGCGTCCGTTCTTGGGGGTGGTGGTGGATGCGGTCTTGCGCGCAGCAGCCAAGGGGATGACCTCCATGAGCCCGGTGAGGGCTACTAGATTCCTTGTCGACAGGTGAGGTGCGACCCGGATCCTCCGCCTCGATCCACCCGCCGTCATCTGCGGGGATCTTGAGGCGCCAGCCGACCACCATTTGAAGGCATGGGGGAATCCAGGGAGCGCAACTTCCAACTATAGGCGGCTCGACACGCGTTGTCCAGCGCTTCCTTGACGAAGGGTTCAACCTCCGGTATAAACCCGCTCCGCGACCGCCGCGCGTTCGGCCGGGGTCGCGGCGCCCGTGGTCAGGTCCGCCGCATCAGAGCGTGCGCGAGCAGCCCGGCGAGCAACGCCCAGAACGCGGCGCCGACGCCCCCGAGCGAGACGCCGCTGGCGGCCACCACGAAGGTGATCACCGCGGGGATGCGGCCGCGCTCCTCCGCCACCGCCTGGCGCAGCGATGCCGCGAGCGTGGGCAGCAGCGCCAGGCCGGCGACCGCGGCCAGCACGCCGGGCGCGACGCCGACGAGCGTGGTCAGCGCCGTCGAGAGCGCGGCGAGGGCGAGGTAGACGAGCGCCGCCACCCTTACGCCGCGCCAGCGCTGCGCCGGGTCGGGGTGCGCGTCGGGCGAGGCGGCGAGCGCGGCCGTGATGGCGGCGAGATTGATCGCGTGGCCCCCGAACGGGGCGCCGGCGATCGTGCCGACGCCCGTGACGACCATGCTCTCGCGCCAGGGCACGCGGTAGCCGTACGACGCGAGCACGGCCGATCCCGGAACGTTCTGCGATGCCATCGTCACGACGTACAGCGGCAGGGCGAGCCCGACCGCGGCCTGCCAGGTGACCGCGGGCAGGACGGGCTCGAGCACGGGCAGCAGGGGTCCGTCGACGCCGCCCCGCACAGCGGCCTCCACGCCGAGGACGACGAGACCCACCGCGAACGCCGCGGGCGACGCCCACGTGGGGGCGAACCGGATCAGCGCGAGCCAGACCACCACGATCGGGAGGATCGCGAGGGGGCGGTCGACGGCGGCGTGGACGGGCGCCAGACACAGGCCCACCAGCACCCCGGCGAGCATCGCCTGGGCGATGGGTGCGGGGATCGCCGCCACCAGGCGTGCCAGCGCCGGCCACAGTCCCGTGAGGGCGATGAGGACGCCGGCGAGCGCGAAGGCCCCCACCGCAGCGGGCCAACCACCCTCCGGTGCCGCGCCCGCCGCCAGCAGCGCGGCCCCGGGCGTGGACCAGGCCAGCACGACCGGCAGCCGGGTGCGCTGCGCGAGCCAGAGCATCCCGAGCGCCTGCGCGAGGCACAGCACGACCAGGCCCGATGCGGCTTGGGCCGGCGTGGCGCCCGCCGCCTGCAGGCCCGCCAGGACGACGGCGGACGAGCTGGCGAACCCGACCAGCGCCGTCGTGACGCCCGCCAACGCGACCCGCCCGCGTCCCGCGGAGGCAGCCTCATCCACCCGCGCCGCGGTCCTGTCCGTTCGATCCACGGGCCCAGGGTACGGGCGGCGCATTGCCGGCGGATGTCGTGGCCCCCGCGGGCGACGTACGCTCGACGGGTGGGCAGGCAGCGGCAGACGGATCGCGAGATACCGACGGCGCGCCTGTCGGACGGGCGGATCGCGCGCATCGTGCCCAGCGAGTTCGCGACCGGATACGAAGTGGACGTCGACGGCACGCCGCAGTCGCATGTCGACCCGTCCGATCCCACCCATCTGCACTTCGAGTACGTGGCGCGAATGGGAGCCGTCATCGACCTCCTGCCCGAGGGCCCGCTCACGGCGGTGCACCTGGGCGCGGGCGGCCTCACGATCCCGCGATACATCGACGCGACGCGCCCGGGCTCCCGGCAGCAGGTGATCGAACTCGAGCCCGCGCTCGTCGACCTCGTGCGCGAGGCGCTGCCGCTGCCGCGCGCGGCGGCCATCCGGATCCGCATCGGCGACGCCCGCGAGGGGCTCGCGCGGCTGCCCCAGGGCATGCGCGGGGCGGTGGATCTGCTCGTCTCGGACGTCTACTCGGGCGCGCAGACGCCCGCTCACCTGACGACGGTGGAGTTCTACCGCGAGGCGGCGGCGCTGCTCGCGCCCGGCGGCGTGCTGCTGGTGAACACGGCCGACGGTGCGGGCCTGGCGTTCGCCCGACGCCAGGCGGCGACGATCCGCGAGGTGCTGCCCGAGCTCGCCGTGCTGGCCGAGGTGCAGGTGCTCAAGGGGCGTCGCTTCGGCAACCTCGTCATGGCGGCCTCGGCCCGTCCGTTGCCGGTCGAGTGGCTGCCGCGGCTGATGGCGGCCGGCCCTCACCCGGCGAAGGTGGCGCACGGTGAGGAGCTGGACCGCTTCATCGCCGACGCGCGGCCGGCGGTGGACGGCGACGCGACCGATTCCCCGCGCCCCTCCTGGTCGCTCTTCGACCGCTGAGCCGACCCTCGGGCCCGGATTCGCGGCATGCCGCGTGCCCTGCCGCGGCGGCGGGGCGGCTCCCGCACACTGGAATGACCGAAGCGCGCGAAGGGAGTGAGGCGTTGAGCTACATCCAGGGATACGACCCCGACACCCTGCGCGAGATCGTCGACGTCGCGGCCTGCCGCGAGCGGTTGAGCGAGATCGGGCCGCAGCGCAGCCTGCCGGCGCTGCTCGAGCGGGTGTGGCTGCTCAAGGTGCTGGGTGAGCTCGATGAGTCCCTCGAGCTGTCGGAGCAGTCGGTGCGGGTGGCGCGCATGGCCGGCACACGCAAGGACCTGCTGCGCGCCCGGATCCTGCACGCCTCGGTGCTGACGGAGCGGCGCGCGCACGCCGCGGCCGAGTTCGAGCTGTCGACGTGCGCCGAGGAGGCGGAGGGCCAGGAGTGGCCCGGCATCACGGCCTTCGCGCTGCAGCACCGCGGGCGCACCCGGTTCGACGCCGGAGACTTCGCCGGCGCCCGCTCCGACTTCAAGCGCGTGCTCTTCCTGCGGCAGGAGCTCGGTGCCGACGAGACGCAGCTCGAGGTGGCCATGTCGATGGTCGAGGCCGCCGAACGTCGTCGGGCTCACTCCCTCGCGAGCTGATCGACGCCGGAGCGGCCGTATGTCGGCCGCGCGGCATACCCTGATCTCGTGTCGGATCTGGATCGCGTGCAGGTGTGGGCGGACGCCCTGATCCGCATGCATCTGGACGCGTCATGGACGTTCGCCTTCGACAACGCCAAGCGACGCGCCGGGCTGTGCGATTACACGCGCAAACGGATCTCGGTCTCGCGCTACCTCGCCGCGCGGTACGACGACGACACCAACCATCAGACGCTGCTGCACGAGGTGGCCCACGCCCTGGCGGGACCGGCGGCGGGGCACGGCCGGGAGTGGAAGAGGATCGCGCGCGGGCTGGGATACGTCGGCGGCACCACCCACAGCGGCGAGACCGCGACGGAACTGGCGCCCTGGGTGGGCGTGTGCCCGGCCGGCCACACGGCGTACCGACACCGCAAGCCCACGCGCCCGGCCTCGTGCGTGAAGTGCTCGCCCCGCTTCGACCGCCGCTACCTGTTCCGCTGGGAGCGTCGCGAGATCACCGCGGCCGCGCGTCGCGCCGCCCTCACGCCGCGCTGACCGTCGCCGATTCCCGGCGCCGGCGCGCTCAGAGCGAGCGCAGCTCCCCGTCGACGTAGCGCAGCGCAGCACCGACGTCGTCGACGCGGGCGGCGGCGAGCACGACGTCTCGCGCGCCGGCCGCCTCGAGGGCGAGGCCCGTGCCGCTGGCCGTCAGCAGGTGCTTCACGGCGCGGCGCAGGGCGCGGAACGACTCGGCGGCAACGGCGACATCCGGCGCGGAGTGGTCGATGCCGAGCGCAGACAGCGCATCGGCCACCGCGCCGGCCGCCAGCTGGTCCTCGACCGTGACCCGCCCGCCGTGACCGGCGGGGACGAGCGCGATGCTCGTGCGCGCCGACCGGCGGTTCTGCTCCTCGTACGCGGCGCGGGCGGTCGCGGCCGCGTTGCGCAGGCCGGCGAACAGCACGAGCGGCGCGGGCTGCACCGCTGCGGCGGCCGCCAGCACGGTGGCCCCGTCGTCCCCGGCGACCGCGAGCGCGCCCGGCGACTCCTCCCCTGCTGCCCCGAACGCGCCGTTCAGGGTGCCGAGCGCGTCCACCACGACGTACACGTCGGCCGGGGCCAGCCGCTCCACACCCTCGACGCCCCAGTCGAGCCGAACCTGATACCTGCCCTGGTCGAACGCGCTCACCCTCTCAGCGTAGAAGCACGGCGCCTCCGCGCCGAGACGAGCGACCCCGCGCGACACGCGGCGGTCCGGCGTGCTCCTCCCCGGCTCGGCGGAGCGGCCTCGAGCGTCGCACCCACCCGATCCGGCCCGCGCGGTACCCGCCGGCTGGCACACTGGCCGCATGCGGATCTTGCTCAAGCTCGTGCTCGACGGCGACGCCCACGCCGCGTGGCGCGCGCTGCACTCGCCGCACGCGCTCAGCGAGCTCTACGGCCCGTTGCTGTCCATCGAACCGCTCGCCGACCTGCCCACCCAGTGGGAGTCGGGCTCCGACGCTCCGATCCGCTACGCGGCCGGCCCGCTGCGCCTGGGAACCCACCTCATCACGATTACCGAACGCGCCACCGAGGACTCGCGCGGCACGGTGCGGGTACTGCGCGACTCGGGAATCCCGCTGACCGGCCCGCTCGCGGCCCTGGACGTGTGGGACCACCAGATGGCGGTCTCCCCCGCCCCGGACGACCCGTCGCGCACGCTGTGGCGAGAGCGCCTCGTCATCGGCGGCACCGTGGCCCCGCTGTACTGGCCCGCACTGTGGGCACTCTGGCAGTGGCGCGGCGCCCGCCTGAAGCGCCTCGCCCCCACCTGGGCCTACGACCCCGAACCGTCCGACGGCGACTGATCCGGGGCCGTACGCCGCCCGATCGGGGCGGCCGCGCTCACTCGGCGGCGAGCGCCTCGACCGGCGCGACGCGGGTGGCCAGGCGGGTCGGACCGACCGAGGCGACGAGCGTGAGCACGGCCGTCGCCGCGACGACGATCGCCATCGGCAGCCAGGGCACGGCCGGCGCCACGAGGAACCCGGCCGGGGCCCCCGGAGCGGACGCCACGGAGCCCAGCAGCGATTGCGCCCCCGCCCAGCCGTAGGCCACGCCGAGGGCGAGGCCGAGAACGAGCGACGCGATCGTGATGTGCGCCGCCTCCAGCAGCACCATGCGTCGCACCTGCGGATTCGACAGGCCCAGCGCCCGCAGCAACCCCAGCTCGGTGCGCCGCTGCACGACGCCGATCGTCAGCAGGTTGACGAGCCCGACCGCGGCGATCACGGCCGAGACGGCGACGAGGCCCATCATGACCCCCGCGAACATGTCCATCGCGGCGGCGAAGTCGTCGGCCATGGCGCCCCCGGAGTTCGCGATCATGACGGCCTTGGCGGTCTCGGACGCGACGGCGAACATCGTCACGAGGGTGACGCCGACGACCACTCCGATGGCCATGCGGCTCGATCGCTCGGGGTAGCGCAGCGCATTCTCCGCGGCCAGCCGAGCCGCCGCGGAGCCGCCGAAGGCGCGACCGACGAGGCGCAGCACGGGCGGCATGACGAGCGTCGCACCCAGCACGAGCCCGGTGAACGAGAGCAGCCCGCCGACGAACGAGACGAGGATGGCGAGGGGGGTGGCCAGGCCCAGCACGACGCCCACGGCGAGCAGCGCACCGCCCGCGATGAGCAGCACGAGCGCCGCCGTGTTGCGGCCCAGACCACCGCGCGCCCGCTCCGCGGTGCGCTCGACCGATCCGCCCAGCGCCTGCAGTGGCGTCACGGCGAGCACCCGTCGCGATCCGGCCCACGCCGCCGCCCATGTGGTGAGCGCCACGGCGAGGGCGGGCAGGGCCAGCCACGGCTGCAGCACCACATAGTCCGTCTCCGGCACGTCGAGCAGCGTCTCGGCCACGAGCACGCCCGCGACGGAAAGGAGCCCGCCCGCGGCCACGCCGAGCAGCGCGCCGATGATGCCCACGACCAGGCCCTGACCGGCGACCTCGGCGCGCTGCGAGCGAGCGGACGCGCCGATCAGGCGCATGAGCGCGATGCGACGCGTGCGGCCGGCCACGATCGTGGCGAAGGTGTTCGACGTCACGATGGCACCCACGTACATCGCGATGATCATGAAGATCACGCTGAGGATGCCGACCATGACGACGAGCGTGCCGCTATCGGGGAAGGTGTCGGTCATCAGCGCCGCGAGGTACCCGGTGGTGGCGAGCAGGATGGCACCGAACGCCGCCGACAGCGCCGAGACGAGCACGCTCGCCCCCATGCCCCGCTCGGCGAGGAAGGCGAGGGATCGCCGGCGCGCGGGCGCGAGGGCGGCCGGCTCGGCTGCGACCGCGCTCATGCCGCCACCCCCGCCCCGGCCGGCGCCTCGGCCGACAGCATGTGGGCCGAGATCTGCTCGGGTGTCTGTCGCGGCTTGTCGGCCACGATCCGCCCGTCTCCGAGGAAGATGACGCGGTCGGCGTGCGCGGCCGCGATGGGGTCGTGCGTCACCATCGCGATCGACTGGCCGTGCTCACGGCTCGCCGTGGCGAGCAGGGCGAGCACCTCGCGGCTCGTGCGCGAGTCGAGCGCACCGGTGGGCTCGTCGGCGAAGACGAGGTCGGGCGCCGTGGCCAGCGCGCGGGCGATCGCCACGCGCTGCTGCTGCCCGCCGCTGAGCTCGTGCGGGCGGTGGGCGAGTCGCGGTCCGAGACCGAGGGACTCGATCAGTCCCTCGATCCGCGCGCGCTCGGTCGTCGTGGGTCGGCGCCCGTCCAGATCGAACGGCAGCAGGATGTTGCCGCGCACGTCGAGCGTCGGCACGAGGTTGAACGACTGGAACACGAACCCCACCCGGCGCCGGCGCAGGATCGTCAGCTCGACATCGCGCATGCCCGTGATCTCGGTGTCGCCGATCCAGGCGCGCCCACCGGTGGGGGCGTCCAGTCCCGCCATGATGTGCATGAGGGTGGACTTGCCCGAACCGCTCGGGCCCATGATGGCCGTGAACTGGCCACGGCGGATGCCGACGCTCACGTCATCGAGCGCGCGCACGGCGCCGTCGCCCGATCCGAAGGTCTTCGACAGGTGCGTCACTCGGGCCGCAAGGCCCAGCTCGCTGGTGCTGATCTCCATGTCCTCGACGCTACGGACGCCACCCCGTCGCGGTCATCGCCCGTGAGGCTCATCCGCGTACATCGCGAGGATGATCCGCGGCCGTGGCGATCAGACGAGGCCGTGCTCGAAGGCGAAGACCACGAGCTGCACGCGGTCGCGCAGCGCGAGCTTCGTCAGGATGCGGCTGACGTGCGTCTTCACGGTCGACTCGCTGAGGTACTCTCGCGCGGCGATCTCGCCGTTGCTGAGCCCGCGCGCGGCGAGCGCGAAGATCTCCTTCTCGCGGTCGGTGAGCTCGTCGTACACGGCCGGGACGGGGCGGGCCGGCTCGGCGAAGTGCGCGAAGAGCGCGCGCGTCGCGGACGCCGCGATCACCTCGGAACCGGCGTGCACCGAGCGGATCGCGGCGAGCAGGAACTCGGGGTCGGCGTCCTTCAGCAGGAAGCCGCTCGCCCCCTGCCGGATCGCGCGGGCGGCCGCCTCGTCGAGGTCGAAGGTGGTGAGCATCACGATCCGCGGCGCGTTCGGGTCCTGCAGCAGCTCGGCGGTGGCGCTGAGGCCGTCCATGACCGGCATCCGCACGTCCATGAGCACGACGTCGGGGCGGGTGCGGCGCACGACCTCGACGCCCTCGCGCCCGTCGCCGGCCTCCCCGACGACCTCCAGGTCGGGCTGCGAGGTGAGCAGCATGCGCACGCCGGCGCGGAACAGGGCCTGGTCGTCGACGAGGACGACCCGGATAGGACGCTCCCGCCGCGCATCGGCGGGTGCCCCGTCGGCGATCCCCTGACTCATGCGCTTCCTCCGATCGGCAGCTCGCCCGCCACCACGAACGTACTGCCCTGCGCGCCGGCGTCCACGCGACCGCCCACCAGCTGAGCGCGCTCGCGGATGCCGATGAGCCCGTGGCCCGGCGTGCCGTCGGCGCGATCGGGAGCGACCGGCGCGATGCCGTTCGTGACGCGGAAGGCGACGCGGTCCGGCCACCACGACAGCCGCACGTCCACGCCGGCCCGGTCCCCGTGGCGGAGCGCATTCGTCAGCGCCTCCTGCAGGATGCGGTACACCGCCAGCTGCACCGATGCGGGCACGTCGGCGGGCGGAGCGGGGTCGATGTCGACCCCGATCTCGATGCCCGCGGCACGCACCTGGGCGAACAGCTGCTCGAGGTCGGCAAGCGTCGGCTGCGGGCCCTCGGCCTCGCGATGGCGCAGCTGGGTGAGCAGCATGCGCACGTCTGACAGCGCGGCCCGGGCGGTCTGACTGATCGTGCGCAGCGCCTCGGCGGCGACGGCCGGATCGGAGGCGGCCGCGTACCGTGCCCCGTCGGCCTGGGCGACCACGACGGCGAGGGAGTGCGCCACGACATCGTGCATGTCGCGGGCGATACGGCCGCGCTCCTGCTCCGACGCAGCCTCGAGCTCTGCCCGACGCTGCGCCTCGCGGTTCTCGCGCGCCCGGATGCTGGCGCGCACGAGCGCGCCGGCGGTCCACGACAGCAGCAGCGAGAACAGCGCTGCCGCGAGGATCGAGCCGCTCATCACCGCGGCCGCGAGCGGGCTCGTGAAGGCGTTGGGGCCGCCGAAGGCGCCGGGCATGAACAGCAGGTACCCCGTGATGGTGATCGCGCCCGCGATGGCCGAGGCGAAGCCCGTCCACATCACGAATCGCGAGCCGTAGGCAGCGGTCACGTACAGGACGCCGAAGATCGCGAGGTTGCTGGGCAGCGGCGAGAGCAGCGAGGCCATCTGCACGATGGCGCCGACCCAGGCGATCGCGAGCGCCAGGGCGGGCGAGAGCCGGCGGACGGCGAGCGCTCCCGACATGAACAGGCTCGTGACGACCGCGAGGATCCACGGCCGCTCCGGCGCGAGGGTGACGAACCCGAAAAGCAGGAAGAACCCCGCGGCCAACACCACGTCGACCACGATCTGGCCGGTGGTGAGGGGGCGGAGGAGCTGACGGATCACGACGGTCCACGCTAGGCCAGCGCGGGCCCGCACACATCATCCCCGCGATGTATCCCGGGTGGCGACGCTCCTGGCCGCCCACGGTGCGGGACGGGCCGCGCGCGGAATTACGCTGGAGCGGTGACCCCGCTGCATGACACCTCCATCCGCTCGTTCGCCTCCGACAATTACTCCGGGGTCCACCCCGAGGTGCTGGCCGCGATCGCGGCCGCGAACGACGGACACCAGGTGGCGTACGGCGACGACGCGTACACCGCGCGGCTGCAGGAGGTGCTCGCGGGGCACTTCGGCGAGCGCGTGGAGGCCTTCCCGGTGTTCAACGGCACGGGCGCGAACGTCGTGGGGCTGCAGGCGATGCTGCCGCGCTGGGGCGCGGTGGTCGCCCCCGTCTCCGCCCACATCAACACCGACGAGGGGGGGGCGCCCGAGCGCGTCGGCGGCATCAAGATCCTCGGTGTGCCCACCGCGGACGGCAAGCTCACCCCCGAGCTGCTCGACCGCGAGGCGTGGGGTTGGGGCGACGAGCACCGCGCACAGCCCCTGGTCGTCTCGCTCACGCAGTCCACGGAGTTCGGCACCCTCTACACACCCGAGGAGGTGCGTGCGGTCGCCGAGCACGCGCACGCGCTCGGCATGCGGGTGCACATGGACGGCTCGCGGATCAGCAACGCCGCGGCCGCGCTGGGCACGCCGCTGCGGGCATTCACGACCGACGCCGGCGTGGACGTGTTGAGCCTGGGCGGAACGAAGAACGGAGCGCTGGGCGCGGAGGCCGTCGTCGTGATCGAGCCGAGCGCCGCCGAGGGCGTGAAGTTCGTGCGCAAGTTCGACATGCAGCTCGCGTCGAAGATGCGCTTCCTCTCGGCCCAGCTGATCGCGCTGTTCGAGGGCGACCTCTACCTGCGCAACGCCCGCCACGCCAACGCGATGGCGGCCCGCCTGAGCTCCCTCGTCGAGGCGGGCATCGCGGACGGCTCGATCCGCGGCACGCGGCTGACCCAGCCCACCGTGGTCAACGGCGTCTTCGTGTCGCTGCCCGACGGGGTGGCCGACCGGCTGCGCGCCCACTTCCGCTTCTACGACTGGGACGCCACCAAGAACGAGGTGCGCTGGATGTGCAGCTTCGACACGCAGGAGTCCGACGTCGACGCGCTCGTGGCGGCGTTGCAGGCCGAGACCGCCGGGCTCTGACGCCCCGCGGCCGGCGTCACGGCAGGGCGCCGACGCTCGCGAGCGCCATCCGCACGAGCGCCCCGCGGCCACCCTCCATCTCGGCGGCGACGGCATCGGACGCCGCCTCCTCCGGCGACATCCACGTCACCTCGAGGGCGTCCTGGCGCGGCTCGCAGGTGCCCGTGACGGGCACGACGAACGCGAGCGAGACGGCGTGCTGGCGGTCGTCGTGGAACGGGCTCACGCCGGGCATCGGGAAGTACTCGGCCACGGTGAACGGCACCGGGGACGGCGGCAGCAGCGGGAACGCCATGGGGCCGAGGTCGTTCTCCAGGTGACGGAAGAGGGCGTCCCGCACCGACTCGCCGTACCGCACGCGCCCCGAGACGATGGTCCGCAGGATCTCACCCATCGGCGAGGCGCGCAGCAGGATGCCCACCTGCGTCACCTGCCCGGTGCCGTCCGTGCGCACGGGAACACCCTCGACGTACAGGATCGGCAGGCGGCGGCGGATCTCCGCCAGCTCCACGTCGCTCAGCCATCCCGGGTTCTTTGCGGAGTCCGGCATGCCTGGCAGCCGGATCGCACCCGTGTCGAGGTTGATCGGTCCCGAGGGCGTCGGGTCCTCGGGCAGGTCGTCGGGGTCGGGGGTGCGTACCGGCATGTGTCCTGTATACCCGCCCGATGTGCCGCGCGCGCTCCCCACGGCCGGGTGTGGACGGATCGGCACCGCATCGGCAGCGGGCACGGCGGCCGATCGAGACGTCACGCCGCGGCCCGCAGGGACCCGGCCCGCGGGAAGATGGAGGCATGATCCCCGCCCTCGATGACGCGGCCGTGCTGTGGTCGGGCGAGCGCGACGGCCGGCCGTTGCTCGTCCTGCTGCACGGATACGGCTCGGACGAACGCGACCTGTTCGCGCTGGCGCGGCAACTGCCCGACGGGTTCGCCTTCGCCTCCGTGCGCGCGCCGACCGAGCCGCCGTGGCCGACGCCGGGGTACGCCTGGTATGCGCTGGAGGGCGAGGGCGCGCGCGACCCCGAGGTCGTCACGCAGGCGGCCGCGCGGGTGATCGAGTGGATCGATCGCACGGGACACGACGGCCCTGTCGGACTGTTCGGGTTCTCACAGGGTGCCTCCGTCGCGCTGCAGGCGATGCGGCTGACCCCCCAGCGCTTCGCGTTCGCCGTCAACCTCGCCGGTTATGTCGCCCCCGGGGCACTGGCCGGCGACGCCGTGCTGGCGCGGACGCGACCGCCGGTGTTCTGGGGCCGGGGCACGGCCGACGCCGTCATCCCGGAGGCGCTCGTCGTCCACACCACCGACTGGCTGCCCGGCCACGCCGACCTCGTGGGCCGGACCTACCCCGGGCTCACCCACGCCGTCTCCGAGCAGGAGCTGGGCGACGTGCGGGTGTTCCTCGAGAAGCGGCTGCGCGCGCTGGCGGATCAGGGCTGAACCGGGCGCCGCGGGCGCGGCGCGTCCTGCCCCTCGGCCGCGGGCTCGTCGTCCCCCGTCGGCGGGAGGGCGGCCGCCCCCGCGGAGCTCCGGCGGCGACGCCAGGCGATCAACGTGAGCACGGCGAGGCCGAGGATCAGCAGAGCGATGCCCGCGGCGAGCGGGAGCGTCGCGTCCGCCCCCGACGCGGACAGCGCGGACTCCGCGCCCGGCTCCCTGAGCTCGAAGGGATCGGAGTGCACCGCGGCCCCCGACGCGCCGATCGCCTGCAGCGTGTGCGTTCCCGGCGGCGCGTCGGACGGGATCGGCAGGATTCCCGACACCGTGCCGTCCGCGGCGGCCGTGAGGACCTCGGCGAGCGCGATCGGGTCGGAATGCAGGACGAACCGCACCTGCTCGCCGGGCTGGAAGCCGCCGAACTCCGCCAGCATCCGCCCACCGGGCACCAGCTCCGATCCGGGTGCGGCCGTCACCCTGCCCCACAGCGCGGGCGCCGCATCCTCCCCCGGCTCGTCACCGGGTTCTCCGCCCGGGTGTTCCGCCCCCGGCTGTCCGTCGTCCGGCAGCTCGCCGCCCGGTTCCTCACCCGGGTCGCCGCCCGGCTGCTCGCCCGGCTCGGTGGGCACGGGCACGGTGCGGAAGGTGCGCACCGGCGAATACTCGACGCCGCCGTGCGGCCCCTCCGCGATCACGTACCAGCCGTGCTCGCCCTCCGCGAGGCCGGCCCAGGGGACCACCGCCTGCTCACCGGACGGGGCGCCGGTCACCGCGCCGATCTCCGACGCCGTGAGGATCTCGGCGCGGAACGAGTCGGTGGCGAGGGTCTTGGCCCGCGGTTCGATCCCCACCGCCGCGTACGGGATCTCGAACTCCTGCATTCCGGGAGGGTCGTTGAGGGACGCGTCGTCGGAATCGAAGTCGTCGAGCGACGGCGAATAGGTGCGGAAGACGATGCGACCGCCGTCGTTGTCGAAGTGCGCCAGACGCAGGTAGCCCTGCCCACCCTCCGGCAGCCCCTGGTAGTCGAACAGCATCGAGTACACGGTGCGGTCCGCAGCGCCGTCTCCGTCGTCGTCGATCTCGTCCGTGCGCGTGTAGGCATCGTGGTAGTGGCCCGAGCTCACCGCGAACACGTTGGGGTTGGTCTTCACCACCTCGTCGAACACCCGCTGCGGGAACGGCCCGAGTCCGCCCGTCGTCAGCATGTACTCGTGCAGGTTCAGCCAGACCTTGCGCTCGGGGTACTGACGGATGACCTCGTTCATCCAGGCGATGTCCTCGGTGTTCGCCGCCTCGTCGTTGGGCGTCGGCCAGCCCATGTAGAGGAACAGGAAGTCCACCCCGCCCACCGAGACCAGGTCGTAGTGGCCGCGGTTGTCCTTGTACGAGCCGCCGTACCAGGGGTTCCCGGAGAAACGGGCCTCGCCGAAGAACTGCGAGTACTGCGCGTAATCCGCATCGAACCCGCCGACGTCGTGGTTGCCCGCCAGCACGCCGTACGGCAGGCCGGCCTCGTCGAGCATGCGGTAGGCGGCGTCGGCGTTGGCCCACTGGTGCGGCTGGGTGTGCACGTTGACGATGTCGCCGTTGTGGATGAGGTACTGCAGGTTGAGGTTCTCGCGCTGCTCGAGCAGGAACTCGTGGATCGCGAGCTGGTGCGGGTAGTACCCCTCCGTCTCGTTGTAGTACTGCGTGTCCGATTCGATCGCGACGGTGAAGTCGTACTCGGATCGAGGGGTGGCCTCGGCGTGGAACGGCTCGACCGGGCTCTCCCGCGCCGACAGGTCGGTCGCCGCGAAGCCGTCGGAGTGCTGCACGAGGAAGGTCAGCTCGCCGTCCACCACGTGTCCGTCGACGGGCACGAGGGCATCGAGGGTGAACTCGATGGGCGCACCGTCGGTCGTGCGCACCTCGTCGACGGTCTCCCACGCGCCGTCGACGGTGCGCGCGTACAGGATCACCTTGGCCTCGGCGTTGGCGCTGCCGCGCCAATCGACCCGCACGAGCGATCCGGCCGCGGCACCCTGCGGCACGGCGACGGTGAACAGCTGGTACGGCAGCGCTGTCTCGCTCGTCGTCTCGACGCGGACTCCGTCCGTTCCCAGCAGCTTGGCGAGGTCCTCGGCTCCCAGCGCGACGCCGGCGCTCCGGTCGGCGGTTCCCGAATCGGTCACGGTGCCCGCGCTCACCGACACCTCGGCGTCGCCCGGAGCGTAGCTGTATCCCTCGCGGAAGCTCAGGTCGAGCACGTCCTGCTCGGGCGAGTTCGGCGTCGCGCGCAGGTCTGCGCGGTCGCCCGCGATGATCTGGCCGTCCGACGGCCCGTCCAGCACGATCCCCGGCTGCTCGTCGGCGGTCTCGAACGAGACGGCGTGCGTGGCGACGTTTCCCACCTCGTCGGTGGCCGTGAACTCCGCCGTGTGGGCCCCGGGCTCGAGGGCGAGCGAGCTGGTCGCCAGCGGCAACGAGACGGGCGCGCCGTCGAGGGTCGCGGTCAGCGATGCGACCCCCGACCCGGCGTCGGCGGCCGTCGCGTCCACCGCGAAGTGGCCGCGGTAGCGCTGCCCCTCCACGAGGGTGCTGGAGACCGTCGGCGCGGTGTTGTCGACGTGCACGGTGCGCTCGGCGGCCGCCTCGCCGTCGGTCGCGGTGATGACATGGGGCCCGTCGCCGACGGTCGTGGTGTTCCACGCCACGGAGACGGAGTTGAACGCGTCGTCGGGGATGGCGAAGGTGGCCAGGAACGAGACGAGGTTCGCATCCGAGAACCCGATGCGCGCGTCGGGCGCCGGGCACTCCACGAAGGCCGGCGCGGTCACCTCGCCCGCCTGCTCCTTCGTCGTCGCGCAGTACTCCGGTCGCAGCACGCGGCCGTCCGGAAGGGCGAGGCGCAGGTTCATGGCGGTGAAGTCGTCGTTGTTCTCGTTGACGTCCGCCTCGGGCCATGCCTTCGTGCCCGCGGTGATCGACAGCGTCAGCTCGTGGCCGCGCACGACCGCGTCCACCGGCACGGTCGCGTCCACCGTCACGACCCGCGAGTAGTAGCCCTCGTCGAAGATGCGCAGCACCTCGTCTCCCAGCTTCACGCCGTTGCGGAAGAACGCGTCGGTGTTCGTCGCCTCGAACGCGAACACGGGCCCCGTCTCGAGTGAGGCGACCGGATCGGCGGCGGGAGCGCCGTCGATCGCGAGCACGACACCCGGGCCGCCCGCGTCGCTCGTCGCCGAGACGCGCGTGTCGCCCCCGACGTGCTGACCATCGGCGAGGTTGATGCGCACCGGGTCGCCGTCGCCCTCGGTGAGGTCCACCCGCACCGGCCCGAGGGTGCTCTCCTGCCAGCCGTCGCTCGCAACGATCGTGTACTCGATCCATCGCTTGCCGAAGAGATCGGCCGTGGGCACCGAGTAGGAGAAGCGGTTGGCGGCGTCGAAGCGCAGGCTCCGCGTCTCCGTGGCGCCCAGGTTGTCGGTGAGCCTCAGCGTGACGGTGCGCACGAGCACGTCGTCGGTCACGTCGAAGCCCAGGTCGAGGTCCGGGGTGTCGGGCACGTCCGAGCCGCCGGTGAGGTCGGTGATGACGGGCGCGGTGCCCGCGGGCGGCGCCGCGACGTACGCCGTGGGCACCTGATCGGCCGTCACGGCACCGGGCGTCGGTGTGGCCAGGCGCATCATTGTCTGCGCCGTGCCCTCCCGGTTCTGCGGCGCCCACAGCGCGTCGCCGGAGGGGTTCCACCCGTACTGGATCGCGGTGTCGGCCGTCGTCTGGTCGTTCGTGAAGTAATAGGCGCGGCTGATGTCGTGACCGGTGTTCGTGAGCACCTGGATGCCGCGCGATCCGCCGTTGGCCATGCCGCCGTTGAACATCTCCACGATGTCCTCGCCCAGCACGAGGTCAGCGTCGAACGCGGCGTTGAAGTCGGCCACGGTGAGCCCGGCGGCCACCACCGCCGGGTTCTTCACCCAGAGCACGAGCGTGCCGCCCGCCTCGATGACGACATCGCTCGGCTGCGCCGGCCAGAGCGTGGAGCTCGTCGTCACCGGCTCGGTGAGCGCGTTGTCGGTGTACAGATACGCGAGGGTGTAGTCGCCGAAGTCGACGGGGGCGTCGGACGCGTTGTAGACCTCGACGAACTCATAGGCGTCGGCACCGTCGACGTTGGCGGTGTCCGGAGCGACCTCGGTGATCTGCAGGAGGGGCGCGCGCAGGTTCGGATCGGCGGGGAGCGGCTGCGGCGCCGGATCGGGCTCCACCGGCTCGGGCTCCGGCGCGGAGCGCACCAGCTGCGAGGGCAGGATCTGGCCGGGAGTCGGCGCGCCGGCGACGGGGTCGGTGAGCACGTTTCCGCTGGACGGCACCGTGAAGTGATCGGCGTTGCCCCGGTTCGTGCTGGAGCGGTTGTAGTCGGACCCCGAGACGAGCGTCGTTCCGTCGGCCTCGTAGAGGCGCAGCGTGCGCGGGCCGGAGTTCGCGAAGCCGCCCTGACCGGTGGCGTGGAAGAGCGGGTACGACGACGCGGCGTCGCCGTAGTGCGCCCGGAAGTCGGCCTCCGTGAGCTGCCACTGCGAGACCGCGGTCTCGCCCGTGCCCACGGCGTAGCGCAGCCAGAAGACGGCGCGGCCGTCGGCGGGGATCACCGCATCGGCCAGCGGCGTGTCGGTTCCCGGCTCGACGGCCTGGATGAACGCGCCGCCGTTGTACTGCAGCTGGTAGTCGGCGAGATCGATGGCCTCGGCGGTCGTGTTCGTCACCTCGAAGAACTCGAAGTAGTCCTGATCGCCCGGCGTGCCGGCGTTGTCCTGCATCACCTCGGTGATCACCAGCGGCGGAAGCGGCTCCTCGGCGGCGGCGGCCGGCGTGGCCACCCCGACGCCGGTGACGGCGATCGCGGCGGCGGCGAGGGAGGCGAGGGCGGCACGCGGGCGGCGATGTACGCGGGTGGTCACGGTAGGCGAGCGAACCGAGTCGCGGTGTCGCGCTGCCGCACGCGGCATGAACACCACGTGAATCGCGGGTGTCCGGTCCCGTCGCGCCCGTTCCCGGCGCGATGTCGGAGATCGACGGCAGGATGGGAGGGGTGGACGTGCTCGAGAGATTCGGCGAGGCGACGCGGGAGTGGTTCCGCGGCGCCTTCCCTGCGCCGACGGACGCGCAGCGTGGCGCGTGGGAGGCGATCTCTGGCGGCCGGCATGCGCTCGTCGTCGCCCCGACGGGCTCGGGAAAGACGCTCTCGGCGTTCCTCTGGGCGATCGACCGCGTCTTCCGCGAGCCGGCGCCGGAGCAGCGCTCGTCGCGGATCCTCTATGTGTCGCCCCTGAAGGCGCTCGGCGTGGACGTGGAGCGCAACCTGCGCTCGCCGCTCGTGGGCATCTCGCAGGCCGCCCGGCGGCTCGGCATCCCCGCCCCCGAGGTGTCGGTGGGGGTGCGCTCGGGTGACACGCCCTCGTCGGAGCGACAGAAGCTCGTGCGCAACCCTCCCGACATCCTCATCACGACGCCCGAGTCGCTCTACCTCATGCTCACCAGCCAGGCGCGCGAGACCCTGCGCGGCGTGCACACGGTGATCGTCGACGAGGTGCACGCGGTCGCCGCGACGAAGCGGGGGGCGCACCTGGCGGTCTCGCTCGAGCGGCTCGACGACCTGCTCGACGCCCCCGCCCAGCGGATCGGCCTGTCGGCCACCGTGCGCCCCATCGACGAGGTGGCGCGCTTCCTCGGCGGGTCGGCGC
Source organism: Microbacterium sp. Marseille-Q6965 (assembly GCF_946151065.1). Lineage (GTDB taxonomy): Bacteria > Actinomycetota > Actinomycetes > Actinomycetales > Microbacteriaceae > Microbacterium. The sequence goes on along the minus strand of NZ_CAMGZA010000004.1, from coordinate 196,277 downwards.
CGGTCGACATCGTCGCGCCGCGCGCGTCGAAGACCTTCGACCTGCAGGTGACCGTGCCGGTCGACGACATGCAGAACCCGCCACCGGCGGCGGGCGCCGCACCGGGGCCGGAGGATGGCGAGGACGAGTGGTTCCGCCCACCCGAGTCGACGGAGATCACCGGCTCCATCTGGCCGCACGTCGAGGAAGCGATCGTCGACCGCATCCTGCAGCACCGTTCCACGATCGTCTTCGCCAACTCGCGCCGGCTCGCCGAGCGCCTCACCGGCCGACTGAACGAGATCTACGCGGAACGGGTGGGGATCGATGTCCCCGCGCCCACCGTGCCGGCGGCCATGATGGCGCAGGCGGGGGCGACGGCCGGGGTCGAGCCGATCCTCGCCAAGGCCCATCACGGCTCGGTGTCGAAGGAGCAGCGGGCGCAGGTGGAGGAGGAGCTGAAGTCGGGGGCGCTGCGGTGCGTGGTGGCGACCAGCAGCCTCGAGCTGGGCATCGACATGGGAGCGGTCGACCTGGTCATCCAGGTGGAGGCGCCGCCCAGCGCGGCCAGCGGGCTGCAGCGCGTGGGCCGCGCTGGGCACCGGGTGGGCGAGATCAGCCGCGCCGCACTGTTCCCCAAGCACCGCGCCGACGTGCTGCACACGGCGATCGTGACCGAACGGATGTTGTCGGGCCGGATCGAGGCGATCTCCATCCCGCAGAATCCGCTCGACATCCTCGCCCAGCAGACCGTCGCCGCCACGGCGCTCGGCACCATCGAAGTGGAGGCGTGGTTCGAGACGGTGCGCCGGTCGGCACCGTTCCGCACGCTGCCCCGCGGTGCGTTCGAGGCCACCCTCGACCTGCTGGCGGGCCGCTACCCCTCCGACGAGTTCGCCGAGCTGCGCCCGCGGCTCGTGTGGGATCGTGACGCGGGCACCATCGAGGGCAGGCCCGGCGCGCAGCGGCTCGCCGTGACCAGCGGCGGCACGATCCCGGACCGCGGCCTGTTCGGCGTGTTCGTGGCGGGCGAGTCGACCGGCGCCCGTGTCGGGGAGCTCGACGAGGAGATGGTCTACGAGTCACGCGTCAACGACGTCTTCACGCTCGGAACCACGAGCTGGCGGATCGTCGAGATCACGCACGACCGCGTCAACGTCGTGCCGGCCTTCGGGCAGCCCGGCAAGGTGCCGTTCTGGCACGGCGACGGCCTGGGGCGCCCGGCCGAGCTCGGCGAGGCGCTCGGCGCGATGGCCCGCGAGCTGGCCGGTTCGCCCCGTGACAAGGCCGTGGAGCGCCTGCGGCAGGCGGGGCTCGACGAGCGGGCGATCGAGAATCTCCTCGCCTACCTGTCGGAGCAGAAGGAGGCGACGGGATCGCTCCCCACGGATCGCACGCTCACCGTCGAGCGCGGTCGCGACGAGGTGGGCGACTGGCGGATCATCCTGCACTCCCCCTACGGCATGCACGTGCACGCCCCCTGGGCCCTGGCCGTGAACGCGCGCATCCGCGAGCGCCTCGGCGTGGAGGGCTCGGCCGTCGCGAGCGACGACGGGATCATCGCGCGGATCCCCGATGCCGAATCGGAGCCCCCGGGCGCCGAGCTGTTCGTCTTCGACCCCGAGGAGCTGGAGCAGATCGTCACCGACGAGGTCGGGGGATCGGCGCTGTTCGCCTCGCGCTTCCGGGAGTGTGCGGCGCGCGCGCTGCTGATGCCGCGCACCAATCCGAACCGCCGCACGCCGCTGTGGCAACAGCGCCAACGCTCGGCCCAGCTGCTCGAGGTCGCGCGCCGCCACCCGACGTTCCCGATCATCCTCGAGACACTGCGCGAGGTGCTGCAGGACGTGTACGACCTGCCCGCTCTCACGCGGCTGGCGCGCGGCATCCAGGAACGACGGATCCGCCTCGTCGAGACCGAGACGCCCCAACCGTCGCCGTACGCGCGCGACCTGCTGTTCGGTTACGTCGGCGCGTTCATGTACGAGGGCGACTCGCCGTTGGCCGAGCGGCGAGCGGCCGCGCTGTCGGTCGATCCCGCGCTGCTCAGCGAGCTGCTCGGGCGGGTGGAGATGCGGGAGCTGCTCGACCCGGAGGTGATCGCGCAGTACGAGGCCGAGCAGCAGCGCCTCGCCCCCGACCGGCGCGCCCGCGGCGCGGAGGGCGTCGCCGACCTCCTGCGCGTGCTCGGCCCGCTCTCGGTCGACGAGGTGGCCGCGCGGCTCGACGCGCACGACACCGGCGCCGGCGACGAGCGAATCATCGGGGGCGGGGTCACGGCGACGGCGGCCGCGGCCGCGGCGAAGCACCTTGCCGCCCTCGTCGATGCGCGCCGGGCCATCCCCGTCTCGGTCGCCGGCACCCCGCGGTTCGCGGCGATCGAGGACGCCGGCCGCCTGCGCGACGCCCTCGGTGTGGCGCTGCCGGTCGGCGTGCCGGTCGCGTTCCTCGAGCCGGTCGCCGACCCGCTCGGCGACCTCGTCTCGCGCTATGCCCGCACGCACGGCCCGTTCACCACCGAGGCGGTCGCCACCCGCCTCGGCATCGGCGCCGCCGTCGCCCGCCACACCCTGCAGCGACTCGAGCAGCAGGGCCGCCTGTCCAGCGGGTTCTTCCTGCCGGAGGGCCGGGGCGCGCTCGACGAGACCGAATGGTGCGACGTCGAGGGCCTGCGGCGCATCCGCATGCGCTCCCTCGCCGCGCTGCGCGGCAGCGTCGAGCCGGTCGCGCCCGAGGCGTACGCCCGCTTCCTGCCCGATTGGCAACACCTCACCCGTCCGCTGGAGGGAATCGACGGGGTGCTCGCCACCGTCGAGCAGTTGGCCGGCGTGCCGATCCCCGCCAGCGCGTGGGAGTCCCTCGTGCTGCCGTCGCGGGTGCGCGATTACGCGCCGGCGATGCTCGACGAGCTGACCGCCACGGGCGAGGTGGTGTGGTCGGGGCACGGCGCGCTGCCCGGGCGCGACGGCTGGATCGCGCTGCATCCCTCCGACGCGGCAGCCGTGACGCTGCCCGAGCCCGAAGGCGAGGTCGACCCGGATTCCCTGGAGGGTCGCATCCTCGGCATCCTCGCGTTCGGCGGGGCGTACTTCGCGCCCCAACTGGCCGAGATGGCGCGGGCACGCATGCCCGAGGCCGACGCCGCCATGGTGTCGGAGACGGCCGTGGTCGACGCGCTGTGGAGCCTCGTATGGGCCGGCCGCGTGACGAACGACACGTTCGCGCCGCTCCGCACACTGCTCGGGGGCGGCACGCAGGCGCATCGCGCGCAGCGCAAGGCCCCGCGTAGCCGGCTGTACCGCGGCGCCGCCGCGCGCCCGCAGGCGCCGCGCCCCCTCGTCGGCGGGCGCTGGTCGCTGCTGCCCACCGCGGAGGGCGACCCGACCGTGCGCGCCGCCGCCACCGCCTCGATCCTGCTCGACCGGCACGGCGTCGTCACGCGCGGCGCGGTACAGAACGAGGGCGTGCCGGGCGGCTTCGCCCAGGCCTACCGCACGCTCGCGGGCCTGGAGCAGGCGGGCCACTGCCGCCGCGGCTATCTCATCGAGAAGCTCGGTGCGGCGCAGTTCGCCACCTCCCCCACCATCGACCGCTTGCGCACCTTCGCCGGGCTTCCCGACCCCGCCCCGCTGCGTGCGGTCACCCTCGCCGCGACGGACCCCGCCAACCCGTATGGCGCCGCGTTGCCGTGGCCGGCGCTGGACGGCGTGCGGCATCGGCCGGGGCGCAAGGCCGGCGGCCTCGTGGTGCTCGTCGACGGTGCCCTCGTGCTCTATCTCGAGCGCGGCGGCCGCACCGCACTGGTCTTCTCGGATGACGAGGAGACGATCGCGGCCGCGTGCGCCGACCTCGCCGCCACGGCTCGCGCGCGCCGCCTCGAGACGCTGACGGTCGAGCAGGCCAACGGCGAGTTCGTCTACACGGCCCCCCTCGGTCGCGCGCTGCGCGCCGCCGGCTTCGTCGAGTCGCCCCGCGGTCTCACCCTCCGGCGCGGCCGCTGATGTCCGCGGGGACGGAGCGTCGTGCCTGAGGGCGATACCGTGCATCGCGCGGCCCGGCGGATGCACGCGGCTCTCGCGGGCCGCCAGGTCACGCGATTCGACATCCGCGTCCCGGCGTCGGCCACCGCCGATCTGCGCGGAAGCACGGTGCGCGAGGTCGCGGCGCGCGGCAAGCACCTGCTGCATCGGATCGGCGACTTCACGCTTCACTCGCACCTGAGGATGGAGGGCGAGTGGTGGCTGCTGCGCGAGGGCCAGCACTGGCCACGCCCCGCCTTCCGCGCCCGCGCCGTCCTCGGCGTTCCCGGCACCGTGGCCGTCGGCTTCGACCTCGCGATGGTCGAGGTCGTGCCGACGCGCGACGAGCATCGACTCGTCGGCCATCTCGGTCCCGACCCCCTCGGCGCGGACTGGGACCCCGCCGAGGCCGCGCGGCGGATGGCGGCGGACGTGCGGGCCGTCCACGTCGCGTTGCAGGACCAGCGGAACGTCGCCGGATTCGGCAACGAGTACGCCAGCGAACTGCTGTTCCTGCGCGGCGTGCACCCCGAGACCCCGGCCGACCGCGTCGACGTGGCCGCACTGCTCGACCTCGGCGCGCGCACGATCCGCCGCAACGTGGAGCTGCCGGTGCGCAACTTCACGGGCGTCGCGCGGCGCGGCCAGGAGCGCTGGGTGTACGGGCGCGAGCAGCGCCCCTGCCGCCGCTGCGGCACGCCGATCCGGCGAGGGGCGCTCGGCGCGGCACCGACGAGCGAACGCGTCGTGTACTGGTGCCCGGTGTGTCAGCCGGCGGGGTGAACCGTCAGTGCCCGATGTAGCGGCCCGGGCGGTGGTTCAGCGCCAGCACGAGGTTGAGCACGACCGCGCCGACCGCCGAGAGCACCACCATGCGCCAGTCGACGACGAGGAACGACGCCACCACGATCAGGACGTCCACGATCATCTGCGTCCATCCGGCGCGGAATCCGGTGCGATCCTGCACGAGGATCGCGACGATGTTCACGCCGCCGACGCTGGCGCCGTGCCGGAAGAGGATGAGCAGGCCTACCCCCACGAGCAGGTTTCCTCCGAGCACGGCATACACCGGCTGCGGCGCCGAAACGGGCATCCACCCGACGTTGACGGCCGACAGCGCCGCCACTGCGCCCACGCAGATCGCCGTCAGCACCGTGAAGCGCACGCCCTTCTTCCACAGGGCGAGCACGACGAACGGCGCGTTCACGAGCGTGAAGATGAGCCAGAAGGGGATCTCGGAGGACTGGTCGATGAGCAGCGCGAGGCCGGCCGTGCCTCCCGTCACCGCGCCCACAGCCTTCAGCAGGTGCAGGCCCAGGGCCACGACGAAGGTGCCGGTCACGATGCCGAGCACGTCCTCCGCCACGCTGTGGCGGGTCTGCTCCCACTCGAAGACGACCTGCTTCTGCGGGGGCACGGATGATGCGGTCACCCGTCAACGATAGAAGGCGCGCCCCCGGCCCGCGCGAGGGGAGCGCGCGCCACGCACAGCGCATGTTTAGGAAGCTCCCCGCTCGGGAATAGCCCGGGGAGGCATGGTGTTGTGGGGTAAGGCGGCCACAACCGCTGGCCGCGGAGGGACATCGTGGGCAAGAACTACGTCGACATCGAGAACGACCGCGGAGAGACGCTGCGCTACCGCAAGCACATCAACGGCCGGGGACTCGTCGCGCATGGGGCCAAGGTGCACCCGGATGCGCGGGTCGAGTCGGGGGCGTACATCGAACCGGGCGCCCGGATCGCGGCGGGCGCGCACATCGCCAAAGGCGCGTGGGTCGAGCCCGGAGCTCAGGTCGGCCCCGGCGCCATCATCGACGCCAACGCGCAGATCGGACCGAACGCCGTCATCGGTTCGCACGCTCACATCGGCGTGCGCTCGCACATCGGGGCGGAGGCGCTCATCCCCGACGGCGCGATCATCCGCGACGACGAGTCCATCGCCGACGGCGCGCGGGTGAAGACCGACCGCCGCGGCTTCCTACTCGCCGCCTGAGCGGGCGGAGCACCTCGCGCAGCCAGCGCATACGGTGAGGAGGGGCGGGGCCGACGGGCCGCGCCCCTCCTTCGTCGTCGCGGCGCGCTCTCAGGAGTCGACGGGCGCGAGCCCCACGAACTTCATGCGGTCCTCGCCGTAGAAGCACGTCTGCAACGCGATCTCGCCGCCGAGGCCGACGAGATCGGCGGTGCTCGACCAGATCTTCGACGTGTAGCGGATGTCGACGACCTCGTAGGTCTCGTCGCGCCCCTCGATGCGGACCCGTTGGCCCTCGTCCCAGGTCAGCACCACATCGCCGCCGCAGCTGTTGTGCGCGGCGGCCGTCTCGGGCACGCCCTCGCGCTCGTAGGAGGTCATGACGGTGAAGGTGCCGTCGCAGCGGTCGAGCTCGCTGATGCCGCCGACCGCGCCGATGCGCACGGTGGGCAGTTCGTCGAACACCTGCTCGCGCACATCGTCGACCGCGTCCGTGACGCGGGTCTTGAGCTCGCCGTATGCGCGTTCCGTCTGCTGCGGCATCGTGACATACGCGCCGATCATCACGGCACCCGCGGCGATGAGCACGACGCCGAGCGTCGTGATGACCCTGCCGCGTCGCCGCGTCCTGCCTTCGCCGTGCGCCATGCCGCGTGCCTCCCTCGCGTGACAGAGGGTATCAAGCGCCGGTGACGCGCACGCGAGTCAGCGCGACGACCGGGCGGTGCGCCCGCGGGTGATTCCGACGAAGGTCTGGATGTCGTCGGCATCGCGATCGCGCAGCCAGGCGAGGGCGACGGTGCTCTGGGGCCCCCCGAGCAGCGGGCGGTGATCCACGTCGCGGCGGTGGTGCAGTCGCGCGAGCGAGAGGGGCACGACGACCACCCCCACCCCGGCCGCGGCGATCGCGATCGCCTCCTCCGTCGTCGCGGGCGCCTCGAAGCGCGGCGTCGCCGTGGGCAGCGCCAGGGAACCGAGCACGTCGTCGCCGGGAGTGAGGAGGATCTCGCCCTCCAGGTCGGCCGCCACCAGTTCCTCCGCCGCCATCAGGGAGGAGTCGCGGCTCGCGACGACGACCGGCGTCTCGTCATACAGACGGATGGCGTGCACCGTGTCGGCGTCGCCGGCCAGGGGCAGGCGCACGAGGGCGGCGTCGACGCGGCCCTCGTCGAGCGCGGTCCGCTGCTCGGAGACGGCGATCGGGACCAGCTCGAGGGGCATGTGCGGCATGCGTGCGCGCCACCGCTCCACCCACTTGCCCGGCATCGCCCCCGGGATGATCCCGAGGCGGAAGGCGCGGGCGACGCGCGGGGCGGGCTCGGACGGCGCGCCGGGATGCCGGGTGCGGGCGTCGCGCGCGGCAGCCGGCCTGGCGCCGCGGCGTCCCGCGCCGCCGTCGCGGCGTCCCGCGCCCGCCCTGCCCCTCGCCATACGGCAAGGCTACCGACTCGCCGCCCGCGGCCTACTGCCGTGCGTCGCGGTCGCCCGGTTCCTCGCGCGCCACGATCGGTCCGGCGCGCAGCATCGCGACGCGCATCGCGACGCTGACGACCGCGAGCAGTGTCGCCGCCGCGATCGCGGCGATGGCGATCGGCACGTTGTGCGGCTCGCCGGTCAGCCGCTCCACCGCGATCCACGCCGCCGCCCACGCGATGGCCAACGGCATCGCGACCGTCCAGCCGCTGCGCGCCGAGACCGCGATCCCGGCGGCACAGACGCCGACGAGCGCCAGGACGCCGCCGCCGTCACCGGCCCAGCCGCCCAGGTGAAGGGTCTCGATCCACGCCGCCGCGTTCGCCACGCCGGCCGCCAGCCCCCACCCGAGGTGCGCGCCGGCCAGTCCGTGCAGCAGCAGGGCACCGAGCACGCTGGGACCCCGGCGGGTCACCACGGCCCCGCGGAACGCGCGGTATGCGGCGGCGACGAGGAGCCCCATGACGACGACCGTCGTCCACAACGGAAGCAGCTGCGCGGCGACGATCCACAGGCCTTCAAGTGCCGCGACGGCGGCGAGCCACCACCCGGCGGCGCGATGGCGCGGGTCGCGCCGCTGCGAGGGCAGCAGTTGCCAGACGGCATACGCCACGAGCCCCGCGTACAGCGGGGTCCAGATCAGGAACGCGGGCGAGGCCGGAGCAAGCAGCGAGCCGCTCGGCCCGAGGGCGCCGGCCTGCGTCTCGGCGATCGCGCGGCCGTTCACGGCACCGGAGCCCAGGAACCCGCCGGCGATGGCGGCGGCGACGGCGATCGGCACGACCGCCTGCCGCAGCCCATCGCGGTGTCGCGTGTGCCGCGCGGAAGGAGCGGAAACCGGGTGCGGATCGCTCACGTCGGCCTGCCTCGCCTTCTCGAGATGGTGCATGCCTCCACTCTCGACACCGGCCGGACCCTTCGACAGGGGCTTGCCCTCCCCCGCGCGATGTGCGTTATGCCGGCGTCAGCGGCCGCGCAGCGTCGCGATCCGCTCCCGCAGGTATGCGTCCAACGGCATGAGCGCCCCGCCCGCCGTCCAGCGCACAAGGAGCGCACCATCGCGCCAGAGGAGGGGGCCCGCCGAGCCGCCTGCGGCGACGACCGCGAGGTCGAGCGGGGAGTGATCGACGTTCACGGTTGTTCCCTCCGCGAAGCCCCCGCGCACGCACATCGCCGCCGCCGCCGCGCGCTGTCGCGCCGACTCCGCGGTGAACCCGCGTCGCCGCTCCGGCTTCGCTCGCAGCACCTCGCCGACCTCGAACACGGCCTCGTCCCCGATCAGGAGCACGCCCACTCGCCACGCCTCACCATCGGGAACGATCCGGGGGCGCGCACCCAGCCCGCGACGCAACCGGCCCGGCACCTCCAAGCGCCCGAGCGCCTCCCGCGGCACCGGGTCGAGCCGGCGGCGCGCGTTCTCGAACAGCGCGACGGGATCCACGCCTCCAGGCTACGGCGCCAGGGCCCGCTCGATGAGGGCGATCGCTGCACGCCCCGCGTCCGCGCGGTGCTCCGACGAGAACGCGGTGTGGAACGCGACCATGCTGACGGCGGTGGCGACGTCGTCCACGGTGATGGACGCGTCCACGCGTCCCGCCGCGCGCTCCCGCTCGAGGATCGCGGCGATAATGCGCTCCAAGCGCTGCGCGAGCGCCGGGGCGGCGGCGTCGGCGGTCGGCGCGAGCACCTCGAGCAGCGACGCCGACATGCGCGCCTGCGCCACGATGAGCTCGAGCAGTCCGCGCAGGTCGTGCGCCTGCGCCTCCAGCGCGGCGAGGTTCTCGTCGAACACCGCGATGGCGAGGGCGGTCTTGTCGGGGAAGTGCCGGTAGAGCGACGCCTGACCGACGCCGGCGCGCTTGGCCACCTGGCTGAACGGCACACCGAATCCCTGCTCGGCGAACAGCTCGCGCGCCGCCGCGATGAGGGCGCGGCGGTTGGCGGGGGCCGCGGCCGGTCCTCGGTTGGTCTTGGAGGGGTCGGACACGCGAACTAAACTAGTGCGCAACATCCGGACACACCTGTCCGGTTGCGTCGCCGCCCGGCGGCGCAACCCCTTCGGTCGACGGCGACCACCGACCCGCCGGCCGCGTATCGAAAGGACGCATCGCCATGAGCGACGCCGCAGCTGCCGCCCAGGGACCCCAGATGGCCCAGTGGGAGGAGACGATCACGCCCGGCCGGTTCGCCGATCGGACGGTCATCGTCACGGGCGCCGGCTCCGGGATCGGCCGCGCGACCGCGTCGCGCATCGCGCGCGAGGGCGGCAGGGTCGTCGCCGTCGACATGAACCGGGCCGGCCTCGACGGGCTCGCCGCGGAGTTCCCCGAGTTGGACGTCGTCACCGTCGTCGCCGACATCACGGACGACACCGCCATTGCCGCGGTCGTCGCGGCGGCCGGCGAGCGGGTCGACGGCCTCGCGAACGTGGCCGGGATCATGGACCGCATGCAGCCGGTGCACGAGATCGACCCCGCGCTGTGGGAGAAGGTCTTCGCCGTCAACGTCACGGGTTCGTTCAAGCTCATGAAGGCGGTGCTGCCCGGCATGCTGGAGCGCGGCGCCGGTTCGATCGTCAACGTGGCGAGCGAGGCCGGCCTGCGCGGCTCCGCCGCGGGGACGGCCTACACGGCGTCCAAGCACGCCGTCGTCGGCATGACCAAGAGCTCGGCGTACCTCTACGCGCTCACGGGCGTGCGGATCAACGCGGTCGCCCCTGGCGCGGTCGCCACGAACATCGAGAGCGCCTTCGCCAGCGAGTTCGCGGCGCCCCGCATCCAGCGCGGCATGGCGGCGATCCCTTCGATCGCGCAGGCCTCGCAGTTGGCCGCGTCGATCACGTTCCTGCTGACCGACGACGCCACCAACCTCAACGGTGTCATCCTGCCGTCGGACGGCGGCTGGTCGGCGGCCTGACGCCCGAACGACGAAGGCGCCCGCGCGATCCGCGGGCGCCTTCGTCGTTCCGGTCCTTCCGCCGTCGCGACGGGGGTTACAGCTCGTCCTCGTCGCGGCCGTCGTCGGCTCCGCCCTCGGGGTACGACGCCACCTCGGGGCGGCGCACGAGGAAGATGATGGACGCCGCCAGTCCGCCCCACACGAGCACGGCGGCGATGACGAAGAACAGGATCGCGATGCCGCTCATCGGGCGCCTCCCTTCAGGTTCAGCTGCGCGTTCGTCGGCCAGGCGTCGAACCGGTCGGGATCGTGGCGCCACCGCAGCTGCGGCAGCACGAGCGCGCCCACGAGCATGATGAGCACGGAACCCCAGCCGGCGACCCCGAGGTACCAGGTCGGGTACTCCTCGTAGCCGTTGACGAGCAGGTCGATGATCTTCGTGACGAGCATGTAGGTGAGCACCGCCGGCGCCAACACCGCGGTGAAGAACGTCCACAGGCGGCCCACGCGGAACGTCGACAGGGCGCTCAGATGCCCGGCGAGTTCGGGGCCGCGCCGCCGCATCCACAGCACGATGATCGACATCGCGATGGCGGAGCCGACGATGCCGAGGTTGTTCGCCCAGTTGTCGATCGTGTCCAGCGCCGTCAGGCCCGACGTCGACCCGAACAGGACCAGCGACACCACGGCGAGTACGCCGCCGAACCCGAGCACGGCCTGCATCCGGGTGAGGGCGAACTTGTCGCGCAACGCCGCGATGATCACCTCGAGGATCGAGATGAGCGAGGTCAGGCCCGCGAGCGTGAGCGAGCCGAAGAAGAGCGCGCCGACCCATGCGCCGCCGGGCATCTCGCTCACGATCGCGGGGAAGGTCATGAAGGCCAGGCCCACGCCCGTCAGCCCCTCGAGGTCGCCGACGTCCACGCCCTGCTGGAAGGCGAAGAAGCCGAGGGTTGCGAAGACGCCGATGCCCGCGAGGATCTCGAACGACGAGTTGCCGAAGGCCACTACGAGGCCCGCACCCGTCATGTTGGAGCGGCGCTTCCGGTACGAGGCGAACGTGATCATGATCCCGAACGCGACCGAGAGCGAGAAGAAGATCTGGCTGTAGGCGGCGATCCACACGTTCGGATCGGCGAGCGCGGCGAAATCGGGCGTGAAGAACTCGTTCAGGCCCTGGGACGCGCCGGGCAGCGTGAGCGCATAGATCACGATGACGACGAACGCGATGACGAGCAGCGGGATGAAGACGACGTTGGCTCGCTGCACGCCCTTCACCACGCCCGCGGCCAGGATGCCGAGCGTGACGACCCACATGATGGCGAGCGGAATCGCCACCGCCGGCACGTAGTCGAGCGTGAAGGGCTCGCCGGCCGCATGCAGGTAGTCACCCGTGAAGAAGCCCGTGGTGTCGTCGCCCCAGCGCAGATCCCACGAGAACACGAAGTAGCTGGAAGACCACGCCAGCACCGCCGTGTAGTACGTCGCGATGAAGACGCAGATGAGCACCTGGAACCAGCCCAGCCCCTCGCCCAGCTTGCCACCCAGGCGACGCAGCGCGAGCGGGGCGGAGCCCCGGAAGCGGTGCCCGATCGCGTAGTCCAGGAAGAGGATCGGGATGCCTGCCGTGACGAGCGCCACGAGGTAGGGGATGAGGAACGCCCCCCCTCCGGACTCGTACGCGACGCCCGGGAAGCGCCAGATGTTGCCCAGGCCGACCGCCGAGCCGAGGGCCGACAGGATGAATCCCACCTGTCCGGACCACTGCTCCCGCTCGGGGACGGCGGTGACTTCGCGCTGTGCTCGCGCCATGGTGCTCCTCGCTCGCGACGTTCGGGTCTCGGCCTGCGGCCGGTCACCGACAATACGCGGCAACGCGCGGGCAGGGGAACCCGACGCGCCTGCGCCCCGTTCGCGGCGCCGCTGTCAGGCCACCTGGCCGTCGCCGCCGTCGATCGCGCGAAGCGGACGGATGGGCGGGTGCGTGCCGTGGATCTCGCGGTGGATGCGCTCCATCCGCTCGTCGAGTTCGGCCGCCGTGATCGCCGCGTCCCTCAGGCTGTCGGTGAGGCGCACCGGCACCTGCCGGTCGTACTTGTAGTAGATCTTGTGCTCGAGGCTCGCCCAGAAGTCCATCGCGATGGTGCGGAACTGCACCTCCACGGGCACATGGACCGTGCCCGTGGACAGGAACACCGGCACCTCCACGATCGCATGCAGGCTCTTGTAGCCGTTCGGCTTGGGATGGGCGATGTAGTCCTTGACCTGAAGCACCGTGACATCGTCCTGCCCCGCGAGCAGCTCGAACAGGCGGTACACGTCGCTCACGAAGCTGCACGTCACGCGCACGCCGGCGATGTCGGTGATCTGCTGGCGGATCGAGTCGAAGTCCGGCTCGATGCCCTTGCGCATCACCTTGGTGAGGATCGAGTCGGGCGACTTGAGGCGGCACGAGACGTTCTCGATGGGGTTGTAGGCGTGCGTGTGCTCGAAGTCCTCGCGCAGGATGACCATCTTGGTCTCGATCTCGCGCATGCCGAAGCGATACTCCGACAGGAACCGGGCCAGGTCGTCGCGGATCTCCCGCGCGTGCGCCAGCGCCTCGTCGTCGAAGGCGAGCGCGTCCGCCGAATCGGTGGTCATGCCTTCACGCTATGCATCTCCGATACGCGTGTGCTGGGAGAAGGCTATGGTTTCCACCGCGGCGGATCCGCGGGCCGGAGCACGTCGTCGTGGACGCGCGGCGCCGACGGGGTACGGTTCTCTCATGGGCATCTTGTACTACGGCGGTTCGGCCATGCCGATCCACATCGAGGACCGGGCACTCGCGCATCTGAAGGTCGTGATCGTCGCGAAGCTGCGGCGCAACGAGAGCTTCACGGTGTCGTGGAAGCACCACGAATCCGAGCCGACGGGTCGCAGCACCATCTGGATCAACCCCTCGCTCCCGATCCGCTTCGTCTTCGACGACCCCGAGGCGCCGGAGCTGAACCGCGCCTGGATCGAGGAGCTGGCGCACTCCGCGAACGCGCTGGGAGGCATCACGCTGACCGAGGAGCACGTCGAATCGGCACCCGGCCACAGCTGAGCGCACACGAAAAGAGCGCCGACCCCCTCGGGGATCGGCGCTCTTTTTCGTGTCAGTCCTCGCCGTTGTGCGGGAACGTCGGCTCCGGCGGCTCCGGCGTGATCGTCAGCCCGTTGGGGCCGCTCGCCGCGAGCATGAGGTCATCGAGCCACGCCCGGTTCAGACGCGGAGCGCGACCGCCGGAGAAGTGGAACTGCATGGGAATGGAGGGGTGCAGCCAGAAACTGCGGCGCCCCTCGCCCTCGCCGAGCTTCGTGTCGAACATGAAGGGCTCGCCGCGGCGCAGCTTGTTCATGACAACGATTCGCAAGTGCGCGAGCGTGCGGTCATCGATCTCGACGCTTGTGGCCGCCGCGCCGTAAAGGAATCGTCCCATACGCAGACTCTAACGCGCCGCGGCTGGGAGCAATATCCTGGCGCGCCAGAAGGCCCGGGCCGTGCCCGGGTCCTCTGGCGCGCGATCTCAGATGCCCGTGACGCCGCCCTGGTCGCCGGACGTCTCCTGGGCGCCGTGGATCTCGCCGCGCCAGGCGCCGGTCTCCGATCCGCGCTCCTCGATGAACTCCTTAAAGCGCCGCAGGTCGGTGCGGGCCTGGGCGTCATCGATGCCGAGCGCGGCGCCGGCCTTCTCGATGAAGCCCTCGGGCTCCCACTCCATCTCAAGGCGGACGTGCGTGCCCTCGCCGTTGGGCGCGAACTCGACGCTGCCGCGATGGAAGGTGCCGTCTGTGCTCTGCCACGAGACGTGGCGGTCGGGCACCTGGTCGACGATGTCCGCGTAGAAGGAGTTCTCGTGCCCGGCGATACTCACGGTCCACCGCGTGCGGACGTCGTCGATCTGCTCGACCGACTTCACCGCCCCGAGGAACTCCGGGAACGACTCGAACTGCGTCCACTGGTCGTACACCTTGCGGATGGGCGCGTCGACGTCCACCTCCGCGCGAAGTGTGGTCGTGGCCATCTCGTGCCTCCTTAGCTTTCGGTGCTTGCGTGATGTCGTGACACCCACGCTAGGCACGGCAAAGTCCGCACACGACGGGCTTGACGCCGGGCGCCCTGACACGCAACATGCCTGCGCCGCGCGCGTGCGCTCCTGTCAAGCGGTTGAGGGTCCGCGCGCGGCCGCATGAAGATCGGGGCATGGAACGAGACCTTGATCGGCGACCGATGCGGTTCGCCTTCGGCGCCTGGATGACGATCGTCACGGTGGGCCTTGCCCTGATGCTCCTGATCCCCGCGCTGGGGAGGTGACGTCGATGCGCCACTTCGTCCGCGACGCGGGCCTGAGCCTGTTCTTTCTCGCGATCTTCCTCGCGACGGTCATCGGGCAGGCGTTCGCGGGGCTCGCGCAGAACAACGAGGAGCTGGTGCGGCACGGCCGGCCGGCCGAGGGTTTCTGGCAGTACGTGACATCGAGCGACTTCGTCGTCGACGTCGCCGAGAACTGGCAGAGCGAGTTCCTGCAGTTCTTCGTCTTCATCCTCGCCACCGTGTGGCTCGTGCAGCGCGGCTCGCCCGAGTCGAAGAAGCCGGGGGACGAGGGGCGAGGGTCCGACGAGGATCAGCGGGTCGGCGGACACGCCCTGCCCGAGTCGCCGCGATGGGCGAAGGTGGACGGCGCACGGCGCTGGCTGCTGGAGAACTCGATGCTCATCGTGATGGGCGCCGTCTTCGTGCTCTCGTGGTTGGCGCAGTCGCTCGCCGGCACCACCGTGGCCAACGAGGAGGCGGCTCTGCACGGCGAGCCGCCCATGACCTGGGTGGAGTACATCGCCACGCCCGAGTTCTGGAACCGCACGCTGCAGAACTGGCAGTCCGAGTTCCTTGCCGTGGGTTGCATGGTGGCGTTCTCGATCTATCTGCGCCAACGAGGGTCGGCCGAGGCCAAGCCGGTGGGCATGCCGCACCACGTGGCCGCCGAGGAATCGCAGTAGGCCCCACGCGAGGGGGCCCGGGTCGCGTCGATGCGCCCGGGCCCTCTGGTGATCGGGGGTCTCAGCCCTGCACGAGCTGCCGCAGCCGCTCCGAGAGCTCCTCGCTCGTGTGGATCTCCTGCTCGCGGTTCTCCTCGAGCAGCTTCACGGCGTCGGTGGCGCCCAGCGCGGTCAGCGGAGTGATGAGCGCCTCGTATGCCGCCATCTCGTAGTGCTCATTGCCGAGCGCGGCCGACAGCGTGACCTGATCGCGCAGGCCCTTCGCGCTGCGCGCGATGAGCGATTCGGCGTGCTTGCCGATGCCCTTCGTGACCGGCGAGGCCGCCGTCGACTCCGGCAGTTCCAGGATCTGGAACACCTTGCGCAGGTTCTCGATCTGCTGCTGCGTCTCGTCCGCGTGGTGGCGGAAGAGCTTCTTGATGTCGGCCGACTCGGCGGCCTCGGCGAGCTCGCCCAGCGCGGCGAGCGAGTCGTCCTCCATCGTGCGCGCAACGCGCAGCTGCATGCGGAGCAGGTCGTCCGGGGTCTCAAGCTGAAGCTGGCTCACAGTTCCTCCTTCACGTCGCGGATCCTCTGTCGGATCGCGGATCCTCGGTCGGATCGTTTTCGAGCGTATGAACGCGGGTGGACCGGACGCACGGGGATTGCCCCAGACCGGCCGCGCGGGATATATGCCGCGCGCGGGATGCTTCGTCTCCCCGCCATCCGGCCGTGCTCGCGAGGGCGCCGCTACGGGCCAACACTGCCTTTGTCAAGAGCTTCCGGGAGACTCACCCGGACACGTAAGTTCTTGCCCACCGCCCACTTCTCAGGGCGAGGGGATGACGAGGAGCGGTGACATGAACACCTCACGGAACAGGCGGCTGGCGGCTTTCGCGGCGATGGGCACGATCGGTCTTCTCGCGAGCGGCTGTGCCGTGGGGACGGGGGGCTCGGGCGGCGACGACGACGCCCAGTACGACTCCGGGGCCACGCTCGAGGGTGAGCTGTCGGTCATGGGATTCTCGGGCGTGGACGAGGTGGCCACCAGCCGCATGGATCTGGCCGAGCAGGAGCTGGGGGACGGCGTCGAGCTGCGTCTCATCGAGGGTGAGCTCGATCTGCAGCAGTTCCTGTCGACCGTCGCGACCGGCACCCCGCCCGACCTGATCTACGCCAACCGCGACCAGATCGGCTCGCTGGCCGCGCGCGACGCCATCCTTCCCCTCGACCGCTGCATCGAGGGCGAGGGCATCGACAGCTCCATGTACGTCGAGTCGGCGCTCGCACAGGTGACGCTCGAGGGACAGATCTACGGCATTCCCGAGTTCAACGTCGTGCAGGTGACCATGGCCAACGGCGACCTGCTGGACGCCGCCGGCCTCTCGATCGACGACGTGAACGGGTCGGACTGGGACGCGATGGCCGCGGCGAACGAGGCGCTGATGAAGCGCGGCGGCACCGGCCTCGAGGTGATCGGCGTCGACAGCAAGCTGCCGGAGTTCTTCCCGCTGTGGGCGAAGGCAGCCGGCGTCGACCTGCTGTCGGAGGATGGGCGCGAGGCCAACCTCGACGACCCCGAGGCTGTGCGGGCGCTGGAGTGGGCGGTGTCGATCTATGACGCACAGGGCGGCTTCGCCGATGTGAAGGCCTACCGCGACTCCGCCGACTTCTTCGGCGAGGGCAACCAGTTCGCCTCCGGGGTGCTCGGCGCGATGCCGATGGAGCAGTGGTACCTGAACGTCCTCGCCGATGTCTCGCCGGATGCGCCGGTCGCGTTCGACACGGTGCGCGACCACGAGGGTGAGCCGATCGCCTACGCGTCCGGCTCGGCGTGGGCGATCCCCGCCGGGGCGGAGAACCCCGAGGCCGCCTGCCGCTGGGCCCGCGTCATGACCTCGCTCGACGCGTGGGAGGCGGCGGCGCAGGCGCGCCTCGAGCTGCGCGAGGCGGAGGGCAAGCCCTTCACCGGCATCCTCACCGGCAACGCGGAGGCGGACGAGATGGTGCGCGGCATGGTCACGTCCGGCGGCGAGCCGTGGGACTCGGGCGTCGAGGCGATGTACGAGGCCAACGAGCACACGTTCTCCCTGCCGGCCAACCCCGCCGATGCCGAGTTCGACCAGGCGATGAACGACGCGGTCAACGCGGTGCTCACCGGCCAGTCCGAGCCGGCGGAGGCCCTCGCGGAGGCCCAGCAGGTCGCGCAGGAAGCGCTCGACGAGGCCTGGGCGAGGGTTGAGGGCGGGGAATGACGCGGCGAGAGTCGCTCGCTGCCTTCGGCTTCCTCAGCCCCTGGCTGATCGGCTTCGCGGTCTTCACGGCCTGGCCGATCATCTACAGCGGCTATCTGTCGCTGACCGATTACGACGTCATCAACGACCCGAACTTCGTCGGCTTCCACAACTACCAGGAGCTGTTCGAGGATCCGAAGGTGTCGTTGGCGCTCGCCAACACGCTCGTTTTCACGGCGCTGCAGGTGCCGCTGTACGTGGCCGTGTCCCTCGCCCTCGCCCTGCTGCTGAACCGGGCGGGGCGGGCCTCCGGCTTCTTCCGCACGGTGTTCTTCCTGCCGAAGATGACGCCGCCGGTGGCGGTGGGCATTCTCTTCCTGCTGCTGTTCAACGGGCAGAACGGCGTCATCAACGGGGCGCTCGGGGCGGTGGGCATCGACGGCCCGTCGTGGACCACCGACCCCGGATGGGTGAAGCCCGGCCTCGTCATCATGAGCCTGTGGACCGTCGGATCGTCCGTGCTGATCCTGCTCGCCGCCTTGCGCGGGGTGCCGGAGGAACTGTACGAGTCGGCCACGCTCGACGGAGCGGGCGCGTGGCGCCGGTTCGTGAGCGTGACGCTTCCGATGATCAGCCCCGCCGTGTTCTTCATCGTCGTCGTCAACACCATCAGCGGCCTGCAGACCTTCGATGAGGCGTACACCGCCTTCTTCGGAGCGGGCAACTCCACGTACAGCAACGACGCGGCGCTGTTCTATGTGATCTACCTGTTCCAGCAGGCGTTCGAGTTCCTGCACATGGGCTATGCCTCGGCGATGGCCTGGGTGCTGTTCGTCGTGATCATGGCGATCACCGCCGTGCAGATGGTGCTCTCGCGTCGACTGGTGCACTACGAGGGGGCGGCACAGTGAGCGCGCTGACCGAGCGGGTACCTCTGGCCGCGACGACCGACACGGAGGCGGCGGGGACGATCGCGACCTCGCGCCGTGCCCCGTCGCGCCGACGCCGCACCCGCATCGGGCGCATCGTCTCACTCGTGCTGCTGACCATCGTGGGGCTCATCTTCCTCTACCCCTTCGTCTGGCTCGTCAGCGCGTCGTTCAAGCCTCGCGGCGAGGTGTTCGACAACCGGCTCATTCCGGAGACCTTCACCTTCGACAACTACGTCGCGGTGTGGCAGGAGGCCCCCCTGGCGGTGTGGCTGCTCAACACCGTGATCGTGACGGTCCTGGCGGCGACGGCTGTGACCCTGTCGAGCGCGATGGTGGCGTGGGGCTTCGCGCACTTCCGGTTCCGCGGGCGCGGGGTGCTCTTCTCGCTCGTGCTCGGTTCGATGATGCTGCCGGGCGCGGTCACCATGATCCCGACGTTCCTCATCTGGAACTCGCTCGGCCAGGTCGGCACCCTCACGCCGATGTGGGCGCACAACCTCTTCGGCAGCGCGTTCTACATCTTCCTGATGCGGCAGTTCATGATGACGCTGCCCCGCGAGCTGTTCGACGCGGCACGCGTCGACGGCGCCAACGCCTGGCAGGTGTTCTGGCGAATCGCGCTGCCGCTCAGCCGACCGGTGATCGCCGTGACGCTCGTGTTCGAGGTGCAGGCCGTGTGGACCGACCTCATGCGCGGCCTCATCTATCTGCGCGACTCCGCCACGTTCACGGTGCCGCGAGGACTGAAGTCGCTGGTGGACGCCTTCGGTTTCGGGGGCGAGTGGCACTGGGAGATCCTCGTCACCGCGAGCGTGGTGACGACGGTGCCGATGATCGTGCTGTTCTTCATCGGGCAGCGGCACATCATCCAGGGCGTCGCGACGACCGGGTTGAAGGGCTGACCTCGGGGTCCTCGCGGGTGACGAAGGCCGGTTCCCCGGATCGCCGCCCTGCGTTCCCCGAGGAGGAGTCGATCTCTCCGTGACAGCCGACGCTGTCAACCCCCTCACGGGGCACGCGCGTCGGCGCGATCCTGAACGAAGGAAGAGGAGGCGACCATGAGCGAGAACGACGTGACGAGCGGCAAGCCGAGCCAGGCCGAGGGCGAAGACCCGGAGCGCACGAGCACCGGTGACGCGCCGGAGACGGACGGCCACCCCTCTCAGGCCGAAGGCGAGGACGACGAGGACGCGTGATCCGTCGGAGGCGGCGCGGCGTGAGCACAAGGCCAACGCCGCGCCGCCTCTTTCGTGCGTCCATGCGGGCACCGGGCGCCCGAGGGTCCCTCTCGTGCCCTCAGCGGCCGTCCTAGACTGAGCGCGATGAACGCGAGCGCAGAGTCCACAGCCACGCCCACCGTCCTGTTCGTGTGCGTGCACAACGCGGGACGCTCTCAGATGGCCGCCGGGTGGTTGCGCCACCTCGCGGGCGACCGGGTGGAGGTATTGAGCGCGGGCTCCGCCCCGAAGGACCAGATCAATCCCGTGGCGGTGGAGGCGATGGGCGAGGTCGGCATCGACATCGCCGGTCACACCCCCCAGGTGCTCACGGTCGACGCCGTGAAGGAGTCCGACGTCGTCATCACCATGGGGTGCGGCGACGCCTGCCCGATCTTCCCCGGCAAGCGCTATGAGGACTGGGAGCTGCCCGACCCGGCCGGCCAGGGCATCGAGACGGTGCGCCCCATCCGCGACGAGATCCGCGCGCGGGTCGAGGCGCTCCTCGCGGAGATCGCCCCCGCCTGACTCGCCCTCGCCGGTCAGGACGGGGACTGCTCGGCGCTCTCCTGCACGGCGACGCTCGCACCGCCAGCCGTGGGGCGGCCGGCCGCGCGCAGCGAGGGGCGCAGGCCACCCATCCGCCCCAGCGGCGCGCCGATGTACAGGCCGAGCGTCGCGCCCGCGGCGAGCGCGATGCCGACCATGCCCGCCGTGATGAGCGACGACGTCGCGAACAGCACGTGCGTCGGGTCGCCGCCCGACTCGACGAGGCCGAGAAGACCGCGGAACACGGCGGCGCCGGGCACGAGCGGCACGATCGCCGCCGTGGTGATGGCGACCGAAGGCACGTGGAATCGCGGCGCGACGAGCGCGCCCACCAGACTGGCGACCAGTGCGCCGGCGAAGCTCGCAGATGCCTGGTCCAGGCCGGCCGCGCTCACGGCCGCGAAACCGCCCCACGCAAGTGCGCCGAGGAGCGCGCTGAACCCGACGATCCTCGCCCCGGAGCCATTGAACGCCGCGACGGCGACGGCCACGATCACCGAGCCGACGATCTGCGAGGCCAGCGGCCCCAGCGGCAGGGCCTCCGTCGGCGGCGCCATGCCGACGCCGAGCGCCCGCGCCAGCTCGAGCCCCACGACGATGCCGAGCACGACGCCGAGCGTCTGCAACGTGAGCTCCAGCAGGCGACCCCCCGCCGTGAGCGCGAACCCGTCGATCGCATCCTGCGCCGCTCCGACGACCGCGAGTCCGGCGAGCATGAGCACGATTCCGGACGAGACGACGATCGAGGCGCGCACATCGACGAAGGGCTCGATACCCGCCCGCGCCAGCATCGCCGTGAGCACGGTGAGCACCGTCAGCACGAAGGCGCCCGCGATCTGGCTGAAGAACAGGGGCACCTGCAGCTTGGCCAGCCCTGCCTGCGTGAGCGCGACGCCCAGGGCCGCGACGAACGTCACGGCGAGGATCGACCACGACGCACCGAACATCACGCCGACGCCGACGGCGAGCATGGCCTGCGCGAGCACGACCACGGCCGGGCGGTAGCGGAACGGCACGCGGCGGATCTGGTGGAAGCGGGCGCGCGCGGCGGAGAGCTCGAGCCCGCCCTCGATGTCGGCGACGAGCGCCTGCAGGCGCTGCAGCTTCGAGTGGTCGGGCACGGCCGCGCGCACCACGCGCATGATCGTGACAGGCCAGTCCTCGCCGTGCCGGTGATCCGACAGGGTGATCGAGTTGAAGGTGACGTCCACGTGCACGCTGCGCAGTCCGTACGCGCTCGTGATGCGCAGGGTGGCGAGCACGACCTCCTTGGCGGAGGCGCCGACCGACAGCATCGCCTCGCCCACCCGCATCGCGAGGTCCATGACCCGCAGCGCGAGCGCGTCGTCGACGATCGGGATCGCCTCGGTCGGTGCGCGCAGGGATTCGTCGCGATGGATCGCACGACGCACCGACTCGAGGACGCGACGACGAGCGCTTGCCATGCGTCCATCCTCCCCCAGCCGCTCGCGCCACGCGTCGGCCCGTCCGGTCGAAGCCGGCGCCATTCCTTTCGCGCAGGCGAAAGTCCGGCGATTCTTCTTCACGATCGGCCGGCGCAGGCTCGCAACACGCGGCGCATCCTGATGGCAGGACAAGAAGGGAGCACATCATGTCCATGACACTGAATCTCGTCGAGGACGACGACGCGCTGGACCACGTGGGACGCCCCTATTGGTTCGACCGTCACCCGTCGCAGGCCGAGGGCGAGGACGCCTGAGCCCCGACCCGCCACGCGAAGAGGCCCCGCCGGCTCCGGCGGGGCCTCTTCGCGTGCGGCGCGACCTACGCCGGCGACCCGGCGAGCACCTCCTCCTCGAGGCGGGCGTAGCTCGCCTCCATGCCGTCGACCATGCCGGTGCCGAGCACCGTCTCGCGCGTGGCGGCGTCCGGGTAGGTGATGAGGATCGACAGCAGCGTGCCGCCCTCGACCGGCGTGAGCGTCAGCTCGTTGCGCGACGGCTCCCCGGGCATGCCGATCATGGCCTCCGTGGTCACCTCGCGGTGCGGCGGCTCCGACTCCTGCAGCTCGCCCTC
This sequence comes from Microbacterium sp. Marseille-Q6965, assembly GCF_946151065.1. GTDB lineage: Bacteria > Actinomycetota > Actinomycetes > Actinomycetales > Microbacteriaceae > Microbacterium. Next base: position 173,966 of record NZ_CAMGZA010000004.1, on the reverse strand, counting down.
GAAGCCGAACCCGTCGGATCCGTCCTCGCGCGTCCACTCCTGCCGGTAACGGTCGCCCACGTCCTGTGCGATGTCGGCGACGGTCATGACCCAACCGTCCGGCCCCTTGAGCCAGCGCTTGACGAGCTCGGGATCGTGGTGCGCCTGCCACACCTGCTCGACGGTGCCGCGGATGACGCGCGTGACGCGCACCTGGTTGTCGCCGATGAGCTGCGCCGCTGCGGGAAGGTCGGCGGCGAAGGCGGCGAGGTCGGTCACGACGTCGTCGATCTGACTCATCGCGGCGCGCGTGCCCTCCTCCATGCCCATCTGGAGCAGCTCCTCGAGTGCCTCGAGCGAGGGGAAGGTCGTGACACTGACGAGGCGCGAACCCTGCTCCGATTCCTCGAACGAGAAGGTCATGAGCATGGTGGGCATGTCGGTGTTGAGGGATCCGTCCTCGCGCGCGAAGCCGTCGCGCACCGTGAACGAGCGCCCCTCGTCCACCGCCTCGAACTGCCAGATGCCGGCGGAACGCTCCCCGTCCGGGCCCGTCATGTAGTAGTGCGAGAATCCGCCGGGGTAGACGTCGTGGCGGGTGAACGTGGCGGGCCACTCCGGGGGACCCCAGAAGCGCTCGATCTGACGCGGGTCCACGTAGGCGTCCCAGAGCCGGCGCACCGGGACGGGGAAGTCGGCCGTGATGGTCATCGTGAGGGCGTCGAGGTCCTTCTCGACGGAGGTGAGGGGCATGATGTGCCTTTCGTGATGGATGAGGGGGGATCAGTCCTCGGCGAGCAGCGCATCCAGCTGTGTGATCCGGCTGCGCCAGATCTGCTCGTATCGCTCCAGCAGCGCCTGCGCGCGCCGGATGCGTTCGGGTTCGCCGCGAACGATGCGCTCGCGGCCGTGCGGGTGCTTGCTCACAAGTCCCGCTCCCTCCAGGACGGCGACGTGCTTCTGCACGGCAGCGAAGGACATGTCATAGGCGGCGGCGAGCTGCGACACCGTGGCCTCACCGGCGAGGGTGCGGCGCAGGATGTCGCGGCGCGTCGCGTCGGCGAGGGCCCGGAAGATGCGGTCCACCTCGTCGTCGGTCAGCTCCGTTTGTACAACCATTTGGTTGTAGATTAGCGCTGCTCGACGACTTGTCAAGGGGTACCTCGGAATCGCGCGATCCCCCGGGGCGGGCACGCCTCACGCCTAGGCTGAAATGTCGGCACCGGATCGACGAGAGCCGACGAGGGAGGGGAACGGACATGTCCGGATCGCGCGATCTCGACGCACAGAACACCGACCGCGCCACGCCGTCCGAGCCGGCGTGGCGACGGATGATCGCCCGCGTCATCCCGCGGCTGCGCAAGCCGCGCCGGCTCACCGTGGACGACGTCACCGTGGTCGACCGACCGATGCTGCGCCGTGCGGTCGCCGGGACGGTCGTCGGCAACCTCATGGAGTGGTACGACATCGGCATCTACGGCTACCTCGCCGTGATCATCGGCCGCATGTTCCTGCCCGAGGCCTCCGCGGGAGCACAGGCACTGTTCTCGCTCGGCGTTTTCGCCGTGACCTTCGTGGCCCGCCCGGCCGGCGGGGTCATCCTCGGACAGCTCGGCGACCGGCTGGGCCGCCAGCGGGTGCTCGCGTTCACCCTGATCATGATGGCGACCGCCACCTTCCTCATCGGCGTGCTGCCCGACTACTCCGTCATCGGCGCGTGGGCGCCCGTCCTGCTGATCGTGCTCAAACTCGCGCAGGGCTTCTCGACCGGCGGCGAGTACGCGGGCGCCACGACGTTCATCACCGAGTACGCGCCCGACCGCCGTCGCGGCTTCTACGCCTCCCTTCTCGACCTCGGTTCGTACATGGGCTTCGCGATCGGTGCGGCGTTCGTCTCGGTGCTGCAGCTGACGCTGTCGGACGACGTCATGCAGAGCTTCGCCTGGCGGATCCCGTTCCTGGCGGCTCTGCCGCTCGGCCTCATCGCGATCTACTTCCGCCTCAAGATCGAGGACACCCCGGCCTTCCAGGACGCCAAGGCCCGCGTCGAGGAGCAGGCCGTCGCCGCTCAGACCTCGCCCGACGCGCCGAAGGGCGTCATCGCGCTGATCCGCAGCTATTGGCGGGAGCTGCTCACCGCGTTCGTGCTCGTGGCCGCGGCCAACACGGTCGGCTACGCGCTCACGTCGTACATGCCGACGTACCTGACCGGCACGCTCGGCTACGACGAGGTGCACGGAACGCTCCTCACGCTGCCGGTCCTCGTGGCGATGTCGCTGTGCATCCCGCTGACCGGCGCACTCTCCGATCGGATCGGCCGTCGCCGGGTGCTGTTCATCGGTTCGGTCTCGGCCATCCTGCTGGCGGTGCCCTCGTTCCTGCTCATGATGCACGGAGCCATCTGGTCGACGCTCCTCGGGCTCGTGCTGCTCGCTGTTCCCGTGACCTTCTACGTGGCCAACCTCGCGTCCTCCCTGCCGGCCCTGTTTCCCACGTCGTCGCGCTACGGCGGCATGGGTATCTCCTACAACGCCGCGGTCGCGATCTTCGCCGGGACCGCGCCGTTCATCATGGAGTTCCTCGTGCAGGTGAGCGGGTCGGCCCTCGCACCGGCCTTCTACGTGATCGGCACGTCGGTGGCCGGTTTCGTCGCGGTGGTCGTGCTCCGCGAGTCGGCGCGGCAACCGCTGCCCGGCGCGATGCCCAGCGTCGCGACAGAGGAGGAGGCGCACGAGCTCGTGCGCACGCAGGATGACAATCCCGACCTCGACCTCGACGAGCTCTTCCCCGAGCGGCGCGCGGACTGAGGGGGACCGGCGCAACATTACGTCGCGTTTCGGCTCCGGTTCTCGACCACCACGGGGCGGCCTAACGTGGATGGACCCAGCCCGTCCGAGAGGAAGCCATCGTGTCCACGCCGCTGCCGCACATCCGCCCCACCGAGGTGCGCGAGGGTGTGGCGTGCATGTGCGCGCACGGCGGAGCGTGCTCCACGTACGCACCGGGTCACGCCCTGCACCTGATTCAGGCGCGGATCGCCTCGGCCACGCCCCTCGAATGGACCGACGGCATCGTCGAGCGCGCGGACGCACTCGAGGGGACGCTCGTCGTGCGCGACCTCGACGGCGACGTCCACGAGCTGTGGAACGCCGGGGGCGCCGCGCTCGAGGCCCCCGCGGGCACGCCGGTCGCGCTGCACCGCCGCTACGGCGTGCTCGCCGTGGGCCGCGCTCAGTTCAACGTGGCGTAGGCACGGAAAAGGCGGCCGTCACGCGGCCGCCATCATCATGTCCTTCATCGCGGTGCAGGCGTCCATGCACGCCTGGCACGCCTGGATGCACATCCGGCAGATCTCGCTGTCGGTGTGCGGTGCGCAGTCGTCGATGCAGACCTGGCACATCGCGATGCAGGCGTCGAGCATCCTCATCATCGCCGCGGGTGTCATGCCCTGCATGCGCATCATGGACCGCATCGTCGTGTGACACATATCGGCGCAGTTCATACACGCCGGCGCGCAATCCATCATCTGCGTCGAACAGATGGTCGTCGCCTGCTCCGCGGCCGAGCAGGCATCCATACAGGCCTGCATGACCGTCATGTCCATCGACGCCATCTCGGGCATCGACGCCATGTCCTTCGCCATGGCGTCCATCATCATCGCGTCCATCTCGCTCCTCGTTTCCTTGTGGTCGTCAGGCGAGCGGCAGCCCGTCTCGCCGCCAGGATAGGTGGCCGTCCCGCGGGACGGAACCCCTGCCTCCGGGGCGCGATCGGGCGGCCGATGCTCAGTGCCCGGAGAGGTTCAGCTCGTCCGGGTCCACGTCGACGTCGCCGACGTCATCCGGTCCGCCGGTGCCCGGCGCCACCTTGACGTCGTCGGGGTCGATGTCGTCGTCGACGCTGTCGGGAACCGGGTCCTCCTGCTTGCGCCGGGTCTCGGTGTCGCTGGCCGGGCTGTACGACATGTCCTTACGGACCGCGTCGCTTTCCGACAGCCCGGTCTCCTCCGGCGCCGGCGGGCGCTTGCCGGTCTCTCCCGCCGCGAATCGCGCGGCCATCTCGTCTGAGTTCATGCTGGCGAGCGTAGGCAGCGCAGCGCGCGTGCGTGAGCCCCTTGACACGCGCCAGGCGTGCCGGAAGATGCGCCTAGAGGCGGCCCCGCCCTCGCGCAACCCCCGCGCCGGATAGCCGCCTCGGCCGTACCGTCCCGCTATGGCCACTCATACGCACGATGTCATCATCATCGGCGGCGGCAACGGCGGCATCGCCGCAGCCGCCCAGTTGCGGCGGCGGGGCGCGCGCGACATCGTCGTCGTCGACCCCGCGGCGGAGCACGTGTACAAGCCCCTGCAGAACTACGTCGGAACGGGGCTCGCCCCCGCGTCGACGCTCTCCCGCCCGCAAGCGGACGTGATCCCGGAGGGAGTGGCGTGGGCGCGCGCGGCCGCGACGCGAATCGACGGCGGTCAGCGGACCGTCGAGCTCGAGGACGGGACGGTGCTGCGCGGGGGCGACATCCTCCTCGCCTGCGGTGCCGTCACCGACTGGGAGGCGCTGCCCGGGGCGCGTGCGGCGCTCGGGGAAGGTATCGCGTGCACCACGTACGAGCGGGACCACCTGGAGGCGACGTGGGAGCGGATCCGCACGCTGACCTCCGGGCTGGCGGTGTTCACCCTGCACGATCAGCCGGCCTCGGGGCGGGAGACAGCGCTCAAGCCGCTGTTCCTCGCCTGTGACCACTGGCGTCGCGAGGGCGTCCTGGATGCGATCGAGGTGCGCCTGGTGCATGCCGGCGAGGCGCTGCACCCGGTCGCCCCGATCGAGGAAGCGATCCGTCGCCATCTCGACGCGTACGGTGTCATCACCCAGCTCGGCACGCGCGTGCAGCGCATCGACGGCCGGGCGGTGACGCTGGAGGGTCCTGACGGCACGAGCGCGATCCAGCCCGACCTGCTGCATCTGCTGCCGCCGTACGCGGCGCCGGCGCTGATCCGCGCGTCACGCCTGGATGGACCGGGCACCCATGGGTTCGCGAGGGTGGATCCGCTGACGCTGCAGCACCCCGATCATGCGCGGCTGTGGTGCATCGGCGATGCCGCCCACCTCGGCGACGCCCGCACCGGCGGGGCGCTGCGGCACCAGGTGCAGACGGTGGTGGAGAACATGCACCGGCACCGCAAGGGTCGCCCCCTCGCGGAGTATGACGGGTACACCGTCGCTCCCATCGCCACCGCGCGGCGGTCCCTCTTCTTCGGCGAGTACGACAGCCGCACGCACGAGGTCCGGCGCAGCGTGCCGCTGTTCGACAACCTGCGCTCCCGGCCGTGGTGGTACCTGCTGGACCGCCAGGTGCTCCCCCAGCTCTACTGGCACGGGATCCTCAAGGGACGGATCTGACCGACCGCGTCAGCGCGGTCCGTCCGGCGGCACAGCCGCCGGACGGACGCGAAGGAAGGCGTCGATCGCGGCGGCCACCGCGCGCGGCCGGCGGTACTGCGCGAGATGTCCGCTGCCCGGCACGAAGACGAGGGCGGCGTCGGCCGCGCGGTCACGCAGTCGGCGGCACCAGTCCACCCCTGCGATCGGGTCACGTCCGCCGCGCATGATCAGCAGCGGCCGCGTCAGGGCCTGCACCCGCTCCTCGATCGGATAGGACAGCATGTGCGGCAGCTGCGCGAGGTACCACCGTGGGCCCGCACGCAGGTACTCGCCGTAGACGATGGCGTTCGCGCGCGGCGTCTCGTGAAAGGTGTCGAGCCCCAGGGCGACCGCCTGCGCGAGCGCAGAGCGGTGGTGGTCGTCGGTCACGGGGCCGATGGCGACGACGTGCGAGGCGAGGTCGGGCCGTTGCAGGGCGAGCTCGACCACCCACTGGGTGCCCATCGAGTGCCCCACGATGACCGCGTCGGCGATGCCGAGCCGATCGAGCACGGCGGCGAGCGCCCTCGCCATCTCGGGGACATCGGGGCTGTGGTCGGGCTTGGGAAGGCCGGCGTACCCCGGCAGGTCGAGGGCGAACACCTCGTCGGTCTGCGCGAGGAGCTCGTACAGCGGCCTGAAGTACTTGTGCGAGACCCCGATGCCGTGGACCAGCACGAACGTGCGCGTCGACGAGGGGCGGGGCCAGTGCAGCACGCGGAACGCGAGACCGTTGATCATGAGCACGCGCTCCTGCGGATCGCTGCGTTCCATCGCCGCCTTCCGTTCTCCCGGGAGCAGGGCGCCGGGAGCACCATCGTATGCGGCTGCGCATGCGCAGGATCGACGACCGAGCCGGCGGCACTCCTCGCGGCCACCGCCTTCCGGTGAGGGGGCGGCCTCCCGCCCCCTCACCTTCAGGCCGCGCGCCTGCGGCGACGGACGGTCAGCACCGCTCCGAGCAGGACGAGCAGCAGCGCGAGCGCGATCCACACGGCGGCGACGGGTGCGTCCGTCGCGGCGAGCGGGTCGGCGGCGACCGTGGTGACCACCGTTGCCGACGTCACCGCGGTCGGCAGCTGCTCGGTCGGGCTGGCGACGGTGGCCGTGTTGGAGACGGAGGGGAACGCGGCGTCCTCCACGCCGACCTGCAGCATCACGGCGACCGTGGCGCCCACGGCCAGCGCACCCTCGAGCGTGCAGCGGACCGTGCCGCTCTCGTCCGCGCACATGACCCCGTCGCCCGTCACGCCGCGGAAGACGAGACCCTCGGGAAGGGCATCCTCGACGACGATGGGGCCCGGATCCTCCGTGACTCCGAGGTTGGTGACCGTCAGCGCGTACTCCGCATCGGAGCCCACCTGGAAGTCGCCGACCGCGTCCTTCGTCAGCACGAGCGCGGCCTGGGCAGGCACCGACACCCGATCCTCCGACGTGTTGTCCTCGGGCATGGGGTCGGGCTGCGCCCCGGCCACCGTCGCGACGTTCGTCACATCGGGGTAGGCGCCGGGTTCCACCCGCGTGGCGATCTGCAGCAGCGGGGCGGCCGTCTGCGGCGCGAGCGCCACATCGAGGACGGCGGTGACCGTCGTCGTGCCATCCTCGGCCGTCGGTGCCGCGGTCACGGACCACGCCGGGTCGCTCGCGCCGGAGCCGACGTACCGCAGGCCGGCGGGCAGCGTGTCGGTGACGGTCACCTCGGCAGCCGTGGACGGTCCGGCGTTGCTCACGTCCAGCGCGAACGTCAGCTCGTTGCCGATACGCACGGCGTCGCCCTCGTGGCTCTTCACGATCGACAGGTCGGCCGACTGCGTGACGTCCAGGGGGGCGTCATCCGCGTTGTCGTCCGGCACCGGGTCGGCGGTCGGCGACGAGACCGTGGCGTGGTTCACCGCCGTGCCCACCGGCTGCGCGGGATCGATGGTGGCGATGACGACCAGTGGCGTGGCGGCCTGGCCGGCAGGCAGACCGTCGGGCGAGGAGCAGGTGAACGACGCGTCGCCGGCCTCATCCACGACGCAGGTCCATGCGCGTGCCCCGTCGGCGACGGAGACGAACGTGAACCCCTGCGGCAGCGCATCGGTGATCGTCAGCGGCCCGACCGCGTCCGAGGACCCGCTGTTCGTCACCTGGAGGAGGTAACGCACGTCGGCACCCGCGGCGGCCGTGGTGATCTCGCTGCCGTCCGCGTCGATCGCGGTCTTCGCGAGAGCGAGGTCCGCCGACGCGGTGACATCGATCGTGTCGTCGTCGCTCACGGGTCCGGTCGGGTCGGGCGTCGACGAGGTGACGGTCGCGACGTTGCGCAACGCGGTGCCGTGCGGCACCGACGACGCGATCTCGGCGGTGACGGTGATCGTCGAGCGGCCGACGGGCATCACGTCGCGCTCGCAGAGGGCGGCGTCGGCGTCGCAGGCCCAGTCGGCCCCGCTCATGGCCGTCACCGTCATGCCGGCGGGCACGGCGTCGTGCACGGCGACGTCGCGCGCCACGGACGGCCCCGCGTTGTCGACCGTGATCGTGTAGGTCGCCGTCTCGCCTGCGACGTACGTGCCGGCGGCCGCCGTCTTCACGACCGAGACGTCGGCCGAGGTCGTCACCGTCGTGGGGTCGGTGGCGACGTTGTTGCTCGGGTCGGTGTCGTCCGGTCCGCTGACGGTCCCCACGTTGAGGTGGGTGCCGGCGGCGACGTCGGCGGCGACCGTGGCGGTGAACTCCACGAGGATCGTCGATCCGTTCCCCAGCGTCGTCGCGCCGTCCCCGACGCTCCACTCCAGGGTCGAGCCCGTCACGGCGGGCTCGGCCGCGACGGCCGGTCCGCCCGCGACGGACACGGTGGCGGTGCCCGGCGCGTATCCGAACCCGGCGGGCAGCTCGTCGGCGACGACGATCGGGCCCGAGGAGTACGACGGGCCCTGGTTCGTCACCTCGAGCCGGTAACGCAGGGTGCCGCCCGCCACGACGGTGCCGTCGTGCGACTTCTGGATGGCGAGGTCGGCGTGGCGGGTGGCGCCGGAGCCGTCGTCGGCCCGGGGACGGTTTGTCGCGTTCTCGGCGGAGCCCTCCACCCAGTTGACGACTTCGTCGTCGTAGGCCGCATCGATCTCCAGCGTGATCCGCAGCGCGGCGGTGGCTCCGGGCGCGAGCGGGTCCGCGAGGACGAACCGCTGGTCGTCGCCCGCGGCACCATCGATCGACGTGCGCGTCCACGCGCCGGTCACCGACTCGAAGGCCGCGTAGGTGACGTACTCCGCCACCTCGTCGACGAGGGCGACGCCACGAGCGTCGGCGGTGCCGACGTTGGCGACGGTGAGGAGGTAGCTGACCGGCGCGCCGGGCACCGTCTCGTCCGCGTCGGTGGCGTCGCGCCACGCGCCGCCGTCGAGCACCTGCCGCGTCTTGGCCACCGCGAGGCGGGTGTCGGTGGTCGGCATCGTGGTGGTCGCGTCCTCGTTGTTGGCGGGTTCCGGATCGTCCGTCGCGCCCGGCGTGACCGTCGCGCTGTTGGTGATGTCGGTCCCCTCGGGGAGGGAGGCGGAGACGGTGCCGGTGAGGACGAACGCCGCCGCCTGCGCCGGGGTCAGCCGCTGCCCGGCGCCCAACGTCAGGGTGAGGGTGTCGCCTGCGCCGAGCGGACCGGTCGCGTCCGACGTCCAGCCGTCGGGCAGGGTGCCCACCGTCACGCCTTCCACCCCGTCGGGGATGGTGTCGCTGACGGTGATCGGGGCGGTGTCGCTGCTGACGGAGTCGGAGGGCCCGTCGTTCGTCACCGTCAGGGTCCACGAGATGGGCGCGCCGGCGTTGGGCGCCGCGGCGGGACCGGTCTTGTCGATGGTCAGGTCCGCCGCCGCCGTGACCGGCACCTCCGCGGCGTCGTCGTTGTTGTCGGGGTCCGGATCGAACGTGCCTGCGGAGACGCGGGCCTGGTTGGGCACGGGCGCCTCGGCGAGGTCGAATCCGGCGACGGCCTGCGCCGTGACGGTGAGGGCGGGGAAGGTCGCGCCGTCGGCGAGCGTGTCGGCGGCGTTCGTGCGGACCGCGGTGAATCCCTCGTCCGTCCGGGTCACGGTCCAGCCGTCGCCCGCCACGCCCGTGACGGTGAGTCCCTCGGGAAGGGTGCCCCAGTCATCGGCGACGGTGAACGGGCCGACCGCGGCATCGGGGCCGTCGTTGGTGACCGTGATGGTCCACGCCGTGGCGGCGGGACCGCCCGCGACGAGGCCGTCACCGGCCTCCTTCACGAGCGCCAGGTCGGCCGCGTGAATGAACGCGTCGGCCGCCGCATCCGGACCCGTGTACGGGCCTGAGGCGTTCTCCGTGACGCCGGAGGTGTCGGTCGTCGTGGCCGACAGCGTGTTGGTGTGGGGCACGCGCACGCCGTCGCCGCCCGTGACCCCCGCGTCCGTCAGCGCGGCCTCGGCGGGTGTGGCGGTGTAGGTGACCACGATGGTGCGCTGGGCCGCCGTTGCGCCGTCAGCCGCTCCCGGCAGCGCCGGACGGGCGTCCGTCACCGCGGACGCCGCCCATTCCAGGCTCTGCACCCCGCCGGTCACGGTGATCTCGGGGTCGGCGAGGGGGCGCGCCGCACCGGTTCCGACCCTGATCTGTGCCGAACCGGCGTCGAACTCCCAGTTGCGCGGCAGGACGTCGGAGATCCCGATGGTGTCTGCGGCGCCGTCGCCGTCGTTGCGCAGGGTCAGCGTCCACCCGAACGACTCACCGGCGTAGGCAGTGTCGCCCGCCGTCGCCGACTTGCCCAGGATGACGTGCGGGAACGCCGGCTCCACGGAGGCGGTGTCTTCCACATCGCCCGGTTCGTACACCCGCCCGCCCGATGGGAAGGACTCGAGTCGGGTGACGCGGGCGGTGTTGACGAGCACGTCATCGTCGCTCAGGGCGGCGGACGGTGCCAGCTCGGCGGTGTAGGTGAGGGCGATCGCCTCGGGTTCGCTTCCTGAGCCAGCCGGCTGCAGCGGCCCCGGCAGATCCGTGGCATCCCACGCGATCGTGCCGCCGCCCGTGGCGCCCTGCCCGGTGAGGGTGCCGCCGTGCGAGATGGTGGTCGGGTCGACGATGACGCCGTCGGGCACCTCGTCCTGCACGACGAGGTCGTGCGCGGGGGTGGTGCCGGTGTTGGTGACCGTGACCGTGTAGTCGAAGCGCTGCCCCGGCTCGGGAGCCCGGTCGGACACCGTCTTCTCGATCGCCGGCACAGGGTCGAGCACGTCGACGGTTGCACCATCCTCGATCGACGAGCGCTTGGCCTCGTCGCCATCGACAGTGTTCCAGGAGAACGTCGCGGTGTTCGGGAGGTCGCTCACCGACCGCCCGATGCTCTCGGAGAGGAGCACCTCGTAGCGGAGGGTGAGCGTGCGCACCTCCGCGGCAGCGGCGATGTCGCCGTCGTAGGTCCACCGCCACGTGTTCGTCTGGGGGTCGTGCGAACGCGTCCACGCTCCGTCGATCGAGGAGTCGGTCTCGGGCCCGTTGACCGAGGAGTCGATGAGCTCCACGCCGGACGGCAGGTCATCGGCGATCGTCGGCTCGTAGTAGTTGATGTTCGGTTGCAGGGTGATGTCGACCTCGTACTGCACCGTGTCCCCGATGGGGGCGCCCAAACGATCGGTGTACGCGTCCGTCGTCTCGGCCAGACGCACACCCTTGGCGATGCGGGCCGTGGCGGCCTCGATCGTCGCTGCGGCGTCATCGGTCCGATCCCCGCGGCGATCGCCGGCGTCCGGGAGCGATTCGGGCAGCGTGTGCCCGGTGACCACGGCGGTGTTGTCGTACACCGCGCCCGCGCCCGTGCGCGGATCGATCTCCGCGCGATACGTGATGGTCGCTGTCGGCGGCACCTGCGCAATACGCCACGTGATCGTGCCACCCGCGCCCGCATACACGCCGTCGTCGACGGCGCTCGGAGCGGTCGAGAAGGATGTCGGGTCCACCACGAGCCCCGCCGGCACGGTGTCGACCACGACGTTGTCGTAGCTCGCCACGCGGTTGGTGTCGTTGGTGACGCTGAGCGTGTAGGTCACCGGCGTCCCCACGCCCACGTCGGTCACGCGATCCGCGGCCTTGGTGATGCCGAGGTTCGGCTCGCGGTAGGTGACCGTCGCCGTGGCGTTCCCCTCCCACGAGAGGCTGTCGAACCGCGCCTCGTTGGTGAGCGTGGCGCCGTTGTTCCCCGCATCGTCGGGCAGGTACCCCGTGAGGGTGACGGTGAACACCTGCGGCTCGTCCGACGAGTTCGTGTACGTCTGGGGGAAGGTGAGCACGCCCTGCGGCCGGCCGTCAGCGTCGTCCGGGAACGAGAAGTCGGCTCGGGTGGCGCCGGTGAGCGCGGTGGAGCTCCAGTCGGTGTCGTCCGTGATCTCCAGCGGCAAGGGGGCACCCTGCGGGCCACGCAGCCCCGCGTCCCGCAGCACCGCGTCGCGCACCGATGTGCCCGCGGGGATCGTGACCGAGTACTCGTAGGTGATCAGCTCCCCCTGCACCACGTCGGTCGCACCGTTGCGCGGGTCGAGGTTCGCCGTTCCCGGGCTGATCTCCGTCGATACGACCCGCTTGCTCATGGCGGCGGCGGGCGTGTGCACGGCGGAGTCATCGCGGCTGGCGCTTCCCGGCACCTCGTCGGCGGGGTCGCGGTCGGTGCCGTCCAGCGAGCCGGCCGGGTAGAAGGTGGCGGTCTCGCCGGTGTTCAGCGGCACGTCGTACTGCGTGATGGACGCGGTGTTGTCCAGATCGACGTTCACCAGCACATCGGCGGGGATCGCGACCGCATAGGTCAGCGTGTGCTGCGCCGCCGCGGCGAGATCGATGCCGGTCCACATGACGACAGAGCGTCCCGTCTGCTCGATGCTCGCCGGGTACCCCGCGTCGCCGGGATCGCGGGCGATTCCGCCCTCGACGGCCGACACGTCGTCCTTTGTCACGCCCTCGGGGAGAGCGTCCCACACCACGAGGTCCGTCACGTCGGTCGTGCCGCCGGTGAGGTCGATGCGGTACGTGACCACGTCGCGGGCGGCGACCTCGATGCCGTCGCGGTTCGAGCCGAAGGATGCACCGTCGGCGCCCTGCTGCGAGCCGGCGGGACGGGCGGCGTCGCCGTCCACGTCGCGCACGCCCTTGACGAGCGTCGGCCCCTGCGCCGTCTGGATGGCTGAGGCGTCGCGATCGAAGAAGACCCTCCCCAGCACGTTCTCCTGCTGGTACTTCATCAGGTTCTCGGGCTTGTCGAGCGTGGCCTCGTCGTTCGGGGTCCACGACGTCACCGTGCCGAGCACGTGCAGCACGAGCACCGAGTTCATCGGCACGAAGCGGTCACCCTCGGCACCGGGGTTGCCGACCGCCCAATCGAGGCGCTGACCCGTGACCGTGGGGTCGGGCACGTTCAGGCCCTCGCTGGTGCCAGGGCCCGCCGCCCAGTCGAGGTACTCGACGCCCGACGGAAGGAAGTCGGTGATGAGCGGGTTGCGCACGTCGATCTGGGACGCAAAGTCCACGCGCAGCTCGTAGCAGACGACATCGCCCGGCACGAAGGGTTCCGCGTCCGCGCCGGTGTGGTTCTCGCTCCACGCCGCGTCGTCGGCGGGCACGGCGCACGACGCCTCGGCGGTGGCGCCGGGCAGCACGGCCTCACGCGAGAGCACGCGCTTGGAGATGTCGGACAGGCCCGAGGTGATCTCGTCCGACGAGTCGTCCCAGACGTCCTCCTCACCGGCGGCGGGATCGGCGGGGTCGGCGACGGCGTCCACCGGATGCGTCACGCCTTCGATCTCGACGCGGACATCGAGCGCGTCACCCGAGGAGGTGCTGCCGACGTAGGGCGGGTGCGTGGTGTAGTGCGCGCGCATCAGCGCCGTGGTGATGATCTGCAGCGAGCCGTTGGCCGCGATGGTGCCGGGGTCCGGCGTGAACGTGAGGGTGAACTCGCCGGCGGCGGCGTCGTAGTGGATGCCCTCGAGCGTGGCCCCGCTCAGAGCCGCATCCGGCGACGTCGGCGGGTACGGGCAGTCCGAGGGCCACTCGTCGCCCGTCACCTCCACGTCGCCGTTCGGGATGACCGGGCACAGGCCGTTGGGGAAGGTGGCGGTGACCGTCATCCCGTCGGCCGATGCGTACTCGCCGGTGGCGATGTCGAAGGTGAATGTCGCGATCTCGCCGACGCGGAACTCGTCGCTCGTTTCCGGGCCCGGGTCGGTGTCGACGCTCTCGAGGATGCGCAGGTCCATGGCCTGGATGCGCTCGGTGTCGGTGTCGGACACGGTGGCCTCGGTGCCGCTCGCCCGCGCTCCGGCGTACGTACCCGACACGGTGGCCGCGTTCGTGTACGCGATGCCGTCGCCGGCCCCGCCCTGCCCCTGCCGGGTCGACGGGCCGTTGTTGTTGTTGAGATTGGCCGCCTGGGCCCCACCGACGGGCGGGGTGCCGCTGCCGTCATCGGCGACGAAGTCCATGGTGTTCTCGTAGAGGGGCACCGCGGCGGCGTAGCGGATCACGGTCACGCCCGCGGTGCCGGCGTCGTCCGGCATCGCCTGCGCGGTGCCGCCGGCGACGGGCGGCAGGTTCCAGGTGACCTTCGTGTACACGCCGGGGGTGAGGTCGGCGGGCAGCCCGCTGTTCACGGTCTCGACGGTGGCCGGCTGCACGCAGTCTGCCGGCGCCGTGCCGGTGAGGGGACCGGCACCGGCGTACTCGCGCGTGCCATCGGACAGCAGGGATGACGGCCTCGTGTTGTCGACCTGCGCACAGCCGAGGAACTCGAGACCGGCGGGCAGGTAGTCCACCACGGTGACCCCCTCGGTCGCACCCTGCGGGGTGTTCTCGACCGTGAGTGTGTAGACCGTGTGATGGTCGTGCACGCCGCGGAGCAGCTCGATCTCGGGGCTCGGCTCGTGCTTCGTCAGCCGAAGCGCCTTGACGGGCACCGACGCGGCGTCCGCGCCGGACGAGGTCTCCTCGCGTGCGGCGGCGGCGCCGACCCCGGTGGAGCCGTCGAAGATCGGCTTGACCGACGCCTGGCCCGAGACGTGCCCGGTGAGGGCGACGTCGATCTCGGCGCCGACCGGGAAGACCTCGGCGTCGGGGCGCACCGTGATGGTGGAAGAGTAGTCCGCGTTCGCCGGCAGATCGGCGACATCCTCGAACACCCACAGCTGGGTGCCCTCGGGCACCGTGTCGAGGGGCGGGGTCCTGCTGCTGTTGGGCAGCGTGTCGCCGCTGTCGTAGATGGCCGGCGCGCCCATCCCGCTCGAGACGAAGTGGACACCGTTGGGCACGGCAAGGGTGAAGCCGATGTTGTACCCGCCCGTGCCGTCGGAGGTGTTGCGCAGCGCGACGTCGAATGTCGCGTCCTCCCCCGCGAGGATGAACGCCTTCGCATCGGCGTCGCCGTGAGCCCCACCGGTGTCCTGCAGCGCGATGGAGGCCGCCGGGGCGGGCAGCGCCGCCGCGCTGGCTGCCGTCGCCCCCCACACGCCGAGCCCGATCATGCCGAGCACGAGCGACGGCGCCGTCAGGAACGCGATCAGCCGCGAGCGGCGGCGCTCGCGCGCGCGGCGCCTGGCGGCGCGGCTGTCTGCGGATGCAGTGGACGTGTGCATGTGGCTCCCCCGGGCGTCACGGCGCGCAGCACCGCCCGCACTTCTCGGCACGGGCGCGACGATCGGGTGCGGTCGCGGTGCGGGACGCTCGGGCGGCGTGCAAAAGCGGCACGGCGACCGCTCGACCCCTCATCGTCGCGATACGGCCCGCACCGAATCAGTCGGGGTGCCGGATTTCACCCGCTCTTTCACCCGCTGTTACCCGGCGTCCCCGCTCGCGACTGCCGCACACACCGCAGAGGACCCCGGGCCATCGGCCCCGGGGTCCTCCGTCGTCGCTTCTCGGCCTGCCGCCGTCGGCGTCTCATGCAGCCTGCGGGACCCTCCTCGGCACGGGGCTCAGCGGCGCCTTTTTCGCGGCGCCGGGGGCGGGCTTCTTCTCGGCACTGAGGTCCATGCCGCGGCTCGACGTGGCCGCATGGGCGAGCTCCTCCAGCAGGGCGCCGTCGAGCGAGACCGGCTCCGCCTCGCAGACGAAGCGCAGCGGGATCGACGAGTGCACCCAGATCGTCTCGCGGCCGGCACCCGAGGGGCGCTTCCACGAGATCACGAACGACTCCCCGCGGCGCAGCTTGGTGAACGCCACCAGCTGCACGTGCATCAGCAACTCGTCGTCGACCTCGATCGGCTGGTCGGTGGATCCGTAGAACAGCTGCCCCATGATGCCCTCCTCGATCGCGCCGCGCCGTCCCGCTGACGGCCCCTTTGTCAAGGGTGGCTGATTGTTAGACAGCCTAACGGTAAGATAGTCGAGAAAGCTAATCGGATGTCACCGCGCTCCGGTCGGCACCGACAGGACGACAGGTCCGCCGCGGATCGGGCGTCTGCGGCGGACGGCGAGCACCCGAGGGAAGTAGGCTCACCCCCGATGGCATTCCCGACGCATGACGCGGCCTCCGGCTACTGGTACCCCGATGCCGAAGGCACCACGACCGTCGACGTCCTCACCCTCCTGAGGCGCTATCGCTCCGCCGAGACCGCGATGCGGGCGCGCACGCGTGCCCAGATGCGGATGAATGAGACCGACCTGATGGCACTGCGGTACCTGCTCCGTGAGAAGCATGCGGGCCGCCCCGTGCGCCCGGTCGACCTCGCGCGCTACCTACATATCTCGACGGCCTCGGTCACCACCCTCGTCGACCGCCTCGTCCGCGATGACCACGCGCGGCGTGAACCGCACCCGACGGATCGGCGCACCCAGATCATCGTGCCGACTGCGCACAGCGATACCGAGGTGCGCGCCACGCTCGGGCCCATGCATCAGCGCATGCTCGCCCTCGTCGACGGCCTCAGCGAGGGTGAACGCGCGGTGGTGGCGCGCTTCCTCGAGGGCATGACGGCAGCCGTCGAGGAAGCCGCCGGGCAGGACGAGAAGCCGGCCTGAGCGCGCCTGCGCCGACGCCCCTGCCTGGTCTTGGCATGACGGGCACCCGTGCGCCGCGGCCCCGAAGAAACCTCCGTGGACGCGCGTTGACAACATACCTACTGGTAGGTATAGCTTGGCGACATGAGTTCTCGCGAGCGGCTCGTCGAAACGATGAGCGAACTGATGTGGGAGCGCGGCTACGCCGACACCAGTCCGCGCGACGTGAGGGAGCGGTCCGGCGTCGGTCAGGGCAGCATGTACCACCACTTCCCGACGAAGCGGGACCTCGCCCTTGCCGCGCTCGAGCGCAACGTGAAGGCCCTCCTGCCCGCCACGGCCGAGCTCGACGGCACCGAGGGCAGCCCCCTCGCCCGGATCGAGGCCTACCTCATGCGTCCGCGCGACGCGCTCAAGGGCTGCAAGGTGGGCCGCATGACGCAGGACCCCCAGGTACGCGAGGACCCCGCGCTGCTCGCACCCGTGGGCCAGGCATTCGCGGACGTGCACGTCCGGTGGGTGAACGCCGTGCGCGCTGCGATGGCAGCGGGGGAGCTCCGAGACGACCTCGACCCGGAGCGGCTCGCACACACTCTGATGGCGGTCCTGCAGGGCGGCTATGTCCTCGCGATCGCGCAGCAGGATCCCGGCCCATTCGACGACGCGCGCGCCGGGGCGATCGACCTGCTGCGCGCTGCGGCTCCTTCATCCCCTTCGCCCGCTCATCGGGGCACCGACACGAGAAAGCAGATGTCATGACAGTACGGATCGGGATCAACGGGTTCGGCCGGATCGGTCGCAGCTTCCTTCGCGCGGCGCTCGGCAACAACGCCGATGTGCAGGTCGTGGCGGTGAACGACCTCACCGACACCGGCACGTTGGCGACGCTGCTCGAGTGGGACTCCCTGTCGGGGCATCTCGACGGCGTGACCACCGAGGCGGACGCGCTCGTCGTGCAGGGCCAGCGCATCGCGGTGTTCGC
This sequence comes from Microbacterium sp. Marseille-Q6965, assembly GCF_946151065.1. Taxonomy (GTDB): domain Bacteria; phylum Actinomycetota; class Actinomycetes; order Actinomycetales; family Microbacteriaceae; genus Microbacterium. The sequence continues at coordinate 156,619 of NZ_CAMGZA010000004.1, read as the reverse complement.
CGAGCCCGACCCCGCGGCGATCCGCTGGGGGGACATCGGAGCCGACGTGGTGATCGAGTCGACGGGCCGGTTCACGGACGCGAGCGCGGCGGCCGCCCATCTCCGAGGCGGAGCGAGGAAGGTTCTCGTCTCGGCGCCGGCAAAGGGGGACGTGCCGACCGTCGTGCTGGGCGTGAACGACGACGATCTCGACATCGACGGGCACGATGTCTTCTCGAACGGCTCGTGCACCACCAACTCGCTCGCCCCGCTGGCGATGGTCCTGCACGAGCATTTCGGGATCGAGTCGGGGCTGATGACCACTGTGCACGCCTACACGAGCGACCAGCGTCTGCACGATGCGCCACACGCGGACCTGCGCCGGGCGCGCGCCGCGGCGGTCTCCACGATCCCGGCGTCGTCCGGCGCCGCCAACGCGATCGGCAAGGTTCTGCCGGAGCTGGACGGACGACTGACGGGCGCCGCCCTGCGCGTGCCGGTGCCGGTGGGCTCGATCACCGACCTGACCGTCCTGCTCCGCGAAAGCGCCAGCGTGGATGAGGTCAATGCCGTGTTCCGCGACGCCGCCTCATCTCCTCGGCTGCACCGCTACCTTCAGTACTCCGAGGCCCCGCTGGTCTCGGCCGACATCGTCGGCAACCCGCACTCCTCGATCTTCGACGCGCCCCTGACCCAGGCCGTCAGCCGCCAGGTCAAGGTGCACGGCTGGTACGACAACGAGTGGGGGTTCTCCAACCGGCTCGTCGAGTTCGCGGAACGGCTCGGCGCCGCGCTCTGATCCCCGGCGGGAGCGTCACTCCACGAGCTTGCCCGCGACCGAGACCTCGTCCCTCATGAGCGCGGCGATGCGGGCGGGGATCGGCGGGATCGCCTCGCGCACCACGCCGGTCTGGGGCGACCAGACGAGATTCACCTGAAGATTCGGGTCCGTTTCGGGATAGTCGCTGCGGTTGTGGCACCCGCGGGTCTCGCGTCGCTCGAGCGCCGCTTCCAAGGTGGCGCGCGCCGCGAGCGACGCGGACTTCAGGTCGAACGCGTGCGCGAGGTCGTGATACCCGGCGATGTCGGGATGCACCCCGATGTCGGCCATTCGCGCGTCGATCCGGTCGAGCTCGGCCAAGCCCTGGCGGAGCCCCTGCTCGTCGCGCACCACGCCGGCGTGCTCCGTCATCGTGTCGCGGATCGCGCGCTGAAGAGCGCGGACGTTCTCGGTGCCCCGCGAGGCCAGGAGCTCGTCGATCTCGGCGCGCGCCCGGTCCACCGCGGCCCGTGAGCGCTGCTGCGCCGGAAGCGCGGCGGCGTACTCCGCCGCGGCCTGCCCCACGATGCGCCCGTACACGAGCAGTTCGATCAGGGAGTTTCCGCCGAGGCGATTGGCGCCGTGAAGACCGGACGACGCTTCGCCGATGGCATACAGCCCCGGCACGCCCGTGCCGTGATCGGAGGAGCGAACCCACACACCCCCCATGGAGTAGTGCGCCGTCGGCGCGATCTCGATCGGCTCCTTCGTGATGTCGAGCATCTGCAGCTCGAGCATCGTCTGGTACACCCGCGGGAGCCTCTGCATGATCGTTTCCCGAGGCAGGTGCGACACGTCGAGCCACACCCCACCGTTCGGCGTGCCGCGCCCCTCCTTGATCTCGGTGTAACAGGCGAGAGCGACACGATCTCGCGTCGACAGTTCGAGGCGCACCGGGTCGTACCTGTGCATGAACCGCTCGCCGAGGCCGTTGCGGAGGATGCCTCCCTCGCCACGCGCCGCCTCGGAGATCAGCGTCCCCGCGGCGTTCTCGGGCTCGATGATTCCGCTGGGGTGGAACTGCACGAGCTCCGGATCGCGGAGGCGCCCGCCCGCTTCGACCGCGAGGCGGAACGAGTCACCGGTGTTCTCATCCCGCCGCGAGGAGGTCCTGCGCCAGATCCGATTGTGGCCGCCGGCCGCGAGGATCACCGCATCCGCGTGGATGAGGTATCGCGTGCCATTCTCCAGGTCGAATCCGTACGCCCCGAAGACGGCGCCCTCCTCGTTCACGAGGATCTTCGTGACGTACACCGTGTCGAGGATGGGAACGTTCAGCTGCTGTGCGCGATTGACGAGGGTCCGCTGGATCTCGAGCCCCGTGTAGTCGCCGGCGAACGCCGTGCGACGGTACGTGTGCGCTCCGAAGAAGCGCTGCGAGATGCGGCCGTCCTCTTCCCGTGCGAACGGCATGCCGTACCGCTCGAGGTCTTCGATACCGCGTGCCGCTCCCGCGGTGACGGTCTCGACCGTTTCCGGATTCGCGAGCAGGTAGCTCTCCTTCAGCGTGTCCGCGGCGTGCTGCTCCCAGCTGTCCTGCTCGTCCATCGTCCCGAGCGCGGCATTGATGCCTCCCGCGGCGAGCGAGGTGTGCGCGTCGGACTTCGGTCGCTTGCCGAGCGCGAGCACGTCGACGCCCGCCTCGGCCAGCTCGATCGCGGCCCGCAGCCCCGATCCGCCCGTTCCCACGACGAGCACCGTCGTCGAGATCTGTCGTTCGTTGGTCATGCTTCGACGCTAGGCGCGCCGCTTCCATTACTCCAATGCATATTCCGGCTCGGAACGATAGCCCTAGGCTATACACGTGAATCTGGAGCAACTGCGCGGCTTCGCCGCCATCGCCGAGACGGGCAATTTCACCCGCGCCGCGGAGAAGCTGCACCTGTCGCAGCCTTCCCTTAGCAGACAGATCAGCAGCCTGGAGCAGGAGCTGGGCATGCCGTTGCTCGACCGGGCGCGCGGGGGCAGCACGCTGACCGCCGCCGGCGAGGTGGTCTACCCGCTGGCGCGGCGAATGCTGGCCGACGCGAGTTCCATCCGGCGCGAGCTGGACGAACTCGCCGGGCTCGCGCGGGGTCGGGTGCGGCTCGGTGCGACCCCCAGTCTGTGCGCGGGACTCGTGACGGAGGTCCTGACGACCTTCCGGCCGGCACATCCGGGCGTCGAGCTGCATATCGTCGAGGAAGGATCCCGCCGGCTGCTCGAGCGGCTCGGCAGCGGCGAGCTCGATCTGGCGTTGATCACCACCTCGGCAGCCCGTGTCCTTCACGGTGTGTCCGTCGCGCCGCTCCTCGAGGAGGAGCTCGTGCTCGTCTCGTCCGCGTCGTCGCCGGTCGTGGGGGATGCGCCGACCGTCGACGTGCCGACGATCGCCACGCTGCCCCTGATCATGTTCAGCGCGACCTACGATCTGCGCGCCACCACGGAGGCGGCCTTCGCCGCCGCGTCGGTCGCCCCGACCGTCGCGATCGAGGGCCTGGAGATGGACGCCGTCCTGCGCTTCGTGGAGAGAGGGCTGGGCGTCGCCATCGTTCCGGCGACGGTCCTGCTCGAACGCCCGAGCCTCCGAGCGACGCGCATCAGCGATCCCGTCCTCTCCCGCACGATCGGCATCGCCCGCGTCGACGGCGTCCGCCTCGGCCCCGCCACGCTGGCCCTGCGGAATGCGCTGCTGTCGACAGCCGCCACCCTCGCCACGGAACCGGACAATCCCCTCGCCCTCGTGGCCGGATCTCACGACTGACCCTGGACCGTCGGGCCCGACTGGGGACATGCAAGAGTCCCCGCATCCCTCGCAACCGCGAGGAAGACGGGGCCTTTGCAATGGCGGTGACGGTGGGATCTGCGTCCTGATCTGGGGATATACACCGCGGACGCCGAGCTCTGAAATCGCGTGCCTTCGCGGAAGTTGAGCACATCGCGAAGCAGCCGAGAACAGGTACTCACAGGTCTTCTGTTACCACGATGTTCCCACGGCGGCCGCGCACGACCTCGCCGTCACGTACCACGGGCTTGCTGCGTACGACTCGTGCCCTCGCGGCCGGTTCCTCAAGAACGAGCTCGGCTTCATGCCCCGGGTCCGGTCGAAACTCGGCTACGGCAACGCCGTACACGACACAATGCGCGTGCTCAGGGAACGCACACAACCCAGGTGTCGCGTCGACTGTCACCGAGATCGATCAGCTTCCCCGGGCTGCGCGAAGTGCGCCAGTGCAACGTTCGACGCATCTGCTCGGGCCCCCGCGCGGTGAGTCAGCAAGCGTACCTGGCCGCGTAGTCCTCGGCGACCGGAGCCCAGACGAGCCGCAGCGCGTCGTCGAGCGTGCGGATGTCGTCGGCGTCGGGCGGGAAGACCACGAACTCGTGCGGGATCACCCGCCCCGCCGAATCGACACGCCCTTCAGGGTCCGCGAATCGCAGCGCGACACGATCGCCCACGCGTTGGCAGGTCTCGCGCCCGCTGCCGGCCGCGGAGAACACGGCGTCGTACTCCGGCAGCGGATCCGCGAAGCCCCCATCGTCGAGGAAGCGGAAGCCCCAGTCCCGTCCGCGCGTGGCCCAGATCACCTTCACCGCTTGCTCCGGATGAGAACCTTGCCCTCTTCGCTCTTCTGCAGGTCAACACGGAATCCGCTGAGGAGCGCGCGGACATAGTCACGCTTCGCCAATGCGTCCTCGTGATACCTCTTCAGCGCGGCGCCGCCGACCGAGGCAAGCTCCGTCAGCGCCGGCCCAAGCAGAGAGACGGCCTTCCCGAGCGGTCCGGGCAGATTGACCTTGCCCAGCAGGAAGCCCGCGAGCCTTCCCGCGCCGTCCGCCAAACTCGCCGCCACCTTGGTTGGGATCCCGACCGCCTGCTCCCACCGCAGCTTCCGTTCGAGCGGCAGAGCCGCGGCGATCGGAAGGATCAGGTCGAGGCCGATGCGCTCCGTGACCTCGATCTTCGACGCGTCGAAGCGCGCGGAGGAAAGCAGCACGAAGTCTTCCCCGACGGAGAGCACCTGCTCGGCCTGCACAAACTCGGCGAGCGCCTTTCGGAGCTGCTCGATCTCGCCGGCGACGTTTTGGATCAGCAGGTCCCGAAACCTCACGACATCCATGTCGGGCAGCACGTCCGCTTTCGACAGCGCGAGCATCCAGATGCGCGGGAATTCCGCGAGCGGTGCTCCTTCATCGAGGAGGTTGCCCTTCAGCACCAGCAGGCCGGTGCGGAGAGACGTCAGCAGTGACTTGAGGTACACCCGCTCCTGCCCCTGGTGGTCGCGCAACTTCTGCCCATCGACGAGCACGAGAGCGACGTCAGATTGGAGGAGAGCCCGAAAGGCGGCAACACGTCGTTTGGCCTCGGACTCGCCAGTGACGTCCTGCTCGAACCACTCGCCCGGATAGTCGTGCCACACGAGCTTGAGGAGGTCCGACGACCCCTTGGCGGCCTTCGCCGCGAACTCCTCGTTCAGTCGCAGGTTGAATGCGTAGGACTTCGCGGAGAATCTCGTCGCCAGGGGGACCTGCGCCTCGTTCTTCATCCCGAGGTAGTTCTGGTGCAGCGCGTTTCCCTGCCCGATACTCTCGGGTTCAATCCGAAAGATGCTGTCCTCGAGGAACTGTGGCTCCTGCGCCGCGCCGTAGAACGACGACAGCATGACTGTCTTCCCGCTGCCGCTCGCGCCGAACACGGCGATGTGCTGTTCTCGGGACTTCTTGTGAGGCGCCATACTCCGCACCTTATCGACCATCGCCGACACGCCGTCGGCGTCTGGAAGCCGGCTCGAGTTCGAGGGCTTCGATCACAACGACCCGCTCGAGTGCCACATGGCGAGTTACGTCAGGTTCCTCATGCGTGATAAGCGGTTATCCGGCTACTGGTATCCCTACCGTGTATCCGCTGCGAGCGCGGACGGCTCCAGCCATCACCCCACATCTGCGCCCCGGCACGACGCTCGTGCACGTGAGCGACCTATACGACTTCGATCGCGCACTGCGGTTGCTAATCCTCGGCGCTATCGAGATGGTCGAGGTCGCCCTCCGGTTCACCGTGCGCCATACGTTGGGGCGTCGTAGTGCCTTCGCCCATCGCAGCGCTTCCCGCCTAGATCCCGCGTTCTCGCGTGAGAGACCGCAAAGTACCGCCCGCACCTGCCCGCGTGGGTCGCCACCGAGGTCATCACCTTCGGCATGCTCGGTCAACCGGTTGAGGTGACCACATCGAAGGCTAGCGCGACCCGCTCGCGATCGTTCTGTGCCGCGCGGAGTACAGCTCTGTGCGCAACATCTGTGCGCATCACTCGCGCCTGTGCCCCTGTACCGTCTGATGTCATGGGTCACCTGCCTCCGAAGACGATTGCCGAGACACTCCGCGGAATCCAGGCCAACGAGCTTGTGCCCCCCGCGATCCAACGCGAATACGGGTGGAAGCCCTCGCAGGTCGTCAGGCTCTTCGACTCGATCCTCCGGGGATATCTGATCGGGAGCTTCCTCGCCTGGTGCATCGATCCGGAGACCTTCGAGCGCGTCAAGTTCTATGGGCCCTTGGAGGACTACTCGCAGGAACGTAACCTCATCCACCTGCTCGCGCGGCTCGCCCTGTCGAAGAACCAGGCGGACGAGATGGCCGTCCTCCTGCTGACGAAGGAAGGCGACCCCGAGTACGAGGCGCAGCACCTCACGAGGCTCCACGAGATCTCGGAGCCGGCGACGGCGACGGCGAGCGGATTGCGGTTCACGGTGAAGTTTGACGACAGTACCCGCGACCGCTGGAACCGCGCGGACACGGGCTGGAAGATCCTGCTCGGCCGCGGTCTGGACAACTTTCAGAAGGGCGCCGGCAGCCAGTTCGACCTCGGGCCGCGACAGCAGGAGTTCCAGTTCCGCCAAATAGCCGCGTTTGGAGTTACCTGCGTCCGGGAGTATGTGCGTGGCTAAGGAGGCACGGCCGGGCGAGAACCCGCGCGCCGCGACGCCCGAGGGGCCGTGGCGAACTCTGGAGGATCTCGCTGATCCCAAGTACTTGCGGCGCGTGTGGACGAATGAGATAAGCCGACAGCTACGCGACCTCAAGTTCAGTTCCCGAAACCTGATTATCGATCCCCTACAGGGGATCGTGACCGCGAGGAACCTTGACGATTTCATCGGGCAATTGTCGCGAGACCTGAAATCAGGGCGTTACACCCCAGAAGCTGGCGTGATCCTAAGGTCCGCTAAAAAACTCGGGATATCCCGGCCCGTGTGCTTTATGCAGCCGCGCGATGCGCTGGTCTACCGCGCCCTCGTGAGACTTGCCGAACGGGAACTACTCAACGGAATTCCCTCGTGGGTTGCTTTTCAGAGAGCAGATAAGGCGGACGGGTCGGGAGCAGAGGACGACTCGGAGAGCATAGATTGGTTCGAGCGTTGGATGCGGCACGAGGGTATGTTGCCGAATCTAATTCACCGGGACGATATAAAGTATGTTGTCCAGTCGGATGTCTCGAACTTCTTCCCATCGGTCCGGTTGGAGGTCGTTCGCGAGCATCTCTCGAACAATACGACACTGGATCGCACACTTGTTCGACTTTGTTGCCAGATCATCGCGGCGGCGCATCCGCGGGTCGCGTACGCAGATGACTCTTTCCTTGGCCTCCCCCAGGAGGCGCATGGAGCGTCACGCGTTATCGCACAGGCCATCCTGAAGCCCGTGGATGACGAATTCATGGAGCTCGGGACTGACGGGCGATACTCGCGCTTCATGGATGATGTTCTATGGGGTGCGAATAGCGTTGAGGAGGCTCACCGAATCCTGGCTCGTTTCCAACAGCGCTTGGAAGAGGTTGGGCTGTACCCCAATGGGTCGAAGACGCGCGTAGTCGAGAAGTCGGAATTCCTCGAGGCGTACATGGTCTCAAGCAACGCGAAGCTCGAGAGGATAGACAAGCTCATCGAGCCGTTGTTCGATCAGGGGCGGTCCGTGACCACACCGCCTGATCGCATTCTATTTGAAGTTCGGGAGGCGTCTCGCGCGCACCGCGACATCACCAAGCAACCCGATCGTTGGCCGCGTGTCACAAGGAGAATCTACACGCTTCATCGCCGATTAGGCATAGATGACTGGTGGGGCAACTGGCCGGCCGACCTCGCCAGCGATCCTGGAGGTGCGGCGGGGTACTTTGAGTACTTTCGCTCCTGGCCACTCACCAAAGAACGGCTCGATACCGCTGGACAGACCGTGGACGAATTCTTCGGTCTATACCCCGATGTGGAGATCATCTTCGGTGAGGCCATAGCCACGGCACCAAACCCGTACAGCGAGGAATTGTGGGGAAGCGTTTTCAAGTTCGGCTTCTCCCGTTTCAAGCGGTTCGCCCGCGGGCGTGAGGCTAATCAGCACCTCGCAAGCACGTGGTTTATAGTATGCGCGAAGTTCGCCAACGACCGGCAGCGTGTCGAACTCGTCACAGATGCCCTGAAGTGGTGCGCCGACTCCATGCCCGACGTCATCGCCCAGTGCGTGGCGCTGGACGCAGGGCGGCAGTTCTCAAAGGTGCTCGCACCGGTTCACTATGGCGCAACAGAGGCCCTCGCAACGGACTTCTTCTTACGACTGGACGAGTCTGATGCTCAGACGACCAACGTCATCCGAAAGCACCTGGAGCCAGTGAGTGTCTTAGCACCTAGGCGTGCCGTCGTTCGCCCACGAGCCCTGCTCTTACTGGGGCGGCTCGGCCGACTTGGCGTGCTGAAAGAGTCCGACGTCAACCGTTGGCTCTCTGTTCTGGAGGGAAATACCACACGACTTAGGGATCACCGCGTCGAATACCTGCTGAAGCGCTGGGCTTAGGCCGACTTCGCGTCGCGACCAAAGAATGTGGCGGTATGCAGACGGCAGGCCTTGCCAGGACATCGCCCCGCCCTACCGTTCGCCCACCCGGGTGCGGCGCGGCTTCCGGGTCTGTTACCAGGATGTTCCCCCGGCCCCGACGCCAGGCATGCGAAACCCCCGCGATCCCTGTGTTTTCAGGGGACCGACGGGGGTTTCGAGTGGCGGTGACGGTGGGATTTGAACCCACGGTAGGGGGTTACCCTACACAACTTTTCGAGAGTTGCACCTTCGGCCGCTCGGACACGTCACCGGGGTCGAGTTTACGCGACGTTCTCCCGAGGCGCCAATCGGCACCAGCACACCGGCGCGAGACCGCTCACGCGTCGTCCTCCTCCTCCATGAGCATGCCCACGGAGGTGGCGCAGGCGTCGCCGCGCCAGGCCTCGAGGCCCTCGCGCACGGCGAAGGCCGCGATGACCAGGCCCGCGATCGCGTCGGCCCGCCACCAGCCCAGCGCGCTGTTCAGCACGAGCCCTGCGAGCACAGCCGCCGACAGGTACGCGCAGAGGAGCGTCTGCTTCGAGTCGGCGACGGCGGTCGCCGATCCGAGCTCACGACCGGCGCGCCGCTCCGCGAAGGAGAGGAACGGCATCACCACCACGCTCAGGGCCGTGAGCGCGATCCCGACCGTGGAGTGCTCCGCGTCCAGACGGCTCGCGAGCGCGAGCACGGATGACGCGCTGACATACGCCGCGAGCGCGAAGAACGCGACCGCGATGACGCGCAGCGTGCCCCTCTCCCACCGCTCGGGGTCGCGACGGGTGAACTGCCACGCGACGGCGGCGGCCGAGAGCACCTCGATGGTCGAGTCCAGACCGAAGCCGATGAGGGCGGCGGACGACGCGGCCGCACCGGCGGCGAGCGCGACGACCGCCTCGACGAGGTTGTAGAGGATCGTCGCCGCGACGATCCAGCGGATCCGCCGCTGCAGGAGCCACCGACGGTCGGCGGGTGAGGCGGTTGCGGTCATGCGCAGGTGCAGCTCTCCCCCGCGCAACAGCCGGGCTCGACGTACAGCACGACGCGCAGCAGCTCGTCGAGCGCGGGCGCGAGGTGCGAATCGGCGAGCCGGTACCAGCTGCGTCGCCCGTCGGGCACCGACTCGACGAGACCGCAGCCGCGCAGGCAGGCGAGCTGGTTCGACATCACCTGGCGGGACACCCCGAGCGCGTCGGCAAGGTCGGACGGGTACGCCGGCGCCTCGCGCAACGCGAGCAGCACACCCACGCGCGTGGGATCGGAGAGGGCGTGACCGAACCGCGCGAGCGCGGCGGTGTGGGTCACGGTCGCGGTGGCGGACGCGGTCGACATGAGGCGATAGTACACGTTTCGCTGTACTGACAACTTCCGGGGCGGCCCGACGTCGCCGGTCCGGCATAGCCTGGGCGCATGACCGGCCCCTCTCAGACGCGCGTGCTCTGGATCGCGATCCTCGCCTCGTTCGTCGCGTTCCTCGATGGGACGGTCGTGAACGTCGCTCTGCCGGCGATCGACCGCGAACTGGGCGGCGGGCTCGCGACCCAGCAGTGGGTGGTCGACGGGTACCTGGTAACGCTGGGCGCGCTGATCCTCGTCGCCGGCAGCGTGAGCGACGCCTTCGGGCGCGCGCTCGTGCTGCGGATCGGTCTCATCGGCTTCGGCGTCGCCTCGCTCGCGATCGCCCTCGCGCCCGATCCGCTCCTGCTCGTGATCGCGCGCATGCTGCAGGGCGCGGCGGGGGCCTTCCTCGTGCCCAGCTCGCTGGCGCTCATCACCTCGACCTTCGAGGGCCCCGCGCAATCGCGCGCGATCGGCACGTGGACATCGCTCACGACCGGGGCGATGATCGCCGGACCGCTCATCGGCGGCGCCCTCGTCGACCTGGCGAGCTGGCGCCTGGCCTTCCTCATCAACGTCGTGCCGATCGGCGTGACGCTGTGGCTGCTGCGCGGCATGGCCGATCCCCCGAGGCGCGCCGACGCCCGCATCGACGTCCTCGGCGCCGCGCTGTGCGTGTTGGGCTTCGGGGCGCTCGTGTTCGGGCTCATCGAGCAGCCGAACCTCGGATGGACCCACCCCGCGATCCCCGGCTCGCTCGCGGGCGGCGCGATCCTGTTCGCCCTGTTCCTGCTGCGCCAGCGCACCGCGCGCTCCCCCATCCTGCCCCTCGACGTGTTCCGGGTGCGCAACTTCTGGACGGGCAACGTCGCCACCGCGCTGATCTACGGCGCGCTCTCGCTCAACGGCTTCGTCGTGGCCGTGTACCTGCAGGAGGGCGCGGGACTGCCCGCGACCCTCGCCGGCCTGGCGAGCCTGCCGACGACGATCCTCATGATCCTGCTGAGCTCGCGGATCGGCGCCCTCTCGGGCCGCTGGGGAGCGCGGATCTTCATGACGGTCGGGCCGATCGTCATGGCGGCGGGGTCGCTGCTGCTGCTCGCCGTCGCCCCCGACTTCGACTACTGGTGGCAGGTGCTGCCCTCGATGATCGTGTTCGGCCTGGGTCTGTCGATCACCGTGTCACCCCTCACCGCCGCAATCCTCGGGGCGATCGAGCCGGCACGCAGCGGCATCGCGAGCGCCGTGAACAACGCCGTCTCGCGCGTGGCGGGCCTCGTCGCCGTCGCGGCCATCGGCACGATCGTCGGAGGCACGCTCGACCTCGACGGCTTCCACCGCGCCGCCGTCGTCGTCGCGGCGCTCATGGCGGCCGGCGGCATCGTGTCGTGGCTGGGGATCCGCGATGCGGCGCGGCCGTCACCGGCCGAGACGCGGGGCTGAGCCCACGACACGCGGCTGACCCGCCGATCGGCCGAGCGGCGTGGGCCTCGGGTGGATCGGCGGGCACACCGCCTCAGCTCACCCGGTGACGTCGACGAAGATGGGGTTGGCGTAGAACCACAGGTCGTCCCACGGCGACCCTCCGTCGCCACGGGGGCGCGAGATCGGGCCGGCCGGGTCGATCTCGGCGCCGAGCAACCCCACTCCCCGCTGCTTGCCGTCGCTGCCGCGCAGACGCACGTAGCAAGACGCGTCGGCGACGAGCGGGACGATCAGCGTGAACGTCCCCTCGCGGCCCGACACGTCGACGCTCTCGACCACTCGCGTGTCCGGAGCGCGCCACGATGTCGGATCGGGAGCGGCCCCCGTCACGGCGCCGCGGATGACGTCCACGTGCGCCAGAGCAGGCACGGCGCCGGTGGAGTTCGGCAGCGTCTGCGCCGTGATCGTGACCTCGAGAACGAGGCGCGACCCCCGCGGCACGGTCAGGCGCTCCCCGAGCGTGGCCGAGGCGGTTCCGGCCTCGTCCCGCAGGCGCACGTCGAGCGCCCCCACGAGCTGGCCGTGATCGACCCACACCCGGCCGGCCCGCAGCGCGTCCATGACCGAGAGGTAGTCGATCGACGTGACACCCACATGGGTGCGCGAGAACTCTCCGGGCCAGAAGTCGCTGCCCGGCTGGTAGTCCTCGGTGAGCACGGGGTCGGGCAGGCGGCCCGCACCGGCGAAGTCCACGCCCTGCGGGAAGGTGCCGTTGGCGTGCCGGTCCCATGCCGCACGATGCACGTCGGAGTTCGAGGTGATCCACCACCCCCGGCCCTCGGCAAGCATCGCGTCCCACATGCCGCCGACCGTCGCCGTCATCCAGTCGAAGCCGCCGTAGGTGACCCAGGCCTCGTCCGGGTAGCCGGACCAGGAGTCGGCGCGCCGCGCGTTCTCGTATTCTCCGCGGATGCCGTTCGCCCGCCAGCCCGGAAGGGCCGCCGCCTGCGCCCCGGGGGCGCCCTCCATGCCCACCATGATGCCGTCGGCGGCATCGCGCCATCCCCGCAGCTCCGCAGGGGAGTCGATGCCGAGACGCGCCGGGTGGTTCGCGAAGACGAGGACGTCGTCGACGAAGCCCTCGGCCTTGCGACGCGCGAGCCAGCGCAGCGCCTCCCGCGCGTGCTCCTCGTTGCGCGCCGTGTCCGCGTGCCCCTCGGCGCCCTGTGTGTACCCGAGGAGGTTCCCGTCGTATGCCAGCTCGAACGACCGCAGCAGGCGGGCCTCGTTGGGGCCGGGAGCCACCATGACGGTGCCGTGCTCCGCAGCGGGGATGTACCACTCGAGGCCCTGGAAGACCATCATGCGAGGGTTGTCCGCGCGGGCGGCGAGGATCTCGCGGCGCTGGGCGAGCGCGCCGCCACCGTCGGCGTGACCGACGTTGCTGTGCTCGGTGAAGGCGATCCAATCCACCCCGAAGTGCTGCGCCCGCTCGGTCACCTGGCTGAGGGTGTACTTGGCATCGCTGCTGTACACCGTGTGCGCGTGGTGGTCGCCGACCAGCCAGATGTAAGACGGCGCGTCCGCCGCCGCCCGCGCGGGCATCGCCGCCGAGGCAGGCGCCGCCCCCAGCGCGGCAATGCCCGCACCGGCTCCCAGAGCGCCGAGCAGGGCCCGCCGCGAAAGCTCGCGCCGTCCGAGCAGCGATGCGGGGACCGAGGGGTCGGCCCAACGTGGCAGGGGAGCCTTCACGGAGATTCCTTTCGTCGGGGGGCGCCCGGCAGGGCACAGCGACCGTAGGTACGGCACATGACACCGAGGCGACCGGGCGATGAACGACCGTTAACCTCCCGGCCATCTGTCGTCCCCATCCCGCGGATAGACCTGGCTCCGCCCGATTCCATCGCTCCGAAAGGCTCCCGTGTCCCTCCGCTCCCTCGCCGTGTCCGCCCTGCTCGCGTCCGCGGTGGTCTCGGCCGCCGTCGTCTCCGGGGCGGCGCCGGCATCCGCCGCCGTCGCGACGCCGCCGCTCGTCCTGCGCGACGATGCCGGCGCCTCGCTCAGCGTCGTCGACGCCGCGGCACACCCGTCGTTCGCGTCCGCGACGGCTGCCGAGGCATGCCCCGCGGGGGCGGATGCCGCGCGCCTCGTGGTGGAGGCCGACGGACGAGTCGTCATCAGTTCCGTGCAGCCGCTGGCGGATGCCGCGACACCGCCCACGGTCGAGCCCGAGCTGCCCCTCGCCGACGCGACCGACGCCGATGCGTTCGCGTTGACGCTCGAGTGCGTCGACGTCCAGCAGGGCGTGCCCGTGCCCACCGGCGCGGTGTTCAGCGTGGACCTCACCCGCATCGACGGGGTCCGGTACCGGGTGACGCCCGCGCCCGCCGCGGCGACAACGGTGACGCTTACGCGCACGGACGACGCGGCGCTGCGCGTCGGCGGGCAGGCGCACCTCGTCGCGACGGTGGCTCCCGGCGACGCCCGGGGCACCGTCACGATCGACGACGGCGCAGGTACGGCGTTGCAGGCGGAGGTCAGCGAGGGCCGCGCGCAGTTCGCCTACCCTCTGGCCGCCGCGGGCACGGTGAGCCTGAGCGTCTCGTTCGTGTCGGACGACCCGGCACTGTGGGAGAACGCCGAGGGCCAGGCGCTGCAACTGGAGGTTGCGGCCGCGGAGGCGCCCAGCACCGCCGCTCCGAGCCCCGCCCCGACGGAGGACTCCGCCCCGCCCGCCGCGGGACCGCGGGACGCCGACCTGGCGGCCACCGGCAGCGGTCAGGCGGTCATCGCGTGGATGGCGGGGACGGGCGTTGCGCTGGCGGCGATCGGCGGGTCGGTGCTCGCGCTCCGACGGCGCGCGCTCGCGCGCCGCTGACGGGCGGCGGCCCGGCGTCGGAGCCCCCGCCTACGCTGGAGACATGGCCTCGAAGCGACCCGCCCCCGCCCCGTTCCGGTGCACGGAGTGCGGCTGGACGACGGCGAAGTGGGTCGGCCGCTGCGGCGAGTGCCAGCAGTGGGGCACGGTCGTCGAGGCGGCACAGCCGCAGGGCCTCACGCGGCGCGTGGAGTCGATGATCCCGACGGCCGCCGCCACGCCGATCACGCGGATCGAGACGCGGGAAGCGCCTCGCCGACCGAGCGGCATCGGCGAATTCGATCGCGTACTGGGCGGCGGCGTCGTGCCGGGCGCCGCGATTCTGCTCTCGGGCGAACCGGGCGTGGGCAAGTCGACGCTGCTGCTCGAGGTGGCGGCACGGGCGGCGAACGAGGGCCGGCGCGTGCTCTACGTCAGTGCCGAGGAGTCGCCGGCGCAGGTGAGGCTGCGCGCCGAGCGCACGGGCGCGCTGCACGACGAGCTGTACCTGGCGAGCGAGACCGATCTGGCGACGATCCTCGGGCATATCGACTCCGTGCAGCCGGAGCTCGTCATCGTGGACTCCGTGCAGACGGTCTCGTCCGCGCTCTCGGACGGGGCGGCGGGCATGCCGGGCCAGGTGCGCGAGGTCGCCGCGACGCTGATCCGCATCGCCAAGGATCGGGACCTGCCGATCATCCTCGTCGGGCACGTCACGAAGGACGGGCAGGTCGCCGGGCCGCGGCTGCTCGAGCACCTCGTGGACGTCGTGTGCCAGTTCGAGGGCGACCGCCAGACCGCGCTGCGCTTCGTGCGGGCGCTGAAGAACCGCTTCGGCCCGACCGACGAGGTGGGCTGCTTCGAGATGACCGGCGACGGCATCGCCGAGGTGCCCGACCCGAGCGGCCTGTTCCTGTCGCAGGGATCACCCGAGCCCGGCACGTGCGTCGCGATCGCGCTGGAGGGACGCCGTGCCCTGCCGGTGGAGGTGCAGGCGCTCACCATCCCCACCAGCGCGCCGAACCCTCGCCGCATCGTCCACGGCGTGGATGCGTCTCGCGTGGCCATGGTGCTGGCGGTGCTCGAGCGCAGGGCGGGCATCAAGACGAGCGACCAGGACGTGTACGTCTCCACCGTGGGCGGCGTGCGCTTCACGGAGCCCGCGGCGGATCTGGCGATCGCGGTGGCGGTGGCCGGCTCGGTGCGCGGCTTCAAGGTGGCCCGCCAGATCGCCGCGATCGGCGAGCTCAGCCTCGCCGGCGAGGTGCGACCGGTGACGCAGGCCGCACAGCGTCGTACGGAGGCGGCACGGCTCGGCTACCGGCAGGTCGTCGATGACGGCGCCAAGCGGCTGCGCACGGCGCTCGAGCACATCCGCGCGCACGCCCCGTCGGCGCTCGACGACGTGCCGACATTCTGAAACGACGCCGCCCGTCACCGATCCGGTGGACGGTGACGGGCGGCGCCGGCGGCTGAGAGCGCGACGGGTCAGAAGGCGGGGATGACCGCGCCGTCCGCCCAGGTCTCCTCGATGAACTGGCGAACCTCCTCCGAGCGGAGCAGCTCGTCCAGCTTCACGATCGCCTCGTTCGTCTCGTCGCCCGCGCGCACGGCGAGGAAGTTGGCGTAGGGGTTGTCCTCACCCGACTCGACGAGAATGCCGTCCTCGGTCGGAGACAGCCCCGCCTCGATGGCGTAGTTGCCGTTGATGACCGACGCGTCGACGTCCTCCAGAGTGCGGGCAAGCGACGCGGCATCCGCCTCGACGAACTCGAAGTTCTTCGGGTTCTCAGCGATGTCACCGACCGTGGCCGCGACGACCTCGACGTCATCCGAGAGGGTGATCAGACCCGCCTGCGCGAGCAGGTCGAGGGCCCGCCCCTGGTTCGACGGGTCGTTGTTGATGCCGATGCGGGCACCGTCCGGCAGGTCGGCGACGTCGTCATACTCGTTCGAGTACAGCGCGAACGGCTCGATGTGCACGCCGGGGAAGTGCTCGAGGTCGTAGCCCTGCCCCTCCGTCTCGAACTCGAAGTACGGCAGGTGCTGGAAGTAGTTCGCGTCGAGCTCGCCGTCGGCGAGCGCGCGGTTCGGAAGCGCGTAGTCGTCGTAGCTGACGATCTCGAGGTCGAGCCCCGCCTCCTCGGCGAGATTCCCGTCCACGAACTCCAGGATGGTGCCGTGCGGCACGGGCGAGACGCCCACGGTGAGGGTGGTGATCCCCTCCTCGTCGGGTGCGGCGATCTCCGCGTCGGATCCGCCGGCGCCGCAGCCGGCGAGGAGAAGGATGCTGGCCGCCGTGGCGGCGGTGACGGTCGCGATGCGTCGCATGACTGTGCGCTTTCTGGTGGTGCCTGATCCGATCAGCGGTGGTCGATCCTCTTCACGACGGTGTCCCCGACCCACTGCACGATCGCCACGAGGGCGACGAGCAGCACGATGCAGGCGACCATCGTGTCGCCCTGCCACCGGCGGTAGCCGTAGTCGATGGCGAGCGCCCCGAGGCCGCCGCCGCCGATCGTCCCGGCCATCGCGGTGTAGCTGATCAGTGTCACGGTTGTGACGGTGAGGGCTCCGACGATACCGGGGAGGGCCTCGCGCACCAGAACGTGATACGTAATGTGACGTCGCGATGCGCCCATCATCTGCACGGCCTCGATCTTGCCGCCGTCCACCTCGCGCAGCGCGTTCTGAACCATGCGCGCGAAGAACGGGATCGCACCGACCGCGAGCGGCACGACGGTCGCCTGCCACCCGAGCGCGCTGCCGACGACGAAGCGGGTGAACGGGATCAGCGCGATCATCAGGATGATGAACGGGATGGATCGGCCGAAGTCGACGATGAGGCTCAGCACGCGGTAGACAGCCGGCTGCGGAGTGAGGCCCTTCGGGCTGACGCTGTGCAGCAGGATGCCGAGCGGGAGGCCCAGCGCGGCGACCGCCAGCGTGGTGAACACCATCATGAGCAGCGTCTCGCCGGTCGCCTCCCACAGCCGGTCGTGGAAGATGGGGTTGTTCCAGAACAGGTCGCTCACTGCTCGTCCCCCTCTCCGCGCGCCTGCGCGCTGGTGAGCTCGGCATGCACGCCCGCGCTCCGGAGCGCCGCGAGCATCCGCTCCGCCTCCTGCGGGCTGGACGGAGCGAAGTGGATGCGCCCCACCTGGCGGCCGTGGATCGTCTCGACGGTGCCCGCGGTGATCTCGGCCGTGGCTCCCGCCTCACCCAGGATTCGGAAGAGTCCGGCGAGATCGGGACCGCCCTCGGTGGCGAGGAGGGCCTCGATGATCGCGCCGTCCTCGCCGAGGTGCACGGGCGGGAGCGGGATGAGCTCCTTCGACAGCGGCGAGGCGGTGTCGCCGATCACCTCCAGCAGGGGACCGCTGCGTGCGATGCGGCCGTCGGCGAGGAGCGAGACCGAATCACACACCTCGCGCACGACGCTCATCTCGTGCGTGATGATGACGACCGTGATGCCGAGTCGGTCGCGCAGGCTGCGGATGAGGGAGAGGATCTGGCGGGTGGTGGCCGCGTCCAGCGCCGACGTCGGCTCGTCACAGAGCAGCACCGCGGGCTCGGCCGCGAGCGCCCGCGCGATGCCGACCCGCTGCTTCTGCCCGCCGGAAAGCTGAGAGGGGTAGCTGCCACGGCGCTCGGTGAGGCCGACCAGATCCAGCAGCTCGGCCACACGGCGCCGACGCTCGGCCCCCGTGACGCCCGCGACCTCGAGCGGGTGAGCGATGTTCTGTTCGGCGGTGCGGGAGTCCAGCAGGTTCACGTGCTGGAAGACCATGCCGATCTTCCTGCGCGCCTTCCGCAGCGCCGCGCCACGGGCGGACGACAGGTCCGTCCCGTCGATGGTGATCTTGCCGCTCGTGGCCGGGTCGAGGCCGGTGAGGCAGCGGATCAGGGTGGACTTGCCGGCACCGGAGCGGCCGACGATCCCGTGGATCTCGCCCCTGTCGATCGTGAGATCGACGCCGTCCAATGCGGTTACGCCTCCGGGGTAGACCTTGCTCACCCCGCGCAGTTCGATCATGTGGTGCTCCTCGGGCCCTCCGTCGGGGCCGCCCACCATTCTCACCTTCGGCGCCTGAGCGCCGAGGCGAGACGACGTCGTATGACGCCGTGCGTCGCGCGACGGCGTCAGAGGTCGAGAGCGCGAAGGAGCTCCGAGGGATCGGCCTGCATGGGATGAGGTCCCGCGATGTCGAGGAACACGGTCGTGATCTCGTCAGCGTGCGCCGCGAGGAACGTGCGCAGCCACTGCGGCGAGTAGACCCCGAAGGCCGGCGGCAGGTTGGCCGGTTTGTGGCGTGCGTCGCTGAACAGCAGCAGGGCCACGTCTCCCGTGGCCGGGTCGCGGAAGGTCCACACCTCGCCGCCATCGAGCGGGTTGTCGCGGGGACCGGGCTTGAGCAGCGGGACGATCGTGTTGCCGTTGCGCAGGGCCAGGGCGACGGCGGCCATGTCCTGCTTCTCGAGCGCCTGCGCGAGCGCCTCCGAGCGCACGTCCTGCTCGGTCAGCTTCGGGGGCTTGCGCTTCTTGGCCATGCTTTCAGCCTATGCGGGCGCTCCGGGCCGGACACAGAGAACCGGCCCCGCAGGTGGATGCACCGCGGGGCCGGTCGTCGAGTGGGACGAGATCATTCCATGTTCATGGCGTCCTGTGCCCGTCCGGCGATCTTCTCCACGGGGTTCGGCAGCTCGGTGGTGCCGTAGAACCGGGAGTCGGGGTGGGTGGGCGGCGGCATCGGCGAGCTCGTCGTGGGGCCGTCGTGGTACGTGAACTCGCCCTTGCCGTCCGGCGTCGGACCGGACGCCCAGCGGCCCTCGGCGGCGGCGGCGCCGTCGCTGAAGTTCAGGTACTGGTACGACACCTCGCGGTGCTCCTTGTCGATCGGGAAGTTGCTCGGCACCGGCAGCTCCTCCACGCCGTTCTCCTTGAGATCCTCGATCGCGGCGAGCCACTGGTTCTGGTGCATCGTGTCGCGCGCGATGAGGAAGGCCAGCAGGTCGCGCACGCCCGAATCGTTGGTCATGTGGTACAGCCGCGCCGCCTGGAGGCGGCCCTGCATCTCGCCGTTGGCGTTGGCCGTGAAGTCGGCGAGCAGGTTGCCGCTGGCCGTGATGTAGCTGCCCTGCCACGGGTTGCCGTTGCTGTCGACGGGGCGAGCGCCGGCGCCCGCGACGATCGCGTGCTGCACGTCGGTGCCGCCGATGACCGCGGCGACGGTCGGATCGCTCTGCACGGCCTCCTCGGTGATGCCCAGTGGCGACTTCTCCAGCAGCTGCGCGATCATCACCGCCAGCATCTCGACGTGACCCATCTCCTCGGCACCGATCCCGAAGAGCAGGTCGCGGTACTTGCCGGGGATGTGGGAGTTCCAGGCCTGGAACTGGTACTGCATCGCGATGGTGATCTCGCCGTATTGGCCGCCGAGCACCTCCTGCAGCTTGCGGGCGTAGACCGCGTCGGGCGCGTCCGGCTTGACCGAGTGCTGCAGCTCCTGCCTATGGAAAAACATGCGTGGTGCCTCCCGCGAGTTCGAACCGGTTGATGGTGCGGCCAGTCAACGCTCCGATATCGGGGCACGCACGGGGGTGGCCGGTCGTGGAGACGTCTGCGACAATGCGCAGGGCGCGCTCAGCCCAGAATGAACTGGCGCGACGAGGGCGACGCGATGCCGCCGATCTCGACCTTCAGGTGGTACGACGATCCCCCGCCGGGGGCGACCGGCCGCCTGTCCGAGTCGCACGTGTCGACGGCCGAGCGGGTGCGATCCCACACCACGGGCTCGGCGCTCGTCACCTCCTGGCCTGCGGCCAGCGTCACGATCATGTCGATCGGGTCGCGCTGGCAGTCGGTGGAGCGCCACCAGGTGTCGTCGCCGCTGGTGATGGTGAAGCGCTGCTGCGACGTGCCCACGTTGAACGTGCACTCCACGTCGCCGGTGTTCACCAGGCGAATCGAGAGGCGTGGCTGCTCATCCGCGGCGTACACGTCCTTATCGGTGAGCGCCTCCACCTGGATCGCGTTCGGGTCGCACACCTGCGGTCCGGTTGCCTCGGTCGGCTCCGGCTCCGGCTCCGGCGTCTGCGATCCGGAGGGGGCGGGCGTCGCCTCGCCGGTCGGTAGCGGCGTGCTCGTCGGCGCCGACGGCTCGGGCTCGGAGAAGAGCGCACCGACCATCCGCCACGGTTGCGCCGTGACCGCCCACACGATGCCCGCGGTGATGCCGCCCACGACGATGAGGGCGAGCAGGAGCGCCACGATCCGCCGACGCCGGTAGACGGCGGGGGAATGACGTCGCGCGCTCACGTCTTCAGGGTAGGCGGCGAGGCGGCTCAGAGCCGCTTGAGCATGCGGGTGTTGCCGAGCGTGTTCGGCTTCACATGCGCCAGATCGAGGAACTCGGCGACGCCCTCGTCGGGGCTGCGCACGAGCTGCGAGTACACGTCCGGGTCGACGATCTGCTCGCCGATCGGCGTGAAGCCGCGACGCGAGAAGAAGTCGACCTCGAACGTGAGGCAGAACAGGCGCGTCACCCCGAGAGCGCGAGCATTGTCCTCCAGACGGTCGACGATCGCGCGCCCGATACCGTGGTGCAGCCAGTCATCGCGCACGAGCAGGGTGCGCACCTCTGCCAGGTCTTCCCAGATCACGTGCAGGGCGCCGCAGCCGATGATCTCTCCCGCCGCCTCGGCGACGACGAACTCCTGCGTCGCCTCGTACAGGACCACGAGATCCTTGCCGAGCAGGATCCGGCGCTGCACGTACGGCTCGAGCAGGTCGCGGATCGGCACGATGTCGGCCGTGCGGGCCGGGCGCACCAGGAACTCGGTCATCCGTCCAGCGTAGAACCCGATGCTCGACCCCGCCTGCGGGGCCGGCGACGACGCCCCGGATAGAGTCCTCGGGTACGCCCACGCCGTCGAGAGGTCACATGTCACCCACGGAACCGCAGCCCGGCCACAGGGTGGTCATCCGATACACGGATGACGGATCGCCCACGGACGCCGTCGGGTCTGTCGTCGCGGTGACCGAGCGCGACGTCTCGGTGGAGACCAAGCGCGGCCGGGTGACGATCCCCCGGGGCGCGATCCTGCTCGTTCACGAGCTGCCACCCGCGCCCACGCGTCCTGGCGCGCTGCACCGGATCGTGTCGGCGGAGGACCTGCAGCGGATCGCCGCGAACACCTGGCTGCCGGAGGACTCGGCGTGGCTGCATGCCGACAATCTGCGGGCCGAGGAGCGCGACGAACCGGCCGCCGTGCAGGCGGGCTGGCTGCTGCGCGCGAACGGTGGCGTCACCAACCGGGCGAACTCCGCCCTCCCCCTGAGCGATCCGGGCATGCCGCCGGAGGCCGCCCTCGAGCTCGTCACGGCGTGGTTCGCCGCGCGCGACCAACCGCCCGCCTTCCTCATCCACTCGTCTGCGGGCACGACAGAGCTGGCCCCCGCGTGCGCGGCCATCGCGGGGCGCTTCCGCGACGCCGGACTGGTGCCCTCGAAACCCACCCTCGTGATGACGGCCGCCGCCCGCGAGATCGCGGCGGACGCCGGCCGACCCGTCGAGGCCGCACCGGCGGGCCTCGAGATCGTCGAGCACGAGGAGCCGCACGCCGTGCACTTCGAGGCATGGGGGCGCCCGGTCGGGTCGCCCGGGTACGAGGCCTACCGGGCGCTGGTGCGCGGCCCCGAGTCGCGGACCTTCTTCTCCGCGATCGCCCGCGACGCGGAAGGATCCACCTCGCTCGTCGGCGTCGTCCGGCTGGCGATGTCGCAGAAGTGGGCCGTGATCTCCGATCTCGTCGTCGCCCCCGCCTTTCGCCGCAGGGGCGCAGGGCGGGCGCTGGTGCGCGCGGCGGCGGCCGGTGCCGCCGTCCGCGGTGTGCGCTCGGCGCTCGTGCAGGTCGAGGCGGGCAACGAGGCCTCGCTCGCGCTCATGGCCGCGCTCGGCTTCACGGAGCACCACCGCTACTGGCACGCGCGCGTGGCGGGCTGAGCGCGGCCGGCCCACGGCATCACCACCGCAAGCCGCGCCGGCGCCCCGACCCGGGAGTGTGTGCCCCGGACACGCAAAAGGGCGGCCCCCGAGGGGACCGCCCTTCTGGTGTGAGGTCGGATCAGCTGCCGAGCGCCAGGTCCGGCGTGCCGGAGATGCCGCCCGAGGTGTTCACGCCGACCGCCACGCGCTCACCGCGCGGGGCGTTCTCGAACGTGAACCGGCCGTCCGCGACGTCCACCTTGATGTGGTGGCCCGCCTCGAGGGTGCCGGCGAGGATCCGCTCCGAGAGCTGATCCTCGATCTCGTGCTGCATCGCGCGGCGCAGCGGGCGAGCGCCCAGCGCCGGGTCGAAGCCGATCTCGATAAGGCGCTCCTTGGCGGCGCGCGACAGCTCGATCGTCATGTCGCGGTCCAGCAGACGGTCGTTGAGGCGCTTGGTGAACAGATCCACGATCTGGACCAGCTCCTCCTTCGACAGCTGCGGGAACACGATGATGTCGTCGACGCGGTTGAGGAACTCGGGCTTGAAGTGCCGCTTCAGCTCCTCGTCCACCTTGCCCTTCATCCGCTCGTACGTCGTGGTCGAGTCGCCCTCGATCTGGAAGCCGACCGGGCCACCGGCGATCGCCGACGAACCGAGGTTCGTCGTCATGATGATCACGGTGTTCTTGAAGTCGACCACGCGGCCCTGACCGTCGGTCAGGCGACCCTCCTCGAGGATCTGCAGCAGCGAGTTGAAGATGTCCGGGTGCGCCTTCTCGATCTCGTCGAACAGCACGACCGAGAACGGCTTGCGGCGCACCTTCTCGGTGAGCTGGCCGCCCTCCTCGAAACCGACGAACCCCGGAGGGGCACCGAACAGACGCGAGACGGTGTGCTTCTCGCCGAACTCGCTCATGTCGAGCGAGATCAGCGCGCCCTCGTCGTCGAACAGGAACTCGGCGAGCGCCTTGGCGAGCTCGGTCTTTCCGACACCGGTGGGGCCGGCGAAGATGAACGAGCCCGAGGGTCGCTTCGGGTCCTTGAGGCCCGCACGCTGGCGACGGATCGTCTTCGAGAGGGCGGCGATCGCCTCCTCCTGTCCGATGACCCGCTCGTGCAGAGCCTTCTCCATGAAGACGAGGCGGCTGGTCTCCTCCTCGGTGAGCTTGAACACCGGGATGCCCGTGGCCTGGGCCAGCACCTCGGCGATCAGACCCTCGTCGACCACCGCGCGCGACTCGATGTTGCCCGAGCGCCACTGCTTCTCGAGGCGCAGGCGCTCGCCCAGCAGCGCCTTCTCCTCGTCGCGCAGCGCGGCGGCCTTCTCGAAGTCCTGCTCCTCGCTCGCGGCCTCCTTCTGCTCGCGCACCTTCGCGATGCGCTCGTCGAACTCGCGCAGCTCGGGCGGGCTCGACAGGATCGACAGGCGCAGGCGAGCGCCGGCCTCGTCGATCAGGTCGATCGCCTTGTCGGGCAGGAAGCGGTCGCTGATGTAGCGGTCGCTGAGGTTGGCCGCCGACACGATGGCGCCGTCGGTGATCTGCACCTTGTGGAACGCCTCGTAGTGGTCGCGCAGGCCCTTCAGGATGTTGATGGCGTGCGGCAGTGACGGCTCGTTCACCTGAATCGGCTGGAAGCGGCGCTCGAGCGCAGCGTCCTTCTCGAAGTGCTTGCGGTACTCGTCGAGCGTGGTGGCGCCGATCGTCTGCAGCTCGCCGCGGGCGAGCAGCGGCTTCAGAATCGAGGCGGCGTCGATTGCGCCCTCGGCGGCGCCCGCTCCCACCAGGGTGTGGATCTCGTCGATGAAGACGATGATGTCGCCGCGGGTGCGGATCTCCTTGGTGACCTTCTTCAGGCGCTCCTCGAAGTCACCGCGGTAGCGCGACCCGGCGATCAGCGATCCCAGGTCGAGCGAGTACAGCTGCTTGTCCTTGAGCGTCTCGGGCACCTCGCCCTTGACGATCGCCTGCGCGAGACCCTCCACGACGGCGGTCTTGCCCACACCGGGCTCGCCGATCAGGACCGGGTTGTTCTTGGAGCGGCGCGAGAGGATCTGCATCACGCGCTCGATCTCCTTCTCGCGCCCGATGACCGGGTCGAGCTTGTTCTCGCGCGCGGCCTGCGTGAGGTTGCGACCGAACTGGTCGAGCACCTGCGACCCGCCCTGGCCCTGCGACGTCTGCTCGACGCCGCCGCCCACCGCGGCAGGCTCCTTGCCCTGGTAACCCGAGAGCAGCTGGATGACCTGCTGGCGCACCTTGTTGAGGTCGGCGCCGAGCTGCACGAGCACCTGCGCCGCGACGCCCTCACCCTCGCGGATGAGACCGAGCAGGATGTGCTCGGTACCGATGTAGTTGTGGCCGAGCTGCAGCGCCTCACGCAGCGACAGCTCCAGCACCTTCTTCGCCCGCGGCGTGAAGGGGATGTGGCCGGTCGGCTGCTGCTGACCCTGGCCGATGATGTCCTGCACGCGCTCGCGAACGGCGTCCAGCGAGACGCCCAGGGACTCGAGAGCCTTCGCGGCGACGCCCTCGCCCTCGTGGATGAGACCGAGCAGGATGTGCTCGGTGCCGATGTAGTTGTGGTTGAGCATCTTCGCCTCTTCCTGGGCGAGCACAACCACACGACGGGCACGGTCGGTGAATCTCTCGAACATGTCACTCCTCCGGGCACTTGGCCTTCGGGACGCGGGGTGCAGGAAGCGCACCTCGCGCCATGGATTCCACCGTAACGACGGATGGCCCCCGCGGCGCCCGTGTTCGCCCTGGGCATAGCGCGTTCCGGGTGCCGACGACCCGCAACGGGACGACGGGCGGCGGGCGGGTCGGGGCGGGGGCGTCACCTCCCGTTCAGATGCCGGTCGCCGCGCGGCCACGCGTCGCTCCTACGGTGTGCCGGTCCCCTCCGACCAGAAGAGATCGTCACTTCCCGCATGCATACGAAGCCACTCATCGCGCTCGCCACCGTCGCGCTCACCGCGCCCCTCCTCGTCGCTCCCGCCGCGGCCTCCGCCGCGCCGGCGGAGGACACGCTCGGCCTCCACCTGACCGGCGGCGGCTCCTCCCTGCTCGAGGCGCAGTCGCAGCGGATCGCCCCCGGGCTGGACCACGTCGCGTTCTCCCGGCTCGAGGGCGCCGGGTGGGTGACGGGCGACATCCTCGTCGCCGACCTCACGACGCCCACGCTGTCGCTCGACGTCGTCGACTCGGGCAGCATCACCACGCCTGCGCGCGTGAGCGACCAGGTGGCCGGCAGCGGGGCGGTCGCGGCCGTGAACGGCGACTACTTCGACATGAACGCGACGAACGCCCCGGTCGGCACGAACGTCACGAGCGAGGGCATCCGCACCGGATCGGCCTCGCCGCGCGAGGCGTTCACGATCGCCGACGGCCTCGCGGCGGTGCAGCAGCTCACCGCGCGGGGCACCCTCCCCACCCCCGCCGGCCCCGTCGCGATCAACGCGTTCAACGCCCCCTCCATCCCGGCCGACGGGATCGGCGTCTACACCGCCGCGTGGGGCGACTACACGCTGAACAATGCGGCGGGCGGCGCCCAGCGCGTGTCCCGAGCCAGCGTCGTCGACGGCGTCGTCACCGAGGTCGCTCAGGGCGCGGGCGCTCCGGAGATTCCCGACGGCGGCCACGTGCTGCTCGGGCGCGAGGCCGGGGCGGACGCGATCGGTGCCCTGCAGGTGGGCGACGCGGTCACCATCGAGGTCGGCCCGTCGGCCGACGTGGACCTGGCCGTCAGCGGCAGCCAGCGCCTCGTCATCGACGGGCAGAAGGGCACCGCGGAGCAGGTCGAGGCCGCCCGCACGGCCGTGGGCGTCAACCGCGACGGCACGGAGATCTACATCGTCGCGATCGACGGCCGCGCCTCGGACAGTCGCGGGCAGACGATCCAGGAGCTGGCCCAGCTCATGCTCGATCTCGGCGCGTACAACGCGGTGAACCTGGACGGCGGCGGGTCGACCACCATGCTCGCGCGCCCCGCCGGGGCGGCGGAGCTGGAGCTCGTGAACCGTCCGTCGGACGGCAGCGAGCGGCTCGTGGCGAACTCGCTCGTCTTCTTCTCGAGCGCGCCCGCCGAGGCCGCCACGGAGGTGCAGGTGTCGCCCGCTGTCGACGGCGGCGACGCCGTGTTCCCCGGCCTCGACCGCTCCGTCACGGCCACGGGCCTCGACGCCAACCTGGGTCCCGTCGGCGTGACGGGCTCCTTCTCCGCGGAACCGGGGCTGGAGGTGCGCTCGGCCGAGGCGTCGTCCGCCGTCGTCACGGGCATGGCGCCCGGCAACCACGAGCTCGCCTTCACGAGCGAGTCCGGACTCACGGGCACGGCGCCGCTGCGCGTGCTGGGCGAGCTGGACCGGATCGAAGGCTCCTCCCGCGTCATCTCGTTCCTCCAGCCGGACGAGAGCACGACGTTCCGTGTCACCGGATACGACGGCGACGGCCACACCGCCCCCGTCGAGGTCTCAGACGTGAGCATCGACGCCGGCCCCGAGGTGTCGATCGAGCCCGCGGGCATCGACGCCTTCACGATCCGTCCGCTGGTGGAATCGGGCGCGACGACGCTGCGCGTCGACGTGGCCGGTCACCGCTTCGAGGCCGCGGTGACCGTCGGCCTCGCCGAGGACGTGGTGCTCGACTTCGCGGACGCGGCCGCCTGGCGGCAGGAGACCGCCCGCGCGACCGGCACGCTCGCCGCCGCTCCGGCTGCCGGCCCGGACGGACAGGACGCGCTGTCGATGACGCACGATTTCACGACCAGCACGGGCACGCGAGGAATGTATGCGATCGCCCCCCAGCCGATCGAGCTGCCCGGCCAGCCCCGTGCCGTGACCCTGTGGATCAACGGCGACGGCACGGGCGCGTGGCCCCGCCTGCAGGTGCGTGCCGCCGGCGCGACCGCCGCCACGAATCTCGACGGCCCCACCATCACCTGGGAGGGCTGGCGCAAGGTGGAGTTCACGGTGCCGGCCGGGATCGCCTACCCGCTCGCCTTCGAGCGGATCCGCATCATGGAGACGCGCTCGACCGCGCAGTACCAGGGCTCGCTACAGTTCGCCGAGCTCGGCATCGTCTACGCCCCCGAGGTGGACCAGCCGCAGGCCACACCCGTGTTCGATCCGCTCATCATGACCAATGGCACGGCGGACGACAGCCCGCTGCGGGTGGCGGTGGTCAGCGACTCGCAGTTCGTCGCGCGCAATCCCGACAGCGAGATCGTCGCGGCCGCGCGCCGCACCCTGCAGGAGGTCGTGGCCGCCGATCCCGACCTGCTCGTCATCAACGGCGACTTCGTCGACGAGGCCAGCCCCGCCGACTTCGACCTGGCGCGGCGGATCCTGGACGAGGAGGTCGGCGACGCCGTCCCGTACATCTACGTGCCCGGCAACCACGAGGTGATGGGCGGCGACATCGCCAACTTCGAGGCGGCCTTCGGTGATACCCGCACCGCGCGAGACATCGAGGGCACCCGGATCATCACGCTGAACTCGGCCAGCGGCTCGCTGGGGCAGCGCGGCGGCGCCATCGACCAGCTGCAGTTCCTCGAGGATCAGCTGGCCGACGCGGCCGATGACCCGGACATCACCGGGGTGACGGTGTTCTTCCACCACCCCACGCAGGATCACCTGGTCGGCGACCACAGCCAGCTCTCCGACCGTGTCGAGGCGCGCGAGCTGGAGGCCACCTTCGCCGAGTTCCGCGCGGAGACCGGCAAGTCCATCGCCGCGGTGAACGCGCACGTGGGCAACTTCTCGGGCCGCAGCTCGGAGGGCGTGAGCTATCTGACCAACGGCAACTCGGGCAAGAGCCCCTCGGGGGCGGCGGAGCTGGGCGGCTTCACCGGCTGGACCATGCTCGGCATCGACCCGGCCCGGGGCGTCGTCGGTGCCGAGCCGGCGCCGGTCGTCGACCGGACGGCGTGGCTGCGCGCGGAGGTGCGCCCCCGCGTGGACGAGCTCACGCTGTCGGGCGTGCCCGAGACGCTGCCGATCGGCGGGACGGCGCAGGTGTCGGGCACCGTGTCGCAGGACGGCACGCGCGAGGTGCCGGTGGCATGGCCGATGTCCGCCCGGTGGGGCGGCGAGGGCGTGGTGGTCGACGACGGCGCCCTGCGCGCGCTCGAGGCCTCCGCCCAGGTCGTGCGGTTGAATCCCGCCACGGGGGAGCTGACCGCCGTCGCCCCGGGCACGGCCACGGTGGAGCTGACGGTCAACGGCGTCACCCGCGCGGCGTCCGTGACGGTGCCGGCGGCGCCCGGCGGCACTCCCGAACAGCCCGGTGAGGAGCCCGAAACACCGCAGCAGCCGGGCGACGGGGACGACGCCGACCCCGGCCCCGGTGACGGCGCCGGTGACGGCGATGGCTCCAGCGACGCCCCGCGGCCGGGGTCGGGCGACCCGGGCGACGCCGCCGCCGATCGCGGTCTCGCCGCCACGGGAGCCGAGCCGGGCATCATCGCCGCGGGTCTCCTGCTCCTGATCGCGGGCCTGGCCACCACCCTGGGACTCGCCGCGGCGCGCCGCCGTCGCACCCGCTGAAGCACCGAGTCCCTACTCGGGCGAAGAGGGCCGGAACACCGCTTCCGGCCCTCTTTCGCGCATCGGCCGTTTCGAAACGTTCCGTCATACGGGCTCGGAACAACCTGAGCACTCTTAACGTTGACTCGCCTGGCACCAGGCAGCCCCCGAAACGGAGAACCATGAGCACCACCACGACCTCGCCGAGGACGCGGACGAAGCGACCCTTCTACGCCTCCTTCGGCTTCCAGATCCTCGTCGCCCTCGTCGTCGGCATCGGGCTGGGCCTGCTCGCGCGCCAGCTCGGCGCGACCGCGGATGAGCCGAACGCCCTCTCGGGCACGCTCGACACGATCGGCAGCTCCTACGTCACCCTGCTGCGCGCCGCCGTCGTCCCGCTCGTGTTCACGGCGATCGTCGCGAGCATCTCCAACCTCCGCCGTGTGCAGAACGCCGCGCGCCTGGCCGGCCAGACCCTGCTGTGGTTCGCCATCACGGCGTTCATCGCCGTGTCGATCGGTATCGTGCTCGGCCTGACCCTCCAGCCCGGCAACCGCGCGGGCGAGGGACTCGAGGGCCCCGCAGAGCCGAGCCGCGTCGGCTCGTGGTGGGACTTCCTCATCGGTCTCGTGCCGCAGAACTTCCTCGGCCTGGGCGTCTCCGGCACGGTCGACCCCGAGACCGGGGCGTTCACCGGCAGCGCCTCGTTCAACATCCTGCAGATCATCGTCGTCTCGGTCGTCGTCGGCATCGCCGCGCTGCGCGCGGGCAAGAAGGCGGAGCCGTTCCTCGCCTTCACCGAGTCGCTGCTCAAGGTCATCCAGCGCGTGGTGTGGTGGATCATCCGTGTCGCACCTATCGGCACCCTGGGCCTCATCGGTGCCGCCGTGGTCGAGTACGGCTGGGAGAAGCTGACGTCGCTGGCGTGGTTCGCGTTGGCGATCTACATCGGTCTCGCGCTCGTGCTGTTCGTCGTCTACCCGGTTCTGCTCGCCTCGCACCGCCTCTCGATCAAGCAGTACTTCACGGGGGCGTGGCCGGCCATCCAGCTCGGATTCGTCAGCCGCTCATCGCTGGGCACGCTGCCGCTGACGCAGCGCGTGGCGGAACGCAACCTCGGGGTGCCGCGCGAATACGCGTCGTTCGCCGTGCCGTTCGGCTCGACCACGAAGATGGACGGCTGCGCCGCCATCTACCCCGCGATCGCCGCGATCTTCGTCGCGCAGTTCTTCGACATCGAGCTGTCGTTCATCCAGTACCTGCTGATCGTCGTCGTCTCGGTCGTGGGCTCCGCGGCGACCGCCGGAACGACCGGCGCGACCGTGATGCTCACGCTCACCCTGTCGACGCTCGGGCTGCCGCTCGAGGGCGTGGGTCTGCTGCTGGCGATCGACCCGATCCTCGACATGGGCCGCACCGCGGTGAACGTCGCGGGCCAGGCGCTCGTGCCGGCGATCGTCGCCAAGCGCGAGGGCATTCTCGATCAGGACCTCTACGACGCTCCGCGCGAGGGCCTGCCGTTCCTTGACGAGGATGAGGCGGAGGCCGACAAGGTCACCGACTCCGAGGCGACCGACGCGCAGGAGCCCGCGGCCGAGACCGCGGGCGCGGGGAGCGCGACGGCTCGCTGATCCGACCGGACGATGGCCCGTCTCCCTTCGGGGAGGCGGGCCATCGTCGTTCTTCCCGCCCGCGCCCGCGAGCGGCGCCTCGCCCCCCCCCCGGCGACACCACGCTTGACTTATCGATATTCGTTGTTATCGTTTTTCGTGAACAACGATCCGATAGGGGGAACGGTGACGACATCCACCACCACGCGACCGCTGTCGCGCGGCGACCGCATCGCCTTGGGCATCATCGCAACGGGCGCGGCCGCGGTGGCGATCATCGCCCTGGCGGCGATCGTGATCGCCGCCGTCGATGCCGTCGGGCGCACGGTGACCGTGACGAACCTGTCGTTCGTCGATGCACCCCTGGCGCCGCCGACGGGTGCCGCTTCCGCCCGATACGAGAGCGCCGCAGTCACCCTGGCGGCCGCTCCGGCGTCCATCCGATCGATGCTGTTCCTCGAGGGCGCTCTGCCCGCGTTGGCAACCATCGGCACGTGCGCGATCGCGGTCTGGCTGGGCCTCGGGCTGATCCGGTCGCGGCCCTTCACCCGCGGCGCCGACGCCGCTCTCTTTGCGGTTGCGAGCATTGTGATGGCGGGCGGGATCGGCGGGCAGGTCGCCGGCGCCGTCGGGCGCGCGGAGACGACCGCGCTGCTGGAACGGACGAACCCCGCAATGGAGGGGATCTTCTCCACCTTTCTGCTCAATCTGGACCTCGCACCCGTGGGCTGGGGCTTCACACTCGCGCTCGTCGGCGGGGTGGTCGGCGTCGGCCGCCGCCTGCAGCGCGACACCGAGGGGCTCGTGTGAGCCCGGCGGCGGAGGAGGAGGCCAGCGGCATCCACTGTCGGCTCGACGAGCTGCTCGCCGAGCGCGGCATGACCCTCACCGCTCTGAGCGAGCAGGTCGGGGTGAGCATCGTGAACCTCTCGGTCCTCAAGAACGACCGGGCCCGCGCGATCCGCTATTCCACGCTCTCGGCGATCTGCCGCGCCCTCGACTGTGAGGTCGGCGACCTGCTCGTCCGCGCTGACTGAACGCCGGCCGGTCAGTCCGGCCGCAGCGCGCCGCGGGTGTCGAGGGCCAGCTCCTCGGCGTCCATCGCGACGAAGAGCTCGCGCATGACCTCCTCGCTGAGGTTGCCCGCCCGGCACTCGTCGAGCAGCACCTGCCGCCGCACCGCGAGCCACCCCTTCGACAGCTCCACAAGCGCGTCGCGCGGCACCTGGCGTGGCAGATCCTGCGCCCTGTCGAGCTCGCGATCCGCACGGTCGGTGCCCCGCTCGACGCGCACCATCGCCCGGGCCACGCGCTTGAACGCCTCCGCGCTCTCCTCGCCGTGCTCCTCGGTCCAGCGACGCTGCTGCTCACGCAGGTACTCCAGCCCGGCCTCCGCGCCCAGGCGACGCATGCGCGCGATCTCGGCCTCGTCGGAGCGCCGCTCCTCGTCGGCCGTCACGCCGAGCAGGCGGATCAGCGGGGTGAGCGTGAGCCCCTGGAGCAGCAGCGTGCCCACGGTGACCACGAACGCCACGGCCACGAGCACCTCGACGTGCCCGGTGGGCATCGCGCCCCCGGTGAGGTCGGGCAGGGCCGCGGCCATCGCAAGCGTCACCACCCCGCGCATGCCGGCCCACGACACCACGACCCGCTCGCGGCGAGACAGCGGCGGCTCGAAGACGCGCCGCCGAATCGCCTCCTTCGTCGGCTTCGCGGGGCCCAGGCGCGCCCGCTGCCGCTCCTTCCTGCGCCGGATGGCGCGGGCGCGCCGGCTGTGCGGGTCGGTGCGGTACGCCTCGGCCGCGTGCTTGAACCGCATCAGCCGCACCCGCTGCCACACCTGGCCCCACGCATACGAGGCGAAGACGAACAGCGGTCGGATCAGGATGACGACGGCGAGCACGGCGACGGCGATGACGATCGTGCGCGTGCCGTCGGTGCTCGACAACTCACGGATCACGGTCGGCAGCTGCAACCCGACGTACGCGAACACGAAGCTCTCCAGCAGGAAGTCGACGGAGTGCCACACCGGTCCGTCCTGCTGGCGGGTCGTGTAGGACGTGCGCGGCGAGTGGTAGCCCACGTAGAAGCCCATCGCGACGACGGCGAGCACGCCGGACCCGTGCAGGTGCTCGGCGATCGCGTATGCACCGAACGGCATGAGCAGCCCGAAGGTGCCCGAGACCACCGCGTCGGGGTACCGCATGCGGATCTGGTGCAGCACGACGCCGAACCCCAGCCCGATTCCGACGCCCAGCACCACGGCCAGGACGAACTCCCACACCCCCTGCCACACGGTGACGGTGGCGCCCGCGACGACCGCCGCGAACACGCGCACGAGCGTGAGCGACGTGGCGTCGTTGATGAGGCTCTCGCCGCTCATCACGTTCATGACGCGGCGCGGCAGCCCCAGCTTCCGCCCGATGGCTGCCGCCGAGACCGCGTCGGGCGGCCCGACGATGGCTCCCAGCAGCAGCGCACCGGCGAGCCCCAGCTCCGGCATGATGAGCCACGCGACCACGCCCACGGCGACCGCGGTGACGAGCACGAGCCCCACGCCCAACCGTCGGATGTGCGGCAGCGAGTAGCGGAAGCTCACGAACGACGACTCCAACGCCGCCGAGTAGAGCAGCGGCGGCAGGGTCAGGTTGAGCAGCAGGTGCCCGTCGATCTCGACGTCGGGCACGAACGGCAGGAGCGACACGGCGAGCGCGACGGCGGTGACAAGCAGTGGGGCCGGCCAGCCGCGCCAGCGCGCGAACGCCGCCACGGCCACCGATCCGACGAGCACGTAGAACAGCTCCACACCCATGACTCGACCCTATTCCTGAGGCTGCCGCCCCTCATTCGCCCCCTGCACGACGAAGGACCATCGCGCTCAGGAGGGCCGGGATCACCCCCGCCGCCGTCGCCGCGAGGCGAAGCTCCTTCGTTGTGCAGGGGAATGCCCGCGCGGTCGGCGGGGTTGGACCGAGGGATGAGCGAGCACGCGAACCCCGCCCTGTCCGTCCTCGACCTGGTGCCGGTGCGCACCGGCCAGACCAGCGCACAGGCCGTGACGGCCTCGATGGCGATGGCCCGCCGCGCCGACGAGCTGGGCTACCGGCGCTACTGGTTCGCGGAGCATCACAACATGCCCGCCGTCGCATCGACGGCGCCGCCGGTGCTGATCGCGGCGGCTGCGGGTGTGACCGAGCGCATTCGCGTGGGGTCCGGCGGCGTCATGCTGCCCAATCACTCCCCCCTCGTCGTCGCGGAGCAGTTCGCCGCCCTGTCGGCGCTCGCCCCTGGGCGCATCGATCTGGGCATCGGACGGGCGCCCGGCAGTGACCCTGTCATCACGCAGCTGCTGCGGCGGTCCGGCACGACGAGCGACGTGGAGCGCTTCCCAGAGCACGTGACCGACATCATGTCGCTCGTGAGCCCGGAGGGGGCGACCGTCCGCTTCGTCTCCGGCGGCGAGTACGCGGTGCACGCGACGCCGGCCGCCACGACGGTCCCCGAGGTGTGGCTGCTGGGATCGAGCGACTACTCCGCGCAGCTGGCCGCGCAGCTCGGACTGCCCTACGTCTTCGCCAACCACTTCGCCGGCGACGGTCTGGAGCGCGCGATGGCGCTGTACCGCAGCGGGTTCCAGGCGACGGAGGCACGGCCGGCGCCGAAGTCGTTCGTCACGGCCAACGTCATCGTCGCGCCCACGCGCGAGGAGGCGCAGGAGCGAGCCCTGCCCCAGGCCCGCCAGTTCGCGCGGATGCGTACGAACAAGCCGATGCGGCCGATCGAGACGGTGGACGAGGCACTCGCCGAGAAGCCCGACGCGATGGAGCAGTCGTTCATCGAGCAGACGATGAGCCGCTGGATCGTCGGCACGCCGGACGAGGCGGCCACCCAGCTGCGCGAGTTCGCCGCCACCCATCAGGTCGACGAGATCATGATCTCCGCGGTGGCGGGTTCGTACGCGAGCGAGCCGCTGGACGAGCCCACGGGCCGGGTGCAGACGCTCGAGCTGCTCACCGCCGCGATGGCCTGACCGCTGCGCTCTCTCGACTCCTCTCCGCCTTGGCGCCTCGCGCCTCCGGTGGTCGAACGGAAGCGACCACGCCGACCGATCGTCGACGGAGCAGAGCGGCGCGAACCGCGCGAGGGGCTCGGACGCGGCCGGATCGAAACCGACGCGCTTCAGGCGTCGGGCTCGCCCGAGAGCAGCCCCCGCAGCCAGTCGCGCGAGTCGGCGAAGGCCTCGTCGGCGTAGCGGTCCGGGTACTGCACGATCTTGCGATCGGCGCGCGGGTAGGAGCCGAGGAACGTCACCTTCGGGCTGAAGCGCTTGAGCCCCATGAGCGCGTCGGCCATCCGCTCGTCGCGAATGTGGCCGTCGGCGTCGATGACGAAGCGGTACCGGCCCATGCGATCACCGATCGGGCGCGACTGAATGAGACTCAGGTTGATGCCGCGGGTGGCGAACTGTTCAAGCATCTCCAGCAGCGCACCCGGCTCCTCCGACGGCAGCTCGGCCACGAGCGAGGTCTTGTCGGCTCCGGTCGGCTCGGGCGGCGCGACGGTGCGGGTCACGAGCACGAAGCGCGTGACGGCGTGCTCGTTGTCGCCGATGTTCTCGGCCAGCACGTCGACGTCGTAGCGCCCGACCACACCGGGTGCGGCGATGGCCGCCTGGGCGGGCAGGGATCCGTCGAGCAGACCGATCGCGCTGGCCACGTTGCTGCCGGCGACCACGGCACGGTGTCCCGGCACGTGCTCGCCCAGCCACTGCAGGCACTGTGCGTACGCCACCGGATGCGCGGCGATGTCGGTGACGTCCGCGAGGCGGGTGCCGCGCGGCGCGACGAGCACGAACGTCACCGGCACGAGGTACTCGCCGACTATCCGCAGCCCTGGGGTGTCGGCGAGCGCGTCCTGCGCGCTCGAGACGCCGCCCTCGACGGTGTTCTCGATCGCGATCATCGCCGCGTCGCTGGCTCCCGAGGCGACATCGCCGAGAGCCTCACCCACGTTGTGCACGGGCTTCCAGACCTGCCCGCGCGCCTCGGGAACCTGCTCGAGCGCGGTCTCCGTGAAGGTTCCGGCGGGGCCGAGATAGCTGTAGACACGACGCGCACCGGGCTCGATCGACATGAAGGCCAGCGTATCCCGGGCTCCGCTTCGGGCGCACCGCCGCCGCGATCCACACCGGACGCATAACCGTCGGGTAACGATGCCTGGCAGACTGGAGGAATGACGAGCCGCGCAGGACAGCCCGCCGAGCCCTCGGACCTCGCAGACATCGACGCGCTGATCAGCGCCTACTACGACCTCAAGCCCGATCCGGCGGTGCCCGCCCAGCGGGTGTCGTTCGGCACGAGCGGTCACCGCGGGTCGAGCCTGAGCGCGAGCTTCAACGAGCCGCACATCCTCGCGACGACGCAGGCGATCGTCGACTACCGCAACCGCGAGGGCATCGCCGGCCCGCTCTTCCTCGGGCGTGACACGCACGCGCTGTCGCTGCCGGCCGAGCGCAGCGCGATCGAGGTGCTCGTCGCGAACGGCGTCGACCTGCGGATCGACGCCCGTGACTCGTGGGTGCCCACGCCGGCGCTCAGCCACGCGATCCTCACGCACAATCGCGGGCGAGACGCCGGTGACCCGGCCCGCGCCGACGGCATCGTCGTCACGCCGAGCCACAACCCGCCGTCCGACGGCGGCTTCAAGTACAACCCGCCCCACGGCGGGCCGGCCGACACCGACGCCACCGAGTGGATCGCCGCGCGGGCCAACGAGCTGATCGAGTCCGGCCTCGACGGTGTGCGCCGCGTGCGCTTCGCCGACCTCGACGCCGACGCCCTCGCCGGCTACGACTTCCGCGACGCGTACGTGCGCGACCTCGGCACCATCATCGACATGGACGCGATCCGGTCCGCCGGCGTGCGCATCGGCGCCGACCCGCTGGGGGGCGCGTCGGTCGAGTACTGGCAGCTCATCGCCGAGGTGTACGGCCTCGACCTGACCGTCGTCAACCCGGACGTCGACCCGACGTGGCGGTTCATGACGCTCGACTGGGACGAGAAGATCCGGATGGATCCGTCGTCCCCGAGCGCCATGGCGTCGCTCGTCGCGCGGCGTGACGAGTTCGACCTCATCACCGGCAACGACGCCGACGCCGACCGCCACGGCATCGTCACCCCCGACGCGGGCCTGATGAACCCGAACCACTACCTGGCGGTCGCGATCGACTACCTCTACGCGCACCGCCCGTCCTGGCCGGCCGATGCGGCCATCGGCAAGACGCTGGTGTCGTCGATGATGATCGACCGCGTCGCCGAGTCGCTGGGTCGGCGCCTCGTGGAGGTCCCGGTCGGGTTCAAGTGGTTCGTGCCGGGCCTGCTGGACGGCTCGGTCGCCTTCGGAGGCGAGGAGTCCGCGGGCGCGTCGTTCCTGCGTCGCGACGGATCGGTGTGGACGACCGACAAGGACGGCATCCTCCTGTGCCTGCTCGCCGCCGAGATCATCGCAGTCACGGGCAAGACACCGTCGCGGCGCTATGCGGAGCTCGAGGAGGCGTTCGGCGCCTCGTCGTATGCCCGCGTCGACGCCCCCGCGACGCGCGAGCAGAAGGCGGCCCTGAAGGCACTCTCGCCCGAGTCGGTCACCGCGACCGAGCTCGCCGGCGAGCCGATCACCGCGAAGCTCTCGCACGCCCCCGGCAACGGCGCGGCGATCGGCGGTCTCAAGGTGCAGACCGAGCACGCGTGGTTCGCGGCGCGTCCCTCGGGTACCGAGGACGTCTACAAGCTCTACGCCGAGTCGCTGCGCGGACCGGAGCACCTCGCTCAGGTACAGGCCGAGGCCCGCGCCGTGGTCGACGCCGTCTTCGAGGGCTGAGATGTGGGGGCGGCGCGCGATTCACCGGGTCGGGCGCCGACCGCGAGGAGAACGGTCATGCCGCGGATCCTGACCGTGGTGCGCAGGACGCTGGCCCCGCTCAGCCGCACCCGGGCGTTCCGCGCGCTGGGCCCGCGGCTGCTGCCGGGCGCCGAGCGCCTGGCGCGGCGCCTGAGCGGCGGGCGCGTGCAGGTGAGCGGGCTGCTCGTCCCCTCGCTCACGCTGCACACGGTCGGCGCGCGCTCGGGTGAGTCCCGAGCCACCGAGCTGATGTATACGCCGGACGGACGCGGGAACGCGATCGTCGCGGGCAGCAACTTCGCGCGCGACCGGCACCCGGCCTGGACCCATAACCTGATCGCTCATCCCGAGGCGCGGATCACCGTCGGCCGACGCCGGTATGACGTCGTCGCGACGCGGATCGACACGGACCCCGACGAGCGCGAGGCGGCCTGGGCGCGGTTGGAGCGGCAGTGGCCCGGATACCGCGGGTACGAGCGCGACTCGGGTCGACAGGTGCGCCTATTCCGGCTGCGCTTGCTGCGCGAGCTCGACCGGTAGCGGCAGCAGCAACCGGCTGCGCGAACTCGACCGGCGCCGCGATCAGTGACGCGGCTTGCGGCGCGCCCAGCGCGCGGGCAGGTCGGGGCCATCCCAGACCTGCACGACGCCCCAGGCCACGGCGGCGATGGGCACGGCCAGGATGGCACCGAGGATGCCCGACAGCACGGTACCGATGGTCAGGGCGACGAGCACGACGAGGCTGTGCAGCTTGAGCGCCCGGCCCATCAGCACCGGCTGCAGGAAGTTGCCCTCCAGCTGGTTCACGGCCACGACGATGATGACGATGATGACGGCAGTCCATAGCCCGCCGTCCACGAGGCCGACGAGCGCCGCGAGGATGCCCGCGGCGGTCGCGCCGACGATCGGGATGAACGCGAGCAGGAAGACGACGAGCGTGAGCGGGAGGGCCAGCGGCACCTGCAGCACGAACAGGCCGATGCCGATGCCGATCGCGTCGACGGCCGCCACGGCCGCCGTGCCGCGCACGTAGGCCCCGAGCGTGTCGATGCTCTTGGAGCCGATTCGCCGCATGCGGCCGTACCACTCGCCCTCGAAGGGACGCAGCAGGAACGCCCAGATCTCGGGCCCGTCCTTCAGGAAGAAGAACAGCACGACGACCATCAGCACGAAGCCGGCGACGAAGTTCGCGACGGCGCCGAATCCCGCGACGGCGCCGCTGCCGACGCTGGAGCCGAACTGCGCGCTTGTCACGAACTCCTGCAGCGCGACGATCCACTCGTTGATCTGCTCCTGCGAGGGCGCAAACGGCAGCGTGTTGACCCACTCGATCACCTGCTGCACGCCCTGCTGGGCGCTGGCGTAGAGGTCGGCCGCCTGGTTGCTCACCTGAGCGACGATCGCCCAACCGAGTCCGCCGACGACGAGCACGATCGCCAGCAGCAGCAGCACGGTGGCCAGCACCGCGGGAATCCGCGCCCGCATCCATCGCATCAGCGGCTCGAACGCGGCGGCGAAGATGAGCGCCAGGATCAGCGGGATCACGACGAGCGTGAGCGACCGCAGCCCCCACACCAGTCCGGCGCCGAGGATGACGATCGCGATGATCTGGACGGCGCGGATGGCGAACAACCCCAGCCCGTCCGACCACGCGGCCCGCGCGCGACTTGGCGGCTGCGGCGCGACGACGGCCGGCGCGGGCGGGGCGGAGCGCTTCCTGCTGAACACCATGCGCTCCATCCTGCCGCCTCGGGTGCGGGATGCCGCAACCCCTTGTCGAACCACGCCGACTCAGCACTCCCCACCAGCGCGCCCGAACAGCGCAGGGTAGGACGGCTCCTGCCCGGAGAGCCGATGGGGAGTCGACACGCGGAACACGGGACGTCCAACCGCGATTCACCGTCCGTTCACCCGCACGTTCCTCGTTTCTCAGGAACCGCGACCAGGTTGAGGACCCATGAGCCTCCTCATGGATCCCGCCGCGAACTCGTCCGCCGACGACAGCTCCGGCACGCCGAAGCCCGAGCGCCGCCCGCTGCTCACGCTGCTCATGAGCGGCCGCACCCACGGCAAGCGCAGCCCCGTGACGTGCCTCTACAAGTGCGACAACGCCTGCTTCCATCCCGCGCCGAACACCAGCGACAACGGCTACTTCCGCGACATCGCGGACGCCGTGCTCAGCCGCCGGGCGGCTCTCGGCGGCGCCGCCGCGGCGGCCGCCGTGGTGATCGGTGCGAACCTGCTCGCCGGCGCCGAGCCCGCGGCGGCCGCGAAGGTCGGCAAGGGCGGGGGCGCGGCCTTCGGCTTCACCCCGATCGCGCCCGTGCCCTACACGGTCGACGCCGTCACCGTGCCGGAGGGCTTCCGCTGGGACCCGATCATCCGCTGGGGCGACCCGCTCTTCGACCGCGCCGACGCCTTCGACCCGCACGCGCAGACGGCCGAGAAGCAGGCAAGGCAGTTCGGCTACAACTGCGACTACCTCGACATCATCGCGCACCCGAACGGTAAGAGCGCGGTGCTCGTGGCGAACAACGAGTACACGAACGCCCCCATCATGTTCCCGCCGGCCGGGAGCGAGGAGGAGCGCCTCGAGCAGCTGCGCGTGACCATGGCCGCACACGGCATGTCGATCGTCGAGCTGCGGCGCAAGCACAAGGGGACGCCGTGGTCCTACGTCGTCGGCGCCCCGCGCAACCGCCGGGTCACCGCGAGCACACCCTTCGCCGTCGACGGTCCCGCCGCGGGATCGGACCTGCTCAAGACGAAGGACGACCCGGCGGGCCGGCGGATCCTCGGCACCTTCGGCAACTGCGCCGGCGGCACCACGCCCTGGGGCACGGTGCTCTCGGGCGAGGAGAACTTCAACGGCTACTTCCGCGCCGAGAACACCGGCGATTCGGTCGCCGCGCGCGGCGCTCGCCGATACGGCCTC
The DNA here is from genome assembly GCF_946151065.1 of Microbacterium sp. Marseille-Q6965. Taxonomy (GTDB): domain Bacteria; phylum Actinomycetota; class Actinomycetes; order Actinomycetales; family Microbacteriaceae; genus Microbacterium. Next base: position 116,407 of record NZ_CAMGZA010000004.1, on the reverse strand, counting down.
AGCCCGAGCGCGTCCAGCTACGGCTGGGAGGCGGTGGATCCGCGCTTCGACGCCCGCCAGGACGGGTACGAGAACGAGCCGCACCGCCACGGTTGGATCATCGAGATCGACCCGGAAGACCCGACCGCCGCCCCGGTGAAGCACACGGCCATGGGGCGCATGAAGCACGAGGGCGCCAACGTGACCATCTCCGCCTCGGGGCACGCCGTGGCGTACATGGGTGACGACGAACGCTTCGACTACCTCTACAAGTTCGTCTCGCGCGACACGTTCCGCCCCGGCAAGAGCGCCAAGGCGCGCGAGCACAACAAGCGGCTGCTCTCGAGCGGCAGCCTTTACGTCGCGCGCTTCACCGGCGACTCTCCGATCTCGGAGATCACGGGAACCGGTGCGCTGCCGTCGGACGGGCAGTTCGACGGCACGGGTGAGTGGGTGCCGCTGGTGATCGACGACGAGAGCGTGGTTCCCGGCATGTCGACGGACGAGGTGCTCGTCTTCACGCGCCTCGCGGCCGACGCGGTGGGCGCGACGAAGATGGACCGCTGCGAGGACGTCGAGCCGAGCCCGCGCACCGGCCGCGTGTACGTCGCCTGTACGAACAACACCAACCGCGGCACCGGGTCGAACGAGGGCGCCACCGAGGTGAACCCGCGCAATGTCAACCGCGACGGCCACGTGATCGAGATCACGGAGGCCCGCGAGGACGCGACGGCGACGACGTTCGGCTGGAGCATCCTCATCCTGGCCGGCGACCCGGCCACGAACGCGCTGACCTACTTCGCCGGGTTCCCGGCCGACAAGGTGTCGCCGATCTCGTGCCCCGACAACCTCGCGTTCGACTCCGAGGGCAACCTGTGGATCTCGACCGACGGCCAGCCGGGCACCATCGGCTACAACGACGGCCTGTTCCGCGTGCCGCTGGAGGGCGCCGAACGCGGCAACGTGCAGCAGTTCCTCGCGGTGCCGCGCGACGCCGAGACCTGCGGACCCGTCATCCACGACCGCGACCGGAGCGTCTTCGTCGCCGTGCAGCACCCGGGTGAGGAGGGGTCGTGGGAGGCGCAGAACTCCTACTTCCCCGACTACGTGCCGGCCGGCACCCTCTCGGGTGGCAAGTGGGGCGGTCCGCGCCCCTCGGTCGTGCAGGTGACGCGCGCCTGAGCGACGTTCAGCAGCGATGGCCCCGGACCTCATGGTCCGGGGCCGTCGTTGCGTCAGGCCTCCGCCGCCACGCGTCGCCCGCGCGTCGGGTTACGCCGTCTCCGCCTCCTTCGGCGCGCTGGCCTCGTACTGCGACGAGAGCAGGCGGTACTGCGGCGTGAGGAACGCGAGGAGCGCGAGGACGGTGCAGATCAGGCCCGCGATGAGGAAGATGAGCGCGATGCCGCGCGACTCGCCGGTACCCAGTAGCCACGCCCACTGCGCCTGGCCCTCCGCGCTGCGCATGTGCGGGATGATCCACAGCTCGGCGATCGGCGCGATCAGCAGCGCGGTGATCGGCGCCGAGGCGGCCTCGAACGTCATGGCGAAGCCGAAGACGCGGCCCTGCTTCTCGTAGGGCACGACCCGCTGGATGACGGTCTGCTCGGCCGCCTCCACGGCGGGCACCAGCGCCATGTAGAGCCAGATGCCCACGATGAACAGCCAGCCCCACTCGCGGATTCCGAACACCGCGCCGATCACGCCGATGAGCACGGCCACGAGCAGCATCGTGCGGATGGGCTTTTTGCCGAGGCCGCGCGAGGCGATGAGCGCGCCGCCCACGATGAAGCCGGTCGAGGCGACGGCGAACCAGATGCCCCAGCCCTGCACGCCGAACAGATCGATGCCGTACGGGTCCATGAGGGCCATGTACACGCCGCCGACGAGGTTGTTGAGCGTCGTGAACAGCACGAGGGCGAACAGGCCGGGGGCGGCGAGCACGGCCAGCCAGCCGCCGCGGATGTCGACCCACTTCACCTGCTGCTCGGCCCGCACCACCTGGCGCTCGGGGATCTGCAGCACGAGCAGGTGGATCATGGTGAGCGCGAGCGCGGACACACCGATGACGAGCGTCCATCCCATGCCGAGGAACCCGACGGACAGCCCACTGAAAACGCTCGTCACGAGCATCGCGAGCCCCTGGACCGTGCCGACGAGACCGTTGGCGTTCGCGTGACGCTCGTCGGGGACGAGCAGCGTCACGGTGGTCGACAGCGCGATGTTGCGCAGTTGCTCGACCACGGCGCCCGCGAGCATGACGACGGCGAAGATCCAGAACGCCGGGCCCGTGAGGTCGGTGATGGCGCCCTCGCCGACGACGAAGAAGAAGGCGGAGTCGAGCACGAACACCGCCAGCGCGATGAGCGTGGCCCACACCATGACGGGCTTCTTGCGGAAGCGGTCGACGAGTGTGCCGAAGAACATGCTGAACAGCGACACGAACAGCATGTACGCACCGCCGATCACGCCCGTCGCGATGACGTTGCGCGTCTCGGCGTAGATCCAGAAGGTCAGGGCGAACCAGAGGAAGCTGGTGGTGATGTTCGCCACGGCCGTGTTCACGAGCACGTGGAGGAAACGGCGGAATCCGTCGGAGGGGACGACGACGGCCTGGCCGGTGGCGTCGTGCGAGACGGGCGGCGCTGCCGACCCGTCACCGGGATGCGTGGGCGGCTGCGACGCGTCGCCGTCGCCCGGGTGGGTGGAGGTCTCCATGGCGCCCAGGTTAGGCGCCGCCTCCGACATGCGATACGGCCGGCGCGAGATGCCGCGCGGCAGGTGCTCTCACCCGCCGCGCGGCCGCGCCGCGGCGATCAGGACAGCGCCGGGATGACCTTCTGTTCGAACAGCTCCAGGCCCGAGGTGTCGTAGGCCGCCTCGGGGAAGTAGGTGATCGCGTAGTCCATGCCCAGCTCGCCGATCGCGGCGAGCTTCTCGGTGACCTGCTCCACCGTGCCGACGAGCGCGCTGGGCGAGCGGTACTCGCCCATGATGCGCTCGAGTGTGTCGCCCAGGTGGGGGGCGAGTCGCGCTTCGAGTGCCTTGAGCCGCTCCTCCACCTCCGCCTCCGTTTCCGCGATGACGGTGTTGAAGTTGCTCGAACGTGTGATCTCGGCGAAGTCCCGCCCGATCCGGTCGGTGTGACCGCGCAGGATCTCGCTCTTGGCGCGGAACACCTCGGGATCCCCACCGGCGAAGTTGGTGTAGGAGGCGTACTGGGCCGCGATCCGCAGCGTCACCTTCTCGCCGCCGCCGGCGATCCAGAACGGGATGCCGCCGTCCTGCAGCGGCAACGGCTGCACGATCGCGCCGTCCACCTGATAGAACTCGCCGTCGAGCGTGGCCGATCCCGTCAGCCAGGCCTGCTGCATGATGTCCACGCCCTCGCGGAGCATGCGCAGCCGGGCGGGCGCGTCGGGGAAGCCGTACCCGTAGGCGCGCCACTCGTGCTCGTACCATCCCGCGCCGATGCCCATCTCGACCCGGCCGCCCGAAACGTGATCGACGGTCGCCGCGACCTTCGCGAGGTAGGCGGGGTTGCGGTAGCTCATGCAGGTGCACATCTGGCCCAGCCGCACCCGACTCGTCGACGCCGCGAAGGCCGCCATCAGCGTCCACGCCTCGTGCGTGGCCTCGGCGCTCGGCACGGGGGTGGTGTGGAAATGGTCGTAAACCCAGATCGACTCCCAGGGGCCGGCGTCGGCACGCTGCGCCAGCCCGTTCATCGTGGTCCACTGATCGGCGGGATCGATGCCCACCAGGTCGAAGCGCCAGCCCTGCGGGATGAAGGTTCCGAATCGCATAGCGCTCACGCTACTCCCGCCCGGCTCGCCGCGAGAGCCCCGACCCGCGGGGAGGCGGCGTCGTGGACGAGCGGCGCGCACCTGTCAAGCCCGCGCGGCCGCCCGCGGTCCGCGGCAGGCTGGGGGAATGACGGGCAGGGACGATGAAACGGACGCCGCGCGCGCGAAGGATCCCGTCCCACCGGAGCGCATCGACGAGGTCGCGCGCCGCGCCTTCGGCCTCGACAGCCTGCGCCCGGCCCAGCGCGACGCGATCCGGCAGGCGGTCTCGGGCCGCGATGTCCTCGCGGTTTGGGCGACCGGATCGGGCAAGTCGGCCGTCTACCAGATCTCCGCGGCCCTCCTGGGAGGCGTCACGGTCGTCGTCTCGCCCCTCATCGCGCTGCAGGAGGACCAGCTCGTGGGCCTGGAGGAGGCGCCGGATGCGCCCGAGGGGGTGGCGCTGAACTCCGCCCGCGGCGCGCGGGCGCGGCGCGAGGCGTGGCGCCGCCTCAAGGACGGCGAGGTCGAGTACGTGCTGCTCGCACCCGAGCAACTGGTGAAGGACGATGTCATCGCCGAGCTCGCCGCCCTCGACGTCTCGCTCCTCGTCGTCGATGAGGCGCACTGCATCGCCTCGTGGGGGCACGACTTCCGCCCGGACTACCTCATGGTCGGGGCGATGGCCGGACGGCTGGGGCGCCCTCCGATCGTCGCGCTCACGGCGACGGCGTCGACCCCGGTGCGCGAGGAGATCGTGCGACGCCTGGGGCTGCGGGACCCTGCCGTGCTCGTCGGCGATGTGGACCGCCCCAACATCACCCTGACCGTGCGCCGCCACACCGACGCGGGCGAGAAGCGCGATGCCGTGCTCGATGAGGTCGCCGCGCTCCCGCGGCCCGGGCTGCTGTACACCGCCACGCGGCGTGAGAGCGAAGAGTACGCCGCGGCTCTGAGCGAGCGCGGGCTGCGTGCCGTCGCGTACCACGCCGGGTTGCGCGTGAGCGAGCGCAACCGCGTGCACGAGGAGTTTCTGGACGACGTGGTCGACGTGGTCGTGGCCACCTCGGCGTTCGGCATGGGCATCGACAAGGAGAACGTGCGCTTCGTGGTGCACGCGGACGCTCCCGACTCGGTCGACGCCTACTACCAGGAGCTCGGGCGCGCGGGGCGTGACGGGGCGGCCGCGAGCGGCACCCTGCACTACCGGCCCGAGGATCTCTCGCTCCGGCGGTTCTTCGCGTCCAAGAACCCCGACGCGGAGGAGCTGCGCCGCCTCGTCGGTGCGCTGGCGGACGGCAGGCGGCGCAGGAGCGACCTGGCGGAGGCGGCGGGGCTCTCGCCGCGGCGGGTGACGGGGCTGCTGGCACTGCTGGAGGACACCGCCTTCGTGCGACTGAGCCGCAACGGCGCCGCCCTGCGGCGCGGGGTGGATCACGAGGAGGCCGTGCAGGCGGCCCTCGCGCGCTCGGAGGAACGCGAGCGCATCGACCAATCCCGCGTCGACATGCTGCGCGGCTACGCCGAGACCCGCCGATGCCGCCGGCAGGTGCTGCTCGGCTACTTCGGGCAGGAACTCGAGGAACCGTGCGGGAACTGCGACACGTGCACCAGCGGATCGGCCTTCGACGACGCCGAGGCCTCCCCCACGGAGGGCGAGTACCGCGTCGACCAGCGGGTGCAGCACCGCGAATGGGGCGACGGCACGGTCACGTCGGTGGAGGACGACCGCATCACGGTGTTCTTCGAGAGCCAGGGCTACAAGGTGCTCTCCGTCGACCTCGTCGAGGAGAACGACCTGCTGCGGACCTGAGATCAGCCCGCGGGGCGCACGCCGCTTACGGCACGCGGTGCAGCCAGGCGTCGGTGGAGAACTTGGTGCGCACGAGCTCCTCGGCCGCCGCGTACTCCTCGGGCGTGATGGTGCCGCGCTGAGCGCCGGTGTAGGCGGCGAAGGTCTCCATGAAGCGGTCGATGATCGCCCGGCGCGGCAGACCCGTCTGACTCCGCAGCGGGTCGACGCGCTTCGCCGCCGAGACCGTGCCCTTGTCGCTGAGCTTCTCGCGGCCGATCCGCAAAACCTCGTTCAGCACCTGGCCGTCGATGTCGTAGCTGAGCGTGGCGTGGTGCAGCACACCGCCGTTCGCCAGCCGCTTCTGCGCGGCGCCGCCGATCTTGCCCGTCGGGCTGGCGATGTCGTTGAGCGGCTGGTAGGTCGCGTCGATGCCGACCGAGCGCAGTGCCTGCAGCACCCAGTCGTCGAGGTAGGCGTACGAATCGGCGAACGTGAGACCCGCGACGAGCGAGGCCGGCACGTACAGCGAGTAGGTGATGATCTGCTCGGCGCCCATGAGCATGGCCCCGCCCCCCGAGATGCGGCGCACCACCTGGAAGCCGTGCCTGCGGGCGCCCTCCGGGTCCACCTCGTTCCGGTAGGACTGGAAGGAGCCGATCACGACCGCCGACTCGTCCCACTCCCAGATGCGCAGCGTGGGGCGCCGCTCGCCGGCCCCGACGCGCTCGGTGAGCACTTCGTCGAGCGCGAGGTTCATCATGGGCGAGACGGCGGGGTCGTCGACGATCTCCCACTCGAAGTCGCGCCAGCCGGCCGCCGTGACGAGGGCGCGACGCACCGCGGTGCCGACCGACTCGGGCGTGAAGCCCAGCAGCTGGGCACCCTCCGGCAGCGCGCCGCGCACGGCCGCGGCGATCCGGGCGACGTCGGCGGTGTCGGGCAGGCCGTTGACGGCGGCGTTGATGTCGAGCAGCGCGTCGTCCGGCTCGAGGAAGAAGTCGCCGGCCAGGTGGAAGTCGCTGATCCTGCCGTCCACGACATCGAGATCGACGACGACGAGCTTGCCCCCTGGCACCTTGAACTCACCGTGCATGGTCCCACCCTACGACCGCGTGGGCCCGCGCCGGGCGGTCGCTGTCAGCGGCCGGGGAAGCGGGCGTCGAGCCAGGCGAGCAGATCGGCCCGCACCCGTGGCCAGCTGGCGTCGTTGACGATCTCGTGTCGGGCGTCGGGGTAGACGAGCGTCGTGACGTCTTCGAGCCCGCCGCGCACCCGGTACGCCTGCGCCAGTCGGTGCACCGAGCGAGGACCGCCCACCGAGTCGTCGCGTCCCACCAGGAGCAGGATGGGGACGTCGTGGCCCGCGGCGTCCCGCAGTCCGCGGCGCGGGCGCCCGTAGAGGCGCGCGGCCTCCCGCGTGCCGAAAAGCTTGCGCAGCGGCGTGACGGTGGTGAGGGGATCGGCGTGGAACGCGCTCGCGACGGCCGGATCCGTCGAGAGCCATTCGAGGCCGTTGGCGCCGGGACCGGCCCACCGCGCGTTCAGGTTGCCGGCGTTGAGCGAGCCCGGCCACCGCAGCGCGGAACCGCTGAGCACGACGCCGTCGTACCCGGCCGGGTCGGCGTCCAGCAGCATCTGGGCCAGGAACGAGCCCCACGAGTGCCCCAGCAGGATGAGCGGCAGCTCGGGGCGCTCCTCGCGGATGATGCCGCTGAGGCGGCGCACCGCGGCGACAGCGGCCGGGTGGCCGCCCCTGCCCAGCCGGCCGAGCAGGCGCGCGTCGCCGTGCTGCTTCATCCCCGTGCGCCCGTGCCCGCGGTGGTCGTCGGCGTACACGACGAACCCCGCATCGGTGAGCGCCTCGACGACGTGGGCGTAACGGCCCGCGTGTTCGCCGACCCCGTGCAGCAGCTGGACGACGCCGCGCGGGGCTGCGGCTGCGGGCTCGTGGACGTCGTACACGATCGCGACGCCGAACGCGTCGGTGAACTCGGGCATGAGTTGCACCCTATCGACCGGCTCGGCCGGAGGCGACACGCGGGTTCCGTTCGCAAAGCTAATGAGCTAAACTAAAGGTTCGCATGGCTAACGATTCACTCTCCTCCGACGCATCCGAGATCCGCGCCGCCACCTTCCGCCTCTCCCGCCGCATGCGGCAGCAGCGCGCCGTGGCCGACATGACCGATGGCCAGTTCGCGGTACTCGCCCATCTCAGCTCCCTCGGCTCGCACACGCTCTCGGCCCTGGCCGAGCGCGAGGGCATCACGGCGCCGTCGATGAACCGCACCGTCAACGCCCTCGAGGAGCGCGGCTTCCTCACCCGTACCGAGGACGCGGCCGACCGGCGCCGCGTGGTCATCGCGATCACCGACGCGGGGCGCGCCGTCGTGAAGGAGACCACCCGCCGGCGCGACGAGTGGTTGGGGCGCGTGCTCGCGGACCTCTCGCCGGAGGACCGCGCCGTCGTGCGCCGGGCCGCGGAGATCATCCTGCGCGAGGTGGAGCGAGACCCGCGCCTGACCGCCGATCCGCCGCCGGAGCAGCCGGCGCCGTCCGAGCCCGCCGCGCAGGCCGAGACGGCCGCGGCCGAGCCGGCACAGGACGGGAGCCGCGCATGAACGCGATGTTCCGCTCCTTCGCCTCGTTCAACTACCGCGTCTGGTTCCTCGGCGCCCTGGTGTCGAACATCGGGTCGTGGATGCAGTCCACGGCGCAAAGCTGGGTGGTGCTGACCTACCTCACCGACAACGACGCCGGCGCGATGGGCCTGACCATGGCGCTGCAGTTCGCGCCGCCGCTGCTGCTGGTGGGCCTCACCGGCTGGGTGGTCGACCGCTTCGACCGACGCTTCCTGCTCATCGTCACGCAGACGCTGCTCGGGCTGCTGTCGGTCGCGACGGCGATCCTGCTGCTGAACGACGCGATGACGCTCGGCATGATGTACGGCTTCGCGTTCGCCATGGGCATCGTCGCGGCGTTCGACAACCCCGCCCGACAGACGTTCGTCACCGACATCGTGCGGCACGAGCTGGCCTCCAACGCCGTCGCGCTGAACTCCGCCTCGTTCAACAGCGCCCGCATGCTCGGCCCCGCCGTGGCGGGTGTGCTCATCGTGGCGATCGGGTCGGGATGGGTGTTCCTGCTCAACGCCGCGACGTATGTGGCGATGATCACCGCCCTCCTCCTCATGCGGACGCACGAGCTGCAGCCGCGTGCCCTGCAGAAGAACCGCTCGCGACTCAGCGACGGGTTCCGCTACGTGCGCACGCGGCCCGACCTCGTGGTCATCTTCGTGATGATCTTCCTGATGGGCGCGCTGGCGATGAACTTCCCCATCTACGCCTCCACGATGGCGCTCGAGTTCGGCAGGGAGGCCGACGGCTTCGGTCTGCTCAGCTCGATCATCGCGATCGGGTCCCTCGCCGGCGCCCTCATGGCGGCCCGCCGCGACCGCGCTCGGATGCGGGTGGTGATCGCCGCGACGGGCGGGTTCGCCGCGATCGCGTTCCTGTCGTCGCTCATGCCCAGCTACTGGCTGTACGCCCTCGTCATCGTGGGGATCGGGTTCGCCACCGTGACGATGCTGACCACCGCCAACGGCTACGTGCAGACGACGACACCGCCCGACGTGCGCGGCCGCGTCATGGCCATCTACATGGCGATCCTCATGGGCGGCACCCCCGTGGGTGCGCCCATCGTCGGATGGATCGCCGCGGAGTGGGGCCCGCGCGCCGCCATCAACACCGGCGCGGTGGGCGGCCTGATCTCGTGCGTCATCGGCCTGACGTGGCTCATCGCCTCCGGGCGCCTGCACCGCCACGAGCATCGCCGCCTGGGGTTCTCGATCGACGAGACGGTGTCGATCCCCGTCATCGTCAAGCCCGGCCCCGCGCCCGAGGAGTTCAGCGAGGAGATCGCGAGCACCACCCCGATCTCGATCGTCGACGACGACCCCGACGCCGAGCCGGCCGCGCGCCGCTGACCCCGCCGCCCACCGAGCGCCGGGCGGCGGCTCAGGGCAGGCGCAGCAGCGCACCCTCCGCGCGGCACGTGGCCGCGGCCACGCGCAGCGCGCGGTCGAGCACCCCTGCCCAGTCGGGATGCGGATCGGCGGCGAGCGCCGCCACGAACGACGCGAACATCGCGTCGCCGGCGCCCATCGTGTCGACGATCGGGCCGGGCAGGTCCGCGATCGGCCGCGTGAGCTCCCGCTCGCCGGCGAGGATCGTCGCGCCGCCGGATCCGCGCGTGGCGAGCACGGCCGATGCGTCGCGGCGCAGCCGTCGAGCCAGGTCGTCGACGCTGCCGAGCCCGAGGAGAGCGGCATCGTCGGCGCCGACCTTGACGAGAGCTGCTCCGGCGGCGAGGCGCGAGAACCCGTCGACGAACGCGGCGCGATCGCGCATCATCCCCTCCCGCGGGTTCGGGTCGATCGCCAACCGCGCGTCCGAGAGCGTGCGCGCGAGCTCGGTCACCTGGCCGGGCGAATCGAGCGCGACACAGCTGACCGCGACGAGGGGCGCCCGCGTCACGGCATCGCGCGCCGCGGCATCGAAGGAGATATGCCGGTTCCGGGCCGCCTCGTTGAAGACGTACTGCGGCTCGCCGCCCACGCGCGTGCTCACGGCGCGGGCGGTGCCGAGCGGCGACGGGGACGCGATCAGGCGCACGCCGTGCTCCGCGAGGAAGTCACGGATTCGCTCGCCAGGCCCGTCGTCGCCGACCATCGCGATCAGCGTCGCCTCCGCGCCGAGCCGCGCGAGCCCGACCGCCACGTTGAGCGCGGCACCTCCCACGAACTCGCGGACGCCCGCGTCGTCGCGGATCTCGTCGATGAGGGCGTCGCCGACCACCACGATAGGGTCCATCCACCGATCGTATGGGCCCACCGGCGGCGCGGCCAACGCGCCACCTCCACTGGTCTCGCCCCGCGCGGCCGCGGGCGGCCGGAGCCGCCCCGCGGCCGCGCGGTCCCTCAGCGGGAGAGGACGACCTGCAGCTGCTCCATGGCCCAATCGAGCTCGGTGGCGCGGATGACGAGGGGCGGGGCGATGCGGATGGTCTGGCCGTGCGTGTCCTTCACGAGCACGCCGCGAGCCAGCAGCGCCTCGGCGACGTCGCGACCCGTGCCCACGGCGGGATCGATGTCGACGCCGGCCCACAGGCCGGCGCGTCGGTAACCGACGACGCCCCGGCCGACGAGGGCGTCCAGGCGGGTGCCGAGGTGCTCGCCGAGGGCGAGCGCGCGCTCCTGGAAGCCGCCGTCGCGCAGCAGGCCGACGACGGCAAGCCCCACCGCCGCAGCCAGCGGGTTGCCGCCGAAGGTGGAACCGTGCTCGCCCGGGCGAAGCACGCCCAGCACCTCCTCGTCGGCCACGACGGCCGAGACGGGCAGGATGCCCCCGCCCAGAGCCTTACCGAGGAGGTACATGTCGGGCACGACCCCTTCCCGGTCACACGCGAAGGTCTCACCCGTGCGGCCGAGGCCCGACTGGATCTCATCGGCGATGAAGAGCACGTTGCGCTCGCGCGTGAGCTCGCGCACCTCGCGGAGGTACCCGTCCGGCGGGATCACCACCCCGCCCTCGCCCTGGATCGGCTCGATCATCACGGCCACCGTGTCGTCGTCGATCGCCGCGGCCAGCGCCGCGGCATCACCGAACGGCACCGCGACGAAACCGGGCGCGTACGGACCGAAGGCGTCGCGGGCGTCCGGGTCGTCGCTGAAGCCCACGATCGTCGTCGTGCGCCCGTGGAAGTTGCCGTGCGCGACGACCATCTTCGCGCGGTCCGCCGGCACACCCTTCACCCGGTAGCCCCAGGCGCGCGCCACCTTGATCCCCGTCTCCACCGCCTCGGCACCGGTGTTCATCGGCAGCACGAGGTCCTTGCCGCACAGCTCGGCGAGGGCGGCGGCGAAGGGCTCCAGGCGGTCCGAGCGGAACGCCCGGCTGGTGAGCGTGACGCGGCCCAGCTGATCCGTCGCGGCCGCAACAAGGTCCGGATGCCCGTGCCCGAAGTTGAGCGCCGAGTAGCCCGCGAGCAGGTCGAGATAGCGGCGGCCCTCGACGTCGGTGACCCAGGCACCCTCACCGGAGGCGATGGTGACGGGCAGGGGCTTGTAGTTGCGTGCGACGTGCGCCTCGGCGGTCATCGTGCGCCTCCCCGCAGCTCGAGCGTGCAGCACTTGATGCCGCCCCCGCCGAGCAGCAGCTCGGACAGGTCGATCAGCACGGGGTTGTAGCCGCGCTCACGCAGCTGCGCCTCGAACCCCGTGGCGCGCGGCGAGATGAAGACGTTCTTGCCGTCGCTGGCCGAGTTGAGCCCGAACACGGCGCCGTCGGCGTCGGCGACCCGGATCGCGTCGGGGAAGCGCCGCTCCAGCTCGGCGCGGCTGGCCTCGTCGAAGGCGTCGGGCAGATACGCGACCGTGGGCGTTTGCCCCTCGGCGACGACCGGGTCGAGCACGCTGAGCGCCGTGTCGAGGTGGTAGAAGCGCGGGTCGACGAGCGTGAGCGAAACGACCTCCCGGTCGAAGACCCGGGCGACCTCGCGGTGGCTGTCATCGCTGGAGCGGAACCCGCGACCGGCGAGGATCACGTCGCCCGCGAGCAGGAAGTCGCCCTCACCCTCGTTCGTGAACTGCGGCAGCACCACCTCGAACCCGTGGCCGCGCGCCCAGTCGATGAACGCCGGCTCCTCGCCCTTCCGCTCCTCGAAGCGGAAGCGCGGGGCGTAGAAGCGGCCGTCGATCGCGAAACCGCCATTGGCGGTGTAAACCATGTCGGGCAGCCCGGCGACGGGGTCGATCAGCTCCACCTCGTGCCCCAGCTCGAGGTAGGTGTCGTGGAGCCGCTGCCACTGCTGCACGGCCAGCGCCGTGTCGGTGGGATTGGCCGGCTCCATCCACGGGTTGATCGAATACGACACCGTGAAGTGATCCGGACGACACATCAGGTATCGGCGCGGATGCTGCGTGCGCTCGGCGGTGGGCGCGGCGGCGACGGACATCTGGGACATGGATCGCTCCTCGTCGTGAAACGGGCGGCGGACGCTGTCCTCGGGCATCGCGGAGTGACTCAACACCTACGCGGATGCACGCCGCAGACATTCTGCCATGCGGGACGCGCGCGCCGTCGGCTCACACGGTCGGCGGCGAGTACGCCAGCTGCAGCACGACGTTGCCGCGGTCGCGCGAGATGTACTGCGCCCGCCCGGGCACCGCGGGCCGCGGCTTGACGTTGCCGAACAGCGCGCCCTCCTCGGTCGGTCCCGACAGCATGATCCCGGGGGCGGCGAGGTCGCGCAGCGTCTGGGTCACCGGCTCGTAGAGGCTGCGCGAGGCGCCGCCGATGCGCCGCGTGAACATGACGTGCAGGCCGACGTCGGAGGCCTGGGCCAGCAGCGGCTGCAGGGCCGCGAGCGGGTTGCCGCTCGCGGTGGCGACGAGGTCGTAGTCGTCGACGAGCACGAACGCCTCCGCCCCCGTCCACCACGAGCGGTCCCGCAGCTGTTGCGGGGTGACGTCTGGCCCGGGCAGACGATTGCGCAGGTACTGCGCGAGTCCCGCGAGCTCCTGCGTGGCCTGGTCGGCCGTCGTGTAGTAGCCGGCGAGGTAGTCATCGGGCACCTCGGCCAGCAGCGCACGCCGGTAGTCGACGATGAAGATCTGCGCCTGCGCGGGCGTGTAAAGCCGGCGCACCTCGCTCGCGATCCCGCGCAGGAACGACGTCTTCCCCGATCCGGAGTCGCCGAACAGGTACAGGTGCGAGTCGGCGCGCGGGTCGAAGCCGACGGGACCGAGCGCGGCCTCGTCGATGCCGAGCAGGATCGAACGCTGCAGCCGCTCGTCGCTTGCTGCCGCGCGCAGGTCGTCGAGCCGCAGCATCTCGGGCAGCAGACGCAGCTTGGGACCGGGCCGCCCCTTCCAGGCGGCACCCACCCGGGCGACGAGATCCTCGACACCCTCGGCGAGCGAGTCGTCGTCGGCCACGCCGTCGACGCGCGGCAGGGCACCGATCATGTGGTGGCCGCTCATCGTGAGACCACGCCCCGGTCGCTCCGTCGGCACGTTCTTGGCGATGTTGCGGTTGATCTCCGAGTCCATCGGGTCGCCCAGACGCAGCTCGAGCTTGCTGCCGAACGTGTCACGGATCTGGGTACGGAAGTCCATCCACCGCGCCGTGGTGGCGACGATGTGCAGGCCGAAGGTGAGACCGCGCGCAGCGAGCGCCTGGATCTCGAACTCCATCTCGTCGAACTCGGCCCGCAGGGTGGGCCAGCCGTCGACGATGAGGAAGACGTCACCGTAGCCGTCGTCGACGCGCCCCTCGGCGCGCCAGCGACGGTACGTCTCGATCGAGTCGATGCCGTGCGCCTTGAAGAACTGCTCGCGCGCGTTGATGATCCCGAGGATCTCGGAGTACATGCGCCGCAGCACGTCGGGCTCGTTGCGCCCGGCGACACCTGCGACGTGCGCCAGCCGCGCGAGCGGCGTGAAGGTGCCGCCGCCGAAGTCCATCACGTAGAACTGGACCTCGGCGGGCGTGTGCGTCAGGGCCAGGCCCGCGACGATGGAGCGCGCCATCGTCGACTTTCCGCTGCGCGCGGCGCCGACGATCGCGACGTGTCCGCCCGCGCCCGACAGGTCGAGCTCCAGCACCTCGCGGCGCTGCTCGAGCGGGCGGTCGACGATGCCGAGCGGCAGCCGGAGCCGTCCGCGGCGGCGCCACGACGGCGAGACGAGCCCCAGCGAGGGGTCCTCGACGAGGTCGCCGAACAGCTCGTCGAACGTCGGCGGCGTCTCGAGCGGCGGCAGCCACACCTGGTGGGCCGGCGGCCCCTGCCCCTTCATCCGCTGCACGGCGATGTCGAACGTGACGCGGGTCTCGGCGGGCTCGTTCGGATCGAGGTGCTCGACCTCGTCAACCGCCTTCGTCGAGGCGATGACGGGAGAGGCGGTGAACTGCTGCACCTTGATGTCGCGCACGGGCTGGTCGCCGCTGCGTTGCGTGCGACGGCGCGCCTTCGGCGGCGCGGAGACGTAGGCGGCGCGGAACTGTGTGAGCGTCGTCGCATCGGACTTGAGGATGCCGTGACCGCCGCCGCCGGGCAGCTCGAACGCGTCCGGCACGCCGATGACCGCCCGCGAGTCCGCCCCCGAGAACGTCTTCAGACCGATCCGGTACGACAGGTGCGAGTCAAGGCCGCGCAGCTTGCCCTCCTCCAGCCGCTGCGTGGACAGCAGGAGGTGCATCTGGAGGGATCGGCCGAGGCGACCGATCGCCACGAACAGGTCGGTGAAGTCGGGCTTGGCGGCCAGAAGCTCCGAGAACTCGTCGACGACGATGAACAGCGCCGGCAGCGGTGCGAGGTCGGTTCGCCCGCCCTTGCGCGCCTTCTCGTAGTCCGCGACGTTGGCGAAGTTGCCCGCGTCGCGCAGCAGCTCCTGGCGGCGCACCATCTCGCCCGTGATCGCGTCCTGCATGCGGTCGACGAGGGTGAGGTCCTCGCCGAGGTTGGTGATCACCGCCGCCACGTGCGGCATGTCGGCCATGCCCGCGAACGTCGCGCCACCCTTGAAGTCGACGAGCACGAAGTTGAGGTCCTCGGACGAGTGCGTCATGGCGAGGGCGAGGACGAGGGTGCGCAGCACCTCCGACTTGCCCGAGCCGGTCGCACCGATGAGCATGCCGTGCGGGCCCATGCCCTGCTGGGCCGATTCCTTGATGTCGAGGATCATCGGCTGCCCGTCGACCGTGAGACCGATGGGCACGCGCAGCCGGTCGCGCGCACGACGCGGCCGCCACGCGATCTCGGGGTCGAAGTCGCGCACGTCGGGCAGCCCGAGCAGATCGGTCAGCTCCGCCGAGACGGCCTTCTTCGGTCCGGCGCCCGTCTCCTCGGCGACCTCGAGCAGCGGCGTGAGCCGGCGGGCTGTGGCCTCGGCAACGCTCACGCTGATGCGATCGGGGACCGCCGGGTGCGGCGTGACGCCGCGGCGCGCGATGTGCATGATCTCGTGACCCGACGCCTCGGCGAGCAGCAGACGGAGGGTGTGCGGATCGGTCAGCTCGCCCCACGCCTGCGGCAGGTCGAGCACGGTCACGCCCTGCACGCCGTCCTCGGAGGCGATCGGGTGCCCGGCCGGCAGGTGTCCGCCGTCGACGACGAGCAGCAGGTGATGTCCCGCCACCGTGGTGCCGGGGGCGAAGCGCGGCCGCTCCGAGATGCCGGCGTCGACGAGGCTCTCGATGTCGGCCCAGGTCTCGCCCACGAGGCGAGCGGGGCCGACCGCATCGCGCTCACGCGCGGAGTGCGCGTGCGGCAGCCACTTCGTCCACTCCCAGTAAGGAAGGGCATCGGGTGCCGCGAGCACGGCGATCTGCAGCTGCGACGGATGAACGAAGGTCGCCAGGTGCGAGATCATCGCGCGGGCCAGGCCGCGGGCGCGAGCCTCGGGCCCGGCGATCTCGATGCGGCAGGTGGAGAGCAGATCGACGGCATGCGGCAGACCGGGCTGCACCTCGTGGGTGAGCACGAAACGGTGAGCGGCCGACGCGCTGACGGGGTCGAGCTGTGCGAGGGCCGGGACCGGCGCCTCCTCGAGGTCGAGGGACAGCGGCTGCACCGACGTGCCGATGCGCACGATGTACTGATCCGCCTGGTCGGCGCGGCGCTCCCAGACGCGGGAGCCCTCCTCGGCGATGAACGGCAGCGCCTCGGGGTCGGGCAGCACGTACTCGGAGAACTCGCGCTGGCGCCGCGCCGTCTCGCGCACCACGTCGCGCGTCTCGGAGAGGTAGGCCAGATACTCGCGCCGCGTGTTGAGCACGTTCTCGGCGTGCGTGGCCTTCTGCCGCCAGATGTTGCCACCGACCATGGCGAGCGCCATGAACAGGAACATGCCGCCCATCAGGTAGGTGCGCATGGGATCGCCGCCCTGGTTGAACGACATCAGCGCGATCGCGCCCATGCTGCCGACCATGGGCAACGCCATCATGAGGGTGTTCGACATGCCCTCGGGCTTGGGCAGCTCCGGGGGCGGCTGGATGATCAGCTGGCCACCCGGCGGCGCCTGCGGCGGACGCTTGGTCGGCGCCGGCATGCTCACGTGCGGTTCCCCCTCCTGCCCGGACGACCCTGCCATAGTATGGCCCCAGGCGGGTCGCGGTTGCACACGCCTTCGAGGATCGGATCGAGAGCGTGGCGGGAACGAGCGTGAATCTCGTGCTCGCGGGGTCGGGCCGGAGGCGCGACCTCGCTGTGCCGAGCGACGTCACCGTCCGTGAGCTGCTGCGCGCATCCGGCCTCGACCCCCTGCGCATGGGCGTGATCGGGCCGGCGGGCGATCCGCTGCCGCTCGACGAGCCCGTGGGCGAGCGCATGCCCGACGGGTCGCTGCTGTGGGTGTTCGACACCACCGCGGCCGTCGACGCCTCCCGCGCGGCCGACGAGGCGCAGCGACGTCGGGCGCGCGCCGGTGGTCACCCCGCGGTGCGCGTGGCGGTGGTCGTGACCCTCGCCGTCGCGCTCACCGTGGCCGCCGTCCTGCAGCCGCAGACCCCGTGGGTGACGGCCGCCGTCGCCGCGCTCGCGCTGGGCGCCGGGGGCCTCGCGTTCCATCCGGCCGCCGCCGAGAACGACGTGCGCGCCATGCTCGTGCCGGTCCTCGCCTTCGCCGCGGGCGCGGTCGCCAGCTCGGGCACGTCCTCGCCGCAGGCCGTGCTGACCGTGGGCGCCGTGTGCGCCGCCACGGCGGCGTGCCTGCGTCACGGTTACGGCCTGCTGCGCCGCCAGCACGTGTTGCCGGTCACCGGCATCTCGGCCGTCATCTGGACGACCACGGCCGCCGTGCTCGCCGTCTGCTTCCTCTTCGCGTTGCCGTCGCACGCCCCGGCGGCCCTGCTGCTCGCCGCCGTGCCGCTCGCGTTCCGCGCCCTCACTCCCGTGTCCGTCCCCATCGAGGAGGAGGATCTGCTCGACATGCCGTTCCTCATCCGCGATGCGCCCGGCGTGCGTGAAACGATGCCGCGCCCACCGCGACGGGTGGCGCGCGACGACATCGCCGACACGATCCGCGAGGCGGGTCGGCGCCGCGACTCCGGAGCCATCCTGCTGGCCGTGATCGCTGCGGCCTCCGCCTGGGCGTTGCTGGATGCCGCGCCGGCGGGCACCGTCGCCGCCTGGTGTGCCCTCGGCGGCGTCGCCGGCGTGGCGGCCTTCCTCGGGTTGACCTCGCGCACCGCTCACCGCGGCATCACGAAGATCGCAACGGGTGTCGGAGCCACGGCGACCCTCGTGCCGCTCGTGCTGCACGCCGCGCCGCTGTGGCCGCTGATGCCGCTGATGATCGCCCTCGCCCTGGTCGTGTGCGGCCTCATCGCCGTTCTCCTGATCCGCCCCGCCCAGGCGGGCTGGCGCTCGCTCGGATGGTCGCGCACGGGTGACATGCTCGAGGTCGCCCTCGTCGCGCTCACACCCGCCGTTCTCCTCTACGCTTCCGGAATCATCGACGAGATCGGCAGGAGGATCGCCTGGCCATCGGCCCCCCGCCCCCCCCGGTCGCGCCGCCGCCGCCGCCGCCGCGCCCGCCCGCAAGGCGCCCGCCGGCCGCGCCGCCGCGCTACCCCACCTTCGACACGCCGCGTTCGCTCGTGCCGGTGCCCGCGGCGGCTCCGATCGGGCGACGCATCGCCGCATGGCTGATCGACGTCGCCGTCGTCGCGGTCGTGACGGTGGGGGCCTGGCTGCTGACCGGATCCGTGCTCGTCACGGCGATCGTCGCCGCCGAGATCGTCGTCGGCGTGGCGGTGTGGGAGGGGCACACCGGGTGCACCTTCGGCCAGCTCGCCCTCGGGCTGCGCACCGTGCGGGCGGGCACCGCCGTGTCGGCGGGCGCGCCCCGGGCGTTCCCGCGCGCACTCGCCTTCGGCGCCTCGCACCTGCTCGTCGTGGGCCCGCTCGTCCTCCTGCTCACGGCGACGTCGGATCGCTCTCGCCGCCGGCAGGCCTGGCATGACCGGATCGGCGACCTGCAGGTGGTTGACGTGCGTCGCACCGAGTTCGTGCCCGCCGAGCAGGAGACACCGGCTCGCGCGATGCCGGCCCCGTACGGCGTGGTCCCGCCGTCCGCCGCCCCTCACGGCGCTACGCAGGGCACCCAGCGCCCGCTCGCCCCCACGACGCCGCGCCCCGAGATCGCCGGGCGCGCAACCGGCGTCGCCGCGCCCGGGCCCCTTTCTCCGGCCGGGACGGCCCCGGCCGTGCCGGCGGAGCCGCCCGCCGGTCCCCCCGCAGCCCCGGGCGCCGGAGCCGGCGGTCGCGGCCTCGACGCCGGCCGCCCCGTCACCGGAGACCCCGCGGTCGGCGCGGCGCCGCGCGGCCGCGCAGGAGCCCGCCGCCGAGCAGGACGTCCGTTCCGAGGAGGAGGCCGGTCTGCCGCTGCACACCATGCTCCCGAGGGAGGCCGTCACGCGCTTCGGGCAGCCCGAGCGCCGCAGGCGTTCCGCGTCGGCGGCACCCTCGGCCGCGTCTGGGCCGATGCCCGCGTTCCGCACCGACGACGGCACGGTCACCCCCGTCGACCGCATCGGCTACATCGGCCGGCGGCCCTCGGCACCCGACGAGCATCCGGACGCCCTGCTGGTGACCGTTCCCGACGAGGATCGCTCGGTCTCGCGGTCCCACGGGCGCTTCGGTGTGACCAACGCCCAGCTCTGGTACGAGGATCTCGGATCAGGCAACGGGTCGATCCTCGAGCTGCCCGACGGGCGCTCCACCACCCTCACCCCGCATCAGCGGGTGTCCCTGCCGACCGGCTCCCAGCTCATCATCGGGTCCCACACGGTGCAGATCGTCGAGCACCGGGGCTGATTCGCCCGCGCCCGTGGGACGCGCACGGCCTCTCAGAGCCCGAGCACGGCGCGAGCGCCCGCGGCGTCCGCGCTCTCGTAGTCCCCGGCCGCGCGTCGCAGACGCGCGGCGGCATCGTCGAGGATCGCAGCCTTTCGCCGCCAACGCACGTCGACGTCCGTGTGCGCAGCAGAGAACGAATGCTGAGCGACGCCCGTCCATCCCGTCTGCAGCTGACCGACTCCTTGCCGCACGCCATCAGCGTTGGCCGTCACTGCCTTCGCCGCGTCCTGCAACGCGGCGGCGGCGGAGCGGAGCTCCTCCGTATCGACCTTCAACCGCATGGCCTTCCCTTACAGCGCCGGTCGGCCTGCGGACGTCGATCCGGAGGCGGGCGGCGGATATGCACTGTCGGCGTCCCGCCGCATACGCTCGGCGATCTCGGAGTCGCCCCCGAAAACGCGCCCTGCCCGCTCTGCCAGGGTCGCCATCGCCGCGTGCTGCGCCTCCGCCACTGTTCGCACGGTGAGCTGCGCGAGATCGTCGAGCGTCATCTCCTCTGCCTCGTCGCCGAACTCGATCGTCTCGACGCGGCCACCGACACCGGCCCGCACCACCACCTCTCCCCCGGTGCTGCGGGCCTCGGCCGTCACCTGCCGCACATCGTCGGCCAGCGCGTGCGCTCGCTGTCGGTTCTGCTCTGCGCGCCGCACGATCTCGTCCAGCCGCGCCCGCGCCGTTTCGAAGGAAGAGCCGATCGCGTCGTCCGTCTGGTCCATGTCTCTCCTCAGCTGGCCGGTGCCGTGACGTTCGCGGGGACAGCGGGCACTTCTCCGGGCCAGGGCCCAAGACGCTCGCGGTTCTCCGCTCCCTTTGACTCGTCCACCGGTATCGGCACCCGACTGTATCCGCTGTCGGAGACCACCCAATCGCGCGGCGCCACCCAACCACCTTCGGCTGCCGTAGGCCCTATGTCGAATCCGCTGCCGGGCTCCGCCTGCACGCTGATGCTGATCTGCGCGTTGGGCATCCAGCCGTCTCGCACCGACCATGCCGATCGGACGAGGAAATCCACGAGGGCGGGGCCATCGACGATGGCGTGACCCGGCTGCACCTCGACGGTGAAGTCGTAACCCGTGTTGCCCTTCACGTTGGGCGTGCCACCGCCCGGAGTCGTGATCGTCAAGCCAGGGATCTCCGTCAGCGACTCCTGCATCTGCGCCAGGGTCTGGCCGCCCGACGGCGCATCGTGCGGGATCTGATCCTCCCACCGGGATTCCAACGGCGCACACCCTCCTACAAGCAACGCGGCTCCGAGGACGGCGACCGCTCCGAGCCACCGTTCAACGGCCATAGTTCATCATGTCCCGAAGTCGATACTTCATGTCCGACCAGATCGCGACGTCCGAGATGCCGGCATAGGCGGGGTTCGTGTTCCCCTCGAATCCCATCCTGCCCAGGATGGTCTCGTCGTAGGCGCCGGTCACTTCGAACACTGCACGTCCATCGACATTTCGGAGGCGGAAGGCCACCTCTCCTGGGTACTCGGGGTGTCCTCGCTGTGCCGCGATCACGAAACCGTCGTCGGTCATCTGCTGAACCACGATGTCGCCCGAAGTCACTCCGGGGATACCCATTCCGAACAGCGACGTCTCGATGACCTGGCCCTCACCCTCGAGCTGCGCGTTGAGCTGACCGTTGTCGCCGACTCTCGACGGCAGGAACACATGGCCGAACTCCTGACGCAACATCGCGTTGAGCTGCTCGGTGGTCATGTCGGTCTCACCGAGGTCGAACTCGTGCGCGTAACCAAGCTGATGATCCTCGCGGAACCGGTGCTCGGACCCCTCGAACGGTACCGGCCCGGGCTCATAGGTATCGCCGAGCCGCCCCTGCGGAAGTTGGCCCATGCCATCGCCCAGTGGCCCGAGGACCTCACCCGGCGGGATCGCCTCGATGAGAGCGCCGATCGCGTCGTCGATCGCCTGGTGAAACGGGACGAGGGCGCGCCCCAGGTCGGTGGCGAGGCGCACCATCTCCCGCAGCGCCTGCAATGCGGCGTCCAGGGCCTCGACGACCTCGTCGACGACCTGTGCGCAATTGTGCGCGAACTCCTGGATGACCTGGGCCTTCTCCTCCCACTCCCAGGGCCAGCTCCCGAACACGAGGTCACCGAGCGCGCCCGCCGCGGTTGCGACGAGTTCCATCCCCGCACACACGGCGGAACGCATGACCTCCACGGCGCGCACGCACAGCTGGAGCACCTGGCTGGTGACCTTCGACCAGTCGGCGATCGAGTGCGCCGCCGACCCGAGCACCCAGAGCGTCGCCCTGAGCGCGTCAGCGGTTGCGCCGCGCGCGGCGTCCTGCAGCTGTTCGAGCGCCCGGAAGAGCAGCTCGGAAACGGATTGCGCGTCCCCTGCGTAGGTCTCCCACGTGTGCGATGCCTGATACAGCCCGGCAGGATCCCCCGTCACGAGCTCCAGCAGGTCCTCCAAGGGCCGGATGAACACCGTGAGCTCCCCCGCGAGGCCCTTCAACCCGCCGCCGCAGTCGTTCGCCGTCGCCGGCGCGGTCCCCAGGCCATCCGCCCAGCTCGCGCGGCGCAGCCCCTCCGCGGCGGCGTCCGCCTGCGGAATCAGCTGGAGCGTCATCCGAGCTCTATCGCCATGCGATCCAGGTCGTGCCGAACCTGGGCGTCGACCTCACTGAAGCCATCAACAGCTCGGCCGATCCCTGAGCTGGCGCGGTCGGTGACGGCCGCCACCGCAGCGGATGCACCCTCGACAATCGCGCCGAGTCCATTGAGTACCGGCGGGATCGCCGCGCCGATCGGACCGAAAGCGTCTCCCGGCACCGCTGAGCTGAGCCGACCCCGTGTGGCCCGCAGGTCGGAGGCAGCAGTGCGCAAGGCAGCGCGCACCGCCTCATACGCCTCCGCGTCCACCTCAATCTGTGTCATCCGCCCACCATCGAATCGTCGCGCATCCAGCAAGGCCCGCCGAATCGGCTTTCGCGTGTCACCAGGCGAGCTCGTCGCGATCCTTGTCGTCGCCACGGCCGCCCGCGCCCCCGAGGGCGCCGAGGTCGGTGACGACCTCTTCCTCGTCGAGCTGCATGGCGATGAGGTCGAGCGAATCGCGCTTTTTCTTGCGGTCGCTGCCTCCCGCGCCCGCGCCGCCGGCCATCACGCCGCCGCCGGTCGCCCCGCGGGCACCCGAGCCCGCGCCAGCGCCGCCGTTGGCGCCGCCCGCGGCTGCGCCGTTGCCCAACACGCCGCCGTGGCCGGCCTTGCCGCTCAGCCCGCCACGCGTGCGCGGGGCTCGCGCGGCGTTGCCGCCGGGGCCGCCAGCGCCGCCGGCGACCATGCCGCCCATGCCCGCGCCACCGGCACCACCGGCCGCACCGCCGACGCCGGCCACGCCACCGACGCCTGCTGCGCCGCCCGGAGCACCGCCGAAGAGCCCGCGCCCGCCCGCGATCCGCGCGGCCACGCCGGCGCCGATCGCGCCACCACCCAGAGCAGCGCCCACACCGACGCCGCCGGAACCACCGGCACCCCCGCCGGTGCCACCGGCGCCGCCGCCGATGCCGCCGTAGCCGCCGCCCGAGCCGGGAACGCTCGGCGCGCCGGGCGTGAGCCCGCCGTCGATGCGGATGGGGGCGCCGGTGTCGACGTCGCCGATCCCGATGTCACCCGGCGGCACCGTGACTCCGGGCCCCGGCAGAGAGGGCACCGTCGGCGACGGCAGCGGGTACTGCGGCAGCGTCTGGCCGGGCGTCGGGAAAGCCGTCGTCGGGGGCGTCGGGAACGAGTCTCCGTGGATCGGGTCCATCGGCCGGATCTGGCTGCCGTGCCCCGTTCCGCCCGGCGTGCCGCCGCTGTAGCCACCGCCACCCGGAAGGCTGCCCGTGCCGGTGCGCTCACGCCATGACGTCTCCGTGCCGTCCTCTTCTTCCTCCGAGATTTCCTCCCGAGGCGGAAGATCCGTATCTACGGCCGGTGGCAGTGCGACCGAAGCGGCAGACATGCTCGCTTCGAAGGCGGCGAGAGCTTTGGCGGCCGCCTCTTCCCGACGCCGCTCGTTCTCCCCGATGAGCCAGTCCGCCGCGATGTCACCCGCGACGTAACCCAGCGGCCCCGCGAGTACCGTGCCCCCGGTCTTGAGGGCGATGTCGATGGTGTTGCGCTCGCTCTCGGACAGATCGGTTCCGGGCAGCGCCTCGAGAGCGGCCGCCGCGTCGCCCAACGCACGTGTCGCTGTAGTCCACGGCGGCGTGTGCTTGTCGAGGTTGGTCCTCAGGTCGTCGAGCTTCTGCGCGAGCGCGTCGAGCCGGTCGCCGGAGGTATCGGCGATACGGCCCGTGAATCCCGGGGCCCCTCGCACGTTGCGAATGGCCGTGACCACGTCGTCGAGAGCCGCCTTCGTGTCGTAGACCCGGTTGCTGAGCGCCTCTCGCGCGTCCCCGTTCTGGTACGTCGCGGCCAGCGCGCGCAGGCGCTCCTCGTTCGTCCCCGCCATCTCAGGCCTCCAGCGTGTTGATCGTCGCGTTCACGGCGGCGAGGAACTCCTGAGCCATGGCGGCATCGGTTTCCTCGACGTCCTCCAAAGCCGCGCGCAGCTGCTCTGCGATGTACAGAGCCTCCGCTCTCGCCTCGGAAAGGAGCTGCACACCCGCCGACATGTTCTTCGTGAACTGCACGCGGAAGTCCCGAGACAGCTTGTCGCTCGCCCACACGGTGGCAGCCAGCTGAGCGTCCGCTCCGCTCAGCCTTCCGCGCGCGTGCGTGATGGTCTCCGCCAGCGCGTGCAGCCTGGCCACCTGATCCGCGATCTGCTCGCGATCGGCGCCGATCTCCTGACTCATCGTTCCCCTCCCGATTCGTCCAACACGCGCAATGCTAGGGCCACTTCCGCGCTAGGCATATGGAGAGAACTACCCACGTGCCCCTCCGTCTCGTCGCCCCGGCCCATGGTCGGGAGCGGCACCGGGGCGCGGTGCCGGCGGTGCGTAAGGGAGCCCCTGGTAGTGCTGCGGGGGATGCCCGTGCTGACCCCGCGGCGCCTGGCCGTAGTGCCCCTGGGGCGGGTACGGCCCCGGCGCGGGCTGCCGCGGCTTCCGGCGCGCGGCGAGCACGACCACCACCACGATCACCCCGATCAGCACTACGCCGCCACCAATCAGGCCGAGCACCAGCCCCACGGGGAATGACTCCCCCGCCGGCCCTGCACCGGCGTCGTCACCCGCCCCGTCTCCCTCCGCCGTTCCTCCGATCGGGGGATCGATCGGATACTCAGTGAACTCGCCCGAGTACACGCCCGCCTCATACTCCTCGAGCGTCGGTTCCCCCTCCGCTCGGATGAGCGGGTTCTCGTTCGGGAACTGAGTGGGATCCGTCGCGAGCAGGCGCGGCAGGTCGATGAACCCGTACCCCTCCTCATCCGTATGCACCGGATCCGGATTCGCATGCGACGCCGTGTGGACCAGCGACTGCAGAATCTGATTCGACGTCGCCTCCGGCCACTTCTGCATCGCCAGCGCCAACGCACCGGCCGTGAACGGAGTCGCGAGCGAGGTACCGTTCATCAGCAGCGGCTCGTCCCAGGTGCCCTCGTTGCCGCGCTGATACGTCAGCGAGCCGTCACCCGGCGACACGACCGTCAGCCACGGTCCGACCACGGGATCGTCCCGCACACCGCCAGGCCCGAAGCTCTCCACCGAGACGACACCGTTGAATGAGGCGGTGGTGCTGTTGTCGCCAAGCTCGTTCGTCTCCGACCCCGCGTTCCGGTTCGATGCCACCACGATGACGCCGGCGTTAACCGCCTGAATGAGCGCCGTCGCGAACTGACCGACCGCCACCTGCGCGCTCGTGAACAGGATGATGTCCGCTCCCCGTGCCACCGCATCGCGGATGTTGCCGACACGGTACTCGTCGTCCGACACGCACGTTGGCACGTCGTCGCCCTGCCCGTGGACGGCGGTGTACACGAGCACGTCCACTCCGGGTGCCACCCCCGTGATGCCGGGATTGCCGTTCACCGGCTGACCATTGCCAGCCAGCATCGTGGCGACATCCGTGCCGTGCTGTGCGCCTGCGCCGTCAGATAGAACCGGGACCGGCTCCCCCGAGGCGCACTCCGTCGAGCCGGCACCCACGACGTCGGCACCCTGCAATGCGGGAGCATCGGCGTTGACGGGGGTGTCCATGAGCGCGATCGTCACGCCCTCACCGGTCACCTCCGCATGTGCGGCTGCCACACCCGCCTCGGTGTACCACCACAACCCGGACTGATAATCCGCAGCCGCCGCCGCCGGCGCCGCCGCGCCCAGCAACAGCGCCCCCGCGGCAACGACCGCCGCCGTCCTCACACCACGCCTCACGCGCCCACCCTTTCGCTCACGCGACAGCCGTCCAGACACGACCTGCACCGAACGCGCGGTGCCGGCACGCCGTCATGAGCAACCTACCCAACTCCCCCGTGAATGGGGCGGGCAGCCGTGCCCATCGCAACCCTGCGGCGCTGCCGGTATCCTCAAACGCTCCTATCCACCCTGCCCGTACGGCCCCGGCGGCACCACGCCTCATGCGCGCTCCTCGCTTCGAGTCGTCGCCACCGAGCACGACCATCATCCCCTCCGTCGTCTCGCTGTATCACGACGATGGGCGGTGCCCGCTCACGCGGACACCGCCCATCTGCTCAGCCCGAAGGCTCAGGCGAAACGCTTGGCGTTGGCCTGCTCGGTCTGCTGGAACTGCTCGCCGTCGCGCTGCACCTGCTGACCGATCTGCGACAGCAGGACCTTCATGTCCGCGATCGCCTGGTTCCAGTTGCGCTGCGCAACCTGGTACGACTCCGAGGCCGAACCCGACCAGTCGGAACGAAGCGGCGCGAGCGCACGGTCCATGTCGGCCAGGTGCGACTCGATCGTGCTGGCGCCCGACGCGATGTCGGCCGCGGCGGTGGCGATGCCACCGAAGTTCGCCTTGAACGTCATGATTCTCTCTCCCTCAGTTCCGGTCAGCCCAGACGGCTCTGCAGGCTGCTCATCGACGACGCCGACGCGTCATCGGACGTCGTGTAACCCACCTGCGACGACTTCAGGTTCGCCTCGAACGCGTCGAGGTTGTCGGTGATCTTCTTCGCCTGCGCACGCCAGGCCTGCATCAGCGACGTGAACGCCGTCGCCGACGCACCCTGCCAGGCCGCGCCGATACCGGCGAGCTTGCCCTCCAGCTGAGCGATGTCGGTGTTCAGCTGCACCTTCGCCTGAGCGACGATCTGAGCACCGCGATCAATGGCGCCTTCTGCGGCGGAAACTTCGTTTGCCATACTCATCTCCAAGTTCTGGGGCGACCTACGTCACCCGGTCATGGACCCCTCGGATCCCCCCTGCGGGACCCATCACCGGATGCCCGGCGACGCGACCAACCATACAGAGACGCCCCACGGCCACCAATGGGTACCACTCCCCATCACGCGCATCCCTATACTGAGTCCGGCGCTGGGACACAGGGGAGCGGATGAACGAACGCGACGGCGGCACCGCGGTGGCGGCGCCTCAGCTGCTGAAGCTCACGATTCAGTCCGGCGAACGCCGCGTCGATGTCGCCCTTCCCGGTGGCGTGCCCGTCGCCGAGATCGTGCCCTCGGTCGCGCAGCGCCTGCGCGTGCTCGACCCGGTCGACGCGCACGCCGGTTACTGGTTCGTGCGCTCGGACGGCGAGCGGCTCGATCCCGACCGCTCGCTCGTCGCCCAACGGGTGCAGGACGGCGACGTCATCGCCCTGCAGATCGGCGCGGACTCGACGCCGACCAAGACCTACGACGACATCGTCGAAGCGGTCGCCGATGTGGTCGAGGAACAGGCGAAGCCGTGGACCCCCGGCGATACCGTCACCACCACGACCGTCACCGCGTCGGTGCTCCTCACCGTGGCGGCACTGCCGGTGCTCGTGGCCGAGCTGGCGGGAGAGCACTCGCTCGTCGCGCCCATCGGCACGGGGCTTGCCGCCGTGCTGCTGCTCATCTGCGCCACCGTGCTGGAGAAGATCGGAACGCCGCCGCAGGCGCCGGTCGCGCTCGTGCAGGTCGCCTCGCTCCACGCCGCCGTCGCCGGCTTCACCTCCCTGGGCCTGCCGCCGAGCTGGGGGCTGCCCACCGCCCTCGCGGGCGCCGGCGCCGCGCTCGTCGGCGGCATCGCCATGCTTCTCGTGACGAAGCCGCGCGAGTACTCCCTCATCCCGCTCGTCGTCGGCGGCGTCATGGGGCTGTCGGGGCTCGTGATCTTCCTCACCGGCGCCGCGCCGGCGTCGATCCTCGCCATCGCGCTCGCCGGTGCGGGTATGGCCGGGCTGGGCATCCCCTGGCTTGCGCTCGCCTCCACCTCTCTGCGCGTCGCGTCGGCGCGTGACGACTCCGAGATCTACGCCGCGCCCGCCGAGGTCTCGCGCGCCGAGGTCGCGGCGCGCTATGCGGTCGGTCACCGCTTCCAGGTGTCCTTGCGGATCGCGACGGGAGCGATCGCGCTGCTGGCCACCACCCCGGTGGTGGCGTCGGGTCTGCCGGGTCTCGCCCTCGCGCTGCTCACGTACGTCGCCCTGGTGCTCGGGGTGCGGCAGGTGTTCTCGCGCGCCGACATCGTCGCGGTCACGGCGACCGCGATGGTGGGAGCGGTCCTCACGGTGTTCGTCGCCGTGAGCTCGTTCCCCGACTGGAGCACCTGGCTCATCGTCGTGCTGGCGGTGATCGCCGCCGCCGTGATCGGCCTCGGCCTCCTCGCGCCGAAGAAGCGCCTCTGGGTCGATCGCGTCGCCGACCCCGCGGAGATCGTGACGATCGCACTGCTGCCGCCCCTGGCGATCCTCGTGGGCGGGTGGTTCTGACGCATGGCGTCGAAGCAGGAGCTCATCCAGGCGCAGCGTTTCAGCCACAGACGCCTGCTGACGGCCTTCACGAGCGGCGCGCCCGGCGGGCGTGAGCTCGCACCGGCGAAGCCGCTGCGCGGCGTCGTGGTGGGTCTGGCTCTGGCCGTGCTGACCGCGGTGGGCACACTCGTCGTGGGCTCGTTCACCGGCACGCTCCCCGACGGGTGGAAGGACGCCTCTGTCGTCGTCGTGAAGGGCGAGGGCACCCGGTACGTCGCCATCAACGGCACGCTCTACCCGTTCCTCAACCTCGCCAGCGCCCGACTGGCGACCGGCTCGTCCGACATCCTGGAGGTCACGGCGGATCAGCTGGCCGGTATGCCGCGCGAGTCCACCCCGATCGGGATCGCCGACGCGCCCGACGCGCTGCCCGAGGCCGATCGCCTGATCGGTGCCGCGTGGACCTCGTGCGTCTCGGACGAGATCAGCCGCGCGATCGCGGGCGAGACCGTCTACGGCGAGGACGGCGACCCGATCGAGGCGGCCCCGTCCACCCGGATCGCGACGTCCGGTGTGCCCGGCACCGCACCGGTTGCCGACATCGTGCGCGACGCGGACGGAACGGCGTACTACGTAACAGGCTCCATGCGGTACCAGATCCCCGGGCAGGTCGAGGCCATGAGCCTCGCACTGCAGGTGACGCACGAGCTGCGCACGGTCAACGCCAACTGGCTCAACCTGCTCGACCAGGGCACGCCGCTGCGACCCCTGACATTCGACCGCCTGGGACAGCCGGCCGGCGACGCCGAGCTGCGCGTCGGGCAGATGGTGCAGACCCAGGACGCGGAAGGCGCCGTGACCGGAGACTACATCGTCACCGACGATGCCCGGCTCGTGCGCCTGAACGCGTTCGCGCGCGAGATCGCCGCCATGTCGGTGAGCGAGGATCCGACGCTCCAGGAGCCGGTCACGATGAGCGTGACCGAGGCCGGCCCGCTCATCTCCGAGGAGAGCGCCATCCCCGACGACTGGCCGACCTACCTCGCCGCCCCCGCCGAGGGCGCCACCTGCGTGCGCATGGAGCCCTCCGAGTTCCCGACGTCCGACGGCGCCGAGGTGCTGCGGCCCACCGTGACGGTGAGCGCGCCACCCGCCGATCTCACGCCCGGTCCGGTGGTGGAGCCCGGCGGCGGCGCCCTCGTCGACGCGGTGTCGGCCGGCGGTGGCGACGCCTTCGGCTACATCTCCGAGAACGGCGTCTACTTCCCGATCGCCACGTTCGCCGACGTGGAACGCCTCGGGTACGCCCGCGACGACATCGTCATCGTGCCCGCCGCGTGGGCACGGCTCTTCCCGATCGGCCCGGAGCTCAGCCAGGACGCCACGGGAGTGGTGGCATCGGAGGGGTCGTGAGGCGGCGCGCGCTCGTCGGCGCGCTGGCCCTCGCCCTCGCCGTCGCCGGACTCGCTGCCGGGCCGATGGAGCCCGCACGGGCGCAGGCAGAGGAGCCATGCCTCCAACCCCAGCCGCTCATCGACGGCTCCGGCAACGCGCTCGTCGAGCGGCTTGGGCTCGAGAAGGCCTGGCAGCTGACGCGGGGCGAGGGCGTCACGGTCGCCGTGATCGACAGCGGCGTCGATGCCGACAACGCCCACCTGCAGGGCGCGATCGCGGGCGGCCAGACCACCTACACCGTCGGTCCCGACCAGAACCCGTCCGTCGACCCCGGCGCCGACCTGTACGGTCATGGCACGGCCGCGGCGGGCCTCATCGCCGCTCGCCCGATCGACGGATCCGACGTGGTCGGGGTCGCCCCCGCCGCGAAGATCCTCTCGCTGCGCGCCTTCCAGGTGGCATCGACGGAGGACCAGCAGAACGTCGGCCCCTCGGCGGCGTCGGTGGCGAACGCGATCCGGATCGCGGCCGACCGCGGCGCGCAGGTGATCAACCTCTCGCTGTCGCAGGCCACCCCGAGCGCCGACATCCAGGGCGCCGTCGAGTACGCGCAGGGGCGCGGTGCCCTCATCGTCGCGAGCGCCGGGAACCGGGGCACGAGCGAGGAGGATGCCGAGGGCGTGCGGTACCCCGCCGCGCTCGACGGGGTGCTCGGCGTCAGCGCCGTGACGCTCGCCGGCGAATGGGACTTCGGCGCGTCCTTCGCCGGCGAGCACGTCGACGTGGTGGCCCCCGGGCAGGCACTACTCGCCCCCTGGTGCGGCGGTGGCGACACCGGGCTCGGCGAGCAGGTGTCGGCGAGCTGGGCGACGGCCGTCGTCTCGGGCATCGCGGCGCTGGTGGCATCGGCTCACCCCGACGAGTCACCCGAACAGTGGGCCCATCGGATCATGGCCACGGCCCTGCGCACGACGCCCGACGCCCGCAAGGACACCATCGGCTGGGGCGAGGCGCGACCCTACGAGGCCGTGGCGTTCGTCGACGACGGCGGCGTGCCCGGGCCCGAATCACCCGTCCACGAGCGCCCGGCCGACGTCGTCATCGACCGCAGCGAGATCCGGATCGAAGCGCCCCGCGATCCCCTCGCAGGCGCCAGGGAGGTCGTGGCGTGGACGCTGGCGGGTGGCGTCGCCGTCTCGCTGACCGCGCTCGTGATCGGCCGCCTCGGCGCGCGTCGACCGATCCGCCGCCGCTGATCGCGCCTTCGGGTGCCGCCCGGGGGAGCGCTGCCCATCGCGACGACGCCGCGGGCGTCAGTAGCATCGGAGGGCCTGCCGGGGGTTGTGCTGCCGGCCCGACCGAGAGAGAGTCGCCATGACCACGGGACAGACGCCGCCACCGGGCTGGTACCCCAGCGAGAGGCCGGGCCTGTCGCGGTACTGGGACGGCGTGCGGTGGACCGAGCATTACCACCCGTCGGGCCCCCGCCCCGCCGCGCCAGGATCGGTCGCGCCCGGTGCCTACGCCGGCGATCCGCGCGGCGGTCACGCCGCGCCGCAGGCCTTCGCGCCGCACGGTGTCCCCGCCGCGGCGCACACCGCGGCGATGCCGTACGGCGGCGTGCCCGGCTACGGGCCGACGGCCACCGCCCCGCGGCCCCGGAAGCGGTGGGGCGCGGGGGCGACGATCGCGATCGTCCTGGCGGCCATCCTCGTGCTCGGCGGCGGCGGGCTCGGCATCGCCGCGCTAAGCGGCGCGTTCGGCCCGGCGGCCGAGCAGTCGGCCGACGACGGGCCCGCGCGGGGCGGCGGCGCGGAGGAGCCGCGCGAAGGGGGCACCGCGGACGATGACGGCGCGGACGAGCCGGCCGACGAGGTCACCGACGCTGCCGGCTCGGCACAGGAGCAGTGCGAGACGGGCGAGGGGCGGCACGAACTGCTCACGGCTCTCACCGTGGCCGTGAGCACGAGCGCCTTCACCGAGCACCCCATGGACGTGACCTTCGGCTTCGAGTACCTCGACGACGTCTGCGCCGTCGCCGTTACCGCCATGCCTGCCACCTCGGCGGAGTTCAACGGCAACGACATGCTCGGGCTGCTCAGCCTTGTCATCACGTACGCGGACCAGATCCCGGACTACGCCACGCACGTGCACATGTACGGCGTCGACGGCAGCACGGGCGACCGATTCTCGCTGGCGGACTCGTTCGCGGAGCTGGGCGGCGATCCCGCGGGCGTCACGCCCGAGTCGGGCATCGGCTGGCCGCTCGACACCCTCGTCGGCTGAGCGTCAGCGGCGTCTGCGACCCGCGCGGCGGCCGACGACGGGGAGGACGGCGACGACGGCGATCAGCGCGAGCCCGGCAACCACCCGCCCGGGCTCCGAAACGGGGAAGACCGGCGTCGGCATGTGCCCGGGCGTCGCCACGGGCACCCTCAGATCACCCCGACGAAGGTGCGGTCCGGGTTTCCGAACCGGTGCGCCGTGATCGAGATGGCCTGCTCGCGCAGGAACGGCAGCAGCTCCAGGCGGCCCGCCGTGGTGACCTCGCCCGCGTAGATCGCGAGGTCGGGATCACCCTCGACCGCGACGGCGAGCGCGCGATGCAGTTCCCGCACCGACGCGCGCGGTCCGATCAGCCGTACGCGTGGAGGCCGTGTCACCGCGGCTGCACGCGGATCGACGAGGTCCACGAGCTGCGCCTCGGCGTCGTCATCGGCCGTCTCCGCCTCCGGCTGAGGCACGGACGCGGGCGGACCGCCGGCGTCCGCCGTGGGATCGGGATCCTCCGCGCGGTGAGACATTCGTGCGATCCAGTCGTCGTCGGACTCGACGTGGACGGGGATGCGCAGGTCGCCCAGCGCGCGGCGCACCGGGGCCGGAAGTCCCACGGGCACGCTCAGCGAGAACCCGCCGCCCGCGCGGATGCCGGCGATGACCACGCGCAGCACCTCCTGCCAACCCGCGTCTGCCGTGGCGCGCACCGCCACGGGCACCGGGCGGTAGCGGAAGAGGTTGCGCTCCACGCCGAGACGAGAGACGTCCTTGACCTGCCCGAACTCACGGTCCCACACCACCGCGTCCGACAGCGCCGCACGGCGCAGCCACTCGAACTCCTCGTATCCGAGCGACGGCTGCGCCGCCTCGATGAACGCCGAGATGCGGGTATCGAGCCCGCGAAGGTGCAGGTTGCGGCCGGTCGCTCCGCCGCTCGTCGCCCGCCACTCGCCCAGGCCGACGAGGTAGTTCGGGCCGCCGGCCTTACCCCCGCCGCCCACGGACGAGCGCTTCCACCCGCCGAACGGCTGGCGCTGGACGATGGCTCCCGTGATGCCACGGTTGACGTAGAGATTGCCGGCCTCCACCTGCCGCAGCCACATGGCCAGGTCGTCGGGGTCCTGCGTGTGCAGGCCGGCGGTGAGGCCGTAGTCCACGGCGTTCTGCAGCCGGATGGCCGCCTCCATCGTGGGTGCGTGCATCACCCCGAGCACCGGCCCGAAGAACTCCTCGGTGTGGAAGCGGGAGCCGGGGCGCACCCCCACGCGGATGCCGGGTGTCCAGTACCGGCCGTTGCCGCCGGGCACCTCCTGCGGCTTCACCAGCCACTGCTCACCGGCATCGAGCGTGGTCAACGCCCAGCGCAGCTTGCCCTGAGGCACCTCGATGACGGGCCCCACCTCGCTGAGCGGATCGGACGGTGGTCCGACCCGCAGCGAACGGGTGGCGTCGACCAGCTGCCGCGCGAACCGCTTGGACCGCCCGACGGGACCGACGAGGATCGCGAGGGACGCCGCGGAGCACTTCTGGCCGGCGTGGCCGAAGGCGCTGCGCACGAGGTCGCCCGCCGCGAGGTCGAGGTCCGCCGAGGGGGCGACGATGATGGCGTTCTTGCCGCTGGTCTCGGCCAGCAGCGGCAGATCCGGTCGCCAGGAGCGGAACAGCTCGGCCGTCTCCCACGAGCCGGTCAGGATCACCCGGTCGACGGCCTCGTGGGTGATCAGTTCACGCCCCAGCTCGTCCTCGTCGAGGTCGACGAGCGCGAGCAGGTCGCGGGGGATTCCCGCCTCCCAGAGCGCCTCGGCCACGACGGCTGCGCAACGACGCGCCTGCGGGGCCGGTTTGAACACGACACCCGAGCCGGCGGCGAGGGCGGCGAGCACACCGCCCGCGGGGATGGCGAGGGGGAAGTTCCATGGCGGCGCCACCACCGTGACGCGCGCCGGCTCGAAGCGAGCCCCCTGGATCGCGTCGAGCTCCGACGCTGTGGCGGCGTAGTAGTTCGCGAAGTCCACGGCCTCGCTCACTTCCGCATCGGCCTCCGCGAAGACCTTGCCCGTCTCGGACGCGGCCACCTCAATGAGGGCCGCCCGCCGCGCGTCGAGCGCTCGGGCGGCGCGGCGCAGCGCATCCGCGCGCTCGGTCGCCGGAGCGCTCCCCCACGACGCCGCCGCCTCCCGCACCCGCCGCACGGTGCGCTCCAGCTCGTCACGGTCCGCCACGCGCGCCCCCTGGATCGTCGCGTCTCCGGCCATGGAGCCGGGCACGCGCGCGAGCACGGCCCGCGCCCACTCACGGTTCTCCGGCAGCGCCGGGTCGGTGTCGGGGGTGTTGCGGAAGCCGGGAGCGCCGGCGGCCTCCACCGATTCCACCGCCTGGAACACGGCCGTCTCGACCCACGTGTTCTGTTCGAAGCGCCGATCCGGTTCCTCGTGTCCGCGGGCGATGTCGAGCACCGCCTGCGTGAGCTGCTCGTCCGTCGCCGGAGCGGCCTCCGGCGCCTCGACGGCCTTGCGCCGCGAGGCCCGGTGAGGGCCCGTCGGCAGGGCGGGGTCGACGGATCGCCGCACGGACGCGACGAAACGATCCCGCTCGCGGGCGAAGAGCGACTCGTCCTCGGCCATGCCGAACGCGGCCGAGAGGAAGTTCTCGCTTGAGGCGTTCTCCTCGAGGCGGCGCACGAGGTAGCTGATCGCCACGTCGAACTCCGCCGGCGCGACGACCGGCACGTACAGCAGCACGGGACCGACGGTGTGGGACACCGCCGTGACCTGCCCCTGCGCCATTCCGAGCAGCATCTCGAACTCGACGTCGTCGGCCACGCCGCGACGGTTGGCGAGGAGCCAGGCGTAGGCGATGTCGAACAGGTTGTGCCCGGCCACGCCCACCCGGACGGCCCGCGTGCGCTCGGGCGTGAGGGCCGCACCGAGGCAGCGCAGGTAGTTGGCGTCGGTGTCGAGCTTGGAGGAGTACGTCGCCAGGGGCCAGTCGTGCATCGCGGCGTCGACCCGCTCCATGGCGAGGTTGGCGCCCTTCACGAGCCGTACCTTGATGGGGGCTCCGCCGGCGTCCACGCGCGCCGTCGCCCATGCGGTGAGCTCGTCGAGGGCGGGCAGGGCGTCGGGCAGGTACGACTGCAGCACGATGCCGGCCCGCAGGCCGCGCAGCTCGCGCTTCTCGAGCAACCGTGTGAACACCGCGATCGTCAGATCGAGGTCGCGGTACTCCTCCATGTCGAGGTTCAGGAAGGTGCCGTTCGCGGCGGCCGTCAGGTAAAGCGGCGTGAGGCGCTCGACGACGCGCTCGACGATCTCGTCGAACGCCCACATCGACAGGTGCGACGCGATGGCCGAGACCTTCACCGAAACGTAGTCGACGTCGTCGCGCTCCACGAGCGCGTGGATCCGGGCGAGGCGATGCTGAGCCTCCTGCTCACCCAGCACCGCCTCACCGAGCAGGTTGAGGTTCAGCCGAGCACCACCCGAGCGGATCCGCTCGATCGCCGGGCCGAGCTTCTCCGGGCGCGCGTCGACGATGAGGTGCCCGACCATGGCGCGCAGCACGCGTCGCGCGACCGGAACGATCGCGGCCGGGGCCGCGGGAGCCGCGGCGCCGCCGGCGCGGACCGCGGCACGAAGCGGCAGCGGGAGGAAGCCCGGGGCGCGCGGCGCGATCCTCGCGAGGTGGCGCGCGGCGGCCGAGAGGCTCTCCGGCCGCATCACGCCGTCGACGAAGCCGATGGTGAAGTCGAGACCGTCGGGGTCGCGAAGCACGGCCGCCAACCGCTCGGCCGCCCGGTCCTGCTCGACCTCGGCGGCCTGCAGCACCCATCGGCGCGCCAGCGCGACGGCGTCCTCGATCAGCTCGCTGTGCGACTCCGCGGCCATGGGCCAAGCCTACGTCGGCGAGAGGCCTCCGCCCCGGAACCGGACGGATGACGACATCGCGACAATCCGATTTCCCTCCCCTCCCCGCATGGGGTTAGTGTCTGGCCATGGAAGCCACCGACGTGCTGATCCGCCCCATCCGAGACGTCGACGCCGAGGCGATGGGCCGTGTCCACGCCCAGGTGTGGCACGAGACCTACGACGGCATGGTGTCGAAGGCCGCGCTCGAGGCGGTCTCCCCCAAGCGCCTGGCCGATCTGTGGACCCACTACGCCAAGCGCGGTCCCGAGCACCGTCACGCCGCCGCCCTGGTGGGCGGGGAGATCGTGGGCTTCGCGGCCTCCGGACCCGCCCGCGACGAGGACGCGCCCGCGCCCCGCGAGCTGTACTTCGTGTATCTGCTCGACTCCTGGCACCGCAAGGGCATCGGGCGGGCCCTGTTCGATGCCGTCGTCGACGACGGCGAGCCGCTGTACGGCTGGATCGCGAAGAACTACCCCGGCGGCACCGGCTTCTACGAGAAGCGAGGCTTCCGTCTCGACGGCGTCGAGCGCCAGGAGCCGTTCCTCGGCGAGACACTCACCGAGGTGCGCTTCTCCCGTGCCTGATCCCGCCCCCGGCTCGCTGCAGGTGTGGGCGCTCGAGGGAATCGCGGAGATCCGCGCGGGCGACGACCTCGTCGACATCATCGCCGCGGCAGCCGGCGATGCGCTGCGCGACGGCGACATCCTTGTCGTGACGAGCAAGATCGTCTCGAAGGCCGAGGGGCGGTTCCTCCGGGCGGAGGACCGCGACGACGCCATCACGCGGGAGACGGTGCGCGTGGTCGCGGAGCGCACCTGGCCGAACGGATCGCGCACGCGGATCGTGGAGAGCCGCCTCGGCATCATCGCCGCGGCAGCGGGGGTGGACGCGTCCAACACCCCCGAGGGCACCGTGCTGCTCCTGCCCGAGGATCCGGATGCCTCCGCGCGCTCGCTCGCGACGGGGCTGCGGCTGCGGCTCGGGGTCGAGGTGGGGGTGATCGTCTCCGACACGCTGGGGCGCGCGTGGCGCGACGGGCAGACCGACCATGCCATCGGCGCGGGCGGCGTGCGCGTGTTCGAGGACCTGCGTGGTCAGGTCGACGCCCAGGGCCGCGAGCTCGCCGTCACCCTCCCCTGCGTCGCCGACGAGCTGGCCGCCGCCGCCGACCTGGTCAAGCGCAAGACCACGGGCCGCCCCGTCGCAGTGGTGCGCGGCCGTGGCGATCTCGTCGGCCCGCTCGACCTGCCGGGCGCCCGCTCGATCGTCAGACCCGCCGAGCGCGACATGTTCCACACCGGCGCCGAGGAGTCCTACGCCGCGGGCTTCGCGGCCGGTCGGGAGGCCCGCGACTGACCCGCGCCGGGCCGACGTCACCGAGAGTTCACCTGTCGGACACCTTCTCCCTCGGCCCGCGCCACCTCCGCTGAATAGAACGGGTAGGCCGGACGTCCCGTCCGGGCCACCCGATATCAGCGAGGACCCACGATGTCGTCATCCTTCCTCCGGCGCGCGACGGGAGCGGCAGCGGCCGCCGCCGCGGTCTGCGCCTTCGCGATCGTGCCGGCCACCGCCGCCGGCGCCGCGATCGTCGCCGCCCCGGTCGCCGACTACGCGGAGGGCGCGCCCTTCCAGATCCACGCCACCGGCACGTTCGAGACGGGCCTGTTCGACGAGGGCGCGTCCGAGATCGTGCAGGCGTACGGAGATCGCCTCTTCTCCGTCAACGCCGAGGCGGGCTCCGTGTTCGTGATCGATATGAGTGACCCCGAGAACCCGACGCAGGAGGGCGAGATCCTCTCCGAGGGAGGCGTCGCCAACTCGGTGGCGGTCCGTGGCGACGGACTGGGCGTGGTGGCGCTGGAGGACGCCGCGGACAAGACGCTGCCCGGTCGGGTGCTGTTCTTCGACGCCAACACCCTCCAGACCCTCGGCACCGTCGAGGTCGGCTCGCTGCCCGACATGGTCACGGTCTCGCCGGATGGCGCGTACGCCGTCGTCGCCAACGAGGGCGAGCCGAACGACGACTTCTCGGTCGACCCCGAGGGCAGCATCGGCGTGATCGCGCTGCCCGACACGGTGGCCGCGCCGACGCAGGCGGACGTGCGCACGGCTGACTTCCACGCCTTCGAGAGCGTGCCGCTGCCCGCGGGCATGCGCGACGCCTTCGGCCCGCGCCCCAGCGCTGCCGCGCAGGCCTTCCCGCGCTCCACGAACTGGGAGCCGGAATACATCACCGTGCAGGGCGGCACGGCCTACGCCGCGCTGCAGGAGGCGAATGCGATCGCCGTGATCGACCTCGTCACCGCTGAGATCACCGACGTGTGGGGCCTCGGGTTCCAGAACGCGGGCGAGGTGGCGCTGGATCCGTCGGACCGCGACCCCGAGGGCGCGCCCGAGATCAACCTCGCGACCTATCCCGGCCTCTACGGCATGCCGATGCCCGACGGCATCCAGTCGTACGTCGTGGACGGCGAGACGTACCTGGTCACCGCCAACGAGGGCGATGCCCGGGAGTGGGGCGACTACGTCGAGCCCGCCCGCGTGAAGCACCTCGGCGACCCCGAGGAGGAGGTGTCGGGTCGCGGCCCGCTGTGCGAGAACCTCGCCGGCTACGTGGGCGACGACAAGCTGGGCCGGCTCGAGGTGAGCACCGAGATGGGCTTCAACGAGGCCGCGGGCTGCTACGACGAGCTGTACGCGTTCGGCGCGCGCTCGTTCTCGATCTACACCACCGACGGTGAGCGCGTGTTCGACTCGGGCTCCGCGTTCGAGGAGATCACCGCGCGCATCAGCGAGGAGACGGACCTCGTCTTCAACGCCGGCCACGACGACAACGAGGCCGAGAGCCGCAGCGACGCAAAGGGTGTGGAGCCCGAGAACCTGACGATCGGCGAGATCGACGGACGCACGTACGCCTTCATCGGGCTCGAGCGCCTGAGCGGCGTCATGACCTACGACATCACCGATCCGACCGCTCCGGCGTACGTCTCGTACACCGACAACCGCAACTTCGACGTGAATCTGGCGGAGGAGTACGAGGCGCTCGTGGAGGCCGGTGCCGGCGACGCGGAGCTCGCCGCGCTGGTCAACTCCGCTGGCGACCTCGGCCCGGAGGGCCTGGACTTCGTGCCCGCTGAGGAGTCACCGAACGGCAAGCCGCTGCTCGTGGTGGGCAACGAGATCACCGGCTCGACGACGATCCACACGATCGACGACGGGACCACGGAGGTCCAGGTGCTCACGATCAACGACTTCCACGGCCGCATCGAGGCGAACGGCGACGAGGCCGGCGCTGCCGTGCTCGCCGGTGCCGTGGACAAGTATCGCGACACGAACCCAAACACGTTGTTCGCCTCGGCAGGCGACAACATCGGCGCCTCGACCTTCACGTCCTTCATCGCCGAGGACACCCCCACGATCGACGCACTGAGCGCCGCGGGCCTCGATGTGAGCGCGGTGGGCAACCACGAGTTCGACCGGGGCTACGACGACCTGAGGAATCGCGTGCTGCCACGTTACGCGGACGGCAGCGGGGTCGCGGGCGCGGACTTCGGCCTGGGCGCCAACGTCTACCTCAAGGGCACCGAGACGCCGGCACTGCAGGAGTACGCCATCCGCGAGGTGGGCGGCGTCCGCATCGGCTTCATCGGAACGGTGACGTCCGACACCGCGACGCTCGTGAGCCCCTCCGGCATCGCCGGCCTTGAGTTCGGTGACCAGACGGAGGCCGCCAATCGGGTGGCCGCGCAGATCGCCGACGAGACCGACGTCATCATCCTGCTCGCACACTCCGGCCCGTCGGGCACCGATTGCGCCGACATCGCCGCGGAGCAGTCGGAGTACGGCGACCTGATCCGCGGTGCCTCCGCGGAGATCGACGCCATCGTGTCGGGGCACACGCATCAGCTGTACGCGTGCGAGGTCGCCGACAGGCCGGTCATCCAGGCCCACCAGTACGGCACGACGCTCGGCGCGCTCGACATCGTGGCCGACTCCCTGACGGGAGAGCTGATCTCGATCGCCGGGTCCACGGTCGACCTCGTGGACGACGCGACGGAACAGCCCCTGTTCCCGGCGGACGCCGAGGTGCAGGCGATCGTCGACGCGGCGGCCGATGAGGCCGACGAGCTGGGCTCCGCCGAGGTCGGCCGCATCTCCGCCGACATCCTGCGGGGCGGGAACCCGCCCGGGTCCGACCGCGGCGTGGAGTCGACCATGGGCAACCTCGTCGCGGATGTGTACCTGTGGGCGACGAGCGAGTACGAGAACTACGGCGGCACGGCGCCTGCCCAGATCGCGCTCATGAACCCGGGCGGCCTGCGCGACGACCTCTGGTACGGCGAGGACGGCACCGTCACCTACGCGGACGTCGCCGCGGTGCAGCCGTTCGGCAACACGCTCGTCACGGTGACGCTGACGGGGGAGCAGCTCGAGCGGGTGCTCGAGGAGCAGTGGCAGCCGGGCGCCGAGCGCCCGAAGCTGCACCTGGGCGTTTCGGAGGGCTTCTCCTACGAGTACCTCGAGGACGCACCGGCGGGCGAGCACATCGTGTCGATGACGTATCGGGGCGAGCCGATCGAGGCGACGGACGAGTTCCTCATCGTCACCAACTCGTTCCTCGCGAGCGGCGGCGACGGCTTCGCGACGTTCGCGGAGGGCGAGGGCACGGCGGACACCGGTCTCATCGACCTGTCGGCCACGGTCGACTACTTCGCGGCGGCGCAGGTCGTCGATCCCGCGCCGCTCGGCCGCGCCGTCGCCGCCGGATCGGACGGAGGCTCGGACGGCGGTGCCGGTGGCGGCGCCGAGCAGCCCGGCGAGTGGGCGGTCATCGAGCTGAGCGCCACCCAGGTGGCGCAGGGCGAGGACCTCGGCGTGACCGTGTCGGGCCTCGAGCCGGGCCAGTCCATCGGTGCCACCCTGCACAGCGACCCGATCGTCGTGCGGGACCTGCCCGTCGCCGACGCGAACGGCGTGATCCGCTTCTCGGTCGCCATCCCGGCCGACTTCGAACTCGGCGCGCACACGCTCGAGATCACCTCCGCCGGGCGGGATCCGCTCACCGCCGACGTGACCGTCGTCTCGGGCCGGCTGGCCGCGTCCGGGGCCGACGTGTCGTGGGTGATCGGGCTCGTCGCCGGCGGTTTGTTCGCCGCCGGTGGACTCTTCCTGATGAGGCGCCGCGTGCCCACCTCGCGCTGATCAGCGTCATGATTCAAGCGGGTCCCGTCGTCGCGCACGGCGGGACCCGCTGGCGTCGTGCGGGCAGCCGGCGCGAAGGGGCTTCCCGCGCGCGCGGCCCGCTGCGAGACTGACGCCATGGGTGCGATCGAGAACGCCAAGGTCACCGTCGTCGGCGCCGGGGCGGTCGGTTCGAGCAGCGCGTACGCCATGCTCATCCGCAAGACCGCGCGCCACGTCGCGCTGTACGACATCGCGGCACAGAAGGTCGAGGCCGAGGTGCTCGACCTCGCCCACGGCACGAACTTCACCGGCTCCAGCCGCATCACCGGCGGAGCCGATCTCGACGTGACCGCGGGGTCGCACGTGGTGGTGATCACCGCCGGCGCCAAGCAGGCCCCCGGCCAGACGCGGATGGACCTGGCGACGACGAACGCGCGGATCGTGTCGGGCATGATGCGGCAACTGCTCGAAGCCTCCCCGGACGCGATCTTCGTGATCGTGACGAACCCCTGCGACGTCCTGGCGGTCATCGCGCAGCAGGCCACCGGCCTCCCCGCGGAGCGCGTCATGGCTTCGGGCACCGTGCTCGACACCTCCCGGCTGCGCGTGCGCCTCGCGGAGGCGGCGGGCGTGGCCACGCGATCGGTGCACGCGCACATCGTCGGCGAGCACGGCGACACCGAGTTCCCGCTGTGGTCGAGCGCCACGATCGGGCCCGTTCCGCTGCTCGATTGGCGTACCGCGGACTTCGCCGGCTTCCGCCGCGACGAGCTCGACGCCATCGCCGTGGAGGTGCGTGACGCGGCCTACCGGGTCATCCAGGGCAAGGGCGCCACCAACTACGGCATCGGCCTGTCCGTCGCGCGGATCGTGGAGGCGATCCTCAACGACGAGCGCGCCGTCCTTCCCGTCTCGACGGTACTGAGCGACTTCCACGGGATCGACGGCGTCGCGCTGTCGGTGCCGTCGGTCGTGCACGCGTCCGGCGCGGTGCCGATTCGCGAGACGCGCTTCGACGAGGGGGAGCTGGAGCTGCTGCGCAGGTCGGCGGCGGCGATCGCCCTCACGGCGCAGACCCTCACGCCCTGACGCCCGCCGCGTCCCGCTCACGGCGGTGCGGCTCGCGCCGGGTTCCCGGGCAGGATCCGGGAGAATGGCGGGGTGACCACGCCCCGCCCGCGCCCCACCTGGACCCAGGCGATGTCGGGGCTCTTCGCGGCAGCGGCGCTGATCGTCCTCGCGTGGTGCGCCGTGTTCGCCGTGCGAGCCCTGCTGCCCACCGAGCCCGTCCGGTCGTTCCTCGAGGCCTTTCCCGGCGACGCCCCTCTGCCCGAGGGCACAACGGAGGGCATCCCCGCATTCGTGTCGTGGACGCACTTCCTGAACGCGTTCTTCCTCGTCCTCATCGTGCGCTCGGGCCTGCGGGTTCGTTTCGAGAAGCGCTCAGGGGGCCTGTGG
This sequence comes from Microbacterium sp. Marseille-Q6965, assembly GCF_946151065.1. Lineage (GTDB taxonomy): Bacteria > Actinomycetota > Actinomycetes > Actinomycetales > Microbacteriaceae > Microbacterium. The sequence continues at coordinate 73,894 of NZ_CAMGZA010000004.1, read as the reverse complement.
ACGTCGCGTCGCGTGCGCAAGCGCCGCATGTCGCTCGCGCTGTGGGGCCACCTCGTCGTCGATGTGCTGTGGCTGGCGAACGGCATCGTGTTCGTGGTGCTGCTGTTCGCCAGCGGGCACTGGGTGCGCATCGTGCCGACGAGCTGGGAGGTCGTGCCGAACGCGCTCTCGGCGCTGCTGCAGTACGTGTCGCTGGACTGGCCCGCGCACAACGGCTGGGTTCACTACAACGCGCTGCAGCAGCTGGCCTACTTCGCCATCGTGTTCCTCGCCGCCCCGATCGCGGCGGTGACGGGCTGGCGCCTCAGCGCTTTCTGGCCCGCGCGGTTCGAGCCGGTGCTCACGGCCCGCCTCGCGAAGGCGCTGCACTGGCCGACGATGCTCTTCTTCGTCGCCTTCACGGTCGTGCACGTCGGGCTCGTGCTCGCCACCGGAGCGCTGCGCAATCTCAATCACATCTACGGCGGCCAGGACGCGGTGAACTGGGTGGGGTTCTGGGTGTTCGCGGCCACCGTCGTCCTCATGGCCTTCGGCTGGCACGCGATGCGCCGGGACGACTGGATCGCCACGCTGGCGCGGCGCTTCGGCGACGTTCGCCTGCTGAACCGCTGACGACGGCGCGGGATCAGCCGCGGGAGCGGGCGGCGAAGGCGGCGATCCGCTCGCGAGCCTCGTCACGGTCGAACGCCGCACCGATCGCGCGCGCCTCCTCCTCCAGCTGCTGCGCGAACGAGCGACCGGCACGGGAGCGCAGCAGCCGCTTGGCCTCGCCGTAGGCACGGAATGCGCCGTCGGCCCATGAGCGGGCGACCTCCTCGGCGCGCGCCCCGACGCGCTCGGGCGCCACGACGTCGGCCACGAGCCCCCATTCGCGCGCCTCATCGGCCGCCAGCAGGCGGTCGCTCAGCGCCAGCTGCAGTGCGCGCCGCTCGCCGACCGCGGCGGCCAGGTGCGCGGAAACCGACAGGTCGGGCGTGAGCCCGACGCCGGCGTAACCACACCCGATCCGGGAGTCCTCGCCCACCACGGCCCAGTCGCTGCTGAGCAGGATGCCCAACCCGCCGCCGACCGTCGTGCCGTGCGCGGCCGCGACCACGGGGATCGCCGACGCGGTGAGCGCGGCGATGCCGCGGTTGATGACGCGGGCCAGCTCGCCCACCTGCTCGCCCGAGGACAGGTCGGCCGCCATAGCGCGCACGTCTCCGCCGGCGCAGAACGCGCGGCCGCTGCCTCGCAGCAGGATCGCCCGCACGTCGTCGCGGCCCGTCGCCTCGGTCGTGACCCGTTCCCACGCGCGTGCCATCTCGGCGTCGAACGCGTTGAGGCGGTCGGGCCTGTTGAGCGTGATGCGGGCGATGCCGCCGTCGACCTCCAGCAGCACGGGTGCGTCCGACATGAGCTTCCCCTCGCGTCAATGCCCGGCAGCCCCGCCGGGCCCTTCGAGCATAGACGTGCGCGCCGCCGCCCATGCGTCAGGCCCGGCCCGCCCCGTGAAGGGCGGACCGGGCCTGAGGAACCGCGATTACTGCTCGGTGATCTCCTGGCTGGCGCGGCGGCGGGCGATCAGGAGCACGCCTCCCGCGAGGAGCAGCAGCAGCGCGCCGCCGGCCACGCCGGCCGCGATCGCGCCGCCCGTGGCGGCCAGCGGCGGGGCCGCGGGCTCGGCGATCGGGTGGATCGTGCACAGGTCGCTGTCGTCCGCGCACGCGGTCGGGGGCTCCTGACCGCTCACGGTCACGACGTTGCCCAGAGCGTGGTCGCCCTGATCGGCCCAGCCGCGCACCGTGACGGTGTAGACGACCGTCACGGTCTGACCCGCGGCGAGCTCACCGGCCACCGAGAAGGCCCCGTCGCTCACCGGCGACACCGACAGCGCCCCATTGGACGCCGCCGGAGCGGCCGTCAGGTCGGCGTCGTCGAGCACCCCGCCCATGTGGTCGGTGTAGTCGATCGCCTCCCCGCCGCGCCCGGTGTTCGCGAACGTCAGCGTGTAGGTGACCTTCTGGCCCTGCTGCACCTCCGCGCCGTCCTCCGGGTCGGCGGTCTTGACGACCGTCACATCGGAGATCGGGTTGAACGTGCAGTCCTGCCCGTCGCCGCACACCGGCTCGGCCGGCGGCGGGGTGCCCGGGTCGAGCAGGAAGTTGGCCAGCTGCGCGTCACCGAGTTGGTCGGCGGCCTTCACCGTCACCGTGTACGCCACCGTCACGGTCGCACCCGGGGCGAGCACGCCGGTCACGGCGAAGCGAGCGTCGGTGATCTCCGACACCGACAGCGCGTCATCCGACGCGACCGGCGCGGCCGTCACCTCGGCATCATCCAGCACATGCGTCAGGTCATCGACCCGGTCCACGGTGCCGGCCGCGGTGCCCTCGTTGGTGAAGGTCAGCGTGTACGTCAGCTCCTGGCCGGCGCGCACCGACGTGTTCGACGCCGGGTCCACCGTCTTGGAGTCCACGATCTCGGGGACCCGGTGCTCCGTGGCCGGCGGCACGAACGGCGGGCAGTCGGCCGGGTCGCAGTCGGGATCGGGCACGTACGGCGGCACGTCGGGCTCGTTGACGTTGGCGAGGATGTTGTTTCCACGCTGCCCGTCCTCGCGCACCGTCACCTCGTAGGTCACGGTCACGGTGTCGCCCACCGCCAGGTCACCGGTCACCCGGATCACCTGCCACTGCGCCTGGAAGGTCGCCGAAACCGACCCGGCGTGAGCCGCGTCGACCACCGGCGGCCCGTTCAGGTCGGCGTCGTCCAGCACATCCGACAGGTCGTCGGTCGAGTCCAGCGGGCCCGCCGCCTTCCCGTCGTTGGTCCACGACAGGGTGTAGGTGATCACGTCACCCGCCACGACATCCTCGCCCGAGGCCGGGTCAGACGTCTTCGACGGCACCACGTGAGGCAACAGAATCTCCACCGGCGGAGTCGGCGGGTCGCAGATCTCTCCCGCACCACACACCACCGCGGCGGTGTTGATGAGGTCGTGGTCGCCCAGGTTCGTGACCGTGACCGAGTAGGTGATCGTCACCGTCTCGCCGGCGGCCAGCGGCCCCGACCAGCTCAGGGTCGTTCCCTCGAAGGTCGGCACCGGGACGTTCGTGCCATCCGAGGCGACCGCCGCCACGTCGCCGTTGTAGGCGGCGTCGTCGAGCACGTCCGTCATATCGTCCGAGATCGCCGCCGGAGCCTGCGCGGTGTAGTCGCCCTCACCATCGTTCGTCACGGTGACCGTGTAGGTCACCGTGTCGCCGGCACTCACGCCGTCGACCGCGTCCGACGTCTTGTCGACCGACAGGTGCGCCACCGGGTTCTCGGTGGTGCACTCGTCGAGGAGGCAGGATCCGTTCGGATCGGTCAGCGCGTTGCGCAGCACGCCGTCGCCCTGCTCGTCGAAACCGAGCACCCGCACGGTGTAGGTGACGGTCGTCGTCGCTCCGGGCGCCAGCGTGCCCGTCACGGTCAGCGTCTCGCCGGTCACGACCGCCGCCAGAGCGGCATCCGAGGCGGTGGGCCCGGCGATGATCTCGGCGTCGTCCAGCACGGCCGAGAGGTCGTCCGTGGCGTCGACGTCCGCCGTCGCCTGACCGTCGTTGCGGAAGGACAGGGTGTACGTCAGCTCCTGGCCCGCCCGCACCGCGGCGCCCGATGCCGGGTCGACCGTCTTCCAGTACTGCAGGTTCGCGGCGGGGATGCGCACCGTGTCGCACGGCAGCGCGCCCGGCGTGGCCTGATCCGTCGGCACGCATGCCCGGTTCAGCAGCACGTTGTCGCCGGCGCCGGTGTAGGCCACCGTGTAGGTGATCGTCGCCGACTGCTCGGCGGCAAGCGCACCCGTCCAGGTGATGCGGCCGTCCGCGAACGTCGCCTCACCCGTGGACGCGGTGATGCTGTCCTCGTCCAGCGTCGCGTCGTCCAGCACCTCCGCCAGGTCGTCCGTCGCGGTGGCCGGGTTCGCCGACGTGTAGTCGCCCGGCCCGTCGTTGGTCACGACGACGGTGTAGGTGACGCTCTCGCCCACGGCCGGCAGCTCCGTGCGGTCGGCGGTCTTCTCGACGGACAGGCGCGGCAGCTCCTGCTCCGTCGTCGCGCACGGCACGCCCGTGATCGGGTCGGTGCCCTCCTCGGTCGGGGGGTCACACGCCGGGCTGTCGCCGTCGCCGGCGAAGGCCACGTTGCGCGCCACGCCGTCGCCGGCGCCGGTGACTTCCACCGAGTAGGTGAGGGTCACGGTCTCGCCCACGGGCAGCGCACCGCTCCACGTGAGGCGCGGGTCGGCGAAGGCGACATCGCCGTCCCGATCGGCCTCTGCGTCGCCGTTGTACGTCGCGTCGTCGAGCACGCCCGTCAGGTCGTCCGTGACGACAGCCGGCTCCTCGGCCGTGAAGTCGCCCGTGCCGATGTTCTCCGCCGTCACCGTGTAGGTGACGGTGTCACCCGCACGCGTCTCGGCGCTCGCGTTCGACGTCTTGGTGATCGCGAGGTCGGGCTGCGGGCACAGCGCGCTCGGGCGCATCTGAGCATCGAAGCCCTCCATGGGAGCGTTCGACTTGATCTGCACCGCGATGGTGTTCAGCCCCGTGCGCCAGTCCGAGTCGAGCGTCGTCTCCGCTGCGTTCTGCGTGAAGAAGCCCGCGTAGTTGTACGCGCCGGGGTTTGTGCTGGGCGGCGTGAGCGGGGTCTGGGGCAGGCCCGTGGTCTTGCCCGACTGCGGCTCGCCGTTCACGAAGACCTCGGCCACAGAATTGTCGGCGAGGAAGTTCATGGCCAGCTCGAAGGACGCCGGATCGACCGCGTCGTCGAGCTCGAACTGGAAACGGTAGTACCAGTCGCCCGAGACGACCCCCTGGTTCGGCGCCGCGATGGTCTGCTGCGAGATCCACTGTGCGTTGTTGTAGGGGCTGTCGGCCCAGTTCGCGACGATCTTGCCGACGTTCGCGGCACCCCAATCGGCGTCGGCGGGCGGAGCCGCCACGGTGGCCCCGGCTGGGAAGGGACCGGCCACCTGCCAGTTCGGGTCCTTCGCATTGTCCGGCAGGACGCCGCCGGTGGCGGCGTTGAATCCGGTGTTGAAGATGTTGGGGTCGCTCGTGCAGGTGACCACCGGCGGCACCACCGTGAGAGTGGCCTCCCCCGGCTCGTTCAGGCCCACCGGAGTGATGTTGTCGGGTCCATTGGTGAACGACCCCGCGGTGAAGCCGACGACGTTGACCGTGACGGTGCACGACTCCATGCCGGCGGTCAGGTTGCCGCCGGCCGTGATGGACGTGGCCCCCGGCGTCGCCGTGACCGTGCCCGCCGGGCAGGTCGTGGCGGTCGCGGCGGGATCGGCGACCTCGAGGCCGGCGGGCAGCGCGTCGGTGAAGGACCAGCCGTTCTTCGCCGCCAGCTCGCTCGTGTTCGTCACCGTGAAGGTGAGGGTGCTCGCCTGCCCGGGAGCGACGGATGCGGGGCTGAAGCTCTTGTCGAGCTGCGGCGTCACATCGAGCACGCGGATGTTGTCGAAGGCGGCGTCGTTGCCCGCGCCGCTGCCGTTCGCGTTGGCCATCCGGATGCCGAGGGACTGACCGTTGAACAGGACCGAGCCGTTCGACGTGTAGGTGCCGACGCTGACGTCGGTGGCCGCCACGGTCCCGACCTGCGGCGCCGGCACCGTCTCGCCCGAGGTGCACGCGTTCAGCTGCCCGCCGACCGGCGTGGCCGCGCCGGCCTCCGAGACGAAGGAGAACTGGTACAGCGGCGGCGAGACCTGACAGTTCTTCGCAGCAGTGTCGACGCTGAACGTGAGGAAGCGCCCCGAGGCGCTCGCCAGGGGGATCGGGTTGACGGTGGCGAACTCGATGGCGTTCGCACCGGGGTTGCCCTCGGTGTAGGCGGCGACCGCGGCATTCGCGTTCGGGTTCGCGGCTCCGGAGTGGACCCCCAGCGCGTAGGTGAGCTGGCGCAGGTTCGCCGAGCTCACGGCCTGCGCGCAATTGCCCTGGCTCGTGTAGGGGATGTTGAAGGTGACGATCTGCCCGTTGCAGTTCTGCAGCCACGCAGCATCGGCGGTGTACCGCTGCCCGCCCTGGCCGACGTAGTCGGCGAGTCCGACGGGAGTCGTGCCGCTGAAGAGCTGGAAGTCCTCCGCGAAGAGCACCGCGGGGTCGGAGGGAACGCCCGGGTTGCCCGGCGCCGCGGACGCGGGGGCGACACCGACGACCGCGCCGGCGGCGAGCATGCCGGCGACCAGTGCCGAGACCGCGGCGCCCGCGATTGCCTTCTTCCGCGTCGCCTTCCGCAACGCGTGAGCGCCGCGTGCGAACAGCCCGCGCCCTTGCGCGTCAGCGCCTGATGAGTGACTCACCGATTCTCCCCCTTGCGAAGACATCAAACGGGTGCCGACCCACGCGGGGCTGCTGCAGCCCGACGGTCCGGAGCGGCTACCCGATGCTGGTGCATGGGTCAAGCCCGTTGCGCACGCACGAGAGTGCGGCTTCTCTATGGGATCCGGCGGCGCCGCCTGCTGTCACGACGACGACGCAAAATTCATCCTCGAATTCATCCACGGGGCTCCGATCTTTGGCGATCCCGCGCCGGGTCGACATACTGACCACCTGTGGGGGTGTCTTCGAATGCTGCGGAGGCGATCTCCGACAGCGACGTCCGCCGCATCATCGCGGGCGGCGACCTCGAGGCCCTCGAGGGTCTGTTCGATCACCTCTGGTACGCCCTGCCGGGCCGCTTCGGCGAAGACGTCATCGCGCTCGTCTCGGCGCTGCCGCCCCACGTGCTTCAGGAGCGCCCGCGCCTGCTGCACCTGGTGTTCCTCGCCTACCAGGCCGGCGCCGCCGCCCCGGAGGCCGCCTACCGGTTCCTCACCCTGTACACGCGCACGAGCGAGCGATTCGCACGCACGTTGCGCACGTACACCGGGTTCGAGGACTTCGTCACCGCCAGCGTGGTGGCCATGGTCGGCTCCCAGATGCGCGGCGACCTCGAGGAGGCGCGCCGCATCGGCGCGTGGGCGGAGCGGCGACAGCGGGCATTCCGCGGCGCCGCCGATTCGCCGCTGCTCTCCGGCTCCGGTCGCGCCCGCCCCGGGTGGTTCAGCACGCAACGAGGCGTCGTCGAGACCCTCGCCGGCGACTGGGACGCGGCGATGGCGCACTATGGGCGGGCGTACGCGGAGGGCGCCCTGCCGCCCTACGGACACTTCGCCGCCGCGAACGCCGCGGCCAATCTGGCGCTTCTCGCCGCCTACCAGGGCCATCACGCACTGGCTGCGCTGTGGCTGCGCCGCGCCGAGGGGATCGGTGAGCTTCCCGACTGGTTGCGGCCGCTGAGCATGCAGGGCGCGAGCATCGCGCACGCCCTGCTCGCGATCGACAGGGGCGACCGCCGCACCGCCGCTCGGCACCTGAAGCGTGCCGGTGACCCCGCCTCCCCTGCGCCGCTGTGGCCGTTCGTCGCGTACGCGCGTGGCGTGTACGACGCCGTGTTCGGTCAGTCGCACGCGGGCCTCGTTCGGCTTGAGGCGGCGTCCTTCTCCCACGGGCGGGAGCTCGGGGCGGAGACGACGATCGCGAACCGCCTCCTCAGCCGCGCACGCGCGTCGCTGCTCATCCCCCTCGGCGAGGGGAACAAGGTGATCGATATCGGGCGGCGTTTCGCGGGCACGCCTCACCTCGCCGTGCCGCACGCCACCGTGCTGCTGCGCAGCGGGTCCACCCGCGCGGCCCGGCGGATCGCCGCCGCCGCGCTCGCACACGACGAGCTCCCCGTCGGAGACCTGATCGGTCTTCACCTGATCATCGCCGTCGCCTGCCTGCAGGAAGGCGACACGCAGCAGGCGGCCGAGCACTTCCGACGAGCGGTGCTGTCCCGCCACGAGCCGACGATGGCGCGCCCCTTCCTCATCCTCACCCGGGAGGAGCTGGAGCGACTCTCGGTGCTGGCCGGCATCCAGCCGCTCATCGGACCGGACTGGCTGCCCCGGAGCGCGCAGGTGCCGGTGCCCACCGTGATCCGCCTCACCCGCCGCGAACGAGAGGTGCTCGACGCCCTCCTCGCCGGCCACACGGCCAAGAGCGCCGCGGAGCTGTTTGGGGTGGCTCCCACCACGACACGCAGCCAGATCCGCAGCCTCTACAAGAAGCTCGGGGTCTCCACGCGCCAGGACGCGCTCGCCCGTGCCGCCGAGCTCGGGCTCGCCGGGGCGGGGGCGGCGGAAAGGCCCGGAAAGCACGGCCGCTCTCGCGCGGCGCCGCCGCGACGCTGATGCGGCGGCCGGTGGCACGTACCGTGCCCGGCTCCCTCCGAGGGGGAGGCGGTCAGGCGGACGCGGCGGCCTTCTCGTCCTCTTCCGTCGCCACGAGCTGGCCGCACGCGCCGTCGATCTCCTTGCCACGCGTGTCGCGGATCGTCGTGGGGATGCCGGCGTCGTTGAGGATGCGCACGAACTCGTTCTGCGCGGCCTTGGTCGACGCGTCCCACACCGAGCCGGGCGTCGGGTTGAGCGGGATCGGGTTGACGTGCACCCAGCCGCGGCCGCGCGCGTTCAGCTTCTCCGCGAGCATCGTGGCGCGCCAGGGGTGGTCGTTCATGTCACGGATCAGGGCGTACTCGATCGAGACACGGCGCCCGGTCTTGTCGAAATAGGCGCGCGCGGCGTCGAGGACCTCGTCGACCTTCCAGCGGGAGTTGACGGGGATCATCTCGTCGCGCAGCTCGTCGTCGGGCGCGTGCAACGAGAGCGCGAACGTGACGGGGATGCCCTCGTCGGTGAGCTTGCGGATCGCGGGGGCGAGACCGACCGTCGACACCGTGATGCCGCGCGCGCTCATGCCGAGCCCGTGGTCCTTGTCGGTCATCACGCGCACCGCGTGCATGACGCGGGCGTAGTTCGCCAGCGGCTCACCCATGCCCATGAAGACGATGTTCGTCACGCGCTCGTCGGGGTGCTCGGCCGCGCCCAGCTCCCCCGCGCGAATCAGCGCGTTGGCCCGCACGACCTGCTCGACGATCTCGGCGGCCGACATGTTGCGGGTCAGGCCCGCCTGGCCCGTGGCGCAGAACGGGCAGTTCATGCCGCAGCCGGCCTGCGAGCTCACGCACAGCGTGATGCGGCCCGGGTAGCGCATGAGCACCGACTCCACGAGTGCGCCGTCGTGCAGCTTCCAGAGGAACTTGATGGTGTTGCCGTCGTCGGTCTGCAGGCGGCGGACCTCCGTCAGCAGCGTCGGCAGCAGGCCGGCCACGAGCTCCCCGCGGCCGTCCTTCGGCAGATCCGTCATCGCCGCGGCGTCGCTCGTCCAGTGCTGGAAGTAGTGCTTCTCCAGCTGCTTGGCGCGGAAGCCCGGCAGGCCCAGCTCCTTGGCCTTCTCGACACGCTGCTCGGGCGTGAGGTCGGCGAGGTGCACGGGCGGCTTGCCCCGCTTCGGGCTGGCGAACTGCAGGAGCGGCCGCCCCTCGGCGTCCTTGGCCTGCTGCCACCCCTCGGTGCGCGGGCGCACCTGGCGCACGGCGCCGGCGGTGCCGCGCGGCTCGTCCGCGCGCGTACGGGTGGGGATCTCGGCCATGCCACCAGGCTATCGGGCGCGCCCTGCGAGAACGCCGGTGCCGTGACCTGCCTCGCCGCCGGCGGGGCACATGTCCCCATCGCCCTGCCGCGGCGGCCCTGCCTAGGCTGAGGGCGTTCGGCCGCGGTCTCGGGGGGCGCCAGCCGAATCGTCACCGTGCCCTCCTGCCGACCAGAGGAGTCCGCATGCCCACCATCCGTCGCACCCGCACCCTGTTCGCCCTGGGCGCCCTCGCGGTGCTGCCCGCCGCCCTCACCGCCTGCGGCGGGAGCGCCGAGGGCGGCGAGGCCGGCGCCCCCGCGGCCACCGAACAGAGCGTCGCAGACGCGTGCAGCATCGTCACCAGCGGCATGACCGAGGTCCAGTCGAACGTCTCGGAGATCATGAGCTCGGCGACCTCCGGCGACACCGAGGCGCTCGACGCACTGATCTCCGAGACGAGCGACGGCATCACCGCCCTCAAGGAGCAGGTCACGAACGAGGAGGTGGGCGCCGCGTTCACCGACTTCGCCGACGCGTACCAGACGATCGCCGACCTCGTGCCGCAGCTCAGCGACCTCGACGTGACGGCTCCCGACGCCTCCGAGACGGCCTCCGAGCTGTCGTCGCAGGCGAGCGAGGCCAGCACGCAGCTGACCGACGCCAGCCGCGAGCTCACCGAGCTCTGCTCCTGACGCGCGGCCCGATCGCGCAGGGCCCGGACCCCGGAACATCGGGGGTCCGGGCCCGCTCGTTCCACCCCGTGGGCGCGGCGCTCCTCGCCGCCCTTCAGGAGCGCCGGTGCGGGCACGCTCCCGCCTGCTGACTAGAATCGGCACGGCTCCGCGACCCGGACGCCATGCCATCCGCCGCCGCAGCGATGCGGCTTCCCCCACCGTCCCCAACGAGGAGGACCATGTCCGTACAGCAGGATCAGACCCCCAAGTGGAAGGTCATCGGCCCCGGATTGGTCGTCGCCGCGACCGGCGTCGGCTCCGCCGACATGGTCGCCACCCTCGTGGCCGGCTCGAACTACGGGTACATGCTGCTGTGGGCCGTCGTCCTCGGCGTCATCCTGAAGATCGTGCTCGTGGAGGGTGCGGGCCGCTACACCGTGGCCACAGGGCGGACGATCTTCGAGGGCTGGCGCTCGCTCGGCCGCTGGCCTGTGTGGTACTTCGCGCCGTACATCGTGATCTGGGGCGTCGTCTACGCCGCCAGCGCCATGAGCTCGACCGCCATGCCGATCGCGGCGTTGCTGCGCGACGTTCCGGCGCTGCAGGGCACCGTCTTCACGGAGCTGTGGCCCTGGGCGATCATCACGGGCCTGCTGGGCTTCGTTCTCGTCTGGTTCAACCGATACAAGGCGTTCGAGAAGATCACCGCCGCCCTGGTCGGCATCATGTTCGTCACGATCGTGATCCTCGCCGTCATCGCGGCCCCCAATGTCTTCCAGGTGCTCACGGGTCTCGTGCCCCTGCTGCCCGAGGGAGACAACGCGATCTTCTACACCCTGGGCCTCGCGGGCGGCGTGGGCGGCACGATCACCCTGGCCGCCTACGGGTACTGGCTGCGTGAGAAGGGCTGGGACAAGCCGCAGTTCATGCGCGTCATGCGCATCGACAACACCGTCGCCTACGTCGTGACCGGCATCTTCGTGATCTCGATGCTCATCGTGGGCGTCGAGGTGGTGCAGGCCGCCGGCGTGGCCCTGTCGTCGGGCGACGCCGGCCTGCTCGACCTCGACGAGGTGCTGCGCGCCCGTTACGGCGACTTCATCGGCGTGTGGTTCCTCATCGGGTTCTGGGCCGCGGGCTTCTCGTCGGTGCTGGGTGTGTGGAACGGCGTCTCGCTGATGTTCGCCGACTTCATGGGCAACGTCACGGGCAAGGGCTCGGAGCACCCGGACTCGCGCCTGAACGGCAAGTGGTTCCGCGTCTACCTCATCTGGCTGACCTTCCCGCCCATGCTGCTGCTGTTCCTCGAGCAGCCGATCTTCCTCGTGCTGCTCTACGGCGCGCTCGGGGCGCTGTTCATGCCGTTCCTCGCGCTCACGCTGCTGCCGATCCTGAACACCGATCGCGTGCCGCGGGAGTTCCGCAACCGCTGGCACACGAACACCGCGCTCGTGATCACGACGGTCGTGTTCGTCGCGCTGGGCATCTACCAGCTCGTCAACGCGATCACGCCGCTGTTCGGCGGCTGAGCGCCCTCTCCCGCTCAGGGGCCACGCCCGTCCTCGGACGGCGCGGCCCCTTCCGCATCGGCGCACGTGCACGATCCCGCGCCGGGCGCGCGTCGCCGCGCAACGCCGACGAGGCCGGCGCGGATACCCTGCCGTCATGACGTTTCCTCCCCCCGAGACGCCGGTGCCTGCGCGGGTGCGCGCACTGGCCGGCGGCGACAGCCTCGTGCCGGCCTGGCGCAACGAACGGGGCGGGCTGACGTTTCGGGCGGGGGACCGCTACATCAAGTGGATCCGCCGGGACGTCGAGATCGACCTCGCCGGAGAGGCGGCGCGCCTGGAGTGGGCGGCGCGGTTCACGCGCGTGCCGCGCGTCGTCACGCACGGCGGGGACGCGCGCGAGGAGTGGCTCGTCACGCGGGCGCTGCCGGGGTGGTCGGCGGTCTCGGAGCCGGCGCTTGCCGATCCCGCCGTCGCGGTGCGCGCGGTGGGCGAGGGGCTTCGCGCGCTGCACGACACCCTGCCGGTGGCGGAGTGCCCGTGGGATTGGGGCGTTCCGGCGAGGATCGCGGCGGCCACCGAGCGCGGGGTGCGTGTGCCGGACGCGCTCCGCGTCGCGCCGCCCATCGACCGTCTGGTCGTGTGTCACGGCGACGCCTGCTGCCCCAACACCCTCCTCGACGAGGACGGCTGGACGGCGCACGTCGACCTCGGCTCTCTCGGCGTCGCCGACCGGTGGGCCGACATTGCGGTCGCCGCGATGAGCACGGTCTGGAACTACGGTCCGGGGTGGGAGGACGCCCTCGTGGAGGCGTACGGCGTGCGCCCCGACCGGGAACGGATGGCGTACTACCAGGCACTGTGGAACGCGACCTGACGCCCCTTAGCCTCGAGAGGTGACGGAGGAGTACCCGGCGACGATCGCGGTGCGCGTGGACCGCGAGCTGCAGATCAAGAAGTCGCGGTTCATCTGTCACCTCGCGCCGGCCTCGTCGGTGGCCGAAGCCGAGACGTTCATCGCCGCCATGCGCCGGGAGTACTGGGACGCGCGGCACAACTGCGTGGCGATGGTGACGGGCGTGCGCGGCGAGCAGGCGCGATCCTCGGATGACGGTGAGCCAGCGGGCACGGCCGGCGTGCCGATGCTCGAGGTGCTGCGCCGTCGCCGCATGACCGACATCGTCGCGGTCGTGACGCGGTACTTCGGCGGCATCAAGCTGGGCGCGGGCGGTCTCGTGCGCGCCTACGGCCAGGCCGTGTCCGACACCCTCGACCGTGCCGAGATCGTGCACCGCCGTGCTCTCACCCGCGTGTCGATCGAGGTGGGGCACGCCGACGCCGGCCGTCTCGACAACCTGTTGCGCGAGTGGGCGCTCTCGCACGACGCCGTGCTCGACCCGCCGCAGTACGCCGCCACGGCCACGCTGACAGCGTGGGTGCCGGCGCGAGGGCTCGACGCCCTTCGCCAAGACCTCGCGGCATGGACGGGCGGCACACTCGTGCCCGTGGTCGGCGAGGTGCGTGTGGTCGACGTGCCGGCGTGAGGCGGCGCCGGGGCGTGCGGCCGCCCCGCGCAGCCGTCGGGTCAGGACGGGCCGAGGATGAAGTTCCAGGATCCCGTCGCGACCGAGGCGGTGACGGCGACGCCGGAGATGAGCGCCCCGAGCGCGATGAGCACCCATTCGCGTGCGCCCCACGGCGACGTACGCGCCCACGTCCGCTCGACCGGTGCGCCGAACCCGCGCGCCTCCATCGCGGTTGCCAGCGTCGAACCGCGTCGGATCGCCAGGACGAGGAGCGCGAACGCCATGCCCAACACGCGCCGGATCCGCCCCGTGTCGGCAACGCCCCGCGCACGGCGCGCGACCTCGAGCTCGCGCCAGTCATCCACGAGCAGGCCGATGAGGCGCATGCCGCCGAGCGCGCCGAGCACGAAGCGGGCGGGCAGCCGAACGCGTTGCGAGAGGGCATCCGCGAGGTCGGTGGGGTCGACGGTCGCGAAGAGGGCGATGCCCGGCAGCGCGATCGCGAGGACGCGGAAGACGGTGGCGACGGCGAGCGCGAGCGACCCGTCGGTGATCCGCACGAACAGCCACTCGACGTGCACCGCCCCATCGGCCTCGCCGTAGAGGGCGATCGTGACCCCCGCGAGCGGCGCGGCGATCCAGACGGGCAGCGTGCGCACCCAGAACTCGCGCCCCGTCAGGCCCGCGGCGAGGAGGAGCGGGATCTCCAGCATCAGCGCCACGGCCGCCGAGACCCAGTCGATCGTGAAGATCAGCGGGAACGCGATGACGAGGGCGGCCGCGAGCTTCGCCGCCGGGTTCGTCGCCGCGATGGGGCCCGTGCGGCGGGACGGGACGGAGGGGATCATCGCGCCCGCCCCGGAAGGTCGAGGCGCCGTGCGTGCAGCGCCTGCAGCACGTCGGCGTCGTGGGTGATGGCGACGATCGCCGCGCCGGGCGCCTCGCCTTCCCCGTCGCGCAGCGCCGCGATGATCGCGACGAGCTCTGCCCACGTGCGGGCGTCCTGCCCGAAGGTCGGCTCGTCGAGCACCATGACCCGCGGGCGGGTGGCGAGCATCGCCGCCACGGTGAGCCGCCGCTTCTCGCCGCCCGACAGCGTGTGGGGGTTGGCCTCGGCCAGCGCCGACAGCCGCAGCCGGTCGAGCAGGTCGCCGACACGCCCTGCGACCTCGGTCTCGGGCAGCCCGAGCGCCCGCGGGCCGACCTCGAGCTCGCGGCGCACCGTGGCCGCGAGCAGCTGATGTTCGGGCGACTGCAGCACCGTGCCGATGCGCGTGAGCAGCTGACGCGATGTCCAGCGGACCGGCGTGGGCCCGGCGTCGCCCGCCACGGCGGCGGCCGCCCGCACCTCCCCGCCCGCGGGCGGCAGCAGGCCCGCAAGCGTGCGCCCGAGCGTGGACTTGCCGGCACCGTTGGGGCCGGTCACACCCAGCACCTCGCCGGCACGCACGTCGACGCCGAGCGGTCCCGCGACCACGCGGCCACGCACCCGCGCGACCTCCAGGCCCCGAGCCGAGACGAGCACCGGGCCCGGCACGGCCGCAGGGGGCGCCGGATGCCGCGGCGGGATGCCCGGGACCCAGACGCCGCGCGCCGCGAGCGAGCGACCCTGAGCGCCGAGCACGTCGGCGGGTCGACCGTCGGCGATCACGCCGGGCTCGTCGTCGTCCGATCCGAGCACGACGATGCGATCGACCACCGGCAGCCACACGTCGACGCGGTGCTCCACGACGACGAACGTCGCGCCGGTGCGGTCGAGCACGCGCCCCACGGCGTCGCGCACCTCGGCCACGCCCGCGGGGTCCAGGTTGGCCGTCGGCTCGTCGAGGAGCAGGAGCCCCGGCCGCATGGCGAGGGCCCCCGCGAGCGCGAGCCGCTGCTTCTGCCCGCCCGACAGCGCCGATGTGGATCGGTCCAGCGGCACGTCCAGCCCCACCAGGTCGAGCGCCTGACGCACCCGCGGCCAGATCTCGCCGCGCGGCACACCGAGGTTCTCGCACCCGAACGCGACGTCGTCGCCCACGCGCGCGAGCACGGCCTGAGCGTCAGGGTCCTGCTGGACCAACCCGGCCCGGCCGCGCGCGGCCGAGGGGGCGCGCCCGTCCACGCGCAGGGATCCGGTCTGCTCGCCCTCATCATCGCCGCCGAGCACGCCGGCCAGGGCGTGCAGCAGCGTGGACTTGCCCGACCCGCTCGCGCCGAGCAGCAGCACGCGTTCGCCGGCCCCGATGCGCAGATCGACGCCACGGGCCGCCCACCGGCGCCGCGTCGCGTACCGCCAGCCCCAGCCGACCGCCTCGACGGCGGCCGGCGGGACCGCGGCGGCGCCGGGCGTCGTGCCGCTCAGACGCGCTTCCCGGCCGCGCTACCGGCGGCGAAGCGATTCAGTGCGCCGGTCGCGGCAAGCCCCCGCACGATCGCCCAGCCGCCCAGGCCCGCCACGAGCAGCCCCGACACCGTCGTCGAGGCGATGTAGACCCACGTGAACAGGGCGTCGGCGCCCGGGTACCAGTTGATGCGGTCGTTGATGCCGCCGCCGAGGCCCGCCGCGGCGCCCGCCAGCAGCGCCACCGGCAGGCGGAACGACGCGTAGAGGAAGACAGCGAAGATCAGCTCGGCGCCCAGGCCCTGCACCAGGCCGGACACGATGGTCAGCGGCCCCCACTGGTTGCCGACGAGCGCGGAGATCACGGCGGCGAGCAGCTCGGTGTACAGGGCGGCGCCGGGCTTGCGGATGACCAGACCGCCGATCACTCCGGCGATCAGCCAGGGGCCGGCCAGGAGGCCGCCGAGGCCGGGCAGCAGGGCACCGATGAGGTCGCCCGGCAGCTCGTAGCCCACGTTCCAGATCAGGAAGATCACGGAACAGGCGACGCCGATGACGCTGGCGACGACGATGTCGACGACGCGCCAGCGGAAGCGGCGGCCGGACGTCCCGGTGACGGAATCGGACACGGACGTGGACGTGTTCATACTCTCTCCTCCCTGCGCCGGCATGATCCGGATCAGGTTCGACGGTCGAAGCGCGGTTCGCTTCCTCTCAGCCCGGCTCGCCGGACTCCCGTGTGATGTGTGGGACCAGTGTAGATGCCCCGGCGGGCGACCGGGAACCGCCGGAGGTGCGCCCCTTGCAGCGACGTTGCAGGGCCGTCACGCGACCCGCGGTACCGTAGGACGGTGACCCCCGACGATCTGCCCCGGGCGACGTCGGCCGCGGAGCTCTCCCCCGAGCCCGGCCCCCACGAGTCGCGGCCGTCGCAGCCGTCCCGCCGGGCACTGCGTGAAGCGCGCCAGCGCGAGGCCCGCGCGCGCCAGAACGCCGCGACGGCGGCCGCGCCGCCCGTGTCCGCCGCGCCGGCGGCCGCGACCGAGGCTCCGGCGCGCCCCACCAAGCGCGGCCCCTTCGGGAACCGCCCCGCGAAGCCGGCCGCCGCGGCGGCGATGCGCGACGGGATGAGCTCTCGCGCGGCGGATCGGCAGGATCCCGCCCCGACGGCGGTCATGGAACCGGGCAGCGGCCCGTCAGACGCGGCGCCCCTGCCCGCGCCGCCCGTTGCCGCGCGGCGGGTCGCCGCCGACGATCTCACCGCGCTCGTGCCCGCCCCGACCGGGCCCGACGTCGCGCCGTCGCCCGCGCTGAACGAGGAAGACCCCGTGACGGTCCCCGCGGACGCGCCGGCTCCCGCGCCGCGCGCGCTGACGTGGGCCGACCCGCACGCCGTGTCGCAGCGCTCCGCGACCGCCGCGTTCTCCACGGCGCCGCACCGCGCCGTGACAGGACCCGACCTGCTGCCCCCGCGTCGGCGCGGCGCCCTCACGACCCTCGCCCCCGCCGCCACGCTGGGCGCCCTCGCCGTGGCCTATGTCGGCACCTGCGTGTTGTGGCCGCTCGATGCGGTGGCCCCGGAGGTGTCGGCGCAGCAGGTGGCGGTCGCACCGGGCGCGCCGCTCGCCGTGAGCTGGCCCGTGGAGGGATCGGCCGCCATCGCGCCCGTGGGCATGATCGACAGCGCCGCCGCCGACTCGAGCGCGTCGCTGCCGATCGCCAGCATCACCAAGCTCGTCTCGGTGCTCATGATCCTCGACAAGCAGCCGCTGGCGCAGGGCGAGCAGGGACCGTCGTACGCCTTCACGTGGCAGGACTACCGGGACTACCTCGACAACTACCTCTGGGCGGGCCAGTCGTCCCTCGACGTCCCGGTCGACGGCTCGCTGACCCAGTACCAGATGCTCGAGGGCATCCTCATGGGCTCGGCCAACAACTACGTCAATCGCCTCGTCGCCGAGATCTGGGGCTCGAACGAGGCCTTCGCCGCGGAGGCGGCCGAGTGGCTGGCGGCGCATGGCCTGGAGCACACGACGATCGTCGAGCCGAGCGGCATGGACCCTGCCAACACGGCCACCGCCTCCGACGTGCTCCTGCTCGGCCAGCTCGCGCTCGAGCATCCCGTGGTGGCCGAGATCGTCGCGAAGCCCACGACTACGCTGCCCGGTAACGAGGAGCCCGTCGAGAACTCGAACCCACTGCTCGGCGAGGAGGGCATCGTCGGCATCAAGACGGGCACCCTCGACGAGTGGAACCTCGTGTCGGCGAAGCGGATCGACGCGGGTGGCGAGACCGTCACGGTGGTCGCGGCCGTGCTCGGCCAGCCCGACGCCGACACGCGCACCAACGTGAGCCGCGATCTGCTGAACGCGGCGACCGCGTCGCTGCAGCCGACCACCGTCGTGCCGGCCGACACCGTGGTCGCCTCCGTGCGCACCGAGTGGGGCACCAAGGCGGACGTCGTGACGGTGGAGGACACCTCCCTCGTCCTCTGGAACGGTGCCGTCGCACCGGTGGAGCAGCGGATCGACGACGTGCTGGGCGAGCTGAGCGGCGGCACCGTGGGCGAGCTGACGGCCACAGGCTCGTTCGGCACGCAGACTGTGGAGCTCGAGCTGACGGACGACATCGGCGTGCCGAGCCTCGGCTGGCGCCTGACCCACCCGCTCGACCTGCTCGGCCTGCGCTGAGCCGATCGGAGACGACCGGCGGCGGCCGCCGGTCGCTTCCGCGATCCGGTCGCCCGCGTCAGGCCTCGCCGACCGGCTGCTCCTGGTCGGCGGCGGCGTGCTCGAACTGGCTCTGGTAGAGCCGCCAGTAGGCGCCCTGCTGCGCGATCAGCTCGTCGTGGGTGCCCTGCTCCACGATCGCGCCATGCTCCATCACGAGGATGAGGTCGGCGTCTCGGATCGTCGACAGGCGGTGGGCGATGACGAAGGACGTGCGCCCCTCGCGCAGCGCGGCCATCGCCTTCTGCAGCAGCAGCTCCGTGCGCGTATCGACGGAACTCGTGGCCTCGTCGAGGATGAGCACCTGCGGCCGGCGCAGGAAGGCCCGCGCGATCGTGACGAGCTGCCGCTCCCCCGCCGAGACGTTGGCCGCGTCCTCCTCGAGGACGGTGTCGTAACCGTCCGGCAGCGAGTGCACGAACCGGTCGACGTAGGTCGCCTCCGCGGCCTGCTGGATCTCGGCGTCCGTCGCCGCCTCGTTGCCGTAGCGGATGTTGTCGCGGATCGTCCCCGCGAACAGCCACGGGTCCTGCAGCACCATGCCGGTGCGCGAGCGCAGGTCGGCGCGCGTCATCTCGCCCGTGTCCTGCCCGTCGAGCAGGATGGCCCCGCCGTCGAGCTCGTAGAACCGCATGAGCAGGTTGACGAGGGTGGTCTTGCCGGCGCCCGTGGGGCCGACGATCGCGACGGTGTGCCCCGGCTGCACGCGGAAGGACAGGTCGCGGATCAGCGGCTGGTCGGGCGAGTACGAGAACGCGACGTTGCGGAACTCGATCACGCCGGCACCGTCGGCGGGAGCCGTGGGCGCGTCCTCGGCGTCCGGCTCCTCCTCGTCCTCGTCGAGCAGCGCGAACACGCGCTCCGCCGAGGCGGTGCCCGACTGCACGACCGGCAGCATGCCGCCGAGCTCGGTGAGCGGCTGCGTGAACTGCTGGGAGTACTGCACGAACGCCTGCACGTCGCCGATGCGGATCTGGCCGCTGGCGACCATGATGCCGCCGAGGACCGCGATGCCGGCGTAGGTGAGATAGCCCACGAACTGCATCGAGGGCATCATGATGCCCGAGAGGAACTGTGCCTTGAACGACGCCTCGTACAGTTCCTCGTTCTCCTCCTGGAAGGCGGCGGAGACGGCCTTCTCCCGGCCGAACACCTTCACGAGCGCGTGGCCCGAGAACGACTCCTCCACGCGCGAGTTGAGGCGGCCGACCTTCTTCCACTGGGTTTGGAAGGCCTTCTGCGACTTCGGGCCGATGACGCCCATGATCACGCCGATCAGGGGAAGGGACACGAGCGCCACGAGCGCCAGCTGCCACGAGATCGAGAACATCATGCCGACGACGCCGATCACCATGAGCAGCGACGTGATGGCGCCCGACAGTGACTGCTGCAGCGTCTGCGTCATGTTGTCGACGTCGTTGGTGACGCGGCTGATCAGCTCTCCACGCTGCACGCGGTCGAAGTAGCTCAACGGCAGCCGGTGGATCTTCGCCTCGATCTGCTCGCGCACGCGGAACATCGTGCGCACCATGACCACGTTGATGATGTAGCCCTGGATCCACTGCAGCAGCGCACCCACGACGTACACGGCGACGGCCCACATGATCACGGTGCGCAGCGCCTCGAAGTCGATGCCCGTGCCGGGCTGGAAGCTCTGCATGGCCGCGACCATGTTCGCGAAGTCCTGCTGCCCCGCCGCCTCGAGCGCCTGGACCACTTGCTCCTGGGTCATGCCGGCGAACTGGTCGCCGATGAGAAGCCCGACGGCTCCCTCGAAGACGATGTTCGTCGCCTCGCCGAGGACCTTCGGCCCCGCGACCGAGAGCACGACGCCGATGGCACCGAGCACGGTGGCGAATCCGAAGACCCACGCGTAGGGGCGCAGCAGGCCGATGAACCGCAGGAAGCTCGGCCAAAAGTTCTGCGGCTTGCCGCCCATCGCCCCGGGCTCGAAGCCGCCCGAGGCGATCATCGCCTCCTGCGCTTCGAGCTCCTCGACCCGCTCGTCCGTCGCGCTCACGACGCCACTCCCATCTGCGACTCCACGATCTCGCGGTACGTCTGGCTCGACTCGAGCAACTCCTCGTGGGTGCCGAGACCCACCATGCGGCCGTCCTCCAGCACGACGATCCGGTCGGCGTCGGTGATGGTCGAGACACGCTGCGCGACGACGATCTTCGTCACGGCCGGCAGCTCGCGCCACAGCGCCTGGCGCAGCCGCGCATCGGTGGTGAGGTCGAGGGCGGAGAACGAGTCGTCGAAGACGAGGATGTCGGGCTGGTGCACGATCGCCCGGGCGATCGCCAGACGCTGGCGCTGGCCGCCCGACACGTTCGTGCCGCCCTGAGCGATCCGGCTGTCGAGCTGCTCTGGCTTCTCGCGCACGAAGTCGGCGGCCTGGGCGATCTCCAGGGCCCGCCACAGCTCCTCATCCGTGGCGTCCTCGCGGCCGAACCGCAGGTTGGACGCGATCGTGCCGCTGAACAGGAAGGGGCGCTGCGGCACGAGGCCGATGCCGCGCCACAGCACGTCGAGGTCGGCCTGGCGCACGTCCACGCCCTGGACCCGCACGGTTCCCGCGGTCGCGTCGAACAGGCGCGGGATGAGCGAGACGAGGGTCGTCTTGCCCGAGCCGGTCGAACCGATGATCGCCACCGTCTCGCCGGGCTCCGCGCGGAACGAGATGCCCTCGAGCACCGGCTGGTCGGCGCCCGGGTAGGTGAACGACACCCCGTCGAAGGCCACCTCGCCGGGGCGGGTCATCTCGCGGACCGGCTCCGCGGGCCGCACGAGCGTGCTGCGACTGTCGAGCACCTCGCCGATGCGATCGGCCGACACGGAGGCGCGGGGGATCATGATCGCCATGAAGCTCGCCATCATGACGCCGCCGAGGATCTGGCCGACGTACTGCATGAAGGCGAAGATCGTGCCGATCTGCGTGTCGCCGGTGTTCACCTCGAAGGCCCCGAACCACACCACGGCGACCACGGTGACGTTGAGCACGAGCATGACGAGCGGGAACAGCAGCACGAACAGCGAGCCGACCTTGCGCCCGACGACCATGATGTCGACGTTGGCGAGGCGGAAGCGCTCCTGCTCGATGCCCTCGCGCACGAACGCGCGGACGACCCGCACGCCCGTGAGCTGCTCGCGCATCACGCGGTTCACGGCGTCGAGCTTGCCCTGGTAGCTGCGGAACAGTGGAACCATGCGGCCAATGACGAGGCCGGCGAGGACCAGCAGGACGGGGATCGACACCCCCAGGATCCAGCTGAGGCCCACGTCCTGCCGCAGCGCCATGATGATGCCGCCGATCGCCATCATCGGCGCCATCACGAGCATCGTGGCGCCCAGCATGGCGAGCATCTGCACCTGCTGCACGTCGTTCGTGTTGCGGGTGATGAGCGATCCCGCGCCGAAGTGCGACACCTCTCGCTCGCTGAACCCGCTGACGCGCTCGAACACGTCGCGGCGGATGTCGCGGCCCGCACCCATGGCGGCACGCGCCGCGCAGAACGTGGCGAGGATGCCCGCGACGATCTGACCGAGCGCCACGAGCAGCATGAACAGGCCGGTGCGGACGATGTAGGCGACATCGCCGGTGGCGACGCCCTGGTCGATGATCGCCGCGTTCAGGGTGGGCAGATACAGGGCAGCGAGCGCCGACGCGAGCTGGAACACCAGCACGCCGACGAGCATCAGGCGGTAGCGCTTCAGGTAGCGGGCGAGGAGCTTTCCGAGCACGGGTTCTCCGGATCAGGGGCGGGAGGGCGTGCCCGAAGGGAGCACCGTCCGATCGTGCCACGGACCTCCGACACGCGGTAGGCGGGAAACCCCCGCGTCCGCTCCCGGCGGAACGGCGCCGGGGCGTGCGTCCCGCTCCGGGCCCCCGCTGTGAGCCGCGAGCGCGTGGCTCACACGAGTCCGAGCGCCCGGGCCACCGTCTCCAGCCCGGCGAGCGGCTCGTCGCCGAGCATCTGCACGCTGACGTGGTCGGCGCCCGCGTCGAGATGCGCACGCAGGCCCGCGACGACGGCCTCGGTCGTGGTGGGCGTCACGAGGTCGATGAGGCGGTCGCTGCCGAGGTCCGCGAAATCGGCGGGATCCACACCGAAGCGGATGAGGGCGTTGACGTAGTTCTCGAGCCCGAAGTAGCGGCGCAGGTAGCGGCGCGCGATGTGGCGGCCGCGCTCCTGGTCCACGCCGACGACCGCCTTGAGCTCGGGCGCGAGCAGCGGCCCGTGCCCGAGCACGCCGCGCGCGTGCGCGGTGTGGGCAGGGACGGTGAGGTACGGGTGCGCACCGAGCGTGCGCTCCGCCGCGAGAGCGAGCGTGCGGTCGCCCAGCGCCGCCAGCAGCAGCTGCTCACGCGGCACGCCCTCGCCGTCGAGCACGTCGAGGTACGCCCGCAGCGCCGCCAGCGGACGCACGCGCTGGGGCGTCACCTCGCGGTGGCCCGAGCCGATGCCCAGAACGAAGCGACCGGGGTGGCGCTGCTGGATGCGGTGGAACGCCGCGGCGATCGGCCGTGCCTCGTCCCTCCAGATGTTCACGATGCCGGTGGTGACGATGAGGCGCTCGGTCGCGTCCAGCGCGCGCTCCACCACCCCCAGATCGCCGGTCGGGCTGCCGCCGATCCAGAGCGTGCCGTAACCGAGGCGCTCGACGCCGGCGGCGAACTGCCCGTCGACGCCCGATTCCCACCGCCAGACGCCGTACGTGCCGAGATCGTGCGTGCTCACCATGCTCGGGTTCTTTTTCCTCTCACTCGCCGGGGGCGCGGTCCCACAGCGGCCGGGGGCTGCGGTGCGCGAACGCCTCGTCCACCGCCTGCGGCGTCACCTCGGTCAGGGTGGCCGGGCGCCAGCGGGGGGTGCGGTCCTTGTCCACCACCTGTGCCCTGATGCCCTCGGGCATGTCGGGCTGGGTGCGCACGAAGTACGACACGAGATGGTGCTCCTGCTCGATCGCCGCGTTGAGGCCGGGAAGCTCGCGGGAGCGGCGCACGGCCCGCAGGGTGACCTCGAGCGCGAGGGGTGCGCGTTGCTCGAGTTCCGCCAACGCCGCGGCCGGCGTGATCTCGCCGTCGACCTCGCCCATTCCGCGCAGGCGGTCGATGATCTCCGCCACCGATCCGGCCGAGAACGCCTCGTCGATCCACGGCCGCGCCCGCTGCACCGGTCCCGCCTCGGGAGACTCGTCGAACAGCAGCGCAAGCTCGTTGGGCGTGCCCGGATCGGCGCGCGTCTGCAGGGCGTGACGCAGGTCGTCCAGATGTCCCGACGGCACGAGATGGTCGGCGAAGCCGCAGTGGATGGCATCCGCCGGGCCCATGGTCCAGCTCGTGAGCGCCAGGAACTCGCCGAGCCGTCCCGGCGCGTGCGAGAGCAGCCAGGACCCGCCGACGTCCGGTGTGAACCCGAGGCGCGTCTCGGGCATCGCGAGGCGCGAGCGTTCCGTCACGATCCGCACGCCCGCGTGGGCCGACAACCCGATGCCGCCGCCCATCGTGACGCCGTCCATGAACGCCACCACCGGCTTCGGGAACGCGCCGATGAGCGCGTTGGCACGGTACTCCGCGAGGAAGAACGCGTCGACGGCCGCGATGTCGCCCACCACGATGGCGTCGCGGAGAGCACGCACATCGCCGCCGGCGCACAGCCCGCGCTCGCCCGCCCCGTCGATGAGGACGACCTCGATCTCGGGGTCTTCACGCCAGGCGCGCAGCGTGGCGAGGATCGTCTCCACCATGCCGACGTCGACGGCGTTGATCACCTCGGGGCGGTTCAGCGTGATGCGACCGACGCCGCCCCCGGTGCGGGCGAGGACGCGGTCGCGGCTGTCGGTGTCGCTCACGCGGGCCACGTTAGTGGATCGGCGGGAGGGCGCGGCGCGGGGGCCACGGCGCCGTCGATCCGGTATTCCGCGGGTCTATCCGCCAAGATAGAGGTGAACGCTTCATGACGAGAGGGGCCGCATGGCCGACGGGAAAGTGCTCGAGTTCACCGGGGTGACGAAGGTCTTCGGCGACGTCGCCGCGGTCTCCGACCTCACCGCACGGATCGAGCCCGGTTCCGTTACCGCCTTCCTGGGGCCGAACGGCGCTGGGAAGACGACCACGCTGCGCATCCTGCTCGGCCAGCTCAAGCCGTCGAGCGGTCAGGCGACGATCGGCGGCGTGCCGTACGCGCGCATCCCCTCGCCGGCGCGCACCGTGGGCTGGGTGGGCGAGGCCGAGATGGCCTACCGCCCCCGCCGCACCGCCGTGCGGCACCTCACCGGCGTGGCCAAGTCGGCCGGCGTGCCCGTGGCCCGCGTTCGCGAAGTGCTCGACCTGGTCGGCCTCGCCGATGTCGCGGACATGCGCATCGGCGGGTACTCGCTCGGCATGCGGCAGCGGCTCAGCGTGGCCCAGGCGCTCCTGGGCGACCCCGGAGTGCTCGTGTTCGACGAGCCCGCCAACGGGCTCGACCCCGAGGGCATCCGATGGATGCGCCTGCTCATGCGCAGCCTGGCCGATGAGGGACGGACGGTGCTGATGTCGTCGCATCTGCTCAGCGAGGTGCAGCAGATCGCGGACCGCGTCCTGATCATGTCCAACGGCAACCTCGTCTTCAACGGCGGCATCGAGCAGCTGGCCGAGGTGGAGGCGCCCGTCGTCGCCGTCGACTCGCCCGACCGGGCCGCGCTGTCGACCCTGCTGCGCGAGCGCGGCTTCGACTGCGAGGTGCTCCGCTCGGGTCTGAACGTGCGCGGCGCCTCCGCGGAGGAGATCGGCCGTCTCGCCGCCTCGGCCGGCATCGCACTGTCGACGCTGCACCAGCGCACGCCGAGCCTGGAGGACGTGTTCCTCGACCTCGTGAGCGGTCGCCGCTCGCAGCAGACCGCCGCCCTCGGAGCGCCGACCGCCGCGGCCGCGACGCCCGACGCCGTGCCCGCGGTCGAGGAGCGGATCCTCACCCCGGATGCCGGCGACGAGGAGACGGGCACCGCGCATGAGACGGGCGCCGCGCCGACGGGCGACCCCGACGCCGAGACGGACCTCGCGACCGCGGCCGGGCTCGGCGACGCCGCGAGCGTGACCGGCCTCGCCGGCGCCGCCGCCACCGCCTTCGCCGCCGACGCGACCACCCTCGACCCCGAGCCCCTCCCCGGCACGCATACCCTCGAGGAGCAGGCCGCCGACACCCCCAGCGATCCGCCGGCGGACGGCACCGACGAGGAGGAGTCCGGCGCGTCCGACGCCGCGGCCCTCTTTGCCGAGGTGCTCGCCGCGGTGCAGCGGGAGTCGGACGAGCCGGAGGGTCCCGAGGACGACGAGCCCGAGGGCACCGAGGACGCCGAGCCGGCGGGCGCCGAAGACGCCGAGGCGGCGGCCGACGTGCCCGGCACCGGCGTGGAGGACGGCGGCGACAGCCCCTGGTCGGTCGGCCCCAGCTTCGCCGACCGCCTGGGCGAGGCGGCCGAAGCCCCCGCGCGCGAGGAGCCGTTCGACGCCGAGTTCGTACCGAGCTACCTGCTCGAGACGCAGGCCATGGACGTCATTCCCGAGGAAGAGGGCACGGCGAGCGACGAGGTCATCGAGGCCGAGCTGATCGAGGGTCCCGACGGCGATGCCGCCGACGCCGGTCTGGGCGCGGAGGACGCGACCGGAACCGACGACGCCGACCGGTCGACACAGCCCGAACAGCCCGAGCGCCGCGACTGAGTCGAGCGCCCCTCGGGCGGCGGCCGCTCAGCTCGCCGGCGCGGGCCGGGGTGCCGGGACGCGCTTCGGCGCGGGCTTGCGCGCGGGCGCGGGATCGGAGCCCGGCGACTTCTTGCCGCCCGACTTCCGCGGCGATGCGGCCGCCAGCTCGGCGACGTCGGAGGCTTCGGGCACGTCGTCGAGACGCAGCGCCTGCACGAGCGCGAGGCCGTGCCGCGTCGAGAGGATCACCCGCGAGAACGACTCCCCGCGCACCAGCTCGATCACGACGCCGTGACGCTTGCGGCCGTTGAGCACGACGAAGTCGGTGCCCTTGGACGCCCGCCACGTTCCCATGGCGATCGCGCCCGGCACGTGCGTGCCGGCGGCACGGATGCCGCGCAGCCACGTCCACGGCTCATCCGTCAGCTGCACGCGGCGGATCGCCTTCCGCTCCAGCGTGAGCGACTCACGGCGGAACGCGAGGGCGCGCTCGGTCGCCGACAGCACGATCTCGAGGCGCGTCTGGTCGAGGAGCAGCGTCACCATGACCCCATCCTGGCACGCGGCGCGGGACTGCTCCCCGTGCGCGCGCGACGAACGCGCGCGGGCCCGATTGGCCGCCCCCCCACAGCGGGAGGCCGCGCCCCCGCGGCGCGAATCCACGAGGCCACTGCGCCCCCGCGGTGAGAGACTGAAGCGGTGACGCTGATCGACCCGGTCCCCACGACGGCCGACGCGCTCGACCGCGCGGCACACGGCGCCCGGTTGGGGGCGGAGGACGCGCTCGCGCTGCTGCGCGCGGAGGGAGACGACCTCGAGCGCGTGCTCGCGCTCGCCGCGCGGCTGCGTGACGAGGGCCTCGCCGCAGCCGACCGACCGGGGATCATCACCTACTCGCGCAAGGTGTTCATCCCGCTCACCACCCTGTGCCGGGATCGCTGCCACTACTGCGTGTTCGTCGACACCCCCGGTCAGCTGCTGAAGAAGCACAAGCCCGCCTACATGTCCCCCGAGCAGGTGCTCGCCGTCGCCCGGCGCGGCGCCGCGATGGGCTGCAAGGAGGCGCTGCTGACCCTGGGCGACCGCCCGGAGGACCGCTGGCCCGAGGCACGCGCCTGGCTCGACGAGCACGGCTACGCCTCCACCCTCGAATACGTCGGCGCCATGGCCCGCCTCATCACCGCCGAGACCGGCATGCTCGCCCACCTCAACCCCGGCGTCATGCGCCCCCACGAGCTCGAGATGCTGCGCCCGACGGCGCCGTCCATGGGCGTGATGCTCGAGACCACCTCGCGGCGGGTGTTCGAGGAGCCGGGGCAGGTGCACTACGGCTCGCCCGACAAGGATCCGGCGGTGCGGCTGCAGCTGATCGACGACGCCGGCAGCGCGCGGATCCCGTTCACCACGGGCATCCTCGTCAGCATCGGCGAGGAGCTGCGCGACCGCGCCGAGTCGATCGTCGCGCTGCGCGACGCGCACGAGCGCCACGGGCACATCCAGGAGGTCATCGTCCAGAACTTCCGGGCGAAGCCCCGCACCGCCGCGGCGGGCGCGCCGGACGCCTCGCTGCTCGAGTACGCCGCGGCCGTCGCGGTGACGCGCATCGTCATGGGTCCCGGTATGCGCGTGCAGGTGCCGCCGAACCTCTCCGATGCGACCGAGTTCGGTCTGCTCGTGCGCGCCGGCATCGACGACTGGGGCGGCGTGTCGCCGCTCACGGCCGACCACGTCAACCCCGAGCGCCCGTGGCCGCACCTCGATGACCTCGCCGCGGCCACCGCCGCGCTGGGCTTCACGCTGCGCGAGCGGCTGACGGCTCACCCGCCGTACGTGCGCGACCCCGACTGGATCGACGCGCAGCTGCGCCCCGCCGTGCTCGCGCTGGCCGGCGCAGACGGGCTCGCCGTCGAGGGCCTGCGGCCCGTCGGGCGCGGCGGCGCCCGCGCCGACGAGCACCACGCCGCCTCGACCGCAGTGCCGGAGGCTCGCGAGCAGACGCCCACCCTCGTGTCGTCCGGATCCACGGGGCTCATCGCCGCGGTGATCGACCGCGCCGCGCAGGACCCCGCCTCGCTCGACGATGCCGAGTGGGAGCGCCTGCTGCTCGCCACCGGCGACGACCTGGAGGCGCTCGTGCGCACGGCGGACGACGTGCGCCGGTACACCGTGGGCGAGGCGGTGAGCATCGTCGCGAACCGCAACATCGCCTCGACGGGGTACCGCTCCTCTGGCGCCGGCGCCGCCACCCTCCGCGCGGCGGGCATGAGTCAGGACGGCGAGTCGTACGATCTCGAGGCGCTCGCCGCGGCGGCGCGCGACGCGTGGGACCTCGGGCTCTCCGAGCTGTGCGTGCAGGGTCTCGTCGATCCCGCCGAACCGGCCGATGCGTACCTCGACATCGCCCGCACGGTGAGGCACGCGGCGCCCGGTCTGCACCTGCACGCGTATCGCCCGCAGGATCTCGCCGACCTCGCCGACCGGTCGGGACTCGGGCTGGCGGGAGCGCTGCACGCCCTGCGCGAGGCCGGCGTCGACTCCGTGCCCGGCACGGGGATCAAGCTCGCCAGCGAGCGGGTGCGGGCGCTCGTGGCGCCCGGCGACCTGGAGATCGACCGCTGGACCGAGACGATCGTGGCCGCGCACGAGGCCGGCTTCTCCTCGACCTCCGTGATGTTCTACGGCCACGTCGAGACCGCGGGCGAGCGGATCGCGCACCTGCGGCACCTCCTGGCCATCCAGGCGCGCACGCGCGGCTTCACCGAGTTCGTGCCCATCCCGCTACCCGGCCCCGCCGGCGGCGTCCCGCTCGTGCCGCATCGCGCGGCGCTCGATGAGCACCGCGCGATGATGGCGGTCTCGCGCCTCATGCTCGGCGAGTCCATCCGCCATCTGCAGGTGCCGTGGACCCGCCACGATCGCGCCACGACCGCCGAGCTGCTGGGCAGCGGCGCCGACGACCTCGGCGGCACCCTGCTCGACGGTCGGGTGCTGCCGCGGGCGGGCGTCGAGGCGGGGCAGGAGCTGCCCCTGACGGAGGCGCGCCGCCTCGTGGAGCGGCTGTTCCGCCCCTTCCGGCTGCGCACCACCACGTACGGCGAGCCGACGGCGGAACGCAAGGCCGCCGCCGAGGCGGGCGCCGCCGGCACCGCTCCCCCTGCCGGAGCGGGCCGATGACCGCCGTCATCGTCGGGGCCGGCTTTGCGGGCATCGCCGCCGCGATCGCGCTACGCCGGCGCGGGGTCGACGACTTCGTCGTGCTCGAGCGCGCCGACGCGGTGGGCGGCACGTGGCGCGACAACACCTACCCGGGCGTTGCCTGCGACGTGCCGTCGCACCTGTACGGGCTCGCGACGCACTCGTGGCCGGAGTGGTCGCGCACGTTCGCACCGGGCAACGAGATCCGCGGCTACCTCGAGCACGTCGTCCGGGCCGAGGGCCTCGAGCGTCACCTGCGGCTGGGGACCGCCCTCGCCGGCGCCCGGTGGGACGGCGCCCGGTGGATCGTCCGCACCACCGGCGCCGCGCCGACGCACGACGAAGACGAGGCGGGCCGGGGCGCCGCCGTCGAGGGCCCCGGCGCCATCGCGCGCGTTTCTCCCTCGTTGCGCACGGAGGAGGAGATCGTCGCCGAGCACCTCATCCTGGCGTGCGGGCGTCTGACCGAACCCCGCATCCCCCACGTGACGGGACTGGGGTCCTTCCCCGGCCCGGTGTTCCACTCCGCGCGCTGGCGGCACGACGTGCCGCTGGAGGGGACGCGGATCGCGGTGGCGGGCACCGGCGCGAGCGCCGTGCAGCTCGTGCCCGAGCTCGTGCGTCGCGGCGCCCACGTCACCCTCATGCAGCGCACGCCGGCCTGGATCGTGCCACGAGGCGACCGGGCGGTGCCGGCCGACGAGCGGGCGGCATGGCGCGACGATCCCGACGCGCTGCGCGCCGTGCGAGAGCGGCTCTACGCGGAGGGCGAGGCGCGCTTCCCCTCGCGGTCCGGAGACCCCGAGGCGGCCGCCGAGGCCCGGGCCGTCGCCCTCGCGCACCTCGAGGCGCAGGTGCCCGATCCGGCGCTGCGCCGCGCCCTGACCCCCGAGTACGCCTTCGGCTGCCGCCGCGTGCTGCTGAGCGACGACTTCTACCCCGCCATCGCATCGGGCGCGGTCACGCTCGTCCCCAGCGCCCTCGCGGCGGCGGACGGGCCGGAGCTGATCGCCGCCGACGGGAGCCGACACGAGGTCGACGCGCTCGTCCTGGCCACCGGCTTCCAGGCTGCCCGCCAGCCGTACGCGCGCCTGGTCACCGGCGAGCGCGGCCACACGCTCGACGAGCACTGGTCGGGCGGCTTCACCGCCGTCGGCTCCACCCTCGTTCACGACTTCCCCCATCTCTTCGTGCTCGGCGGGCCGAACGCCGCGCTCGGCCACAACTCGGCCGTGCTCGTGCTCGAGGCGCAGGCGGAGTTCGCCGCCGACCTCATCGCCGCCGGCGCCCCCGTGCGCGTCACCGCGGCGGAGGAGGCCGCGGACTCGAGCGAGATCGACGCGCTGGCCGCCGGCACCCCCTGGCTGACCGGTGGCTGCCGCAGTTGGTACGTCGACGAGCGCAGCGGCCGGCTCACGCTGCTGTGGCCGGGCACCGTCTCGGCCTTCCGCGAGCGTCTCGACCGCGTCCGCGAGCACCTGATCCGCGCCACCCGATCCCCCCTGACCGTAGGAGCATCATGAGCGTTCCCATCCGATTCGGCTACAAGGCCTCCTCCGAGCAGTTCGGCCCGCGCGAGCTGCTCGACTACGCCGTGCTGGCGGAGGAGGTCGGCTTCGACTCCGTGTTCCTCAGCGACCACCTGCAGCCGTGGATGCACGAGGGCGGGCACGCCCCCGCCGCGCTGCCCTGGCTCGGATCGGTCGGCGAGCGCACCTCCCGCGTGCTGCTGGGCACGTCTGTGCTCACGCCGACGTTCCGGTACCACCCGGGCGTCGTCGCGCAGGCCTTCGGCACGCTCGGGGCGATGTACCCGGGGCGGATGATCCTGGGCGTCGGCACGGGGGAGGCGCTCAACGAGGTGACGCTCGGTCTGGAGTGGCCCGAGCCGCCCGAGCGCTTCCAGCGCATGAAGGAGGCGATCACCCTCATCCGCCGGCTCTGGGAGGACGAGCGCGTCACCTTCGAGGGCACCTACTACTCGGTGAGCAACGCGACGATCTATGACCGCCCCGACCAGCCCGTGCCCGTGTACATCGGCGCGTCGGGGCCCGCCGCCACCCGCCTGGCGGGCCGCATGGCGGACGGGTGGATCACGACGAGCGGCAAGGACCCCGAGCTCTACACCGACAAGCTCATCCCCGCCTTCGAGGAGGGACTGTCCAAGGGCGAGCGCGACCGCGGCGAGGTCGACACCATGATCGAGGTGAAGGTCTCGTTCCGCCCCGATCGCGCGAAGGCGCTGGAGAACACCCGGTTCTGGGCACCGTTGGCGCTGAAGCCCGAGGAGAAGACCGGCGTGCACGATCCGATCGAGATGCAGCGCCGGGCGGAGGAGCTGCCGATCGAGCGGGCCGCGAGCCGGTTCATCGTGAGCGACGACGTCGAGGAGCACATCGCCGCCATCGAGCGCTATCTCGACCTCGGGTTCCGCCACCTCGTCTTCCATGACCCCGGCCACGACCAGGAGGCCTTCCTGCGCCTCTACGGCGAGGAGGTGCTGCCGCGCCTGCGTGAGCGGCACGGCGCGTGAGAGTCGCCGGCGGCGGTTGGAGCGTCGTCGTCCCCGTCAAGCCCGCCGCCATCGGCAAGTCGCGGCTCGTCGTTCCCGATGTCGACCGCGCCGCGCTCGCGGCGGCGATCGCGCTCGACACCATCGCGGCGGTGACGCGCGCACGCCTCGTCGCCGAGGTGGTCGTCGTCACCGACGACCCGGGCGTCCGGGCCGAGCTCGCCGCGATGCACAACGAAGGAGATGGGGTGGCCGACGACCCGGGGTCGGGGCCGGTCTGGCGCGATGATCCTTCGTCGTGCACGGTGCGGGCAGTGGCCGACCCGGGAGGCGGACTGAACGCCGCCATCGCCGCCGGCCTCGACGCGGCCAGCGGCGCGGCGCGCGCGGCCCTGCTGGGCGACGTGCCCGCGCTGCGGCCCGCCGATCTGGACGCCGCGCTGACGCTCGCCGGCGCGGGGGGCGCCGCAGCCGTGCCCGACGCGGAGGGCACCGGCACCACGCTGCTCGCACACGCGCGCGAGGAGATCCTGCGCTTCGGCCCCGATTCGTTCGCGCGGCACCTCGCGGCCGGCGCGCGCGGACTCGACGTGCCGCCCGGCTCGAGCCTGCGGCGCGACGTCGACACCCTCGCGCAGCTCGAGGCGGCGCGCCGGGCCGGGCTCGGCCCCCGCACCAGGGCCATCCTCGGCGGCTAGGTGCGCGGGGCCGCTCCGTGAGCATCGGCGGCGAGGTGCGGGCGCCTCGGCGGCTCGGTGCGACCCCGAGCCCGGCGGCGCCCCTGCCGCAGCCCCGCCGCCCGCCGTGGCGGGGCCCGCGCGGGTCGTCAGGCGGTGGCGGCGCGGGTCGTCAGGCGGTGGCGGCGGCGGTGGCGGCGGCCTTCGCGGCCGCCGGGAGCGCCTCGGCGATGCGCGCCAGGGCGGCGTCGTCGTGCGCGGCGGTGAGGAACCACGCCTCGAAGATGCTGGGCGGCAGGTGCACCCCGGCGTCGAGCATGGCGTGGAAGAACGGGATGTAGCGGAAGGCGTCCTGCGTCTTGGCCTGCTCGTACGTGACGGGCGCCTCCGGCAGGAAGGCCAGGCCGAACAGCGTCCCCACCCGGGGGATCGCGTGCGCCACCCCCTCCGTGGCCAGGGCATCCGAGAGCGCGTCGATGACCGCCGTGGACGCCGCGTCGATGGTCGCGTACACCTCGGGCGTCGCCAGTTCGAGCGTGCGGATGCCGGCGGCGACCGAAAGCGGGTTCCCCGAGAGGGTGCCCGCCTGGTAGACCGGGCCCACGGGCGCGAGGTGCTCCATGATCGCCCGCTTGCCGCCCAGCGCGGCCAGCGGCATGCCGCCGCCGACCACCTTGCCGAACGTGATGATGTCGGGCTCGTACACCTCGCCCGCCTCGACCTGCAGCCCCCACATGCCCGCCGGGTGGGCGCGGAAGCCGGTGAGCACCTCGTCGAGGATGAGGAGCGCGCCGTGGCCGTGCGCGATCTCGGCGAGCCCGCTGTTGAACCCGGGCGGCGGCACAACCACGCCCATGTTGGCGGGAGCCGCCTCGACGATGATCGCGGCGATGCGGTCGCCGTGCGCGGCGAACGCCTCGCGCACCGCATCGAGGTCGCCGTACGGCACGACGAGGGTCTGCGCGGCGACGGCGGCGGGCACGCCGGCGGTGCCGGGCAGGGCGAGGGTGGCGACACCGGACCCCGCCGAGGCGAGCAGCCCGTCGGAGTGGCCGTGGTAGTTGCCGTCGAACTTCACGAGCAGATCGCGGCGGGTCACGCCGCGCGCGAGCCGGATCGCGGTCATCGTCGCCTCGGTACCGGTGGAGACCAGCCGCACCTCCTCGACCGGGCTCAGGTCGCCGGCGCGCACGCGCTGGGTGATCAGTTCCGCCAGTCGCACCTCCCCCTCGGTGGGGGCGCCGAACGACAGCCCTCGCGTCGCGGCGTCCTGCACCGCAGCCACCACCTCGGGGTGCGCGTGACCGAGCAGGGCGGGGCCCCATGAGGCGACGAGATCGACGTACTCGCGCCCCGCCGCGTCGGTCACATACGCGCCGCGCGCCGAGGCGAGGAACCGCGGCGTGCCGCCCACCGATCCGTACGCCCGGACCGGCGAGTTCACCCCGCCAGGGATGACGTCGCGGGCGTGAGCGAACAGTTCCTCATTGCGATCGGCCATGCCTCCATTCTCCCGGACCCCGCCTGGGTGCGGCCGGTGCCGGCCGTCACCCTCCTGGCCGGCGCGCCGAGGTGGCCAGCGTGCGGGGCATGACGTCGCACGACGACCGGATGCTACCTGAGCGCTAGAGCTGCTCGCGGAGCCAGCCGGCCGCCTCGGCGGCCCAGTACGTGAGGATGGCGTCGGCCCCGGCGCGGCGGATGCCCAGCAGGGAGTCCTGGATGGCCGTGCGGCGGTCGATCCAGCCGTGCGCGGCGGCCGCCTCGATCATCGAGTACTCGCCCGAGACCTGGTATGCCCACACGGGGATGTCGACGGCGGCGCGCACGTCGGCCAGCACGTCGAGGTACGGCTGCGCCGGCTTGACCATGACGATGTCGGCGCCCTCGTCGGCGTCCATCACCGCCTCCTTCACGCCCTCGCGGGCGTTGGCCGGGTCGAGCTGATAGGTGCGGCGATCGCCCTTCAGCTGGGAGTCCACCGCCTCGCGGAAGGGGCCGTAGAAGGCGCCGGCGTACTTGGCGGAGTAGGCCATGATGAGGGTGTCGGTGAAGCCCTCGGCGTCCAGCGCCGCGCGCACCGCCGCCACCTGGCCGTCCATCATGCCGCTCAGGCCGAGCAGCGCCGATCCCGCGCGGGCCTGCGCCAGCCCCATGGCCGCATAGCGCTCGAGCGTGGCGTCGTTGTCGACGGAGCCGTCGCCGGCCAGCACGCCGCAGTGGCCGTGGTCGGTGAACTCGTCCAGGCACAGGTCGGTTTGGACCACCAGCGCGTCGCCGACCTCCGCGACGACGGCCTCGGTGGCCACGTTGAGGATGCCGCGCGGGTCGTCCGCCCCGGACCCCGTGGCGTCGCGCACGGCGGGCACGCCGAAGAGCATCACCCCGCCGACCCCCGCCTCGGCTGCCTCCGCGGCGGCCCGCCGCAGCGTGTCCAGAGTGTGCTGGACGACGCCCGGCATCGAGGCGATGGCGACCGGCTCGTCGATCCCCTCGCGCACGAACATCGGCAGCACGAGCTGCGATGGCACGAGGTGCGTCTCGCGCACGAGTCGGCGCACAGCCGGCGACTGCCGCAGGCGCCGCGGTCGGTGCTGGGGGAAGCTCATGGACGCTCCTCGGGTCGGGCGATCACGGCGTTCGAGCCCGTGTCGGCGATCGCCAGCGCCTCCGGGGTGGGCGGGGGAACCGGGATCCCCGCGAGGGTGTCGATCAGAGAGTCGATCGTCTGCAGCGGCGCCACGACCTGGATGGGAAGACCGACCCGCTCGGCGTCGCGCGCGGTGCGAGGACCGATCGCGGCGATGACCGTCTGCTCCGGGATGCGCGGGAACTGCTCGCGCACCTGTTCGGCGACGGAACCGCTGGTCACGAGGATCGCGTTGATCCTGCCCGTCTCGACATCGCGGGCGACGCGATCCGACGCCGGCACGCCGATGGTGCGGTAGGCGACAACGCTGTGCACGTCGTGCCCGGCCTTGCGCAGGGCGGTGGTGAGGACGGGCTTGGCGATCTCGCTGCGCAGCGTGAGCACGCGACGCGGCTCGCGCTCGAGCTCGATCATCTGGTGCGCCAGCCCGGCCGCCGAGTTGTCGATCTCGGGCACCAGATCGACGCGGTACCCGACCGCCGTGAGGGCGGCCGCAGTCGTCTCGCCGACGGCGGCGACCTTGGTCGTCTCGGGAATGGTCGCCTGGTACGCGTAGAGCACGTCGACGGTCGTGGCGCTCGTCACGGTGAGCCAGTCGAACCGTCCCGCCCGCAGGTCGGCGATCGCCTCTTCGAGGGTGGCGACATCGTCGGTGGGCGCGAAGTTGATCAGCGGCGCGATCACCGGCACGGCGCCCTTCGAACGCAACGTCGCCGCGACGCCGTCGCCCCACGGTCCGCCGCGGGGGACGAGCACCCGCCAGCCGGAGAGGGGCCTGGCGGTCTTCGCTTCTGTGTCTGGAGTCATGAAGTGGGGGGTCCCGATACGAGGTCGCTCGCCCCGGCCTCGAGCAGCCGACGCGCGACCTCGTTTCCGATGTCGTCGGCGCGCGGGTACGCGCCGGAAGCGTCGTCGTCGGCGCTGCCTGTGTCCCGACTATACCCCCGCTCGGCGGAGGCGGAAATCGGTCCGATCAGCAGATCCTCCGTGCGCCCCACGGTCTGCGACGGCTCGGCACCGTACACCTCGGCGCGCAGCCGCAGGCGGTCGCCGTCGATGAGGGCGTGCACGCCCACCGGGGCGTGGCAGCCGGCCTCGATCCCGGCCAGCACGGTCCTCTCGACCTCCTGGGCGAATCGCGTGGCCGGATCGTCGAGGCGGCGGATCGCGGCGAGCAGCGCCGGATCGGCATCCTCGCGCGTCTCCACCGCGAGCACGCCCTGCCCCGCCGCCGTCGGCCAGCCCTCGAGCTCGCGCGGCTCGACGTGCAGGTCGATCTCGGCGCCGAGGCGCGACAGTCCCGCGGCGGCCAGCACGATGGCGTCCAGCTCGCCGTCCCGCACGCGGGCCATGCGCGAATCGACGTTGCCGCGCAGGTCGCGGATCTCCACCGCCGGGTTCGCGGCTCGCACCTGCGCGATGCGCCGCGGCGAGCCCGTGCCCACGAGCGCGCCGGCGGGAAGGTCCTCGAGTCGCGTGCCGTCGCGCGTGATGATCACGTCGCGCGCGTCGGCACGGCGCGGCGTCGCGGCGACGATCAGCCCCGGAGCGGGCGTCGTCGGCAGGTCCTTGAGGGAGTGCACGAGCAGGTCGCACTCGCCCGCGAGCAGCGCTTCGCGCAGTCGCGTCGCGAACACGCCCGTGCCGCCGAGGCTCGCCAGCGACGCGCGCGTCGTGTCGCCCTCCGAGACGATCTGGACGAGCTCCACCGGGCGGCCGGTGACAGCCTCGAGGTCGCGGGCGACCATGCCGGACTGCGCCATCGCGAGCGCGCTGCGCCGCGTGCCGAGCCGGATCGGCGCGGCTGCCGAGGGGGTGGTCACTGCAGCACTTCCGGGATCTCGTCGAGGGGGATCCGGCGACCGGTGAAGAAGGGCACCTCCTCGCGCACGTGGCGGCGCGCCTCGGTGTAGCGCAGCTCGCGCATCATGTCGACGAGATCGGTGAGCTCGTCCGCCTCCATGGGGAGCATCCACTCGTAGTCGCCGAGCGAGAAGGCTGCCATCGTGTTGGCGGTCACGCCGGTGAAGGCGGCACCCTTGCGGCCATGGTCGGCGAGCATCGCGCGGCGCTCCTCGTCCGGCAGCAGATACCACTCATAGCTGCGCACGAACGGGTAGACCGTCAACCACTCCTTGGGGGCGATGCCGCGCAGGTAGCCGGGCACGTGCCGCTTGTTGAACTCGGCGTCGCGGTGCACCGCCATCCCGTTCCACGTGGGCAGCAGGGGGCGCAGCAGTTCGGTGCGGCGCAGGCGCCGCACCGCCTTCTGGAGGTGCTCGGGCACGGGGCCGTGCAGCCACACCATGAGATCGGCGTCGGCCCGCAGCCCGCTGACGTCATAGAAGCCGCGCACGGTCACGCCGCGCTCGGAGAGGAAGCCGACGATGTTCTCGAGCTCCGTCGGGTCGACCTCCGTCACCGGCTGCGCCGGGTTGCGTCGCCACACGGCCCACAGGCTGTAGTCGTCGCCGGAGCGCTCGGGGGCGTCGGTCTGATCGAGGGGCTGGTTGTCCGCCATGCCGTCATTCTCCCACCGCGAGGTGAGTGATAGATCCGCGTCTGCGGCGTCAGCCGCGCTTGCTCAGCAGGGTCACGAGGCCCCACACGGCCGCTCCGACCGCCGCGGCGATCGCGACGGCGCCCGCCGCCGCGACCCCCGGCTCGCGGCGCGCGAACGCCCGGGCCCGGGTCATCGTGCGCTCCGTGGCCTCGGCCGCGCGCGCCGGGAAGTTGGCCTTCTGCTCGATGGCCGCGAGCGCCGCCCGCAGCTCGGCCCTGGCAAGCTCGACCTCGTCGGTGATGCCGCTGGGCACCACGGTCTTCGGCAGGGCGTCAGAACTCATCGGCGAACTCCTTCACGATGCGCACATCGGTCTTCACGGCGTCTCGGGGCCCGTCGAGCTGCTGGATCTTTCGGATGTGACCGAAGTAGGCCCAGGCGCCCGCGGCGGCGGCCAGGACGATCCCGATGACCACCACGATGAGCGCCGCGACCCACAGCGGCATCCACAGGTCCAGCAGGATGACGAAGAACGCGAGGAAGGCCGGGATCGTCCAGAACAGGAAGAACAGGGCGATGATCCCGAACACCGCGGTGAGCCCGCCGTGCTTGGCGAGCTGCCCGACGTAGCCCTTGACCGCGCGCAGCTCCGCCTTCACCAGGTCGGAGACGAGTCCGGGCACGTCGCCGATCAGCGTCAGCAGGCCATCGTCGGCGCGGTCGCGCACCGGCGACCGACGCGAGGTGCGCGGGGACATCAGTCGTCCGCGGCCTTCTTCACGTCGTCGACCGTGTCCTTCGCCTCGTCGATCACGGCGTCGAGCTTCTGCCCGGGGGTGCCGGAGGGGGAGGCCACGGTCTTGACGACCCCGACCAGGCCGCCCCACGCGATGCTGGGCACCTTCATGGCACCGGAGGTCGCGAGGCGCTTCGCCCGACCGACCTGCTCCTGAACCGGGTCGAGGTTCCACAGCCTGAGAGCCTGGACCTTGATCTGCTCATACCGCTGGCGACCGGCGCGGGTGCCGAGCACGTAGCCCACACCGAGCCCGATCACGAGTCCCACCTTGCCCCTCATGGGGTCTCCTCACGTCGTCGGAGTGCGTCGTGGTCCCACGATAGCCCGCGACCTCTCGGGATGCATTCCGCTTGCGGAATCCGTCGCCGCGCGGTAAAACATGCGCCTCAGCCGAACAGCGCCGCGCGGCGCAGGCGCTCCGCCTCGGCGAGGGCGTCGGGCACCACCTGCGCCAGGCCGGTCCCCGAGAGCCAGGCGCCCACGGCCCCGACGCCCGGCACCGCCTCGACCGCGGCGCGTGCCTGTCGGGCCGCCTCGCGACGGCCGATGGAGGCCGCCGGCTGGGACTGCGCGAAGCGCTCCAGGGCGAAGCCGCGCACGCGGTCGCGCGCGAGCGGCACGCCCAACAGCGCCGACGCCTGCTCGCGCGCGAGCTCGGCCGCCTCGGCGGTGCCGAGCCCCTCCGTGGCGGGCTCGTCGTCCTGAGCCCCGAACGACACGCGCACGACGTGGCGGCCCGGACCCGCGGCGTCCCGGATCCAGCCCCACTTCGCCGTGGCATGGGTGAGCGCCTTGGCGCGGAAGGAGCCGGGCACGGTGAGCACGCCCGTGCCGCGCGGGGCGGCGTCGAGCTCGGGGGCGTCGATCACGAGCGTGCCGACGTGCACGACGGGGCCGGGGCGCGGCGGCTCGGCGGCCAGGCCGGACGCGTGCGGCGCCAGCAGGCGCCGCGCCGCCGGCTCCTCCGTGGCGACGACGACGAGATCGAACGCGGCATCCGCGGCGGCCCCGACGTCGGGCTCGCCCTCCGCCGGGGCGTCGTCCCTGGGCTCGGCCGGGGCCCGGTCCGCCACAGCGGGAGCGATGACGAGCCAGCCGTCGTCCGCGCGCTCGAGGCCGGTGACGGGGGCGCCGGTGTGCACGCGCGCGCCCATCGACGCGAGGCGAGCCGTCAGCGCGTCGACGAGCGCGCCCATGCCGCCGCGGAGGCCCTGCACGGCCGCCCCGGGGGCGCCGGCCTTGGAGCGGCGCTCACGCTGCAGCAGCTCGACCGCGCCGAGCAGCGACCCCGTCTTCGTCAGCGCGCCGTTCAGTCCCGGCGCGGCGACGTCCGGATCGATGTCGTCGGGGTGGGCGGAGTAGACGCCATGGGTGACCGGC
Source organism: Microbacterium sp. Marseille-Q6965 (assembly GCF_946151065.1). Classification (GTDB taxonomy): domain Bacteria; phylum Actinomycetota; class Actinomycetes; order Actinomycetales; family Microbacteriaceae; genus Microbacterium. The sequence continues at coordinate 34,189 of NZ_CAMGZA010000004.1, read as the reverse complement.
GCGACGAGCCGATCCCGTACTCGCTCGCCCAGGCGTGTGCGCACGAGATGGCCGAGGCTGCGGTCCCGCCCGATGGTGAGCAGCGGCCGCACCCGATCGAGGTAGGCGCGCCACGCGCCGCCCCACCCGATGATGCGGCGCACATCGTCTGCGAAGGGGTTGGCGGGGATGCCGAGGATGCCCCCGACCGGCAGGGGCGCGGCGTCGCCGCCGGGAAGCCCCGCGACCCACGCGCCCCCCGCGCCGGTGCCCGGCTCGACGACGAGGTCGGAGAGCCCGAGCTCGTCGACGAGCGCCCGCACGTGCCCGCCGCGCGTGGCGAAGCTCTCGGCGCCCAGGTCGAGACGCAGACCGTCCACCTCGCCCGATCGCACGGCACCGCCCACGCGGTCCCGCGCCTCGTACACCGTGACGTGCATGCCGAGCTTGGCGAACTCGAGCGCGGCGACCAGCCCGCCGATACCGCCGCCGATGACGGCGACCCGCGTGTCGATGGCCCGCTTGTGCAGGCGCTCGAGGTCCTCGCTCACTCCGCCCCGCTCCCCTCCGCGTGCACGAGTTCCACGATCCGCGTCAGCACGCCCGGGTCCGTCTCGGGCGGGACGCCGTGGCCCAGGTTCACGACGTGCGCGCGGGCGGCCCGCCCGCGCTGCAGCACCTCGCGCACGTGCGCCTCGAGCACGGGCCACGGGGCTCCGAGCAGCGCCGGATCGATGTTGCCCTGCAGTGTCGTGTCGGGGCCGACCATCCGGGCGGCCTCGTCGAGCGGCAGGCGCCAGTCCACCCCCACCGCGTCGGCGACGCCGTCGAGGCGCATGTCGGCGAGGAACGGTCCCGTCCCGACCCCGAAGTGGATCACGGGCACGGGCAGGTCGGCCACCGCCGCCCGCGAGTGCGGTGCCACGAAGGCACGGAAAGCCGAGGGGGAGAGCGAGCCGGCCCACGAGTCGAACAGCTGCACGGCGGCCACGCCCGCCTCGATCTGGGCGCCGAGGAACGCACGCGACACACGCGAGAGCCAGCCCGCGAGGCGGTGCCAGGAATCCGGGTCGGCGTGCATCATGGCGCGGGCGCGCAGGTGCTCCTTCGACGGGCCGCCCTCCACCAGATACGCCGCGAGCGTGAACGGTGCGCCGGCGAAGCCGATGAGCGGCGTCTCGCCGAGCTCGGCGGTCGTCAGGCGCACGGCCTCGCGGATCGGCGCCGCCGCCGCGGCGACCTCCTCGGGATCGATCGAGGTGACGCGCGCCACGTCGTCGGCCGTGCGGACGGGGGCGGCGAAGACGGGGCCGCGCCCCGGCTCGATCTCGACCTCGACGCCCGCGAGGCGCAGCGGCACCACGATGTCGCTGAAGAAGATGCCGGCGTCCACGCCATGACGTCGCACCGGCTGCAGCGTGATCTCCGCCGCGAGGTCGGGGGTCAGGCACGCGTCGAGCATGCGCGTCCCGACGCGCAGCTCGCGATACTCCGGGAGCGATCGCCCGGCCTGTCGCATGAACCAGATGGGAGCGGACGCGGGGCGGTCGCCCTGCAGCGCGCGCACGAGCGCGGACGAGGAGGTCATGCGTCCATTCTTGCCACGGGCCCCCGTGGGATCCCTGTGCCTTCCGGCGGTAAGGGGACCCTAATCATGAATCATTCAGGAAAAGCTTCGACAGGCTGTAGAATCGTTTCTCGTGCTGCTGTGCGTCACCGCGAGTCACAAGACCGCCCCGTTCGATCTGCTCGAACGGCTCTCCACGCACGCCGCGCCCGTGGCGCCGCTCATCGCCGGCCGTGAGCAGGTGCAGGGTGCGGTCGTGCTCTCCACGTGCAATCGCGTCGAGGCCTACGTCGAGGTTCCCGACGGGGCCGAGGTGCAGGGCGTCGAGGCGGCGCTGCATGCCCTTCACACCGCCACGGGCGTCAGCCCGAGCGAGCTCGAGGGCGCGTACGAGGTCAAGGCCGGCGGCCGCGTCGCCGAGCATCTCTTCTCCGTGGCCTCCGGCCTCGAGTCGGTCGTGATCGGCGAGGGCGAGATCGCGGGACAGGTGCGCCGCGCCCTCGACGACGCCCGCTCGTTCGACGCCACCTCGCCCGAGCTGGAGCGCCTGTTCCAGCGCGCGACCGAGACGCAGAAGGGCGTCAAGAACGCCACGGCCCTCGGGCGCGCCGGGCGCTCGCTCGTGCGACTGGCGCTCGAGCTGGCCGACAGCCGGATCGCCGACTGGAGCGGCCTGCGCACGCTGCTCGTGGGCACGGGCGCCTACGCCGCCGCCACGCTCGCCGCGCTGCGCGACCACGGCGTGACCGACATCACCGTGCACTCCCCCTCGGGGCGCGGAGCGCGCTTCGCCGCCAAGCACGAGATCGCGTTCGTCGAGGCTGCCGGCTTCGCCGAGGCGGCGGCACGCGCCGACCTCGTCATCACGTGCACCTCGAACGAGGAGCCGGTGGTCACCCCCGAGCTGCTGCGCAGGGGCGGCTACCGCGGCCGCGGCTTCGTGATCGATCTCGGTCTGCCCCGTAACGTCTCCGCCGAGGTCGCCGAGCTCGAGGGCATGACGCTGCTCGATCTCGAGACCATCCGCCTGCACGCGCCGCTCGAGGAGCTGCGCGCTCACGATGACGCGCGCCGCATGGTGCGCGACGCGGCGGCGAAGTTCCACCTCGTGGGTCGCGAGCAGAGCGCGGCGCCCGCGATCGTCGCCCTGCGCGAGCACGTCTTCGAGCTGCTCGATGCGGAGATCGGGCGTGGCAAGGGCCGCGGCGACGACGAGCGCATCGAGCAGGCGCTGCGCCACATGGTCGGCCGACTGCTGCACACGCCCACCGCCCGCGCGCGCGAGCTCGCCGCGCAGGGTCGCGCGGACGATGTCTTCGAGGCGCTGGAGACGCTGTTCGGCATCGACGCGCGGCCGGCGGCGGATCATGGCGAGCCCGACGCGGCAACCTGCCCGTACCGCGGCGAGGCCACCGCCTGAGCGCTCGCGCGGCGAGTCGCTGGCTCCCGCCGACCGTGCCGCGGCGGGGCGGGGTCCTCCTGGCACACGCGACGGCGCCCGGCTTCACGGCCTGCCTGCGAGACTGGGGGAATGTCGCCGTCGCGCAGATCCCAGGTGCCGCCGTTCGAGGTGATGCGGATCCTGGACCGCGTCGCGGAACTACGCGCGGCCGGGCGCGACGTCGTGTCGCTGTGCGCGGGCGAACCCTCCGGTGGAGCGCCGGTGGCCGTGCACGAGCGCGCCCAGCGCCTCCACGCCGCCCGCCATGCGCTGGGATACACGCCGGCCCTCGGCACGCTTGAGCTGCGCGAAGCCCTCGCGTCGCACTGCGCACGCTGGTACGGGCTCGACGTCGACCCTCGCTCGGTCGCAATCACCACGGGATCGTCGGGTGCGTTCCTGCTCGCGTTCCTGTCGGCGTTCGAGCACGGCGACCGAGTCGCCCTCGCGCGGCCGGGCTATCCCGCCTACCGCAACATCCTGCGCTCGCTCGGCTGCGAGGTGGTCGAGCTCGACTGCGGCCCGGAGGTGCGCTTCCAGCCCACGCCGGAACTGCTGGACGCCGCCGTCGCCGACGGCGGCCCCATCGCCGGCCTCGTGGTGGCATCGCCGGCGAACCCGACCGGCACCATGATCGGCCGAGACGAGCTCGCTGCGCTCTCCCACTGGTGCCGGCGCAGGGGAGCCCGGCTGGTGAGCGACGAGATCTACCACGGCATCGCCTACCCGGACGATCCGTCGGCACCCGGCGCCCGCGGCACGAGCGCATGGGAGCTCGACCGCGACGCGATCGTCGTCTCGTCGTTCTCGAAGTACTGGGGCATGACGGGCTTCCGGCTCGGCTGGATGCTCGTGCCCGACGACCTGCGCGCGCCCGCCGACGCCCTCGCCGGCAACCTCGCCCTGTGCCCACCGGCGCCGGCGCAGCTCGCCGCGCTCGGCGCCTTCGAGGAGGAGTCCTACGCCGAGGCCGAGCGCCGCGTGAGGGAGTTCGCCGCCTCACGCGCGCTGCTGCTCGCGCGCCTGAGCGCGCTGGGCTGGGGCACCATCGCCCCCGCGGACGGCGCCTTCTACGTCTACGCCGACATCGCGCCGCGGCTGGGCCCGTTCCCGGACTCCTCCGCGTGGTGTGCCGCGCTGCTCGAAGAGGAGGGCGTCGCCGTCGTCCCGGGCGCCGACTTCGACGCGGTCGGCGGGCGCACCTTCATCCGCCTCTCCCTTGCGGCCGGGCCCGCGGCGGTGGACGAGGCCCTCACGCGCATCGCCCGCTTTCAGACGCGCCGCGCCTGAGTCGCCGATTCGGGAGAATGGATCCATGGCCCTCGACATCACCGGCGACCCCGCCGCCGACGCCCTGCTGACCGAGAACCCGCTGGCGCTGCTCATCGGGATGCTGCTGGACCAGCAGGTGGCGATGGAGACCGCGTTCGCCGGGCCGGCGAAGCTCCAGGAGCGGATCGGCGCCGTCGATGCGCGCACGCTGGCGGAGTACGACCCGGGCGCCCTCGTCGAGGCCTTCCGGCAGTCTCCGGCCGTGCACCGCTTCCCCGGTTCGATGGCCGCTCGCGTGCAGTCGCTGTGCCGCGCGGTGGTCGAGGAGTGGGACGGCGACGCGGCGGCGCTGTGGACGCGCGACGAGCCCGACGGCCCCACGGTGCTGCGGCGGCTGAGGGCGCTGCCGGGGTTCGGGGAGCAGAAGGCGAAGATCTTCCTCGCACTGCTGGGCAAGCAGTACGGCTACCGCGGCGCGGGCTGGCGCGACGCCTCCGCGCCGTATGGCGAAGAGGGGTCGTACCGCTCCGTCGCCGACATCGTCGGACGCGAATCGCTCGCGAAGGTGCGCGAGCACAAGAGGGCCACGAAGGCCGCCGCGAAGCAGGGCGGCACCGCGTCCACGCGGGAGAACGGCGCCGCCGCGGGCTCGTGAGAGCCCCGGGGCTTGAGTGCGTGGGCACAAGCTCGCATACTTGAGTCCATGGGTTCATGGCGCGGGCGCGCGGACGACGCAGGTGAGGCGCTGCGGTGTTCGTGATCACCGCGGATCAACGGCGAAGCCAGGCGGGGCCGGACCTCGTTCCCGCGGGAATCGACATCGTCACGGCGACGGCCGGCGACGCGCTCGCGCTCGCCCCGGAGCGCACGGCCGGCGACGAGATCCAGGCGCTGCTCTCCGACGCCGGGCGCACCCTCGCCGCGGTCCTGGCGTTGTGTCGCACGCGGCAGTGGCGGGTCGGTGTGGGCGTCGGCGCGGTCGAGAGCACGCCGACCGCCCAGGTGCGGGCGGCGCGGGGACCGGCGTTCGTTCACGCCCGCGACGCCGTGGAACGCGCGCGGCGCTCGCCCACGCGGGTGGCCGTCACGGGACACCAGCCGCGGGGTGGGGGCGGCGCGGACGACGTCGAGGCGCTGCTGCGGCTGCTCGTGGAGCTGCGGGACCGCCGCTCCGACGAGGGCTGGGAGGTGCACGACCTGCTCGCCGAGGGACTGAGTCAGCGCGAGATCGCGCGGCGGCTCCGGATCACCGAGAGCGCGGTGAGCCGACGAGCCGGCGCCGCCGCCCTGCGCACGGAGGAGGCGGCGATCCCCGCGCTCGCCCGCCTGCTCGCGGCGCTCGACGACGCGTCGTGACCCGCCGCGGGTCCACCCCGACGCGGCGGCGGCCCGTGGCACACTGAGCCGCATGTCCCTGCTCGACCTCGTGCTCGGCGCGGTCCTCGTGATCGTGATGGCGACCGCCCTCGTCCTCGTGCTCGTGCGCCGACGCCGGCCGACGTCCGGGCCGTTGCTGGCGGCGGCGATCCTGATCGTGCTGTCGCTCCTCGTCGTCGCGATCGTGCCGCTGCAGGTGCCCGTGCCGCTCGTCGCGGGGCTCGCGCTACTCGGCACGGCGGTGGCGGTGCTCGGGGGCGACCCCGTCGCGCGTCGCGTGCTCGCGTTCGCCTCCGACGACGGCGTGCGCGAGGGCCCACACGGTGGCATCCTGCTGCGGGCACCGGCCGGGAGCGGGCAGGGCGCTCCCGAGGTGATGCGGGGCGGCGTCACGGTCGGCTACCTCGAGCGGCTGGCCGCAGCGCTCGCACTGATCGTCGGTTACCCCGAGGCGATCGCCGTCGTCGTGGCGATCAAGGGCATCGCGCGCTTCACGGAGCTGGCCTCACCCGAGGCCCGCGAGCGCTTCATCATCGGTACGCTGGCGAGCCTCAGCTGGGCATGCCTCACCGCCGCCGCCGTGCGGCTCGTGATCGCGTAGCCGTCAGGGGCGCGGAGCCCGGCCGACGCCGTACAGCTCGCGGATGACGTCCTCGGCGCGATCCGCGTCTCGCGCCGCCACCGCGTCGGTCAGCTCGCCGTGCAGCCGCCGCAGGTCGAGCTGGTGGTCCGCGGGAGCGAGGGCCTGCCGAAGCACCCAGCGCAGGGTGTGGAAGACGTCGGTGCGCAGCGAGAGCACATTGTTGCCGCAGCAGGCGACGAGGTGGTCGTTGACGGCGGTGCCGGCCTCGAGGTACGCCTCGAGATCGTCGATGACGGCGCCGCTCTCGTCCAGCAGCCGCAGCGCGGTGGCGAGCTCGGTGTCGGTCATGCGCTGCACGGCCATGCGCGTGACGGCGCCGTACAGGTAGCCGGCGTGCTCGACCGTGTCGCGCACACGCTCGGGCGTGATCCGCGCCACCCGCGTGTAGCGGCTGGCGGCCATCTCGACGAGACCGGCTCTCTCCAGCCGCTGGATCGCCTCGCGCACGGGCATGCGAGAGACGCCGAGGCGGTCGGCGAGCTGCTGATCGCGCAGGGCCTCACCGGGCGCGAACTCGCCCCGCACGATCGCCTCCGCGAGGCGGTCGAACACCATGTCGGACAGGCGCGGTGCGGACGACAGCGCGATCGGCGCCACGGAATCGACGGGCATGATCACTCCAGGTGAGGGTGTGGACCCATGAGGGTCTGGAGGTCGAGCACGCGACGCCTTCGGGTCGGCGTCGCGCGCTGATCATACCGTCAGGCGGTTACGCCCCCGCAAGCCTTTCGGCGAGGAAGGCGCGCAGCCCCTCGAGGGGCACCCGCTCCTGCGCCATCGTGTCGCGGTCGCGCACCGTGACCGCGCGGTCCTCGAGAGAGTCGAAGTCCACGGTGACGCACAGCGGCGTGCCGATCTCGTCCTGCCGGCGGTAGCGACGGCCGATGGCCCCCGCATCGTCGAAGTCCACGTTCCACATGCCGCGCAGATCGTCGGCCACCTCGCGTGCGAGCGGGGAGAGCTTCTCGTTGCGGCTCAGCGGCAGCACAGCCACCTTCACGGGCGCCAGGCGCGGGTCGAGCCGCAGCACGGTGCGCACGTCGGTGCCACCCTTCGCGTTGGGCACCTCCTCCTCCGTGTAGGCGTCGACGAGGAACGCCATCATCGAGCGCGTGAGGCCGAACGACGGCTCGATCACGTACGGCACGTACTTCTCGCCCGACGCCTGGTCGAAGAACGTGAGGTTCGCCCCCGAGTGCTCGATGTGGTTCGACAGGTCGAAGTCGGTGCGATTGGCGATGCCCATGAGCTCGCCCCACCCCTTGCCGGCGAAGCCGAACTCGTACTCCACGTCGATCGTGCGGTCGGAGTAGTGCGCGCGCTCGTCCTCCGGCACCTCCAGCTTGCGCATGTGCGCGGGGTCGATGCCCAGGTCGACGAACCAGTCCCAACACGCGTCGACCCAGTGCTCGAACCACTCGGCGGCCTCCGCCGGCGGCACGAAGTACTCGATCTCCATCTGCTCGAACTCGCGGGTGCGGAAGATGAAGTTGCCGGGCGTGATCTCGTTGCGGAAGGCCTTGCCCACCTGCCCCACGCCGAAGGGCGGCTTCTTGCGCGCGGCGGTGACGACGTTGGCGAAGTTCACGAAGATGCCCTGCGCGGTCTCGGGCCGGAGGTAGTGCAGGCCCGACTCATCGTCGACCACACCGAGGTAGGTCTTCACGAGGCCCGAGAACGACCGCGGCTCGGTCCACTGCCCGCGCGTGCCGCAGTCCGGGCAGACGATGTCGGACATGCCGTTCTCCGGCGCGCGGCCCTTCTTCTGCTCGTAGGCCTCGATGAGGTGATCCTCGCGGTGGCGCTTGTGGCAGTTGAGGCACTCCACGAGCGGATCGGTGAACGTGGCCACGTGGCCCGACGCCTCCCACACCTTGGTGGGCAGGATGACCGACGAGTCGAGGCCGACCATGTCGCCGCGACCGCGCACGAACGTCTGCCACCACTGTCGGCGGATGTTCTCCTTGAGCTCGGTGCCGAGGGGGCCGTAGTCCCACGCCGAGCGGGAGCCGCCGTAGATCTCTCCCGCCTGGAAGACGAACCCGCGGTGGCGGGCGAGGCTGATCACCTTGTCGAGGCGGGACTGTTCGGCCACGGTGGCTCCAATGGTCGGGGAAGCGAGTCGGACGCGCCTGCCGCAGGGCGGCGCGGGAGCGGCACGGAAACCGCACCTCGATTCTAGTCTCGGGCGCCCGCGTCCCCGGCGCCGCCCGCGCCCGGCCCCGCGGCACGCGCGGCCGCGGCGGCGCGCGGCAGCCATGCGGGGGTGCGCCCCGGCCGCTGCGGCGGAACGAGCCGGCCCGCCTCGCTGTCGGCCACGAGCTGTCGCGCGCGGCGCTCGCGCGTGGCGTCCTGCGCGGCGGACATGATCCAATGCCACACCGCCTTGCGGTAGCCCGGCGCCGCCTCGGCGAGGAACGCCGTCGTCGCCGGCGAGCCCTCGACGATGCCGCGCAGGTGCGCGTCGAGCTCGGTCTCGCCGTTCTCGTGGGAGTACACCCCGGTGCGCTCGGGCGCGCGCCGCTCGAACGCCGCCAGGCCCGCCGGCCGCATGCGTCCCTCGGCGATCAGCCGCTCGGCGTGCGCGATGTTGACGCGCGACCAGATGCTGCGCGGCTTGCGCGGCGTCCACCGCTGCCGCCGCCTGTCCTCGTCGATGGGCTGCGACACCGAGTCGATCCATCCGAAGCAGAGGGCCTCGAGCACGGCGTCGGCCCAGGTCAGCCCGCGGTCCGGCGCGTGCGCGCGCCGCACCTCCATCCACAGCTCCGTCTCGGTGGCGTGGTGCCGCTCCAACCAGGCGCGGAACTCCGCCGCGTCGCGGAAGAAGACCGCCGGCCGATCGGCGGTGCCGCCCGGCGCCCCGGGATCGTCGCGATGCTCGGACACGACCCCAGCCTGCCACGCACCCCGGACACCGGCCAGCGCCCGTCCGACCCCGTGTCCGAGGACGGGGCTAGGGTGGGAGCGTGACGGAACGGGACGAGAGGCGGCGGCTCTCCCGAACCACACCCCGCTGGCTCACCGTCTTCGCGCTCGCGTTCACGGGCCTCGTCTCGGCATACATGTTCACGCTCGTCGTGCCCATCCAATCCGAGCTGCCGCACCTCCTCGGCGCGTCCCGCGCCGACACGGCGTGGGTGGTCACCATCACGCTGCTCGTCGCCGCCTGTGCCACGCCGATCTCCGGCCGTCTCGGCGACATGTACGGCAAGCGGCGCATCGTCCTCATCCTCATCGGATTCCTCATCGCGGGCTCCGTCGTCGCGGCGCTCGCCCCCGGCATCGTCGGCGTGATCGTCGGGCGCGGGCTGCAGGGCGCGGCCACGGGCGTCGTCCCGCTCGGGATCGCGATCATGCGCGACGTGCTGCCGCCGGCCCGGCTCGGCACGGCCGTGGCGCTCATGAGCGCCACCATGGGTGTCGGCGGGTCGGTGGGCATGCCCGTGAGCGCCTGGGTCGTGGAGCACCTCGACTGGCACGCGCTGTTCTGGATCGCCGGCGGGCTCGGGGCGATCGGGTTCGCCCTCGTGCAGCTGCTCGTGCCGCCCAGCGTGCTGCGCGCACCCGGACGATTCGACGTGGTCGGCGTGATCGGACTCACGGCGGCCCTCAGCGGCGTCCTTCTCGCCATCTCGCGCGGGCCGGACTGGGGATGGACCTCGCCCGCCACGCTCGGGTGCGGCATCGGCGGCGTCGTCGTGCTGCTCGCGTGGGGCGCGTACCAGCTGCGCACGCGCGAACCGCTGCTCGACCTGCGCGTCGCCGCACGCCCGTCGGTGCTGTTCACCAACCTCGCCGCCATCTGCATGGGCTTCGCGCTGTTCGGCTCGAACGTCACGCTGCCCCAGATGCTCGAGCTGCCCGCCGAGACCGGGTCGGGGTTCGGGCTGGGAGTGTTCGAGACCGCCCTCGTGGTCATGCCGTCGGGGCTGCTGATGATGCTCATCTCGCCGCTGTCGGGCTGGCTGGAGCGCACCGTCGGTGCGCGCGTCATGCTCTCGTCGGGGATCGGCTTCGTCGCCCTGTCGTACCTCTATCTGCTGCTGTGGTCCGACAGCGTGTGGCATCTGTTCGCGGCGAACCTCATCGTCGGCGTCGGCATCGGGCTGAGCTTCGCGGCGATGCCGATGCTCATCATGCGTTCCGTGCCGGCGGATGAGACGGGCGCCTCCAACGGCATCAACGCCCTCGCCCGCTCGCTCGGCACGTCGACGGCGTCGACCGTGATGGCGACGGTGCTGGCCTCGCTCGTCGTGGAGCACGACGGCGTGGCGGTGCCCACGCCCGCGGCCTTCGAGCTGTGCTTCCAGCTCGGTGCGGTCGTCGGCGCCGCCGCCTTCGTCCTGTCGCTGTTCATCCCGCGCCACCCCGCGGCGCCGGCGCACGCCTCCGTTCCCGCCACCGCCTGAATCGGGTCCCGGCACGGGGATCGGCCGCCCCGCCGACGCCGCGGCATACGGCGAACGCCCGGCCGCTCCCCGACCGGGCGCTCACCGTGACCGGCTCAGCCGCGCAGGGCCGCCAGGTTGCCGTACGAGACGGCGGCGTTGTCGAGCGACGCGCCGGCGCTCGGCGCCGGGTAGCTCGCCGCGTTGTCCTGCTCGTACATCGAGTGATGGCTCCCCTTGGCGCCGATGCGCCGGTAGAAGGTGGCGTAGTCGATGTCCCCCGTCCCGAACGGCACCATGTCGTAGCCGTTCGGCGTGGCGGCGTTGATCCTGCCGTCCTTGGCGTGGAAGAGCGGGAACCGCTGCGTCTGCGCCGCGACAACGGCCGCCGGGTCGAAGACCGCCGTCACCTGGGAGCCGTCGGGGGCCGTGTAGGAGCGGTGCTTGTACTGGGCCACGTGGGCCCAGTAGATGTCCATCTCCAGATACACGTACTTCGGATCGGTGTGCGCGAGGAACCATTCCAGGCGCCGCACCCCCGAGGATCGCGTCGGACGGCCCTGTGCGTCGAGCGGCCCGCTGTCGAGCAGGAAGCTGTAGGCCACGTCGTGATTGTGCGTGTACAGCTTCAGGCCGTGCCGCGCGGCCCGCTCGCCCAGGACGTTCCACCGGTCGGCCGCGGCCTGCCAGTCGGCGAGGTAGGCGCTGCCGGTGGGGTCGCTGCCGGTGCCGATGTGGTCGAGACCGAGGATGTTGGCGACCTCGCACGCGGCGTCGAAGGCGGCGAGGGTCTGCTCGTTGATGGTCGACGGGATGCTGCCGTGGTTGCCCTGGGCACGCAGACCGTTGTCGTCCAGCCACGTGCGCAGCAGCCGCGCACCCGCCACGTTGTCGACATTGCCGCCCTCGGCGTTCGCGTGCTGACGGAAGCCGGCGAACTCGACCTGCCGGTACCCCATCCCCGACAGCGCCGCGAAGACCTCCTTGAAGCCAGACGGCAGGTCGGTGGTGCCCGGATCGCGGGCGATCGCGTCGCGGACGGTGTAGAGGATGATGCCCCGCCGCGGCGGCGGCACCAGCACCCCGTTCCCGCCGGCGGGAACCGGCCTGCCTGCCGCGTGTGCCGCTCCGGCACCGCCGAGCCCGAGGACCGCGGCGGCCGCCATCCCCGTCGTCGCGGCCAGCAGCTGGCGGCGACTCAGACCGAGCCGGCCGCCGAGAACGCGGGCGTCCTCATGCATCTGGTGAAGCTGATCGTCCATCGTGTGCTCCTTTGCACCGAGGGCCTTGATTGGCGTGCAACGGTCGGCCAAGACCCGGAACCGAACGACGCAGGCGCGCGTCAGCGCGCGGCGAAGGCCGAGTCGAAGGCCGCGGCCGACGGCTCGTACGACGACATCCGTCGCACGAACGCGAGTGCCTCGGGGGCGCCGACGAGCCGGTCCATGCCGGCGTCCTCCCACTCCACCGAGAGGGGCCCGTCGTATCCGATCGCGTTCATCATGCGGAAGGCGTCCTCCCACGGCACGTCGCCGTGACCGGTGGAGATGAAGTCCCAGCCGCGGCGGGGGTCCGCCCATGGCAGGTGGGACGACAGCCGGCCGTTCCGGCCGTTGTTCAGCCGCTTCTTCGTGTCCTTGCAGTGCACGTGGTAGATCCGGTCGCGGAAGTCCCAGAGGAACCCGACGGGGTCGAGGTCCTGCCACACCATGTGCGAGGGGTCCCAGTTCAGGCCGAATGCCTCGCGGTGGCCGATCGCCTCGAGCGCGCGCTGCGTCGTCCAGTAGTCGTACGCGATCTCGGACGGGTGCACCTCGTGCGCGAACCGCACGCCCTCCTCGTCGAAGACGTCGAGGATCGGGTTCCAGCGGTCCGCGAAGTCGCGGTATCCGGCCTCGATGAGCTCATCAGACACCGGCGGGAACATGGCCACGTACTTCCAGATGGAGGAACCGGTGAAGCCGGTCACCGTCTTCGCTCCCAGCCGCGCCGCCAGGCGTGCGGTGTTCTTCAGCTCCTCCGCCGCTCGCCGCCGCACCCCCTCCGGGTCGCCATCGCCCCACAGCTCGTCCGAGACCATGTCGCGATGCCGCTGATCGATCGGATCGTCGCACACCACCTGGCCCTTGAGGTGGTTCGAGATCGCGAAGACCCTCAGCCCGTTGCGCTCGAGGATGTCGAGCCGGCCCTGCACGTAGCTCGCGTCGTCCCAGCGGCTCGGGTCGAGGTGATCGCCCCAGCACGCGATCTCCAGGCCGTCGTACCCCCACTCGCCCGCAAGGCGCGCCACCTCCTCGAACGGCAGGTCGGCCCACTGGCCGGTGAACAATGTGACAGGTCGCGCCATCGCTTCCTCTCCCTTCCGGTCGCCCTCGACCGCTCAGTCCTGATCCACCGCGGTCCACGCGGCGTCGTTGGCGGCGCTGCGCTCGACGGCGTCGAGCACGCGCTGCACCTGCAGCCCCTCGGCGAAGCCCGGCGCGGGATCGGCCCCGTGCGCGATCGCCTCGACGAGGTCCTTCGCCTGGTGGCTGAAGCCATGCTCGTAGCCCAGCATGTGTCCCGTCGGCCACCACCCCTCGAGATACGGGTGACCGGGCTCGGTGACGACGATGCGCGTGAAGCCCTGCTCGGTCTCCGGCGCTGTCCGGTCGTACAGCCACAGCACGTTCAGATCCTCGAGATCGAACGCGATCGCACCGCGGTCGCCCGACACCTCGATGCTCAGGGCGTTCTTGCGCCCGGTGGCGAAGCGCGTCGCCTCGAAGCTCGCGAGCACCCCCGACGAGAGTCGTCCCGTGAAGATCGCGACGTCGTCGACGGTCACCTCCCCCCGCTCGCTGCCCCCCACACCGGCGATGCCGGTGCGCTCGGTCTCGACCGGACGCTGCCGCACGATGGTGTCGAGCACCCCCGTCACCCGTTCGACGCGCTGCCCCGTCACGAACTGCACGAGATCGACCGCGTGCGCGCCGATGTCGCCGAGCGCCCCCGAGCCGGCCTGATCCTTGCGCAGCCGCCACGACAGCGGCGCGTTCGGATCCACCAGCCAGTCCTGTCGGTACGAGGCGCGCACCTGGTGCACCGTGCCGATCCGGCCCGCCGCGACGAGGTCGCGCGCGTGGGTCAGCGCCGGCACCCGGCGGTAGGTGAATCCCAGCATGGCGCGCACCCCGCGCGCCCGCGCCGCCTCGGCGGCGCGGGTCATCGCGGCCGCCTCGGCAACCGTGTTGGCGAGAGGCTTCTCGCACAGCACGTGCTTGCCCGCCTCGAGCGCCGCGATGGCGATGTCGGCGTGCGACGAGCCGGGCGTGACGATGTCGATCACGTCGATGTCGTCACGCGCCACGACCTCACGCCAGTCCGTCGCCGCCTCCGCCCACCCCCACCGGTCGCGGGCGGCCCCGACCGCCGCGGCGTCGCGACCGACGATCACCGCCATCTCCACGCTCCGCGGCAGGTCGTACACCCGCGGCGCCGTGCGCCATGCCTGGGAATGCGCGGCGCCCATGAAGCCGTAGCCGATCATGGCGACACGCAGCGCGCCCGTCTCCGTCATTCTCGTTCCTCCTGCTCTCCTCGTCGTGTCGTGGGACGCGGGGACGGTCGGGTTCCGTCCCCGCGTCTGGCTCACGACTCGAAGGCGAGGTCGATGAAGTCGGCGACGTTGTCCTTCGTCACGACCGGCGCGTCGAGGACGATGCGGTTCGGCACGCTCGGCGTGATCAGGTCGCTCATCGTCTTCTCCTGCGCGACGAGCCGTGCCAGCGCGATGCCGTCGGCCGCCTGCGTGGACGGGTAGATGACCGTCGCCTTGATGACGCTGTCGTCGGCCTGGATCCGGTCCATCATGTTCACGCTGCCGGCGCCGCCGACGAGGAAGAACTCGTCCCGGCCGGCCGCCTCGATGGCGGCGAGCACGCCGACGCCCTGGTCATCGTCGTGGTTCCACACCGCGTCGAGCTCGGGGTTGGCCGACAGCAGCTGCGAGGCCGCCGTCTCACCGCCCGCGACCGTGAAGTCCGCCGCGACGCGGGGGCCGACCTCGAGCCCGCACTCGGCCAGCCCGTCCGCGAAGCCCTGCGAGCGGTCCTGCGTGAGGGGCAGGGAATCGATGCCGGCGATCTCGCCGATGATGGCGTCGCTCTCCCCACCCAGCTGCTCGCAGATGTAGCGGCCGGCGCTCACGCCCATGCCGTAGTTGTCGCCCAGGATGGTCACGCGGGAGGCGGCCGGGTCGGAGAACTCGCGGTCGACGTTGATGACGGGGATGCCGGCCTCCATGGCGCTGATCGCCACCTGGGTGAGCGCGGCGCCGTCGGTCGGCAGCAGGACGATGGCGTCGACGCCGTCGTTGATGAACTGCTCGACGGCGGCGATCTGGGCGCTGGCATCGTTGGTGCCCTCTGCCTGCCGCAGCTCGACGTCGCCGAACTGCTCGGCGGCCGCGAGCGCACCGGAGTTGATGGCACCGAGCCAGCCGTGGTCGGCCTCGGGTCCCGACCAGCCGATGACGACCGTGTCGCCCTCGGCCGCGTTCTCGTCGGCACTCGTTCCCTGGTCGATCGCGTCCTCCCCCTCGGTGCCGTCGCTGGTGCAGCCGGCGAGCAGGCCGATGGCGGCGAACGCGGCGGCGCCGATGGCGGCCGTCCGCAGTGCGCGCTTGCGCAGTGTCCGCATGATTCCTCCTTGAATGTGATGCAGATGTGCCGTGCGCCGCGAACCTCTGAGCCCCCGGGACGCGCCCGCGCCGACGGGGTCACGGTAACAGCTCCGCCCGGGTCTGTACAGCTTTTGTCGCGTGCCCGTCGAAAGTCGAAGGCGGCGGCAATCCCCGGGATCTCCGCGCAATCGCTGGGAGCGAGGGCCATTTCGGCCAGGCGATGCCGCTCTCGCGCATTTCTCGACGCCGTGTTATGTTCTCCGCGTGATCAAAGATGACCACCAGCCGTCATTACTGACGATGCACGGCGTCACCAAGTCCTTCGGGCCCGTGAAGGCCCTGCGCGGCGTCGACCTCGACGTGCGGGCCGGCGAGGTCCACTGCCTGCTCGGTCAGAACGGTGCCGGCAAGTCCACCCTCATCAAGACCCTCGCGGGCGTGTACCAGCCGGACGAGGGCGAGATCCGGTGGAACGGCGAGGCGGCGACCATCGCCACGCCGCAGGCCGCGATCGAGCTGGGCATCGCCACGATGTACCAGGAGCTCGACGTCGTCGACGACCTCACGATCGCCGAGAACATCTTCCTCGGGCACGAGCTGGCACGCGGCGGCTTCCTGCGCCGTGCCGACGCCGCACGCGAGACGCGCGCGCTGCTCGCCCGTCTCGGCCACTCGTCGCTCTCGCCGCACACCGAGGTGCGGGAGCTCAGCGCCGCCGAGAAGCAGATCGTGAGCATGGCCCGGGCCCTCTCGCACGACATCCGCCTCATCGTCATGGACGAGCCGTCGGCCGTGCTCGACGCCGGCGAGGTGCGCAACCTCTTCGGCGTCATCCGCGAACTCACCGCACAGGGGATCGCGGTCATCTACATCACGCACCGCCTCGAGGAGATCCGCCAGATCGGCGACCGGATCACCGTCCTCAAGGACGGAGCCAGCACCGCCAGCAGCCTCCCCGTCGCCGACACCCCCACCCCGGAGCTGATCCGGCACATGACGGGCCGCACGGTGGAGAACGTGTTCCCGCTCCGACCGCCCGTGCCGAGCGAGGCGCCGCCGCTGCTCGAGGTCGAGCGCCTGGGCCTCGACGGCGAGTTCGACGACGTGTCCTTCACGGTGCGGGCGGGGGAGGTCGTGGGGCTCGCCGGACTCGTCGGATCCGGCCGCTCGGAGATCCTCGAGACGATCTTCGGGGCACGCCGGGCCAGCCGGGGCACCGTCCGCGTCGCGGGCCGGGAGCTGCCGCGCGGGTCCGTGACGGCCGCCGTCGAGGCCGGGATGGGCCTGAGCCCCGAGGAGCGCAAGTCGCAAGGCCTCGTGCTGGACGAGCCCGTGTTCCGCAACATCACCCTGTCGTCGTTCGCGCGGGAATCGCGGGGCGGCTGGCTGCGCGAGGACCGCGAGCGGCAGATCGCGAGCGAGCAGATCACCGCCATGGAGCTGCGGCCGTCCGACCCCGACCTGCCCGCCCGCGCCCTCTCCGGCGGCAACCAGCAGAAGATCCTGCTGGCGCGCTGGCTGGTGCACGGCAGCCGGGTGCTGCTGCTCGACGAGCCCACCCGCGGCGTCGATGTGGGGGCGCGGGCCGAGATCTACGGACTCATCCGGGATCTCGCCGCCTCCGGCAACGCCATCGTCGTCGTCTCCAGCGAGATCGAGGAGGTCCTCGGTCTCGCCGACACCGTGCTCGTCGTCGGCGACGGGCGCGTCCTCACCACCGTGCCCGCCTCCGAGATCGACGAGCACGGCGTGCTCGATCTCGTCATGAAAGGAACCGCCGCGTGAGCGCGCAGACCACCACCGGCACTGCCGGGAACCGCACCGACGCCCCCCGCTCGGCCGAGCACGGACAGGCGCCGCTGGCCCGCCGCCTCTTCTCCGGCGCGATGGGCCGCAACCTCGGCCTCGTCCTGGCGCTGCTGGCGATCGTCGCCGTGGGTGCGGCGACCGCGTTCGGCAGCTTCATGACCTTCGACAACGCCCTCGTCATCCTGCGGCAGGCCTCGATCATCGGCGTCGTCAGCATCGGCATGACGTTCGTGATCATCGCCGGCGGCATCGACCTCTCCGTCGGCGCGGTCGTGGCGCTGGCGTCGGTCACCGCGACGATCGCCGCAGTGCAGGACGTCGTCGAGAACACCCACTGGATCGTGACGGTCGTGATCGCGCTGCTCGTGGGCCTCGGCGCCGGGCTCATCAACGGCATCGTCGTGGCCTACGGAAAGGTCGCCGCCTTCATGGCCACCCTGGCCATGCTCGTGGGGGCGCGCGGCCTGGCCGAGATCCTCGCGGGCAACCGGACGCTCGTCGTCTCCGACCGCGACTTCCTGCGCGCCATGAACGTCGACCTGCTCGGCGTGGATCTGCTCATCTGGATCTTCGTGATCGTCGCGGTGGGCGGCTGGCTGCTGCTGAACCGCACCACCTTCGGCCGCCGCACGGTCGCGATCGGCGGCAACCGCGAGGCCGCGAGGCTGGCGGGCATCCCGGTGAAGCGCCACACCGTGTGGCTGTACGCCCTCACGGGTGTGTGCGCCGGCATCGCGGCGCTGATGTACCTCGGTCGCACCACGGCCGGCACCTCGACGCACGGCACCCTCATGGAGCTCGATGCGATCGCCGCGGTCGTCGTGGGTGGCACGCTCCTCGCCGGCGGGCGGGGGACGATCACCGGCACCGTCTTCGGCGTGCTGATCTTCGCCACCCTCAGCAACGTGTTCGTGCAGAACAACATGTCGTCGTCGCTGCAGGCGGTCGCCAAGGGCGTGATCATCGTCGTCGCCGTGCTGCTGCAGCAGCGCTTCGCGGTGCGCAAGGGAGGGTGAGCGCGCGGGCTTCCGCCGGCCCGCGGGCATAGGATGATGCGGTTCCGTCGAAAGTGGCGGGACATCGAGACGGAACGAGAGTGACCATGGCGGACGCCGCGACAGGACGCGCCGACATCAGCGAGCTGTTCCAGCTGCTGCGCGACGGCACCCCGCGCACGCGGGCGGAGCTGGCGAAGTCCACGGGGCTGGCGCGCTCCACGGTCACCGGTCGGGTCGACGAGCTCATGCGCATGGGGCTGATCACGCCGGTGGGAGAGGGCGCGTCGACGGGCGGGCGGCCGCCGTCGCAGTTCGCCCTCAACCCGGGCGCGAAGGTCGTCGTCGCCGCCGATCTCGGCGCCTCGCACGCCACCGTCGCCGTCGCCGACCTGTCGGGTGAGTTGATCGAGGAGCGCTCCGAGCCGCTGCCGATCGACCGCGGGCCCGAGCAGGTGCTGACGTGGGTCGTCGACGGCACCGACGCCCTGCTGGAGAGCATCGGCCGGCGCCGCGCCGACGTCGCCGCGATCGGCATCGGCCTGCCCGGCCCGGTCGAACACTCCACCGGTCAGCCCGTGAACCCCCCGATCATGCCGGGATGGGATCGCTTCGACGTGCCGGGCTGGGTGCGCGAGCACCTCGACGTGCCGGTCCTCGTCGACAACGACGTCAACATCAGCGCTCTGGGCGAGCGCGCGCTGCGCTGGCCGGGCACCGACCACTTCCTGTTCGTCAAGGTGGCCACCGGCATCGGCGCGGGGATCATCTCGGACGGGCGGCTGCAGCGCGGCGCGCAGGGCACCGCGGGGGACATCGGGCATGTGCGGGTCGCGCGCGACGTGGACGTGCCGTGCCGCTGCGGCAACAGCGGCTGCCTCGAGGCGCTCGCCTCGGGGCCCGCGCTGGCCCGCACGCTGCGGGAGCGCGGCATCGAGGCCCGCACCGGCGGCGACGTCGTGCGCCTCGTGAAGGCCGGCAACCTCGAGGCCATTCAGGCCGTGCGCCAGGCCGGGCGCGACATCGGTGAGGTGTTGACGACGGCCGTGAGTCTCGTGAACCCGTCCGTCATCGCGATCGGGGGGTCCATGTCACGCGTGGGCGAGCACCTCATCGCGGGGGTGCGGGAGGTCGTCTACACCCGCTCGGCGCCGCTGGCGACCGAGCACCTCGCGATCGTGCAGTCGGCCGCCGCCGACCGGGCCGCCGTGCGCGGCGCCGCCATCCTCGCCGTCGAGCACGCGCTGTCGCCCGAGGGCCTCGCGCACGCCTTCGCGCCCGCGCGCGCCTAGGCGCCGGCGACGTCATGCCGCCGGCGCCCGGGGCGTCACGCGGTCTCCACCAGGTACGCGGCGTACGCCTTCGTCGTGAGGAACGGCGTGAACGTGCGGCTCAGCGCCACGTCGCGGAACACGCGTGCCGCGTCGTCGAAGCGATCGCCCTCGCGGCGCTCGAGTCCCCCGAGCACCTCGTCCACGATCGCCGACACGTGCTCCGCGGTGATCGGCGTGCCCTCGGCGGTGCGCTGATCCTGATGGATCCACTGCCAGATCTGGGAACGCGAGATCTCGGCGGTCGCGGCGTCCTCCATGAGGTTGTTGATGGCCACGGCACCCTGCCCGCGCAGCCAGGCCTCGATGTAGCGGATCGTCACCTCGACGTTCTCGCGCACGCCGCGATCGGTGATGGGCCGCCCGATGTGCAGCGACAGCAGATGGCGCTCGCGCACGTCGACGTCGTCGCGCTGGCGATCCAGCTGGTGCGGCCGGTCGCCGAGCACGGCGTCGAACTCGGCCTGCGCCACGGGGATGAGATCCGGGTGCGCCACCCACGTGCCGTCGAAGCCGTCCGCGGCCTCCCGCCGCTTGTCGGCGGCGACCCGCCGCAACGCGTCGGCGTTGGCCGCCGGATCGCGGCGATTGGGGATGAAGGCGCTCATGCCGCCGATGGCGTAGGCGCCCCGCCGATGGCAGGTCTTCACCAGCAGCTCGGTGTAGGCGCGCATGAACCCCACCGTCATCGTGACCTCGT
Source organism: Microbacterium sp. Marseille-Q6965 (assembly GCF_946151065.1). Lineage (GTDB taxonomy): Bacteria > Actinomycetota > Actinomycetes > Actinomycetales > Microbacteriaceae > Microbacterium. Next base: position 14,021 of record NZ_CAMGZA010000004.1, on the reverse strand, counting down.
TGCGGTCGGGCAGCACGAAGCGCGAGCCCCGGCCCCGATAGGTCTTGATGATCGAGAAGATGTAGTCCCACCGCCCGGCGTTCAGCCCCGCGCAGTGGTCGCGCAGCTCATAGAGGATCTCCTCCATCTGGAACGCGGCGGGCAGCGTCTCGATGAGCACCGTGGCCCTGACGGTGCCGTGCGCGATGCCGAGGAACTCCTCCGTGAACGTGAACACGTGATCCCACAGCCGCGCCTCCTCCGCCGACTCGATCTTCGGCAGATAGAAGTACGGCCCGCGGCCCTGCGCGATCAGCTCACGCGCGTTGTGGAACGCATAGAGCCCGAAGTCCACGAGCGAGCCGGACGCCGCCATCGTGCGCCCGTGTCGGTCGACGAAGTGCAGGTGGTGCTCCTCGAGGTGCCAGCCACGCGGGCGCATCACGATCGTGGGCGTGCGCTCCGCGGTGACGGCGTAACGCTTACCCTCGGGCGAGGTGTACTCGAGCCGGCCGCGGATCGCGTCGCGCAACGCCAGCTGGCCGCCGATGACGTTGGCCCACGTGGGGCTCGTGGCGTCCTCCTGGTCCGCGAGCCACACCCGGGCGCCCGAGTTGAGGGCGTTGATCGTCAGGCGCGGATCGGTCGGACCGGTGATCTCGACGCGCCGGTCCTCGAGCCCCGGTCCGGCGCCCGCCACCCGCCAGTCGGGGTTCTCGCGGATGCGGCGGGTGTCCTCGCGGAACCGCGGGTCGCGTCCCAGACCGACCTCGTACCCCTGACGCATGCGGTCGGCGAGCCGGTCGTAGCGCGCGCCGGCGAACAGTTCGTGCAGTTGGGCGAGGAAGGCGAGCGCCTCGGGCGTGAGGATCTCGGCGAAGCGCGGCCGCATCGGGCCGACCACGTTCATGGTGGGGTGGATGGCGCGGCGGGCGCGTTCCGCGTCGGGCGCGGGGGCGATGATCGTCATGATGTCTCCTGAAGGTCTGTAGCGTGCCGCTCGAGGCCCGAGCGGCACGGTCCTGCGGATCAGTGGAACTGCTCGGCCTCGGTGGAGCCGGCGAGGGCAAGGGTCGACGCATCGGGGTTGAGGGCGGTCGAGACCCGGTCGAAGTAACCGGTGCCGGCCTCGCGCTGGTGGCGCGTGGCGGTGTAGCCGTCGGCTTCGGCGGCGAACTCGGCGTTCTGCAGCTCGACGTAGGCCGTCATGGCGCTCTCGGCATAGCCGCGGGCGAGCTGGAACATCGAGTGGTTCAGGGCGTGGAAGCCGGCGAGGGTGATGAACTGGAAGCGGTACCCGAGCTCGGCCAGCTCCGCTTGGAAGGACGCGATCTGGCGCTCGTCCAACGCGGCCGACCAGTTGAAGCTCGGCGAGCAGTTGTAGGCGAGCATCTTGCCGGGGTGCTCGGCATGGATCGCCGCGGCGAACTCGCGGGCGAGCTCGATGTCGGGCGTGCCGGTCTCCACCCACAGCAGATCGGCATAGGGGGCATAGGCGAGGCCGCGCGAGATCACCGGTTCGATCCCGTTGCGCACGCGGTAGAAGCCCTCGCTCGTGCGCTCCCCCGTGACGAACGGGCGATCCCGTTCGTCGACGTCGCTCGTGAGCAGGTCGGCGGCGAGCGCATCGGTGCGCGCGATCTGGATCGTCGGGACCCCCGCGACGTCGGCGGCGAGGCGGGCGGCGTTGAGGGTGCGGATGTGCTGGCTCGTGGGCACGAGCACCTTGCCGCCGAGGTGACCGCACTTCTTCTCGCTGGCGAGCTGATCCTCCCAGTGGATGCCGGCGGTGCCGGATTGGATCATCGCGAGCGCGAGCTCATACGCGTTGAGGGAGCCGCCGAACCCGGCCTCGGCGTCGGCGACGATCGGCGCCAGCCAGTCGCGCGACACCGCGCCCTCGGCGAACTCGAGCTGATGTTGGCGCAGCAGCGCGTTGTTGATGCGCCGCACGACCGCCGGCACCGAGTTGGCCGGATACAGCGACTGGTCGGGGTAGGTCTGGCCGGCCAGGTTCGCGTCGGCGGCGACCTGCCAACCCGACAGGTAGATGGCCTTCAGGCCTGCCCGCACCTGCTGCACGGCCTGATTGCCGGTGAGGGCGCCGAGGGCGCGCACGTACTCCTCCTCGTGGAGGCGCCGCCACAACACCTCGGCGCCGCGTCGCGCCAAGGTCGCGTCCTCGCGGATCGCGCCGCGCAGACGGATGACGTCGTCGGCCGTGTAGGTGCGTCGGATGCCGTTCCAGCGGGGATTCGCGTCCCACTCCAGCTGGAGCTCCTCGGCCGTCTGGGTCTGGTCTCCCGGGAGGGCGGTGGTGGTCATGTCGGTCTCCTTCGTCCGGGCGGTGGGCACCGCGTGAGACCCACGATGTGTGAATTTCCACCGTTCTCGAACGCATTGATCCGCAGAAATTTGCCGCTTGTTCTGCGCGTGGGAATTGTGTGGCAGGATCTGCGCCATGGCCCTCGACGAAGAGACCGGCGCCGACGCGATCGCGATCGGCCGGCGCATCCGCGCGTTGCGGACCGAGCGCGGCATCCGACTGGCGGATCTCGCCGCGCGCGTGGGCCGAGCGCCCAGCCAGCTGTCGATGATCGAGAACGGGCGACGCGAGCTGCGGCTGTCGATGCTGCGGGCCATCGCCCGGGCGCTCGAGGTGCCGTCCGACGCCCTGCTGGCCCCCGATGAGCTCGACGAGCGCAGCCGCATGGAGGTGGCGCTGGAGCGGGAGCTGCGCTCCCCGCGCTTTCGGGCGTTGGGCATCGAACCGTTTCGCATTCCCAAGGGCATGCCTGACGAGGCCCTGCGCGCCATCCTGCGGCTGACACGGGAGATCGACCGGCTGAAGGACGAGCGCCAGGCCACGCCGGAGGAGGCGCGGCGGGCGAACAGCGAGCTGCGCGCCCTGATGCGCTCGCGAGACAACCACTTCCCCCACCTCGAGCGCACGGCGCGCGAGCTGCTCGAGGCGGTGGGACACCCGGGCGGTCCGTTGACGCAGCGCGCCGCCAGCGCCGTCGCGGCCCACCTCGGGTTCACGCTGCACTACGTGGCCGACCTGCCCTCATCCACCCGCAGCGTGCTGGATCTGAAGCATCGCCGGCTGTACCTGCCCAACCGCGTCTCCGGCGACCCGCGGGGCCCCATCCTGCAGGCGCTCGCCAGCCGCGTGCTGGGCCATGGGGAGCCCTCGAGCTACGGCGAGTTCCTGCACCAGCGCGTGGAGCAGAACTATCTCGCCGGGGCGCTGCTCATCCCCGAGGGGGGTGCCGTGCAAGCGCTGCGCGAGGCCAAGCAGCGCCGCGCGATCTCGATCGAGGACCTGCGCGACGCGTACTCCGTGTCGTACGAGACGGCCGCGCACCGCTTCAGCAACCTGGCGACGCGCCACCTCGACATCCCGGTGCACTTCCTCAAGGTGCACGAGTCGGGCACCATCACGAAGGCGTACGAGAACGACGACGTCAACTTCCCGACGGATCGGCTGGGCGCCATCGAGGGGCAACTGTGCTGCCGGCACTGGACGAGCCGGGTGATCTTCGACGTCGAGGACCACTTCAACCCGTACTACCAGTACACCGACACGGGAAACGGCACGTACTGGTGCACGGCCCGGGTGGAGCACTCCAGCCAAGGCGCGCACTCGGTGAGCGTGGGCGTGCGATTCGACGACACGAAGTGGTTCGCCGGCCGCGACACCCCCAACCGGCGCGTGTCGCGGCACGCCGTCGAGACCTGTTGCCGCCGTCCGCCCGAGGACCTGGCCGGCCGGTGGCGCGACGGCGCGTGGCCCAATGTGGCCACGCCGCGCACGCTCCTTGCCACGCTGCCGGCCGGCTCCTTCCCGGGCGTCGACACCACGGACGTCTACGAGTTCCTCGACGCCCACGCCCCGCACGACTAGCGGCCGTGCGGGCGGAGCCGCTCAGTCGCGGACGAAGAGGTAGCCGCGCTCCGGGTCGAAGCCGCCCACCTTCAGGCCGCGCGTGGAGAGCACACCCATCTCGCGGCGCACGCGCATGCGCCACTCGTGCGCCTCGCGCGGGTTCTCCTCGCGCATCCGCTCGACGTCGTCCGGGATCTCGAGGGTGGCCTCGATCTCGTCTTCCGCGGGCGGCTGCGCGAGGTCGGCCAGGGCCCACTTGACGTCGAGACGGTCGCTCTCGTCGCCGGCGTCGCCGCCGCCGAAGATGCCGTACTGATTCACGGCATACGCCGTGACGCGCGCGCCGAGCACGGTGAGGTAGAAGTGCGCGTTGCGGGCGATGAGCGGGTCGAACGTCCAGGTGATGTTGCCGACCTCGTGCGCCAGGGCCCACTGGCGCTGGTGCTCCTTGAGCTCGCGGCCCCAGCCCCGCCCGCGGAACTCCGGCAGCAGGGCCGTGATGTGCGAGTGCATGGAGCGCGAGCCCGGCGTGCCGAAGAACGCCACGGAGGCGCCGACCATGCGGCCGTCGTCGAAGTATCCGGTCACGTAGTTGCCCGACTGCTGCAGCGCGCGCATGGTGCCGGCGTCGATCACCCTCTCGGGGCCGCGGATGGCATCGAAGATGCCCTGCGCCTCCAGAATCAGCTCGACGGTGTCCAGGTCGCGGATCTCACGCATGTGTTCCAGCGTATGCCCCCGCGCCGCGTGCCTCGTGCGCAGCGCACCCGCACGCCCGGCGCATCAGAGGTGGCGCAGCTCGGCCTCGATCGCGCGCACGGCGTCGAGCAGGGCCGGCAGGATCTGCGCACGCAGGCGCTCCGTGGGCACGCGCGTGGTGCTCGTGGACACGTTCACGGCGGCCACCACGCGCCCGCCCCGGCCGCGTACCGGCGCGGCCACGGAGCGCACGCCCGCCTCGAGCTCGCCGTCGACGATGGCGTACCCGTCGGCCGCCGCCTCGTCGAGCGCCGCGGCGAGGGCGCCGGGATCGACCGGCTCTCCGGTCGCGGGCGAGGCCAGCGGATCGACGAGCACCGCCGCACGTTCGTGCGGTGCGAGCGCGGCCAGCAGCACGCGGCCCATGCTCGTGGCGTGCGCCGGGAACCGCGTGCCGATCGTGATGCCCACGCTCATGATGCGGCGGGTGGGCACGCGCGCCACGTACACGATGTCGGCCCCGTCGAGCACGGCCGCCGAGACGCTCTCGTCGACCTCGCGGGAGAGCCGCTCCAGGTGCGGTTGCGCCACCTCTGGCAGCGACAGCGCCGACAGATAGCGGAAGCCGAGCTCGAGCACGCGCGGCGTGAGGGCGAAGTCACGGCCGCTGACCCGCACGTAACCCAGGGTCTCGAGGGTGTGCAGGAACCGGCGGGCCGCGGCGCGCGTGACGTCCGCCCGTGCCGCGACCTCGCTGAGGGTGAGCGTCGGGTGCTCGGCGTCGAACGCGCGAATCACGGCAAGCCCGCGCGCGAACGACTGCACGAACTCGCGCGGATCGGGTTGGCTCATCAGGGCCATCCTCGCAGACCGCCCCTGCCGTCGATCAGCGCTCGAGCACCACGGCGAGGCCCTGGCCCACCCCGATGCACAGCGCCGCCACGGCGACCCCGCCACCGCGCTGCCGCAGGGCGTGCGCCGCGCGGGCGACGACGCGACCGCCCGATGCGCCGAGCGGGTGCCCGATCGCCAACGCGCCGCCGTGCGCATTGAGCTTCTCGGGGTCCAGCTCCGGCCACCCGGCGAGGCACGCCAGCACCTGGGACGCGAAGGCCTCGTTCAGCTCGACGACGTCGACGTCGGCCCACGTTTTACCGGCTCGACGCAGGGCCTTGTTCGCCGCCTCGATCGGCGCGATGGGGAAGTCGTCGGGGTCCACGCCGTGCCAGCCGCGCCCCGCGATCCGGGCGAGCGGCTCGGACTCGAGCGCGCCCTCCGCGCCGATGAGCACGGCGGAGGCGCCGTCGTTGATCGACGAGGAGTTGCCCGCCGTGACCGATCCGTCCGCGGCGAAGAGCGGCTTCAGCGCGGCGAGCTTCTCGACCGTCGAGCCGTCGCGGATGCCCTCGTCGCGGGTCAGCTCGGCCCCGGGCACCTGCACGATCTCGTCGGCGAACACGCCATCCGCCCACGCCTTCGCGGCCCGCTCGTGGCTGCGCACCGAGAACTCGTCCTGCGCCTCGCGCGTGATCCCCCACTCGCGGGCGATCTTCTCGGCCGACTCTCCGTTGGAGATCGTCCAGTGCGCCGGCAGCGCCTCGTTGACCATCCGCCAGCCGATCGCCGTGTTCCACAGCGTCTGATTGCCGACGGCGGGGAACGGCTTCGCCGACTTCTCCATCACCCACGGCGCGCGGCTCATCGACTCCACGCCACCGGCGAGGATGACGTCGGCGTCGCCGGCCTCGATCGCGCGCGATCCCTGGAACACCGCCTCGAGCGAGGAGGCGCAGAGCCGGTTGACGGTGACGCCCGTCACGGAGGTGGGGAAACCCGCCAGCAGCGCGCCGAATCGCGCCACGTTGCGGTTGTCCTCGCCGGCCTGGTTCGCGTCGCCGAAGATCACGTCGTCGACGCGCGCCGGGTCGAGGCCCGTGCGCTCGACCGCGGCCTTCATCACGACGGCGGCGAGGTCATCGGGTCGCACGCCCGAGAGGCCGCCGGCCGCGCGGCCGAACGGGGTGCGGACGGCGTCGTAGACGAAGCTCGCGGTCATCATGCCTCCTTGAGGTCGAGCCCGGTCAGCGACGCGAGCTCCTCGATGGTGTTGTCGCCGAACAGCTCGCGGACGCGGAAGCCGTCGGAAGTGACATCGAACACGGCGTGGTCGGTGTAGACCCGCGTGACGCAGCCCACACCGGTTAGCGGGTAGGTGCAGGCGCGGACGAGCTTCGACTCGCCCTGCTTGGTCAGCAGATCGGTCATCACGTACACCGACTTGGCGCCGATGGCGAGGTCCATCGCCCCACCGACGGCGGGGATCGCGTCCGCGCCGCCCGTGGACCAGTTGGCCAGGTCGCCGTTCTGCGCCACCTGGAACGCGCCGAGCACGCACACGTCGAGGTGGCCGCCGCGCATCATGGCGAACGAGTCGGCGTGATGGAAGTAGGCCGCGCCGGGCAGCGCGGTGACCGGCTGCTTGCCGGCGTTGATGAGATCGGGATCGACCCGCTCCTCGGGCGGCGCCTCTCCCATGCCGAGCAGCCCGTTCTCGGTGTGGAGGATGATCTCCTGGTCGGCGGGGAGATAGTTGGCCACGAGCGTCGGCGCCCCGATCCCGAGGTTCACATACGACCCCTCGGGGATGTCGGCGGCGATGCGCGCGGCGAGCTCCGTGCGATGGATGCGGGTGGTCACTTCGCGCCCTCCTTGGTTGCCTGCAGCGGTGCGCCCTCGATCGTGACGCCGCCGACGAACGCGCCCTCGTGCAGCCAGGGCCGCTCGCCGACCGCGACGACGCGGTCGACGAAGATGCCGGGCGTGACGACCGTCTCGGGGTCGATCGCGCCGAGCTCGACGATCTCGTCCACCTGCACGACGCTGGTCGTCGCGGCCGTCGCCATGATGGGCCCGAAGTTGCGGGCCGTCTCGCGATAGACCACGTTGCCCCAGCGGTCCGCCTTCAGGCCCGAGATCAGCGCGACGTCGGCCTTGATGGGGTACTCCAGCACGTACTCGCGGCCGTCGATCGTGCGCGTCTCCTTGCCCTCCGCGAGCCGCGTGCCGACGCCGGTGGGGGTGAAGAAGGCGCCGATTCCGGCACCCGCCGCGCGAATGCGCTCGGCGAGATTGCCCTGCGGCACGAGCTCCAGCTCGATCTCGCCCGCCCGGTACAGGCCGTCGAAGACCCACGAGTCGCTCTGCCGCGGGAAGGAGCAGATGATCTTGCGGACACGCTTGGTGGCCAGCAGCGCCGCCAGGCCCGTGTCGCCGTTGCCGGCGTTGTTGTTGACGATGGTGAGGTCACCGGCGCCCTGCGCGATCAGCGCGTCGATGAGCTCGACGGGCTGACCCGCGCGGCCGAAGCCGCCGATCATCACGGTGGCGCCGTCCTTGATCCCGGCCACGGCGTCTTCGACGCTCGCGACGGTCTTGTCGATCATCCGACCTCCTCGCTGAGACGGCGCCCGGCGCGCCGGCGGTGTTCGCAGTGCGAACGCACGTTCGCTATACGCCCATTCTACCGCCCCGGGCGCCGAGGCGCCACCGTGCGCTCAGCCGGGGAGCGGGACCGGCCCATCGGCCGGGCGGCGCTCAGCGAACGCGCCGGCCAACGCGGCGCGCGCCGCCCGGACCGCGGGCGAGGCGTGCGCCGAGGTGCGCGCGGAGGTGTAGATCTCCCGGTGCGGCGACCCGGGCAGCTCCACCAGACGCACGCGCGCATCCTCGTCGGCGATCGCGAGGTCGGGAATGAGGCCGACGGCGTGGCCCGCCTGGATCAGCCGAATGTGCGCGAGCAGGTCGGCCGCCGCGTACCGCACGTCCGGCTCGAAGCCGGCGGCTCGGCACTGCTGCACCGCCCATGCCCGTGCCGCCGTTCCCTCCGGCTCCATCACCCAGGCCGCGTCGCGAGCGTGCGCGAGGGAGGCCACCGCGCTCGCGGGCGACGCGGCGAGCCGGATGGGATCGACGCCCAGCAGCTCCCGGTCCAGGCCCGGCCGGTGCGGACGGGTGTGGCCGGGGTACTGCTCCGCGATCGCGAGGTCGTAGCCACGCGCCTCGACCTCGAACAACCCCGTCTCGGGCGGCACGACCGAGACCTCGACCCGCAGTCCGGGTCGCTCGGCGGCGAGGAGGTCGAGGGCGCGGGGGACGAGGGCGCGGGCGGCGGTCTGCAGCGCCGCGATCCGCACCGTGCCGACGCTGGGCGCGAGGGCGTCGAGATCGGCACGCACCTCCTCCTCGAGCGCGAGCACGCGCGCGGCGTGGGCGGCGACCACTTCGCCGTGCGCGGTCAGGCGCAGCCGCCGGCCGTCTGGCTGCAGCAGCGGCACCCCGACCTCCTTCTCCAGCTGCGCCAGCTGCTGCGACACTGTGGAGGCGCTGTAGCTCAGCGCCGCCGCCACCGCGGCGATCGTGCCCCGCAACTGCAGCTCGCGCAGCAGCTGCAGTCTCCGCGCGCTCCAGGCCTCCGTCATTGTTCGATGCTAGCGAAGGGTTCTCTTCGAAAACGGCCGCTTTTGCCGAACGATTCAGAGCCGCACACTGGTACGCGTTCCCCAGAGGAAGGCTTCCCATGACGATCGGCACGCCCGAGGCACCGCACACCACCCCGACCCCGCCCGGCGTCGACCGGGAGCTGGCCGAAGAGGCCGTCGCGCTGGTGCGCGCGTGGCTGGAGTCGGCCCGGAGCGAGAGGGTGGACGCGGCGGCGCGCAACCTCGCCGGCGTGCTGCGCGACCCGAACGGCCTGGCGTTCACCGTGGGGTTCGTCGACGGCGTGGTGCGACCCGAGGACACGCGCGTGGCGGCGCACAACCTCACACAGCTCGTGCCGCTCATCCCCTCCTTCCTGCCCGCCCCGCTGCGCGCGCTGATCCGCGCGGGTGCTCTGTTCGCGCCGCTGCTGCCCGGCGTCGTCGTCCCGGCCAGCCGTGCGGTGCTGCGCCGCATGGTGCGCCACCTCATCGTCGACGCCCGCGACGACAAGCTGGGGGCCGCGCTCGCGCGCATCCGCGGCGAGGGCATCCGCCTGAACGTGAACCTGCTGGGCGAGGCGATCCTGGGGCGCCGAGAGGCCGGGCGGCGCCTCGCCGGCACGCGCCGGCTGCTCGAGCGCCACGACGTCGACTACGTCTCGATCAAGGTGTCGTCCACCGTCGCCCCGCACAGCCCGTGGGCCTTCGACGAGGCCGTGCGCGACGCCGTCGAGGCCCTGCTGCCCCTGTACGAGGTCGCGCGCGAGCGCGGCACCTTCATCAACCTCGACATGGAGGAGTACAAGGACCTCGACCTGACGCTCGCCGTCTTCACCTCCATCCTGTCGCGCCCGGAAAACCTCGGCCTGGAGGCCGGCATCGTGCTGCAGGCCTACCTCCCCGACGCGCTGGGGGCCATGATCTGGTTGCAGGACTGGGCGGCCGATCGCGTCGCACGCGGCGGCGCGCCCATCAAGGTGCGCGTCGTGAAGGGCGCGAACCTGCCGATGGAGCAGGTCGACGCCGAGACGCACGGCTGGCCGCTGGCGACGTGGCACAGCAAGCAGCACACCGACGCCTCGTACAAGGCCGTGCTGGACTACGCGCTCACCGCCGAGCGCGTGCGGAACGTGCGCATCGGCGTGGCCGGCCACAATCTGTTCGACATCGCGCTCGCGTGGCTGCTGGCCCGCCGGCGCGGTGCCGACGGCGGTGTCGAGTTCGAGATGCTGCTCGGCATGGCCACCGCGCAGGCCGCCGTCGTACGCCGCGAGGTCGGCTCGCTGCTGCTGTACACCCCGGTCGTGCATCCCGACGAGTTCGACGTCGCGATCGCCTACCTCATCCGCCGGCTCGAGGAGGGCGCGAGCGCCGAGAACTTCATGTCGGCGGTGTTCGACCTCGACACCGATCCGGTGCTGTTCGCCCGCGAGCGTGACCGCTTCCTCGCCTCGATCGACCTGATGCCGGGCGAGGTACCGAGCCCGAACCGCGTGCAGGACCGGCGGGAGCCGCAGCCCCCCGCTCCGCGCGGCGGCTTCGCCAACGCGCCCGACACCGACCCGAGCCTGGCGGGGAACCGGCAGTGGGCCGCGGGCATCCGCGGCCGCATGGAGGGGTCGACACTCGGCCGCGACACCCTTGCGGCGCACACCGTGTCGGACGCCGACGCGCTCGACGCCGTCGTCGAGGGCGCCGCGGCGGCGGGCGCCGCGTGGCGCGCGCTCGGGGCGCGCGGTCGCGCCGAGATCCTGCACCGGGTGGGCGACGTGCTGGAGAGCCGCCGGGCCGAGCTTCTGGAGGTCATGGGGTCGGAGGCCGGGAAGGTCATCGAACAGGGCGACCCGGAGGTCTCCGAGGCCATCGACTTCGCGCACTACTACGCCGAGAGCGCCGAGCGTCTCGCCGATGTCGACGGAGCGGCGTTCGAGCCCGTGCGGCTCACGGTCGTCACGCCCCCGTGGAACTTCCCCGTCGCGATCCCGGCCGGGTCGGCCCTCGCGGCCCTCGCCGCCGGCTCGCCCGTGATCCTCAAGCCCGCGCCGAACGCCGGCCGCTGCGGCGCGGTGCTGGCCGAAGCGCTGTGGGAGGCCGGCGTGCCCCGCGACGTGCTGCGGCTCGTTCAGGTGGACGAGAGCGACCTGGGGTCTCGGCTCATCGCGCACGAGCGGGTGGAGCGGGTGATCCTGACGGGCGCGTACGAGACGGCCGAGCTGTTCCGTTCGCTGCGGCGCGACCTGCCGCTGCTGGCCGAGACGAGCGGCAAGAACGCCATCATCGTCACGCCGAGCGCCGACCTGGACCTGGCGGCCAGGGATGTGGCGTACTCGGCGTTCGGCCACGCGGGCCAGAAGTGCTCGGCGGCGTCGCTCGTCGTGCTCGTGGGGTCGGTCGCCAGGAGCGAGCGCTTCCGCCGCCAGCTGCTGGACGCCGTGGACGGCTACACGGTCGGCATGCCGTGGCAGGCCGAGGCGCGCGTGGGTCCGCTCATCGAGCCGGCCTCCGGCAAGCTGCTGCGCGCGCTCACACAGCTCGAGCCGGGTCAGTCGTGGCTGCGGGAGCCCGAGCGACGGGACGAGGAGGGCCGGCTGTGGCGCCCCGGCATCCGCGACGGCGTGCGCCCCGGCAGCGAGTTCCACCTCACGGAGTACTTCGGTCCCGTGCTGGGCATCATGACCGCCGAGACCCTGGACGAGGCGATCGAGATCGTCAACGCGGTCCCGTACGGGCTCACCTCGGGCCTGCACGCGCTCGACCCCGCCGAGATCGCGACGTGGCTGAAGCGGGTCGAGGCGGGCAACGCCTATGTCAACCGCGCCACCACCGGGGCGATCGTGCAGCGCCAGCCGTTCGGCGGCTGGAAGAAGTCGGCCATCGGCGCCGGCACGAAGGCCGGCGGCCCGAGCTACCTGTTCGGCCTCGGCACGTGGCGCGACGCCCCGGTGCGCGCCGGCGGCGCCGAGCTGGACCCCCCCGCGCGCCGGGCCGTCGCCGCGGTGGCGGAGGAGGGCGCCAGGGCGGGAGCCGACGCCGCATGGCTGTCGGCGGCGTTGCGCACCGACATGGCGGCGGTCGCCGAGGAGTTCGGCGTCGCCCGCGACGTGCAGGCCCTGCAGCTCGAGCAGAACGTGCTGCGCTACCTGCCCGTCCCCGTGACCGTGCGGATGGAGCGCGGGCGCGCCGCCGAGCTCGTGCGCGTGGTGGCGGCCGGCCTGCGTGCGGGGTCGGCCGTCACCGTCAGCGCGGCGGAGCAGCCACCGGCGGGCGTGCGCGCCTACCTCGCCGCCGCGGGCGTGGAGCTCGCGATCGAGAGGGACGAGGCGTGGGCGACACGCGCCGCCGCGCTGGCGTCGGCGGGCGGACGCATCCGACTCATCGGCGGCGCGGCGGCCGCGGTCTGCGAGGCCACCGGCGGCGCACCGCAGCTTGCCGTGTACGACGGGCCGGTCGTCTCGGCCGGGCGCGTGGAGATGCTGCCGTTCCTGCACGAGCAGGCCGTCTCGCTCACCGCGCACCGCTTCGGCAACCCGCGCCGGTACGAGGTGCCCGCGGTCCTTCCCCTCCCGTGAGTCGCCCCGGGCGCGCACGCCGAGGCGCGCCCGGCGGCGACGGCCCGGAGCGCGCCCAGCCGCGCCACCGTAGACTCGGGCCCGACTGACCCGATCGCCGCGGGGAGGGCGTGTGACGGCACGAGCATGGTTCGGGGTGTCGCGCCTCGCGGCCGCCGGCCTGTGCGCGGCTGCCCTGCTGCATCGCCTGCTGTGGGGCCTCGGCTCGCAGACGATCGCGGGCCAGAACTTCTTCGCCTACCTCACCATCCAGTCGAACATCGCCTTCACGGTGGTCGCGGCGGTCGGCGGCGTCATCGCGCTGCGCCGCGCGGAGGATCCGCGGTGGCTCACGGACGTGCGCACCGTCGTGCTGAGCTGGACGATCACGGCGGGCCTGGTGTTCGGCGTGCTCATGTGGCAGTCGAACCTGCGCGGCATCCCGATGTGGGTGCCGTGGTCGGACTACGTGCTGCACTTCGCACTGCCGGCGGTCACCGTGCTGGGGTGGATCGTGGGTCCCGGCCGTCCGCGCGCTCGCTGGCGGGTGGTGCCGTGGGTGCTCGCGTTCCCCGTCGCCTGGGGTCTCGTCACGATGTGGCGCGGCTCGCAGATCGGGTGGTACCCGTACTACTTCCTCGACCTGCGGCAGGTGAGCGGCTTCGCCGAGTTCGCCGGGACGTGCGCCTTCGCCCTCGCGGTGTTCGCGGGCGTGGCGAGCGGGCTGATCCTGCTCAGCCGCCGCGAGACCGCCCCGGCGGCGGCCCCCGTCAGGCGTCGGCGAAGGGGGTGAGCGAGTCGAGGGCGGCCTGCACGGCGTCGGCCTCGCTCAGCTCCGCGAACGCGCGCGCCGCCTCGCCGCCCACCAGCCCCACGAGGATCGGATCGCCCGTGAGCGGCGCGAGATTCACCCAGGTCCGCACCGCGGCCTCGTCGTCCACGAGCAGCCATACCGCCGCCTCCGCTGTCCAGAACGGCTCCTCGAAGCGCAGCCACAGCTGCTCGACGGCACCGCTGCCGAGGGCCGCGATGGCGCTGCGGTGACCCAGTGGCAGGGGCGGCTCGAACTCGATGGAGCCCCGCTGCAGCACGCCGACCGGCACGGTGAGGATGGCACGGTCCGCCGAGACGGCCTCCCCCGACCCCAGTCGCAGGCTCACGCCCGTCTCGTCGTACGACACGCCCAGCACGGTGGTCGACAGCGACACCGCCAGCCCGTCGAAGGCCTCGGCCGCCAGGAGCGCCGTGTCGCCGATCGCCGCCGCCCGCGGGCCGGGGGGCGCCCGGACCCCGCCGATGCGGGTGGCGAAGTCGACGCCCAGCCGCTCGGGCGCCACCTCGGGGGCACCGGCGTCCTGCCAGGCCTCCATCGCCGCGACCATCGCGAACTGCGAGGCCGGGTCCAGGCGCTTCGCCATGGGTCGGTCG
>NZ_CAMGZA010000003.1 GCF_946151065.1 Microbacterium sp. Marseille-Q6965 | reverse complement strand
GGGCGGGAGATGGCCGCGGCGATCGCCCGATGGCCGGCTCTCATCGGGCATCCCGTGCAGCCCGTCCTGACGGCGGTGTGCGACATCGATCCACGCGCTCTGGAGTGGTTCGGGGCGCTGCCCACCGTCGAGCGCACGACGACGGACTACCGCGAGCTGCTCGACGACGAACGCGTCGACGTCGTGTACGTGGCGGTGCGGCACGACCTGCACGAGCAGATCTACACCGACGTGATCCGGTCGGGCAAATCGCTTCTCGCCGAGAAGCCGTTCGGCATCGACGGCGCGGCGGCGCAGGCGATCCTCACGGCGGCGGGCGACCACCCGGAGAGCTTCGTGCGATGCTCCAGTGAGATGCCCTTCTTCCCCGGGGCCCAGGCCGCCATCGAGGTCGTGCGATCCGGCGCGCTCGGCGAGCTGATCGAGGCCCGCTGCGGATTCCTCCACGCGAGCGACCTCGACCGCGACAAGCCGATCGGGTGGAAGCGTCAGGCGCGGTTCTGCGGCGAGGCCGGCGTGATGAACGATCTCGGGCTGCATGCGTGGCACGTGCCGCTGCGCCTCGGGTGGGACCCGGACGAGGTCCTCGGCATGCTGCAGAACATCGTCACCGAGCGGCCCGGTCCCGACGGCGAGCCGGTGCCGTGCGACACGTGGGACAACGCGGTCGTCCACGCCCGCATCTCGCAGCCGGGCGGATCGCCCTTTCCGCTGGCCGTCGAGACGAAGCGCATCGCGCCGGGTGAGAAGAACACGTGGTACTTCGAGGCGATCGGCATGGACGGTGGAGTGCGCTTCTCGACCAAGCGCCCGAAGACCGTCGAGGTCTTCGGCGTGGGACACATCCCGGGTGTCGGGCGAGAACAGCTGTGGCAGCGGATGGACGTCGGCAGCCAGTCGGTGTGGCCGACCGTGACGGGCGCGAACTTCGAGACGGGGTTCTCCGACGCCATCCTGCAGATGTGGGCGGCATTCCTCGCCGAGCGCGAGGGGGCGCTCGGCGACCGTTTCGGGGCGGCCCGCCCCGGGGAGGCGGCCCGCACGCATCGGCTGTACGAGGCGGCCATCGCCTCGCACACCTCCGGGTCCTTCGAGCGGGTAGGAGCGAGCACATGACGACAGCACCGGCGCGACCGCGATTCCTGGCGCCGAACCCCATCGACCACTTCTATCGCGGGGGCGACCGCATTGCGGCCCTTCGCGGGTTCACCCAGGCGCATGAGCACCAGCCCGAGGAATGGCTCGGGGCCACGGTCACGCGCGCGGGCGCCGAGGAGTCCGGCGTCGGGCTCGCGCGCACGACCGACGGCGAGCTGCTACGCGACCTCGTGGTCGCCGACCCGGGCGCCTGGCTCGGTGAGCACGCCGAGGCGGCGTGGCGGGCGGGCGACACCGGCGTGCTCGTGAAGCTGCTCGATGCGCGGCAGCGGCTCCCGGTGCACGTGCACCCCGACCGGGCTTTCGCGTCCTCTCACCTCGCGTGCCCCTACGGCAAGACCGAGGCGTGGATCGTCTTGGACGCCGAGCCCGGGTCGACGCTGCACGTGGGGTGGCGCGAGCCGGTCGACGGCGCGGAACTGGCGCGCCGGCGGGACGCGCAGGACTCGTCCTGGATGCTCGAGCGCATGCACCGCATCGAGGCGCGGCGGGGCATGGGGGTGCTCGTACCGGCGGGGACGGTGCACGCCATCGGGTCGGGCATCCTCGTGGCCGAGGTGCAGGAGCCCACCGACTTCTCCATCCTGTTGGAGTGGTCTGTCACGACCGCCACGCGCGAGGAGTCTCACCTGGGGCTCGGGTTCGACACCGCCATGGCGGCCGTCTCGCTGTCGGCACTGGGCTCCCCGCGGGAGCTCATCGCGCTCACGGACCTCGATGCCCCCACCCCGGGGGTGACGGCGCTGTTGCCGCCCGCCGCCGAGCCCTACTTCCGCGCGCATCGGGCGGGCCACGGCGCCCGCGTGGAGGCGGGTTTCGCCATCGTGCTGGCGCTGGAAGAGGGCGCCATCGAGGGTGCCGGCGGCGCGCTCGAGGTGCCGCGCGGGGGCGTCGTCGCGGTCCCCGAGGCCTTCGGATCATGGCGGGTCGCCGGCGCGGATCTGATCGTCCACCGGCCCGGCGCGGGGTGGCCGGCGACGCTGGGCGCTCCCGGCGTCGCGTGAGCTCGCGCGGCCCCGCTCGCGCGAAATGCCGAAAACGGGGGCCCGTTGTCAAGCCTCTCGTGGCCACCCTGCGCACGCCCCTAACGTGTAGTCATCGGGCACCGAGCCCGCACGAAAGGAGCTGACACATGAGCTTCATCGCTTTCATCATCCTCGGCCTCATCGCCGGCGCCATCGCCAAGGCGATCCTCCCGGGCGAGCAGGGCGGCGGCTGGATCATGACGCTGATCCTGGGTGTCGTGGGCGCGCTGGTCGGCGGCTGGATCGGCACGGCCATCTTCGGCGTCGGACTCGAGGAGTTCTGGAGCCTCGAGAGCTGGCTGCTCGCGATCGGCGGATCCATCGTGGTCCTGCTGATCTGGGGCCTCATCACCGGGAACCGGAGCCGTTCGCGCTCCTGACCCCGCGCCACGTCACGCGAACGGGCCGTCGCACATCCTCGGATGTCGGCGGCCCTTTCGCGTGCCCCCGGCGAGCGCTCAGCCTGCCCGGCGGAACCACACGGTTCCGAGCGGCGGCAGCGCCACCTCGGTGATGCCGCCCTCCGGCACCTCGACGCGCCCCAGGTTGCCGACGCCCGAGCCGCCGTAGAGGTCGGCGTCGGTGTTGAGGACCTCGTCCCAGGTGCCCGGCTGGGGAAAGCGCAGGCGGTAGCGCTCGTGCGGCTCGGCAGCGAAGTTGCTGGCACACACGAGCAGCGATCCGTCGCCGTCCCGCCGGGCGAACGCGATCGCGTTCGCCGCCGCGTCGTCGGCCACGATCCATTCGAAGCCCGACGGCTCGGCGTCGCGGGCCCACAGCGCGGGCGTCTCTCGGTAGCGCGCGTTCAGGTCGCGCACGGTCTGCCGCACGCCGGCATGGTCGGGCAGGTCGAGCAGCCACCAGTCCAGCTCGCGCGACTCGGCCCACTCCGACTCCTGACCGAACTCGCCGCCCATGAACAGCAGCTGCTTGCCGGGATGCGCCCACATGAACGCCAGGTAGGCACGCAGCGTGGCGAGCTGCCGCCATCGATCACCCGGCGCCTTGCGCAGCAGCGACGCCTTCCCGTGCACGACCTCGTCGTGCGAGAGCGGCAGGACGTAGTTCTCGCTCCACGCGTAGGCGAACGAGAACGTGATGTCGTGGTGGTGATGCGCACGGTGCACGGGGTCGCGGCCGATGTACTGCAGCGTGTCGTGCATCCACCCCATGTTCCACTTGAACCCGAAGCCGAGCCCGCCCGTCGATGTCGGCTTCGTCACGCCCGGCCAGGCGGTGGACTCCTCGGCGATCGTCACGATGCCCGGCACGCGCCGGTAGACCGTGGCGTTCATCTCCTGCAGGAACTGCACCGCTTCGAGGTTCTCGTGCCCGCCGTGCACGTTGGGCGTCCACTCCCCCGGTTCGCGCGCGTAGTCGAGGTACAGCATGGAGGCGACACCGTCCACGCGCAGGCCGTCGGCGTGGAACTCCTCCAGCCAGTAGAGGGCGTTGGCGTACAGGAAGTTGCGGACGGGCGGGTTGCCGAAATCGAAGATGTGGGATCCCCACTGCCGGTGCCAGCCGCGTTGCGGGTTGGGATCCTCGTACAGCGGCGCGCCGTCGAAACGGGCGAGGGCCCACTCGTCCGTCGCGAAGTGACCGGGCACCCAGTCCAGAATGACGCCGATGCCGGCCGCGTGCAGGCGGTCGATCAGCAGGCGCAGCCCATCCGGGTCGCCGAGGCGGCTGTCGGGCGCGTAGTAGCCCGTCACGTGATAGCCCCACGATCCGCCGAACGGGTGCTGCATGACGGGCATGAACTCGACGTGCGTGAAGCCCAGGTCGGCCACATAGGCGACGAGCTCGTCGGCCAGCTGCTCGAACGTGCGCCCGCGGCGCCACGAGGCGAGGTGCACCTCGTAGATCGACATGGGGCGGTCGGTGTGGCCGCGGTCGGCCTCCGCCGCCCGCCGGGCGATCCACTCGGCGTCGCTCCACTCGTGGGTGGACTCGAAGACGACCGAGGCGGTGAGCGGCGGCACCTCGGTGAACGACGCCATCGGGTCGGCCTTCTGACGCCACACCCCGTCGGCCCCCAGGATGTCGTACAGGTAGCGCGTGCCGGCTCCCACGCCCGGCACGAACAGCTCCCACACACCGCTCGAGCCCAGCCGGCGCATCGGGTGTTCGCGCCCGTCCCAGTCGTTGACGTCCGCCTTCAGCCGGACGGCCCGTGCGCGGGGCGCCCACACGGCGAAGGCCGTGCCGGTCACATCGGGGGCGGCGCCGAGGCCGTCGAACGTGTGCACGTGCGCGCCCAGCACGCGCCAGAGCCGCTCGTGACGCCCCTCCTCGATGAGGTGGATGTCGAGGTCGCCGAGCGTGGGCAGGAAGCGATACGGGTCGTCACGCTCGTTCACGAGCGCTTCCGCCCCCTCGCCGTACGACGCCACCACGCGGTACGGCGGCACGTCGCCCTCGGCGATCCCCGGCTCGAGCGGGATGACCCCCACCCACACGCCTTCCCACTCGTGCTGCAGCTCGATCTCGTGCCAGCCGTCGGGGAATCGTCGGGTCGGCAGCGCGAGGTACCGCAGCCGCACGGCGGTGGCGAGGCGCCGCAGCACCCTCACCGTCACGCCGCCTTCGTACGGGTGCGGGCCCAGCACCGCGTGCGGATCGGGGTGCTCCGCCGCCGCGATCGCCGCCAGCTCCTCGGTGTCGACGGGCAGGATGTCGGCGGCGGTCACGGCGCCGGCCTCACCGTCAGGATGTGCGCGACGTCGCCCGTCGGGTCGAGGCGCACGTAGGCGTCGGAACCCCACGCCCACTCCGATCCGGTCAGCTCGTCGTGCACGACGAAACGATCGGGCAGTCCGGCCGCGTCCAGATCCAGGTGCACGACCGTCTCGCGGGCGGCGTGCGGGTCGAGGGTGAGGACGACGATGACGGTGTCGTCCCCGTGGGTCTTCGAGAAGCACAGCACGTGATCGTCGTCCGTGCGGTGGACCACGAGATTGCGCAGCAGCTGCAGCGCCGGGTGGGAGCGGCGCAGCTCGTTGAGGCGCGCGATGTACGGCGCGAGGGTGCGTCCCGTCGCCTCGGCGCCCGCCCAGTCGCGGATGCGGATCTGATACTTCTCGCTGTCGAGGTACTCCTCGCTTCCGGGGCGCACCGCAACGTGCTCGTAGAGCTCGTACCCGGCGTACATCCCCCAGGTCGGCGTCGCCATGGCCGCCAGGGTGGCCCGGATGGCGAACATCGCCGGCCCGCCGTACTGCAGCGTCTCGTGCAGGATGTCGGGGGTGTTCACCCAGAACGCGGGGCGCATGAGGTGGTCGGTCTCGCGGGAGACCTCCCGCAGGTAGTCCTCGATCTCGCCCTTGGTCACGCGCCACGTGAAATACGTGTACGACTGGTGGAAGCCGACGGCTCCGAGCGTGCGCATCATGGCCGGGCGCGTGAACGCCTCGCTGAGGAAGAGCACGTCGGGATCGGTCTCGCGGATCCGGCCGAGCAGCGTCTCCCAGAACATCACCGGCTTGGTGTGCGGGTTGTCGACGCGGAAGATCCGCACGCCGTGGTCCATCCACACCCGCAGCACCCGCTCGACCTCGGTCAGCACGCCGTCGAAGTCGTCGTCGAAGAAGAGCGGGTAGATGTCCTGGTACTTCTTGGGCGGGTTCTCGGCGTAGGCGATGGACCCGTCGGCGCGGTGCCGGAAGAACGACGGGTGCTCCCGCACCCAGGGGTGATCGGGGGCCGCCTGGAGCGCCAGATCGAGGGCCACCTCGATGCCCAGGCGGTTCGCCCGCCGCACGAAGTGGTCGAAGTCGGAGAACGTGCCGAGGTCGGGGTGGATCGCGTCGTGCCCGCCGTGGCGGGAGCCGATCGCCCACGGCGACCCGGGGTCGTCGGGTCCTGGCGTGAGGGTGTTGTTCGGTCCCTTGCGGTTGACCTCGCCGATGGGGTGGATCGGCGGCAGATACAGCACGTCGAAGCCCATCCCGGCGACGCGGTCGAGGCTCTTGGCCGCGGTGCGGAACGTGCCGCTGACGACCTTCTTCGTGCGCCGGTCCACCCGGGCGCCCTCCGAGCGCGGGAAGAACTCGTACCACGCGCCCGCCAGCGCCCGGCGCCGGTCGGCGTAGAGCGGGAAGGGGCCCTCCACCGTCACGAGATCGCGCAACGGGTGCGTCTCGAACAGCTCGCGGGTCTCGGGGCCGGTCAGCACCGCGAGGCGCGCCTCGGCGGGGCGGTCGCCGCCCATGGCCGCGGCGAGCGCGGCGGCATGCGCCGCGCGGTGCGGCGCAGCGAGGGCATGCTCGCTCGCGATGCGCTCGAGCAGCAGCCGTGCCTCGAGGAACATCAGGTCGACGTCCACGCCGGCGGGGATCTTGAGCGCCGCGTCGTGAGTCCAGGTGGCCAGCGGATCCGAGAACGCGCGCACCTCGAAGGCCCACGTGCCCTCGGCATCGGGCGTGATCCACGCCTCATAGCGGTCGGTGCCCGGCGCCCGCTCGCGCATCCGCACCGCCTCGCGGCGTGCGCCGTCCGGTCCGATCGGCACCACCTCGGCGCCGAGGCGGTCATGGCCCTCGCGGAACACCGTCGCGCGCACCGGCAGCGGCTCCCCGACCGTCGCCTTCGCGGGCCGCGCTCCCCCGTGGACGACCGGATGGACCTCGATGACGGGAATGCGTCCGACCATGGCACCAACCTCCCACATCCCCTCCGGCCCGACCAGCTTCTTGCGCCGCGCGTTCGCGACGGTGTAGCCCGGTGCGCGACGGCCGTTCTGCCCGGGCATCCGCTGCCCGGGCTCCCGGGGCTCGGCGCCCGGTTCACTGTTCACGACCCGTCACCCGGAGGGGTGCCCCGCGGGGCTACGGTGGGCGCATGCGCGCGATCCGCCGATTCACCGTCCGGCCCGTCCTGCCGGAACCACTGGCCGCGCTGGGCGAGCTGGCCGGCAACCTGCGGTGGTGCTGGGACCGCGAGACACAGGACGTGTTCGCCCACGTCGACGCCGGGCTCTGGGAGACCACGCAGGACCCCGTGCGCGTTCTGGGCGGCGTTGCCGCGGAGCGTCTGGACGAGTTGGCGAGCGACCCGGCGTTCCTCCAGCGCCTCGACCGGGTGCGCGCCGATCTGCGCGCCGCCCTCGCCGACGACCTCTGGTATCAGCGCGAGGTGACGGGCGGCCCGCGCGCGATCGCGTACTTCTCCCCCGAGTTCGGTATCGCCGCCGCGCTTCCGCAGTACTCGGGCGGGCTCGGCATCCTGGCGGGTGACCATCTCAAGGCCGCCAGCGACCTCGGCGTGCCCGCCGTGGGGGTGGGGCTGCTGTACCGACACGGCTACTTCACGCAATCGCTCTCGCGCGAGGGGTGGCAGCAGGAGTCGTACCCGGTGCTGGACCCCGATGAGCTGCCCCTCACGCCGCTGCGCGAGGCCGACGGCGCGCCGGCGATGGTCTCGCTCGCGATGCCGGGCGGGCCCGAGCTGCGCGCCCGCATCTGGGTCGCGCGGGTCGGGCGAGTGCCGCTGCTGCTGCTCGACTCCGCCGTGGACGCCAACCCGCAGAACTACGCCGACATCACCGACCGGCTCTACGGTGGCGGCGGCGAGCACCGTCTGCGCCAGGAGCTGCTGCTGGGTGTCGGCGGGGTGCGTGCCCTGCGCGTGTTCACCCGCCTCACGGGTGCTCCGGAGCCGGAGGTCTACCACACGAACGAGGGCCACGCCGGTTTCCAGGGCCTCGAGCGCATCCGCGAGCTGACGGCCGGCCGCGCCGGCCTCGGCTTCGACGAGGCGCTCGAGATGTCGCGGGCCTCGACGGTGTTCACGACCCACACGCCCGTACCGGCGGGCATCGACCGCTTCCCGCGCGCGCTGATCGAGCAGTACTTCGCCACGGAGGGCGGTGTGCTCGAGGGCGTGCCGGTGGATCGCGTGCTGGCGCTGGGCGCGGAGGACCACGACGGCGGCGATCCCGGCGTGTTCAACATGGCGGTGATGGGCTTCCGCCTCGGGCAGCGCGCCAACGGCGTCTCGCGGCTGCACGGTCGGGTCAGCCGCACGATGTTCAACGGCCTGTGGCCCGATTTCGACGAGGGCGAGGTGCCCATCGGCTCGATCACGAACGGCGTGCACGCACCGACCTGGATGGCCCGCGAGTTCCGCGACCTGCTGTCGGAGACCGGGGCTGCCCTCGACGGCGACGGCGACGACCTCGCCCGCGCGTTCGACGCGGTCGGGTTCGCGCGCATCTGGAGCGCGAAGCGCCGGATGCGGGAACGCCTCGTGCACGACGCCCGGGATCGGGTGCGACGCTCGTGGCTGCGCCGCGGCGCGGTGGAGGCGGAGTTGGGCTGGATCGACGACGCACTCTCCCCCGATGTGCTCACCATCGGCTTCGCCCGGCGCGTGCCCTCCTACAAGCGGCTCACCCTCATGCTGCGCGACCCGCAGCGGCTGAAGGCGCTGCTGCTCGACGCGAACCGGCCGATCCAGCTCGTCATCGCCGGCAAGGCGCACCCCGCCGACGACGGCGGCAAGGCCCTGATCCAGCAGCTCGTGCGCTTCGCCGACGATCCCGACGTGCGCCATCGCATCGTGTTCCTGCCGGATTACGGGATTCAGATGGCGCAGCGGCTGTACCCCGGTTGCGACGTGTGGCTGAACAATCCTTTGCGCCCGTACGAGGCCTGCGGCACGAGCGGCATGAAGGCCGCGCTCAACGGTGGCCTGAACCTGTCGATCCTCGACGGCTGGTGGGACGAGTGGTTCGACGGGCAGAACGGCTGGGCGATCCCGTCGGCCGACGGCGTGGACGAGCCCGACAAGCGTGACGATCTGGAGGCGTCCGCGCTGTACGAGTTGCTCGAGCGCGACATCGCGCCGCGCTTCTACGACCGCGACGCCGACGGTGTGCCGGTGCGGTGGATGGAGATGATGCGCCATACGCTCGCCTCGCTGGGCCCGAAGGTGCTGGCCTCCCGCATGGTGCGCGACTACGTCGGCGCCCTCTACGTGCCCGCGGCCGCGGCCGCCCGCGCGCTGAACGAGGACGACGCCGGGGCCGTCGAGCTGGCGGCGTGGAAGCGTCGCGTGCGCGAGGCGTGGCCGGGCGTGCGCGTCGAGCACGTGGAGTCGAGCGGCGTGGACGAGGTCGCGGAGGTCGGCGCGCCCCTGGCCGTCACGGCGTACGCGGCTCTGGGCGGGTTGGCGCCGGGTGACGTCGAGGTGCAGCTGGTGTACGGCCGCGCCGGCGCCGACGACCAGCTCACCGCGCTGCAGGTCGCACCGTTGGCCGTGCGCGAGGAGTACGAGGGTGGGCGCGCGTCCTTCGCCGGCGAGGTGCGCCTGGACCACGCCGGACCGTTCGGCTATACCGTGCGCATCGTGCCGCGGCACCCGCTGCTGGCGACGACGACCGAGCTCGGACTGGCCGCCCTGGCCTAGGGCGGCTCAGTCCGACTTCATGACGACCACCGCCCGCGGCGCGATGGTCAACGGGGTGCCGGCGGGCACGGCCCGGCCCTCCTCGATGTCGGGGTCCGTCGCGAGCACCACCCGGAACGCGGGCTCCCACTGCTGCGGCATGACGGTCGCGTCGACGGTCTCCTCCCCCGCGTGGAACCAGATGAGGAACGACGAGTCGGTGAGCTGCTCTCCGCGCGGACCCGGCTCGCGCAGCGGCCAGCCCGAGACGTACATCCCCACCGTCCTCAGGCCCGCGTCGCCCCAGTCCTCGTCGGTCATCAGGCGGCCCTCGGGGTGCAGCCAGGCGAGGTCGAGCGGGCCGCCCTCGATCGTCGGGCGCCCCTCGAACCAGTGCCGCTGCCGCAGCGCGGGGTGCTCGCGGCGCAGCCGCAGCGCCGCCTTCGTCAGCTCGTACACGTCGAGCCAGGCGTTGTCGGCGCTCCAGTCCATCCAGGAGATCTCGTTGTCCTGGCAGTAGGCGTTGTTGTTGCCGCCCTGGGTGCGGCCACGCTCGTCGCCGGCCGTGATCATCGGCACGCCGTTCGACAGGCACAGCGTCACCATGAGGTTGGCCGCCTGCCGGCGCCGCACGGCGAGGATCGCCTCGTCGTCGGTCTCGCCCTCGACGCCATAGTTGCGCGATCGGTTGTTCTCCGTGCCGTCGCGGTTCTCCTCGCCGTTGGCCTCGTTGTGCTTCTGCTCGTAGGTGACGAGGTCGCGCACGGTGAAGCCGTCGTGAGCGGTGATGAAGTTGACGGAGTTGGACGCCGAGCGCCCGTCGTCGGCGTACAGGTCGCTCGAGCCCGCGAGCCGGGTGGCGACATTGCGGATCGCCCCCTCGCCGCGCCAGTAGTCACGGATCGTGTCGCGGTACTGGTCGTTCCACTCGGCCCACGGCGACGGCATCTGTCCCACCAGGTAACCGTCCATCGACACGTCCCAGGGCTCCGCGATGAGCTTGACGTGACGCAGGATCGGGTCCTGATCGATCGCGATGAGCAGGGCGGAGGCGAAATCGACGTCGTACCCCGTCCGGGTGAGGGCCGACATGAGGTCGAAGCGGAAGCCGTCGACGTGCATCTCGGTGACCCAGTACCGCAGCGAATCGAGGATGAGCCGCAGCGCGAGCGGGTTCCAGGTGTTCACCGTGTTGCCGCAGCCGGTCACGTCCCAGTAGGTGTCGTCGAACGCACCCTCCTCCTCCGGCAGCACGCGCTTGTAGAACCCGCGGTCATCCAGCCCCCGGAACGACAGGGTGGGGCCGTCGGGTCCCGCCTCGGCGGTGTGGTTGTAGACCACGTCGAGGATCACCTCGATGCCGGCCCGGTGCAGCTCCTTGACCATGCCCTTGAACTCCGCCACCTGGCCACCGCGGTCTCCCGAGGAGCTGTACGAGGCGTCGGGCGCGAAGTAGGAGATGGTGTTGTAGCCCCAGTAGTTGCTCAGCCCGCGCTCGAGCAGCGCCGGCTCGGAGAAGAACTGCTGCACCGGCAGGAGCTCGACGGCGGTGACCCCGAGGTCCTGCAGGTACTCGATCACGGCGGGTTGAGCCAGGCCCGCGTACGTGCCGCGCAGGGGCTCCGGCACCCGGTCGTGCAGCTTCGTGAAGCCCTTGACGTGCAGCTCATAGATCACGGTCTCGCGCCAGCGGGTGCCCAGCGGCTCGTCGCCCTCCCAGTCGAACGACGGGTCGACCACCACGCTGCGTGCGGTGTACTCCGCGGAGTCCGTGTCGTCGGGAACCGCCGGGTCGTCCGGGCGTGCGCCGTAGATCGCCGGCTCGGGGATCATGGTGCCGCTCGTCGCGAGCCCGTACGGGTCGAGCAGCAGCTTGTGCGGGTTGAAGCGGTAACCGTTCGCGGGGTCCCAGGGGCCGTCCACGCGGTAGCCGTACCGCTGCCCGGGGCGGATGTCGGGCAGGGCGCCATGCCAGATGCCCAGGGTCTGCTCGGTGAGCTCGTAGCGCGTCTCGCGGTCGTCGTCATCGAACAGGCACAGGTCCACGCGCGTGGCGTTCGGGGCGTAGACGGCGAAGTTCGTGCTCTCGGGCGTCCACGTGGCCCCGAGCGGCCATTCCCGTCCCGGCCAGACGGTGGAGGTCTCTCCGAGGCGGGTCCACAACTGGGGGCTCATGCCCCAATGATGCCCCCTGAGGGATCGGTTCAAACGCCGCGGCGGGACACGATTCGGCCGCGGCCGGTGCTCAGCGCTGCGGAGGAGGGGTCCAGAGCATGAGCTCGGCACGACGGCGCACGCGCGTCCCCGCTCGCAGGGTGACGACGGAGCCGGAGGCGCCGGCCGCGAAGACCCGCGCGCCGGGCCGCGAGGCGAGCTCCGCCTCGAGCCGATCCTCGAGGTCGCGCACCCGGCGGCGCAGGTCGCGCACCTCGTCCTCCAGGTCGAGCACGCGGGCGATGGCGGCGAGGCTCATGCCCTCGCCCGAGAGCCGCGCGACCTCACGCAGCTGCGCGATGTCCCGCGCCGAGTAGCGGCGCGACCCGCCGCGCGTGCGGCCCGGCACGACCAGCCCGATGCGGTCGTACTGGCGCAGCGTCTGCGGGTGCATGCCGGCCAGCTCGGCGGCGACCGCGATCGCGAAGACCGGCGCGTCCTCATCGATGTCGTACGCGTCGCTCATCCGGCGTCCACCTCCTCGCTCGTCCTCCATGATCCCGCCGATCCGTGTCAGCCGCGCGCCCTCGCCAGCAGGTCGTCGCGCGGGTTCTCGCGCGGCTCCACCTCGTGGAAACGCTCGAGCGCCTCCCGCTGCGCCTCGCTCAGGTGGCTCGGCACCACGACCTGCACCTCGGCGAGAAGATCGCCCGTGCCCTTCTTCGAGACGATCCCGCGGCCCTTCACGCGCAGCACGCGCCCCGACGGCGTGCCCGGCGTCACGCGCAACCGCACCGCGTCGCCCTCGAGCGTCGGCACCTCGATGGTGGCGCCGAGCGCGGCCTCCGTGAAGGTCACGGGCACGGTCACCCGCAGGTTGAGACCGTCGCGGGTGAACACGGGGTGCGGCCGCACCGCCACCTCCACCACGATGTCACCGTTCTCGCCGCCGTCCGGCGACGGCCGGCCGCGGCCGCGCAGGCGGATCTTCTGCCCGTCGGCCACCCCAGCGGGGATCTTGATCTTGAACGGTTTGCCGTCCTCGCTCTGCAGCGTGACGGTCTCGCCCTTCGCGGCCGTGACGAAATCGATCGTCGTGCGGGCGCGCAGATCCTGCCCCTTGCTGGGGGTGCCGAAGCCCGAGAAGCCGCCGCCCGACTGGCCGAAACGGCCCGAGCCGAACCCGCCGCCGCGGCCCTGGTTGAACATCGTGAAGATGTCGTCGAAGTCGGCCGCCGATCCGCGGTTGGTGGTGAACCGGCTGAAGACGTCCTCGAAGCCGCCCGCGCCGGGCCCGCCCGCCGTGAAGCGGGCGCCGGAGCCCATGGCGCGGATCTCGTCGTACTCGCGGCGCTGCTCGGGGTCGGACAGCACCGCGTACGCCTCGCTGATCTCCTTGAACTTCGCCTCGGCGGCCGCATCACCCGGCTTGGAGTCGGGGTGATACTGGCGCGCCAACTTGCGGTAGGTCTTCTTCAGCTCGGCGTCCGAGACGTCCTTCGAGACCCCCAGGACCTTGTAGAAGTCCTTGTCGAACCAGTCCTGACTGGCCACCGCGCCTCCTACTCCGCCGGCACGGCGACCACGACCTTCGCCGGCCGCAGCTCCACGTCGCCCAGGCGGTAACCCACCTCGACCACCTCGAGCACGGTCGACTCGGTGGCGCCCGGCGTGGGCTGCTGGAAGACGGCCTCGTGCTGCTGCGGATCGAACACGTCGCCCGCGGCTCCGTAGGTCACCAGTCCCAGCCGCTCGGCGACGCCGCGCATCTTCTCGGCGACGATGGCGAAGGCGCTGCCCTCCTCGAGGTCGCCGTGCTTGGCGGCGCGGTCGAGGTCGTCGAGCACGGGGAGCAGGCTCTTGGCGACGGACCCCTTGGCCCGGTCGATCTCGAGCTGACGCTGCTCCTCGGTGCGGCGGCGGTAGTTCGCGTACTCCGCCTGCAGCCGCTTGAGGTCGTGCAGCAGCTGCGTCTCGTAGTCGCTGTGCTCGGCCTCGGCCGCCTCGTCCGTCTGCTCGGCGCCGAGGATGTCGTCCACCGTCAGCGCCTCATCCGGCGTGGGCTCGCCCGCCTGGGCGTTCTGGTCCGCCTGCGCGTCGGGGCCGGAAGCGCTCGCCTCCGGCCCCTCGGCGCCAGGCTGGACCTCGTCGTTCTCGTCGAAGTCCTTGTCAGCCATGGTTACTTCTTCTCGTCCTCGTCGTCGACGACCTCGGCGTCGATGACGTCCTCATCCGAGCCGCCGCCGGCCTGCTCGCCGGTCGGTGCGCCCTCCGACGACGGCGCGGCGTCGGCCTGCGACTGCGCGTAGATCGCCTCGCCCAGCTTGGTCTGGCTCTCGTTCAGCTTGTCGAAGGCCGTCTTCACGGCGTCGTCGTCATCGCCGGCGAGCGCCGTCTTGAGCGCGTCGACGTCGGCCTGCACCGACTCCTTCACGTCGGTCGGCAGCTTGTCCTCGTTGTCCTTGATGAGCTTCTCGATCGAGTACGACAGCGTCTCGGCCTGGTTGCGCACCTCGGCGGCCTCGCGGCGCTTCTTGTCCTCGGCCGCGTGCTCCTCCGCCTCGCGCACCATGCGCTCGATGTCCTCCTTGGGCAGCGACGAACCGCCCGTGATGGTCATCGACTGCTCCTTGCCGGTGCCCTTGTCCTTGGCCGAGACGTGCACGATGCCGTTGGCGTCGATGTCGAAGGTGACCTCGATCTGCGGCACCCCGCGCGGGGCCGGGGCGATGCCCGTCAGCTCGAAGGTGCCCAGCGGCTTGTTGTCCCGCGTGAACTCGCGCTCTCCCTGGAAGACCTGGATCGCGACCGACGGCTGGTTGTCGTCGGCGGTCGTGAAGGTCTCGCTGCGCTTGGTCGGGATGGCGGTGTTGCGCTCGATGAGCTTGGTCATGATGCCGCCCTTGGTCTCGATGCCGAGGGACAGCGGCGTGACGTCGATGAGCAGCACGTCCTTGCGCTCGCCCTTGAGGACGCCGGCCTGCAGGGCGGCGCCCACGGCGACGACCTCGTCCGGGTTGACGCCCTTGTTGGGCTCCTTGCCGGTCTCGCGCTTGACGAGGTCGCTCACGGCGGGCATGCGGGTCGAACCGCCGACGAGCACGACGTGCGCGATGTCGGCGACCTTGATGCCGGCCTCGCGGATGACGTCGTCGAACGGCTTCTTGGTGCGCTCGAGCAGGTCCTTGGTGAGGTCCTCGAACTTGGCGCGCGTGATCGTCTCCGACAGCGACACGGGGCCGCTCTCCGTCAGGGAGAGGTACGGCAGGTTCACGCTCGTCGACGTGGAGCTGGACAGCTCCTTCTTGGCCTGCTCCGCGGCCTCCTTGAGGCGCTGCAGCGCGATCTTGTCGTTCGAGACGTCGACGCCCGTCGAGTCCTTGAACTGCTTGATCAGGTAGTCGACGATCCGCTGGTCCCAGTCGTCGCCTCCGAGTCGGTTGTCACCGGCGGTGGCGCGCACCTGGATGGTCGAGAAGTCGTCGTCCTTGCCCACCTCGAGCAGCGAGACGTCGAAGGTTCCGCCACCGAGGTCGAAGACGAGGATGAGCTCGTCCTCCTTGCCCTTGTCGAGTCCGTACGCCAGCGCGGCGGCCGTGGGCTCGTTGATGATGCGCAGCACGTTCAGGCCCGCGATCTCGCCGGCCTCCTTCGTGGCCTGGCGCTCGGCGTCGTTGAAGTAGGCCGGCACCGTGATGACCGCGTCGGTGACGGTGTCGCCCAGGTACTGCTCGGCGTCGCGCTTGAGCTTCATGAGGATGCGCGCGCTGATCTCCTGCGGCGTGTACGCCTTGCCGTCGATCGCCTGCGTCTTCCAGTCGGTGCCCATGTGGCGCTTGACCGATGCGATGGTGCGGTCGACGTTGGTCACGGCCTGGCGCTTGGCGGTCTCGCCGACCAGCACCTCGCCGTCCTTCGTGAACGCCACCACCGACGGGGTGGTGCGGAAGCCCTCGGCGTTGGCGATGACCTTCGGTTCGCCGCCCTCGAGGACCGCGACGACCGAGTTGGTCGTACCGAGGTCGATGCCCACAGCGCGTGCCATGTTGTCTCCTTTGTGTCTCCGGTCGATGCAAGTCTGCGCACGGAATCTGAGTCGTGCTGACTCAAGGGTAGGCAGACGCATCCCGGGGAGTCAAATGAACTTGATATGAATCAGCTCAACTTTTGCGACGCGGGCCAGGCCCACGAACGACGGTGCCGGCCCGCCACGCGGACCGGCACCGTTCGATCGGACCGGGACTACGCCCGCTGCAACTCGTGGGCCAGCGCGTCGAGCTCGGCGCCGCCCGCCATGAGAGCGGTCAGCTCCTCGACGGTGATGTCGGCGCGCTCATACTCGCCCAGGCTCGCACCGCGCTTGAGCAGGAGGAAGCGATCGCCCACGAGGTGCGCGTGATGGGGATTGTGCGTGATCAAGACCACGCCGAGCCCGCGCTCCCGTGCGGCGTTGACGTACTTCAGCACGACCCCCGCCTGCTTCACGCCGAGCGCCGCCGTGGGCTCGTCGAGGATGACCACCTTGGCGCCGAAGTACACGGCACGGGCGATGGCGACCGACTGCCGCTCGCCGCCCGAGAGGGTGCCGATGGGTTGCTCCACGTCGCGTAGGTCGATGCCCATCTTCGCCAGCTCCTCCTTGGTGATCCGGCGCATCGCCTTCACATCGAGCCTTCGGAAGGGCCCGCGCCCCGTGGTGAGCTCGGAGCCGAGGAAGAAGTTGCGCCAGACGGGCATGAGCGGGACGACGGCGAGATCCTGATACACGGTGGCGATGCCTCGGTCCAGCGCCTCGCGGGGGCTCGAGAACGTCAGCGCCTCGCCGGCGACGCGCAGCTCGCCCTCGGTGTGCGGGTGGGCCCCGGAGAGCACCTTGATGAAGGTGGACTTGCCCGCGCCGTTGTCGCCGAGCACGCACAGCACCTCACCCAGGCCGACCGACGTCGATACGTCTCGCAGCGCGATGATGGATCCGTAGCGTTTGCCGACCCCGCGCACCTCGAGGTACGGCGCCGTCGCGGCGTTCTCGCTCATCAGCGTGCTCCTGCTCGTTTGCGGATGTACAGATTGACCAGCACGGCGGCCAGCAGCATCGCCCCCAGGAAGGTCATCAGCCAGTTGTTGTCCCAACCGGCGAAGATCACGCCCTGGTTCGTCATGCCGTAGATGAGCGCCCCGATCGCGGCGCCGATCGCCGAGCCGTAGCCGCCCGTGAGCAGGCAACCGCCCACGACGGCGCAGATGATGTAGATGAACTCCTGCCCCACGCCGGTCGTCGCCTGCACGGTGCCGACGTCGAACAGCTGCAGCATGCCCACCAGCCACCCGGCGCCGGCCGTCGTCATGAACAGGCCGATCTTCGTCCGGAAGACGGGCACGCCCACCTGGCGCGCGCTCGTCTGCGCGCCGCCCACCGCGAAGATCCAGTTGCCGACGCGCGTGCGCAGGAGGATCCACGTGGCGATCGCCGTGATGACGATCCACCAGATCACCGACACCTTCAGGTTGATGCCGAACACCGCGATGCTCGACCCGAAGAACGTCTTCACCGTGTCGAAGAAGGGCACCTGCGTCATGCCCTGGATCGCCACCTGGCCGGTGATCATCTTGGTCCCGGCCAGATTGATGCCCTGCAGGATGAAGAACGTCGCGAGGGTGACGATGAAGCTCGGCAGGCCCGTGCGCATCACCATGATGCCGTTGACCGCGCCGATCGCCAGCGCCACCGCCAGGGCGACGAGCATCGCGACCCAGACGTTCAGGCCCCACTGCGTCGTGAACACCCCGACCATCAGTCCGGTCGTGCCGGTCATCGCGCCCGCCGAGAGGTCGAACTCGTCGCCGATCATGAGCAGCGCCACGGCGACGGCCATGATGCCGAACAGCGACGCCGAGTACAGCCACGTGCCGATGCCCGCCGGTGTGAGGAAGGAGTCGGTCACGATCGAGAAGAACAGGAAGATGGCCACCGCCGCCACCGCTGCGCCGACCTCCGGGCGGCGCAGCGCGGCGACGAGGGGCGAGGTGCGCCTGACCCGTTCGTCGATCGTGATGAGATCGGTGGTGGTCATGGTCAGCGCGTGCCGTTCGACGCGAACTCGGCGACCTCGGCGGCGTTCTCCGCGGTCACGAAACCGGGGCCGGAGTACACGGGCTGTCCGCCTCCCACCGTGTCGCCGTTGCGCGCCATGAGGGTGAGGAAGGTGACGGGGAGGTACCCCTGCGAGTACGGCTGCTGATCGACCGCGAACAGCACCTTGTCGTCGAGGATGAGGTCGAGGATGTCGCTGGAGATGTCGAAGGTCGCCAGGGCGGCCGAGCTGCCGGCCTCGTCGATCGCCTTGCTCGCCGCGACCGCGACGGCCGGGTTGAGGGCGAGCACGCCGTCGATGGAATCATCGGCCAGGAGCTTGCTGCTGATCGTGTTCTGCGCGTCGGCCACGTTCGCGATGTCGACCTGCAGATTCTCGACGCTGCCTCCGAGCGTGGCCGCCGCGCCGGCGCAGCGGTCCTCCAAACCCGCGTTGCCTGCCTCGTGGATGACGCAGATGACCTTCTTGAGCCCCGATTCGGCGAGCTTCTCGCCCGCTCCCTCGCCGGCGATCCGCTCGCTCTGACCCACGTGGGTCAGCGCACCGTACTCGCGGGACTGCTCGAGGCCGGAGTTGATGGTGATCACCGGCACGCCCGCCGCGACGGCCGACTCGACGGCCTCCCGCACCCCCTCGGGGTTGGCCATCGACACGACGAGCCCGTCGACGCCGTCCGCCACCGCGGAGTCGATCATGTTGCTCTGCTGCACGGGGTCGCCGTTGCCCTGGTAGGTGACCGTCACCCCGAGGTCGGCCCCGGCCTGCTCCGCGCCGCTCTTGACGACATCCCAGAACGTGTCGCCCGGGGTGCCGTGGCTGACCACGGCGATGGTGAGGTCGTCGGATGGCTGGCTCCCGCCGTCCTCCGCGCCGGTGTCCTGGCCGGTGCCCGAGCAGCCGGCGAGGGCCACCATGCCCAGCGCGGCCACGGTGGCCACGATGCCACTGCGACGAATCTTCATGAGTTGCTCCTCCGTTGGATGCGGTTTCAGGGTGAAGGGATGGGGATGCGCGCCTCGTCGGCGGCGCGATCGCGGATCTCGGCGAGGGCCACGGTGCGCCACTCCCGGCGAGACAGGTCGGCGGCCTCGGCGATGAGCAGCGCTTCGAGGGCGTCGCCGGGAGTGCACGGGCTCGGCCGAAGGCCGCGCGCGACATCGAGGAACTCCCGCAGCTCGGCGTCGAAGGCCGCGGCGAATCGTTCGGCGAAGGTCGTCCACGGCGCCGCGGACGGGGCGTCGGGGTGCTCGGCGGGACGAAGGGGCGTGCGCTCACTCAGCCCGGCGACCATCGTCCGCTCGGTGCCGGCGACCTCCATGCGCGCGTCGTAGCCGTGGCCGTTCCACCGTGAGCCCTGCACCGTGGCGAGCACGTCGCCGTCGAGCCGGAGCAGCGCCACGGACTCGTCGACATCGTCCACCTCCGCAAACGCGCCCGGCCCGTGCGCGGCACCCATGGCGTGGACGGCCACCACCGCGCGCCCGGTGACCCATCGCACGGCGTCGAAGTCGTGGATGTGACAGTCGCGATACAGGCCGCCGCTGGTGCGGATGAAGTCGTCGGCCGGGGGGCGAGCGTCGCACGAGAGGAGGTGGATGCGGCGCAGCGCGCCGAGGTCACCGCGCGCGACGGCCGCCCGCAGCTGCGCGTACCCGGCGTCGAAGCGCCTTTGGAATCCGATCTGCACGGGGGTGGGCGACTCCGACAGCTCGGAGACGAGCCGGACGGTCTCGGTGAGGCTCTGCGCGATCGGCTTCTCGCAGAACACCGCGATCCCTGCCCGCACGGCACGTCGCACGAGGGCGGCGTGGGTGAACGTGGGTGTGGTGATGACCATGCCGTCGGGCCTGCGTCCGAACGCCTCGTCCACCGTCGCCACGACCGCGCGCGGGATCCGCTTCGCGACCGCGGCCGCGCGATCGACGTCCACGTCCGCGACGACGACGGCCTCCACGGCCTCCGTGCGCGACAGGGACGCCGCGTGCGATGCGCCGATCCGTCCGGCGCCGAGAACGACCACCTGCACAGAACTCTCCTTCGAGTTTTGTCAGGACATTAACACATCTCGTTCCCGCCGGGAACCGGCGGCGCGGCTCAGGCCCGAAGGTCCACCGCCACCACTCGGCGCTCTTCGGCGGAGCGCAGCGCCGCGTCGGCCAGGAGCAGCGCCGCCCGCCCGTCCTCGAAACCCGGGCTCGTCGAATCCTCCCCGCGCGCGAGGGCGATGAACTGCTCAAGCTCGGCGCGGTAGGCGGCGGCGTAGCGCTCGAGGAAGAAGTTCTCGTACGGCGGCTTCGCCTCCACGTGCGCGGACGTCGACAGGCTCACCAGGCTCGTCGGCGCGTTGGCGACGCTCAGCGCGCCGCGCGCCCCGAACGCCTCGAGGCGCTGGTCGTACCCGTACGCGCTGTGGCGCGAGTTGATGATCGTGACCACGGCGCCCGAGGCGGCGCGCAGCGTCACGACCGCCGTGTCGAAGTCGCCGTGCCGCCTGGCGCCGTCGTCGAAGACGGCGCTTCCCACCGCCGACACCTCCACGATGTCGGGCAGGAAGGAGCGTGCCATGTCGAAGTCGTGGATCGTCATGTCGCGGAAGATGCCGCCGGACACCGCGACGTAGTCGGCGGGAGGAGCCGCCGGGTCACGACTGATGATGGTGAGCTGCTCGAGCTCGCCGATCTCGCCGGCCGCGACACGGTCGCGCACACTGCGGAAGGCCGGGTCGAATCGACGGTTGAAGCCGAGGGCGACCGGCACACCGGCCGCCGCCACGCGAGCGCGGAGCGCGTCGACACGCGCGATGTCGAGGTCGATGGGCTTCTCGCACAGCACGGGCAGCCCGAGGTCGACGCTGCGCGCGATGAGGTCGACGTGCGTCGGCGTGGGCGAGGCGACGAGGACCGCGTCGATCTCGCCCGACGTCAGCAGCCGCTCGGCATCATCGGTGACCGCCCCGCCGTGCCTGGCGGCCACGCTCCGGGCACCGTCGAGGAACGGATCGGCGATCCAGGTGAGCTCGGCGTCGGGGCTCGCGGCGATGTTCACCGCGTGCACCTGGCCGATGCGACCCGTGCCGATGAGTCCGAAGCGGAGGGGGCGTTGCGTCATGAAGATTCCTCGTGAGGTGTCAGATCCAGGGGCTGAGTGCCTGGCGGTTGATGTGCTGGTCCTCCGCGCGGCGGGCCAGGAACGCGTCGATGGCGATGTCCGGGCCGTTGAGCACGTCCTGCTCGACGACGATCCACCCGTCGTAGTCGCGCTGCTCGATGAGCGACATCACGCCCGGAAGGTCGACATCGCCCTGACCGAAGGCGACGAACGCGCCGCCGGACCAGACCTCGCGCATGCCTCCGCCCGCGGCGAGGATGGCGCGCAGGCGAGCGAGGTCGACGTCCTTGAGGTGCAGGTGGTTGATGCGCTCGCCCCACCGCCGCACCGCCTCGACGGGGTCCCCGCCGGCGATGGCCAGGTGCCCGGTGTCGAGGGTGAGCCCCACGTCGGTGTGCGCGAGGAACGCGTCGATCTCGTCGGGCGACTCGACGAACGTGCCCGCGTGATGGTGGAATGTCGGCTCCAGCCCGGCCTCGCGCACGAGGCGCGCGGCGCGCCCCACGTTGTCATAGAGTCGCGCCGCCGCGTCGTCGGCGACGGGATCGGCCTCGTCGCCGCGCCCGGGCGCGGCCTGCCGCGCGAAGGATCCGCTGTCGGCCAGCGTCGGCAGCGGCAGGCGCCCGTCCGCCTCCGCCGCAGCGTCGGCGAAGACGTCCAACGCCTCCCGAAGCTGCGGAAGCGACGCCTCGAAGGCCTCATCGTCCGAGAAGGGAAGCTGCACCCAGCCCCCGGCGAGAGGCAGCGCGAACCGGCGCAGTCGGCGCCGCAGCTCATCACCGCGACCCAAGAAGCCGACGGGCCCGAGGTCGACGCCCCGATAACCGGCCGTCTGCAGCACCTCTCCCAGCTGGTCGGGCGAGACGGTCTCGGCCCCCTCCGGCGTCAGCTCGAAGACGCCGAAGCTGACCGGGGCACCGGCGAGCGTCGCCCTCACGCGTCGGCTCCGGTGCCGCCCAGCAGCGGCCGCTGCGCGGCCACCTGCCGCTCGTACTCGGCGCGGGCGCGGCGAGTGGACTCGAGGGTGGACACCCCCGCGACCGGCACGTCCCACCACCCCTCGCCGTCGGGCGCGTAGACGAGCGGGTCGGTGTTGATGTGGATGACCGTGGCGCGGTCCGACGCCTTCGCGCGGGCGATGGCCTCCTCGAGGCGCGCGCTCGCGCCCGGCTCCACGGGCACCTCGACGACCTCGAGACCGTAGCTGCGCGCGTTGGCCGCGAGATCGACCGGCAGCACCTGCTCGCCCTGGAAGTCGAGCGTCTGCGGATTCCGCGGCCGGTACTGCGTGCCGAACCGATCCACGCCGACCGTCTCGCTGAGGTGCCCGATCGACGCGTACCCGTGGTTCTGCACGATGATCACGATGACCTTCAGCCCCTCGGCGACCGCCGTCACGAGCTCCGTGTTCAGCATGAGGTACGAGCCGTCGCCGACCATGACGATGACGTCCCTGTCGGAACCGTCCGCCATCGCGCCCCGCTTGACGCCGAGGCCGCCCGCGATCTCGTAGCCCATGGTGGAGAACGCGTATTCGACGTGGTAGCCGAGCGGATCGCGCACGCGCCAGAGCTTGTGCAGATCGCCGGGGAGGGACCCCGCGGCCTGCACCAGCACGTCGTCGGGAGCCGAGGCACGCAGCACCGCACCGATGACCTCCGGCTGACCGGGCAGGGCGACATCGGTCGCGGCCAGCGCGTCCTCCGTCACCGCGTCCCACGCCTCCTTCTCGCGAGCGATCCGCTCGGCGTAGTCCGCCTCGACGCGGAACCCGGCGAGGGCTTCCTGCAGCTCGACGAGCGCCTCACGCGCGTCGGCCACGACCGGCACGCGGGTGCCGTGCTTGACGGCGTCGAAGGGGGCGACGTTGATGTTGACGAAGACGACGCCCGGGTTCTGGAAGGCGGTGCGAGACGCCGTCGTGAAGTCGCTGTAGCGCGTGCCGATGCCGATGACGACATCGGCGTCGGCGGCGAGCCGGTTCGCCGCCGACGAGCCGGTGGCACCGACGCCGCCGACGTTCTGGGGGTGCGCCCATTCCAGCCCCCCGACCCCCGCTTGCGTGAAGGCGGCGGGGATGCCGGTCGCCTCGACGAAGCGGCGCAGCTCGCCCTCCGCCGTGGAGTACAGCACTCCGCCGCCGGCGACGATGAGCGGCCGCTTGGCCGCGCGGATCGCGCGCACCGCCGCGGCGAGCGCGTCGCGCTCGGGACGGGGCCGGCGGATGCGCCACTCGCGGGGCTGCAGGAACTCCAGCGGCACGTCCGCCACCTCCGCCTGCACGTCCTCGGGCAGCGCGATCGTGACGGCTCCCGTCTCCGCCGGGTCGGTGAGCACGCGCATGGCGGCGAGCGCGATCGAGTACAGCTGTTCGGGCCGCTGGACGCGGTCGAAGAACCTCGACAACGGCCGGAACGCGTCGTTCACCGTCAATCCGATGTCGTGTGGCTGCTCGAGCTGCTGCAGGACGGGATCCGCGACGCGGGTGGCGAAGGTGTCGCTCGGCAGCAGCAGCACGGGGAGCCGGTTGGTCGTGGCGAGCGCCGCGCCGGTGAGCATGTTGGTCGAGCCGGGGCCGACCGAGGCGGCGGCCGCGTAGGTGGCGCGCCGCCGGTGCATGCGCGCGTAGCCGACCCCCTGATGCACCATCGCCTGCTCGTTGCGTGCCTGGTGGTACGGCATGAGGCCCGGCTGCTCCACGTGGAGCTGCCGCAGCGCCTGGCCGATACCCGCGACGTTCCCGTGGCCGAAGATGCCGAACGTCGCGGGGATGGTGCGCTCGCGGATGTCGCCGTCGACCGTCCACTGGTTGGCGAGGAACTCGACGAGCGCCTGCGCCACTGTCATCCGCTTGGTCTGCGCCATCGCAGCACTCCTTCTGTCGGTGTCGGGATCCGCGCGGCGGATCAAGGGTTCTCGTTTCCGTACGGCAGGCGTTCGTCGACGCGCGCGTCCCGCCACGTGTCGCGCACCCACGCATGCGCGGGGTCGTCGCTGATCAGCCACGCCCTCTCGGGGTCGGGGCCCGCCATGACGTTGAGGTAATAGAGGTCGTAGCCGGGGGCCGCGACGGCCGGCCCGTGGTACCCGTAGGGCACGAGCGCGACGTCACCGGTGCGGACCATCGCGTTGATGTCGATCTCGCCCGCGGGCGAGGAGTAGGTGCTGAACATCCCGAAGGCCGCCTCGGCGCTGCCCGGCCCGCCGCCGCGCGTGGGCGCCGCCTCGAAGTAGTAGATCTCCTCCAGCCGCGTCTCGGCGCCGGGCACCCGTTCGTCGTGCTTGTGCGGCGGGTACGAGGACCAGTTCTCGGACGGCGTGATGACCTCGCACACGATGAACCGTGCCGCGTCAAGCGCGTGCGGGGTGCCGAAGTTGTGCACCTGACGGCTCGAGGCCCCCGCGCCGCGCAACTCCACCGGCGTCTCGGCCGCGGGGATGTGACGGGTCGGGAAGCGCGCCTCCGTCGGGGAGGACGCGACCGCCACCCGCCCCCTCCCCGCCAGGCGCGCCGTGGCGCCGGCGGTCACGTACAGCACGTCGGTCGGGCCGTGGAAGACGGAGGGACGACCGGCGAGCTCGTGCGTCGTCACGGCGCCGTCATCCTCGACGCGGACCGAGAAGGACCCTGCCAGCGGCACGACGAGCTGCTCCGCGCCCGCCTCCAGCGGCAGCTCGTCGCCCGCCTCGAGGTGGGCGACACGCAGCCCGGTGTGCTGCCACCCCGCGAGCGAGCCGTCGACGACCGTCTCCCAGCCGTCGCGCGAGAGCGATCCGCGCGGATGGAACCAACGCCGTTCGGTCATCAGTGGTGCTCCTTCACAGCGCCGTCGACGCGGCGCGCCGCCGAGTCAGTCGTTCTGGGGGAAGCCGAGGTTGATCCCCCCGTGCGTGGCGGGGTCCAGCCAGCGGCTGGTGATCGCCTTCTCACGGGTGAAGAAGTCGAACCCGTGCACGCCGTATGCCTTCGCGTCACCGAACAGCGACCGCTTCCAGCCGCCGAACGAGTGGTACGCCACCGGCACGGGGATCGGCACGTTGATGCCGATCATGCCGACCTGGACCTCGTTCTGGAACCGACGGGCGGCTCCGCCGTCGTTCGTGAAGATCGCCGTGCCGTTCCCGAAGGCGCCCGAGTTGATCAGCTCGACGCCCTCTCGGAAGGTCTTCACCCGCACCACCTGCAGCACCGGTCCGAAGATCTCCTCCTGGTAGGCGCGCGAGGTGGTCGGCATGTTGTCGATCAGGGTGGGGCCGAAGAAGAAGCCGTCCTCATGACCCTCGACGCTGAAGCCGCGGCCGTCGACCACGATCGTCGCCCCGTCCGCCTCGGCGATGTCGACATAGCCCGAGACCCTGTCCCGGTGCTCGCGGGTGATCAGCGGCCCCATATCGGGCTCGCCGTCCGCGCCACCCGCACCGTTGCCCACCGTGAGCTTCGCGATGCGCTCCGAGATCTTCGCGATGAGCTCGTCGGCCACCGGCTCGACGGCGAGCACCACCGAGATCGCCATGCACCGCTCGCCCGCCGCGCCGTATCCGGCGTTGACGGCCTGGTCGGCGACGAGGTCGAGGTCGGCGTCGGGCAGCACCAGCATGTGGTTCTTCGCCCCGCCCAGCGCCTGCACACGCTTGCCGTGGGCCGAGGCGGTCTCGTAGATGTACTGCGCGATGGGCGTCGAGCCGACGAACGAGATCGACTGCACGACCGGGCTCGTCAGCAACCCGTCCACGGCGAGCTTGTCGCCCTGCAGCACCGTGAACACACCGTCCGGCAGGCCGGCCTCCTGCCACAGCCGCGCCAGCCACAGCGATGCCGACGGGTCCTTCTCGCTCGGCTTGACGATCACGGCGTTGCCCGCGGCGATCGCCACGGGGAAGAACCACATCGGCACCATCGCCGGGAAATTGAACGGGGAGATGATGCCCGCCACGCCCAGCGGCTGCTTGATCGAGTAGACGTCGATGCCCGTCGACGCGTTCTCGCTGTAGGCGCCCTTGATGAGGTGCGGGAACCCGGTGGCGAGCTCGACGACCTCCTGGCCGCGCAGGATCTCCCCCATCGCGTCGCTGAGCACCTTGCCGTGCTCCGCGGTGATGATCTCGGCGAGCTCCTTCTTTCGGGCGTTCAGCAGCTCGCGGAAGGCGAACAGCACCGTCTGCCGCTTCGCGATGGAATACCGGCTCCACGTCTCGAAGCCGCGCTGCGCGGATGCGACGGCGGCGGCGATCTCCGCCTCATCCGCCAGGGCCACGTTCGCGGAGACCTCCCCCGTCGCGGGGTTGAAGACCGGCGCCGTGCGCCCGCTGGCCGACGGACGGGACGCGCCGTCGATCCAGTGTCCGATGACGGGCAGACCGGAACCGGCCGTGGGGGTGTCGTTCGTGCTCATGGGTTCCTCCGTTGGTGAGGGTTCAGACGATCGCCGGCAGGTCGCGGTGCACGAGGCGCGCAGCGGTGTCGACGGCGCCGACGACGTCGCCGTCCGGCGGGTACAGCAGGGCGCGCCCGACCGTCAGGCCGCGCACGCCGGGCAGCGCGAGCGCGCTCTCCCACGCCGCGAACGTCTCGTCGAGGCCCGCCCCGGAGTCGCCGCCGAGCAGCAGCGTCGGCATGGTCGTGGCCGACATGACGCGTTCCATCTCGTCGACGACCGGCAGCTTCATCCAGGTGTACGCGCTGTCGGCGCCCAGCCCGGACGCGATCGCGATCGACAGGATGACGGCGTCCGCCGAGAGGTCGTTGACGTTGCGCCCGTCCTGCCAGCGCGTCATGAACGGCTCCAGCATGATCGGCAGTCGGGCCGCGGCGGCGCTCGTCACGGCGTCGGCCGTCGCGGCCAGGGTCGGCACGGTGCCCGGGTCGTCGAGGTTCACCCGGATGAGCGTCTTGGCGAAGTCGATGCCCCGCGCGACCATCGTCGGCACGTCGTATGCGGTGTAGCGGTCGTCCATCTCGAACCGCGCGCCGCGCAGACCGCCGCGGTTCATCGACCCGACGACGATCTTGTCGTCGAGCAGCCCGAGTGCGGCAAGGTCGTCGATGATGTCGGGCGTGCCGAGCACGCCGTCGACGCCAGGGTGGCGCAGCGCGACCGCGAGCCGTTCGAGCAGGACGTACCGGTCCGCCATGGCGGTGGCGTCGGTGCCGACCGCCAGCGCGCCACGGGCGGGATGGTCGGCCGCGATGATGAAGAGCCGCCCGTCGCCCTGCAGCACGTCGCGCCGGCGACGCGACGCGAAGGTCTCGGCGATCTCGTGAGGACGGTGTGCTCGGATGTGTCGGAGCCGTTCGAAGTCGGCCGGGCTCAGCTCGGTCATCTCACGCTCCCTGCAAGACGGTCTCAACCTCATCGGCTGTGGGCATGGCGGTGGAGCACTCGCGCCGCGAGGCGACGATCGCGCCCGCGACGTTGGCGAAACGGAGGGTGCGTTCGAGGCTCCATCCCTCGAGAAGGCCGTGGCACAACGCGCCGCCGAAGGCGTCGCCCGCGCCGAGCCCGTTGACGACGGCCACCGGGTGCACGGGCACCTCCACCGTCTCGTCGCGGGTCTTCGCGAGGACGCCCTTCGGCCCCTGCTTCACGATCGCCAGCTCGACCCCCCGCTCCAGCAGCGCGTCGGCCGCGCGCCCCGGATCCGACTCGCCGACGGCGACGAGGCACTCGTCGCGGTTGCCCACGGCGACGGTCACGCGGCCGAGGACCGGCTCGAGCTGCGCCGTCGCGTCGGAGGGATCGGCCCAGAACATCGGGCGATAGTCGAGGTCGAGGATCGTGTGCTCCGCCCGGTCGCGGGCCTCGAGCGCGGCGAGATGTGCGGCGCGACTCGGCTCGTCGCTGAGGCCCGTCGTCGTCAGCCAGAGGATGCGCGCGTCGCGCGCGGCGTCGGCGTCGATCTCGCGCGGTTCGACGTTCATGTCGGGCGCCTTCGGCTCCCGGTAGAAGTAGAGCGGGAAGTCGTCGGGTGGGAAGATCTCGCAGAAGGTGACCGGCGTCTTCAGCGACGCGTCGGTGCCGACATAGCGGTTGTCCACCCCGAGACGCTCGAGCTCCGCGAGGAGGTAGCGACCGAACGGGTCGTCTCCGACCCGGGAGATCAGCGCCGCCGCGTGCCCGTACCGCGCGACGGCGACGGCGACGTTGGCGGCCGTCCCACCCAGGTACTTGCCGAAGCTCTCGACCTGTTCGAGCCCCACCCCGTCCTGAAGCGGATAGATGTCGACGCCGAGGCGCCCGACGGCGAGGACGTCGGTCGTGAAGCTCATGACCCTCCTAGATCGCTTTGTCCTAACAATATCACTAAGGGATAGGCTCGGGGAAACGTGAAAGGGGGCGCCCGCGATGACCGAGGATCCGATCTGGCCCGATGACGTGTTCGCCGATCTCGACAGGTCCGGACCCGTCCCGCTCTACTTCCAGGTCTCCAGCCGGCTCGAGGACGCGATCCGCTCCGGGCGCATCCCTCCCGGCGCTCGCCTGCAGAACGAGATCGAGATCAGTCGGCGCCTGCGGCTGTCTCGACCCACCGTGCGCCACGCGATCCAAACGCTCGTGAACAAGGGCCTGCTCGTGCGCCGGCGCGGGATCGGCACGCAGGTCGTGCAGGGCCGCGTGACGCGGCCGGTGGAGCTGACCAGCCTGTACGACGACCTCGAGAGCACCCACCGCACCCCGTCCACGCGAGTGCTCGTGCACGAGCTCCGACCGGCCGACGAGCGCGCGGCCGAGGCGCTCAGCCTCCCGGTCGGTTCCGAGGTCGCATACCTTCGGCGCGTGCGCAGCATCGACGGGGAGCCTGTCGCGGTGCTCGAGAACCACCTGCTGCCGGAGTTCGGCGACGTCACGACCGACGAGCTCACGGAGCGCGGGCTCTACCAGATCCTCCGGGCCCGCGGCGTGACGTTCCAGGTCGCGCGGCAGCGCATCGGCGCGCGGGCCGCCGAGGGCGACGAGGCGGAACTGCTCGAGATCCCCTCCCATGGCCCGCTCCTGACGATGGAACGCGTGGCGTTCGACACGTCGGGCCGCGCGGTCGAGTTCGGCACCCACTGCTATCGCCCCGACCGCTACAGCTTCGAAACCACCGTCGTGGCCGACTGATCCGTCGCGGGGTCGATCCGGAACACCTCCCGGACCGACCCCGCGCGCGGACCGGTCAGCGCGCGTGGACCGGGAACGCCCACGCATTCACGCCGTCACCTTCGCGTGAGC
The DNA here is from genome assembly GCF_946151065.1 of Microbacterium sp. Marseille-Q6965. Lineage (GTDB taxonomy): Bacteria > Actinomycetota > Actinomycetes > Actinomycetales > Microbacteriaceae > Microbacterium. The sequence continues at coordinate 341,717 of NZ_CAMGZA010000003.1, read as the reverse complement.
CTTCGGCGGCGGCCTCCGCGAACGACACGAGCACATACGCCTCCTCGCCCAGGCGGTCGAGGAGCGCGCGGTCGAGCGGCACATCGACGGCGCCTCGTCCGCCGTCCACCTCGGCCGTCGCCTCGGCGAGGAGGCGACCGCCCATGTCGGGAGCCCACGGCGGTGCCGCGCCGTCGCCGGCCGCGCACGCGTCGAACCCGTACGTGTCACCCTCGCAGCTCGACGTCCACACCGGCACGAAACGGGGGTCGCCGTTCCACAGGAAAACGCGCAGCGTGCCGGCCGCCTCACTGTCGTAGCGGACCTTGATCTTCGATCCGGCGACGTGCACCTTCTCGACGGTCATCGCATCGCTCGGCTGCACACCCGAGATCGTGCCGCCCCGCACCGCCGACTGGTACACGGTCTGCGGCGACTCCACGCCGGTCAGGGCGGTGTCGGGAATGATCGGCTCGGGCGCCTGCGTCGGCCGCTCGGCGGGCGGGACGTAGCCGTCGAGGTAGGCGTGGCCCCACCGGTACGGTTCCGACTGCTGGCTCCCGAAAGCCGACCACGCCGTGCGCGTCTGCCCGATGAAGTCCTGCGTGTCGGAGTCGTACGGTGTCACATTGAGCCCCAGGTAGGACGGGTCGACGTCGTTGCTGGCCGCGTCGCCGGTCGGGGCGGCGCTCGTGGGCCCGACAGCGGCCGGCAGCGTGGCGAACGGGATCGACACCTCGATGTCGAAGCCGCCACCCTCGTAGCGGCCCTCCGCATCCCGGTCGGCCGACACGGCCACCGCCACGCCCTCGGCGTTCGGCGCGCCCTCGATCTCGTCGGCCAGCGGCCCCGTGGAGAATCCCTGGTGATTGTCCGCGTCGCGCGACCAACAGGGGCCGTTGGCGCCATTGCCGTTGGAGCCCTCGGGATCATCCGTGAACGGGAAGACGCCGAGCTTGAAGGTGCTGGACGTGTCCAACGAGTCGCCGCGCGGATCGAGCAGCAGCTCGACAGAGTCGACCAGCCAGTGTCCGAAGCAGCGCTCCGGGGGTGCGGCGGCGCTCGCCTGCTCGTCGGTGACGTGCACTTGCACGTAGAGGGTGTCGTCGAACCAGCCGACGCGCGCCTGACCGCCGGCGCCGCAGTCGACCCCGTCGGGCTCACACGTCGCGCCCTCCCAGCGCGCGCCGACATCGAGCGGCGCGCCGACGTAGACCTCGTCGGCCGCGCCGTCCACGGCGGGCGCCGCGGCGAGCTGCGGGATCACGGTCGTCGGGACGACGTGCATCGTCAGCGTCTCGGTCGCCGCCCCCAGCGCCGACGTCGTCGTCGCGGTGAACGGAACGGTGCGACTGCCCCGATCCGTCGGGTCGGTGTGCGTCACCGTGAAGTCCACCGTCGCCGTGCCCCCGGCTGGCACGTCCGCGAACGGCTTGCTCGCCGCGTCCACCGCGAAGCCCTCGGGCACGGCGAGCGTGACCTCGCCCGATTGCGACGCCGAACTGCGATTGGTCACCTCGACGGGAACGGTGATCGTCTCGCCCGCGCCGATCCGGTCGACCGCCGCCGATCGTCCGCCGACGTACGCCTCGTTCTCGGTCATCCACTGCTCGTACTCGAGGGTTGATCCCCACCGTTCGAAACGCCCTTCCACCGGAGGCACGAGCTCGATCCGCGTGTCGTTGTACGCGGTGACGGCGCCGTCCAGGCGTGCGGCGATGCGGTACACCCCGGGCGCTGCGTCGGCCGACGGCGTCACGGTGAAGACGGCCTCGCTCTGGGCGTCCTCGCCGATCTCGGGCACCTCGACAGGCTCCGAGACGCCCCAGCCTGCGGGGACCTCGAGCCTCACCGGACCACCGCCGATCTCACCCTGCCCCGAGCGCATCGACACCGTCACCTCGAAGGGCTCGCCGGCCGCCTCGAAGTAGTCCTCCGCGGCCACGGCGAAGCGGGACCCGAGCGGCATGCCGCCGGGGTCGGGCAGGACGGCCCCGTACAGCACCGCCTCGTCGTCGGCGGCGGCGGGGGCGCCGTTGGGCTGCATCGGCACGGTGGAGAAGGAGACGCCGTAGCGCTGGCACGTCGGGGTCGCCAGGCCCTGGTACATCGTCCGCGCTTGTGTGGGATGCGCGCGTCCGCCCTCGAGGCCGACCTGCGCCCACGTCTTGGGCGTGCCCGCCGCCTGGCCCTGCACGTTGCCCTCGGCCCACACGTACGGCGAGTCGTATCCGGTCCAGGTTCCCGTCACCGTGAACGGGTTCCCCGTGGCGGGAGTGAATCCCTGATTGCAATCCGGGCCCGCCACACCGCCGGTCCCGGTCGTCAGGCCGCCCGCGAGGATCTTCTTCACCTGCCAGGTGTCGACCGCGCCCACGCCCTCGAGCTGCTCAGGGAACATGGTCGGGTCGGCGGCCGCAGCCGCCGCCTCCCACACCATCCGCCCCTGCGCGTACTGATGGTTGCCGTGCCCCGCCCGCAGCGAGGGCGTGCCGCCGACGAGGATCTCGGGCCGCGTCTCGCGGATGATCCGGACGGTTCGGCGCAGCGTCTCCTCCGCATCCCAGACCTCGGCCGTGAGGGGCGCCGAGGTGTTGTAGTAGAAGTCGACGCGGTCGAGGTTGAAGATGTCGACGGTGCCGCTTCGCACGTGCGACGTGCGATCCTCGTTCTCCCGCCGCAGCCCGAGGTCGGGACCCGACTCGGGGCCCACCGAGTTGGATCCGCCCTCGCCACGGGTGGCCATGATGATGCCGCACCGCACGTCGTACAGGTCGGACCAGACGCCGCACGGCGTGGTGAAGCCCGCGTCGTCGTCGGGATGGGCCCAGATGCCCATGATGTCGATCTTCTCCCGATCGGTGCTCGTGGCCACCGACCCCTCCCCGACGGTGGGCGGCGGCCCGCCCGCGGCCACCGCGGCGCCCGGGGCGACCAGGGTCGCTCCCGCGAGCACCGCGGCGAACAGGGGGATCACTCTGCGCGTTCTCATGTCAGCCTCCGTGCGAGCGACGGCGGGCCCCGTTGCCCACACGTCTCGCGCCACGCTAGCGGTGGGAGTGCGCAACTTCAAGCAGTAGCGTGCATTTTCGAGCACGCCGGAGCGTCACTCGCGGACCGCGCCCTCGATCATGCCCTTGATGAAGTGGCGCTGCAGGAAGACGTAGAGGACGACCACGGGAAGGGCCACGAGGATCGCGCCGGCTGCGAGCAGCGCCGTGCCCTGCGTGTACTGCCCCTGGAAGAACGCCAGGCCCAGCGGCGCGGTGCGGACATCCCCCGTCGGCGACATCACGAGTGGAATGAGGAACTCGTTCCAGGTCCACATGAAGGTGAGCAGCACGAGGGTGAGGATCGCCGGACGCCCCATGGGCACGAGGATCTGCCAGAGGATCCGGAAGGACCCCGCGCCGTCGAGACGTGCCGCCTCCACGACCGCACGGCTGGAAGAGCGGAAGTACGCCCGCATCCAGAAGGTGCCGAACGCGATCGACATGGCGATCTGCGGCAGGGCCACGCCCGCGACCGTGTCGACGAGGCCGAACGACCGCATGTCGAAGAACAGGGGGATGATGAACGCTTCCGTCGGCACCATGATGCCGAGCAGGAAGAGGTAGAAGAAGAACGTCGCCCCTCGGAAATCCATCGCGCCCAGGGCGTACCCGGCGAGGATCGAGGCAGCGACCGCGACCACCACGACCACCACGGCGACCAGCACCGAGTTGAGCATGTACTGGCCGAACCGGCCGACCTCCCACGCCTCCAGGAAGTTCTCCGGGTGAACCAGGCCGCCCTCGCGCGCGACCGAGGCGCTCTTCGGACCGAACGCGAGCGTGAGGATCACACCGATCGGCCCGAGGATGACGAGGGCGAAGGCGATGAGGATGACGTAGTTGGCGGCGCTTTCGATGCGCGAGACCCTCACGAACGGTCTCCGATCCGGTTGACGATCCAGTTGATGATGAAGACGATGACGGTCAGCACAATGCCGACGGCGGCCGCGGCGCCGACCTCGCCGAGCTCGAAGGCGCGGCGATAGACCTCGTAGCTCGGCACGGACGTGCTCGTGCCCGGGCCACCGCTGGTCGTCACGTACACGAGGTCGAACGTCTTCAGCGCGGCGACGATGGTGAGCGTGAGAGCGACCGTGATCTCGCCGCGCACGGACGGCAGCGTGATCGCGAAGAACTCGCGGAGCGGCCCGGCGCCGTCGAGGCGAGCGGCCTCGTACTGCTCGCGGGGGATGCGGCTCATGCCCGCCATGAGGAGCACGGTGACCAGACCCGTCGAGACCCACGTACCGATCAGGCCCACCGCGGGAAGCGTCCACGTGTAGTCGCCGAGCCACGCGCGGGTCAACGCGTCCAGTCCGACGGCGCGCAGCAGTCCGTTGAGGGGCCCGTCCGGCGCGTAGATCTGCCGCCACGTCACCGCGACGACGACCATCGCGATCACCTGCGGCAGGAAGATGATCGTGCGGAAGAAGCCCAGGCCCCGCACCCGCGATCGCGTCAGTAGCGCCGCCAGCACCAGGCCGATGCACAGCGGCAGCACCGCGTAGAAGAAGATGAGCACGAGCGCGTGCAGGAAGGCCTCGCGCAGCTTCGGATCGGTGAAGACGGAGATGTAGTTCTGCACCCCGACGAAGGTCGACGCGCCGAGCCCGTCCCACTCGTAGAACGAGAACTGGAACGCGCGCCCGAGCGGCACGAGGAGGAAACCGCCGTAGAGCAAAAGGGCGGGCGCGAGATACGCGTAGGGAACCCATGTCCTCGTCAGCCGGGCGGGGCGCCTCTCGGCGCCCCGCCCGGTGACGATGGCGATCGTGCTACTCATTCGACGAGACGAACTCCGCGTAGTCGGCCTCGAGCGTCTCGGTGAACTGCGCCGGCGTGATGTTGCCGGCGATCAGGTCCTGCAGCGACTGGCCCATGGTGTCCGAGAAGGTGGGCGTCGCGTAGTCCAGGTACGGCAGCACGGCACCGTTCTCGGTGACCTCGCCGAACACCGTGAACACGTCGGCGAGAACGCCCGACTCCGGCGCGAGCTCGGCCGTGCGGTTCACCGGCAGGTTGCCCGTGTCGGCGAGGATCTGCATGGCCTCATCGCTGGTGATGAAGTCGATGTAGGCCGCGGCGACGTCGGTGTTGTCGGCCGCTGAGGTCACGGCGAAGGGCAGGCCCGTGCCGCCGGTGGTCGCGTACGTCCCCTCGTCGGTGCTCGGCACGAAGAAGCCCACGTCGTCGCCCATGGCGTCCTCGAGATCCGCCGCCAGCCACGATCCGCCGATGAGGAAGACGCCGTTGCCGTCGGCGAGCGCCTGCCACGCGGCGTCGTAGTCGGCGCCGTTGACGCCCTCGTTGAAGTAGCCGGCCTCGACCCACTGCTGCATCGTCGCCGCCGCCTCCTCGTTCTCGGGCGTGGTCCAGCTGGCGCCGGCGTTGCCCAGGCCGAGGTTCGTGATGCTCTCGGCATCGACGAAGTTGCCCTGCAGCGGTCCGAAGACGTGCAGCGCCGGCCACTGCTCGACGTTTCCGAGCTGAAGCGGCGTCTCGCCCGCGTCCTTCGCGGTCTGCAGCGCGCCCTCGAAGTCCGACCACGTCTGCGGCACCTCGAGGCCCAGCGCGTCGAGCTTGGACTTCGAGTAGAAGACGCCGACGACCTCACCCACCTGCGGCAGGCCGTACAGGTTGCCGGAGCCGAAGGTCTTCGCGTCGTCGCTGTAGCTGGAGTACTGCAGGATCGACTCCGCGTAGCGATCGGTCCAGCCGTAGGCGTCGGCGTAGTCGTCGAGCGGCCGCAGCTGCCCGGCCTCCACGAAGGCGCCCATGGTGTTGCGGCCGTTGTTCGCCTGCACGACGTCGGGGGCGTCGTCGCCCGTCAGCGCCAGCCGCAGGGTGGTCGCGAGGTCGTCGAAGGCCTGCGAGTTCCGCTCGATGGTGACGTTCGGGTACTTCTCCATGAACGCCTCGTTGAGCTGCTCCATCTGCTCGTTCTGGCCGCCGCGCACCTCCTGGTCCCAGACGGTGAGCGTCACGTCGCCCACCCCCGAGATGTCGGTGCTGATCTCGCCGGCGGGCTCGTCCGAGGCGCCGCCGCCACCGGTGCCGGGCGCGCAGGCGCTGAGGACGAGGGCGAAGGCCGCGCCCCCGAGAACGGCGGATCCGAGCCGCGTGTGTCGTTTCATGAGAGTCCCTTTCTCAGTGCGGGAGGGAAGCGGCGGAGCCGCTGCCCGTCGAGATGGTGCTGTGTTCATGCGGGTGGTGCGAGGGGGAAGGTCGATAGGTGGCGAAGGGGAACGCCGCGTCGGCGCGGCGCCGCAGCACCCGGCCGCGCAGGGCGTCGTCGAGGAAGCCGTAGCGCTCGCCCAGCTCTCCGTCGCGATGACGACCACGCCAGTCGGCGATGTCGCCCCATCCGGGGGCGGAGATGGAACCCCCGACGCCCTCGACGGCAAGCCCCGCGCACAGCGCGGCGAAGGCGACGCGCTGCGCAAGCGGCCACTGCTCCAGCGTCGCGGCGACGAGCGCCGCCCCGAACACATCGCCGGCGCCGGTGGCGTCACGCGCCCGCACCGGGACCGCGGGGACGCGCGCCTCCTCGCCCGACGCCGCGTCGATCGCGACCGCGCCCGCGGCGCCACACGTGACGACCACCAGCGGCACGCGCTCGGCCAGTGCCCGCGCCGCGGCGACCGGCGTGTCGGTGCGCGTGTACGCCATGGCCTCGCGCTCGTTGGGTGTGAAGGCGTGGCACGCCTCCAGCGCGCGCAGATCGGCGGGGTCCCAGCGGCCGGTCGGATCCCATCCGAGGTCGGCGAACACGAGGGTGCCTCGCGCAGCGGACGACAGCCACGCCTCATCGCGCGCGACGGCGCGAAGGTCCACGATCGCCGCGCGCGCAGGCACCTCGGCGGCGTCGGGCGTGGGCGGTGCCGGCTCCTCGCGCGTGATCATGCTGCGGTCGCCGTCGTGCGCGAGCGACACGGTGAGCGGGGTCGGCCATCCCGTCAGCGTGCGGCTGCGGCTGAGGTCGATGCCCTCGTGGTCCACGAGGAACTCGCGGCACCAGCGGCCGTAGATGTCATCGCCCAGCGTCGTGATGAGATCGGTGCGCAGACCCAGACGTGCGGTCGCGACGGCGAGGTTGGCGATGCCGCCAGGGGCGGTCGCCAGCTCGCGCGCATACACCTCTGTGCCGGGTGCCGGAGCCTGGTCCAGCTCCCCCATCACGAGGTCGAAGAACACGGCGCCGGAGAGCACGACATCCACGGCGCCCACGGGGGCCATCGAGCCATCGTGCAGGGTCACGGTGCCGCACCTCCATCATCGGGGTTGATCGATTTCGCCCGAGCATACCCTCTCGATGCTCACTCATGTGCACACAATTGCGCATTCATGCGCGAACATGACTGGTAGGCTGACGTGCATGCTGACCGAGACGCGCAAGGCGAGGATCCTTCAGTCGATCCGCGAAGGCGGCGAGGCGACGGTCGACGAGCTCGCCAACGTGTTCGGCGTGTCCGCGTCGACCATCCGGCGCGATCTGAATGCGCTGAGCGCAGAGGGCCTGCTGCGCCGCGTGCGCGGTGGCGGCAGCATCGAGCCGGATCGCGTCCCCTTCCAGTCGGTCAGCAACCAGCACCACGCCGAGAAGGAGCGGGTCGCCACCCTGGCCGCCACGCTTGTCGCGGACGGCGACGTGGTGCTCATCGACATCGGCACCACTACGGCCCTGCTGGCGCGAATGTTGAAGGGTCGCCGCATCACGGTGATCACCTCGAGCCTGGCCGTGATCGACGAGCTGCGGGACGACGAGGCCGTCGAGCTCATCGTGCTGGGCGGCGCCGTCCGCAAGAACTACTACTCCATGGTCGGTGCGCTCACCGAGCAGGCGCTCGCGCAGCTGCGGGCCAATATCTGCTTCCTGGGCACGAGCGGTATCCGCTCGGATGGCACGGTGACCGACACCACCGGCATGGAGGTCCCCATCAAGCGCGCGATGATCGCCTCGTCCGAGCGCACCGTCGTGCTGGCCGACGCCTCGAAGTTCCCGGGCGTGGGTCTGCTCAGCGTGTGCGGCGCGGATCGCCTGTGGGGAGTCGTGACCAGCGAAGGAGCAGACGAGAAGACGCTCGCGCTGCTGCGCCAAGGAGAGGTCGAGGTGATGGTGGCATGAAGCTGACGATCATCGGAGGCGGAGGCTTCCGCGTTCCGCAGGTGTTCGAGGCCGTGGCGTCGGACGACGCGCCCGTGCGGATCGATGAGCTCGCGCTCTACGACGTGAGCGAGTCGCGGCTGGCGACCATCCGCGCCGTGATCGACCGCCTCGCAGAGACGCGCGCGCACGCTCCCCGCGTCGTCGCGACGACCGACCTCACGGAGGCGCTGCGGGGGGCCGACTTCGTCTTCAGCGCGGTGCGCATCGGCGGCACGGCCGGACGCATCCTCGACGAGCGGACGGCGCTCGACCTCGGCGTCCTCGGCCAGGAGACGGTCGGACCCGGCGGTCTCGCGTACGCGCTGCGCACGGTGCCGTTCATGACGCGCCTGGCCGAGCAGATCCGCGATCTGGCGCCGGACGCGTGGGTCATCAACTTCACGAACCCGGCCGGCATCGTGACGGAGGCCATGCGCCGCGTGCTGGGCGACCGCGTCGTGGGCATCTGCGACACGCCGATCGGCCTGATGCGCCGCGCCGCCCTCGCGGCCACGGGCTCGGCCTCGGCCGAGGGCCTGTCCTTCGACTACGTCGGCCTCAATCACCTGGGGTGGCTGCGTTCCGTGGCGGTGGACGGCCAGGAGCTGCTGCCCGCGCTGCTCGCCGAGGACGACAAGCTGCGCACCATCGAGGAAGCTCGCCTGATGGGCTTCGACTGGGTGCGCGCCCTCGGCGCCCTCCCGAACGAGTACCTCTACTACTACTACTTCACGCGCGAGGCGACCGCCCGGATCCGCGCCGCGCAGTCCACCCGGGGCGAGTTCATCGACCACCAGCAGGCGGAGTTCTTCGCACACCCGGGCGACGATCCCCTGGAGACGTGGCTGCGCACCCGCCACGAGCGCGAGGCCAGCTACATGGCCGAGAGCCGCGACGAGGACGAGGAGCGCGAGGACTCGGACGTCGACGGCGGCGGCTACCAGAAGGTCGCCCTCGACCTGATGGCCGCGATCGCCACCGGGCGACCGGCCACGATGATCCTCAACGTGCGCAACAACGGCCTCGTGCCCCAGCTGCCCGAGGACGCCGTGGTCGAGGTCGGCTGCCTCGTCGACGACGAGGGCGTGCACCCCTGGCCGGTCGCGCCCGTGAGCGGCGACATGCTCGGGCTCATGACGAGCGTCAAGGCCGCGGAGCGCCACGTGATCGACGCGGCGCTCTCCGGCTCGCGCGAGTCGGCCTGGCGCGCCTTCGCCGCCCACCCCCTGGTCGACTCCGTCGGCATCGCGCGCCGGCTCGTCGACACCTACAGCGAGAAGTTCGAGGCGATCGGGCGCCTGCTGCAGTGAGCGCCGATGCGACGGCCGCGGCGACGGGAGGCGCGCGTGGCTGAGGTGGTCATCGTTCCCGACCGCGAGACGGCGGGTGAGATCGCCGCCGATCTCGTCGCGAGCCTGATCCGCTCGCGCCCCGACGCCGTGCTCGGTTTGGCGACCGGATCCACTCCGCTGCCGGTGTACACGGCGCTTCGCCGCCGCCTCGCCGGAACCGACGTGTCGCGGGTGCGCGGATTCGCGCTCGACGAGTACGTGGGGATCGACCTGGCGCATCCCGAGAGCTATCGCTCGGTGATCACTCGCGAGGTCGTCGAGCCCCTCGGTCTCACGCCGTCGCTGGTGCAGGTGCCGGACGGGTCCCTCGAGGGGGCCGGCTCGGCGGGTGAGCGGTACGAGGCGGCCATCGCCGCCGCGGGCGGGGTCGACCTGCAGCTGCTGGGCATCGGTTCCAACGGCCACATCGGGTTCAACGAGCCCGGATCGTCCCTCGCCTCGCGCACGCGCATGAAGACACTGGCCGAGCAGACCCGGCGCGACAACGCGCGCTTCTTCCCCTCGATCGACGACGTGCCCGTGTGGTGCATCACGCAGGGCATCGGCACCATCCTCGAGGCGCGTCACCTCGTTCTGCTCGCCTTCGGCGAGTCCAAGGCCGCCGCCGTCGCCGGGGCCGTCGAGGGGCCCGTCACCGCGTCGCTGCCCGGCTCGGCGATCCAACTGCATCCCCGCACCACGGTGCTGGTCGACGAGGCCGCCGCCTCGCGCCTGCGGTACGCCGAGTACTACCGCTGGGCCTTCCGGAACAAGCCCGCCTGACGGTCGCTGGCGTCGACCGGCGATCGCCCGCCCATCGACGCTGCCCGCCCGGGCAGGATGGCAGGGTGATCACGCATCCACCGACCGACACCGCCGTTCGGATCGTCGCGGCGCTGCGGGAGCGGGGGCTGCCCGTCGCGGTCGGCGGATCCGCCCTGCTGGCGTCGCTGGGCCTCGTGGATCGCGTGCGCGACTGGGACATCACGTGCGAGGGCGAACCCGCCGTCGTGACGGCGGCGCTCGACCGGCTCGGTCTCGCCTGGACGGCGCCCGCGAGCGCCGGCCGACCGTTCGCCACGCGGGCGCGCTTGGTCGTCGACGCCGGGGATCACGAGATCGACGTGCTCGTGGGCTTCGCCGCCTGGGACGGCGACCGGCTCGTCCCCTTTCCCGTGGGGGTGACGGGCGAATGGCGCGGGCTGCCCATCGCCGATCCCGCGGTGTGGGCCATCGCCTACCGTCTCATCGGCCGGCCCGAGCGAGCCGCCCTCCTGGAGCGCTGGCTCGCCGGCTGATCCGGCGTGCGGCGGCGAGACGCGGAACGGCCCGCCCGGGCCTCCGAAAGGGCACCGGGCGGGCCGTTCCGCCCCCGTCAGACGGTCATGCGGCGGCGGAACAGCAGGAAGCCGCCTCCGCCGATGAGCAGCAGTAGTGCCGTGCTGAGCACGCCGAGCATGAGCACGCCGCCGGTGGCCGCCAGGGCCGCCGGCAGCGGCGGGCAGACGTCGTCCTCGGCGAGGTGACCGTTGTGCGCGAGCGCCGCCGAGTTGGCGAGGCCACCGCGGTCACCCGAGCCCGGGGCGGGGCACTGACGCGCCGACGCGCTGAGGTCGGAGGCCTCGGCCGTGATCTCGACCCGCACCGAGTACGTGTGCGCCGCACCCGAATCGAGCACCACGTCCGCGGCGATCCGGTTGGGGTCCGAGAGCTTCTGCTCGCCCAGGCCGGTCCACGACGCGGCCGGGGTCACCCCGGCGGGGGCCGAGGCGACCTCGCTCGAGACGATCTCGATGCCCTCCCCGAACAGCAGCTTGTCGTAGAGGTCGTAGGTGCCGGCCGCGCCCCCCGCGTTCTCCGCGACGATCGCGTACACGATCGTCCACCGGCCCACGCCCGAGGCGGTCGGGCCCGACGCCACGCTCTTGTCGAGACGGATCGAGGGGATCTCGGCACACGCCTGATCGTCCTCCACCGTTCCCGACGGATCCGTCAGCGCACTCGTGTTGTTGAACGCGCGGTCGGTGTCGTCGCCGTCCTCGCCGCAGCGGGTCGGGTCATCGTCACCCGAGCCGGCCCCGTCGAGCCACAGCGGCACCTCGGCGATCACCGTCACCTCGTAGCGGTGCGGCGCGTAGGCCTCGTCGTCGGCGGCGAGAAGCGGTACCGCCGCCGCGATGCGCACGTTGCCCTGACCGTCCCACGCCGGCGTGGCGAGCGTCACGCCCTCGGGCGCGGCGGTCACCTCGGCCGACACGATCTCGGCCTCCTCGGCGAAGTGCAGGGTGTCGTCGAGGTGGTAGGTGGTGTCGTACGCGTCCTCGTTCGTGACGTCGATGCCGTAGACGACCTCCCACCGGCCATCGCCGATCGGCGACGCCGAGACGAGCTCCTTGACGTGGGTGGGATCGCCGACGACCTCGAGGCCGGCCGGATCGCAGTCGATCGTCACCGGCTCGGTGTCGGCCGGCTGGCTCTCCTCGGGGATCTCCGCACAGGCGTTGTTCACAAGAGTCTCCGGCGCGCCGTCCTCGAGCACGATGGAGTACTCGTGGGTGAAGGTCTCACCCGGGTCGAGCACATCGATCGTCACGGCCCCGAGCTCGGGCTGCTGGTCGTCGCTCACGACGATGTTCTCGAGCGTGCCCTGACCGATGTTCTCCACGACGACGCGGTAGTTGACCGTGTCGCCGATGCGGAAGCTCGGGTACTCGTCGACCTCGTTCGCGTCACGCCACTCGCCCTGCAGATCCTGGACGTACTTCTTCAGCGTGGCCGCGTACCAGGTGCCCATGGTGAGCGACGCCGAGGTGCGCATGACGAGCTCGGTGTGCTCGGCACGCGCCTGTGCCCGGTTCACGTACACGTCCTGCGGCTGGGCGCCGTCGGTGGCGATGAGCACCTGGAACGAGAACGTGCCGCCCGAGACGAGCTCACCGCCGATCACGCGGATGGCCGTGGGGTTCTCCGGTCGCTCCGTGGTCCACAGGTCCGACGGTGCGTTGGGCGCGCCGTTGTCCTCGTGGGCGGGATCGTCCGAAAGGGTCGCCGGGTCGGCGTCGGTGTAGTACACCGTGCCGCCGTCGTGCAGCACGACGTCGTCCAGCGTGTACGTGCCGGAGAAGGACGTGCCCCGCTGGTCGCCCTTGTACGGCAGGATGTCGATCGTGTCGGTGTAGGCCTGCGACTCGGGGTCGCGCGACTCGATCTCCACGGTCCACGAGCCGGTGCCGTCACCGTCGCCGGTGCGGTTGGGGATGAACCAGAGGTCTGCCGTCTTCAGGATGGTCGTGTAGCCGTTCGACGTGGTCGTGACCGTCGCCGCCGCCGGGCGGGAGTCGGCCCCGCCGTACCGCGAGAACACGGTGTTCGTGAGCCTCGTGCCCGGTTCCACCGCCGTATCGGTGACGGCTTGATAGGTCAGCGTCTGTGCCTCGTTCGTCGGCACGTCGTTCAGCGTCCAGGTGAGCACCTGCCGACCCTGCGCGTCGATCGTGATCGCCGGCTCCGGCGTCGCCGATCCCGGCTCGTACGTCATGCCCACCGGAAGGGTGTCCACGATCTCGTAGCCGTCGACGGTCTCGGGGATGATGCCCGAGCCGTTCGCCGAGTAGCGCAGCGTGAACAGCGTCGGCACGCCGGGCGTGACCGTGGCGCGCTCGGCGGCCTTCTGGATGAAGGGCGTCGCGGTGGTGATGCGCAGGATGTCGCGGCGTCCCGTCGTGTACGGGTAGCGCGCGTCGGGGGTATCGGTCACCCGGTTGCCCGCGTTCGGTCCCGTCCAGACGCCGTTGCGGAGGATGGAGCCGAAGGTCCACACGTCGCGGCCGACGGCGACGTTGTCGCGCACGCGCATGTACGCGTTCAGCTGGAAGTTGTCGCGGTCCTCCGCGGCGTAGTGCGCGTGCTCGTGCCGGATGCGCACGGCGGTGACGTCGGCGGGGTCTTCCGGCATGGTGGTCGACCACGTGCCGGTGCCGCAGTCGAACTGGTCGGGGTCGCCGACCGGACCGGTGTAGTACTCGACGGGCGGCGGGTTGTCGAGCCCGCTCCACGGCCGCGACGCGTCCGTGCTGACGCCGATGACCTCGGGGAATCGCGTGTCGGCCGGAACCGGCACGTACTCCACGTAGGCGGTGTCGAGCGCGATGCAGTTGCCGAACAGGCCGCCGGTGGGGGTCACCGGTCCGCCGGTGTTGCTGACGTACGCGTTCACGACCGTGCCCGGCGAGACACGGTAGGTGTCGTCCCACGTCGTGCCGCCGGAGCCGGTGTAGTCCCGGCGGTAACCGGCGCTCCAGCCGCCCGGCAGCGTGTACGACTTGGTCGTGCGGTTGTTCGCCACCAGGTCGGTGAAACGCTGGCCGGTGGGCGCCTCATACGTCGGCGCGTTCGAGGTGACCGAGACGGATCCCGCCTGGTCGGTGAGGATGTGGAACCAGAGCGAGCCGCTCGCGATGTAGTCGTAGTCGGTGGGCAGCGGCGTTCCCGCGCCGCCGCCGGCGTCCTGCGTCGGCGAATTGAGCAGGTCGTAGTTGATGCCGCTCAGGGTCAGGTCGAACTGGCCGGGCGCCCCGGGCACCGCCGTGAGCGTGCAGGAGCCCACGAAGTTGGTGTGGCGGAAGTGCGACGGCACCGTCGACCACGGGTGACCCGACGCGTTGCCCGAGTCGAAGGGGCTGCAGCCCAGGTCGCCCGTGCGGGGGTTCGTGCCGCGCTGCACCGTGCCGCCGTTGCTGTCGGCCACGGTGAGCCGGTAGGTGACACTGTCCGGGCCGGGGTCGGAGCCCTTGCCCAGCCGCAGCGACCACTGCACGTCGACGTCCACCGCCGTGTAGTCGGCGTTCCACGACGCCAGGTTCGTGTTCTGTCCGTAGTGGATGTCCATCACGAACGGGTTGGCGATCGGGATGCGGGGCAGGTCGACGACCTCCCCGCTGGGGCTCGTGCCGGCCAGCGCGATCTCCTCGCCCGTGACACCGTTCGCCACGACGGGCGTCTGCAGCACGAGCGCCGTGCCCATCGCGACGGGGCCGAAGTTGCATGTCAGCGCCGTGCCGTCGGCCGAGAGGGACGAGACGGGGTCCACTCCGGTACGCAGGCAGGCGTCGGGGATCTCGTCGAAGAAGGCCTTCTCGACCGCAAAGGTCGCCACGACGTTCTGGACGGGCTCATTCACCGGCGGGTTGTCCGCGTCGTTGACGTTGATGCGCCACTCGGCGACGACGGGATTGCCGCGCGAGATCGAGTCGGGCTGCGCGAGCCATGCGCCCTTGATCTCGTAGACGGGCGTCGCGGCTGCCGCCGGGCTCGCGACGAGGAAGGTCGTCGACGCCACGAGCGCCGCGGTGACGGCCGCGAGCGCGGCGCGGAAACGTGTGCCCGGTCCACCGGACGGTCTGGTCTTCATCGAACTCCCCCGAAACGCTCAGTGAATGTGCAGGTGCAGACCCCCGCAGTCAATCGGAGGGAGCGAACGCACCTCAACGAAACGGACGCGCCGGAGCACGACTTCACCCCGAATTTCACCCTCGCGCCCGGGTGTCGCCACGGTCGCTCGCCACCCCCGCGGCGCGAAGACGCGCGCTAGGGTGACGCCATGCGCGCGGCACCATCCGTTCACCCGACGTCCCTACGTTCGCTCGCATGAGCGAGCACAGCACGCCCCGGGCCGACCTTCCCGCCACCGCCGACAGCGGCGCGATCGGCGTGATGGGGCTCGATCTGCGCGAGGGCAAGACGGCATCCAAGAAGCAGATCTACTCGTGGGCGCTGTGGGACTGGGCGACGCAGCCCTTCAACACGGTGATCCTCACCTTCATCTTCGCGTCGATGTACCTGACCACCGACGTGTTCCTGCCCGCCGACGTGCGGGCCCTCGCGGAGGACGACCCGATCCGGGCGCGCGCGGTCGACGGGCTGGCGTCGGGCTTCGGCCTGGCCGGCACGATCGCCGGGCTGCTCATCCTCGCGATCGCGCCCGTGCTGGGTCAGCGCGCCGACGCGGCGGGCCGCCAGAAGCTGTGGCTCGGGATCGGCACGGGGGCGCTCGTCGCCTGCATGCTCGGGCTGTGGTTCGTCGAGCCCGCCCCGGCGCTGTTCTGGGTCGGCGTGGCGCTCATCGCGGCCGGCCAGGTCTTCGGCGAGATCGCGGCGGTCAGCTCCAACGCCATGCTCATCGGCATCGCGAACCAGAAGACGATCGGTCGCGTCTCCGGGCTCGGCTGGGGCTTCGGCTACCTGGGCGGCATCGTGGCGCTGGTGCTCGTCATCGTCTTCTACATGTCGGGCTGGTTCGGGCTGCCGGAGGAGACCGGTCTGCCGTTCCGGATCATCGCCGTCGGTTGCGCGATCTGGGCGCTGCTCTTCTCGATCCCCATCTTCCGCAACGTGCCCGAGCCGTCGCTCGGCCGCCCCGAGCGCAAGGTCGGGTTCTTCGCCTCGTACAAGCTGCTCGTGCACGACATCGTCGCCCTGTTCCAGAACCCCGAGACCCGCCACACGGGGTGGTTCCTGCTGGCCAGCGCCGTCTTCCGCGACGGCCTCGGCGGCGTCTTCGCCTACGGCGCCATCATCGGGCAGGTCGTGTTCGGCTTCGAGTTCCTGCAGATGGTGATCTTCGGCGTCGCCGCGAACCTCATCGCGGGCGTCTCGACAATCCTCGCCGGCCCCCTGGACGACCGATTCGGCGCCAAGCGCGTGATCATCGCCGCACTGGCGTCGATGGTCGTGGCCGGGCTGGCGGTGTTCTTCCTCGTGGATCTCGGGCCCATCGTGTTCTGGATCGGCGGGCTCGTGCTGTGCGCCTTCGTGGGGCCCGCGCAGGCCGCATCGCGGTCGTTCCTCGCCCGCGTGACGCCGGCCGGCCGAGAAGGCGAGATCTTCGGCCTGTACGCGACGACCGGTCGCGCGTCGAGCTGGATGGCCTCGGGCGCGTGGACGATCGTCGTCGCGGCGCTCGGATCGACCTACGGCATTCTCGCCATCGTGGGCGTCATCCTGGCCGGGCTGCTGCTTCTCCTGCCGGTCAAGCAGCTGCGCTGACACACCGGCACGAGCTCAGCGGCCGGGCCGCGGCCACGCGTCGGCGAGCCGCGTGAGCAGCGCCGCGAGCTGGGCCCGCTCGTCCGGCGTGAAGCCCGCCAGCGCCTGCTGCACGGCGTCGGCGCGCGCGCCCCGCGCCTCGGCCACGGCGTGCGCCCCGTGCTCGGTGAGCGCGATGAGCGTGCGCCGCGCGTCGCGCGGGTCGGCCTCGCGGCGCGCCAAGCCCAGGTGCACCGCAGTCTGGATGACGCGGCTGGCCCGCGGCTGATCGATGTGCAGCCGCGCGGCGAGGTCCCCGACCGACAGCGCCGTGCCGGCATCGACGAGCACCTCGAGCATGCGCATCCGGGTGGCCGAGCGCCCGAGTCCCCCCGCCGGGCCGCGCCCGCGACGATCCGCGATCTCCGCGCGCAGATCGCGCAGGTCGCCCGGCGTGGTGGCGCCCCAGGTCATCGGACCCCGGTGATGCCCGGCGCCCCGATGGGCGTGGGCGGGACCCTCGGCATCGTGACGGCCGCTGACGGGCCGCAGCCCCCGCAGGCGGGCCAGCGCGGCGGCGATCTGGTCGGCGGGATCGAGCGGCGTCACTCCTCCACGATACATGCCACTTGACATGCAACGAAAGAACATGTCACAGTGCATGTACATGACATATGACATGCATCGCCACCGCTTCCGAAAGGACCACCATGCACACCCCTGACACGCACACGCACGGCCGCGGGGACCGCCCGCTCGGTTTCTGGCTGAGGGCCGTCGACCACCTCATCGCGCGGGAGATCGACGTCGCGCTCGCCGACGAACCGGTCGACCGCCGCCACTGGAGGGCGCTGAATCGCGTCGACGGCTCCGCGGCCGCGCCCGTGATCGACGGCACGCCGGATCACCTCGCTCACCTCGCCGAGTTGGGCTGGATCGCCCTGGATGACCACGGCTGGTCTCTCACCGATTCGGGGCGCGCGGCCAAAGAGCGCCTCGAGAGGAAGGTCGCGGCGGTCCGCTCCCGCGTCGCCGGCAGCGTTCCCTCCGCCGACTTCGAGGTCACCCTGCGCACGCTTGAGGCCATCGCTCGGCAGCTGGGATGGAGCGAGAGCGACGACATCCCCGAAGCTCCCGACCACCCGCGGCGCGGGCACGGGCACGGCATGCGACCGCACCCGCGCTGGGGTCGTCACCTCGGCGAACCGGGGCACCCCTTTCGGCGCGGGCGCCTGACGGCGCAGCACGCGTTCGAGCGAGGCTTCCTCGCCGGGTTCGAGCGGGGGCGCGCCGCCTGATCCGCCCGCGCCCCACCCGCGTACCGGGGCGCCCCGGGCCCGCGCGGTCCGGGGCGCCGCCGTAGGCTGGAACGGTGAGCTTCGCCGTCGCCTGCCCCTGCGGATCCGGCGAGCCCTACCCGACCTGTTGCGGCCCGCTACACGCCGGGGCGCGTCAGGCACAGACCCCCGAGCAGTTGATGCGGTCGCGCTACAGCGCCTTCGCCCGCCGCGACGCCGACTACCTTCTGCGCACCTGGCACCCGCGCACGCGACCCGCCGCGCTCGACCTCGACGACGGCACGACCTGGACGGCCCTCGAGGTCCACGAGGCCGTGGGCGACGAGGTGCTCTTCACCGCCCGGTACCGCACACCGAGCGGCCCGGAAGCGATGACCGAACGCAGCCGATTCGCCCTGCGCGGCGGCCGCTGGTTCTACGTCGACGGCCGCACCGACTGACGAGCAGCGGCGCCTTCTGGCGCCGCCCCTCCCCCACGGGAGTAGCCTCAAAGCAGGCCGACCAGGGGGTTCGCATGACCACAGTCGCAGAGAACATCGTCGCCACTCTTCGCGCGAACGGCGTGAAGCATGTGTACGGCATCCCGGGCGACTCGCTCAACGGGTTCACCGACGCGCTGCGCCGGGACGGAACCATCCGCTGGATGCACGTGCGTCACGAGGAATCCGCTGCCTTCGCGGCCGCCGCCGACGCGGCGATCACCGGAGAGTTGGCGGTGATCGCCGGATCCTGCGGGCCCGGCAACCTGCACTTCATCAACGGCCTCTACGACGCCCACCGATCGCGCGTTCCCGTGCTCGCGATCGCCGCGCACATCCCGACCTCCGAGATCGGCACGAACTACTTCCAGGAGACGCACCCGCAGGAGCTGTTCCGCGAGTGCAGCTCATACGTGGAGTACGTCGCCGACCCCGCCCAGATGCCGCGCATCCTCGAGATCGCGATGCGCACGGCGGTGGAAGAGCAGGGCGTCGCGGTGATCGTGATCCCCGGCGACGTCGCCCTGGCGGATGCCGCCTCCAACCGCACCTCGGTCATCCGACGCACCCACCCCACGGTCGTGCCGAGCGACGCCGAGCTGGACCGGGCCGCCGAGCTGCTCAACGCGGCGAAGCGGGTGACGATCCTCGCGGGCGCGGGTGTGGCAGGGAGCCACGACGAGCTGATCGCGCTGGCGGACCGCCTGAACGCACCCATCGTGCACGCGCTGCGCGGCAAGGAGCACATCGAGTACGACAACCCGTTCGACGTCGGCATGACGGGACTGCTCGGCTTCGCGTCGGGCTACCGGGCGATGGATGCCGCCGACGCCGTGCTCATGCTCGGCACGGACTTTCCCTACCCGCAGTTCTATCCCGATCACGCCAAGACGATCCAGGTCGACATCCGCGGCAGCCAGCTCGGCCGGCGCCACCCGCTCGACCTCGGCCTGGTCGGCGACGTCGGCGCCACCGCGAGGGCGCTCCTGCCGCGCGTGCGCGCGGGACGCGGGCGCGCCCACCTCGACGACGCACGCGATCACTACCTGCGCACGCGCGCCAAGCTCGACGAGCTGGCGGTGCCGCGCCGCGGCTCCGAGCCGATCCACCCGCAGTACCTCACGCGCCTGCTCGACCGAGCGGCCACGGATGACGCCGTGTTCACCGCGGACGTGGGCTCGCCCACCGTGTGGGCCGCCCGCTACCTCACGATGAACGGTCGGCGGCGGCTGATCGGCTCGTTCAGCCACGGTTCCATGGCGAACGCGCTGATGCATGGGATCGGCGCGCAGACGGCGGCGCCGGGCCGCCAGGTCGTCGCGCTCGCGGGCGACGGCGGCCTGGCCATGATGCTCGGCGAGCTCATCACGCTCACGCAGCACGAGCTGCCGCTCAAGACGGTCGTCTACAACAACGCGTCACTGAACTTCGTCGAGCTCGAGATGAAGGCGGCGGGCTTCGTCACCTACGGCACCGGCCTGGCCAACCCGAACTTCGCGGACGTCGCGACCGCCCTGGGCATCCGCGGCATCCGCGTGGAGCGGTCGGACGACCTACCCGACGCGGTCGACGAGTTCCTGGCGCATGAGGGGCCGGCGGTGCTCGACGTCGTCACCGAGCGGCAGGAGCTCGCCATGCCGCCGAACGTCACGGCCGCGCAGGTGGGCGGCTTCGCGCTCTACGCGCTGCGCACCGTGATGTCGGGGCGCGGCGACGAGTTGCTCGATCTCGCGCGGGCGAACTGGCGCCAGCTGCTCTGACGCTCGATCCCCGGCACCACGGTCCGCCCGCGCATCGGGGGCGGACCGTGGTGGCACGATGGAACCGTGCCCGTCATCCGCAAAGCCGAGACCGCGGATGCCGCGGCCTGCGCCGAGATCTATGCCCCGTACGTCCGCGAGACGCCCATCTCGTTCGAGGCGAGCCCTCCCACGGTCGATGAGATGGCGGACCGGATCGCACGCTACGGCGCCAGCCACGAGTGGATCGTCGCGATCGAGGGCGAACGGGTCGTCGGATACGCGTACGCCGCGCCCTACTCGCCGCGGGACGCCTACGCCTGGACGGCGGAGACGAGCGTCTATCTGGCCCCGGGAACGGGCGGCGCCGGGCTCGGCTCGGCACTGTACACCGAACTGCTCGACCGGCTCGCGGCCCGGGGTTTCCGGCGCGCGATCGCGGGGATCGTCGTCCCGAACGACGCGAGCGTGCGGTTGCACCGCCGGCTCGGGTTCCGAGACGTCGGCGTGCTCGAGCGCGTCGGGTGGAAGCTGAACCGGTGGTGGGACGTGCTGCGGATGCAGCGCGACCTCGGCGGCGACGACGCGCCGCGGCCAGTCAGCCGCGGCTAGCCCTCCTGCGCGCCGGCGACCGAGACGTCGGTGCGGTGGAAGGACTGGAACGAGCGCGACGCCGTGGGGCCGCGCTGCCCCTGATAGCGATTGCCGTACGGGCCCGAGCCGTAGGGGTTCTCGGCCGGCGAGGTGAGCCGGAAGAAGCACAGCTGGCCGATCTTCATGCCCGGCCACAGCTTGATGGGCAGCGTGGCGACGTTCGACAGCTCGAGGGTGACGTGACCCGAGAAGCCCGGGTCGATGAAGCCGGCGGTCGAGTGCGTCAAGAGCCCCAGCCGCCCCAGCGACGACTTGCCCTCGAGGCGCGCCGCGATGTCATCGGGCAGCGTGACCGTCTCGAACGTCGACCCGAGCACGAACTCCCCCGGGTGCAGCACGAACGGCTCGTCCGGCGAGACCTCGACGAGGCGCGTCAGGTCGGGCTGATCCTCGGCCGGGTCGATGAACGGGTACTTGTGGTTGTCGAAGAGCCGGAAGAACCGATCGATCCGCACGTCCACGCTCGAGGGCTGGACCATCGCGAGATCCAGTGGATCCAGTGCGATCCGACCCGATTCGAGTTCGGCCTTGATGTCGCGATCCGAGAGCAGCACGGCACCAGCCTAGAGCGTGCCGCGCGCCGGGCCCGCCCCGCCGGAGCCGGCGTGCTCCGCCGCGGCGCCGCGGCGCTGTTACGATGGGCCTACGCGAAAGCGCGGGGCTGTAGTTCAATGGCAGAACTTCTGCTTCCCAAGCAGACAGCGCGGGTTCGATTCCCGTCAGCCCCTCCACTCCCTCTTTCCGGCTCGCAGGCCACCGCTCAGCGCGGCGCGTTCGCGGCGATGAGGGTCGCCGCCGCCTCGCGCGCGATGGCAGCCGCCGCCGCGTCGCCCGCGATCGCCGCCGTCGTCTGTGCGCCTTCCGCGAGGATCGCGAGCTGAGGGCCCACCGACGCCGGCCACCCCGCGTCGGCGACGAGTCGATCGACGTAGCGCTGGAACGACTGCTTGTGCTCTCGCACGAGTTCCGCGACCCGGGCGCTCGAGCCGCCGAGCTCGCCGAACGCGTTGATGAATCCGCAGCCACGGAAGTCGGCCTCCTCGAACCACGAGGCCAGGTAATCGTAGACAGCGAGCATGCGTTCCCGCGGGTCACCGATCCCCCCGACCGCGCCCTCCACGCCGTTCACCCAGACGTCATGGCGCCGGGCGAGAACAGCCAGGACCAGATCCTCCTTCGACGGGAACTCGCGGTAGATCGCCTTCAGCGACACCCCCGCTTCGTCCCGCACGGCGTCCATGCCCACCCGGCCGATCCCTCGCGAGTAGAACAGCCGATCCGCCGCCTCCACGATGCGCTCACGCGCCTCACGCTCCGCCATGGGGGAAGTCTATCTTGCGCGGAGAACGTTCGTTCTCTATGCTCGTCAGCAGCCGGAGAACGATCGTTCTCCCCCGAGAAGAGGAGTCCCCATGTCCGCGAATCCGCGCCGCATCTCGCTTGAGCCGGCGGCCCAGGCGTTCGTCGAAGCGACCGCCGAACCCCCCTTCCTGAACCAGCTGCCCGTGGCCGAGGGGCGCGCCGCGGTGGACTCGGTGCAGGACACCCCCATCGTCAAGCCCGAGGTGGACGAGGAATGGATCGAGGTCCCCGGCGGCCCGACCGGCCCGGTTCGCGTCCGCATTGTCAAGCCGATCGGCGCGACAGGCGAGCTGCCCGTGATTCTCTACATCCACGGCGCCGGGTGGGTCTTCGGCGACGCGCACACGCACGACCGGCTCGTTCGCGACCTGGCGATCGGCGCGAACGCCGCGGTCGTCTTCCCCGAGTACGACCGGTCGCCGGAGGCGCGCTACCCGCACGCCATCGAGCAGTCCTACGCGGTGGCGAAGTGGATCACGTCTGAGGGACCTGCTCGGGGCCTCGATGCGCGTCGCCTCGCCGTGGCGGGCGACTCCGTCGGCGGGAACATGTCGGCCGCACTGACCCTGTTGGCGAAGGAGCGCGGCGACGTCTCCTTCCGCTTCCAGGTGCTCTTCTACCCGGTCACCGATGCGTCGTTCGACACCGCCAGCTACGAGGAGTTCGCCGAGGGCTACTTCCTCACGCGCGACGGAATGAAGTGGTTCTGGGATCAGTACACCGCGGATGCGGACGAGCGTGCGGAGATCACCGCGTCGCCGCTGCGCGCCTCGATCGAGCAGCTCGCGGGGCTTCCGCCTGCGCTCGTCATCACCGCCGAGGCCGACGTGCTGCGCGACGAGGGCGAGGCGTACGCCGCTAAGCTCCGCGCGGCGGGGGTGCCGGTCACGGCGGTGCGTTATCTCGGCATCGTCCACGACTTCGTCATGGTGAACAGCCTGCACGACACGCACGCCGCCCGCGGAGCCATCGCCCAGGCCGTCGCGGCCCTCGCGTCGGCCTTCGCGGAGTGATCCCGACCGGAGGGGGTCCTCGCACCTCGGACTCCCTCCGGCGCAGCGGCGCCGGCCGGCCCCCTCACCAGCGGGCGCGCCGCCGTCGATCGCGGCCGATCCCGGCGTGGGTGTCGCCGTCAAGGCCGATGACGTCGCTCCCCTCCGTGGGTAGGACGGGGGCATGGACTTTCAGAGCATCATCGAGACCGTCGGGAAAGCGGTCGACGCGGCAGGCGTCGTCGCGATCGTCGTCGGCGCGGCGCTTGCGACGATCTTCGCGGTCCGGTCGCTTCGAAGATCGGAGGCGGGCGTGTACAGCCGCTTCCGCCGGTTCCTCGGACGATCCATCCTGCTGGGGCTGGAGTTGCTGGTGGCCGCCGACATCATCCGCACGGTCGCGGTCACGCCCACGCTGGCGAGCGTCGGCGTGCTCGCCGCGATCGTCCTGATCCGGACGTTCCTGAGCTGGTCGCTCGAGCTCGAGATCACCGGCCGCTGGCCGTGGCAGAAGGAGCAGGCGGCAGCGGACGCGCTCGATCGGCCCGCAGCCTCGTGACCTCCTGCGGCGCTCGGCCTGTTGCCCGACCCCGCCGCCCCTCGGTGACAGGCGGACGCGGCGGGGCGCGGTTCCCGGGGCGGGGCGTGCCACAGGGGGAGCAGCCGGACCCCTGGCCGAGCAGACTACGGTGGAATACGGGGAGGGATGCATCGTGAGTGATTGGGGTTCCGAGGACTTCGCCTGGGACGACGCGGAGCACGCCGCGGCCCGGACCGTGGGCGAGGTGATCGACGCCGACCAGGAGCACTCGGCCGACCGTGAGCGCGGGGAGCGGGCGGAATCGACGCCCGCGCTCCGCTACGCGTCGGTCGACGAGTTCGTGCGCGACCACCTGCGCTGGGTCTACCGCCGCCGCGTCGACGGTCGCAACCGTTACTGGGCGGCGCGCTGGTGGGAGTACGACGAGGCCGTGAGCCGTCTCGACGCGCTCTGGCGCGCGTGGGAGCACCTGCGGCGGGACCAGGGGACCGGAATGAGCGAATGGTGGCGAGACCACGCCGACCACCACATGACGGCCCTGATGGCCCCGGACGGTCCGTTCTCCGACGCGACGGGCGCGGAGAACACGTGCGAGGCGGGCGAGCCCCTGCCGTATGCCGCGCCGCCGCAGGGCATGTTCGACGGCGGACGGCGCGAGCCCGCCCGCCTCTGACGCCACGGCGTCGGCGATGCCGGCAGGCGGGTCGGAGGGGAGCCGCGCCGGGCGCCACAGTTCCCTGGCCGAGGAGCGCGGGACTGCAGCATGATGAGTCGCATGCGCGAACTCCTGCCTGCGGCTCCGGCACGACCACCGGACGTCGAGGACGACTTCGCGGACGGACCCGACCCCGCCCTCTGGATCGACCGATACCTCGAGCACTGGACGACGCCCGACCGCGCGCGAGGTCGCCACGCGGCCACGCCCGACGGGCTCGCGCTGCGCATCGAGGAGGATCAGCCCGACTGGCGACCTGAGGACGCACCGCTGCGGGTCTCGCATCTGCAGACCGGTTCGTTCAGCGGGCCGGTGGGCTCCACACGCGGAACGCACCGGCACAGGCCCGGGCTCACGGTGCGCACCGCGGTGCCGCTGAACCTGCTGTGGGCTCCTCGGGCCGGACGCATCGACGTCGTCGTCAGCGCCAGCCGCGCGCCGGGATGCATGCTGGCCGCCTGGCTCGTCGGCACCGAGCACGAAAGCCCGCGTGACTCGGGCGAGATCTGTCTCTTCGAGATCGACGGCCGCCAGGGCACGGAAGGATGGACGGCCCGCACGGGGATCAAGGCCCATCATGACGACCGTCTCACCACGGAGATGATCGAGACACCGCTGGATTTCGACGCCGGCGCGCCACACGCCTGGGCGGTGCTGTGGGGCGACGGGGAGACGGTCATCGGCTGCGACGGCCGCGTCGTCCAGCGCCTGCAGCAGTCGCCCGGCTACCCGATGTTCCTCATGCTCGACCTGTTCGAGATCGGCCCGCCCGGGGGCAGCTATCCCAAGACCGCCTTCCTCCACTCGATGCGCGGCTGGCGCACCGCCTGACCCGCCGGCCGAACGAGATGGCTCCCCCGACGCGCCTGCGGACAGTGCTGTCCGGGGGCGTACGATGACGGCACGTGTCGGCTGACGAGGGGCACCCGTGGACGTGGGAGCGAGTTCTTCCGGAGCTGCGCGGTCCGATGCGGGGGGCGCCCCGCCGCTCTCGCGCGGGGAGCACCGTATGGCGCATGGCGCGGCGTGGCGCCGCTTCACGCAGATGAGCGCCGGTTTCGCGCAGTACGAGCGCCCGCACCGACCGCATCATTCCCGTCAGCCAGCTCGCCCCCGCTGACGCGCGAACGTGGCGCCGGCAGGGGCCGCGGGCGGATCGTAGCGATCGTCCCCGTCGCGCGGAAGCCGATGGGCGGCCGCCGCGCGCCGGCGTAGCCTCGGGGCCATGGCGGAGAACAAGGTCACGGCGATCGCGCTGAACTGCACCCTCAAGCCGTCGCCGGCAGAGTCGAGTACGCACGTGATGGCGCGCCAGATCCTCGAGCGACTGGCCGCGCACGACGTCGAGGGGTTCGAGGTGCGACTGGTCGACCACGACGTCGCGCCGGGCGTGCAGGCCGACATGGGCGAGGGCGACGCCTGGCCCGAGCTGCGCAAGCAGGTGCTCGAGGCCGACATCCTCGTCTTCGTCACGCCGACGTGGCTGGGGCAGCACTCCAGCGTGGCGCAACGCGCGCTGGAGCGCCTGGACGCCGAACTGTCGGCGACAGACGAGCAGGGCCGGCCGATCCTGTGGGGCAAGGTCGCGATCGCCGGCGTGGTGGGCAACGAGGACGGCGCGCACCACATCTCGGCCATCCTGTTCCAGGCCCTGAACGATGTCGGCTACACGATCCCAGCCCAGGCGGCGGTGTACTGGAACGGCGAGGCTATGAGCACGACCGACTACAAGGATCTCGACGAGATCCCCGAGGCGGTGCGGACCACCATGGACGGCGCGGTGCAGAACGCCGTGCACGTGGCGCGCCTGCTGCGCGCGAGCGAGTACCCCGCCCCGTCCTGACACAGAGCCGTGCGCGCGGCCGGTCGCCACCGGCGACGCACGAGGAGGGCACGGAAGGAGGATGCGCATGAGCGCGACCGGAGGACCCGAGGACCCCACCCTGATGCGCAATCAGCCGGTGTTGCGGACCCCAAGCGCCGGTGGTGGCTGATCCCCGGCCTGCTGCTGGCCGCGGCCGGGATCGCATCGCTGGCCGCCGCTCTGCCCTTCGGCCCGGCCCTGGCCGGCACCGGGATCGGGATCGTCGCCGTCGCGGCCGTCGCCATGCTCGCCGTGGCGTTCGCCGTGCACCGGCCGTCGCTGCGCAACCGGATCCTCGCGGGCCTCATGGCGCTCATGGCCGCCGTGTCGATCGTGCTCCTCGTCATCCTGCTCGGCGCCGGCGTGCGGGGCTGATCGCCGCATCGCGGCTCCCCGGCGCTCAGACGAGCGGCGTCACACCCGCGTAGGCGCGGCGGGAGTCGTGTGTGCCGGCGCCGTCGAACACGCGGGCGACCTCGCCGTCCGCCCACGGGCGCCAGCCCACTCGGCCATCTCGGATGAACGACACCGCCGCGCCATGGTAGGCCCGGGCGAGGGCCGCCGGAGGGTGCGCGCCCGCCACGCGATCCACCTGCGGCGCGTCGAGCACGTCGAAGAAGAAGGGCACGTCGAGGCAGTGCATCGCCCAGTGGCGCGTCGGAGAGACCCACGAGAACGCGTAGACCCAAGTCGGGGTCGACGCGCCGCGCGCCCGGGCGGCGCGCACGACGTCGCGGCGCAGCGTGGTGTCGCTGACGAACCGGCCGAGCAGGCGGCGTGCTCCGCGAGCCCTCAGCTCGCCGTTCGCGGCCAGATAGGCGCGGCGCCTCTCGCCGCGCAGCCCGAGCACACGCAACAGCAGCGGCAGCGGCACGAGCTCGAGCGCGCGCGGGATGTCGTCGGCGATCATCGAGAACTCGTCGTCGAGTCCCCCGACCACCAGCGGCTTGTCGCGCCCCGTGCCCGCATCGAGCGACGCGATGGTGGGACGCGCGATCAGGTCGCCGTCGACCGAGGGGCCGATGTTCGGGATCCCCCCGTCGAGCTCGCGTCCGAGCGCACCGAGGCCGCCGCCGAGCGGGTTCGGGAGCAGATCGTGAAGCCGCTCGGACGGCACGGCGGCGAGCGCGGCGGCCGTAGGGGCGCCGACCCCCGCGGCCGCGGCGACCGCCCGCGAGACCGAACGTGCCGCCTCCTCGGAGATCGTCACCGCGGTGGGCGACATGCTCCACGCGTGGCGGAAGAGCGGCTGCGCCGCGGGGATGCCGAGCAGCGTGAGCACGGCGCCACCGCCGGCCGATTGTCCGGCGATCGTCACGCGATCCGGATCACCGCCGAACGCTGCGATGTTGCGCTGCACCCACTCGAGCGCGAGCAACCAGTCGCGCACCCCGCGGTTGGTCGTGCCGTCGCTCACCCAGCCGAAGCCGTCGAAACCGATCCGGTACGAGATCGCCACGGTGACGACCCCGTCGCGCGCGAAGGGCGCGCCGTCGTACCAGGGCGAGGCGGGCGAACCGGACACATACCCACCGCCGTGGATGTAGACGAGCACGGGCAGGCGCGCCTCGGGCCCCGGTGAGGGCGTGAAGACGTTGAGGTTGAGGATGTCGTCACCCGGCACAGAGGGCTCCGGGATGAGCGTGACGCCGGTGTCACCGCGCTGCGGCGTGGCACCCGGCCGAGTCGCGTCGCGCACCCCGTCCCAGGGGTCGGCCGGTTCCGGGGCGGCGAAGCGCCGCTCCCCGACCGGCGGTCGACCGTAGGGCACGCCCAGGAACACCGCGCAGTCGCCCCGCCACGCCCCGCGCACGCGACCGGCCTCCACCCGCACCTCGGGCGCGGCCCGCTCGGTGATGCTGTGCGTCGCGTCGTCGGTCTCGGATCCCGTCACACCGCGACGCTACGGGGCCCGGCGCCGCGCTCGCAAGGCGACGGCGAGCGTCAGGCCACGGGCTCCGCGGCGGGAGCGCCGTCGTGCCGCGTGCGCGAGGCCCACACCGCGCCGGCGCTGGCCACGACGACGAGCGCGATGCCGGCCACCTCGAGCCCGGCCAGGTCCTGGCGGAGGATGAGGAAGCCGGCGAGCGCCGCGGTGGCGGGCCCGAGGCTCATGAGAACGCCGAAGGCCGACTCGCTGAGGCGGCGCAGCGCGGCCAGTTCGGCGGCGTACGGGATGGTCGACGACAGCAGCGCGACGGCCGCGCCGAGTCCGAGAAGCGCGGGGTCGAGCAACGCGGTGCCCGCGTCGGCGATGCCGAAAGGCAGCGCGAGCACGGCGCCCACCGCCATGGCCAGGGCGAGGCCGTCGAGCCTCGGGAACGCGCGCCCCACGGCCGCGCTGCCGCGGATGTACCCGGCCCAGCTCGCGGCCGCGACAAGGGCCCAGCCCACGCCGACCGGATCGAGCTCTCCCCAACCGCCCGCACCGAGCGCCGCCACCCCGGCGAGCGCGAGGGCCGCCCAGACCCAGGCGGCGCGCGAGCGCGCGAGCACCACCGACAACGCGAGCGGCCCCAGCACCTCGATCGTCACGGTGACGCCCAGGTCGAGGCGCTCGAGCGCCAGGTAGAACGAGCCGTTCATGAGCGCGAGCACCGCCCCGAAGCGGACGACGGCCCACCAGTCGGAGCGCGAGCGACCCCGCAGGGAGGGCCGGGCGAGGGCGAGGAGGATGAGCGCGGAGAACACGAGGCGCAGCATGACGATGCCGAGCGGCCCTGCGTGCGGGAACAGCAGCACGGCGATCGAGGCGCCGATCTCCTGGCACGCCAGGCCGAGCACCACCAGACCGAGCGCCAGCGGGGCGCCCGAGCGCGGCGCCGCGCTCACCGCGCGCTCCGGCCGACGCCGACCGGTTCCGCGGCCACTAGCCGATCGGGCAGATCGCGCTGTCGGCGATCGCCTGATGCATCGACTCCGCGGTCCACGGCAGCCCGAACTCCGGCTGCGTCTGCCCCGACGCCGCGGGCGCCTTCGAGGCGATCGCGGCGAGCTCCCGGCCCAGCAGCCCGGCGATCCCGCCGCCCGAGGCCGAGTTGTTCAGCACGACCGCCACCGACATCCCCGTGACCGGGTCGGCCCAGACGCTCGCCGCATAGCCGGGGATCGATCCCTGCTGACCCAGCAGCGTGCCGGCCTGGAAGGCCCCACCGCCGTACTGGAACCAGGTGTCACTGTCGGGGTTGACGGGCAGATTGTGGTCGAAGCGGCCGTTGTCCTTCTCGGCGACGGAGTTCGCCGCGAGGATCTGGCCGTAGCGCCCCAGGTCGCCGATGGTGGAGACCACCCCCGAGTCGGTGAAGCCGACGCTGGCCGAGAGCTCGCTGAAGTCGGTCGGCGCCACGCATCCCGCGTCGCGGTCGGCCTGGAACGAGACGTAACCCGGCAGGTAGCTCGACGTGGTCGAGGGCACGGCGGCGGCGTCGCCCGGCAGTGTCGTCTGCTGCAGGCCGCCCGGTCCGAACACGTACTCGTCGAAGAGGGCGGCGGCGCCGTGGCCGGAGGCGTTCTCGAGCGCCTGGCCCAGCATCAGGTACGCCACGTCCGAGTCGCGATACGTCATGCCCGGCGCCTGACGGTCCTGGGCAAGCCCGTACGCCGCGAGCTCGCGCGGGTGCCACTCCCTGGCAGGGGTCGTGTACACGGCACCGGCCGCCGTGCTCCACGACTCGCCGAGCCCGCTCGTGCCGTCGCACAGCTGCTGCAGGGTGATGTCGCCGGGGTCGTCGGCGAGGTTCGGCACGCTGGGCACGTGCTCGGTGATCGAGTCGCCGAGGTCGACCGTGCCCTCGTCCGCCAACTCGTACAGCACGTCGCAGGTCATGGCGCGGGTCACGTCGGCAATGCGGAACGACATGTCGGTCGTGACCTCGGTGCCTGCCCCCTCGGGCTCGGTCGTGCCCACGCCCGCGACCCAGGTCCCGCTCCACGGCACCCAGACGCCGACGATCGCACCGGTGGCGCCGGAGGCCTGAACAGCCTGATCCACGGCGCCGCGCAACTGGTCGACGGTCTCGCCCGGCAGTTCCGCGTCCACCTGGGTCGGCAGCGCCACGCTCGCCGCCGGCGCTCCCGAACATGCCGTCAGCCCCAGACCGATCGCCATCAGCGCCGCGAGCGCGGCCGCGCCGCGCCGTGCCTTGCTCCGCATACCACTCCCTCGGTCTGAAATCTCGAGTCTAAGCCGTGGCGCCCACCGCCCCCGGACCACGCGCGGCGACGGGTCAGCCCACACGCATCTGCGCGCCCTGCCGTTCCCAGACGCCGCGCATGAACCGGCGCACGTCCTCGTCGACGCGGATGTCGCTGGGACGAAGGGGACGGGTCAGGTACAGCCCGTCGAGCGACGTCAGCCGGCTGAGCGCCACATACGTCTGCCCCGGTGCGAACGCCCCGGCCCCCAGGTCGATGACGGCCCGGTCGTACGTCTTGCCCTGTGACTTGTGGATCGTGACCGCCCAGGCCAGTCGCAACGGGAACTGGGTGAACTCGGCCACGACCTCGCGCGTGAGCTTGCGGGTGTGCGGGTCGTACGCGTAGCGGTACCTCTCCCACACGGAGGGCTCCACCTCGAACTCCTCGTGGTCCACCTCCACGCGCACGGTCTCGCCGACGATCTTGGTGACGGTCCCGATCGTGCCGTTCACCCACCGCGGCGGCTCGCCCTTGGAGGCCACGTCGTTGCGCAGGAACATCACTTGCGCGCCCACCTTGAGCTTGAGCTCCTCGTCGGCGGGGTAGGCGTCGCCGCGGCCGAAGTCGCCGCTGATCTCCGCACGCGCCTTCTGCTCGCGCCCCGGCAGCTGGGCGAGGTGTTTGGCGTTGATGGCGTTGACCCGGTCGTTGCGCGTGGCCAGCGTGATGACGGGATCGTGCGGGTCGTCCGGGGGCGTGCGCGCGCCCTTGGCATTGAGGACGTCGGCGATCTCCTTGGTGACCCGCCCGTAGCGGACGGCGTTCAGCATCGCCTTGAACCCGTCGTCCGACTGACGGTGGATGTGGGTGAGCTCTCGGATGTGGAGGTCGGCGCCGTGCCGTCCCAGGTCGATCAATCCGTCGGCGGCCGGTGCCTGTCCGGCCCACACGTGGGCATCGAAGAACCAGAACGAGCGGTAGTGGTCGGCGATGTACCGAGCCTCGTCGCCGCGCGGCGGCACGGGCGCCAGCTGGTACGGGTCGCCGAACATCACCACCTGCACGCCCCCGAACGGCTCGGCGCGGCGCCCACGCGCCTGCCGCAGGGCGCGGTCGATCCCGTCCATGAGGTCGGCGTTCACCATCGAGATCTCGTCGATCACGAGCGTGTCCATCGCGTTGAGGATCTTGCGGGTGGCGTCGTTCTGATCGAGGTCGCTGTCGGCGATCAGGCCGATCGGGAGCCGGAAGAGCGAGTGGATCGTCTGGCCCTCGACGTTGAGCGCGGCCACGCCCGTGGGGGCGCAGATGGCGATCTGCTTGCTCGTGTTCCATGTGAGATGGCGCAGCAGCGTCGATTTGCCCGTTCCCGCGCGGCCCGTGATGAAGACGTGCTCGCGCGTGTCCTCGATGAGGCGGAACAGGGCCTCCTGTTCCGCGGACAGTGCCGGCGCGCTCACCCATCCATGCTAGATACGGCGAGCCCGAGAGGAGGCAGGGGCGAAGGCGATTCGGGCCACTGGTCGCGCGCGGGCGCGCGCGCATCTCGGTCCCGTATCGACCCGGGCGGCGCCCAGCCGGCGCGCATGCCGCGTTCATAGACTGTGCCCATGCGGCAGGGGGAGCGTGGCGAGGTGGTGCTGTCCGAGCCGCCGTCAGCCGCGACAGCGCCGGCCCGCCGCGGGTTCGGTGGGATCGAGATCGCGCTGACGCTCGTGGTCGGCGCACTCCTGATCGCGGCGATCGCGGCCGGGTTCGCCTCCCTGTACCGCGACTTCTGGGGCCCCAGCGCCTTCGCCGAGCGATACGTCGGCCTCATCGCCGAGGGGCGCGCCGCCGACGCGCTCGCGATGGAGGGCGTCGCCGTCGACACCGCCGAGCTCGAGGCGGCGGGCCTGCCCGCGTCTGCCCACGACGCGCTGCTGCGCTCGGCCGCGCTGAGCCGTCACGTCACCGACGTCCACGCCGTCTCGGAGCGGGCGGTCGACGGGCAGACTGAGGTGACCGTGGCGTACCGCATCGACGGCACCCCTGGTCAGTCCACCTTCCGAATCGCCTCGATCGGCTGGAGCGGTCTCGTGCCGGCATGGGGCTTCGCGCGCAGCCCGCTGTCCGTCATCGACGTGTCGGTGCACGGGTCGATGACCTTCAGCGTGAACGGCTTCGAGCTGGACAAGCGCCAGGTCTCCCCGGAGGGGGTCGACGCCGACCCGCTCGCGCCGGTGTCGCTGCTGGCCTTCGCGCCCGGGGCGTACGAGGTCGCCGTCGACACGCCCACGACCGTCGCCGCCCCGTCGCGCGCCCTGGTGACCGATCCGCTCGCGGCGGTCTCGGTCGAGCTGCAGGCCGAGCCCACTGCCGAGTTCCTCCGTGTCGTCTCCGAGCAGGTGAGCGGTTTCCTCACCGACCAGTGCGCGTCGCAGCAGGTGCTGCAGCCGGCCGGCTGCCCCTTCTGGGTGTCGCTCGAGAACCGGCTCGCGCCGGGCAGCCTGCCGACGTGGTCGATCGTCGAGCAGCCGCCGATCGAGCTCATCCCGGAGGGCGCGTACTGGCGGATCGCCGAGGCGACGGGCGTCGCGCACATCGAGATGGACGTGCAGTCCATCGCCACGGGGGCGGTGACGCACGTCTCGGAGGACGTGCCCTTCACGATCGACGGGACGGTCGAGATGCTCGCCGACGGATCCGCACAGATCCGGATCGGCGCTCCGCTCCTGGAGGGCTGACGCCGCCGCGCGTCAGATCCCGGCCCGCTGATCCCGCTCGGCCAGAGCCGCCAGCTTCGCGTTGTACTCCTCGAGCTCGGCGTCACCCGTGCGATCGGCGTGACGGTCGCTGCGGCGCTGCTGGCGCTCGTCGCTGCGGCTCCACTGGATCGCGACGGTGATGGCGGTGATGAGCGTGGGGATCTCGCCGACCGACCACGCGATGCCGCCGCCGATGTACTGATCCTCGAGCGGCGTCGGCCCCCAGGTGCGACCGAGCGCGCCGTACCACTCCGCCACCATCAGCCCCGACTGGCTCATGATCGCGATACCGAAGAAGGCGTGCATGGCCATCACGACGATGAGCGTGACGAGCCGGCCCGCGTACGGAAGCCGGTACGGCACGGGGTCGATGCCCACCAGCGACAGCACGAACAGGTACCCCGAGATGAGGAAGTGCGCGACCATCCACTCGTGGCCCAGGTGGTCGTACAGGCTCCAGCGGAACAGCTCGCTGAAGTAGAACAGCCACAGCGACCCGATGAAGATGCCCGCCGCCACAAGGGGATGCGTCAGGACGCGCGCGACGGGATTGTGAACGAACCAGAGGACCCACTCGCGCCCGCCGCGCGAACCGTCGTCGCGGCGGGCGATCGCGCGCGCGGCCAGCGTGACGGGCGCGCCGGGCACGAGCAGCAGCGGGATCGCCATGCTGAGCAGCATGTGCATCAGCATGTGCGCGCTGAACAGGTAGTGCCCGTATGCGTTGAGCGGGCCGTTCGTCACCCAGATGAGCAGCAGCATGCCGAGCACCCACAGCGCCGTGCGGTACAGCGACCACTCGTCGCCGCGTCGGCGCAGGCGCCACACTCCCCGCAGGTAGAAGCCGATGCCGAAGGCGCCGACGAGCAGCCACAGCGGGTCGAGATCCCATTCCGTGAGCAGACGCGTCGGGGTGAGCTCGGGTGGCAGCGGCGCCTCGGTGAGGATCTCGGCGGGCGACTGCGCGAGCGGCGCCTCGTCACCCACCGGCGGAGCGGAGCGGGCGAGCGCGGCGGCGGCACCCGAGGCGACGCCCATGAGCGCAAGCTCCAGCGCGATCACCCGCCAGAACAGGCCGCGGCCCTCGCGCGCGATGAGCCGCAGGCGATACCACGCGCCCAGCGCGCCCATCGCGAGCAGCGCGACGATCTTGACGACCAGGACGATTCCGTACGGGGTCGTCACGAGCTGCGCGGGCGACGTGATGGCCGCCACGGAGCGCAGGATGCCGCTGGCCGCGACGAGCAGGAACGCCACGAGCGCCACGGACGAGTAGCGCTCGAGCACGATGCG
Source organism: Microbacterium sp. Marseille-Q6965 (assembly GCF_946151065.1). Taxonomy (GTDB): domain Bacteria; phylum Actinomycetota; class Actinomycetes; order Actinomycetales; family Microbacteriaceae; genus Microbacterium. The sequence goes on along the minus strand of NZ_CAMGZA010000003.1, from coordinate 307,364 downwards.
CACGCGATCCGCCTCGAGCACCGGGCGCGCCACGACGAGCAGCAGCAGGCCGCCGAGCCAGACGGCGGCGCCGACGATGTGGATGGCCATGGCGGTGACCACCAGACCGTGGCTCGCCAGATCCCCGGAGTGCCCCTGCGTGGCCATCGGCAGGAGCGAGACGGCGGCGAGCCCGCCCGTGAGCAGCGTAGGGGTCCAGCCGCGCACGGCGAACGCGAGCACGGTGACCACGGCACCGGCGATCGTCGTGATCAGCCAGGTACGACCCAGCTCGGTCTCCACGAGGAAGCGACCCAGCTGGGCGCCGAACTCCGGTCCGGGGCTGAGCTGGGCGTTGAAGACGTCGAGGAACGTGAGGAAGCCGACCGCTCCCGACGCGACCGTGAACACGGCCGCTCCGATCGACGCGGTGTCGAGCGAGACGTCGAACTCCCGCTCGCCCGAGCGCATCGCGAACAGGGCGAGCACGAGCGAGCCGAGCATCGCCGCGGCCGAGAGGTTCACGATCAGCTTGGCGAGCGGCAGCCCCCAGCGCACGAAGGGGCCGGCGTCACCGATCGACAGCGGATCCGCGCCGCCGGCGAAGGCGAGCGCCCATGCCGCCGTCGCGACGGCGGCCGCGACGAGGATCGCGGGTCCCAAAAGCCGGAGAAGGCGCGGATTCACGCGTTCCACCCTATGTGCCGTCGCTGGGCGAAGGCCGCCGGGCGCACACGCGAAAGGGCCGCCCCGCGGGGCGGCCCTTCGAACGCGGTCTTACTTGACGGCGCTCTTCAGCTTGGAGCCGGCGGTCACCTTGACGCGCTTGCCGGCCGGGATCTTGATCTCGGCGCCGGTCTGGGGGTTGCGGCCGGTGCGAGCGGCGGTCTCAACCTGCTCGAAGGCGATCCAACCGGGGATCGAGACCTTCGAGCCCTTGGCGACGGCCTCCGAGACGGTCGTGAAGAGCGCGTCGAGCACGCCCGAGACGGCGGCCTGGCTCTGACCGGTCGCGCTGGCGATGCTCGCAACGAGCTCGGTCTTGGTGATGTTCTTGTCGGCCATGTCATCCTCCAGCGGCGAAGGACGCCGCAGAACGTGGTGTTGTCGGCCGGGGGCGGTTGCTCCCGGGTGGTCGTTCGACCGCCTTGAATGTACCAACGAGGCCCGGCATTCCGCGGATTTCCGCGACTTTTGCCCCAATCCGGGCGGCGTGTCGCGCCTCGGGAGTGACCAATGTGACGCCTGTGGACCCGGCGGCGCGACCCGCCCCCTGGCAGAGCGGCGGGCACGGCGACACCAGCGGCGGCGATCAGGCCCCGTCCGACACCGCCGGACGACGCGTGAGCAGGAACACCGCCGCGGCGCCGACCACCAGCAGGCCCGCCGTGCTCGAGTACAGCGCCACGTTGGTCCAGCCCACGTCGATGAGCGAACCGGCCGCGATGGGAGCGAGGATCGCCCCCGCACGCCCGACGCCGAGCGCCGCACCGACGCCCGTAGCGCGCGCGAAGGTGCCGTAGCGCGTGGGGGCGACGGCGTAGAGGCCGGCCACGCAGCCGTTGACGAGCATGCCGACGACCACGCCGAGCACGAACGCGAGGGCGAGGACCGCCGTGGTCAGCACGAACGCGACGATCGCGGCGGCGGAGAGCACGAGGAACCCGAGCAGCAGCTTCTCGCGGTCGATGCGCGCCGCCCCCGCACCGTAGAGGACCGAGCCCAGCGCCCCTCCGATCGCGAGCATCATGCCGATGGTGACGCCCTGCTCCGCCGTCATGCCCGCGTCGACCATGAGGCGCGGCGTCCACGAGTTCACGAAGTAGAAGCCGAACATCACGGTGAAGAAGGCCAGCCAGAGCAGCAGGGTCACGGCCGCGGCGCCGCCACCGAAGATGCCCCTCAGGCCGGCGTGGGTGCCCTCGGTGGCCGCGGTGCGCTCGGCCACGACCGAGGCGCGGGCGGGGTCGAAGCCCACGCGGCGGGCGATGCGGGCCAGCGCCCTGTCGGAGCCCGGACGGCGCGTGAGGAACTGCACCGACTCGGGCAGTACGAACACGAGGATGACGAGGAGCGCGGTGCTGGCCAGCGCGCCGGCGAGGAAGACCGCTCGCCACCCGAAGTCCGCCTGCAGGCCGTTCGCCGCGATGCCACCCGCGAACGCGCCCACGCCGTAGCCCGCGGCATAGACGCCGATGGCGAGCCCGCGCCATCGGTTGGAGGCGAACTCCGCGGTGATCACGGTGATGCTCGTGAGGATGCCGCCCACGCCGAGGCCCGTCAGCACCCGCCAGATGCCGAGCTGCGTCACGTCGGTCGCCGTGGCGGCGAGGTACATGCCGAGCGTCGCGAGCGTCGTCGACCCGAGCACCGTCCAGCGGCGGCCGATCAGATCGGCGATGCGGCCGATGGCGATCGAGCCGATGGCCATGCCGATGAGCGTGGCGCTGATGACGACGCCCAGCTCGGTGCCGCTGAGGCCGAATTCCTCCTCCACGCGCACCGAGACGAACGACATCGAGGCGACGTCGTAGCCGTCCAGGGCGTTCAGCAAGACGGCGCACGCCACGATGATCCACTGGTAGAGCGACATCGGGGCGCGCTCGAGATGGTCGCGCAGGTCGCGCGCGGGGCCGCTGGGGGAGACAGTCGTCGTCATCGGTTTCCGTATCCTTCATCGGGTACAGGCTTCCTTGCCACGCGCCAGCATAGGCGACGTGTCCCTATGGCGGTAGTGATCGTCAGGAGTGCAGCAGGCGCAGCGCCGCCACGACGTCGCGATGCCAGCGCCGCGCGGCGGGCAGCACCCCCGCGTACACCGCGGCGTCGTGCGGCACACCCAGGTACTGCACGGCGCTCGCCTCGACGCCCGCAGCCCGCAGCGCCGCCGCGTACGCGGCGCCGTCGCCGCGCAGGGGGTCGTACTCGGCCGTGAAGATCACGGCCGGCGGCAGGCCGGCCAGCGACGCGGCCCGAATCGGCGAGGCCAGCGGGTTCTTCGCGTCGCGACGGTGCCGCAGGTACGTGCGCGCGACGGAGATGAGCTCGCGCGCCATGATGATCGTCGGGATGCCGAGCGCGCGCGTGGCGGCGAAATCGATGTGCCGGCCTGTGAGGTCGACCACGGGCACCTCGAGCAGCTGGCCGCGCAGGGGAAGCGCGTCGCGGTCGCGATTGGCAAGCGCGACCGCGGCGGCGATGTTGCCCCCGGCCGAGGTGCCCTGCAGGCCGACACGGGCGGGGTCCACGCCGAGCTCCTCGGCATGGTCGAACAGCCAGCGGAGCGCGGCCATGCCCTGCTCCACCTGGGTGGGGAACTTCCGCTCGGGGGCCAGGGCGTAGTCGACGGCGACCATCGCCACGCGCGCCTCCGCGGCGCGGCGACGGTTGACGGCGTCGGTGGTGGCGAAGTCGATCCCCCCGATCCGGAACGCCCCGCCGAAGAACGTGAGGCAGGCGGGGATCGGGCCCTCGGTCGCGGCGTCCCAGTCCGCGGCCGGGTAGTACACGCGCACCCGCACGTCGGGGTACCCCTCGACAGGCACGACGTGCTCGGCCGTGCGCACGGCGGGGCCGGGCACGCCGGACTTCGCCAGTTCCTTGCGATCCCACGCCTTGGCCTGACGCCGGTGAGCCGCCCGGCGTTGCGAGGCGTGAGGTCGATGCTGCTGAGCCGCCACCCGAGTCTCGGCGCGCGCGGCGCGGCGAGCGACGTCCTTCTCCGCGGGGCTCACCGACTCCACGTCGTGCTCGGCCGTGGGGCGCATGAACCAGGGCCAGCCGAGCCGCGACTTCAGCCGGCGCACCGCCTGCGCCAGCCAGTACTTCCGCTCGCGCCGGAGCCGTTCGGCGAAGAGCGGGTCGAGCTGCATACGCCGATGCTAGCGGCGCACGCGAGGCCGGGAACGCGAAAGGGCGGGATCCCCGTGAGGAGACCCCGCCCTTTCGGCGAACCGGTGCTTACCAGGACGACTTGGTGACACCCGGCAGCTCACCGCGGTGCGCCATGTCGCGGAAGCGCACACGCGAGATGCCGAACTTCGTCAGCACGCCGCGGGGGCGACCGTCGATGGCGTCGCGCGAGCGCAGGCGGACCGGCGACGCGTCGCGGGGCAGCTTCTGCAGGCCGAGGCGGGCCGCCTCGCGCTCGTCGTCCGAGGCGTTCGGGTCGACGAGCGTCTTCTTCAGCTGAGCGCGCTTCTCGGCGTAGCGGGCCACGACCTCCGCGCGCTGGTGGTTACGCGCGATCTTGCTCTTCTTGGCCATGAGATCAGCGCTCCTCTCGGAACTCGACGTGCTTGCGGACGACCGGGTCGTACTTCTTCAGCACGAGGCGGTCGGGGTTGTTGCGGCGGTTCTTCTTGGTCACGTAGGTGTAGCCCGTGCCCGCGGTCGAACGCAGCTTGATGATGGGACGGATGTCCTGAGCCTTCTTGGCCATCAGAGCTTCACACCCTTCGCGATCAGGTCCTTCACGACCGACTCGATGCCGCGGGCGTCGATCACCTTGATGCCCTTGGCCGACACGTTCAGCGTGACCTTACGGCCGAGCGACGGAACGTAGTAGGTCTTCTTCTGCACGTTCGGGTCGAAGCGACGCTTCGTCCGGCGGTGCGAGTGCGAAATGTTGTGACCGAAACCAGGCGTGGCGCCGGTCACCTGGCACACAGCAGCCATGGTTCACTCTCCTTCAGTACCGTGGCCCCGGACGGGACCACCCAAGATCTCTTGTCTGCACGTGTCGCACCCGCCCTTGCGGGCTGTGTTCGAGTGGGACACGCACGAACTACGCGCAGGAGTGCACGCAGACAAACGACTACTTTATCAGATCTCCCGCTCGTCCCGGTTCGGGAGGCGGATCGCTCCTCGACCGAGCTTCCCTCGCGCCGCGCGGGTCACGAGGAGGACGCCGCCCCCCGCCCGGGGCGGAACGCCGAGACGGTCGGATCACCCGGGATCCAGAAGCGCCAGGGGTACGCCGAGGTCCCCGCGATTCCGGCCACGCCCACGCGGGGGCCCGTCGCATAGTCGGCGAGCGGCACCACGGGCAGTTCGAGCCGCGCCACCGCGCCCGCCCGGGGAACGTGTCGGACGGCGTCGATGCCGTCGTGCAGCGCGTGCCGCAGGCCGACCGCGTCCCCCAGCCGGCCGGGCCCGCGCGCGAGGTCGCGGTCGGTGCGCGCCACGCCTCGGACGTGCCGGCGGCGGCGGGCGATGTCGGCGCCGCGCACGATCTCGCCGGCACGCAGGAGGCACCCGTCGCCGCGACCGACCGGCCCGCACACGACGTTCACGCACGAGTGGATGCCGTGGCTGAGGTACACGTACAGGTGACCGGGCTCGCCCCACATCGTGGCGTTGCGGGCGGTGGGCCCCATCCGCGCGTGCGATCCGGGATCGGGCACGTCGCCGGACCCGGCGCCGTGATACGCCTCCACCTCCGTGATCCGCACCGCGACGGTCTCCGGTCCGTCCCCCGCATCGACCGCCGTGGTGAGCACGGCGCCCAGCAGGCGGGGGGCGACCTCCACCGCGAGGGGCAGCAGGTCGTCGCGGGTGGCCGGCCGCAGCCCCGTCACCACGGCCCCACCTGGCACCAGGAGATGTCGAAGCCGGGCAGGGTGCCCACCGGCTCGCCGGAGTCGACCTCGACGATCCGTGTCTCGAGCGTGCGGGGCAGGGGCTGGGCGGCCATGTCGTAAGGATTCGAGATGAGGTCGGGGGCCACGAGCACCGCGGCGTACTGGCCGCTCGGCGAGACGCACACCTGCTGCACGACGTCGGGGGCGGCCACCTCGAGCAGCTCCCGCGTCTCCCCGTCGGCGGAGACGTTCACGACCGAGGCGCCCACGGGCAGGCCGTCCTCTCCGAGCACGGCGTATCGCCGCACCGAGTCGCCATCCGGCAGCGGCACGACGTAGCCGAGCGTGCCCGGCTCGGGGTCCGCCTGCGGGATCGGCGTCTCCTCGCCCGTCGCGAGATCGAGCGTGACGAGCCCGGCATCGATCCGCTCCACGATCGCGGTGTACGTGCCGCGCGTGACGGCGTCGATCGTGAGCGCCGTGCCGAGGAACGCCGGCGCGGCGCCGTCCGGCTCGACGAGGATGAGCTCGCCGTCGAAGTCGATCATGAGCAGCGCCGAGGAGTCGGGCACGAAGCGCCAGCGATCCACGCTCGGCGCCTCCTCCCCCACCTCGACGGGAACCGGATCGGCCCCGGGATCGCGCAGCGACGACAGATGCAGCACCGACTGCCGGCCGGTGGCCGCGTCGAGGTCGGTGTAGGTGTACCCGATCGTGCCGCCACGCTCGGATACCTGCAGGCTGGCGAGCATCCCCTCGCCGGGCAGCGCGACGTCGCGCGCGTTGCGTCCGTCCCTGTCGGTCACGATGAGGCGCGCGCGCCCGTCCTCCCGCACCGACACGACGATGGCATCGCTCGTGGCGCGGAAGTCGTCGATCTCGGGGTGCGTCAGCACCGCCACCCGGTCGCCGTCGAGGCCGCTGCGGTAGATCGTGTCGTCGCCCGTCTCGCTGCGCTCCAGGATGAGGACCTCGGCGGGAGGCGTGCGGAACCTCGTCTCCAGCGTCGACGCCGGCCCGCCACCGACGCCGCGCACGCCCTCGACCGAGATGCGGTACTCGGTGTCGGCATCCAGCGGCGCCGTGAAGCGCACACCGACGGCGCGCCCGGCCGCCTCGACCGTATGGGCGGCCTCCGGCTCGACGACCACCTGCGCGGGATCGATCTCGGCGAGCGCCTGGTTGGCGGTGAGGATCGCGCGACCGCCGGCGATCTCCGTGGCCGCGGCGGGGTCGACCTGCACGTCGCTCAGCCGTGGACCCTGCCCGAGGCTCACGGCGGCCCCGGCCCCGGCCAGCACCGCGAGCGCGCCGACGACGGCGGCGAACGCCACGATGAAGCGGCGGCGCGCCGATCGCAGGCGCGCGGCGCGGCGCGGGGTGCGATCAGTACTCATACGGGTCCTCGGGCTCGGAGACCTCGGCGACCGACGTCGGCTCGACGACGAGCTCGCCCTGGGACGTCGCGGTCACGACGCCCTCCACCCTGATCCAGGCGCCGACGGGCACGTCTGCCTCGATGGGGGCGACGGGGAGCGAGGCGGGCTGCGCGTCGATGACGCAGTGGGTGATGACGAGCCGGCCCAGGCGAATGCCGTCCTCCCCCTCGCCCGCGGGGGTGACGAAGCCGGTGAGCGCCACCTCCGCGCCGTCGAACGCGTCGGGGTTGGTGGCGCGGGCGAACACGGCGGCCCAGTCACCCACGCCGTAGTCGCTCGTGTCCGACCCCGCGGCGAGCACGACGTCGTCGGCGCCCGCGAACAGCGGCGCGGTTCCCGTGTCGCGCTCCATCGCCAGCTCGACCGAGAGCGACGCCGGCGGCAGCAGGATCGCCCCTGCGGTCACGCCGGTCGCGAGCGCGCCGCCGACCGCACCCACCACGAGCGCGGCCCGCGGCCCGCGCGAGGCGGCGCGGTGCTCGCCGTGGTCGTGGGCGGACGAGTCGGGGTCGCGGGCGGGCCCGCCGTGGTCGTGGCCGTGATCCGCCTCGGCGCCCAGCGGCAGCGCGAACGAGGCGACGGCGCCGATCAGCACGATCACCGCCATGCCGACGGCGAACCAGTTCTGGGCCGGGTTGATGTAGAGCGCGAGGCGGCCGGTCGTGGCCAGGCCGATCGTGACGACGGCGAGCACCGACGCGAGGCCCAGTCCGAGCCAGCGCGTGCCGAGGGATCCGAGGCGCTCAGACAAGCAGGTTCACCCCGATCCCGATCGCGAAGGCCGACAGGATCACCACGACGACGATGCCGGCGAGCACCCTCCAGGTGAACGTCGTGCGCATCAGGGCGATCATCTTGAGATCGACGACCGGCCCGACCAGCAGGAACGCCACGAGCGACCCGGGCGAGAACGTCGAGGCGAACGACAGGGCGAAGAACGCATCGACGTTGGAGCAGATGGCCACCGTCACGGCCAGGAGCATCATCGCGACGATCGACAGCACGGGGTTGGATCCGATCGCGACGAGCGCGTCGCGCGGCACGAGCACCTGCACCGCGCCGGCGAGGGCCGACCCGATGATCAGGGCCGGCATCACGGCGCGCAGCTCGACGACGAGCTGCGCGATGCTGCGCCGCCCGCGCGAGCCGGGCTCGTTGATCACGACCTCGCACGTCTGCGCGAATCGGTCGGTGAGCATCCGCTGCGGATCGGGGTGACGGCTGTACAGCCATGCCACGAGGTTGGCGATGGCGTAGCCGCCGAGCAGGCGCGCCACGAGGATGCCATCGCTCCAGCCGAACGCCTGATGCGTGGTGAGGATGACGATCGGGTTGACGATCGGGGCGGCGACGAGGAACGCCAGGGCGTCGCTCGGCCCGAGGCCGCGCATGAGCAGCCCGCGCGCGAAGGGCACGTTGCCGCATTCGCACACGGGGATGAACATGCCCAGCAGCGACAGCACGGCGCGGCGGGCCCACCCCGCTGTCGGGAGGATCCTCTCGATGACACCGTCCGGAAGCCACACTTGCACGGCGATCGACAGCACCACGCCGAGCGTCACGAACGGCAGTGCCTCGATCAGCACGCTCAGCGCGAGGGTCAGGCCGTCCTGCGCGCGCGTCGGCAGATCGGCCGGGAACAGCGCGGGCGCGAACGCGTCGATCGCGAACAGCGCCGCCACGACCGCCAGGCCGATGCACAACGAAGGAAGAACGCCCGCCCGACGGCGAGTCGGCGCCTGAATCGTGGTCATCGTGCTCGATCTGCCTTCGTTGTGCTGCGGGTGCACGGCTCGGGCCGGTGGCCGCCGCCGGTCACGCCCTCGCGGCGGCCTTCTTGGCGGAGCAGTCCTGGCACAGCCCGAAGATGTCGACGACGTGCTCGGCCTCGGTGAAGCCGTGGGCGGCGGCGGTGTCGCGGGCCCACTGCTCGACGGCGTGCGCCTCGATCTCGACGGCGCGGCCGCACGAGCGGCAGATGAGGTGGTGGTGGTGCGCCGAACTGCGGCAGGCGCGGTAGAGCGCCTCGCCGTCGGGACTCTGCAGGGAGTCCGCCTCGCCCGCGGCGGTGAGGCCGGCAAGGGCACGGTAGACGGTGGCCAGGCCGATGCCCGTCTCGGCCTCGCGCAGCGACTGATGCAGGCTCTGCGCGCTCACGAAGCCGTCGGCCTCGCTGAGCGCGTCGCGAACCCGCTCGCGCTGCCATGTGTTCCGCTGCGCCATGATGCCGATCCTATGCCGCCGTCCTCGGCGTCGCCTGGGCGCGCGAGCGCTGCGCACGGTCCCGCCGCCACGCCACGAGGCGGCACACGGCGTAGATGAGGAAGGAGATGGTGGTGATGTAGGGGCTCACCGGCAGCGTGCCCGCGATCGCGAGGAGGATGCCGCCCACCGCCGAGACGAAGCCGAACAGCGCCGACAGCAGGGGCACCGAGAGCGGACCGTGTACCACCTTCATGGCGGCGGCGGCGGGGGTCACCAGCAGCGCCATCACGAGCAGCGCCCCGATGATGTGCACGGCGACCGCGACGACGAGCCCCATGAGCAGCATGAACAACATGCTGATCGCGGTGGTGGGCACCCCTCGCGCGGCGGCGGAGTCCGGGTCGAGCGAGTCGAAGCGCAGCGGGTTCCACACGAGCACGAGCACCACGAGCACCGCCGCCGAGATGCCGATGAGCCAGCCGAGATCGGGGGTGGTGACCGAGATGATCTGGCCGGTCAGCAGGCTGAAGCGGTTGGCGCTGCGCCCCTCGTAGAGCGACAGGAAGAGGATGCCCAGGCCGAGGCCGAACGGCATGAGCACGCCCACGATCGAGTTGCGGTCGCGGGCCCTGGCCCCGAGCAGCCCGATGAGCAGCGCCGCCGCGATGGCTCCGAGCAGCGACCCGGCGACGACGGACCCGCCGAACAGCAGCGCGGCGGCGGCCCCGGCGAACGACAGCTCGCTGACGCCGTGCACGGCGAAGGCCATGTCGCGCTGCATGATGAAGATGCCGATGAGCCCGCCGACGATGCCCAGCACGGCGCCCGCGACGAGCGAGTTCGCGACGAGCTGCAGCAGCGCTCCGTAGTCCTGGAACGAGAACACGTCGCTCCACTCGAGGGCGGGGCGGATCATGCGTGCGCCTCGTGGTCGTGCTCGTGCTCGTGTGCGTGGTGCGGATCGGCGTCGGGGATGCCCACGACGACGAGCCGGTCACCGGCGCGCAGCACGTGGACCGGGGCGCCGTACAGGTCGCTGAGCACGCTGGTGCGCAGCACCTCGTCGGGAGTGCCGAGCGTGAATCGGCCGCCCGCGATGTACAGGATGCGGTCCACGCGATCGAGGATCGGGTTCACGTCGTGCGTGACGAACAGGACCGCGGTGCCCCGGGCGCGCTGCCGGTCGATGATCTCGGTGATCGCCTGCTGGTTGGCGAGGTCGAGGCTCGACAGCGGCTCGTCGCACAGCAGCAGCGCCGGATCGTCGGCGAGCGCCTGACCGACGCGCAACCGCTGCTGCTCGCCACCGCTGAGCCGGCCGACCGGGTGGTCCGCGTAGCCCGTGGCCCCCACGGCGTCGAGCAGGGCGTCGACGCGGGCGCGCGCGCCACGCGGCGGGATGGGCAGGCCGAACCGGGCACCGTTCACGCCGAGGGCCACGAGGTCGCGGGCGCGCAGGCTCGTGTCGGCCGGAAACGGCAGCTGCTGGGGGATGTACCCGACGCGCCGGTTGCCGCGCCGTACCGCCTCCCCCGCCACGCGGATGCTGCCCTCGCTCAGCTCGCGCAGGCCGAGGATCGCCCGCATCAGGGTGGTCTTGCCCGACCCGCTGGGCCCCAGCACGGCGACGAACTCGCCCGGTTGGACCCGCAGGTCGAGACCCGACCACAGCTCGCGGCCGCGCAGACGCAGCGCCGCGCCGTCGATCTCGAGCACGGATGCGGTCATCCCTCTACCCTATCCGCGATTGTGATAACGGTTCTCGCCGCTCCGCGGCATCCCCGACCGCGGGCAGCCGCGCTCGGCGCTCGGCTCGAGGCGGCGCGGCCAGCCCGCCGCGCGGTGCGGGATCAGCCGAGGGCGTCGGCGAGGGCGTCGATGTTGGCCCGCATCCAGGCGACGTAGCTCTCACCCTCGGGCAGCGTCTCACCGTATTCGACGACGGGCACTCCGGCGGCCTCGGCCGCGGCGAGCACGGCCTCGGTCTCGGGGCCGGCGGTCTGCGTGTTCGTCACGAGCACGTCGACCTCTCCACCCTCGATCGCGGTGGTCGCGGCGAGCAGCGTGGCGGGCGCGACATCCTGCCCCTCCTCGACGGCCTCCGCGAAGCCGTCGGTGGTCACGTCCTCGAGCCCGGCCGCCGCGGCGAGGTAGCCGCCGATCGGCTCGGTGAAGAACACCGTTCCCCCCGCGTGCGCCGCCGCGATCTCGTCCAGCCCGACCTCGAGGTCCTCGATCTGCCCGATCAGCTCCTCGGCGTTGGCGTGGATGGCCTCGGCCTCGTCGGGCAGCAGCGCCTCGGCCTCCTCGGCGATGGCCTCGACCGCGTGAGCGATGGTGTGCGGGTCGTACCAGACGTGCTCGTTGAAGCCCTCGATGTGAGTGTGCTCGTGCTCGCCGTGCTCGTCGTCGGCGTGATCCTCCGCCTCGTCCTCGTGGGCGTGCTCGTCCGACTCGCCGTGCGCGTGGTCGTCGCCGTCGGCACCCGGGTAATCGTGGTTGTACTCGACGACCGTGACGACGTGCTCGATGCCCGCGGCTTCGACGAGGTCCTCGGCGAAGTGGTCGTAGCCGCCCCCGTTGAGGATCATCAGGTCGGCGCCCTGCACGGCCAGCTGGTCGCGTGCGCTGGCCTCGTACTCGTGGGGGTCCTGCGTGGGCGAGTCGATGATCGCGGTGACCTCGGCGGCATCGCCGACCACGGCCTGCGCCAGGTCGGCGTAGACGCTCGTCGACGCGACGATCGAGACGTCTCCCCCGCTCGCCGCGGCGTCGCCGGGAGTCGAGGCGCAACCGGCGAGAGAGAGCGCGGCGACGGCGGCGAGGGACAGGACCGGAAGGGCACGACGGGTCATGTCGCTAGCGTACGCAGAACGATAACGGTTCTCAAATTCGGCACCACCGCCGGGCCGCGCGAGGAGGGATGGGCGGGCCGCCAGGCCACCCCATCCCTCCCCACGGTCAGTGATCGCCGTGATGGAGGAGGTCGGAGATCTCCTCGAGGCCGTCAACGGCCCGGGTGCCCGCGGTGTCGGACGCGATCGCGCCGCTCACGAGGTGCACCTGGTCGTTCGAGATCGCCTTCACCTCGGCGAGCGCGGGCGAGGACAACAGCGACTGGAACGGGCCGAGGCCGGCACCGCGGAAGTCCTCCACGAGGATGAGGTCGGGGTTCACGTGCGCGATGCGCTCGGGGTCGGCCGGCGCCGCCCCCTGACCGGCGCCGACGACCTCACCCCCGACCTCCGACACGAGGTGCGACATCAGGGTGGTCGCGGGCTGGATCATCTGCTGCCCACCGCGGGCCATGAGCAGCAGCACCGTCGGTGCGTGCTCAGCGTCGGCAGCGTGTTCCTGCGCGTGTTCGACGAGGTCCTGCCGGCGCTCGCGCATCGTCGCTACGACCTCGTCGGCGGCCTCTTCGGCCCCCAGCGCCTCTCCCAGCACGTCGACCGCGTCCATGATGCCGTCGAGAGTCTGGAACGACGAGGTCGGGAAGGCGAGCGACGGGATGCCGGTCCCGGCGAGCAGGTCGGCCGCGGCCTGCTCCCCGTCGTGCCGCTGGGTCATGAGCACGAGGTCGGGCTCCAACGCGAGGATCTGCTCGGGATCCGGCGTCGTGTTGGTCTCGAGAACGGTTTCGACCTGCTGCGCGAGCTCGACCTGGTTGCCGGCACCCTCGGTGACGCTCCCGCTCGAGATCGCCGCCATGCGGTCCGGGCCCACCAGCTCGAGCGCGAGATCCCCGGTCTCGGTGGAGAGGGCGACGATGCGCTGCGGCTCGTCCGCGATCTCGACCGCGGCGCCGGCGACATCGACGGTACGGGGCCACTCGGCGGCCGGGGCGGTCGTTGCGGCGACGTCGGCCTCCGTGGCGGCGCAGGCGGTCAGGGCGAGGGACGCGGCCGCGAGGGCGGCAGCCGCGGCGAGCGGGCGGAAACGGGTGGTGATCATGCGGGTTGCTCCATCGGTGCGTATTCGGGTGGGCCCGCGGTGTCCGCGGGAGTCAGGGTGCCGAGCAGGGCGATGCGCAGTCCGCCCGTGTCCGCGCAGGGCGACACTCGGGCGCGGACGCCATAGACGTCGGCGAGGAGACGCGGCGTGAGCACGTCGCTCGGAGCACCCGACGCGACAACCGCCCCCCTCGCGACCACCGTGATCCGGTGACAGACCCGCGAGGCGAGTTCGAGGTCATGCAGCACCACCCCGACCCCCACGCCGTCGTGTGCCACCTCGCGGATCAGGGCGAGCACGTCGAGCTGATGACGCGGATCGAGCGCGGCGAGCGGCTCGTCGAGCAGGAGCACGGCGGGCTGCTGCGCGAGTGCCTTGGCGATGAATGCCAGACGCCGCTGCCCTCCCGACAGTGCGCGGACCTCGCGCGCTGCGAGCGATGCGATCCCCGCGCGGTGGAGAGCGGTGTCGACCGCCTCGGCGTCAGCCGCCGTCGGGGCAGCGAGGAGGCCCCGGTGCGGATGACGGCCCATCATCACCAGCTCGCGCACGCGCAGATCGTCGCCGTGCCCCGCCTCCTGCGGCAGGAGCGCGCGAATCCGCGCCCGGCTCCGCGCCGACAACCGCGACACGTCCCGCGCCCCCGCCAGGACGGCACCTTCCGCAACGGGGAGGGTGGAGGCGAGCGCGCGCAGCAGCGTCGACTTGCCGGCGCCGTTCGGACCGATGATGCCGTGCACCTCACCCGGCGCGATCCGGATGTCCGCGCCCGAGAGCACGTCCCGCCCGTCCCGCCGCACCCTGACCGCTCGGGCGGTCAGGGCCGCGCCGCTCACGCGGCCACCCTGCGCCGGCGCAGCACGAGCAGCATGAGCGCGGGCGCCCCGATGAGCGCGGTCACGGTGCCGGTCTGCAGCACGATGGGGTCGAACAGCATGCGGGCGCCGACATCGGCCAGGACGAGGAAGACCGCGCCCACCGCGGCAGACAGCGGGAGCAGCCGGCGGTGGTCGGCGCCCGCGAGGAGCCGCACGAGGTGCGGGACGACGAGACCCACGAACGAGATGACGCCGGTGACACACACGGCCGCCGCCGTGGCGAGCGCGGCGATCGCGAGCAGACCATGCCGCGCGAACGGCACATTCACCCCCGTCGCCGACGCCTGCTCCTCGGAGAGCGTGAACAGGTTGAGCACGGGGCCTGTCACGCACAGCAACGCCACGCAGACGAGGACCGGCCCCGCCGCGACGGCGGCGTCGCCCCACGTGCGGGCGGTGAGATCGCCATTGAGCCAGAACATCACCCGCTGCACGTCGGAGGCCTCGCTCGCGTTGGCGAGCACGGCGGCCACCACCGCCCCGAGGAGGGCGTTGATGGCGATGCCCATGAGCACAAGCGTGGAGGGCGCCCCGCCGGCGAGCTGCGCGATCGCCTGCACCGCCAGTGTGGCGGCGAGCGCTCCCACGAAGGCCGCCAGCGGAAGCATCCACCACGCCGTCGCAGCAGCGCCGGCCACGATCGCCGTGACCGCGCCCACGGCCGCACCGCTCGACACGCCGATGATGCCCGGCTCGGCGAGCGGGTTGCGGAAGAGCGCCTGCATCACCACACCGCTCACCGCGAGCGCGGCACCCACCAGGGCGGCGACGAGCACCCGAGGCAGGCGCACGGTGAGGACCAGCGCGTCAGTGCCGGTCGGAATCTCGCCTCGGAGTGAGCCGCCGAGGGCGGCGAGGACGTCGCCGAGCGGCGTCGGGATGGGGCCGATCGCGGTCGCCACGAGAAGCGCGAGGAGCACGCCGACCACGACGGCCACCACCAGCGCCGCCCGCCGCGCGAGGCCGCGTCGGCGAGGCAGCGGTGCGGCGACGAGCCGCCCGGCGGCAACAGACATGCGTCCCCCTCAACACAAGAACGATAACGGTTCTCAGTATCTTATGTGAGAGAACGTCCTTTCCTCGACGAGCGGGCTCGCGAGGCTACGCGAGCAACGCGCGGAAATCGTCGGCGGTCAGGGCCGCGGCGCCGGCGGCGTCGTCCGAGCCGAGCACGTCCTCGAACAGTCTTCGCTTGCGTCCCTGCAGCTCGACGACCTTCTGCTCGATGGTGCCCGCCGCGATGAGGCGGTAGACCATGACCGGGCGGTCCTGACCGATGCGGTGGGTGCGGTCGACGGCCTGGGCCTCGGCCGCGGGATTCCACCAGGGGTCCAGCAGCACGCAGTAGTCGGCGGCGGTGAGGTTGAGACCGACACCGCCGGCCTTCAGCGAGATGAAGAAGACGGGCACCTCACCGCGCATGAAGCGGTCGATCATCGCGCCGCGGCGCCGCGGTGGTGTCGACCCGTCGAGGTATGCGTAGGCCACCTTGCGCTCCTCGGCGACCGTGGCGGCGAGGCCCAGGAACTCGGTGAACTGGCTGAACACGAGCACGCGGTGCCCCTCGGCGACCACCTCGTCGATCAGCTCGCCGAGCGCCTCCAGCTTGGTCGATGGTCCCCCGGCTCCGGCGAGCGACGGGTCGAGGGCGTGGCGACGCAGCGTGGTGAGCGAGGCCAGGATCTGCACGCGGTTGCGGTTGACGTCGTCGAGCAGACCGAGCAGCTTCTGCTGCTCGCGGCGGAACCGCCGCTCGTAGGCTCTCCGGTGCTCCGGGTGCAGCACGACCTCGCGCACCTGCTCCGTCTTCGGCGGCAGCTCCGGCGCGACCTTCTCCTTCGTGCGCCGGAGCAGGAAGGGCCGGATCCGCGAGCGCAGGCGATCGAGACGGGCCCGGTCGCGGTCCCGCTCGATCGCGCGCTGATACTCCTCGCGGAAGTGCGCGCGCGTGCCGAAAAGCCCCGGCGCGACGAGCGTGGCGAGGGCGAAGAGCTCCAACAGATCGTTCTCCATCGGTGTGCCGGTGAGGGCGAACTTCGTCGGCGCGTCGAGGAGCCGCGCGCAGGCGTAGCCGCGCGAGGCCGCGTTCTTGATCTGCTGCGCCTCGTCGAACATCGCCACCCGGAACCCGAGCTCCTGGAACTGCTCCACGTCGAGGCGGAAGATGGCGTAGCTCGTCACGACGAGCCGGGCGTCCTGCACCGCATCCGCCACGGCCGTCCCGCGCTTGGCGGCGGTCTCGGAGACGGCCACGGCGCGCAACTCGGGCGCGAAGCGCCGCGCCTCCGCCAGCCAGTGGCCCACCACGCTCGTGGGGGTGACGACGAGGAAGCGCGCACCCGGCTCGTCGAGGCGGGCCTGATCGAGCGCGGCGAGGGCTTGCACGGTCTTGCCGAGCCCCATGTCGTCGGCCAGCACACCGCCGAGGCGGTGTCGCCGCAAGAAATCGAGCCAGCCGAAACCGGTGCGCTGGTAATCGCGCAGCTCGGCCGCGAACGACGGCGGCGGGTCGCGCGGTTCGATGCGCGCATCGCCCAGCGCCCGCACGGCGTCGAACCAGTCGCTGCGCTGCGCTTCGACGATCCCGAGCTCCGACAGCTCTCCCCACAGGTCGATCTGGTGGCGGCTGATCCGGACCGCGTCGGACGTCTCGTCGGCGAGCGCCCGCGCCTCGGCGAGGATGTCGCGCAGCCGTGCGAACAGCGGGCTCGTGAGCGGGAAGACGGTGCCGCTGAGGAGCGTGAAGTACGTCTGCCCTCGCGACAGCGCCGTGAGGAGCTCGCCCGTGCTGACCGGCTCGCCCTGGATCGTGACGACGATCCGCAGCTCGAACCAGTCGTTTCCGCTCGGGTCCGCCCCGATCCGCACGTGCGGGTCCTCGGTGGCGAAGGTGTACCGGGGCAACTCGTCGTGTGCCTCCACGCGCAGACGCTCGACGGATCGCAGCGCCGGCAACACCGAGGCGAGGAACTCGATCGTCTCGTCGCGACCGAGATCGCGCGAGACGAACGGCGCGTCGCGCCCGCGCTCCCCCACCAGGTGGGCGAACCGCCCCGCGGCATTCTCGACCTCGTCGAGGATGCGCCGCTCGGCGTCGGCCAGCCGGTGCGCGCCGCCGTCGTCGTACTCCCACTCCCAGTACAGCCGCGTGTGCGGCTGCGCGTGACGGATCGCCAGGACGAGCGTCGGCAGCGCCGGTTCGGGCACGTCGAACGATCCGTCGCTGGAGACGAGCGAGGCCACCGCCCGCAACGCGGGAAGGTACTCCCGCACGAACCCCTCGACCCTCGTCGCGGGCACCGAGAGCCGCCCGGTGCGCTGCAGCCGATCGAACTCCTCGCCGACCGGCCGTTCCAGCGGCACGAGCGCCGTCACCCGCCCGTCCTCGACGCGCGCCATGGCGGCGGTGGGCGCCCCGAGCGGCAGCATCCGCTCCCCGGGCTCACCGCCCAACGCCGGCTCCACCCACAGGCGGCCCCGCACGGTGCGCAGGTCGAGCGCGGCGGCGACCGGCCGGCGCTCCAGCGGCACGACGCGCTGGAGCCGCTCGTCCGCCACGAACGGCACGCCCGCCTCCTGCGCCTCGGCCAACAGCGGCCACAGCCCGAGGGAGGGCACGGCGTCCAGCCGGATCCACTCCGGGCTGCCCCACCCGATGTCATACCCCCGGCGGCCCCCGCCGCGCAGCCGGGCACCGACGGCGGGGAAGTTGCCACGCGAGGCGTGCAGCGCGTGCAGGTCGGCGAGCACCCGCCCGCGCCGGTCGGCGGCGCCGACGTCCGCAACGGCGTCCCACGAGATGCCCGAGCGGATCCAGGCGCCCGAGCGACCGCGCACCGCGGGGCGGACCGCGACGCCGACGCCCGGCGGGTCGCCGCGCTCGGCGGCGCGCACGGCGAACAGCAGCGCCACGTCCGTCCCGTCATCGTCAGCCGCCGGACGCAGGATGCCCTGCAGCGTCCGCTCCCACGGGTCCACCCCGCGCCGGGTGGCGACCCCGCCAGAGCGCGCGGCGATCCCGCCGACCCCGAACGGCTCGTCGCGCTCCGCGAGCGCGTGCAGCGCCGCGGCGGCGTGCGCACAGCCGCGCCCGCCGTCGTCGGCGCACCACGTGCGAATGCGCCCCTTACCCGTCTCGTCGAACTCGGCCTCGACCTCGACGCTCGCGGTGCCCACGGCGACGAGTGCCGCCGAGAAGTCCGGACCGACGTCGGCCCGCAGGATCCGGATCGGCACGCGGCTTGCCAGCATCCGGCCCGCCTCGGCGTCGTCTGCCGCGCAGAGCGCGTCGACGAGCTCGGGGGTCAGGAGGAGTGCGGGCACCAGCCGAGCCTACGGACCGCCGCCGACAGCCGCCGTCACCGGCGGCGTCAGTCGAGCAGCAGCGCCGGCTCTTCCAGCACGGCCGCGATGTCGGCGATGAAACGGCTGATCTTGTCGCCGTCGACGATGCGGTGGTCGAACGACCCCGACACCGTCGTCACCCACGCCGGACGCACCTCACCCTCCACCACCCACGGCTTCTGCCGGATCGCGCCCATGGCCACGATCCCGGCCTCACCGGGGTTGATGATCGGGGTGGCGGCGTCCATCCCGAAGACGCCGATGTTGGTGATCGTGATGGTGCCGCCCTGCTGATCCTCGGGGCGGGTGCGACCCTCGCGCGCCGTCTGCGTGAGGTTCTGCAGCGCGACGGCAAGCTCGCGCATCGACATCGCGTGAGCCTCCTTGATGTTGGGCACGAGCAGGCCGCGCGGCGTCGCCGCCGCGATGCCGAGGTTCACGTAGCCGCGCACCTGGATCTCCGCGCCGCCGTCCTCCGTGTCGATCCACGCCGAGTTGATCTCCGGCGTGCGCTGCACGGCCCACAGCAGCGCCTTGGCGAAGACGAGCAGCGGCGAGATGCGCACGTCCGCGAACTGCGGCTGCTGCTTCAGCCGCTGCACGAACTCCATGGTGCGGCTGGCGTTCACGTCGGTCCAGACAGACACGTGCGGGGCGGTGTAGGCCGACCCGACCATCGCGTTGGCGGTCGCCTTCCGCACGCCCTTGACGGGGATCGCCTCGTAGCGGTCGTCCGCGGGGCGCGGCGGCACGCTGCGCGGGGGCGCGGGCATGCGACGCTCGCGCTCCTCGGGCCATTGCGGCGTCTCGAGGTTGCGGAACACCTTCGCCTGCTCGGCGTGGCGCAGCACGTCGTCGCGGGTCACATCCCCGGCCGGCCCCGTCGCCGTGACCTCCGACAGCTCGATGCCGAGGTCGCGCGCGAGCTTGCGGATCGGAGGCTTCGCCACCACACCCACGGTGTCGGTGACGGTCTTCTCCCGCGGCGCCTTGCGCCGGCGCGTCTGCACCTCGCCGCCGGTGCCGTAGCCGACGAGCACCGAGCCGCCGGCGTCGGCGGCCGGCTCAGCGGGCGCCGCCGGGGCCTGCGGGGCCGGCGCCGCTTGCGCGGGCTGCCCCGTCTCCGCGGACACGGCGAGGATCGGCGTGCCGACCGCCACGGTCTCACCCTCGTCGACGAGCAGCTCCGACACCGTGCCGGCGAACGGCGACGGCAGCTCCACGAGCGACTTGGCCGTCTCGATCTCGGCGACGACGTCGTTCACGGCGACGGCGTCGCCGGGCTTGACGTGCCACTGGACGATCTCGGCCTCGGTCAGTCCCTCGCCGACATCGGGCAGGTTGTAGGTCTGCATCCGGATCCTCCTAGTAGGCCAGTGCGCGGTCGACGGCCTCGAGCACGCGATCGGCGTCGGGCAGATACGACCCCTCCAGCTTGGCCGGAGGGAAGGGCACGTCGAAACCCGAGACACGCAACACGGGCGCCTCGAGCGAATAGAACGCGCGCTCGGCCACCGTCGCGGCGATCTCGCTGCCGACGCTCGCCAGGGCGGGCGCCTCCTGCGCCACGACCATGCGTCCCGTCGCGCGCACCGAGTCGAGCAGCGGCCCGTAGTCGATGGGCGACAGCGAACGCAGGTCGATCACCTCGCAGCTCGTGCCCTCGGCCTCCGCGAGCACGGCCGCCTGCAGCAGCGTGGTGACCATGGCGCCGTGGCCCACGAGCGTCACGTCGGTGCCCTTGCGCACGACGCGGCTGCCGTGCAGCGGCATGGCCCGCTGCGACAGGTCCACCTCGCCCTTGTGCCAATAGCGCGACTTGGGCTCCATGAAGATGACCGGGTCGTTCGACGCGATCGCGTCCTGAATCATCCAGTACGCGTCGTTCGGCGTGGACGGGCTCACCACGCGCAGACCGGGCGTGTGGGCGAAGTACGCCTCGGGGCTCTCCTGGTGGTGCTCCACGGCTCCGATGTGCCCGCCGTACGGGATGCGGATGACGACCGGCAGCGACAGGGCGCCCTCGTGGCGGTTGGTGAGCTTGGCCAGCTGCGTCGTGATCTGGTCGAAGGCGGGGAAGACGAAGCCGTCGAACTGGATCTCGACGACGGGCCGGAAACCGGCCATCGCCAGGCCGATGGCCGTGCCCACGATGCCGGACTCCGCCAGCGGTGTGTCGAGCACCCGGCGGTCGCCGAAGGAGGCCAGCAGACCCTCCGTGACGCGGAAGACCCCGCCGAGGCGGCCGATGTCCTCGCCCATCATGAGAACGCGGTCGCTGTCGGCCATCGCCTTGCGCAGGCCGGCGTTCAGCGCCTTGCCGAACGTCATCACCTCGATGCTCACTCGCCGGCCTCCTCGAACGACGCCTCGTACTCGGCCAGCCAGGCCGCCTGCTCCCTCATCAGCGGGTGCGGCTCCGAATACACGTGGGCGAACATCGACTCCGGGGTCGGCGCCTCCAGCTGCAGCGTGCGCACGCGCACGTCCTCGGCGTAGGCCGCCGCGTCGGCGTCGACGCCCGCGAAGAACTCGTCCGACGCGCCGCGCGAGCGCAGGTACGTGCGCATCCGCTCGATCGGGTCGCGCAGCGCCCAGCGCTTCTCCTCGTCGCTCGTGCGGTACTTCGTGGGGTCGTCGCTGGTCGTGTGCGCGCCCATCCGGTACGTCACCGCTTCGATCGCGCGCGGTCCGCCGCCGGCGCGGGCCTCGTCCAGCGCGAGCTTCGTGGCGGCGTAGCTGGCGAGCACGTCATTGCCGTCGATCCGGATGCTCTCCATGCCGTAGCCGCGGGCGCGGTCTGCGAGCGGCACCGGCGACTGCGTGGAGACGGGCACCGAGATGGCCCACTGGTTGTTCTGCAGGAAGAAGACCTGCGGCGTGCGATAGCTGTTGGCGAAGACCATCGCCTCGTGCACGTCGCCCTGACTGGAGGAGCCGTCGCCGTAGTAGACCATGACGGCCTCGTCCGAGTCGGGGTCGCCCGTGGCGGTCTTGCCGTCGAAGCCGAGCCCCATGGCGAGGCCCGTGGCGTGCAGGGTCTGCGATCCCAGCACGAGCGTGTAGATGCGCGTGCGGCCGTTCTTCGGGTCGGTCGGATCCCAGCCGCCGTGACTCACCCCGCGCATCAGCTTGATGATGTCGACGGGATCGACGCCGCGGATCGTGCAGACGACGTGCTCGCGGTACGAGGGGAAGATGTGGTCCTGCGGACGGCTCGCGCGCGCCGACCCCACCTGGGCCGCCTCCTGGCCCTGCGACGGCGGCCACAGCGCGAGCTGCCCCTGACGCTGCAGCAGCGTGGCCTGCCGGTCGAAGGCGCGCACGACGACCATGTCGCGGTAGAAGGTCTCGAGCATGCGATCGTCGAGACCATCGATCACCGGAACGTACCGTTCGGCCGCCTCTGTGGGCGAGATCGCCCCGTCGGCGCCGAGAATGCGCACCAGTCCGTCGTCCGTCTCGGTTCGCGCGTCAGTCACCGTTCCACGCTATGTCCGCCGCGGCGGATCGGCGGTGCGGCACTCCCGACAACGCCTCGGCGAATCCGATGGCGAAACCCCACAGTCGTATGCACGCGCGCGAATGACCACCGGGATTAGGGTCGTCGGGATGCGTCGCTCGCGCGACGAGAGGAGGCCTGCGTGAACGTCACGGAGATCTATCGAGCCGCCCGGGATCAGCTGCTCGCGCTCGGCGATGATCACGAGAGGGCCGTCGCCGAGTTCCGCTGGCCCGAGCTCGGCGACGAGTTCAACTGGGCGGTGGACTGGTTCGACGCCGTCGCGAAGGGCAACGACACCCCCGCGCTCGTCATCGTGGAGGAGGACGGGTCGACGCTCCAGCGGTCGTACGCGGAGCTGTCACGCTCCTCCGACATCCTGGCCGCGTGGCTTGCGGACCGCGGCGTGCGCGCTGGCGACCCGGTGCTGCTCATGCTCGGCAACCAGGTGGAGATGTGGGACGCGATGCTCGCGCTCATGAAGCTGGGAGCGGTGATCCTGCCGACCACCGTCGCGATCGGCCGTGTCGACCTCGCCGATCGGGTGACGCGCGGCGACGTGCGCGCCGTCATCTGCAACGCTCCCGATGCGGACAAGTTCGCCGGGCTCGATGGCTTCCTGCGCCTGAGCGTGGGCGAGGCCGACGGCTGGGCCGATCTGCGCGCCGCCCGCGACCGGCCCTGGGCGCCCCTCCCGCACCCCCGCACGAGGACGACCGATCCCCTCCTGCGCTACTTCACGTCCGGCACGACGTCGCTGCCGAAGCTCGTCGAGCACTCGCAGGTCTCCTACCCGGTGGGCCATCTCTCGACCATGTACTGGATCGGTGTGCGTCCCGGCGACACGCACCTGAACATCTCGTCCCCCGGCTGGGGCAAGCACGCCTGGAGCAGCTTCTTCGCGCCGTGGATCGCCGAGGCGACGATCTTCGTCTACAACTACGCCCGTTTCGACGCGGCCGCCCTGCTCGCGGAGCTGCGCCGGCGCGATGTCAGCACGTTCTGCGCTCCGCCCACGGTGTGGCGCATGCTCATCGGCGCCGACCTCGGCGAGCGGCCTGCGGGGCTGCGAGAGCTCCTCTCGGCCGGCGAGCCGCTCAATCCCGAGGTGATCGCGCGCGTGGAGCGCGCCTGGGGCCTGACCATCCGCGACGGCTACGGCCAGACCGAGACGACCGCGCAGATCGGGAACACGCCGTCGTCCCGCATCAAGCCGGGATCGATGGGACGGCCGCTGCCCGGCTACCCGGTCGTGCTGCTCGACGCCGCCACTGGGCGGCGGGTCGACGGTGTGGGCGAGGGTGAGCTCTGTCTCGACCTCTCGCACGATGTGCTGCCGCTCATGACCGGGTACTGGGGTGACCCGGACCGCACCGCCGCGGTCACGCGCGACGGGTACTACCGCACCGGAGACGTCGCCGCGCGCGACGCGGACGGCGACATCACGTACATCGGTCGCACGGACGACGTGTTCAAGGCGAGCGACTACAAGGTCAGCCCGTTCGAGCTGGAGTCGGTGCTGATCGAGCACCCCGCCGTCGCGGAGGCGGCGGTCGTGCCCGCGCCGGATCCCGTGCGCCTGGCGGTGCCCAAGGCCTATGTCGCCCTGGCACCCGGGTACGAGGAGAGCGCGGAGGTGGCCGAGAGCATCCTTCGCCACTGTCGCGAGAACCTCGCGCCGTACCTCAGGGTGCGCCGCGTGGAGTTCTTCGAGCTGCCCAAGACGATCTCAGGGAAGATCCGCCGCGTCGAACTGCGCGCGCGGGAGAACGACCCCGACGCCGACCTCTCGCGCGAGTATCGCGAGGAGCACTTCCCCGGGCTCACCGGGCGCGGCTGAGTCGAGGGCGCGGCACCGCTCACCGGATCGCGCGGGCGACCTCGACGATCGGTGCGAGCGACTCCTCCTCGCCCACCGAGATGCGCACGCCCTCGGGGAAGGGCCGCACGACCAGCCCCGCCGCGTCGAAGGCGCGGGCGACGTCGGGATCGGTGGTCGGCAGCCACACGAAGTTCGCCTGACTCACGGGCACGTCCCAGCCCGCCTCGCGCAGCGATGCCGCAAGCCGATCACGGCGCTCGGCGATCGCGGCGACGCGCTCGGCCATCTGCTCCTCGTGCTGCAGGCTCGCGACGGCGGCCGCGACGCCCTGCGCGGTCACCGAGAGCGGGATGAGCGTGGCGCGCGCCGCGTCGAGCACGCGTGGGTGCCCGACGGCGTAGCCCACCCGCAATGCGGCAAGCCCGTACGCCTTCGAGAACGTGCGCAGGACGACGACATTGGGGTGGCGCTCGAAGACGCGCTCGGCAAGCCCGTCGACCGCCGCGTCATCGGTGACGAACTCGGCATACGCCTCGTCGAGCAGGATCAGCACGTCGCCGGGCACACGCGCGACGAAGGCCTCGAACTCGGCGCTCGTGATCACGGGGCCGGTCGGGTTGTTCGGGGTGCACAGGAGGACACAGCGGGTGCGGTCGGTCACGGCGGCGGCCATGGCGTCGAGGTCATGCCGGCCGTCCGCGAGGTTCGGCACCTCCACGGCGGTCGCGCCCGTGACCAGGACCAGGCCCGGGTAGGCCTCGAACGAGCGCCACGAGTACACGACCTCGTCCCCGACCGATGCGGCCGCCTGGAGGAACGCCGCGAGCAGCGACACGCTCCCGGCGCCCACGAGCACCCCCTCCGGGTCCACGCCGTACTTGCCGCCGAGCGCCTCGCGCAGCCGGGCGGCGGTCGCGTCCGGGTAGCGGTTCAGCGACACCTCGGCGCGCACCGCCTCCACGACGCCCGGCAGCGGCTCGAAGGGGTTCTCGTTGCTCGAGAGCTTGAAACCCCCGACGCCGGCGGCACGCCCCTGCTTGTATGGGGGCAGCGCCGCGATCTCGGGCCGGATTCGGGGGAGGACGGGCTCGCTGGTCACTCGACGATCCTAGGGCGCGCGTCGTCCCGCCCCTCTCCTTCCCTCCGCAGGCGCAACACGCGCCGCGCCATGCATACGCCGGTGCGCGCGACCGTACGCGCCGCGCACGGGGCGCCGCCGCGCGGCGGCCTTCCCGCTCCGCGACGCGCGATGCCAGACTGGGCCCATGCGCTTCCTCATCCGCTCGATCGTGAACGGCTTCGGCATCTGGGTGCTCACCCTGATCCCGTTCCTGCAGGTCTCCGTCCAGGCCTTCCCGCCGGCCGACGACCTGCAGCTGGTGCTCACGCTCGCGCTGCTGGGCGCGCTGTTCGGGCTCGTGAACACGGTGATCGGCACGATCATCAAGATCGTCGCGTTCCCGCTGTTCGTGCTCACGCTGGGCCTCATCTCGCTGCTGCTCAACGGGGTGCTTCTGATGATCACCGCCTGGATCACGAGCTTCTGGGGCTGGGGCCTCTCGGTCGGCGACTTCTGGCCCGCGGTGCTCGCGGGCATTTTGCTGAGCATCATCAACTGGCTGTTCGGCATCCTGCTGCGACCGCAGCAGAAGCGCCGCTGAACCCGCCACCACTCAGTCCCTCTCGACCCGGGTCGCGCTGTACTCCGTGACCTGCACGTCGACGGCGCGGGACAACGCGTGGAGCGTCGCGTGCACGGCACCGACCCGCGGATCCTCACTCGCATCGACCAGGGCGGCCGTCTCGGCGTAGGCGTCCAGCCGATGGGCCGGCGCCGTGAACTCCCGTGGCCCGGTCGCCGCGTCGTACGTGCGCTCCACGACGAGACTGTCGGGTGACCCGGCCCCGGCGGCGAGGCCGCCGCCGGCGAGCATCGCGACCGGGTCGTCGGCGTGGCGCACGGCCACGGCCAGGGTTCCGGGCCCCGCCTGCGCGTCGACCGGGGAGCCGAAGCCGACGCTCGTTTCCACCTCGTACCCGCCTTCCACCGCCAGCCGCGCGCCGATCATCGCGCCCTGGCTGAAACCGAAGACGTGCAGCACGTCGCCGCGCCCCGCGCCCGCACGCTCGAGGGCGTCGGCGGCTGCTTGGAAGGAGGACGAGCGCTGGCCGCCGTACAGCTGCAGGTTGGACCGCCAATCCCACGCGTCGCCGCCGCCACCGTGCGTGCCCGCCAGATACACCGCGAACTGCCGCGAGCCGTCGGGCATGGTGTACTTCTCCACCCGCACGCGCGCGTCTCCGCCGGAAGGGATGCGCCGCGCCGCCGCCTCGAGTCCCCCCGGCGCGGTTGCCGTTCCCGAGGAGGTACGCCGCACGCGTACGGGCTCCGCCACGCCGGTCAGCCGCGCCGCGGCCGGCACGACCCCGGCCCCCAGCTCGCCCACCTGCCACCGCACGAGGAACGGCAGCAACCACAGCGAGACGAAGGCGGGCGAGACGCCGATGAGGGGTGCGGCCGCATCGGACCATTGCCGCACGAACTCGTCGCCGTACCCGTCGCGCCATTGCGCCAGCAGCGCGTCCGCCTGCGCCAGCGCCGCGGGGTTCGCCGACTCCATGGCCGCGACCCGCTCCTCGATGCCCCGCAGCTCGCGCTCCCCGGCGCTGCCCTCGGTCGGCCACAACCGCATCAGCTCGGCACGGACGCGCAGCTCGACGAGCTCGTAGGCGTCGGCCGTCGCACGGAGGCGCCCCGCCAGGTCGTCGAGCTCGGGGCCGAGGCGCGCGATCTGCTCTTGGAGGCCGGGGAGGTCCCACGAGGTGGGGCTGAGGAGGGGCAGTCCGCGCATCGTCCGCGCCGCATCGGCCGCCTCCGCTCGCGCCGAATCCACCCACGCCCGCGCCTGCGTCAATCGCGCCGCCATCTCGCGCAGCGTGCCGGGATCGACCGCGATCGCGCCTCCCGAGCGGATCTCCAGCGTCATCGCACCCCTACCCGGCCGCCCCGCGCAGACGGGCCGCCACGTCGTCGCATGCGGACGCCGCTCCGGACGCGGACAGCGCTCGCTCCTGCAGCGCCGCCTGCGCCGCGGCGCCGGCCGGCGATTCCCACATGGCCGCCTCTCGCGCGGCGGTGATGAGGGCGGCTGCCGCGATCAGGTCGTCCGACGCCCGCCGCAGCGCCGTGCAGACGAGCTCCACCACCTCGTGAACCGCGTTCGTGCTCGTCATGGGTCCACCCTCCGAGACCCCGGCCGGGCCGGGCTGCGTCGGTGGCCGCATGGGGACGGATTCGCGCCCTCGCACCGCTGTGGGGAGCCGGAAGGCCGCCCGCGGATCGAGGGCGGCCGGCGATCCGCCGGCACGGGCCTTGGGCGCACGGGGTTCGTCCCGCCAGAATGTCCGCATGCCCTCGGATGCCTTCCGCGTCGTCTTCGTGTGCACCGGCAACATCTGCCGGTCCCCCATGGCGGAGGTGGTGTTCCGACACCTCACGACCGCCGCGGGGCTCGGCGACCGGGTCGCGGCGGCGAGCGCGGGCACCGGCGACTGGCACGTGGGCGAGCGGGCCGACGCGCGCACGATCGAGGCGCTGCGGCGCCGTGGGTACGACGGCTCGCTGCACCGCGCACGCCAGTTCACGGCGAGCGACTTCCGCGACAACGACCTGGTCGTGGCGCTGGATCGCACGCACGAGCGGATCCTCGCGAGCTGGGCCCGCACCGACGAGGACCGCGACAAGATCGCCCTGCTGCTGTCGTTCGATCCGGAGGCGCAGGGGCAGGACGTGCCCGACCCGTACTACGACGACGACGCGGCGTTCGACGAGGTGCTGGGTATGATCGAGAGGGCGGGACGGGCGCTGTTCCGGCAGCTCGAACCCGCCATCCGTCCGCGATCCGGAGGACTCCCCTGAGCGACTTCCCGCCCCAGCCCCTGAGCCCGCTCGACGGCCGCTACCGCGCCGCCGTGTCGCCGCTCGCCGACTACCTCTCCGAGGCGGGACTCAACCGCGCCAGGGTCGAGGTCGAGGTCGAGTGGATCCTCACGCTCACCGACCACGCGCTCTTCGGCACCCGGCCGCTCCCCTTGGAGACCAAGCAGAAGCTGCGCGCGCTCTACCTGACCTTCGGCCAGGACGCGATCGACTGGCTCGCCGAGAAGGAGTCTGTCACCCGGCACGATGTGAAGGCCGTCGAGTACCTCGTGCGCGATCGGCTGGCGCAGCTGGGCCTGGACGGCATCGCCGAGCTGACGCACTTCGGCTGCACGAGCGAGGACATCAACTCGCTCGCCTACGCCCTCACCGTCAAGCGTGCCGTCACCCGGGTATGGCTGCCCAAGCTCAAGGAGGTCGTCGCCCGGCTGCGCGGCCTCGCCCTGGAGCACGCCGACGCCCCGATGCTGTCGCGCACCCACGGCCAGCCGGCCACGCCCACGACCATGGGCAAGGAGCTCGGCGTGTTCGTGTGGCGCCTCGAGCGGGTGATCCGCCGCCTCGAGCAGACCGAGTACCTCGGCAAGTTCTCGGGCGCCACCGGCACCTGGTCGGCGCACCTGGCCGCCGCCCCCGAGGTGGCGTGGCCGAACATCGCGCGGGAGTTCGTCGAGTCGCTGGGGCTCACGTTCAACCCGGTGACGACGCAGATCGAGTCCCACGACTGGCAGGTGGAGCTCTACGACGCGGCCAAGCACGCGGGCGGCATCCTGCACAACCTCGCCCAGGACGTGTGGACGTACATCTCGCTTGGCTACTTCGCGCAGATCCCGGTCGCCGGCGCGACGGGATCGTCGACGATGCCGCACAAGATCAACCCGATCCGCTTCGAGAACGCCGAGGCGAACCTCGAGATCGCCGGCGGCCTGTTCACGACGCTCGCGCAGACCCTCGTCACCTCGCGCCTGCAGCGCGACCTCACCGACTCGACGACGCAGCGCAACATCGGCGTCGCCTTCGGCCACTCGCTGCTCGCCCTCGACAATCTGCTGCGCGGCCTGGGCGAGATCTCGCTCTCGCGCGACGTGCTGCTGGCCGACCTCGACGCGAACTGGGAAGTGCTCGGGGAGGCGATCCAGACGGTCGTGCGCGCCGAGGTGGTCGCGGGCCGCTCACAGATCACGGATCCCTACGCGCTCCTCAAGGAGCTCACGCGCGGTCGCCGGGTGGGCGCCGAAGACCTCGCCGCGTTCGTCCGCGGCCTGGACATCGGCGACGCCGCGAAGGAGCGACTGCTCGCCCTCACGCCCGCAACGTACTCGGGCCTGGCCGAGAAGCTCACCCGCACCTACCTCTGAGGCGGGTACTCCTGCCCATCCCGCTCCGGGAGCGCCCGGCCATAGGCTGAGCACGGCTTCCAACGAGGAGGGGGATAGGGCATGTCGGACGGCGGTTTCAGCCCCGTGCACATCGACTACGGGGTGCTCGAGTCGAGTGCGAATCGGATCGACGCCGTGGCGGAGGATCTCTCGGCCACGAGCAGCAAGGCGGCCGGGAGCACCATCTCGCCGACGTCGTTCGGCCTCCTGAACGTCGCGCTCGGCGCGGCGGTCGCACCCCTCTCGGCCGCAGCGGCCGACATCATCCACGCCACGTCCCTCGCCGCTCAGGCCCTGGCCACCGGGGTGAAGGCCGCGAAGACGGACTTCGAGAACGTTGACACGGCCGCGGCGACGGGCTATGCGCAGGCGACCGCCGATGTCGAGGCATCGGGACGGCTGCGATGAGCGCGGTCGCGGCGATCTCCGGCCAGATCGGCGGTTCATCCTGGGCACAGGGCGGGGCGGCCTCCTTCCGCACCGACTTCAGCAGCCCGGGCGGCATCGCCGGCACGATCGTCGGTTTCGCCCTCGAGTACGTGTGGCCCCTGAACGAGTGGCTGGACGGGCTCGTCGGCGACGAGGGCGAGGTGCAGCAGACGGCGAGCACGTGGCGCTCGGTCTCGCGGTCGCTCGACACGATCCAGGGCGACATCGTGAATGCCCGGAACCTGCTGGAGGGGCAGGAGGGCCGCACGATCCGCGCCATGCGGCGCCGCTACGACGAGCTCTCGACACAGGTCGAGGACGCCGCGCACTGGACCGGCGCGGTCGCCGAGGCCGCGGAGCTCGCGTCGCAGATCGTCACGGCCGTCCACGACGCCGTCGTCGGCGCGCTGTCCGAGCTCGCGGGGCTCGTCACCGATCTGTTCGGCTTCTCGCTCAGCCTGAGCAGCCTGAACCCGTTCGACCGGGTCGAGAAGCTGCAGAAGCTCGCCGACCGCGCCGCCTACTTCATCGAGATGTGCGGGGCTCTCATCGAGCGCATGTTCTCGGCCTTCGAGCAGCTGATCGCGCTGCTGCAGGCGCTCGCCCCTCTCATTCAGAAGGCGATGCAGAAGCTCGCGGAGTTCATCGGCGACATCGCCCCGGGGCTGCTCGCCGTGGCCGGGTCGACCCTCGGCGCCGGCGTCGCCGGCCTGAGCACGCTGGCGCTGACGGGCAACCCTCTGCTGGCCGTCCTCGCGATGGGGCCGGGGGCCCTGGTCGGCGGCGCCGGCGGCGGGCTGCTCGGCACCGCCTTCACCGACCTGCTGTCGCCCGACCCCCGCGTCACCGAGCTGCACCCCGACGATCTCACCGCCGATCAGATCGACCAGCTGGCGGGACAGAATGCGATCGGGCAGGAGATCACGAGCTTTTCGGAGCTCATCCGCGCGAACGGGCTCGTGGACGATCTGGGCACGTCCGGGAACGCGTACGAGGACAGCCGGTCGGTCGTCGACATCAAGAAGGTGCTCGGCCCCGACGGGACATACCACTACATCGTCGCGCTGCCGTCCACGCAGGACTGGAACGTGCTCAAGGGGCCGATGAACGGCGCCCCCTACGGTGACACCTTCCGGGACTACGGGGCGACGAACGATCTCGACTCGAACATCGCCCTCATGCTCAACAGCGTCGCGGACACGGGGCTGGAGACGCAGTATCAGCGTGCGGTGCGCGATGCCATGGCGCAGGCGGGCATCACCGACGCCGACCGCATCGTCTACACGGGTTTCAGCCAGGGCGGGATCGCGGCGGCGACGTTCGCGAGTGACCCGACGATGCCGGGCCGGCCCATCGGCGTGGTGACGAACGGGTCGCCCATCGACACCTTCGACCTGCCTCAGGGCATCCCGGTCTACAACTTCCAGCACGAGGGCGACATCGTTCCGATGCTCGATCTCAACCCCGGCGGAACGCAGACCACCGATCAGCACCAGTACACGGTGCCCGCGCACGACGGCTCCACGGGACCGGGCACCCACAGCAACTCGCTGTACGTCGACACCGTCGAGGAGACCTTCGACCACTTGAGCGACAATCACCCGGAGCTGTTCGGTACCGTGGTGGATCAGCAGCAATACACCTGGAGCGAATGATGAAACCGATCCTGCGCGCGGCGATCGCCGTCCTCGGCGCCTCTGCGCTCCTGGCGGTGGCATCGTGCGCCGCGCCGGCCTCCTCCGCGCGCGCGGACAGGGTGGAGCAGGAGCTGCCCCAGGCGCTCCTGTCGTCGGATCTCGGCGTCGCCGGTGCCGAGGCGACACAGTATCTCGACGGCTTCACCCACAACATCGGCGCGACGATCGACCTCGAGCGCGGCTCGGTCACCGCCGCAGAGCTGCGTGACATCCTCGCCGTGTTCGTCGATACGCTCACGACCGACCCGGAGGCGTACGGCTTCGTGCGCGTCGGAGTGCGGGACGCCGGCAGCGCGGCCTCCACGGACGTCTACGGCTCGAAGGAGTACGTCGACCTTGCGCCGGCCGCGCAGGAGCTGGGTCTCGAGCCGACCAGCGCGAGCGGAAAGAACGCGCTCGCGTTCGAATGGTCGGACGTCGTCGCCCTGGTACAGGAGTGAACATGACGGATCCCCTCGCCGGCTTCGCCGAGATGCGCGAGCGCGTGCAGGCCCAGATGGATCAGGCGCGTCGGCGTCAGGAGGCCGTGCACCGGCTCGCGCGCGAGATCGACGACGCCACCTCGCGCGCCAGCTCTCCGCGTGGCGAGGTGACGGTGGTCGCGACCGCGAAGGGCGCCGTGTCGCGCGTCGAGCTCGGAAGCGCCGCGATGGATCTCGCCCCGCAGGCGCTCGGCGACCTCATCACGAGCACCATTCGGGCCGCCCAGAAGGCGGCGGCCGAGCACGCGCTGGCGCTCACCGAGAACGCCCTCGGCAACGGTGCCTTCACCGCCGAGTTGCGCGCCGACATCCAGCAGCGCTACGGCGACGACGAGGCCGGGCCCGACAGCTATCTCTCCCGCTTCACCGGACGGTGAGCACGTCGGCATCAGCGCGCACACGCGCCCTGACCGCCCTCTCTGTCGCCCACGCCACGGGCAGGCGGCCTGCGGACGCCCGGGCATGGGGGCGCGCCCCGTGGGCGATGGTGGCGGCGCTCCTCGCGATCGCGCTCAGCGCCTGCTCCGGCACCGGCCACGACGTGCGGCAATACGACGGCCGCATCGGCGAGGACCTGCCCGCGGCGCTCCTCGACAGCGACCTCGGCATCACGGAGGCAGACGCCTCGCGCAGCCAGTCGGGCGTCGCCTTCCACCTCACCGTCGTCGTGTCGATCGAGCGCGACGTCGTGACCGCCGATGAGCTCCGCCGGATCCTCACGATCATCGTCGACACGGTGACCGACGACCCCGAGGCGTTCAGCATGCTCAGTCTCGATGTCGCCGATGCGCGCTCCACGAGCCCGATCGGCGCGGCGGAGAGCATCGACCTCAGCGCCGCGGCCGCCGAACTCGGCCTCCAGCCGGTGTCGTCGACGAACGACCGCGACAAGTACTTCCCGTCGTACTCCTGGGCGGACGTCGTCGCCCTGGTGCAGGAGTGAGCGGGAGGATCGTCCGGGGGTCGGCTCCCCGGCCGCCTCGCGCGGGTGGAACCCGGGCTCAGTCCTGCGCGCGCAGCGCCTCGTCCTCGAGCAGCGCGAGGTCATCGCGCGTCACAAGGTTCGACGACACGGCGTACTCCACGAGGCGCGCGCGGCGGTTCGTCGCGAGCTTGCCGGGGCCGCCGCGCAGCCCCTGCACGCCCATGCGGTCGAGCTTGTCGCAGACGTTGTCGAGTTTGCGGTTGAACTTGCTCATCGTCCAGCCCAGGCGCTGAGCCGCCACCGTGCTCGAGGGCAGCTCGCTCATGCTCACCCCGTCGCGGCGCAGCATCGGCTCGGCCAGTGCGACGATGAGCAGCTTCTGCAGCGGCGTGAAACTGACCGGCATCACGGTGGTCTCGCCGCTCACCTGGTTCTGGATCGCCGACGACACGGCGAAGGGCGCCTCGTCGGCGTGCAGGTTGAGCTCATAGGTCGTGGGGCCGGCGGTGAACACCACGACGCTCTCGGCGAAGACGATCGGCATGCGCGCTCCCGGGGAGAGCCACGACTGCACGGCCCCGCCCGCGCTCGAGACCGTCGCCGACAGACGCGACCCCACGTTGGCCAGCCACCAGAGCCCGTCGTAGAACGAGATCTCCAGGAAGATCCGGTGCAGGTACTGGTTGTCGTCCACCTCGAGGTCGCCCTCGCGGCCGATCGTGAACTGCTGGTCGGGCGACAGCTCGTGCCACTCGCCCGCGAACTCCACGCGCAGCTTCTTGGTCGAGCTCACTCCCGAAGGAATGGTCGACTCTTCGATAGCCCCAGTGTCGTGTGCCATGAAAGCCCCTGTCCCCCGCGCAGAATGACGGCCGCGCGATCCATGGGCATTCTAGGGGAGAGATGGGGATTCGTTCAGGAGCGCGGGTCCTCGTCGCGCGGCGCCTCGTCGGCCGGGGGATCCTGCGGCGACTCCCGGAGCAGCACGGGCCGGTCCAGCGGACGCTGCACCTCCGCCGGGTCGACCGCCAGCATCAGCAGCGAAAGGATGAGCAGCACGGCGATGAACGACACGCCGGCGACGATCCCCGCGACCGCCCACGCGCGCAGCACGTCCTCACCGGGCAGCGACTGCCAGGCGCCCATGGCCATCGCGGTGACCAGGCCGGCGAACGCGGCGGCGATGAACGCGACCCCCACCAGCTGCACGGGGCGCAGGAGGTCGCGGCGGCGGGTCTTGTCGGTCACTGCGGATCCTTCGGGGTCGGGGCGGAGGGGATCGAGGCGCTCGGCGCCGCCTCGGCGGCGGAGGCCGCACGGGGGCCCGACACCGCCGTGGGGCGCGGCGACAGACCGGCGATCCCCAGCCACACGGCGACGAGCGCGGCGTAGCCGCCGAGCAGGCCGACGGCGATGATCGTGCCCGTGAGGGTGAACGAGCGGCCGGCGTCCTCGATGAAGTAGTCGAGACGGTAGCCCGTCGGCACGATGGCCACGGCGAGCGCGAGCACGAGGCCCAGCGCGCCGACACCGATCGTGTCGCGCGCGGTCTCGCGGCCGGCGCGGCGCTCGACGAGCCCGATGATGAGCTCCACGAGGCCGGCGAGCAGGCCCCAGGCGATGAGGACGGCGAACAGCACCGTCGTGTTGCGCAGCTGCGGCAGGCCGCTGACGACGCCGGCGACGAGGTAGACGGCGGCGAGGAGGACCAGTCGCCCGCGCTCCCCCTGCGGCTGCACGAGCCACGTCGCGAGCCCCAGAACGGCGGCGCTGGCGACCGCGAACCCGCTGAAGACGGCAAGGCCCACCTCGGCCGAGTGATCCGGCGAGAACGTGATCATCGCGGCGGCGACGGCCGCAAGGAGCGCGCGCAACAGCTGCACGTGCCGGCCCGTCATCATCACCCCGCCATCCTATTCGGGCCGGCTGGGAGAACGACTTCTGCCAGGGGGCGCTCGCCCGCGGGGGCGAGGTCCAGCGGATGCGGCGCGGCGCCCCTCCCGCGGTCGGGAGGGGCGCCGCCGGTTCGGGTAACCGCCTATTCGCCGCCGAAGCCGGCGGGAGCCATGTCGGTAAAGCGCGAGAAGTGACCCTGGAACGCCACCTCGATCGTCGCGGTAGGGCCGTTACGGTGCTTGGCCACGATGAGATCCGCCTCGCCGGGCCGGGTGTCCTTGTCGTACACCGAGTCTCGGTGCAGCAGGATCACCATGTCGGCGTCCTGCTCGATCGACCCCGACTCGCGCAGGTCCGACACCTGCGGGCGCTTGTCGGTGCGCTGCTCGGGCCCTCGGTTCAGCTGCGACAGCGCGATGACCGGAACCTGCAGCTCCTTCGCGAGCAGCTTGAGCGCACGCGAGAACTCGCTGACCTCCTGCTGACGCGACTCGACGCGCTTGCCGCTCGTCATCAGCTGCAGGTAGTCGATGATGACCATCTTGAGGCCGGCACGCTGCTTCAGGCGCCGGCACTTCGCGCGGATCTCGACGAGCGTCATGTTCGGGCTGTCGTCGATGAACAGCGGCGCGTCGTTGATGCGGCCGCGGGTGGCGGCGACGGTCGTCCAGTCGCGCGAGTCGAGCATGCCCTTGCGGAGATTCTGCAGCGGGATCGCGCCCTCGGCGCTGAGCAGACGCATCGCGATCTCCGCCCGGCCCATCTCGAGCGAGAAGAAGACGGCGGGCTGGTTGTGCTTGATCGCGGCGGCGCGCGCGAAGTCGAGCGCGAGGGTCGACTTTCCCATCGCCGGGCGCGCGGCGACGACGATCATCTGGCCGCCGTGCAGGCCGTTGGTGAGCTGGTCGAGCTCGGTGAAGCCGGTGGGGATGCCCGTCATCTGGCCGTCGCGGCCGCGCGCGGCCTCGATCTCCTCGATCGCGGCGTCGACGGCCACCGTGAGCGGCACGTAGTCCTCACTCGTCTCGGTGCCCGTGACCGCGTAGATCTCCGCCTGCGAGGCGTTGACGAGATCGGTCGCGTCGCCCTGACCCTGATAGCCCATCTGCACGATGCGCGTGCCGGCCTCGACAAGGCGGCGCAGCAGGGCCTTGTCGGCCACGATCCCGGCGTAGTATCCGGCGTTTGCGGCCGTCGGGACGATCGACGTCAGCGTGTGGAGGTAGTCCGCCCCGCCCGCGCGCTGCAGGTCGCCATTCTTGATGAGCTCGTCGGTGACGGCGACGACATCCGTCGGCTCGCCGTGCGAGTACAGGGAGAGGATGGCCTCGAAGATCAGCTCGTGCTTCGGGACGTAGAAGTCCGGCCCTCGCAGCGTCTCGATGACATCGGCCACTGCGTCCTTCGACAGGAGCATGCCGCCGAGCGTGCTCTGCTCGGCGAGGAGGTCGTGCGGCGGCGTGCGCTCACCGTCGCGCGGCCCACCGAGCCGTTCCGGCGAGATGTCAGCGATCGACACGCGCACCACCCTTCTGCGTTTCGCGGCTGCTCGGGACCGGACCTTCGGCCCGTTCGTTCCCTCGATGAGAACACGGACCCCCGACAGCGACGCACGTCGGCCTCGGCCTGCCGCATCACGTTATGTGCGCGGGTTCCCGCGGTGCAATCCAGCCTGTGGATAACTCTGTGGAGCGTTTGGGTAAAACGCCGCGCGCCGTGTGGAACTCGCCTGTGGAGAAACGCCGGAGGGTCGCGAACTCCAGCGCGCGAACGCCCCTGTGATCGGGCCTTTCCCGATTCCACAAACTGTGGATGAAACTGTGGTTAAAGCGCGAGTTGAAGGTTCGCATCAGCCGCCGGGGATGTGCACAACGCCGTCATCTGCTACCTCGCTTCGACACTCGCCCGCGGCGACCGTCGCGTGCCCCGGAAATCCGCGCGCGAGAGAGCGGACATCCAGATTGGTCGAAC
This sequence comes from Microbacterium sp. Marseille-Q6965, assembly GCF_946151065.1. Classification (GTDB taxonomy): domain Bacteria; phylum Actinomycetota; class Actinomycetes; order Actinomycetales; family Microbacteriaceae; genus Microbacterium. The sequence continues at coordinate 270,940 of NZ_CAMGZA010000003.1, read as the reverse complement.
CAATGTTGACAAGAGGCAGCCGAGGCGCCTAGGGTCCCTCAATTGGTTGACCATTCCGTCATGACTCAAAGGAGAGACGCATGGACGACACCCTCGAAGACGTGGCGCTGCGCCTCGTCGAGTTGTCGACGCCGCAGGCCGACGGCACGCGGCGACTGCTCCCCGAGCGCGAGCTATGCGCGCGCCTGGACGTCAGCCGCGGTGCGCTGCGGGAGCGGCTCTCGCGTCTCGAGTCGATCGGCGTGCTCACCCGGCGGCAGGGGCACGGGTCCTACATCCAGGCCCCCGACCCCGAGTTCATCCGCACCTACTTCACGACGATGCGCGCGCTGGGATTCCTCTCCTCGGCCGACGTGGCGGAGGCCCGCGAGATGCTCGAGACGGTGGTGACCGTGCAGGCGGCGCGGCGCGCGAAAGCGGACGACGTCGCCCGGCTGCGCGCGCTCGTGGACGAGATGGTGGAGTCCACCGCGGCCGGCGATCTCGAGGCCGCGCTCGAGGCCGACCTCGCCTTCCACGCGGGCCTCGTGCAGGTGGTCGCCAACCCGATCTTCACCATGATCCACTCGGGCCTCGCACACGTGCTGCGCGAGGCCATGAACGAGCGCCGCATCCGCGCGCTCGCGGCTGAGGAGCCGCAGGAAGGCCGTTACGTGACCGACACCATCCACTACGACATCGTCGACGCGCTCGCGGCGAACGATGCCGACGGCGCCCGCAGTGCCATCCGACGCCACTTCGAGATCCACTCCCTCATCACGCTCACCGAGGGAGGTGCACGATGAGCGGCGCCGTCTTCGTCGGCCTCGGCGCGATCGGCACCCCGATGTCGCGACGGCTCGCCGAGCGCCTGGGCGGCTCCGTCACGGGCGTCGACCCGTTCGACGCCGCGCGGGAGCGCAGCGCCGCGCAGGGCGTGCCCGCCGTCGGCTCGATCGCCGAGGCGCCGCGCGGGGTCCCCGTGGTCGTCATGGTCGCCACGCCGGATCAGCTCACGCAGCTCGTGGCGGAGGCCGAGGCGGCCGACGCCGCCGGCGATCGGCTGTGGATCGTGATGTCCACCGTCGGCCCGGAGTCCGTGCGCGAGGCGGCCGCCGCCCTGCGTCGCGCCGGGGCTCGCGTGGTGGACGCGCCGGTCACCGGCGGCGTCGCGCGCGCCGAGACGGGCGAGCTCATCATCTTCGCCGCCGGCGATTCCGCCGATCTGGACGAGGCAGCGCCGCTCCTGGCAGCCTTCGGCACGGTACGCGTCGTGGGCGCCGACGTGGGCCAGGGCCAGTCGATCAAGGTCGTCAACCAGCACCTGTGCTCGGTGCACATCGTCGCGGCCGCCGAAGCCCTCGCCCTCGGCGAGCGTCTCGGGCTCGACCGGGCCGCGGTCCTCGACCTCGTGCGCGACGGGGCGGCCGGCAGCTGGATGCTCTCCGACCGCGGCCCGCGCATGCTGCTCGGCACCGACGCCCCCGTGACGAGCACCGTCGGCATCTTCGTCAAGGACTCCGGCCTCGTCGCCGACGCCGCCCGCGCCGCGGATGCCGACGTCCCCGTCCTCGACGCGGCGCGCGAGCGCTATCTGCTCGCGGCCGAGCGGGGCCTCGAGCGCCGCGACGACAGCCGCGTCATCGAAACCTACCTGTCCTGAATCCCCGTCGACCTGCTCAAGGAGGAACAGTGTCCCAGCCCACCCCCGCCGTCCGTCGCGACAACCCCGTGAAGGTGTCGGTCGCCTCGATGATCGGCACGGCCGTCGAGTCGTACGACTTCTTCATCTACGGCACCGCGGCCGCCACCTACTTCGGCACCGCGTTCTTCGCCACCGACAACGAGTTCATCGGCGTGCTGTCGTCGTTCGCCTCCCTCGCGATCGGCTTCCTCTTCCGCCCGGTCGGCGGCTACCTCGCCGGGCACTTCGGTGACCGCATCGGCCGCAAGGCCGTGCTGCTGTGGTCGCTCGTCGTCATGGGCGTCGCGACCATGGCGATCGGCGTGCTGCCCACGTTCGCCGCGGTCGGCGTGCTCGCCCCGCTCCTGCTCATCCTGCTCCGCATCATCCAAGGCGTGGCCTTCGGCGCGGAGTGGGGAGGGGCCGTGCTCATGGCGGTCGAACACGCCCCGGCCCGTCGCCGCGGCTTCTTCGGGGCCGTGCCGCAGATCGGCATCCCGGCCGGCCTGCTGCTGGCGAACGGCACCATCCTCGCCACGAGCGGCCTGCCCGGCGACTGGGCGTGGCGCACGCCGTTCCTGCTGTCGGTCGTCATGGTCGCGCTGGGCATCTTCATCCGCCTGCGCATCACCGAATCGCCCGACTTCGAGGCCGTCAAGGCGCAGGATCGGGTGCGCAAGCTGCCCGCCATCGACGTGCTGCGCAGCGATTGGCGCATCGTGCTGCGGATCGTGGCGCTGCGCCTGGCGGAGACGGGCGGCTACTACGTCACCACGGCGTTCACGCTGTCGTACGTGGGCCTCGCCGCCATCACCGACTCGAGCAACGTGCTCATCGGCACGCTGGTGGGATCGGCGATCGGGCTCGTCAGCCACCTGGCGTTCGGCGCCCTCAGCGACCGCATCGGCCGCAAGCGGGTGTTCCTCATCGGCTCGGTCTTCACGATCATCTTCGGCATCCCGATGTTCCTGCTCATCAACACCGGCTCTCTGGTCATGATCGTCGTCGCGGTCACGCTGGGGCTCGTGCTCAGCCACGACCCGATCTTCGCCGTCGAGTCGAGCTGGTTCTCCGAGCTGTTCCCCGCCGACGTGCGCACGTCGGGCATCTCGCTGGGCTACAACGGCGCCTCCATCGTCGCCGGACTGCTGCCGTTCCTCGCCACGGCGCTGTACGGCTGGATGGGGTGGCTGGGCCCCGCACTGCTGTTCATGGCGCTCGGCGTGATCTCCACCGCCGTCGCGCTCGGCGCACGGGAGACCGCCCCGGCGGTCACGGGCGCCGCCACCCCCGAGAGCCGACGAGAGGCGGTCACCGCATGACGATGCTCCAGCAGACCAGGACGCGCGGGAAGGAGGGCCGCCCGCGCGAGCAGCGGATCGCCGCCGTGCGCGAGTCGGCCTATCGCGCGCGTCACCACGTGCTCGACATGGGCGAAGTGCAGGGCCAGGGTTACGTCGGTCAGGCCCTCGGGGCCGCCGACATCCTCGCGACGGTCTACGCCGACCAGCTGCGCTTCGATCCGGCCGACCCCGAGTGGGACGAACGCGACCGGTTCCTGCTCTCCACCGGCCACTACGCGATCGGCGCGTACGCCGCGTTCGCCGAGGCCGGGATCGTCCCGGTCGACGAGCTGCCGACGTACGCGTCCGATGACTCCCGCCTGCCGATGTCCGGCATGGCCTCGTACACGCCGGGCATGGAGATCTCGGGCGGCTCGTTGGGGCACGGGCTTACCGTCGCGGTGGGCATGGCCCTGGGCCTGCGGCACCGCGGGCTCCGCGAGCAGCGCGTGTTCAACTTCCTCTCCGACGGCGAGCTCGACGAGGGCTCGACCTGGGAGGCGGCCATGGGCGCCTGGCACCATCGCCTGGGCAACCTCACGGCCATGGTCGACATGAACGCGCTGCAGGCCGACGGCCCGACGGCCGACGTGCTGCGCATCGAGCCGGTGGAGGACAAGTGGCGCGCCTTCGGCTGGCATGCGGTGCGCGTCGACGGCAACGACGTCGCCGCCCTCATCGACGCGTTCGACGAGTGCAGCGCCGTCGCGGCGGCGGAGGGACGGCCCCAGGTCGTCATCTGCGACACGCGGATCGGTCGCGGCGTGCCGCTGCTGGAGACGCGTGAGAAGGCGCACTTCATGCGGATCGAGGAGCACGAGTGGCAGATCTGCCGCGAGCAGCTCACCGCCGGGCACGAGGAGGAGAACCGATGAGCACCGCCCCGGCCACGCGCCAGAGCACCAGCGCGATGATCGCGTCGTTCGCCGACCCCGGGCAGCGCACGAGCCCCGCCCCCTTCGGCAGGGCGCTGGCAGCGCTCGCGGAGAGCGACGACCGGGTGGTGGGCCTGACCGCCGACCTCGGCAAGTACACCGACATGCACGTGTTCGCGCAGGCTCACCCCGATCGCTTCTTCCAGATGGGTATGAGCGAGCAGCTGCTGTTCGGCGCGGCGGCCGGAATGGCCGAGGCGGGCCTCGTGCCGTTCGCGTCGACGTACTCGGTCTTCGCCGCGCGTCGGGCGTACGACTTCATCTGCCTGGACATCGCGGAGCCCGGGCTCAACGTGAACGTCATCGGCGGCCTTCCCGGGCTCACGACGGGATACGGCCCGAGCCACCAGGCAACGGAGGACATCGCGATCTTCCGCGGCATGCCCAACCTCACGATCGTCGACCCCTGCGACGCGATCGACATCGAGCAGTCGGTCCCCCAGCTCGCCGCGCATCCCGGTCCGACGTACCTGCGGCTGCTGCGCGGGAAGGTCCCGGCCGTGCTGGACGAGTACGACTACCGCTTCGAGCTCGGCAAGGCGAAGGTCCTGCGCGACGGTCGCGATGTGGTCCTCGTCTCGTCGGGGCTCATGACGATGCGCGCGCTGCAGGCGGCGGAGGCGCTGGCCGCGCACCGCGTGGACGTGGCCGTGGTGCATTCCCCGACCATCAAGCCGTTCGACGCCGACACGGTGCTCGCGGAGATCGACACGCCCCGCCTGGCGCTCACCCTCGAGAACCACACCGTCGTCGGCGGTCTCTTCGGCGCGGTCTCCGAGGCGGTCACCGCGCGCGGTCTCGGACGGCGCGTCGTGCCGATCGCTCTCCCCGACGCCTTCCTCGACGCGGGTGCCCTTCCCACCCTGCACGACCGCTACGGACTGGCAAAGGACCGCATCGTGGAGCGCGTGCTCGCCGAGCTGGGCTGACGTCGCGGGCGTACCGTGGCACAAGCCGCGGTCGCTCCGCAACCCCTTTGAAGGAGCCTGGGTGCCCGGCGATAGCCTGCCGGCACACAGGGCTTCCCCTCGCGGGGGTCCCCGTCGCCAGGGGGAGGTGGACATGGATCTCGTGCACCGTCGCGTGCCGCGCCTCGTCCGTCTCGCCCTGCTCGGCGCGGCAACCGGTTTCGGCGCCCTCGCGCTGACCCTGACCGTGGGCGCCGGTCAGGCGCACGCGGACGAAGGGACGGATGCCGGACTCCTGGGCGGCGTCACCTCGCTCGTCGATGGCGCGGCCGACGCCGCGACCGGCGCGGCGTCGGACATCGTGCGCGGCGCGACGGCGGTCGTCGACCATGCCGCGGCCGCCGTTCCCGCCCCGGTGCAGGAGCCGGTGCAGACCGTGGTGCGCGAAACCGGTGAGGTCGTCGGCGCCGTGACCGCGCCCGTCGCGGAGGCCGTGTCGGGCGGCGTCGTGGGCAGGGTGAGCGAGCCCGTGGTCGAGCTCGCGACCCAGGTGCCCGTGGTGGGTGCCGTGGTCACCGGTACCGGACTGGACCGTGCCGTGGAGGGTCTCGGCGGCACGGTGGACGATGTGCTCGTCGACGTCGTCGACACCGTCGGCACGAGCGGCGAGGATCTCGCCGGCCCGCCCGCGGCGGAGCCGGATGCTCCCGCCGCCTCCGAACCCCGCGACGACACGCTCCCCACCGACGACGATCGCGCCGCGTCCGCGGACGAGTCCGGCGCAGCGGCGCCGCCCCTCGCGGCGCCTGACGACGCGACCGCAGAGGACGCGGCGGTCGCCGCGCACCTGCACGACGGTGTGGGAGTTCGGGTGCCGGCCGTGTGGAGCGCGGCCGGGGCCGACACCGCCTCTTCCGCGGTCGACACCGGAGCGGAGACCGTTCCGGTCCTCCCGCTCAGCCCCGGGTCCACGGCGCCGAGCTCCTCCGCCTCGAGCGGCGCCGGGGGCGGCGCCGGCCTGCTCGCCCTGGCCGCCCTGGGGCCCGTGGCCTCACGCGCCCTCGGCGCGCGTCACACCCGCCCCCAGGACGAACAGGCTCCACCGGCCCCGGCGGACCTCACGGACGTCTCCCCCGACTGATCGGAGCGCTCCCGCCTGCTCGCAGGCGGACACGCCCGCGCGCTCGCGCGCGTCATCCGATCACACCTTTCGAAGGGGGAAGCATCATGCGCACATTCATCACGCGCGCCCTGTGGGGCACGCTCATCGCCGGCGGCGTCACGCTGCTCGGCGCGACGGCCGCCAGCGCGGCCGAGACATCAGGGGACGACGGCCTGCTCTCGGGCACGCAGGCGCTCATCGACGTCCAACTGCCGGTCACCGTCTCGGGCACCTCGGCCTCCGTGCTCGGCGATGCCGAGAGCACCGGCGGAACGACCGAGGCGGCGGCGCCGGCCACGGCCGGCGCCGTGACGACGAGCGGTGACGACGCTACGGCGTCCGGGTCGCAGGCGCTCATCTCGGTGAGCGTGCCGGTCACCGTCTCGGGCAACGCCGTCTCGGTGGCGGGCGACAGCGCGTCGAACGCCGGCACCACCACGGCGGCGCCGGCCGCATCGACCGACAGCGGTGAGACCTCGGGGGAGGGCGGCCTGCTGTCGGGCACTCAGGGCATCATCGATGTGGCGGCGCCCGCCACCGTGAGCGGCAACGCCCTCTCGGTGGCCGGCGACAGCACGACCGCCGACGCCACCACCGCCGCCGGCACCACCGGGTCCACCGGCGGCGGCACGGACGCGGCAACGGACGGCGACGACGCGCTGCTCGGCGCCACCCAGGTCGCCGCACCCGTGGGGCTTCCCGTCACGGTCGGCGGCAACGCCTTCTCCGTGCTCGGCGACAGCACCAGTGAGAGCGTCACCACGGCAGGCACGACCGGGACCACGGGCACCGGCACCACCACCGGAGGGGACGACTCCATCGCCGGCGGCACTCAGGTCATCGCGCCGATCACCGCGCCGGTAACGGCCGGCGGCAACGCCGTTTCGATCGTCGGCGACAGCACGACCGCCGACGGCACCACCGCCACCGGCACCACGGGGTCCACCGGCGGCACCGGCGCCACCACCGGCGGCGACGACGCGCTGCTCGGCGGCACCCAGGTCGCCGCACCCGTGGGGCTCCCCGTCACGGCCGGCGGCAACGCCCTCTCCGTGCTCGGCGACAGCACCAGTGAGAGCGTCACCACGGCAGGCACGACCGGGACCACGGGCACCGGCACCACCACCGGCGGGGACGACTCCATCGCCGGCGGCACCCAGGTCATCGCGCCGATCACCGCGCCGGTAACGGCCGGCGGCAACGCCGTTTCCATCGTCGGCGACAGCACGACCGCCGACGCCACCACCGCCGCCGGCACCACCGGGTCCACCGGCGGCACCGGCGCCACCACCGGCGGCGACGACGCGCTGCTCGGCGGCACCCAGGTCGCCGCACCCGTGGGGCTCCCCGTCACGGCCGGCGGCAACGCCCTCTCCGTGCTCGGCGACAGCACGACCACCGACGCCACCACCGCCACCGGCACCGCCGGCGGCGGCACGGACGCGGCAACGGGCGGCGACGCGTCGCTGCTCGGCGGCAGTCAGCTCGACCTGCCGATCGCGCTTCCGCTCACGGTCGGCGGCAACGCCGTCTCCGTCGTCGGCGACAGCACGACCACGCGCGCGAACACCGTTCCCGGCGACCCGGCGGAGCCGGTCGACCCGACGGATCCCACCGACCCGACCGATCCTACGGATCCCACGGATCCCACGGACCCGGCAGGGCCCGCGGAGCCGACCGAGCCGACCACTCCCGCGGGCGTGGGGAGTGCCGGGGTCGCCGGCGACGGCACCGGTGTGACGGTCACGGTCAGCGGCTCGCCGAAGGCATCGGCCGTGGTGACCGCCGAGGCGACGCGGCTCGCGGCCACCGGCGGGGGCGTGCCCGTGACGGTTCTGCTGGTGGCGCTGAGCCTGATGCTGGTGGGCGGGCTGGCGCGGTTCGCCCGCCGCGCGGCGTGACGGCGCGGCCCGAACACGCGAGACGGCGCGGATCCCGGGGGACCCGCGCCGTCTCGGCGTGCGCTCAGGGCGTCACTTCTTGAGAGCGACCACCTGGAGGTTGATCACGGCGGTCACGTCGTCGTGCAGACGAACGAGCGCCTCGTGGTCGCCGACCGTCTTGATCGGCGAGGGGATGGTGATCTTGCGCTTGTCGAGGTCGCCCAGGCCGGCCTCGGTCACCGCGGCGGCGATGTCCGCCGGCTTGACCGAGCCGAAAAGACGGCCCTCGGCGCCCGCCTTGACGGCGAGCTTGACCTTGCCCTCGGCCAGCTTGGCCTTGAGGGCGACGGCCTCCTCGTGGGTCGCGATCGCGCGGGCCTCGCGGGCGGCGCGGATCGACGCCACCTGCTTCTCGCCACCACGCGTCCACGCCACGGCGAAGCCCTGGGGGATGAGGTAGTTGCGGGCGTACCCGTCCTTGACCTCGACCACGTCTCCGGCGCTGCCCAGGCCGTCGACCTCGTTCGTGAGAATCAGCTTCGACATGGGTGCTCCTTAACGGCCCGCGCCCGCGTAGGGCAGGAGAGCCATCTCGCGAGCGTTCTTGATCGCCTTCGCGATCAGACGCTGCTCCTGCACCGAGACGCCGGTGATACGACGGGCGCGGATCTTGCCGCGCTCCGAGATGAACTTGCGAAGGGTGGCGACGTCCTTGTAATCGATGACGCCGACCCGGATCGACTTCGCGGGAGCGGCGTTCTTCGCGCCCTTCCGCGGCTTGCGGCGGTCGCCGCTCGACTTTCCAGCCATGTTGGGTCCTTAATGAAAAAGAGAGATCTCGATGGGATTCCGGCTCAGAACGGGGTGTCGTCGCCGAAGGATCCCGGGGTGCTCCATGCGTCGGCACCGGCCGATCCCGGAGTCGCCCACGGCTCCTCCGACACCTGCTGGCGGGGCTGCTGCCCGCCGCCGAACTGCTGACCGCCGCGGCCGCCGGAGGCGACGCGGGTCACCTGCGCGGTGGCGAAGCGCAGCGAGGGGCCGATCTCGTCGACCTCCAGCTCGATCGCCGTGCGCTGGTTGCCCTCGCGGTCCTGGTAGGAGCGCTGGCTCAGGCGTCCCTGCGCGATGACGCGCATGCCCTTCGTCAGCGATCCGGCCACGTGCTCGGCGAAGTCGCGCCACACGCTCGCACGGAGGAAGAGGGCTTCGCCGTCCTTCCACTCGCCCGAAGCGCGATCGAACGTGCGCGGCGTCGAGGCGATCGTGAAGTTCGCCACGGGGACGCCGTTGTTCGTGTAACGAAGCTCCGGGTCGGCCGTGAGGTTCCCCACAACGGTGATGACGGTTTCGCCGGCCATGGTGCTTAGGCCTTCGCCGCCGTCTTGCGAGCAGCCTTCGCCTCGGCCCGCTTGGCCTCGGACTCGATCATGGCGATCGCCTCTTCGGCGCGCAGCACCTTGGTGCGCATGATCTGCTCGTTCAGCTTGAGCTGGCGGTCGAGCTCGACCGTGGCCTCGCTCGTGGCGGTGAAGTTGACGACGGCGTAGATGCCCTCGTTCTTCTTCTGGATCTCGTAGGCGAGACGGCGCTTGCCCCAGACGTCGACCTTGTCGATCGTGCCATCAGCATCCGTGATGACCTTCAGGAACTTGTCGAGAATCGTGGGAACCTGGCGCTCGTCGATCTCCGGCTGAAGGATCGCCATGAGTTCGTACTGGTGCGTCATTGACCCACCTCCTTCGGACTAGATCGGCCGCCGAGCATCTCTCGACGGCAGGAGGGTGTGTTGCACACTGCGCGGCGCAAGGCCGCACAACCTTCGTAGTCTATCCGATCACGCGTCCGGCCGCGATGCGGGGCTCCCAGCTTCGGACCGGGAGTTGCGCAGCATCGGCCCGAGGGCGAAGACGGCCTGGTACAGCGGGCGCGCAGTGCCCGGGTCGGCGTCGCGCGCGTCGCGCACCCGCACCGCCCAGCGCTTGCCGAGCTCGTCGACCTCCGCCGCGAGCTCCTCGGCCTCCGCCTTGGTGAGCGGCACCTGGCTGATGTTGCTGATGCGCACCGTCTCCTGCGGCTCCCCGAGGAACTCGTCGGCCTCGCCGACGAGCAGCGCGCGCAGCCAGCGCAGCACCGGCTCGGTGACCAGGCGCGCCTCCGGCGAGTTCTTGCTGACCCGATAGCCGTCGAGAGACAGCGGCTTCCAGACGCGGTCCCGCCGGTCGCGCGCCCGTTCCGGCGCCTCGACGATCAGTCCGGCCTTCGCCAGCGTGCGCAGGTGGAAGCTCACGGAGTTCGCGGGCAGATCCAGGGCGCCCGCCAGATCTGCGGCGCGGGCGTGCCGGCGACCGACGAGCTCGGCGAGGATCTGCTGCCGGACGGGGTGGGCCAGGGCGCGCATCATCGAGACCTCGGTCACCTCGAAGGGCCGGTATTCCTCCGTCATGATCCGAGCCTACCGAGACGCGCAGCACCAGTTGCGCAACATCTATTGCGCAACAACGCTTGCGGGTTTATCGTCGCGATATGACCTCGATGCCGCCCAACACCGCGCTCGCCGCCGCGGGCGGTTCCGCACCCGCCGTCGCGGAACCGCCCGCCCCTGCCCCCGACCCCGGGCGCACGACGCCGCCGCGACTGTTGCGCAACGGGTCGTACCTGCTGCTCATGAGCGGCCTGACGGCGCGCGCGCTCGGTATGGGAATCGCCGGATTCGCCATTCCCCTCGTGGCGCTCGCCATCACCGGCGACGTCCTCTACGCGGGAATCATCTCCGCGATCGGCGGCGCCGGCTACCTCGTGGCGACGCTGCCGGCCGGCGTGATCGCCGACCGGGTGGATCGCCGCAGACTGATCTTCCTCGCCGCCGGCACCGCCGCCGCGCTGTGGCTCACGGCCGCCGCCGCGCTGTGGATGGGCGCGCTGCACCCCGCGCACCTCGCGCTGGTTTCGTTCGGCTCGCAGGTGGCCACCGCCTTCGTCGGCCCCGCCGGCGACGGCGGCCTGCGCGCGGTCGTGCCGGCGGAGCAGATGCCCACCGCACGTGCGGCGGTCGAGGGGCGCGAATCGGTGGCCTCGCTCCTCGCCGGGCCCGTCGGAGGCGTCCTGTACGCCGTGTCGCACGCGCTGCCCCTGCTGGGATCGGCGATCGGCAACCTCGTCGCCGCGGTGGGCGCGGTCCTCATTCGCCGCCCGCTCAACGGCGACCTGCAGGAGGCCCGCCGCACCCACCCGCTGCGAGCGCTCGGCGAGGGCCTGCGCTACGTCGCCTCGAAGCCGCTGTTCGTCGTGATGATCGCGCTGGCGATCGTCCTCAACACGGCGAGCAACGGCTCGACGATCGCCGTCACGCTCGATCTCGCCGCGCGCGGCACCGATCCCTTCCTCATCGGGCTGCTGAGCACGATGATCGGCGCCTCGCTGCTGATCGGGTCGTTCCTCGCTCCGGTGCTCGTGCGCCGGGTGCGCACGGGCGTCATCGTGCCGGCCTGCATCGCGGTGATGTCGCTCGCCTTCCTCACCATGGCGATCCTGCCCACGTACGTGCCGATCCTCGCCTGCTACACCGTCGCCTACCTGCTGGCTCCGGCCCTGAACGCGTCGATCTTCTCGTACGCCGCAGTCGTCACCCCCGAGCAGATGCAGGGCCGCTTCTCGTCGGTCGCGGCGCTGTCCGGAGCGGCGTCGTTCCCGCTCGCGCCGCTGGTCGGCTCGGCACTGCTGTCGGGTGTCGGGCTCGCGACCGCGCTGCTCATCCTCGCGCTGACGCTTGTCGCGGTCGCGATCGCGCTGGCCCTGTTCCGCCCGCTCACCCGCATCGGCACGCCCGACACCTGGGCGGCCGATGCCTGACCCCGCGGGCGCGACACCGCCGCGGGCGCGACGGCGGAGTCGTTCCTCTGTCAAGGGGGTGCGTCCCGGCCGCCCGGCGGCGAGGCTGGCGAGGTCGAGAGGAGACACCATGAGCGATCCCACACCCCACTCCAGGCACGCCGACGACGCGAGGGCCGACGACGCCCCGCCGACCCCCGTCGTGAGCGACGAGGTCAGCGAGGCGGCCGCCGACGCGGGAACGGAGGCCCAGGAGGGCGGCTCGGAGGAATCCTCGGACGACTCCTGACCCGGACGCGGATCGAGGCTCCGCGACGTGGTCGCGGGCGAACGCCTGCCACGCGCAGAGGGCGCTCGATCGCGCTTACGCGAGGGAGGACAGGCGCCGCGCGTGACCCACGAGCTGGGCGTCGCATCCGCGGCGGGCCACGACGCAGACGCCCACGGGCGCGGAACGCTGCGCGAGCGGCACCCGGAGAACGGGGAACGAGAGCGCCGGGAGCCCGGCGACGGCGGCCGGCGTCGTCATCCGCAGCGTCGCGGTGCGCACGGCATCGACGGCCGCCCCGTCCGCATCGCGCGACGGCGCGTGGCCGGGGACCGTGGGAAAGAGGAGCTGAGCGTCGGCGACGAGCGCCTGCATGCGGGCCCTGAGCGGTTCGAGCGCCGCCCGCGCCGCGTTCTCCTCCTCGGGCGTGACGCGGGCCGCCTCGCGGAACCGCGCCTCCACCGCGGGCCCGAGCGCGCCCGGATGGGCACGAACCCATTCGCCGTTGCTGCGCCACGCCTCGGCGGCCTGCACCACCCGGAACGGCTGCTGATAGGACGCCAGGTCACCGATGCTCACCTGCTCGATCGGTGCGTCGAGGCGGGTGAGGAACGCGTCGAATGCCGCTCGCGTCTGCGGCGCGGCGGCCTCCCGCATCTCGAGCGGCACCCGGATCCGCCAGGGCAGCGGGTGGTCCGCGGCGCCCGCATCGCTTGGGGGCAGGCACCAGTCGGCCACCCGTTGCAGGGTGTGCCCATCGCGCGTGATCCACCCCACCGTGTCGAAGGTCGGCGCGAGCGGAAGCAGTCCGTCGCGAGGCACGAGGCCGTGGGTCGTGCGCAGTCCCCACAGCCCCTGATAGGAGGCAGGTACCCGCACCGACCCGGCGGTGTCCGTCGCCAACCCGATGTCGGCCTGACCCATCGCGACGGCACTGGCCGGACCCGAGGAGGATCCCCCCGGAAGGGCTCCCGGCAGCGCGTCGTTCGGCGGGGTGCCGTAGTGGGGGTTGTCACCGGCGATCGAATAGGCGAACTCGTCGGTCTGAGAGATGCCGCGGACCGCCGCTCCCCCTTGCAGCAGGTCGGCCACCGCCGTTGCGGTCGCGGTCTGTGGTGCGGCGCTGTCGAGGTAGGCCGGATTGCCCGCGCCGATGCGGAACCCCTCGATCGCGAAGAGGTCCTTCACGGCCACGGTGAGGCCCCCCAGGGGACCTTTCGGGTCGTCGGCGTGGACGAGCGGGGCACCGACCGCCCGCCAGATCGACCGGTCGAAGCTCTGGGGACGGCTCGAGACGTGGGCGGCGGCGATACGCCAGCCGATCTCGGTGAGCTGCCACAGCTGGGTCTGCACCCCGTGGCCCCCGGCCGCGAACCGTGAGACCGAGACGACGAGCGCGGCCTCCGCGCCGAGGCGGCGGTACTCGAGCCGCTCGATGACCCGAGCGGGCACGCCACCCCGAAGCCCACGGAAAGCGCTGATCTCGTCGTGACCGAGGAGCAGACCCGCATGGTCGGCGCGCAGCGTGCTCGGGGAATCGAGGAACCAGCGGTCGAGTTCGTCGAGCTCGTTGGTGAGGATCGCGCGCTCATATGCCGATAGCGCGGCGAGCAGGTCCTCGGGCACGCCACCAGCGCCCTGCACCCCGGCGTACGGCCCGCGCTCCTGGTCCGTCATCGCCGGCTCCCGCCCGCCCCGGGGCCGCGAGCGGGGCGCGCGGCGAAGACGGAATCGGAGAGATCGGAGGTGCGGATGCGGGCATGCACGCCGCACGTCCCGTCGACCACCTGCGAGATGTCGAAGTCCACGGCGGCCGAGAGATAGGCGTACGCGAGGTGCTCCGCCATCCCCCAGCGCGCGCGGAGGAGATCCAGCGCGGCCCGGGTCGCCTTGCGCATCGCCTCGTTCAGGTCGGGGTCGAGGCCCGTGGGCACGAGATACTCGTCGGTCTCCACGAGCGGCCCCTTCACCCGGCCGAACTCGGCGTGTGCACGCGCCGCCGGCACGACGTCGAACCGCAGTGTGGCGCGCAGCGAGGCCTCCACGGCCGTCAGCGCCACCTCCCCGTCGCCCTGCGCGAAGTGCGGATCTCCGACATAGGCGAGCGCTCCGTCGACCTGGACGGGCAGGTAGATGGCCGTCCCTTCGACGAGGAGCTTGATGTCGATGTTGCCGCCGAACTCGGACGGCGGCACCGAATGCGGGCGCTCGTCGCTGTCGGGCGCCACCCCGATCGCGCCGAGGAACGGAGCGAGCGGGAAGGCCACCTCGCGCTGCGCGCCCTCGACCCTCGGCAGCACACCGCGGAGGGCCCCGGCGCGCTCCTCGACGGGGGTGAAGACGCTGACCGTCCGCCCGGATCGCGGAAGCTCGGCCGGCAGTGCGCCCCTCCCGTGTCGGTTGCTGATGACGCCGTACGGCACGCGCGGTTCGAGGCGCTCGATGGCGATGCGCAGCAGGTCGCCGGGGCGGGCGCCCTCGACGCGGATCGGGCCCGTGATGACGTGCGGGCCGTCGTGCACCGCGTCGCGCGGCGTGGATGCGGCGACCGCGATCGCGTCGCGCAACACCGCGTCGCGCGGCACGCCGTGCTGCGCGAAGAACGCCGCCGGATCCTGCCCCTGATCGGGAAGGAGGCCCTCATGGCTGAGGGTGTCGACGATGATCGTGTCGCCCGAAGCGATCGTGACGACCGGAGCATCCCGCCGGCTCGGCAGCCGACCCCACAGCACCGTCTCCGGCGTGACGGGCACGTACGGCATCTCGGGCAGTGCGTCGTGCGGGGGAAACACCCCGGGCTGGAGAATCGGCACCGGAGCGAACTGCGGCGTCGGTCCGGTGCCGTAGCGGTTGAGGGGCAACGCCTCCGCGTGGTGACCGGGCGTGGCGTTGTCGAGCATGCCGTCACTGTAGGGCGCTCGTATTACCTGCCCGTTTCGGCTCTGCCATGGCGCGCGCAGGCCCAAGCTGCGCGCTCTCGCGACCGCTTCAGCGCCGCAGCTCGAGTCCCAGCCAACCGGCCAGGTCCTCGAGTTCGGCGTCGACCGCGTCGGCATCGGCGGGCGAGAACGGGATGTCCTCGTGGATCGCGTTGACGGTGAGCACCCCCTTCTTACGGTCGGCCCTGGCGTCGAGCTTGCCGATGAGACGGTCCCCGCACAGGATCGGCAGGGCGAAGTAGCCCCACCGGCGCTGGGCGGCCGGCTTGTACATCTCGAGCACGTACTCGAAGTCGAACAGGTCGAGCGCGCGGTCGCGGTCGTAGACCATCCGGTCGAACGGCGACAGCAGGGCCACCCGGTCGCCCGCCCACTCCGTCGCGAGCACGTCGGGATGCACGCGCCACGTGCCCTCCACTCCCTCGACGACGGCCTCCTCGCCGATCGGTCCGAGCGGCGAGGGTTCCGCCGGCGAGCGCAGCGGCTTCTCGCGCGCGATCCCGAGGGACAGCAGCCGACGGTCGTCGCGAATCGCCCGGGCCTCCTCCGGTGGCGGGGCGTGCAGGTCGGCGGGGTACACGCGCTCGGCGAGGTCCCACAGCCGCCGGCGGCCCTCCCGGCCCGACACCGCCACCTCGCCGCGCAGACACAGCACCTCGAGCATGCGACCCGCGTTGCGCTCGTCGTCCCACCCGGTGGACGCGTACGGCACCTCGGGGTCGTTCGGCAGCGTCGCGGTGGTCTGCGGTCCCTCGGCCCGCAGGCGCTCCAGGATCCGATCGCGGAAGTGGGCGTTCGCCATCACCCACGCGTGCGTGGAGGGGTGGATCCACTCGTCCGCCACCGCCAGGACGACCCCCATGTCGGCCATCGGGCGGATCAGCGTGACGTGCTCGGCGACCGTGCGCTCCACCTCCAACGCGTGCGTCAGGTCGGAGGGCGTGAACGCGTCATGCAGGCGCGACCACAGCACCAGCTCCTGGCTGCGGGCGATCGCGGTGGTCGGATCGATCTGCACGCCCGTGAGTTGGTCGAGCACCTCGAGCAGCGACTGCGGCCGGTAGGCGTCGAGGAACTGCGCGCGCACGGCGATGCGCCGCGCCTCCTGTCTGCTCAGCGTCAGCATGCCCCGATGCTTCCATCCGCGGGCGCAGCGCAGAAGACCCCTCAGGCCAGCATGCCGCGCCAGGCCGTCTCGAACGCGGCGCGGCAGCGGGCGAGCGCCTCGGGGTCGCCCATCGAAACGCCTCGCACGAAGCCCTGGTAGTAGAAGACGCCGTTGATGAGGTCGATGCTCGCGTCGACGTCGAGGTCCTGCCGCAGGATGCCCCGCTCGATTCCGGCCTGCAACGCGCGTTCGATGCTGGCCCGGCGCCGATTCACGTGCGAGCGCCAGTACGTGCGCTGCAGATCGCGGTCGGCCATCACGAGGCGCATACGCAGGCGGAAGCGACGGTCGGGATAGTCGGCCCCGAGCGACTCGCGTCCGCGCGTGAAGTACGCGTCGATGATGTTCTGCCTGAGATCGCCCTCGGTCGGGATCTCGATCGCGTTGTTGCGCCCGTGGTCCAGCGCCGCTGCGACGAGGTCGGTCACGCTCCCCCAGCGGCGGTAGAGCGCGGCCCGCGAGACGCCACTGGCGGCGACGACGGCGTTCACCGTCACCTCGCGGCCGGAGTCGATCAGCTCCAGGGCCGCGCGCAGGATGCGCTCGTCGTGCTCCTCCACGCGCGGGCGCCCGGGACCGCGCCGGCGCGGCGGAATCCCGACCGGCGGTGCCTCCGCGCTCACGCGGCGAGCGCCCGCTGACGCAGCATGTCGATGAGGGCCTCGTTCAGTCCCGCGCGGCGCACGGGGGCGAGCGCGTCGCCGTCGTGGCGCTCCCGCAGGGCGTCGAGGGTGCGGCGCATGGCGTCCTCGTGGAAGTCCTGCTCCCCCGCGGCCAGGGCGGCGGCGTCGATCTCGACGCCCAGCGCCCGCATCATCGGGCCGACCACCGCGCGGGTGCGCTGAAGGATGGCGGGCACGTTCGGGCCCGTCCTGCCGTAGTCGGCCACGATCTCGTCGTCGGTGGCATCGAGCGCGAGCAACAGCGAGGCCGCGAGCACCCCCGTGCGGTCCTTGCCCGCGGCGCAGTGGAACGCGACGGTTCCCGGCGCCGTCGCCATGACGGCGAGGGCGTTGACGATGAGGGGCGCGGCGTTCTCGAACAGCGCCACATACATCGGCGCGTAGGTGCCGCGGTAGTCCCGCGACACCAGGTCCTCGCGGGTGATGCCGCGACGGATGTCGGGCATGAGCGACACGTGGTGGTAGGTCACCGCGTGATCCGCGAGCGGGCCCCGGCCGGTGATGCGCGTCTCCAGGTTGGAGCGCAGATCGATCACGGAGGTGAGCCCCGCCTCGACCAGCTCGGACGCGACCTCGTCGGTGATGAGAGACAGGTCGTCGGCGCGGATCGCGAAGCCCTGGCGGATCTCGCCACCGGCCACCCGGATGCCGCCCATGTCGCGCAGATTGACGGGCGCGCTGCGGACGAGCTCGTCGATGGCGGGGATGTCTGCGGTGGTCATGTGATCTTCCTCCGGATGATGGCCGAGGCCTGGTCGATGACGGTGACGAGCAGGATGATGCAGATCACCATGGCAGACAGGTGGCCGTAGTTGTACATGTTCATGGCGGTCGTGAGCTCCAGGCCGATGCCCCCGGCGCCGACGAGGCCGAGGATCGTCGCGCCACGCACGTTGCCCTCGAAAAGCAACAGCGTGTAGCTGGTGAGCATCGGCAGCGCCTGGGGCAGGATGCCGTACTGCACGATCTGGCGCCTCGAGGCCCCGACCGACTCCATCGCGGTGATGGGCCCGCGATCGACCGCTTCCATCGCCTCCGCGAACACCTTCCCGATCGATCCGATGGACCCCACGGTCATGGCGAGGATGCCCGCGAACGGGCCGAGACCGACGGCCGAGACGAACATCAGCGCGATGACCAGGTCGGGCAGCGCGCGGATGATGTTCATCACCCAGCGGCACACGTAGTAGAGCCACCGCGGCGCGATGTTGCTCGCCGCGCCGAACGCGACGATGAGCGAGAGCACGGTACCGAGCACGGTGCCGACGATCGCCATCTGCAGGGTCTCGACGAGCAGCGCCACGATCCGGCCGAACTGCGAGAAGTCGGGCGGGAACAGGCGCAGCAAAAACTCGCCCATGTTCGCGGCGCCCTCGCCGAGCTTGAGGAAGTTGAACTGCGCGCCGTCGGCCGACCACAGCACGATCGCGACGGCGATGACCGCACCGATGAGGAAGCGCGCCCGCGGGATGCGGAACGCCCGCTCCAGGCGCTCACGATCCTTCGGGGCAAGCGTCGTGGGCTCGCCCCCCTTGCGGCGGGGCGGGCGCGGGGCCGACGCGGCGGCCTGCGCGGCGTCGGCCGGGTTGATCGTCGACATCAGTCCTCGTCCTCCTCGTCGTCGATGTCGTACACGGCGGCGAGCTTGTGCGCGTCGAGCTGAGAGGTGGCGCCCTGCACGACCATCTCGCCGTGACGCAGGCCGACGATCCGGTCGGAGTGCGCGAGCGCGAGCGGCAGCACGTGCAGGCTGACCAGCACCGGGATGCCCTCCTCGTGGGCGATCGACCGCAGCAGCTCCAGCACCGTGCGGCTCATCTTGGGGTCGAGGGAAGCGACCGGTTCGTCGGCGAGGATCAGCTTCGGGTTCTGCATCAGAGCGCGGGCGATCGCGACGCGCTGCTGCTGCCCGCCCGAGAGCGACCGGGCCTCCTCGTTCGCCTTGTGACCGATACCGACACGATCCAGCAGATCCAGCGCGCGCGTGCGGTCGGCGCGGCGGAACGTGCCGAGCATGTTGACGGGGCCGGCGGAGTACAGCGAGCCGGTGAGCACGTTCGTGAGCACCGACAGCCGGCCGATGAGGTTGAACTGCTGGAAGACCTGCCCCACGTTCGAGCGCAGCTCGCGCAGCTGGCCGCGACGGAGGTTCGTCAGATCGAAGCCGCCGACCCTCGCCGTGCCGGCGCTGACGGGGGCGAACCCCGTCAGCGCCCTCATGAGGGTGGATTTGCCCGAGCCCGACGCCCCGAGCAGCGCGACCATCTCGCCGGGGTGCAGGTCGAGGTCCACGCCGTCCAGCACGAAGGGGGCGTCGGACGCGTACCGCACCCGCAGGTCGCGCACCGTGACGAGGGGGATGCGGGCGCGCATCTCGGCGTTGGTGGGGGTGGCGAGGGGTGCCGACACCGCGCTCACTCCAGGTCCGAGATGTCGACGCCCGCGACGGCTGCGATGTCGACGAAGGGCTGGAAGAGATCCTTCTCCGGCTCGAGGATCGGCTCGACACCCTCGGGGATGCCTTCGACATAGAGGCCGAGCTCGTCGGCGTTGTCGGTGTTCCACACCGCCGGAATCGCCGTGAGCAGCGCCTCGCGCTTCTCGTCCGTCATGTGCTGGCTGCCGAGCACGCTGATGGCGATGGGCATCGAGATGCTCTCACCCAGGGAGCGCGTCTCGCCCTGCTCGAACGGGAACAGCGGCGAACCCTGACCGGCCATGGCCGGGAAGATCGTCGACGTGCAGGCGACGTCCGCCTGGCCCTGCTGCAGCGCGATGAAGCTGCGGTCGTGACCGCCCGACATGAGGGCCGTGTAGTCCTCGTCCTTCGTCAAGCCCGCGGCGTCGAGCATGTGGACCGGCATGAAGTAGCCCGAGCTGGACGCCGGGTCGGCGAACGCGACGACCGTGTCGGGCGTGATGTCCTGGAGCGACTGCAGCGGCGAGTCGTCGAGCACGAGACAGGTCGAGACCGGCTCATCGGTGCCCGGCCATGCCACCAACGAGTCGACCTCGCCGGTGTTCACGGCGAGCGCCGACGGGAACCCGCTCATCATGACGATGTCGGAGTGTCCGGCCCGAACGGCCTCGATCGCCGCCGAGTAGCTGGGCACGTCGGTGATCTCGACCTCCATGCCGGTCTCCTCGGAGAGAAGGTCCTGCAGGGCGTCGACCGGGGTGACGGCGTTGGGGTCGTCGCCGAGAGGCAGGGTGGCCATCCGGATGGTGTCGGGGGCCTCGTCGGCCGAGGCGGCGGAGCAGCCCGCGAGGAGCACGGCCGAGCCCGCGGCGAGCGCGCCGAGAACGAGCGGAGTACGGAGTCGCATGAGGTGCCTTTCGGAAGGGGGTGCCCGCTCGGGTGGGGCCGGGGCTCGGCTCCACAGTGCGCGCCGAAGGTGTCCGGCAATTACGAGACTGCCGATACGGGAATCGACGGCTTCGTGAACGCGGGGTTACGGGACCCGCGGTCCCGTAACCCGTTGCCGCGGCGCGGGGTCCGGCCGTCGTACCGTGGCAGGGTGAGCCAACCGAGCCGCGCCCCGCACTCCGTTTACGCGTTCGATGCGCGACCCCTGACCTCGCCCATCGACCCCGAGGCGCTGCGCTCGTGGCGCCAGCAGATGAAGGCCCGCGGCACGCCGGACCCCGGCGCCGCGCAGGGCTGGGTGCTGGGGTTCATGATCGCCCTCTGCGTCGTGTTCGCACTGGTGGGGGTCGCGCTGCTTCCCCCGATCCTCGCCCGGGCGGGCATCGACGATCTGCCGCTGCTGATCGTGCCGATCCTGTTCCTCGCGGTGCCGACGCTCATCGGTGCGGTGGCGGTGCGCGCCGTGCGCGGTGGGCGCCACAGCGGCTACCGCCTCGACCACTTCGCGCGTGCGAACGGCATGGAGTATGTGCCGCGGATGGCCGACCCGCGGCTGCCCGGGCTCATCTTCAACCGCGGCAGCGGCCGAATCGCGAGCGACCGGGTGCGCGGCACGCGGCCGCGATTCGTCGAGTTCGGCAACTACCGGTACACCACCGGCTCCGGAAAGAACCGCCGGATCCACAACTGGGGGTATGTGGCGATCCATCTCGACGCACCGCTGCCTCACATCGTCCTCGACGCACTCGGCAATAACAGCCTGTTCGGCTCGAACCTGCCGACGGCGTTCGACAGGGATCAGCGCCTGAGCCTGGAGGGCGACTTCGATCGGCACTTCGCGCTGTACTGCCCGCAGGGCTATGAGCGCGACGCGCTGTACCTGTTCACGCCCGACATCATGGCCCGGTTCATCGACCACGCCGGGCAGCTCGACGTCGAGATCGTGGATGACTGGCTGTTCCTGTACATGCGCCGCGGCGCGTCGACCCTCGACCCGGCGACGTGGGCCTGGCTGTTCTCGGTGGTGGCGGCGCTCATGGACAAGCTCGCGCAGTGGGGTCGCTGGCGCGACGAGCGGCTGGCACGCGAGGTCGCGCCGTCGGCCCTGCCGGCGACTCCCGGCGCGCTGCCGTTCCGCGAGGACGCCGCTCACGCACCGCCGCCGCCGGCGCCGGCACCGGGCGTGGCGGCGCAGGGTCGGCGGCTCAGGAAGGGTTGGACCTGGGCCAGCGTGGCGGCCGTGATCCTCGCGGTCACGTGGATCGCGGCGAACGTGCTGAGGTTCCTGCTGCCCTGAGCGATGCAGCTTCGAAGTCGCTGAGAAGTTAGCACTCTCACCCCGAGAGTGCTAATAATCGAAATGAGTCGATCCGACTCGATTCTGTGAGGTGAACAGCGCCAGACAGAAGGAGGACGATCACGATGGCGATGTTCTTCGATCCGTTCCGCGAGCTGGACCGCGTCGCCCAGCAGATGCTCGACCGGCAGGGTCCGCGGCTGATGCCGATGGACCTGTACCGCGACGGCGACCATTACGTTCTCAGCGCCGACCTGCCGGGGATCGATCCCGGCAGCGTGGACATCGATGTCGACGGCCAGGTCCTCACCATCCGCGCCGAGCGCACGGTGCGCAGCAACGAGGGCGTCTCGTGGATCACGCGCGAGCGCGCCTCCGGCAGCTTCCTGCGCCAGTTGAACCTCGGTCAGGGCATCGACACCGAGGCGATCTCGGCCCGCTACGAGAACGGTGTGCTCAGCGTGCTCATCCCGATCAGCGAGAAGGCCAAGCCCCGCAAGATCGAGATCCAGCGCGGCAGCGACGCCCCGGCGATCGCGGCGTGAGCCGCATCGCGCAGGCCCGATGAGGAGGGGCGGCACCCCGCAGGTGCCGCCCCTCCTCCGCGTGCGACGCGACCCCGTCAGGAGGCGGCACGCGGCGCGAGCGCCGACAGCAGCGCGAGCTTCGCGTGGCTCTCACTGCCGGGCACCGCGGTGTAGACGAGCAGCGAGTGCGACTGCGACGGATCGACGAGGTTCTGGCACGACAGCTCGAGCAGCCCGACCTCGGGATGGACGAATCGCTTCGTCTCGGCCGGCCGCAGGCCCACCTCATGCCGCGCCCACACCTCACGGAACTCGGCGCTGCGCTCGAGCAGCAGCTCGGCCATGCGCGCCGCTCGCGAGCGTGGGCCACGCCGCGAGACGACCTCGCGAAGGCCCGAGGCCCACAGCCGCGAGAGGAAGCCGTGGTCCTCCTCGGGGTACAGGCTGCGGACGCGGGGATCGGAGAACCAGCGGAAACCGATGCTGCGCTCCGGCCCGGCGAGCGCCGTGAGGTCGCCCGTGAGGGCGACGCCGAGCGGCGTCTGGCGGAGCGTCTCGCCGAGCTCGGTCACGATCTCGGCGGGCGTGTCGTGCAGGCGATCCAGCACGCGCAGCAGGCCGGGTGAGACGTGCTCGCTCTCGGCACCGCGCGCCGGCGGCGGGTGGCCGGCGAGACGGAACAGGTGATCGCGCTCGTCGACCGTCAGGTGCAGCCCCTGCGCGATCGAGGCGAGCATCTGCTCGGACGGAAGCGGCCCGTCACCACGCTCGAGCCGCGCGTAGTAGTCGGAGGACATGTGGCACAGCGCCGCCACCTCCTCCCGGCGCAGACCCTCGGTTCGGCGGCGCTGCCCGCGCGGAAGACCCACGTCCTCCGGCTGCAGCACGCCGCGTCGCCGGCGGAGGAACTCTCCCAGGCCGCTCCTGTCGATCGCCACCGCGCCTCCCGTCATCGGACCGATCCTCGCACCCGTGCGTCGCGTGATCCACGACCTGCCGTGTCCTGGATGCGGTGCGGCGATGACCGCAGAGTGAGACGCGACACGAAGGAGAACCCACATGCCGCGCAGGAACATCGATATCACCATCCCGCCGCTCGACGGCCGCCGAGCCGTCGTGACGGGGGGAAGCGACGGCATCGGGCTGCGCATCGCCACCCGCCTCGCCCGGGCCGGCGCGCGCCTCGCGCTGCCCGTGCGCAATCCGCGCAAGGGGGAGGCGGCGGCCGGCAGCATCCGCCGGGCCGTGCCCGGCGCCGAGGTCGAGCTGCTGCCGCTGGACCTGTCGTCGCTCGACTCCGTCGCCGCGCTCGGCGAGCGTCTGCGCGCCGATGGTCGCCCGATCCACGTCCTCATCAACAACGCGGGCGTCATGACGCCGCCGACGCGGCAGACGACGGCCGACGGGTTCGAGCTGCAGTTCGGGACGAATCACCTCGGCCACTTCGCGCTCGTGGCGCAGCTGCTGCCGCTCCTGCGCGCCGGGCGCGCCCGCGTGACGTCGCAATTGAGCATCGCGGCGGCACGCGGCGGCATCAACTGGGACGACCCCGCCTGGGCCCGCGGGTACAACGGCATGCGCGCCTATCGCCAGTCGAAGATCGCCGTCGGTCACTTCGGCCTCGAGCTGCAGCGCCGCAGCGAGGCGCTGGGCTGGGGGATCACGAGCAACCTCTCACACCCCGGCGTGGCCCCGACCAGCCTGCTCTCCGCCCGCCCCGAACTCGGTCGATCCGATGACACGGCAGGGGTGCGGATGATCCGCTGGGCGTCCGCGCGCGGGCTGCTGGCCGGCACGCCGGAGACCGCCGCGCTGCCGGCACTGCACGCCGCGACCTCTCCCGACGCGCGGCCGGGCCGGCTGTACGGGCCGAGCGGCCCCGGCCACCTCGGAGGTGCGCCGGCCGAGCAGGCGCCCTACCGGCCGCTCCGGCGCGCGGGCGACGCCGCCCGATTGTGGCGGCTGTCAGAGGAGCTCACGGGCGTCGCGTACCCGGGCGACTGATCCCCCCTCCCCCCTGGCGGCGAGACGCGCCGCGGGCGGGTGGTGTCGCCGCGCGGTCGGCTACACGAGCGGCTGCCCGTCGACGAGCCGCGGCAGCGCGGTGCCGTCGCGGAGGGACCGGGGAAGGAGCGCCGCCGGGAAGGACTGGTAGGCGACGGGGCGCAGGAAGCGCTCGATCGCCAGCGAGCCCACCGAGGTGCTGCGGCCGTCCGACGTCGACGGGAACGGTCCGCCGTGCACCATCGCGTGGCCGACCTCGACGCCGGTCGGCCACCCGCCCACGAGGATCCGGCCGACCCGCAGCTCGAGCTCGGTCGCGAGCCGCGCCGCCACCGCCGCATCCTCCGCCTCGGGATCGACATGGATCGTCGCGGTGAGCTGTCCCTCCAGACGGCTCGCCACCTCCGGCAGCCGCTCCGCGTCGTCGTAGCGCACGAGCAGGGCCGCGGCCCCGAATACCTCCTCCGACAGCTCGGGGCGCGCCAGGAACTGCTCGAGATGCGCCTCGAAGAGGCGCGGGGCCGGGGCGCAGGGCCCCGGACCGCGCGTGCCGCGTGCGATCTCGGTCGCGACGGTGGCGAGCCGCTGGCAGCCGGACTGGAACGCGTCGTGGATGCCGCGGGTCAGCATCGGCTGCCCCACGGCCCGGCGGACCGCCGCCACGGCCGCATCGACGAACGCGTCGCCCGCCGGGTCGCGTGGCACGAAGACGAGGCCCGGGTTGGTGCAGAACTGGCCGGCGCCGAGGGTGAGCGAGCCGACGAAGCCCTCGCCGAGCGTCCCGTCCGCGGCCGAGGGAAGAACGAAGACGGGATTGATGCTGCTCATCTCGGCGTACACGGGGATCGGCTCCGGCCGGTCCTGCGCCGCGCGGACGAGCGCCAGCCCGCCGGACCGCGAGCCGGTGAAGCCCACGGCCTTCACCCTCGCGTCCTTCACCAGGGCGGTGCCCACGTCCCGTCCCGAACCGAGCAGCGACTGGTAGACGCCGCCGGGAAGGCCGTGCTCGCGCATCGCCCTCTCGATGACCCGCGAGACGAGCTCCGCCACGCCCGGGTGGGCCTGGTGGGCCTTCACGATCACGGGGCACCCGGCGGCGAGCGCGGCTGCCGTGTCCCCGCCGCCGTTGCTGAACGCGAAGGGGAAGTTGCTCGCGCCGAAGACGACGACGGGGCCCAGCGGAACCTTCCGCTGACGGATGTCGAGCCGGGGCGCGGGTGCGCGATCCGGGAGCGCGGGATCGATGCGGATTCCTTCCGCCGTGCCGCGGTCGAGGACATCGGCGAACAACCTCATCTGGCCGCTGGTGCGCGCGACCTCCCCCACCAGGCGCGCCTCCGGCAGCCCGGTCTCGACGAGCGCGCGCTCCACGAGGGCGTCGCGGGCCTCATCCAGGCCGTCCGCGATCGACCGCAGGAACGCGGCGCGGGCCGCGGGCTCCAGGGCACGGAATGCAGGGAAGGCCGCGGCGGCCGCCCGCGCCGCGTCGCGCGCGTCGTCGATCGTGGCCATCCCGAACGCCGGTCCCACCTCTTCCCCGCGCACGGGATCGAAGGCGCGCATCGCGCCGGCCGTGCCCGCTCGCCACGCCCCGTCGATGAGAAGCTCCCCGGTGATCACGGTCTGCGCCGCGCTCATGCCACCGCCTCCGGCAGCGCCACGCTCGCGACGAGCTCCGACAGCTCGGCCCGCTCGGCAGCGGTCAGGTCGCTCAGCGGCGGCCGCACCGGTCCGCCGTAGCGTCCCACCGCGTCCACCCCCGCCTTGACGATCGACACCGCGTACCCCTTCCCGCGGTCGCGGATGTCGATGTACGGCAGCACGAACTCGTTCAGCTTGCGCCGGACCTCGGCGTGATCGCGGGCCCGCACGTCGGCATAGAACCCGAGAGCGAAGTCGGGCACGAAGTTGAACATCGCCGACGAGTAGGTGGTGACCCCCAGCTCGAGGTACGGGAGCGCGAAGGTCTCGGCCGTCGGCAGCCCGCCCACGTAGAGCAGGCGGTCACCCACGGCCGAGACGATCTTCGCCATCAGCTCGAGGTCGCCGAGGCCGTCCTTGTATCCGATGACATTGGGGCAGCTCTCCGCCAGGCGCACCACCGTCCGCGGCGTCGGCACGCCGTTGGCGCGACCGTAGACGATGATCGGCAGCACCGTGCTGGCCGCGATCGCGCTGACGTGCTCGAAGAGCCCGTCCTCGCTCACCTCGGTGAGGTACGGCGGGAACAGCAGGATGCCGGCCGCGCCCGCCTCCTCCGCGATGCGCACGTACTGCATCGCGTTGCGCGTCGCGCCGCCCGCGGGGGCGAGGATCGGCACACCGGGTGCCGCGCTCGCCACCGCGAGCCCCACCACCTGGCGCACCTCCTCGAGCGTGAGCGAGAAGAACTCCCCCGTGCCACCCGCCGCGAACAGGCCGGCCACCTCGAAACTCGACTGCCACTCGAGGTGCTCGCGGTAGCGCGCCGGGTCGACATCACCGCTCTCGTCGAACGTCGTCACGGGAAACGACAGCAGCCCGCTCCCCAGTTGCGCGGCCAGTTCCCGGCCCTGCGTGTTCGTCACTTTCGTCGCCTCTCTGCGTTCGTATCGGAGCGCCTGATGTCTTCAGCCCACACCGCGCACCAATACCTGTCCAGCTCCAAATAGATATGTTTCGATGCGCTCTGAGCATCGCCGCGGGAGCGCAAGCCCGTGGAAAGCGCGCGGTCAGCGCGTGCGCATCGGCTCGCCGAGCGGCACCCCGGTGAAGTGGGCGCCGAGCGGTGTCGTCGGGTCCACCCGCGTCTGCTCCGGTGGGAAGCGGTCCGCGAACCGCTCGGAGTCGTCGCGGGCGATGAAGCCGATGCGGCGCCCGCCCTCGCGCGAGAGCCAGCTGCGCGTGTTCGCCGACGCGCCCCAGACGATCTGGAAGGCGTCGATGTCGTTCTCGAGGGCGGCGTCGACGAGCGCGCGCGCATCGGCGGGCGAGAGCCAGACGGCCAGGCGCGAGCCCGTGAGCGGCTCGGGGAAGCAGTGTCCGATGCGCACGGCCACCCCCCTCATGCCGTACCGCTCGCAGTACAGGCGCAGCAGCTCCTCCCCGGCCACCTTGCTCCAGCCGTAGTAGGTGTCGGCGCGGGCCGGGGCGTCATCGGGCAGACCGCCGGCGGGGGCGTCGGCCGGTGTGTAGAAGCCCATGGCATGGTTGCTCGACGCGAAGACGAATCGACCGACGCCGGCATCGCGGGCCGCGTCGAGGACGATCCGCGTGCCGTCGATGTTCACCTGCACGATGCGCTGCCACTCGTCCTCGACGCTGAGCGCGCCCAGATGCACGACATCGGTGACCCCCGCCATGGCCGAGCGGACGAGGACCTCGTCCGTGACACTGCCGATGACGACGGTCGCGTCGTCGCGCCGGTCGGCGCCCTCGGGCGCGACGACGTCCAGCAGCACATAGCGCCACCCGGGACGCGGCGGCCTGTCCATCAGAATGCGGCCGACCTGCCCGGCCGCCCCGGTGATGAGCACCACGCGCTCCGTCATCGTCGCTCCCCCTTCGGTCGTCACGCCGTCACCTCGTACGCGCGGACGGTGTGGCGTCGGATGTGGTCGAGGTCGATCTGCTGGCCGATCCCGGGGCGCTCGTGGAGCGTCACCCCGCCGTCGTCGTCCAGCGGGTCGACCTGGCCCGACAGGTGCGGCGGCAGCCAGTCGTAGTCGGAGTGCGGATGCAGCAAACCGCGCTCGTAGAACTGCGAGGCATAGGTGGCCGCGACCACGGCGAGGCTGGCCGCGCCGTTGCCGTGGATCTCGCAGGTCATGCCGAGGCTCTCGGCCATGTGCAGCGCCTTCATCGACGAGGTGATGCCGCCCCCGTTCTGCGGGCCGATGCGGAGGATGTCGACGGCACCGAAGTGCGCCCAGTCTCCGCGTGAGAGGTTCCGCCCCGAGGCGGTCTCGGGCCCGATCACGGGGATGTCGAGCTGGTCGCTCAACCATCGGTACGCGGTGATCGAGACCTCCTCCATCGGCTCCTCGAACCACCGGAACCCCAGCTCCTCGATGGCGCGGCCGATGGTGAGGGCCTCCTGCCGGTTGTACCAGTGGTACCCGTCGAGCATGAGGTCGACATCGGGGCCCACCGCCTCGCGAACGGCCGCACACGCCTCGATGTCGCGCTTCACGCTCGGCGCGAACGCCACGGGCGGGAACCAGGTGTGCAGCTTGATCGCGCGATACCCCTGCTCGACGAGCTGCCGCGCGAAGCGCGCGTAGTCCTCCGGAGTGGCCAGGCCTCCCTCGATCTCGTCTCCGCACATCGTGCTCGCGTAGGCCCGCACCCTCTCCTGGGCACCGCCCAGCAGCCGCCACACCGGCGCGCCTGCCCGCACACCGATGAGGTCCCACAGCAGCTCGTCCACGACGGCGATGCGCCGATCGGCGATGTCGACCGGGTTGCCGCGTTGTGCCATGACGACGTCGCGCATCACCTGCTCCACGCTCATCACCGGCCGCCCGACCAGCCCCCGCAGGAGCGGATCGGCGAAGGCGTCCTCGCGGACGTTCCGCACCGGGGTGAGGACGTGCCCCTCGGCGCCCTCGCTGTCCCGCACGGTCACGAGCGCTTCGTGGGCGGCGGCGAGCGGACCGGGATGCCGGTGTCCGTGATGGTCGCGGGTCGAGCGCGTCTCGGTCTCGAAGACGCGGACCTCGAAGGAGTCGATCCTGGCGGTCACTGCTGCTCCATGTATTCCTGCTGCTCCTCGGTCATCCGGTCGGCCCACTGCGTGAGGAAATCGGCCGGGTCCAGCTCCCCCAGCAGCACCTTCTGCAGCTGGGGCTCCATCTCGTTGCGCAGGATCGTGCCGTAGTCGGGCAGGTAGGTGGGCGGGGAGAGGATCACGGCCTTCTCGTCGCTGATCCAGGCGCTCGCCGTGCTCACCGACTGCCGCTCCGAGATCCACTCCGCGTCGCGGGCCTCGACGTTGGCGGGAATCTGCCCGATCGTCTCGTTCAGGGCCCCGTTGGCCTCGGCACTGAGCATGAACTCCAGGAAGTCCCACGTCTCCTCGGGGTGCTCGCTGCGCTCGAAGATGCCGAAGGACGGCACCGGATCGGCGATGACCACGCGATCACCGTCGGCGCTCTCGAACAGCGATGTCGCGGCGAACTGGCCGGGCAGGGCGGCCTCGTGCTCGGGGTACGAGCCCAGGTTGTGCTGCACGGAGGCGGCGGCGCCCGAGCCGAACGCCGCGATCATGTCGGGGTAGCCGTACCCCAGATCGGCCTCGCTCGTGGCGGTCTTGTAGAGGGAGACGTAGCGCTCGAACGCCTCGAGGTTCGCCGGGTCGTCGATCGTCGAGACCCCCTCGTCGTCGAAGAGCCGGTCGACGCCCGATTCCGCGTACATCGCCTGCATGAACTGGAACACGCCGCCCGCGCCCCCGCGCATGGCGAAGCCGTACTGACCGGCGCCCGGGTCGGTGAGCTTCTCGGCGCCCTCGTAGAAGTCGTCCCAGCTCTGCGGGCCCTCGGGGTATCCGGCCTCGGCCCACTTCTCGGTCTGGTACCAGAGGATGCCGTTGGTCATGGTGTAGGGCAGCGCGTAGAGGTTGCCGTCGCGGGCGTCCGCACGCGAGACCTCCACGAGTGCCGGATCGAGCTCGTCGGCCAGGGGCGAGTCGGCGAACCACTCGTCCAGCGGCACGAGGGCGCCCTGGGCGCTCAGCGGTGCCACGAACGTGCCGCTCATCGAGGCGATGTCGGGGCCGTCTCCCGAGGCGAGGCTGGTCTGGATCTTGTCGAACGCCGAGTCGCTCGGCAGCGTGAGGAAGTCGACCGTCACGCCCGGGTTCTCCTCCTCGTACTGGGCGGCGAGCTCCCGGTACGTCTCGGCCCGCGTGGGGTTGCCGCTGTGATCCCAGAACGTGATGGTGACGGAGCCGTCGGAGGCGGCGGACTCGCCGCTGCATCCGGCCAGAGCCAGCGACAGGGCGACACTGCCCACCGCGAGCGCCACGATCGGCTTGCGCATACGCATGATTTTCTCCTTGTTGGGTGCGGGTCGGCGGGCGCGTCAGCCCTTGACGGCGCCGGCGCCGAGCCCCTGGACGAGGTACTTCTGAATGAAGGCGAAGATGACGATGACGGGTAGCGCCGCGACGAGGCCGCCCGCGGCGAGCACACCGAAGTCGACGCCGAACTCCCCCATCGTGAAGCTGAGCCCCACGGGCAGGGTGAACCGCTCCTGGGTGTGGATGAACATGAGCCCGAAGAGGAAGTTGTTCCACGCGTTGATGAAGCTGAACGAGCCCACGGCGATCGTCGCCGGTCCGAGGACGGGCAGCACCGCCAGCCGGAACGCGTGGAACCGGCTGCAGCCGTCGATCATCGCCGCCTCCTCGAGCTCGAACGGCACCTTCGAGATGAACGACTGCATGAACATGATCGCGAGCGGCAGGCCGAAGACGGTGTCGGCGATGATCAGGCTCGCGAGGTTGTTGATCAGTCCCAGCGCATTGAAGGCCTGGAACAGCGGAATGAGCATCATCGCGCCCGGGATGAACTGCGTGCACAGCAGCACGAGCATGAACCCGCCCTTGCCCTTGAACCGGAAGCGCGCCAGCGCGTAGCCGGAGGGCAGCGCGAGCAGAAGAGTCGCCGCCGTGGTCGCCACCCCGACCCACATGCTGTTCCAGAAGAAGTGGCGGTAGCCCACCTCGTTCCAGACCGTGACGAAGTTGTCAAAGGTCAGCGGCCAGGGGAACCATGCGGTCGATCCGGCCTCACGGAAGGCGAAGAGGAAGATCCAGTAGAACGGCACCACCGTGAACACGAGGTAGAGAGCCATCGGCAGCGTGATGCGGCCCTGGAAGCTCAGGCTCTCTCGCAGACGGACGGCGGCCGGCTTGCGTCGCGCGGCGGAAAGGGGCGCGGGGGCGGCGATGGCCATGTCAGTCCTGCTCCTTCTGGAACGCGGTGAGCTTGAGGTAGACGAGGGACACGATGAGCAGGATCACGAACCCGAAGACCGTGAGCGCCGATCCGTACCCGAAGTCGTGCGAGACGGTCGCGAGCTTGGCCACGTAGAGGGGCAGCGTCGTCGTCATGTCGGCCGGGCCGCCGTTGGTCATGGTCAGCAGCAGGTCGACGTTGTTGAACTCCCACACCCCGCGCAGCAGGGTCGTGAGGACGATGGCGGTCTTGAGGTGCGGCAGCGTGACGTGGAAGAAGCGCTTGATGCGGCCCGCGCCGTCGACGGCCGCGGCCTCGTAGAGCTCGCGGGGTGCGCTCTGGAGCTCGGCGAGCAGCATGATGGCGAAGAACGGCACGCCGCGCCACAGCTCGGCGACGACGACCGCGGGGATGACGGTGTCGGGGTTCACGAGCACGGCCTGGGTGCCCGTGCCGATCCCGAGGTCGGCCAGAAAGCGGAAGACGCCGGTGCCGGGGTTGTACACGAGGATCCAGATGGCGGTCGTGAGCACCCCCGAGATGGCCCAGGGCGAGAACACGATGGCGCGCATGGCGCCGCGACCGCGGAACGTCTCGTTGACGACGAGCGCGATGATGAGCCCCAGCACCAGCTGCAGCCCCACCTCGGCCACCACCCACACGGCCGAGAACCGCAGCGACGGCCAGAAGAGGGGGTCGTCGAAGAGCATCCTGCGGTAGTTCTCCAACCCGACGAAGCCGTCGTTCCACGGCTCGCTCAGCTTGCGCTGGAACAGGCTGTCCCAGAACACCGACACGACCGGCACGGCGATGAAGGCGATCATGAGGACGATCACGGGCGACAGCAGCAGCCAGGGCGTGGCCCCCCTGCGCCAGCGCGCGGCGCTCGAGCGCCGCGCGAGCACGGGGATGTCGGAGGTCTGGGGAGGTCGACCGTCACGTGAGGTCGTGATGGTCCTCGTGAGAAGGTTCGTCATCGAGTGCCTTGTCTGGTTTCCCGTCGTTGGGTCGTGTTTCAGCCAAGTGCCGGCCGGTCATACCGTCAACACATGAATGTGCATCGTGCGATATGCGTTGGGTATCGCACTCAGAGGGCGAGGGCCCGTACGCACGCCGGCGCTCGGTGCGCGACGATCGTGCGTTCGCCCTCGCCGGTCAGCTCGGCGTCGACGTCGGCCACGAAGGCCACGGCGTCCGACTCCTGCGCGGCGAGCGCGATCCGGCCGATGCGTTCCAGATATCCGCAGAAGCGGGGAGTGCGGCCGCCGATCGGGATCCACCCCTCCGGGCGGGGCCGGAGGGGATCGGTGCGCGCGTCGAACACGGCGAGGCTGTCGTGCCCCCGATTCGAGACGAACACGCGCTCGCCGTCGTCGGTGGTGAAGATTGCGGCCGCCGCGCTATCGCCGAAGACGTCGGCCGGCAGCGTGCTCTGCACGTGCTGTGGGGCGAACCCCTTCGGCCCGTCGCGCAAGACCGCGAGCGTGTTGTCGAGCTCGCCGACGAGATATGCCACCTCCGGCCGTGCCGGGTGGCGGACGAGATGACGGGGCCCGCTTCCGGGCCGCAGCGACACCACGCCGTCATGCGCGAAGGAGCCGCCGCCGCGCCATCGGAACCGGTGGACCACATCCTGCGCACGATCGGGTACGTCGAACGAGGCACCGCCCGGGGCGAAGACCACCTGGTGCGGCTCCGCGTCGGACTGGAGTGCGTTGCGCCGCGTCGCCTGCGGGGCGAGCCCCGCCACCGCGACACGTGAACGCACCGCAACGAAGCGGCCTGCCTCGTCGATCTCGATGCCGATCACCTCCCCGCCGGTGAAGCAGGCGACGACGACCGCCCGCCGGTCCGGCGCGAGGGCGAGGTGGGCGGGGTTCACGCACCCGATGTCGATCACATCGAGCACGCGCGCCGACTCCGGCCCGCCTGGAATGGCGATCGCCGTCACCGTGGTGAGCGCGCTCTGACTGACGAAGAGCACCCGCCGCACGGCGTCCCACTCGAACCACGTGGGATTCGGGATGTCGATCAGCGCCTCGAGCTGCGGTGTCCCCGCCCGCCACGCATGCAGCGCCAGGCCGGACGGCGCCTCGCCGCCATCGCCCGTGAACCCGCCGATCGCCACCGTCGCCGTCGTGTGCCCCGACCCCATCGTCCGCCTTTCGCCGCCTGCCCGGCCTCGCTGCAGAACCCTCTGCCCTGAGCGTCGTCAGCATACGGAGGCCTCGCCGGACCGCTCCAATGCGATATCGCGATCAGGGCATGCCGCGGAGGTATCGAGTGCCTACGACACGTTCAGCGGCGACGAACCGAGCGCCTCGAGCGCACGCCACAGCGCCGGGTTCCGGGAGTCGCGCGACCACACCGCGTGAATGGACACCCGCGCGTGAGCCGCATCGCCCGGGTCGAGATCGAGCTCGCGGATCACCACGCCGTCGACGCGCATGTGCTCGGCGGAGCGCGGCACGAGCCCGAACCCGAGACCCATGCCGACGAGCGCGAGCAGGCTGAGGATCTGGCTGACCTGGAAGGCGACCTGGACGTCGCGGGCGCCGAGCAACGCCTGGGTCTTGCGCACGAAGTACTCGGAGTCGGGGCGCGCGTACCCGATCATCGGGTGCGCCGCGAGGTCGTCGAGCCGGATCGGCCCCTCGTCGTCCGCGAGCGGATGCCCGGCGGGCAGAGCGGCGGCAAGATGCTCCACGAACAGCTCGCGCGCCTGCATCGCCGGGTCCTGGCGAGGCGCGTTCCGGACGAGGCCGAGGTCGATGGCGCCGCGCTCGATCTCCGCGAGCTGCTGATTGGTGACGCGCTCACGCAGATCGATCTCGATCCGCGGGATGTGTTCCCGGAACCGCGCCAGCAGGGGTCCGAGAACAGAGATCGACGACGCCGCGGTGAAGCCCACCGTCAGCGATCCCTCGTCGCCCCGCGCGGCGCTGCGCACGGCCTCCCGCGAGCGCTCCGCGAGGGCCAGGAGCTGTCGGGCGCGATCGAGCAGCAGCTCACCGACCGGGGTGAGGGCGACGGAGCGATTGGAGCGATCGAAGAGCTGCGCGCCCAGATCGGTCTCGAGCTTCTGGATCTGCCGGCTCAGGGGCGGTTGTGTCATCTGCAGCTCCTGAGCGGCCCTTCCGAAATGCAGGTGCTCCGCGACGGCGACGAACCCCCGCAGCTGCTCGAGGCTGAACATGCGCACGAGCCTATCCGGGCGGCGACGCGCCCCCGCTCACTCCTCCTCGTCGTCGTCCGCGAAGTCGGCCGCCGTCATCCCCAGCGCATGACCGGCGGGCCACTGCACGAGCTCGATGCGATACCCGTCGGGATCGGTGAGCCACATGGTCCAGAAGTCGGCCTCCGGGTCGAGACACCGTGGCTCCTCGGTCGCCACGCCGCGAGCGCTCAAACGCTCCGCCGCCTCGGCCACCGAGTCGACCTGCACGACGATGTGGCTGATGCCGCGGGGCTCGAACGACCCGCCGGCGGGATTGTGCACGAACTCGAGGGTGACGAACTCGTCGCCCGGCAGCTTGAGCATCGCGAGGGTGCCGAAGTCGGTCTCCGGCACCTGCCCCAGCACCTCGTAGCCCAGCGCGGCGTAGAACTCGAGCGAACGCTCGAGGTCGCTCACCCGCAGGCCCACGTGGAGGGTGCGCATGGTCACACCCCTCCTCGATGTCGGGCGCGCACGCCGGGCGCACGCCCGCCGGTCGCCAGAACCCGGGATGCGTTCATCTCGCGCTCCAATCGTCCTTGCGTGCGCCGAGCCTAGGTCGACACGCGCCGTTCGTCAGGGGGCTTGCGGCGCCGCCCGCCGTCGCTCCGCACTCCGCACGGAATCCGCGGCTCGCGCGCCTGCGGTCGCGACGGCGATGTCGGAGGCGGCCCGTAGCGTCGCATCATGCCCAGCGCCGCGCCCCGACCGTTCCGCATCGACGTGCCCGAAACCGTCCTCCACGACCTGCGTGCCCGGCTCGACGCGGCGCGCCTCCTGGACGACTCCCCGCGCCGCCCGGCCTCCGGTATGACGGCGGCGTACCTGCGGGAGCTCGTGTCGAGCTGGGCGGCGTGGGACTGGCGCGCCCGTGAGGAATGGCTGAACGAGAGCCCGCAGTTCACCGCCACCATCGACGACGCCGAGCTCCACTTCGTGCACCGGCGCGCGTCGGATCCGTCCGCCCCGGCCCTGCTCGTGATGCACGGCTGGCCGCATACCTTCGCCCTGCAGCTCGACTTCGCGCGCCTGCTGCCGGACTTCCACGTCGTCGTGCCGAGCCTTCCCGGCTTCGGGTTCTCGTCGCCGTACCGGCGTGGGCCGCTGACGGAGGAACGGATGGCGGCGACGATGCACACCCTCATGACCGAGGTGCTCGGCTACGGGCGGTACCTCACCTACGGGGAGGACGTCTCGGCCAACGTCAGCGATCTGCTCGCGTCACGTCACCCGGATCACGTGGCGGGCATCATCGCGACGCACGCGCACTTCCCCACGAACGAGGAGCGGGCGGCGACGCGCGACGCGCAGGAGCGCGCCTTCTTCGCCCGGCTCGAGGCCGATCAGGGCGCCGAGAGCGGCTACGCGCACCTCCAGGGCACGCGGCCCGACACCCTGGCCGCCGCGCTCAACGATTCGCCCACCGGGCTCCTGGCGTGGCTCACCGAGAAGCTCGTGGAGTGGAGCGACGTTCCCGCCGGGTCCCCACCGGGAGCGAAGCCGGCCGACCCGCGCGAGGTGGAGCAGCTCCTCTCGCGCGAGCGGATCCTCACCGAGGCCACGATCTACTGGGTCACGCAGTCGATCGGTTCCTCCTTCCGCCCGTATCACGAGAGCGTCGAGACGCCCATGGCGCCGACCGCCGTGCCCGCCGCGGTGTTCATCCAGCGCCACGAGGCGGACTACCCCGAATCGCTCGCGCACCGGTTCTACCGCGACCTGCGCGTCTTTGCGCGGCTCGAGCGGGGCGGTCACTTCGCCGCGGCCGAGGTTCCGCATGACATGGCCGACCGTGTCCGCGGCTTTGCGACCGAGCTCGGGTTGCTGGCGTGAAAGCACGCGAAGGGGTCAGGCCCGCCGTCGTATCGGGGACGGCGTCGACTCCGCGGCGGTGAGCAGGGCACGCGCGCGGGTCTCCTCCGCTCGCTGCAACGCCGTGCGAGGGGCCGCGGTGCGGACGAAGGGTGCCAACGCGCGGAGCGATCCGCTTCGCACCGCTCCCCACCAGACACCCGCGCCGTAGGCGAGGTCGTCAAGGCGCCGGAGCACGAGAAAGCGCAGGGGGTCGAGCCGTGGTCTCAGCCGCGCGTACTCGATGGCCGCGTCGCCGAGCGCCGAGACGGCGACGAGGAGCCGCGCCCGTCGTGAGACGACCGCGGCGAGCGCGAAGACCGGCCACCAGTGACGCACCACGAGCGCCGAGCCCTGCGTGAGGGTGGCGGCCACCCCCTGCGCCGCGAGCCGCACCGCGAGCCGGCCGCGGCGAGGCAGCGCGCCGACGCGGCGGGCCGTGCTCGCGGCCACCGCTGCCGTCAGGCCTACCGCAACCGGCGCCGACCACGATCGCTGGGCGCCGACGGCGACCAGCAGCCCCGCCGCCCACGGGGCGAGCACGGCAGGCGCCGTGAGCGGTCCGTGTCGGCGCTCGAGCGGCGCCGCGCCCGTACCGTACACGAACTTCCGAGCGGCCCACGGGCCGAGGCGGGCGCGATGCTCGTGGGCGACTTCGGCGAGTGGCTCGAAGCGCACCCGCCAGCCGCCCTCCGCCAGCCGCCAGACGAGATCGACGTCTTCGGCCACGCGCATCCCCGCCCCGAACCCCTCCCCGAGCGCGCTGACGCGCGCGAGCACGCAGGTGGTCGACACCCACGACAGCGACGAGTGCGGGAGCACGAGGCCACCGTGCTCCCCGTGGTCGAGCGAGGATCGAGCCTGCTCATAGCGCAGGACCGCCGTCGGTCGCGGTGCCGGCAGCCCGGTCACCCGCGGCGCGACGAGCGCGAGCCGCGGGTCGACGAAGTGTGGCAGCAGCAGGGCCACGGCGCCGGGACGCAGCACCACGTCGGTGTCGACGAACAGGACGAACGGCGTCCTCACGCGGGCCAGGCCCGCGTTGCGGGCGTCGGCGGGGCCGCCGTTGCGCGGCATGACGACGAGCTCCGCACCCCCCGCCTCCGCGGCACGGCGGATGCCGGCCGCATCTGCCGGCGCCGACCCGTCATCGACCACGATGACGGGAGCGCCCCCGAGTTCGGCCCTGACGCTGCGGAGGAGCCGCCCCAGCTGGCGCGCCCGCCCATACGCCGGCACGACCACCGAGACGAGCCTCGGGTCGCCCTCCGGAAGCGTGCGGGGGTCGGGGTTCGCCTGACCCGACGCGACGAGGCGCGCCGCGAGCGCCCTCGTCTTCGCGTCGCGTACCGTGATCGCTCCGTCCCGGAGAAGACCGCGTGCCGCCGGCGCGAGCCGCGTCACGCGGAGGGGGGCGCCCCCGACGAGCACATCGCCCCGGGAGAAGACGCGCGTGCGGCGGGCGAGGCGCACGACGGCGCCGTCGGGAAGCGCCTGCCGCGCGTCGTCCGCCGGGGCCCTCACCACGGTCCCGCCCCGAACTCCGCCAGCCGTCGCCGCGCGTGCCCGACCATGGCGTCCAGCAGCGCCGCCCCCTCCTCCGCGGAGGCCCCGGCGGGGTCGCCCAGCACGCCGGATGGCGACACGGCGCGTACGCCGTCGCGGCGCAGGCGCGGGAGCAACGCTGCGAGAGGGTCGCGCGCGCCGGGCACCGCCCGCTCGAGACGAACGTGCTCGGGCGCCAGGTGCAGCAGCAGCGAGGTCTCCGTCCGACCGGCGTGCGCGTCGACCGTCCACCCCTCATCCGGTGCGCACGGCGTCCAGGCGACCGCCCTGGCCTCCTCGTCGCGCAGGGTCGCCACGGCCTGCCGCACGGCTTCCGCGTTGCCGCCGTGCCCGTTGACGAACACCACGGTCGCGGCCCAGGCCGAGGCCGACCGCGCGTATTCGAGCAGGACGGACCGCAGCGCCTCCCCGCCGATCGACACCGTTCCCGGGAAGCCGTCGTGCTCGCCCGAGGACCCGTACGCCAGCGCGGGCGCCACGAGCGCCTCCCGCCCCCGCGTCGCCGCGAGCCGCTCCGCGACCGCGTGGGCGATGCGCGTGTCGGTGTCGAGCGGCAGGTGCGGACCGTGCTGCTCGAGCGAGCCGAGCGGCACGAGGAGGGTCGGCCGCTCGACCTCCGGCCACGCGCGATCGGCGAGCATCCCGGTCATGCCCCCGAGCATGGCACGCGGCGGGTCGAGGCGGCGCGGCGCCGCCGTCGCACACGGCGCCCGATCGGCGCGGCGCGCTCCGGCGCCGCCGCCCGTCGGCCCGCGGTCACCTCAGGCTCCCTGCGCCGACGCGGCGGTCACCTCGTCCGGGTGCTCCTCGGAGGCGGGCCGGGGCGGCTTGCGGGGGGTGCGCCGCCCGGGGGTCGCGGGGCCGTCGCCGAGCCGCAGGAAGAACCCCTCGGGCACGACGAAGTCGGCGGGATCCAGCTCCTCGGTCGAGGCCTTCCCGAGCCCCAGCACCGCCGAGTCGAGTCCGCCCCGCAGCAGATCGAGCACGTTCTCCACGCCGGCCTGTCCGTTCGCCGCGAGCCCCCACAGGTACGCGCGCCCGATCATGACGGCCTTGGCGCCGAAGGCCAGCGCCTTGGCGACATCGCTGCCGCGGCGCACACCGCCGTCCAGCAGCACCTCGATCTGCGATCCCACCGCCTCCGCGATGCCCGGCAGCACGC
Source organism: Microbacterium sp. Marseille-Q6965 (assembly GCF_946151065.1). Taxonomy (GTDB): domain Bacteria; phylum Actinomycetota; class Actinomycetes; order Actinomycetales; family Microbacteriaceae; genus Microbacterium. The sequence goes on along the minus strand of NZ_CAMGZA010000003.1, from coordinate 232,225 downwards.
GGATGGTCGCGGGGGTGGTGTCGAGGTTGTTGCCGCCGTGGTTCGACACCGAGATCGCCGTGACGCCCGCGTCGACGGCCCGCTTGGCGTCATCGATGCGCGTGATGCCCTTGAGCATGAACGGCCCGCCCCACTGCTCGCGCAGCCACGCGATGTCCTCCCACGTGGGAGGCGGCGTGGTCATCCACTCGTAGTAGGCCCCGAAGAACGTCGGCGCCTCGCCGCCCGGCGGCCGCAGGTTGGGCGTGGAGAGGTCGGGCACCCGGAGCGTCTTGAGGTAATCGGCGAGCCAGGCCGGCCGCGTCAGGGCCTGCGGCGCGAACCGCAGCGCCGCCGTGAGCGTGAGCTTCTCGGGAATCCAGGGGCTGCCCCAGTCCCGCCCGTTCGAGAACGACCAGTCGAGCGTCGAGATGAGGCCCTTCGCACCGGCGGCCCGCGCGCGCTCCATGCGCTGCAGCATCGCCTCGCGCGAGCCCGACCAGTACATCTGGAAGAGGGTGTTCGGGTTGGCCTGCGTCACCTCCTCGACGGGTTTGGACGCGAAGGAGCTCAGGCCCATGATCGTGCCGCGGTTCGCCGCGGCCCGCGCGACGGCCACCTCGCCCTCGGGGTGCACGGCCTGCACCCCGGTCGGCGAGATGAGCACCGGGAAGGAGATGGGGATGCCCATCACCGTGGTCGACAGGTCGCGCTCGCTCTGGTGCCCCGCCACGTGGGGCGCGAAGCCGATCCGCGCGAAGGCGTTCTGGTTCTGCTCGATGGTGACGCCCTTCTCGCTTCCCGCGATGAGGGCACCGTAGACGGACTTGGGGAGGCGTCGCTTGGCGCGGCGCTGCGCCTGCGCGACGGTCTCGAACCAGCGGTTTGCCATGTTACTGCTCCTCTCCGGCGCCGGTGCGCCGGGTCGAGTGGACTAGAAGTACTGCGATCCCGCGTCGATCGACAGGTGCTCGGACGTGATGTACGCGGCCGCGTCGGAAGCGAGGAAGGCGACCGCCTCGGAGATGTCCTCGGGCTCGACAGCCCAGGTCGGCAGGAACGGCGTGCCCATGCCGTTCAACGCCGGGTTCGTCTCCCCCGCCTGCTGCAGCGCCTGCTGCATGTTGCCCGAGCCCATGGGCGTGTTCACCGCGCCCGGGTGAATGCTGTTCACCCGGATGCGGTGCTTGCCGAGCTCCGCGGCGAAGCCGCGCGTCAGGCCCACCACGGCGTGCTTCGACGCGGTGTAGTGGATCATGAACGGCTGCATCTTCTTGCCGGCGTAGGAGCTGGTCAGGATGATCGACCCGCCACCCGCGGCGACGAGGTGATGGGCACCCGCCATCACGGTGTTCCAAACGCCCGTCACGTTCGTGTCCATCACCGCGGCGAAGGTCTGAGGCGTGATGGCGTCCCAGGTCTCGGGGATGCAGATGCCCGCGTTGGCCACGATGATGTCCAACCGGCCCAGCTGCGCGACGCCCCGCTCCACGACGGCGCGGAGCGCCTCGAGGTCGCGCACGTCCGCCTTCTCCGCGACGATGCGGCGATCGACCGCCTCCACCTGCCGCACGGTCTCCTCGAGATCCGCCGGTGTGGGCGAGTCGTAGGGCACGTAGTCGATGGGCCCGGCGAGGTCGACGGCGATGATGTCCGCCCCCTCGCTGGCGAGCTTCACCGCGTGGGCGCGGCCCTGACCGCGGGCGGCCCCGGTGATGAAGGCGACCTTCCCGTCCAGCTTTCCCATGCTTCCTCCTGCGTCATCGCAGTGGCCGGCGGACCGTCCGCCGGCCCTCGCACGACGCGTCCTCGCGCCGTGGCCCACATGTTAATGACACTCGGTGCCAAAAACGAGACCTACCGGGCGAACATCTCGCCCAGCGCCGGGGCCACGTCGCGGTGACCCCGGACGATCTTGATGACGCCGCGTCCGCGCGCGGCGATCTCGCGCCCCAGCTCGACGTCCTTCTCCCCACTGGCGTCGAGGAGCACGTCGACGCGCGGCAGCCGGGCCGCGAACGGCCGCGGATCGGGGCCCGCGTTGTGCACGCAGTCCGACAGCAGCAACACGCGCGCATCGCGCACCGGCACCCGGGCCAACTGCCGCGCTGCCAGCTCGAGCGGAAAGGCCACGTTCGTCAGCCCCCGCGCCGGGATGCGAAGGAGCGCGTCCAGCACGTCGGAGGGCGGTACGGCGTGGCCGAGCTTCTGCAGGATCGCCGCGTCCGACCAGAACGCGATCACGGCGAGCGCATCGTGCGCGAGCTCTGCCGCCAACGCCCCGACCGCGGCGGCGGCGGTGCGCACGCGCTCCCCGCGCATCGAGCCCGAGACGTCGATGGCCAGCACGACGGATCGACGCGTGCGCACACGGTCGCGCACGACGATGTCCTCGTCCTCGGGGACCGGCCGCTCGGCCAGCACCTCGATGGTGCGATCCAGGTCGATGTCGTCGGACCCGCCGCGATAGGCCATGCTCGCCAGCTGGCCCGCGCCGCGGGAGGCCGTGACGTCGAGCCGCGGGCGGGGCATGGCCAGCCGGGCGGCGATCTGAGTCGCCCGCGCACGCACCTCGGGGTCGGGATCGACGGCCTCGGCGTCGGCGGCGACGACCTCACCGCGCTCGTCCGTGAATCCGCGGCCGGGATCGCCCGATCGCGCGGCGCCGCCCGCCCGCGCCGTGGTCGACGCGGCGCGCAGCACGAGGCCGCCGGTCCCGCCGCCGGCCTCGAAGACCGTCGGCGCCCGATCGAGCCGCTTCGGCACGCGGCGCAACGGCCGGGCCGGTCGGTCACGCCGCGCCTCCCGCCGCAGCGGCGAGTCGGCCTCCACCTCCCTTCAGCCGGGCGCCGCCGCGTGCGGCTCCAGGATGAACCGGTCCTCCCAGATCTCCCGCAGCACCCGTTCCGGGGTGGTCTCGGCGGCCTCGTCCACGTGAATGCGGCCCGACAGCGCGACGAGCATGGCGTCGAACACCGCGGGTGGGTACGCCTCGTCCTCCGGTGCGACGAGCCCGCGCAGCTCGGCCAGCTGCAACCCGACGAGCGTGCAATCGATCGCCCCGCGCACGCTCGAGCCCTGCCGCACGTCGGGATGCCGTCGCGTCGCCCGTGTCACGGCGACCGCATCGGCGATGAGCCGACGGCCGAGCGAACCGGTGGCGCCTGTGCGCAGCGCGACGATCCGCTCCTCCGCTTCCGCGTCCTGGTAGTCCACCGCGAGGCGATTGAGGCGGTCGTGCACGCTCGTCGACAGTCGCGTGGTGCCCACGTTGTCGTACGGATTCATCGAGGCGATGACGCGGAACGTCGGCTCCGCGACGATCCGCCCCACGCGCGGCACCGTGAGGGAGCGGTCGGCCATGGCGGTGAGCAGCGTGTTGAGGGTGTCCTCCGGCGCGCGGTTGAACTCCTCGATGTAGAGGAAACCGCCCGTCCGCATGGCCTCGACGAGCGGCCCCTCGACGAAGTTCTCGGCGCTGTAGTCCTCGCGCAGCACCCGCGCGGGGTTGTGGTGGCCCACGAGCTTGGCCGGGGTGAGGTCGGCGTTTCCCTCCACGAAGACGAGGGGGATCCCCCACTCCGCCGTGATGGCGGTGAGGATCGTCGTCTTGCTCGTGCCGGGCGGCCCCTCCAGCACGATGTCGCGCCCCGCCGCCACGGCCGCGAGCGTGAGCTCCAGCTCACGCTCGCGGCCGACGAGGTGGGCGGCGATCCGCTCCCGGCTCGCGGCCAGGTCGCGTTCGGACGTCGTCACCCGGGCCATGGTCACTTGACCGCGGCCCCCGCGTCCACGGGCAGCGCGACGCCCGTGATGTAGCGGGCCTCGTCCGAGGCGAGGAACAGCAGTGCGTTGGAGATGTCCACGGCCTCGACCCACGGGATCGGCAGCGCGTTCATCTGCGTCGCCGCCGCGGCGAAGTCGTCCTTCGACGGGCTGTCCATGTCGGGCCGGAACAGCTTGTAGATCGCCTCGTTCTGCACCATGTCGGTGTCCACCGTGGTGGGATGGATGCTGTTCACGCGGATCATCTCGGGCGCCAGTTCCAGCGCCAGCGTCCGCATGAGACCCACCACGCCGTGCTTGGCGGCGACGTAGTGCGAGATGTTCTCGTAGGCGAACAGGCCGGCGTCCGAGCTCGTCAGGATGAGCGATCCGCCGCGCCCGCCGGCGCGGATGTGCGGGATCGCCGCCTTGCACGTGCGCCAGACGCCCGTGAGGTTGATCTCCTGCATGTTGACGAACTCCTCGTCGGGGATGTCCTCCGACCGGTTCGGCGACCCGGAGATGCCCGCGTTGGCGGAGACGATGTCGAGCCGTCCGAGCTCCGCGACACCGCGATCCACCACCGCCTTGACCTGCTCGAAGTCGCGCACATCGGCCTTCTCGGCGATGATCCGCCGATCCAGTGCCTCGACCTGCCGCACCGTCTCGGCCAGATCCTCCTCGGTGGCCGGACTGTACGGGTTCTCGGGGATCGCCTCGCAGATGTCGAGCGCGATGATGTCCGCGCCCTCCTGCGCCAGCCGGATCGCGTGCGACCGGCCCTGCCCGCGGGCCGCGCCCGTGATGAACGCGACCTTTCCTTCGACACGCCCCATTGCGTGCTCCTTTCTCTCGGACGCCCTGGCGGCGTCTACTTGATGGTGTATCCGGCGTCGACCTTGAGCTCCGTGCCCGTGATGTACCTGGCCTCGTCGGAGGCGAGGAAGAGCACCGCGTTGGAGATGTCGACGGGCTCGACCCACGGGATCGGCAGGGCGTTGGTGGACTCGAAGATCGGTGCTGCCTGCTCCTTCGTCGGGTGCTCCACATCCGGCATGAAGAGCCGATAGGTCGCCTCGTTCTGGATCATGTCCGTCGCCACGCCCGTCGGGTGGACGGTGTTGACGCGCACGCGGTGCGGGGCGAGCTCGAGCGCAAGGGTGCGCATGATGCCGACCACCGCGTGCTTGCTCGCCGTGTAGGCGACGACGTTGGGGGTGCCCTTGAGCCCGGCCGTCGAGCTGGTGAGGATCATGGACCCGCCCGTCCCCTGCTCGATGAGGTGCGGGATCACGGCCTTCGCGGTGAGCCAGACCCCCTTCGCGTTGATGTCGTTGACGAGGTCCCACTCCTCCTCGGACGCATCCTGCGACTGGTCGCCGAAGGCGAAGATGCCCGCGTTGGCCGACACGATGTCGACGTGCCCCAGCTCGGCGACGCCCTCGCCCACGGCGGCGCTGAGACTGCCGAAATCGCGGACGTCCGCCTTGCGCGCGACGATCCGGCGGTCGAGCGCCTCGACCTGCCGCACCGTCTCCTCCAGGTCGGCCTCGGTGGCACCTGCGTAGTAGCGCTCCATCCCGGGCAGCGACTCGCAGACGTCGACGGCGATGATGTCCGCGCCCTCCTGAGCGAGCCGGATCGCGTGAGACCGGCCCTGTCCCCGCGCCGCTCCCGTGATCAGCGCGACCTTTCCTTCCACACGCCCCATCGCGTGCTCCTTCCTCTGACGGGGCCGGCGGATGACCGCCGGCCGGCTGGTTGACCTCCCTGGCGCACCCGACGACCCCTGGCGTCGTGGCGGCGCGTCCCTTCCTTCGGTATCCGCCGCGCACGTCCCTCCGGGCGGCGCGTTACTCCTTCACCGGGTCGGGGTTGTAGCCCGGCTGCAGGAGGTGGCCGGCGTCGACGGGAACGGAGATCCCCGTGACGGCCGACGCGAGATCGGAGTTCAGCCACAGCGCGGCATCGGCGATGCGCTGCGGCGAGAGGAACCCGTGGCCCTTGAGGGCGTGGAACGAGTAGCCGGCCTCGAGCATGTCGGCCTCGGTTCCCTCACCGGCGGGCTTGCCCGACATCATGTCCCAGGCGCCCTGCCAGCTCGTCATGGGCGTGAGGATCGCGCCCGGGTGCACGGCATTGACGCGGATGCCGTGCCGCGCGTACTCCAGGGCCAGCGTCTTCATGATCCCGACCACGCCGAACTTGGCCGCGCAGTAGTGCACGTAGTTCGCGCCGGGTTCGAGGCCGTTGATCGACGACGTCATGACGATCGATCCGCCGCCCTGCTGCATCATGTGCGGCAGCACCGCCTTGGCCGACTTCCAGACGCCGGTGAGGTTGACCGCGATCATGTCGTCCCACATCTCGTCGGTCATCTCGTGCGCGGGCGCGAGGGAGAAGATCCCGGCGTTGGCGATCAGGATGTCGAGCCGGCCGAACTCCGCCAGCCCCCGCTCGACGGCGCGATCGAGGTCGGCCTGATTGCGCACGTCGCCCTCGACGGCGACGATCCGGCGGTCGAGCGCCTCGACCTGGGCGACCGTCTCGTCGAAATCCGACTGCTGCGCCATCGGGTAGGCGACGGTGCCGATCTGCTGCAGCGTGTCGACGACGATGACGTCGGCCCCCTCGCGCGCGCAGGTCACGGCGTGGGCGCGCCCCTGCCCCCGCGAACCGCCGGTGATCAACGCCACCTTGCCTTCGAGCATCCCCATGGTCCTGCTCCTTCCCGCACGCTCCGTTGCGTGCGTTCTCACTGTCCCGGCCGACGCGGCCGGGAGATCCGATCCCGTCCCGAGACGCGGCCCGGAACGAGCGAGGGCGCCGCTCGCGCGGCGCCCTCGTCAGCTCAGGTCGACATGCCGTCCTCGACGGCGTCGACGCGTCCCGTCCCCTCGATCGGGCTCGGCGGCCGGAATCCCGCGATCGGGCTCTCGTCGCACGCCGAGGCCGGCGGCGCCGCGAGATCCGCGCGACGCGACAGGGTCACGCGCACGGGGCCCATCCCCGTGCGCGGGCGCGGCGGCGTGGTGCGGTGCGAGTGATCGCCGGTGGGCTTGGGCTTGTCCCCCTTGCGCTGCTCGAGCGCTGCTTCGCCATAGCCCTGCACGCACTCCGGATCGGGCCCGTCGAGCGGCAGCCCGGTGAAGAACTTCGCGGCCATGCACCCGCCCTTGCACGAGTCGAAGAACGAGCAGGAGGAGCACGCGCCCCCGGACTGCGGCGCGCGCAGGCGCGCGAACAGCTCGGAGGTCCGCCACACGCCCTGGAAGCCGCCGGGTGCGCGCACGTTCCCCGCGAGGAACTCGTCGTGGATCGCGAAGGGGCAGGCGTACACGTCGCCGACGGGATCGATGAGGCAGACCACGCGACCGGCTCCGCACAGGTTGAGGCCCGACAGCGACTGCCCGTATGCGGAGAGGTGGAAGAACGAGTCGCCCGTGAGCACCTCGCCGTCGTGCGCGACGAGCCAATCGAACAGCTCCCGCTGCTGCTCGGGCAAGGGATGAAGTTCGTCCCACACGTCGGCCCCGCGGCCCGAGGGGCGCAGACGGGTGAGCCGCAGCTGCGCACCATAGCGATCGGCGAGCGACTTGAACTCGTCGAGCTGGCCGATGTTCTGGCGGGTGCAGACCACCGAGAGCTTGAAGTTCGTCATGCCGGCCGCCTGCAGGTTCGCCATGGCCTGCAGCGCCATCTCGTAGGAGCGCGGGCCCCGGATCCGGTCGTTGACGTCGGCGGTCGCGCCGTCCAGCGAGATCTGCACGTCGACGTAGTCGTTGGCCGCCAGCTTCGCCGCGATCTCGGGCGTGATCTTCACCCCGTTCGTCGAGAACTTCACGCCCACGTGGTGCGCGGTGGCGTAGTCGACCAGCTCCCAGAAGTCGGCGCGAACGGTCGGCTCGCCGCCCCCGATGTTGACGTAGAACACCTGCATCCGCTCGAGCTCGTCGATGATCGCCTTGCACTCGGCGGTCGTCAGCTCGCGCGGGTCGCGCCGCCCGGAGCTCGACAGGCAGTGCACGCACGAGAGGTTGCACGCGTAGGTGAGCTCCCACGTCAGGCAGATCGGCGCGTCGAGGCCGTACTCGAAGTGGTCGACGAGTCGCTGGGGCCGAGGCGGCGAGAAAGAGGTCTCGGTCGGCGGGCTGATGAGGGTCATGCGTCACGCTCCACGATCATGTGAGAGGCCGCCAGCGTGCGCATCGCACCCACGTACGGCTCGGCGGCGGCCGCGGGAACACCCGCTGCGGCGAGTGCCGCCCGTGCGCTGACGTGCCCGTCGAGCGTGCGGACGACATCGAGCAGCGTCGGGTCCTTGAGGAACGACAGCTTGCGCGTGCCGAAGTGATACAGCAGCGCCCCGAAGGGCTCCGGGCGCACCGCGACCTGCGGGTGCAGGCGCCACGCCTGATCGGGGTCGAACTCGGTCATGGCGTCAGTAGACGCCGCACATCCCGTCGATCGAGACCTCCTCGACGAGCGAGTCGCTCTCGACCGGCGGCGCGGAGTTCTCGTCGTCGCGCGGCGTCTGACGGTTCGTGATGGCTACAGTCTTCATGGTTCTCCACTTCCGCCGCCCCCATTGGCGGCTGATCGATCGCCCTCGTCGGCGGGATTCCATTGCGTCCGCCGATCACGGCGGTTACTGTGACCGCGATGCTAATGGCACTCGGTGCCGTAAGGGAAGAGGGTCTTTCGAATGGGGATGCGTGAGACCCCGCGCGCCGGGCGCCTGCCCGTGACGAACGCGGCCGAGCTCAGCCGTGTGGGCCTCGAGCTCATCTTCGAGCGGGGCTTCGACGCCGTCACGGTCGACGAGATCGCGGCGGCGGCGGGCATCGGGCGCCGCACGTTCTTCCGCTACTTCCCCTCCAAGAACGACCTGCCGTGGGGCGACTTCGACGCGCTCCTCGAGCGCATGCGCGGGCACCTCGCCGAGGTGCCCCCCTCCGTCCCCCTGGCCGACGCCCTGTGCGACGCCACCATGGAGTTCAACCGGTTCCCCGCCGAGGATCTGCCGCAGCACCGCAAGCGCATGGCGGTGCTGCTCGGCACGCCCACGCTCGTCGCGCACTCCGCCCTGCGCTACGAGGAATGGCGCCGCGTGGTCGCCGAGTTCGCGGCTGGACGCCTCGGAACGACGCCCACATCGATGCTGGCGAACACGATCGGTCGCGCCTGCCTTGCCGTCACCCTGGCCGCGTACGAGCACTGGCTCAGCGACGAGACGAGCGTGCTCACCGAGCTCATCCGCGACGGTTTCGCCGAGCTCCATCGCGTCTTCGGCGCGGGCGGGGACCCCTCCCGCACCCCGGAAGGGAACGGATCGACATGACGCGAGGCGCCGGCTGGGACGTCGTCGTCGTGGGCGGCGGGTCGGCCGGCTCCGCGCTCGCCGCGCGGCTGAGCGAAGACCCGGATCGGCGCGTCCTCCTGCTGGAAGCGGGGCCGGCGCCCCGCCGCGCCGCGGACTTTCCGGCCGTGATCCGCGACGGAACGACGGTCGCGGCGGCGGCCCCCGGCAACGCCGCCGCCTGGACCTATCGCACCGAGCTCATCCCCGGCCGGGCCTACGATCTCGTGCGCGGGCGCATCCTCGGCGGCTCGAGCGCCATCAACGGCGGATACTTCGTGCGCCCCCGCGCGACCGACCTGGAGCGGTGGGCGGCGGCCGGCGGCCCACCGTGGTCGTACGCCGCGGCGCTGCCCGTGCTGCGCGCGATGGAGACCGACCTCGACTACGGCGCGACGGACGTCCACGGCGGCGACGGCCCCACTCCCGTGCGCCGGGCCGGCGCCGATCACCCGGTCGCCCGTGCCTTCATCGAGGCGGCGCTCGCCGCCGGTCACCCCCTGGAGGCCGACAAGAACGCGCCGGGAACGCCGGGCGTGGGTCCGGTGCCGCAGAACGTCGTGGCGGGTGTGCGGCGCAATGCGGCCATGCAGTACCTCCTGCCGGCCCTGCGGCGGCCGAACCTCGATGTGCGCGGCGGCGCCGTCGCGCGGCGCATCCGCTTCGACGGCACGCGCGCCAGGGGCGTGGAGCTGGCGGGAGAGGAGGTGCTCTACGGCGACGAGGTCGTGCTCTGCGCGGGATCCGTCGCGACGCCGCACCTGCTGCTGCTGTCGGGCATCGGCCCGGCCGACGAGCTCCGCCGGCACGGGATCCCCGTCGTCGCCGACCTGCCCGGGGTGGGTCGGGACTTCACGGACCACCCCAACGTCACGCTCACGTGGCACGCGCGCCCCGGTGTCGTCGCCCGCCGACCGCTCGACGGCAGCCCCTTCGCCACCGCGCTGAACTGGCGAGCGAGAGGTGCGGCGTCGGGCGACCTCGAACTGCTCGTGGGGCTCCGGCGGTTCGACGAGCTGCTGCCGGGCCTGGGCATGCCGCATCGCCTGCCCGTGATCCTCGGCTGGCAGGCCGAGGGCTCGCGCGGCCGCCTGACCCTCGTCCCCGACCCCACCGCCCCGCCCCTGCTCGAGCACCACTACCTGTCGTCGGCGGACGACCGGGCGCTCGCGCGTCACGGCGTGCGAGCGGCGGCCGGGCTGCTCGCTCGGCGGGAGTTCGCACCGGTCTTCGCGGGCCTCACGGATGTCGCGGCGGACGTCCTCCAGGACGACCGCGCGCTCGACGCCTGGGTGAGGTCCCACCTCGGCACCGCCATCCATCTCTGCGGCAGCGCGCGGATGGGCCCCGCGAGCGACCCCGGTGCGGTGACCGACGGCGCCGGGCGCGTGCACGGGACGGAGCGGCTGCGGCTGGCCGACACGTCGATCCTGCCGGTCACACCGACGCGGGGCCCCGCGGCCAGCGCCATCCTCGTCGGCGAGATCATCGCGCGCGGGATGCGCGGAACTGCCTGAGCGGGCGTCCTAGGCGGCGCCGAGGATCTGCTCGCGGGCCTTCACGCCGTGCAGGAGCATCTCGTTCACCGGCGTCGGGATACCGAGTTCCTGCCCCAGCTGAACGACCACCCCGCTGAAGATGTCGACCTCGGTGAGCCGGCCGGCGCGCATGTCCTGCAGCATGGAGGTCTCGCCGCGCGGGGCCAGGGTCGAGACGGTGCGCAGCCATGTCTGGATGTCGGCCTCCCCCAGGTCGACCCACTGCGCGTTGGCGATCCGGATCACCTCGCGCTGGGCGGCCAGCATCACCTCCCGCGCGTGCGAGTCGGGCAGGGTGAACGCTCCGTACTCGGCGTCGAGCAGGGCGGAGGTCGGGTTGATGCCGACGTTTCCCATGAACTTCCACCACATCGTCCGCCGCATGTCCGCCGGCACCTCGTGCGGCACGTCGGCCTCGGTGAGCAGCGCATCGAGGCGCTGCACCGCGTCGTCGGCGGGCGCGTCGGCCTCGCGTCCGAACGCGATGCGCCCGAAGTTCTCGTAGGAGATGTCGTTGCCGCGCCGCACCACGTCGCTGCCCGCCGTCATGGACAGCAGCACGTCGGCCTCGGGGAACGCCTCGGCGAGCGCGTCCTCGCTGTGGATGCCGTTGATGAGGCTGAGGATCAGGGTGCCGTGCCCGACGAACGGCCGGGCCAGCTCGATGGCGGCCTCCAGGCCGCCGGCCTTCGTCGCGATGATCAGCAGCTCGGCGACCTCCGCCGCGTTCCCGGGACGCACGACGGGGAAGCGCACCTCGCGCCCGTTGATCACGACGCCGTCGCGCTCGAGGCGATCCGCGCGCTCGGCGTCGGCGATGACGAACACGTCCGCCTCCGGCAGACCGCGCGCGATCCGGTCCAGGTACATCCCTCCGAGCGCTCCCAGCCCGATCATCCCAATTCGCATGCACGTCCTTCCATCGCTCCGCCGATCCTACGCACGCCCGTCCGCGCCGCGGGGCCCGCCCGCCGAACTAGAATCGAGGCGTCCCGCCATTTCGCGAGTCTGGAGCCCCTGCGCGTGAGCACCGAACACGTCGTCGACACCGTCGCGAATGCCGCGGCGACGCCCGAGAAGGAGCAGCCGTACGAGGCGCTCGGCCTGAAGGCCGACGAGTACGCGAAGATCCGCGAGATCCTGGGCCGCCGCCCCACGAGCGGTGAGCTCGCGATGTACTCCGTGATGTGGTCCGAGCACTGCTCGTACAAGTCGAGCAAGAAGTACCTGCGACAGTTCGGGCAGAAGGTCTCGGACGAGATGCGCGAGCGCCTCATGGTCGGCATGGGCCAGAACGCGGGCGTCGTCGACGTGGGCGAGGGCTGGGCCGTGACCTTCAAGGTCGAGAGCCACAACCACCCCAGCTACATCGAGCCGTTCCAGGGGGCCGCGACCGGCGTGGGCGGCATCGTGCGCGACATCATCTCGATGGGCGCGCGCCCCGTGGCGGTCATGGACCAGCTGCGCTTCGGAGCCATCGACCACCCCGACACCGCGCGCGTCGTGCACGGCGTGGTCTCGGGCATCTCGAGCTACGGCAACTGCCTGGGACTGCCCAACATCGGCGGCGAGACGGTCTTCGACTCCGTCTACCAGGCCAACCCGCTCGTCAACGCCCTCGCCGTGGGCGTCATGCGCCACGAGGACATCCGGCTCGCCAACGCCACGGGCGCCGGCAACAAGGTCGTGCTCTTCGGCGCGCGTACCGGTGGCGACGGGATCGGCGGCGCGTCGATCCTCGCCTCCGACTCGTTCAGCGACGGCGGCCCGACCAAGCGCCCCGCCGTGCAGGTGGGCGACCCCTTCGCCGAGAAGGTGCTCATCGAGTGCTGCATGGAGCTGTATCGCAACGACCTCGTCGAGGCGATCCAGGACCTCGGCGCCGCCGGCATCTCGTGCGCCACGAGCGAGCTGGCGGCCAACGGCGGCTCGGGCATGCGCGTCGAGCTCACGAACGTGTTGCTGCGCGACCCGTCGCTCACCGCCGAGGAGATCCTCATGAGCGAGTCGCAGGAGCGCATGATGGCGATCGTCTCCCCCGCGAAGCTCGACGCCTTCCTCGACGTCGTGCGCAAGTGGGAGGTCGAGACGAGCGTGCTCGGCGAGGTCACCGGCGACGGGCGCCTCGTCATCACGTGGGACGGCGAGACGATCGTCGACGTGGACCCCTCGACCGTCGCCGTCGACGGTCCCGTCTACGACCGCCCGGTCGCCTACCCGACGTGGATCGACGCGCTCCGCGACGACAGCGCCTCGGCGCTGCCGCGACCGACCGATCCCGCCGCTCTCAAGGACCAGTTCGCGAAGCTCGTCGCGTCGCCGAACCTGGCCGACACGAGCTGGATCACGAACCAGTACGACTACTACGTGCTCGGTAACACGGCGCTGTCCTTCCCCGACGACGCCGGCATGATCCGTGTGGACGAGGAGTCGGGCCTCGGCTTCGCCATCGCCACCGACGCCAACGGCCGCTACTGCCAGCTCGACCCGTACCGCGGTGCCCAGCTGGCGCTGGCCGAGGCGTACCGCAACGTCGCCGTGACGGGGGCGACGCCCGCCGCCGTGACGGACTGCCTCAACTTCGGCTCTCCCGAGAACCCCGAGGTCATGTGGCAGTTCTCGCAGGCGGTCGAGGGCCTGTCGGACGCCTGCCTCGAGTTGGGTGTGCCGGTGACGGGCGGCAACGTGTCGTTCTACAACCAGACCGGTGACACCCCGATCCACCCGACGCCGGTCGTCGGTGTGCTCGGGATCATGGAGGACGTCTCGCGTCGCGTGCCGAGCGGATGGCAGGACCCGGGCCAGAACATCTACCTGCTCGGCGTCACCGCCACCGAGCTGGGGGGATCGGCCTGGGCCGACGTCGTCCACGGTCACCTCGGCGGCCTTCCTCCGGCGGTCGACCTCGACGCCGAGAAGCGCCTCGCCGGCCTGCTGCGCGCGGCGAACGACGAGTGGCTCATCTCGAGCGCGCACGACCTCTCCGAGGGCGGGCTGGCGCAGGCCCTGGCCGAGTGTGTGATGCGCTTCGGCGTGGGCGCGCGCGTCTGGCTGACCGAGCTCATGGAGCGCGACGGCGTCGACGCGGCCACCGCACTCTTCTCCGAGTCCACCGGGCGCGTGCTCGTCTCGGTGCCGCGGGAGGACGACGTGAAGTTCCGCGGGCTGTGCGCGGGCCGCCAGTACCCCGTGCTGCGGATCGGCGTGACGGACACGGTGCCGAACCTCGAGGTCCAGGACCAGTTCACCTTCTCGGTCGCCGAGCTGCGGCAGCTGTCGACCTCGACGCTTCCCGCGCACTTCGGCGCCACGGTCGCGGAGCCGGTCGTCTGACGTGACGACGGTCAACCACTCCGAGCTGGAGCCCGACGGCGAATCGGCCGAGGTCTACTCGGAGCGCCGCAACCGTCGCATCCGCACCGTGGCGTGGGTCGTCATCGTCACCCTGCTCGTCACCGGCGGCGGCGCCTCGGCCTTCGCGCTGCTGTTCGGCTGAGCGGCGGCGAGCGTCACGCCCGGGTGCCGGGCGCGCGACCGGCCGCCGCGGCGAACCACGCGAGCGGCCCGACAACGGGCACGAAGACCGCGACGAGCACCCACAGCGGCCGCGCGGCCGCGCCGAGCCCGGGGGCGCGCAGGATCGACAGCACCGCCGCGATCGCCAGCGCGAGCGCCGCGAGCGCGGCCGCCATGCCGATCGCGTCGATCCGGGTGGGAACGAGGGGGTTCATGAGGTCCTTTCACCGGTGCCGGACCCCACGATAGGGCACCACCCCTCGCCGCGGGGCGGGTGTCGTCACCCCTCCGGCTGCGCGGTGAGGAACGCCCTGAGCTGCTCCACGACGAAGGCGTGATCCTCGGCCTGGGGAAGGCCCGAGACGCCGACGGTGCCGACGACGCCGACGCCGCGCACGGTGATCGGGAAGACCCCGCCGTTCGCCGCGATCTCGCGCGCGTCGAGCCGGGAGTCACGCTCGTAGTCGCGGCCCTGCGCGCGGAACCAGGCGCCGACCCCGAACGATGAGCGCTCGAAGTGCGCCGTCGCACGCGCCTTGCGCTCCAGCCACGCGTCGTTGTCGGGCGAGGCGCCCGCGAGGGCGCTGTGGAACACGCGCTGCCGCCCCACGGTGATCCCGATCACGATCGGCAGCTCACGCGCGACCGCCGCCTCGCGGAGGCGGCACCCGAGTCGCCACGCATCCTCCCGCGTGAACCGGTCGAAGATCAGCTCGCGCTCCTCCGCTTCGATGCGCGCCAGCTCGGCGGCGGCGTTGCTGTCAGGCATCGGAGGACGCCGTCCAGATGTTCACGCCGCCGTCGACGGCGTACCGGTCGATCTCGGCGAGCTCCTCGGCGGAGAAGGCGGGCCCGCTCACGGCCTGCACGAGGTCGTCGAGCTGCGACGGGCGGGAGGCACCGATGAGCGCGGAGGTGACGCGCGGATCGCGCAGCACCCACGCGATCGCCATCTGCGCGAGCGTCTGGCCGCGGCGGCCGGCGATCTCGTTGAGCGCACGCACGCGCTCGAGGTTCTCCTCGCTGAGCATGCCCTCCCGCAGCGTCTTTCCCTGGGTGGCGCGCGACCCCTCCGGCACGCCGTTGAGGTACTTGTTGGTCAGGATGCCCTGGGCGAGGCCGGAGAACGCGATGACGCCGACGCCCTCCTCGTCCGTGACCTCCAGCAGCGACGGCTCACCGTCCTCGATCCAGCGATTGAGCATGGAGTACGAGGGCTGATGGATCAGCAGCGGGGTGCCCAGTTCGCGCAGCAGCCCGGCGATCTCGCGGGTGCGCGCCGGCGAGTACGAGGAGATGCCGACGTAGCGGGCCCGGCCCGAGCGGACGATCGCGTCGAGCGCCGACGCGGTCTCCTCCAGCGGCGTCTCGGGGTCGAAGCGGTGGCTGTAGAAGATGTCGACGTAGTCGGTGCCGAGCAGGCGCAGGCTGTTGTCGAGGCTGTCGAAGAGGTGCTTGCGCCCGCCGCCTGAGCCGTTCGGCCCGGGGTAGACCGGGTAGCCCGCCTTCGTCGACAGCACGAGCTCCGCACGCAGCCCCGCAAAGTCCTCGCGAAGGATGCGTCCCACGTTCGCCTCGGTGGAACCGGCGGGCGGCCCGTATCCATTGGCCAGGTCGAAGTGGAAGATGCCGAGGTCGAACGCGTGCCGCAGCATCTCCCGCTGCCGAGAGACCTCGGTGTCGTCACCGAAGTTGTGCCATGTGCCGAACGAGATGGCGGGCAGCTTCAGCCCGCTGCGCCCGACGCGACGGTACTCCATGGAGTCGTAACGATCGGCGGCGGGGGCGAAGCGCGGGGTCAGGTGGGCGTTCATCGTGCTCCTCGGAGGCGTCGTCGGTGTGGGGAGGAAGGTCAGGAGGCGTAGGCGAGCCCCGCGAGCAGCGGCAGCTGGGACTCGTCCTCCAGCGCGCTGCCCACGGCGACCGCGTCGGCGCCGGAGCGGAGGTACTCCTCCGCGTTGCGCGCGGTGATGCCGCCGGTGGCCACGAGCCGCACCTGCGGGAACGGCCCGCGCATCGCCGTGAACCACGGTGAGCCGAGCACCGAGGCGGGGAAGGCCTTGAGCCAGCCGAGCCCGAAGCGCGCGGCGGCCTGGATCTCGGTGCCCGTGGCCACGCCCGGCAGATGGGGCATGCCCGCATCGAGGCTCGCGCGCGCGACATCGGGGTCGAACCCGGGCGCCACCGTGAATGCGGCCCCCGCGGCGCGAGCGACGCGCACATGCTCCACGGAGACGACCGTGCCCGCCCCGACCGCCCGTCCGGCGTCCCGCGCCGCGGCGGCGGTAACCTCGAGGGCCTCGATGCCCTGCGGTGACTGGATCGGCACCTCCACGCCGCTCACGCCGACCGACCAGGCCAGACGCGTCAGCTCCAGGGTGCGCTCGGTCGTGTAGCCGCGCAGGATCGCCATCACGGGCGTCCGCGCGAAAAGGTCCTCGAATGCGATGCCGCTCATGGCGACTCCCTCCAGCCGATGTCATAGGAGATCGCCCTCACGACCTCGTCCAGGCGACCCTGCAGGCGCTCGAGGTCTTCGAGCTCCGCGCTGGCCTTGAGCGCCGTGATCGACACGGCCGCGATGACCTCGTCGCTCGCGTCGCGGATGGGCATGGCGATGCAGTTGACGAAGCTCTCGTACTCCGCGTCGTCGACGGCCCACCCGCGCTCCCGGGTGCGCTCGAGGTCCTCCTCGAACGCCGCCCGCGAGGTGAGCGTCGTGTCGGTGTATCGCGCGAACTCGTGCCCGGCGAGCATGCGATCCACCGTCTCGGCGGGTTGATACGCGAGGATCGCCTTGCTCACCCCGGCGGTGTGGAGCACGACCGGCTGGCCGATCTGCGAGTACAGCCGAACCATACCGGGTTGCTCGATCTTGTCGACGTACACGATGCGATCGCCGTCGAGCGTGGCCAGGTGCACCGTGTGGCGGCATTCACGGCCCAGCTCGGCCAGCGTGGCGCGCGCGATGTTCGCCAGATCGAACTGGTCGCGCGCCGTCCGCGCGAGTCCACTGAGGCGATACCCCACGCCGTAGCGCCCGTCCGCGTGCCGGCGCGTCAGGCCGGTCTCGGTGAGCGCCTGCAGCATCCGCAGCGCCGTCGAGCGGTGCACGCCGAGGTGAGCCGCCACCTCCGATTGCGTGCGCGGCTCGACGCTCACCAGCTCAAGGATCTCGGCGGCACGGTGGATGCTCTGCGACATGTTCAGACCGCTCCTCGGGGGACGAAGTCGTGCGTGCTGCCGAGCGCGCGCGCCGCGAAACGATGCCCCCGGCGAAGACGGCCCTCGGGCCCCTCCCCCTCCAGGAGGCCCACGAGGTAGCCGCCCGTGAAGGCGTCGCCCGCACCCACGGGCTCGACGACATCCACCGTATTGGCCGGGACGAAGGCGCGGCGGTCGATCCCGTCCTCGCTCCACACCTCCGTGGCGCCGATGTCGCCGTCCTTGACCACGAGCCGGCCGGCGATCCCCAGCGCCGACCGCAGCCGGGCGGCGTCGCCGTCGCCCCACAGCGTCTCGGCCTCGTCGCGCCCCACGAACACGATGTCGGCCCCGGCCGCGAGCGCCGCCAGCCGCGGCGCCGCCGTCTCGACGGGCCACAGCCGCGGCCGATAGTTGACATCGAACGAGACGGTCACGCCGCGCCGCCGCGCCTCGGCCACCACCGCGGCGAGCATGCCGGCGCAGCTCTCGGAGAGGCCTGCCGTGATGCCCGTCACGTGCAGGACCGCCGCGCCCGACCAGTCGATGTCGCGCAACACCGACTCGTCCATCCGCGACGCGGCCGAGCCCGCGCGGTAGTAGTAGACGGTCGTGTCGCCGTCGCCGGGATCCTTGAGGTACACCGCCGTGGGCGCGTCGTGCCGCCGGCGCACGGCCGACACGTCGACGCCGTGCGCGCGCAGTTCGTCGAGGATGCGCTCTCCGAGCGGGTCGTCACCGAGCCAGCTGACCCAGCGGGCGACGTGACCGGAATCGGCGACATACATCGCCACCGTCGACTCGGCGCCGCCCGCCTTGATCGCGAACGTTTCGGCCGTCCGCAGCCGCACGGCCTCCCGCGGCGTGACGAGCGCCATCGTCTCCCCGAGGCACAGCACGCTCGGGCGCGGGGCGGCGTCAGCCGGCCGAGACGCTGTCGAGCTCACGTGCGCGTCCTTTCATGAGGGAGCGGATGCGGGGCGCCACGACCGCCCCCACGCTGAGCAGGATGAGCGCGATGGCGATGGGGCTCGTCAGGAAGGTGCCGACACCGTCGATGAGCAGGGCGCGACGCAGGTTCGACTCCGCGAGCGGGCCCAGGATCAGCCCCAGCACGAGCGGGCCGGCGGGGAAGCCGAACCGGCGCATGGCGAGACCCACGAGCCCGAACAGGAACATGAGGATCACGTCGAAGACCGAGTTCGACACCGCGTAGGTGCCCACCATGCAGAACAGCAGGATGACCACCGACAGGTAGTGCGTGGGCATCGCGAGCAGCTTCACCACGCCACGCATCCGCACGAGGGCCAGCGCCAGCGCGAGCAGCGTCGCGAGGATCATGATTCCCGCGAGGCTGAAGACGAGATCGGGACGGCTCGTGAGAAGCCCCGGGCCGGGCTGGAGGCCCCAGACCACCATGGACCCGAGCATGACGGCCATCACGGAGTCACCGGGCACGCCGAGCGACAGCGTGGTCGTCACCGACCCGCCCATCGTTGCGGCGCTGGAGCTGTCGGCCGCCGCGACGCCCTCGAGCGCGCCCTTGCCGAACGCCTCGGGGTGCTTCGAGGCGCGCCGGGCCTGGTCCCACGCCACGACCCCCGCGATGTCACCGCCCGCGGCCGGGATGACGCCGACCACGGCACCCACCCCCGAGCCGATGAGCGTGGGCTTGCGCAGCTCCCGCCGCTCCTCGCGGTTGGGCCACCAGCGGCCCAGCTGCGTGATCGGCGCGGGCAGCTCGCCCGAACGCGACGAGACCACCTGGTTGAAGACCTCCGCGATCCCGAACAGGCCGATGATGGCCGCGATGAACGGGATGCCGCTGCTGAGCTCGGGGATCCCGAAGGTGAAGCGCTGGGCGCCGCTGATGGGGTCGTTGCCGACCGTGCCGAGCAGCAGACCGAACGCGCCGGCCGCGAGGCCCTTGATGATGCGCCCGCCCGAGACGCCGACCATCATCGTCATGCCGAACACGACGAGGGCGAACATCTCGGCGGGTCCGAAGCTCAGGGCGACAGAGGAGATCGGCCGGGCGAGGAAGATGAGGATCGCCACGCCGATGAGCGTGCCGACCGCCGAGACGATCGCCGAGCTGGTCAGGGCGATTCCCGCTCGGCCCTGCTTGGCCATCGGATAGCCGTCGAACGTCGTCGCGATCGACGCCGGGGTGCCCGGGGTGTTCACGAGGATCGAGGGCACACGGTCGCCGAACTGCGCCGCGACGTAGATGGCCAGCAGCACCGACAGGCCCTGCAGCGGCTCCATGGTCAGCGTGAAGCCGGCGGCGAGCGCGACCGCCATCGTCGCCGTGATGCCGGGCGCCGCGCCGACGATCGTGCCGATGAGCACGCCGACGACCAGGCACAGCGCAATGGTCGGGTCGAGGAGGGCCTCGAGCCCGGAGAGGAACGGGTTCACAGGGGCACCCCCAGGAGCACGCCGAACAGGAGGAAGAGGATCGCGGTGATGACGATCGGGAAGACGATCAGGCCCTTCCATCCGCGCGCTCCGAGCACCACGGCGGCGGCGCACGACAGCACGAGCGTCACGGGGATGAAGTGGATGAACTGCCACGCCGCGCCGTACGCGACGATGAGGGCGAGCAGGATCACGAGGCGCACGATGCCGCGCCGCGTCGGGGCGTCCTCCGTGGCCGCCGCCGGACGCAGGCCGCCGACGATCGCGAGGGCCACGCCCAGCGCAGTGAGGGCGAGGGCGAGGCCGCCCGGCCACCAGCGCGGCCCGAACGCGTCTCGGCCGGCCTCGGGAAGGAGCGCCTGCACGGCGAGCAGCACCGCCGCGCCCAGCACGGCCACGCCGACCCCGATCGCGATCTCGCGGGGCCGCGAGCCCGCGGCGGGCGAGTCCGCCTCGGCGGTCGCATCGTCCTGTGTCACCTCGGTCACCTCCTCGGGGAGCACCGTTGCGCCGCTCATCACTCGGCGAGCAGCTCGGCGAAGCGCTCGTGCTCGGCCTGCACGAACTCGGCCGCGTCGTCGGCACCGACGAAGACGGGAATGTTCCCGCTCTTCTCGATGAACGAGGTGTAGGCGTCGCTCGTGGCGGCGACCTCCAGCGCGGACTCCAGCGTCTCCTTCACGCCGTCGTCGAGGCCTGCCGGGGCGCCGATGGCGGCCCAGCTGCCGATGACGACGTCGAAGCCCGCGTCACCGGCGGTCGGCACGTCCTCGAGCACGGGCACCGGCTCCTCCGTGAAGACGGCGAGCACGCGCAGCTGGCCGTCGGCGTGCGCCTGCGCCATCTCCGCGGCGCCGGCGACGACGGCGTCGACCTGCTTGCCGACCGCCGCGGTCACGGCGGGCGCGCCGCCGTCGAACGGCACACCCTGGAACTCGACGTCCGCCACACGGCCCAGTTCGAGCGCGCCGACCTCCCAGATCGAACCGGGACCGGCGTTCGAGACGGTGACGGAGCCCGGCTGCTCGGCGGCCGCCGAGACGAGGTCCTCGAGCGTCTGGTAGGGGCTGTCGGCGGGGACGGCGATCGCGCCTGGCTGCTCATTCACGATGCCCAGGAAGTCGTAGTCCGCCGGGTCGGTGTCGTAGCCCTGGTGGCCCAGCAGGCTGACCTCCACGGGGAACACCATGATCGAGTAGCCGTCGGGCTCGAGGCCCGCCAGGTGGGCCATGCCGACCGAGCCGGCCCCGCCGGGACGGTTGTCGACGACGAGCGCCTGCCCGAGCTCGGCCTCGAGCTCCTCGGCGAGGGTCCGCGCCGTGAGGTCGGTCGCGCCGCCCGCCTGGGTGGGCGTGTAGAACGTGATCTGCTTCGAGGGGAAGTCGGCGGCGTCGCCGCCCCCGCCTCCGCTGCGGTTCGCGCAGCCCGTGAGAGCGAGGGCCGCCGAGGTCGCCGCGGCGACGGTGAGAAGGATCAGTCGAGTGCGGGACTTGGCCATGTGTCATCCACTTCGTCGGGGATTGTTGCGGTCTACGCAACATCGTTGCAGTAGCTGCACGCCAGCGTAGGAGGATCGGGCTTCGCGCGCAAACCCCGGGCCGAGAGCGCCGGACGGCGGGCGGCCGGTGGTCGTCGCCGCACCACAGCCCCTACGCTGAGCAAGTGGGCGAGTTCCTGACCTGGGCCGGCGACTACTGGTGGCTGATCTTCCCGTTCGGCGCCGCCGTCGCCGCTGCCGCCAACGGGTTCGGGTCCTGGTGGCGCAAGGAATCGAAGCTGCGCCACCAGCGCAGGCTCGAGCTCATCCAGGCACGCAGCCAGGCGAAGACCGCCGAGCTGGCCGCCCGCGCCCAGGCGAAGGCGATCGCGGCGGGTCGCACGGGCGACGAGCCGATCGAAGAACTCGACCGGAAGGGCCGGGTGGAGCGGCTGCGGCGGCTGCTCGACACCCACGACGAGGTCACACGCCGTTGGCTCGACTACGAGCTCGACGTGGCCAAGCTGATCGCCTTCCCGACCATGAGCGACGGGCGCCAGCCCCTGACGGCCGCGTTCCTGCGGGCCAAGAAGGCCGCCGACGCCCTCCGCCCCGCCTCAGCCGATGCCCGCATCGATCCCGAGACGCTGGCCGAGTACCGCGACGCCGTGCACGACTTCGAGGTGGCCTTCGACGTGGCGGAGCAGGACGCGCGACGCGTGCGCGACAGCGGCTTCACGGATTCCGAGCGCCGGCGGCTGGAACGCGCGCGGCAGCTGCTGCAGGTGGCCGTCGACCAATCGGCCACCGCCTCCGAGCGCCAGGTGGCCTACAAGCGCGTGCGCGAGGAGCTGGACGGTCTCATCGCGCTCTCCGACGACGCGATCGAGGTGCTCGAGCACAAGGTCGCCCCCGCCGTGGAGCGCTGATCCCGGTCGCACCGTAGGTAGGATCACGTCGTGACTCCCACCGTCGTGACACCCTCCCCCACCCCGCTTGGCGCGGGCGTCGTCAAGCGCTCGACGCGCATGCCCGACGGTCGAGAGCTCATCTACTTCGACGACGCCGGCACGACGCTGCCGCCCGAGCGACGCGTCGACGAGCGCACCCTCGACCCCCGCCCCGCGACGGCGACCATGCGGCGGGACGTGCTCACGGGCGACTGGATCTCGGTGGCCGCCGCCCGCCAGAACCGCGCACACCTGCCACCCGCCGACCTGGATCCGCTCGCCCCGCAGACCCCGACGAACCCGTCGGAGGTCCCGGGCCAGTACGACGTCGTGGTGTTCGAGAACCGCTCCCCCTCGTTCGGGCCGGCTCTGGCCGAGGCCACGGGAGAGGCGCCCGCCGGCGAGAACCCGCCGGGCGACCTCGAGGCCCCCGGCCTCGGCCGCACCTTCACGTCGGTGGGCCGGTGCGAGGTGGTCTGCTTCAGCCCGGAGCGTGAGGGGTCGTTCGGCACGCAGTCGGTCACGCGCGCCCGCACGGTGATCGAGGCCTGGGCCGACCGCACGGCCGTGCTCTCCACCCTGCCGGGCGTGGAGCAGGTCTTCCCGTTCGAGAACCGCGGCGAGGCGATCGGCGTCACGCTGCACCACCCGCACGGGCAGATCTACGCCTACCCGTACATCACCCCGCGCACGCAGCTCCTGCTGCGGTCGATCGAGCGCGAGGGCCGCGATCTGTTCGCCCGCATCCTCGACTTCGAGCTGGCGGGCCCCCGCGTGGTCCTCGAGGCGGAGCACTGGGTCGCGTACGTCCCCTTCGCCGCACGCTGGCCGGTCGAGGTGCACCTCGCGCCGCGTCGTCACGCCGCCGACTTCGCCGAGCTGACCGACGCCGAGCGCGATGAGCTCGCTCGGGTGTACCTGCGGCTGCTGCGCGGCGTGGACCGCCTCTACGACACGCCCACCCCGTACATCGCGGCGTGGCACCAGGCGCCCGTCAACGTGGCGCGCGACAGCGCCCGGCTGCATCTGCAGCTCACGTCGCCGCGTCGCGCGGCCGACAAGCTGAAGTTCCTCGCGGGGTCGGAGGCCGCCATGGGCGCCTGGGTCGGAGACATCCCGCCGGAGCAGTCCGCCGAGCGGCTGCGCGCCGCCATCGCCGAGGTCGGGGAGATCGCGTGAGCGCCCTCGACGAGGCTCGCGACCTCCTCGCCTCGCTCAGCGGCGCCCCGGTCGCCGGGGTGTGGTCGTCCGCCGGGCGCGTGAACCTCATCGGCGAGCATACGGACTACAACGAGGGCTTCGTGCTGCCCTTCGCGATCGATCGACGCACCTACGCCGCTGTCGGCGTGCGTGCGGACGACATCGTCCGGGTCGCCTCGACGTTCGACCCGGACCACCCGGTGGAGATGCCCATCGCCCGGCTCGCCACGGTCTTCGCGGGCGACGCCGGCGCCGCCGTTCAGCGCGGCGAGGTGCCCGAGTGGGCGGCGTACCCGCTCGGCGTCGCCTGGGCCGCGCTCGACGCCGCCGGCCGGGGCGCGCACACCGTCGCGGGTCTCGACATCGCCTTCGCGTCGGACGTGCCCGTCGGGGCAGGGCTGTCGTCGTCGGCCGCCATCGAGGGGGCGACCGCGTTCGCCCTGGACGAGCTGTGGCAGTTGGGCCTGGAGGGCATCCAGCTCGCGCAGATCGGCAGGACCGCCGAGAACGAGGCCGTCGGCGCTCCGACCGGCATCATGGACCAGGTCTCGTCGATGCTCGGCCGCGTCGACGCCGGCACGTTCCTGGACTGCCGCTCGCTCGAGTTTGAGCCCGTGGACTTGGGCTTCGCGCGCGAGGGACTGGTGCTGCTGGTCATCGACACGCAGGTGAAGCACGCCCACTCCACGGGCGGCTACCGCGACCGACGCGAGGCCTGCGAGCGCGGAGCCGCCCACCTCGGCGTGCCGGCGCTGCGCAACGTGGGCGTGGACGACCTCGACCGCGCCCGGAGCGTGCTCGACGAGGTGACGTTCCGACGGGTGCGCCACATCGTCACCGAGAACCAGCGCGTGCTCGACACGGTACGCACCCTGCGCGAGCAGGGTCCGCGCGCGATCGGAGAGCTGCTCCTGGCCTCCCATGCCTCGATGCGCGACGACTTCGAGATCTCCGTCGCCGAGCTCGACACCGCCGTCGACGCGGCCGTCGCCGCGGGCGCCCTGGGCGCACGCATGACGGGCGGCGGCTTCGGTGGCGCGGCCATCGCCCTCGTCGAGGCCGGTGCGGAGGAGCACGTCTCGCGCGCGGTGACCGACGCCTTCGCGCAGGCCGGCTTCGCGCAGCCGCGCATCTTCCCCGTCACCGCGTCTGCGGGCGCCGGTCGCGATGTCTGACACGCCCTCCCCGGTGCTGTTGCGCGCCGCGGGGACGAGCGTCGTCGTCGCGCTCGACGGGGCGGTGCCGCGCATCGTGCACTGGGGCGCCGACGTGGGCGACCTCGGCACCGCGGCGCTGCGGGACCTCGCCGCGTACGACGCCGTCGGCACGTCCGGTTCCGAGCCGGACGTGCCGCGCGTGCTGTCGCTGTGGGCCACCGAACGCGACGGCTGGGTCGGCACGCCCTCCGTCTCCGGGCACGCGAGCGGTGCGGCCACCACGCCGCGGCCGCGGCTGGTCTCGCACGAGGTGGGCGAGGAGGGCGGCACGCAGCGGCTCCACGTGCGCCTCGCCGACGAGATCACCGGGCTGACGGCCGACATCCGGCTCACCCTCGATCGCCACGGGGTGCTCGCCGTCGAGCAGGCCCTGACGCTGGCCGACGACGCCGCGCCGTACACCCTCGACGGGGCCCTCGCGCTCATGCCGGTGCCCGAGCGCGCCGCCGAGTTGCTGGATTTCACGGGTCGCTGGTGCCGGGAGCGCGCGCCACAGCGCTCGTCGTTCGGGTTCGGCGCGCACGTGCGGCGGTCACGGCGCGGACGGCCCGGCCACGACTCCCCGTTCCTCCTCATGGCCGGGACCGCCGGCTTCGGGTTCCGGTCGGGCGAGGTGTGGGCCACGCACCTGGCGTGGAGCGGCGATCAGCGCTACCTCGCCGAGCGCCTCCCCGAGGGAGCCGGGTCGCATGCCGGCGTCATCGGCGCGGGTGAGGGGCTCGCGCCGGGCGAGGTCGTCCTGGCGCCGGGCGACGCCTACCGTGCCCCCACCGTCCTGTACGTCTGGTCGGACGCCGGCATGGACGGGGTGGCGGCGCGGCTGCACGACCGGCTGCGGGCGCGACCCGGTCACCCGGTGTCACCCCGCCCCCTCGTGCTGAACACGTGGGAGGCCGTGTACTTCGACCACGACCTCCCGACGCTGGAGCGGCTCGTCGAGCGGGCGGCGCGCGTGGGCGTGGAGCGGGTCGTGCTGGACGACGGCTGGTTCGGGGCGCGCCGCGACGCCACGCGGGGGCTCGGCGACTGGTTCGTCTCGCCCGAGGTGTGGCCGCAGGGCCTCTCCCCGCTCGTGGAGATCCTGCGTCGGCACGGCATGAGCTTCGGACTGTGGTTCGAGCCCGAGATGATCAGCGAGGACTCGGACCTCGCAAGGGCCCATCCGGACTGGGTTCTGGGCCCGTCCCGGGGACGCGGCGGCACGATGCGCGGGCAGCACGTGCTCGACATCTCGCGGCCGGACGCGTGGGCCTACCTGCGGGATCGGATCTCCGCGCTCGTGGACGAGTACGACATCGCCTACCTCAAGTGGGATCACAACCGCGAACTGCTCGAGGCGGTGGCGCAGCGCGACGGCCGGGATCGCCCGATCGTGCGCGAGCAGACCCTCGCGCTGTACCGTCTCATGGACGAGCTGCGTCGCCGGCACCCCGGGCTGGAGATCGAGTCGTGCTCGGCCGGCGGCGGCCGCATCGACCTGGGGATCCTCGCGCGCACGGACCGCGTGTGGGCCTCGGACTGCAACGACCCGGTCGAGCGGGCGCGCATCCAGCAGTGGACGGGTCTGCTGCTGCCGCCCGAGCTCATCGGCGGGCACGTCGGCCCGCCCACGGCACACACGACGGGTCGCACCACGGGCCTTGCCTACCGCCTCGCCACCGCCCTGTTCGGGCACGCGGGCGTGGAGTGGAACCTGCTGGAGTGCTCCGATGACGAGCTGGACGCGATCCGCGCGTGGGGCTCGCTGTACCGAGAGCTGCGGCCCCTGCTGCACTCCGGCCGCGTCGTGCACGCCGACGGCCTCGATGCGGGCGCGGCGCTCGAGGGCGTGGTGGCGCACGACGGCACCCGCGCGGTGTATCGGTGGAGCCGCACCGAGACGGTGCCGCAGACACGCTCGGGCGTCGTGACCCTGCCCGGCCTGACCGGGGTCGCGTCGGATCGGGTGCGCGTGCGGATCCGCGAGGAGTTCGGCCCCGCGCGCACGATGAGCGACGTCGAGCCGTCCTGGGTGGATGCCGCTCGGAGCGCCGGTGGCATCACGGTGCCCGCCGTCGCGCTCACGACGGTGGGGTTGCCGCTGCCGGCGCTCGCGCCGCAGCAGGCCATGATCATCGACGTGCAGGCGGCCTGAGCCGCCCCGCCGCCGTCCCGTCAGCGGGGCGGGGCGGTGCTCTCGCGCACGACGAGCTCCGTGCCGACGATCGTGATCTGCGGCCGCGGCGGCGGTCCGGACCGCACGAGGTCGAGGGCCGAGGCCACGCAGCGGCGCCCCACGTCGGCGAAGTCCTGGTGCACCGAGGTCAGCGGCGGCGCATAGCCTCGCCCGTCGGCGGTGTCGTCGAAGCCCACCACGCTCACGTCCTCCGGCACGCGGCGCCCCGCCTCCGCGAGGGCGCGATACAGACCGAGAGCCATCTGGTCGTTCGAGCAGAACACCGCCGTGCACGCCGGATCGGCGGCGAACGCCCGGCCCGCACGGTACCCCGACTCGACGCTCCAGTCCCCGCGCACGATCGGCGGCACCTCGCGGCCGGCGCCCCGCAGCACGGCGCTCCAGCCCTCGATGCGGCGCGCGGCGGGACGGGAGGTCTCGGGCCCGGCCAGATGGTGCACGGTGCGGTGCCCGAGCCCGAGCAGGTGCTCGGTCGCCTGGCGCGCACCACCGGCCTGGTCGGTGTCGACGATGACCTGCGCCTCGGCGACGTCGGGATCCATGTACACGACGGGAACGCCCGGCGGCAGCATCTCCGCCGCGTGCGCGAGCATCGGCGCCTCCATGTTGAGGATGAGCGCGTCGACCGTGAGCTCCTGCAGGCGCGAGAACACCCGATCCACCCCGGCCTGACTGGTGGCGTGCACGGGGATGAGCGTCGTGGCATACCCCTCGGCCGCCGCCGAGAGCGCGATGGCCTCGATCGTGCGCACATCGCCGAGGGTGGAGAGGGTGTGGGAGAGCACGCCGAGCGTGCGGAAGGAGCCGAGCTTGAGCGCGCGCGCCGCGCTGTTGGGCCGGTAGCCCAGCTCACTCATCGCGCGCAGCACGCGCTGACGGGTCTCGGGCACGACGGCGGCCGTGCCGTTCGCCACGCGCGAGACGGTCTGCATCGACACCCCGGCGCGCGCGGCGACGTCGGCCATCGACACGCGCCGGGTCTCGCGGCGCACCCGATTCTCAGACATGGTGGCATCACCGTATCGCGTCCGCTCGGGTTGCGAGCGCTCGCGATATGTGATGATGTTTGCGTAAACATCAGCGCGGCGACCACGCGAGGAGGCGAGCTGCAGCGATGACGACGACGTCACCACCACCGACGGCGATCACGGGACCGGTCCGGCCCCCGGCACGTCGCACGCGTCATGCGGGCGGACGATGGACGGGATGGGGGTTCCTGGCGCCCTTCGCGCTCGTGTTCGTCCTCGTCTTCATCGCGCCGATCCTGTACGCCCTCTGGCTGAGCCTGTTCCGCAACCAGCTCGTCGGCGGCAACGCCTTCGTCGGCCTCGACAACTACGTCGCGGCGTTCGGCGACGCGGCGTTCTGGGCCGGCGTGATCCGCGTGGGGCTGTTCCTGCTCATCCAGGTGCCGATCATGCTCTTCCTGTCGCTGCTCGCGGCCCTCGCGATCGACAGCGGCCGGCTGTACGGCGCCGGGTTCTTCCGCCTGTCGATCTTCCTCCCCTACGCCGTGCCCGCGGTCGTGGCGGCGCTGATGTGGGG
Source organism: Microbacterium sp. Marseille-Q6965 (assembly GCF_946151065.1). GTDB lineage: Bacteria > Actinomycetota > Actinomycetes > Actinomycetales > Microbacteriaceae > Microbacterium. Next base: position 203,878 of record NZ_CAMGZA010000003.1, on the reverse strand, counting down.
CTTCATGTATGGCACCCGCTTCGGTCTGGTCGGCAACCTCAACGACTTCTTCGGCATCCAGCTGCCCGACCTGCTGTCGCCCGAGCTCGTGCTCGCCTCGATCGGCAACATCGTCACCTGGGAGTTCCTGGGCTACAACATGCTCATCTTCTACTCGGCGCTGCGCGTCATCCCCTCCTCGCTCTACGAGGCGGCGGCGATCGACGGTGCGAGCCAGTTCCGGATCATCCGCGCCATCAAGCTTCCGGCGATCCGCGGGTCCCTCGTCGTGGCGACGATCTTCTCGATCATCGGCAGCTTCCAGCTGTTCAACGAGCCCAGCATCATGCAGTCGCTCGCGCCGAACGCGATCACGACCTCGTTCACGCCCAACCTCTACGCCTACAACCTCGCGTTCGCGGGGCAGCAGCTCAACTACTCCGCGACCGTCGCGATCATCATGGGCCTGATCACGATGATCATCGCCTACGTCGTGCAGCTGCGCGGGATGCGGAAGGCCGACTGACATGACGACCACCCGCCTGCTCACCCTCTCGCCGACCACCACGCGCCGCCGTTCCGTCGGCACCGTCGACAAGCCGCGCCGCAGCATCACGCTCACCGTGCTCACGGCCATCGTGCTCGTGTACTCGCTCATCCCGCTCATCTGGCTCTTCATCAACGCCTCGAAGACGCAGAGCGACCTCTTCAGCAGCTTCGGCCTGTGGTTCGGCGACGAGTTCGCGCTCTTCGACAACATCGGCCGCGCCCTGACGTACGACGACGGCATCTTCTTGCGCTGGTTCGGCAACACGCTGCTCTACGTCGTCGTCGGCGCCGGCGGCGCCACGCTGCTGGCCGTGCTCGGCGGCTACGCGCTGGCGAAGTACGACTTCCCCGGCAAGCGCGCGGTCTTCGCCGTCGTCATCGGCGCCGTCGCGGTGCCCGGCACGGCGCTGGCGGTGCCGACGTTCCTCATGTTCAGCTCGATGGGCCTGACGAACACGCCCTGGTCGGTCATCATCCCGTCGCTCATCTCGCCGTTCGGCCTGTACCTGATGTGGACGTTCGCGAGCGAGGCCGTCCCGACCGAGCTCATGGAGGCCGCGCGGATCGACGGCGCCAGCGAGTTCCGCATCTTCTGGCAGGTGGCGCTGCGTCTGCTCGCGCCCGGGTTCGTCACGGTGCTGCTGTTCACCATGGTGGCCACCTGGAACAACTACTTCCTGCCCCTCATCATGCTGCGCGACCCCGACTGGTATCCGCTCATCATCGGTCTGAACCAGTGGAACGCGCAGGCGGCGACCGCGGGCGGCACGGCGATCTTCGACCTCGTGCTGACCGGATCGCTGCTCACGATCGTGCCGCTCATCATCGCGTTCCTCTTCCTGCAGCGGTACTGGCAGTCCGGCCTGGCGGCCGGCTCCGTCAAGGAATGATCCCCACCCCACCCCACACGAAGAAGTGAGAATCACATGACCCGGATCACACCCCGGACGCGTCGCGTCCTGATCGGCACCGCCGTCACCGGCGTGGCCACCCTCGCCCTGGCCGGCTGCACCGGCGGGGGCGCCACCGACACCGACGACGCCCTGGAGGAGGGCGGCACCATCACCGTGTGGGCCTGGGAGCCCACGCTCGACCAGGTCGTCGAGGACTTCGAGGCCGAGAACCCGGGCGTCACGGTGGAGCTCGTCAACGTCGGCACCGGCATCGACTCGTACACGGCGCTGTCGAACGCGATCACGGCCGGCACGGGCCTTCCTGACGTCGCGCAGGTCGAGTACTACGCGCTGCCCCAGTACGCCCTGCAGGGCGCGCTGCAGGACCTCACCGAGTACGGCGCCAACGAGTACGAGGGCACCTACGCCCCCGGCCCCTGGTCGTCGGTGCAGTCGGGAGACCAGATCATCGGGCTGCCGATGGACTCGGGCCCCATGGCGCTGTTCTACAACAAGGACATCTTCGACCAGTACGGCATCGAGGTGCCCACCACGTGGGACGAGTACCTCCAGGCCGCGCGCGACCTGCACGCCGCCAACCCGGACGTCTACATCACGAACGACTCGGGTGACGCCGGCCTCGCCGCCTCCATCATGTGGCAGGCCGGCGGCACCCCGTGGACCGTCGAGGACACCACGGTGGGCTTCGACCTCACGGGCGACGAGGGCGCACAGCGCTACGCCGAGGTCTGGCAGACGATGCTGGACGAGGACCTCGTCTCGCCGATCTCCGGTTGGTCGGACGAGTGGTTCGCCGGCCTCGCCGACGGCACGATCGCCACGCTGCCGATCGGCGCGTGGATGCCCGCCAACCTCGAGGGCAGCGCGCCCGAGGGCGCCGGCTCGTGGCGCGTCGCGCCGATGCCGCAGTGGGAGGAGGGCGTCGAGACGTCGTCCGAGAACGGCGGCAGCTCGCTGGCCATCCCGGCCGACGCCGAGAACAAGGAGCTCGCCTACGAGTTCATCGAGTACGCGAACGCGGGCGACGGCGTGCAGACCCGCCTCGACGGCGGCGCCTTCCCCGCGACGGTCGCCGACCTCGAGTCGGAGGAGTTCCTGAACGTCGAGTTCGACTACTTCGGCGGCCAGAAGGCCAACGAGGTGTTCGCCGCCTCGTCCGCCGCCGTGGTCGAGGGCTGGCAGTACCTGCCCTACCAGGTGTACGCCAACACCGTCTTCAGCGACTCGGTGGGCCAGGCGTTCCTGGGCCAGACGACCATCGCCGACGGCCTCGCCGCCTGGCAGTCCACGCTCGAGGACTACGGCACCGAGCAGGGCTTCACCATCGAATGACCCGCGATGGGGCGGGGTCCGCGGCCGGACCCCGCCCCATTCCCTTTTTGACGACACCGAAGGACCTCCCTCCCGCATGCAGAATCACCGCTGGCTTCGCACGCCCGACGGCACGCCCCGACGCATCTCCTACGGCGCCGACTACAACCCGGATCAGTGGCCGCGGGAGGTGTGGGACGAGGACGTCCGCCTCATGAAGCAGGCCGGGGTCGACGTGGTGTCGGTCGCGATCTTCTCGTGGGCGAAGCTGCAGCCGGCCGCGGACCAGTGGGACTTCGCGTGGCTCGACGAGGTCATCGACCTCCTGCACGCCAACGGCATCGGCGTCGACCTCGCCACCGCGACGGCCTCGCCGCCGCCGTGGCTCACGACGGCACACCCCGAGGTGCTTCCCCAGACCGCCGACGGCGCCACCGCCTGGCCCGGCGGCCGGCAGCACTGGCGCCCGACGTCACCGGTCTTCCGCCGCTACGCCCTCGCCCTCGTCGAGAAGCTCGCCGAGCGGTACGCCGCCCACCCCGGCATCGTCGCGTGGCACGTCAACAATGAGCTCGGCTGCCACAACGCCTACGACTACTCCGACGACGCGGCGCGCGCGTTCCGCGCGTGGCTCGAGGCGCGCTACGGCGGCATCGATCGTCTCAACCACGCGTGGGGAACGGCCTTCTGGTCGCAGCGCTACGGCTCGTTCGACGAGATCCTGCCGCCGCGCCGCTCGTACGCGTTCCCCAACCCGACGCAGCAGCTCGACTTCGCGCGTTTCTCGTCCGACGCGCTCAAGGACCACCTGATCGCGGAGCGCGAGATCCTGAACCGCATCACCCCGGACATCCCCGTGACGACGAACTTCATGATCATGGGCGAGACCCGGCATGCCGACTACGCCGACTGGGCGCACGAGGTCGACTTCGTCTCGAACGACCACTACGTCACCGAGGGACGCGATGAGCTCGCCTTCTCCGCGGCACTGACGAGCGGCGTCGCGGGACTGCGGCCTTGGTTCCTCATGGAGCACTCCACGAGCGCCGTCAACTGGCAGCCGATCAACCGGCCCAAGCGCGAGAACGAGCTCGTGCGCGACTCGCTCACGCACGTCGCCCACGGAGCCGACGCGGTCTGCTACTTCCAGTGGCGCCAGTCGGCCGCCGGGGCCGAGAAGTACCACTCGTCGATGGTCCCGCACGGCGGCGAGGACACGCGCGTGTACCGCGAGGTCGTGCGGCTCGGCGGCCTGCTGCAGGACCTGCAGCCCGTCGCCGGCTCGGACCGCGACCCGTCGCAGGTGGCGATCCTGTTCGACTGGGACTCGTGGTGGGGCAGCGAGCTCGACTCCCACCCGACCGAGCGGCTGCGCTACCGCCGCGAAGCCGTGGAGTGGTGGACGGCCCTGCTGAACGCCGGCATCCGCGCCGACGTGCTGCCCGCCGACGCCGACCTGTCCGGCTACCGGATGGTCATCGCGCCCGTGCTCTACGCGGTGCCGGAGGGGCTGCGCACGCGTCTGGAGTCGTACGTGCGCGGCGGCGGCAGCCTCGTGGCGACCTACTTCTCGGGCATCGTGAACGAGGACGACCGCGCGTGGCTCGGCGGGTACCCGGGGGCCTTCCGGGAGCTGCTCGGCGTGCGCGTGGAGGAGTTCCGCCCGCTGTGGGAGGGCGAGACGATCGGCCTCTCGATCGGCGCGCGCGGCTCGCTGTGGAGCGAGCCCGTCGATGTCGTCGCCGACGACGTCGAGGTGCTCGCCCGCTACACGGAGAGCGACCTCGAGGGCGGCGCGGCGGTGACGTGGCGCCCCGTCGACGAGGGTGCGGCGGCATACGTCTCGACGCGCCTCGGCGTGGACGGGCTCGGCGCGCTGCTGCCCCTGCTGCTCGAGCGCGCGGGCGTCGAGTCGGAGCTGCCGGAGCCGCTGCGGGGCACCGTCGAGCTGGCGGTGCGCCGCGCCGGCGACGTGCGCATGCGCTTCCTCATCAACCGCACCGACGACGAGGTGCGCCTCGACGGCATCGAGGGCGAGTACCTCGTCGGCGGCCCGGTGCTCGCGCCGCGGGGCGTCGCGGTCGTCCGCTGACCCGGGAACCGCGGCTCGCGCACATGCGGGAGCCGCGGTCCGGCGCCGGTGGCGTCAGATCACGCCGAGGGCGAGCATCGCGTCGGCGACGCGGGTGAAGCCGGCGATGTTGGCGCCGACCACGTAGTCACCCGGCGCGCCGTACCGCTCGGCGGTCTCGAGGCACCGGTCGTGGATGGCGCGCATGGTCTCGTGCAGCCGCTCCTCGGTGTGCTCGAACGTCCACGCGTCGCGCGAGGCGTTCTGCTGCATCTCGAGCGCGCTCGTGGCCACCCCGCCGGCGTTGGCGGCCTTGCCCGGTGCGAAGATGACGCCCGCCTCCCGCAGCACGCGGATCGCCTGGGGCGTGGTGGGCATGTTGGCCCCCTCGGCGACGATCCTCACGCCGCCCCGCACGAGAGCGGCCGCTCCGCTCTCGTCAAGCTCGTTCTGCGTGGCGGAGGGGATCGCCACGTCGGCGGGGACATCCCAGATCGAGCCGTCCGACACGTACGTCGCCCCCGCACGCGCCTCCGCGTACTCACGGATGCGGGCGCGCCGGACGTCCTTGACCTCGCGGAGAAGCTCGAGGTCGATCCCGGCCTCGTCGACGACGTAGCCGCTCGAGTCGGAGCATGCCACCACGGTGCCTCCGAGCTGATGCACCTTCTCGATCGCGTACGTCGCGACGTTGCCCGCGCCCGAGACCACCACGCGCTTGCCGTCGAACGAGTCGCCGCCCGTGCGCAGGATCTCCTGGGCGAAGAAGACCGCCCCGTAGCCGGTCGATTCGGTGCGCACGAGCGACCCGCCCCAGCTGATCCCCTTGCCGGTGAGCACGCCCGACTCGTAGCGGTTGGTGATCCGCTTGTACTGCCCGAACAGGTAGCCGATCTCGCGTCCGCCGACGCCGATGTCGCCCGCCGGCACATCGGTGTACTCCCCGATGTGGCGGTAGAGCTCCGTCATGAAGGACTGGCAGAACCGCATCACCTCGGCATCGGACTTGCCCTTGGGGTCGAAGTCGCTGCCGCCCTTGCCGCCGCCGATCGGCATGCCGGTGAGGGCGTTCTTGAAGATCTGCTCGAAGCCGAGGAACTTGACGATGCCGAGGTTCACCGACGGGTGGAAGCGCAGGCCGCCCTTGAAGGGCCCGAGCGCGGAGTTGAACTCCACGCGGAAGCCGCGGTTCACCTGCGTGCGGCCGGCGTCGTCCACCCACGGCACACGGAAGATGATCTGCCGCTCGGGCTCGCACAGGCGCCGCAGGATCTCGGCGTCGGCGTACTCCGGGTGTCGCTCGACCACGGGGGCGAGGCTCTCGATGACCTCACGGGCCGCCTGGTGGAACTCGGGCTCGCCCGGATTGCGGCGGACGATCTCGTCGAAGATCGGCACGAGGTGGGGGTGCAGCTGCGGCATGGGGCTCTCCATCAGCGTCGGGGGCACGGTTCACGACCGTCCCACGGGAAACCGGCTCGGCGACGATCGCCGGCGGTCTTCGACGAGCGTAACCGGCGTGGCGCTGCAGGCGACGCGGTCGACGGCGCCGTCACACCGTGCTAGCGCGCGGCCGCAGCCGCGTCAGACGAGGGCGGGGGCGGCCTTGGCCAGCTCGGCGCCGAGGAAGCGGGCGAGCGCGAGGCGCGGGGAGCGGTTCGTGAGCGCCTCGACGTCGCTGTTGTAGTTCGTGTTCGTGTTCACGTCGTACACGACGCGGGTGCCGTCGGCCTTCTCGATGAACTCGACGCCCGCGATCTCGATGCGGTGCGCCGCGAGGAACGCCTCCAGGCGGCGGATGAGCGGATCGGTCGCGTCGATGTCGAGGCGCTCGCGGAACGCCGCGGTGCCGGCGGCGGCCGCCGCCTGCGCGTCCTGCGTCGATTCCGAGCCGGGCACGGCACACACGGCCTGCGCGGAGAAGTCGACCTGGCAGGCGTCGGCGGGGCACAGCTCGAACGATCCCGCGGATGTGTCCACCCGCACGGCGTAGACGAAGGCGCCGCCCGCGAACTCCGCGCGCGTGATCGACTGATCCGCCGACTCGACGAACTCCTGCAGAAGGGTGATCCCGTCCGAGGCCTCCTCGAACTCGGCGGAGTCCACGTACCGGTCGAACGCGTCGTAACTGTCGAACCGGCGCACGCCGAGGCCCTTGCCGCCCTGGTTGTGCTTGGTGATGAACGGCACCGGCAGCTCGCGCGCGCGGCGCTTGAGGTCGGCCCTGCCGAACACCGCGACGGTGTGCGGCACGGTGAAGCCGGCGGCGCGCAGCAGCGAGTACTGGACGACCTTCGACACCTCGATCTCCACGACCGATGACCCGTTCACGGTGCGTCGGCCGTGCGACTCGAGCCACCGCAGCACGGCGCGCGCGTAGTCCTTGGCGTGGGCGCGGTCGCGGGTGTGGCTCGACGCCGAGAGCCGCGACCAGAAGACGCCCTGGGGCGGCTCGCCGGCGAGGTCGACGGAGCCCTCCTCGAGCACCCACTCCACGAGCGGCACTCCCAGCTCGTCGAACGCCTCGCGCAGCGGCGGGATCCAGTCGGGGTTGTCGTGCAGCACGTAGACGGCCGGCGCGGCGCCGGCGTCGGGGCGGATGTCGGTCACGAGAATCCTTCGGTCGAACGGAAGGGCGTGCTTCCATCCTCGCAGGGCCACGGGGAACGGGCACCGGGATGACCGTTCGTGACGCGCGGCGTAGCGTGGGGGGATCGAACCGAAGGAGCCTCGCATGCCCACTCCCCTGCTCGAGTCCCGCGTGCCGATCGTCGCCGCTCCGATGGCCGGCGGCCCGACCACCGTCGAGCTGGCCACCGCCGTCGCCGACGCCGGCGGCTTCCCCTTCCTCGCCGGCGGCTATCAGGCGCCGGCGAGCCTCGCGGACGAGATCGCGCGGCTGCGCGCACACGGCGCGCCCTTCGGCGTGAACCTCTTCGTCCCGGCACCGGACCTTCCCGACGAGGGCGTCCTCGCCGCCTACGCGGGCGCGATCCGGGCGGAGGCCGAGCGTTACGGCATCGCCCTCGACCCGACGCCGGTCGCCGACGACGACGCGTGGGCCGAGAAGCTGTCGCTGCTCGTGAACGACCCCGTGCCCGTGGTCTCGCTCACCTTCGGCCTGCCGTCCGCCCACGACATCGCGGCGTTGCGGCGTGCCGGCTCGCGGGTGCTCGCCAGCGTCACCACCACCCAGGAGGCGCTGGCGGCGGCCGAGGCGGGCGTCGACGGCCTCGTCGTGCAGGGCCCCGACGCGGGCGGGCACAGCGCCGCTCACCAGCCCGAGCGCATGCCCGGTCACGTGCCCACGACGGAGGTCGTCGAGCACGTGCGCGCCGCCGTCGGGCTCCCGCTCATCGCGGCCGGCGGGGTCGACGGTCCCGAGGCCGCGCACCGGCTCCTCGCCGTCGGCGCGGAGGCCGTGGCGATCGGCACGCTGCTGCTGCGCACGGACGAGGCGGGCACCAACCCGGTGCATCGGGCGGCGCTGGCCGATCCCGCCTTCACGGAGACGGTGCTGACCCGCGCGTTCACGGGCAGGCCTGCGCGAGCGCTGCGAAACCGCTTCATCGACGAGTACGGCGCCCTCGCGCCGGTCGCGTACCCCGCCGTGCACCACCTCACGCGCGAGCTGCGGCAGGCGGCCGTGCGCGCCGGCGACGCCGACGTCGCGCACCTGTGGGCGGGCACGGGCTTCCGCTCCGCCCCGGAGGGCCCGGCCGGCGACGTCGTCCGGTGGCTCGCCGGCGCGGCCTGAGCGCGGGCGGTCGCCGTCCGCTCAGCCGACGGCCTCGCGGGCGCGGGCGGCCGCCTCGCGCGCGAGGCGCGGCGAGAGCCCGACATGGGCCGAGGGATCGAGCAGCGCGACGACGCGCTCGGCCCCCAGGGTCCCCGCCACACGAGGGTCGGTGATGAGCAGCTCCTCGAAGGCGAGCCCCTCGGTGGCCGCCCGCATCGCGTGCTCGTAGACGATGCGGTGCGCCTCGTCGCGGCCGATGCGCTCGCCCAGCGCGAGCATCACCGACTCCGACCCGAGCATCGAGCCGCTCAGCTGCAGGTTGCGCCGCATCCGCAGGGGGAACAGCTCCAGCCCCTCCACGACGATCCGCAGGCGCACAAGCAGATCGCCGGTCTTCACGAGCGCCTGCTCGATGGCCGCATCGAGCGCCGCCGTGGCCCCGCTGTCGGCCTCATGAGGGTGGATGAGCGCCTGCACCGCCTCCGGTGCGAGCGCCCGGATCTGCGCCGACAGCTCGATCATGTCGGGCGCGAGCTTGGGATTGCGCTTGTGGGGCATCGTCGAGCTCCCGACGGACCCCGGGGGGACGGGCTCCGAGACCTCGCCGAACTCGGTGCCCATGAGGGTCTCGACCTCCACCGCGATGCGCGCGCAGACGGCCGCCAGCAGCGACAGGTCCATGACGTACCCCGACTGCGGCGACAGCACGGCGCGCGAGGGGATCGGCATGACCCCGAGGCCGAGGTCGCGCGCCACGAGCCGCTGCACCTCCGGCCCGCGGTCACCCAGCGACGCGAAGCTCCCCACGGCACCGCCCATCATCACGCGCAGGCACGGCTCGACGCCGCGGTCGATGCGGTCACGCACCCGCAGCAGGTCGTCGATCCACGTGGCCGCCTTGAGACCGAAGGTGATGGGCACCGCGTGCTGGCCGTGCGTGCGCCCCGGCATGATCATGTCGGCGGAGCGCTCGGCGAGCTCCGCCAGCGCCGTCAGGCAGTCACCGATGAGCGCGGCGACGATGGTGTGCGCGTCGCGGATCAGCAGGGCCATGCCCGACTGCATGATGTTCTGCGTCGTCGCGCCCCAGTGCACCCAGCCGGAGGCGTCGCCGCCGACGACCCGCGTGAGCTCCTCGACGAGCGGGACGAGCGGGTGGGCCTGCACACGCGTGGCCGCCTCGATCCGCGCCGCGTCCAACGCCTCGACGCGGGCGCACTCGGTGATCCGCTCCGCGGCGGCGTGCGGGATGATCCCCAGGCGGGCCTCGGCGCGCGCGAGCGCAGCCTCCACGTCGAGCCGCGCCTGCCACACGCTGCGTTCCGAGAACAGCCGCCGGATGCCCGCGTCGGGCACTCGATGATCGGTGAACCGGTCGGCCTCCCCGGCGATCTCGGCGATCGTCGGGGCGGCCGCGTCGGGCGCTCTCATCGCATCCCGGCCGCTGCGGCCACGACGGGGGCCGCCTCGTCGCCCTTCGGTCGTCGCTCCATGAGGTTCATGACCAGCAGCACGACGAAGATGATCGCGATCTGCAGCGTGCCGTAGGCGGCGGCCGAGCCGAAGTCGCTCGAGTAGATGCGGTTGTAGATCTCGATCGACATGGGCGGGAACCCGGCCGGGTAGACCACCGCGGAGGCGACGTACTCCCCGACGCCGTCGATGAAGGCCAGCAGAGCGCCCGCCACGAGGCCCTTCCACACGAGCGGCATCACGACGGTGACGATCGAGCGCAGCGGGGAGGCGCCGAGCGACTGCGCCGCCTCGTCGACCGACGGATCGATCGTGTCGATGGATGCCGACGTCTCGCGGAACACCAGCGGCACGTAACGCACGAAGTAGGCAACCGGGAGGATGTACAGGGACCCGATGAGCACGAGCCCCAGGTTCACCGGGGTGGGAGAGGCGAACGCCGTCGCGACGTTCACGCCGATGACCGTGCCGGGCAGGGCCCACGGCAGCATCACCATGGCGTCGAGGGCGCCGCGGCCCCGACGCAGCGGCCAGCGGGACACGATCCAGGCGGCGCTGCCGCCGATCACCACCGCGGCGATCGTGGCGAAGAACGCCATCTGCAGCGACACGTTGATGGGCAGGAACGCGTCGGGGTCGGTGAAGATCGACGCGTAGTTCTCGAGCGTGTACGCGGGCGGCAGCACCTGCGTGGTCCAGCTGCGGTTCTGGGAGAACGACACGAGGACGATCACCGCGACCGGGGCGACGAGGATCGCCGCGAGCAACGCGCTCACGACACCGGCCAGCGCCGACCGCCAGCCGCGGGTCCGGGTGCGCCCCCGCTGGATGCCCTTGGAGAGGCTGCGGTAGGTCTGACGCCCCTGGTACCAGCGCATGAGGAACAGGAACGCGATCGAGACGATCGCGAGCACCGTCGACTGCGCCGAGGCGAGCTCGTAGTTGCCGCTGACGCGGGTCTCGACGATCCGGTTCGTCAGCATGGTGACGCCGTACAGCTGAGGTGCGGTGAACGACGCCATGGAGGTCATGAAGGTCAGCAGCGCGCCGGCGACCATGGCGGGGGTGAGCATGGGCAGCACGACGGTGGTCCACACCTTCCACTTCGGCGCCCCGAGACCGGCCGCCGCCTCCTCGAGCGACGTGTCCATGCCGGCGAGACCGGCCGAGACCGAGAGGTAGAAGTACGGGTACATCGTCAGCACGTGCACGAGCAGCACGCCGCTGACGCCCGTGACCGACACGGCGCCGGCGTCGATGCCGGTGAGCTGCTCGATGGCGCGGGGGAAGATGCCGGTCTCGTTGTAGAGCAGCGTGAACGCGAGCGCCCCGATGAGTGACGGCAGCGCGAGCGGGAGCACCGAGATGACGTCGAGCAGCCGGCGCCCCGGGAAGTCGAAGCGCGTCAGCAGCACCGCGAGGGCCGTGCCGACCACGGCGCAGATCGCCACCGTGGCCACCGATATCCACACGGAGGTCCACAGCGCTCTCGAGGTGGCGCCGGTGAAGAACGTGGCGTAGTTCTGCCACAGCCCCGCGCCGCCCGTGCTGTGCACCGCCGTCTGGAGCATCGGCAGCACGACGAAGAAGACGATGACCGCGAAGATGGGCAGAGCGAGGAAGACGACGAACCGCTCCCCCGGGGTCAGCCGTCGCCGGCGGCGGGGGCCGCCGGGCTCGGTGCGTTCGAGGGCGACGACCTCGGTCTGGGTCTGGAGGACGGTGCTCATCGTCCGGCCCCATCGGTGGCCGACTCCGGGATGAGCCACCCCGTTCGCGCATCCACGCCGAGCCCGACGCGGGAGCCGGCTGCCACATCGATGTCGGGCGTCGAGACCGACACGACCGAACCGGCCACGTCGACCTCGAGCATCGCGGTGGAGCCGAGGAACTCCAGCGAGCTCACGACGCCGTGCAGCGCCGCGTCGGCCTCGCCGACCACCCGGAGCGCCTCGGGGCGCAGCGACACCTCGACCGGCTGACCGGGAGCCACCGCCACGTCGGGGTGGCGCCGCACCACCACCTCGCTCTCGCCGATCCGGACGACGGCGGCGTCGGCCTCGGCGCGCACCACGACGGCGGGGACGACGTTGCTGCGCCCGATGAACCGGGCCACGAAGGCGGTCGCCGGCTCGGCGTAGATCCGCCGCGGGGTGTCGACCTGGTGCGCGCGACCGTCGGCGAGCACCGCGATACGGTCGCTCATCGCCATCGCCTCCGACTGGTCGTGCGTGACGTAGATCGCCGTGGTGGCCGCCGCCTTCTGAACCTGACGGATCTGCATGCGCGTCTCCTCGCGCAGCTTGGCGTCGAGGTTGGACAGCGGCTCGTCCAGCAGCAGCACCTCGGGCTCGATCACGATGGCTCGCGCCAGCGCGACGCGCTGCTGCTGACCCCCCGAGAGCTGGTCGATGCGGCGTTTGCCGTAGCGGGCCAGGCCCACTCGCTCGAGCGCCCGGTCGATGCGCGTGACGCGATCTGCCTTGCCGACGCCGCGCAGCTTGAGCCCGTACGCCACGTTGTCGGCCACCGACAGGTGGGGGAAGAGCGCGTAGTTCTGGAACACCATGCCGATGCCGCGCTTGTGCGCGGGCGTGCGCGTGACGTCGACGTCGCCGAAGCGGATGCGGCCGTCCGTGGGAGCCACGAAGCCCGCGATCATCCGCAGCAGTGTGGACTTTCCGCAGCCCGAGGGTCCGAGCAGGGTGAAGAATTCCCCCGCCTCCACGGTGAGATCGACGGTGACGGTCGGCCGCGCGTCGGCCTGCTCGCCATAGGTCTTGCTGACGCCGTCGAGGTGGATGGGGATCACGTCGTTTCCTCGTCTCTGCTGGGGCCCGCGGGGCCGCGGTGGGGGGAGCCCCGGCCGGAGCGCGGCCGGCCGGGGCGGGAGTGCCCGCGATGGCGGGTGGGGATCAGCCCTGGTCCTTGATGTGCTCGGTCCAGTACTCGATCAGCCTCGGTCTCGTGGGCTCGGCGACGCGCACCTTGTCGTACTCGAGCTCCTTCAGGCTCAGCTCGGCCAGCCAGTCCGGCTCGGAGTCCACGTCGACCGTGGGGATCTGGAACGCGTTGTTGATGAGCCAGTCCTGGGTCTCGGCGCTGAAGAGGAACTCGGCGAACGCCTCGGCGCCCTCCGGGTTGGGGGCGCCCGCCACCTTCGCGATGCCGTCGGTGTTGATGGGCGAGCCCGACGCCGGCTCGATGATGTCGAACGAGGCGCCCTGCGCGGCCTGGGCCATGATGTCCTGGTGGTTCCAGAGGGTGATCGCCGCCTCCTGCCGCTCCAGCCGGAGGTAGAGGTCCTCCGGGTTCGCCGCGTAGGCCTTGGTGTTGGCGTCGAGGGCGCGCAGCCACTCGTACCCGCCCTCGGGGTTGCCGTCCTCCTCGTAGAAGCGATCGATCATGGCGGCGTAGATCGCTCGCATCGTGCCCGAGGCGGCCACGTCGCGGATGATGATCTGGTCGGCGTACTTCGGGTCGATCAGGTCGTCCCAGTCCTGGGGCGCGTCGGACTCGTCGATCATCTCGGTGTTGTAGGCGATCAGCTGCAGCTGCAGCATCTCGGCGACCCACTTGTCGTCGTCGAACTGGTACTCGTCGTTCACGAGGTCGAGCACGGCGTCGCCCCACGGCTCGATGAGATCCTCCTCCGCCGCCGGCGTGAACAGCGACGGCGTGCCGCCCCACCACACGTCGGCCTGCGGGTTGCTCGCCTCGGCACGGATGCGGTCGGCCACTTCGGCGGCGCCGAGGGTCACGAGCTGCACGTCGTAGCCCGACGCCTCCTCGAACATGGGGATGATCTCGTCGGTGATCGCCGAGGGTCGCGGGGAGTAGATGGTCACGGTGCCCTGCGGCTCTGCGGTGCCGTCGCCACCGGCCGATCCCGACCCCGAGGGCTGCAGACCGCAGCCGGTGAGAGCGAGACCGAGGGCGACGGTCGATGCCGTCGCGACGATGATCTTGCGGTTCATTCCAGGTGCCCCCTTTGGCGCGCGGTGTGCCGGTCGTCCATCGACCGGAAATGGGTGTTATCGACCGCTGGTGGATCGATCCAGCATGCACCCTACAGGGTGGCGGATCGATCCACCAACACCCGTCAGGAGATTTCGTGCGGACCGCAGGACTCGCGCACGATCAGCCGCGGCTCGAGCATCCGCGATGCCACCTCGCCGTCCGCGTCGATCGCCGCGAGAAGGGCGCGCGCCACTTCGGCCCCGATGTCGGCCGCATGCGTGTCCACGGTCGTGAGGGCGGGGGTCCAGAAGGCCGTCTGCGCGAGGCCGTCGAAGCCGATCACCCGCACGTCGCCACCGCGCCCGGCGTCGTGCAGCTCGCGGCCGAAACCGAGCGCGACGAGATCGCCATGACAGATCACGCCGTCGGGCAGCGCCCCCTCGCGAATCATCCGCCGCGCCACGGACTGTCCGCCCTCGGCGGTGGGCTCGCCCTCGAACTGCTCGAACGTCGCGTCCGTGCCGCTCTCGTCGATCGCGCGCCGCGCGCCCGCCACGCGCTCCTGCCGCGAGGACACCCCGGGGAAGCTGCCGACGTAGGCGATGCGCCGGCAGCCGTGCTCGAGCAGGTGCCGCACCGCCAGATAGGCGCCGGCGGCGTTGTCGATGCCGATGTACGGATGCGTGCCGGCCGGCACGTGCCGGCTCACGAAGGCGCTCGGCACGCCCCACTCGCGCAGCTCGTCGATGAGGCCCGTGTCCGAACCCGTGGCCGGGATGATCGCCACGCCGGCCACGTCGTGCTCGCGCAACGTCGCGATTGCCCGCCGCTGACGGTCCACGCGGTCCATCGTCGAGACCATCAGCAGGGTGTACCCGGCCTCGGTGAGCGTGGACTCGAGCCCGATGAGGAGTTCGCCGTAGTGGGGGCGGTGGATGTTCGTCACCACCACGCCCACGCTGCGCGACGAACGGCGGCGCAGGGAGCCGGCCGCCTGATGGTAGACGTAACCGAGCTCGGCCATGACCTCGCGCACCCGCTCGCGCGTCTCATCCGACACGCGGCCGACGCCGGCCACCACGTTGGACGCGGTGGTGCGCGACACCCCGGCCGCGTGCGCCACATCGCGCAGGGTCACTCGCTTCTTCGCCACCGGCCCAGCGTAAGCCCGGCCGGCATCCGTCCCCGCGCCGGGCGGCCCCTCACCGGCCGGCGACGGCCTCACGGGCGCGGTGCGCGGCGTCGCGCGCGATCCGCGGCGAGAGGCCCACGTGCTTGGTGGGGTCGAGCAGTTCGCGGATCTGCGGCGCCGAGAGCGCTCCCGCCACCCGTTCATCGTCGATGAGCAGCTCCTCGAAGTCGTCCTCGTCCGTGCGGATCGCCTGCATGGCGATCTCGTACACGATCCGGTGCGCCTCGTCGCGGCCGATCTCCTCGCCGAGCGCGAGCATGACCGCCTCCGAGCCGATCATGTTCCCGCTGAGCTCGAGGTTGCGGCGCATGCGGTCGGGGAACAGCTCGAGCCCGCGCAGCACGATCTTCAGCCGCATCAGCATGTCGCCCATCGCGATGAGCGCGTTCGCCATGGTCGTCTCGAGCTTGGCGGTCGCCCCGCCGTCTGCCTCGTGCGGGTGGATCACGGCACCCACCGCTTCGGGAGCGAGGGCGCGCACCTGCGCCGACAGGTCGAGCACGTCGGCGCAGAGCTTGGGGTTGCGCTTGTGCGGCATGGTCGAGCTGCCCACGGACCCCTCGGGCACCGGCTCGGAGACCTCGCCGAACTCCGTCTGCATGCCCGTCTCGATCTCGATGGCGATCCGTCCCGCGGATGCCGCCACGAGGGCGAGGTCGGAGATGTAGGCCGACTGCGGCGACAGCAGGGCCCGCGAGGGCACGGGCATGGGATCCAGCCGCAGCTTCTCGGCCACGCGCTGCTGCACCCGGGGGCCGACGGAGCCGAGCGAGCCGAAGCTGCCCACGGCGCCTGCCATCATGACGCGCAGGCACGGCTGCACGCCGCGGCGCAGCCGATCGTGCCCGCGGAGGAAATCGTCGATCCAGGTCGCCACCTTGAGCCCGAAGGTGATCGGCACGGCGTGCTGCCCGTGCGTGCGCCCGGGCATGATCATCGTCGCCGAACGCTCGGCGAGGTCGGCCATCGATTCGAGGCAGTCCAGCAGGAGCTGGTTGATGATGCGGTGGGCGCGCTTGATGAGGATCGCGTTGCCCGACTGCGTGATGTTCTGGCTCGTCGCGCCCCAGTGCACCCACCCGCCCGCGGCTCGCCCGCCACGCGCACGAGCTCCTCGATGAGCGGCATGAGCGGGTGACCCTGGATGCGCATGCCCTCCACGACGCGCCCGAGGTCGAGGTTCTCGAGCCGCGCGACCTCCGTGATGCGAGCCGCGGCGTCGGCGGGGACGACGCCCAGCTCCGCCTCGGCCTGCGCGAGGGCGACCTCGACGTCGAGCCACGCCTGCCAGATGCTCTCCTGCGTGTAGATGGCGCGGATCCCGGCGTCGGGGACGCTGTAGTCCGTGAATCGACCGGCGTCGCCCGCGACCTCGGCGATCGACGGGATTCTGCTGCCCACCCTCGTCACCCTACTCCGCGCGGTGCGATCGTCCTCCCTGTTGACAGCGCCCGGCTTTCATGGTTCATTACTCAAGTAACTAACCACATAACCGATGGGAGACGCGGTGCCCGACGACGGCAGGCCCCTGTTCCTCCAGATCGCCGAGCGCGTCGAGGACGAGATCGTGGACGGCACGCTGCCTGAGGAGACGCAGGCGCCGTCGACGAACGAGCTCGCCGCGTTCCACCGCATCAACCCGGCTACGGCCGCGAAAGGAGTCGGCATGCTCGTCGAGAAGGGCGTGCTCTACAAGCGCCGCGGCATCGGCATGTTCGTGGCCGAGGGGGCTCGCGAGCTGCTGCTCGCCGAGCGCCGCGCCGCGTTCGCCGACGCCTACGTGCTGCCGCTGTTGAATGAGGCCCGCCGGATCGGCCTCTCCCCCGACGATGTCCGCGCGCTCATCAGCGAGCACGCAAACCAGCCCACCACCTGACACGGAAGGACCGTGATGGACCCCGTCATCGAGGTGCACAACCTCACCAAGCGCTACAAGGACAAGCTCGCCCTGGACGACGTGAGCTTCCAGATCGAGCGCAACGCGATCTACGGCTTCCTGGGCCGCAACGGCGCCGGGAAGACCACGGCGATGTCGATTCTCACCGCTCAGAACTTCCCCACGAGCGGCTCGGTCAAGGTGTTCGGCGAGAACCCGTACGAGAACGCCCGGGTGCTGCGCCGGGTGTGCTTCGTCCGCGAGAGCCAGAAGTACCCGGACGAGGCCAACGCGAGGACGGCGTTCGCGTCGGCCCGCCTGTTCTTCCCGAACTGGGATCAGGGCCTGGCCGACGAGCTGATCGACGACTTCCGCCTTCCGATGAAGACGATCACGAAGAAGCTCTCGCGCGGTCAGCTCTCCGCGGTCGGCGTGATCATCGGCCTGGCCTCGCGCGCCGAGATCACGTTCTTCGATGAGCCGTACCTCGGCCTGGACGCGGTCGCCCGGCAGGTGTTCTACGACCGCCTGCTGCAGGACTACGCCGAGCACCCGCGCACGATTCTGCTGTCGAGCCACCTGATCGATGAGATCTCCAACCTCATCGAGCGGGTCCTCGTGATCGACGAGGGTCGCATCATCATGGACCAGCCCGTCGACCAGGCGCGCGAGCAGGCCACGAACATCGTCGGCGACGCCGCGCTCATCGAGGGGTTCATCCGCGGCCGCGAGGTGCTGCACCGCGAGTCGCTCGGGCGCGTGGCGTCGGTCACGTTCCTCGGACAGCTGTCGGCCGTGGAACGTCGCGAGGTCGCCGACGCGGGGCTGGACCTCGCGCCGGTTCCCCTCCAGCAGCTGATCGTGCGCCTGACCCAGCGCTCCGGCGACGCCGCCGGGGTCTCCCCCACTTCCACGGAAGGAGCACTGCGATGACCACCACCACCGCCCCTGCGCGCTCCGGCATCCGCAGCCGCACCCTCAGCGTCGTGCGCCTGCAACTCATCAACACGCAGTCGTTCGTCTGGGTGCCGCTGCTGATCATGGCCGGCACCGTTGCGATCTGCCTGCTGATCTTCGCGATGATCCCGGGCGACGGCGTCAAGCCCACGGGCGCCGCACAGGCCCCCCTCTGGTACTTCGTCGCCCTCGGCATCCAGGCGATGACGCTCACGTTCCCGTTCTCGCAGGCGATGAGCATCACGCGGCGCGAGTTCTTCGTGGGCACCCTCGTGGTCGGTGCGATCGGCGCGGCGATGATGGCGACGATCTTCCTCGCCCTCGCGGGCATCGAGAGGGTGACGAACGGCTACGGCATGAACGGGCGCATCGCCTACCTCGAGTGGTTCTTCGAGCCGGGCTGGGCCTCGGCCTGGCTGACCTACTTCACGGTGACCCTGCTGCTGTACGTGATCGGCTTCTGGGCGGCGACCGTGTGGAAGCGCTTCGGCACCCTCGTGCTCTCGACCGTGTTCACCGCCCTCGGCCTCGCGCTCGTCGTGGCCATCTTCGTCATCACGCGCACGGAGTCGTGGCCCGCCGTCATCGGGTGGTTCACCGAGACCGGCCCCTTCCTCCTCACGCTGTGGGGGCTGTTGCTCACGGCCGTCCTGTCGGTGGGCGCCTACGCGACGCTTCGCAAGGCGACGGTGTAGCCGCGTCACCCTCGCCGAGGAGGGGGACGGATCCCACGGATCCGTCCCCCTCTCGTCCGTCCGATCAGCCGGCCTCGGCCTCGCGTTCGGTCGCCTCGCGCTCGGCCTGCGTGGGAACGTAGCCCTCCACGTGCCGCTCGTCCGGGCCGCTGTAGGCCGACAGCGGGCGAATGAGGGCGTTGGACGCCTGCTGCTCCATGATGTGGGCGGTCCAGCCCGTCACCCGCGCGGCGATGAACAGCGGCGTGAAGGTGAGGGTGTCGAAGCCGATGAGGCTGTACGCCGGCCCGGACGGGTAGTCGAGGTTGGGGTAGATGCCCTTGCGCTCCACGAACTCGCGCTCGAGGGCGCGGTACAGCTCGAGCACGTCGGGGCGGTCGTAGTGGGCGGCGAGGCTCTCGAGCGCCGCCTGCATCGTGGGCACGCGGGAGTCGCCGCGCTTGTACACCCGGTGCCCGAAGCCCATGATCTTGCGCTTTTCGGCGAGGGCGTTCTCGAGCCACGGCACGACATTCTCGGCCGATCCGATCTCGTCGAAGATGTGCAGGACGGCCTCGTTCGCGCCGCCGTGCAGCGGGCCCTTCAGGGCGCCGATCGCCCCGACGACGGCCGAGTACAGGTCGCTCAGCGTCGACGTGATGACCCGCGCGGTGAAGGTCGAGGCGTTGAACGAGTGCTCGGCGTACAGGATCATCGACCGGTTGAACGCGTCGACGACGACCGGATCGGCCTCCTCGCCGAACGTCATCCACAGGAAGTTCGCGGCGTAGTCGAGGTCGTCGCGCGGCTCGATGAGCTCCTGGCCACGGCGCCGGCGCTGGCCGTAGGCCACGATGGCCGGCAGCGCGGCGAACAGCCGCACGCTGCGTTCCAGGTTCTGCTCGGGCGTGCCGAGCGCGTCCATCACCGAGGCGGATCCCGCGGTGTCGCCCGCCCCGATCACGCTCACGGCCGTGCGCGCCTCGTCCATCGGGTGCGCCTCGAGCGGCAGCAGGTCGATCGCCGCCCGCACCTCGGGGGCGAGCGCGCGGTGCCGGCGCTCCTCGGCGCGCAGCGCGGCCAGCTCCTCGTCCGTCGGCAGCTCGCCGTGCCACAGCAGGTGCGCGACCGCCTCGAACGGCTGCGTCGCGGCCAGCTGCTGCACGGGGTAGCCGCGGTACAGCAGGCTGTTCGTCTGGGGGTTCACCTTCGACACGGCGGTCGTGTCGACCACCACGCCCGCGAGGCCCTTCTTGATGTCTTCCGTCATGACCGGCGCTCCCTTGCAGATCGGTCGGATCACCTGGTGATCTCGAAGTCGAAGATGCCCGAATCGAAGGTGTTGTAGCCCGCGTAGTCGAGCAGGTCGTACAGGTCGGCGCGGTGCTGCATCTCGCCGAGACGAGACGTGAGCCGGCCCTCGTCGTTCAGCGTATCGAGCGCACGCTCGGCGGCGCCCATCGCCATCCGCAGCAGCGAAACCGGCCAGATCACGATCCGCACGCCGGCGTCGCGCAGCTGGTCGACGGTGAACAGGTCGCTCTTGCCGAACTCCGTCATGTTGGCCAGGATCGGCACGTCGACCGCCTTCGCGACCGCCTCGAATTCGGCGAGGTCGGCCATCGCCTCGGGGAAGATCGCGTCGGCGCCGGCATCGACGAGCTTCCGCGCGCGCTCCACGGCCGCATCGAGCCCCGCGATCGCGCGGATGTCGGTGCGGGCCATGATGAGGAAGTTCGCGTCGCGCCGAGCGTCGGCGGCGGCGCGGATGCGCTGCAGCGCCGTGTGCTCGTCGACGACCTCCTTGCCGTCGAGGTGTCCGCATCGCTTCGGGTTGACCTGGTCCTCGATGTGGCACCCCGCCAGGCCCGCGTCCTCCAGGGTCTGCACGGTGCGCGCGACGTTCATCGGCTCGCCGAAACCGGTGTCGGCGTCGACGATGGCCGGCAGCTCGGTCATCCGCGCGATCTGCTGCGCACGTGCGGCGACCTCGGTCAGCGTGGTGAGCCCGATGTCGGGCAGCCCCAGATCGGCCGAGAGCACCGCTCCTGAGATGTAGACGCCGTCGAAGCCCTTTCGCTCGATCAGGCGCGCCGACAGCGGGTTGAACGCGCCCGGGAAGCGCAGCAGCTCACCGGAATCGAGGCGTTCGCGAAACAGTCGCCGCTTCTCGTGAGCCGGTGTCTGGGCGTACAGCATCAGAACAACCCCCTCGGGCTCGGGGCCTGCTCGATCAGGCCCGGGCGCGCCACGATCGTGAGCAGGCGCACCTCGTCGGCGGTGAGCTCGGGCAGGCGCTGGGCGAGGTCGAGGAAGCGCTCGATCTCGTCCGACTCGAGCGCGGGCTCGGCCAGCAGGCGGAACTTGCGGATGTAGTCGGCGCGCGCGAACGGCCGCGCACCGAGCGGGTGGGCGTCGGCGACGGCGATCTCGTCGACGATCGTCGATCCGTCGGTGAGGCGGATCTCCACCCGGCCCCCGAACGCCTTCTCGTCCGGGTCCTCGGAGTGATAGCGGCGCGTCCACTCCTCGTCGAGGGCCGTGGTGACCTTGCGCCACAGCTGCACCGTGTCGGGGCGTGCGGCGCGCTCGGGCGCGTACGAGTCGACGTGGTGCCAGCCGCCGTCCTGCAGCGCGACCGTGAAGATGTACGGGATGGAGTGATCGAGCGTCTCGCGCGACGCCGTCGGGTCGTACTTCTGCGGATCGCCCGATCCCGACCCGATGACGACGTGCGTGTGGTGGCTCGTGTGCAGCACGATGCTCTCGACGTTGCGCGGGTCGCGGATCTCGGGGCGCTCGGCGCCGAGGCGGCGCGCCAGGTCGATCCAGGCCTGCGCCTGGTACTCGGCCGAGTGCTCCTTCGTGTACGAGTCGAGGATGGCGCGCTTCGGCTCGCCCGCCGCGGGCAGCGGCACCTCGTACCGGCCCTCCGGCCCGTCGAGCAGCCACGCGATGACGCCGTCCTCACCCTCGTAGATGGGCGACGGGCTCGTCTGACCTCGCATGGCGCGATCCACCGCCTCGACCGCCATCTTGCCGGCGAAGGCCGGCGCGTGGGCCTTCCACGTGGAGATCTCGCCCTTGCGGCTCTGGCGCGTCGCCGTGGTGGTGTGGAGGGCCTGGCTCACCGCCTGGTAGATCACCTCGGGCGCGAGTCCCAGCGTCGTGCCGATGCCGGCGGCGGCCGACGGGCCCAGGTGCGCGACGTGATCGATCTTGTGCTTGTGCAGGCTTATGGCGCGCACGAGGTCCATCTGGATCTCGTATCCGGTCGCGATGCCGCGCAGCACGGCGCGACCGTCAGATCCCACGTGCTGCGCCACGGCCAGAATCGGCGGGATGTTGTCGCCGGGGTGCGAGTACTCCGCCGCGAGGAACGTGTCGTGGTAGTCCAGCTCCCGCACCGCGACGCCGTTGGCCCAGGCCGCCCACTCGGGGCTGGTGAGCCGGTCGACGGCGCAGCCGAACACGGTCGCCCCGGCGCCGCCGCGCGAGACGGGGTGGTCCAGCGCCTGGGCCCGGGCCGCGTTGATCGGCCCGCGCGTCAGCGACGCCGCGGCGACGGCGGCGTTGTCGATGACCCGGTTGATGATCATCTCCGCGACGTCGTCCTCGACATCGACGGGATCGGCGGCGACCGCGGCGATCTTCCACGCCAGCTGCTCTTCACGGGGCAGCGGCTCGTCGCTGCGATACGTTCGGACGGGGTGGATGACGGTCATGCTGCTCCTTGCTCGGCGGGATCGGCGTGCGCCGTCACGGCCGCTCGTTCTCCTCGGCACCCGCCGCGACGTGGTGCCGGATGACCTCGGCGACGACGAACTTGAACCACTTCTCCGCGAACTCCGGGTCGAGGTGAGCCGCCTCCGCGAGCTCGCGCAGGCGCGCGATCTGCTGGCGCTCGCGGTCCGGATCGGACGCGGGCATGTCGTGCTGCGCCTTGAGGAGCCCCACCTGCTGTGTGGCCCGGAACCGCTCCGCGAGCAGATAGACGAGCGCCGCGTCGATGTTGTCGATGCTGGCGCGCAGGCGCAGCAGGGCGGCGTACGGATCCTCGGGCGTGCTCATATGGCGAGCCTACCGAGCCGGGCGAGACGTCGGCCGTGGCCCGATGCCGAGAAGGGGAGAATCGGCGCGCGGCGATCAGAGGCGCTCGATGATCGTCGCGTTCGCCATGCCGCCGCCCTCGCACATGGTCTGCAGCCCGTATCGTCCGCCCGTGTGCTCGAGGTACGCGAGCATCGTGCCCAGCAGTCGGGTACCCGATGCGCCCACGGCGTGCCCGAGCGCGATCGCGCCGCCCCACGGGTTGAGCCGTGCGGGGTCGGCGCCGAACTCGGCCTCCCAGGCCAGCGGAACCGAGGCGAAGGCCTCGTTGACCTCGTACACGTCGATGTCGTCGAGCGACAGCCCCGCGCGCTCGAGCACCCGCCGCGTGGCGGGGATCGGGGCCGTCAGCATGAGCAGAGGATCGTCGCCGACGGCGCTGAAGGCGTGGAACCGCGCGCGAGGGCGCAGCCGAAGCCGCGCGGCGCCCTCCTCGCTCATGATGAGCACGGCGGAGGCGGCGTCGGTGAGCGGCGACGAGTTGCCTGCCGTGATGTCCCAGGTGAGCTCGGGGAAGCGCTGCTCCAGCTCGGACGTGCGGAAGGCGGGCGGCAGCGCGGCCAGCGCCTCGGGCGTCGTACCGGAGCGGATCGTCTCGTCGCGGTCGAAGGCGCCGGCGCCGACCGGCACGGGCACGACCTGCGAGTCGAACAGGCCCGCGTCCCACGCCGCGACAGCGCGCCGGTGCGACTCGGCGGCGTACGCGTCGAGGCGCTCGCGGGACAGGTCCCACCTGCGCGCGACCAGCTCGGCCGAGACGCCCTGCCCGACCAGTCCGTCCGGGTACCTCCGCGCCATCCCGTCGGCCCGCACCGAGCCCTCCGCCGACGACCCGAGGGGGACGCGGCTCATGGACTCCACGCCCGCGGCGATGACGACGTCATACGCACCCGCCATGACGGCCTGCGCCGCAAACGAGACGGCCTGCTGGCTCGATCCGCACTGCCGGTCGATGGTCACCGCGGGCACCGACTCGGCGAACCCGGCGGCGAGCACCGCCTGACGCGCGATGTTGGAGCCCTGATCGCGCAGCTGGCTGACGCAGCCCATGATCACGTCGTCGACCTGCGTCGACTCCAGGCCGCTGCGCTCGAGGAGCACCGCGAGCACATGCGCCGCGAGATCGACCGGATGCATCTCGGCGAGCGCACCGCCCGGCTTGCCCTTGGCCGAAGGGGTCCGCACGGCGTCGACGATCACCGCGTTCTGCATGTGCGCTCCCCCTTCGCCTGCGCGTCGCCCTCGACATCGACGCGTCGATCCCTTCGAATGGTCACAGGATGCGGGGCCCGCGTCCACCCCCCGCGACGAGGCAGGAGGAATCATGGAGCTGTCGAACACCGCCGCCCTGGTCACCGGCGGTGCCTCGGGCCTCGGCGCCGCGACGGTCGAGCTTCTCGCCGCGTCGGGCGCCCTCGTCGTCGCCCTCGATCTGCCGCCCGCCGTGGAGGGACGCACATGGAGCGACGCGGTCCGCTACGTCGGCGGCGACGTCACGGAGCCGGCCGACGTCGCCGCGGCCCTCGACGTGCTGGGCGACGGGGATCCGGCCCTGCGCGTCGTCGTGAACTGCGCGGGCATCGCGCCGGCCCGGAAGATCCTGTCCTCGCGTGGCCCGCACGAGCTGGACCTGTTCCGCCGGGCGGTCGAGGTCAACCTCGTCGGAACGTTCAACGTGCTGCGCCTGGGAGCGGAGCGGATGGCCCGCGCTGAGCCCGGCCGGGACGGGCAGCGCGGGGTGATCGTCAACACGGCGTCCGTCGCGGCGTTCGAGGGCCAGATCGGCCAGGCCGCGTACGCGGCGTCGAAGGCGGGGGTCGTGGGATTGGCGCTGCCGGCGGCGCGGGATCTGGCGCCCCACGGCATCCGCGTCAACACCATCGCCCCCGGAATCGTCGACACCCCCATGCTGGCCTCGCTCGGCCCGGAGGTCGCCGCCTCGCTCTCGGCGTCCGTCCCCTTCCCGAGGCGTCTGGCGCGCCCCGAGGAGTTCGCCCGCCTCGTGCTGGCGGTCGTGGAGCACGACTACCTCAACGGTGAGACGATCCGCATGGACGGCGCCCTGCGCATGGGCCCCTCCTGACGCTCAGCGTGCGAGCGGGAGGATGCGCGTGGGAGTCGGGTAGTCCAGGCGCTGCCGGACGCTGCCGGGGAACCCGGTGCGCTCGTCGAGCGGAAGCGAGACGATCTCGCTGGATCCCTGTCCGGCCACGAGCAGCGTGTCGCGCACGATGACGTGATGTCGCGGGGTGACGATGCCCGATTCGGCGAGCGCGACGCGCTCCAGGCGATCGCCGTCGCCGGCGACACGGAGCACCGAGATCGTGTCGCTGCCACGCAGGCCGGCATACAGAAAGGCGCCGTCGCGGGAGGGCGCGAGCTCGGCGGCCGTGTCGCCCTCGGCCGCGCCGGTCTGCGCGCCGGCGCGGAGGACGTATCGACCGTCGGCAGCGCGAGCCAGCACGAACACCTCGCAGGACAGCTCCGTGACCACGTAGACGAAGCCGCTCGGGTGCAGCACCAGGTGTCGCGGGCCCGTGCCGAAGGGCAACACCACCTCGTGATCGGGCACGAGGCCGGCCGCGCCGACCCGCCAGATTCGCACCAGGTCGTAGCCGAGATCGGTGGTCGCCACGCGCCCGTCGGGCAGGAACAGCGCCGCATGCGCGCGCGACGGCCGCGGCTCGGCGGGCGCGGGCGCGGCGCCGCGCAGGGCGTCGGTGAGCGCATCGCCCTCGCTCCCGCTCGCGTCGCGGCGCAGGAGGTCTCGCACGGCGGGATCGTCGAACGGGTCCGTCGTCCCGCCGAGGAGCGCCCGCAGCTCGGCGGCCGGGTCCGAGCCGTCATCCGTGCCCGCGAGCATCGCCGCGATCCGGCTCGGATCCCCTCCGCCCGCCACGAGCGCGCTGAGGTCCACGGCCCCCGCCCAGTCCGGGAGCGCGGGCTCCGGTTCGCCCGAGGCCTGGCGCAGCAGCCGCGCCGCGATCTCGGCGGGGTCCTCGCCGCCGGCGACGGCGTCGACGGCGTCCTGCCCGGCGACGGACGAGAGGGGATCGGCGGGGCGGTACGGATCGCGCGCGGCGGGGGCGATCGCGGGATCGCCGAGGCGTCCGTCGCGCGCGAGCGGGATGTGCACGACGCGCCCGTCGCCCCAGCAGGAGGCGACCAGGCGCGAGCCGTCGGGTGCCGCCGCGACGTGGCACACGGCCTCGCCGGCGTCGACCTGCTCGCCCAGCGGCTGCAGGGTCGCCTCGCCCGTGCGGCGGAAGGCGGCGACCCGACCCGAGCCCTCAAGCGCGGCGTACACGACGGGCGCCGACGGGTGCGGCGCGAGCCAGGTCGGCGACGGGACCTCCACCGCGTCGCCGCGATGCGCGAGCGCGCCGGATGCGAGCGGCGACTCGGCCTCGCCCGCCGTGACCACACCGATCCCGACGCCCTCGCCGCCCAGGTCGGCCCCGCGGCCGCCGATGAAGAACCTCATGCGCCCATCCTGCCCGCTCGCGCGGCGCCACGCCCGGCCCCGACCAGGCCCGGGCGAAACTCAGTCGACGAGGCCGTGGCGGACGATCACCTGGTCGCGAGACGGGCCGACGCCGATGACCGAGATGCGCGTGCCGCTCATCCGCTCCAGCGCGAGCACGTAGTCCTGCGCCGTCTGCGGCAGATCCTCGAAGGTGCGGCATCCGGAGATGTCCTCGCTCCAGCCGGGGAAGTGCTCGAGGATCGGCCGCGCGTGGTGGAAGTCGGTCTGGTTCACGGGTACCTCGTCGAACCGGCGCCCCTCCACGTCGTACGCCACGCAGACGGGGATCTGCTCGAGGCCCGTGAGCACGTCGAGCTTCGTGAGCACGAGGTCGGTGATGCCGTTGATCCGGGTCGCGTAGCGCGTGATGGGCGCGTCGTACCAGCCCACCCGGCGAGCGCGGCCCGTCGTCGTGCCGAACTCGAAGCCCTTCGCGCGCAGCCAGTCGCCCTGCTCGTCGAACAGCTCCGTGGGGAACGGGCCGGCGCCCACACGCGTCGTGTACGCCTTGACGATGCCGACGATCCGGTCGAGGCGGTTCGGGCCCACGCCCGAACCGGTGGCGGCGCCGCCGGCCGTCGCCGACGACGACGTGACGTAGGGGTAGGTGCCGTGGTCGACGTCGAGCATGGTGGCCTGACCGCCCTCGAACACGACGACCTCGCCGCGCTGCAGCGCCTCGTCGAGCAGGTAGCCGGTGTCGGCCACCATGGGCCGCAGGCGCTCGGCGTACGAGAGGAGCTCGTCCACGATCTCCTCGACCGCGATGGCGCGCCGGTTGAACACCTTCACGAGCAGGTGGTTCTTCTGGTCGAGCGCGCCCTCCACCTTCTGGCGCAGGATCGACTCGTCGAACAGGTCCTGCACGCGGATGCCCACGCGGCTGATCTTGTCGGCGTACGCGGGGCCGATGCCGCGGCCGGTCGTGCCGATCTGCTTCTTGCCGAGGAATCGCTCGGTCACCTTGTCGAGCGTTCGGTGGTAGTGCGTGATGAGGTGCGCGTTCGCGCTCACCCGCAGCTTCGACACGTCCACGCCGCGGGCGGAGAGGGCATCGAGCTCGGCGAAGAGCACCTCGGGGTCGATGACGACGCCGTTGCCGATGACCGGCGTGACGCCCGGCGACAGGATGCCGGAGGGCAGCAGGTGCAGCGCGTACTTCTCGTCGCCGATCACCACGGTGTGGCCGGCGTTGTTGCCGCCGTTGAACTTCACCACCCAGTCGGTACGGTCGCCGAGCAGGTCGGTGGCCTTGCCCTTGCCTTCGTCGCCCCACTGGACGCCCACGATGACGATGCCTGGCACGGGTTCCCCCTCTGATCGGGTGCGCTACCCCGTGATCCTACCGAGCGGCCCCGACAGCCCGCTCGGTCCGCTTTCCGCGGGTGGCGCACAGGGCAGAACTCCACCAGGCGCGCGCCGCCCCCGCGCACGTAGGCTGACGAAGGGCCGCCCGCGCCGCGGCACCATGCGTCTTGCGTTCAGCACACAGGTAGGGGGAGCCGATGCCCGCGACGAGCGCCGCACCGACCGAGCAGGAACTGGCCCGCGCGCGCGAGGTCCTCGACCACATCGCGAGCGCGTACTCGCTGCGCATGGTCGGGCAGGAGCGGCTGCGCACGAGCCTGCTCGTCGCGCTCATCGCGAACGGACACATCCTGCTGGAGTCGGTGCCGGGACTGGCCAAGACCACCGCCGCCAGCACGCTCGCCGACACCGTCGCGGCCGACTTCAAGCGCATCCAGTGCACGCCCGACCTGCTGCCGAGCGACATCACGGGCAACCAGGTCTACGACGCCTCCACCGGCACGTTCCGCACCGTCCTCGGCCCCGTGCACGCCAACTTCGTGCTGCTGGACGAGATCAACCGCTCCAGCGCCAAGACCCAGAGCGCCATGCTCGAGGCGATGCAGGAGCGCCAGACCACGATCGGCGGCGAGGTGCATCACCTGCCCAAGCCGTTCCTCGTCATCGCCACGCAGAACCCGATCGAGCAGGAGGGCACGTACGAGCTGCCCGAGGCGCAGCTGGACCGCTTCCTCATCAAGGAGATCGTCGAGTACCCGAGCCCCGCCGAGGAGTTCGAGGTGCTGCGGCGGATCGACACGGGCGTGCTCGACCCCGACCGTCACCTGCAGAGCACGGCCACGCTGGACGACGTGCTGCTGATGCAGGACGTCGCTCGCCGGATCCACGTCTCGGACGCGATCCGGAACTACATCGTGGGTCTGGCGTACGTCACGCGGAACCCCGCGCCCTACATCGGCGAGGAGAAGGCGCGGTACATCAAGTACGGCGCGAGCCCCCGCGCGAGCATCGCCTTCCTGCAGTCCGCCCGCGCGCTCGCGCTCATCAACGGCCGCACGCACGTGCTGCCGGAGGACGTGCGCGCGCTGCGGCACCTCGTGCTGCGCCACCGCGTGCTGCTCACGTTCGAGGGCGAGGCCGACGGCGTACGCAGCGAGGACCTCATCGACGCGATCTTCCAGTCGGTGCCCACCCCGTAAGCCCATGGCCACCCTGCTCACGCGGGTGAAGGGCCGGCTCTTCATCCACTCGCGACGCAAGTCGGTGCATGCGCTCGACGGCGCGTACGCCTCGCTGCTGCACGGGCGCAGCCTGGACTTCGAGGACCTGCGGCGCTACGAGCACGGCGACGACATCCGCGACATCGACTGGCGCGCGACGGCGCGGCTGTCCACCCTGCTCGTGAAGCGCTCCCGCGCCACACGGATGCACACGATCCTGTTCGCGGTCGACACGGGGCGGCGCATGGCGGCGGTGGCGCCGGACGAGACCTCGAAGAAGGAGCTGGCGATCATGACCGTCGGCGCGCTGGGCCTGCTCAGCGTGCGACACGGCGACGACGTGAGCGTGCTCTACGGCGATGCCGCCGAGGTGCGCCGCACCCCGCCACGCCGATCGGAGGGCGCGCTCGAGCACGCGCTGCGCACGATCGAGGGTGCGTGCACGCCGGCCTCGGCGCCGAGCGACCGCGCGGCGCTGCTGCGCACCATCGCGCGCACCGTGCAGCGGCGCATGATCGTGGTGATCGTCACGGACGAGGCCCCGATCAGCGAGGAGCACGCGGCCGCCCTGCGCCGGCTGCGCGTGCAGCACGACGTGCTCTGGATCACGGTGCGCGACGCGGATCCCGTGCTCGACCACGCCTCGCGGGGCGCGCGGCGCGACGTGGACAGCGGCTGGCGCGTTCCGGAGTTCCTGCACGGCGACGACGCGGTGCGCCGCGAGCTCGCGGCCGAGCGCGAGGCGGAGGACGCCCGCCGCGCGGAGACGCTCAACGCGCTGGAGATCAGCCACACCGAGGTGTCGACGCACGACGACGTCGTGCCGCGCCTCGTCGCGCTGCTGCACAGGAGGGCCGCCCATGTCGGCGCGCGTTGAGGCGGCGGCGCGGCTGACCGCGCCCGCCGACGAGCTCTACCCGCCCGTGCAGTACGGCGGCGGCTGGCTGCTGCTCGCCGCCGCGATCCTCCTCCTCATCGTGCTGGCCGTGTGGCTCATCCTGTTCCTCACCCGCCCGCGGCGACCGCGCGCCGATGCCACCGACACCGCGCTGCCCACGGCCCAGGCGCTCGAGGAACTGCGCGCGGGCTACCTGCGGCGCATCGACGAGGTGGAGCGCGCCTACGCCGACGGCGCCCTGAGCCCGCGCCGGGCGAACCAGGAGCTCAGCGGCCTCACGCGCGCATTCGTGAACGAGTACACCGGCATCGCCACGCCCGTGATGTCGCTCGACGAGCTCGAGGCCCACGGCGTGCACCCCGCCCTCGTCGACGCGGTCAAGCGCCACTACTACCCCAGCCTGTTCGGGCGCGGACCCGTGATCGACCCGCACGCGGGCGCCGGGGCGGCCCGTGAGGTGGTGAACGCATGGCATTGACGAGCATCTGGCCCCTCATCGCCGTCGCCGCCGCCGTGGTCGTCGCCGTCGGGGCGGGCCTGGCGTGGGGGCTGCTGCGAGGCCGGAGCGCGCGTGGCGGCGAGGGCCGGCTGGTCGCGCGGGCCGAGCGGCTGCGCGAGCTCCCCGCCGTCCGGCGGGCCACGCGCCGCCGGGCCGTCGGGTTGGCCGCGATCGCCGCCCTGGCCGGGGTGTCGGCGCTCGCCAGCGGCGTGATCGTGTCGCGTCCGATGGCGGCGCAGACGATCGTGCCCGAGAACACCAGCCGCGACATCATGTTGTGCCTCGACGTCTCCGGATCGATGACGGAGGTCGACAAGGAGGTGCTCGACGTCTTCCTGGAGCTCGTCGACGGCTTCGAGGGCGAGCGGATCGGGCTGACGATCTTCAATGCGTCGCCCGTGCAGGTGTTCCCCCTCACCGACGATTACGCCTTCGTGCGGGAGCACCTCCAGTCGATGCGCGAGAGCTTCGAGTATGGCGACGTGACGCCGGAGCACTGGCTCGGCACGCTTGACGGGCCCGGCGCCTCGCTCATCGGAGACGGCCTGGCCGCCTGCGCCATGCGTTTCGACCACGCGGATGAGGAGCGCTCGCGCTCGATCATCCTCGCCACCGATAACGAGGTGGCCGGCGCCAGCGTGCTGACGCTCGAGGAGGCGGCGGCGTACTCCGCCTCGGTGGGCGTGCGGGTGTTCTCGCTCAACCCCATCCAGGGCGAGGACGAGCTCTCGCAGCAGCTCGTCGCGGCGGCGCAGGCGACGGGCGGCGAGGCCTACGGCCTGCGCGGCACGACCACCGTCTCCGAGATCGTCGACCAGGTGCAGCAGCAGGAGGCCACGGCCCTGCGCGGCGAGATCGAGGTGGTGTGGACCGATGAGCCCACGCTCTGGATCGTCGTCACGCTGATCCTCGTGCTCGTCCTGATCCTCGTCGCCTGGAGGGTGAGACTGTGACCGTCCTGCCCGTCCTGCATCCCGTGCTCCTGCTGGCCCTGTGCCTGCCGGTGCTGGCGGCGGCCGTCTGGGCCCTGGTGAGGGCGCGCGCCGGTGCCGATCGCGTCACCTGGGCCCTGCGCATCGCGCTCGTGCTCGCCTGCACGGCCCTCGCTTTCCGCCCCGGCGTGCCCGACGGCGCCGCGCGTTCGGTCGCCACCGATGTCGACATCGTCATCGCGCTCGACAACACCGCGAGCATGCTCGCGGAGGACTGGGCGGGCGAGGAGGGCGAGCGCCGCATGGATGGCGTGGCGGCGGACGTCCGCGCGATCGTCGCGGAGTACCCCGGCGCCCGGTTCGCGCTCATCGCCTTCGACGACAGCGCCCAGCTGCGCCTGCCCCTCACCACCGACACGAGCGCGCTCATGGCCTCGATCGAGGTGATGAGCCCGCCGCCGGCCGACCGGGCCTCGGGGAGCTCGATCGGCATCGCGGCGCCCGTGCTGGAGCAGACGCTGCGCAACGCGCAGGAGTCGGCCGCCGGCCGCGCGCGCATGGTGTTCTACCTGGGCGACGGGGAGCAGACCGCCGCCGACGAGCCGGAGTCGTTCGCCGGCAGCGCCGAGCTCGTCGACGGCGGCGCCGTGCTGGGATACGGCACGGCGGAGGGCGGCCGCATCCCCCGCGTCGATGCGGGAGTCGACGGCCCGTCGGGCGAGTACCTCGAGGACCCCGGTACCGGCGAACCGGCCCTGTCGCGCATCGACGAGTCGGCGCTCGGCACGATCGCCGAGCAGCTGGGCGTGCCGTATCAGCACCGGCAGGCGGGCGACGATCCCGAGCTTCCCGCGGCGCCGGCCGAGACGACCACGGTCGCCGACCAGGCGACGCCCGGCGCCCGCACCGAGCTGTCGTGGATCCTCGCGATCGCGGTCGCGGTCCTGCTGCTCGCCGAGGTCCTCGTCGCGTCGACGCGGATCGGACGCACGCTCCGGCTGGCTCGCCCCGCAAAGGGAGGTGCGCGATGACCCGCAACCGGGTGCGCATGTGGTTGCTCATCGGCTTCGCGCCGCTGGCCGTGGCCGGGCTCGTCGTGGTGGTGAAGATCCTCAGCATGTACGCCTTCGCGCACCAGGCCATCACGGCCCACGTGCAGGGCGACCCGGGTCGCACCGTCGTGGCCGCGCTGGGCCAGGAGCCGTTGAACTGGTTCGAGCCCTACAAGGCGCCCTACAACCAGGGGGTCGGGCTGGCCGGCATGGAGCGTCTGCCGGAGGCGCGCGCGCAGTTCGAGCGCGCGCTGCCGCTGGCCCACGGGCTCGAAGTGTGCGCCGTGCAGCTGAACCTGGCGCTCGTCATCGAGCGCCAGGGCGACGCGGCGGACGACCCGGCGCGCGCGCAGGAGTTCTACGCCGAGGCGCTCGCGCTGAACGTGTCGCTGCCGGAGGAGTGTCGCTCCCCGGAGGCCGACGCGCAGTCGCCCGATCCCGAGCGCGAGAACGCGCAGACACAGGACGAGCAGCAGGACCGCCTGCAGCAGAAGCAGCAGGACCCGCCGCCCCAGGACGGCGACTCCGGCGAGGATGAGCCAGACCAGCCGAGCGAGCAGGAGCAGCAGGAGCAGCAGGACAAGCTCGACGAGATCGAGGAGAAGCTCGAGAGCGGAGCCGAGGAGCGCGAGCAGGGCGACGACGGCGAGGGCTCCGGGAGCGGAACGGACAAGCCATGGTGAATCGGGCCCGCTTCGTCTCCCACCACGAGGGCGCGCCGCCCACGCCGCCTCCGGGCGGCTACCAGCGGCCGCGCCGGTTCCCCTCCTCGCCCTTCGCCCCCGAGCTGCTGCCCGCCGGCGCGCCCGTGCCGCCCCCGGCGCGGGTGGGCGGGCGCGCGCGGCGTCACTGGCTCGGGTGGGTCGCGCTCGGCGCGGCGATCCTGTTCGCGCTCGTGCTGCTCGTCATGCTGGCCCGCGGCGCCACCGACGCGATCTACGGCGCCACGATGCTCGCGCTGCAGCTCGTCGTCGCGGCGGTCGTCGTCGCGGCCCTGTTCCTGCCCGGCGCCCGTCCGATCGCCGCGTTCGCCCTCGCCACCGTGGTGCTGTTCAACGTCGGCACCGTCGGTGCCGCGAGCGCGCTGCGCTCCTCGGCCGCCGGCGCGTACGACGGCACGACGGTGGAGGAGCAGGGCGAGCGGGCGTATCCCGGGGTGCGCGACGTCGACCCGGATCTCGT
Organism: Microbacterium sp. Marseille-Q6965; assembly: GCF_946151065.1. Lineage (GTDB taxonomy): Bacteria > Actinomycetota > Actinomycetes > Actinomycetales > Microbacteriaceae > Microbacterium. Next base: position 170,456 of record NZ_CAMGZA010000003.1, on the reverse strand, counting down.
GCTGCAGGCCGACTCGCTCGAGCAGGTGAGGGCGCGCTTCGAGGAGCTGTCGCAACTCATCCGCGATGAGCTCTCGGCGCGATTCGGCTTCACCTGGGTACGGGTGGCGGACGAGAGCACCCGCCCGGAGCGCAACGGATACGGCGGGGAGTCGATGCTCGTGGAGTACAGCGCTCCGGTGTGGGCGACCGAGCAACCGATCCGATCCCTGTCCGACAAGCGGGCCGTCATGGCGGCGATCGACGAGGTGCTCCTCGACGCGGGCAACTACTGGACGTTGTACCCCCTGAACGAGTCGCAGGGCATCACCGAGGACACCCTCGAGAAGCTCTACGGCTCCGCGGATCCCGCCACTCAGGCGGTGTGGGAGCACTACACCGAGGTCTCGGCCAGCGACCCGTACAGCGCCCCCGGTGCGCCGGAGCCGAACCTCATGTACGCCACGCTCACCGACCTGACGCACGACGACACGGGGGTCTTCCGGCAGCGCGCGGAGGCCGAGCAGGCCCGCACGGGCGCGCCGCTGGAGGGGCTGCAGCTGTTCTTCCTCGGGCGGCAGCTCCTGAGTGAGGGCGACCGCGACGCGTTCGAGCAGGGCATCGCCGACAGCCCCGTGTCCTGATGCGTCCCGGCGTCGCCCGGCGGCCGCAAGCACCGCGCCAGGGGGACCGCCGCGCGCGCCATAGGATTGACGACATGTCGAACGTCCTCCAGTCCCTGCCCGTCGGCGAGCGCGTCGGCATCGCCTTCTCGGGAGGGCTCGACACCTCCTGCGCCGTCGCCTGGATGAAGGACGCCGGCGCCATCCCCTACACCTACACGGGCGACCTCGGGCAGTACGACGAGGACGACATCGCGTCGATCCCCGAGCGCGCCCTGCAGTACGGGGCCGAGAAGTCGCGCCTCATCGACTGCAAGCCGCTCCTCGTGGAGGAGGGCCTGTCGGCGCTCGCATGCGGCGCGTTCCACATCCGCTCCGCCGGGCGCACCTACTTCAACACCACCCCGATCGGCCGCGCCGTCACCGGCACGCTGCTCGTGCGGGCGATGAAGGAGGACGGGGTCGACATCTGGGGCGACGGGTCGACCTACAAGGGCAACGACATCGAGCGCTTCTACCGCTACGGCCTGCTGGCCAACCCCCACCTGAGCATCTACAAGCCGTGGCTCGACGCCGCGTTCGTCACCCAGCTCGGCGGCCGCAAGGAGATGAGCGAATGGCTCGTCGCCCATGGCTACCCCTACCGCGACTCGGCGGAGAAGGCGTACTCGACGGACGCGAACATCTGGGGGGCGACGCACGAGGCCAAGACCCTCGAGCACCTCGACGTCTCGCTCGAGACCGTCGAGCCGATCATGGGGGTGCGGTTCTGGGATCCGTCGGTCGAGATCGAGACCGAGGACGTCACCGTCACGTTCGACGCGGGGCGCCCCGTGGCCATCAACGGCCGTGAGTTCGCCGACGCGGTCGCGCTCGTTCAGGAGGCCAACGCGATCGGTGGGCGCCACGGGCTGGGCATGAGCGACCAGATCGAGAACCGGATCATCGAGGCCAAGTCGCGGGGGATCTACGAAGCACCGGGCATGGCGCTGCTGTTCATCGCATACGAGCGCCTCGTCAACGCGATCCTGAACGAGGACACCCTCGCCACCTATCACGAGCAGGGGCGCCGCCTCGGCCGTCTCATGTACGAGGGTCGCTGGCTGGAGCCGCAGTCGCTCATGCTGCGGGAGTCGATCCAGAAGTGGGTCGGTTCCACGATCTCCGGCACGGTGGCGATCCGCCTGCGCCGCGGCGAGGACTACTCGATCCTCGACACGAGCGGCCCGGCCCTGTCGTACGCCGGCGAGAAGCTGTCGATGGAGCGCGTGGGCGATGCCGCCTTCGGCCCCACCGACCGGATCGGCCAGCTGACGATGCGCAACCTCGACATCGCCGACTCGCGCGCCCGCCTCGAGGGCTACGTGGCGCGCGGCATCATCGGTGGCGCCACCGGAGAGCTCATCGGCGAGCTCGAGCGGGGCGAGGCCGGTGCGATCGTCGAGCCCGCGGTGCCGCTGAGCGCCGAGGGCGAGCAGACGGCGTCGGCCATGGACGAGGTCGGCGAGGCCGCCGCCTTCGATTCCGGCACCGACTGAGAGCTCCTGTCGCCGCCATCCCTTCCGGATGTCGGGCGCGGATGCCATGATCCACGTGACCGGGCATCCGGCCCGGCCTCGACGACGAGGGGATCGGATCATGGCGTTCAAGGTGTCGCCCTACATGGGCTTCAGCGGCCGAGCGGCCGACGCGCTCGCGTACTACCAGGGCGTCTTCGGCGGCCGGCTCGACATCACGCACTACCGGGACATGCCGATGGAGGACATGCCGGGCAACCCGGACTGGGTGATGCACGGCCAGCTCGAGCTGGACAACGGCGTCACCCTCATGGCCGCCGACGGGCCGCAGACCCGCGAGAGCGGCAACGTGGAGATCTGCCTGTACGGCGACGACGCCACCGAGCTGGAGCGCTGCTTCGAGGCGCTGAGCGACGGCGGCCGCGTGGAGCTGCCGTTCGAGCCCGCGCCGTGGGGCAGCTACTTCGGGCAGGTCACCGACCAGTTCGGCATCAGCTGGATGCTCGAGGGCGGCAGCACCGGCGAGCAACCGGCGCAGTGACGCGGCCGGTCCGGGCTCGGCGGGCAGCGACGCCTCCCTTCATCATTGACGTGGGGAAGCATCCGAGCCGTTCCCCGATCGACCGAAGGAGTCGTCCGTGACGCACGCGCACCCCCTCCCCTCGCCCCTGCCGACGGACGCTCCTCGCGTCGTGGCGATCACGGGGGGCTCGCGCGGGATCGGTGCGGCCATCGCCCGCCGATTGTGCGCCGACGGATACGCCGTGGCGGTCGGGTATCGCTCCGACGCGGAGACGGCCACCACGCTGGTCGACGATCTGCGCGCACACGGGGCCGTTGCGGGAGCGTTCCAGGTCGACATCACCGATCCCGCCTCCCTTGAGCGGTTCCTCGATGGCGCCGAGGGGCTCGGTCCGCTCGTGGGCGTCGTGGCCAACGCGGGAGCGGTGAGCGCGGTGGGTCCGCTGGTGACGCTCGACCCCGACGCGATCCGCCGGGACATCGAGGTCAACGTCCTCGGTCCCGTGCTCACGGCGCGGGCGGCCGCCCCGCGGCTGTCTGCCACGCGCGGGTCCATGGTCCTCATCGGGTCGGCGGCCACGACGAGCGGCAGCCCCGGCACCTACGTCCACTACGCCGCGGCCAAGTCCGCCGTCGCCACCCTGACGACCGGCCTCGCCAGGGAGCTCGCGCCGGATTCCGTCCGCGTGAACTGCGTGGAGCCGGGCACCGTCTGGACCGACTTCCACGCCGACCCCGCGCGCCCCGCGAAGGTCGCCGAGTCGATTCCTCTCGGGCGAGCGGGCATGCCAGACGAGATCTCCGGCGCGGTCGCCTGGCTCCTCTCCGACGACGCCGCCTACGCCACCGGCGCCGTGCTGCGGGTCGCCGGCGGCCTCTGAACCGCCCGTCGAACCGCGATCTCGCCCCGCGCCGCGGGGGACCGCGCGGCGCCCGGTCGCGTGCGGCCGCGTGACGCGGCGTCGCCCCGCGGGAGGCGTCGCCGCGGCAGACTGGCAGGCATGGACCCCCTCGACGCGCTCACCGAGATCGCCTACCTGCTGGAGCGGGAGCGATCGTCGCGCTACAAGTCGAAGGCCTTCCGCACGGCCGCCGATGTCATCGCCGGGCTCACGCCCGATGAGCTCAACGACGCACCCGGGTTGCGCCGCCGCACCGGGATCGGCGAGAGCACCTTCCGCGTCATCCAGGAGGCCCTCGCCGGAGAGGTGCCGGCCTACCTCGTCGAGCTTCGGGCCCGCACCGGTGCCGCGGGGCGCAGCGCCCTGCGCGGCCTCCTGCGGGGCGACCTGCACTCTCACTCCGACTGGTCCGACGGACTCATGCCGATCGAGTCGATGGTGACCGCCGGCCGGCGCCTGGGGCACGAGTATCTCGCGCTCACCGACCACTCGCCGCGCCTGACCGTCGCGAACGGCCTTTCCGCCGAGCGCCTCGAACGGCAGCTCGATGTCGTCGCGACCCTCTCGGACGACGGGTTCACCCTGCTGAGCGGTATCGAGGTGGACATCCTGGTCGACGGCGCCCTCGACCAGGACGACACGCTGCTCGCGCGGCTCGATGTCGTCGTGGCGAGCGTGCACTCCCAGCTCCGGATGGACGCCGCGAGCATGACCCGGCGCATGCTGGCCGCCGTGCGAAGCCCGCACACCGACGTCCTCGGGCACTGCACCGGGCGCCTCGTCGAGGGCTCCCGCGGCACACGGCCGCCCTCGGAGTTCGACGCGGATGCCGTCTTCGAGGCCTGTGCGGAGCACGGCGTGGCCGTCGAGATCAACTCGCGCCCCGAGCGACAGGACCCGCCCGATGAGCTCATCGCGCGTGCGCTCGACAAGGGCTGTCTGTTCGCCATCGACAGCGACGCCCACGCGCCGGGGCAGCTGTCGCTGCTTGACTACGGCGCCGAGCGCGCCGAGCGCGCCGGTGTGCCCGCCGAGCGCATCATCACCACCTGGCCGCTGGATCGTCTGCGCGGCTGGCTCGACCGCGATCGCGGCTGAGCCCGCCGCGCTCGCTGCGCAACCGACTCACGCGAAGCTCGAGGCGACGCCGTTGCGGTGGTACTCGAAGATCAGGCTCGTCCGGGTCGCCGCCACGAAGGGCTGGGTGGAGAGGTTGTCGACGACGAACTGCCGCACCTCGCTCGAGTCGCCCACGGCGATGTGAACCATGAAGTCGTCGGTGCCGCCCAGGAAGAACAGCTGCACGACCTGCGGCAGCACCCGCACCTCGTCGGCGAAGGCGACGATGCTGTCATGCCGCGTGCCGCCGCGGAGCGTGACCCCGATGATCGCCTGCAGCCCGCGGCCGAGGCGACGATGGTCCACGCTGGCGTGGAACCCGGTGATCACCCCGCGCTCGACGAGGGATCGCGTGCGCGCGTGCGCGGTGGACGGGGCGATGTCGAGCGCCGCGGCGAGGTCGGCGTTGGTGATCCGGCCGTCCCGCTCCAGAATCTCCACGATCCGCTGGTCGGTCTCGTCCAGTTCGACCGTTCGCAGATTCTTCGGTCCTCCTGCCCCCTTCGCGTCGCTCATGCGGTCGAGCGTAGCCCCGCACGGCCAGTGGGCGCAGGATCTTCGGGCGTTACGCGAGGGAAACGAACGTCCTGCGATCCTCGACGCAACCGAACACCGTCTGACGAGGAGTTCCGATGCGCGTCGGCATCCCCACCGAGATCAAGAACAACGAGAACCGCGTCGCGATCACGCCGGCCGGCGTCGACGCTCTCGTGCGTCGCGGGCACGAGGTGCTCGTGCAGGCGGGAGCGGGCGCGGGCTCGCGCATCGCCGACGCCGACTTCGCCGCCGCGGGGGCCAGGATCGTGCCCCGAGCGGCCGACGTGTGGGGCGACGCGGAGCTGCTCGTGAAGGTGAAGGAACCGATCGCCGAGGAACACCCGCACCTGCGCGAGGACCTCACCCTCTTCGCCTACCTGCACCTGGCCGCCGACCGGCCGCTCACGGACGCGCTCGTCGCCGCCCGAACCACCGCCGTCGCGTACGAGACGGTGCAGCTGTCCGACCGGTCGCTGCCGCTGCTCACGCCCATGAGCGAGGTCGCGGGGCGCTTGTCGATCGCCGTCGGCTCGTACCACCTCATGCGCGCACACGGTGGTCGCGGCGCGCTGCTCGGCGGGGTCGCGGGCACCCGGCGCGGCAAGGTCGTGGTCATCGGCGGCGGCGTCGCGGGAGAGCACGCGGCGGCGAACGCCCTCGGGCTCGGGGCACAGGTGACGGTGCTCGACGTGAACCTGCCCCGCCTGCGCGAGCTCGAGCACCGCTACGGCAACGGCCTGCAGACCGCGGCGTCCACCCGCTACGCGATCGCCGAGGCACTGGCCGATGCCGACCTCGTCATCGGCTCCGTGCTGATCCCCGGGGCGGCCGCCCCCAAGCTCGTCACCGACGACATGGTCGCGGGCATGAAGGCCGGCGCCGTGCTCGTCGACATCGCGATCGACCAGGGCGGCTGCTTCGAGGGATCACACGCGACGACCCACGACGATCCGACGTTCGCGGTGCACGACACCCTCTACTACTGCGTCGCGAACATGCCGGGCGCCGTCCCGGAGACGTCCACGCGGGCGCTGACCAACGCGACCCTCCCGTACATCGTGGCGATCGCGGACCGCGGGTGGGACGCGGCCGCGGAGGCGGACGCCGCGCTGGCGAAGGGCTTGAACGTGCGGCGCGGACAGGTCACCAACGCGGGCGTCGCCAGCGCCTTCGGCTACGCCCTCGCGAGCTAGTCACCGCTCGTCGCGCTCCTGCGCCAGCTCGTCGACGAGAAGGCCGTCGGCGTCGTAGGTGCCGTTGCGGTATGCCTGGCGCCCCACCATGTGAGCCGAGAGCGGCGCGGTGGCCAGCTGGATGAGCACGACCGGCACGAGCATCGCGAGCACGGGCCACGAGCGCATCGTGAGGGCGATGGCGGTGGCGATGAGCAGCAGCCCCAGCACCTGCGGCTTCGTGGCGGCGTGGAGGCGCGAGGGCACGTCGCCCAGCCGCAGCAGCCCCACCGAGGCGATCAGGCACAGCAGCGCGCCGCCCAGCACGAGCAGCAGCGCGACGGTGTCGAGCACGGATTCGAGGGTCACTGGTCCCTCCTCGCCACGAAGCGGGCCACCGCCACGGTGCCGAAGACGCCCACCGCGGCGATGATGAGCATCAGCGGCAGGGTGTCGGCGTGCCGGTTGATGACCATCTCGGCGCCGATCAGACACATGACCTCGGTGAGCAGCACGTCGCTCGCAACCGCGCGGTCGAGGATGGAGGGACCCCGCACGAGCCGCACGAGCGCCACCGCCGCCGCCACCGCGAAGATCGCGGCGATCACCGCCACGAGCACGCCGGTCATTCCGCACCTCCCGCGTCCACCCGATCCGCGACCGGGCCGGCGCCCTCGCGCAGCGCCCTCAGCTGCGCGCGCGTGCCCACGGCCGCGACCGCACGCTCCTCCCAGTGCTGCACGCGCCGGCGCTGCGCGTCGACCGCCGCCAGGTCTTTCATCCCGATCGCGTGCAGGTAGAGCACCCGCCGCTCACGGTCCGCCTCGATCACGGTGGAACCGGGGATCAACGAGGACGCGACGGCGACGTGGGTCATGATGAGGTCGTCGTCGACCCGCAGCGGCACGCGGATGATCGCCGCACGCGTGGGGCCCGGCCGCAGCACCTCCCACGAGACGCTGAGCGCTCCGTGCACGAGCTCGACGACGAACGTCACCCCGAAGACGAGGCCGTACCAGAGGTTGACGCGACCCGACATCTGGGCGGCCGGCAGCCGAAACCACGTGGTGACGAAGATGGCCACGAGCACGCCGGTGACCAGCGCGAGCATGGTCAGCTGCCCCCACAGCAGCATCCAGAGCACGACCAGCCACAGGAAGAACGGCAGCTGGCGCCAGAACAGCTTGAGGCGCGACCGGGAGTCCCTCACGGCTGGGCCTCCGCATCGTCGAGCTCCACGAGCGAGATGGGTTGCAGGAGCGACTGCCCGATCCGGTCGCACACGGCGTACAGCGGGCCGGCGAACACGGTCAGGCCGACGGAGAGCACGACCATGCCGGCGGTCGCGGTCGTCATGATGCGCGGGATGACGCGGCGCTCGCTCTGCTGCTGCGCCTCGGGAGAGCCGCCCAGGTAGGCGATACGGGCCTCGGTCTCGCTCGAGTCCTCCTGCTCCCGCCAGAACGACAGGTTCCACGCCCGCATGAGCGCGTAGAGCGTGAGCAGCGACGTGACGATGCCGCCCACGATCAGCACGTACATCAGGGGCGTGCCCTGCTCGGCGGCCGCGTCGAAGAGCGCGTACTTGCCCAGGAAGCCCGAGAACGGCGGCAGCCCGCCGAGGTTCAGCGCGGGCACGAAATAGAGCACGGCGATCAGCGGCGCCGCGGCCATGAGGCCCTTCACCTTGAGGATCGACGTCGATCCGGCGCGCCGCTCGATGAGACCGACGGCCAGGAACAGCGTCGTCTGCACCACGATGTGGTGGACCATGTAGTAAATGGTCGCGCCGACGGCCGCCTCGGTGGCGATCGCGAGGCCGAACACCATGTAACCCACGTGACTCACGAGCGTGAACGACAGGATGCGCTTCAGCTCCGCTTGCGCGACCGCGCCGAGGATGCCGACGATCATCGTCGCCAGCGCGACGATCAGCAGCAGCATGTTGATGTCGCTGTCGTTGAACAGCTGCGTCTCGGTGCGGATCAGCGCGTACACGCCGACCTTCGTCAGCAGGCCCGCGAACACGGCGGTGACGGGAGCCGGCGCCGTGGGGTACGAGTCGGGCAGCCAGAACGACAGCGGGAACACGGCGGCCTTGATCGCGAACGCGAGCACGAGGAGCAGGTGCAGCAGGAGCTGGACGTCATCGGGCAGGTCGGTCATCCGCTCGGCAATGTGCGCCATGTTCACCGTGCCGAGCGCTCCGTAGATCATCGCGATCGCGGAGAGGAACAGGATGCTCGAGACGAGCGAGACGACGATGTAGACCGTGCCGGTGCGGATGCGCGACTCGGTGCTGCCGAGCGTGATGAGCACGTACGAGGCGACGAGCAGGATCTCGAAGCCCACGTAGAGGTTGAAGAGGTCCCCCGCGATGAAGGCGTCGAAGATCCCCGCCGCCAGGATGAGGTAGGAGGGGTGGAAGATCGACACCGGCGTCTCCTCGTCCCCATCGGCGGCGCCCTGGCCGACCGAGAACAGGAGCACGGCGAGCAGCACGACGCTCGACACGGCCACGAGCAGGGCGGCCAGGCGATCGACGTAGAGCACGATGCCGAACGGCAGATCCCACCCGGCCACGCTGACGGCGAGCGGGTTGCCCGCGTCGACGACCAGCAGCAGCACGACGGCGATGACGAAAGTGAGCGTCAGGGTCGCGATCGACACCCCCACCTGCCAGCGGCGGTGGTGTCCCAGCACGAGGGTGACCGCGGCGCCGAGCAGGGGCAGCGCCACGAGCATCGGCACGAGAAGGCTCCAGTTCATCGCTCCCCCTTCCCGTCGTCGTCCCGTTCATTCCTGCGATATGCGCGTGTCGGCCTGTCCACGGGCGCATCCTCGGAGATCGCCGCGAAGTCCGCGGAGCGGAGCACGCGTAGCGGCACCGGCGCGCCATCGACGAACTCGGTGGTCGCCTCGTCCTCCGTGGCCGCGTCCTCGGCTTCGTCCTCCATCGCGTCCTCCGTGCCGGTGGCCGCCTCCCGCAACGCGAGATCCTCTGCGTCGTCCACCACGGTGTCGGCCTGCCCGAGCTGCCAGGAGCGGTAGATGAGGGCGAGCAGGAACGCGCTCACCGCGAAGGTGATCACGATCGCGGTGAGCGCAAGGGCCTGCGGCAGCGGATCGCTCTGCGGTTCGTCACCCCCGTAGAACGGCGCGTTCCCGGGGAAGCCCATCACGATCAGCAGCAGCAGGTTCGTCGCGTTGCCGAGCAGGAGGAAGCCGATGAGCACCCGCGTCAGGCTGCGCTCCAGCATGGCGTACACCCCGGCCGCATAGAGCACGGCCATCACGAGCACGAGCGTGAGCGAGACGTTCATCCGGCGGCCCTCGTTCCGCCCGTGGGCTCGTGGGCCGACTCCTTGAGCTGCTTGTCCACCTCGGCGCCCAGGCTGCGCAGCACGTCGAGCACCAGCCCGATCACCACGAGGTACACGCCCACGTCGAAGATCGTCGAGCTGACGAACTCGATGTGGCCCACGACGGGCAGGTCGGCCTCCCACACCGCGCGGGTGAGCGGATCGAGCCCGAACAGCATGGGGGCCACCGCCGTGCCCACGGCGAGGATCATGCCCACGCCCAGCAGCTGGCCGGCGTCGCCCGGTGCGGCCGCGCCCAGCTCCCAGCGACCTCCCGCCACGTAGCGCATGACGAGCGCCATCCCCGCGACGAGACCGCCCGCGAAGCCGCCGCCCGGCAGGTTGTGGCCGGCGAAGAGCAGGTAGATCGAGACGACGATGATCGTGTGGAAGAGGATGCGGACGACGACCTCGAGGACGATCGAGCGCGATTCCGCCTGCAGCTTCTGCCCGCCCACGAGCCACGCCCGCGGGCTGTCGCGGTTCTCCGACGTCTGCGGACGCAGCCCCTCGTCCGTCTCGACGAGCGGACGCCGCGCCGCCTTGTTCGCCGCGATCCGGCTGCGCAGCGGCAGCCGCCGGCTCAGCCGCGCGAGGGTGTTGTCGGTGCGGTGCGTGACGAACACGAGCGAGGCGACGCCGGTGGCGGCGAGCACGAGCACCGACAGCTCGCCCATCGTGTCCCAGCCGCGCAGGTCGACCAGCGCGACGTTGACCACGTTCTTGCCGTGCCCGATCTCGTACGCCATCTCGGTCCACGACGCCGACACGGGCTCATGCACGCGCGCGCCCGTCGCGATGACGACGAGCAGCGCCATCGTGATGCCGACGGCGCCGCCGATGAGGGCACGCACGAGGGGCATGGAGCTACCGCTGTGGGCGCCCAGCCGGGAGGGCAGCCGCCGCAGCACGAGCGCGAAGGCCACGAGCGTCACGGCCTCAACGAGCACCTGGGTGATCGCGAGGTCGGGCGCCCCCATGCTCGCGAAGAGCGCCACCATCCCGAGGCCGGTCACCGAGACGAGCACGACGCCGGTGTAGCGCTTGCGGGCCATGACGGCGACGAAGCCCGCGAGGATCATGATGGGCGCGGCCGCCAGCTGCACCGGGTGCTGCCAGGCATCGAGCGCCACGCGCCATTCGCGGCCTGCGAGCAGCACCGTGCCCTCGGCCGCGATGAGCACGAGGAAGACCGTCCCCACGTAGATCGGGAGCGAGCCCCGCTGCGTGACGCGCGTGACCACCACCGAGAGGCGGTCCACGCCGCGCACGGCGAAGAAGTACAGGTCCGTCGCGGTGAAGGGCAGCACGCGCCCCGACGCGTCCCAGCCCGTCGCACGTGACGCCCAGAACGCCAACGCGCCGACGACGAGGGTGCCCACCGAGACGAACAGCGCCGGCTGCAGGCCGTGCCACAGCACGAGGTGGCCGTGGGCTTCGCCGGGTGCGGTGTCGGCGTAGGGCGCAAGCAGCGCCTCGATCCACGGGCCGACGAGCCCGCCCACCAGCGCGAGGGCTGCCAGCGTGATGGGGGCGGCGAGGAAGCCGATCGGCGGGTCCGGCCACTCCGTGACCGCGTGCGGCCGCCCGTCGCGGTCACGCTTCGTCCCGAACGCGCCCCACAGGAAGCGGATGCCGTAGGCGACGGTGAGCACCGAACCCAGCGACACGCCGATCAACGCGACCCAACCCCACACGCCCCCGGCGAGGGCATCGTCGATGAGCGCGCCCAGCGCGGCCTCCTTGGCCACGAATCCCAGGGTGGGAGCCACGCCCGCCATCGAAGCGACGGCCACGAGCGAGACGACCGCCATCGTGGGCGCCTGCCGCGCGAGCCCGCTCAGCTCGCCGACATCGCGGGTGGACAGCTGCCGATCGATGACGCCGACGACGAGGAACAGCGTCGACTTGAACAGCGCGTGCGCCAGCACGAGCGCAGCGCCGGCCAGGGCGGTGTCGCGCGTGCCGAAGCCCACCACGACGGCGATGAACCCGAGCTGGCTGACCGTTCCGAACGCGAGGATGCGCTTGAGGTCGTTCTCGCGCAGGGCCTGGAGGCCGCCGAGCAGCATCGTGAACAGGCCGAGGGAGATGACGATGGGTCGCCACAGGGCCGTCTCGGCGAAGAACGGGGCGAACAGGGCCAGCAGATACACGCCGGCCTTCACCATCGCCGCCGCGTGCAGGTAGGCGCTCACCGGCGTGGGGGCCGCCATCGCTCCCGGCAGCCAGAAGTGGAACGGGAAGATCGCCGACTTGCTGAGCGCCCCGACGAGCACGAGCACGAGGGCGGCGTTCACCATGCCGCCGGCAGGCGGGTCCGCCAGGAGGGCCGAGATGCTCGTCGTCTCGCTGACGGCCACGAGCATCACGACGCCCACGAGCATCACGAGACCGCCGAGCGTCGTGACGAGCAGCGCCTGCAGGGCGGCGCGGCGGCTGGCGGCACGCAGATGGTTGTGCCCGATGAGCAGGTACGACAGGACGCTCGTGGCCTCCCAGAACATCACGAGCAGCACGAGGTCGTCGGTGAGCACGAGGCCGTACATCGCGCCCGCGAAGGCGAGCAGCACGCCCGCGAAGCGGCCGATGCCGTCGCCCGCGCCGCGGAAATAGACGACGCAGTAGACCATGACGAGCGCCCCGACCCCGGTGACGATGAGGGCCATGAGCGCACCCAGCGCGTCCATGCGCATCGACAGGCGGATGTCGAGCGCCTCGATCCACGCCCACGACTCGGCGATCGCCCCGCCGCCGGCAACGAGCGGTACCTGCAGCGCGGTGTGCACGAAGGCCGCCAGGGGGAAGGCGGCGGCCACGAGGAAGACCCGCGGACCGAGCGGGCGGGCGAGCATCGCCGTGAGGACGGATCCCACCGCGAACGCGAGCAGCAGAGCGAACATGGGCGGCTCCTCTCGCTCGGCCGAGCAGGGGTCGTCGTGACTTTTGTCTATCCTACCCGGGCACCGGGATGACGGCGTGGCGCGATCCATGCCGTCCCTGGAATGTCATGCCAGTGCACGAATAAGGGAGAGGTGCTCCGCGAGCTCGTCGCCCGCCGTGATGCCCCGCACCACCACCTCGTGCACGATGCCGTCGTATGCCCGCAGGCGCGGCGGGATGTCCGCCGGCCGCTCGGCGAGGATCGCCGCGTCCACCGGCGCGTAGCCGTAGCGCGCGAAGTTCGCCGCGTATGTGGGGATCTCTCCGTAGCGCTCCGCCTCCTCCCGCAGGCGGGCGTGTCCCGCCGGCAGGCCGGTGCGCACGTAGAGGGCGAGCTGCGTTCGACCGTCGGGGTCGTCGGCGTCGCGGTCGGCGCGCGCGTCGCGGGCCGCGTCCGGCGTGAGCCAGTTCAGCAGCACGCCGTCGGCCTCGGTCACCCCCAGCCGGCGCATGCGCGGGCCGAGCGCGCCGATCACCACCGGCATGCCGAGGTCGGCCCGCAACCGCGCCGCCGCCTCCCCCGCCGTCGTCAGGGGGCTCGGCTTCGCGCTCGCGCCGATCCCGATCGTCGTCCGGTCCCCCGGCAGGCCCAGCTCCCGCACGCGGGCGGCGAGCTCACGGGCAGGGTAGAGGTCCACAGGGATCACGCCCGAGGCCACGCGCAGCGATGTCGTCTCCGCCGCGGCGGCCGCCATGGCGGCCAGCGCGTCGCCGCGTCGGCCGGGCTGATTCACCCACAGGGTCGACACGCCGACCCGCTCGAGTTCCGGCGCGATCGCCCGCACCACGTCCAGTCCCAACGACCCCGTGATCCCGTATCCGATGCGCATGCACTCAACCTAACGGCGGGGAGGCCGGCGCGGCCCGGCCGACGGTAGGCTCGTCCGGTGCGTCTCGTCATCGCCCAGTGCTCCGTCGATTACACCGGCCGGCTCAACGCGCACCTGCCGATGGCGAAGCGCGTGCTCATGCACAAGGGCGACGGCAGTCTGCTCATCCACTCGGACGGCGGCTCGTACAAGCCCCTGAACTGGATGAGCCCGCCGTGCCGCCTCGACGTGCTGGCGCCGGACGAGGAGCTCGCCGAGGCGGGGGTCATCGAGGTGTGGAAGGTGACGCACCAGAAGACCGGCGACGCCCTCACGGTGCGCATCCACGAGATCCTCAGCGACTCCACCCACGACCTCGGCGTCGACCCGGGGCTCATCAAGGACGGCGTCGAGTCGGATCTGCAGCGGCTGCTGGCCGAGCAGGTGGATCGGATCGTGGAGGGCGCGACGCTCGTGCGCCGCGAGTACCCCACGGCCATCGGACCCGTCGACCTTCTCGTGCGCGACGCGCAGGGCGTTCCGATCGCCGTCGAGGTCAAGCGGCGCGGTGACATCGACGGCGTCGAGCAGCTCACCCGTTACCTCGAGCTGCTCGGACGCGACCCGCTCCTCACGGGCATCCGCGGCGTGTTCGCGGCGCAGGAGATCAAGCCGCAGGCGCGCGTGCTCGCGGAGGATCGCGGCATCAGCTGTCTCGTGCTGGACTACGAGGACATGAAGGGCATCGAGTCGGGCGTGCCCCGACTGTTCTGACGTCCGCGCCCCGCCTCCCGCCCCGGCGCGGGTCGGCCAAGGGAGGCGGATAGGCTCGAGACATGTCGTCCTCCCCCTGGTCCTGCGTCCTCTGGGATGTCGACGGCACCGTCGCCGACGCGTCCGCCGGCATCCTGCCCCGCATCACCACGGTGCTGACCGAGCTCGGGCGCACGCCTCCCGCGGCCGACGAGCTGCGGCATTGGATCGGCCCTCCCATGCTCGAGTCGTTCGAGGTGCGCGGCCTGCTCTCCCCCGAGGAGGCCGTCGAGGCGGTGCGGATGTATCGCGAGCTGGCGGCGCGCGACGGCTACGCCGCGTCGGTGCGCCTGTACGACGGCGTCGCCGACCTCATCCGTGCACTGCACGAGGCGGGCGTGCCGCAGGCGACCGCGAGCACGAAGCCCGAGAACCAGGTGAAGGCGATCCTCGAGCACTACGGCCTCACCTCGTGCTTCACGACCATCGTGGGGGCTCGCTCCGAGGCGACGGTGCTCGACACCAAGGCCGACGTGATGCGCCGCGCGCTGGATCGCCTCACGGAGGCGGGCGTGGACGTCTCGCGACCCGTGCTGGTCGGCGACCGCCACCACGACGTGGAGGGCGGCGCCGCGCTCGGCGTGCCCGTCGTGTTCGCGCTGTGGGGCTTCAGCAGCCCGGGCGAGGAGGACGGCGCGACCGCCGTGGTCGACGATGCCGGGCAGCTGCGCGAGCTGCTGCTGACGGCCTGAGCCCTCAGCCCGCCACCGCGGCCCCGCCGCGCACCAGGCGCGCGACGACGAGTGCCGCGGCCGGCGCCAGCAGCACGAGCGCCGCGGCGTTCACGGCGTGGAAGCCGCCGAGCGCGAGGATCGGTCCCGCGAGGGCCGCGGCGGCGGCGCCGGCGTAGTTCATTCCCGCGTCGGTGACGCCCTGCAGGGGCACCCGCACCCGGCGATCCGGCGTCGACGCGAGGAGCGTGGACGCCGAGATCACGCACCACGACCAGCCCACGCCGAGCACCGTCAGCGCCACCGGCGTCCACGCGCCCCCGGCCGTCGCAGCGACGAGCCCCAGGGCGATCGCGAGCGCCAGCACGGCCACGCCGCCCGCCGCGCTCCGCACCGCTCCGTAGCGGTCGGAGAGCCACCCGAACACGGGGCTCAGCGCGTACATGCCGAGCACGTGCAGGCTGATGACGATGCCGACCACCGTGAGCGAGTCGCCGTGATGCTGCATGTGCACCGGTGTCATCACCATGACCATCACCATGACGGCGTGGGCGCACGCGGTCAGCACGACCGCCATGCGGGCGGTGGGGTCGCCGAACGCCCACCGCAACGCGGCGAGCGCGCCGACGTGCGGCGCGGCATCCGCATCGCCCTGGTCGGGCCGCGCGGCCCGCTCGCCCCCGTACAGCAGCCCGATGATGAGCCCCGCGATGGCGACCGCCGCGATGGAGAAGGTGTACGGCCCGGCCAGCTGCGGCAGCCCGAGCGCGAACCCGAATTCGTTCGCGACATTGGTGAGGTTCGGGCCGAGCACGGAGCCCACCGTCGTCGACCAGATCACGAGCGACATCACACGCCCGCGGGCGGCGGGATCCGCGTTGTCGCTCGCGGCATAGCGGGACTGCAGGTTCACGGCCTGCGCGACGCCGAACATCGCCAGTCCCAGCAGCAGCACGAGGAACTGCTGCAGCAGCGTCGCGGCGATGATGACGAGGCCGCCGACGAGGGCGATCGCATAGCCGGTCGTGAGGGCGGATCGGCGCCCGCCTCGCGCCGCGAGCGCGGCCAGCGGGATGGCGGCGACGGCCGCTCCGAGCACGCTCGTGGCCTGCGCGAAGCCGGCGAAGGCGGTGCCACCCAGCCGCTCGGCCAGCAGGCCGCCGACGGCGACGCTCGACGCGACGCCCACGCCGCCGAGCAGGTTCGACGCGATGAGCACGCCGATGCGACGGCGGGCCAGGGCCGTGCCGGCGGGGGCGGCACCGGTAGCGGTCATGCGTTCGGACCGTGGCTGTGCGGCATCACGAAGGAACCTCCGTGGAACATGGCGCCGCCGGCGCGCAACGCGGCGGCGACGTGAACGGTTTCGGCGAGTTCGGCCTGTGTCGCCCCGGCGCGAACGGCCTGCCGGGTGTGTGCCCGCAGGCAGCCCTGACATTGGGTGGTCAGCGCGACGGCCACGGCGAGAAGCTCCTTGGTCTTGCGGTCGAGCGCGGTGCCGTCTCGGAAAACGGCGGCGTTGAACTCCGCGAACGCCGCGCTCATGGACGGAGCCGCGTCGGCGAGCAGAGCGGAGCCGTCCGGCGCGGGAGCGGGACGCGTCATGAGATCGCTCCGGTCAGCGTCGGCGTCTTCGCCTCGGGCACGGGGGCACCGGGGAAGTGGCATTCGACCTCGCTTTCGCCCACCGTCACCCGCGGGGGCGCAACCTCGGCACAGACGTCCTGCGCGATCGGGCAGCGGGTGCGGAACCGGCATCCGGAGGGGAGATTCATCGCCGACGGCGGCTCCCCCTTCAGCAGAATCCGTTCACGTGTGACCGAGGGATCGGGCACCGGTGAGGCCGCGAGCAGCGCACGCGTGTACGGATGCTGCGGATCGGCGAAGATCTGCTCGGTGGGCCCCACCTCGACGAGCCTACCGAGGTACATCACGCCGACACGCTGCGCGATGTGACGCACGATCGGTAGACCGTGGGCGATGAAGAGGTATGACAGCCCCAGCCGCTCGCGCAGGTCGACCATGAGATTTGTGATCTGCGCCTGCACGGATACGTCGAGCGCCGAAACCGCCTCATCGGCGAGGATGAGCGACGGGTTGAGCGCGATCGCCCGAGCGATGCCGACGCGCTGCCGCTGACCGCCGGACATGGCGCGCGGTCGCGCCGTGCGGCGCGAGGGGTTGAGGCCCACCTGTTCGAGCAGCTCGGTGACGCGTGCCTCGAGCGCCTTGCCGCGAAGCCCCTCGAACACCCTGAGCGGCTCCGCGATGATGTCGCCGACCGACATCCTCGGGTTGAGTGAGCCGAGAGGGTCCTGGAAGACCACCTGCATCCTCCGGCGGCGTTCACGCAGCTGCGCCTTCGACAGGGCCGTGAGTTCCTCGCCCTCGAACTCGACGGTTCCGGCCGTCACGGAAAGGAGGCCGACAGCAAGGCGCCCCAACGTGGACTTGCCGGAACCCGATTCACCGACGAGGGCGAAGGTCTCCCCGTAGCCGATCTCAAGCGTCGCGCCATCAACCGCACGCAGCGTTGACCGCGGTGCCAGCGCGCCTCGGCCGTTGCGCACGCTGAACTCCTTGGTGACCTGGGTCAGCCGCAGGATCGGTCCCTTCGGGGCGGTCATCGCGCGACTCCTTCCTCGACGAGCGGATGCCAGCACGCCGCCCGGCGACCATCGATCTCTCCGGCCACCGGCCTCGTTGAGACACAGGTTTCCGTGGCGCGGGGGCAGCGGGGGTGGAAGGCGCAGCCCGTCGGCAGAGCCGACGGATCCGGCACAGAGCCACGGATGGCCGGGAGGCGGGCAGGCCGCTCCCCCGCCATCGGAGGGATGGAGCCGAGCAGGGCCGCGGTGTAGGGGTGAGCCGGGCGCGCGAAGATGTCACGCGGGGCGGCATCCTCGACGACCTGGCCCGCGTACATCACGATGACCCTGTCGGCGAGGTCTGCCGCGACGCCCATGTCGTGGGTGACGAGCAGCACCGCCATGCCCTCCTCTCGCCTGAGGCGGTCGATGAGGTCGAGGATCTGCGCCTGCACGGTGACGTCGAGAGCCGTCGTCGGCTCGTCGGCGATGAGCAAGCGCGGTCGGCCCAGCAGGGCCATCGCGATCATCACCCGTTGGCACATGCCCCCGGAAAGCTGATGCGGGTAGCTGTGGAGCACGCGTTGCCCGTCATGGATACCGACCTCGCGCAGCGCTGAGAGCAGGCGCTCGCGCTCGGCCTTGCGCCCCACCCGCTCGCGACGCCGCAGAGCCTCGCGCAACTGGAACTCCACGGTGTACACGGGATCGAGTGAGCTGAGCGGCTCCTGGAACACCATCGTGAGGTCGCGCCCCCGCAGACGGCGCACGCGGTCGGGCGCCAAGGCGACCAGGTCTTCGTTCCCGAGCAGGATGCGCCCCGTCACCTCCATGTTCGGGTCGAGACCGGTCAGGCCCATGATCGTTCGCGCCGTCACCGACTTACCGGAGCCCGATTCGCCCACGAGACAGACGATTTCGCCCTCGCGGACCTCGAAGCTCGTCTCACGGACGAGCGACACGGATCCGTGCTGCTTGTGGACGGTCACCTCCAGGTCTTCGATGCGCAGCAAGGGCTCTGCACTGGCGGTGCGGCGCTGCGGCTGGGTCATTGACAACACTTCACTCGACATCGAACCTGTCCCTCAGCCAGTCGCCCGCGAGGCTGACGGCGATGACCGTCAGCGTCAGGACGATTCCCGGAAATGTCGTGATCCACCATGCCGACGAGAGGTACGGCTGCCCGAGAGCGAGCAGCTGGCCCCAATCGGGGATCTCGGAGCGCACGCCCAGGCCGAGGAAGCTCAGCGAGGCCGCCGCGACGATTGATGTGCCGACGGTGACGGTCGCCATGACCACCGAAGGCGCGAGTGCGTTGGGCAGCATGTGCCGCCACAGAATCCGCCAGGGAGAGAACCCCACGGAGTTCGCGGCCTCGATGTACAGGCGAGAGCGCACCGTCATGGCTTGCCCGCGCATCACGCGGGCGAACCCCGGCACGGCCGAGATGCCAACGGCGATGATGAGGTTCGTCGTCGAGGCACCGAGGCCCGCGGCGATGATCATCGCGAGCAGCACACCGGGGAAGCACATCAGCATGTCGATGAATCGGCCGATCACCATGTCGACCCACCCGCCCGCGTATCCGGCGATCAGGCCCAGCAGCGTTCCGGTCGCGAAGCCGAGCGCGGTGGCGCTGAGGCCGATGACAACGGCCATTCGTGCCCCGTACGCGAGCAGCGTCACGATGTCGCGACCGTAGTGGTCGCTGCCGAGCAGAAAGCCGTCGGCTCCGGGAGGGCGCAGCGCCATGGCGGGATTGAGAGCGGACGGGTCTCCGGACGAGAACAACGCCGGTGCGACGGCGGCCACGAGGACGACCGCCAGCCACAGCAGAGCCGCGGAAAGGACGGCGAGGTCCGGCCCGAGCTTGCGCCGCCTGCGGGTGGACGTCACCGGGAGCGTGAGCGGATCGGCGAGAGTCGCGGTCGCCATCACACCACCTCCGCGGGCTCTCGCTCGGCGGCGTGTGCCTCAAGCATGCGCCGGAACAGCTCGGGAAGGGCGTCGTCGTCGAGCGGTTCGAACGCGGGCACGGGATCGGGCGCGAAGTCCCTTCCTCGAGCGACGATGAGGCGCAGATCGTGCAGCACGGAGATGTTCTCGCGCGGATCGCCGGCGACCGCGAGGAGATCGGCCGACAACCCGGGAGCGATGCTGCCGGCGATGTGGTCGATGCCGAGCACCCGCGCCGAGACCGAGGTCGCCGACAGGAGGACGTCGCGCGGTGACATTCCGGCCATGAGCATCGCCTCGAGTGCGTGCACGAACGCCCAGTGGGGATTGTTGTCGATGCCCGAGTCCGTCGAGGCGATGATCGTCGCCCCCGCGCGATACAGATCGCCGAGGGCGAACCGGCGCCACGGCATCAGCCGCATGACGTCCTTCATACGCGCGGAACAGGTCGGTGAGACGGCGGTGTGGGAGGCGGCGATCGCGTTCCCGAGCGCCTCGTCGTAGCCGTCCGAGCCGTCGTGCGTCTGGAACGAGCAGTGTTCGATCGTGTCGACTCCGGCGGCGAGCGCGCGGCGGATGCCCTCGACCCCGTGGGCGTGAGCCGCGACGGTCTTCCCCAGCCGGTGCGCCTCCTCGACCGCGATGGCCAGTTCGTCCACGGGAAACTGCGCGTGCCACGGCGCCGAACCGGGCGTCATGTTGCCGCCCGTCGACATCACCTTGAAGCAGTCGACACCGCCCTTATGGAGGCGGCGGACCATGCGGCGCATCTCATCGGGGGAGTCCACCTCCCCATTCATGAACCAGCAGTGTCCGCCGGTGACCGTGATGGCCGGGCCCGCGACGAGCATGCGAGGCCCCTCGGCGGTCCCATCCAGGATGGCGTCGCGCACGTCGACGCCCAGCAGGTCGCGCGAGCCGAGATCTCGGGCGGTCGTGACGCCGCAGCTGAGCAGCTCCCGCGCGCTGCGCAGCATGGTGGCCACCTGCCGGGCGTCGTTCTCGGAGATCATGCGTGCCACGGGGTTCGGCCCGCCGTCGAATCCCAGGTGCACGTGCGCGTCGATGAGACCGGGCAGCAGCGTGAGTTCGCCCAGGTCGAGCGCCTCAACGCCGTCGTACTCTCGGGGGATCTCCGACTCCGGCCCGACCCAGGCGATGCGATCGTCGTCCACAACGACCGCGCCGCGCTCCAGCGTCTCCAGATCCGGCCCGGCGAGGACCGTTGCAGCCGTGATGATGCGCATTCGGGCTCCTTACGCTTTCCCGACGACGGCACGCACGCGCGGATCGATGTACGCGTACGAGATGTCGACGATGAGGTTGATGATCACGTAGAGGCAGGCGATGACGAGCACGATCCCCTGCACCATCGGGTAGTCCTGGCCATTGATCGCCTGGACGAGGCTCTGGCCGATCCCCTGGCGGGAGAAGACCGTCTCGACGATCACCGCGCCGGCCAGCAGCGCGCCGAGCTGAAGACCCACGACGGTCACCGTGGGGATGACCGCGTTGCGCAGCACGTGGGTGCCGACGACCACCCGCCGCCGCAGGCCCTTGGCGTAGAGCGCGGTGACATAGTTCTCGCCGAGCACCTCGATGACGCTGTTGCGCACCACGCGCGTGACGGTTCCCGCCGCCGACAGACCGAGCGTGATCGCGGGCAGCACGAGCTGCCCGAGCGTGCCGGAGCCGGTTGCGGGGAACCACCCGAGCCCGAAGGCGAACACCATGATGAGGAGCAGGCCGAGCCAGAAGGACGGCATCGAGGTGTTGATCAGACTGAGCACGCGGATCAGCGCGTCGGCCGCCCCGCCGCGGCGGATCGCGGCGAGCACGCCCAGCAGGATCCCGACGATCGCCGACACCGCCGCGGCCGAGAGCGCCAGCTGCAGCGTGTGAGGAAGCTGCTGCGCGATCGTCGCGGACACCGGCTGCCGAGTGGCGTAGGACGTCCCGAAGTCGAGCGTGAGGGCGTCGGTGAAGAACATCAGGAACTGCTCCAGCAGCGGCCGGTCCAGGCCGAACTGCTGACGCAGGTTCGCGATCGTCTCGGGCGTCGCGTCCGCGCCGCCGAGGATCACGGCGATCGGGTCACCGGGCAGCAGGCGGAGGGTGATGAAGATGATCACCATGACGCCGAGCAGCGTCGGGATCGCGGCACCGATCCGTGACAGCAGAACAGAGGGCACGGCAGCCTCCGATCACTGAGCCAGGTAGGCGTCGAAGAAGATCGGGTATCCCTCGGGGTCGAACCGCAACCCCTCGAGCCCGTTCAGCGCCAGCGTGTACGTGGGGACATACACGGCCACGGAGCGCGCGTTCTCCACGACATCCGCCTGCAGCTGCTCGACGATTCCCATGCGCTCATCGCCGGTGGCGGACTGACTGCGCGCGGCGAGTTCGGTGACCTCGGGAACATCCGTGTGACTCATGTTGAAGCCCGTCTGTCCGGGGACCGGGATGAACCGCGGGTCGTACATCTGGTAGAGCACGTTCGGGTCGACGGCAACGAGCGAGAGCCCCGCGATGTCGTACTCCCCGGACTGAACGGCCGTCTGTCCCTCCGCCGTCGCGAGGAACTCGACGTTCACGTCGAACCCGACCGCCTCGAGGTTCGCCTCGAAGAGCGTCGCGAGATCCTGACGCTTCTCGCGGTTGGGCGTGTACTCCACGTACTCGAGCGTGAGCGGCTGACCGTCCTTCGCGCGGACCCCGTCGGGGCCGAGCTCCCAACCCGCCTCCTCGAGCAGCTCACCCGCGAGCTCCGGGTCGAACTCGAAGGACCCCTCGACCGAGTCGTCGTAGCCGATCGTCGTCGGCGAGAGCGGGCCCCACGCACGCTCGTACGTGCCCAGATAGAGCGACTCCACCGCGGAGTCGATGTCGAGTGCCGCGCGAGCCGCCTCACGGACGAGAGGATCGGCGAAGACCCGATCCGCGTTGAGATGCAGCTGATAGGGGGCGCCGGACTGCTGTTGAGCGATGAACTGCATCGACGCGTCGCCCTCGATCGCGGCGACCTCGGTCTCCGGCACGTTCCCGATGCCCTGCACCTGCCCCGAGCGCACCGAACCGATGCGGACGGTGGCGTCAGCGATGATCTGGAAGGTGAGGGTGTCGAGATACGCCGGTCCGTCGTGCTCCGCGTTGCCGGGTGCCCATGCATAGTCGTCGTTCCGTGTCAGAACGACACGGTCCTGGGGCGTGTAGGACTCGAACGTGAAGGGGCCCGAGCCGACCGGGTTGATGAGGTAGTCAGCCGGGTCGGCAGCGGCCGCGGCCGTCGGTGAGTTCATCCCGAGGAATGGCGACGTCAGGTTGTTCAGGAACGCCGTGAACGGTGCGGAGAGCCGTACGGTGGCCGAGAACTCGCCGGTGACCTCGCACGACTCGTACGGCCCGACCAGCCCGATCGCGTAGATCGATCCCGCGGCGGGATCGACGATGCGATCCAGGTTGAAGCACAGCGCCTCGGCGTTCCACGGGGTGTCGTCCCAGAACGTGACGTCGTCACGAAGCGTGAACTCGTAGCTCAGGCCGTCCTCGCTCACGGACCACTCGGTCGCGAGCCAGGGCTGCAGCTGGCCCGACTCATCGAGATAGAGGAGCGAGTCGAACATCTGCCGCAGCACGCGCGCATCCTGTGCGGCGGGCGTCACGTTCGGGTCGAATCCGAAGAAGTTGCTGTCGACGGCGAAGACGGCGTCTCCGCCGGACGTCGGCTGATCGCCGGACGTCGCGCCCCCTCCGTTCTCGTCGCCGGTCGCGGCGGCGCAACCCGCCAGGACGATCAGCGACGCGAGTGCAAGCGCGGGAGCGGTGAAACGACGTGGTGCCATGGGGACCTCCGAGAGATGGAGAAGTTCATGCAGGGGCGTTCTACTTGGCGGTGACACTAGCCACGCGCCGTTGAGCGCTGCAATACGTGGTTGAAAGATGCAACACTGAGTTGACACGACGGAAACACGGCCTGCGTCAAGCTGGCCTCACCGACCGGAGGAGGACCCATGACCGACACTGCGACGCGCCCCGGCGCGGACGTGAACCGGTCGCTGCAGGACGAGCGAGAACGTCTGATCCGCGTGTTCTCGGATCTCGTGCAGCCTCTCGGTCAGTCCCTGCCATCGTCGATCGAGGTCGTGCTGCACGACCTCGCAAGGCTCCCGAACTCGATCGTCGCGGTCCACGGTGATGTCACAGGGCGCCGGGTCGGCGATCCCGCTACCGATCTCCTGCTCCAGAAGGTCGCCGCGGGCGACTTCGCGCACGCGGTGGGCTACTCGACGCGTCTGCCCGACGGGCGCTGCCTGCGATCGACCACGATGATCTTGCGTGACAGCACCGGCACGCCGGTTGCGGCCCTGTGCCTCAACTCGGATGTCTCCGTGTGGCAGTCGCTGGGCAGAATCGCCGCCGACATGGGTGCCGCGGTCGCGGACGGCGTGGCGGAGGCGCTTGCGGATGCCCTGCCGTCTGCGGCTGTGGCGGTGCCGGAGGAGGTCTTCCCCCGCGACGTGGACGAGCTGGCGTCGCACCTCATCCACCAGGCCATCGCGGAGCAGAACGTCCCCGTCGACCTCATGCGCAAGGAGCACAAGATCGCTGTCGTGCGAGCGCTGAGGGAGCGCGGCATGTTCATGCTTCGCGACGCTGTCGAGATGATCGCCGCCTCACTCGGCGTCACGCGCTTCACGATCTACAACTACCTGAACGAACTCGAGGACGAAGAGGCGCCGGTCGATACCGACTCCTCCCCTAAGCGAAAGCGAGCGTCACGATGAGCATCACCATGACAGACGACACCACGGCGGCCTTCGATGCGATCACTCCGGAGGAGCTGAGGGCAGTAGGCAGCCTGAAGTGGACGTATTTCCCCGACAAGATTCCCGCCTTCGTGGCCGAGATGGACTTCGGAATCGCGCCCGCGATCACCCAGGCGCTGCACACCGCCGTCGACGTGGGGGCGTTCGGATATCTGCCGCCGGCTATAGCGGGGGCCATGAGCGAGGCCTTCGCGCAGTGGTCGGCCGCCCGCTATGGCTGGGCCGTCGATCCCGCAGATGTCAAGCCGATGCCCGACGTCATCGCCGCCCTCGAGCTGGCCATCGACCACTTCAGCGCCCCCGGATCGGCGATCGTCCTGCCGACACCCGCGTACATGCCGTTCCTCACGGTGCCGCTCGCGCACGGGAGGCGGATCATCCAGGTGCCCATGCTCCGCACGGCCACCGGATGGGAGTACGACCTCGACGCGCTCGACGCCGCCTTCGCGGACGGCGGCGGGCTCCTCGTGCTGTGCAACCCGCACAACCCCATCGGGCGCGTGCTGCGCCGCGACGAGATGGCGGCCATCGGCGAGGTCGTCGCGCGGCACGGAGCGCGGGTGTTCTCGGACGAGATCCACGCGCCGCTGGTCTACGACGCGCCCCACGTGCCGTACGCCTCGGTCAACGAGGTCACGGCCGGCCACACCATCACGGCGACCTCCGCCTCGAAGGCCTGGAATTTGCCCGGCCTCAAGTGCGCGCAGCTGATCCTGTCCAACGACGCCGACCGTGCGTACTGGCAGGAGCACGGCCGCGCGTTCGGTCACGGCGCCGCCAACCTCGGCGTGGTCGCCAACACCGCCGCCTACACGGCGGGCGCTCAGTGGCTCGACGGGGTGGTGTCGTACCTCGACGGCAACCGGCGGCTGCTCGCCGACCTTGTGGCCGAGCACCTTCCCGGCGTGGTCTACACCCCGCCGCAGGGCACCTACCTGGCGTGGCTGGAGTGCGCCGCGCTGGGGATCGAGGGATCGCCCGCCGAGTTCTTCGCGGAGCGCGCCGGCGTCGTCACGACCGACGGGGCGATGTGCGGAGACGGCGCGGAAACGGCCGTGCGCTTCAACTTCGCCATGCCTCGACCGCTTCTGACGCAGGCGATCACCGCGATGGGCGAGGCGCTGCGGTCCCGCTGACGCATTTCCTCCATCGGAGGAAGGCGAAGGGCCCCACCCGTCGAAACGGATGGGGCCCTTCGTGTCTGATCCGGACTACAGCGGCCGGATGTTCTCCGCCTGAAGACCCTTGGGGCCCTGAGCGATCTCGAACTCGACGCGCTGGTTCTCTTCCAGCGAGCGGTAGCCCGAGGCCTCGATTGCGGTGTAGTGCGCGAAGACGTCGGAGCCGCCCTCGTCAGGAGAAATGAAGCCGAAGCCCTTCTCCGAGTTGAACCACTTGACGGTGCCCTGCGTGCTCATTTACTGCCGTTCTATAGAAATTCGGCCGCCGCAGTGTTGTCGACGACCAAGGCCCACGCTAGCCGGTCGCGGCTGTGAGCGATAGGGGAACGGCGTAAAGAAAGGAAACAGCCCTCACCGTTGGGGGGAAACAGTGAGGGCCGGACGACCGAGAGAGGACGTCCTCGATATCGTACGGCACGTGTCCCCCAAACGGCGGACACGTGCCCACCCTCCCCGGGCAGTCCCCACGCCGGCGGGCGGCCGCAAGCCCTCCTGCAGACACCGGCAAATGAGGAAGGACCCGACCATTCGGCCGGGTCCTTCCTCGTTGTGTGCGCGAGGGGGGACTTGAACCCCCACGTCCGTAAGGACACTGGCACCTGAAGCCAGCGCGTCTACCTATTCCGCCACTCGCGCGAGGCGGCTTGCGCCGCACTCAACCAAGCGAGGATATCACGGCGGGCGGGGACGGCACGAACCCGGCAGTGCGCCCCGCCCGCCGGCGCGCGCGTGTCGCGCGGCGGCCCGCCACCTGCCGCACAGATGCCCTGGCTACGATGTGCCCAACCGATACGCCCCGCGGAGGAGCCACATGGGACTGCTGGACAGCTTCGAGAAAGGTCTGGAACGCGCCGTCAACGGCGCGTTCGCCAAGACCTTCCGCAGCGGCATTCAGCCCGTCGAGATCGCCTCCGCGCTGCGGCGGGAGCTCGACACGAAGGCCGCGGTGGTCAGCCGCGACCGCATTCTCGTGCCGAACGAGCTGACGGTGCGGCTCAACCCCACCGACGAGGAGCGCATGGCGCGCCTCGGCTCGGCGCTGCACAGCGAGCTCAACGAGATGGTGCGCAAGCACGCGGCCTCGCAGGGCTACAGCTTCGCCGGCGCCGTGCGCATCTCGATCCGCGCCGACGAGCAGGTCGCCACGGGCACGATCGCGCTCGACTCCCGATCGGCCGAGGGCGACGTGACGTGGCAGCCGGTCGTCGAGATCGCCGGACGCACGCACCAGCTGCGCGGCTCGCGCACGGTGATCGGTCGCGGCAGCGACGCCGACATCACCGTGGCCGACACCGGCACGAGCCGCAAGCACGTCGAGATCCTGTGGGACGGCGAGAACGCGATGATGCGCGATCTGGGCTCGACGAACGGATCGAAGGTCGACGGCCGTCCCGCCAAGCAAGCCCCGCTTCACTCCGGATCCGTCGTGCGGATCGGACGCACCGATATCGTGTTCCGGGTCGTGCCGCAGTCGGCGCCGCGCCGAGCGCCCGGCACGAGCGCCACGCGCCTGTTCGACGCCCGGGAGAGCTGAAGACGTGACCGACCTGACCCTGCTGATCCTGCGCGGCGGCTTCCTGCTGCTGATGTGGCTGTTCGTGCTGTCGGTGGTCTTCGCACTGCGGGCCGACCTGTTCGGCGGCCGCGTGCGGCGCCTGCCCGAGTCGGCCGCGGCGAGCGCGCCCCGGCCGGCGGCGGCGAAGGCTCCCGCCACTCCCCCCACACCCAGCCCCAGCGTGGGATCGCACGGTCCGGCGACCACGTCGACGGTGAGCCGGATCGTCATCACCTCCGGTCCCAAGGCGGGCCTCGAGCTCCCGCTCGGCACCGAGCCCCTCACGATCGGACGCTCCTCGGAGGCCGGCCTCGTCATCCGCGACGATTACACCTCGAGCCATCACGCCCGCCTCGTGCTGTGGGGCGATCAGTGGATGATCCAGGATCTCGACTCCACCAACGGCACCCTGCACGACGGGGAGCGCGTGCAGCCGTCGTCCCCCGTCCCCGTGCAGGCAGGCGCCCCCATCAAGGTCGGCGCCACGACGTTCGAGCTGCGGAAGTAACCCGAACGCATGGTCTTCGAGGGCTCCAGCGCCGCCATCTCCCACACGGGCAAGGTGCGGACGAACAACCAGGACTCCGGCTATGCCGGCTCCAACCTGTTCGTCGTCGCCGACGGCATGGGCGGGCACGCGGGCGGCGACGTGGCCTCGAGCGTGGCGGTGAACCGGCTGCAGGCGCTCGACCGTCCCTTCGACAGTCCTCAGGAGGCCGAGGCCGAGCTGCGCGACACGATCGCCGACACCGCCGGCGACCTCATCCAGCTCGTCACCCGTCGCCCCGAGCTGGCGGGCCTGGGCACCACGGTGAGCGCGATCGCGATGGTCGACGAGTGGGCCGTCATCGCCCACATCGGCGACTCGCGCATCTACCTCTGGCGCGATGGCGAGCTCACGCAGATCACCACCGACCACACGTTCGTGCAGCGCCTCGTCGACTCGGGCCGCATCACCCCGGAGGAGGCGCGCTACCACCCCCGTCGGTCCGTGCTGATGCGCGTGCTCGGCGACATGGACGCCAACCCCGAGATCGACACGTTCATCATGCAGACGCGCCCGGGCGACCGGTGGGTGCTGTGCTCGGACGGTCTGTCGGGCGTGGTGGACGAGCAGCACATCGCCAAGGTGCTGCGCCGCGACGAGGCACCGGGGCGCACCGCCGACGCGCTGCTGCGGCAGACGCTCGACGGCGGTGCACCCGACAACGTGACGATCGTGATCGTGGACGTGGGCGGTCAGCACCCGACCTTCCTCGCGGCGCCGTCGGTCGTCGGCTCCGCCTCCAACCCGCAGGGCGTCAGCCTGCCCGCCGCCACCCGCACCGGCCTGCCCACCGGCTGGCTGCACCCGCGCAGTCAGGCCGCCAACGAACCCAGCCATTTCGAGCCCGACGTCGACTACCTCGAGGAGCTCATCGCGGAGGATCGCCGACGCGCACGACGGCGGCGCATCGGCGCGATCGTGGCGATCGTCGTGCTCGTCGCCGCACTGGCGGCCGGTTTCGCCGCCTTCTACAGCTGGACGCAGACCCGGTACTTCGTCGGCGCCGACGAGGACAGCGTGGTCGTCTACCAGGGAATCCAGGCCAATCTCGGGCCGATCTCGCTCGCGCAACCGCACGAGGACACCGGGATCCGGCTCGACGAGCTGACCGATGCCAACCGCGCCGCGGTGGAGCGCACGATCACCGCCCGCTCGCTGGAGCACGCGGAGCAGATCGTCGATCGCCTCGAGGCCGATCTGCCGGCCGAGGACGAGGAGGCGACGCCCACACCGTCGCCGTCCGCGAGCACCTCCGTGCCGACGATCCCCAACCCCGAGCCCACCGACGAGCCCACTCAGACGCCCGACGGAGGTGAGGGATGACCCAGGTCGCCGCCGACACCGCGGTCCTGAAGGCCCTGCGCCGCGTGCGCACGCCTGCGCCGCGCCGCAACCGCGAGCTGCTCCTGCTGCTGTTCGCCATCGTCCTGTCGACGGGCGCCATGGTGCTCGTGCAGTTCGGCGCCCTCGGCGAGCTGTCCACGACCGAGCTCGTCCTCTCCGGACTGCTCGGCGCCCTCGCCCTCGCCTTCCACATCGTGCTGCGCCTGCGGGCGCCCGACGCCGATCCGCTCGTGCTGCCGATCGCGTTCCTGCTGACCGGTCTGGGCATCGCCGAGATCTACCGCATCGGCCTCTCCGGCGCCGAGGGCACGAGCGCCACGGCCGGCAGCAGCCAGATCGCGTACGCCGCGGTGTCGATGGTCCTGGCGGGCGCCGTCGTGTGGCTGCTCGTCAATTACCGCGTGCTGTTCCGGTACACCTACCTCTTCGGCCTCGCCGGCATCGTCCTGCTGCTGCTGCCCTTTGTGCCGTTCCTCAACGGCGGCGGGAACGCCCAGGTGTGGATCCGCATCGCGGGCTTCAACTTCCAGCCAGGCGAGATCGCGAAGATCTGCCTCGCGGTCTTCTTCGCCGGCTACCTCGTGCGCACGCGCGAGAGCCTCGCGACCACGGGGAAGAAGTTCCTCGGCTTCACGTTCCCGCGCGCCCGGGAGTTCGGTCCGATCCTCGTGATCTGGCTGGTGTCCCTCGCCATCATCGTGTTCCAGCGCGACCTCGGCACCGGCCTGCTCGTGTTCGGGATGTTCGTCGCCACGCTGTACGTGGCGACGGGCAAGACGGGATGGATGCTCATCGGCGTGCTGCTCGCACTGGGCGGAGCGATCGCGGCGGCGTTCACCCTCGAGTACGTCGGCTGGCGCTTCAGCAATTGGCTGAACGCATTCGATCCGGAGATCTACGACCGCCCGGGCGGCAGCTTCCAGCTCGTGCAGGGCATCTTCGGCCTCGCCCACGGCGGCCTGTTCGGAACCGGTCTCGGCCAGGGGCGGCCCTACATCACCCCGGTGTCGCAGAGCGACTACATCCTGCCCTCGCTGGGCGAGGAGCTCGGGCTCGTCGGCATCTTCGCCATTCTCGCGCTCTACCTGGTCTTCGTCGGCCGTGGTCTGCGCATCGGGGTCGCGGGGCAGGATGACTTCGGCAAGCTGCTCGCCACTGCCCTGTCGTTCACCCTTGCCCTGCAGGTGTTCGTCATGGTCGGCGGGGTCACGCGCCTGCTGCCGCTGACGGGACTGACCACGCCCTTCCTCGCCGCCGGAGGATCGTCGCTCGTGGCCAACTGGATCATCGTGGCGCTCGTGCTACGCATCAGCGACGCCGTGCGTCAGCAGCCCAGGGCGGTGATCGGATGACGGTCCGGACAGCGGGAGGTGCGCGATGACCAAGGAGCTGCGCAGGCTCACGACCATCGTGATCCTCATGTTCATCGCCCTGTTCGCCTCGACGAGCGCGGTCCAGTTCGTGTACGTCGGCGCGCTGAACGACCACCCGAACAACCGGCGCACGCTGTACGACAGCTATGAGGTGCAGCGCGGCACGATCGTGGCCGGCGGCGAACGGATCGCCACGTCGGTGCCGAGCGGCGACGTCTACGCCTGGCAGCGGCAGTACGTCGACTCGCCCATGTGGGCGCCCGTCACGGGCTACATCAACCCCGTGCTCCAGTCGGCGACCGGCATCGAGGGCGCCATGAGCCAGGAGCTGTCGGGCACCGCCGACTCGGCCTTCTTCTCGCGCCTGGAGCAGATCCTGTCGGGTCAGGACCCGCGCGGCTCGTCCGTGGAGCTGAGCCTCGACCCCGCGGTCCAGCGGGCAGCCTTCGAGGCCCTGGGCGACCTGCAGGGCGCCATCATCGCCATCGAGCCCGACACCGGGCGCGTGCTGGCGATGGTCAGCACGCCCAGCTACGACGCCAATCAGCTGGCCGGACACGACGACCAGGCGGTGAACGCCACCTTCCAGGCCCTGCTCGACGATCCCGGCGACCCCCTGCAGAACCGCGCCATCGGCGGCAACCTGAACCCCCCGGGCTCGACGTTCAAGCTCGTCGTCGCGGCTGCGGCGCTCGAGTCGGGTGAGTACAGCCCCGACTCGGAGTTCCCCAACCCGGCATCGTTCACGCTGCCCGGCACCTCCACATCCATCCGCAACGCCAGCGGCGGCCCGTGCGGCCCGGGCGAGACGGTGACGCTCGCCGACGCGCTTCGGCTCAGCTGCAACATCCCGATGGCGGAGCTCGCCATCGAGCTCGGCGACGACGCGCTGCGACAGCAGGCCGAGCGGTTCGGCTTCAATCACGACTTCCTGCTGCCGCTGGCGGCGACGCCGTCGAGCTACCCGACGAGCGCGCTGAGCGACGACCAGACCGGGCTGACCGGCTTCGGCCAGGGCCCGCTCACCGCGACGCCCCTGCAGATGGCCCTCGTGTCGGCGGCGGTCGCCAACGGAGGCGTGGTGATGAACCCGTGGATGGTCGACCAGGTCGTGGGCGACGACCTCTCGGTGCAGCAGAGCTGGGACCCGACGGTGTTCGGCGAGGCGATGGACCCCGACATCGCCGAGGCGATGACCGAGATGATGGTCCGCAATGTCTCGGACGGGGCCGCGTCGAATGCAAGAATAGACGGCGTCGAGGTGGCCGGGAAGACGGGTACGGCCGAGAACGGCACAGACGACCCCTACTCCCTCTGGTTCACCGGATTCGCGCCGGCGGACGATCCGCAGGTCGCGGTCGCCGTCGTCGTCGAGAACGGCGGGGGCCAGGGTCAGTCGGGCATGGGTAACACGATCGCGGCGCCCATCGCGAAGAAGGTCATGGAGGCGGTGCTGGACTGATGAGGCCAACGCAGGGTGTGACGTTCGGCGGACGCTATGAGCTCAGCTCGCGGATCGCGATCGGCGGCATGGGTGAGGTCTGGGAGGCCACGGATCACGTCATCGGACGCACCGTCGCCATCAAGATCCTCAAGGACGAGTACATGGGCGACCCGGGCTTCCTCGAGCGCTTCCGCGCCGAGGCCCGCCACGCCGCGCTCGTGAACCACGAGGGCATCGCGAGCGTCTTCGACTATGGCGAGGAGAACGGGTCGGCGTTCCTCGTCATGGAGCTCGTGCCGGGCGAGGCGCTGTCGACCATCCTCGAGCGCGAGACCGCGCTGCCGCCGGAGCGCACCCTCGACATCGTCGGACAGACGGCCGCGGCCCTGCAGGCCGCGCACGCGGCCGGCCTCGTGCACCGCGACATCAAGCCGGGCAACCTGCTGATCACCCCCGACGGTCGCGTGAAGATCACCGACTTCGGCATCGCGCGCATCGCCGACCAGGTGCCGCTGACCGCCACCGGCCAGGTGATGGGAACCGTGCAGTACCTGTCGCCCGAGCAGGCCTCGGGCCACCAGGCCAGCCCGGCGACCGACATCTACTCCCTCGGCATCGTCGCGTACGAGTCACTGGCCGGGAAGCGCCCGTTCACTGGCGAGTCGCAGGTGGCCATCGCGATGGCGCAGATCAACGACGCGCCCCCGCCGCTGCCGGCGGACATCCCGCAGCCGGTGCAGAACCTCGTGATGGCGATGATCGCGAAGAAGCCGGAGGACCGCCCGGCCTCCGCCGCCGCGGTCTCGCGCGCCTGTGCCGCCCTGCGTCGCGGTGACGTCGCGGCCGCCGCCGCCGCGGTGCCGGCCATCGCCGCCGCCGGAGCTCTGGCCGACGAGGGCTTCACCCAGCTGCTGGGCACCGCCGGAGACGGCACCACGCAGCTGATCCCCGCCACCTCCCCCCTCCCCGTCGCAACCGACGAGGAGGTCGTGGAGGAGGAGCCGAAGCAGAAGAAGAAGCGCAGCCCCTGGACGTGGCCGCTCATCGCCCTCATCGCGCTCCTGCTGATCGCCGTCATCGGCACGGTGATCGCGCTGTTCGCCAACCGGGACGAGGCCCCCGAGCCGGCGCCCGAGACGTCGAGCAGCGCCCCGCGCCCCACCCCGACGCGCACCACCTCCACACCGACGCCGACGGGCGTCGACATCGACGCGCTGCAGCTGAACGGCCGCACGTGCGACGAGGCGACGGCCCTGCTCACCGCCGAGGGCTCCTTCCAGGTCAACTGCCCCACCGGCAACGCCGCGTCGAGCCAGGACCAGGTCGGCCTCGTCTACAACGTCGACCCCCGCGGCGTCGTGCCGGAGGGCAGCACCATCACGCTCACCGTCTACGGCGAGATGGTCGACCTGCCCGCTCCCGGCAGCGGCCCGCGCTTCCCCGAGGTCGTCACCACGGGCCAGCCGAGCACGGTGTACTGGGACTACTACCAGTGCCCGAGCGGCGCCGGATCGCTCACGGGCTACACCGTGACGCTGCACCAGGGCGCGACGTTCGCCGACGACGGCTCGACCACCCGCAGCTTCGGCGCGGACGTCACCCAGGCGCAGATCAATGTCACCGGCCCCGCGGCGTCGTCCGTCTCGGCCAGCTACGCGGCGATCTGCGGCGATCGCGAATCGGCGGCGTCGGGCTCGACGAGCCAGGTGATCAACGGTGCGGAGGACCCCGAGCCCTCGCCCGGGCCGTCGCCGACCACGACCCCCGGCGCCGAGGGCGGAGGCGAAGGCAACGGCGGCCAGGGCTGATCTCCCTGGGGGCACCGCCTCCCACGGGCCTCTCGGTTCTGTGGGAGCGGCCTCGGATATTCTGATCTGATCACCGACTTGGGGAGTCATCTGTGCCGTCTGAGACCCGCGTCCTCGCCGGGCGCTACCGCGTCGAGGAGCTGATCGGCGAGGGCGGGATGGCCCGGGTGCACCGCGGCTACGACGAGACGCTCGAGCGCGCCGTCGCGATCAAGATCCTCAAGCGCGAGCTCGCCTCCGACAGCACGTTCCGCACCCGCTTCCGCCTCGAGGCCCAGGCCGCCTCGCGCATGGCGCACCCGTCGATCGTGCGCGTGTTCGACGCGGGCGAAGAGGTCGAGACCGAGGGCTCGCGCACGTATCACACGCCGTTCATCGTCATGGAGCTGGTGCAGGGCACGCTGCTGCGCGACATCGTCGCGCGCGGTCCCGTTCCTCCCGTCGACGCCGTCCGCTATGTCGACGGCATCCTCGAGGCGCTGGAGTACTCGCACCGCGCCGGCGTGATCCACCGCGACATCAAGCCCGGGAACGTCATGGTGACGCCCGTGGGCCAGGTGAAGGTGATGGACTTCGGCATCGCGCGCGCCGTGTCCGACAGCTCCTCCACGGTCGCCGAGACCACTCAGATCCTCGGCACCGCGGCATACTTCTCGCCGGAGCAGGCCAAGGGCGAGCCCGTCGACGCGCGCGCCGACCTGTACTCCACGGGCGTCGTGCTGTACGAGCTGCTGGCGGGGCGCCCACCGTTCCGTGGCGACTCGCCGGTGGCCGTCGCGTACCAGCACGTCAGCGAGACCCCGACGACGCCCTCCGAGCACAACCCCGACATCCCGCGCGCCCTCGAGGCGGTGGTGCTGCGCGCCCTGGCGAAGGACCCGTACCAGCGGTACCCGGACGCCGCCAGCTTCCGGGCGGCGCTGTCGGAGGCCTCCAACGGACGGGAGCCGTCGAAGCGCGCGATCACGTCGCTCACCAACACCCTGTACGGTCCCAACCCGCGGCAGGCGCAGGAGACGGCGCGCTCGTTGCGCCAGCTGAGCACCGACACCACCATGACCCGCACGCAGTCCGGACCGCCCGTGGCGTGGATCTGGGCGGGCGTCGCTCTGCTGGCGGTGCTCCTCATCTCCGTGCTCATCTGGGTGCTCGCGATCCGTCCCCTGCCGACCATGCCGGCCGGCGCCCGCGTCGTTCCCGAGGTGGCCGGGCTTCCCGCCGACCGGGCGATCGAGGAACTCGAGGGGCTCGAGCTCGTGCCGATCCGTACCGAGGAGCCGAGCGACAGCGTGCCGGAGGGGATCGTCATCCGCACCGACCCGGAACCGGGGGAATCGGTGGCACCGGAGCAGACGGTCGAGGTGATCGTTTCGGAGGGCGAAGAGCTTGCCGTCGTGCCGAGCCTCGTCGGCAGCAGCGAGACCGATGCGCGCGCCGCCCTGGAGGACGCCGGTCTGTCGGTGGGCACGATCACGCCGCGGAACGATCCGGAAGCGGCCGCCGGCACGGTGCTGGAGGCCGATGCCGACGAGGGCGACGAGGTGGGCGTGGGCACGCGTGTGTCTCTCGTGGTGGCGACCGGTCGGGTGGCGATCGTCGACTACAGCGGCTTCACGCTCGACGCCGCCAGTCGCGCGCTCGAGGACCTGGGGCTCACGCCGCAGCCGGTGGAGGACCCGGGTTGCCCGGGATCCGCCGATGATCCGCAGGTCAGCCGTCAGCAGCCCGCGCCCGGCGAGGTGGAGATCCATTCCGCGGTGCAGCTGTTCTACTGCACGGGCGACTGAGCGCGCCCCCACTCCTCAGGGCGCGAGAGCCATGGCGTCGATGGCGCCGTCGTCGGGCACGAACGTGGCGGCGACCCACGGGAACACGTGGAAGAACAGGCCGTAGAGCGCGGCGGTGGCGAGCACCAGCAGAATCAGCACCCGCACCCACCAGGGTCCGGGTAGCACGCGCCAGAGCGCGGCGTACATCAGGTGGCCCCCTCGGTCAGTGAGGCCGGCGCTCCCTCGGCCCGCGGCTGGAACGACTCGAAGATCCCGTACGCGATGATCCGCTCCGCCAGCGAGAAGCGCGGCGAGCACGCGGTCAGCGTGATGTACGCCTCGTCCGCCGGCACGTCGGGCGCCTGCGGCACGTCCAGGAGCACGTCGACCTCGTCCGGACGCACGTACTCGAGGGTGCGGAAACGGTACGTGAACCAGCCGTCCTCCGTCTCCACGACGATCGCGTCGCCCACGCGCAGCGAGGCGATCTCGGCGAACGGCTTGCCGAAGGTGGTGCGGTGCCCGGCCAGCGCGAAGTTGCCCACCTGGCCGGGCATCTCCGTGTTCGGGTAGTGCCCGATGCCGATCGGATCGAGCGTGCCGGCGCGCGTGACGCCGCCGGCGACCGGCATGCGGTAGTCCTCACCCCACCTCGGCACGTGCATCACGCCGAAGCGCTCCCCGTCGCCCGGCTCGGGCATGACCGGCGGCTCCCACGCCTTCTCGCCCGTCTCGGGGTCCGCCACGACGGGCGGAGGTGGCGGGTCCGCGCGCGCCTCCCACTGCTGCGACAGCTCGGCCCCCTGGGCGTTGCGCTCGGCGCCGTAGATGACGTCGCCGATCCACAGCTGCCACACGACGTACAGCAGCAGCACGACGCCCGCGGTGATGAGGATCTCGCCGAGCACGCCCGCGACCGAGGCGCGCCGCGGCGGGCGCCGCGCGCGCAGCGGCTCTGCGACCGTGCTCACGCCCCAAGTCTAGGGACGCGTTGCACGGTGCTCGGCGCCCGCGACGGCGGCCAGTAGACTTGCCGCATGGCACGCAAGAGCGACGACGAGACCCCCGAGCGCCCCGTCGGCGATCCGGGCCCCAACCCGGTCTGGTTCAAGCCGGTGATGATCGGCTTCATGCTCATCGGGCTGGTGTGGATCCTGGTGTTCTACCTCTCCAACCAGGCGTGGCCCATTCCGGGAATCGGCGCTCTCAATCTGCTTATCGGCTTCGGCATCGCCTTCATCGGCTTCCTCATGACCACTCGCTGGCGCTGACGCCCGCCGGCCGCGAACCCCGCCCGTGTGGCGGGGTTCGTCGTTTCCCGGGACCGCAGCGCGGAATTACACCCGTGTAGTTCTTCCCACACCTGTGGGCAGAGCTGTGGAAAACCCCGGCCCCGGTGGCGCGGCGTCGCGAATCACACCCCTGTGGTTCTCCCCAGTGTGGAAGAACCTGTGGATAAATCCGGGGAGAACTCCGGGCGAGTCGTGGAAAGTCGCAATCAACCCGTGGATAACCGGGGAGTTGCGGGGATCAGGTGAGGACGGGGAACCCGAGCAGCGGCGGGAGGAAGAAGGCGCCGACGATGCCCGCGCCGATGACGCCGAGGAGTACGCGCTGGCGGACCTGCTGATCGGATCGACGCGTGCGCGTGAAGACGAGCCCGATGAGCGCCCCGACGACCAGGCCCCCCACGTGCGACTGCCACGAGATGCCCGCGTTCGGGATGAACCCGAGGACAAGGTTGATGCCGAGCACGATGAGCATGCCCGTCATGTCGGCACCGATGTGTCGCGCGATGACGATGAGCGCACCGAACAGCCCGAACACCGCGCCGGACGCGCCGACCACCGGGGTCTCGAAGGACAGCAGGGCGACGGCAGCAGACCCGCCCGCGGCACAGAGGAGGTAGGTCGTGACGAAGCGGGCGGTCCCGAGCATCGGCTCCAGGGCCCGCCCGACCATCCACAACGACAGCATGTTGAGGAAGACATGCATGAAGCCGGCGTGAGTCAGCGCGACGGTGACGACGCGCCACGGCTGGAAGTAGCCGGACTGGGGGTAGATCAGGGGCGCGATGAACGCGAGCGCGTCGTTGAGCGAGAACCCCACGGTCGTCCCGGCCCAGTTCACGAGGAACGCCACGGCGGTCAGGATGAAGATCCACATCATGCCGCGCGTTCCGCCGCTCGATGCGGCGACGACCGATCCGCCCCTGCCCCAGCGGCGGCGGGCGCGCTTCTGCGCGGGCGTGCGGGCACGCCGCTGCTCCGCAAGGCACTCGGGGCAGATGACGCCGACCGCGGCGGGCGTCTGGCACTCACCGCAGATCGTGCGGGCGCAGCGCTGGCACAGCACGAAGCTCTGCCGGCTGGGGTGCCGGTAGCAGAAATTGTCGCGGTTGCGCGCGAAGTCGGCCGTCGTCATCCGATGGTCCCCCGCCCGCCGTCTCGTATCAGGCGGCGGTGATGTCGATCGAGGTGATGACGACGTCCTCGACGGGCCGGTCCTGGGCGCCGGTCGGCACCGCGGCGATGGCGTCGACGACGCGCTTGGAGTCCTCGTCCGCCACCGCGCCGAAGATGGTGTGCTTACCCATGAGCCACGGCGTCGGGTCGGTCGTGATGAAGAACTGCGATCCGTTGGTGCCCGAGAGCTTGCCGAACGAGTTGGGCCGCTTGCCGGCATTGGCCATGGCGAGCAGGTACGGCTCGTTGAAGTTCAGCTCCGGGTGGATCTCGTCGTCGAAGGTGTAACCGGGCCCGCCGATGCCCTGGCCGAGCGGGTCGCCGCCCTGGATCATGAAGCCCGGGATGATGCGGTGGAAGATGACGTCCTTGTAGAGCGGTCCCTCGCCCTTCGCGCCCGTGCGCGGGTCGGTCCACTCACCGGAGCCGTCGGACAGGCCGATGAAGTTCTGCACCGTCTTGGGCGCGTGATCGCCGAAGAGGTTGACGACGATGTCGCCGTGGTTCGTGTGGATGGTTGCGACCGCGGTGTGCTGGGGCATGATGCCATTCTCTCAGAGTTCCGTGAAGCCTCTGCCGCCGCGCCGCCCGCATGGCAAGATGAGGGAAACACCAGACCGCCACGCAGATGGAGGGCGAACGTGAGCATGAGCCCGAGCAGGAAGCAGAAGAAGGAGCTCCGCAAGCTCCAGAAGACGGCCGCCGAGCTGTGGCAGGACCAGCAGGTGCTCGCCCAGCGTGCCGCCGACGTCGCACGTGAGGCGGGCCGGCAGGCGAGCGTGTTCGGGCGCCAGAAGGTCATGCCCGCTGCACAGGCGAAGTACCACGAGGTCGTCGACCCGTACGTGGACAAGGCACGTCCGTATGTCGCGCAGGGCGTGCTGACCACCAAGCGCGTGGTCGACTCGAAGGTCGTCCCGGTCGTGGGCACCGTCGTCGGCAAGGCGATGGGCGCGTGGGATGCCGCGAGCGAGGCGCGCCTCAAGCTGACCGGCAAGCCGGTCGTCGTGCCGCCGAAGAAGAAGAGCGCCGGCCCCATCGTCGCGCTCGTGCTGGGTGCGGCCGCCGCGGTGGGCATCCTCGTCGCCGCATGGCAGACCCTGCGCGCCGACGACGAGCTCTGGGTCGCGGACGACCCGCTGGCCGCCCCCGACGCGTGACGCAGGGCGACCCGACGGCGCGCGTGCGCGCCGCGGCGCAGGAGCGCGGGCTTTCGATCGAGGTGGTCGAGAGCCCGCGCGCCGCTTCGCTCGAAGAGGCGGCCGCTCTGCGCGGCATCACGCCGTCCGACATCGTCAAGACGCTCGTCGTCAAGGGCAAGGGCGACGACTACTACTTCGCGCTCGTGCCGGGTGATCGGGCGATCTCGTGGCCGAAGCTGCGCGCCCTCCTCGGCGTGAACCGGCTGCGGCTGCCCGAACCGGAGCTCGCCCTGGCGGCGACCGGTTACGAGCGCGGCACCATCGTCGCGCTCGGCTCCACGACGGCCTGGCCCGTCTATGCCGACGAGCGGATGCGCGGCAAGCGCGTGTCGATGGGGGCGGGAGCCCACGGCTGGACCCTGTACGTCGATGCGGACGCCCTCCTCGAGGCGTACGGCGCGACCGTCGCCGACATCACCGACCCGATCGAGGGCATCCGCGGCTGAGGCGGATCCGTCCGCGTCAGCCGCGCAGCAGCGTCGCGAGGCGACGCATCGCGAACTCGTAGCCCTGGATGCCCGCGCCCACGATCACGCACGAGGCCACATCCGACAGGTAGGAGTGATGGCGGAACGGCTCGCGCGCGTGCACGTTCGTGAGGTGCACCTCGGCGAACGGCAGGGCCACGCCGGTGAGGGCGTCGCGCAGCGCGACCGACGTGTGGGTGAAGGCGCCCGGGTTGATGACGACCGCGTCGCAATCGGTGCGCGCCGCGTGGATCGCGTCGATCAACACACCCTCGTGATTGCTCTGCACCGCGCGAACCTCGAAGCCCAGCTCCGCCGCCGTGGTGGTGGCGAGCGCGACGACGTCGTCGAGGGTGGCGGACCCGTACACCTCCGGCTCGCGCGTGCCGAGCAGGTTGAGGTTGGGGCCGTTGACGAGGAGAAGACGGCTGTTCACGGCTTCAGCGTATCGGCTCTTCGCCGACGCTCAGGCGCCGAGCCCGGCGGTCCGAAGCCCGTAGCCGACGAGCGAGGTCCGCTCGAGGCGTCGCACCGCGTCCAGCGGGAACCACTCCGCCATGTCGGTGGAACCGTCGATCTCATACGCGAGGTGACCGCCGACGATGCGTGCGCGATAGAGGATGCGAAGCGCCTGCAGGGGCGCGTCGCCGTGGATGCGCCGTCGTGCGGGCACGACGTGCGAGTCGATGCCGAGCAGCTCGCCCACCTCGACGTCGTACCCGGTCTCCTCGCGCACCTCGCGCCGCACCGTCTCCTCCGGATGTTCGCCGGGCTCCATCCCGCCTCCGGGCAGCGTCCAGGCGGGCTTGGATCCCTCGATCCAACGGGAGAGCAGCACGCGACCATCGTCATCGGTGACAACGGCATAGGCGGCGACACGCAGGTCCATCCGCCCACATTACCGATGCGCGCTCAGGACCAGTCGCCCCCCGCGAGGAACCTCTCCATACGCTCGCGATGCGGCGCGAGATCCAGGCCCTGCGCGGCCACCCACGCGTCGTCGTAGTAGGTGTGGGCGTAGCGGTCGCCGGCGTCGCAGATGAGGGTGACGACGCTCCCCTGCTGTCCCGCCCGGCGCATCCGGTCGATGAGCTCGAACGCGCCCCAGAGGTTCGTGCCGGTCGATCCGCCCGCCCACCGCCGCGTGCGCTCGCGCAGCAGACGGATCGCCGCGATCGACGCGGCATCGGGAACCTGGATCATCTCGTCGATCACCGACGGGATGAACGACGGCTCGACACGGGGGCGCCCGATCCCCTCGATGCGGCTCGGCATCCCCGTGGCATAGTCGGCCGCGCCCGTCTGCCAGCCGCCGTAGAAGGCGGAGTTCTCCGGGTCGACGACGGCGATCGTGGTCTCGTGACGCCGGTAGCGCACATAACGCCCGAACGTCGCGCTCGTCCCGCCCGTCCCCGCGCCGACGACGATCCATGTCGGCACCGGGTAGCGCTCGGCGGAGAGCTGCTGGAACACGCTCTCGGCGATGTTGTTGTTCCCCCGCCAGTCGGTGGCGCGCTCGGCGTACGTGAACTGATCGAGGTAGTGGCCGCCGCATTCCACGGCGAGCCGCTCGGCCTCGGGGTACATGTCGCTGGGGATGTCGACGAACTGGCACCGGCCGCCGTAGTGCTCGATGAGCTCGATCTTCTCGGGGCTCGTCCTGCGCGGCATCACCGCGACGAAATCGAGCCCGAGCATCCGAGCGAAGTACGCCTCCGAGACGGCGGTGGATCCGCTGGACGCCTCGACCAGCGTCGTGCGCGGCCCGATCCGGCCGTTCACGAGACCGTAGAGGATGAGCGAGCGGGCCAGCCGATGCTTGAGCGAGCCGGTGGGGTGCACCGACTCGTCCTTCAGGTAGAGGTCGATGCCCCACTCGGGCGGCAGGGGGAAGACGTGCAGATGCGTGTCGGCGCTGCGATTGGCGTCGGCCTCCAGCAGCCGGATCGCCTCGTCCACCCATGCGTCGCGCATGGGTCCGATCCTCTCATCACCACGGCTGCCGCGGGATCACCCCATCCCTGCGATGAGCTCCCACGACAGCTTCACGACGAGTGCACCGACGACGACGATGAAGACGACGCGCACGAACCGCGACCCCTTCGACATCGCCATGCGGGCGCCCACGTACCCGCCCACGAGGTTCGCGGCCCCGACGGCGAGGCCGAGCGGCCACAGCACGTGCCCGGCGGGGATGAAGAAGATGAGCGCGCCGAGGTTCGTGCAGAAGTTCGCGATCTTGCCGAGTGCCGAGGCGGGCATGAACGCGTAGCCGAGCACGCTCACGAGGAGGATCACGAAGAACGATCCGGTCCCGGGGCCGAGGGCGCCGTCGTAGAGACCGATGCCGAGGCCGATCGCCATCGCCGCGACGACGTGGCGCCATCCGTGCCAGCGCTGCACGGTGTGCACGCCCATCTTCGGCTTGAGGATCGTGAACGCACCGACACCGATGAGCACGATGAGGATGATCGGCGTGAAGGCGTCCTCGGGGATGAGCGTGGCGAGCATCGCCCCGATCACCGCGCCCGCGAGGGCGGAGATCGCCAGCGGGCCCGCCGTGCGCGGGTCGGGCCGCAGGCGCCGCGCATACGTGACGGCGGCCACCGAGGTGCCCATGATGCTCGCGACCTTGTTCGTCGCGAGCGCCTGCAACGGCGAGATGCCCGGCACGAGCAGGAGGGCCGGCAGCTGGATCAGTCCGCCGCCCCCGACGACCGCGTCGACCCACCCGGCCGCGAACCCGGCGAGGATCAGCAGGACCAGCGTCAGCAGATCCAGATCGGGCACCAGACGATCCTACGTCCGCGCGGCCCCCTCCCCGTTCGCGCCGCCTTCGGCTGCCGAGGTGTGACCCGTGGCCTCGCATCGCCCGGACCGCCCGCCGTGCTCGATGTGCTCGGCACGGTGATGCCGGATGGCCGAGCTGGCTTCCGGCGCACCACGATCCGCCCGCGTCGGGATCCGACGCAGAGCTACGCCCGCCTGTGCGTCGTCGCTGCCCGACCGGCGCGCCGCGCGCCCGTGCTCGGGGCAGCGCCCGCATACTCTTCGCCCGGCGATGACGCATGCGTGTCAGCCGGGCGAGGAGTTCGCGGGCCCCGTTATCCGTTCGTGGGAGGGGCGCCGCCGTCTCCTGGCGCACCCGCCCCGCCCAACCCGCCGGTCGCGGTTTCCTGGGTGACGCTGCCGGCGTAGTCGTTGCTGGGGTCTCGATAGATGGTGTGAACGTGTCCCCATCCTGAGGTGGTGACGCCCTCGACGTCGGCCCCCGCGGATCCCTGCTGTGCCTGGAACGCGACGTACACGTTCGGCCCCGAGATGGAGAAGTTGATGCCGTCTCCGGTGCTCATGTCGTACGTCGTCTCGCCCGACCAGGCGATCGCCGTCTCGTCCAGGGTCGCCTCGATCGCGCCACGTGCGTCGGCCGTGGTCTGCTCATCGGCCATGCCGGCCCAGTTCGCAATGAGGTCGAGCAAGAGCTGCTTCTGCTCGTCGGTGAGGTCGGCGCCGGTCAGCCCGGACCCCGTTTCGAAGTCGCAGGTGTCACCGGGAGCGCACATGCTGACGTCGCCGGACGTGAGTGTCGCCTGCTGATCCGCGGTGAGGCTGTCGAGGAACGCGAACGCGTCGGCGTAGATTCCGTCGAAGGGCTGCACGGTCTCGCCGTTCTCGTCGGTATAGACGGCCGGCTGCACGCCGAGGTGTGTAGGCGCGAACGTGATGGCGTCGGCGCCGCCGTCGAGAGTCGCGTTGATGCCGAGGTGGTGCCCTCCGAACTGCACTTCCCAGGCACTGGTGTCGGACGGATCGCCGAAGAACGCGATGTAGTACTGGCCGAGGGAGTCCTCGCTGCTGCTGCTGTAGTCGGCCAAGTACTGATCGCCGCCCATGATTGCGGTCACGGTCTCATACGCGTCGTCGCTCAGCAGCGCGTCGAGCACGTGCATCGCTGCGGCCCGCTGCTCCTCGGTGAAATCGGCGAGATTGAGTCCCGCCCGCTCGACGAACGTCACCGGGAAGTTGGACCAAGAGGTCGTCTTCGTTTCATCGTCGTAGGCGTACAGCACCGCCTCCCGCTGCTCCTCCGTGAGGGTCTCGAGGAACGCTTCCGCGGCGGCCGAGGTCTCGCTGACGGTTTGGGCCGTCGTGGTCGCATCCGTGGAACCCGTACTGTCCCTCTCGATCGTGGAGGTCGACGTCGAGGCACCGGAATCGCTGGGCGTCGACGTCGAAGCGGTGCTCGCGCATCCCGTCAACGTGACCCCCAGCACGACCGCCGAGGCGGCGATCCATGTGGCAGCGCGCCGCGTAAAGCGTGTTGGTCTTGAAAGGGCGGGGGCGCTCGATGTGCGCGTCTGATTGGTCATGACATCGACGCTATGAGGCGGTCCTTGCGCCGCCCTCTCTCTCGCCTATGTGCCTTCTGTGGAGGCGACGGGCCGGCCTGCTGCGGTTCCGTCGGCGGCGGGGACGGCCCTCGTCATCCCGGTGTCGCAGGTCGACTTGAAAGGGGGGGTCTCACCCCTCTACGGCCGCGAACAGGAAACCCGGCTCGCACGGGGGTGCAGAACCGGGTTTGAAGGGTGTGGAGCCTAGGAGATTCGAACTCCTGACATCCTGCTTGCAAAGCAGGCGCTCTACCAACTGAGCTAAGGCCCCGCGAGGAGGTACGTGGTGGGGCTACCAGGACTTGAACCTGGGACCTCTTCATTATCAGTGAAGCGCTCTAACCGCCTGAGCTATAGCCCCGTTGTGACCGGCTTGCGCCGCCAACCTTCAAGAGTTTACTCGATGGCTCGCGATCCCGCGAATCGGCGCGAGGGTCCGGTCAGTTCGAGGTGAATCCCACGAGCAGTCCGCCCGTGATCTTCACCGCGAGGTTGTAGATGCCCGCCAGCACGGCACCCATCACCGTGACGATGATGAGATTCAGGATGGCGATGACCACCGCGAACGCCATCACCTGCGGCAGGCCGATGATGGACGAGATCGAAAGGTCGCCGTCCGTGAAGCTGACGAAGAACTCGTCGAGCTTGGCGATGAGGCCCGTCGCCTCGACCACGAGGTAGCTGAGCAGGAACGACACCAGCGTGACGATCGCGACGGCGACGGCCGCCAGGAACGACAGCTTGATGGCCGACCAGAAGTCGATGTAGACGAGGCGCAGGCGGACCTGCTTGGCCTTTGGCTTGCGCGAGGACTTCTTGGCGAGCTTGTCGGCTACGGTCGTCATGCGTCGGTGCTCTCTTCGGGGGTCTCGGGAGCGGTGCTCTCTGCGTCGGCGGGCTCTTCGTTCTCGCCGTCGTCACCCAGTCCGCGCTCGCTGTTGCGTGCGATGGCCAGGATCCGGTCATCCTTGTCGGGTCGCGCGAACAGCACG
Organism: Microbacterium sp. Marseille-Q6965; assembly: GCF_946151065.1. Lineage (GTDB taxonomy): Bacteria > Actinomycetota > Actinomycetes > Actinomycetales > Microbacteriaceae > Microbacterium. The sequence goes on along the minus strand of NZ_CAMGZA010000003.1, from coordinate 125,580 downwards.
CCCATGGTGTCTCGGCCCTTGGCGGGGACCTCGGCAACGGCCGAGCGTACCACCTTGCCCTTGGCGAGAACCACGAGCACCTCGTCCTCCGCGTCGACGATCAGGCCGCCCGCAAGGGTTCCGCGGTCGTCGTTCAGCTTGAGGGCCTTGATCCCGAGGCCGCCGCGGCCCTGCACCCGGTACTCGTCGATCGAGGTGCGCTTGGCGTAGCCGCCGTCGGTGACGACGAACACGAACGTGCCCGGCCGCGCGACGGCCGCCGTGAGCAGGTCGTCGTCGGCCCGGAACGACATGCCCTTCACGCCGCTCGTCGAGCGACCCATCGGCCGCAGCGCCTCGTCCGTGGCCGAGAAGCGCAGCGACATGCCCTTGCGGCTGAGCAGCAGGATGTCGTCGTCCTGGTTCACGAGCATCGCCGAGACGAGCTCGTCGCCCTCGCGCAGGTTGATCGCGATGATGCCGCCCTGGCGGTTCGAGTCGTAGTCGGCCAGGCGCGACTTCTTCACGAGTCCCGAGCGGGTGGCGAGCACCAGATACTCCGCGGCGTCGTAGTCGCGCAGCTCGATGACCTGAGCGATCTGCTCGTCGGGCTGCAGCGCGAGCAGGTTCGCCACGTGCAGACCCTTGGCGTCGCGCCCGGCCTCGGGCACCTCGTACGCCTTGATGCGGTAGACGCGTCCCTTGGTCGTGAAGAACAGCAGCCAGTGGTGCGTGGTCGTGACGAAGAAGTGCTCCACCACGTCGTCCGCGCGCAGCTGCGCGCCGCGCACGCCCTTGCCGCCGCGGCGCTGGGAGCGATAGTTGTCGCTGCGCGTGCGCTTGATGTAGCCCTCGCGCGTGATCGTGACGACCATCTCCTCTTCGGCGATGAGGTCCTCGATCGACACGTCGCCGTCGAATCCGGGGAGGATCTGCGTGCGCCGCTCGTCGCCGAACTTGTCGACGATCGCCGTGAGCTCGGTCTTGATGATGGCGCGCTGGCGCAGCTCGTCGGCGATGATCGCCTTGAAGTCGGCGATCTGCGCCTCCAGCTCCTGGGCCTCGTCGACGATCTTCTGCCGCTCGAGGGCCGCCAGGCGGCGCAGCTGCATGGCGAGGATCGCGTCGGCCTGCACGTCGTCGATGTCGAGCAGCGACTTCAGACCCTCGCGGGCGTCGTCGACCGTCGGGGAACGGCGGATGAGCGCGATGACCTCGTCGAGGGCGTCGAGCGCCTTGAGGTAGCCGCGCAGGATGTGCATCCGCTCCTCGGCCTTGCGCAGGCGGAAGTGCGTGCGGCGCACGATGACGTCGAGCTGGTGGGTGATCCACAGCGAGATGAACGCGTCCAGCGGCAGCGTGCGCGGCACGCCGTCGACGATCGCCAGCATGTTGGCGCCGAAGTTCGTCTGCAGGTCGGTGTGCTTGTAGAGGTTGTTCAGCACGACCTTCGCGACGGCGTCGCGCTTGAGCACCACGACGAGGCGCTGGCCGGTGCGGCTCGACGTCTCGTCGCGGATGTCGGCGATGCCCGTGACGCGCCCCTCGCGCGCGAGCTCGCCGATCTTCACGGCGAGGTTGTCGGGGTTCACCTGGTAGGGCAGCTCCGTGATGACCAGGCAGGTGCGACCCTGGATCTCCTCGATCTCCACCACCGCACGCATCGTGATGGAGCCGCGCCCCGTCCGGTACGCCTCGTGGATGCCCTTGTTCCCGAGAATCTGGGCCCCGGTCGGGAAGTCCGGTCCCGGGATGCGCTGGATGAGCCCGGCGAGCAGCTCCTCGCGCGGCAGCTCGGGGTGGTCGAGCGCCCACAGCGCACCGGCGGCGACCTCGCGCAGGTTGTGCGGCGGGATGTTCGTGGCCATGCCGACGGCGATGCCGACCGAGCCGTTGACGAGGAGGTTCGGGAACCTCGCCGGCAGTACCGACGGCTCCTGCGTCTGCCCGTCGTAGTTGTCCTCGAAGTCGACGGTCTCCTCTTCGATGTCGCGCACCATTTCAAGCGCGAGCGGAGCCATCTTCGTCTCGGTGTATCGCGGTGCCGCGGCGCCCTGGTTGCCGGGCGAGCCGAAGTTGCCCTGACCCAGCGCGAGCGGGTAGCGCAGCGACCAGGGCTGCACGAGGCGCACGAGGGTGTCGTAGATCGCGCTGTCGCCGTGCGGGTGGTACTGACCCATCACCTCGCCGACGACGCGGGTGCACTTCGAGAACGACTTGTCGGGCCGGAAGCCGCCGTCGTACATCGCGTAGATCACGCGGCGGTGCACCGGCTTCAGACCGTCGCGCACGTCGGGCAGCGCACGCCCGATGATCACGCTCATCGCGTAGTCGAGATAGCTGCGCTGCATCTCCGACTGCAGGTCGACCTGGTCGATGCGGCCGTGGTTGTGATCCGCGTTGATGTCGGGGCGCTCTTCGTCTGCCATATCCGTCTTTCTCTACGTCCGGTTCCGCTGTCCGTGTCGACTCAGATGTCGAGGAACCGGACGTCCTTCGCATTGCGCTGGATGAAGCTGCGGCGGGACTCGACGTCCTCGCCCATCAGCACGGAGAAGATCTCGTCCGCCGCGGCCGCGTCGTCGATGGTGACCTGGCGCAGCGTGCGCGTCTCGGGGTCCATGGTCGTCTCCCACAGCTCCGAGTCGTTCATCTCTCCGAGACCCTTGTACCGCTGCAGGCCGGCGTCCTTGGGCAGGCGCTTGCCGTTGGCGAGCCCCTCCTTCAGCAGCGCATCGCGCTCGCGGTCCGAGTACACGTACTCGTGCGGCGCGTTCGACCACTTCAGGCGGTACAGCGGCGGCATCGCGAGGTACACGTAGCCGGCGTCGATGAGGCCGCGCATGTAGCGGAACAGCAGCGTCAGCAGCAGCGTGGTGATGTGCTGGCCGTCGACGTCGGCATCGGTCATCAGCACGATCTTGTGATAGCGCGCCTTCTCGATGTCGAACTCGGGGCCGATGCCCGTGCCGAACGCCTGGATCATCGCCTGGACCTCGCGGTTGCCGAGGGCCTTGTCGATGCGAGCGCGCTCGACGTTCAGGATCTTTCCCCTCAGGGCGAGGATCGCCTGCGTCTTCGGGTCGCGGCCGCCCACGGCGGAGCCGCCGGCGGAGTCGCCCTCGACGAGGAAGATCTCGGAGATCGAGGGATCCTTGCTCGTGCAGTCCTTGAGCTTGTCGGGCATCGCCGCCGACTCGAACACGCTCTTGCGGCGGGCGGTCTCGCGCGCCTTGCGTGCGGCCAGTCGCGCCGTGGCGGCGTCGATCGCCTTTCGGATGATGTTCTTGGCCTGCTGCGGGTTGCGCTCGAACCAGGCGCCGAGCTCCTCGTTCACCACGCGCTGCACGAACGCCTTCACCTCGGTGTTGCCGAGCTTGGTCTTCGTCTGCCCCTCGAACTGCGGCTCGCTGAGCTTCACCGAGATGACGGCCATGAGGCCCTCGCGCACATCCTCACCCGTGAGGTTGTCGTCCTTCTCCTTGAGCAGGTTGTTCGCACGGGCGTACCGGTTCACGAGGCTGGTGAGCGCCGCGCGGAATCCCTCCTCGTGCGTGCCGCCCTCGTGGGTGTTGATCATGTTCGCGTACGTGAACACGTTCTCGCTGTACGAGGTCGTCCACTGCATCGCAATCTCGAGGGAGATGTTGCGCTCGGTGTTGGCGGTCTCGCTGGCGAAGTCGATGATCGCCTCGTGCACGCGCTCGGCCTTGCGCACCTTGCAGAGGTACTCGACGTAGTCCACGAGGCCGCGCTCGTAGTAGAACGTGTCATGTCGCTGCACGAGCTCGGGCGAGCCGTCCTCGAGCTCGTCCTCCTCGACGGCCGCGGCGCGCTCGTCGCGGAACTCGATGCGCAGGCCCTTGTTGAGGAAGGCGGTCTGCTGGAACCGCGTGCGGAGCGTTTCGTAGTCGAAGTCGATCGTCTCCGTGAAGATCTCCGGGTCCGGCCAGAACGTGATCGTCGTGCCCGTCTCGTCGGTCGGCTCTCCCTGCTCCACGGGGCCGAGCGGCGTGCCGCCGTTGGCGAACGACTGACGCCACTCGTAGCCGTCGCGCTTGACGAGCGCGTCCAGTCGGGTCGACAGCGCGTTCACGACCGACGAGCCGACGCCGTGCAGACCGCCCGAGACGGCGTAACCGCCACCGCCGAACTTGCCGCCCGCGTGCAGGACGGTCAGGACGACCTCGAGAGTCGACTTCTTCTCCGTCTTGTGCTCGGCCACCGGGATGCCGCGGCCGTTGTCGACCACGCGGATGCCGCCGTCCTCGAGGATCGTCACCTGGATGGCGTCGCAGTAGCCGGCGAGGGCCTCATCCACGGAGTTGTCCACGATCTCGTACACCAGGTGGTGCAGACCGCGCGGTCCCGTCGAGCCGATGTACATGCCGGGGCGCTTGCGGACGGCCTCGAGCCCCTCGAGCACCTGGATGTTGTCGGCGCCGTAGTTGCCCTGGGTCGCGTCACCCCCGGCGGCGGCGTTGTTCTCGGGCTCGCTCTGAGGGGTGTCCGTCGTCATATGTGGGCGCGCTCCGCATTCCGTGGTCGTAGGCACTTCCATCCTAGCCGTGGATCGGCCCTCAAAAGCCGCAGACCGGCCCGCAGACGGCATAACGGGACCGGGACCAGGGCGCCGATCGTGGGCGGGGGTCTGACGCGCGCTCCTGCGGCCTCAGGGCATATCGCGCCGATCACGGCGAGGTCGCTGACGACTCGTCGCCCGGGCCTCACCCGTATGTGTCGCGCGGGCCCCGGCCGGGCACCGTGCGCGGGCCCCACTTCCACGTGGGGGCATCCGGGCCGACGAAGCGCACGTGCTCGACGGCGGCGTCGGGGAACCGCGTGGCGATCTGGGTGAGGATGTGCGAGCGCATGAACTGCAGGTTCTTCGCCCACGCCGTGGAATCGCACTGGATCGTCAGGGTGCCGTCGATGAGCGACGTCGGGCTGGAATGCTGCGCCGTCTCGGCGCCGGCCACCTCCTCCCACCGCCGCACGAGGTCCTCGCGCGCCAGCTGCCCCGACCAGCCGTGCTGCTTGGAGAGGAGGTCGAGCGCGTCGCCGATCGGCTTCGGGTCTCGTCCCGGCGTGAACGGCTGGTTCTCGTCGTCCGCCGCGGGCCGGCGCCGGCGCCGGCGCCGTGCGTACTTCGACGGTTCGAGTCCGCGCAGGCGCAGGTAGGTGGCCAGCGTCTCGGGAACCTCCGGCGTGGGCTCACTCATCGTGATCCTCCGCGGGGGTGAGGGGGTGGTCCGCGAGCGGGCCGAGGATGCGGCCGTGTTCGATCCGCACGGCGTTCGCCCTGAGCGGCTCGGGAACGTCGGCGGCCACCGCGGCCGTGACGATGACCTGCTCGTATCCCGCGACGACGTCGGCGAGTCGCCGACGACGGTCGGCATCGAGCTCGGCGAAGACATCGTCGAGGATGAGGATCGGGTCGCCGCCGGGCGACTCGGCACGCAGGAGCTCTGCGGAGGCCAATCGCAGCGCGAGGGCCGCCGACCAGCTCTCGCCGTGCGAGGCGTAGCCCTTCACAGGAAGGCCGCGCAACCGCAGCAGGAGGTCATCGCGGTGCGGGCCGACCAGCGTCAGCCCGCGTTCCAGCTCCACGGCGCGCTTCGCCTCCAGCGCTGCGCGGAACTGGGCGGCGGTCTCGCCCTCTCCGCCACCGTCGGCGTCGTCGCCGTCCTCGGGATCCGCCCCATGGATGGTGAGCGTCCACGACAACTCCGGCCGATGATCCGCCCCGGCCACACCCTCGTACGCCGCCGCGACGGGACCGGAAAGGTCCTGCGCCAGGCGCATGCGCGCGTCGATGATCTCGGATCCGAGCGCGACGAGCTTGTCGTCCCACACGTCGAGCGTCGTCAACTGCGATGCCATCATGCCGCGGGCCCGGGCCGACTTCAGCAGCGTGGTGCGCTGGCGCAGGGTGCGGTCGTAGTCGGCGAGCACTCCCGCCATGCGAGGGGTGCGCTGCACGAGCAGCTGGTCGGCGAAGCGGCGACGCTCGGCCGGGTTCCCCCGCACGATCTGCAGATCCTCGGGGGCGAACAGCACGACCTGCGCGTACCGCGGCAGCTCCGCCGGGCGGGAGGGAGAGCCGCCGATGCGCGCCCGGTTCGATCCCTGCTTGTTGATCTGCAGCTCGAGCACGATGCGCCGCTCGCCATGGCGCAGGCGGGCGCGGACGAAGGCCGCGTCGTGGCCCTCCCGCACCAGCGGGGCATCGGCCGAGACGCGATGCGATCCGAGCGTGGCCAGATAGGCGACTGCCTCGGCGAGGTTCGTCTTGCCCTGCCCGTTGCGTCCGACGAGCACATTGGGGCCGGCCTGGAGCTCGAGCTCGGCCTCCGCATAGTTGCGGAAGTCCTTCAGGCTCAGGTGCTCGACGATCACTCGGAAACCCTAGCTTTCGGGGCTGACAGACGGATCGAGCCGGCCGTTCCTCTGGGGGCGAGCTCTGCGGTCGGCCCCCACCCGCGCCGATCGAATCAGCGCCCGCGGAACATCAGCGCAGCAGCAGGTTGGGCTGCAGCAGATACTTGAACGAGTCGCTGCCCGCCTGATCCACCGAGGTCTGGCTGGTGATGAGCACGGGGCTGAGCTTGTTCGCGTTCTCGCTGGAGGTGAACGTGATGCGGGCGAATTCGCTCTTCACCGCGCCGAGCGCCTCGAGGAGGTACTGCGGGTTGAGCCCCAGCGTCACGTCCTCTCCGTGCAGGTGCGCATCGACCGACTCGGACGCGCGGGCCTGGTCGCCGCCCGAGGCGTCCATCGTCACGGCCGATGTCGTGAACGTGAACCGCAGCGGCGCCGAGCGATCGAGCACGAGCGACACACGGCGCACGGCCTCGGCGAGCTCGGCGGTGTTCACCACGGCGTAGTGGTCGGTCTGCTCGGGGAACAGCCGCCGCACCGGCGGGAAGTTGCCCTTGATGAGCAGTGACGTCACGGTCTTGTTCCCCGACGTGAACGCGATGATCTCGCGATCGCCCGACCCGCTGAACGCGATCGAGATCTCGCCGCCGTGCGAGAACGTCTTGCCGACCTCCTGCAGGGTTCGCGCCGGGACGAGCGCGTGGGCGTCGTCCTGGCTGCCGTCCCATTCGATGTCGCTGAGCGCGACGCGGTACCGGTCGGTCGCGACGAGGCTCAGCTGGGTGCCCGACACCTCGAGCTGCACACCGGTGAGGACGGGGGTGACATCGTCGCGGGAAGCGGCGAAGGCGACCTGCGAGATCGCGGTGCCGAAGTCCTCGGCACGCACGAGGCCCGACTCGCCGGAGACCTCGGGGATCGCGGGGTATTCCTCCACGGGCATCGCCGCGAGGGCGAAGCGGGCCGAGCCGCAGGTGAGGGCGATGTTGCCGTCGTCCTCCGTGACCATCTCGATGGGCGCGTTGGGCAGGCGGCTCGCGATGTCGGAGAGCAGGCGACCGTGGACGAGGATCGTGCCGGGCTCGTCGATCGTCGCCTCGATCGTCGTGCGTGCCGACGCTTCGTAGTCGAAGGCCGAGAGGGCGAGCGACCCGTCCTCGGATGCCTCGATGAGCACGCCGGCGAGGATCGGCTGAGGGTTCCGCTGAGGCAGGAGCTTGACGACGAACGACACAGCCTCGCTGAAGACATCACGGTTCACGTGGAACTTCACAGGTGGATCCCCTCGTATCGCCACGGTCCCTATCCGTGGGGAATCCCATGCTAGTGCCCACCGGGGAGCGCCGTGTGGCGCGGTTCTCCACCGTGAAGGTCATCGGATCGCGCACGGAGAAGAGATTTCTCTTCTTGGTATTCACTGCTGTGGATAATGTGGATAACTCTGTGGATGCCTGTCGGCCGTAGGGAACTACATCGCTGTGAGATGTGGAGCGGCTGCGGATGAGACGTGAGTGGATCCGATCGCGACGAGCCTCCGGCCACAGCCCGATCCACATGGCCGCCGCGTGTCGCTCACAAGCTGCAGGGCGTGTCTCAACAGTTATCCACAGGCTGTCCACACTGGGGAAAGCGATTTATAGGGGTCGCCGACGCGCACTGTCAAGGACGAGTTCAGGAATACGTCGCATTCCGGGACGTGCACCCGGTGAACGGGAGGTTGCGCGCGTCGCGATCAGCGGCGGCTGAGCTGCGTGGTGATCTCGCTGACCTGGTTGTAGATGGAGCGGCGCTCCTTCATGAGGTCGGCGATCTTGCGGCAGGCGTAGATGACCGTGGTGTGGTCGCGGCCGCCGAACAGCTGCCCGATCTTCGGCAGGGAGAGGTTGGTGCGCTCGCGGCACAGGTACATCGCGATCTGGCGTGCCTGCGCCACGGCCTGTGACCGGCTGGAGCCGTACAAGTCGTCGACCGAGAGCTTGAAGTACTCCGCGGTCATCGTGATGATGTCGGTCGGCGAGACGACGTTGTCCTCGGCCTGATCCACGATGTCGCGCAGCACGGTCTGCGCCAGGGGCACATCGACGTCGGAGCGGTTGAGGCTTGCGAAGGCCGACACTCTGATGAGGGCCCCCTCGAGCTCGCGAATGTTGGTGGAGACGTTCTTGGCGATGTACTCCACCACGTCGTCGGGGATCAGCAGCCGCTCCGACTGTGCCTTCTTGCGGAGGATCGCGATACGCGTCTCAAGGTCGGGCGCCTGGACGTCGGTGATGAGGCCCCACTCGAAGCGGCTGCGCATGCGGTCCTCAAACCCGGTCAGCAGGCGCGGAGCGACATCGCTCGTGATCACCACCTGCTTGTCGTGGTCGTGCAGCGTGTTGAAGGTGTGGAAGAACGCCTCCTGCGTCTCCGCCCGTCCCTGCAGGAACTGGATGTCGTCGATGAGCAGGATGTCGACCTCGCGGTAGCGCGCATTGAAGGCCGCGCCGCGGTTGTTGGCGATCGAGTTGATGAAGTCGTTCGTGAACTCCTCGCTCGAGACGTACCGCACGCGCACCCCGTTATAGAGGTTCAGCGCGTAGTCGCCGATGGCGTGCAGGAGGTGCGTCTTGCCGAGGCCGGAGTCGCCGTAGATGAAGAGCGGGTTGTACGCCTTCGCCGGCGCCTCGGCCACGGCGACGGCGGCGGCATGTGCGAAGCGGTTGGACTGGCCGATGACGAAGTTGTCGAAGGTGTAGCGCGGGTTCAGGCGTGTCTCGCCACGGGCCGCGCTCGAGACGACGCTGCTCTCGGTGGGATTCTCGGCGATCGGCCGCTGCGCCGCCTCGACCGCGATGGGAACCGGCTCGGGCACATACGGCTGGTCGCCGATATCGGGGTTCACCACCACGCGGAAGGTGTGCACGTCGCCGCCGACCGCGGCAAGGGCGTCCATGATCGGTGCGCGCATGCGCTTGTTGATCTGTGCGGCGGTGAGGTCGTTCGGCACCTCGACGTACACGGTGCCGCCCATGACCCCCTGGGGGACGGCCAAGTGCAGGAAGCCCCACATCGGCGCGGTGATCCGGTCGTCCGTCTCGAGCTGGGTCAGCACGGCGGCCCACACCGGAACGTCCGGCACCTCCTGCGTCGACATGTCTCCCCTTGTGGATCTTCGCGTGAGGACGATCTTGCCGCGGGCGCTTCGGGTGCGCCGGACGTAGCCTCGTCCTGTGGATAACTCTCCACAGGCTAATCAGGACGAGGGGGTGTCGGCAAACCCTCGTGCGTGTCCTGCCCGGGGAACTCCGCGACTGTGGAGATACTGTCAGGTTGCCGGGCCATTTGCGCCGGGCGTGGCGTGCGGCGTAGCCTATGTCGGTTGACTTATGCCCTTTCGAGGGCCCTGATCCGACTGTCCCCGGAAATCCGGTGACGCATCCTCCGGAGTGATTTTCCATGAGCAAGCGCACGTTCCAGCCCAACAACCGTCGTCGCGCCAAGAAGCACGGTTTCCGCGCCCGCATGCGTACGCGCGCCGGCCGCGCCATCCTCGCCGCCCGCCGCGCCAAGGGCCGCACCGAGCTCTCGGCGTAAGACCGACGGCTCGGCGTCACGGCAGTCCGACGTGCTCGCGCGGCCCAATCGCCTGACCCGCGGGATCGACTATCGCTCGGTCTCCCGGCGGGGGGCGCGGTGCGCGGGCGCGCACATCGTGACGCACGTGGTGCTGACGGAAGAGGCGCGTCCGGCGCGCTTCGGGTTCATCATCACCAAGGCCGTGGGCGGCGCCGTTGTGCGCAACACCGTGCGGCGACGCCTGAAGGCCGCGTGTGCAGAGGCGTTACCCGACGTGCGGGAGGGCGCGGATGTGGTCATCCGCGCCCTCCCCTCGTCTGCGCACGCGACCTTCGCGGAACTGCGCGCCGAGGTGGGGCGTTGCCTGGAGCGGCGGGCGGCACTGATGCCGGCCGGGCAAGGACCGACGCGGTGAGCGTGCTGCCGGCCAGCTCCTTCGGCACCGCGCGCCTCGCGCCGGGCGACGCCGTGCGCGCCCTTCCGCTCGTGCCCCGCAATGCCGGTGTGGCTCTGCTCATCGCGTACCGGGCCACGATCTCCAAGCTCTACGGCGACGTGTGCCGGTACTTCCCCTCGTGCTCCGCCTACGCGGTCGGCGCCGTGCAGCAGTACGGCCTCGTGAGAGGATCGGGGATGGCCCTCGCGCGCATCGCTCGCTGCCATCCCTGGGCCGCCGGCGGCGTCGATGACGTGCCGCCCCGCTCGAACTTCCGCTACGACCTGACCCCCCGCGGCTTCGTGGTGCCGCGCCGAAAGGACTGATCCGTGGACTTCTTCGGAACCCTCCTGTTCCCCATCCGCTGGGTGATCGAGGCGATCCTCGTCGGGTGGCACTGGCTGTTCACGACGCTCGGCATGAACTCCGCGGGCGGCCTGACGTGGGTGCTGTCGATCCTCGGAGTGGTCGTCATCGTGCGACTGTGCATCTTCCCGCTCACGATCCGGCAGATCAAGAGCCAGCGGAAGATGATGGAGATCGCGCCGGAGTTGCGCAAGATCCAGGAGAAGTACCGCGGCAAGCGGGACCAGCTCTCTCGCGAGGCGATGAGCCGCGAGACGATGGACCTGTACAAGAGGCACGGCACCTCCCCGGTGGGCGGCTGCCTGCCGATCCTCATCCAGATGCCGATCTTCTTCTCGCTGTACTGGACGCTCTTCGACATCAAGACGTGGGCGGCCAACGACAGCTCGGGTCGGAACGCGTGGTTGTTCACGCCGGAGCGGGTGCACGAGTTCAACGACGCTTCGCTGTTCGATGTGGCGCCGCTGCACATGACGCTGATCGACCACTTCAACGCGTCGCCGGTGTCGGTGCCGGCCATCGTCCTGCTGGTCGTGCTCGTCGCCCTGATGATCGCCACGCAGTTCTTCACGCAGCTGCAGATCGTCTCGAAGAACCTGTCGCCGGAGGCCAAGACCGGTCAGGCGTACCAGATGCAGCGCATCATGCTGTACATCATCCCGTTCGCGATGATCTTCTCGGGCGTCGCGTTCCCGCTCGGTGTCGTGACCTACTGGTTCTTCAACAACCTTTGGACCATGGGTCAGCAGTTCCTCGTCATCCGTTCCATGCCGACGCCCGGGTCGGAGGCGGCGAAGGCCCGTGAGGAGCGACTGGCGCGCAAGGGCAAGGCGCTGAACTCGCAGGGCAAGGTCGTCTCGATGGAGGAGTACCAGCGCGAGCAGGAGGAGCTGCTGCGCCAGGCGGAGCTGGAGCGCCAGCAGCGCGCCAAGCGGCAGCAGCCTATGGGCAAGCAGCGCGCGAAGAAGCAGGCGCAGAAGCAGGGCAAGACGGGTAACGGTCAGACCGACCCCGGCCCCGCGGCGTCGACCGGATCCGATTCCTGAACGGCAAGAGGAACACGATGAACACCACTCCCCTGTCGAGCGCCGACGAGCCGACCGAGGCCGAGCTCGAGCGCGAGGGCGACATCGCCGCGGACTTCATCGAGGGCCTGCTCGACATCGCCGACATCGACGGCGACCTGACGCTGGACGTGCGGCAGGGCCGGGCCTACGTGTCCGTCGAGTCGGACGACGCGTCGCTGCGGCGGCTTGCCGACCCCGACACGGTGCAGGCGATGCAGGAGCTGACGCGGTTGGCGGTGCAGAGCGAGACCGGCCGGTTCTCGCGTCTGATCCTCGACATCGGCGGGTCGCGCGAGACGCGGCAGCGTCAGCTCGAGCGCCTCGTCGACGCCGCCGTCGCGAAGCTCGACGAGGGCGCGTCGCAGGCGTCGCTGCCGGCGATGTCGTCGTACGAGCGCAAGCTCGTGCACGACGTGGTTGCGGCGCGGGGCCTCGTGTCGGAGTCGTACGGCGAGGGCGCGGACCGGCACACCGTGATCCGCCGCCGCTGAGCCGCTCGAGAAGGGGGTTCGGCATGACGGAGTCCGCCGTTCCGGCCGTGGAGGTGGAGCCGGAGTCTGCGGCTGCGCTGTTCGGCGATCGCATCGATCTCGCCCGCTCCTTTGCGGTCGCCCTCGTCGAGCATGGCGAGGAGCGCGGCCTGATCGGCCCGCAGGAGTTGCCGCGGCTGTGGACCCGGCACCTGTTGAACTGCGCGATCGCGGCCCCGCTGTTCCCGGCCGGTGGGCGTGTCGGCGACGTCGGATCGGGCGCGGGGCTGCCGGGAATCGTGCTCGCGATCGCCCGTCCGGACGTGACCTGGGAGCTCATCGAACCTATGGAGCGTCGCGTCGCCTGGCTCGAGGAACAGGTCGAGGCGCTGGGCCTGACGAACGTCACCGTGCACCGGGCCCGTGCCGAAGAGGCCGGCGTCGAGGGCCTGCTCGATGCGGTGACGGCGCGCGCGGTCTCCGCGCTGCGGACGCTCATCCCGTGGACCGCTCCCCTGGTCCGCGACGGCGGCGAGCTGATTCTGCTCAAGGGACGCAACGCCGAGAACGAGATCGAAGCCGCGTCCAAGCAGATCCGCAAGTTCGGGCTCACCGATGTGCGCGTCGAGGTGCTCGGCGAGGGCGTGCTCGACGAGGAGACACGAGTCGTGCGGGCTCGCGTTCGCGCCTGACGCCAGTCGCGAGGTGCGAACGCAGGTCGCGCCTGGGCGGGCGGGCTCCGACGCCCGCACGCGGCCTACGCCGGTTCGATCGGCTAGCTTCTTCGCCGACGCCCTGTCGTGTGGCGCGGGTGGTGGAAGGGGCGGGAGCCTCGTGCTGGCGTCAGCCGTCGTGCCGAGCGGCTAGGCAGGCGGGGTCGTGTGCGCGGAGGCGAGCTCAAGCGACCCGCCCGAGCGTTCCAGGACGCGGGGTCGGCCATCCGGCGATCGACCCCTCGTCACTGTGCCGGGGTGCACCGCGCTCCCGAGAGGCCGGGCTCCGCCGTCGTTTCACGTGAACGGGGCGTGGGCTGCGTCGCCTCGCTGTCGGCGACGCTGAGCGTTCTGTCGCTGGGCGTCCGCACGCGCTTGTGACCGCTGGGGGCTACCCCCTGTCTGCACCACTCGGTGCCTCGCGGCCACCTCGATGTTTCACGTGAAACCTCCCGGCGGATCCGAGAGCGGGTGGGCACGGGCGTTCGCGTGCGACGCGGCTCATCGTGCTCCCGGGTGCGCGGTGTCGACTGGATGTCGTGTGCCGACCCTTCGCAGAGCGGCGGGATCGCGAGCGCCGATACTTCGGGGTCATGTTTCACGTGAAACGACCGGCCCGGTGTGCGGTGTGCGGTGAGCGTTTGTGCGGTGGGCGATGGCGGTGGTGCGGCGCGAGCGGTGCGACAGGACCGGATGCCGTGGAAGGGGTGGCTATCGCCATCCTTCGCGGGCGAATCCTTGTAGCGCGCCGGGTGGCGACGAGGTTCGCGGCTCCCGATGTGTGCGCAAGGGACTCCAGGCACTCGTCGGGGGCCGTGGCGCCCGGTCGACGTCCCGGCGGCTTCCCCGTGGAGAGCACCGTTGATCCGCGTGATTCGGCATGCCCGCGCGATCTGAGCGCTGCTTGGCGACGGCCGTGCCGCCGTTTCGAGCCGAGAACTGGTCCGTGTAGTCCTCGCCGGCCCTTGGGGTTCCTCGCCGGGCCGCGACCCGCTCTCTCGCGAGGCGTGGGCGACAGCGCGAAGCGTGAACCGCGGATCGGCCTGCGTGGACGTGATGCGCGAGGGGTAATCGGTGAGTGGGGGGCGAGCCGTGGCGAGGCGCCAGCATCGGAAGGCACGGACCGCAACGGCCATGCGCGTCGCGGCACGGCGATTGACCACCGCCGGTGCGGCGCTGCGGTCGCGTTACCTTATCCGGCTTGACCCGCGATGGCGCCCGGGTCCGATGAATGCCGCAGCGCAACCGACGGTGCCCCGGGGAACTGGCCGAGGCGTGCGGCGACAGCGGGAAGCGTGAGTTGTGAGGCGCGGGTGGTGTGCCTGAGGGGTGGTTGGTACGTCGACCCTGATGCGTGGGGCGAATGCGTCGGCATCGGAAGACGTCGACGCCGACGGCCATGTGCATCGCGGCACGGCGATTGGCCGCCGCCGCCGCGGGCGCAGTAGCCGCGTCTCCTGGTCCAGGGCTCGACCCGCGACGGTGCTCGCGTCCGATGAACTGGCGCGCAACCGACGGCCCTAACATGCGTTGGGAGTGACAACCCCTTCAGATGCGGGCCCCGTCTGGCACGGGGTGGGACGGGCGCGCCGCGCAAAGGAGCGCCGCCCGCTTCGCCGAGCAGTCCTGCCAGGTCGGCTCCCACCGCCCCGGTATGGCCTCCGTTACCGAATGCGGCCCGCTCGGGGCGTAGAGCCGGTGCAAAATCCATGACGGCTGCCTCCACGGCGACCGATCGAAGCCGCCGGCCGAATGAGTCGGCAGCGTCCTCGTCGACCGCCCGCTGGCGAGATCCAACGTTTCACGTGAAACATACGTGGCCGGTGAAGTTCTTGAGGGGTCATGAGGAGAGGAGCGATCGGCGCCGGGCGGGCGTCCGGCACGGCGCCCCTACTCCTGTCGGGGCGCTGTGTGTCGGCACCCTGCTCCCCCGACGCGGCCGGATTTCGCGGGCGTGCCGCTCCCGAACCGGGGGCGTTCGTTGCAATCCGTTGGCGAGTACCGGCTCCTGCGCGGGCAGCCGACCGGCGCTGGGGGCGGGTGGTGCGTCGGCGTAGCGCGGGTGCTCACCGGGTCGCGGGGCCGCGGTGGCGGCACTCCCCCAGCACCCGTCCGCCTGATCTTCTCCTCACGCTCGTTGAGGTGGGTTCTGCGTGCGGGGCGGGCGGCGTCCCGCACCTCGACGAACGGGCCAAGCCCGATGCGTCGAATGTGTGGATGCTGCTCCGGAGGTGTGGTGTTGCGTTCGTGGGCGTCACTGTCTCCGCCGATGGGCGCGAACTCCCGACCAATGGCCGTCAGTCCCAGCCCGGGTCCCGCGAGTGGCTCGCTTTCGCCGGACATCGTGGCGGCAGGCATCGGCAGCGCGGCGAGGGCGGGCTGGCTCCTTGCACCATCGGCTGTCAGCTCGCGTGAGATGCCCCGGTCGGATGGAGGGACCGTGCGCGGGTGTCGGTACAAGCGTCACTCTTAAGTGGGCGGGCGCGACGGGCCGCGCGGATGCCACAACCGCGTCGTGCCGAGTAGGCCGTCCGGGGTGTGTCCCTCAGGGGATGATCGTTCCTCACTGAGAATCGAGGGAACGGGTAATGCCCTTCCTCGACGCGGTAGCGTCCGGACGGACGGATGTTTCACGTGAAACACCGGCACCGTCGCGTGCTCTCGCGCGAATACGCGGGGCGGCGCCAGCCGGGGCCTCCGTCGCTACCGGGACTTTCGAGCGGGAGCAGGACTCTGGTGCCGTGGGTCGGCGATTCGTATCAAGAAGGCGGCCGGCGCCAGCGCCGCCGCCGTGGATCGCGGCGGGGTTCCGCCTGCCGCTGCGGGCAGCGCAGCGGGACTCGGAAATCATCACGCACGGGCGTGGCGCGCGGGTCGTACGACCTCCGCGCGCGTGCCGCGCATGCTCATGTCGCGGTGCGTCGCGGCGGGGCTCCCGGGAACCCCGAAAATGGCGGCCGCGTGCGCGTCATGCTTCAGTGCGGGGGAACAGCGAGCCGTGCGCATGAATGCGGGCGACACGGAGGGGCTTCGCGCCAGTGTTTCACGTGAAACGGCTCCGTCCACTGCGGGTGCGCGGCGGAGGCGCCACGGGCGACGGGCGGCAGCTCGCGAACTCTACGGCGCGCTCGGCACTGGAGGGCCGAGGGTAGGAACGCCGACGAGGCTTCAATCACCCTGTGGGGTGAGACGACGGTACCCGTCGGCTCCCTAGTGCCGGTCGAGCCGAGCTCCCACGCCCCCCGGCCACGGACGGGGCGTGAAACTCCCGCGCAGGCGAGTCGTGCAGCGCTACCTGCGCCGCTCTCCACCGGGCGAGCACTCACCTTGATCTTGCGCGGCGACGAGGATTCCACGGCCGGCGTCCGGGCCGGTATCCCTGGTCGGCGGCGCGGGCGCGGAAGCGCTCGTCACGGCGCACTCGGGGAAACGCCCGCCGCCGTTGGCGGCTCATCCCTGCGCTCCCCCAACTTGGGCCCGCCCCTGACCGACGTCCAACGGCGATGTTAGAGGGAATGAAGCGAACGGCACCCCGCACGGGAGGTGGGGTGGAGTGACACGAAGAAGCGACGGTTGCGAAGAGCAAGCGGCTGTAAGCGGGGCCTGACTCACTCGGTGCGCAGCGGTCGGCCGACCCGTCGCGCGCCCAAGACCGCATGCCGGGATGAAGGAGGAGTGCTGCTGAACCCGGACGGCCGGAGGCACGCTGCGCTCCTAGGCTGTGCAGACGTCTTCGTTGAAAGCCCTCGCGGCGGCGGAGGGGCTCGCCGGAACCGGCGCACATCGACGGGCCCGATCTTTATGGACCGGTCACCGACGGCGAGGCGGGGGCGGAATTGCGTCCCGTCGCGCCGATGGTGCCCCTTCGCCGCCACCTCCCGAAGGCCGCCACCGCTGCGCCGCGACAACGGCGCCTCCCGTCCTCGGTGTCGCGTGACCTCCGATCCCAGGAACTCGCGTCGGCGACAACCATGAGGGCACCACGCCAATGTGCCGAGTCGCATGCGTCACGACTCGCCCGGTCGGCTCGCCCGCCGCTGCGACGCGCAGCAGGTGTCGCGGCGCGGCGGGCGCGCGCGACGGGAGGTCCGGTTCACGCCCGCGCCACACCGCTTCGGAGCGCCAGCCGCGGTGTCTATCGAGGGTCCGCGAGCGGCGGCGGCCCGGCCGTCGTCGACGACGGCATGGGCCGGCGCCAAGATCGCGCTCTGCCGGGCCTCGCCCTCGCCAGGCGCCGATCGGAACGAACGGGCGGAAGCCCCGCCTCGAGGGCCGGTGTTGATGCATGGAGTGGTGGGCCGTGGGGCCTGCGGTCCACCGGCACTCTCACCGTGGGCCCGCACGAAGTTGGGCCCAAACCGCGCGTCTCGGCCCGCGGGGCATCGAACACCGCAGGCGTGTCCCGGCTGTCGAAGCGCCGCGGTCGGCCCGCGTCAGCCGGTCAACCGAAGGGCCGCTCAGGGCGGCGCACCGTCGCCGCCCCCTCGCATGCCCCCAGGATGTTTCACGTGAAACGCCGCAGCCACCCGCCGAGGCTCGCGGGCGGTGTCAGGACCGCGGGTTAGAGTGGAACCTGCCCGGCGGAAGCGATGCGAAAGAGTGTGTTTCACGTGAAACAGTCCGAGAACGAGAGCACATTCTCGCTTCCCGACGACACGCCGCTCGCTCGCGAACTCGCGGATCTGACCGCCCGTCGCAAGCGCCTCGCGGAGGCCCAGGTCACGTTCACCGGCCAGACCCGAATCCTGACGGTCTCGAACCAGAAGGGCGGCGTCGGCAAGACGACGACGACGGTCAACGTCGCGGCGGCGATCGCCACGCTCGGTGGCCGTGTGCTCGTCATCGACCTCGACCCGCAGGGCAACGCCTCGACGGCGCTCGGCGTGCCACACACGGCCGACATCCCGAGCGTCTACGACGTGCTGATCGACGAGTTCCCGATCGCCGATGTGATTCAGCAAAGCCCGGAGCACGAGAACCTCTTCTGCGTGCCGAGCACCATCCACCTGGCCGGCGCCGAGATCGAGCTCGTCTCCCAGGTGGCGCGTGAACACCGCCTCAAGACGGCGCTCGACGACTTCCTCGAGAGCGTCGACACGCCCTTCGACTTCATCCTCATCGACTGCCCGCCCTCGCTCGGCCTGCTCACCATCAACGCGTTCACGGCGGCAGACGAGGTCTTCCTCCCGATCCAGGCCGAGTACTACGCCCTCGAGGGTCTCAGTCAGCTGCTCGGCAACATCCGGATGATCCAGAAGCACCTGAACCCGCGGATCCACGTCTCCACGATCCTGTTGACCATGTATGACCAGCGCACCAAGCTGTCGCAGCAGGTCGCCGACGAGGTGCGTCAGCACTTCCCCACCGAGGTGCTCGACACACTCATCCCCCGTTCGGTGCGCGTGTCGGAGGCGCCGAGCTTCGGGCAGACGGTCATCACCTACGACGGCGGCTCCGCCGGCGCCGTGGCCTACCGGGAGGCCGCACTCGAGATCGTGACCCGCGGTGCGCGGCGCACGGAAGAAGGGACATCCTGATGGCGAAGCGAACGGGCCTGGGTCGAGGGATCGGGGCGCTCATCCCCACCTCGGAGTCGACGAACACCCGCCCGGTGGACGTCTTCTTCCCCGGCGGCAGCAAGGCGAAGAAGGACGCGCCCGTGGCCGAGGCGGTGGCGACACCCGCTCCCGAGGCAGACCTGGTGGAGGTGCCCGGGGCGCGTCTCGTGCAGGTCGACCCGCACGCCATCGTGCCCAACCCGCGCCAGCCGCGCACGCACTTCGACCCGGACGACCTCGCGGAGCTGGTGCACAGCGTGCGCGAGTTCGGGGTGCTGCAGCCCGTGGTCGTGCGTGACAAGGGCGACGGCACCTACGAGCTCATCATGGGTGAGCGCCGCACGCGTGCCTCGCGCGAGGCGGGGCTGGCGTCCATCCCGGCGATCGTGCGCGACACGTCCGACGAGGACCTGCTGCGGGACGCCCTGCTCGAGAACCTGCACCGGTCCCAGCTGAACCCGCTGGAGGAAGCGTCGGCGTACCAGCAGCTGCTGGACGACTTCGGCATCACGCAGGACGAGTTGGCCAAGCGCATCGGGCGGTCGCGCCCGCAGATCAGCAACACGATCCGCCTGCTGCGGCTGCCGGTCCCCGTGCAGCAGCGCGTGGCGGCGGGTGTGCTGAGCGCCGGCCACGCCCGCGCCATCCTGTCGCTCGACGACCCGGAGGCGATGCAGCGCCTCGCCGACAAGGTCGTCAACGAGGATCTGTCGGTCCGCGCAGCCGAGGCCGCGGCGAAGGCGATCACGGCCGGCCTCGACAATGCGACGCCGAAGGCCCGGCCGAAGGCCGGCGCCCGACGTGCCTACCTCGACGACGTGGCCTCGCGCCTCGGGGACCGCCTCAACACCCGCGTGAAGATCAGCCTCGGCGCACGAAAAGGCCAGGTCACAATCGATTTCGCGTCGATCCAGGACCTGAACCGGATTCTGTCGGAAATCGGCGAGGAGTCGTACGGCGAGTAGGGGCCGGCTCGGCGCGGCTGCTGCTGCTGACGCGACGCGCGCGGACGGAATGGGTAGTCGTCCCCCTCGCCACGGGCGCACGTGCGGCCCTAGGCTCGCGAGCATGAGCGATCAGAACCGCGAAGAGCGTCCCGACTCCATCCCCACTCCCGAACCCGTCGTCGACTCGGCGTTCGACGCGATTCCCGGAGCACCCGCGGACCGCAACGCGCCGCCGGCGCCCCCGGCCGCGCCGGGCTCGGCCCAGGGGAACCCGGTGCCGCCCGCTCCGCCCGCTCCGCCCGCTCCGCCCGCCGGTGGGGCCTACCCGCCGTACCCGGGTGGTGCCCCGGCCGGGTCGGCGCCCACGCCCGGTCAGACGCCCGGCTACGGCGGCGCGGGGCAGCCCGCCGGCTACCCCGGAGGGGCGTACCCCGGTACCGCGGCCTACCCCGGCCAGGGGTACGGCGCACCGGCCGCTCCGCAGCGGCGCCCGCGCCAGGTCGTCAGCGCGTGCATCCTCGCCTGGGTGATCGCCGGCCTCGGCGCCCTGGGCCTGGTGGGTGCCGTCATCCTTCTGTCGCAGTTCCCGGGGGTCGACGCGGGCTTCGTGTTCGGTGCGCTGCTCATCCCGGTGATCGCGATCGTCGGCCTGGCAGTCTTCGCCGTCTTCACATGGCAGGGACGCGGATGGGCGCGCATCGCCCTCACCGCGGTCTTCGCGCTGAACGCCATTGGCGGCCTCGGCAACATCGGGAACGGACAGCCCACGTCGCTGCTCGGCGTGGCGCTGAGCGTGGTGGGCATCGTGCTGCTCTGGCTGCCGCCGAGCAGCGCCTGGTTCCGCTCGAAGCGCGCCGCGTCCTGAGGGCACGGCGCCGCGGCGTCCGGCCCGTAGCCTGGTGAGGTGAACGAGGACCGGTCGCGGCGGCGCCCCCTGGGGCCCGCATTCCGGACCCTGCTCACCGCGAACGTCAGCGCCTCGCTCGCCGACGGGATCGCGAGGACGGCGTTCCCGCTCCTCGCGGCGCGGCTGACCGACGATCCGCTGCTCGTCTCGGGCATCGCGGTGGCGTCGAATCTGCCGTGGTTGCTCTTCGCGATCCCGCTCGGCGTCGTGCTTGACCGCGTCGACCGGCGGCGCGCCATGGCGTTCGCCGGCGCGCTGCGCGCCGGCGTGGCCGTGACGCTCGCGGTACTCGCGGCGACCGGCACCCTCACGATCTGGCTCCTGCTCGGGGTAGCGCTGGTCTACGCGACGCTCGAGATCCTCTACGACGGCGCCGTGCGCGCGATCCCGCCGGCGATCCTCCCGCGTCGCGAGCTGCCGCGGGCGAACGCCCGGATCGAGGGCGCCGAGATCGTCATCCAGCAGTTCCTTTCCGGCCCGATCACGTCGTGGCTGCTCGCCCTGTCGGTGCTCGTGCCGCTCATCACGGGCGCGGGGGCCTACGTGATCGCCGCGCTGCTGGCGTTCCTCCTGCCCGTCGCCGCCGCCGGCGCGCACCGCGGTTCGTCCGAGGAGGCGCGGGGCCTTGCGCCCTGGCGCCGCGACCTGACGACGGGTTACCGCTTCATCCGCGGCCATCACATCCTGTGGCCTCTGTGGCTCCTGTCGGTGGTGATCGGGGTCTGCCACGCCACGGTGATGTCGACCTTCGTGCTCTACGTGCTCGACGAGCTGCGCGTGCCCGAGGCCTGGTACGGCTCCTTCCTGCTCGTGGGCGCCGCCGGTGCCTTCCTCGGCACGGTCGTCGCCCCTCCCCTGCAGCGGCGCTTCCACACGGGTCCGGTGCTGGCCTTCATCAACCTGCTCGGCCTGATCGCCTGGCTCGCGATGGGGCTGTGGCCGCACGCGGCCGTCGCGGCGGTGTGCGTCGCCGTCGCGTGGGGATCGACCGCGGTGTGGAACGTGCACATCATGTCACTACGGCAATCGCTCATCCCGGGGCATCTGCTCGGGCGGGTGCACGGCACCTGGCGCACGCTGCTGTGGGGTGCGATGCCCGTCGGATCGCTCCTCGGCGGCCTGCTCGCGCGGGGCGGTCTCACGGTGCCGCTTCTCGCCGGCGCCGGCGTCGGCGTGATCGTGTCGCTCGTGGGCTACCGATTCCTCACGCGCCTGCCAGACCCCGACGACACGGCGACCGGCTCGATCGAGCAGGTCCGCGATCCCGACGACGCACCGGCCTGATTGCGAGCCCGGCGGAGCGCCGGACGCGGGGTGCTCGCGACGCCACGGCCTGTCAAGGGGGTTTTGACCCTCGCGACCCGGCGCGAGGGTGGATGACGTACCCAGGCGTACGCATTCGTCAAGGAGGAGGCAGAGATGACCGATCCGAGCACGACCACCGACCCCCGCGAGCCGGCCGAGCAGCCGCCGGCGCAGCAGCAGGCCGAGCAGCCGGGAACGACGGGCGACATGACGCCCACCCCGGACCACGGCGAGAACGAATGGCAGGGGCGTGAGCGGCTCGTCGGGCGACGCGCGCTGATCACGGGCGGCGATTCGGGCATCGGGCGCGCGGTGGCCGTCGCCTTCGCCCGCGAGGGCGCCGACGTCGCCATCGCCTACCTGCCGGAGGAGGAGCAGGACGCGCAGGACACCGAGCGGCTGATCCGCGAGGCGGGACGCAACTGCGCGCTCTTCCCGCTCGACGTGCAGAGCGAGCAGGCGTGCATCGACCTCGTCGCGGGGACCGTGGAGAAGCTCGGCGGGCTCGACATCCTCATCCCCAACGCGGCCTACCAGAAGCAGCGCGACGGCATCGAGACCCTGCAGCTGTCGGAGATCGAGCGCGTGTTCACGACGAACATGGTGAGCGCGCTGCTGCTCGCCCGCGAAGCCGTGCCGCACATGTCGGCGGGTGCGTCGATCATCACGACGACCTCCATCCAGGCCGCGGAGCCCTCCCCCGGGCTGATCGACTACGCCATGACGAAGGCCGCGCTCGTGGCATTCACCAAGGCGCTGGCGCAGGAGCTGGGGCCGAAGGGCATCCGGGTGAACGCGGTGGCCCCCGGCCCCATCTGGACCCCGCTCATCCCGGCCACCGGGTTCCCGGACGAGAAGGTCGAGAGCTTCGGTCAGGACACGCCCCTCGGGCGCCCGGGACAGCCGAGCGAGCTCGCGGGCGCGTACGTCTATCTCGCGAGCGATGAGGCATCGTACGTCTCGGGCGCGGTGATTCCCGTCACGGGCGGAAGGGGGTTCTGACATGCCGAACTCGAGCATCAAGGACGAGAAGCTGTACGAGAAGCTGCGCGACGAGGGCAACTCGCAGGAGAAGGCAGCGCGCATCGCGAACGCCGCCGCGCGAGACGGTCGCTCGAACGTGGGCAGCCGAGGCGGCGAGGCCGAGAACTACGAGGATCGCACCGTCGATGAGCTGCGCGACCGCGCGAAGGAGCTCGGCATCGAGGGCACCTCGAAGCTCAAGAAGGACGAGTTGATCGAGCGGCTGCGTCAGCACTGATGCGCCGCATCCGCGGTGCCGGATCCGGAGCCCGTCCCCTCCCCTCGACGTAGGCTGGATGGGTGGACGACGAGCATTCGGCACCGCGGCGGCGCGCCAGCGTCGAGCTGCTGCGCGCGGAGGCGGGCGACGAGCTCGCTGCCCTCGTCCACGAGAGGCTTCGCGCCGGCGAGGACCCGTGGGAGTTCATGGAGGACCTGCCCACCGTCGATGAACTGGTCGTCTTCACGTTGCGCGCCGAGCACATCGCGGCCGACGGCGGCCTGCGGCCCACCCACGCGCGCAACCAGCGGCTGCTGCGCCAGATCGCGGCGGACTACCCGGAGCTGACCCGGGCGGTGTGGCGACTCATCGGCCAGGAGAACACCCACCGCCGCTGGGATGCCGTCGTCCGCGTGATCGACAGGGCGTGAACGCCGAGACCCCGGCGCCGTGAGGCGACCGGGGTCTCGTTGCGCGTGGGCGCGGGGATCAGTTCAAAAACTGCGCGAGGTCCTGCTCGAGCGCAAACTTCGGCTTGGCGCCGATGATCGTCGTGGCCACCTCGCCGCCCTGGAAGACCTTCATGGCGGGAATCGAGGTGATCTGGTACTTCATCGCCAGATCGGGGTTCTCGTCCACGTTCAGCTTCAGCACGGTGATCTTGTCGGGGTGCTCGGCCTGGATCTCGTCCAGCACCGGCGCGACCATGCGACAGGGGCCGCACCACTCGGCCCAGAAGTCGACGAGCACGGGGCCCTCTGCCTGCAGGACGTCCTGCTCGAAGGTGGCCGAGGTGGTTGCCTTGGCGGTCATGTCGTTCTCCCTTGTCTTGGGTTCGTCTGTGTCAACGCCGTGGGGCGCGACGCATTCCCGCGTCACGCCGTGGCGATCTGCTCCAGAGCCTCGGCCTTGTCGAGGTCCTCCTGCGCGGCCAGGTAGTGCTCGGCGTCCAGCGCGGCGACGGTGCCCGAGCCGGCCGCGGTCACGGCCTGGCGGTAGATGGGGTCGATCACGTCGCCCGCGGCGAACACGCCCTCGACCGACGTGCGCGACGACCGGCCCTCGACCGCGACGGTTCCCTCCGACGTGAGGTCGAGCTTGCCGTGCACGAGGTGCACGCGGGGGTCGGATCCGATCGCCACGAACATGCCGTCGAGCGGCAGCTCGAGCTGCTCCCCGGTGGTCAGGTCGCGCAGCAACGCGCCGGTGAGGCCGGACGCACCGAGCATCTCGACGACCTCGGCGTTCCACATGAACTCGATCTTGTCGTTCGCGAAGGCGCGGTCCTGCAGCGCCCGGGAGGCGCGCAGCGTGTCTCGGCGGTGGATCACGATCACCTTTGAGGCAAACTTCGTCAGGAAGGTCGCCTCCTCGAGCGCCGAGTCACCGCCGCCGACGACCGCGACCGTCTTGTCGCGGAAGAAGAAGCCGTCGCATGTGGCGCACCACGAGACGCCGTGGCCCGAGAGCGCCTCCTCGCCCGGCACGCCCAGCTTGCGGTAGGCCGAGCCGGTGGCGAAGATCAGCGCGCGGGCCTCCTCGACCTTTCCGCTGCCGAGCGTGACGCGCTTGACGGGGCCGTCGAGGTCGAGCTCGGTCGCGTCGTCATACGCGATCTCCGCACCGAACTTCTCCGCCTGCTCCTGCATCTTGGCCATGAGGTCGGGACCCATGACGCCCTCGGGGAAGCCGGGGAAGTTCTCCACCTCGGTGGTCTGCATGAGGTCGCCGCCCACCTCCACCGAGCTGGCGATCACGAGCGGCTTCAGGTTCGCCCGCGCCGCGTAGATGGCGGCCGTGAAACCGGCCGGGCCTGACCCGATGATGATGAGCTGTCGCACGCGCGCCTCCTGTGTTCGCCGACTTCAACCCATGCTAGCCGCGGGGTATTCCGCAGGGCTGAGGATCGCGGGCATGCGCGGGCACGCGACAGGCGCAGCGGGTCTACGGGCCGGCGGGGCCGTGGAAGCCCAGGCCGGTGCTGATGCGGTCGGCGGCTTCCACCGCGATGCGCCCGAGCTCGCCGCGGCGTGCGTCCAGCTCGAGCACCGTCACGGGGCCCGAGATCGAGATGGCGGCGACCACCGTGCCGTTGCGATCACGGATCGGCGCGGCGACAGAGGCGCGCCCGAGGACGAACTCCTCGACCTCCGTCGCGTAACCCTCGCGGGCCGCCAGCGAGAGCGCTCGCGCGAGGTCGCGACGGTTGGTGATGGTCTCGGCGGTGTAGGCGCGCAGTCGAGGGGTGATCGCGTCGCGCTCGGTCGGGCTCATGCCCGAGAGCACCGCCTTGCCGATGCTTGTCGCGTGGAGCGGCACCCTCTCCCCCATCAGCGTGTGCGACTTGGGTGAGAGCCGCCCCTCGAAGTTGCAGAGGTAGACGAGCTCGCCACCACGGCGGACGGCGACATTGACCCCCAGCTCGAGACGGGCGGCCAGCTGTTGGGCGATCATGCGTGCCGCGCGGTGCACGGGGTTGCGGTTGATCGCGATGCCGGCGAGCGTCAGCAGCTCGGAGCCGAGGAAGTACAGCGAGCTGCTGGAGTCGCGTTCCACCATGCCCGCTGACTCAAGCGTCGCGAGCAGCCGCGAGACCGTGGATTGCCCGATCCCCGTGTCCTCGGCGAGTTCTCCCACGCGGCGGGGGCGGCCGTCCTGGAAGCACTCGAGGAGGGCGAGCGCCTTCTCGACGGACTGATTCGTGCTCTTGTCCACGGCCATACGCACACCATACGCCATGCATATAGTGCATGGGCGTTGCAAAAAGTGGGGGAGCCGTGCACGCTGACTTCAGCGTCGATCGAGGCGGATCGTCGCGGTGAGGAATCCATGACGACGCAGTCCACGCGTACGCGGCCAGGCATGCCGCTGTCCGAGCGCAGCTTCCTGACGTTCCTGTTGCTGCCGGGGCTCGTGCTCCTGTGCCTGGTGGTGCTGTACCCGCTGATCCGGTCGCTGCTCTCGGCGTTTTTCGACGAGAGCCTGCTCTACCCCGGCATGCCGTTCGTGGGCTTCGAGAACGTGCTGCAGGTGGTGCAGCATGATTTCGGCCGGCTGATGTGGCAGACGATGGTCTTCACCGTCGGGTCGACGATCGGCCCCTTTGCGATCGGGCTCGCGCTCGCGCTCGTGCTGAACCAGAGCTTCCCCGGCCAGCGCTTCCTGCGGGGCGCATTCCTTATCCCCTGGCTGATCCCCGGCGTGGTGGTGTCGTTCCTGTGGGCGTGGATCTTCGACGCGAACTACGGCGTGCTCAACGGGATCCTCGTGAGCGCCGGCGTTCTCGACGAGCCCATCGCCTGGCTGTTCCAGACCGACTCGGCACGAGGCGCTCTCATCATCGCGAAGACCTGGAACTCCTTCCCCTGGGTGGCCGTGATGCTCCTGGCGGGATTGCAGACGGTGCCCGTCGAGCTGCACGAGGCGGCGGCGATCGACGGCGCCGGTGCCATCCGCCGCTTCTTCACGGTGACGTGGCCGCACATCCGTGGGGTGGCCGGACTGGTGATCCTGCTGGAGTTCATCTGGAACTTCCAGCACTTCGACACCATCTTCGTGCTCACCGGCGGCGGCCCGGCGGGAACGACGAACACGTTTGCGACGGCCGTCTATGACGCCGCTTTCGCCGGCTTCGATCTCGGCAGGGCGGGGGCCATCGGCCTGCTGTGGATGCTTCTGCTGTCGGTTCTCGTCGTGGTCTACGTCACAGTGAGCGAGCGCGGAGCGCGGAGGGAAGGACGATGACCATCACCGCTGCAGAACCGACCACCACCCAGGCGATCGTCACCGGCGGCCCGGGGGCCGCCCCGCCTCGACGCCGCCCGATGCGGCCCCGATGGGCGCTGTGGATCACCCTTGCGGTAATCGGCGTGTTCGCCTTCGCGCCGATCTACTGGCTGTTGGCCACATCGCTGACGCCGAACAGTGCGGTGTTCACGTTCCCCGCCCCGCTGTTCCCCGCGGAGATGACGTGGGAGCACTACGCGGATGTCTTCCAACGCACCGAGCTGTTCCGCTACCTGCGCAACAGCATCGTGGTCTCGCTCATCACCGCCGTGCTGTCGGTGGTCGTCTCGATGTACATGGGGTACGCGTTCTCGAAGTACCGGTTCCGTGGGCGCACGTCGCTGATGTACTTCGTGCTCTCGAGCCAGATGTTCCCCCAGGCGCTGCTGCTCATCACGCTGTACCTCGTCTTCGCGCAGTTCGGTTTGCTCAACAGCTACGTGGCCCTGATCGTGTCGTTCACCACGTTCACGCTGCCCCTGTGCGTGTGGATGCTGAAGGGGTTCTTCGATGCGCTCCCGGACGACCTCATCGAGGCGGCACGCATCGATGGGGCGGGTCCGTGGCGCATCTTCCACTCGGTGATCATGCCGCTCGCGGCCCCGGGGCTCGTCGCGAGCGGCCTGTTCGCGTTCGTGCGCGGATGGAACGACTTCATCTTCGCGCTGACGCTCGCGGGGCCGGAGTTCATGACGCTGCCGCCCGGACTGGTCAACACCTATATCAGCGAGGCCAATACGGCCTGGCCCGAGCTTATGGCGGCGTCGCTCTTGGTCTCGATTCCCGTCGCCGTCGCCTTCATGTTCCTGCAGCGCTACCTCGTCGGCGGCATCACCGCCGGAGCCATCAAGGGCTGACGCCCGACCACCAGACACCAGATTCGAAGGAGAATCATGACCCTCAACCTGACTCGGCGTGACCTGCTGCGGTTCTCGGCGATCGGCCTCGGCAGCGCGTCGCTGGTCGCGATCGCGGGCTGCTCCACAACCGGCACCGGCACCGGCGGCGCCGGTGCTCCCGCCACGGGTGGCACCGCCACCGACTTCGCCTTCGCGTCCTGGAGCCTCTCGGAGGAGGCACCGAAGCCGGTCGTGCAGGCCGCGATCGACGCCTTCGCCGGGGAGGAGGGGGTCTCGGTCGACACCGTCACGTTCCCGTACAACGAGTACCTCAACCAGCTCACGCTGCAGGTGCGCGGCGGCCAGTTCGCCGGCGCGGTGCAGGTCGACGTCGCGTGGCTGGCGGCGCTCGCCGCATTGGGCAAGCTGAAGGATCTCGGTCCGCTTGCGGAGGGTCGCGGCTACACGGACGCGGCGCTCGCCGCTGGCCGCCTGGACGACGTGCAGTACGGCCTGCCGTGGACGATCGGCGCCATCGGACTGATCGGCAACGCCGAGCTGTTCGACCGGGCAGGCGCGTCTCTCGCTCCCGCTTCCATCGAGGAGTTCGAGGAGGGGCTGCGCGCACTGAAGGGCATCGGGGTGACGCCCTACGCCGCGGCGACCGCAGCGGCCCAACTCAAGGACATCCTGATGTGGATGCAGAGCTTCGGCTCGCCGCTCGTCGACGGCGACGCGGTCGAGATCGACGACGAGGCCTCGGTGAAGGCCGTGGAGTGGTACAAGAAGCTGTTCGACGAGGGCCTGATCGCGCCCGACGTCGACCGGTTCGCGGCGCGCAACCTGTTCGCGCAGGAGGCCGCAGCCCTCTACGACGACGCGCCGGTCGGCGTCTCCGCGGTGCAGGCCGCCGCGACCGACGCGGCGATCGTCGACAAGATGGTCCCGATCTCGCGCCCCGTGGCGAACGCGGGCGACGCACCTGTCGCCACCCTCTGGGGGCACGCGGTGTGCGTCGTGGGCGGCGACGGCGAGGGCACGGCAGCGGAGTTCGCGCAGTGGCTGACGAGCGACGACGAGCAGACGGCGTCGTACTTCGAGGCCCTGTCGCTGCCCCCGGCGACGCAGTCGGGGCTGGAGTCCGAGGCAGTGGCCTCCGACCGCTTCAACGCGGAATTCGCCGAGCGCATCACCGCGACCGCGACCAAGAACCCCTTCTGGGGGTACGTCAACTACGCCCAGATGGAGACGGCGATCGCGGAGAACGTCCAGGCGGTGCTCATCGGCGCCGCGCGCCCGGCCGACGCGCTCGCCGAGGCCAAGGCGACGATCTCCGGACTCCTCTGACTGGAAACGACCCGGTACCCCGACACGAAGGACGGCATGCGCTCTCAGACGATCGAATCCGACATCACGGTGGTGGGCGGCGGGCTGGCGGGGGTGTGCGCCGCGATCAGCGCGGCGCGCCTCGGAAAGCAGGTCGCGCTGGTCAACAACCGCCCGGTGCTCGGCGGCAACTCCTCCTCGGAGGTGCGCGTCTGGGTGTGCGGCGCGACGGCTCACGGCGTGCAACGATTCGCACGCGAGACCGGCGTCGTCGGCGAGCTCTACGTCGAGAACCAGTACCGCAATCCCGAGGGCAACCCGATCCTGTGGGACGAGGTCGTCTGGGACGCGGTGCGCGCGGAGCCGAACATCCGCCTGTTCCTCAACACGGACGTGCGGGAGGTCGACGCGGCCGACGTGGACGGGGAGAGGATCATCCGCAGCGTGCGCGGATGGACGATGGGATCAGAGATCTGGAGCGAATTCCGCAGCCCGTACTTCCTCGACTGCACCGGCGATGGCCTTATCGGCCACCTCGCCGGAGCGGACTACCGCCTCGGGCGCGAGGCGCGCCATGAGCACGGCGAGGAGTGGGCGCCGGAGGTCGCCGACCGCGAGTTCCTGGGGTCGACGATCCTCTTCTACACGGCCGACCGCGGCCGACCCGTGGAGTATGTCGCCCCCGACTCCGCCATCGACATCCGCGACACCCCGATCCCCACCTCCCGCATCCTGCGCAGCGGCGACTCCGGGGCGCACTACTGGTGGATCGAGTGGGGCGGCGAGCTCGACATCGTCGATGACAACGAGCGGATCCGCGACGAGCTGCGCGGCGTGATCTTCGGGATCTGGGACTACATCAAGAACTCGGGCCGCTTCGAGGCGGAGAAGCTCGATCTCGAGTGGGTGGGCGCGATACCCGGCAAACGCGAGTACCGGCGCTTCCTCGGTGACCACGTGCTCACTCAGAACGACATCCTCGGTCAGGTCGACTTCCCGGACGCCGTAGCCTTCGGGGGCTGGTCGATCGACCTCCATCCCGTGAAGGGCATGTACTCCACGGAGGCGGGCGCCCTGCAGCGCTACTCCGACGGCATCTACGGCATCCCGTTTCGCAGCTACTACTCCCGCAACGTCGCCAATATGCTCATGGCCGGGCGCGACATCTCCGCCACGCACGTGGCGTTCGGCTCCTCCCGCGTCATGGCCACGTGCGGCGTCGGAGGCGAGGCGGCGGGGACGGGGGCGGCGCTCGCCCTCGACCTGGGCGTGCGGCCGCGGGAGCTCGCCGAACGCCACCCGGAGGCGCTGCGACAGCTGCTGCTGCGGCAGGACGCGGGCGTGTTCGGCGTGCGCAACGCCGACCCCCACGATCTTGCCCTGCGGGCCACGGTCACCGCCTCGAGCGAGGTCACCAGCATCGACGTGGAGGAATTCCACCCCGGCGCCGAGGCCTCGCTCCTGCCACTGGAGACGGATATCGGGCTGCTCGCTCCCGTCGACCCCCGCCTCGACGGCATCGATGTGCTGCTGAACGTCCGCGCCGACACCGTCCTCGAGGCTTCGCTGTGGACCACCGGTCGTCCCCAAAACGCCGTGCCCGTCGATCGCCGGCTCTCGGTCCGCGTGCCGGTCACGGCGTCGCCGGATCCGCAGTGGGTGCGGCTGCCGCTGGAGTGGGCGCCGCCGGAGCCCGAGAGCGTCGTCGTATGCCTCGCACCCAACGACGCCGTCGACGTGCACCTGCGGACCGCGCAGGTGCCGGGCATGCTCACCCTCGTGCGCCGTGCCGAGGCCGACGGAGACGCCAACGTCGCCGTGGATCAATCCGAGGCGGTCATCGCATGGCCGGCCATCCCGTTGCGCGGGCGGACCATGCGCGCGCGGATCGCCCCACCGACGGCAGCGTTCGCCGCCACGAAGGTCGCCGGCGGATACCAGCGGTACTACGGCGGCCCGAACTTGTGGGCGTCGCTTCCCGCGGATACCGCACCGTGGATTCGGCTGGATTGGGCGGAGGCCCGGCGCGTCTCGGAGGCGCGCCTCGTGTTCGATGACGACCTCGACGTGGAGCTCAACACGCTTCACCACCACCGCACGCCCGACCGGGTGTTCCCCGAGCTCGTGCGGGACTACGCGATCGAGGCGCTGGATGACGAGGGGACCTGGCGAGAGGTCGCGTCGGGCGTAGGGAACCGTAAGCGCCACCGTGTGCACCGATTCCCGCCGGTGACCACGCGTGCCATCCGGCTGCGTGTGCTGACGACCAACGGCGCTCCGCAAGCGCGGGTGCATGCGCTGCGCGTCTACGAGACTCCGACGGGCTCCTAGCCCGTCCGACGTCTGTGGTCCCGCGCGCCGCAGTCGGGGAGTGTCCCGGCACGGGGCCTACGGGCCGGCGGGGCGATCAGCGGCCGAGGAAGCGGCGGAGGGAGCCGGCGGCCACCGCGAGTTCCGGCGCGCGGAACACCGCCAGCAGCGCCACGTAGACGACGAGGGCGACCGTGCCGACGAGCGCCGTGCCGAGCGCGCCCATGAGACGGTCGGCAGCCATCCAGCCGTCCACGCCGCCCGACCACACGTACACGCCCCACCCGGCGAGGGCGGCCGGCACCGCGGCGAGGGCGAAGCGTGCCAGCGCCCACAGCGAGCGGCCGAGCTCGTACGAGCCGATGCGGCGGCGCAGCAGCCAGGCGGCGAGCACCACCTGCAGGGTGCTCGCGACCGCCTGGCCGAGCGCGACGCCCGCGGTGAGCTGCTCCCGCGGCAGGAACGCGCCGGCCAGCAGTGCGGAGGCGACGACGAGCACCCCCTGGAACAGGGTGAACAGGAACGGCGTGCGGGTGTCGCCGTACGCGTAGAAGGTGCGCTGCACGACGAACAGGACCGCGAGGGGGACGAGGCACACGAGGAACGCCAGCAGCACCGGCGCCGCGGCGGCCGCGTCCGTCGCCGCGTTGGTGAACACGCGGGTGGCGGGCACGGCGGCCGCCACGAGCGCTGCCGTCGCGATGACGACGAAGAGGCCAAGCGTGCGGATCGCGCGCCCGACATCCGAGCGCACCTCGTCGTCGCGGCCGGCGTGCGCGTGCGTCGACAGCTGGGTGAAGTAGGGCGTGCCGATCGCCATGACGATGACCGAGTACGGGAGCATGAACACCAGCCAGGCGTTCTGCATCACGGCCACGCCCGCATCGCCCGAGGCGCCGGAGACGACGCGCGACTGGATGAAGCCGGCGAGCTGCCCGACGAGCATCATGAGGAAGGTCCAGCCCGCGAGGCGGCCGATGTCGCCCAGGCCCACGCCGCGCCACCGGAAATCCGGCCGCAGGTGCAGGCCCGTGCCGCGCCAGAACGCGAACAGCACGAGCGCCTGGGCGACGATGCCGAGCGTGGCGGTGCCGGCCAGCAGGGCGATCATGCCGGGGGTCCAGGCGTCCACCGCGGTCAGGTCGCCGCCGGTGAGCGCGATGATGACGGCGAACCCCGCAACCGACACCACGTTGTTGACGACGGGCGCCCACGCGAACGGGCCGAAGACGCCCTTGGCGTTGAGCGTCTCGCCCACGAGCGCGTAGAGGCCGTAGAAGAGCACCTGCGGCAGGCACCAGTAGGCGAACGCCACCGCCAGCGCCTGCTGCTCGGGAGTGAACTCCGGCACGTACAGCCACACGATCACGGGGGCGGCGACCATCGCGATCGCCGTCGCCGCCAGCAGCACCACCGTGCCGAGGGTGAACAGCTTCGAGATGAACTCGCGCCCGCCGTCGGATCGCGTCGAGACCCTCACGATCTGCGGAACAATCACGGCGGTGAGGATGCCCGTCGAGATGACGGTGTAGATGTTGTTGGGCAGCTGGTTCGCCGTCGCGAACGCGTCGGCGGCCGGCGAGGCGAACGATCCGATCGCCGCCACGAGCACCACGGTGCGGATCAGGCCCGTCACGCGTGAGACGAGCGTGCCGGCAGCGATCAGGGCACTCGAGCGCCCGAGGCTAGCCACGCGGATCCTCCGTCCTGGGCGCCTCGGGGCGCTCCGAAGCTGCCGCCTCCTCCCCGGCCCGGCGACGCCGGCGGCGGACGGTGCGGATCGTGCCGAGCACCGCGAGTCCGACCACGAGCACGGCGAGGACGACGACGGCGGCCCGCTCCCAGTCCGCGCGCACGGTGACGTCGATGGACTGCGGGGCGCCGACGGCGACCCCCGTCGGGCTCTGCAGCGACAGCGCGATGCGCACCTGGCCGTTGCCGATGCCGGCCTCGACCGGGATGCGCACGCGGGTGTTCTGCGATGGTGCGGCCTCGACCTGGGCCACGGGCTGGACGGCCACGCGCGGATTGTCGGGCTGGGCGTGCAGCGTGACCGTGACGGGGTACGGCAGGTCGTTGCGCACCCACACGGGAAGCGGTGCCTCCGCGCTGAGCAGCTGCACGTCGCTGGGCGGAACGATGCTCACGGCGTCGCCCAGCGCCGTGAGCGACTGCTGCTCCGCCGCGACGGCGCCCTCCCACGCGTCGAGGTGCGTGCTCCATGCCACGCCGTGCAACTGCAGGGCCTCGGCGCGCGCCTGCGCGGTGAGGAGGGTGGGATCGCTCAGCATGCTGCCGAGCTCGTTCAGCCGATTCTCTCTCCCGTGCAGCTCGTTCACCGCCGCCGCGCGGGCCTCGTCCGGTCCGGCGCCGCCGATCTCCACCGCGGCGGGCTCGTCGCCGAGCAGCGCCGAGAGCGGGCGCGTGGCGAACGATGTCGCCGCCTCCACGGCGTCGGCCACGGCATCGGCCGGTCGGGGTGACGGGTCGCGGTCCAGGGAGTCGTCGCGCGCATCAACGCCGCCCGGTCGCTCCAGCGCGACGAGCACCTCTCCCCCGGCGTCGCCGGCTGCGAGCCAGATCGACGCCCGGGCGGCCGCCAGCGTCGCGTCGCGGGTCGCCTCGTCGTCGAGCGCAGCTGCGGCCGACAGCAGCGTGGAGGCGTGCTGGTCGTACACGAGCGCTCCCTCCGCCCGGGGCGCGACCGTCGCACCGGACTCTCCCTCGCGCGTGACGGTGGAGGGGACGAGCGAGGCGCCGCCGTCGGCGCTCAACGCGGCGACCGTCGCGGCGTCGACCGCGCCGGGGTCGGGCCAGTGCACGTCGGCGGGGGTGCCGCCGATGGCCAGCAGCTCGTCGAGGGGCAGCGATGCGGGGTCGGTCGTCGCCCTGGGGGTGGGAGTGGCGCTCGGCGTGGGGGTGGGCCGAGGGGCTCGGCTGCGCCTGCCCCGCACCCGGCAGGTAGGGCGCCAGCGAGATGGGCGTCAGCGGTTCGTCGAGGCCCGCGGCGATCTGGACGGACGGATCGGCGTCCCCGAACTCCAGCGCGAAGCGCTCATTCGGCAGGGCCTCGAGCCGTTCCAGCCATGCGATCGCCGAGCCGGGCGCCGAGGATCCCAGCGCGCGAATGGCGGCCGGGATGGCCGGATCCACGGCGAGAGCGACCTGCGTGCCGGCGGCGGCCTCCAGCTGCGCCGCGAGCGAGCCGCCCGCCACGGTGAGCGCGGCGAGCTGCTCACCGGTCAGCAGGCCGCGGTCGCCTGCCGGTGCCGTGAGCGGGACGACGACCGTCACCGACGGGCGGGCGTCGCCCTCGACCAGGACGAGCGCCGTGTCCTCGAGCCGCTCGCCGCCGCCCGTGAGCACGGCGCTGAGGGGGTAGACCCCGGCGGCGCGGGCGCCCGTGCGCGCCTCCTCCTGCAGGGTGAGGGTCTGCGTGGCGCCCGGTGCCGTGGTCTCCGCCGCGGCGGTGTCGAGGTCCACGAGGCGGGGGCTGGAGGACCCGTCCAGCCAGGCGTCCAGCTCCGTGCGGTCCGCGAGCGGCCGCTCGCCGATGCGCAGGGTAACGGTGCCGGCCGGGACGGCGGCCAGGCCCAGCGGGCTTTCGATGCCGATCGCCGCCGCGATCTCGTCCTCCCCGCCGTATGCGTCCGCCGACGGCGTGAGCGTGAGGCGCGGGCCCTGCTCCTCGTCGTCGCCCGGTTCCGCCCCCTGCGTCGGGCTCGGCGTCGGCGTGGGCGTCGGTGTGGCAGTGTCCGCGGCGGCGGGCAGGGCACCCCCGACGGCCAGGAGCACGGCGAGCACCGCGGGGAGGGGGGCGAGGAATCGCCGCCTGCGCGCGGTCGTGCTGGAGGGGCGACGGGGTGCGGACATGCCGCAACCATCCTACGAACGCGCCTGTGCGTTCCCCGGAGGCCGTGCCGGTCCGCTTCGGCCGCGCTCCGCTTGAATGGAGGCATGACACCGCATGCCGACGCCGCACTGTGCCGCGCGCTCGCCGCCGATCTGGCCGCCGCGAGGTTCCGCACGGAGGCGCTGCGCGCGGCCTGGGGCGTCGAGGCGGACGACGCGACGGGACGCGGCCTGAGGCAGCCGGCGTTGCGCGGGCTCGGCGACCGCCGCGACGCGCTGGCGGTACTGGCGCGGCTGCTCGTGTTCGGCGTGGCGCAGCCGCGCGACGATGTCGACCGTGCGCTGCCGACCCTGCGCGCCGACGGCCTGGAGGATTTGGGCCTGGCCGAGCGCGACGGCGATCTCGTCGCGCCGCGCGCGATCATCCGTCCCCAGTCCTTCCACGACGACCGCGGCCCCGGCGAGTGGTGGATCGCGAGCGACCTCGATGAGCTGGCACGAGGCGGCGGCGCCCTGGCCGAGGATCACGTCCTCGGAGTGGGAGGGGCCTCGCTCACGCTCGCGGGCCTGCAGCTGCCCACGCCGGCGGGTCGGGTGCTCGACCTCGGCACGGGCTGCGGTATCCAGGCCCTGCGCGCCGGGCGGTACGCCGACCACATCGTCGCCACCGACATCTCCGAGCGCGCCCTCGCCTTCACACGGCTGAACGCCCTGCTCAACGGCGCCGACGGCGTCGAGGCGAGGGCGGGCAGCCTCTTCGAGCCTGTCGACGGGGAGCGATTCGATCGCATCGTGTCCAATCCGCCGTTCGTCATCACCCCGCGCGTTGCCGGCGTTCCCGCCTACGAATACCGTGACGGCGGCCTCGTCGGCGACGCGCTCGTGGAGGCCGTGATCACCGGCGCCGGCCGTCACCTGCGCCCCGGCGGCGTGGCGCAGCTGCTGGCCAACTGGGAGACGCGCGACGGCGTGGCCGGTCTCGACCGGGTGCGCACGTGGGTGGCGGCCTCGCCCGTGGCGCTGGACGCCTGGATCGTCGAGCGCGAGGAGCTCGACCCCATCCGCTACGCCGAGATGTGGATCCGCGACGGTGGGACGGCGCCGGGTTCACCCGGGTTCGACGCGCTGCTGGCGGCCTGGCTCGACGACTTCGCCGCCCGCGGAGTGACGGCGATCGGCTTCGGCTACGTCCTGCTGCGCCGGGCCGAGGGCGCCCCCACCCTCGCGCGGTACGAGCGGGTGACGCACCCCATCCCCTCCGAGGGAGCGCTCGGCTCGCACCTCGCGGCGGCGCTCGCGCAGCACGACCGTGCCGCCGCGCTGGACGATGCGGCGCTCGCCGCGGCACGATTCCGCACGGCGCCGGACGTCACGGAGGCGCGTCACCACCGGCCAGGCGAGGAGGCGCCGAGCGTGATCGAGCTGCGCCAGGGTGGCGGCTTCGGCCGCTCGGTGCAGGCCGACCCCGCGCTCGCGGGCCTACTGGGCGCGTGCGACGGCGAACTGCCGGCCGGCGCCCTCATCGACGCCATCGCGCAGCTGCTCGAGGCCGACGCCGCGGCGCTGCGGGCCGCGCTGCTGCCGACGATCCGCGAGCTGCTGCTCGACGGCTTCCTGACCTTCGCCGACTGAGTCACCGGCGCGCGGCAATGTTCCCGCCGCGCGGCAACGACAATCCCTTGCCGCGCGGCGGGAACGTTGCCCCGCGTCGCCGGGCCGGGATGCAGGGCGTCAGGCGAGGGCGGAGAGGCGAGCGATCTCGTCGCGCAGCACGTCGAGGGCCCACTCGACGGGCGCGTCGGCCGGCTGGGCCAGCAGCTGCAGGGCGAGCCCATCGGTGAGGGCGGCCAGGCGCAGCGCCTCGGCCTCGGCGCGCGGCGGCGCGAGCTCCGGGGCGAGCGAATCGACGACGTGGCGCGCCAGCACGCGCACCTGGTGGACGGACTGATCCCGGATGGCGGTGAGCGCGGGCACCGCGGGCGCCTCGGCGATCAGCGCGAGCTGCACCTCCAGCTCCGTGCGGCTGTCGGGCTGCGTCGGCAGCAGGTGCCGGAGCAGGGCGAGCGCGTCGACGGACGCATCCCCGGAGGGAGCGGTGGCGCGCACGCGTTCCGTCGCGCGACGCACCATGAGCTCGGCCGAGAAGCGCAGCAGTTCGGCCCGCGTAGGGAAGACGTGGCGAAGCGACCCGACGGCCACCCCCGCCTCGGCCGCGACGGTGCGGACCGAGACGGCGCCCACGCCGCTGCGGCGGATGGTGCTCCACACCGCCTCCGCGAGCTGCTCGCGGCGCTGGTCGAGATCGATCCTCCGAGGCACGCGTTCAAAGTAGCACGACTGTGCTACTTTCTTTCTGGCACACCCGTACTACGAAGGAGAGGGATCGTGATCCTCGGCATTATCGTCGCGTGCGAGATCGGCTTCTGGGTGCTCATCGCGCTCGGGCTGGGGGCGCGGTACATCCTGCGCAAGCCCCGACTGGGCGCGACCCTGCTCGTCCTCACCCCCGTGGTGGATCTGATCCTGCTGCTCGCGGCCGGCGCCGACCTGCGCGGCGGGGGCGACGCCTCGCTCCCCCACGCGCTCGCCGCGGCCTACCTCGGCTTCTCTCTCGCATACGGGCATCGCATGATCCGCTGGGCCGACGTGCGCTTCGCCCACCGGTTCGCCGGCGGGCCGGCGCCGCGCAAGCTGTACGGGGGCGCCTACACGCGAGCGTGCTGGGGCGACGTCGTGCGCACGGGCCTGGCCGCGGCCATCGCGGCCGGCGTGCTGTGGCTGCTCACGCGCGTTGCGGCCGATGGCGCGGACGTGAGCGCGCTGACGGGCCTGTACCCGATCCTCGGCGTCATCCTCGCCGTCGAGACCCTCTGGGCCGTGAGTTACACGTTCTGGCCGAAGAAGGCGCCGGTGGGCGTCACGGGCGCAGCAGGGACTTGATCGCCCGGCGCTCGTCCATCGCGGCGTACGCCTCGGCGGCGTCGGTGAGAGCGAACGTCGCATCGAAGACGGCGCCCGGGTTCAGCGATCCGTCCAACACCTCGGGCAGCAGCTCGTCGACATAGTCGCGCACCGGCGCCACGCCACCGCGCACGCCCACGTTGGTGGAGAACATCGTGCGCATCGGCAGCTCCGGTCCCCCGTTGGGCACGCCCACGAAGCCCACCTGCCCGCCGGGTCGCGCGGACCGCAGCGCCTGATCCATCGACTCCTTCGTCCCCACGCACTCCAGCACGCAGTCGGGGCCGATGCCGCCGAACATGTCCTTCAGCACCGCGATGCCCTCGTCGCCGCGCTCGGGCACGATGTCGGTCGCGCCGAACGTGGTCGCCAGTCGCTGACGTGCCTCGTGTCGCGACATGGCGACGATCCGCTCGGCCCCCAAGCGCTTCGCGGCCAGCACGCCGGAGAGCCCCACGGCACCGTCGCCGACGACGGCCACGGTGGAGCCCTCGCGCACCCCCGCCGAGACGGCGGCGTGGTGGCCCGTGAGGAAGACGTCCGACAGGGTCAGCAGGCTCGGGATCAGCGACTCGTCCGGCAGCCCGCCCTCCACGACCTTGAGGGTGCCGTCCGCGTGAGGCACGCGCACGAGCTCGCCCTGGCAGCCGTCCACCTCGCCGCCCCAGTGATCCCGCCCGCCCCACGCGCCGCCCTCGAGGCACGACGTCGTGAAGCCGTTGCGGCAGTTCGCGCACTCGCCGCAGCAGTCATAGAACGGGGCGATGACGAAGTCGCCGGGCCGGACGCGGCTCACGTCGGCGCCCACGCTCTCGACGACCGCGATCATCTCGTGCCCGATTCGCTTGGGCGTGTGGGGTTGGTCACGCCGCGGTAGGCCACAGGTCCGAGCGCACACGCACGCCGCGACGACGCGCACGATCGCGTCGCGGCCCACGCCACCGCCCGTCGTGGCCAGGTGCGGATCGGGCACCTCCTCCACGCGGATGTCGCGGGGCCCGTACAGGATCGTCGCCAGCATGTTCCGAGCGTATCGCCGTCGCGGCGCGGCGCCGGGCAGGGCGGGCCGGGGGCGTCGTCGATCGGGGGTCCCGTCTTCCCCCGATACGCTGGAACGCATGCTCAACATGGCCGCCGGACTCGCGCGCCTCGGCGACCTCGCGGCCTCGCCCGTCGTGGCCGAGCTCGGCAAGGCGTTCGCCGCGGCGGGACATGACCTCGCGATCGTGGGCGGCCCCGTGCGCGACGCGCTCCTCGGCCGCGCGACGCACGACCTGGACTTCACGACCGACGCGCGGCCCGACGAGATTCTGCGCATCGTCACCCCGATCAGCACGGCGCAGTGGGACATCGGCCGGGAGTTCGGCACGATCGGCGCGCGGGTGCGCGGTGAGCAGGTGGAGATCACCACGTATCGCGCCGACAGCTACGACGGCACCACGCGCAAGCCCACCGTGGAGTTCGGCGACACGCTCGAGGCCGACCTCACCCGCCGCGACTTCACCGTCAACGCCATGGCGTTGCGCGTGCCGGCCGTGCAGCTGGTCGACCCGACCGGCGGCGTGGAGGACCTCCTCGCGGGCCTGCTGCGCACCCCCATCGATCCCGCCGTCAGCTTCGGCGACGACCCGCTGCGCATGCTCCGGGCGGCACGGTTCGCCTCGCAGCTGGGATTCGAGATCGACGACGCGACGCGGGCGGCGATCGAACAACTGCGCGGGACGCTGGAGATCGTCAGCCCGGAGCGGATCCAGGGCGAGCTGACGCGCCTGCTCGGCACGGACGATCCGGTGCGCGGCATCCGGGTGCTCGTGGACACCGGGCTCATCGAGGAGTTCCTGCCGGAGGTCTCGGCGCTGCGGCTCGAGGTGGATGAGCACCACCACCACAAGGACGTCTACGAGCACTCGCTCACCGTGCTGACCCAGGCGATCGAGCACGAGAAGGCCCGCCGGCCGGGGACGGATGCGGACATCCCGCTGCGCCTGGCCGCGCTGCTGCACGACATCGGCAAGCCGCGCACGCGCAAGCTCGAGAAGGGCGGCGCTGTCACGTTCCATCACCACGACGTGGTGGGTGCGCGCATGGCCCGCAAGCGCCTGCAGGCGCTGCGCTTCGACGGCGACACGACGGCGTCGGTGGCGAAGCTCATCGAGCTCCACCTGCGTTTCTTCGGGTACTCGGAGGGGGCGTGGACCGACTCCGCCGTGCGCCGCTACGTGCGCGACGCCGGCGACGAGCTCGAGCGGCTGCACATCCTGACCAGGGCCGATGTGACCACGCGCAACCGGCGCAAGGCCACCCGCCTGGCCACGGCGTACGACGACATCGAGCAGCGGATCGCCGCGTTGCGCGAGCAGGAGGAGCTCGACGCGATCCGGCCGGAGCTCGACGGCAATCGCATCCAGGAGATCCTGGGCATCTCGCCGGGCCCGCAGGTGGGGAAGGCCTACCGGTTCCTGCTGGACCTGCGCCTCGACGAGGGCGTGCTGGGCGCGGAGGAGGCCGAGCGCCGCCTGCGCGCGTGGTGGGCCGAACAGGCCTGAGCCGTCCGGCCCACCGTCGCGCGCGGGCGCCGCGTCACTCCCCCACGCTGGCGAGGATGCCCGCGATGAGCAGGATCCGGTCGTCGACATCGCCCTCGAGCACGTGCTCGTTCCGGGCGTGCGGGCCGGCGCCGCTCGCGCCGAGCCCATCGAGGACCGGGATCCCCCGCGCGGCGAGGAAGTTGCCGTCGCTGCCACCGCCCACGGAGCGGCGGCCGAGGGGCGCGCGCACCGCGGCGGCGATGGCGCTGGCCCGCTCGAACAGCGGGCGCTGGGTCTCGTCGTGCCGCATGGGCGGGCGTCCCCACGATCCGAGCAGCTCCACCCCGACACGGGGATCGCTGGCCCGGAGCGCCCGCAACGCGGTGTCGACGCGCTCCATCTCGCTCACCTGGGTCGCGCGGGTGTCGATCTTGGCCGTGGCGCTGCCGGCGACGACGTTCCGGCCGGTGCCGCCGGTGACGACCCCGACGTTGACGGACGTGCCCTCGTCGAGCGCATTGAGGTCGGCGACCTGACCGATGAGCTCCGCGATGGCGTGCACCGCGCTCGCCCCGCCCTCGGGGTCGTTGCCCGCGTGCGATTCGATCCCGGTGGTGCGCAGCTCGAACACGCCGACGGCCTTGCGCTCCGTCTTCAGGTCCCAGCCGACGCCCGGCTCCAGCACGAGCGCCGCGAGGGCGCCCTCCCCCGCCGCCTCGATGATGGGCCGGGAGGCAGGGCTGCCCAGCTCCTCGTCGCCGTTGCACACGAGCGTGAGGGCGGGCAGCGCGAGACCGTGCTCGCGGGCGTGACGGATGGCGTGCACACCCGCGATGAGGCCCGCCTTCATGTCCAGCACACCCGGGCCGCGAATCACGCCGTCCGTCACCGAGAACGGGATGTCCTCGATGGTGCCGAGCGGCCACACGGTGTCGTAATGCGCCAGCAGCACGACCCGCCCCGGGCGCTGGCCGGGGTAGTCGAAGACGAGGGTGGGGCCGTGGTCGCCGAAGTCGTGCCGCGTGTGGCTCTCGGACTGGCCGAGCATGGCGACGACCCACTGCTGCAGCCAGTCGGCCGCCCGGCCCACCGCGTGCGGCGAGCTGCTGGGCGTCTCGAGCTCGACGAGGGCACGCAGGTCGTCCAGGTAGCGGGCGTGGTCGCGCCGGACCGCGTCGCGCAGGGCGGGCAGTGCCTCGGTGAAGCCGGTCATCGCGCGCTCACCCCCGGGCCGAGCGGGATGCCGAGCAGGTACCAGCCGAGGAAGAGCAGCAGCCACACCACGAGGTTGACCACCGCGATCGGCAGCACGAGCGACATGAGGGTGCCGATGCCGGCGCTCGGGCGGTGACGGCGGATGAAGCCGAGCGCCATCACGAAGTAGGGGCTCATCGGCGTGAGGCTGTTGGTCGGCGCGTCCGCGACGCGGAACATCGCCTGCGTCGTCTCGGGGGCGATGTCGAGCAGCATCAGCATCGGGACCAGCACCGGAGCGACGAAGGAGTACATCGCCGATCCGCTCGTCAGCATGAGGTTCAGGCAGCTGATGAGGAGGACGGCGACGATGAACAGCACAACGGGCGGGGCGCCGATCGCGTCGAGCCCGGCGGCGCCGTGGATCGCGATGACCTGCCCGATGTTCGTCCACTTGAAGTAGGCCAGGAACTGCGAGGCCGCGAAGAAGAGCACGAGCACGGGGACGAGCTCGCGCACGCCGGTCGCCATGAGCTCCGGGATGTCGCCGGGACGGGTGATGGATCCGCGCGCGACACCGTAGGCAATGCCCACGGTGGCGAAGAACAGCATCATGATCACGGCCATGTTGTCCATGAGGGGCGACTCGAGGATCGACCCGTCCTCGCCGCGCAGCGGCGACCCGGCGGGCAGCACGGCGAGCACGAGCGCGGCGACGAACACGAGCAGCGCGATACCGGCGGCGCGCAGGCCCCGGCGCTCCTGGGCGCTGAGACCCATGTCGTCGAGGGGGGCGCCGTCGATCGAGGGCTCCTGGGCCTCGAGGATCGCGACGCGGCGGGCGACGATCGTCTCGACGACGACGGTGATGCTCACGGCGAGGACGAGCGAGGACGCGGCCGAGAAGTAGTAGTTCGACAGCGGGTTGACGACGTAGTCAGGGTCGATCGTCTGGGCCGCGGCCGTCGAGAGGCCGGCGAACACCGCGTCGCTGCCGCTCGGCAGCAACCCGATGCTGCTGGCACCCCCGACCGACACGTAGGCCACGACGGCGCCGATGATCGGGCTGCGGCCCACGGCCCGGTACGCGATCATCGCGAGCGGGATCATCACGGCGAACGCGGCGTCCGAGGCGATCTGCGCCATCATCGCCGTGAGCGCGATCGTGAAGGTCACGTAGCGCGGCGAGACGCGGGCGAGCATGCCGCGCATGAGGGCGGGGAGCAGGCCGGCCGCGTCGGCGATCGAGACGCCGAGCGCGACGACGAGGATGAGGCCGAGCGGGGCGAAGTTGACGTAGTTCGCGATCATCTCGCCCAGCGCCACGTCGAGGCCGGCGGGGCTGAACAGGCTCTGCACCGTGATCGTCTCGCC
The DNA here is from genome assembly GCF_946151065.1 of Microbacterium sp. Marseille-Q6965. Classification (GTDB taxonomy): domain Bacteria; phylum Actinomycetota; class Actinomycetes; order Actinomycetales; family Microbacteriaceae; genus Microbacterium. The sequence continues at coordinate 82,480 of NZ_CAMGZA010000003.1, read as the reverse complement.
CGTCGTCGGGTTGACGGCACTCGCGCCGACGGACGCCAGGATGGCGCTGGCCGCGGCGACGATGGCCGCCAGCCCGACGAAGATCCAGAACGGGTGGGGCAGCTTGTTGCCGATTCGGTCGACCGTCTCGAGCGCGCGCAACAGGCGCCCGGGACGCGCGACGGCGCCGGCGGTGGAGGTGTCTTTGGACATGGGGGACGCAATCGTCGAAATGGGCGGATGGTGAACCGAGAGTGCAACAGATGTGCACTCATAGACAAATGCATGCATGTTTCGCCGCGGTTACACTCGGCTCGTGACCCCCCTCGATCGCGGCGACATCGCCCTCGTCGCCGCGTTGCAGCGGGCGCCGCGCGCGAGCCTGACGGCGCTCGCCGACGTTCTCGGCGCCTCGGCGAGCACCATCAGCCGCCGCTACGCGCGCCTGGTCTCCGAGCGGCTGCTGCACGTCAGCGTCTCCGTGCCCTGGTCGCTGACGTCGCCGCGGCATCCCTCCGTCGTGTGGCTGCGGTGCCGGCCCGGCACGAGCACGCGCGTGGCCGAGGCCGTCGCGGCGCTGCCCGGCGTGCAGTCGGTGTTCCAGGTGGCGGGCGTCGCCGACCTGCACGTCACGATGCATCCCGGAGCCGGCGGCCTGCCGTCGGTGCTGCTCGAGGACATCCCCGCCATCGACGGCGTCGCCAGCACGTCGACATGCCTGGTGCTGGGCACGGCGAGCCGCGCGGGCGACTGGAGCGTGACGGGTGTGCTCGACGCCGAGCAGGATGCCGCGCTGCGCCGGCTCGGCGCCGTGGGCGAGGAGCGCTCCGGCCCGATCCGTCCCGCCGAGCGCGAGCTCATCCGGCTGCTCGTCGCCGACGGTCGCCTCGGCGTGAACGACGCGGCGCATCGGCTGGGCGTGACGCGCGCGACCGCGAGCCGCATGATCGCCGCCGTCGTCGACTCCGGGTGCGTGCGCCCACGCGTGGACATCGAGCCCGCCCTGCTGGGGTACCCGCTCGGACTGTTCGCCTCGATCCGCAGCCACCCCGCCGAGGTCGAGGCCACCCTGGCGCGGCTCTCGCGCCACCCCAGCGTGCGATTCACCGCGCTCACGACGGGCCACGCCTCCCTCCTCGTGCAGGCGGTCGCCCGGGACGAGAGCGACGCGCGGGCATTCCTGACCACCGAGCTCGGGTCCTACGAGGGCATCCAGTCCGTGTCGGTCTCCACGCTGCTGCGCACGGTGCGGCGCAACTGGCGCACCGTGGACCGCGAGGGGCGACTGGGCCCGTGCGAGCTCGTCATCTGATCTGTTCGGGGCCCCGCGTCGGGCCCGCGGGCGGTGCGGGCGCCGGGCGGTGTTCCGGGTAACCCCCGAAACCGGCAGGGCGCCACGAAAACCGGCCCCTGCCCGGGTAACTTCGTGGGGTGGACCATACGTCGAACGAGCAGCCGCTGAAGATCCTCCTCGGATGCGACACGTTCTCGCCCGACATCAACGGCGCCGCCCGCTTTGCGGAGCGGCTGGCCGCGGGTCTCGTCGAGCGCGGGCACGAGGTGCATGTCTCCGCCCCGAACACGCGGTATCGGCGCGCCGAGCCGCGGCCCGAGACCATTGAGGGGCGCGAGCTTGTGATGCACCGCCTGCCCTCGGTGCGCTGGCCAGGGCACGAATGGCTCCGGTTCGTCTGGCCGTGGCGCTCCAAGCACTACGCGCGCGTCGTGCTCGACCGGGTGCGGCCCGACGTCGTGCACATCCAGTCGCACATCGTGATCGGCAGGGGCTTGGCGCGCGAGGCCCGCAAGCGCGGCATCCCGGTGATCGCCACGAACCACGTCATGCCCGAGAACATCGTGGACTCGACGCTGCTGCCCGATGCGCTGAACAAGGTGCTCGTGAAGTGGGCGTGGTCGGACGCGAAGCGCACGTTCGACCTCACGGCCGCCGTCACGACCCCCACGCGCAAGGCGGCCGACTACCTGGAGTCGACGATCGACATCGCCGGCGTGATTCCCATCAGTTGCGGCATCGACCAGTCGAAGTACACGGCCGACCTGTCGCCCCGCACCGAGAACCGCGTCGTCTTCGTCGGTCGCATCACGACCGAGAAGCACGTCGACGTGCTGCTGCGGGCGGTGGCGAAGCTCGATCCGGCCCTCGATGTGAAGCTCGACCTCGTCGGCGACGGGGATCAGCGGCCCGCGTTGGAGAAGCTCGCCCTCGAGCTCGGCATCCGCGAGCGCGTCACCTTCTTCGGCCACACGACCGATGAGGAGCTGCGCGCCGCGCTCACGCGCGCCAGCGTGTTCGCGATCGCCTCCATCGCCGAGCTGCAATCCATCGCCACGATGGAGGCGATGGCGTCGGGCCTTCCCGTCGTCGCGGCCGACGCGGTGGCGCTGCCGCACCTCGTGCACGAGGGCGAGAACGGCTACCTCTTCCCCCCGGAGGACGTGGACGCGCTCGCCGCTCGCCTCACCGACGTGCTCACGGCCTCCCCCGAGGAACGTCGCCGCATGCAGGAGGCGTCGCTGGCGATGGTGCAGGCGCACGACATCAACCGCACGCTCGACACCTTCGAGGCGCTGTACCGCGGCGAACCCCTGCCGGAGTAAGTCGCCGTGCACATCGTGATGTTCGCCGACCAGCACGTCGAGACGCTGGGCGGCGCTCAGGTCTCGACGCGGCTGCAGCGGCGCTACCTCGAGCGCGCGGGGCACACGGTGTCGATCGTCGCCCCGCGCCGGCATGGCCCCCGCGCCTCGGTGAACGCCGCCGATCCGGCGTACCGCGACCTGCCGTCGATCCCCGTCACCCTTGACCTCGAGTACTCGTTCACGTGGCCGGGGGCGCGCTCGGATGCGGCGGTGGAGAGGGTGCTGGCGTCGCGCCCGCATGCCGACATCGTGCACGTGCAGGCGGACTTCTGGAGCGCCTTCCTCGGGTACCGCTACGCGCGCCGCCACGGCCTGCCGGTGGTGCACACGATGCACAACAGGGTCGACGTCGGCTTGCGCGCCACCACGCCGTGCCCGGGGCTGCTGCTCCGGGCGTTGAACGTGTGGCGACGGCGTGCGATGCCGGGATCCGGCCCCGGCTCGGACGGCTGGGACTACCTGCGCGGGCTCGCCCGCACCGCCGCCGCCGTCACGGCGCCGTCGCACCACTTCGCGCGTCGCCTCGAGCGGCACGGCGTCGCCGAGCGCGTCGACGCGATCTGGAACGGCATGGACGACGAGCTGCTCGAGCGGATGCGGGCGGAGGATGCCGAGGCGCGCGACGGCGACGTGCCCCACTTCGTCTGGATCGGCCGGATGAGCCCGGAGAAACGCCTGCTGCCGTTCCTCCGGGCCGTCGCGCGCGCCGCCGTGCCGATGCGCGTCGAGGTGATCGGCGACGGGGCCCAGCGCCGCGCCGCGCGGCGGCTCGTGCGCCGCTACGGGCTCGAAGAGACCGTTCGTTTCCTGGGCGGCCTGCCCTACGAGCAGACGCTCGCACGGGTGCGCGCCGCCGATGCGCTCGTGCAGACGTCCCTCGGGTTCGAGACGCAGGGCATGACCCCCTTCGAGGCGGCGGCGCTCGGCACCCCCTCCGTCATGAGCGACCCCGACATCGCCGCCGAGGTGGGTTCGGGGGTCTGGCACGTCGGCGACCCGTCTCGCGCCGACCCGTCCGTCGACGCGCTCGCCGAGGCCCTGCGGCGCGCCGCGGCCGACATCCGCGCCGGCGCGGCCCCGGTGCCCGACCCGGCCGTCGGTGCGCGCTTCCGCCAGTCGGCGAGCACGGCCGCGATGATCGAGGTGTACGAGCGCGTGCGCTCGCGCTGAGCGCGGCCTCCGCTCCTCCCCTGCCACGGAGCGCCCGGATCCTGCCGTTCTGCCGCGGCGGCGGATCGTCGGCGCGCGCGGCGGCGTACGGTGTGGCGCATGACCGCTGCCGCCGACATCGCCGCCCACTACCGCGCCAAGCTCGCCTTCGAGACCGATCCCGCCGACGTGCGGGCCGCGCAGAAGGCGGGCCGGCGCTTCGCCCTCGTCGACACGCGGTCGGCCGAGGCCTGGGCACAGGGCCGCGCGAGGGGCGCGATCCATCTGCCCCCCCGCGAGATCCCCGCCCGCGCGACGGCCGAGATCCCCGCCGGCACACCGGTCGTCGTGTACTGCTGGAGCCCCGGCTGCAACGGCGGTGACAAGGCGGCGCTCGCCTTCGCCGAGCTCGGGTACGAGGTGAAGCTCATGATCGGGGGCTTCGAGTACTGGGCGCGCGAGGGGTACCCCGTGGTGACGGACGAGGGCGAGACGCGCCATCCCGTCGATCCGCTGACCGGCGTGCGGCGCTGATCGCGTCTCAGGGGCGCACGGACGGATCGACGCGCCCCCAGTCGTCGGTGCCGAACACCCGCTGACCGTACCCGTCGTTGGGCAGCAGCCAAAGGGTGAGCGTGACGCCCGCCACGGCCGCGGCGGTGAGCAGAATGCCGAGCAGAAGATCCATGTCCGAAAAGCTACGGTTGCGTGAAATCGGACACGAGTGGCAGACTCGACGCACATCGCAGGAATCCGGCCACGCGAACCGTCACCGGCCGCAGGATTCCTGCCATCGGAGGAAGGGGCGGCCGTGATCAGGACCGTCGCGTGCATCGTGATGGAGGGCGCGGCGCCCTTCGAGTTCGGTGTGGTCTGCGAGGCGTTCGGCCTCGACCGCTCGGAGCAGGGCGTGCCCACCTTCGACTTCCGCCCCGTCACGCCCGACCCCGGTCGGGTGGCGACCACCATGGGTTTCTCGCTTCTCATCGACAACGACCTGTCCTTCGCCGACGAGGCCGATGTCGTGGTCGTCACCGCCACGCCGCGGGCGTCGTGGGACGAGATCGACCCCCGCGTCATCGACGTCGTGCGTCGGGCCGCCGATCGCGGCGCCTGGGTGATGAGCGTGTGCAGCGGCGCGTTCGCGCTTGCCGCCGCCGGCGTGCTCGACGGCCGGCGCGCGACGACGCACTGGATGTACACGGACGAGCTGACGCGCCGCTACCCCCGCGTCGCGGTGGACCCCGACGTGCTCTACGTGCAGGACGGCCGGATCATCACGAGCGCGGGCACGGCGGCGGGCATCGACGCGTGCCTGCACCTGCTGCGGCAGGAGATCGGCGCCGAGCTGACCAACGTCGTCGCGCGCCGCATGGTCGTCGCGCCGCAGCGGGACGGTGGCCAGGCGCAGTTCATCCTGCACCCGCTGCCCGAGGCGCATGGCATGTCGCTCGCGCGCACGCTCGACTGGGCGCTCGAGAATCTGCGCCGCGACCTCACGGTCGACGATCTCGCCGCACACGCTCACATGTCGCCGCGCACCTTCGCGCGCCGCTTCAAGGCCGATCATGGCACCACGCCCGCCGCCTGGCTCGCGCGCCAGCGCGTGCTGCACGCGCAGCGGTTGCTGGAGCGCACCGACTGGGGCCTCGACCGCATTGCGGCCGAGTGCGGATTCGGCTCGGCCGCCGTGCTGCGCCAGAACTTCGGGCGCACCCTCGGCACCACCCCCACCGCCTACCGCGCCCGCTTCTGCTGCACCCCGGAGGCGGCGGCGGCAGCGGGACGAGCCGCCGCGGAGGAGGGTGAGCGCGTACGCGAGGCCGTCCCGGCCTGAGTTGCGAGGGTGTTCCTCCGCCCGCCACATTGCTAAACTTGAGTGGGCGCGACTCAAGTTAGCGCGTTGGTGCAGAACGATGGAGGTGGGCGGATGTCGGCGGATCAGCCGCAGCAGGAGGAGCAGACCGCTCTGGCGCAGTTCGGGATCAACCTCACCGAGCGCGCGCGGGCGGGCAAGCTCGACCCGGTGATCGGCCGCGACGCCGAGATCCGTCGCGTCAGCCAGGTGCTCACGCGACGCACGAAGAACAATCCCGTGCTCATCGGCGAGCCGGGCGTCGGCAAGACCGCCGTCGTCGAGGGCCTGGCGCAGCGCATCGTCGCGGGGGACGTCGCCGAAAGCCTCAAGGGGCGCGAGCTCATCGCCCTCGACATCTCGGCGCTCGTGGCCGGCGCGATGTACCGCGGCCAGTTCGAGGAGCGCCTCAAGAACGTGCTCAAGGAGATCACCGAGTCCGAGGGCCGCGTGATCACGTTCATCGACGAGCTGCACGTGCTGATGGGCGCGGGGGGCGGCGAGGGTTCGGTCGCGGCCGCCAACATGCTCAAGCCGATGCTCGCCCGCGGCGAGCTGCGCATGATCGGCGCCACGACCCTCAACGAGTACCGCGAGTTCATCGAGAAGGACGCGGCGCTCGAGCGACGCTTCCAGCAGGTGTATGTCGGTGAGCCCAGCGTCGAGGACACCATCGCGATCCTGCGCGGTCTGAAGGAGCGCTACGAGGCGCACCACAAGGTCGCGATCTCGGACGGCGCGCTCGTGTCGGCGGCCTCGCTCAGTCATCGCTACCTGCCCAGCCGCCAGCTGCCCGACAAGGCGATCGACCTCATCGACGAGGCGGCGAGCCGGCTGCGCATGGAGATCGACTCCGCTCCCCTCGAGATCGACGAGCTGCGCCGGCACGTCGACCGGCTCAAGCTCGAGGAGCTGGCGCTGAAGAAGGAGAAGGATCCGGCATCGCAGGAGCGCCTGGCAGCGCTGCGCGAGACCCTCGCCGAGAACGAGGCGCGGCTGGCCGAGCTGCAGGCACGATGGGAGGCCGAGCGCGCCTCGCTGAACAAGGTCGGTGACCTCAAGACGCGACTGGACGCGGCGAGGGGCGAAGCCGAGCGCGCCCAGCGCGAGGGCGACCTCGAGCGCGCCTCACGGCTGCTGTACGCCGAGATTCCCGCGCTGGAGCGCGAGCTGGCCGAGGCCGAGCGCGTCGAGCAGTCCGACGAGCGCATGGTGGGCGACCAGGTCACCGAAGAGGACATCGCGGCCGTCATCGCCGCGTGGACGGGCATCCCGGTGGGGCGCCTGATGCGCGGTGAGACCGAGAAGCTGCTGCACCTCGAGGCGGAGCTGGGTCGGCGCCTCATCGGGCAGAAGGAGGCCGTGCGCGCGGTCGCGGACGCCGTGCGCCGATCGCGCGCCGGCATCAGCGACCCGAACCGCCCGACGGGATCGTTCCTCTTCCTCGGCCCCACGGGCGTCGGCAAGACCGAGCTCGCGAAGGCGCTCGCCGCGTTCCTCTTCGACGACGAGCAGGCGATGGTGCGCATCGACATGTCGGAGTACGGCGAAAAGCACTCCGTCTCGCGCCTCGTCGGTGCCCCTCCGGGCTACGTCGGCTACGACCAGGGCGGCCAGCTGACCGAGGCGGTGCGGCGCCGGCCCTACAGCGTCGTGCTGCTCGACGAGGTGGAGAAGGCGCACCCCGAGGTGTTCGACGTGCTGCTGCAGGTGATGGATGACGGGCGCCTCACCGACGGGCAGGGTCGCACGGTCGACTTCAAGAACGTCATCCTGATCCTGACCTCGAACCTCGGCTCGCCGATCCTCGTCGATGCGACGATCGCGCCCGAGTCGAAGCGGGACCAGGTGATGCAGCTCGTGCACGCGGCGTTCAAGCCCGAGTTCATCAACCGCCTCGACGACATCGTGCTGTTCCACGCGCTGGGCCAGGACCACCTTGCGCAGATCGTCGAGCTGCAGGTGGACCTGCTGCAGCGCCGCCTCTCCGATCGTCGCCTCACGCTGGCCGTCACGCCCGATGCGCGCGCCTGGCTCGCCGAGCGCGGTTACGACCCCGTGTTCGGTGCTCGTCCGCTGCGTCGCCTCATCCAGACGCAGATCCAGGACCGGCTGGCCCGCGCCATTCTCTCGGGTGGCGTGCACGACGGCGACGCCGTGCGCGTGGACGTCGCCGCCACGGGCGAGGAGCTCGCCCTCACGAGCCAGGGCCCGAACGACGGCTGAGCGCCCGCGCCCGTCGTCCCGCCTGCGGGACGGGCTGCCGCCGCTCTCCCCTGCTGTGCCCGACCCGGGCGCGCACGCGCGTTTGCCCTCGCGGGGCCGAGCCGGGATAGTCGAGGGAGGACAAGCAGGGGGGTCGGCATGAGCGACGACGTATCGGGGCGGAGCCCGCAGGGCCAGGGCGGCACGCCGCCGTGGCCGCCGCAGCAATCGGCGGAAGCGCAGGGGTACGGACATCAGGGCGCGTGGCCCGCGCAGCCGGTGCAGCAGGGCCAGCCGCAGTCCTCCGGGCAGGCGTCGTCGGGGCAGCCGGGATACGGCGCGGCGCAGCCGTACGGGCAGCCCGGCTTCGGCCCGCCGCAGCAACCGGGCCACGCGGCCCCGTCGCCTGACGTCGGCGCGCGGCCCGGTGCGTATGGCGCGTCGCCCGGTGGATACCCCACGAAGGCGCCCGGCTACGGCGCACCGGCGGGTGGGTACGTGGCGCAGCCCGGAGGTTACGGTGCGCAGCCGCCCGGGCACGGCGCTCCGGGAGGAGGGCGACCGCCGAGGAGGCGCGTTCCCGCCTGGGCGTGGTGGCTGATCGGCGCCGGTGCGCTGGTCGTCGTCGGGGCCACCGTCGCCGTCGTGCTCGTGATCACCCTCGTACTGCCGCACACGGCGGCGCAGCCCTCGGGGGGCGGGCAGCCGCAGGCGGGTGAGGGCGAGGGTTACGCCCTCTCCGACGCCCTGCCGGACGACGCCCAGCCGTTCTGGGCCGAGCCGGCGCTCGGGTCGGACTGGACGCCGGCCGACGACCCGGAGGACGACACCTTCTGGGTGAACGACAGCACCGGCTGCTACCTCGACATCGACGTGTACGACCTGCTGGCCGCCGACGAGGTGCAGGGCATGGACGACGAGGGCGCGACCGCGACCGGCGTCGATGCGTACTTCCAGGACTACGCCGGTGGCGCCGAGAGCGGCAGCTACGAGGCCGGTGCCACGGTCGCCCTCCGCTCCGCGACGCACGGCCCCATCGAGTTCGGCACCTACGACGTCGAGGTGGTCGACGGCGACACCCACATCATGGAGCGTTGGTACGTCCGCAGCTTCGTCGCGCAGCAGATGAGCACCGTCGGTTTCTACTGGTGCGACGCCGGGGCGTACTCCGGCGACACCGCCGACGAGATGCTCGGCAGCATGCCGCTGCACTGACGAGAACACAAGGGCGCCCCGGGATCCAGATCCCGGGGCGCCCTTCGTGCGCGGCGTCAGCTCTTGAGCGCCTCCGTGAGCTTGACCCGCCCACCCATGCGCAGCAGCGAGTTCTCGTAGATGCGCGCGCCGAGCAGCACGATCGCGACGCACGTGGCCGCCATGATGCCGAGCGACAGGATGGGCTCCCACCACAGTGCCTCGTCGAAGTACAGGCGGATGGGCATCGCCACGGCCGCCGAGAACGGCACGTACGACATGATCGTCATGATCAGCGGATTCTCGCCGAGGAAGACGGCGAGGTAGAACGGGATCATCACGAGGAACATGAGCGGCGTGACCGTGGGGCTGATGTCCTCCTGGCGCGAGACCATCGCGCCCGCGGCGGCGAACATCGCCGACAGGATGGGGAAGCCGAACAGGAAGAACACGGCGAACCACGCCATGGGCGCACCGAAATCGCTCAGCACGTCGGACTGGCCGGTGACGGCGAGAGAGATCGTCGCGGCGGCGATGATGAGCAGGATCTGACCCATCGACAGCACGAGGTTGCCCAGCACCTTTCCCGCGAGCAGCACCCGCGAGGGGACGGTGGAGATGAGGATCTCGATGACCCGGGTCTGCTTTTCCTCGACGACGGCCGTGGAGATGGGCATCGCGAAGCTCAGCGCGGCGCCCATGAACACCATGCCGAAGATCAGGCCCAGCATGTAGCGCAGGAAGAACGGCACACCGGACTCCTCCAGCAGCGTCACCTCGGGCGCCACCGACAGGAGCGAGACGACCTCCGAGGGCGCCTCGGTGAGCGCGACGATCTCCGCGCCCGTCGGCGAATCGGCGCTCGGCAGCACGAGGGCGTCCACCTCGCCGTCGCGCACGAGCTGCTCGCCCTCCTCCCTGTCGGCGACCTCGGTGACCTCCAGCGCGTCGGTGTCGGGCAGGGTCGCCGCGACATCGGGCGTGGCGGCCACCGGGGTGCCGCCCGACGTGGCGTTGACGATGCCCATCACGACGATGCCTCCCACGACGATGAGGAGCAGGAGAAGCGTCGAGATGATGAACGACTTGCTGCGCAAACGGCCCGTGATGTCCCGCTCGGCGACGAGCCAGGTGGACTGCAGGGGCGAGAGGCGCTGGGGCGCGGTGCTCACTGGATGACCTCCTTGAAGATCTGTGCGAGAGAGGGGCGCTGCGGCGTGAAGCTCGCCACGTCGCCGCGGGCGACCGCCTGCTGCAGCACGCGCTGGGCGGCCGCCTGGTCAGCGGCCTCGAACAGCGCGTAACCGCCGTCGAAGTCGAGCACCTCGATGCCCGGTGCGTCTCTGATCCACCCGGCGTCGCCGGAGGACACCAGCTCGTAGCGGCGCGTGGCGTGCTGATCCCGGAGCACCTCGCGCGCTCCCGCGGCGCGCACCGAGCCGGCGGCGATGATGACGAGGTCGTCGCACAGGCGCTCGACGACGTCGAGCTGGTGCGACGAGAAGAGCACCGAGGCGCCGCCGGCGGCGCGCTCCTGCAGCACGCCGGCCACCACGTCGACGGCGAGGGGATCGAGACCCGAGAAGGGCTCGTCGAGGATCAGCACCTCGGGGTCGTGCACGAGCGCGGCGGCGATCTGCGCGCGCTGCTGGTTTCCGAGCGAGAGAGCCTCGACGTTGTCGTTGAGCCGCTCCTCGAGGCCGAGGCGCTCGAGGATGTCCTGAGCGCGCCGCGCGGACTCCGCGTGACCGAAGCCGTGCAGCCGCGCGAGGTAGGTGATCTGCTCCAGCACCTTCATCTTCGGGTAGAGACCGCGCTCCTCCGGCATGTACCCGAAGCGGCGGCGATCGTCGGCCGTGACCTCCGTGCCGTCCAGAGTGACCGATCCGCCGTCGCGCGCCAGCAGCCCGAGCACGATCCGCATCGTCGTCGTCTTGCCGGCGCCGTTTCCTCCCACGAAGCCGGTGAGGCGGCCTGCGGAGACGTCGAACGTCACCCCGTCCAGCGCCCTGCGCTCCCCGTAACTCTTGGTGATCCCCTGCAATCGCAGCATGGTCATCCCTTCTCGATGATGGTTCCAGGCTAGGAATCACGGCGGGTTCGCCACATCCGCCGCGAGGCGGATTGCGCCCCCTCCCCCGCGGGGCGGAGGACGCGGGCGCGCGCTTCACGAGAGGCGGGGAATAGATCCGGCCGACAGGAACTTGCACGTGAATGGATCGGCCGCCCGGCCGGATGCCTCTTCCGCAGTACAGGAGCAATCATCGTGACCAAGATCGGCTACATCGTCGGCAGCATCAGCAGCACCTCGATCAATCGCACGCTCGCCGAGGCCGTTGTGAAGCTCGCGCCCGAGGGCGTCGAGTTCGTGGAGATCCCGATCAAGGACCTGCCCTTCTACTCGCCCGATTACGACGCCGACTTCCCCCAGGAGGGCAAGGACTTCAAGGCCGCGATCGAGGCCGTCGACGGCGTGCTCATCGTCACCCCCGAGTACAACCGCTCGATCCCCGGCGTGCTGAAGAACGCGATCGAGTGGTCGGCCCGGCCCTACGGCCAGATGTCGCTCAGCCGCAAGCCCGTCGCTGTGCTCGGCGGTTCGCAGGGCGGCATCGCGACCGCCGCGGCGCAGCAGCACCTGAAGGCCGTGCTGTCGCACGTCGACGCCATCGTGATGGGCCAGCCGGAGGGCTTCATCCAGCTCACCCCCGGCCTCATCGACGAGAACCGCGAGATCACCAACGAGGGCACCAAGGCTTTCCTGCAGAGCTATCTCGACACCTTCCTCGGCCTCGTGGCGCGGGTGGAGAAGGCCAACTCCTGACGCGGCGCCCGGAGGGGCGCCCGGTCGGGGCGCCCCTCCGGCTCAGCGGCGCCGCTACCCGACGCTCACGCGAGACCGTGGCGGTGCGCGTACACGACCGCCGCGACGCGGTCGCGCACCCCGAGCTTGAGCAGGATGTTCGACACGTGCGTCTTCACCGTCGCCTCACCGATGTACAGCCGCGCGGCGATCTCCGCGTTGCTCATGGCCTGCGCGAGCAGGCGCAACACCTCCGCCTCACGCTCGGTGAGATCGACGTCCTGCCCGGCGGCGGGCGCCGTGGCCGGCGTGAGTGCGGGTGCGACGCTCGACGCGGGCGAGGCGAACCGTTCGATGACCCGGCGCGTCACCTCCGGCGCCAGCAGCGCGTCGCCCGCCGCCACCACGCGCACCGCGTTCACCAGCTCCTCCGGACCGGCGTTCTTGAGCAGGAAGCCGCTGGCGCCGGCGTCGAGTGCCGCGAACAGGTAGTCGTCTCGGTCGAACGTCGTCACGATCACCACCCGGGGCGGAGCGTCGCCCGCGTCGCCGAGGATGAGGCGCGTCGCCTCGATGCCGTCGAGATCGGGCATCTGCACGTCCATGAGGATGACATCGGGGCGCATGCTCGCGGCGGCATCCACCGCCTCCCGGCCGCTGGCGGCCTCGCCGATCACCTCCAGTCCGGAGGCCGCGAGGATGGTGCGGAACCCCATCCGCATCGCGGCGTGGTCGTCCACGATCAGCACGCGCGTCATGCCGCGCTCCCCTGGTCGCCGTGCGCGAGCGGTACCCGCACGCGCACGAGGTAGCCGGTGCGCTCGAGGCCGCCTGCCGCGTGCCGGGGCCCCAGGTGGAGCGTGCCGCCGCATGCCGTCGCGCGTTCGCGCATGCCGAGCTGTCCGATCCCGGGCCGGGCCCCGGAGCGCACCCAGCCCGTGTTGGCGATCTCCAGCTCCACGGCGTCGGACTCGTAGCGCAGCCGCACGTCGGCCGTGGCGTCGGGGCCCCCGTGGCGGCGCGCGTTGGTGAGGGCCTCCTGCGCGATGCGGTAGAGGTTGACGTGAACGAGGTCGGGCACGTCCACGGGGTCGCCCACGACCGTGAAGCGCGTGGGCGTGCCGGCGGCCGTCATGGCGCGGGCGAGCTCCTCGAGCGCCGACAGACGCAGCGCGGACGGCGCCTCGCCCGCCTCGTCCTCGGGGGTCCGCAGGGTGTCGAGCAGGTGGTGCAGCTCCTCGATCGCAGACCGCGCCGAGTCCTCGATGCCGCGGAGCATCCCGGCTGCGGCATGTGGGTCCCGCTCGAGCACCGTCCGCGCCGCCCCGGCCTGGACTCCCATCACCGACACGTGGTGGCCCACGACATCGTGCAGCTCGCGCGCGATGCGCACCCGGTCGAGCGCCACCGCCTGCGCGGCGGAGAGCTCGCGCTCCTCCTCGAGCCGCGCCGCGAGGGCACGCAGCGCCTGGCGATCGAGGGCCGCGCGGTAGGCGTGATCGCCGAGGAACCAGGCGCCGCCGAAGTAGGCGGCGTTGATCAGCCATTGGATGAGCATGAACGCCACCAGCGGCGAGAACGCGCCCGCGTACAGCCCGGGTTCGTCGGCCGCCTCGCCCGTGACGGCGAGGAACGTGGTCACGAGCATCCACACGAACATGGCCACGACGATGGCGGTGCGTGCCCAGAAGGCACGACGACGGTCGTTGACCCAGGCGCCGATCGTGTAGATGGCGATGAACATGGCCACCATGCTCACGAACGCCTCGGGCACATAGGCGGTCACGCCCACGAAGTAGGCGGTGCAGATGACGACGGAGACGGCCACCGGGTACCGTCGCCGCAGCGCGAGCGGCAGGGTGGTGGCCACGGCCAGGGGGATCGTCCAGACGACGTCGGCGGTCCGCTCGCCGTAGAACTGCGAGATCGAGGAGAGCGCTCCGCTGACGATCGCCGCGACGAACATGGCCGCCGCCAGCAGGAGATCTTGTCGCCGCTCCAGCGGCGTGGGGGCGGCTCGCGTCGCCGTGTCGGGCGTCACCAGGGGGGCGTCGGTCGCGGCGCCGTGCACTGCCGTCATCCCTCCACCGTAGGGCGGTCGCCGTCCGCCGGCCTCCCCCGTACGGCGGACCCCGGCGGCGGGAGCCGCCGCGGCGGGCATGTCGGTCAGCCGAAGATCATCGGCACGTCCGCGTCGTCGTCGTCCGACGGGAAGTCGAGATCGACGACGACGGGAACGTGGTCGCTGGGCTGCACGCCCTTGCGCTCGTCCCGGTGGATCGCCGCTCCCGCGGTCGCGTCCGCGAGCGCCCGCGATCCGAGGATGAAGTCGATGCGCATGCCCTGATTGCGGGGGAACTTCAGCTGCTTGTAGTCCCAGTACGTGAAGCCCTCGGGCACGAAGGGGCGCACCACGTCGCGCAGCCCGGCGCTCTCGAGCGCGTGGAACGCCTCGCGCTCGGCCGGGGAGACGTGGGTGGAGGCGCCCGGGACGACGGCGGGGTCGCCGTTGTCGGCGTCGGTGGGGGCGATGTTGAAGTCGCCGACCAGGGCGAGCGGCAGGTCGGGGTCGGACGTCAGCGCGTCGGTCGTGTATGCGCGCAGCGCGTCGAGCCAACGGAGCTTGTAGGCGTAGTGGGGGTCGGCCAGGCTGCGGCCGTTGGGCACGTACAGGCTCCAGAGCCGCACGCCGTTGACGGTCGCGCCGATCGCGCGGGCCTCCTGCGGCGCGTCGTCGCCGGTGTGCCCCTTTTGATAGCCCGGCATGCCGGGAAAGGCATACTCCACGTCCTCGATGGGCTCGCGGCTCGCGATGGCCACGCCGTTCCACTGGTTCAGGCCATGCGCCTCCACGTGGTATCCGGCCGCCTCGAAGGCCTCATAGGGGAACTGCTCGGGCGTGCACTTGATCTCCTGCATGGCCAGCACGTCGATGTGCTCGCGGTCGGCGAAGCCGACGATGCGGTCCACGCGGGCGCGGATGGAGTTCACATTCCAGGTGGCCAGGCGCATGGCCCCAGCCTAATCCGCGCCTCCGACGCCACCCGCGTCCGGCGGGTTCCGCAGCACCGCTGTCCCTAGACTGGGCGCATGGCCGCACCCGCATCCACCCCCGAGCTCGAGGCCGAGCGCCAGCAGCTCATCGCTCTCATCCGCGACGAGGCGGTGTTCCACGGCGACTTCACGCTCTCCAGTGGCAAGAAGGCCACCTACTACGTGGATATGCGCAAGCTCACTCTCGACCACCGCGCGGCCCCCGCCATCGGCCGCATCATGAGCGACCTCATCGCCGACATCGACGGCGTGGTGGCCGTCGGGGGGCTGACGCTCGGTGCCGACCCGATCGCCAACGCCGTGATGCACGCGTCCGCGGGGACCGATCGGCCCCTCGACGCCTTCGTCGTGCGCAAGGAGCCCAAGGACCACGGCCGGGGGCGTCAGATCGAGGGCGCGGAGGTCGAGGGTCGCCGCGTCGTCGTGGTGGAGGACACCTCCACGACCGGCCAGTCCGCCCTCAAGGCGGTCGAGGCGCTGCGCCGGGCGGGCGCCGATGTCGCCGCCGTCGCCGTCATCGTCGACCGCAAGACCGGCGCGCAGGCCGCCGTCGAGGCCGAGGGGCTGGAGTGGCGGGCGGCGATCGATCTCGACGACCTGGGGCTGCAGCCGCAGTGAGCGCCGTCGCCCTCGGCGTGGACCTCGGCGGGACCAAGGTCGAGGCCGCGCTCGTCACGGGCGACGGCGTCGTGGTGCCGGGCACGAGGTGTCGCCGGGCGACGGGGCGCGAGGTCACGCCGTCCGTGCTGCGCGACGGCCTCTCCGCGGTGGTGGGCGACGCGCTCGCGCACCTTCCCGCGGGCGTGGCGTTCGCGGGAGCGGGCATCGGCTCGGCGGGCCCCGTCGATCTGAGCGGTGGCACGATCGCGCCCGTCAACATGCCGGGTGTGCGAGGGTTCGGCATCGTCGACGCCGTCCGCGACGCGGTGATCGGAGCCACCGGGCTCCCCGACGCCGTCGTGCGCCTGCGGCACGACGGCGGCTGTCTGGCACTCGCGGAGTCGTGGATCGGTGCGGCCGCCGGGTCGCGGGCGTCCCTGTCGATCGTCGTCTCCACCGGCGTGGGCGGCGGCATCGTCATCGAGGGCCGGCCCATCGGCGGCGCGAGCGGCAACGCCGGCCACCTCGGGCAGACGTTCGTCGACGGGTCGACCACCGAGGAGATCGCCTCCGGACCGCACACCGTGCGCTGGGCGCGTCAGCAGGGCTGGGACGGCGAGACGGGCGAGGACCTGGCGCGCTCGGCGGCGGAGGGGGACCCGCTCGCGCGGGCCGCCGTGGAGCGATCGGCACGGGCCGTCGGGCGCGCCCTGGCCGACGCCGCGACGCTGCTCGACCTCGACGTGATCGCGATCGGCGGCGGGTTCTCGCGGGTTTCGGCCGA
This sequence comes from Microbacterium sp. Marseille-Q6965, assembly GCF_946151065.1. Taxonomy (GTDB): domain Bacteria; phylum Actinomycetota; class Actinomycetes; order Actinomycetales; family Microbacteriaceae; genus Microbacterium. Next base: position 66,196 of record NZ_CAMGZA010000003.1, on the reverse strand, counting down.
CTACGTCGATCTCGTCGCGGCGACGGTGCGCGAGACCGCCGTGCTGCCCTACGCGCGCTCCGTGCGCGTGGTGCGCAGCGCTCTCGGCGACGAGGGCCCGCTCGTGGGTGCCGCCGCCCTCGTGCTGCGCTGATCGTCCGCGCGGACTACTTGTCGCGGTTGCGCCACCACTGCATGACGAAGACGACGAGCGTGCCGCCGATGCACAGCACCGCGACGGCGAACATGAGGTCACGCACGTCCATGGCCTCAGCCTAGGCGCCGCCGGGCCTCAGATGCCCGCGTCGAGCTCCGCCCCGCCCTCGCCCTCCGCGACCGGGTCGAGCAGGTCGGCGACGGAGTCGACGATCTCGTCGGGCCGGAACGGGTAACGCTGGATGGAGGACGGCGTGCTGATGCCCGTCATGACGAGCACGGTGTGCAGGCCTGCCTCGATGCCCGCGACGATGTCGGTGTCCATCCGGTCCCCGATCATGCCCGTGTTCTCGCTGTGGGCACCGATGCGGTTCAGGGCCGAGCGGAACATCATCGGGTTGGGCTTGCCCACGATGTAGGGCTCCTTGCCGGTGGCGGCGGTGATGAGCGCGTTGATGGCGCCCGTCGCGGGCAGCACGCCCTGCGCGCTCGGCCCGGTGGCGTCGGGGTTCGTGGAGATGAACCGCGCGCCGCCGTTGATGAGCCGCACGGCCTTGGTGAGCGCCTCGAAGGAGTAGTTGCGGGTCTCCCCCACGACCACGTAGTCGGGATCCGACTCCGTCATGATGAACCCCGCCTCGTGCATCGCGGTGAGGATGCCGGCCTCGCCGATGACGAACGCGGTGCCGCCCGGGCTCTGCGACTTCAGGAACGCGGCGGTGGCCAGCGCGCTCGTCCAGATGTTCTGCTCGGGAACGTCGATCCCCGAGTTGCGCAACCGGGCCGAGAGGTCACGGGGCGTGAAGATGGAGTTGTTCGTCAGCACGAGAAACGGCGTGCCCGTCTCGCGCCACTGGGTCAGCAGCTCACGGGCGCCGGGGATGGGCTGTTCCTCGTGCACGAGGACGCCGTCCATGTCGGTCAGCCAGCACTCGATTCCATCGCGTCGCGCCATGGGGTCAGCCTATTCGGCCACGGCCCGCGTGCCGGCCGCGTGCCGTGCGCACCGGCGGCCGTCGGCGCGGGCTATCTTCGGAGGGTGATCGCCCGCGAACGCCCGTCGTGGGATCCCACGCGCCTGCCCGACCAGTCCGGGCGCACCTTCCTCATCACCGGGGGCAACAAGGGCCTGGGCTACTTCGCCGCCGAGCAGTTGGCCGGTGCCGGCGCGCACGTCATCCTCAGCGGTCGTCACCCGAATCGTCTTGCCGCCGCCCACGACGCGCTGGAGGCCCGCGTGCCCGGCGCGTCGGTCGAGACGCTGCTGCTCGACGTCGCCAACCCGGGATCCATTCGCGCGGCCGCCGCCTCGGTGCGCGGCGGACTGTTTCAGCGCGGCCGCCTGGACGGGGTGCTGCTGAACGCCGGCATCGTGCACACCCCGCGCCGGCGAGAGCTGACGCGCGACGGCCGCGAGCTCGTCATCGCGACGAACGCGCTGGGCCACTTCGTTCTCGCCGCCGAGTTGCTGGTGACCCTCGCCAAGACGGCCGCCCGCGGCGTGACGCCCCGCATGGTGTGGCTCGGCAGCGTGTCGACGCGGCTCGGCGTGTATGAACCGACCGACATGCAGTTGGAACGGGGCTATGCGGCGTGGCGCGCGTACGTGCAGTCGAAGGTCGTCGTGCAGGCCTTGGGACTCGAGGCCGACGCGCGTCTGCGCGCGGCCGATGTGCCGGTGGCGAGCGTCGTGGCGCACCCCGGCTATGCCATCGGCGGCCGCACGCCCACGGTGCATGGCGTGAACCAGCCCAGCCGCGGCAAGCGGCTGCGTGACGCGCTGCAGGCGCCGATCGCACAGAGCAAGGAGCGGGGCGCGTGGGCGCCCGTGCGCGCGCTCGTGGACCCGCGCGTCGAGGGCGGCCAGTACTGGGGGCCGCGCTTCGTCACGCGCGGGGCGCCCGTGCGGCAGACGCCCTCCCCCACCTCCAGCGATCCTGAGGTCCGCCGTCGGGTCTGGGAGGAGTGCGAGCGCCTCACCCGCAGCGAGTGGCCGTTCGCACGGGCCGCCCGCGCCGCGCGCTGAGCGGCCCCGCGGGCGGGCGTCGGTCGCTAGGCGTCGCGGCGGTGCATGACGAGCGCGCCGCCGACGAACGCCGCCACGACCCACGCCACGGTGACCGCCAGATCGGTCAGGTAGTCACCGGCGAGGCCGCCCGTCGTATCGGGAAGCTCCTGGATCGTCGTACCCAGGAGGTACTCGGAGGTCCGCTGTGCCCACTCCCACGGCAGCGTGTACAGCAGCGTCGGCAGCACGAAGATGAACACGAACGTGAGCGTGATCGACCAGGTCTCCGACCGCAGCATGGCCGACAGGCCCAGGGCGAAGACGCCTGCCAGCGCCGTGCCGAGCGCGATGCCGAGGACGGGAAGGACCAGCTCCGGCACCGCGTCGACCACGTTCGTCGGCATGTCGAAGGCGGCATAGATGCCGGCGCAGGCGGCGAGGCAGAGGGCGAACCCGGCGGCGGCGAAGACGAACAGCGTGCCGCCGACGACGACCGCCTTGGCGCCGAGGGTGGGGACGCGGCGAGGCGCCGCCGCGAGCTGGGTGCGCAGGGAGCCGGTGGCGTGCTCCTTGGCGTAGGCCGCGGCGCCCAGCACCACCGCGACGGCGATGGCCACGATGTAGCCGTTGAGGATCGCCATCGACAGGGGTGGCACGCCCTCGATCGGCATGGGGTTGTCGTCGCGCGTGGTGGAGAGGCCGTAGATGAACGACATTCCGGCGGTGAGCCCGAACGCCAGGGCGGCGCCGATCCACAGCGCGAGGTGCGTGCCGCGCAGGCTCGTCAGCGAGATCCACTCGGCCTTCACCAGGCCACCGAAGGTGAGGCGCGACCCGGTGGCGGGAACGTGCGGGGCGTGGACGGGGGCGGCGGAAGCGAGGGTCGACATCGTGATATGCCTTTCGGGGAATGGGGATCAGGCGGCCAGGGCCGCGGTGTCGCTGCGGTACTCGGTCGCCTCGCCGGTGAGCGCGAGGTAGGCCTCCTCCAGAGAGGCGGAGACGGGGGTCAGCTCGTCGAGCTCCAGACCCGCCTCGCTCGCTACGCGGGCGATGCGCCGGGCGGGAACACCCTCCACCTCGAGCGAACCGTCGGCCCCCGGGGTGACCGTCACCCCGCTGCTGCTCAGCAGCGAGGCAAGAGCGGCGCCGTCCGAGACCCGCACGCGGGTGACCTCGCGACGGGCGGCGGCGAGGAACTCGGCGATCGGGGCGTCGGCGAGCACCCGGCCACGCCCGAGCACGATGATGTGGTTGGCCGTCTGCGCCATCTCGCTCATGAGGTGCGACGAGATGAACACCGTGCGGCCCTCGGCCGCCCGCGCTCGCGCGAAGCCGCGCACCCAGTGCACGCCCTCGGGGTCGAGGCCGTTCACGGGCTCGTCGAAGATGAGCACCTGCGGGTCTCCCAGCATCGTCGCGGCGATGCCGAGCCGCTGGTGCATGCCGAGCGAGAACCCGCCGATGCGGCGGCGGGCGACGGCCTCGATACCGGTGAGCTCGAGCACCTCCTTCACCCGCGACCGTGAGATGCCGTTGGTCGCGGCGAGCATGCGCAGATGGGCCTCGGCCGTGCGGCCGGGGTGCACCGCCTTCGCGTCGAGCAGCGCGCCGGCCTGCCGCATCGGATCGGCGTGCTCGGCGAAGGGGCGACCACCCACGGTCGTGCGCCCGGAGGTGGGCCGATCGAGCCCCATGATCATGCGCATGGTCGTCGACTTGCCCGCTCCGTTCGGCCCGAGGAAGCCGGTGACCTGCCCGGGCCTCGCCGTGAACGAGACGTCGTCCACCGCCGTGTGGGCGCCGAAGCGCTTCGTGAGGTTCTCTGCCGTGATCATGTGCCCATCCCAGCGCCTGGCCGCCCCGTCGCGCATCGGCCCAGGGGATGATCCGCATCGTCCGGGAGGCGGATGGCGGGGCGCCCGACGCGCGCGGCGCCCGATGCGCACGGCGCCGCGGCCGGTATCGCTAGGGGGGTGAGTTCTCCCCATCGGAGCTGGCGCGGCCCGCTGCTACGTTCGTCGCATGCACTCCGAGGATCTCACCGCCCTGTTCGCGGGCATCGCCGGTCGTCTGCAGGGCGCCGCCGCGGCGCCGGTATCGGCGCCGACGGAGGGCGCGACGGGCGAGGACCCGGATGGGTTTGTGCGGGTGACGGTGGACGCGCGGGGGATCCTCGGCGACATCGTCTACGACGACGCGATCGACGAGCTCGACGCGGATGAGCTGGCGAGCGCGGTGCTCGCGGCGACCAACGCGGCGTATGCGGCGGCGCGCGGGGCGCGCACGACGCCCGTCGCGGATCTCGGGCGGAGTGAGTTCAGCGCGGCCGCGTGGCGCGCGATGGGCATGGGGGCGAAGGAATGAGCGACTTCGAAGCGGATATCGAGGGGATCAGGCAGGGGGCCGCGGCGGTGCGCGGTGCGGCGTCCGGTCTGGACGATGCCGCTCAGGCGGGCGCGAGTGCGCAGAAGATGTCTGAGCGGGCGTTCGGTTTGCTGTGCGTCATGATGGTGCCGCCGTCGAACCTCGCGCAGACCGCGGCCGGCGGGGCGCTGCGCGCCCTCGCGTCGGCGGTCTCGGCGACCGCCGAGAGTGCGACAGCGGCCGCCGATCAGTATGACGAGGTCGACCTCGGCTCGTCGCGCGTGTACACCCGACTGATGAGGAGCCTCTGATGGATCCGCTGGTCGTTCAGCCTGAGGAGTGGCAGGCACCGGGATGGTTCGATGGCACCGCCCTCGGTGTGCCCGTCATCGGCTCACTGTTCTCGACGGGCTACAGCCTGGGGTCGGGCAACTGGGCGGGCGCGCTGGGTTCCGGCGCCTCCGTGATCGGCGACGCCGTCGGCGTGGCCGTCGACCCGCTCGGCACCCTGGCGTCGAGCGTCGCGTCGTTCCTGCTCGACCGCTGCGCCTGGTTCCAGGAGGCGCTCAACGTGCTCGTCGGCGACCCGGCCGTCGTCACCGCGGTGGGGCTCACCTGGGCGAACGTCGGCGGCGCGCTCGACGCGCAGGCCGAGCGCCTGATCGAGGTGCGCGACCGCTCCGCGGACTATTGGCAGGGACCGGCCGGCGACGCGTTCCGAGAGCGCCTGTCGCAGCAGGCGCAGCAGTGCTCGGTCATGGCGTTCGCGTGCCGCTGCATGCGGTCGGGCTACGCCGCAGGCAGCGCCGTCGTGACGGTGGTGCGCCAGATCGTGACCGCCATCTGCGCGGAACTCGTCGGCAAGCTCATCGTGTGGGTCGGTGAGGCTCTCGCCTCGCTCGGTATCGGCATTCCGGTCATCGTCGCCCAGGCCACCTCGGCGATCGCGCGATGGGTCGACGATGCCGCCCGCTGGATGGACGAGCTGCTCGGCGCGGCCGGCCGGTTCACCGACGTGCTCGCCGACCTGTACCGGGCGTTCGACGAGGCCGGTGTGTACAACTACGGCATCGCTCCGCACACGGTGGTCAGCGCGTACGTCGCGGGCACCGACCAGGCCGTGAAGACGGAGACGGGAGGCTGAGCATGGACGACGGGATGCTGGCGGCGAGGCAGCGGCTCGAGCAGCTGCGCCAGGAGGCCCACCGGGCCGCTCAGGAGAGTCAGGCGTTCGCGCAGAACCTGGAAGCGCGCGAGCACGTCGGCTGGTCGAGCCGGCGCGAGGTGCGCGTGCGGGTCGGCTCGGACGGTCTGATTCGCGACGTCGAGTTCACGCCCTCGGCGCCCTCGCTCTCTCCTGCCACGCTGTCGCGGCTCACGATGGAGGCTCACGACCGGGCCCTCCTCGCCCTACGTGACGCGGTCGACGAGCTCGCTGCCCACGCGCTGCCGTCCTCCCCGGAGCTGTCCACCCTCATGAGCGCGTCGTACCACCAGTCGATCCCGTCGCGGGTGGAGGTGCTGCGCGATGACCTCCGCTGACGCGGCGGCACGGCCGGCCCTGGGCGCCCGGGCGTGGACCGGCACGGCCGGCAGGCCGTTGTTCGTCGGCATCGGGACGGTGGCGGCCGCCGTGCTCGCGGCGGTGCTGACCGGCAGCCTGCCGCAGCCGGCGCGCATGGGCATCGTGGCGGCGATCCTGGTGGCCGGGGTCGTCCTCGCCCTCGTTGTGAGCGGCCGCAGCGGCGTCGAGGCGGTCCACGGCCGCGTGGCCGCCGCCCGTGCGGCGTGGGCCGCGGCGCACGGATGGACGCAGGGGGGCGACGGTCCCGCCGATCCGCAGGACGTCGACCTTGCCATTCCGCGCGGGTGGAGCGTGACGGCCGCGAGGGGGCGGATCATGACGGCCGATCAGTCGGGCGCCACCCGGGTGGAGACCTGGGTGCTTCGCGCCATCCCGGGGTCGCGACGGCAGGTGCGCCGGCGCGAGATCGTCGTGGTTCCGGCGGCGACCGGTCAGGTGCGCTTCGCCGCGTCGAATGCGTCGCTGCCCGATCCGCTCCTCATCACGCCGGCGTGGACCCAGGGCGGGCGTCGTTCGTGGACGGGCGCGGACGAGGAGCCGGCGTGGGCCGGGCGCGTGCGCGAGCTGGTGTCGGCACACCGCGATCTGCCGTTGAGCGTGACGGTGGGGCTCGGTCGGGTGGTCGTGTTCGCAATGGACGATCCGCGGCCCGAGACGGCGGCGGCGCGGGTCGCGCTCGCCCGCCAGGTCGCGGCGATCATCGCCTGACGCACGCAGCGCGGAGCGGTGCCGTCAGGCGCTGAGCCAGATGGCATCCTCGGCGCCGGGCGGCACGGGGTCGCCGGCACGCAGGACCGACCCGACCTCGATCCCGGCGTCCTCGATCGCCCGCAGCAGGTCGGGGTCGCGATCGCTCACGCGCAGCACGTGCCCCTCGTGCCCTGGGCTGGCGTCGGCCAGCAGCACGAACGGCTCCCGCTCCACGCGACCGGAGGCGTCGGGGATCGCGTCGCCGTGCGGGTCGAAGCGCGGCCTCCCGAGCCGCTCGTCGATCTTCTCGAGCAGGCGGTCGCTGATGGCGTGCTCCAGCACCTCGGCCTCGTCGTGCACCTCGTCCCACGTGTAGCCGAACTCGCGCACGAGCCACGTCTCGATCAACCGGTGCCGGCGCGTCATCTCCAGGGCGCGGCGCTCGCCCTGGGGCGTGAGGCGCACGGCGCGGTACGGTTCGTGTGCCACGAGCCCCTGCGCCGCCAGCTTCTTCACCATCTCGGTCACGCTCGACGGCGCGACGCCGAGCCGGGCGGCCAGCACCGAGGGCGTGATGGGGGCGTCCTGCCACTCGGTGTGCGCGTACACCGTCTTCAGGTAGTCGTCGACAGCGGGGGAGGGCACGCCACCAGGGTACTCACGCGCCGGTGAAGGTCAGCCACAGCAGGGCGCCGTTGAGGGCGATGAGGAACCCGCTGCAGACGATGCCGAGCGCGGTGGTCCACCAGCGGTTGCGGAACGCGCCGAGCGTGCGCTCCTGCGCCGTGAGGGCGACGAGCGGGATGAGCGCGAACGGGATGCCGAACGACAGCACGACCTGGCTCAGGATGAGCGCCTGGGTGGGGTCGAAGCCGACGGCGAGGATGGCGAGGGCGGGCACGAGTGTGATGAGCCGGCGGGCGAGCAGCGGGATGCGCACCCGCAACAGACCCGACATGATCTCGGCGCCCGCGTACGCGCCGACCGACGTCGACGCGAGGCCGCTGGCGAGCAGGCCCACGGCGAACAGGGTCGCGATGGCGGGGCCCAGGCCGTCCCACAGCGCCGCGTGCGCACCCTCGAGGCTGTCGGTTCCCGGCACGCCGGGCAGGTTGGCGGCGCCGAGCAGCAGGATGGCGAGGTTCACCGTTCCGGCGATCACCAGCGCGATCGTGACGTCGAGCTTCGTGGCGCGCAGCAGGCGCGGCACGCGCACGCCCGCTTCCTCCTGGCGCGCGAACCCTTGCATGGGGCCGTGGAAGCGGTCGCGCGACAGGGCACTGTGCGCGTAGATGGCGTGCGGCATGACCGTCGCGCCGAGGATCGACGCGGCCAGCAGAACCGATGCGGTCCCCTCGAAGCGCGGCAGCAGCCCCGCGGCGGTGGCGGCGGGATCGGGCGGGCCCACGAAGACGCCCACCGTGAAGCCGACGGCGATGACCGCCATGAGCCCGATGATGACGAACTCGAACGGCTTCGCGCCCCGCGTGGACTGCACGGCGAGCAGGATCATCGAGACCGCGCTCGTGATGAGCCCGCCGATGAGCAGCGGGACGTCGAAGAGCAGCCACAGGGCGACGGCTCCGCCGATGATCTCGGCGATGTCGGTGGCCATGGCGACGAGCTCGGCCTGGAGCCAGTAGGCGCGCCGCGCCCACGGGCGGCGGATGCGCTCGCCGAGGGTCTGCGACAGGCTGCGGCCGGTGACGACGCCGAGCTTGGCCGAGAGGTACTGGATCAGCCACGCCATCGCGTTGCCGAGCACCACCACCCACACGAGCAGGTAGCCGAACTGCGCGCCCGCCGACATGTTCGTGGCCACGTTGCCGGGGTCGAGGTAGGCCACTCCCGCCACGAGGGCGGGGCCGAGTAGCCAGGCCGGCCGGGGTGCGGTGCGCGTCGTCGTCTCCGTCGTCATGCCGACAGTGTGCCAGATTTTTAGGTGTGCCGAAAAGTGCTGGTGACCGATCGGAGGGTTCGAGTCGTGGACGGGTGGGGGCGCCCCCTCCCCGGCGCGCGGAGGGTGAAGTGTCGGGTGAATTACGGCGCACACGTTGTCCGGGCGAGGCGGAACCTGAGTGTATGGTGTGAGCCCGACTGGTGCCGCGCGTGGTGTGGCGCGGCGAGGTCGGTCGTCCAATGGGGGAGTACAACCAATGAACACGTCGACCTCGCGTTCGTTCCGCGCGCCGCGCGGCCTTCGCGCGATCGCCGCCGCGGCCACCGCGATCATCGTGACGGCGGGCAGCGTGCTCGTCGCGACGCCCGCCGTGGCCGCGACCGTCTACGAGATTTCCGGCCGGTGGGCGGAGAACGCGCCCAGCGTGGTGGCCTCCGGCGACGTCGTGACCGCGGAATGGCGCGTCAACGTCAACGATGACGCCGCCGCTCCCGCCAACGAGCCGGTCGACAACGTCACCTTCGAGGTGACCATCCCCCGCGGCGCCTTCAGCGCCCTCCCCGACGCCTGCCTCGTCACCGGTGTGACCCCGGCGTCGAGCATCTCGCCCGACGGCAAGACGCTCGTCTGCAACCTCGGGACCCAGGACCAGGGGACGGCTCACGTCGTGCAGACTCCCATCCGGGCCGACGGCCAGAGCGGGGACCGGATCGACGCCGTCGCCACCATCGGTGACGAGACGGCGGATGTTCCCTTCATCACCATCGAGAACCCGTTCGCGATGGACATGGTCTGGCAGACGCCCACCAGCGGCATCGGGTGGGCCGACAACTATGTGGACATCGACGTCCAGTGGACGCTGTTCACACAGGCCGGCAGCGACCCTGGGCCCGATTCGGTGAGTTACCGCCTTGACGTCACCAATCCGGTGGGCGCGGAGATCCGAGTGGGACCTCAGGCGTGTTCGCCGTTCACGACGGGCGGCGCGACGGGGCACCCGTGGTCCGGCGCTGGTCACCCTGCGGAGCAGACGGCTCCGTTCGTGGACGGCTGCTCGCTGACGCGCAACGCCGACGGGTCCTTCACCCTCACGCTGACCGGGATCGACTACTCGCGTCTGCAGGTGCCCACGCGGGACTCGGTGGGGCGCGCGCTTCCGGCGAACCGCGAGGCGGTGGCCAGCGGCACGGTGTGGTTCCGCTTCATGAGCGGTGCGAACAACAGCATGACGCTCACCTCGAGCGCGCCCACGTACCAGTCCCCGTCGGGGGCCACGTCGACGGACGACCCGTCGAACAACACCTCGAACAAGGTCTGGACGCGTGGCGGCTGGTCCAACGCCTGGCAGCCTGAGTTCACGGGCATCCAGGTGCCCTCGTGGTGGAGCAACGAGTTCCGCGTCTCGCCGGGCCGGACGGTGCAGTCCACGACCACCGCCGAGTGGGCCTCATCCAACCCGGCCACGGTGTTCGGCCAGTGCCAGATCCTCGACACCCGCTACGTCGACTTCGTGTGGGCGGAGATCAGTCACGGCTGGGGCGGGGCTTCGCTGCCTGGCGTGGCGCTCGAGTACTACGTCGGGTCGGCGGTCACCGTCGATCCGGCCAGCGGGAGCTACGACCCGAACGCGTTCCGGTGCGACCAGGACCCCGCGGGCTGGACCACGACGCCCGCAGCCGGCCAGACCGTGAAGGCCGTGCGCGCTCTCTATCCCTTCTCGGCGATGACCGGCAACCCGAGATCGAGCCTGAACGTCCGCCACATGATCAAGCCGACCGCGCCGGTCGGGACGGACGTATGGGAGTGGGGTGCCGCCTACGTCAACGGGGCGTGGCAGTACCCGGCCCGCAGCATGAACCCCGCCGAGCCCACCAGGTGGGGGCCGTTGACGCCGGGTAAGCGGTACCCGTACGCCGAAAGTGGTCGCGACGTCCTGTACGTCATCGGCGTGACCCCAGCGGTCACGAAGTCCGTCGACCGTTCCTCGGTCAAGCCGGGCGTCCCGGCGACCTACACGCTCACCTACAGCGCGAACGGCACCGGAGCCATCGACCCGACGGTCGATGACTTCGGGCTCGTGGACACGCTGCCCGCGGGCATGACGTACGTTCCCGGATCGGCCAACCCCGCGCCGACCGTGACGACGAACGGGTCCGGGCAGCAGGTGTTGACCTGGGACCTCGACGGCGTGCCCACGAACGCGCTGCAGACCCTGACCTACCAGGCGGTCGCCGCGGCCGACGTGACGCCGGGCGCCGCGCTGACCAACAGCGTGGTCGCGTCGGTGGAGGGCGAGTCGTCGACACCGGCGACCGCGCAGGTCACCGTCTCGACCAACGGCTTCACCTCGATCGCAAAGAGCACGGACCGGTGGTTCATCGCGAACCCGGACGGCGACGGCTCGGGCGAGTCGGGTTCGTGGACGGTGACGTTGCGGTCGGAGGACCCGCTGCCGCAGGCGTTCACGGACACGATCGACATTCTCCCGTACGAGGGCGACGGGCGAGGCACCGACTTCGAGGGCACGTATGACGTGACCGGGGTGGACGTGCCGGCGGGGGCGACGGTGTATTACACGACCGACGCCCCGGCGACGCTGTCGGATGACCCGTCGGACCGCAGCAACGGACCTGCGCCGGGCACGGTGGACCCGGCCCGATGGAGCACCGCGCCGGTGGCGAACCCGACCGCGATCCGCGTGATTGGCGGCGAGCTGGCGCCGGGGGCGACCTTCGCTTTCACGGTGCACATCCAGCCCGAGGGTGCGGAGCCGGGGGACGTGTACGTGAACCGGGCGCAGGCCATCGCGGAGCACACCGAGCTGGTGATGCGCACGTCCGAGCCCCTCACGATGGGCGCGATGTACTCGGTGTCGCTGAAGAAGTACGTGCAGGACCGTGACGGCAACTGGGTCGATGCGAACGATGCGGCCGAGTACCCGTCGTTCCGACCGGGCGAGACGGTGAACTACCGGATCGTGGTGACCAACACCGGCCAGGGCACCCTGCGCGACCTGGTGGTGACGGACGACAAGCAGCCGGAGCTGGGGTCGTTCGAGATCGCCGAGCTGTTGCCGGGTGAGGACAACGCCCACGTCGAGGAGTACTCGATCGTGCTCGAGGAGGGCGGTCTCGACACGGTGGTGAACAACGCGTGCGTGAACGTGTCCACGCTGCCGGCCGACATGATCGGCGAGGTTCAGGAGAGCTGCGACCCGGCCGGTTTCGAGGTGGACGGCGACCCGACGCACGAGAAGACGCTGCTGTCGGCCACACCGATCGGCAACGGCCAGTGGGAGGTCGTCTACGGCATCGACGTGACGAACACGTCGGCGCACCCCACGTCGTACGACCTTGCGGACACGCTGCGTTTCACCCCGGAGGCGACGATCGTGTCGGCCCAGGTGACCGATTCGCCGGCGGGCGTGACGCTGGCCACGCCGGCGTGGAACGGTCAGGGAGAGGCCGCGATCGCGCAGAACGTGCCGCTGCTCGGCAACGACGACCCCGGCTACGCCGCGCATCACTATGAGCTCACGGTGATCGCCGAGGTGCCATTGCAGGTGCCGGGGGCGGGAGCGAACCCGGATTCGACGTCGTGCCCGGGTGACGGGTCCGACGCCGAGCAGGGCTTCAACAACACCTCACAGCTGACCGATGCTCGTGGCGGCGTCGAGGACGACCAGGCGTGCGCCCCGATCCCCTCGATCGACATCGACAAGGGCGTGTCGGCGGGCCCGGTGCCCAACGGCGACGGCACCTGGACGGTGACGTACGACATCGTCGCGACGAACGACGGCGCCTTCGACGGCACCTACCGGGTGACCGACCGCATGACCGCCGACGGCGACCTCGAGGTCGTCTCCGGCTCGGTCACCACGGCACCGGCGGGCGTGACGCCGAACGCGTCGTGGACGGGCCTGGGCGCGGAGGGCGCCGACGAGAACGTCATCGCCTCGGGCGTGACGCTCCCGGCTGGCGCGTCGCACACGTACCGGGTCGAGGTGATCATCGGGATCGCCGACGGCGTGACCGGCGTGCCCGTGGTCACGTCGTGCGCGGCCGATCCCAACGAGAGCGGCGGCCTGTCGAACGCGGCGGGCATCGAGCACAACGATCTGACCGACGAGGCCGAGGCGTGCGTGACGATCGCCTACGTCACGGTCGACAAGACGATCAGCGACGGCCCGACGCCGAACGGCGACGGCACCTACACGATCGTGTACGACATCGTCGCGGAGAACGTCGGCGGCGGCGCGGGCGAGTACGACCTGTACGACCGCCTGCGTTACGGTGCGGGCATCGACATCATCTCGGCCGACGTGGTCACCACGCCGGGCGGCGTGACGGCAGAAGGGTCGTGGACGGGCAGGGGACCGGACGACGACTCGCCGGAGAACCTCGTCGCCGAGAACGTGCCCCTCGCCGCGGGCGGCCTTCACACCTACCAGGTGGAGGTTGTCGTCGAGACGGACGAGGCCACGGTCGACCCGAACGAGCTGCGGTGCCCCGCCCCGGGCAGTGGTGACAACGGCGGCCTGGCGAACTCGGCCAGCGTCGACCACAACGGCATCATCGCCCAGGATGAGGACTGCGCCTCGCTGCCGCTGATCGACGTGGACAAGGAGATCAGCGACGGCCCGACGCCGAACGGCGACGGCACGTGGACGATCACGTACGATCTCGTCGCCACCAACACCGGCGGCGCGGCGGGCGACTACGACGTGCGCGACCAGCTGCGCTACGGCGACGGCATCGTCGTCGAGTCCGCGACGGTGAGCACCGCGCCGGTGGGCGTCACGCCTGAGGCCGGATGGACCGGCCAGGGCGCGGACCTGCGCGACGCGGAGAACCTCGTCGCGGGGGGCATCGAGCTGGAGGCCGGCGGCACCCACACCTACCAGGTGCAGGTGGTGGTCTCCATGGACCGCGACGTCGTGACGCCGGAGGACCTGGCGTGCCCGGCTCCGGGTTCGGGCGATCGGGGTGGCCTGGCCAACACGGTCGAACTCGAGCACAACGGCGAGACCCGTGACGACGAGGACTGCGCTCCGCTGCCGCTGATCGACACCACCAAGTCCCTCTCGGGCGCGGTGACGCCGGTCGACGGTCAGGACGGCGTGTACGACGTGACGTACGAGATCACGGCGATCAACCGTGGTCCGGGCGCCGGATCGTACGACCTGGATGACACGCTCGCTCCGGGCGACGGCGTGACGATCGTCGGCATCGAGCAGGTCGTGACGGATGCGCCGGACCCGGTCGGCATCAACTCCGGCTTCGACGGCCTGGGCGATGTCCGCATCGTGACCGGCCAGCCGATCGACGGCGCGACGGGTGCCCCGGTGGTGCACACCTACACCGTGACGGTCCGCTATGCGGTCGATCTGTCCGACGTGGAGATCCGCGACACCGAAAGCTGCACCACCGGTGACGGCTCGACGGTGCCCGGTGGGCTGAACAACGTCGCGACGGTCGGATGGAACGGCATCGAAGAGTCAGACGATGAGTGCGTGCGCCCGGGCAAGCCGACGCTCGACAAGTCGCTGGTTTCGGCGAAGCCGGTCGGTGACGGGAAGTGGGAGGTCGTCTACGACCTGACGGTCGGCAACGTCGGCACGGAGGCGACGACCTATGACCTGGACGACGAGTTCCTGTTCGCTCCGGTCATCACGGTCGACTCGGTCGCCGTGGACGGGCCGGACGGTGTGACGGTGAACCCCGGGTTCGACGGTGACGCCGACCAGGTGATCGCGACCGACGTGTCGATCGCGGGTCTGGATGACGACGGGTATGCCCCGCACATCTACCGGGTCGCCGTGGTTGCGAACGTGCCGCTGCACTTCGATGCCGCGGAGCCCGACGGCACCGGCGCGCCGGGTTGCACGATGGCTCCGGGTGGGAACTTCATCGAACAGGGGCTGAACAACGCCGCGACGTTGACGGATGAGACCGGTGGCACCCAGACCGACACGGACTGCGCGCCGCTGCCCTCGATCGAGATCGACAAGGCGATGGACGGCGACCCGGTGGCCGGGGAGGACGGCCTGTGGACGGTCCGCTACGTGGTGACGGCCACGAACGATGGTGCCGCTGCGGGTGAGTACGACCTGGTCGACCGCCTGCGGTACGGGGCGGGGCTGGAGGTCCGCTCGGCGGTCGTGATCGATGCGCCGGAGGGTGTGACGCCGTCGAGCTCGTGGACCGGTCGGGGTGAGGACGGTTCGGATGAGAACGTCGTCGCCGCGGACGTGGCTCTGGGTGCGGGGGTGACGCACACCTATCGGGTGAGTGTGACGGCGGTGCTGGACACCGACGCGGCGGACGCGTCGACGCTGGCGTGCCCGAAGCCGGGCTCGGGTGAGCCGGGCGGTTTCGCGAACACAGCGGGTCTGGCTCACAACGGCCTGTCGGATGCGGCCGGCGCGTGCGCGGTGCCGGAGTGGCCGGAGGACGTCCCGTCGCCGCTGGAGCGCACCGGCGCGACGATCGCGGCAGGGGTGATCGGCGCCGCGGTGCTGCTGCTCCTGCTCGGCGGCGGCCTGCTGATCGCCCGCCGACGCCGCATCGCCGCCGCGTAAGCACGCGACCGGGGGCCGCCCGCACACCACGCGGGCGGCCCCTCGCCATACGCGCGCGGCTACGCTGAACCGGTGACCGACGCGACGCCCGAGCCCAGCCGCGAGTTCACGACGCACGGCGTGGGGCCCTGGCCGGGGGAGTGGCCGGAGGGGGACCAGTACGACCCCGAGCTGCTGGCCCACGGCGACAGCCGTAACGTGATCGACCGCTACCGCTACTGGACGATGGAGGCGATCGTCGCCGACCTCGATGCGCGGCGCCATCCGTTCCACGTGGCGATCGAGAACTGGCAGCACGACATGAACATCGGCTCGATCGTCCGCAGCGCCAACGCGTTCCTCGCCGACACGGTGCACATCATCGGTCGGCGGCGCTGGAACCGCCGTGGCGCGATGGTGACCGATCGCTATCAGCACGTCGTGCACCATCCCGACGTCGCGACCTTCGCCGAGTGGGCAGCGCGGGAGGCCATCCCGATCGTCGCCGTCGACAATGTCGGCGAGGCCGTGCCCGTCGACCGCGCCGAGCTGCCCGAGCGGTGCGTGCTGCTGTTCGGCCAGGAGGGGCCGGGGCTGTCACCCGAGGCCCTCGCGGCGGCGTCGAGCCACATCGAGATCACCCAGTACGGCTCCACGCGCTCGATCAACGCCAGCGCCGCGGCGGCGGTCGTCATGTACGAGTGGGCCCGGCGTTACGCCGGAGGCGCGCCCGCCCCGGGAAGGTAACCGAACGGATCGACCGCGGCGCCGGCCACGCGCACCTCGAAGTGCAGGTGGGGCCCGAAGCTTCGACCCGTGTTCCCCACCGCCCCGACGATCTCGCCGGGCTCGACCCAGTCCCCCACCCGGACCGCGCGGCTCCCGGAGACGAGGTGCGCGTAAAGCGTGCGCACCCCGTCGGCGTGTTCGATGACCACCATGACGCCGTAGCCGGGGGCGGACTCCTCCGAGGCCACGACGATCCCCGGTGCCGCCGCCCGCGCGGGAGTGCCCTCGGCCGCGGCGATGTCGATGCCCGCATGCGCCCCTCCCCGGGTGCCGAAGGTGTCGGTGATCGTGCCCATCGCGACCGGCCAGGTCCACCCCATGGCCGCCACCATCGGATCGCCGGCGCGCGGCAGGTCGTCGACCGAGTACGGCTCGCCCGCCGCCACGGCGGCGCGGATCGCCTTCAGGCGTTCGAGCTCGGCCGCGGCCTCCATCGCTCGGTGCAGGGCGCGGACCTCCGCGACCGTCGTGGCGCCGTAGTCGCTCGCGGTCAGTACCGGCGAAGCGGGTCGGCTCGGAGCGACGTACGCCTGGGCATCGGTGTCGACGGGGATCGGAGCCGCGACGACGCGGGTGCGGTCGCCGATGGCCACGATTCCCGCGAGCGAGCCGCTGGCCGCGGCCGCGACGATCGCGAGGGCGAGGCCCGCGTCCACGCACACCCGCCGGATCGCGCGCCCGTGCCGCGCGCGGACGCGCGCGTCTCGGAGGCCTCTGCGTGACGTCGGCATGGCGATCCGTTCCATGCTCCCGCCGCGGCCGGCGTCTCGCTAGAGGGGGAGCGCGACGGATCGGTCCGCGCCGGCGCGCGAATCGGGCGGGCCGCACCCGGGGCGTCAGGCCTCCTGATGCAGCCACTCCGTGCCCCGCACGCGGCGGTGCAGGGTCCAGAAGCGCATGCCCATGAGGATGACGAAGAAGCCGGCCGCGATGAGCGCCAGGCCCCACGATCCCGTCGGCCGCAACCACCACACCACCGCGAGGTACGGCAGGAAAGGCACGAGGTTGATCGCGCCCGCGAGCGCGAGGTAGCGGGCGTCGTTCGCGCCCATGAGCACGCCGTCGAGCACGTAGACGGCGCCGGCGAGCGGCTGCATCACGCCCATGAGCACGAGCGCGGGCACGAGCAGCGCCGCCACGTCGGCGTCACCCGTGAAGAGCAGGCCGATCACGCCCGAGAGCGCCGCGATGACGGCGCCGCACAGCACGCCGAACCACGCGCCCCACGCCAGGGTGCGCGCGAGCACGCCGCGCACATGCTCCTCATCGCCCTCGCCGAGGGAGCGGCCGATGAGCGCCTGCGCTGCGATCGCGAGGGCATCGAGGGCGAAGGCGGCGGTGGACGAGATGGTGAACACGATCTGCCACCCGGCCAGCTCGTCCGTGCCGAGCGCGGTCGCGGCGCTGACCGTCGCGAGCAGGCTGACCCGCAGGCTCACGGTGCGCAGGAACATCCAGCCGCCCGACCGCGCCGATCCCCGCACGCCCTCGCGCTGCGGGCGGATCGAGGCGTGGTGGCGCGCGGCGAGGCGACCGATCACGAGCGCGTACGCGGCCACCATGCCCCACTGGGCGGCGACGGTGCCGGCGGCCGAGCCCGCGATCCCCCATCCGAGCCCGTACATGAACAGCCAGTTCAGCAGCGCGTTGGCGGCGAAGCCGGCCGTGGCCACCCACAGCGGGATGACCGTGTTCTGCATACCGCGCAGCAGACCGGTCGCCGCGAACACGATGAGCATCGCCGGCAGCCCCCACATCGAGATGCCGAGGTAGGTCTCGGCCTGCGCCGAGACGGCGGCGTTCGCCCCGAACAGACCGACGAGGAGGGGAGTGGCCAAGTACCCGGCGACGGCGAGCACCGCGCCGATCCCCAGGGCGAGCCACATGCCGTCGATGCCCACCGACACGGCGCCACGAAGATCGCCGGCGCCGAATCGGCGCGCGACGGCGGGGGTCGTGGAGTAGGCGAGGAAGATCATCAGCCCCACGATCGTCTGCAGCACTGCCGAGGCGATGCCCAGTCCGGCCAGCGGCGTCACGCCCAGGTGCCCGACCATCACCGAGTCGGTGATGAGGAAGATCGGCTCGGCGATGAGGGCGCCCAGCGCGGGCACGGCGAGCCGCAGGATGTCACGGTTCAGCGATCGCCGGGTGCCGGGTTGTGCCACCCCTCGAGCCTAGGGCGTGCCGGAAAGCGGGGTCGCCGTCACGGCGCGCACGAACCGGTCGACACCGGCGCGTCCGCGGGGCCGACCGCGCCCAGCACGGGCTCGAGCTCGGCCGTCGTCATGGCGTACCCGATGCCGGGGTTCGCCTCGTCGCGCGCGAAGACGACGCCGGCGACCTCGCCATCCGGCGTGAGCAGCGGCCCGCCCGAGTTGCCGGGGCGCACCTCGGCGGCCAGCGCGTAGGTGTCGCGGGCCGTGGGGGGCCCGCCGTAGATGTCGGCGATCTCCACGGGCCCCACCGACATCACGGTTCCCGCCCGCGTCTGGAAGGGCCCGCCGTAGGGATACCCCAGCACCGCGGCCTCCGCGCCGATGCCGAGCGGTGTGGTGACGGTGAGCGGTTCGGCCGCAACGTCGGCGGAGATCACCGCAAGGTCGTCGACGGGGTCGAAGTACACCACGCGTCCATCGACGGCCGGGCGATCGGGCAGCTCGACGACGACCGATTCCACGCCCGCGACGACGTGCGCGTTCGTGACGACGAGGTCCTCGGCCACGACGAACCCGGATCCCGTCGATCCCGTGCCGCACGCGTACGCGACGCCCGAGATGCGGGCGACGGACGCGGCGGCGGCCGCGAGGGCGGGATCGTCGACGTCGAGGTCGGGAGAGGGCAGGACGGTGGTCGGATCGATGATCCCGCCGATGGTCGGAAGGGCGTCCTCGACCACCGCCGAGCGCAGCCGCGCGAGGGCTTCGGCCACGGGATCCGGCGTGAGCCGGTTGATCGTGCGCAAGACTCCCGACGAGGCGACGGCCGCGGAGACGACGGGGATGCCGGCGGTCGCGACAACCGATCCCGCCAGTGCCGCCGCCAGCGTGGCGGCGACCGCTCCGGCCAGGCCCCCGAGCAGGCGATCCAGCGCGCCCACCCTCATCCGGTCGGCCCCGCGCCGCAGCATGGCCCCGATCGCGGTTCCGATGGCGCAGCCCACGGCCAGCAGCGCGATCACGGTCGCGAGCAGCGCCGCGCCGCGCCAAGCCGGTTCGGGCACCGCCCGGCTCGCCAGCGGGGCGAGCCAGGGCGACAGCAGGGCGCCCGCGGCGATACCGGCCCAGGCGCCGAGGCCGGTGAACAATCCGACGCGCAGGCCGCTGAGCAGCGCGACGACGATCACCGCGATCACGATCACGTCCACCACGAGCATCAGCCGCCTCCTGCCTCTATCGTGCCGCAGATGGCCCGAGGCGGCCGGTGAGAGCGCGGAAAGACCGGCCGCCGCCCGCGCACAGCCCGACCCTACGATGGACCCATGACTGAACCCTCCGGCATCGCCATCGACGAACTCGACCCGAACGTCCGCCCGCAGGACGACCTGTACCGGCACGTGAACGGCTCGTGGATCGCGCGCACGGAGATCCCGGAGGACAAGGCCCGCTGGGGTTCGTTCCACCTGCTGGCCGAGCAGGCCGAGAAGCAGGTGCGCGACATCATCGAGGAGGCCCAGGCGGCTGAGCCGGGCACGGAGACGCGCAAGATCGGCGACCTGTACGCGTCGTTCATGGACACCGAGCGCATCGCACAGCTCGGCACCGCGCCGCTCGCCGATCGTCTCGCCGAGGTCGACGCGATCGCCGACGTCCCCGCCTTTCTGGAGGCGGTGGGGCGGCTGGACCGCGCTGGCGTCGCGGCGATCGTGGGCATGTACGTCGCGCCCGACAAGGGTGACCCCGACCGTTACATCGCATACCTGTTGCAGGCGGGACTCTCGCTGCCGGACGAGAGCTATTACCGTCTCGACAGCTTCGAGGAGGTGCGCGCGGCGTTCCGCACGCACGCGGAGCGTCTGCTCGCGCTGGCCGGTCTCGGCGACGCGGCGGGCCAGGCGGAGCGCCTCTTCGCGCTCGAGACCGAGCTCGCGGGGCACCACTGGGACACGGTGCGCAGCCGCGACGCCGTCGCGACCTACAACCTCAAGACGTGGGCCGAGACCCAGCAGCTCGCCGGTCTCGATCTGCAGCCGTGGCTCGAGGCCGTGGCCCCCGACCCCGCGGGATTCGCCGAGGTGGTCGTCTCGCAGCCGTCGTACCTGGAGGGGCTCGGAGCGCTGCTCGTGACCGAGCGGCTCGACGACTGGAAGGCGTGGCTGCGCTATCGCGTCGTGCGGGCGGCGGCGCCGTACCTCACCGACGAGTTCGTCGACGAGAACTTCTCCTTCTACGGCACCACCCTCACCGGTGTGCCGGCGAACCGCGAGCGGTGGAAGCGCGGCGTCTCGCTCGTGGAGGGATCGATGGGCGAGGCCGTGGGCAAGGTGTACGTCGAGCGGCACTTCCCGCCCGCGGCCAAGGCCGCGATGGACGAGCTCGTCGCGAATCTCATCGAGGCGTATCGCCAGAGCATCACGGCACTGGAGTGGATGAGCCCCGCAACGCGCGAGAAGGCGCTCGCCAAGCTCGAGGCGTTCACGCCGAAGATCGGGTACCCCGTGAGGTGGCGCGACTACACGGCTCTCGAGATCGACGCCGGCGATCTGCTCGGAAACGTGCAGCGCGCCGCCGCGTTCGAGCACGATCGGGAGCTCGGCAAGCTCGGCAAGCCGATCGATCGCGACGAGTGGCTCATGACGCCGCAGACCGTGAACGCCTACTACAACCCCACGATGAACGAGATCGTGTTCCCGGCGGCCATCCTGCAGTACCCGTTCTTCGACGCCGGGCGCGATGCCGCCGCGAACTACGGCGGCATCGGGGCCGTGATCGGTCACGAGATCGGCCACGGCTTCGACGACCAGGGATCGCAGTACGACGGGGCGGGGGCCCTGCGCAACTGGTGGACGGACGAGGACCGCGCGGCCTTCGAGGAGCGGACGAAGAGCCTCATCGCGCAGTACGACGAGCTGACCCCGGAGGGCCTCGACGCACAGACGCATCGCGTGAACGGCGCGCTGACGATCGGCGAGAACATCGGTGACCTCGGCGGCCTCGGCATCGCTCTCAAGGCCTATGCGCTGTCGCTCGACGGCGGTGAGGCGCCCGAGATCGACGGCCTCACCGGCGTGCAGCGGGTGCTCCTGTCGTGGGCGCAGTGCTGGCAGCAGAAGAGCCGCGAGGCCGAGGCGATCCGACTCCTCACGATCGATCCCCATGCGCCGGCCGAGTTCCGGTGCAACCAGATCGTGCGCAACATCGACGCGTTCTACGACGCGTTCGACGTGACCGAGTCGGACGCTCTGTGGCTGGCGCCTGACAGGCGTGTGACGATCTGGTGACGTCTTCTCCGCCCGTCGCGCTCAGCGCGGCGGGCGGATTAGTCTTCTACTGGATCGGCGCGTGAGGTCGCGCGCACGCGCGTGAGCGCACGGGGCCGGGGCGATGAGCTCCATGGGCCCGACCGCCGGGCAGCGCGCGGATCCTCCCCCACCCCTCGTCCCCGGAGGAATCGTGGCCGTCGAGCCCGATCATGACACCGCGTCGAGACGACGCGCCCGCGACGGGCGCGCTCGCGTCGTG
Organism: Microbacterium sp. Marseille-Q6965; assembly: GCF_946151065.1. GTDB lineage: Bacteria > Actinomycetota > Actinomycetes > Actinomycetales > Microbacteriaceae > Microbacterium. The sequence goes on along the minus strand of NZ_CAMGZA010000003.1, from coordinate 44,482 downwards.
CGCCGGGGCCGCAGCGGCGTCTTCGCCGGCACGATGGCGGCCCTCGACGACCTGGCCTCGTCCGGCGCGCAGGTGTCCATCCACATCACCGACCTCGACCGCGGATCGGTCGTGCTGTCGGGCGACGACTACGTCACCCTCCCCGTGGCCGGTGTCGGCGTCGTGCCGGTCCTCGTGGAGGCCGCGGCGCGGTTCGACGAGCAGACGCTCGACCCGTTCGCCCTCGTCGAGCGATCCTCGCTCGACCGCGTCGGGGTGGCGGGGATCTGGCGCCATCTGGCGGTGCCGACCCTGCCGCTGGGCGACCTCGTCGTCCTCGCGGCCAGCACGGGCGACGCCTTCGCGGTCAACGCACTGCTCGACGCGGTCGGCCTCGAGTCGGTCACGCGCCGGCTCGTGGAGCTCGGGATGCCGCGCTCGGCCGTGCTCGACCGCTTCCGCGACGAGCGGGGCCCGGACGACGCGCCGCACTTCGCGCTCGGCACCACGCGCGAGTACGCGAAGCTCTTCTCCGATCTGGTGAACGGGCGGGTCGTGAACGCGCGCGTGAGCGCGCAGGTCGCGGAGTGGCTGACGCTCGGCTACGACCTCACCCTCGTGGGTGCCGCCACCAACCTCGATCCGTTCGCGCACGACGACGATCGCCACGGTCTGCTGTTCCTCAACCGCACGGGTCGGAACAACGACGGCGTCCGCTCGGAGGCCGGCGTGATCGCCGGTCCGGGCGCCGGCGTGGCCTACGCGCTCACCGTGTGCTTCGACGATCTGTCGCCCATGCACCGTGACCGGGGGCACCGCGTCTTCCGCACGCTCGGCGCGGAGTTGATGGAGTTCGTGCACTGACACCGCGGGCCGACGCTCCGCGGATCGCCGGCCGGGTGGCACCGCCTCGTCCCCCGGAAGCCGAGGGTGACGACCCGGGGATCAGAAGACGATGGTGTGGTTGCCGTGTCGGATGACGCGGTTTTGGGCGTGCCAGAGGACGGCGCGGGAGAGGACGGCGCGTTCGACGTCGGCGCCGCGGCGTTGGAGGTCGGCGGCGGTTTCGGCGTGGCTGACGCGGACGACGTCTTGCTCGATGATGGGGCCTTCGTCGAGTTCTTCGGTGACGTAGTGGGCGGTGGCGCCGATGAGTTTGACGCCGCGTTCTTTGGCTTTGCGGTAGGGGGCGGCGCCGATGAAGGCGGGCAGGAAGGAGTGGTGGATGTTGATGACGGGCACGCCGAGCTTTTCGAGGAAGTCGTTGGAGATGACCTGCATGTAGCGGGCGAGGACGACGAAGTCGACGTTGCCGGTCAGCAGCGCCAGGATGGCCGCTTCGGACTGGCTCTTGTCGGGGCCTTCCTGGGAGGGAACGTGGAAGAACGGCACCCCGAAGGAGCGGACGTCGTCGGCGACGTTGGTGTGGTTGGAGATGACCATGGGGATCGTCACGGGCAGTTCGCCGCGGCGGTGGCGCCAGAGCAGGTCGAGTAGGCAGTGGTCGCTCTTGGAGGCCAGGATGGCCATTCGTTTGGGGGTGGACATGTCGTCGATGTGCCAGGACATGCCCCGTGTGCCGAGGGTGCGGGCGAGGTCGTCGCGGATCTCGGGGAGCGCGGCGACGAGGTCGGGGCGGTGGAACACGACTCGTTGGAAGAAGTCGCCGCCCTCGGGGTCGCTGGAGTACTGGTCCAGGGAGGTGATGTTCCCCTGGTTGCGGGAGATCAGCGCGGCGACCTCCGCGACGATTCCCTGCTGATCCGGTCCGTGCACGATCAGGCACGCGTGATCGACGAGCGACTCGATGGTCTCGGGCATGCGTCTATTCTGGCCGCTCACGCCGCGGCCGCGCGTCGCACCCCTCCCCGCCGGTCCCGGCGTCGGGATCCGCGACGGGTTGCCGTGCGGAATGTCATACGACATGATATTCCTGGACATGCACGGCCCCCGCCCTGCCCCCCTGCACAACGATGTGGAGAACGCAATGAAGCTCAGCACCACGCTCGGACTGGTGGCGATCGCCGGTGTGTCGCTCGCCCTCGCCTCCTGCGGCTCGGCAGGCGCCCCCGACCAGGGCGCCGGCGATGCACCGGCAGACGAGGCCGTGAACACGGACGCGCCCGCCTACGACCTGCTCCCCGAGGCGATCAAGGACAAGGGTGTCATCACGATCGCCGGCGACACCCACCCTCCGTACCGCACCATCGAGGAGAACGGCGACATCACGGGCATCGACCCCGACATCCAGGCCGCCCTCTCCGAGCAGCTCGGTGTGCCGTTCGAGATCAGCACCTCGTCCGGGCTCGACGCCATGCTCACCGGCATGCTCTCCGGCCGGTACGACGCCTTCAACGGCCCGGTGCGCACCACCCCCGAGCGGGAGGCCGACTTCGACACCGTGGTGTGGATGACCACGCGCACGTCGTACCTGTACCTCGCCGAGCGCTCCGACGAGCTCAGCGAGCCCGAGGACCTGTGCGGCGCCCGTGTCGCCGGCGTGACGGGCTCGGTCACCGAGAGCCAGCTGGAGCGGTACAGCGAATGGTGTGCGGCGGAGGGCCTCGAGGCCCCCGAGTTCATCGGGCTGGAAGACACGAACTCGACGTTCCTCGCGCTCAACTCCGACCGTGCCGACTATGCGGGCACCACCCAGACGGCCGCCAAGGACGTGCAGGTCGCCGAGCCCGACCGCTACGAGTACCTCGTGCAGGGCGACGAGCAGGGCGCGGGCATCGACCTGCTCGCCATGTTCATGCCCAAGAGCAATGAGCTCGCCCCCGCCATGTTCGCCGCGTTCGAGGGCATCTTCGACAACGGCGAGTACGAGCGGATCATGACCGAGTGGGAGCTCACCGACGTCATGGTCGAGGAGCCGCAGCTGAACCCGATGACCGCCGGATGAGCACCTCGGAGGCCACCCGCATGAGCACCGTCCCTGCCGCCGACGCGGCGCCCACCGTCGACGTCGCGAACGCGCGGGCCCGCCTGCGCCCCGGGCGGCTCATCGGCGGCGCCGTGCTGCTGCTGGTCACGGTGGGCATCCTGTGGTTCTTCGTGAGCAACGAGCGCTTCGAATGGAACGTCGTCGCCGAGTACCTGTTCAACCCGAGCGTGCTGCTCGGGCTGGGCATGAGCATCATGCTCACGATCATCGGCATGGTGCTCGGCTCGGTGCTCGGCACGGTGCTCGCGGCGGGTCAGCTGTCGGACTTCTGGCCGGTCAAGGCCGCGTCGATCGTGTTCGTGGGCGTCTTCCGCGGGATCCCGCCGCTCGTCCAGCTCATCTTCTGGTTCAACCTCGCGTATCTGCTGCCTCGCATCACCGTGGGCGTGCCGTTCGGCCCCGAGCTGTTCAGCTGGTCGACGAACGACCTCATCACGCCGCTGACCGCGGCGATCATCGGCCTGTCGCTTCACGAGGCGGCCTACATGGCCGAGATCATCCGTGCCGGCATCCTGTCGGTGGACCAGGGCCAGCGCGACGCGGCCGCGGCGATGGGCTTCGGGCGCTGGCACACGTTCAGCCGCATCGTGCTGCCTCAGGCCATGCGCGTGATCATCCCGCCGACCGGATCGCAGGTGATCGCCCTGCTCAAGGGCACGTCGCTCGTCAGCGTCATCGCCATGGGCGACCTCCTGCACGCCGTGCAGGTCATCTACAACCGCACCTACGAGGTGGTGCCGATGCTCATCGTCGCCGTCGTCTGGTACCTCGTCGTGGTCACGGCGCTCACGCTCGTGCAGCGCCGCGTCGAGGAGCACTTCGGCCGCGGGACCGCGCGCATCGCGGCCCGGCGGCCCATCCGCAAGGCGAAGGAGGCCCGCTGATGGCCGAGCAATCCGGACTGATCGTGACCCCGGAGGTCGTCGACGAGGTGCCCGTGCTCGAGGTGCGTGGGCTGCGCAAGCAGTTCGGCGACCACACGGCGCTCGACGGGGTCGACCTGCGGGTCTACGAGGGCGAGGTCGTGGCGATCCTCGGTCCCTCCGGGTCGGGCAAGTCGACGCTGGTGCGCTGCATCGACCAACTCGAGTCGATCGACGGCGGCGCGATGTTCCTCGACGGTGAGCTGCTCGGCTACGAGGAGATCCGCGGGCACCTGCGGCCGCTCGCCGACGCCGGCCGGAAGCGCCAACAGCGCCGCATGAGTATGGTCTTCCAGCAGTTCAACCTCTTCCCGCACTGGACGGTGCTGCGCAATGTCACCGAGGCCATGACCGTGGTGCACGGCGTGCCCGCGGCGGCGGCGCGCCAGCGCGCGATCGAGCTGCTCACGCGCGTGGGCCTGGCCGAGAAGGCGGACGCCTACCCGCGTCACCTGTCGGGCGGGCAGCAGCAGCGCGTGGCGATCGCGCGCAGCGTGGCGGTGGACCCGCGGATCCTCTTCTTCGACGAGCCGACCAGCTCTCTCGACCCGGAGCTCGTCGACGAGGTGCTGCAGACGATGAAGGAGCTGGCGTCGACCGGACGCACCATGGTCGTCGTGACGCACGAGCTCGAGTTCGCGCGCAACGTCGCGGACCGCTGCGTGTTCATGTCGGCGGGCCGGATCATCGAGGACCGCCCCGCGGACGACTTCTTCGAGGACCCGCGCTCCGAGCGGCTCAAGGCCTTTCTCGCCCGCGCGGGCGGTCGCTCGCCGGCCGAGGTCGAGTGATGACGCGCGTCCTCGCGACGGGCGACCTGGTCCTCGAACGCGCGGACAGCGCCCCGCTGCTCGCCCCCGCGCTCGGCGCGCTCGCCACCGCCGACGTTCTCATCGGGCAGCTCGAGGTGCCGCACACCGAGGCGACCGTCTCCATGTCGACCGACGTGCCCGCCCTGCCCGCCCCGCCCTCCGCGCTGGACGGCGTCGCCGCAGCCGGGTTCGACGTGCTCACCCTGGCCGGGAACCACGTCTTCGACTTCGGCGGCCCCGGCATCGCCGACACGCGGGCGCACTGCCTGGCCCGCGGGATGGCCGTCGCGGGAGCCGGCGCCACGCTCGCCGAGGCGTGGCGGCCCGCGATCGTGGAGGCCGAGGGCCACAGGGTCGCCGTCCTCAGCGTGAACTGCGTCGGCCCGCGGGAATCGTGGGCCGGCACCGACAAGCCCGGCTGCGCGTATGTCGAGGTGATCACCCACTACGAACCCCGCGGGGCGAACCCCGGCGGGCCGCCGCGCGTCTACACGTTCGCCGAGCCGCGCAGCCTTGCACGACTCACCGACGAGGTCGCGGGCCTCGCCGCCGGTGGGGCGACGGTCCTCGTGGCCCTGCACAAGGGCCTCGTGCACCAGCCGGTCGACATCGCGGCGTACGAGTACGAGGTCGCGCACGCGGCGATCGACGCCGGCGCGGCGGCGGTCATCGGGCATCACGCGCACATCCTGAAGGGTGTCGAGGTCTATCGCCGCCGGCCGATCTTCCACGGGCTCGGCAATTTCGCCACCGTGACCAGCGCGCTCGCGGGTGACGACGACGACACGCCGGAGCGCCGGGCGTGGGCCCGGGAGCGGCGCCGGCTGTTCGGCTTCGAGCCCGACCCGGCGATGCCGGACTACCCCTTCCACCCCGAGAGCCGCCACACGGCCATCGCCGTGATGGATCTGGATGACGACGGCGGCGTGACGGCATCGCTGATTCCCTGCTGGATCGACGACCAGGCCCGCCCCGTGCCGCTGACCCGCGCGGACGGCGGCGAACGGGTGGCCGAGTACATCCGCGGCATCAGCCGCGACGCCGCGCTGGCGACCGAATACGACTGGGCGGGCGACCGCCTCACCATCCGCATCGAGGAGACCGCATGAGCACCGCACCCCTGGCCGGCAAGACCGTCATCGACCTGACGACGGCCCTCGCCGGTCCCTACGCGACGCTGCTGCTGGCGGGCCTCGGGGCGCGGGTGATCAAGGTCGAGAATCCGACGCGCGGCGGCGATTCGTCGCGCAACAACTCGCCGTACGTCACGGCCGACGGCCTGAGCCTGCGCCGCACCTCGCCCGACGACATGTCGGTCTCGATGATGCTCCGCGGTCGCGGCAAGGAGTCGATCACCCTCAACCTCAAGCACCCCGAGAGCCGCGAGGTGCTGTTCGACCTCATCCGCGACGCCGACATCGTGGTCGAGAACTACAGCGCCGGCGTCACCAAGCGGTTGGGCATCGACTACGCGTCGGTGCGCGGCCTGAACGAGCGGCTCGTCTACACGTCGATCAGCGGCTTCGGCGCGACCGGCGACCACGGCGACCGCAAGGCGATGGACACGATCATCCAGGCGCTCAGCGGCGTCATGATGACGGCGGGCGAGCCGGGCGACCCGCCCGTGCGGTTCGGGCTGCCGGTCGGCGACCTCGTCGCCCCCCTCTTTGCCGTCATCGGCACCCTCGCCGCGGTGCTGCAGGCGGACCGCACCGGCGAGGGCCAGCACGTGGACGTGTCGATGCTGGGTGCGCTCACTTCGCTCGTGGCGTGCGAGCCGTTCGACGCGCTCGAGTCGGTCGGGTTCCCGCTGCGCACCGGCGCGTACGTGCCGCGGCTCGCGCCGTTCGGCACGTTCCGTGCCGCGGACGGGTGGTTCGCCATCTGCGCGCCGACCGACCAGTTCGCCGCCGGCGTGCTGCGGGCGATCGACCGCGCGCACCTGCTCGAGACCCCCGACTTCGCCACGCGCGACGCGCGGGTCGCGAACGCGGATCGGCTGCACGGCCTCATCGCCGGCTGGGCCGCCGAGCGCTCCCTCGCCGAGGTCCTCGAGGCGCTCGATGCGCACGGGGCGCCGGCGGCGCCCGTCCGATCCACCGCCGAGGCGGTGCGCGATCCCCAGGTGACCGGCCGCGGCGAGGTCGTGCCGCTCGTGCACCCCCGCTACGGGCACTTCGAGGGCCTCTACGGCGCGGGGCTGCCCATGGTGTTCTCGCGCAGCGAGGTCGGTCTCGACAAGCCGGCACCCGGCCTGGGGGAGAACACCGAATCGGTGCTGCGCGGCGTCGGCTACGACGACGACCGGATCGCGCAGCTGCGCGCCGACGGAGTGCTGTGACCGAGGCGCCGCGGATCGGGATCGTCGGGGCGGACGTGCCGCGGCAGCTGGTGCTCGCGGCCGGCGCGACGCCGGTGCGCCTGCTCGGCTCGTGGTCGGGGGCGTACGCGCCCGAGACGGCCGAGCTGCCCGGCGCCGTCGACGCCGTCGCCTGTCGCATCCTCGATGCGCTGCTGGCGGGGGCCCATGACGATCTGGCGGGGCTGATCGTCTGCAACGACTCGGCGGCGAACCTGCGCGTCTTCTACGTGCTGCGCGTCCTCGCCGAGCGAGGCCGGGTGCCCTTTCCCGTGCACCTGCTCGATGCGCCCCGCGGGGGCGGTGCGCCGCGGGATCGTTTCGTCATCCGGCAGTACGAGCGACTCGTCCGCTTCGTCGTCTCCCTCACCGGTCGCCCGGCGGAGGGCGCGGCCCTGCGCGACGCCGCGGAACGGGAGGTCGCGGTGGGCGCCGCGCTGGCTCGGATGCGCGACCGCCGCGCCGCCGGCCGCTGCAGTGGGCAGCTCGCGCTCGCGGCCTACCGCGCCGCCGCGACCCTCCCCCCGGAGCACGCCATCGCCGTCGTCGACGCGGCGGTGGACGCGGCCGCGGGCCACCCGATCTTCGTCACGGGCAGCGCGCACCCCGACGGGTCGGTGTACGCGGCGATCGAGTCGGCGGGACTGGTCGTGGCCGGCGAGGATCACGACACGGGAGACGCCGCGTGGATCGGCGACGCGGTCGCCACCGACGACGCGGGCGAGGCGATCGCGCGGCTGGCGGCGCACCATGCGCAGCGCCTGCCGCTGGCGGCCCGGTCCCGCTCGCGGGAGCGCGCCGACGCGCTCGCGCGTCGCCTCGATGCCGGAGCGCCCTCGGGCATCCTCGCGCTCGTGCGCGAGCTCGACGATGCGCCGGCCTGGGATCTGGCCGCCCAGCGTGCGCTCGCGGCGGCCCGCGGCATTCCGCTCGAGGAACGCGTGCGGATCGGGCCCGACGTGGCCCGCGGCGTGGCCGCGGACGCCGCCGGCGCCCTTGCTGGCCGCCTGACCGGGGAGGCCGCCCGATGAGCGCCGACCGTCTCTCCTCCGCGGTGGCTGCCACGCGACATCAGAAGGAGTGGTTCGCCGAAATCGCCGCGCGCGCCCGGAACGGGGAGCCGATCGCGATCGCGAACGCCGACGCTCCGCTCGAGATCCTGCGCGCCTTCGACATCCCCTACGTCGTCACGCAGTGGTGGTCGTCCATCATCGCGGCCAAGCAGCTCGGCCCTGCGGCGATGATGAAGGTCGCCCAGCGCGGACTGCCCGACTTCAGCCTGCAATACGACTCCATGCCGCTCGGCGAGCAGGACCTGCCCGCCGACCAGCGGCCCTGGGGCGGACTGCCGACACCGGCCTTCGCCGTCGCCGAGCGCAGCGGCGACGTGACGCAGAAGATCTTCGAGCAGTGGGGCGAGCGGCCCGGCACCGAGACGTTCCTGCTCTCCCGCACGGCGGCCGACCCCGTGCCGCCGAGGTGGTGGGAGCTCGTGCCGCACGACTGGGAGAGCGCCTTCGGCACCGACCGGCTCGACCTGCTGCAGGCCGAGATCGGCGAGCTCATCGAGTGGCTCGAGGAGCGCACCGGGCGGCGCTTCGACGTCGACCGGCTCGCGGAGATCATGCGGCTGGGCAACGAGCAGGCGGCCTGGAACCGCCGCACGCGCGACCTCATCGCCTCGGCGCGACCGACACCGGTCACCGTGAACGACACCATGCCGGCCGTGATGGCGCCGCAGTGGCACCGCGGCACCGCGTGGGGGGTGGACGCCGCCCGCGGCCTGTACGAGGAGGTCGCCGCCCGCGTCGACGCGGGCTTCGGGGTGTGCCCCGGCGAGCGGCGGCGGCTCATGTGGATCGGGCGCGGCCTCTGGTCGGATCTCGGCATGTATCAGCGCTTCCAGGAGGAGTTCGGCGCCGTGTTCGTGTGGTCGATGTACCTCGCGATCGCCGCCGACGGTTACCCGCGCTACGGCGATGACCCGGTACGCGCGCTGGCGGCGCGGTTCGTCGGGTTCACCGACCAGCTGTACGTGCCGCCCTGGTCGACGCAGTGGTACCTCAAGGAGGCGCTGTCGCACGGGGTCGACGGTGTCGTGCACCTCGTCGCCGACGACACCCCCGGAGGCGGGTTCATCACCGAGGCGCTCGAGGCCGCGGGGATCCCCGTGCTCGAGATCCGGGCGAACAACGCCGACGCGCGATCGAGCGCCGCCGCGCGCATCCCGGAGCGGATCGCGGAGTTCCTGCGCACGCGCGTGCCGGCGCGCGGCTGAGACGCGCGGATGGGTGCTTTCGGGCCGCTTCGCGAGCGCAACTTCGCGCTCTACTTCGCCGGGCAGGTGGCCTCGAACACCGGAACGTGGTTCCAGAACCTCGCGCTCCAGCTCGTGGTGCTCGACGCGACGGGGAGCGCGCAGGCGCTGAGCGGCGTGACGGTCGCGCAGTTCTTGCCGATCCTCCTGTTCGGCGTCCCCGCGGGCCGCCTCGCCGATCGCCTGCGGCCGCGGACGATCCTGCTCGTCACGTCCTCGCTCGCCGCGGTGGTGGCGGCGTCGCTCGCGCTCGTCGTGGTCCACGAGCACCCCGACGTGTGGGCGATCTACGGACTGATCCTGCTGCTCGGCACCGTGCAGGCCTTCGAACGCATCGCCGCGCAGGCGATCATCTTCGAGCTCGTCGGCCCGGCACGCCTGTCGAGCGCCGTCTCGATCAGCACCATCGCGCTCGCCGCGGCGCGCTCGATCGGCCCCGGGCTTGCGGGGCTGGCCTTCCAGCAACTCGGCGCGCCCGCGTGCATGCTGCTCAACGCTTCCTCCTTCGTGCTGATCGGCCTCTCGCTGCTGCTGATCCGGCCGGACCGCCTTCACCCGCGCCCGCCGCGCTCGCAGGCGACCGGCGTGCGCGCCGTCGACTTCCTGCGCGACCGAGCGATCTCGACGCTGCTCGTCGTGAACGTCGCCATCGCGCTGCTCGGCATGAACTTCGGGCTGGTCCTCACCGCCACCGTCGACCTGTCATACGGGGGCGATGCCACCGCGGTCGGCGCGGTTCACGCGCTGAATGCGGTGGGAGCGATCGTCGGGGGCTTCCTCGCCGCCGCGCTTCCCCGGGTCGGGGTGCGCTCCCTGAGCCTCGCCGCAGCGGTGTTCGGCGCCGCCATGCTGCTGAACGCCGCGGCGCCGACACTGCCGCTCTTCCTGCTCGCCGCTCCCGCCCTCGGCGTCGCGATCGGCTACTACCAGGGGGTGCTCAACGCGGCGGCCCAGTCCTCCGCCCCGCCGGAGGCGATCGGGCGCCTGATGTCGCTTGTCACCCTCGGGAACTACGGCATGGTCCCGTTCGGTGCCCTGCTGATGGGATGGGTGATCGACGTGTCCTCGGGGCGCGTCTCGATCCTCGTCGGCGGCATCGCCTGTCTGGTGTGCGCCGTCTTCGTCGCCGTGCGCGTGCCGCGTCGCGACTGAATCAGTCGGCGTCGCCGTTCGCGGCGGCCCTCAGGCGCGCGCGGGCGAGTCGCGAAGGGATGTGCCGCGGCCGGATGTCGCTCTGGCGGCGGGCGATCGCGGCGGCCTCGGCCTCGTCGTCGCCGAAGTAGCCGCCCGCGAGCACCTCGGCGCTGCGGTCGAGCACCTCGGCGAGCGACCCGTGCAGGTCGGAGCCGAGCGTTGCGAGGAGCCGCTGCTCGTGCGCTCGCAGCTCGGCGTGGCACTGCTCGAGCACGTCCCAGCCCTGCTCGGTGAGTTGCACGAGGCGGATCCGCTTGTTGGACGGGTGCGAGCCGCGCTCGACCAGGCCCGACGCGATGAGCTCGTTCGAGACGGTGTGCGCGGCCTGGGCACTCACGAAGGTGCGCCGCGCGAGGGCGGCGTTCGACAGGGCCACGCCCTCACCGAGCACCTGGAGGACGAAGAACTGCGAGAGCGTGACGCCGTGGGCGAGCGCCGCGTTCTCGGCGAAGCGGTTGAGCGCCCGGGCGAGGCGGTACGCCGTGTAGTTCAGGCGCTCGGTCGCCGGCTCGCCGCGCGGGTCGCGCATCTCATCCACGCTGAGACTGTATCAACGCCGGTCCGCCTCGGACGCGGCCGCCCGGGCGGACGCGGCGTCATTTGACCTCGGTTGATCCGGTCGTCATGATCGGTGTCATGCGCGACGATGCCGAGCGGCCCGCGGCTCCGGCCGATGCCGCCGTGGTCCCCGGGCTCTACTGGGGCATCCGCGAGAGCTTCGTGCGGTACGTCCTCGCCAACCCGGACGGTGAGATGTTCGGCGCCGACGGCGTCGAGACCGACGGCGACGGCACCTTCCGCTTCCCGCTGCACGCCGTGGCGCGGGGCGACGACGGCTGGTCGATCGAGTTCGCCGGGGAGGTCGTCTTCACCGCCCACGGCGGGATGCTGGGTGTCCGCATCGCGCGTCCGGCTCTCGACCTGCGCGGCGACGGCGGCACGTTGTCGGTGAGCCGCGGCGAGGAGCGCGTCACGATCGCCCGCGTGCGGGCGGCGCGACCGGTCGCGGTGTCCGGCGCGTGGCTCGTCTTCCCCCCGCTCTCCGCCGAGCCCACGAGACCGAGGCGTCGCCCTGTTCGGAGACGTCTACCCGGTGGGCGAGCCGCTCGACCCGCTGCGGATCGCGCTGCCGCTCGACGACGCGCCGGAGGGCGGGCGGGAGGGATGAGTGGCGGTTCCACGGGCGCGTCGACCATGATGCACAACATGGACTTCGCGCAGCCGCACACCCGCTCGCGCCGGCTGCCGCGGCCCCATTCCGGCGGCGGCCCGCAGCACCTGCTGATCACCCTCCTGGGCGACTACTGGTTCGCGCGCGAGGAGCTGCTGCCCTCGGCCGCGCTCGTCGAGCTGCTTGGTGAGTTCGGGGCGAACGAGAACGCCTCCCGCCAGGCCATGCGGCGCCTCACCCAGCGGGGCCTGCTGGCGCAGGGCAAGCAGGGAAGGACCACGTCGTACGGCATCCCGCGCGAGATCGTCGCCAGTCAACGTCTTCGCCTCGCCCGCGCGGTGACCTTCGGCGCCGACTTCGCGGACTGGGACGGCAGGTGGACGATCGTGTCCTTCTCCATCCCCGAATCGGAACGGGACGTGCGGCGCGTGTTGCGCAACGGGCTGCGCAACATGGCGTTCGGCGACCTGCAGGACGGGGTGTGGATCACGCCCCACGACCGGCAGGACGACGCCGTCGCGTTGCTCGACGAGCTCGAGGTGGCGGAGGGCCACGTGATGCGGGCGACGTGGCGCATGCGCGCGGGCGACGAGGCCGCGATCGCCGGCGCCTTCGGCCTGGACGAGCTCGCGGGCCGCTACGAGGACTTCGTCGCGCAGTATGAGCCGCGGCTGGCCTGGGCGCGGGGAACGGTCGACCCGCGCGAGGCCCTGGTCCTGCGCACGCAGCTCACGAACGACTGGCTCGCGTTCCGGCTCGACGATCCCGAGCTGCCGGCGTCGCTGTTGCCGGACGACTGGCCGCGGCCGCGCGCCCGCGATGCGTTCCTGGCGCTCTACGACGCGCTCGGTCCGGCGGCCGCCCGTCATGTGCGCCAGGTGGTCGCGCGCTATGACGAGCCGCTCTCGCGGATCGTCACCTACAACGCGACGCCACACTTCGGCCAGGCGCTCACCCCCGAGCTGGCCCGCTCCGCCGACGAGGATCGCCGCCGCGGACTGCGTCGCTGAGGGGCGCCGGCCGCGCCCCGATGGCGAATCGTGATCTCATGATGGTTGACATCGATTGAAACGCGCGGCTAGCTTGACGTAAGCAATTACGCTCGCACCTCTCGACAATGGAGTCACAGCATGAGGCGTTCACTTTCCGCAATCGCGCTCGCGGCCGCGACGGGCATCGCCCTCGTCGGCTGCTCGTCCTCCGAGCCCGCCGACGCCCCCGCCGGCGGCGGTGCGTCCGGCGACTCGGAGCTCGACGAGCTCATCGCGGCGGCCCAGGACGAGGGGTCGCTGATCTTCTACCTCACACCCCCCGAGGCGACCGCCCGCGAGCTCGCCGACGCGTTCTTCGAGAAGTACGACATCGAGGCCGAGTTCGTGCGCATGACCGGCGGCGAGCTGGCCGCGCGGTACAGCGCCGAGGTCGAGTCGGGCGCGCCGGCGGCAGACCTCGTGATGCCGAGCTACGACGAGTTCATCGATCAGGGGCTCGACGAGGGGTGGCTGCTCGGCATGGACGAGGCCGGCGTCCCGGGCTACGACGAGTTCCCCGAGGAGGGCAAGCTCGCCGACGGTGCGCTGCCCGTCGTGCAGTTCGCCCCCAGCGCGCTGTCGTGGAACACCGACGCGCTCGGTGACCTCCCGGTCCCCGACTCGTTCGACGACCTCGCCGATCCCGTCTACAAGGACAAGCTGCTGCTGACCGATCCGTCGTCGTCGCAGGCCTACATCCAGTTCTGGACGATGGTCGCCGACGAGTACGGCATGGAGACCGTCGAGGCGATCGCCGACAACGCCGTGCGCCTGTACAACTCGGTCGTGCCGATGACCGAGGCGCTGGCGGCGGGCGAGGGCGCGGTCACCGGCCCGAACGTCGGCCAGGTGGTGGCGGGTGCGGCCGCGAACGGCGCCCCGGTCGAGTCGGCGGTGCCCGACCTGACGAACGGCCCGGAGATCGTGCTGTCGATCTCGGCCGAGGCTCAGAGCCCCAACGCGGCGCGGCTGTTCGCGCACTTCGTGCTCTCGGAGGAGGGCCAGGAGATCATCAACGCCGCCCCCGGCAACATCTCGGCGTACGACTTCGACCAGATGCCGTCGGAGTACGTGCGCGTGGACCGCGACGCGGCCCTCGAGAACGAGCAGGCCATCCTCGACGCCTTCGGCCTCTGAGCTACCACGGGGCGGCCGGATCGCTGATCCGGCCGCCCCGTGCGTGTGAGCGCGTGCTCAGGACAGCAGGTCGCGGACCAGGGGGACGACCTTCGTGCCGTAGAGCTCGATCGACCGCGATAGGTCGGCGTGCCGCACCTGGGCCTGGTCGTACTTGAGGTCGAAGCGGTCGACGCCCAGGGTGCGGATGGTCGCGGCGATCTTGCGCGCGACGGTCTCGGGTGCGCCCACGTAGAGGGCGCCGCCCTCGATCTCACGCTCGAAGTCGCCCACCTGCGGGGGCGGCCAGCCGCGCTCGCGCCCCATGCGCGTGCGCATCGCGATCCACCCCTCGCGCACGATCTCCCGCGCCCGGGCGTCCGTCTCTGCCACGAAGCCGGGGGAGTGCACCGCGATGGGCTGGTGCGCCGTGCCGAACTCGTCCTGCGCCCGGTGGAAGAGGTCGATGTACGGCGCGAAGCGCGAGGCGGGCCCTCCGATGATCGCAAGGAACAGGCCCAGGCCGTGCCGCGCGGTGCGCACGACCGACTCGGGGCTGCCACCCACCCCGACCCACGCGCGCAGGCCCCCCTCGGTCGTCGGGAACACGCGCTGATCGCGCAGCGCGGCGCGGGTCGTGCCGCTCCATGTCACCGGCTCCTCGCGCAGCAGCGCCGCGAGCAGCCCGAGCTTCTCCTCGAACAGCACCCCGTAGGCCGGCAGGTCGTAGCCGAACAGCGGGCACGATTCGACGAACGATCCCCGCCCCGCGCCGATCTCGGCCCGCCCCCCCGACACCGCGGCGGCGTGGCGAACCGCTCGAACACGCGCACGGGATCGTCCGAGCTCAGCACCGTGACGGTCGATCCCAAGCGGATCCGCCGGGTGCGCGAGGCGATGGCGGCCAGCACCATCTCGGGGCTCGACACGGCGAAGTCGGGACGATGGTGCTCGCCGACGCCGAAGAAGTCGAGTCCGACCTCGTCGGCCAGCACCGCATCGTCCACCAGGTCGCGGATGACCTGTGGATGCGGCAGGGGCGCCCCGCTCTCGTCGAGTGTCACCCCGCCGAACGTGTCGAGGCCCAGTTCGAGTCGTGTCATGTCCGGAGCAACCGCGCGGACCGCGTATCCATTCCCGTGCATGGACTGCCGCGAGCGTGGGTCCGGCGGGAGGGGCGGGCGCCGCCGCCTCCCGCCGGCCGGTTACCGCCCGGTCAAGGTCACGGCGGTCGTCGCGGTCGACGCCCACCCGAGCGCGTCGGTGACCGTCACCTCGACGACGTATCGCCGCGGTGAAAGGCCGTCCGGCAGCGCGAGCGAACCCGACCACGCCCGCTCGCCCGCCGCCGTCGCCTCCATCTCGCCGACCGTGCGGCCGGCGGTGTCCCGCACCACCGCCGTCACCGACGCGATCCCCGACGCGTCGGTCGCCGACACCGGGATCGCTCCCGGGTCGGCGGCCGGGCGCGGCGCGGAGCGCTCCGTCTCGACGCTCGGATCGCGCCCGTCGTACGTGCCCCAGTTCGTCACGTCCCACGTTCGCAGCGCGGGGGTGAGCCCGTCGAACGGGATGTACCTCCCCTCGCCTCCGAAGAACGACGCGGGCATGCCCGTCTGCGCGGGCAGCGAGGCCACGCGCGCGTTCATCGCCTCGGGCGAGACGTCGGGCCACGCGCCCGTGTCGAGCCTCTCCTCGAGCACCCGGAACGCCGCCAGGTGCTCTCCGAACGTCTGTCCGCCGTGGCCCGGGCGCTCGATGAGCAGCGCCCGCAGCAGCTCGTCGGCGTTGCCGGAGGCCTCGAACGTGCGCACGTACGCCTCGTCGAGCGGCGCCGGGTCCGCCGAGTCGCCGATGGTCTTGATCGTGAGCACGGGGCTTCCCGTGCCGGTGTAGGTGCCGATCTGCTCCACCGTGGCCACGGCGGCCGGGTCGGCCTCGTAGCGCGGCGCGGCGGCCAGCGCATCCAGATCCGCCTCGAGGTCGAGACCCGCATGCTCGTACCACCATCGCACGCGATCGATCGCCCCCGAGCGCTCGAGGAGGTCGCGATAGTCGACGCCGACATTCCACACGACGGGTCCGCCCGACATCACCTCCACCTCCTTGTGGACGAACTGCGGGTTGCCGAAGGCGAAGCCGCTCGCGATGTTGAGGCCCTGTGTGTAGTAGTCGTCGGGCGCGGGCGGCGTGTCGCCGCGCGGGAAGTCGGTGGCCTGCTCGAAGGCCGCGGCGAGGACGAGCCGCGCGAGCCCCGCGTCGCTCGAGCGCGCGGTGCTCACGAGGCGACCGAGCTCGACGTCTTCCTCGTAGTCGGGGCCGTAGGTGGCGCCCTCGGGGATGTCGGGCAGATCGTTGATCGAGAGACCCGCGTTCGGGTCGACCAGTTGCTGCAGCGCCCACACGGCGTCGGCCTTGCCGAGCCACGACGCCAGTACACCGGCCCCGCCGCCGGCGCTGCCGAGCGCCCCGTCGAACACGTCGGGCCGGTACTGGGCCGCCATGCGCGCCACGAACCCGCCGCGCGAGTTGCCCCATGCGATCGTGCGGTCGGGCTCGCCCTCGGCGCCCGTGGCCTCGATCGCGTCGACGAGGAGGTCGCGCGTCGTGACGAGGTTGTCGACGTAGTCCTTCAGCTCGTAGGCCGTCTCGTTCTGCGTGCGCTGATTGCCGCCGATGGCGTACCCCTGCGACAGGAAGAAGTCCCGCCGCGCGGCCGACCAGCCGTTGAAGTCGAGGTCGAGGATCAGGGTCCCGTTCCATTCCGCCGGCTTGATCGCCTCGTACACGACCTGTCCCGGGGAGCCGACGTGCAGGGTTCCCGACACCCGCACCTCGGCCTCCTCCGCGTGCGCGGCCGTCACCGGCGCCAGCAGCAGAGCCGCTGTCGCCAGCAGCACGCCGAATGATCTCTTCGCAGCCACATCGACCTCCTTGTCGATCGGACGGAGCGCGCGTGTGCGCCTCCCAGGCTCATCCTGGCCGCGCTCGCCGGATTAGGCAACATCCGCATTGCCGGCCGTCAGAGCAATGTCATACATCGGCGCGCGGCTACCAGATGGTGCCGCCGCCGACGGAGATGCCGCCCCACGTGAGCGCGATGAAGATGGCGGCGAACACGACCGGCGCCATTCCCGTGCCGTTGCGCGCGAGGCCCTTGAGGAAGGCGATCGCCGTGAGCACCGCCGCGACGAGGGAAAGGCCGCCGCCCAGGATCAGCCCGATGAACAGCGGGATGGGCATGAGCACGAGACCGACCAGCGCGACCCAGAAGGCGGCCCAGGCGGTCGAGTTGGTGCGGCGTTCGGCAGGGGAGGACATGGCTCCTATTCTGTGGCCGCGCGTCTCTCGACGCGAGCGCCTCCGAGGCGCCTCGCCCTCCCGATCGAGATCACGCCCGCACGAAGTCCAGCGGGACGGAGCGCGTGCCCCACTCGGCCCAGATCGCCATCTCGGGCTCGCGCGTCAGGGTCCATGCGCTCGTGCGCGCGAGGGCCTCCTCGAGAGTGATGCGCATCATCATGCGTGCGAGAGGGGCGCCCGGGCAGCTGTGCGTGCCACGGCCGAAGGCGATGTGCTTCTGGATGTTGGGGCGGTTCAGGACGAACCGCTCGCCGTCGGGGAACACCTTCTCGTCGCGGTTGGCGGAGGTGTAGACGAGGGCGATGGGGTCGTCCTTCTTGATCAGCTGACCGCTCAGCACCACGTCCTCGCGGGCGGTGCGGGCCATGCCGCGGTACGGCGAGTAGAGCCGCAGCATCTCCTCCACCGCGGCGGGGATGAGCGTCGGGTCGGCGCGCAGCGTCTGCTGGAGCTCGGGGTCGCGGCTGAGGTGCACGAACATGTTGCCCGTGAACACGCTCGGCGCCACCATGCCCGTCACGATGAGCTGGCGCACGCAGCCGAGGATCATGGCGGCCGGCAGGGGCTCGCCGTTGTGGCGGGCGGCGAGCAGCCCGGCGGTGAGGTCGTCCTCGGGGTCGTAATCACCCGCCATGCGATCGTCGATGATGCCCTGGGCGATCTCGTAGAGCTTGCCGCTGAGCGACTTGACCGTGTCGTGGTCGAGCACCTGGATGGCGTCGACGTAGGTGCCGCTCACCTTCTTGATGAGCTCGGACGTGGCCACGTCGAGGTTGAAGAACTTCGCGAAGACGAACGCGGGGAAGCGGTGCGCGTACTGCTTACACACGTCGACCCACCGCTCCTCGAGCAGGGGGTCCAGCAGCGAGATGGCCGCCTCGCGCACGTGCGGCTCCAGCGCGCGCATGCGTGGCGGGGTGAAGAACTTGTTGATGACCCGGCGGTACTCGGTGTGCTCCGGCGGGTCGAGATGCAGCGGCGGGCGCACGCCCGTGAACGCGAACTTGGGAATGGCGTTCTGCTTGCGCGTCGTGAAGTGCTCGATGTCGGTGATCACCTCGAGCACCTCGTCGTAGCCGATGGCGGCCCAGAAGCCCTCGTACTCCTGGCTGCGCGCGAGGCCGCCATGGCGCTCACGCAGCGCGCGGAACTCCTCGTGCGCGCTGGTGAACGTCTCCCCCTCGCGGACGGGATCGAAATCGTGCGCATCGCGTCGCTCGTCGCGGACGCCGAGGACGTCGATCGCGCTCATGCGACGACATCCTCGACGGGGAGCACCCGAAGGCGCTCGGCGGAGACGTACACCGTGATGTCGTCACCCTCGGCGTGCGTGGCCTCGCCCAGCGTGGTCACGCGCACCCGCTGGCTGGTGGGGCCCAGCCGCACGACCGTCTCCGTGGTCTGCCCCAGGAAGAGCACACGCTCCACGATGCCGGGCCAAACGTTGCCCTCGCCGGAGGTGGTGTCCAGCAGGGCGTACTCCGGCCGGAAGCATGCCACCACCTCGTCGCCGACGGCGAGACCCTCGGCGGCCGCCACGCCGCGCGCCTGGCCCGCGGGGGTGTCGAGCACGAGCGCGTCGCCGTCCACCGCCCGCACCGTGGCGGGAAACTCGTTCGTCGTGCCGATGAAGTTGGCCACGTATCGGCTGGCGGGCTCGGAGTAGATGCGTCTCGGCACGTCAAGTTGGCGCACCTTTCCGCCGCCCATCACGGCCACGCGGTGCGCGAGCTCCATCGCCTCGTGCTGATCGTGGGTCACGTACACCGCCGCGAACCCGAGGGTGCGCTGCATCTCGAGCAGCTCGCGACGCAGCGTCTCGCGCACCTTGGCGTCCACGTTCGACAGCGGCTCGTCGAAGAGCACCAGGTCGCCGCCGTCGACGAGCGCGCGCGCGAGCGCCACGCGCTGCTGCTGGCCGCCCGACATCTGGCCGGGGTACTGCTTGCCGAGCTCGCCGACCCCGACGAGCTGCAGCACGTGGTTCACCTTCTCCGCGATCTCCGCCTTCGACAGGCGCTGGCCGCGGCTGCGCAGGGGATACGCGACGTTGTCGAACACGGTCAGGTGCGGCCACAGCGCGTACGACTGGAAGATCATGCTGAGGTTGCGCCTCTCGGGCGGCACCTCGATGCCGCGTTGCGCATCGAACACCGTGCGCCCGTGGATGTCGATCTCGCCCTCGTCGGCGCGCTCCAGGCCCGCGATGGTCCGCAGCAGGGTGGTCTTGCCGCATCCGGACGGCCCGAGCAGCACGACGAACTCCCCGGGCGCCACGTCGAGCGTGACCCCGTCGATCGCGTTGGCCACCGTGCCGTCGGCCCGCCGGAACCGCTTCGCGACATTGCGCAGCTGGATGACGGGGCCGGCGGGGTCCGCCGCCGCGCGGGTCGTGGCCGCGGGCGTGGGCTGGGTCTTGAGGTGCAGTGCCATGTCAGCGGCCTCCGAGGCTCTGGTCGGTCCAGCGGGCGAGTCGTCGCGAGACGACGAGCACCGTGATCACGATGACGGCGCTCACGAGGGTGAGGAAGGTCGAGATCGCGGCGAGCTCGGCGTAGGAGCCGTTCTGGTAGATCTCCAGGATCCGGAACCCGATGACGTTGTTGCGGGTTCCGGCGAGGATCGCGGACGCCGTGAGGTCGCCGATCATGCGGACGAACAGCATCGCCCACCCCAGGATGAGGGCCGGCATCATGAGCGGCAGATAGATCCGGGCGACCGTCTTGGTCTCACCGGCACCGGCGACGCGAGACGCCTCGGGCAGTTCCTTGCCGATCTGCGCCACCGCGGTGTCGGCGCTCACCGACGCCTGCGGGATGTACAGCGCCAGGTAGGCGCCCACCATGATCACGGCCGTGCCGCCCAGGCCGAAGGGCGGCCCCGCGAATGCGAGCACGAAGCCGACGGCGATGATGAGGTGCGACAGCATGGCGGGGAACTTGATGGCGCCGTCGATCACCCGCGCGAAGCGGCTGCGGGAGCGGACGATCCACAGCGAGGCGAACGCCACCGCCGCGATGCCGATGAGCGAGCCGATCACGCCGAAGGTGAGGCTGTTCGTCAGCGCCCGTCGCGTGGAGCGGTCCTCGATGAGCGTCGAGAAGAAGGCGTCGAGGCTCAGGCCGGCCCAGTTGACGTCGAGGGTCCAGAAGCCGTTCAGCGACACGACGAGCAGCGCGACGAGCGGGGCCACCGTGGTGATGCCGATGTACAGCAGCACCGCGGCGCGCACCCACGGGCGCCCCTTGCCCAGGCGGATGCGGCTCGCGCGCTGGCCCTTGCCGCCGATCGTCGCGAAGCGGCCGCGCTTGAGGGTGCTGGCCTGCAGCCACCAGAACACCGCGACGAACGCCACGAGGATGAGGCTCAGCCCGATCGCCGCCCCCGTCTCGGCGGGGAAGGTGAAGTTGAGCAGGTGCACGATCCGCGTCGACAGGATCGGGATGTCGGCCCCGCGACCGATCACGCTCGGGATCGAGAAGAGGCCGAAGCTGCTCATGAGGATGAGCATCGTGGCGCCCAGGAGGCTCGGCAGCATGGCCGGGAGCGTCACCGTGCGCAGCGTGCGCAGCAGCGAGGACCCGCTGACGCGGCTCTGCTCCTCGAGCGACGGGTCCATGTTGCGCAGCCCGGAGGTGCACATCATGAAGGCGTACGGGACGGCGTAGATCGTGTAGACGAGGATCAGCCCGTACCAGCTGTAGATGTCCAGGGGACCCTGCTCCATCTGCACGCCGAACAGGCCCGCGAACCAGCGGATGATCCCGTTGAGGAAGCCGGCGGTCGGCGCCATGAGGAGCACCCAGCCGACCGAGCCGGCGATCGGCGGCAGCATGAACGGCAGCAGCGGCATGGCCTCGGTGATGATGCCCATGCCGGCGTCGGTGCGCTCGTTCACCCAGGCCAGGACGGCGCCGATGATGAGGGCGAACACCGTGCTCACCGCAACGACGATGAGCGTGTTGCGCAGCAGCCCGACGATGTCCTCCTTGGCCAGGGCGTCGATCATGCCACTGCCCTCGCTGATCGCGCCGATGCCCACCGCCGCGAGCGGGATGACGCCGAGCAGGCCCATCACGATCGCCAGGACGACGCTCGCCACCGTCAGCGGACTTGCGCGCCGACGCGAGCGGCGCAGGGGCACCGCGCTCATCGGGATCGTCATGTCCGATGGGGGGCGGGGTGAGGAGGGCGACAACGTCGTCGTGGTCATGGTCCCGTCTTCGTCGAGGGGTATTCCGTACAGAAAAGGTAACGGGCGGTCATGTGGCCGTCAAGTAAAGACGGGCTTTCGCGCGCGCACGCGCACGGGCACCGAGGTGAGCCCCACCTCGGGCATGCGCGCGAACTCGAAGGGGCCGTGCGCCTCGAACGATTCCGTGGCGGCGAGGAGCTCCTCCAGCGCGATGCGGATGGCCATGCGCGCGAGCGGCATGCCGACGCAGCGGTGGCGGCCGCGGCCGAAGCCCAGGTGCTGAGCGATGTTGGGGCGGTCGAGCACGAAGGCGTCGGGATCGGGGAACTGGTCGGGGTCGCGGTTGGCGGCGGCGTACACGAGCGTGACGGGCACGCCCGGTTCGATGGTGCGGCCGTGCAGTTCGATGGGGCGCGAGACGGTGCGCGCGAAACCCCGGTAGGGCGAGTAGAGACGCACGAACTCCTCGACCGCCGCGGGGATCGATTCCGGTGCGCTTCGCAGGCGGGCCTGGAGATCCGGATGATCCGAGAGGTGCCGCATGATCGAGCCCAGGACGATCGGTGGGGCCACCATCCCCACCACGAGGCTCTGACGCAGACAGCCCACGAGGTGCTCCTCCGCCAGTGGCTCGCCGTCGACCCGCTCCGCGAGGAGGGAGCTCGCCGGGTCGCGTTCGATGTCGAGCGGTTCCGCCCGCCGTCGTGCCACGAGGTCGCGCGCGATGTCGTACATCTTCTCGCTCATCTCGTTGACCGTGTCGCGATCCTGCATCCGCCAGGCGTTCACCCACCGGAACGACGTCTCGGCCAGGTAGGGCGCGATGTGGGGCTCCAGGTTGAGCCATTCCGTGGTCACCCAGGCGGGGAACTGCACGCCGAAGCCCGTGGCGATGTCGCCCTCGCCCGCCTCGAGCAGCGGCTGCAACGCGTCGCGGGCGTGCGCGCGGAGGGGCTCCTCCAGTCGTTCCAGGCGTGCACGCTGCAGCGTGCGGTCCAGCGCCCGGCGAAACGGCGTGTGCGCGGGCGCGTCGAAGTTCAGGGGCGGCCGGCGCAGCCCCCGCGGGTCGCTCGGAACGACCGCCCGCACCGACGAGATGAAGGTCTGCGGGTCGGAGGCGGCGTTCTTGACGTCCTCGAACCGCGTGAGGGCGTAGAACCCGCCGTAGGCCGAGGAATAGGCGACCGGGCAGTGCTCGCGCAGCTCGGCGTACATCCGGTGCGACTGCTCCGGGTCGTCGCTGAGCGTGGGGTCGAAGTCGTCTCGCATCGTCGCTCCGTCATCCGTCGCCACCATTGGCGACACATTCAGAGTGCCGGTCGTGCGTGATCGTGTCAAATGTCGACGCTTGCGGCGCCGGGATAGCCGAGCTCGTCGAGCAGGCGCAGCCCGCGCTCGGCCCACGCGATCTCGGCGCGCGCGCGGCCGACGAGGTTCTCGTAGCCCAGCCGCTTGAACGCCACCACGCGGTCACGGTCGTCCTCGGGCGTGACGGCGAGTCGGTCGACGAGCATGGGCGTCACGCGCGCGTCGACCCGCGCCAGCTCGGCCTCCCACTGCGCCAGCTCGCCGCGCCAGTGCGCGATGTGCTGCGCGAGGAAGGCCCGGGCGGCCTCGGGCGTGGCCCCCTCCAAGTACGCCGCCTTCAGCGAGGCCGGCTCGCGCACACGGGCGTAGGAGAGGGGGCCGTTCACCCAGGCCGAATAGTCGCGCTCGCCGGCGGGGGTCACGTGGTACATCCGGCGGGTGCCCCGTTCGCCCCGCGCCTGCTCCTCGGCCTCGATGAGCCCCTCGGCCTCCATCTTGCGCAGCTCGGGGTAGATCTGGCTGTCGGGGGCGTGCCAGAGGTGACCGACCGACGCATCGAACTTCTTCTGCAGCTCGTAGCCGGACTGCGGCCCCACTCGCAGCAGCGCGAGCAGCGCGTATCTGAGGCTCATCGGCCACCCTTCTGTCGAACCCATTCGATCATGGGCACGGCGAAGGGCCCGGGCATCGCGCCCGAGCCCTTCGCGCGTGCTCAGATCACTTGGCGTAGCCGGTGCGCCATCCGCCGTGGTACGTCTCGCGTGCCACCGTCGCGTACGGCACGGGGCTGACGACCACGCGCACCTCGGTCTGCTCGTGCGGCTCGACGGAGGCCTTCTTCGTGCCCCCGTTGGGCTCGCCCCACACCACCTTGAGCTCGGCGCCCTCCGGCACGTCGGGGTCGACGGTGGCGAGGGAGAGGCCCCGGCGCTCGTTGGCGGAGTAGCCGGTGAACATCGAGTAGCCCACGACGTTGCCGTCGGCGTCGATGACCGAGTCGTAGTTCGCCGAGCCGTAGTTGGCCAGCGGCAGGTCGAAGAACTTGTACTGGGGTCCATCGACGTTCAGCAGCGAGGTCCACACCTTGCCGAGGTCCTCGGCGTTCCAGGCGAGGGTCACCTTGCGGCGCTGCGTGGCCGGGTCGATCTTCTCGAGCGCGTCGCGCCCGATGAAGTCGTGGTCGAACTTCACGAAGGAGCCGTAGCCGAGCTCCCACGGCGTGAGGTAGTAGTCCTCGATGTCGCCGACGTACGACCCGGCCAGCGTGCCGGTCGCCTCGTACGAGTCTGCGGGCAGCCACTCGCGGTAGGCCGCCTCCTCGGCGCCCGTGTAGATCGCCGGCAGCGGCGACGGGATCCAGCCCGACTCCAGCGTGTTCGACGGATAGGCGCGCGAGCCGACCGGGACCAGGCCGAACTCGGCGCCCGCCTCGACGATGGTGTCGCGAATGAGGTCGTGGTCCTCGTACGGGCCCCACAGCTCCAGGCCGGGGGCTCCCGCCATGCCGTGACGCAGCGTGCGCACGGTCTTGCCGGCGACCGTCATCGTCGACATCGTGAAGAACTTCAGCTGCTCGAGCGGGCCGCCGTTGAGCTTCTCGATGACGTCCCAGGCGCTCGGGCCCTGAATCTGGAAGCGGTAGTACCTGCGCGTGACGGCGTGACCGTACGGGCGCGACGGAGAGCGGCGGTCGACGACGACATCGAGGTTGGAGTAGCCGCCCTTCTCGCCGTGGTACATCAGCCAGTTCGAGGCGGGGGCGCGGCCGACGTAGACGTACTCGTCCTCCGCCT
The DNA here is from genome assembly GCF_946151065.1 of Microbacterium sp. Marseille-Q6965. Classification (GTDB taxonomy): domain Bacteria; phylum Actinomycetota; class Actinomycetes; order Actinomycetales; family Microbacteriaceae; genus Microbacterium. The sequence continues at coordinate 19,974 of NZ_CAMGZA010000003.1, read as the reverse complement.
CGCGGAAGAGGATGCCGTCACCGATGACGTGGCCCGAAGCGGTCGTCGGGACGTACTGCTTGGCCTTGTTGACGGGGAAGTTCGCGACCGAGTTGATCGCCGTGTCGCTGATCAGCTTGATGGCGTCCGAGCCCTTGAGGAAGACGTTGTCCATGTGGTGCGACTGGTCGTACAGCACGGCCGTGTTGCGCCACGCCTGCTGCTCCTTGATCCAGTTCTGGAAGTCGGCGGGCACGACGGGGTAGATGTACGAGCCGATCGGGGAGTTGCGGAGCAGCTCGACGGGGCTTCCGGCGGCGTCGATGGCCTGCTGCAGATTCTGAGGTGCCACGGTGAACCTTTCGTAGGGATGGTGGATCGGGGATCAGAAGACGATGGTGTGGTTGCCGTGTCGGATGACGCGGTTTTGGGCGTGCCAGAGGACGGCGCGGGAGAGGACGGCGCGTTCGACGTCGGCGCCGCGGCGTTGGAGGTCGGCGGCGGTTTCGGCGTGGCTGACGCGGACGACGTCTTGCTCGATGATGGGGCCTTCGTCGAGTTCTTCGGTGACGTAGTGGGCGGTGGCGCCGATGAGTTTGACGCCGCGTTCTTTGGCTTTGCGGTAGGGGGCGGCGCCGATGAAGGCGGGCAGGAAGGAGTGGTGGATGTTGATGACGGGCACGCCGAGCTTTTCGAGGAAGTCGTTGGAGATGACCTGCATGTAGCGGGCGAGGACGACGAAGTCGACGTTGCCGGTCAGCAGCGCCAGGATGGCCGCTTCGGACTGGCTCTTGTCGGGGCCTTCCTGGGAGGGAACGTGGAAGAACGGCACCCCGAAGGAGCGGACGTCGTCGGCGACGTTGGTGTGGTTGGAGATGACCATGGGGATCGTCACGGGCAGTTCGCCGCGGCGGTGGCGCCAGAGCAGGTCGAGTAGGCAGTGGTCGCTCTTGGAGGCCAGGATGGCCATTCGTTTGGGGGTGGACATGTCGTCGATGTGCCAGGACATGCCCCGTGTGCCGAGGGTGCGGGCGAGGTCGTCGCGGATCTCGGGGAGCGCGGCGACGAGGTCGGGGCGGTGGAACACGACTCGTTGGAAGAAGTCGCCGCCCTCGGGGTCGCTGGAGTACTGGTCCAGGGAGGTGATGTTCCCCTGGTTGCGGGAGATCAGCGCGGCGACCTCCGCGACGATTCCCTGCTGATCCGGTCCGTGCACGATCAGGCACGCGTGATCGACGAGCGACTCGATGGTGTCTCGCATGTCGGTGCCCTCACCGCCCCGCGCGGTAGCCGGCGGCCCAGTCGGCCGTCGCCTTCAGCCCGCCGAAGGTGTAGAGGTGGATGCCGACGTCGCCCGCCGTCGCGTCGCGGCTCAGGAGCGCCGACAGGTCGTCGACGAAGCGGTCGGGGCCCGCCGTGCCCATGAGGTTCGTCAGCGAGAAGCCGTACTTCTTCACGATCATCGCGTTCGCGCCCACGCCGAAGCGGCGCGCGAAGGCCAACAGGCGCTTGATGCCGGCCGGGCCCGGCGTGCCGATCCGGATCGGCGACGTCATGCCCCGCTCCCGGACCGCGTCGATCCACTCGACCACGGGGGCGGTGTCGAACCCGAACTGGGTGAGGATCACCGAGCCGAGGTTCTGCTCGGCCAGCGCCGCCGCCTTGTCCGTGAGGTGCTCCCACAGCAGCGGGGTCGAGATGTCGGGATGGCCCTCGGGGTAGCCGGCGATCGAGACCTCCTCGACCCCGTACTGAGGCAGCAGCCCGGTGCGGATGACGTCGAGCGAGCTGGCATAGGGGCCCTCGGGGGTGGCGGGGTCGCCGCCGACGACGAAGACGTGAGTGGAGGCGCCGACCTCCCGTAGCGCGGCGAGGAACTCCTCGAGCTGCGCCGGCGAGGCCAGACGCCGGGCCGACACGTGCGGGACGGGGACGAAACCGGCGTCCTTCACGGCTTTGGCGGCGGTGACCCTCATCTCCAGGTCCTCGTTGCCCAGGAACGTGACGTTGATGCGGGTGCCCGCCGGGATCGCGGACTGTGCCTCGAGCAGGGCCGGTACGTCCTTGCCCGTCATCTCGAGGGAATAGCCGTCGATGAGATTCGCCTGCGAAACCGTCACAGCGGTGGTCCTTCCCGGGTGGCTCAGCGGCACCGCTTTGTGCCGCTGTGCACGAACATACCTATGGCGATAGGGAACGTCTAGAGGTGTGGGCGATTTCGTGACGGCGAGACGCCCGCCCCACCCGATCAGCGCCGTGCGAGGATGGAGACGGCCACCCCTGCTGAGGAGGATTCGATGACGAATGAGGCGCAGGTCCGGACGGAGACGTCGGTCTGGACCGAGAAGATCTTCTCCGATGGTTGGACGAGCGGGTCCGGCGAGGCGTTCGACGTGATCGCTCCCGGCTCGGGAACGCTGCTCGACCGCGTCGGTTCCGCGTCGTCGGACGATCTCGATCGTGCCGTGTCGAGCGCATCGATCGCGCAGCGGGCATGGGGAGCACAGCCCTATGCGGCCCGGGCGGCCGTGATGCTCAGGGCGGCCCAGATCCTCGAGGCGGACCCGGAGCGGCTCGCGCGATTCATCGTGGCCGAGGGCGGGGCCGGTGCCGGCAAGGCCGCCTTCGAGGTCGGTCTCGTGGTCAGCGAGCTGCAGGAGGCCGCCGCCGTCGCCTCCCATCCGTACGGCGAGCTGCTGCGCTCGGCGAAGAGCCGCACGTCCATCGCGAGGCGCGTGCCGCTCGGCGTGGTGGGCGTGATCTCGCCGTTCAACTTCCCGGCGATCCTCTCGATGCGCTCGGTCGCGCCGGCGCTGGCACTCGGCAACGCCGTCATCCTCAAGCCCGACCCGCGCACGACGATCTCCGGGGGCTTCGCCCTTGCGGCGCTCCTCGAAGAGGCGGGCCTGCCGCAGGGCGTGCTCCACGTCCTGCCGGGCGGCGGCGAACTGGGCGGCGCGCTCGTGGCGCACCCCGACGTGCCCTGCATCTCGTTCACCGGGTCGACGGCCGCGGGCCGCAGGATCGGCGAGGCCGCCGCGCCGCTGCTGAAGCGCGTGCACCTCGAGCTGGGCGGCAACAACGCGATGCTCGTCCTGCCCGACGCCGATCCGGTCGCCGCGGCGTCGGTGGGTGCCTGGGGGTCCTTCCTGCACCAGGGCCAGATCTGCATGACGACGGGCCGCCACCTCGTGCACCGCTCCCTGGCCGAGCAGTACGTCGCCGCGCTCGTCGAGAAGGCCGACGCGATCCCGGTGGGTGACCCGGTCGAGGGCGCCCCGCTCGGCCCGATCATCGACGAGCGGCAGCGTGACCGCGTGCACGGCCTCGTGGAGTCGGCCACGGCGGCGGGCGCCACGATCGCGGCCGGCGGGGAGTACGACGGCCTCTACTATCGACCGACCGTCCTGACGGACCTCGCCCCCGACAATCCGGCCTGGGTGGAGGAGATCTTCGGGCCCGTGGCGCCGGTGATGGTCTACGACGACCTCGACGAGGCGATCGACATCATCAACGCGAGCGAGTACGGACTGTCGGTCTCGATCATCACGCCCAATGCCTACCGCGGCTACGAGCTCGCCGATCGGATCCACTCCGGCGCGATCCACATCAACGACGCCACCGTCGACGACGAGGCGGTCATCCCGTTCGGTGGCGTGAAGGCCTCGGGCGTCGGCGGTCGCTTCGGCGGGCCGCACGCCAGTCTCGAGACCTTCACCGAGACGCAGTGGATCACCCTGCAGGGCGAGGTGGAGCGCTACCCGTTCTGATCCGCCGGCTGCTCGATAGGCTCCTGGCATGTCGAGGCCAGGGTTGCGCGGACGGCGCACGTGGGTGATCAGCGCCACCGTCGGGGGGCTGTGGCTGGCCGTCGTGCTCTGCGCGGCCCTCGTCTCGTCGACTCCTCTCGCGCGGGTCCAGGACGCGGTGCTGCCGGCCGGCGTGACCCCGTACAGGTGGTCGTGGGCGGCGCCGTGGCCGGTGCTGCTGCCGCTCGCGGGGGCGGTGGCCGTCGCCCTGGTGCATGCGGCGCTCCTCCGCGTCGTGCCGCCGCGTCGCGCACCGTTCGCCGCGACGTGGCTGGCGACGGTCGCGGCCGGGGCGATCGCCGGGATGACGGTGGATGTCGTGCTCGTCTTCGGAACCCTGTTCACGGAGGGGTGGGCGATGTGGGCGCTCGACCTCGGCTCGCGCGCCGCCACGGGCGCCTATTGGGGCCTGCTGTACGGGTGGATTCCGGCGCTCCTCGCGCGGCGCGTGGCGCGGTCGGATGAGCCGGAAGATCGGATCCGGCGCGGCCTTCCCGTGACTGCCGCCGCGGCGGCGCTCGCCGCGCTCGTGCTGCTCGGCGCGGCCGAGGTGCTCGGCAACGACGCGACGCAGGCGCAGGTGCGCGCCGAGGCGGTCGCGACCGAACCCGCGCCGGTTGACGGCGCGGCCCGCCCGGATGAGGGCGCCGCGGGCGATCCCGTTCCCGAGCGCGCCGAGGGAGACGGGGTCACGGGTGAGGACGGGTGCACGCCGGAGCGCGCGACGGTGCTCATCGGCGACGGCGACGCAGCGACGGGGCACCGTGTGTTGCGGCTGGAGCTGCTCAACGTCTCCGACGCCCCGTGCGTGATCGAGGGTTACCCCGACATCGCGTTCGGCGACCAGAACGATCACCTGCTGGAGGTCACGGTCGAGCGCGGCAGCTCGTTCATGGCCGCCGACCCGGGGCCGGCCCGTGTCGAGATCCCCGCGGGCGGCTCGGCGGTCGCGTACGTCGGGTGGGACGCGAACTCCACCCACGGCGCGCTCGTCGCTCGGACCCTGTGGGTGGCCGCGATGGCCGGCGAGCCGCGAGGCTCGAAGCCCATCGCCATTGACGTCATCGCCGGTTCGAGCGTGGCCGTCACCGCGTGGGCGCTGCCGCCCGCCGATGCGTCGACGTCGTGAGGGGCGCGGTCAGTCTCCGGTTCCCTGACCCGCGTCGAGGAAGACGCCGATCCGGTCACCGTCCATGACGAACTGCAGCACGCTGTCCGGGTACTGCTCCCGCAACGGCCGGGGGGCGCTGCTGTTCACCGACATGCTGGCCGTCGCCGGGAAGGACCCCTCGCGGCATCCGCTGTAGGACGTGCCGCTGAAGGAGTAGCTCGTCACGTCGACGTCCGCACTCGGTAGCTGTTCGGTGTGCACGATCGTGAAGCACTCGCCGCCGGCTCCGGCACCCCAGAAATCCGATTCGAAGATCGTCAGGCCGTAGAACTCCCACGCCGCGGAGCTCGGTCCTGCTCCCATCCAGCCGGCGGGGACCGTCAGCCCCGGCACGGGGTCGAGGCTCGCGATCTGCGGTGCTCCGCTCGACACCGACACGGGGGCGATCTTCGTGAGCCCGTAGGTGACGCCGGCGGCCGCCGCGGCGGCGGCCACGACGGACAACGCCCACATCAGTCGGAGCCGCCGCGGGAGGGAGGCGGAAGCGCGCGTGCCCCGGGCGCCCCCGCGGCTCGCAGCGGCGTTCTCCGGCGAGGTCGCGACCGCGACGGGGAGATCGAGCTGTGGTGCGGGGTGTTCCGCGCGGACGGGAGGCGGCTGGGATGCGGCGTGCTCCGTGACGACGGGCGACCCCTGCGTTGCGGGCCGTTCCGCGCGGACGGGAGGTGCCTGCGGTGAGCGGTGTTCCGCGACGGGGGCATCCCGCTCCGGTTCGGGCGAGGCGGCGTCGAGGGTGAGGAAGGCCGTGGCCTGATCGGACGACATCGGTACCCGGCGGACGCGCCGTCGACTCTCCAGCTCGCGAAGGCGCCGCAACGCGGCCGGGTCCTGCGCGATGTCGGCCGCGGGGCCGTAGGCACGATCTTGCAGCATGCGCAGCTCGCTGTGCGTATCGGTGTTCATCGTGTGCTCGCTCTGCTTAGCGGGGGAGGCTCAGCGCACAACATGAGCGTGAGCCACCAAGGCCACGGGGTCGTTCGTCACATCTCGGCCTCACGCTACCGCCCCGACGCGGATGGCCCCTTCCCGCGGAAGGGGCCATCCGGTTCCCCACGTGCCCGTCGTGCCGCCGTGACGGCCCAGACGGCGTGACGGCCTCGGGAGCGGCTCTCAGTCGAGCTCGACGGTGAGCACGTGCTCGCCGGCCGCGACCGAGGTGACGTGGGTACCGTCACCGTGCCGGAGGCGCAGCTCGACGGCGCCGTCGGTCGTGACGCGCACGGTGATCGACTCCGCGTCCGAGAGGCCCGCGACGTCGAGATCCACCGCCGCCGTCGCGACATTGGTGAACGCGAGATCGAGCTCGTCGGCGGGGTCGTGCGCGCCGATCGGGACGAGGGCGAGCTCGCGCACCTCCGTCTCGTGGTCGCCGTAGGCGACGGTCTCGGTGCCGACCACGGGCTCCCACCGCACGGTGTCGAGCGCCGCGGAGCGCGCCTCGACGCGGCTCCAGCGCGCCTCGGGATCGCGCGGGGCGAGTTCCGAGACCCACGCGGCGCTGTCGATCGTGAGGCCCAGCTCCGATCGCTCTTCCGTGGGATCCCACCGGAAGGCGACCCGGGCCGGATCGGTGGTCACCGTGGCGCCGTCGACGTGGGCGGCGAGCTCGCGCCAGCCCAGCCAGCCGAAGTCCCCGTGGGTCGCGCCCCCGTAGTAGTGCACGCGATGCGCCACCCCCGCCGCCTCGAACGCCGCGCCCCATGTGCGCGTGTTGCCCTCGGCGATGTCGTCGGTCCCGGCGTCCATGAACACGGTCATGTTCGCCAGGTTCTCCACCCGCAGCGGGTCCTCCGCGTCGTCGCGCCCGCCGCCGGCGTTGCGGTAGCCGGCGCCCGAGACGATGCCGACAGCCGCGAACACGTCGGGATGGTTGACGGCGAAGCGGGTCGCGCCCACGCCTCCCATGGAGTGCCCGGCGATGACCGTGCGGGTGCCATCGATCGCGTACTCCTCCGAGACGCGGTTCCACACCTCCCAGACGTCGAGCTCGGCCTCGTTGACGTACCAGGTGCCGTCGCCGCGCCCCAGGGGCGAGACGCAGATCGAGCCGCGGTCCTCGCACACCGGCCCGAACAGCTCGTCCTCCTGTCCCCCACGGAACCCGTTGTGGTTGTTGCTTCCGCCGTGGAGCAGGATCGTCAGCGGCGCGGGCGAGGCGGCGTCGTAGGTGGTCGGCACGTACAGCAGATAGGGCTGCACCCGGCCGTACACGCGCGGCGCTGTCGTCGGCGGCTGGCCCAGCGGTTCGCGTACCTCCGGGTGCACGCCCGGGCCGAGGTCGACGGACGACACGTACCAGCGGGTGGAGAAGCCGCGCGGGGCCGGCTCGGCCTGCGTCTCCCCACGCGCGATCCGGCGCCAGTCGACCTCGATCGCGAACGGCGCCACGTCCCCCGTGGCCAGCGACCGGCTCTGGGCCCCGTTGTTCCAGCTCGTCGCCATCTTCGCGCCCGGCAGGCGCTCACCCTCCTGGGCCCCGGTCCGGAAGGCGGCGTTGTAGGCGCGCACGTCGTTTCGCTCGGGCGGCGCGGCGAAGCCGAACCCGGTTCCGTCGGCGATGCCGGTGGCCAGCCGCACCGTCCACCGCCCATTGATGCGCAGCAGCGCGCGGGGGATCTCCACCACGAACGACCCGGCCTCCTCGTCCACGGTCACGACAGCGCCGCGTCGGACGAGGTCGCGGCGCTCGCCGTCCGCGGTCTCGAGGACGGCGCCGCGCGACGACACGATGAGGAACGCGTCCACGCCCGGTGAGGTGAGGCCTGCGCCGCCCGGCCACGCCGACGTGCCGGTGCTCGGATCGGCATCGGTGTCGAGCGCCCACACCGCCAGCGGGAGGTCGGGATCGGCGAGCGTCGTGAAGTCCACCCGCCACGAGGACGACCGGCCGTGTGCTCCGACCCCGGCGCGGAAGACGTCCGCGCCGTTGGCGTGCGCCGCCTCGTCCGCGTAGGTGAACGAGCCGTCGCCCGTGTCGTCGAACAACCAGTCGGTCCACAGCAGCGCGCCGTCGACGTAGCGGCTGGTGCCGGCGGTGCGCGAGAACTCCTCCGAGAACGCCCAGGCGTCGGCGGCGGGCAGCGCGGGCTCGTCGAGGAAGGCGGCGGGTGGCGCGGCCGCCGGGATGGGCGGAGGCGTTTCGCCGGCCGCGGCGGGGGCGGCCACGAGCGCGCCCACCGCGGCCGCGCAGCAGGCGGATGAGAGCGCGAGGGCGCGGCGGGCCCACGGTGCCCTGGTGACGCGCATCATCGTTCAGCCCCGGTTGAAGCGGTCGGGCTGGAAGCGGATGAAGCGCGCTGCGCCGAGGTCGAGGGACTCGGCGGCCTCGTTCATCTGAGCGGCGGTGGCGGCACCGCCCCAGCGACCCGACTCCAGACGGTTCAGGAGCAGGTGCGCGGCCGCGACCGTCTCGGCCGCGCTGAACGCGCAATGCCCCGCCGAGGCGACGTAGGTCTGGCGCAGCAGCGAGGCGTTCCCCGCCTTCTTCACGCGCTCCTCGTAGGCGCTCTGCTGCGCGACGGTGGAGATCTGGTCGCCCACGTTGTTGAGCGTGACCGTCGGCACCGAGATGTCGCCCGTGAACTCGTAGGCGGCCGCGAAGCGCGCCACCGCCTCCGGGTCGGCCTCGTAGCGATCCGCCGCGTTGACCGCCGCCAGATCCTCCTCGAGCGAGAGGCCGGCCTGCGCATACAGGTCGGCGACCACGCGGCGCGCCTCGGGCGACGCCTTGCGCAGCTGCTCGACGTAGTCGATGCCGGTGTTCCACGACGGCAGCCCGCCGAATATCTGGGTGCTCGTGCGGCGACTGCTCATCGCCTGGCCGATGTACGGCAGCGGGTCACCCGCGAGGGCGCCGAACCACGCCGCCTGGTACGAGGCGGGGTCGCGCGGATCGGGATCGGCGATCTCCTGCGACCAGGCGGGCAGCTGGCCCACCGCGGCGGCGAGGGCGATGCGCGCCCGACCCTCGGGGGTGGTCTGTGCGGCGCTGAGGTGATCGATCCACGCCTGCTGCGCCCCGGGCACGTCGGCGGGGATGTCCACGACGGGGAGCGTGCCCTCCGGGTCGAGCAGCTCCGACAGCACGAACACGGTGTCGAGCTTCTGGTTCCACTGGGACACGGTGCCCGACAGGCCGCCGCACGCGGCGACGACGCCGTCGATGCGGTCGGGGTGGAGCTCGCCCGTCGCGGCGGCGACGAAGCCGCCCATCGAGTTGCCCATCGTGATGGCGAGCGCCGGCTCGCCGACGGTGTCGCTGAACACGTCGAGCGCCTCGATCTGATTGGCGATCGCGCCGCCGATGTTCCAGCCCGTCACGGTGCGCGTCGTCCCGCCGTAGGCGGCGCCCTCGTCGATGAGCGCCTGCGGGGCCGCTCCCACGCGGCCCGCCGCGAAGTCCATGTCGATGAACACCGTGCCGTTCCAGTCGTCCGGGACGACGAAGCGGTACGGCGTGCTGTCGGCAAGCGTGCCCTCGAGCACGCGGTCGCCCTCGTCGGCGACGGCGGGCGCGGCGGTGAAAACGAGCCCGGTGACGACCGCCGAGGCGACCGCGGCCTTCCTGGTCCGATGCGAAGTCGGCATGATCTCTCCCTTGTGCAACGACGTTGTTGTGGGATCCGGCCGCGCTGGCCGGTCGATCCGACTGTGGCACCGCCACGCGCGAATATCAACCGGGTTGAGAAGATACCTCCACCCGTCCGTCCGGACGGATGGCGATGCGCCGTCCGTCGCTCGGGATGCCCGAGATGTCGTCGAGGAGCACGGCGGGCACGCCGAGCGCCACGAGCCCGACGGCGAGCTTCGAGTTCACCTTCGACGTGACGATGGCGCGCGGCGCGGTGCCCATCATCTTGGCGAGGTGGAACTGCCCGGACCATCCGGACGACCCCTTCGCGCCGGGGATGACGAGCACCCGCGCGGCGAAGCGCTCGCCGCGTTGCGGGTGGGTGATCTCGGTGATGGTTCCCGTCCGCGGATCGATGCCGCCCCAGCCCGAGATGGCGACGGAGCAGACGAGGGACGGCCCCTCCGCCGATCCCGGGACGAGCACGCGGCCGGTCAGCAGAATGCGGGTGTCGGTCATGGCAGCCTCCCGGTGAGCGCGGCCTGCACGCAGTCGGCGGTCGTCGCGAAGGCGCCCTCGATGCCCATGATCGCGGGCAGGTAGTGCGCCTGCTTGGCGGAGTCTGTGGCGAACCGCCGGGTGCCGCGCGGCAGGAACTGCGCGATCGCCGGGCAGGTGTCCGACAGGATCCGCGCCCCGCTGGATTCGATCAGCGCGAGCAGGCCCTCGTCCCGCGCGCGGCGCCGGAGCGCGTCGGGAGTGAAGATCCACAGCGCCGTCCCGTCGTCCACGCGTCGCCCGTCGAGCAGGGCGGCGACCTGCTGCAGCTGCTCGTAGCTGGCGTGCGGACACCCGATCATGACGAAGTCCACGTCGTCGCCCGTGCGCGTGGCGTTCAGACGGTCGATCGCCCACGCGAGTTCCGCCGCGCCGAACGTGAGGACCTCCGCGTCGTCCGTGATCACCTGCTCGACGGAGGTGCACTCGGCGGTCACGCCCGGCAGATGGAAGAGCTCGACGTCGCCCGAGCTGGCGGCCGCCGCGCCGAACTGCTTCAGCTGCACGAAGTCGGGCGCCGCCTGCACGCCGTCGAGAACGGGCACGCGGTCCTCGACGGCGCTGCCGATCCAGTACCCGAAGGCGTTCCAACCGAAGGTCGCGGGGATCTCGGTGTCGACGACGATCCTGACCGTGGCCCTGCGGGGCGCGTCCAGGTGGAGCCCCGCCTCGGGGGTGAGCCCGGTCAGCATCGAGGCCGCCGCCGACTCGCGCCCCTCCGTGTTGGTGCGCGCGCCGATCACCGAGTTGATGAACACCACCGCCGATGACTCCATCCATGCGACGTGCTCGCCGAAGCGGGGGAGGAACCCCACCTGGTATGGCGTGCAGGTGCTGAGCAGGCTCACCCCGAGTCCGTCGAGATAGTCGCTGCTCTCCGCCACCTTGGCGATGGCCTCGGGCGGCATGTTCTGCACGTCGCCCGCGTTCTCGCGATCGATCGGGCCGATGAGCTGGCACGAGGGCACCCGCACCGGCGGCGCGTCGAGAGCCGCGTCGGTGTTGAGCGAATACTGCGCGAAGAGCCGCGCGGGGTCGTCACTGCCGAGCGGGCGGGAGTGCCGCGGCCCGTAGATGTTCGCGCCTGCGGCGCTGGAGATCGGGATGAGGCGTTCGGCCCCCATGATCTCGCCGTACTCGATGAGGACGGTCATCGCGGCGGCGACGGCCTCGCCCTCGTCGCCGCTCGCCATCGCGCGTTGCGTCTCTGTGAGGTTCATGCCCCCTGCCCATCTGCGCCACATCGCGCTTCGGATCGCCTACTGCCTTGCACGCTAGGCCTGCCGGGCCGCGCGCGAGAGACCGCCTTCCGCTATCCGGAAGACGCCGTTGCCCGCCCGTCCGCACCACGGGAACGTGTCCGATCGAGCCCCGGCTCGGGATCCAAAGGAGGACCATGACCGAGCACAACCTGCGCAGCGTGCTGCCACGGACGTCGCCGAGGTGGTTCACCCGGCGCACGCAGTGGCGACAGCTCGGCCTCGACGATGAGGACCTCGACAAGCCGAAGATCGCTGTGGTCAACTCCTCGTCCAAGCTGTCACCGTGCTTCTCGCACCTCGATGACATCGCCGACCGCGTCGTCGCCTCCATCCGGCAGGCGGGCGGCGTGGGCTTCGAGATCCGCACCGTGGCGCCAACCGACTTCATCATGAGCGCCGGCCGCGACGGCGGACACGTCCTGGCGGGGCGCGACCTGCTGGCCCACGACATCGAGGCGGTCGTCGACGGGGCGCTGCTCGACGGCATGATTTGCCTCGCGTCGTGCGACAAGACCACGCCCGGTCAGCTCATGGCCGCGGCGCGCACCGACGTGCCGACGCTGATCGTCTCGTGCGGATACCAGGCGTGCGGCACGATGCCCGATGGCGAGCCGGTCGACATCGAGGAGGTGTTCCTGCGCGCCGGCGGTCTGGCCCGCGGCAGGATCGGCTTCTCCGAGCTGTGCGAGATGAGCGATCGTGCCATCGCGAGTCCCGGCGTGTGCGCGGGCATGGGCACCGCCAACACGATGCATCTCGTCGCCGAGGCGCTCGGCATGACGATCCCCGGGTACGCGCCGGTGGCCGCCAACTCGTCCCGCATGTTCGAGGCCGTCGACGCCTCGGGGCCCGTGATCCTCGAGGCCGTCGCGGCCGGTCGCCGCCCGCGGCGGATCCTCACGCCGGCGGCGATCCGCAACGCGGTCAAGGCCGTGCTGGCCGTGAGCGGCTCGCTCAACGCGGTGAAGCACCTCGATGCGATCGCCCGCGAGGCCGGCGCGGCGGTCGACGTCGCGGAGGAGTTCCGCCGCGCGGCGGAGACCATCCGCCCCGTGACCGCCGTGCGGCCGAACGGTCCGCGCGGCATCGAGGAGTTCGTCGCCGCCGGCGGCACCCTCGGCGTGATCGACGCGCTCGGCGCGGAGTTCGATCGCTCGACCTCGCTCGTCACGGGCGCCACGTGGGAGGACGCGCTCGCCGGCTGGGCCCGCCCGGAGGGGGAGGTCATCACCGACCTCGCATCGCCCCAGGGCGACCACGCCACCATCCGGCTCCTGCGCGGGAGCCTGGCGCCGCGGCTGGCGATCGCGAAGCTGTCGGTCGTCGAGAAGCGGCCGCTCACCTTCCGCGGTCCCGCGCGGGTCTACGACGACGCCGCCGAGGCGCTCGAGGCGATCACCGCGGGCGAGATCGCGGAGGGGTCGGTGCTCGTGCTGCGGGGCTACGGGCCGGTGGGACGGCCGGGCATGGGCATGGCGTCCAACGTCGCCTTCGCCCTGGACGGCGCCGGCATGGCCAGCCGCATCGCCTTCGTCACCGACGGCCAGTTCTCGGGTCTCGTCAACACCGGCATCGTCGTCGGCGAGGTGGCGCCGGAGGGCATCGGCGACGCGCCGCTCGCCCTCGTGCGCGACGGCGACGTCATCGAGATCGACATCGCCGCAGGGCGGATCGACCTCGCCGTCGACACCGCCGAGCTTGCCGACCGAGCCGCCGCAGCCGGGGCGCCGGCGCCGCCCGAGGGCCGCGGCTGGCTCGAGCAGTTCGCCGCCGGTTACGGCGCGCGCTACGCCACCCCCGTGCTCACCACCGCAACCCCATCGCTCGACACCACAGGAGCCGCGACATGACCGAGATCACAACCACGACCGTCGTGAGGAGCGTGCCGGTCGTGGAGGAGCTGAGCGCCGACTACTGCGTCGTGGGGGCGGGGATCGCCGGCTTCGCCGCCGCGATCACGCTCGCCGATCAGGGCCGGTCGGTCGTGCTCGTCGACGCGCAGCCCCAGATCGGCGGGCAGTGCGTGAACTCGCTCATCGGCCTGTTCTGCGGCGTCTACGGCACCGCTCCCGACTACGAGATGCTCACGCGGACCGTGTTCGAGGACCTCTTCCGCGATCTCGACGGCACGGGCGCCCTCTCGAAACGGTACGGCGAGACGCTGGGCATCCAGTACGACGAGGTGGCGGTCGGCCGGTGGATGGAGCGAGAGCTCGACCGGCGCGGCGTCACGGTCGTGCTCGGCTCCGCGGTCGACGCCGTGCAGGGGGACGACGGGTGGGTCGAGCGCATTGAACTCGTCTCGCGATACGGGCGCGTCAGGGTCAGCGCGCGCGGGTTCGTCGACGCCAGCGGCGACGCCTCGCTGAGCTGGTTGGCCGGGCTGCCCTGCGCCGAACCCACCGGGCCGATCTACGGTTCCCAGCAGTTCCGCCTCGCCGGGGTCGTCGAGGAGCACGTGCCGGATCGGACGGTCGTCGCCGAGCATCTCCGCCGGGTCGGCGACCGGTATGGCGTCGTGCGGCGCGAGGGGATCCCCTTCGTCTTCCCGGGCTCCGGCACGGCGGTCATCAACATGACGCACGTCGCGACCCCGCTCAGCACGGTCGGCACGGGCAAGGCGCAGCACGAGGGCCGAGACCAGGCCGATCGCGTGGCGCGCTTCCTCGCCGACACGTTTCCCGACGCGTTCGGCGACGCGCGGATCGTCGACTACGGGCTGCTCGGACGCCGCCAGACGCGCTGGATCCGCGCCGAGCACACGCTGCTCGACGAGGAGGTCATCGCGGGGGTGCGCTTCGACGACGCGGTGGCGCGCACGGCCTGGCCGATCGAGCTGCATGACCGCCCCGACCGGCACCGGTGGGAGGTGTTCGAGTCCGGGCACCTGCACTACGTGCCGCTGCGCAGTTTGATCCCGCGGGGCTCTCGGAACGTGATCGCGGCCGGCCGCTGCATCGACGCCCAGCCCGCCGCGCTCTCGTCGGTGAGGGTGATGGGACCGTGCGCCGCCATGGGCGCGGGAGCCGCCCATGCGCTCGATCTGGCCGACGGCGGCTCGGTCGCCGACATCGACGTGTCGGTGCTGCGCGACCGGGTTGCGCAGAATGTGGGGTGAGCGGTGCCTTCCGAATACCGGAAGAGCTGGATGTGGCGGCGCGCCCGCGCTGTCACGATGACCTGCAGGTGAAGACAGACGCGGCAAAGGAGCCTCGCCATGACACAAGAAGTGACTGATATCCGACGCGCCATGCTGAGCCGCTCGACGTTCCTGCGCGGCTCCGCGCTGGCGCTCGCCGCCGGCGGGCTCGGGCTGCTCACCGCATGCTCGCCCGCCGCGGGCGGCGGCTCCTCGGGCGGAGCGGGCGGGGGCGGATCGCTCCAGGACTTCACGTTCCTGAGCTACCTCACCCTCGACACCCTCTCGATGTCGCCCGAGATGGTGGGCCTCACCGGCGGCTACTTCACCGAGGCGGGGCTCAACACCACCGTGGAGGCCGTGCGGGGCTCACCCGTCGCGCTGCAGACGCTCATCGCGGGCGCCGGCGCGCTCACGCGCGTCGGGGCGATCGATCTCGTCGCGGCCCGCGTGGAGCAGGGGCAGCCGCTCATCAACGTCGGGACGATCGTGCGTCGTCCCTCCCTGCGCATCATGTACTCGCAGGACCGTCCACTCGAGAAGGCGGCCGACTTCGAGGGCACCACGATCGGCGTGCCGTCGCAGGGCGGCACGAGCGAGAAGACGCTGCTGCTCATGCTCGAGAACTCGGGCGTCGACCCCGACTCCGTGCAGCGTCAGGTGGTGGCGCAGACGCCGGCGTCCTTCGAGATGGTGCGGCGCGGCCAGCTGGACGGCTACATGGGCAGCGTGGACATCTCTCTCATGGTGGCCGCCAGCAACGACGACGCGGGGGTGCTCAACCCGGCCGACATCGCGGTCGTCAAGGCCGACACGCAGGTGTATGTCACGACGGAGGAGCAGCTGGAGCGCAGCGGCGACGCGATCCGCGCCTACCTCGGGGCCGTCAAGGCCGCCGTCCAGTCGATCATCGACGACACCGACCGCAGCGCGACCATCGAGCTGCTGCGGGGCGAGTACAGCTTCGCGACGCTGGACGACGACGCGGTGGCGAAGGCGGCGCTCGACGAGGCCGTCGCGCTGTGGACGGACGGCGGCGACGCACCCGAGCTCCTCACGACCGACGTCGACGGCTGGATGGAGGCGATGGCCGAGCTGGAGACGGCGGGCTTCGCGTCGAACACCGACGACGCCGCGTCCTGGGTCGACAACTCGCTGCTGAGCTGATCGACGATGCCGGACGAAGGGGAAGGGAAGTGACCGACGTGACGATGGCTGCGGCCCCGCCGGAGACCGACACCGACGTGAAGATCGCGGTGGAGGGCGTGACGAAGATCTTCGAGACGAAGAAGAAGACCACCGTCGCGCTCCAGGACATCAACCTGCAGATCCGCTCGGGCGAGGTGGTCTCGCTCATCGGCCGCTCCGGCTGCGGGAAGACGACGCTGCTGCGCGTGATGGCGGGGCTCGTGGCCCCGACCTCGGGCAACGTCGTCATCAACGGGCGCCGACTGTGGAACGGCGCGAGCGTCGAGAAGAGCGTGATCGAGCAGCTCGGCGTGGTCTTCCAGGAGGCCAACCTGTTCCCGTGGTTCGACGTCATCGACAACATCGCGCTGCCTCTCAAGCTCCGCGGCGTCGACACGGCGCAGCGGCGGGCGAGGGCGCAGGAGCTGGCCGAGCTCGTCGGTCTGGGCGGA
The DNA here is from genome assembly GCF_946151065.1 of Microbacterium sp. Marseille-Q6965. Taxonomy (GTDB): domain Bacteria; phylum Actinomycetota; class Actinomycetes; order Actinomycetales; family Microbacteriaceae; genus Microbacterium. Next base: position 3,846 of record NZ_CAMGZA010000003.1, on the reverse strand, counting down.
TTCGGCCGCTCCTACCCGCGCGAGCTCTCCGGCGGCATGCGGCAGCGCGTCGCCATCGCACGCGCCCTGAGCTGCGATCCCGAGCTGCTGCTCATGGACGAGCCCTTCGGCGCGCTCGACGCGCTCACCCGGGAGAAGATGAACATCGAGCTGCAGCGGATCGCCGGCGCGACGGGCGCCACCGTCGTGTTCGTGACGCACGACATCTCGGAGGCCGTGTTCCTCGGCGATCGCGTCGTGCAGTTCACGCCGCGCCCCGGCCGGATCGAGGAGATCACCGACGTGGGTTTCGAACGCCCGCGCGACGTCGACGTGCAGACCACCGGCGAGTTCGGGGCCATCGTGCGGCATCTGCGCCACCAGTTGGAGGGAGAGCTCTGATGCGATCCGAGAAGCTGCAACGCGTGCTGCCGTGGGTGGTCACCCCGGTGCTCATCGTGGTGCTCTGCACGGTGTGGGAGATCGCCGTGCGGGCGCTCAACGTGTCGACCCTGATCCTGCCGCCGCCGAGCATGATCGCCCAGCGCCTGTGGCAGCTGCTCCAGGAGCCCACCACCTGGGAGCACACGGGCATCACGGCCGCCGAGACCGTGCTCGGGTTCCTCATCGCGGTGGTGGCGGGCGTGATCACGGGCGTCGTGCTGGGGAAGGTGTTCTGGCTCGAGGTGTCGCTGCGGCCGATCATCGTCGCCCTCCAGGTGGTGCCGAAGGTCGCGTTCATTCCGCTGTTCGTCATCTGGTTCGGCTTCGGCATGACCTCGAAGGTGATCATCGCCGCGATGCTGGCGTTCTTCCCGATCATGCTCAACGTGCTGCTCGGGGTGAAGTCGCTCGAGCCGGGTCACCGCGACCTCATGAAGTCGCTGAACGCCACGCGCGGTCAGACGTTCGTCAATCTCGAGATGCGCAGCATCATGCCGTACCTGCTGGCCGGCATGGAGTCGGGCATCATCTTCGCGGTCATCGGCACGATCGTCGGCGAGTACCTGGGCGGCAGCGAGGGCCTCGGCTTCATGGTCGTGAGCACGCTGAACCAGCTCGACGCCCCCGGCCTGTTCGGGGTCATCGTGATCCTGTCGGTCCTCGGCCTGCTGCTGTACTTCATCGTGTTCGCCCTGAAACGGTTCCTCATCCCGTGGCATGAGTCGGTCTACGGGCAGACTGCGGGATCATGACGTCATGACGATGACGTCGGGAGCGGATTCCGCGCTGGGGCGGCGCTCATCGATCGAGCGCGCCCACCGGCTGCTCTCGGCTTTCGACTACGCGCACACGAGACTGACCCTGTCGGAGCTGAGCCGGCGCACGGGCACCCCGCTGACGAGCACCCACCGGCTCGTGAGCGACATGCTCCAGCTGGGCATGCTCGAGCGCGACGACGAGGGCTGCCTCACCATCGGCGTGGACATGTGGCGCTTCGGCCTGCTGGCGCCACGCACCTACGGCATCCAGCGGGTGGCGCTGCCGTTCATGCAGGACGTCTACGCGACCACGGGAATGCCGGTGCACCTCGGGGTGCGGGAGGGCAACGACGCGACGTTCGTCGAGTCGCTGCGCCCCCGCACCGATGTCGACGAGCGGCCACGGCTCGGGTCGAGCTATCTGCTCCACACGACCGCCGTGGGCACGGCGATCCTCGCCTCCATGCCGCCGGCGTTCCAGGAGGACTATCTCGAGATGGCGGGCGCGCAGGGCGAGGGGGAGGAGTACCGCGTGGATGCCGGGGTACTGCGCCGCGAACTGGCCCTGGTGCGCTCGGAGGGGTATGCCGTGTCACGGCGCAAGTCGGCGCCGTCCGTGTCGCTCGGTGCTCCGGTGCTCGACACGAGCGGGAACCCGCTCGGCGCCGTGTCGATCATCGTGCCCGACGGCTCCGTCGAGGCGTCCTACGGCCACCTCATCCGCAGCACGGCGCGGGCCGTGCAGCGCACGGCCTGGGAGCAGGGGCTGGGCTGAGGCGGCGGAGGGCGGGCGGGTCGCGCGACCCGCCCGCCCTCCCTCACGCCCTCGCCGCCGCGGACCGCCGGAGCTCGGCTTGCACGCGAAGCTGTCGGCCGACTCGGGGTCGCCGCCGACGTAGCGAGCCACGAGCGGGTAGACGCACAGCGGGCGCGTGCGGTCGTCGGCCCAGTCGCCCGGCACCTCGGGGTTCGCGCCGCCGGGGTTGCCCTCGCCGCGCGCCGTGGCGATGAGGCGGTCCGGCGCCTCCCCGCGCTCCACCCAGGCGACGAGCGCGCCGAGGGCGTCGACCTGATCGGTCGCGGCGCCGCCCGAGACGTGCCCCATGCCCGGCACCTCGAAGTAGCGCACGAACTGCTCGGCCTTGTTCCGGTACGCCTTGTCGACGGCCTCGAACCACCGGCCGGTGTCGTCGGCGCTGAAGACGGCGTCGGAGGCGCCGTGGAGGACGATCATCTTCGCGCCCGAGTTCCGCAGCACGTCGAGATCGGTGTCGTCCCCGACGGGGGTCATGAACTCCATCGCGCTCTCGCCCGTGGACCCCGTCTCCCAGATGGCCTCGGCCTTCGCGTCGACGTCGACCGTGAGGGCGTACCGGGTGATGTCGGCGAGGATCGACGGCGACTCCGGCTCGGGGGAGAACACGAAGCCGACGGCCATCGGGTCAAGCGCGGCGCTCGCCGTGAGGTTCCACCACTCCCAGTCGGCGTTGGCGATGCCGGCGTCCACCGGGAACGGCTGGTAGATGCGATCGCCCGTGCTCGTGGTGACGCCAGCGTACAGCTGCTCCAGCACGTCTTTCTGGTCGGCGGTGAGGCACGTGCCGTCCCGCTCGCCCTCGCACGTGGGCACATCCCGCTGCACGTCGAAGAACCTGGCGCATCGCTCGCTGTCCTGCACCATCCCGTCGTCGAGCCGGTCGATGCCGTCGCAGACCCGCAGGATGGCATCGCGCACCACGACGCGTTCCTGCCCGCTCAGGGCCGTGCCGATCTGGCCGGGCGTGGCCGCGATCGTGTTCCACAGCTGGGCCTCCGCGAGCTGCGCCACGGCCGCCTGCGGCAGGTTGAAGCCCGGCGCGATGGGCAGGAAGCCGTCGTACTGATCGGCCAGGCGCGTGGCGGCCACCATGGTGTGGCGGCCACCGTTGGAGCCGCCCGCGAAGTAGGACGTGTCCGGCCCCCGCCCGTATGCGGCCGCGACGAGCGACTTCGCCATCGGCGTGAGCGCGATCGCCGCCTGGTAGCCGTAGTCGAGGCGCGCCTGGGGGTCTAGGCCGAAGAGGGGGTTCTGCGACGCGGAGTGGCCCGCGTCCGAACTGAGGATGGCGAAGCCCTGCTGCAGGCCGTTGCGCAGCTGTCCACCGGTGAACGAGCCGAGCGCGGGCACGACGTTTCCGTCCATGCCCCCGTTGGCCTGGTAGAGGAAGCGGCCGGCCCAGTCGGCGGGCAGGCGCATCTCGAAGCCGATGGCGTAGCGCTGGCCGTCCACGCCCGTGCGCTCGTTCATCGACCCGGTCACGCGGCAGTGCTCGCCCACGGGCGCTCCGCCGTTGTGGAGGGCGCCCGCGGGGACGACCTCGGCGGCGGTGATGGTGGTGCGGGCGTGGTCGAAGCCGACGAGCGAGGCGCACTCGAGCAGCTCGCCGGGCGTCGCCGGGGCGACCTGGGGGATCGGGGCGGGCGGGCGGGGGGCCCCCGCGGAAGCCCCCCACGAACCCGCCCGACGCGGCCTTGACCGGCCAGAAGCCCGCCAGCTGCCCCGCCGCGAGCACCGTGCCGAGCACCGAGCCGAGCACCATGCCGATGATCGTGAGCATGATGCTCATGCCCAGCCCGAGCAGCACGCTCGGGTTGAACAGGTACTCGGCGACGACGTTCCATTCGA
>NZ_CAMGZA010000002.1 GCF_946151065.1 Microbacterium sp. Marseille-Q6965 | reverse complement strand
GGCGGCGGCGATCGACGGCGCCGGTGCCATCCGCCGCTTCTTCACGGTGACGTGGCCGCACATCCGTGGGGTGGCCGGACTGGTGATCCTGCTGGAGTTCATCTGGAACTTCCAGCACTTCGACACCCTCTTCGTGCTCCCCGGCGGCGGCCCCGCGGGCGCCGGCGGTCCCCCGCGGACTCCTTTCCGCCCGCCCCGGCCGCCGCGTCGGCCGCCACCGCCGTCGCGCCCGCTTCCGTCGCGCCCGAGGTGCACGTCGTGGAGGCCGGTCAGACGCTGTGGGCCATCGCGCAGCAGCACGGCATCGACGTGTCCACCCTGCTGCGCGCGAACGGACTGTCGGACGGCGCGATCATCTACCCGGGCCAGAAGCTGCGGCTGAGCATGCCGCAGCCCGTGGCGGCCCAGGCCCAGCGATCGGCGACGCTCGATGCGGAGCAGACCGAGTACGCGCGCCTCATCATCCGCGTCGGTCGCGAGATGGGCGCGTCGGACCGCGCGATCGCGACCGCGCTGGCCACCGCGATGGTCGAGTCGGGCCTGCGCAACGTCGACCACGGCGACCGCGATTCGCTCGGCCTGTTCCAGCAGCGGCCGAGCCAGGGCTGGGGCACGCCCGAGCAGGTGCTGGACCCCGTGCGCGCGACGAGGGCCTTCTTCGGCGGCCGCGGCGCCCCGAACGGTGGCGTCCCGCGCGGGCTCTACGACATCCCCGGCTGGGAGGCCATGTCGTTCGGCGACGCGGCTCAGGCCGTGCAGGTCTCCGCGTTCCCCGAGCGTTACGGCCAGTGGGAGCAGCAGTCCTACACCTGGCTCGCGTCGCTGGGCTGAGCAACGATGCCGTGGGCGGACCGGGTGCGCCGCTGGACGGGTTGCCAGGCCCCCTTCCGTAGACTTCTCCCGTGAGCACGAGCCAGCAGGTCGACCCCCTCATCGGGCGGCTTGTCGACGGTCGATACCGCGTCCGGGCGCGGATCGCCCGCGGCGGTATGGCGACGGTCTACGTCGCCACCGACCTGCGCCTCGAGCGTCGCGTGGCCCTCAAGGTGATGCACGCGCATCTCAGCGACGACAGCGTCTTCCAGAGCCGCTTCATCCAGGAGGCACGCTCGGCGGCGCGCCTGGCCGACCCCCATGTCGTGAACGTGTTCGACCAGGGCCAGGACGGCGAGCTCGCCTACCTCGTCATGGAGTACCTGCCGGGCATCACGCTGCGCGAGCTGCTCAAGGAGCAGAAGCGCCTCACCGTGACGCAGACGATCACCGTCATGGACGCCGTGCTCTCCGGACTCGCCGCCGCGCACCGCGCCGGGCTGATCCACCGCGACGTGAAGCCGGAGAACGTGCTGCTGGCCGAGGACGGCCGCATCAAGATCGGAGACTTCGGTCTCGCGCGCGCCACCAGCGCCAACACCGCCACGGGCGCCCAGCTGCTCGGCACGATCGCGTACCTCGCTCCCGAGCTCGTCACGCGCGGCACGGCCGACGCCCGCAGCGATATCTACTCCCTGGGCATCATGCTCTACGAGATGCTCGCCGGCGAGCAGCCGTACAAGGGCGAGCAGCCGATGCAGATCGCGTACCAGCACGCCACCGACTCGGTGCCGCGCCCGAGCGTGAAGAACCCCGGCGTGCCCGAACAGCTCGACGAGCTGGTGCTCTGGGCCACCGAGAAGTCGCCGGACGAGCGACCCGCCGACGCACAAGAGATGCTCGAGCGGCTGCGCGAGATCGAGCGCGAGCTCGGGATCGCGCCGCTCGCCTCACGCACGCGTGCCCTGCCCGAGGTCGATCGCTCGGAGGCCGAGGCGACCAAGGTGTTGCCCTTCGCCGCGACGACGGCCCTCACCGACGACGTCCCTGCCGGCACGGGCCCGGTGGCCGCCGCCGACGACAACTCGGCCCGCCTGCGGCGCGTGAGCGCCCGGCGCAGCCGCCGGGGCGGCGTGCTGCTCGCGCTGGTGCTGCTGCTGGCCGCGGTGGCCGGAGGCGTCGGCTGGTGGTGGGGGTCGGGCCCCGGCTCCCAGGTGGCGATCCCGCGCGTGCAGGGGCTGACCTATGACGAGGCCGCGGGGCTCCTGGAGGAGCACAACCTCGTCGCCGAGCGGCGCGACGTCAACAGCGTGGATGTGGCGCCGGGAGAGGTGATGGCGTCCGACCCGGGCGCGGGCGCGCGCGTGGACCAGGAGACGGTCGTCACGCTCGACGTCTCGGTGGGCCCGGCCGAGGTCGCCGTCCCGAAGCTCACCGACACGCCGCAGGCCGACGCGACCGCGCAGCTCGAGGCGATCGGGGTCCCGGTCGTCGAGGTGCGCGAGTACTTCCTCGACCCCGCGCCCGGCATGGTCACGAACGTGCGGATCCAGCCCCGCGGCTCCGAGGAGATCGTCGACTGCATCGACGGCTGCGCGGCCCACGAGGGCGACGGCGCCATCCTGTCCGTCTCGCTCGGCCCGGTGCCCGACGTGGCGGGCCTCACCGTCGACGCGGCAACCGGGACGCTCACGGACGCGGGCCTGCAGGTGGCCGGCGAGCGGCAGCAGCAGCACAGCAACGACGTCGAGGCCGGGCGCGTCATCGGCATCGTCCCGAAGGACGGTGTCTGGGCGCGTGACGAGACCGTCACCCTCATCGAGTCGCTCGGCCCCGAGCTGTTCGAGGTGCCGGACGTCGAGGGCATGACCCGCGACGAGGCCGCGAGCACCCTGCGCGACCACGGCTTCGAGGTGAGCTACAACCCCCTGTGGAACACGTTCCCGGACGCGTGGACCAACGTCACCGGCACCGATCCCTCGGCCGGGGATCGGCGTCAGCGCGGCACGACGGTCCAGATCCTCATCGAGACGAGCTCGCCGATCTGAGTCGTCGCCCCACCACGGGCGCAGGGCGACGACCGGGGATCAGAGGCGCTCGAGCTCCTCGGCCACGAGGAAGGCCAGCTCGAGCGACTGCATGTGGTTCAGACGCGGGTCGCACAGCGACTCGTAGCGCGTGGCGAGGGTCTCCTCGTCGATGTGCTCGGACCCGCCCAGGCACTCCGTGACGTCGTCGCCCGTGAGCTCGACGTGCAGGCCGCCCGGGAACGTGCCGACGGCGCGGTGGGCCTCGAAGAAGCCGCGCACCTCGTCGACCACGTCGTCGAAACGGCGGGTCTTGTAGCCGGTGGCCGTCGTGATGCCGTTTCCGTGCATCGGATCGGTCACCCACAGCGGCTGCGCACCGGAGTTCTTCACGGCCTCGAGCAGCGGGGGCAGCGCGTCGCGGATCTTCCCGGCGCCCATGCGCGTGATGAACGTCAGGCGGCCCGGCTCGCGCTCGGGGTCGAGCTTGTCGATCAGCGCGAGCGCGGTCTCCGGCGTGGTCGACGGCCCCAGCTTCACCCCGATGGGGTTGCGGATGCGCGAGAAGTAATCCACGTGCGCGCCGTCGAGTTCACGCGTGCGCTCCCCGATCCACAGGAAGTGCGCGGACGTGTTGTACGGCGTGCTCGTGCGGGAGTCGATGCGGGTCAGGGGGCGCTCGTAGTCCATGAGCAGGCCCTCGTGGCCCGTGTAGAAGTCGACCGTCTTGAGCGCATCGAAGTCGGCGCCGGCGGCCGCCATGAACTTGATGGCACGGTCGATCTCGGTCGCCAGACGCTCGTAGCGCTGATTCGCGGGGTTCTGCGCGAAACCCCGGTTCCACGAGTGCACCTCGCGCAGGTCGGCGAAGCCGCCCTTCGTGAACGCGCGGATGAGATTCAGGGTCGAGGCGGACGTGTGGTACGCCTGCAGCAGCCGCCGCGGGTCGGCCTCGCGCGACGCCGCCGTGAAGTCGTAGCCGTTGACGATCTCGCCACGGAACGCCGGGAGCGTGATGTCGCCGCGCGTCTCGGTGTCGCTGGAGCGGGGCTTGGCGAACTGGCCCGCCATCCTGCCCATCTTCACGACGGGCATGGAGGCGCCGTACGTGAGCACGACGGCCATCTGCAGCACCGTCTTGACGCGGTTGCGGATCTTGTCGGCCGTGGCGCCGGCGAACGTCTCGGCGCAGTCGCCGCCCTGCAGCAGGAACGCGCGGCCGGCAGCTGCCTCCGCCAGGCTGGCCTTGAGGCTGTCCACCTCACCCGCGAAAACGAGCGGCGGGAGCGCCGCCAGCTCGGCCGTCACCTCGGCGACCGCCGCGCGGTCCGGATACGCCGGCTGCTGCTTGATCGGAAGCGAACGCCAGGCATCGAGGTGGTGCGGATCGGACATGATTCGATCCTAATGCGCGCGCGGAACCGTCCCGGACGCGGGCGGGATCAGGACGCGACGGCGGAGCGCTCGCGGCGCTCCCTCGCGATCCGCTCCTTCGCCGAGGACGCGTACTCGTCACGGTAACGCTGCTGGCCCAGGCGCTGGAGGGCGACCATGATCTCGTCGGTGACCGAGCGCAGCACGAAGCGGTCGTTCTCCATCCCGGCGTAGCGAGAGAAGTCCAGCGGCTCCCCGATCACGACGCCCACGCGCACCACGCGCGGCAGGGTGGAGCCGATCGGCAGCATCTTCTCGGTGTCGACCATGATGACCGGGATCACGGGCACCTTGGCCTCGAGGGCCATGCGCGCCACACCCGTGCGGCCGCGGTAGAGCACGCCGTCGGGGCTGCGGGTCCCCTCCGGATACAGGCCCAGCAGCCCTCCGCGCGCGATGACGCCGAGCCCGGTGTTGAGGGCGGCCTCCGAGGCCTGACCGCCCGAGCGGTCGATCGGGATCTGCCCGGTGCCCTTCATGAACCACTTGGTCGCCCACCCCTTGAGCCCGCGACCCGTGAAGTACTCGGACTTGGCGAGGAACGACATGGGACGGTCGATGAGCAGGGGGAGGAAGATCGAGTCCATCACCGACAGGTGGTTGCTCGCGAGGATCGCGGCGCCCTCGGCGGGGATGTTCTCCTTGCCGACGATCCACGGGCGGAAGACCGCCTTCACGATCGGCCCGATGACGAGGTACTTGAGGAACCAGTAGATCACCGCGCGCTCCTGCCTTCCGTCGTCGTCCCGGGCGCCATCGAGCCTAATCCCTCGGTTCCGTGCGTCGTATCGCACGCTCAGCCCATAGAGTGGAAAGACCCATCCGAGCGGTATCGAAGGAGCTGCCGTGAACGTGACTTCCATCCCCGCGATCGTCCCCGCCGACCCCGAGGCGAACATCGCAGACCTGCTGGCGATCCGCGCGAAGGCCACCCCCGATCTCGCCCTGTTCAGCGTGCCCGAGGGCGAAGGCTGGCGGGACATCACCGCCCGCCAGTTCGAGGAGCAGGTGATCGGCCTCGCCAAGGGCTTCGTTGCCGCCGGCGTCGAGCCGGGCGACAAGATCGGCTTCATCGCGCGCACCACCTACGAGTGGACCCTCGTGGACTTCGCGCTGTTCTATGCCGGCGCCGTCATGGTCCCCGTGTACGAGACGAGCTCCGCCGCCCAGGTGCAGTGGATCCTCTCCGACTCCGGGGCCGTCGCGCTCATCGCCGAGCACGGCGAGCACGTCGCCCGCTTCGAGGAGGTCAAGGATGAGCTGCCGCTCGTCGGTCGCGTGTGGCGTCTCGACGAGGGGGCCATCGCCACGCTCACCGCCGAGGGTCGCGACGTGCCGGATGACGAGATCGAGCGGCGACGCCGACTCGCTCGCGGGGCGGACCTCGCCACGATCATCTACACCTCCGGCTCCACGGGGCGCCCCAAGGGATGCGTGCTGACGCACAGCAACTTCGTCGAGCTGGCGCGCAACTCCGCCAAGGCACTCGAGAAGCCGCTCGCGAACGCCTCGACGGTGCTGTTCATCACCACGGCGCACGTGTTCGCGCGCTTCATGTCGGTGCTCTACATCCACGCCGGCGTACGCACCGGCCACGAGCCGAACACGAAGAACCTCGTCAAGACGCTCGGGTCGTTCAAGCCGACGCTCCTGCTGGCGGTGCCGCGCGTGTTCGAGAAGGTCTACAACTCGGCCGAGGCCAAGACCGAGGCCGAGGGCAAGGGCCGGATCTTCCGCGCGGCCGCCGCGACGGCCATCGAGCACTCCCGCCGCCTGCAGGAGGGCGAGAAGGTCGGGCTGGCGCTCCGCCTGAAGTTCGCGCTGTTCGACAAGCTCGTCTACTCGAAGCTGCGCGCGCTCATGGGCGGCAACGTCGAGTACGCCGTCTCGGGTTCGGCGCCGCTCGGACCGCGCCTGGGCTACTTCTTCCGCGGACTGGGCGTGAAGATCCTCGAGGGCTACGGCCTCACCGAGACGACGGCGCCGGCCAGCGTCAACGTGCCGGAGCGCATCAAGGTCGGCACGGTGGGACCGGCGCTGCCGGGCGTCGACATCCGCATCGCCGACGACGGCGAGGTGCAGGTGCGGGGCATCAACGTGTTCAAGGAGTACTGGAAGAACCCGGAGGCGACGGCCGCGGCCTTCGACGACGGATGGTTCCGCACGGGCGACATCGGCTCGCTGGACGAGGACGGCTGCCTCACGATCACGGGCCGCAAGAAGGAGATCATCGTCACGGCCGGTGGCAAGAACGTCGCCCCCGCCGTGCTCGAGGACCCGATCCGCGCCAACCCGATCGTCGGCCAGGTCGTCGTCGTGGGCGACCAGCGCCCGTTCATCTCGGCGCTGATCACCCTCGACCCCGAGATGCTGCCCGCGTGGCTGAAGACCCACGGCGAGTCGCCCGACCTCACGCTCGAGCAGGCCGCCAAGAGCCCCGTCGTGCGGGCCGAGGTGCAGCGGCAGATCGATCACGCGAACGCGCTCGTCTCGCGGGCGGAATCGATCCGCAAGTTCACGATCCTCGGCACGGAGTGGACGGAGGCGACCGGCCACCTCACGCCGAAGCTGTCGATCAAGCGCGCCGAGATCCTGCGCGACTTCTCCGCCGAGATCGAGGACCTCTACGCCACGACGGGCGAGACGACGACCAACGTCGTGCTGGGCTGACGCGCGGACCGGAAACGGCCCGGCCCCGAGGGGCCGGGCCGTTTTCGCGTCAGAACCAGGCGCTCTCGCGCACCCGGCGCATCGCGACGGCGCGCTCCTCCTTGGGCAGACGCTGCAGGTACACGACGCCGTCGAGGTGGTCGGTCTCGTGCTGCAGCATCTGGGCGAACAGTCCCTCGCCCTCCAGCACCACCTTCTGCCCGTCCAGGTCGATGCCCTCCACGCGGGCGTAAGGGTGACGCAGCGCGTCGTGCCACAGGTCGGGCACCGACAGGCAGCCCTCCCCCGTCGGCACGGCCTCGCCGCGCACCTCGACGATGCGCGGGTTGAGCACGTACCCCACGCGTTCGTCCACGTTGTAGCTGAAGGCGCGCACGCCCACGCCGATCTGCGGGGCCGCGACGCCGGCGCGGCCGGGCAGCTTCACGGTGTCGAGGAGATCCTCCACGAGCGCCCTGACGCCCTCGTCGATCGTCTCGATCGGCGCGCACGGGGTGCGCAGCACCGGGTCGCCGTACAGGCGGATCTGGCGCACGGTCACCGGCCGACCCCCTTCGCGGCGGCCGCGGGACGCGCGGACCCACGCAGCCCCTCCACGACACGGGCGGCGAGCTCGCGCGCGCCCTCGCGCGTCTCGCGCCGCAGCTCGGACCAGGCGATCGCGCCGCCGGTGGCGATGGCGGGGTCGTACGGCAGGCGCACGACGGCGCGCACGCGGCTGGAGAAGTGCGCTTCCAGCTCCTCGAGGCGCACCAGCGGTGCGCCCGGCGACGACTGGTTCAGCACGACGATCGCCCGCTCGACGAGGTCGCCGCGGCCGTGTGCCTCGAGCCAGGTGAGGGTCTCGGATGCCAGTCGCGCTTCGTCCACGCTCAGGCCGGCCACGACGACGAGCTCGTCCGCGAGGTCGAGGGTGCCCTCCATGACGGAGTGCACGATGCCCGTACCCGTGTCGCTGAGCACGATCGAGTAGTAGTGGGCGGCGACCTTCGCGACGGTGCGGTAGTCGCTGTCGTCGAACGCCTGAGCGACGTGCGGATCGGTGTCGGAGGCGAGCACGTCCAGGCGCGTCTCGTCGCGCGAGACGAGGTCGGAGATGTCGGCGTACCCGGAGATGCGCGCGTGGTCGCGCACGACGTCGCGCACGGTGCGTCCCGATCGCCCCGCGACGCGCTCGGCGAGCGTGCCGCGGTCGGGGTTCGCGTCGACGGCGATGATGCGGTCGTCCCGCGCGTCGGCCAACGCCATGCCCAGCAGCGTCGTGACGGTCGTCTTGCCGACACCGCCCTTCCGGCTGACGACGGGCACGAAGCGCGCGCCGCCGTGCAGCGGCGCGGAGATCTGGGCGGTCAGCTGCTTGCGCTCCCGCACGCGACGGCTGTCGCCCGGGTTGACGACGCCACGCGTGGCGCGGAACACGAGAGAACGCCAGGCGGCGCCCTCGGGCTCGACCTTGGCGTGGCGGCCGGGCTCCACCAGCCGGTCGCTCGTGAGCTGGTCCGCGCTCTCGGCGCCCGTGACGTTCACGCGCTTGGACTCGACGGGGCGCGCGACGAAGCGGGGCGTGCGGGCCACGGCCGTCTCGGTCGACGGGGCGGCATCCCGCGCGGCGCCGTCGTTCGTGGGGTGATCGGTCACGTCGGGTTCGTCCTTCTGGGTCTCGCCCGCCGCGTCGGCGCCGGGGTGGTTCGCGGGGGCGGCCGCCACGACCGCATCGCCGGGCTCCGGCATCGCCGCCGCCGTCGTCGCCGCGACGGCGGGCGCGGGCTCGGGTGCCGCCGGCCTGGCGGGCCGGGCGGTGTCGCCTGCCCCGAGCCCCGCCGCCGTCACGGGATCGGGGTGTGGTTCGGTGGACGCCTCCTCGGCGGGCAGGTCCGCGGCGATCGCCGCGCGGGCGGCGAGCAGGGCCTCGCCGATGCGCGCACGCGCCGCCGCGACGACGTCCTCGTCGATCTCTCCCGTCTCGGCCGGCTCGTCGTCGATCTCGTCGGCCTCGGGGATCTCGTCGATCGGGTCGGCGTCGCCGTCCGATGCCTCCTCGTCCTCCGCGGCACCCGGAAGCTCCAGCACGATGGTGCCGCGCTCAAGGGCGTCGGCGCTGTCGTCGACCACGTCGGCGTCGTCGTCCAGGTCCTCGTAGCCGCGCGGCAGCGGCACGCGCAGCTGCGAAGTGCGCGTACCGGGCACGCCGATCACCGAAGTGTCGGCCACCGCATCCTCGAGGATCCCGTGATCCTCGGGCTCGTCGAGGGGGTCGTTCTTGTCAGGCGTCACAGATAGAAACTACTCGGCGGGCACGACGACGACCAAAAGGTCACCCGCCTCCACCTGCCGAGTTCCCGTCACCGCCAGCCGCTCCACGCGACCGGTGACGGGTGCGGTGATCGCCGCCTCCATCTTCATCGCCTCGATCGACGCGACCGGTTGGCCGGCGCTCACCTGGTCGCCCTCGGCCACCTTGAGCGTCACCACGCCCGCGAACGGGGCCGCGACATGACCGGTCTGCGAGGGATCCGCCTTCTCGGCCTGACGGCTCTCCACGGCGATGCTGCGATCGCGCACGTAGACGGGACGCAGCTGGCCGTTGAGTGTGGTCATGACGGTGCGCATGCCCTTGTCGTCTGCCTCACCGATGGCCTCGAGTCCCACGTACAGCTGCACGCCAGGGTCGATCTCGGCCATGTGCTCCTCGCCCGGGGTGAGGCCGTAGAGGTAGTCCGGCGTGCCGAGCGCCGACAGGTCGCCGTACTGCTCGCGGTTGCGCTCGAACTCGGCGGCGGGGCCGGGGAAGAGCAACCGGTTCAGCGTGCGCTTGCGCGTCGCGGCGTCACCGGCGAGTCCCTCGCGCTGCTCGTCGGTCAGCTCCACGGTCCGCACGGTGGCCTCGCGCCCCGCGAGCACCTTGGAGCGGAACGGCTCGGGCCAGCCGCCGGGCAGGTCGCCGAGCTCCCCCGCCATGAAGCCGACGACGGAGTCGGGGATGTCGTAGCTGTGCGGGTTCTGCTCGAAGTCGTCGGGGTCGGCGTCGGCCGCCACGAGCGCGAGCGCGAGGTCGCCCACGACCTTCGACGAGGGCGTGACCTTGGGGATGCGCCCGAGGATGCGGTTGGCGGCCGCGTACATGTCCTCGATCCGTTCGAACTGGTCGGCCAGGCCCAGCGCGATCGCCTGCTGGCGGAGGTTGGAGAGCTGGCCGCCGGGGATCTCGTGCTTGTACACACGGCCGGTGGGGCTGGGCAGCCCCGACTCGAACGGCCGGTAGAGCTGGCGCACCGCCTCCCAGTACGGCTCGAGGTCGCAGACCGCCTGCAGATCCAGCCCGGTGTCGCGCTCGGTGTGGGCCAGGGCGGCGACGAGGGCCGAGAGCGACGGCTGACTCGTCGTGCCCGACATGGGCGCGGCCGCCGCGTCCACCGCATCGGCGCCCGCGGCGCTCGCGGCGAGCAAGGTGGCGAGCTGCCCGCCCGCCGTGTCGTGCGTGTGCACGTGCACGGGCAGGTCGAAGCGCTCGCGGAGCGCACCGACGAGCGTGGCGGCCGCGGCGGGGCGCAGCAGCCCCGCCATGTCCTTGATCGCGAGCACGTGCGCACCGCTGGCGACGATCTGCTCCGCGAGGCGCAGGTAGTAGTCCAGGGTGTACAGATCCTCGGCGGGGTTCAGCAGGTCACCGGTGTAGCAGAGCGCGACCTCGGCCACCGCGGTCCCGGTCTCGCGCACGGCCTGGATGGCCGGCTGCATCTGCGACACGTCGTTGAGGGCGTCGAAGATCCGGAAGATGTCCACACCGGTCTCGGCGGCCTCGCGCACGAACGCGTCGGTGACCTCGGTGGGATACGGCGTGTAGCCCACGGTGTTGCGCCCGCGCAGCAGCATCTGGATCGGAATGTTGGGCATCGCCTCGCGCAGCGCCGCCAGGCGCTCCCAGGGGTCCTCCGCCAGGAAGCGCAACGCGACGTCGTAGGTCGCACCGCCCCACGCCTCGACGCTCAGCAGCTGCGGCGTCATGCGGGCCACGTGCGGCCCCAGGCGCACGAGGTCGCGGGTGCGCACGCGCGTGGCCAGCAGCGACTGGTGGGCGTCGCGGAACGTCGTCTCGGTGACGGCCAGCGCCTTCTGCTCGCGCAGCGCCCGGGCGAAGCCCTCCGGACCGAGCTCGCGCAGCCGCTGCAGGTTGCCGGCCGGCGCAGGAGCCGAGAGGTCGATATCGGGCAGCTTGCTGCCGGGCGACATCATCTTGGGCTTGGGTCCGTAGGGACGGTTCACCGTGACGTCGGCCAGCCAGTTCAGCAGCTTCGTGGCCCGGTCGCGCGAGGGGTTGGATGTCAGCAGCTGGGGGCGCTCGTCGATGAACGAGGTGCTGAGGTCGCCCGAGACGAAGCCGTCGTCGTCGAGCACGGCCCGCAGGAACGGGATGTTCGTGGCGACGCCGCGGATGCGGAACTCGGCCAGCGCCCGGCGGGCACGCGCGACCGCCGCCGGGAAGTCGCGGCCACGGCAGGTGAGCTTGGCGAGCATGGAGTCGAAGTGACCGCTGATCTGCGAGCCCGCCGCCGTCGTGCCGCCGTCGAGGCGGATGCCCGCGCCGCCCGGCGACCGATAGGTCGTGATGCGCCCCGTGTCCGGACGGAAGCCCTGCGCGGGGTCCTCCGTGGTGATGCGGCACTGCAGCGCGGCGCCGCGCAGCGTGATGCTGTCCTGCGTCAGCCCCAGGTCGGCGAGGGTCTCGCCCGCCGCGATCCGCATCTGCGATTGCACGAGGTCGACATCCGTCACCTCCTCGGTGACCGTGTGCTCCACCTGGATCCGCGGGTTCATCTCGATGAAGACGACCTCGCCCGCGCGCTCCCCCGCCGTTTCGAGGAGGAACTCGACCGTTCCGGCGTTCTCGTAGCCGATCGACTCGGCAAACGCGACCGCGTACCGGTGCAGGTCCGCCCGGATCCCGTCGTCCAGGTTCGGCGCCGGGGCGATCTCGATGACCTTCTGGTGACGTCGCTGCACCGAGCAGTCGCGCTCGAACAGGTGAACCGTCGCGCCCGTGCGGTCGGCCAGCACCTGCACCTCGATGTGACGTGGCCGCACGACCGCCTGCTCGAGGAACACGCGCGCGTCGCCGAACGCCGCACCCGCCTCCCGCATGGCCTCCTCGAGCGCGCCGCGCAGCTCGCCCGGCATCTCGACGCGACGCATGCCGCGGCCGCCACCGCCGGCCACCGCCTTGACGAAGATCGGGAACCCGATCGACTCGGCCTGGGCGAGGAGCGCGTCGACGTCATCAGACGCGTCGGTGGAGCGCAGCACGGGCACGCCGGCCGCGATCGCGTGCTCCTTGGCGGTGACCTTGTTGCCCGCCATCTCGAGCACCTTCGCCGAGGGACCGATGAAGGTGATGCCGTTCTCGGCGGCGCGCGCCGCGAGCTCGGGGTTCTCCGACAGGAACCCGTAGCCCGGATAGATGGCGTCGGCGCCGGCGTGCAGCGCCACCCGAATGATCTCGTCCACGTCGAGATACGCGCGCACCGGGCGGCCCGGCTCGCCGATCTCGTACGACTCGTCGGCCTTCTGCCGGTGCAGCGATCCGCGGTCCTCGAACGGGAAGACGGCGACGGTACGCGCCCCCAGCTCGTAGGCCGCGCGGAAGGCACGGATGGCGATCTCTCCGCGATTCGCGACGAGGACTTTCGAGAACATGGGCCTCCTTCGGCCGTGGGTTCGGGGCGTCCGCACGTGCTCCACAGCATAGGGGCGATAACGTGGGGGTCGTGCACGTACTCAGCGTCAGTTCCCTCAAGGGCGGCGTCGGCAAGACGACCGTGACCCTCGGCCTCGCGTCCGCCGCGTTCGCCCGTGGGCTGCGGACGCTGGTCGTCGACCTCGATCCCCAGTCCGATGTCTCGACCGGCATGGACATCCAGCCCGCCGGCAAGCTGAACATCGCCGACGTGCTGACCTCCCCGAAGGAGAAGACCGTCCGCCAGGCGATCGCGCCGAGCGGCTGGGCGAAGGCGCACCCGGGCACGATCGACGTCCTGATCGGCAGCCCGTCCGCCATCAACTTCGACGGCCCACACCCGAGCGTGAAGGACGTCTGGAAGCTCGAGGAGGCGCTCGCGCTCATCGAGGCCGAGTACGACCTCGTGCTGATCGACTGCGCGCCCTCGCTCAACGCCCTCACGCGCACCGCGTGGGCCGCCAGCGACCGCGTGGCGGTCGTGACGGAGCCCGGACTGTTCTCGGTGGCCGCCGCCGACCGCGCCCTGCGCGCCATCGAGGAGATCCGCCGCGGCCTCTCCCCCCGGCTGCAGCCGCTCGGCATCGTCGTCAACCGCGTACGCCCGCAGTCGATCGAGCACCAGTTCCGCATCAAGGAACTGCGCGACATGTTCGGACCGCTCGTGCTCGAGCCGCAGCTGCCCGAGCGCACGTCGCTGCAGCAGGCTCAGGGTGCGGCGAAGCCGCTGCACGTGTGGCCCGGCGAGTCGGCACAGGAACTGGCCGCGGACTTCGACTCGCTGTTGGACCGCATCATGCGCTCCGGCCGCATCCCCGACCCGCGCGAGCAGTAGGTCGCCGGGGCGTCCTGCCCGTTCCCCCTCCGCGCCGGAAGCCCCTCCGGGTGGTGCGTCTGCGCGTCGCGCTCGCGGCTCGACCCGCTCCCTCCGCGCCTGCGGCGCGAGGAACAGCGCGGTCGAAACCGATCAGGCGGACTTGCGGGTGCGTCGCGCGGCCAGCTCGTCGACCGGGTCCGGGGCCGTCGGGTCGAACTCCACGAGTGTGGACTCGACTTCACGCAGCACCTTGCCCACCGCGATGCCGAAAACGCCCTGGCCGCGGCTGACGAGGTCGATGACCTCGTCGTTGGAGGTGCACAGGTAGACCGAGGCGCCGTCGCTCATGAGCGTGGTGCCCGCGAGGTCCTCGATGCCCGAGGCACGCAGCTGCTCGACGGCCGTGCGGATCTGCTGCAGCGAGATGCCCGTGTCGAGGAGTCGCTTCACGAGCTTGAGGACGAGGATGTCGCGGAAGCCGTACAGCCGCTGCGATCCGGAGCCGCTGGCGCTGCGGACGGTGGGGACGACCAACTCGGTGCGCGCCCAGTAGTCCAGCTGCCGATAGGTGATCCCCGCGGCCCGCGCGGCGACGGCGCCGCGGTAGCCCATCTGCGGGTCCAGCTCCGGGAGACCGTCGGTGAAGAGCAGGTCGACGGCGAAGCCGGGCTCACCGGTCGGAGTGCCTGCGTTCATGTGTCCCCCTCGTTGTCCGATTCGACTCCTCCAACGTACGCCCCCGCATGTGCCCCGGCAACGACATCCGCCCGTGAGCGGGTGGCGTGTCGCGCTCCGTTATCGAACGGTGACGCTCAGTCCAGCAGGCGGCCCAGTGCCGACTTCACGAAGATCGCCCGCACCTCGTCCAGGCGCGCCGCGAGCTCGGGCGCGAGCTCCGCCGCCGTGGCGCG
Source organism: Microbacterium sp. Marseille-Q6965 (assembly GCF_946151065.1). Classification (GTDB taxonomy): domain Bacteria; phylum Actinomycetota; class Actinomycetes; order Actinomycetales; family Microbacteriaceae; genus Microbacterium. The sequence continues at coordinate 526,265 of NZ_CAMGZA010000002.1, read as the reverse complement.
CGAGCGCGCATCGGTGCGTCGCCGCACCGTCGACAGGGCGGTCTCGACGAGTGCAACCTGCCGCTCGGCGCTCTGGCGCAGACCGCGGATGTGGCGGGGCTCGATGCCGTGGCGGTCGAGCGCGACGAGCGCGCGCATGAGCGCGACGTCCTGCTCGCTGTAGGTCTCGGCCGGGGTCAGCACGCCGGTGCTGATGGCGTCGTTGAGCAGCTGCGGCGCCGCGCCCGCCTCCGCCAGCAGGTCGGCTCGGCTGTAGCGGCGCTCGACCGGGTGGATGGACGGCGGGGCGACGGGCGTCTGCACCTCGCGGCCGGCGTCGACGTCGGCAAGGTGCTCGCGGATGACGCTCAGCGGCATGTAGTGGTCGCGCTGCAGGGTGAGCGCGAAGCGCAGCCGCTCCAGGTCGTGGGTCGAGAACTTGCGATAGCCCGAGGCCGTGCGCTGCGGGCTGACGATCCCCTGCATCTCGAGAAAGCGCAGCTTGCTCGAGGTGAGCTGGGGGAACTCCGGGGTGAGCTTGGCGAGCACCTGACCGATGCTGAGGAGCGCGCCATCCCCCGGCTCCCGATGCGGCAGACGGGCGTGGGCCGCCGCCATCAGGCCCCCGCCGCCGGCAGGTCCTGAGGGGAGGTGAAGAAGTTCACGCGGAACTTGCCGATGCGCACCTCGTCACCGTTGCGCAGCAGGCCGCGGTCGACGCGCGTGCCGTCGACGTACGTGCCGTTCAGCGACCGCTGATCGACGATCTCGAAGCCGCTCTCGGTGCGCAGGATCTCGCAGTGGCGTCGCGACACCGTCACGTCGTCGAAGAAGATGTTCGCCTCGGGGTGCCGGCCGACGGTGGTCACGTCGCCGTCGAGCAGATAGCGGGCGCCGGCCGTGGGACCCGAGCGGACCAGCAGCAGCGCCGAGCCGGAGGGCAGGGCCTGGATCGCCTCGAGCTCGGTGTCGCTGAGCTCCCCGTGGAAGGGCACGAAGGACAGGTCGGACTCGTGGCCGAACGACTGCGTGGAATCGCCCGAGCCGTCGTGGCCGCCGTCGCGTCGCACCGAGGCCGCAGAGGTGGGCTGGAACTCCGAATCCGTCACGCTCGATCCTTCCTTTCGTCCAGCCTATCCGATGACCGCCGGGCGGCGGGATCCGTTCGTCCCCCGGATGGCGGACACGCTCGCACTATCGGCAGTCGCGCCGCCAGCGTTCGCTCAGGCGACGACCATACGTTCTCAGGCATGCCGACCGCCACTCGCGCCCTGCGCCGCCTGCCCGCCGTTGGCGCGGCGATCGCGGCCCTCCTCGCCCTCTCGCTCGCGACCGCCACCCCGGCGTTCGCCCACGACACCCTCGTCTCGACCGACCCGGCAGCGGGTTCCACCGTCGAGAACATGCCCGCCGAGCTGACGCTGACCTACAGCGCGGAGCTGCTCGACGCCGGTGACGGCACGGCCGTCGAGGTGCTCTCGCCCTCCGGTGCCGACGCCGCCGCGGGCGAGCCCGCACTCGCGGGAGCGGTGGTGACGGTGCCGCTGGCCGAGGCCGCAGAGGCGGGCGAGTACACCGTGACGTGGCGCGTCGTCTCGAGCGACGGCCACCCCATCGACGGCACCTTCTCCTTCACCGTCGCGCAGCCGACGGCGCCGCAGCCGACCCCCGAGCCGACCCAGAGCCCGGATGAGTCCGAGACTGCGGACACCCCCACGCCCATCGCCACGACCGACCCCTCCGACGGAACGGCCGAGGACGGCGACTCCTTCGCGCGCAACCTGCCGTGGATCGTCGGCGGTCTGCTGCTCGCGGCAGGCGGCGGCGCCGTGGTCGCCGTGCTCGTCGCGCGCTCGCGCCGCGGGCGCTAGGCCGGCCGCCCGGGGAAGCGCACGCCTCCCGGCGGGCGATAGGCTGAGGGCATGGCTCACTACGACCTCGTCATCCTCGGCGCGGGCCCCGGCGGATACGTCGCAGCCGTGCGCGGCGCACAGCTCGGGCTCTCGGTCGCGATCATCGAAGAGAAGTACTGGGGCGGTGTGTGCCTCAACGTCGGCTGCATCCCCTCGAAGTCGCTGCTGAAGAACGCGGAGGTGGCGCACACCTTCACGCACAAGGCCGACTTCTTCGGCATCTCCGGCGAGGTCTCCTTCGACTTCGGCGCGGCATTCGACCGCAGCCGGAAGGTCGCCGAGACGCACGTCAAGGGCATCCACTTCCTGATGAAGAAGAACAAGGTCACCGAATACGAGGGCCGCGGCACGTTCACGGGCCCGAAGGCCATCTCGGTGGCCAAGGCCGACGGGACCACCGAGGAGGTCACGTTCGACAACGTGATCATCGCCACGGGGTCGAAGGTGCGCCTGCTGCCGGGCGTCCAGCTGAGCGACAACGTCGTGACCTACGAGGAGCAGATCCTCTCGCGCGAGCTGCCCGAGTCGATCGTCATCGTCGGCGCCGGCGCCATCGGCATGGAGTTCGCCTACGTGATGTCGAACTACGGCGTCAAGGTGACCATCATCGAGTTCCTCGACCGGGCGCTGCCCAACGAGGACGCCGAGGTCTCCAAGGAGATCCAGAAGCAGTACAAGAAGTACGGGATCGACATCCTCACCTCGACGGCGGTCAAGACCGTCGAGGACAACGGGTCGTCGGTCCGCGTCACCTACGAGTCGCGCGACGGCCAGCCCGGCGAGATCACGGCGGGCAAGGTGCTCATGTCGGTCGGCTTCGCTCCGAACGTCGAGGGCTACGGTCTCGAGAAGACGGGCGTGAAGCTCACCGAGCGCGGCGCGATCGACATCGACGACTACATGCGCACGAACGTCGAGGGCATCTACGCCATCGGCGACGTCACCGCCAAGCTGCAGCTGGCCCACGTGGCCGAGGCGCAGGCGGTCGTCGCGGCCGAGACCATCGCGAAGGCCGAGACGATGACGCTGGGCGATTACCGCATGATGCCGCGCGCGACCTTCTGCTCGCCCCAGGTCGCCAGCTTCGGCCTGACGGAGGAGCAGGCGCGGGCCGAGGGCCGCGAGATCAAGGTGGCGAAGTTCCCCTTCAGCGCCAACGGCAAGGCCAACGGCCTGGGCGAGCCCGTCGGATTCGTGAAGCTGATCGCCGACGCCGAGCACCTCGAGCTCATCGGCGGACACATGGTGGGCCCGGACGTCTCGGAGCTGCTGCCGGAGCTCACGCTCGCGCAGAAGTGGGACCTCACCGCCGTCGAGGCGGCGCGCAACGTGCACACGCACCCCACGCTGTCGGAGACGCTGCAGGAAGGCTTCCACGGCCTCCAGGGTCACTTCATCAACATGTGAGGTCGGCCGGGTCGGGTGGAGCCGTCTGCGAGACGCCCCGCGAAACCCTCACCGACCCGCTCGCGAAAGGGGCCCGGATCCGCGGATCCGGGCCCCTTTCGCGTCGAGACAGGTCAGCGGCCGAGGGCGCGGGCGAGCTTCGACGCCGAGGCGGCCTCGCGGGCGCCGGCGGCAAGGGCGGCGTCGGCGACGGCGGCGAAGAACGCCTCCCGTGCGTCGGCGTCGGTGGGAGCGGCCTCGCCGAGCTCGATCTCCCATTCGTGCCATTCCCGCTCCGCGCCCGAGCGCAGGTCGGTGGTGCGCACGTGATCGTCGACGAACTCCGCCAGCGGATCGCCTTCCTCGTCGAGCAGCTCGTAGGCGGTGCGGTCGTTCACGATGCGGGCAAGCGGTTCGAGGGGCGCGGTCGTCCAGCGCGCCACCTCGGCGCGCACCGGCCCCGGCAGCTCGTCGCCGTCACCCAGCGGCCAGCCCAACTCCACCCGCGCGCCGTCGATGAGCGGGCCCTTGATGTGCCAGCCGGCGTCGGGGCCACCCGTGCGGCGTCGCAGCGCGACGCCCGCGCGGGCGAGCACGAGGTCGGCCGTGTCGAGGTAGAGCGCATCGAGATGGCGGTTCTCCCCCGCCGTGACACGCGCCACACCGGGCACACCGGCCCAGTCGGGCACCGGGGTGCCCGCATCCACGTCGAACTTGCGCTCGACCTCCACGAAGCGGGTCGGTTCGGTCATGCGAGGCAGGCCGTCACCGGTCGCGGGCCCGCGCCTGGTCGTCGTCCATGGAGTCCACGTCGTTGAGCTCCTCCTCGTAGCGGAACTCCACCTCGGTGGGGCCGTCGCCCTCACCCGTGTTCTCGGCGTCGCCGGCGCGGCGGTAGACGAGCTGGCCCTCCGAGTACGGCATGATCAGCCGGTCGAGGTCGGTCGATTCCAGGGGCAGGACCTGTCCGTCGAGAGGTCCGCCATTCAGTCGTGCGATGGCCATGGCCCGAGCCTACTCCGCGGCTTCCCGGCGCGCCGGGGGCTTGCGTGCGCGCGGATCATCCGTCATGCCGCGCAAGCGCCTCCCGCTCCTGGCGCTCCTGTTCCCTCGCCGCCTGCAGCGCATCGGTGGCGATGCGCACCTCTCGCTCGGCGCTGCGGACCCTGCGCTGGGTGAGGGTCGCGGCGCCGTAGCGCTCGCCGATCCGGTCGCGCTCCTCCGCGGCCGTCGTGATCACGTGGGCGCACGCGATGAGGATCACCTGCGCCGAGAGGTTGAGCCACAGCAGCAGCGCGACGAGCGACGCGAACGACGTCAGCAGCGGATTGGAGGGCGCACCCCCCACGAACAGGCCCGAGAGCTGCTGCAGCACGACGAGGCCCGCGGCGCCGATCAGCGCCCCTCCCCACAGCGCGCGCGGCGATGCGCGCATCCCCGACAGCAGGGCGAACAGCAGGGCGATGATGACGGCGTCGAGGGCGAACGTCGCGACGAGGGTGATGAGGCGCGTGGCGACCGCCGCGACGGTGTCCGAGCCCAGGCCCAGCCATCCCAGCAGGGTCGTCGCGAACGCGGAGCCGAGGAACGTCACCACCGCCGACGCGACGAAGAGCACGCCCACCGCCAGGGCGAACAGCAGGTCGCGCACGGCGAGCAGGATCGGGGAGGTCGTGGCGGCCGTCGTGCCCGCCATCATCCGGATCGCGGTGCGCACCGTCTGGATCGCGCCGATCGCCGCCGCGATGAGGGCGACGACGGCGATGACGCCCGCGAGGGTGATCGTTCCCGGGACCTCCTGGAGCTCCCGCGCGTCGATCACGCCGCCCTCGCCGATGAGGCCCGGCACGACGTTGTCGGTGGCCGAGACGAGCGCCCGCCACAGCTCGGGGCGACCCGAGAGCCAGATCGCCGCGACGGAGAAGCCCAGCAGGACGGCGGCGAACAGCGAGAAGAGCGCGCGGTAGGTGACGCTCGCCGCGAGCACCGGCCCGTTGTGCTCGGTGTAGAGCAGGAACGAGCGCACGATCCGACGCCGCAACGCCCATCCCTGCACCCGGTTCCAGATGTTCATCAGCGCCGCCATGGGCCACAGGCTAGCGTCCGAGCGCCGACGGCCGCCCGGACTTGCCTCAGCAGACGAGGGGCCCTACGCATGCCCCGAGAAGCATGAAAGGACCGAAGGCGATCGGGGTGCGGGCGTCGGCCCGCCCCGCGGCGAGGAGCGCGATGGCCGCCGCCCCGCCCAGGACGAAGGCCGCGGCGGCGCCCCACGCGAGGGCTCCCCAGCCGTGCCACCCGAGGAACAGGCCCACGAGCAGCGCGAGCTTCACGTCGCCCCCACCCATGCCGCCGGTGCGCCTGCCGGCCGCCCAGAGCACGGCGTAGAACCCGCCGAGCAGCAGCGCGCCCGCCGCCGCGCCTCCGGCGGCCTCGACGCGCCCCGACAGCACGGCGGCGAGGACGAGCAGCGTGCCGACGATCGAGGTCGCGGGCAGCACGATGGCGTTGGGCAGCCGGTGCTCGGCGAGATCGGTGCGGATCAGCGCGACGCCCGCGGCGCCGAACGCCACGTACGCCGCCGCCAGCACGAGCGTCGCGGCGTCCATCGCATCTCCCCTTCCGACCCGATCAGCGATGGTACGGGCGGGGCGCGGGGTGGCACGGATGCCTGTGAGTCACTCCCCCATGCGGTTGCGCGTGCGCATGGCGCGCTCGGCCTCGCGTCGGTCCTGGCGCTCACGCAGCGTCTGGCGCTTGTCGTACTGCGTCTTACCCTTGGCCACCGCGATCTCGACCTTGGCGCGACCGTCGACGAAGTACAGCTTCATCGGGACGAGCGTGTACCCGCCCTCCGCGGTCTTGCGCGCGAGCTTGCCGATCTCCTCCTTGTGGAGCAGCAGCTTGCGGATGCGCTTGGCGGCGTGATTCGTCCACGTCCCGTTGGAGTACTGGGGGATGCTCACCTGGTCGAGGAACGCCTCGCCGCGGTCGATGTAGGCGTAGCCGTCGGTGAGGTTGGCGTGTCCCTCGCGCAGCGACTTCACCTCGGTGCCCTGCAACACCAGGCCGGCCTCGTAGGTCTTCTCGATCGTGTACTCGTGGCGGGCACGGCGATTGAGGGCGACGACCTTCTCGCCCTTCTCCTTGGGCATGCGACACCCGCCTTTCTCGATCCGGCGCCTCGCGCCGCCGCCCACCGGGCGGCGGGCAGCGTTCGAGTCTACTGGATCAGGCGCGCAGCCATCGGCGAATGGCGAAACCGGCCGAGGCCGCCGCCAGCACCACGCCGATCGCGACGATCACCGGCACCACGAGCCAGGCGTCACCCATGCCGACCCACGGCACCGTCGCCATGCGGGTGGCGAGATAGCCGTCCACCCCGAAGCTCACCATGAGCAGGACCGCGACGCTCGCGAGCGCGGCGCCGAGGAGCGCCGCGACGACGCCCTCGAGCACGAACGGCGTCTGGATGAAGCGGTTCGAGGCCCCCACGAGACGCATGATGCCGACCTCGCGTCGCCGCGCGTAGGCGGAGAGCCGGATCGTCGTGCCGATGAGCAGCACCGCCGAGATGAGCATGAGCGCCGCGATGCCGACCGCGATATAGGTCGCGATCGTGAGTGCGGCGAAAAGGGGCTCGAGGTGCTCGATCTGATTCGTCACACCCTCGACGCCCGCGACCCCCGAGAACGCCTCGACGAGAACGTCCGCGTTGCGCGGGTCCTCCGGATTCACGAGGGTGATGCGGAACGAGGCGTTCGTCTGCTCCTCCGTGAGCAGGTCCGCCTGGTCGGGGAAGTTCTCGGTGAACGACGCGTGGGCCTCGGCCGCGGAGATGTACGTGACGTTCTGGATCACCGGCGCGAGCGTGTCGGACCGCAGCTGCTCCTCCACCGCAGCCGTCTGCTCCTCCGTCGCGGCCCCCTCGAGACAGGTCTCCTGCGTCGAGAGGGTCGAGCACAGGTAGATCTCGATCTGCGCCCGGTCCTGGAAGTACTCGCGCATCGTGCCGATCTGCGCCTGCATCAGGATCGCGGCGCCGACGAAGGTGAGCGACACGAAGGTCACGAGCACGACGGAGACGACCATCGAGGCGTTGCGGCGCAACCCCGTGAGGACCTCGCCGAGAATCAGTCCGAGTCTCATGCGGTCGGCCCCACTTCGTCCTCGTCGTCGCGCGCCAGCCCGAGCCGCTCGGCGAACCCGAGCTCGGCGACGCGCTCCGCCTGCTCGGCGACGGGCCGCTGGCGGGCACGGGTGACGTCGGGCGGCAGCGGATCGTCGTCCGGCCCTCCCTCGCGGGTGGGCGGCACGGGCGACGGCGCACCGGTGGCGGGCGCCGGAGCGGCCGGCGTCGGCGCGCTCGGCGCAGGCGCGCCGGCGGCTGGCGTGCCGGGCACCGGCGACGGCGCTCCGTGCGGCAGGCCAGGAGCGGGCGCTGCGCCCTGCCGGTGTGGCGGCGTGACGACGGGGCGCGCGGCGGCGGCCTGCCGGCCGGGCGCCTGCACGGCGGGAGCGGGCGGAACCGACCGGTGCGCGGCCGGCGGCTGGGCGGGGCCCGCCGGGGTGGACGCCGGTGGAGTGGTCGCCGACGGGGTGGCCGCGGGCTGCGGAGGTGCCGCGCGCCGCGGACCGGGCTCGGTTGCCGGCGCCGGACGACCCTGCGCGTCGAGGCGGTCCGAGACCTCGCGCTGCACCTCGAGGACCGCGGTGAGGGCGGCGACGGCCGCCGCGCCCTTCTCGATCTGCGGTTCTAGTCGCTGGATCGCCGAGGTGTCGCCGTAGCCGCCGTGCCGCTCATCGCGCACGAGCCGCCCGTTCGACAGCTCGATGACGCGGCGCTGCATGCGGTCCACGAAGCCGGCTTCGTGCGTGGCCATGACGATCGTCGTGCCCGACGCGTTGATCTGCGCCAGCAGCTCCATGATGTCGGTGGACGTGGCGGGGTCGAGGTTGCCTGTCGGCTCGTCGGCCAGCAGCAGCTGCGGACGGTTCACGAGGGCCCGCGCGATCGCCACGCGCTGCTGCTCGCCGCCCGACAGCTCGTGCGGCATGCGCTTGGCCATGCCCTGCAGGCCCACGCGCTCGAGCGCCTCGGGCACGGCCTGCTTCACGAGCGCGCGGGAGGCGCCGATCACCTGCAACGTGAACGCCACGTTCTGGAAGACGCTCTTGGACGGCAGCAGGCGGAAGTCCTGGAAGACGGAGCCGATGTGACGCCGGAAGTACGGAGTGCGCCGATTGGAGAGCGACTTCGTGTCACGCCCCAGCACGACGATGCTGCCGGACGACGGCACCCCCTCGCGCAGGATGAGGCGCAGGCACGAGGACTTCCCCGATCCCGACTGGCCGACGAGAAACACGAACTCACCGCGCTGCACCTCGAACGAGACGTCGTCGAGAGCGGGTGAGACGGTCCCCTTGTAGCGCTTGGTGACGTGCTCGAACCGGATCATGGCCTACCCAGGCTAAGCGCGGCCCCGCCCCTGGCCCCGAGCGACACCCCCGGCGCGTCGCACCGATCGAGCGACCCTCAGCCGGTCATCTGCTCCAGCTCCATGCCCTTCGTCTCGCGCACCTGGCGCCACACGAACACGAACGACAGGGCGGCGAACCCGGCGTACAGGCCGTATGCGAGCGTGAGCGAGATGCTGCTCAGCCACGGGAAGGTCGTGGAGATGGCGAAGTTCGCCACCCACTGGGCGGCGGCGGCCACCGCGAGCGCGCTCGCGCGGATCCGGTTGGGGAAGATCTCGCCCAGCAGCACCCACACGACCGGTCCCCACGTCGCGCCGAAGCCCACGACGAAGAGATTCGCCGCGATGAGGGCGACGATCGACCAGGGCGCCTCGAGGCTGACGGAGCCGTCGGCGGCCGTCGTGGCGAAGGAGAAGGCGACCGCCATGACCCCGAGGGAGAGGGTCATGAGGAGCGAGCCGGCAACGAGGAGCGCCTTGCGGCCCACGCGGTCGACGAGCAGGATCGCGACGATCGTCACGACGATGTTCGTCACGGAGGTGATGACGCTCGTCGTGAGCGCGCTGTTCTCGTCGAAGCCCACGGAGCGCCACAGCGTCGTGGAGTAGTAGAAGATCACGTTGATGCCGACGAACTGCTGGAAGATGCTCAGCAGGATGCCGACCCACACCACCGGCTTCAGCCCGAGCGCCGGGCCGACGAGGTCGCGCAGCGACTCACGCTTCTCGCTCTGCAGCGAGTCCTTGATCTCCTGGATCTTGACGTTCACGTCGGGCTCGCCGCTGAAATCCAGCAGCACCTGCGAGGCCTTGTCGTAGTCGCCCTTGCGCACGAGGTAACGCGGCGACTCGGGCAGCCGCAGCGACATCAGGCCGTACACGACGGCCGGCACCGCCTCGACGATGAACATCCACCGCCAGGTCTCGATGCCGAACCAGAACGTCTCGGCGGCACCGCCGGACGTCGCGGCGAGGATCGCGTTCGTGAGGAGGGCCGCGAAGATGCCGAGCACGATCGCGAGCTGTTGGAGCGATCCGAGGCGGCCGCGGATGCGCGCCGGCGAGACTTCGGCGATGTAGGCGGGAGCGATGACCGAGGCGGCGCCCACGCCGAGACCGCCCACCGCACGCCAGAGCATGAGGTCCCACACGCCGAAGGCGAGTCCCGAGGCGATCGCCGAGACGAAGAACAGCGCCGCCGCGACGAGCATGACCGGCACGCGACCCCACATGTTCGCGATCGTGCCCGCGAACCAGGCGCCCACGGCCGCGCCCAGCAGCGCGATCGACACCGAGAAGCCCTGCAGGCCGGCGTTGAGGTCGAAGTCCGCCGACAACGCGTCGACGGCCCCGTTGATCACCGAGGTGTCGTATCCGAAGAGGAAGCCGCCGAGAGCCGCGGCGATCGCGATCCCGATGACCCTTCCGTTGATGCGACTCAACCCGGCACTCGTCATGTCGTCCCCTTCGTCACGCGCCCCGGCGGCGGGCGCACCCCCGCGAGCCTACCCGCGCCGGCGAGGGCGAGGACAGGAGCACGCTGTCTCCGTCGCGTTGCTGAGAGGATGACGGAATGAGGCGCACGCGGGGCAGGGTCGTCATGGTCGAGTCGCTCGCGGAGCTCGACCGACGCCTCTCCGCCGGAGTGCGCCACCTGCGAGGATGGCGCATCGTCGGCCTCGACCTGCGCGCTTCCTCGGATGCGCTCGCCGCGTGCGACACGTCACGGACGACGTTCGCGGGCTGCCGGTTCGCGCCCGGCGAGGCGGAGCGGCACGAGCTGCGCGGGGCGCTCGTGCTGCCGGGTGTGGAGGCCGCACCGATCGACCCCCATCGTGACACCCTGTACACGGCCGACGAGCTCTACGACGCCGAGCCGTATGCCCGCTCCCTCGACGCCCGGGCCTTCGCGTGGGCTCACGAGCGCACCGCGTCCGATGCCGCCCTGGCCCGGGCGCTGCACGACGAAGGCGTCGACGGCGCCCTCGCGTCGTGGAGCGCCGGCCGGCGGCTGGTGGGCGTGATGGGCGGGCACGCCCTCGACCGGGGCGGCGCGGGATACGCCGCGGCGGCGCGGATGGGGCGTCTCCTGGGGCGCCGGCTCACCGTGGCGACGGGCGGAGGCCCCGGGGCGATGGAGGCCGCGAACCTGGGTGCGCGGCTCGCCGCCCGCACCGGCCCAGAGCTCGACGAGGCGCTCGAGCTGCTCGCGTCCGCGCCCTCCTACCACCCCTCGGCCGACGACTGGGTGCGGGCGGCGCGGCGGGTGATCGCTCGGTTCCCCGATCCGACCGATTCCCTCGGTGTGCCCACGTGGCACTACGGTCACGAGCCATCGAACCTGTTCGCCACCGCCATCGCGAAGTACTTCCGCAATGCCCTGCGCGAGGCGATCCTGCTGGAGCTGTGCGACGCGGGCATCGTGTTCCTGCCCGGGGCGGGCGGGACGGTTCAGGAGATCTTCCAGGACGCGTGCGAGAACTACTACGCCACGGAGGACCGCATCGCCCCGATGGTGTTGGTGGGTCGCGAGCACTGGACCGAGACGCTGCCCGCCTGGCCGCTGCTGCGCGCGCTCGCAAAGGGACGGCCGATGGAACGGCACGTGCATCTCGTCGACACCGTCGAGGCGGCCGCGGCGCTGCTCGCGCCCGAATGAGTCGGCACCCCTGCCCACGTGCTCCACCGCTCGGCGGCGGTATGCCCGGATATCCCCGGTGAGCCGACGCGCCGAAACGCCTCCCTGTGCAACACCTGTGAGCTAGATTCGGCGCCACTGCGCGAGCGAACGCCGTGCGGCATCCCATCACGCAGGAGGCACTGGATGATCCGACCTCTCCCGCGCGCGGCGGCGGCACTCACGCTCGCCCTCGCGCTCACGGCGACCGCGGCCACGGCCGCTCACGCTGATCCTGCGGAGGAGGTGAATCCCCTGGGCCCCGTCGACGCCGAGGACGGCCGCTATGTCGTGCTCCTCAAGGAGGACGCGCTGGCCACCTACGACGGCGGCGTGCCCGGCATCGACGCGACCAAGCCGGAGAAGGGCAACCGGCTCGATGCGCACGCGCAGAACGCACAGAAGTACATCGAGCACCTCGAGAAGAAGCAGCAGAAGCTGGCCGACCAGATCGGCGCGCTGCCCGACACCACCTACCAGGTGACGGCCAACGGCTTCGCCGCGGAGCTCACGGCCGAGCAGGTCGCCACGCTGCGCACCGACAAGAGCGTGCTCGGCGTCTTCCCCGACGAGCTGCGCAAGGTCACCGCGCAGACGTCCACCGACTTCCTCGGGCTCGGCTCGGACGCCGACGGCCGGGGCGGCGTGTGGGAGGCGACCGGCGGCGTGGAGCATGCCGGTGAGGGCGTCGTGGTCGGGGTCGTCGACACCGGCATCGCCCCCGAGCACCCCTCCTTCGCGGGCGACAAGCTCAAGAACCGGGCCGCGACGAAGAGGCCCGGCGTGCCGTACACGAGCGGCGGGGAGATCGTCTTCGACAAGGCCGACGGCACGCAGTTCCGCAGCGCGATCGTCACCGGCGAGGAGTGGAACAAGCACGACTACTCCACCAAGCTCATCGGGGCGCAGTGGTTCGGCGAGGGCTTCGGCGCTGTCACCGACGACGACTACCTCTCGCCGCGAGACGGCGACGGCCACGGGTCGCACACGGCCAGCACGGCCGCCGGCCGCTTCGGCGTCGAGGCCTCGGTCTCCGGCGTGGGCTTCGGCACGGTCTCGGGCGTCGCACCGGCCGCGAAGATCGCCGCCTACAAGGCGTGCTGGAACGGGCCGGATCCCGCCAGCACGGACGACGACGGCTGCGCCGTCAGCGACCTCGTCGCCGCGATCGATCAGGCCGTGGCCGACGGGGTGGACGTCATCAACTACTCCATCGGCGGCGGCTCGGCCACGAGCGTGCTGCAGCCCGAGGACATCTCGTTCTTCAACGCGGCCGCCGCCGGCGTGTTCGTGGCGGTCAGCGCCGGCAACTCGGGCCCGGGCGCCGCGACGGCGGACCACGCCTCCCCGTGGTACACGACCGTGGCGGCCTCGACCATCCCGACCTGGGAGGGAACCGTGGAGCTCGGCGACGGCTTCACCGCGCCCGGCGTGACCGTGTCGGTGCCCGACGGCGAGACCGTATCCGGGCCGCTCGTGTACGCCGGCGACATCCCCGCCGCCGGCGCGGCACCCGCCGATGCCGCGCTGTGCCTGCTCGGCAGCGTGGACGACGCCGCCGCCGCGGGTCACATCGTCGTGTGCGACCGCGGCTCGAACGCGCGCGTCGAGAAGTCGCAGGAGGTGGCGGAATCGGGCGGCGCGGGCATGATCCTGACGAACGTGGCCGCCGGCGAGTCGCTCGACAACGACTTCCACACCGTGCCGACCGTGCACGTGGCTGCCGAGCACCGCGACGCGATCCTCGACCACGCGCGGACGGCCGAGGCCACGGCGACGCTGCACAGCGACAACATCACCGACGCCGTCACGCCGGTGCCGCAGGTGGCGGGTTTCTCGAGCCGCGGTCCGATGAACGCCGAGACGAACGACATCATCAAGCCGGACGTCTCGGCTCCCGGTGTCGCCATCCTCGCGGCCACGACCAACGGTGAGAAGGAGGAGCCCACCTTCGGCATCCTCTCCGGCACGTCCATGGCGTCACCCCACGTGGCCGGACTCGCCGCGTTGTTCCTGGGCGAGCACCCCGATTGGGCGCCGGCGGATGTGAAGTCGGCACTCATGACGACCGCCTACGACACGGTGAACGGTGACGGCTCGCCGCACACCGATCCCTTCGCGCAGGGTGCCGGGCACGTCGATCCGACGAAGATGCTGCAGCCGTCTCTGCTGTACAGCAGCGGCCCCGAGGAGTGGGCGGGCTACCTGCAGGGCCTCGACCTGATCTCGTTCGGGCTGCCCGAGGAGGCCGAGGTCGCGCCGAGCGACCTCAACCTCGCCTCGATCGGCATCGGCTCGCTGTCGGCGCCCGAGACGGTCACGCGCACGATCACGGCGACCGAGGCCGGCACCTACACCGCAACTGCGGAGGTGCCGGGCGTGGACGTGGCGGTCGAGCCCTCCACCGTCACGCTGGCGGCGGGCGAGAGCGCGACCGTGTCGATCACCTTCACCAAGGCGTCCGCGCCCGCCGAGCAGTGGACGAGCGGCTTCCTGACGTGGACGGGCGGGACGAACGAGGTTCGCTCCCCCATCGCGGTCTTCCCCGTCACCGCCACCGCTCCGGCGGAGGTCACCGGCACGGGCACGACCGGCTCCATCGAGGTCGGCATCACCTCGGGGGTGTCGGGCGAGCTCGCGCTCAACACGGCGGGACTGGCCGCAGCAGAGCGCCTCGTGGACGGTGACGAGACGACCGGTGCCGCCGAGGACGGGTACACGTATTCGGTCGTCGAGGTGCCGGAGGGAGCGGACCTGGCGCGGTTCGTGCTCGACTCGGGGGACGACGCCGGGTCGGATCTCGACCTCGCGGTCTACCGCGTGGTGAGCCCGGACGACTGGCGCTACCACGAGCTGTGGCAGTTGGCCACGGGGTCGGCCGATGAGGAGGTCGTCATCACCGCCCCCGTCGCCGGCACCTACGTCGTGGAGTCCCACGTGTACGCGTACGACGCGCCGTTCACGTGGACGCTCGACGCGGCCGTCGCCTCCCCGGGACAGGGCCTGACGGCCGCGCCCACCCCTCTGCCGGTCGAGAACGGCGCCGACGCGACGTATGAGCTCTCGTGGAGCGACCTCGTGCCGGGCACGACCTACTACGGGGTCGTGCGCTACGGCGAGTCGGGCGTGCGCACGCTCGTGACGGTCGACGCCGCGGAGTGACCCGACGCCGGAGCCGCCCGAGACGACCCCGGGCGGCTCCGGCGCGTGGGCGCGGAGGCGGCGGGATCAGGTCTCGTTCGCCGCGCGCACCCGCAGGTCGCGGGCGAGGTGGTCGCGCCGCTCGACCACGATGCGGCGCAGGGCACCCGGGGCGTCGGGCTGGGCCGCCAGCCACGCATCGACGTCCGCGAGATCGTCGGAGGCCGGGAAGAGACCGGCCACGAGCCGTCGCGCGATCTCCATGCTGCGATCGGCCCACGTGCCGCGGATGCGATCGAAGTAGTCGGCATCGAAGCGGGCGACGAGATCCCGGCGTCCGCCGGCGCGGATGCCCGCGATCGTCGCGCCCAGGTGCTCGTTGCTCAGGCTGCGGTCCTCCCACGCCGCCCGCCATGCCGCGGCGCGCACCTCGGCGTCCGGGCGCGAGGCAAGGGCCTGAACGGCGGCCGTCCGGCCGGACAAGGTATCGTCGCGCGCGAGCTCCGCCGCGATGTCGGACTCGTCCATGACGCCGACGGCGGTCAACCCCTGCACCCAGGCCCACCGCAGGTCGGGGTCCAGTCGGAGGCCCTCGGGCGCCGGCGCGTCTCCGGCCAGGATCGCGCGCAGCTCGGGACCGCGAGCACCGTCGTAGGCGACGGCGGCGCCCACCGCACGCGCCCACGCCAGCTGGGCGTCGCTGCCGGGCTCGGCCTCCGAGAGCGACTGCCAGGCCGTCTCGGCCCAGAGGGCGCGGGCATCGGCGAGCGAGACCCGCGGCACGTAGTGATTCACGGCGAAGGCGGCGTTGGCGATGGTGCCGGCCAGCAGGGCGGCGTTCCTCTCCCGCGGCGCGTGCGCGGCCACGACGCCGAGGTAACGGTGCACCGGCAACTCCCCGTCGCGCGTGGCGTTCCACAGCGACGACCACACGATCCCGCGCGCGAGCGTGTCGCCCAGCCCGCTCAGACCCGTCTCCACGGCGGCGAGGGAGTCGGCGTCGAGCCGCGCCTTCGCGTAGGTGAGGTCACCGTCGTTGAGGAGCACGAGATCCGCCGCCGGCACCTCCAGCGGCGAGCGCTCGGCCGCGATGTCGACATCGACGGACCCACCGCGCTCCAGGCGCCCGTCCCGGGCATCGAACAGCCCGATGTGCAGGCGGTGAGGGCGCGGGTCGGTCTGCACGAGGGCCGCGCCCCCCTCGGCGTCCCGCTCGAGCGCGAGCGTCGAGACCCCGGTCGTCTCCAACCACGCCGCGCTCCATGCCCTCACGTCTCGGCCAGAGGTCTCCTCAAGCGCGGCGAGGAGGTCGTCGAGCGTCGTGTTGCCGAAGGCGTGACGGCGGAAGTAGGTCCGCACTCCCGCGAAGAAGGCGTCCTCCCCCACGAACGCGACGAGCTGTTTCAGCACCGAGGCGCCCTTGGCGTACGTGATGCCGTCGAAGTTGAGGGTGGCCGCCTCGAGGTCGGGGATGTCGGCGACGATCGGATGCGTCGTCGGCAGCTGGTCCTGCTCGTACGCCCACGCCTTGCGGCGATTCGCGAACGACGTCCAGGCCTCGGCGAAGCGCGTCGCGGCCACGGCGGCGTGCGCGCCCATGTAGTCGGCGAACGACTCCTTGAGCCAGAGGTCGTCCCACCAGCGCATCGTCACGAGATCGCCGAACCACATGTGCGCCATCTCGTGCAGGATCGTGTTCGCGCGGGCCTCGCGCTGCGCCTCCGTCGCGGCCCCTCGGAACACGTACGCCTCGGTGAACGTGACCAGTCCCGGGTTCTCCATCGCCCCGAGGTTGTACTCGGGGACGAAGATCTGGTCGTACTTGCGCCACGGGTAGCCGTACCCGAAGGCCTCCGTGAAGAAGTCGAGCCCCTGACGCGTGACGGTGAGGATCTCGTCGGCGTCGAGATGCTCGGCCAACGAGGCGCGGCACAGCACGCCCAGCGGAATGCGCTGCTCACCGCGCGTCCATTCGCCGTCGACGCGGTGGTAGGGGCCCGCCGCGACCGCGGTGATGTACGAGGAGATCGGCAGGGTCGGCTCGAAGACCACCCGGTCGTGGTCGTTCTCGTGCCGGACGCTGCTCGCCACCTGGTTGGACAGCGCCGTCCACCCGGCGGGCACCGCGACATCGAAGGTCCACCGTGCCTTCATGTCGGGCTGTTCGAAGCACGGCATGAGTCGGCGGGCGTCGGCGGGCTCGAACTGCGTGTACAGGTACGTCTGCCCGTCGGCCGGGTCGACGAACCGGTGCAGGCCCTCGCCGGAGCGGCTGTAGGCGCCGCGCGCAGCGATCACGACCTCATTGCGCCCCTCGACCAGACCCGTGACGCGCACGCGCGCGCCGTCCCAGTCCACGGGGATGTCGGCGCCGTTGACGCTGACCGAGTGCACGGCCTCGCCGAGGAAGTCGACCCACGTGTCGTCGACGTGCGCGTCGAAGACGAGCGTGCTCGTGGTCGAGAACCCGCTCTCCGCCGGATCTGCCGCCCCGGCGAGCGTCAGGACCACGCGCGTCTCGTGAAGGTCGATGGCGGCGGCGCGGGCGGCGGTCTCCTCGCGCGTGAGGTTGGCGGAGGCGTTGGGCGAGCTCATCCGTCCATCGTGGCAGAGGGCGGCGCCGCCGATGCGGAAGCGGGCACGGCCCGGCGCCGGACGTCTCCCTCCCGAGGAGGAATCCGTCGACGCCGGACCGGATCGCCCGGACACGCGCCGCACGGGCGAACCGCCGCAGGCGACCCTGGCGCGCGCCCGTCGTCAGTAGGCGACGGTGAAGCGGCGCCGGCGGTGCGCGGGGCGCTCGATCTCGTCGACCACCGCCAGGCCGAAGTCGGCGCCCGAGATGAACGACTCGCCCGCCTCGTCGACGAGCAGCACGTCTCCGCCCGTGCGATACGTGCCGCGCGCCTCGCCGGGCGCGAACGCACCGAAACCTCCGGCGGGGCTGACGTAGAACCAGTCGAGCGCGCTGTCATCGGCCCTCAGCCGCTCGAGGATGCGCTCGGCCTCGCGCACCTCCGGCAGTATCTGCGGCGGGAACCCGTCGGTGTCCATGACCTTCGGGCCGCCCTCCGCGACGAGGAGGGAGCCCGCCCCGCCGATGACGCCGAGCCGCGCTCCTGCCTCCGGCGCGAGATCCGCGAGCTGCGCGACCGTGCCCTCGACCCGGCCCTCCATGTCGCCGCGTGGGGCCACCGAGACGACGGCCACGTCGGCGTCGGCGACGATCGCCCGGGCCGCCTCGCGGTCACGGGCGTCCGCCTGCCGGTACTCGATGCCGGGTTGCGGCGCGTCGGGCAGGCGACGGCTGTACGAGATCACCTCGAAACCGCGGTCGGCGGCCGCGCGGGCGATGTGGCCACCGGCGTAGCCGGTGCCTCCGATGATGGCGATGCGGGTCATGCTGCGGTGTTCTCCGTTCACTGCTGGGTGGCGCGCTCGATGGACATGACGAGGATCACGCGATCCGCGGCGTCCGGCGGCGGCGTCTGACTGGGGTTTCCGTACCGGTTCTGCAGCCGCACGTAGAACGCGCCCTCGGGGTCGGGCACGACATCCGCGAGCGAGCCCGCCACCTCGAGATAGCGCAACGGGTTGTCCGGATCGATGATCGACAGCGCCATCGAGGGGTTGTGCCGCAGGTTGCGGTACTTCTGCCGTCGCGTGGTGTGCGTGAATCGGACGTGCTCGCCGTCGAACTCGAACCACATCGGCGTCACCTGCACGGTGTCGTCGGGTCGGATCGTGCCGAGGTGCCCGTACAGCGGCAGTTCCAGCAGGTGGCGGTAGTCGGCGGGGATGACGTCGTCGGCGCTCATGCGGATTCCCTTCGGTTGCTCACGACGCCATGCAACCGCGCCCCGCGTGGGGATGTTCCCGCCCGGAACCGAGGACCGTAGACGCGGCGACGGGAGTCGAACCCGCCACGCTGCCGGTTATGAGCCGGAGCCCGGGACCGCCCGGACCGCCGCGAGGCGCCTCCACGCTAACCCGGATGGGCGAGCCCGCTTCCGATGTGACAAAGCGTGACCGCGACGGGGAACCCCTCGTCCTCACGCCCGAGGCGGCTGAGGGTCGGACACCGCCGCGGTCGGCAGGGTGGGGTCGAGGACCCGGGCGGACGGGTCGAACGCATGGAAGCGTCGGTCGTGATACAGCAGCGGCTCGGCGTCGGGACCGATGACGACGTCGAGCACCTCCGCCACGACGAGGGACGAGTCCGCAACGCGCAGGGTGTCGACGATGCGACAGCGCAGCGTGGCGCGCGCGTCAGGCAGCACCGGGTGGCCGTCGGCATCCCACTCCCACCCCTGGGCCGCCGTGAAGCGCTCCTCGCCGGAGCGGGAGAACGCCAGGGCGGTCGCGGCGTGCTGGGCGCCGAGCAGATGCACGGAGACCTCGCCGGCGGACAGGAGCCCCCCGGCCGAGCCGGTGGCGCGCGTGACGGAGAACGACACGGCGGGAGGAGCCGCCGCCACCGACGACAGGCTCGAGGCCGTCAGCCCGACAGGGCCCCCGGGGGCAAGACCCGTGATGAGGGTGACGGCGGCCGGGTGCTGGCGGAACACGGCCTTGAAGCGGTCGGTCATCGCGGTCACTTCGGTCATCGGACTGCCTCATTCGTGCGCATACTTCGACCGTACGTCCTCCCGAGACCCCTGGGCGTCGGGACGAACCTGCCTCACCCCCGTTCGTCCGGTGCAGACGGGTCGCGCGGCGCCAGATCGTCGACGGCCGGGCCCTCGATCACGCGCCCGTCGGGCGCGAAGCGGGAGCCGTGCAACGGACAGTCCCAGGTCTGTTCCGCACTGTTCCACCGCACGATGCCGCCGAGATGCGTGCACACGGCCGACACCGCGCAGCGCTTGCCGCGCACGATCGACTCCGCCACCATCGCGCCTGCGCGCCGTTGGACCGTCGCAGCGGGCCCCTCCGCGCGCGTATGAGGCGCCGCCCAACCGCCCACGAGATGCCCCGCC
This sequence comes from Microbacterium sp. Marseille-Q6965, assembly GCF_946151065.1. Lineage (GTDB taxonomy): Bacteria > Actinomycetota > Actinomycetes > Actinomycetales > Microbacteriaceae > Microbacterium. Next base: position 506,710 of record NZ_CAMGZA010000002.1, on the reverse strand, counting down.
ACGGCCGCGTTCAGGCTCACGGCCTGTGCGGCGTCGCGCAGCCCGCCGCGGTGCTCCCGCAGCCGCGCGGACCACTGCGGCTCGTCTCCGGCGACCTGCCCCGCGAGTGCCAGCGCCGCGGCAGCGGCATTCGTCATGCCCCACTTCGCGAAACCGGTCGCCGCGAGGATGCGCCCCCTCGAGCCCGGCACCTCCGCCGCGTGCGGCAGCGACGACGTCGTGCGGTAGTCCTGCGCCGCCCACCAGGTGATCCGCCAGGCGCGGGGGTAGACCGCTCGCACCCAGGCATCCAGTGCCGCGAGCCGTGCGGCGGTGTCGTCCTCCCTGCCGGTCTCGAAGGGGTCGCCCGTGACGACGAGCACCGGTTCGCCGTCGAGCCCGCGTGCCGAGCGCAGCGAGCGCGGCACCGGATCGACCGACAGGTACATCGCCTTCGGCGGCCGCACCGCGTCGGGCAGGCGGTATGCCGCCGCGAACTCGCGCGAGACCGACAGCCGCGACGACATCCGCCCGCGGTCCAGGATCGGAGAGCCGGTTGCGAGCACCAGCCGATCCGCCCGGATGTCGCCCCGGTCCGTCGACACCCGCAAACCCGCGCCGTCGGGCTCCGCCGCGCGCACGCGACACCCCTCCACGACGACGCCGCGAAGGCGCCGCAGCTTCGCGGTGAGCACCGCGAGGGCGAGGAGCGGGTGCAGCTGGTCCTGGTCGGGCAGGCGCAGCCCTGCTGCCACCTCGAACGGCAGCCCCACCCCACCGGGGCCGAGCTGCTCGACCTCCACCCCCGCCGCGGCGAGCGCGTCCGCCTCCTCCCGAAGCGCGCGTTCACCGTCCTCGGTGGTCGCGTACGTGACCGCGTCGCGCCGAGCGAGCGCCCCGGGCATGCCCTCCAGGTGCGCGCGCATCCAGTCCCGCCCCGCTGCGTTGCCCGTGCGATAGGCCCGCAACACCTCGTCGCCGGCGTGGCGGAGGATGCGACTGAACGTCGTGCCCTGCAGCAGCGTCAGCTTGCCCGTGCTGCCCCCTGTCGTCCGCGCGCCGAGGCGCTCGGCCTCGAGCACCACGACCCGGTGCCCGCGCTCGGCGAGGGCCAGGCCGGCGGCGATGCCCGCCAGTCCGCCGCCGGCGATCGCGACCTCGGTGTCGGCCGGCAGGTCGGCGTCGACCGGGATGCGCGGGGCGGTGGCGATCCACAGCGATCGGGCATCCGTCATGACCTGATCCTGCCGCGCGCGCCCGCGCGCCGCCGCCCCCTTGTCGGCCGCGCGGCCCCGTGATAGCCCGCCTCGCCCCTCGGGTTACATCGGCATCCAGCGGGAATCAACCCCCTGCCGACCGCGCGCCGGGCATCGCAGGCTGGGGCCGAGACATCCGACCGGAAAGGGGACGAGCACATGACGAACGCCGCAGACGAGGGTCGCGAGCGCGCTGCCGCCGCCGCGGACGAAGACCTGCAGGACTTCGACCCGCTGGAGGAGCAGACGCCGAACGAGCGCGACACGTCGGTCACGGCCGACCCGCTCGACGACCCGGCGCAGCGCGAGTGGGAGGGCGCGGACCTCGGCGATCCGGAGTCCGACGTGACCGACACCGGTGGCCGCACCGGGGACGTGACGGGCACGGGCGCCGACCCGGCCGAGATCCCCGACGACGCGGACCAGGTGCCGATCGAGGACCTGCCCGACGCCGAGCTGCAGCCGGAGTCGCAGGGCGAGGACCCCGACCTGGTGGACCTCGGTCCGGACGGCCAGGGTGACGTCTCGCCGGAGGACCTCTGATCTGAGCATGCGAGGTCACGACATCGAGGCCCCGGTGCGCGAGCGGGACGCGGCGATCCCGCGCCTGCCGGGCGATGCGGCGGTGCCTCTCCTCGCCGAGGGGTACGGCTACGGTGCCCGGCGCTTCGAGCGGCTGGGATCCGACGCGTTCCGCACGCGCCTGGTGGGCTTGCCCGTCACCTTCGTGCGGGGCGCCGAGGCGGCGAGGTTCTGCGCCGAGGGCGACCGCTTCTCGCGCACGGCGGCGATGCCCGCCTCGGTGCTGCACTCCCTGCAGGACGAGGGCAGCGTGCAGACCCTGGCCGGCGATGCCCACCGCAGCCGCAAGGCGCTGTTCCTCGACCTGCTGGACGGGTCGGGGCGCGAGCGGATGAGGTCGCTCCTGCGCGAGGAGTGGGACGCCGCCCTCGAGGACTGGCAGGGCGCCGACACCGTCCGGCTGCACGAGGCCGTGGCCGAGGTGCTCACGCGCGCGGCCTGCCGCTGGGCGGGTCTGCCGCTGGATGACGACGCGGCCGACGCCCGCACGGCGGAGTTCCTGGCGATGCTCGACGGCGCCGGGGCGTTCGGCCCGCCCAACTGGCGAGGCCGGCTGCGCCGACGCGCGACGGAGCGGTGGGCGCAGGAGCGGGTGCGCGATGCGCGCGACGGCAACCGCGGTGCCGCCCTCGAGCGGCTGCTGACGCATCGGGACGCCGACGGCCGCGGGCTGAACGACGAGGTGGCGACGGTCGAGCTGCTCAACCTGCTGCGCCCCACCGTCGCGGTGGGACGGTTTGCGGTGTTCGCCGCGCTCGCGCTGCACCAGCATCCGGCCTGGGCCGAGCGATTCCGGTCCGGGGACGAGGAGCATCTGCGGGGCTTCGTGCAGGAGGTGCGCCGCACCGCGCCGTTCTTCCCTCTCATCGCCGGTCGCGCGACGCATGAGCTGGAGTGGCGCGGCGAGCGCTTCGCACCGGGCGCCCTCGTCGCGCTCGACATCTTCGCCACGCACCGCGACGCGCGCCTGTGGCGCGAGCCTCTGCGCTTCCGGCCCGAGCGGCACGCCGCGACGGGTGGTTCCGACGACCACCGCGCGCATGCCGTCAACGCGCTGATCGCACAGGGTGCCGGGGACGATCTGGCGACCAGCCACCGCTGCCCCGGTGAGCCGCTCGCGATCGAGCTGCTCGAGGAGATCGTGCGGCTTCTCACGCGCCGCATGACGTACGAGGTGCCGGCGCAGGACCTCGGCGTGGACCTGCGCCGCTTCCCCACCCTCCCCCGATCCGGATTCCTCATGACGGAGATCCGGCGCACCTGACGCCCACCGACGAGACGAGGAGCCGAGATGAGAGCGTTGACCTGGCAGGGACGCCGCAAGGTGTCGGTCGAGCAGGTGCCCGACCCCCGCATCGAGGAGCCGACCGACGCGATCGTGCGGGTGACGTCGACGGCCATCTGCGGGTCCGACCTGCACCTTTACGAGCTGTTCGGTCCCTACCTCGACGCGGGCGACATCCTCGGCCACGAGGCGATGGGCATCGTCGAGGAGGTCGGCTCGGAGGTCACCTCGCTGCGGCCGGGACAGCGCGTCGTCGTGCCGTTCAACATCGCCTGCGGCCACTGCTGGATGTGCCGCCACGGCCTGCAGTCACAGTGCGAGACGACGCAGGTGACCGAGCAGGGAACCGGTGCCGCGCTGTTCGGCTACACGAAGCTGTACGGCCAGGTGCCCGGCGGGCAGGCCGAGCTGCTGCGGGTTCCGCTGGCGGACTACAACACCATCCCCGTGGGCGAGCAGCTGCCCGATGAGCGCTACCTGTTCCTCAGCGACGTGCTGCCCACCGCCCTGCAGGGCGTGCAGTACGCGCATGTGCCGGAGGGCGGTACCGTCACGGTTCTCGGCCTCGGCGCGGTCGGCCAGTTCGCCGCGCGCATCGCCCGACACCTCGGCCACCGCGTGCTCGCGGTGGACCCGGTCGCCGAGCGGCGCGCCATGGCGCAGCGGCACGGCGTGGAGGCCTACGACATCGACGAGGCCCCCGAGCGCGTGCGCGACGCCACGGACGGGCGCGGTGCCGACGCGGTGATCGACGCGGTGGGACTGGAGGCGCACGGCACACCGGCCGTGCACGCGGCGCACCTCGCGCTCGGATCGCTCCCCGACGCGATCGCCCGCCCGGTGATGGATCGCCTGGGCATGGATCGCACGGCCGCCCTGCTGTCGGCGATCGACCTGGTGCGGCGCGGCGGCACGGTCTCGATCAGCGGCGTCTACGCCGGCGACGCGGACATCCTGCCGATGAAGACGATGTTCGACAAGCAGCTCACGGTGCGCATGGGCCAGTGCAACGTGAAGCGCTGGGTGCCGCAGCTCGTGGAACTCGTGGAACGCGACGACGACCCGCTGGGCACGAGCGACCTCACCACGCACCGCGTGCCCCTGGCCGATGCCCCCGACATGTACCGCACCTTCCAGCGCAAGGAGGACGGCTGCATCAAGGTCGTCCTCGACCCGGCGGCCTGACCATGCCGGGCCGCATGCTGGAGCGACACGAGTTCGAGCGCGAGCCCGTGGGATCGCTCGCCGAGCTCGAGGATCTGATCGCGCAGCGCCCGGAGCTGCACCTGCGCTATTCCGAGGGGCCGGCGCAGGACGACGGCGGCGGCAGCATCGACACCGAGAGCGGTCTGGAGCTGCCCGGCCTGTCGGTCAATCCCCTCGCTCCCGAGCCGTGGTGGACGAGGCCGGTGGCCGACTGGCTGGCCAGGCAACTGTGCCAGTACCGCCACCTCGCCGAGGCCAACCCCGCCCGCTTCGCCTGGGTGTTGACCGGTCGCCTCGTCGGGCGCGGGCCGGACTGCGAGCCGCTCCTGGACGACGCGATCCCCGTGGCGCGGCTCGAGAAAGGCCTGCTCGAGGAGGCCGATTCGCGTTATCGCGCCGCCTTCGATGCCGAGCGGGGACCGGAGGACTGAACCGTGCCGGCCGGGAACCGCCGCCCCGGCGCCGCCTCGTCCTCACCGGGGTCGATCATCGCGGCCATATCGTGGAGGAAACGGATCACGACCTCCCGCTCCGCCGGCGTGAGTCTCGCCGCCGCAAGGAAGCGCTGGGCCTGCTGGCGCCCGACGGACTGCATCGCGGCCTCGCGCGTGCGCGGCGTGATCTCGATCGCCAGCGCCCGCCGGTCCGTGGGGTGCGGCGTGCGGGTGATGTGCTCGGCGGCCTCCAGCCGGTCGAGCAGCTTGGTCGTCGCGGCGGTGGTGATGCCCAGGTGCTGCGAGAGGGCTCCGGGGGTCACGACCGCGCCGCGGTTTCCGCTGACGATGAGGAAGTGCAGTGCACGCATGTCCGTGTCACCCAGGCGCATGTACCGGCGCGAGGCCTCCGTCAGGCGCTGCTCCGCCGCGCGCAGCGATGCGACGGCCGTCATGAGCGCCGCGATCTGCGGCAGCTCCTCCTCCGGCACCTGGGAGCGGTCGACGAGCACACCGTCCGGGTCGCTCGCGCGCACGTCGTACAGCTGCGACTGCGCGTCGTCCCCCTTCTCCCGCATGCCGTCACCCTATCCGAGCGCAGTTGTACGCCGCTGATACATCTAGCTAGGCTAGGGAAATCCTCGAGGGTCCGCCCCGCCGCTCACCACACGGGAAGCACCATGACCAGCACCCGCCGCTCGCGTCCCGCACGACCCCGCCCTCGCCTCGCCCGCGTCCTGCTCCCGGCGGCGCTCATCCTCGTCTGGCTGGCCGGCGCGTCGTTCGGTGGCCCGCTGTTCGGCAAGGTGAGCGAGGTCTCGTCCAACGATGCGACCGCCTACCTCCCGGAATCGGCCGACGCCACCGTGGTGCGTGACGCGCAGACGACCTTCTCCGACAGCGACGCGATCCCGGCGATCGTCGTCTTCTCGGCCGACGGGGAGCTCGACCCAGCGGCGCTGGACGCGCTGGGACGCGCACTGGAAGACGCGGTCGCGATGCCCGAGGTCGCCGAGGGGGCCTCCCCCCTCCTGCCGTCCGAGGACGGCCGTGCGGCGCAGGCGTTCGTCCCCCTCGATGCCGAGGCCGATCTCGGCGACGCCGTCGGGAGCCTCGGCGCCGCGCTTCGCGACGCCGCGCCGGAGGGCGTCGCGGTGCACGTGACGGGGCCCGCCGGGTTCTCGGCGGACCTCGCCGCGGGCTTCGCGGGCATCGACGGCCTGCTGCTGGGCGTCGCGCTGGCCGCCGTCCTCGTCATCCTCGTGCTCGTGTACCGCTCCGTGCTGCTGCCGCTCGCGGTGCTCACGACGAGCGTGTTCGCGCTCTGCGTGGCGCTGCTCGTCGTGTGGTGGCTCGCCTACGCCGATGTGCTCCTCCTCAGCGGCCAGACGCAGGGCATCCTTTTCATCCTCGTCATCGGCGCCGCCACCGACTACTCGCTGCTGCTCGTGGCCCGGTTCCGGGAAGAGCTGCGTGCCGTCGAGGACCGCGGGACGGCGCTGGGCCGGGCGGTTCGCGGATCCGTCGAGCCCATCCTGGCGTCGGGTGGAACGGTGATCGCCGGTTTGCTGTGCCTGCTGCTGAGCGATCTGCGCTCGAACAGCACCCTCGGGCCCGTCGCAGCCATCGGCATCGTCTTCGCCATGCTCGCGGCCCTCACGTTCCTGCCCGCCGTGCTGCTCCTGTTCGGGCGCGCGGCCTTCTGGCCCCGGCGCCCGGTCTTCTCGCCCCGCGCCGACGGCGCCGCCCCGGAACGCGAGAAGACCGGGGTGTGGGGCCGCGTCGCGCGCGCCGTGGAACGCCGGCCACGCCGGATCTGGATCACCACCACGCTGGTGCTCGCCGTGGGCTGCCTCGGCCTCACACAGCTTCAGGCCGAGGGCGTACCGCAGTCGGATCTCGTGCTCGGCAGCTCCGAGGCGCGCGACGGTCAGCGCATCCTCGGCGAGCACTTCCCCGGCGGCTCCGGCAGCCCGGTCCTCGCACTCGCGCCGGCGCAGGCACTGGAGGACACCGCCGACTCGCTGCTCGGCGCGGAGGGCGTCACGGCGGTGACGGTGGTGTCGGCGGATTCGCCCAGCGGTTCGGCCCCGGTCACCGCCGACGGCATCCAGGCCGTCGGGCCTCCCGGCACCCCGACGCCGGAACCCACCGTGGTCGACGGTCTCGTCCTGCTTCAGGCGACGCTCGCGGATGCCGCCGACTCCGCCGCAGCCGAGCACACCGTGCGCGCGCTCCGCGAGGACCTCGACGGCTCGGGGGTGCTCCTGGGCGGCGTCACGGCGACCGCGATCGACACCAACGACGCGTCGATCCACGACCGGGCGCTCATCATCCCCGTCGTGCTCGCGGTCATCCTCGTGATCCTCATGCTGCTGCTGCGCGCCGTCCTGGCGCCGGTTCTGCTCGTGCTGACGACCGTGCTCTCCTTCGGCACGGCGATGGGCGTGGCCGGCGTGTTCTTCCAGCACGTGCTGCGCTTCCCGGGCGCCGATCCGGCGGTCCCTCTCTACGGCTTCGTCTTCCTCGTCGCGCTCGGCATCGACTACAACATCTTCCTCATGACGCGGGTGCGAGAGGAGTCCCTCGCGCACGGCACTCGCGAGGGGGTGCTGCGGGGCCTCGTCCTCACGGGCGGCGTCATCACCTCCGCGGGCATCGTGCTGGCGGCCACCTTCGCGGCCCTCGCGGTGATCCCGATCCTGTTCCTCGTGCAGCTGGCGTTCATCGTGGCCTTCGGCGTGCTGCTCGACACGTTCGTGGTCCGCACGCTCCTCGTGCCCGCCCTCGCCGTCGACGTGGGCAGGGCCATCTGGTGGCCCTCGCGCCTGTCGCGCAGCGCTCAGCCAAGCGGGGCGCGCAGCGGCAGGTCCTGACCCTCCAGGATCACCTGGGCGGCGGTCCCCGTGGCGACGTTCACGACCACCGGCGCGAGCAGGTTCACGTGGACACCATCCGCGCCGGGGTTGGCCACGACGAGCACGAGCGCGTCGTCGGCCGAGTCGAGCGCGAGCGCCTGGGCCTGCTCGTCGGTGAGCACGGGGGCGTACTCGGGCAGTGAGACGGCAGGGTCGACGAGGAACACCCGCAGGTCCGCGTCGGCCGCCGCACGCAGCGCGAACAGGCCCTGCGCGCCCTCCACCGGCGACAACACGAACTCCGTGTGCGGAGCGAGCCCCGGAGGCGGGGCGATGAACTGCAGCGCCGCGCTCACGCGAGGAAGTCCAGCAGGGTGGGCTGCAGCACGCGGCTGGTGACCTGCAACGAGGACTGGTAGACGAGCTCCTGCGCCTTGAGCTGCACCAGCACCTCGACCGTGTCGACGTCCTCGACGGCCGCGCGTCGGGTCTCGAGCGAGACGGACTGGTCCACGACGACCTCCTGCGCGCGTTCGATCTGGGCCTGCCGGGCGCCCACCGCGCCCTGGGCACTGAGCATAGCCGTCGTACGATCGTCGATCGCGGCCACGTGCCCGCCCACGTTCACACCCCCGCGCAGGTCGGCGACGATGCGGTCGATCAGGGCAAAGGCCGAGTCGTCCCCGGTGCCGAACACGGCCGCTCCGTCGGCGTCCACGCGCACGGACACGCCGGGTCCGACGCGTCGCGTCACCTCCGACCCCGGCACGCCGTTGTACGCGTAGCCGGCGGCATCGAAGGCGGAAGCGGCGTCCGACGTGCCGGCGAACACCGATCGCCCGAGCAGGCGCGTGTTGGCGCTGGCGAGCAGCTCGTCGCGGATCGCCTCGAGCTCCACCGCGATCGCCTCCTTGGCGGTGGCGTCGAGCGCGCCGTCGTTGGCGCCCTGGAGGGTGAGCGTGCGGACCCGGTCCATCAGGGTGACGCTCGAGGCGATCGCCTGGTCGGCGGTGGTCACCCAGGCCAGCGCGTCGTCGATGTTGCGCGCGTACTGCTCGTTGCGCCCCTGCTCCGCGTGCAGGGCGAGCGTCGCGGCCGCCGCGGAGGGATTCTCGGACGGCGAGAGAAAGGCACGCTGGGACGTCGCCTTCTCCTGCAGCTTCGCCAGCTCGGAGAGGTTGGTCTGGAGGTGACGCAGCGATGCCTGCGTCATGCTCTGCGCGGTCACGCGGGAGATCATGGTGTTGCCTTTCGGACGTTCGGGGCTCAGCGGCCCACGAGGCCGGTGCGGTTGATGAGGACGTCGAGCGCCTCGTCGACGGCGGTGAGCACGCGAGCGGCGGCCTGGTACGCGGTCTGGTACGTGAGGAGGGCGATCGTCTCCTCGTCGCCGTCGACGCCGGCGACCGATTGCTGCGCGGCCACGCTCGTGACGGCCGCGACCTCGGCGACCGTCGCGCGCTGCGCATCGCCGGCCGTGGCCACGCCGAAGCTCGTGACGAAGTCCGCCCAGAGCGCGTCCGGCGATCCGGCCGCCGTGCCGATCTGCGAGATCGCGTCGGCGTTCGAGGCGTCCAGCGCTCCGCCGCCGGGCGCGGCGACCGCGAGCTGAGATCCGCTCGTCGGCACGACCCGCAGAAGCAGGGCGGCCGGCCCCGCGCCGGAGACGTCGAAGAACGCCCCGCCCGGCGTGCCGTCGGTGGTCACACCGGCGGCGTGCTGGGCGTTGACGCTCGCGGCGAGGCTTTCGGCGAGGCGGTTGTACGCGTCCGCGACACTGGCGAGCGTGCCGCCCTCGGACGCGGGCGCGAGCACCGCGAGGGTGCCGCCGAGCTCGCCACCCACGGAGCGCAGCGGCACGTCCGGCCGGTGCGCCCAGGCCACCGTCACGGGTGCGCCGTCGGCGATGTCCTGCGGCCCGCTGGCGACGAGGTGACGCGACTCGGTGCCGGCGACGAGGGCGTTGCCGTCGATCCGCACCGTCATGGTGCCGTCGGCCTCGATCGTCGCCTGGGCGCCCGTCTGGCGGGCCACCTCCTCGGCGAGCACATTGCGCCGGTCGATCAGCTCGTTGGCCGAGCCGCCGGCGTTGAGGGCATCGCGGATCTCGCCGTTCAGCTGCGCGATCTGATCGGCCGCGGCGTTCACCTCGGTGACCGCGCGATCCACCCCGGTGCGCAGGCCGCTCCACTGCCCGGCGACGGTCGAGTACGCCGCGGCGATCTGGGACGCGAGCACCTCGGCGTTGTTGAGGACCACCGCCGCCGCCGACTCGGAACCGGGCGCGTTGCCGAGATCCTGCCACCCGCTCCAAAAGCGGGTGAGGGCCTTCGCGAGCCCCGCGTCCGTCGGCTCCGCCATGGCGGCCTCGGCCGCGCGGGCCGCCTCGGCACGCGCGCCCCAGTACCCGGCGGCGCCCACGGCGTCGCGCACGCGCGCGTCGAGCAGGGCGTCGCCGAGGCGCGCGATGCCGTCGATCGACACCCCGTGACCCGGCATGACGCCGGTGCTGAACATGCCCGCGCGCGCGATCGACGGAACCGCGGATGTCTCCAGACGCTGGCGGGTGTAGCCCGCGGTGTTCTGATTGGCGATGTTCTGCCCGGTCACATCGATGCCGCGCCGCGCCGCCGCCAGCGCGGAGGCGGCGGTGTTCAGTCCCGAGAAGGTGGACACAATCTCTCCCTCAGCTCACGCGCCGTGTCTCACAGCGCGGTGTCGAGGATGCGCGGCCCGGCATCCCCCTTCGTGCTGGCGCCGTCGGCGCCGTACTCCCCCGTCTGCACGCCCAGCCCGGCGATCGCCTCCTGCGTCGCGCGCAGCGCGGCGCGCAGGTGCAGCGTGTTGGCGTCGCGGCGCTCGGCCACCTCCGCCGCGAGCGCCGTCAGCGCGCGCAGGTGCTCGTCGAACACCTCTCGCCACGCGTCGGTGGGCGCGTGCGCGATGAGGTCGCGCAGCGTCGCATCCGCCGGCGCCCCCCATTCCTCCGCGATCGAAGTCACCTCGATCGCGCGTCCGAGCCCCGCGTGCCGCATCCGGCCGAGCACCTCCTCGACCTCGTCCGCGGCGCGCTGCACCCAGCGCGAGCGGCCGGCCGCGAGGATCAGCTCCTGCTCCTCGAGCTTGAACAGAAGGCTCTCGAGCAGCTCGCGTTCCCGCCACAGCCGCATCGACAGCTCGTTCGCTCCCATGTGACCGATTCCCATCTCCCCCTGTCGCGCGACACGCCATTCCGCCGCGCACTTGACACTGTCGGCCGGTTTCCCAGTACGGTTACAGCTATCCGGGCAGGAAATGGGCAGTTCTCCCCAAATCCTCCCCGGGCAGAAACTGAAGATTCGCTCCCCCACACCGCCCATTCCCCCGAAAGGCGGCTTCGGCATGACGTCTGTCGAGCGCGATCGTCTCATCGTCGAGAACCTGCCCCTGGTGGGCTTCCTTGCCGCCGAGCTGAGCTCGCGCGCCACGCACATCCCGCGTGAGGACCTGGCCGCGGCCGGCGCGCTCGCGCTCGTGACGGCCGCCGAGGCGTTCGACCCCACGCAGGGCGTGCCGTTCGGAGCGTACGCCAGGCGACGGATCCTCGGCGCCTTCGCCGACGAGATGCGGTCGATGGACTGGGCCTCCCGCGGCATCCGCCGCCGGATCAAGGAGACCGTGGCGGTGCGTGACACCCTCGCGGCCGGCCTGGGACGCGTCCCGACCACCGACGAGATCGCGACGGCGATGGGCGTCGATGCGGCGGCTGTCGCCGAGAGCCTCGCGGACGCTGCGCGCACGGTGACGAGCATCGATGAGCCCACGGTGCACGAGGTCGCCGCGGAGCAGCCGCTGCCCGAGGACGCCGCCGTGCTGGGCGAGCGCCAGGACGTGCTGACCCGCGCGATCGACGCGCTCCCCGAGCGGATGCGCTTCATCGTGCGCGCCGTGTACTTCGAGGAGCGCGCCGTGAAGGACGTCGCCGAAGAGCTCGGCGTGTCGCACTCGGCCGTGTCGCAGCAGCGCTCGGAGGCCCTGCGTCTGCTGCGCGACGTGCTGGATCGCTTCTACGCCGAGGAGCCGACGGCCCTGCCCGCGCCGACCTCGCGCGTGTCGACCGCGACGCGCGAGTCCTACTTCGACCGCATCGCCGCCGGCGGCGGGCGGCTCGCGCAGGTGTTCCTCCCTCGCGCGGCCGGCGCCTGATCCCTCCGTCTAACGCCGCGGCGGGCGCTGCCGATAGATCTGCACGGAGCTCACGGACGGGCTCCGCAACACCACCCAGTCACGGAGGAACACCATGGGTATGCAGATCAACACCAACGTGTCGGCGCTCAACGCCTACCGCAACCTGTCCAACACGCAGAACGACCTGTCCAAGTCGCTCGAGAAGCTCTCGAGCGGCCTGCGGATCAACCGCGCGGCGGACGACGCGGCCGGTCTCGCGATCTCCGAGGGCCTGCGCTCGCAGGTCAACGGCCTGAACGTGGCCGCCCGCAACGCCCAGGACGGCATCTCGGTCATCCAGACCGCGGAAGGCGCCCTGACGGAGGTCCACTCCATCCTGCAGCGCATGCGCGACCTCGCGGTGCAGGCGGGTAACGACTCCAACAACGCCGAGTCGCGCGACGCCATCGCGAAGGAGGCGACCCAGCTGTCGTCCGAGCTCGGCCGCATCGCCGACTCGACGAACTTCAACGGCATCAGCCTGCTCCAGGGCGGCGAGCTGTCGTTCCAGGTGGGCGCCGACGGCGACGCGGCGTCGCAGATCAGCGTCACGCTTGCCGACCTGCAGACGGCGCTGGACGGCGTCGTCGACATCGTCTACGCCGACGCTGCCGCGGGCACGCCGGGTACCGCGACGATGGAGGTTGCTTTCGGCAACGCCGACCAGGCGGCCGCTGCGATCAGCGCGATCGACACCGCGATCACGGCGATCTCGTCGTCGCGCGCGGACCTCGGTGCGCAGCAGAACCGCTTCGAGTCGACCATCAACAGCCTCAACGTGTCGGCCGAGAACCTCTCGGCTGCGGAGAGCCGCATCCGCGACACCGACATGGCCGCCGAGATGGTCAAGTACACCGCCGCGAACATCCTGTCGCAGGCCGGCACCGCCATGCTCGCGCAGGCGAACCAGTCGACGCAGGGCGTGCTGCAGCTGCTGCAGTGATCCGGCTGACCGCCCGGGCGAGACGCGGCCTCCGCTCTCGCCCGGGCGGTCCCCTCCATCCCCCCGAACCCGGAAGGCGACATGTCACTCTCGCTCGACGGACTGGCGTCCGGACTGGACACCACCGCCATGATCGACGCCCTCATGGACGTTCAGGCGATCCCCCGCAACCTGCTCAAGGCCAAGGCCGACGACAAGGAAGTCGTCATCAGCCACCTGCAGACGCTGAACACGTCGCTGCAGGATCTGCTGACGAAGGCGACCGCCGCGAAGAAGGCCGACGCACTCGCCGCGTACAGCGCCACGAGCTCCAGCGACGCCGTCTCGGTCACCGCGTCCGCAGGGGCATCGGCCGCCCGCATGGACATCGTCGTCGACCGGGTCGCCACCGCCCACACCGTCGTCACCGCGGCCCTGACCGAGTGGCCCGAACAGCCGCCGACCCTCACGCTCGTCGACGCCGAGGGCAATCAGACCGAGATCGTGGCGAGCGGCACCTCGCTCACGGAGGTCGCCGCCGCCATCAACAAGGCGGGGGTTCCCGTCACGGCGCAGGTGGTCTCGGCCGGCGTCGATGCGAACGGCGACCCGCTGCACCGTCTCCAGCTTGTCGCCACCGCGACCGGCACCGCCGGCGCGTTCCAGATCTACCGGGGCGACGCCGCCGCCGTGGACGCGGGCACGGCCACCGATCTCGCCACCGAGGCGGGCGCCGCCGTGGTGACCCAGGCCCAGGACGCGCAGGTGCGGCTCTGGGCGGGGACGGCGGCCGAGCAGGTCGTGACGTCGTCCTCCAACACCTTCGACGAGCTCATGCCAGGCATCGACGTGACGGTGTCGAAGGCGACCACCGAGCCCGTCACCGTGTCGGTGAGCGCCGACACCGCCGCCAGCGCCAAGACCGCGAAGTCGTTCGTGGACGCCATCGCCGCCATCCTGAAGCGGATCGACGAGGGCTCCAAGGCCACCGTGGCGGGGTCGACCGGCGAAACGACCACGCTCGGGGTGTACACGGGCGACAGCACCGTGCGTGCGCTGCGTCGCTCGCTCGGCGAGGCCGTGCAGCACCCGGTGGGCGGTGTGTCGCCGTCGTCCATCGGCGTCTCGGTCGACCGCTACGGTGTGCTCACCTTCGACGCGGAGAAGTTCGAGGCGGCCCTGGCCGACGACCCGGCGCTCGTCGAGGGCGTCTTCACGGGGATCGCCGAGCGCGTCGAGACGGTCGCCACGCAGTACTCCGACCGCTACGACGGCCTGCTCACCTCGCGCATCACGGGCCAGGAGAGCGAGGTCGACGCGCTCGAGGACCAGATCGAGCGCTGGGACCTCCGCCTCGAGCAGCGTCGCGCCACGCTGGAGCGCACCTACGCGAGCCTCGAGACGATGCTGTCGCAGATGCAGTCGCAGCAGCAGTACCTCAGCTCGCAGCTGTCCGCGCTGCCGAGCTACGGCAAGGGGAACAACCGATGACCGCATTCGCCCAGCGGGCGCGCGTGGCGCAGCTGCGCGCCGCCCAGCAGCGCTATCAGACCGACGCCGTGCTCTCGGCCACGCCCGAGCGCCTCGTCACGATGCTCTACGACCGCCTGCTGCTCGATGTCGAGCGCGCGGAGGCGGCACAGCTGGCCGGCGACTGGCAGGAGGCGGCGACGCAGCTCGTACACGCCCAGGCGATCGTCGCAGAGCTGAACGCGTCGCTCGCCGACACGTGGGATGGCAGCGCGTCGCTGCGGGCGCTCTACGTGCACCTGACCACCACGCTGATCGGCGCGAACGTCGGGCGCGACCCGCAGCGCACGCGGCAGTGCCGCGAACTCATCGCTCCGCTGCGCGACGCCTGGCACGGGGCCGCGCAGGCGATGACCGCTCCCACGCCGGTGCCCGCGCGTGCCTGACCGCGACGCGATGCGGGAGTGGGAGGCGCTCCTCGACCGCTTCGAACGCGACCTCGCCGACGACGCACCGACGGCCCCGTGGGAGCGGCCGGCCTCGGATCTGCCGCCGGCGCTCGAGCAGCGCGCCCGCCGGGTGCTCGAGTCCCAGCGCCGGCGGATCGCGACGCTCGCGCAGGAGCGCGACGCGGCCCTCGCGCAGCTGACCGCGCTGCGTCGCGTGCCGTCGCCCGAGGGTCGCCCCGCGTACGTCGATCTGGACGGCTGAGAACCCGCGCCTAACGCGCGGCGCGCGCCTGCCGATAGAGCAGGGTGAGCACGGATCGCTCGACCCTCAGGCCACGGATAGGCCGGACAGCTGCTATCGAAGGGCTCCCGTCCTCGTGTTCGACTCGGTCACCCTCAGCGCGCTCACGAGCGCGCTCGACGGCCTGTCGCAGCGTCAGCGCGCCATCGCCGACAACATCGCGAACGTCAACACCCCCGGCTATCACGCCAAGCGTGTGCAATTCGAAGACGCCCTCGCCGCGTCCGTCGCCGAGGGTTCCGGCGTCGTGGAGCCGACCACCGCCGAGTCGCTCGAGCCCACGCGGCTGAACGGCAACAACGTCAACCTCGACACCGAGACGCTGTCGAACATCGACACGGTCCTGCGGTACCAGTTCGCCAGCCAGGCCATCGGCGGCTCGTTCACCGGCGTGCGCACCGCCCTGCGCACCAGCTCGTGAGGAGGCATCCGTGACCTTCGACGCCATCGGCATCGCCGGCACGGGGCTGACCGTGCACCGGAAGTGGCTCGACGCCCTCAGCGACAACATCGCCAACATCAACAACGCCTCCTCCACCGACGAGGCGGCGTTCCAGGAGCGCTACGTGATGGTCGAGAAGGACGCCGCGAACCCGGGCGTGTACGTCGCGGGCATCGCCTACGGCGACGCGGAGGGTCGCGTGGTCCATGAGCCCGGGCACCCGCTCGCCGACGAGGACGGCTACGTGCGCTACCCCGACATCAACCTGGGCGACCAGATGAGCCAGCTGATCCTGGCCCAGCGGGGTTACCAGGCGAGCGCCGCGGTGGTGGACCGCGCGAAGACGACGTACGAGGCGGCCCTGCAGATCGGACGGTCCTGATGCCCCCCATCGACGCCATCGACTCCCTGTCGGGCGCCGCCGACGCGCTGCTGCCGCAGCCGACCACCCCCGCCACGGACGGCAGCGCGTTCGCCGAGTCGGTGACGGGGGCGGTCGACGAGCTGGCGCGACTGCAGTCCACCTCGAACGAGCTCGCCGTCGCCGCCGTGACCGGCGACCTGGACGACATCCACTCGGCGATGATCGCCTCCACACGCGCCTCGGTCACCCTTGAACTGGTCGCGGCCGTGCGCAACAAGGGCGTCGACGCCTTCAACGAGATCATGAGGATGCAGGCCTGATGCCTCAGGCGGTCACCGGGTTCTTCGGGCGGATCGGGCGGGCGATCTCGAGCTTCACGATCGCCCAGCGCACGATCGCGATCATCGGCGTGGCCGTGCTCGCGCTCGGCGCGGTGGCGCTCGCGAGCTGGCTCACGCGGCCGCAGTATGCCCCGCTGTTCACCGGTCTCACCGCCACGGACGCCAGCGCCGTGGTCGAGCAGCTCGAGACCGCCGGCGTGCCGTACGAGCTCGCCGACGGCGGCGCCACCGTGCTCGTGCCGCAGCAGGACGTGTACGACCAGCGCCTCGCCGCCGCCGCGTCGGGCCTGCCGGGCGACGGCACGAACGGCTACACCCTGCTGGATGACATGGGCGTGACGACGAGCGAGTTCCAGCAGTCGGTCACCTACAAGCGCGCGATCGAGGGCGAGCTGGCGCGCACCATCTCATCGATGGACGGCGTGAACGCCGCGTCGGTGCAGCTGGCGATCCCCGAGGAGAGCGTGTTCGTCTCCGAGACCGTGGACCCGACCGCCTCCGTCTTCGTGGAGACGCGGTCCGGCTCGACGCTGACCCGCGATCAGGTGGAGGCGATCGTCCACCTGACCTCCGCGGCCATCAGCGGCATGTCGCCCGAGAACGTCGCCGTGATCGACCAGGCCGGCGAGACGCTGTCCGCCGTGGGCACCGGCACCGCCGGTGGCGTGGACGACCAGGCCTCGGACTACGAGGCCAAGGTGGCCGCGAACATCCAGGAGATGATGGACCGCGTGGTCGGCGCGGGCAACGCCACCGTCACCGTGGCCGCGGAGGTCTCCAACGCCACGAGCGAGCGGGTGGACGAGACCTTCACCACACCGGAAGACGCGCTCCCCGACACGGAGGAGACCCGGACCGAGACGTACACCGGCACCGGCGGCGGCACGGGCGTGCTGGGTCCCGACAACATCGCGGTGCCCGACGGCCAGGGCGGCGGCACGTACGAGTCCACCGAGACCCTCGTCGACAACAACGTCAACAAGAGCACCGAGCGCATCACGACGCCGGCGGGAGGAATCGAGCGCCAGACCATCTCGGTCGCCGTGGACGAGGAGGCCGCCGCCGGTCTCGACGTCGGACAGCTCGAGGATCTGGTGGCCACGGCCGCCGGCCTCAACGCCGAGCGCGGCGACGAGGTCACCGTCGCGACGATGCCGTTCAGCACCGCCGACGCCGAGGCCGCCCAGGCGGCGCTCGATCAGGCGCGCGAGGCCGAGGAGGCGCAGCGGATGGACGCGCTGCTGCGCACCGCCGCGATCGCCGTCGCCATCGCCCTCCCGCTGCTGATCGGCGTGATCATCCTCGCCGTGCGCCTGCGCCGCCGCCGCGGCGCCGAGGAGGCCGAGCCGCTGGCGGCCCTCGACGCGACCCCGACCCTGCTGCTCACCCCGCAGGAGACCCCGGAGCCCCCGACCATGCCGGTTCCGACGCCGCAGATCGAGACGTCGCCGACCGTGCCGCTCGGCCTCGACATCGATCCGGAGCCGGAGGCGCCCGAACCCGATCAGATCGCCCTCGAGCGCCACCGCATCGAGCTCGAGTCGCTCGCGCGCCGCGATCCGCAGAAGACCGCCGAGGCCCTGCGGGCGATGATCGGCGAGGAGGTGCACGCGTGAGCACGCTGACGGGCACGCAGAAGGCGGCCGTCGTGCTCATGAATCTCGACCGCGCCCGCGCGGTGGAGGTGATGAAGCACCTCACCGAGACCGAGGCGGAGGAGGTCGCCGCCGAGATCATCCGCATGCGGCAGCCCGACGCCGCCACCACCGCCCGCGCCCTGCGCGAGTTCCACCGCCTCGCGCAGGGGCATCTGCCGCCCGGGCGCGGCGGCCGCGATGTCGCCGCGTCGCTGCTGGAGGCGTCGTTCGGCGCCGATCGAGCCGCCGGCGTGCTCACGCGCGTGAGCTCGACGATGGCGGGCACGTCGCTGGAGTTCCTCAACGCCGCCGATCCCGAGCAGCTGGCGACGCTGCTGGAGGGCGAGCTGCCGCAGACCATCGCGCTGATCCTCGCGCACCTGCGCACGAGCCACGCGGCCAACGTGCTCGCCGCCCTGCCCGATCCGCTGCGCACGGACGTCGCGCAGTCGATCGCCACCATGGGCTCGGCCACGCAGGAGGCCATCGCCGTCGTCGCCGACACGATGCGCTCGCGCACCGGCGTCTTCGCCATGCGGGAGGGCTCCGAGGCGGTGGGCGGCGTGCAGCCGCTCGTGGAGATCATCAACCGCTCGGACGCGACCATCGAGAAGGCGTTGCTCGAGAGCATCGACGAGCGCGACACCGCGCTCGCCGAGGAGATCCGCTCCCGCATGGTCACGTTCGCCGACATCGTCAAGCTCGAGGACCGCGACGCCCAGCGGGTGCTGCGCGGGGTCGACATCCGCACGCTGGCTCTGGCGCTGAAGGGCGTGAACCAGGCCATCGCCGACGTGATCCGCAAGAACGTCTCGGAACGCAATCGCGAGGTGCTGGACGAGGAGATCCGCATCATGGGGCCCGTGCGCGTCTCGCAGGTCGAGGAGGCGAGGGCCGAGATCGTCCGGACCATTCGTTCGCTCGCCGCCGCGGGCGAGATCACCGTGCACCGCTCGGATGAGGACGAGTATGTCTACTGACGCGTCGTCGTTCACCTCGGCGGTGTTCCCCCGGATCGACCGGCACGGGGCCGAGCGGGAGCGCGAGTTCGAGGCGGCCCGGATCCGCGGCTACGCGGCCGGCCATGCCGCCGGCATGCGTGCGGCGAATGAGGCCGTCGCCATCATCCGGGAGGAGCTCGCGCACGAGCGTCAGCAGGAGCGCATCGCGGCCGAGCGTCGCATCGGTCAGGCCCTCGTCGCGCTCGACGCCGCGGTGACGGCGCTCGCCGAGCGCGAGCGCGAGCTCGTCGAGGCCGGGTGCCGCACACTCGAGCGGCTCGCGGTGGAGCTGGCAGAGGCGGTGGTGGGACGAGAGCTCAGCATGGCGGACGACGCCGCGGCACTCGCCCTGCATCGTGCACTGTCCGAGGTGGGCGCGGCGGACGTGCGCGCGCTGCGCCTGAACCCCATCGACCTCGAGACGCTGCGCGGCGCCGGCGCGGCGCCCGAAGGCGTCGCGCTCGTGGCGGATCCCACCCTCGCCCGCGGCGATGCCGTGGCGACGCTGCCCGAGGGCCTCGTGGACGCCCGCATCGCCACCGCCTTCGAGCGCGCTCGCCGCGCCCTCGAGGACGGCGACCGGTCGGAGGCCCTGACGTGAGCTGGGACGCGGTGCTGGAAGCGGTGCGGCCCGAGCGGATCGGCGCCGTGTCGCAGGTGCGGGGGCTCGCCGTGGAGGTGCGCGGGCTGGACAGCGCCGTCGGTGACCTCGTCACCCTCGGCGACGGCATCGCTGCGGAGGTGGTGGCCACGGGCACGGACGGCGCACGGTGTATGCCGCTGTCCGCCGTGAGCGGGCTCACGGCGGGTGCGCCGGCGCGCGCGGCGGGCGGCCCGCTTCGCGTGCCCACCGGCCGGGCGCTGCGCGGTCGTGTGCTCGACGGGCTCGGCCGCCCGATCGACGGGAAGGGCCCGGTCGATGCGCCGCGGGTCACGCTCGACAACGATCCCCCGGCGGCCATGGACCGCGCGCGCATCGACATGCCGCTGTCGCTGGGCGTGCGTGCGATCGACACGCTCGCGACGGTGGGGCGCGGCCAGCGTCTCGGCCTGTTCGCGGGATCGGGCGTCGGCAAGTCGTCGCTGCTTTCCATGATCGCGCGCGGCACGGAGGCCGAGGTGGCCGTGATCGCCCTCGTCGGCGAACGCGGCCGCGAGGTGCGCGAGTTCCTCGAGGACGACCTGGGGCCGGAGGGCCTGGCGCGCTCGGTCGTCGTCGTGGCGACGTCGGATCAGCCGGCGATGGCCCGCCTGCGCGCCGCCTTCACGGCGACCCGCATCGCCGAGGGCTTTCGCGACGAGGGCGCGCATGCCGTGCTCATGATGGACTCCCTCACGCGCGTGGCGATGGCCCAGCGCGAGATCGGACTGTCGGCGGGCGAGCCTCCGGCCACGCGCGGGTACCCGCCCTCCACGTTCTCGGTGCTGGCGCGGCTGCTGGAGCGCGCCGGCACCGGCAGCCGAGGGTCGGTCACGGGTCTCTACACCGTGCTCGTCGACGGCGACGACCACAACGAGCCCATCGCGGACGCGGCCCGGTCGATCCTCGACGGGCACATCGTCCTCGACCGGGCGCTGGCGGTGACCGGCCATCACCCCGCGATCGACGTGCTCGGGTCCATCTCGCGCGTGGCCTCCAAGGTGACGACGGTCGATCAGCGGCGCCTGGCGACGCAGCTGCGCACCGTCATGGCCGCCCGCCGGAGCGCGAAGGACCTGCTCGACATCGGCGCCTACCAGCCGGGCGCCGACCCGCGCGTGGACGCCGCCGTCGCGCACGAGCGGGGCATCACGGCTTTCCTCACCCAGGCCCTCGACGAGTCGTGCCCCGCCCCCGAGGCGTGGCGGCGGCTCGAGGGACTCGTGTCGTCGTTCGGAGACCTGTCATGAGCGAACGGTTCCCCCTTGCCGGACTGCTGCGGCTGCGCGGCGTGCAGGAGCGCGCCGCCGCCGAGCGCCTCTCGCGCGCCTCCATTGCGGCGCGGCAGGCCGAGGCCAGCGAGCGCCGCACGCGCGCCGCGCTCGCGGGTGCGCCGGACGCGGCCGTGGACGTGCGCTCCCTCACCGCCATCGCCGCCTCGCGCGCGGCGGCGCGGGCGCAGCTGAGCGAGCTCTCGCTGCTGAGCGACGCGCGACGCGAGGCCGAGGAGGAGGCCCGCCGCGCGCACGCCGACGCCAAGCGTCGCGCCCGCGGGCTCGAGAAGCTCGAGGCCGCTCACACCGAGCGGGAGCGGCGGCGCGAGCTGCACGCGGAGCAGACCGCGCTGGACGAGATCGCGACGGGGCGCTGGGCGGCGTCCGACACGCCTCGGGAGGGAGCAGCATGAGCATCACCGCCATCACGGAGCGGATCGGCGCCATTCAGTCCGCCATCCAGGAGCTGAGCACGCCGGCGGCGACCTCGACCGCCGCCGCGACCGCGGCGCCCGCCACGACCTTCGCCTCCGGCGCCGGCGCGGCCGACTTCGGCACGGTGCTGAATGCGCTCTCGGGCGCCGCGCCCGGCGGGACGACGGGCGGCGTGACGGGGTCCGACATCGTCGCCCAGGCGAAGACGTACCTTGGCGTGCCATACGTCTTCGGCGGCGAGGACGAGACCGGCATGGACTGCTCGGGCCTCGTGCAGCGCGTGCTGGCCGACCTCGGCATCGACGCGCCGCGCGTGGTGCAGGACCAGGCCGACATCGGCGTGGAGGTGCCCTCGCTCGATCAGGCGCAGCCCGGCGACCTCATCGTCACCAAGGGCGAGGGACACATCGTCATCTACGCCGGAGACGGCAAGATCATCCACGCGCCGCGACCGGGCAAGGACGTGCAGCTCGTCGACAACTACCTCTCCCCCGACGAGATCTCCACCATCCGCCGCGTCGCCACCGCCGCGGAGCCCGCCGCCCTGCTCCCGGGCGCCGTGGTTCCGGCCGCCGCCGCGGCGCCGGCCTCGACGATCACACAGGCCGAGCTGCTCACGGCGATGCAGAGCCTGTTCGCCACACAGCAGACGGGCCTGTCGTCGTCGCTCGGGCTGCTGACGGGAGCGCTCTCGTGAGTCTGATCGGGCTCCTCACCGCCGCCGCCCCGGCCGCGCCCTCCGGGCGCGCAGGGGCGGGCCGGCACGCGCACGAGGGCTTCGCCGCGGCACTGGCCGCCGTCGGGGCCGAGGCGGCCGCGCCCGCCGAGGGGGCGGCCGCCTCGGTGGACGCCGCGGCCGCGGCGGCGCCCCCTCCTGCCCCCGCGGGGCAGCTCGCCCCGGACGCGGCCGCCGAGCCTCCGGGGACCGGAACCGACGCGAACGCGGACGCCGCCGGCCCGGAGAACGACTCCACCGCCGCGGAGACGGCCGTCCTTCCCGCGGGCGAGGCGTCGGCGCCCACGCCCGTGCCCCCGCCGATACCGGGCCCGGCGCCGGCTCCCGCCGCCGGGCGAGCGGGCGCCGAGCCGGCCGCCGCCGAGGCACGGGTCGCCGCGGCCGGCGCGCCGCGACCGGCACACGCCACGACCGCTCCCCACGCCGCCTCCGCGCCGCAGGCGCCGGCCCCGACCGCACCCGCCGCGGGGGCCCTTTCCGCGGCGGCCGCCGTGGCGGCCGAGGCCTCCGAGCCGGTCGCCGCGCAGCCGTCGAGCGCCGTGCGGGCGGTGGCCTCCCGCGCGACCGCCGACGCCGCGCGCGCGGCCGGCCCCCGGCCCGGCCCGCTCCCGGCTGCCCCGACCGGGGCCGACCCGGCGCGCCTGGCCGCCTCGGCGGGATCCGCGTTCGCGTCCCCCGCGGACGACGCCCCCGCGGCGACCGCGTTCGCGGCCCGTGTCGCGGCGCCGACCCCCACGGAGCCCACGACCGATGGGCAACCGGCTCCTTCCCCCGACCTGCCGGCCACGGCGGCCGGGTCCAACCCGGTCGAGGTGCGTGCCGCCGCCGCGCCGCCCACGATTGCGACGCCCCCGCGTACGGCGCCGCCGCTCGCACCCCAGCTCGCCCCGCAGCTCGTCGCCCTCGCGCGCGCCGGCGACGGCACCCACGAGGTGACGATCACGGTCTCGCCGGAGGACATCGGCCCCGTCACCGTGCGGGCGCGCATCAGCGGCGACGTCATGCGCATCGAGCTGTTCGCCCCGTCCGAGGCGGGCCGCGATGCGATCCGCCACATCCTCTCCGACCTGCGTCGCGATCTCGCCATCGCCGCCCCGCACGCCACCCTCGGCCTGTCGGCGGACGACGCCGGAGCCGGCACGGCGGGGGGTCAGAGCGGCCACGGCGGCCAGGGCGGCCAGGCCGCCGCGCAGTCGGGCGCCGACGCCGGGTCGTTGCGCGACGGCGCCGCGCGAGACGGCGCCGGCCGCGACGAGGCCCCCGCCCACGAGACCGAGGCTGATCTCGGATGCCGGCCGCCGGCGCCCCGCGAGCGAGCCGTCGCCGCCTGCCCCTCCCGCGTTCCCCGTCCCCGCCGCCACGTCGTTCGACGTGCTCGCCTGATCGGAAGGCCCCATGCCCACCGTCGAACCCGTCGCCGCCACCGGTCTGTACACCGGGTCCACCCTCCCCACCGAGCGCAAGCAGACGCTGGACTCCGAGGTGTTCCTGCAGCTGCTCGTCGCGCAACTGCAGAACCAGGACCCGTCCTCACCCATGGACACGAACGAGATGATCTCGCAGAGCACGCAGCTGGCCATGATGGAGCAGCTCACGGCCCTGTCGACGACATCGACGGAGGCGTTCGCGCTCACGATGCGTCAGGCGGCCACCGAGCTCGTGGGCCGCACGGCGTCGTACATCGACGCCGACGACAAGACCCAGACGGGCGTGGTCACCTCCGTCTCCTTCGCCGAGGGCACCCCAGAGGTGTTCTTCGGCGATGTCTCCGTGCCGCTCGACGCCGTCTCCGGCGTCGTCTCCTGATCCCCCACACCGAAGGAAGGCAACATGCTCCGCTCCCTCTACTCCGGCATCTCGGGCATGCGCTCGCACCAGACGATGCTCGACGTCACCGGCAACAACATCGCCAACGTCAACACCACCGGGTTCAAGGCCTCATCGGTGGAGTTCCAGGACACGCTCTCGCAGCTGGTCCAGAACTCGACGCTCCCGCAGGCCGACACCGGCGGCAGCAACCCCGCACAGGTCGGCCTCGGCGTGCAGGTGGCCGCGATCACGACCAACTTCGCCCAGGGTGCCGCCCAGCGCACCGGCGTGCCCACCCACCTCATGATCGGCGGCGACGGCTTCTTCGTCACCCGCAACGGCGGCGAGACCGCCTACACCCGCAACGGCGCCTTCCTGTTCGACGCGCAGGGGCGCCTGGTGACCGCGGACGGCTCGTTCGTGCAGGGCTGGACGGCGCAGGACGGCGCGATCGTGCCGGGATCGCCGCTGGGGAACATCACGCTTCCCGTCGGCGCGGTCTCCCCCGCCGTCGCCACGACCACGGCCGAGGTCACCGGCAACCTCCCGTCCGACACGGCGGTGGGCGAGGAGCTCGTGCGCGACGTGACGGTCTACGACGCGCAGGGCGCGGCCGACACCCTGACCCTGACGTTCACGCGCACGGCGGGGGGCTGGGACGTGACGACCGATGGCGGCGCGACCACAAGCCTGACCTTCACGGACGGGCAGCTCACCGGCGGCGGCACCCTCACGGCCGGCCCCATCACCATCGACCTCTCGTCCGTCACCGGCTACGCGGAGCTGTCGACGATCGCCATCTCGGAGCAGAACGGCCGCGCCGCCGGCACCCTGCAGTCCTACTCGCTCTCGGGTGACGGCAGCCTGGTCGGCACGTTCGACAACGGCGCGACCGCCGTGCTCGCGCGCGTCGCACTGGCGACCTTCGTCAACCCGACGGGCCTCGAAAAGGCCGGCTCCTCGCAGTACCGTCCCACGGTCAACTCCGGGGAGGCCGTCATCGGTGAGCCCGGCGCCGACGGCATGGGGGCGCTCATCAGCGGCGCGCTGGAGATGTCGAACGTCGACCTCTCGCAGGAGTTCACGAACCTCATCGTCGCGCAGCGTGGGTTCCAGGCGAACGCACGCATGATCACGACCAGTGACGAGGTGCTGCAGGAGCTCACCAACCTCAAGCGCTGACTCTCGGGACCCCCGCCCACCATCGCCGTCCCGCCCCCGCGACAGGAGGGCTCGCCGCGTCGCCGCGCGAGCCCTCCTGTTCCGTCTTCGGGGCATCGCCTTACCGGGCGCCCCGTGCGGCCGACAGTGGTACCCGACGGACCAGGACGGGCCGTCTGGCGACCCAGGAGGGGTCGCTCGCAGTTTCCAGGATGGAGCCATGATCGTCGTCACGCGCCTGAACCGCACCCGGTTCGCCGTGAATCCGGACCTCATCGAGCGGATTCACGAGTCGCCGGACACCACTCTGGTCATGGTCGACGGAGCCACCTTCGTCGTCCTGGAACCCATGTCCGAGGTCATCGAGCGGATCGCCGCGTTCCGCGCCCGCGTGCTCGCCTCCGCGGCCGACGTGCGCCGCTCCGGTGACGTGACCGGAGTGATCAGCTGATGGATCTCGCCTTCCTCATCGGCCTCGTCGTCGCGTTCGGCTCGCTGTACGCGATGATCACGCTCGAGCACGCGAGCCTGGCCGCACTGTTCCTGCCCGCCCCGATGATCCTCGTCTTCGGCGGCACCATCGCGATCGGGATCGCCAGCGGCACGATGCGTGACGCGATCGCGGCGTTCAAGGCCCTGCCGCGCGCGATCCGGGGAGACCGCCGTACGGCGTCCGAGATGATCGAGCAGATCGTCGGCTACGCCGAGAAGGCGCGAGCGGAGGGGCTCCTGTCGCTCGAGCAGCTCGTTCCCGAGACCGACGACCCCTTCATGCGCCAGGCGCTGCAGAGTATCGCCGACGGAACCGACGCCGAGGAGCTGCGGATCGTCCTCGAGGACGAGATCGCCTCGACCGCGGCGCGCAACCGCACGGCGTCGCGGTTCTTCATGACCCTCGGCGGCTACGCGCCGACCGTCGGCATCATCGGCACGGTCGTCTCGCTCACCCACGTGCTCGAGCAGCTGGACACGCCCGACACGCTCGGCCCCATGATCGCCGCGGCGTTCGTCGCGACCCTGTGGGGCCTGCTCTCCGCCAACTTCATGTGGCTGCCGATCGGCAACCGCCTGCAGCGGCTCGCCGAGCTGGAACTCGAGCGCATGACGCTCGTGATGGAGGGCATGCTCGCGGTGCAGGCGGGCGGTCCGCCGCATCACGTCGCCGAGCGCCTGCAGGCTCTTGTGTCCGACCGCAAGGCGCCCGCGCAGGCGGAGCGCGCGGAGCTGCCGGAGTCGATCGAGGCGGCATGAGCGTGCGGCGCGGGGGCCGCCGCCGCGCGGCCGATCATTCCTCGGGGGGCCACGACGGCCCGGACGAGCGCTGGATGGCGTCGTACCTCGACATGATCACGGTGCTCATGTGCCTGTTCATCGTGCTCTACGCCATGTCGAGCGTCGACCAGCAGAAGTTCGACCAGCTGCGGGATTCGCTCGCGACGGGCTTCGGCCAGGAGCCGAGCGAGCAGGTCGATCTCAGCACCGGGCTCGTCCTGCCGCCCGAGCTCGAGGCGGAGGACGACGGCGCCGCCGCCGACCCCGCCCTGCTGGCGGCGCAGAAGGAGGTGGAGAGCCTGCAGGAGCTGCGCGAGCGCATGCAGAGCGCGCTCGACGCGCGCGGGCTGGGCGACACCGCCGAGTTCGTCATCGACGACCGGGGACTGACCGTCGGGCTGATCGGGGCCGAGACGTTCTTCGAGACCAACAGCGTCGAGCTGAGCGAGAAGGCCGTCGCCGTGCTCGACGCGCTGGGTACCGTGCTCGTCGAGGTGCCGAACGAGATCTCGGTCGAGGGCCACGCCGACCGTCGCCCCACCAGCGCCATCTACGAGACGAACTGGGAGCTCTCCTCCGGCCGCGCCACGCAGGTGCTGCGTCACCTGGTGGAGGTCGGGCGGGTGCGCGGGGATCACATCCAGGCCGTGGGCTACGGCGACGCACGGCCCGTCGCGGGAGGCGACTCGCCCGAGGACCTGGCCCGCAACCGCCGCGTCGACATCGTCGTGCTCTCCGACGCGGAAGAGGAGGTGCGCGCCCTCATCCCCGACATCGTGGCCGGCCAGTCGAGCTGAGCCACCACCGGATCGAGACCGCGATCCGCCGCGTCGTCGCAACCCGAAAGCCGGCGACGCCTAACGCCCGTCCCCACGCGCCCGATAGTCCGGGTCGTGGTGATCGACGTGCGCGCGAACGCGCCCGCCCAGGGCGAGACGGACCAGACGGTCGAGGTGTACGACTTCGGCCGCCCGGCGACCCTCGCACGCGAGCACGCCCGCGCCCTCGAGCTGTCGTTCGAGACCTTCGCACGCCTGTGGTCCACCCAGCTCACCGACAAGATCCGCGCGCGATCGCACGTCACGGTCGAGCAGGTCGAACTGCTGACCTACCGCGAGTACGCCGACGGTTTGCCGTCGACGACGACGGTCGTGGTGTGCGCCGTGCCCGAGAGCGAGGCGAGCGGGATCGTGCAGTTCCCGCTGTCGGCGGCGTTGTCGTGGATCGTGCAGATGGTGGGAGGGCGCCCCGTCGAGGTGACCGATGAGCGGCCGCTGACGACCATCGAGCAGGCGCTCATCCGGTACCTGATGTCGGACGCGCTGGAGACGCTTTCCCACGCGCTCGGCCCGATGATGCCGGGCCGCCTGTCGGTGAGCGGCATCCAGTACAGCCCGCAGTTCGCGCAGCTCGCCTCAGCCGCCGACCTCGTCATCGTGGCGCGCCTGTCACTGAGCACGGGCGACCGCACCGTGCCGGCGAGCGTGATGCTGCCCGCGGCTCTCGTGCTGGAGCGCCTGAGCAGCGCCGCTCCCGTCATGCCCGCCGACCTCGCGGCCGACCTGCTGCACCAGCAGGTCGAGCACTCCCCGCTCGAGCTCGCCCTGCAGCTCACGCCGGTGTCGGTACGCCCGACCGACGTGCTCGACCTGTCGGTGGGCGATCTCATCCGCCTCCCGCATGCCGACGACCGCCCGCTCGACCTCGTCGCGGGCGGCGTGCCCATCGCCACCGCAGCCGTCGGCGCGAGCGGCGCGCGGCTCGCCTGCGTCATCACGTCGGTGCCGTCCGATCCCGCGGCACCGTCCGATTCCGTCCCGTCAGAGGAGCCCAGGTGACCCCCACCGCCCACGAGTCCGCCGTCGCCGCCGCCTTCGCGTCGCGGATGCCCACGACCACCGAGATCAGCGCCCGCGCCTCGCAGGCCTCCGGCGACACCGGCGATGCGGTCATCGTGTCGTACGTCGGCGAGTCCAGTGCCGAGCTGGCCGTGCTCATCCTCGACCCCGCGGCCCTCGTCGACGGCGTGCCCGACGCCCCGCTGCCCGATCGGCTGCACGAGGCCCTCGACGCGGCCGCCGCCACCCTGGGGCCCGGCGTGGTGCGCGAGGCGCGCGTCGGCGACGCGTCGGCGCTGTTCTCGCATCCGCAGGCGCGGATCTTCGACCTGCAGGACGAGGCGGGGCGCACCGTCGGGCGGCTTGCGGTGCGCGTCACCCACACCGCCGCCGCCACCGGCGTGCCCTCACGCCGCCTCCAGCGCATCGCCGGCGTCGAGATGGAGCTGACCGTCGAGATCGGGCGCACCCGCATGGCCGTGCGCGACGTGCTCGACCTCTCCCCCGGCCGCGTCGTGGAGCTCGACCGCTCCGCGGGCGCTCCCGCCGACGTGAAGCTCAACGGGCGCCTCATCGCCCACGGCGAGATCGTGGTCGTCGACCAGGACTACGCCGTGCGGATCACGCGCATTCTCGAGAACGCCGAGGCCTGAGCTGGACGATCTGCTGCTCGCGCTGCGCGTCGCGGTCTCGCTCGCGGCGGTGCTCGGCGCGCTCTGGTATCTGCAGCGCCGCTTCTCGCGCGGCGCCAAGGTGCCGCGCGACATCGCGGTGGTCTCTCGGCAGGCGCTCGGCGGCAAGGCCCAGCTGATCGTCGTCGATGTGGAGGGCACGCGTTACGTGCTCGGCGTCACGGAGCAGGGCGTGAACGTCATCGACCGGATCCGCTCTCCGCACCAGATCACGGCGTCGGTCGAGGCGGCGAGCGCCGAACCGTCCGACGCCACCGGGGCCGAGGCGCCGGCGGCGGCCCTTCCCGACGGGCTCCCGCTGCGACGCGATCGCTCGCGCCGCCGCACCGACCCGCTGCACGGCTCCATCCTCTCGCCGTCGACCTGGCGACAGACCGCCGAGGCGCTGCGCCGCGCACGATGAACATCGACATCTACGGCGTCAACGGCGAACCGTCGTCGTCGATCCTCACGCTGCTCGGCATCACCCTCCTGTCGGTGGCGCCCGCCCTGCTGCTGATGACGACGTCGTTCACGAAGATCTTCGTCGTCCTCGCCCTGGCGCGCAACGCGCTGTCGCTGCCGTCGATCCCGCCGAACCAGGTGTTGGCCGGACTGTCGCTGTTCCTGTCGATCTTCATCATGTGGCCCGTGCTCACCGACATCAACGAGATCGCGGTGCAGCCGTACATCGATGGCGCGATGACCTTCCAGCAGGCGTTCGACGTGGGGCAGGGCCCGTTGCGCGAGTGGATGCTGGCCTACACGCGCGAGGAGGATCTCGCGCTCATGACCCGCGCGGCCGACCAGCCCAATCCCGACGACCCCGACAGCGTGCCGCTGTACACCCTCATCCCCGCGTTCATGATCTCGGAGTTGCGCGCGGCCTTCATCATCGGCTTCGTCATCTTCGTGCCGTTCCTCATCATCGACCTCGTCGTCGCCTCGGCGCTCATGGCGATGGGCATGATGATGCTGCCGCCCGTCATGATCTCGCTGCCGTTCAAGATCCTGCTGTTCATCCTGGTCGACGGCTGGGGCCTCATCATCCGCTCGCTGCTGGACTCGTACGGGGGTGTCGGATGAGCCCGGAGGCGGTGCTCGACATCGGCATGCAGGGCCTCATCCTGGCCACCAAGCTCGCCGCTCCCCTGCTCATCACGGCGCTCGTGGTGGGCTTTGCGATCTCGCTGCTGCAGTCGATCACGCAGGTGCAGGAGGTGACGCTTTCGTTCGTGCCCAAGGCCGTCGCGGTCGCGATCGCGCTGCTCGTGTGCGGGAACTGGATGATCGCGGAGTCGATCGCGTTCACGAACGAGATGTTCGCCCGCATCCCCTCGCTGCTGTCGGGCGGATGACGTGAACATCCCGGTGGACTTCGTGTGGCTGGAGGCCACGATGATGGCCGCCGTGCGCATCACGGCGTTCCTCTTCATCGCACCGCCGTTCTCGCACGGCGCCATCCCCGCCCGCATCAAGGCGATGCTCGCGATCGGCCTGGCGCTCGCCATCGGCGCGACGGTCGCCCCGGGCTATGAGAGCCTCGGCACGGCGGCGTTTCTCGGCGCTCTCGTGCTGCAGCTGCTCACGGGAGCGCTGCTCGGCTTCCTCGTGCTCGCGGTGTTCTCGGCGGTGCAGGCAGCGGGCAACCTCATCGACCTGTTCGGCGGATTCCAGCTGGCCCAGGCGTTCGACCCGCAGTCGATGGTCAACGGCGCGCAGTTCACGCGGCTGTTCCAGATGACGGCGATCGTGCTGCTGTTCGCCTCGGACGGCTATCAGCTCATCATCGCGGGCCTTGCCCGCAGCTTCGACGCCGTCCCCGTGGACGGGATGTTCGACATCTCCGGCCCCGCGGAGGCGATCACGGGCGTCGTCGGCCAGCTCATGCTCGCATCGCTGCAGATCGCCGGGCCGCTCGTGCTCGTGCTGTTTCTGGCCGACGCCGGCCTCGGGCTGATCACGCGCGTCGCACCGGCCCTGAACGCCTTCGCGCTGGGCTTCCCGCTCAAGATCATCCTCACGCTCGTGCTCGCCGGCATCGTCTTCCTCACCCTGCCGGGCATCGTCGACGCCCTCGCACGGCAGGCCCTGGGACTGATGCAGGGGGTGGCGCCGTGAGCGGATCGGACAGCGGCGAGCGCACCGAGAAGGCCACCGAGCGGCGACTGCGCGAGGCGCGGCGGAAGGGCCGCCTGTCCCGCAGCCAGGACCTCACCGCCTGGGTGGGGATCGCGGCGGCCGGCGCCCTCATGACCACGGCGATCGCCGACGGCGCCGAGGCCGGCACCGCCCAGCTGCTCGCGGTCGGCAGCATCACACGCGATCCCGATCCGCAGCGAGCGGTGGCGATCCTCGGCGACGCGCTCGGCTCGATGGGCGCAACGCTCGGGCCGCTCCTGGCGGCCGTGGTCATCGCCACCGTGATCGCCGCCGCAGCCCAGGGCGGCATCCACCTGCGTGGGGTGCCGATGCGCGTCGAGCAGTTCAACATCGTGACGGGCCTGCGGCGCGTGTTCGGCATGCAGGCGCTGTGGGAGGGCGCGAAGGCGCTGCTGAAGACCGCCGCCATCGGGGGCGCGCTCTGGCTCGTGATCGCCGGCCTCGTCCCGGCGCTCGCCGCGAGCGGCGGCACCTCGATCAGCCACCTGCTCTCCGAGGCCGCCGGCGCGACTGCCGCCGTGCTGTGGGTCGCCGTCGCGGTCGGCGTCGCGCTGGCGATCATCGATGTGATGGTCGTGATGCGCCGCAACACCAAGCACACGCGCATGACCAAGCGCGAGGCGCGCGACGAGAACAAGAACGCCGAGGGCGACCCGCTCATCCGCCAGCAGCGCCGTTCGCGGCAGCTGGCGATGAGCCGCAACCGCATGATCGCCGGGGTCGGCGGCAGCGACGTCGTGCTCGTCAACCCCACCCACGTCGCCGTGGCCCTCTCGTACGAGCCCGGGCGCTCCGCCCCACGCGTCGTGGCGAAGGGCGCGGGCACGATCGCCGAGCGCATCCGCGAGCGCGCCGCGGAAGCGGGCGTGCCGATGGTGCGCGACATCCCCCTCGCCCGCGCGGTCCACGCGGCCTGCGAGCTGGGGCAGGAGATCCCGCCCGAGCTGTACACCGCCGTGGCGCGCGTGCTCGTCTTCGTCGCGGCGCTCAAGCGCCGCGGCTCCGCCCGTGGCGTGCACACCATGCCCGATCCATCCACCGCAGGGAGACCCGCATGAGAACCGTCCTGAAGAGCCTGGCCGTGCCGATCGGGGTGGTCGGGATCATCATGCTGCTCGTGGTGCCGGTGCCTCCGCCGCTGCTCGACGTGCTGATCATCCTGAACATCATGTTCGCGCTCGTGATCCTGCTCACGACGATGTTCGCGAAGAAGCCCCTCGACTTCTCGGTGTTCCCGTCGCTGCTGCTCGTGGCCACGCTCTTCCGGCTCGGCCTCAACGTCGCGTCGACGCGCCTCGTGCTCGGCGAGGCGTACGCCGGCGAGGTGATCCACGCGTTCGGCGAGATCGCGATCGGCGGGTCGCTCATCATCGGCGCCGTCGTGTTCCTCATCCTCGTCGTCATCCAGTTCGTCGTCGTCACCAAGGGCGCCGAGCGCGTCGCCGAGGTGGGCGCGCGCTTCACGCTCGACGCCATGCCGGGAAAGCAGATGGCCATCGACGCCGACCTGAACGCCGGGCTCATCACCGACACCGAGGCGCGGGCCCGTCGCGCGGAGGTCGCCGCGGAGGCGGACTTCTACGGGGCGATGGACGGCGCGTCGAAGTTCGTCAAGGGCGACGCCATCGCGGGGCTGGTCATCATCATCATCAACTTCATCGGCGGGATCGCGATCGGCATGATCCAGCACGCCATGGCGATCGAGGAGGCGCTGGGCACGTACAGCCTCCTCACGATCGGCGACGGCCTCGTGACGCAGATCCCCGCGCTGCTCATGGCCGTCTCGACCGGCATGATCGTCACCCGCGCGAACACCGAGCACGAGATGGGTCAGGCCGCCTCGACGCAGCTCACCCAGTCGCGCGTCGCGCTGAGCATCGCCGGGGCGGCCGCCATCGTGATGGCGCTCATCCCCGGCATGCCGATGCTGCCGTTCCTCGCGATCGGCGCGGGCCTGCTGCTGGCGGCCCAGCGCATCAAGGCGGCCGAAGCCCGCCGTGAGGCCGAGGCCACGGACGTGGCCCCCGCCCGCCCGTCCGATCGCCCCGAGGATCTGTTGGAGCGGATGCGGGTGCATGCGCTGGAGATCCTGCTCGCTCCGAACCTCGTGGATCTCGTCACGGGCGGCCCGGACGACCTCCTCGCGCGCGTCAAGGCGCTGCGGCAGCGCATCGCCCTGGAGCTGGGATTCCTCGTGCCGCCCGTGCGCACGCGCGACAGCATCGATCTGCCGCCGTCCACCTACGTCATCCGCATCGCGGGCGTGGAGGCGGGGCGCGGCGTCGCGCCGCCGGCTTCGGTGCTCGCGCTCGGCGGGGCGCTCGAGACCCTGCCCGGCGAGACGACGCTCGACCCCGTCTTCGGGCTCGAGGGCAAGTGGATCCCGCTGGAGATGCGCCACAGCGCGGAGCTGGCCGGCGCGACGGTGATCGACCGTGCCAGCGTCATCGTGACGCACCTTTCCGACATCGTGCAGGCGGGCGCGGCACGCCTGCTCAGCCGCGAGGACGTGCGTCAGCTCACCGATGGCCTGCGCCAGGTGAGCCCGGCGGCCGTCGAGGAGCTGACGCCGGCCCTGCTTTCGCTCGCCGAGATCCAGCGCGTTCTCACGGGGCTGCTCGCCGAGCGGGTGCCCATCAACGACCTCGCGCGCATCTACGAGGCGCTCGCCCTGCGCGCGAAGGTGTCGACGGATCCCGAGGGCCTCATCGAAGCGGCCCGCGCCGCGCTCGGTCCCGCGATCGCCGCGCGCTTCGCGCAGGACGGCCGCCTGCGGGTGATCATGCTCGCGCCGCTGCTGGAACAGGCCATGCTGGAGGGCATGCGCTCCGGCGAGGACGGCACGCACATCGTGCTCGACCCGGCCCGGATCGAGCAGATCGTGCAGTCCGTGAAGGAGGCGGTCGCCGGGATCGACCCGTCGCTCGGCGAGCCGGTGATCGTATGCGCTCCGAATCTGCGGCCCGCCGTGCGGCGGCTCGTGTCGGCGCAGGCCGACGGCATCCCCGTGCTGTCGTACAACGAGGCCACGGCCGGCGGGCTGACGATCGACACGGTCGGCGTCGTCCGCGACGCCCAGTCCTTGACGGCGTGATCCGCCCGTCCTGACGATCGGCGCGCCCCGGCCGATAGTCTGGGGCGATGCTGGTGTTGACGAGGCGGATCGGCGAGAGCCTGCTCATCGGCGACGACGTCGAGGTGACCGTGCTCGACGTCAAGGGCGACAGCATCCGCATCGGGATCCGGGCCCCCCGGGAGACCCGCATCCAGCGCTCGGAGATCGTCGACGCGGTCCGCGCGGAGAACGCCCAGGCCGCGCACGCCGGTGACGACGCCGAGAAGGCCTTGCGGGACGCGCTCTCCGGCCGCGCCTGATCCGAAGGACCGCCGGAGGGCCGCTACGCTCGCGGCATGAGCGTCGTCCCCGGGTCCTGGATTCCGCACCGCCGCGCGAGCGATCGCGAGCTGCTCGGCTGGATTCGGCCGGAGGGCGAGGACTTCGTCGCGGTCTCGCTCTTCGGCGCGGACGTGTCGGGGCCGGTGGACTGGGTGACGGCGGAGGAAGCGCTGGAGCGCGTCGGGCTGTCGTGGCTCGCCGACGTGTGGGAGCTGGAACTGATGGGGCGGCCGATCCGCGTGCGGATCGTGGAGGTGTCGCCCGGCGAGAGCGCCGCCCGGCCCGGCCGCGTGCTCGTGAAGACCGACGACTTCGGGGCGATCGATGTGCCCTACACGCTCCACGAGCTGCCGTGGCCGCCCCCACCCGAGCTGCGGCCGGCCCGCCGCGGCTCGGACGCGTCGCCCTGGGGGTGACCCGCGAACCGTCCGCTTCGGAGGGCGGCGCCGATGTCGGCGACGACGAGCAACGCGACGGCCGCGAGGTACACGGCGAGGTCCCGGGGATCGAACGCCGTGCCCAGGAGCAGGACGGCGGGTCGAAAGGCCGAGGCCGCAGCGGCCGGCAGTGCCGTCAGCTGCAGCAACTCCACCGCGACGCACCAGCCGGCGGCGAACGCGCCCACCGCGGGGGCAGCGAGCCGCGGGGCCAGCAGCACGACCCCGAGGTACGCCGCGGCGGCATAGAGGGCGTCGCCCGCGATGTCGGTGGCCGACGTGTCCGGGAGGCCGCCGTGGACGAGCAGCCCGCACGCGATGACGATCACGAGGCCGACCGCCGCGAGGGCGCGGCGCCGCGTGCCGCGCGGGCGTGCGGCGGTCACGCGATCACCCCCGCGGCGCGAGCCGGCTCCGCGTAGGCCGCCGCGAGCGTGGCGACGGTGTCGTGCGCGTTGAGGCCGCTCGGATTGGGTACGACCCACAGCTCCGAGGGGCCGAGGCGCTCGGGCTGGCATCCCGCGGCAGCGCGCGGCCGGCGGAACCCGCGCCGGTAGGCGGTGAGCCCGACGACCGCGACAACCGGCGCATCCCAGCGCCGCGCGTCCGCCTCGAGCCGCTCGGCGCCCGCGATCAGCTCCTCGCGCGTGAGCTCGTCGGCGCGCGCCGTGGCGCGATGCACGAGATTCGAGATCCCGATCCCGGCATCGAGGAGCATCCGCCGGTCCGCCTCGATGAAGCCCTCGCGAGTGACCTCCGGCACCCGGGGCAGAACACCCGCCGCCGCGAGCGCGGGATAGAACCGGTTTCCCGGGTGGGCGAAGTGCGCCCCCGTCGCGGCGGTCCACAGCCCGGGGTTGATCCCGACGAACACCAACCGCGGCCGCTCGGGCATGAGGTCTTCCACGGCGCGGTCTCGATGCGCCTCCAGCTCGGCGCGGGTGAATCCCATGCCGACAGTCTGCGGGAGGCGGACCGGCGAATCGTTCGGCCGAGCGCGGTGTCGCGGCCCGATCCCGTGCTCAGGGAGTGCGGGTCACTGCTCCTCGGCGAGCCTTCGCGCGAGCATCTGCTTGCCCTGCTCGCCGGCCTTGCGGTTCTCGTGCTGGATCTTGCGGAACCAGGTGGCGAGCTCCTCGTCGCCCTCGCGATCCGCGTCCTCGATGTACGTCTCGAGCTTCCACACGTTGTGCAGCGAAGCCTCGAGCGCCCAGATGAGGTTGTAGTTCTTGTCGCGGACGGGGCTCTGCGGTTCGTCGGACATGATGACTCCTTCGTCGTGTCGTGCGGTTGGGCGCCACGCTAGGAGCGGGCGGCGCGCGATGCACGGGGGTGGCGCGTTCCGCGAACCTCGCCCATACTTGGCGCCCGATCACCGGAGCACCCCGTCGCGGCGCGGATCGGTTGAACGGTGACGATCCGGCGCCACACCCCGGCGTGTTCTCGGCGATCATCGACGACGTGAACCAGCCGAGCAACCCGGCACGCCTGCCGCAGCCCGTCGCGCCGCTCGAGGAATGGCTGGCGGGAAGCCCGCTCATCCACGTCACGTCTCGCGACGACTGAGCTGACGCACAGGACGCGACAAGCGGCGGAGGGTGCCTCCTCGCGAGAGGGCAACCTCGGCCGCGCGGCGCAGGTCGGCGGCGAGCCCGTCGAACGCGGCGCGACGCTCGGCGTCGTCGCGCACGCGCAGGATGCTCGACGGATGGGCCGTGACGACCGCCGCCGTTCCGGTCGGGTCGGAGCTTTCGAGAACCATGCCGCGCACCTCGCCGATCCTCACCGTCCGACCCAGCACGGCCCGGGCGGCGGTCGCGCCGAGCGCCACCACCACCGCGGGACGCACCGTCTCGAGCTCCGCCTCCAGCCACGGGCGGCAGGCCACCACGTGCCCGACGGCGGGCTTGGCGTGGATGCGGCGCTTCCCGCGCTGCTCGAAGCGGAAGTGCTTGACGGCGTTGGTGCGGTAGACGCGGTCGGCGTCGATGTCGGCGGCCGCCACGGCGTCGTCCAACAGTCGACCCGCCGGCCCGACGAAGGGCTCGCCCTCCTGGTCCTCCCGGTCGCCCGGCTGCTCGCCCACGAGCATCAGGCGCGCGTCGTCCGGGCCCCGCGAGAACACCGCCTGCGTCGCATCCCGCCACAGCTCGCAACCGCGGCAGTCGTGCACCGCGCGCCGCAGCGCCTCGAGGCCCCCGGCCTCCGGAACCCACTGCTCGGCTCCGGGCCGCTCGTCCTGGCGTTTCGCCATCGCGATCGTCAGGCCGACCGCAGCAGCACGCGGCCAGACTCGACCCGCGCCTCCCACCGCGGCTGCGGCACGCTGGCCGGACCGCGCTCGACGGCGCCGTCGCTGAGGCGGAAGCGACTGCCGTGCCAGGGGCAGGTGACGCAGCCCTCCTCGTCCAGCGTGCCCTCGTCGAGCGGTCCGCCCGCGTGCGAGCACACCGCCGAGATCGCGCGCAGCGAGCCGCGACGACGCGTCAGCAGCACCGGGACGTCGTCCACGAGCACGCGGCGCAGCTCGCCCTCCGCGATCTCCGACTCCGCCGCGACGTCGGTCCACTCCCCTGCACGGCCTTGGAAGGCGGTGTGGTTGACCCCGACGCCTCGCACGTACGACAGGTGTCCCCCGAGATAGGCGGAGACGCCGGCGATTCCCACGGCCACAAGGCTGAGCGCCACGCCGAGGCCGCGATGCCCGCGCCGGCGCGCGATCCATGATCCCGTCTGCAGCACCGACACGCCGGCGTTCATGAGGCCGTGGACGAGGCCGACCCTCCGGTCCTTGCCCGACGTCTCGGCCCAATCCGATGCGCCGGCAAGCGCCGTCGGCGCCGACGCGACGAGCCCCATTCCCACCAGTCGACGCGCGGCCGCCGCCCCCTCCTCGCCCGCCGTGAGGTCGAGGGCGGTGGCCGCTCCCCAGGCGCCGATCGGCAGGTCGGTGAGGATCGGGTGTAGCTGGTGGCCCAGCCACGACCCCGACAGCAGGTTCTTGACCGGAGCGGGGCGGGTGGCCGCCGACACCGAGCCGCTCGCGGGTCTCGCGATCGCGTCGATGCCGCGGAATCGCTCGATCCGGCGGATGAGGCGCTGCATGAGCGTGTTGATCGCCATATCGTTCCCTTCCTTCATCGATCGGTCGTGTCGTCGGCGGTGCCCGCGGCCGCCGTGCCGGCCTCGCGCTTGCGCCCGAAACGAGCGACGAGGAACAGCACGGATCCGACGGCGATGTACACCGCCGTCCCCAGCCACACGATGCCCGTCTGCTGTGTGAGCAGCACGATGCTGGCGATGATCGCGAGCACGGGCACGATCCGCGGCACCGAGAAGTGCGGGTGCGCGACGCGGTCCTTCTTCAGGACGAGCGCGCTGACATTCGCAGACAGGAACACGAGCAGCAGCAGCAGGACGGTGGTCGACGCCAGCGTCGCGATGTCGCCGACCATCGTGAGGAGCATCGCGGCGCCCGAGACCGCCAGGATGGACACCCACGGGGTGCGGCGGCGGGTCAACACGCGCCCGAAGGCGCTCGGCAGCAGGTACGACTCCGCCAGGCCGTATGCCACACGACTGGCCATGACGAGGAACAGCAGGGCGCCGTTCGCGATCGCGACGAGCGCGATCAGGCTGAACAGCCACCCGGGCACCGCGAAGCCGCTCGCCTGCACGACCTCCAGCAGCGGCCCCGTCGAAGTGGCCAGATCGGTCGGAGGAACGACGATCACCGCGCCCAGGGCGATGAGCAGATAGACGACGGCGGCGGTGAGCACGGCGCCGAACAGCGCCCGCGGGTACGACTTCGACGGGTTGCGCACCTCCTCCGCCATGTTCGCCGCGGCCTCGAAGCCGAGGAACGAGAAGAACGCGACGATGGACGCCGCGAACGCGCCCTGCACCGGCGGCACGTCCGGCGCGAACTCCACGAGTCGCGACACGTCGCCGTCGCCGCGGCCCAGCACCATGGCGGCGAGCACGATCACGATCACGAGGCCGGTCACCTCGATCACCGACGCCACGAGGTTCGCCGTCAACGACTCCTTCACGCCGCGCAGGTTGATGAGCGTGAGCAGCACGATGAAGACGATGGCCGTCGGAATGGGCGGCAGATCCAGCAGCGCCGAGAGGTAATCGCCCGCGAAGGCGTTCGCGAGCGCGGCCGCGGTCGTGATGCCCGAGGCCATCATCAGGAACCCGACGAGGAACGACAGATACGGGATCCCGAACGCGCGGTCGACGTAGCGCGCCGCCCCGCCGGCGTGCGGGTACTTCGTGATGAGCTCCGCATAGGTGCCCGCGGTCAGCAGCGCGACGACGAGCGCGATGAGCAGCGGCAGCCAGATGACGCCGCCCACGTCGGTCGCCATCGTGCCCACGAGGGTGTAGATGCCGGCGCCGAGGGTGTCACCGACGATGAACGCGTACAGCAGCGGCGTGCCCAGCACGCGCTTGAGCCCGACGGGTCGTTCCACGGTGGCGGCACTGTCCTTGGTCATCGTCCCACTTCATCCGCGCCGCGCAGGGTGGTAAAGGGACTGGCGAAGCCGCGGGATCTGTGGCATTGGAGGCGCGATGGCGACGATGCGGTTCCCGCCGCCCCACGCGGATGGCGGAATACCCGAGAGAGTCCCGCGTGGCTCAGACGCCGCGAAGCTTCGCGCCGTAACGTCGGCGGTGATGTCCGACAACGCCTTCACGCCGTCCTCGCGTGCGAGCGCTCGCCGTGCGCGGCGACGTCGGGCGCGGCGCCGCGGGGTGCTCGTGCTCGGCGGGGGCGCCGCCGTGCTCGTATGGGGTGCGAGCGCGCTCGTCGGCGCGCTGACGAGCGTTGGCGAGGGCGGCGTCGCTCAGGCCGCCTCCGTGCAGGCATCGATCGAGCAGCGCCCCGCGCGCACGACGAGCGACGGTACGACGCCCCGCGTGGCCGCGCTCAGCGCGGCGGCGGGGTCGCTCGCCGGCGGCGAGAGCGTGACCATCACCGGCACGGGGCTCGCGGGTGTCACGCGCGTGAGCTTCGGCACGGCCGATGCCGAGATCGCCGAGGCCAGGGACGACGCCGTCACCGTCATCGCGCCCTCCGCCGTCGACTACGTGGCGGGCGAGGTTCCCGTCACCGTCCACGCCGCGAGCGTGCCGGTCAAGGGCACGTCCACGCTCCGATACTCGTACGAGGCGCGCACCGGCGTGGATCGTCAGCTGCAGTACGCCCTCGCACACTGGGACGACTACAACGACGAGCAGTGGGGCGACTACAACCCGATCGGCGGCGACTGCATGAACTTCGTCAGCCAGACCCTCGTGGCCCGCGGCTGGGCCCAACGCGACGACTGGTACCACGACGGTGCCTCATCGACGGAGACCTGGCGGTTCGTGCCGACCTTCGATGCGTGGATCACCGAGCATGCGCGGGAACTCGGCGTCACGCGGCTCGGTCTCGACCAGCGCGATCAGGTGAAGCTCGGCGACCTCGTGGTGTTCGACTGGGACGCCGACGGCACCCTCGACCACATCCAGCTCGTCTCCGACCTCGACCGGAACGCCGACGGCAGCGTCGCGATCCGCATGGCCGGCCACAACCTCGACTCCAACTACCGCGACCTCGACCACGCGCTGACGGTGGAGCACCCCGGCTCGACCGCGCACTTCTGGAGCCTCCCCGACGCCTGATGCGGCGCGGTGGCCATCAGCGTGGGGGCGCGAGCGAGTGCTCGGCGGGTCCGAACACGACGATGACCTCCAGCAGCTCGGTGATCTCGATGAAGCGGTGCTGCTCGCCCGCCGGCACGTAGAGGATCGCTCCCGGCTCGGCGACGGCCGTGCCGCTCTCCGTCTGCAGCAGCGCTCTGCCACGCAGGACCACGTACACCTCGTCCTCGGTGTGCGGGCTCTGAGGATCGGCGGCGCCGGGCGGGAGGCGATAGTGCCCGACGCTGAGCGTGGGAACGCGAAGCAGCTCCGCATAGAGCGGGTCGTTCAGGGGGCCGTGGTCGAGGGGGAACGCGCGCATGGTCACCGCCCTCCCTGGGTGCGTGCCCGGTATGCGGTGATGACGGCGGCCATGTCGGCCTCGCCGTGGCCCAACCGCGTCGCCTCGTCGTACAGCAGCGCGGCGGTCGCCATCAGCGGCGCCGCGACGTGATGTTCGCGTGCCGACCCGACGACCAGCTCCGCGTTCTTTCGCACGTCGGCGATCGCCGCGTGCGGCGCGAAGTCGCCGGCGACCAAGGCGGCCGCCTTGCTGCGCGAGACGAACGACGCCATGGGCCCGGCGTCCAGGATCTTCGCCAGCAGGTCCGCCGGCAAGCCGTGCTCCTCGGCGAAGTGGAACGATTCGGCAAGCCCCGTCACCAGGGTGATGAGGAAGGTGTTGACCGCGAGCTTCATCTGCATCGCCTGCGGCGGCTGCCCGCACCGGAAGACCGCGGAGCAGGCGGGCCGCAACAACGCCTCGACCTCCTCGACCGCCGCGTCGTCGCCGGCCAGCAGGCCGATGAGTCGTCCCGTCAGCGCCGGCTGGCGCGATCCGGAGACGGGCGCTTCGACGTAGCGTCCCCCGACCCGCGATACGCGCGCGGCCAGCGCCGCCGAGTACGCCGGCGGGACGGTGCTCATCTGCACCAGCGTCCGATCCCGAAGCATCCCCTCGGCCGTGCCGAGGACGTCGTCGATCGCGTGCTCGTCGGTCACCATGAGGAACACCGTCCCGCAGCGGGAGAAGACGTCGGCCGCGGAGGCGGCGACGGCCGCCCCCGCCTCCACGAGGGGCCGGCAGGCGGAGGCCGTGCGGTTCCACACCACGACGGGGCCGGTCAGCAGCAGCCGCGACGCGATCGCCGATCCCATCAGCCCGAGCCCGATGAATCCGACGGCCGGTCTCGTCACGCCACCCGCCTCGCCCTGTGCCATCGTTCGCGTCCCTCTCGCCGTCGGGTTCCTGCCAAAGACAGAGCACATCGTGCGGGTGCCGCAACCGTCGCGGTCCAATCGGCCATGCTGGACTCATGTCGGCACCGGGTCCGCGGCTCTCCGCTCGCGCTCTGTTGGCCATGACGGGCCCACTGGGAGCCGAGAGCGTCGCGTACGCCGAGCTCGCCGGCCGCGTCCGCCTGCTCATCGCGGACGGGCGCATCCCGGCGGGGACCCTGCTTCCGTCCGAGCGCGAACTGGCCGCGCAGGCGGGACGGAGCCGCACGACGATCGTCGCCGCCTATCGAGCGCTGCGCGACAGCGGCCACCTCGTCAGCCGGCAGGGATCGGGCAGCCGTGCGAGCCTTCCCCACCTCGCGGAGGTGTCGAAGCGACCCGATGCCGCCCTGAACTTCGCCGGGTCCATCCCGCCTCCGGTGGACGGGTTGCGCGAGCTGATCGTCGAGGTCACGGCGGCCCTGCCCGACATCACCGCCTTCCCGGGGTTCGACCTGCTCGGCAACGACGGTCTCCGCGCGGCCGTCGCCGACCGCTACACCGCTCGTGGGCTGCCGACGTCGCCCGACCAGATCATCGTGACCACCGGCGGTCAGCACGCCATCGCGCTCACCGCGCAGGCGCTGGTCCGCCGCACGGATGTCGTGCTGGTCGAGTCGCCGACCTATCCGCACGCCTTCGAGGCGTTCCGGCGGGCCGGCGCTCGCATGGTGGCGACGCCGGTGACCGCCGCTGGGTGGGACATGGACCACCTGCTCTCGACCCTCCAGCGGGTGCGCCCGGCGATCGCGTATCTCATTCCGGACTTCCACAACCCGACCGGCGCTTCGCTGCCGGCGCAGGATCGCGCCCGCCTGGTACACGCCGCCCGCGCGGCCGGGACGATGCTCGTCGTCGACGAGGCGACCGTCGATCTGAGCATCGATCGGCCGTGGGACGACGGCCCCTTCGCCCGGCACGCCGCGCGGGACGGGGGTGCGACGGGTTCCGGGGTCATCACGCTCGGGTCGCTGTCGAAGTCGATCTGGAGCGGCCTGCGCATCGGATGGGTCCGTGCCGACGAGGCCGTCGTCCGCCGTCTCGTGCAGGCACGACCGGCCGGCGACCTCGGGACCCCGCCCATCGAGCAGCTGGTCGGGGAACGCGTGGTGGGCCGCATGGACGAGCTGCTCGCCGGGCGGCGCCGTTTCCTGCGCGGTCAGCGAGCGGCGCTCGGCGCCGCGCTGGCGCGCCACGCGCCGGGCTGGCGGGCGCCGTGGCCGGACGGCGGGCTGTCGATGTGGGTGCAGCTCGACCGGCCGGGCAGCTCCGCCCTGGCGGCCGTCTGCCGCGAGCGCGGGATGTCACTGTCGGCGGGCCCCGCGTTCTCGGTGGACGGATCGCTCGAGCGGTTCCTGCGCGTCCCCTTCACGGCGCCCCTCGCCGACCTCGACCGCGGCGTGCGGTTGCTCGCGGAGGTCTGGGCGCAGCTTGCGGCGGGCACGATGGCGGCGCCCGCGGCACGCTGATCGTCAGGACACCGGCGGCCCCGCCTGGGCTACCCGGGCGGTCGGGACGCGTGCGCGCGCGGTCGCCGCGGACGGCCCGGTTCTCACCGCTCGTCGAACGCCCGCTGCGCCGCCTCGGCGAGCGCCGGCTCGCGGAACACCGCCAGGGCCGTCGCTGCCAGCATCACGGCACCGTCGGCGATCGCCGGTTCGGCCTGCGGCCCGCCCGCCGCGGCGGCGAACTCGCGGGTGTGGGGCACGCCGTCGGGGATCAGCCGGATCATCGGATGGATCGCGGGGACGATGTGGCTCACGTTGCCCATGTCGGTCGATCCGGTGATCGGGGCGCTCTCGACCTCGCGGCCGAGCCGCTCGTACGCGGCGCGGGCGAGGCCGGCAAGCACGGGGTTGGACACCAGCGAGAAGTACGGCGGCGTGCGCTCCTCAATCAGCACCTCGCAGCCGGTGGCGAGAGCCGCCCCCTCAAAGCAGGCGCGGACGCGCGGCACGACGTTCTCGAGCAGGTGGTCGCGCTCCCCCGCCCGCACGAACACGCGCAGGGCCGCGTGCTCCGGAATGATGTTGGGCGCCTGACCACCGTCGGTCACGATGGCGTGGACCCGCACGTCGTCGGTGAGCTGCTGCCGGAGCAGGCCGATCGCCGTGAGCGAGAGGGTCGCCGCGTCGAGGGCGTTCACGCCCAGCTCGGGGCTCGCGGCCGCGTGGCTGGCGCGCCCGCGGAACTCCACGTCGAGCGCCACGCGCGACAGGGTCGTGCCGTCGACGGAGTTGTGCGCGGACGGGTGCACCATGATCGCCAGGTCGACGCCGTCGAGCACCCCGGCCTCGATCATCGGCACCTTGCCCGCGGCGCCCTCCTCGCCCGGGCTGCCGATCACGACGACGTGCGCGGGGGTGCCCGGTGCGGTCTCGAGCGCGCTCTTCAGCAGCAGGCCCGCGCCCAGTCCGGCCGCCGCGATGATGTTGTGGCCGCACGCGTGGCCGATGCCCTCGAGGGCGTCGTACTCGCAGAAGATCGCGATGGTCGGGGTGGCCTCGTCTGCATCGGGGGTCGACCAGCGGCCCACGAACGCGGTCTCCAGTCCGCCGAAACCGTGGTCGACGGCGAAGCCGGCCGCCGTGAGCTCCGCCGTGAGGCGCGCGGCGGCGTGCACCTCGGTGAAGCGGATCTCGGGATGCGCGTGCAGATCGGCCGCGACATCCACGAGCACGGGCAGCTGCGGCCGGAGCAGCGCGGTGAGCTCGTCGACGAGCGCCGGAACGGCGTCGGGGCCTGCGGGCGTGGAGTGGGTGGTGTGCATGTGCGTTCCTTCTCGTTGCGGTCCGTCGTCAGCTCTGGATCATCAGCTCGTGGCCGGGTCCCACCGGCAGCCCCAGCAGCGCCCAGACGAGAAGCTGCAGCAGCCAGACCACCCAGATCACGAGCGTGAAGGGCATGACGAGGCTGAACAGCGTGCCGAGGCCGCCGCGGGGGGCCCACTTCTGCATCAGGCCCAGGATGACGGGGAGCATGGGATTCATGGGCACCAGCGGGTTGGACGCCGAATCGGTGATGCGGAAGGCCGCCTGGACGTAGGCCGGATCGACGCCGTTGAGCATGAACATGGGCACGAAGATGGGTGCAAGCAGTGTCCACAGCGCCGAGCCGCTCGCGAGCAGCAGGGCGGGCACGAAGACGAACAGGCTGAACAGCAGCAGGCCCCACACGCCGCCCAGACCGGTCTGCTCCATGACGTCCGCGCCGCTCGTCGCGAGCAGCAGACCGAGCTGCGACCAGCTGAACCACGCGATGGCCTGGGCGGCGGTGAAGATGACCACGATGAACGGCACGAGCTCCTTGAGGGTCTCCGTCATCATCTCGGGCACCTGCGGCCACCGCGTCAGCGTCCCGGCCGCGATCCCGTAGGAGATCCCGCCCACGAGGAAGAACAGCAGGATGAACACGGGGATG
The DNA here is from genome assembly GCF_946151065.1 of Microbacterium sp. Marseille-Q6965. Classification (GTDB taxonomy): domain Bacteria; phylum Actinomycetota; class Actinomycetes; order Actinomycetales; family Microbacteriaceae; genus Microbacterium. Next base: position 461,755 of record NZ_CAMGZA010000002.1, on the reverse strand, counting down.
CTCGACATGAACGGCGAGCGCAGGAGCTGACCGCCCTCGCCCTGGAGGGCCGATCCCGGCCACAGCGCGGCGGTCGCGACGAGCGCGATGTAGACGGCGAGCGCGATGGCCGCGACGATCAGTCCCCGACGCTGCGCCGCGTCGATCCGCTGCGCCGCGGCCTCGTCGCGCTCGCCGGTGTAGGGGCCGAGCCGCGGCTCGAGGAAGCGCTGGCAGACGACCGTGATGACGACGGCGAGGATCAGCGTCGAGGTGGCGAAGAAGAAGTAGTTCGCCAGCACGGACACCTCGGCCTCCGGGTCGACGATCTGCGCCGCGCTCGTCGTGATCCCCGACATGAGCACGTCGGTGCCCGCCGGCACGACGTTGGCGCTGAAGCCGGCGACCACCGCTGCGTACGAGGCGATGAAGCCGGCGAGCGGGTGCCTGCCGGCCGCCAGGAAGGCGGCGGCGGCGAGCGGGGGCAGGATCACCATGGCGGAGTCGGAGGCGAGATTGCCCATCAGGCTCACGAAGACCACGACGAACGTCACCGACCACCGGGGCGCCGACAGCACCGCGCCGCGCATGAACGCCCCGAGCAGCCCGACCCGCTCCGCGACCCCGATTCCCAGCATCACCGTGATGATGAGGCCGAACGGCGGGAACGAGACGAAGTTCTCGATCGCGGACTGCGCCGCGTAGACGAGGCCCTCCGGGGAGAGGATGCTGCGCACCGGCACCGTCTCCCCCGACGCCGGATCCAGGGTCGTCGCACCGAGGCCGGCGGCAACCGCCGACGCCAGCGCGACGATGCCCGCCAGGATGAGGAACAGGTAGAACGGGTGCGGCAGGCGATTGCCGACCCGCTCGATGCCCTGCAGGATGCGGCCGCTCACGCCGCGGGCGTCCGCGAGGGTGAGGTCTGTGGTGTCGAGTCGAGGCATGATCGCTCCGCCTTCCGGTTCTGTCGTGTCCCCCAGTGTGCGGAACCGGCGCTTCCGTTCTGTTACGGGGATCGAAACAGCCTCTGATTGCGGCAAAGATGATCGATATGGATCCCTCGGCCTCCGAATCTCCCTCCCGCCTGTCCGAATCGGACCTGGCGTTGATCGATGCGATGCAGGACGATCCCCGCGCGCCGTGGGCGCGGATCGGCCAGACGCTGGCCGTGAGCGCGCCGACGGCGCGGCGGCGGTGGGAGCGCCTCGTGGAGGCCGACGCGGCGTGGATCACGACACACGCGGGGTGGGCGTCGGGAGTGGTGAACGCCCTGATCGCCGTGCAGTGCCGTCCCGGCACGGCGGACGACATCGCGGCGGCGGCGGCACGGCACCCGGAGATCATGACGGTCGCGGCGATCACGGGCGACCACGACCTGCTGTTCACCGTCTTCGCCGATGACATGCTCGCCCTGCGGCGCCTCGCCCAGACGGGGCTGGCCGCCTACGACGGCGTCGAGCGCGTGCGCACCATGCTGATGACGCGGGTGTTCCGAGACGGCTCGCACTGGCGCGCGGGCTCGCCGGGCGGCACCCGCCCGCAGGGCCGCGGCGGCCGGACCGACGGACCGCTCGCCCGAGCGGCCCTCGGCGCCGCCGTGGCCGTGCTCGAACGGGACGGCAGAGCATCGAGCGCGGCGCTCGCCGACGCCCTCGGCACGAGCGAGCCGCATGCCCGCCGCACCGTGCAGCGCGCGATTCGTGAGGGGCAGATCGTGCAGCGGGTCGATGTGCGGCTGGATCAGCCGAACTGGCCCCACTCCCTGGTGCTGTGGATGGTGGTGCCCGCCGCCCGCCTTCACGAGACGGCGCTGCGGATCAGCCAGTTGCCGCTGTCGCGCGTGTGCGCCGCGCTTGCGGGCGGCGCCGCGAACCTCTACGCCGTGGTGTGGCTTCGCTCCCTTTCGGAGGCGCCCGAGGTGGAGGCCCAGATCGTGCGCGGCCAGGAGGTGCACGTCACCGACCGCGGCATCCTCCTGCACTACGCCAAGCGCATGGGTCACGTGTTCGACGCCGGTCAGCACCGCATCGGTCATGTCCCGTGGGCCGCATCCGCGCCGATGCAGAAGTGACGCGAAGACGCAATCCCCTTTTTGTGCTCGCTCTGCCGGTCTGAACTGACCACACGCGGCAGGCAGAGCGAGAGAAGAGCCGACCATGACCACGGTGCACACCCCATCCGAGGCGACCATGGGCCGCCGCCCTGCGAGCGCGTACACCGAACTCGCCGAGCGCGTGCGCGACGCGGGCCTGCTGAGGCGGCGATACGGCTACTACTGGGCGAAACTCATCGGGATGCCCCTGCTCGTCATCGCCGTTCTCGTCGCCTTCGTCTGGATCGGCGAGACGTGGTGGCAACTCGTCACCGCCGCGGTGCTGGGCGTGCTGTTCGCGCAGGTCGCGTTCCTCGGACACGACGCCGCCCATCGGCAGATCTTCGTGTCCGGCCGCGCGAACGACTGGGCGAGCCTCATCATCGGCGACCTGTTCATCGGCATGAGCTACGGCTGGTGGCGTCATAAGCACTCGCGGCACCACGCGAACCCGAACAAGGAGGGCGCCGACCCCGACATCGAACTGCCCGTCGTCGCCGTGACGCCCGAACGCGCGAGCCGCACCCGCGGCCGCCTGGCCCGCTGGGTGATGTCGCACCAGGGCGCCTTCTTCTTCCCGCTGCTGCTCCTCGAGGGCCTCTCGCTGCACGCATCGAGCGTGCGACGCGTGCTCGCGCGGGAGCCCGTCGAGCGCCGCTGGGTGGAGATCGTCCTCCTCACGATCCGACTCGTCGGATTCGTCGTGCTCGTGTTCGCCGTGCTGTCACCGGGGCTCGCCGTGGCTTTCCTCGCGGTCGAGCTCGGCGTCTTCGGGTTCTGGATGGGCGCCTCCTTCGCTCCGAACCACAAGGGGATGCCGATCGTGCCGAAGGACGTCAAGCTCGACTTCCTGACGCGTCAGGCGGCGATGAGCCGCAACATCCGGGGCTCGGTCCTGATCGACATCGCCATGGGCGGCCTGAACTACCAGATCGAACACCACCTCTTCCCCTCGATGCCACGGCCGCACCTGCGCAAGGCGTCGCGGATCATCTCGGCCTACTGCCGGGAGCACGGCGTGCCGTACGCGGTCGCCGGGCTGCTGAGCTCCTACGCGATCGTCGTGCGGCACATCAACCGGGTGGGCCTCGGCGATCGCGATCCCTTCGACTGCCCGCTGCTCGCGCAGCGCCGCGCCATCTGATCCGTTCGACGAGGCGAAATACGCCGCCCGCCGAGGGGGTTGTCGTTCCTGGCCGCGGAGCCCCGTGGCCGACACGAGATGAAGGAGAACCTCCATGACGTCCGTCCCTGAGATCCAGATCGCCGACGGTGTCCGCATTCCGCAGCTGGGCTTCGGCGTGTACCAGGTTCCGCCGGAGGCGACCGAGGAGGCCGTGACGACGGCGCTCGAGGTGGGGTACCGCCACATCGACACCGCGCAGATGTACGGCAACGAGCAGGGCGTCGGCGATGCTCTGAAGGCCTCGGGGCTGAACCGCGACGAGGTCTTCGTCACGAGCAAGCTGAACAACGGCTTCCACCGCCGCGACGCCGCGCTGCGCGCGGCCGAGCAGAGCGTCGAGCGCCTGGGCGGGCCGATGGACCTGTTCCTCATCCACTGGCCGCTGCCCACGATCGACGTCGACTACCTCGAGACGTGGCAGGCGATGATCGAGATCCGCGACGCCGGTCTGACCCGCGCCATCGGCGTCTCGAACTTCCAGATCCCGCACCTCGAGCGGATCATCGCCGAGACGGGCGTGACCCCCGCCGTGAACCAGATCGAGGTGCACCCCTACCTCACGAACGAGGCCGTGCGCGCGTACGACGCGGAGCACGGCATCGCGACCGAGGCGTGGTCGCCCATCGCGCAGGGCGCCGTCCTCGGCGACCCGACGATCGCGGCGATCGCCGAGCGCCTCGGCAGGACGACCGCGCAGGTCACGCTGCGCTGGCACGTCCAGCGCGGCGACATCGTGTTCCCCAAGTCCGTCACCCGCTCGCGCGTCGAGGAGAACTTCCAGCTTTTCGACTTCGAGCTGACCGACGAGGACGTGCGAGCGATCGCGGCGCTGAACCGCGACCACCGCACGGGACCCGACCCGGACACGTTCGACTACATCCCCGCCTGAGGCCGGCGACCGGGGCCGCGTCTCGTCGACGCGGCCCCGGCGCTACGCTCACAGCATGAGCCCGCACGCGCGATCCCCCTACGCGCGGGCGCTGGGCGAGCACATCGGGCAGTTGCATCCCGCGCTGCGCCGCTACTTCGAGGGGGTGCCGGAGGGTCACGTCGGCATCGGCGAGGGCGTGTTCGAGCGCGTCGGCGTCCGCCACCGCTGGATGCGGCCCCTCCTCCTTCCGCTGCAGCGCCGCCACGTGCTCCTCGCCGACGCGGCCACCGACGTGCCGTTCGTCGTGCGCAACACGATGCGGAACGGGCAGGCCCGCGCGGAGCGCACGCTGCTGCTCGGCGACCGTCGGTGGACGATGGTCGACGCCGTCTCCTTCCTCGGCCCCGGCCGCGTCGTCGACCGAATCGGCCGACCGATGAGCGTTGCGGCCAGCTTCGATGTCTCAGTCGCGGAGGGGGCGCTGCGGCTCACGAGCCGGAGGACGGGCATCCGCTGGATCGGCCTGCGACTGGGGCTCCCCCGCTTCCTCGGCCCGCGCGTCACGCTCACGGAGCGGTTCGACGAGGAGTCGAGGCGACAGCGCGTGCGCCTGCGCATCTGCCTGCCCCTGGTGGGATGCGTCTACGAGTACGAGGGCGGCTTCGACTACCGCATCGAGGAGGACCGTGGCTGAGGCATCGCGCGGGCGCGTCGTGATCGGCGGTTCCACCGGCTTCATGGGCCGTCACCTGCAGCGCCGGTATCGCGCCGCCGGCCGGGAGGTCGTCACCATCTCCCGCCGCAGCGGCGCGGAGGCCGATCTGTCGTGGGCGGATCAAGAGGCGATCGCGCGCGCGGTGGACGGCGCGGCCGTGGTCGTCGGGCTTGCCGGCAAGAGCGTCAACTGCCGGTACACGCCCGACAACCGAGCCGAGATCTTCCGCTCTCGGCTCGAGACGACCACGACCCTGGCGGACGCGATCGCCGCAGCCGCATCCCCTCCCCCGGTGTGGATCAATGCCTCGACGGCGACGATCTACCGGCACGCCATGGACCGCCCGATGACCGAGGCCGACGGGGATCTGGGCACGGGCTTTTCCGTCGAGGTCGCGAAGGCGTGGGAGCGGGCGCTCTTCGAGCGCGACCTGCCGCACACTCGCCGGGTGGCACTGCGCACCGCCATCGTGCTGGGCCCGGGAGGCGTGCTCGGGCCGCTGCGCGCGCTCGCGCGCGTGGGGCTCGGCGGCGCCCAGCACGACGGGTGGTGGCCCGTCACGCCCGCACGGCGCGCCGCGGGCACCGCGCACGTGCCGGGGTCGCGTCGTGGCGCCCAGAAGTTCAGCTGGATTCACATCGAGGACGCCGCGCGCGCCATCGATTTCCTCGAGGACCACCCGACCATCTCCGGCGCCGTCAATGCGGCCGCCCCTCAGCCGGAGGACAACGCGCGGCTCATGCGCGCGATCCGCCGCATCGTCGGCATGCCGTTCGGTCCCCCGCTGCCGCGGTGGGCGCTGGAGCTCGGCGCGTGGGCGATGCGCACCGAGACCGAGCTCATCCTCAAGAGCCGGTGGGTGCTGCCCGAGGTGCTGAGCGAGGCGGGGTTCGCCTTCCGCTTCCCCGACCTGGAATCCGCGCTGCGCGACGCCCTGCGCTGAGGGTCGGCTCCGGACCGCGAACGAAGGGCGGCCCACCGGCCACGTGGTCGTCAGCGCGATCACCGCAGGGTGCTGCCGAGCGGGCGGTCGCGGGTGTAGCCCGGCAGGATCAGGAACGACGCGCTGGCCGTGGGGGCGGCGAAGGCCATGAGGTCGTCGGTCTCGTCGAGGCGCAGCTGCGTGCGGATGAAGGTGTCGAGGTCGCGCTGGTAGCAGGCGAACAGGAGCCCGACCTCTCCCGCCGTCTCGCCGGTGCCGGGCACGCTGAACGCGTACGACCGGCGCAGCATGAGGTGGGAGCCCGTGAACGAGGGGTGGGCCGCTCGGGCGTGAGATCGTGCCGGCGTCAGGTAGGCGCCCTCGGGCGTCTTCGCGTTGAGGTCCACATCGTCGAGGCGCTCACCCCCGGACAGCGGCGCGCCGGAGAGACGGCGGCGTCCGACGATCTCATCGCGTCGCTGCTCGCTCTGCGCGAGGAAGCGGTCGACATCGAGCACGAGCCGACGCAGCACCATCACCGTTCCGCCCGTGGCGGCGGGGTGGTCGCTCTGGCCGATCCACACGTGCTCCGCGAGCTCACCCTCGGTGCGCGGGATGCGGATCCCGTCGTGATAACCGAGCGGGCTGCGCGCGATCCCATCCTCGCCGGGCGCCCGGAACCCGTGCTCCGCCCAGCGCCGACGCAGCAGGCCCGGCGCGACGTCGTGCACCGCCGACACGAGGGCCGCGGTCACGGCGGGGAGCGGCGTCGGGTCGGTGGCGTAGGCGGCGAGGAGCAGATCGCCTCCGCGGTGCAGGTCGTCCATGCCGTCGTCGCCGCGGAAGCCTGGCAACGGCACGGCGGCGGGCAGGGTGGGATCGATCGCGGAAAGGATGCGCGGTCCCAGCCCCACGGTGACGACGAGGTCCCCCGGCCCATCGGGGGTCACCACGTCGTCGTACCGGCTGGCGTCGGTCAGCTCGAGGATGCGGGCGCCGATCGCGCCCAGAGCCGCCGAGACGGCGTCGAGTCGGACGGGCGCGTCCGGCGCACCGAGGTCTGCGACGGTCAGGAGAGCGTGGGGTTGCGGCGTGGCAGGTCGGGCAACGCCGGCCTGGTGTGGCCCCGCCGCCGGCACGGATACGCGCGCCCCGACCGATCCCGACCCGGAGCTCGCGTCGCGATGGCCCCCTCCGCGCAGCGCCCCGAGCAGGCCCGCCCCGGCACCGGCCGCCACGACACCGCCCGTGCCGAGGAGCACCGAGCGCCGTGTCAGTCCCCCGCGCTCCCCCTCGGACGCGGCCCGATCGCGGACGGGCGCATCCGCGCCGCGCTCGTCGCTCACCCGTCACCCCCGTCGTCATCCGCCGCGGCGGGCAGTCTGGGCACCGTGATGTCCTCGGCGTCGCCGAGGTCGATCGTGGCCCACTCGTCACCGAGGCGCACCTCGACGCGCAGCGCGAGACCGGTCTCGTCGACCCAGTATCGGATGCCGGAGCCGTCCGGGTCGGCCGTGCCCGAGGTGGCCTGGGGGTTCTCCGAGGGACCGGCGAAGACCGTCACCGCCTGTCCGCCGATGGTGTCCTCGCGCAGCCACAGCGCGTCTGACTGCTCGATCAACAGGGGGTTCTCGGGGCGGTCGGCTCCCAGCGCGGCGAGCACCGCGAGGACGGTCTCGAGGGCCGAACGGCCCGACTCGAGCGCGCCGATCGTCCACCCCTTCGCCGACGCCGGCGGCGGCCCCGGCTCCGCCGATGCGGGCGGGTCGGGAGAGATCGCGACCGCGGCCCCGTCCCAGACGATGAGGTCGCGTGCGCTCCCGTCGATGGAGACGGTGGCGTAGCCGGTGTGCGTGGCGTAGTCCACGTAGCCGTTGAGCCGGACCTCGTGTCCCGAGTCGCGGTAGGCGGCCTCGACGGCGCGCGTGCCCGCGTCGTAGTTGCGGAAACGCACGACGGCAAGCACCTGCGCCTCGTCCTCGGTGACGGCGCGCGGCGCGGCGGAGGCGGAGGGCTCTGGCTGGTCGGGCACGCAGCCGGTGAGCAGCAGCGCCGCGGCCGCGGTGGCGACCCCGAGGCGTTGCAGGCGCCGACGGTTCGCGGTCATGACGTCGCCGCGGACTCTGCGAGCAGGTCGGGGGTCGCGGTCGCGATCCCGCCCAGATCGGGCATGTCGACGACCGGCGGCAACGCCGCGGGCACCGCGGCGACCTCGTCCTCCGACATGGTCGGCTGCCGGGGAGGGGCGGGCACCTCCAGGAAGCTCTGCCCCGCGGGCACCTCGGGGTGCGGCAGCTCGCCCACGGTCGCGGCGGGCTGAGGGCCCCCGTCGCCGCACGCGGCGAGCAGGCTCGACGGCAGGGCGGTGGGCGCGGCGGGCGTCGGCTCGGTGACGCAGTTTCCCGACGCCGCCGCCCGCGCGGCGCTCGTGTTGGCGATGTCGACGCCGTTGGGCTCGTGTCCGTCGGTGACGAAGGCCGTCCGCTCGAAGGAGTTGCCGGTCGCGGGGAGGTCCTCGGTGTTCGACAGCAGGATGCCGGCGACCGGGTTGCCCGCCACGAGGTTGCCGCGGAAGGTGTTGTGCTGGCCACCGCTGATCCCGATTCCGATGCCGAAGCCGCCCTCGGCGTGGGCGGGCGACTCGGCGGTGTCGTTGTCGAGGACGGCGTTGCCGGCCACGGTGTTGGCCCGCTGCGGCGCGAACGCCTCCTGATAGTTCGACAGCAGCGTCATGCCGATGCGGTTGCCCGAGAATCGGTTGCCGACGACGACCACCGAGTCGGATGCGTTGGCGTTTTCGAACCCCACGGCGTTGCGTTCCGCGACGTTGCCGGTGACGAGGACGTCGCACTCGCGGCACTGGCCGACGTAGATGCCGGAGTCGGCGGAGCCCGAAGCGTACGAGTCGCGGATGTAGCCGTGCTGCGCGTCGAAGGCGTAGAGACCGTAGAGACCGTTGTTGGCGGCCGTGACGTGACTGATTCCGAACCGCTGCACCGGCGGGTGCTCGTCGGGATCGAGGGTGGAGTATCCGTCGAGGTCATGGGCGGTGGGCTCGCCGTCCTCGCCGCGGAGGCCCGTCACGAGCACCCCGTAGAAGGTGGCGCGCTGCACCGTGAGGTTCTCGACCCGGGTGCCGTCGGCCGTCGAGACGATCCCGTAGGGGCGCAGCCCCTCGCCGTCGATGACCACGTCGTTCCGGTCGACGCCGCGGATGGTCAGGTCCGGCGTGGTGATCTCGACCTGCTCGTCGTACGTGCCGGCGGAGACGAGCACGAGGTCGCCCGGGGAGGCGGCGTCCACCGCCGCCTGTATCGTCGTGTGCTCCGCCGGAACCTCGATCACCGCGGCGCCGCCTGGGCTCGCGCCGTCCGGCCCGGCGGCGGCACACGCGCAGACCGCAGAGGTCAGCGCCACCAGCGCGATGAGCGCACCGATGCGGGGTTTTCCGAGGTGAGTCGACGCGGATCCCACCCCCCTCACGATAGCGGCCCGGGCCGCGCGTTCTTCGTCTCCGCTGTTCGCGGCCGCGACCGTCGGCCCCGACGGGAAACGAGACGATCTCCGGGTCAATCTGGAATTCGCTCGCGGGTTGCGCAACCATGGGGCCAACTACGAATACTCATCGACCCCTATGGATGTCGGTGACCGGCGACGGGACGTATATGCGTAGACACACCAGGCGGGTCGCGGCGGCGCGCGGATCCGGGGTGCGGCGAGCACCGGCGGGCCTCACGGCGCTGGCCCTCGCCGCAGGGCTCCTCCTTCCCGTCGCGGGTGTGGGCGCATCGCCGGCGAGCGCGGCCCCGGACGATGTCATCGCCGCCGGCCGCGTCTTCACCGACTACGACGGCGACGGGGTCTTCGACGACGATGCCTCGGACGGCTATCGGGAGCACGGCATCCGCGGCGTGCTCGTGACGGTGACGGACGCGCTGGGGCGCTCGGCGACCACCTACACCAACCGCGACCAGGAGTTCGTGCTCGACGAGGGATGGGTGTGGACCTCCGACGGCGACTGGTCGATGACCGAGGGTGAGTTCGCCGCGCAGAACGACGGCGAGGTCCCGTTCGTCAAGGCCGGTCAGAGCGCCGCGCAGCTGCGCGTGACGTTCTCGGACGCGCCCGACGGGTACGAGTCGTGGTTCGCCGGCGACAACGCACAGAACGGCACGTCGGTGCAGTTCGTCACCGCCGGCGACGCGTCGGTGGACTTCGCGCTGCTGCCGCCGGACGACCACCGCGTGGAGCCGCTCGACGTCCTCACCGCCATCCAGTCAGCCGGAGATCCAGATCCCGACACACCCAACTTCATCGACTCCCCCGCGATCACGTCCACCGACTGGGAGACGTCGCAGGCGATCCACTCCTACGTCGACGTCGACGGCGACGGCGCCTATGCGGAGGGCACGGACACGTTCGCCCCCGTCGACGACTCCGGCCGCGAGTACGGGTACTACGGTGACGCCGACGGCAACGGCCGCTACGACGAGGGCGAGGCCCTGTCGCACGTGCCGTACATCGACGAGAACGGCAACAACCGGTGGGATAGCGGCCCCTGGATCAACCCGACGGCCTACGAGATCGGTCTGACCGACGCGGCGTCTCCCCCCGCCGTCGTCGACGCCCCACCGGTGACCGCTCCCAGCGTGCGCGTGAGGTGGAACGGCGGCGAGTGCTGGACCGGGCCCCTCACCTTCACCCAGCGACTCGTCGACCCCGTGACGGTGCCGGACGGCGCGACGCCGCGCACGGTCGCGTATTTCGGCACGGTCAACCCGAACTGCGGCTGGGCCAATCCCCCCTCCACGACGCTGCAGGTGATCTTCGTGCCCGGCGGGTTCTGGGAGGGCGAGACGCAGTACACCGCCTTCCCCACGACGGAGCAGACGACTCCCGAGGCACCACGCACGCTGGCGATGTTCAGCGAGGTCGGCTCGGTGTGGGGCGTCGCGTATGAGCAGGCGAGCAACACCGCGCTGTTCTCCGCCGTCTACAAGCGACTCTCCGGGCTCGCGGAGCACCGGTGGGGCGGCGACGCGCAGCGCGCGCTGGGCGGCATCTACCGCATCCCCGAGGTGCTCGCGCCGGGAACCGGCAAGGTGGCGCCGGACGTCGGCGAGAGCGGCGAGGTGCAACCGTGGTTCTCGCTCACCGACCTCGGCATCCCCCTCGGCACCGCGCAAAGCAACGCCGAGCGGGGCCTGGGGGCGGCCAACCTCGTCGTGGCCGACGAGGACGGGTTCGCGCGGGCGGGGCGGATCGGTATCGGCGCCATCGACACGTGGACCGACGGCACGACGGCCTACCTGTTCGCGATGAACCTCAACGATCGCAACCTGTACCGCATCGACATCTCGCCGTCCCTCACAGACGGCTCCTGGGCGCCCACCCCCGACGACGTCACCGTGCTCCCGCTAGGCCTGCCGGAGACGCAGCAGCCCTGGGCGGTGGAGGTGCGGCACGACGACGTGTATGTCGGCTGGGCCGACACCGGTACCGCGGCGGGACAGTGCGCCGTGGAAACAGGGAGCCCGGTGCCGCCGGGCGAGACACCGCCCCCACCGTGCGACCAGTACGCGCCGCTGAGCGCCCACGTCGCGCGCCTCTCCGTCGAGGACGCCACGGCGCCCGAGACGGTGTTCGACTTCTCGCTCGGCTACCCGCGCGGCGACCCGATCCACGGGTGGGGCGGTCGGCCCGACGACGCCGAGCAGTACTCCGACCTCAACCCGCAGACCCGGCACTGGAACACGTGGACCGACACCTGGAACTGGGCCGACGGCTCGGTCGGGATCGATGCCTCGGCCGGTTCGGCCTGGTCGAGCGGCCACTATCTGCAGGTGTACCCGCAGGCCGTCGTGTCGTCCCTGTCCTTCGATGACGACGGCTACCTCAGCCTCGGCCTCTTGGACCGCACCGCGCTGCAGGCCGGAAACATCCAGCGCTCCGCCGACCCCGCCGATGCGGACCAGCCCTATTACGAGGCCGTCTCGGCGGGCGACATGCTCATCGCCGGCTGGAACGAGGACAACGACAGCTATGTCCTCGAGGACAACGGAATCGTCCTGTCGAGGTTCGCGGAGGACGGCGCGCTGTCGCAGCGGTACGACGAATCCGAGGAGCACAACTCCAGCGGCCCCGGCGGGCGGGAGTTCTACGACGACGATCAGGCGCTCGACGCGTCCGCGCGAGGTGCGGGAGCGCTCAACCACCAGGAGGTCGGGCTCGGCTCCGTCCTGCAGTTGCCCGGCGCCACCGAGATCGCCACCACCGCTTTCGATCCCCTCGTCAACATTCGCGTCCAGGGATTGATGTGGCTCACGGAGGAGGAGGGCACGCCGGACCGCGCCGTCGAGCTGACCGACGACCCCGGGCAGTCGTCCACTCCCGGGGCGTCGTTCCAGAAGGGCGGCGGTCTCGGTGACCTGGACGCGCTCGTGCCGCCCGCGCCGGTGGAGATCGGCAATCGCGTGTGGTTCGACGCCGATCAGGACGGTTACCAGTCGGCGGATGAACCGGGGGTCGCGGGCCTCACCGTCGAACTGGTCGACGCCGAGGGCGACGTGATCGGACGACAGACGACGCAGGCGGACGGCACCTACTACTTCTCCACGCGCGACGACGATCCGGTCGACCACTACGCGCCGATGGAGTACGGGCAGGACTACACCGTCCGGTTCGTTCCGCCGGATGCCGGCACGCTCTCGGTCAATCTGTGGGGCACGACGGTGACGGTGCCGTGGGCGGAGGTGCCGTTCACCGAGCAGCAGGTCGAACCCGTCGCCGCCTTGGCGAACCCGCACGACGAGACCGACAACGCCGACGGGGTCGGCGTTCGGGCCGAAGCGCGCGTGGACATCGAGCAGACGGCCGCGCCCGTCGTGGATGCGGACCGCATCGACTCGAATCCGGATGTCTCCACGGGCGAGTACCCGTTCACGCTCGGGGGCGTCGGGCAGAACGAGCATTCCATCGACGCGGGCTTCCTGGCGTGGGCTCCGCTCGACGTGATCAAGCAGATCGATCCGGACGGCGTCGCCGCGGCGCCGGGCACGACCTTCGACCTGAATCTGCAGATCAGCGACTTCCGCGGCTTGTCCGTCGGCGTCGACGACCCCTCTCCGGACGCCGCCTACACCTTTGAGGACCTCGCGGCCTACGAGCAGAACGCCGGCCTGGTGACGGCCGCCGACCCCGACGGCATCGCCGACGGGGTGCTCACTGTCGAGGTCGGCCCCGACGGCATCGTGCCGGTCGCCAGGGTGTGGGTGCCGATCGGCAGCGCGGTCGAGGTCGTCGAGGCCCCGACCGACGCCGTGCAGAGCGTGACGTACATTCCCGAGGGGGCGGTGCTGGTCGACGACGGCGACCCCGACAACGCGGCGACGATTCGCATCGTCAACACGATGGCCTCCGGTGCCTTCGCCGTCGCGAAGAACGTCACCGGCGAGGCGGCGGACCAGATCGCCGATGACACCGCCTTTCCCATGGAATATTCCGTGGACGGCGGCACCACATGGCTCCCCTTCACCATCGGCTATGACGCCGACGGCGACGGCACGCCGGCGCCCTGGGCCTCCCCCGAGTTCGCCGCAGGCACGGAGGTCCTGGTGCGCGAGGCCTCCCCGCTTCCCGCGCCGCCGGAGGGGGTGACGTGGGGCTCGCCGACCATCTCGGGCACCGGCGTCGTCTTCGACGCCGAGACCGGCATCGCGTCGTTCACCGTCGCGGGTGACGGCACCACCGTGGCGCTCACGGTGACCAACGTCGCGAACATCGCGCCGCCCGGCGGCTTCGAGGCGGTGAAGGTCATCACGGGCGACGCCGCCGGCCTCGTTCCGGAGGACGCCGCCTTCACGCTCGAGTACTCGATCGACGACGGCGAAACGTGGACACCGCTTCTCGTCACGGCCGACGGCACGCCCGTCGGCGTCGGCGACCTTCGCCTGGGCACCGTCGTGCAGCTGCGCGAGACGGCCACGCGCCCCGCGGTCGATGGCGTCGATTGGGGCGCGGTCACCATCGCGGGCGAGGGCGTGGACTACGACCCCGAGTCGGGCATCGCCACCTTCACGATCGCGTCGGACGTGATCGTCGAGCTCACCGTGTCGAACGCGGCGAACCCAGCGGTGCCGGAGCCGGGCGGGTTCGAGGTGCTCAAGCAGATCGCCGGAACCGCCGCGGCGAACGTGCCGCCCGACACGGTCTTCCCGGTCGAGTACTCGACGGATGGCGGCACCACGTGGCTGCCGCTCGAGGTGACGGCCGACGGCACCCCGGTGGGCGTCGACGACCTGGCGGCGGGCACTGTGGTGCTGCTGCGCGAGGCCGACCCGCTCCCGACGATCGGGGGCGTCGTGTGGGGCGACCCGCTGTTCGTGGTCGACGGGGGCGCGCCGCAGACCGGGCCGGTCACGTTCACGATCGGCGAGGGCGCCACGGTCGACATCGTCCTCACGAACACCGCCGAGCCCGACCCCGGTACGTTCTCCGTGCGCAAGATCGTCCTCGGCGCGGCGGCGGGCGTCGTGGGCGCCGCGCAGCCCACGTTCGTGCTGGAGTATGCAATCGACGACGACGGCGACGCCGGCACCGTCCCCGACTTCGCTGCCCTCGACTGGTCGACCCTCGAGATCCCGTGGACGCAGGTCGTCTCCCCCGAGGAGGAGTTCCCGCCCGGCACCGTCGTCTGGGTGCGTGAGGCGCAGCCGCTTCCCGCGGTCGCCGGCGTCGAGTGGGGCCAGCCGCAGCTGTTCATCGACGGCGAGCCGGTCCCCTCACCCGCGCCCCTCACGATCCGCCCCGGGGATGAGCCGTCCCCGGCCCTCACGCTCCTCAACACCGCCGCTCCGGCCCCGGGCGGGTTCTCCGTGACGAAGGTCCTCCAGGGCGACGCCGCCGAGCAGGTGCCGGATGGCACGACGTTCACCGTCGAGTACACGGTCGACGGCGGAGCGCCCGTGCGGATCGAGGTGCCGTTCGGCGAGACCGTGACCGTCTCCGACCTCGCCGCCGGCTCCGAGGCGACGATCACCGAGGTCGACCTGCCCGAGATCGAGGGCATCGAGTGGGGCGCCCCGCTCATCTCGCTCGACGGGGTCCCGCAGACCGGCGATCCCGTCAGCTTCGAGATCGGTGCCGGTGCCGGCATCGCGGTCGACATCGTCAACACCGCAGGCGAGGCGCCCGGCCGGTTCAGCGCCACCAAGACGGTCGAGGGCGACGCGGCCGGCGACGTGCCCGACGGCACCGGCTTCCTGCTCGAGTACTCCGTGGACGGCGGCGACACGTGGCAGAGCCTCACGCTGCCGGTCGGCGAGCTGGTCACCTCGGGCGAGCTGCCCGCAGGAACGCAGGTGCTCGTGCGCGAGGGCGCGCTTCCCGACATCCCCGGCGTCGACTTCGGCGAACCGACCATCACCGGCAGCGGCGTCTCCACCGATCCCACCACCGGGTACGCGAGCTTCACGATCGGCGCGGAGGAGACCGTCGCGCTCGGCGTGACGAACATCGCCGACCCCGAAACCGGCGGCTTCGAGGCGGCGAAGGCACTCACCGGGTCGGGCGCCGGGCTGGTGCCGGACGATGCCACCTTCGCCGTGGAGTACTCCCTCGACGACGGAGACACGTGGATTCCTCTCGAAGTGACCGCCGACGGCACCCCGGTCGCGGTGGGCGATCTGCCCGTGGGAACGATCGTCCAGCTTCGCGAGACCGCCGAACGGCCGGTCGTCGGTGGCGTGGAATGGGGCGACGTGACGATCGGCGGTACGGGCGTGACGTACGACGCCGCGACCGGCGTCGCGTCGTTCACCATCGGCACAGGCGGTGCCGTCTCGGTGATCGTGACGAACACCGCCAAAGCGCTCGGTGGATTCGCGGCGCTGAAGCAGGTGGTGGGAGACGGCGCCGCGCGGGTGCCGGCGGAGGCGACGTTCACGCTGGAGTACTCGACGGACGACGGCGGCACGTGGCTGCCGCTCGCCGTGCGGGCCGACGGCGTGCCGGTGTCCGTGTCCGACCTTCCCGCAGGAACCGTGGTGCAGCTGCGCGAGACGGCCGAGCGCCCCGCCGTGCCCCCGGTCCAGTGGGGCCCGGTCACCATCAGCGGGGAAGGCGTCGACTACGACGCCGACAGCGGCACCGCGACCTTCACGATCGGCGGCGCGGGCACCGTGACGCTCACGGTGACGAACACGGCCGAGCTGGCCCCGGGCGCCTTCGCCGTCACCAAGCTGCTCAGCGGCAGCGCGGCGGGAGAGGTCCCTGCGGGCACCGAGTTCACGATCCAGTACGCGCTCGACGACGGCCCGACCCGGACCGCGACGATCGTGGCCGGCGAGACCTGGGCATCCGCAGAGATCCCCGCGGGCACGACCGTGACGGTGTCGGAGGTCGAGCTGCCCGACGTCGACGGCGCGGTGTGGGGCACCCCGGCGATCTCGGTCGACGGCGCACCGCAGGGCGCCACCGCGACGTTCGTGGTCGGCGCGGCGCAAACCGTCACGGTCAGCCTCACGAACACGGCCACGCCTCCCCCGGTGAGTCCGCCGCCACCGCCCGCGGCCGAACCGGCGCAACCGGGCTCGCCCCTCCCCGCCACGGGGACGGACGGCGCTGCGCTGAGTCTGCTCGTCGGGCTCGCCGTGCTGCTGATCGCGGCGGGCGCCTTCATCATCCTCCGGCGCCGGCTGGCCGCGGCCGGGCGAGGCAGGCCGGAGCGCTGACGGCGCGGCTCAGCGGCGAGCAGCGAGGGGATGACGTGAATCCGTGGGGCCGAGTGACATCAGTTCGATCCGGGACAGTGTGATCGCCGGTCCCACGGCGATGACCTGGCTTCATCGACGTGTGCTAAGCCGTTGACGGCGAGAGCCTGTGGACCGATCTCCTGTACACCGAGGTTGCGCTTCAGATGGCGTCGTTCGCGCGCGAACGAGTGGGCCATATGGGCGTCAGCGCCCCCGCGTCACGGACGGCACCGACTACAACGACGGTCCGACTCGCTGTGCGCCCATGCGGCGCGGGCGTTCCTGGTCGGGCCGGTCGGTCTGGGCGAGGCCTCTGCGCCCGGTCGAGCGCGGGACGGGCACGGGCGGCGTCGATTTTCTGCGCCTCGGTCTCGGCGGGTGCTCCTAGCGGCGCGAGTCCAGCGACGCCGTAGCGGTCGCGGCAGGCAGCGATGGTGCGAGCGGAGTTGGGGCGCTCGTTCAGCCGTCCGGCGCTCCGGGAGACGCACCGGCTCCTCGGCGAGGGGATCAGAGGGGGACCAACAAAAACTCGTCGTCAGACATGACGAAGCCCTGACGAGAGAACTTCTCGTCAGGGCTTTTCCGTCGGGATGACAGGATTTGAACCTGCGACCCCTTGACCCCCAGTCAAGTGCGCTACCAAGCTGCGCCACATCCCGATATCGTCCGCGAGCGGACAACTCGACAAGTCTACCCGGTCCAGCGACCTGCCGCGAACCACGGTGACGGATGTCGCCGGAGCCCCATAGCGTGTCACCATGGTCGAGATCACCACACGTCCCGCGACGATGCGGGAGTGGGAGGACGTGCAGGCGGCGCTGTCCGGGGGCGGCGACGGCCGATCCTGCCAGTGCGCATGGCCGGTTCTGCCGAATGCCGAATGGAGCACGTCCACCATCCCGCAGCGTCGCGACCTGCTGAGAAACGAGATCAGGCTCGGTCCCCCACCGGGGATCGTCGCGTACGTCGACGGATCACCGGCGGGATGGGTGCGCGTGGGCCCGCGCCCCGCCCAGCGCCGCATGACGCGGAGCAAGGTCGTCGCTGCCTCGCCCGAACCCCTCGAGGACCCGACGGTGTGGGCGATCACGTGCTTCTCGGTGCGCAAGGAGTACCGGCGACTCGGGCTGACCGCACGGCTGCTCGACGCGGCGGTGGTCTACGCCCGCGAGAACGGCGCCCGGGTCGTCGAGGCGTACCCGATCGACACCACCGCGTCCAAGCCGTCGGCCAACGCGCTCTTCGTCGGCGCCCTCTCCACCTTCCTCTCGGCCGGCTTCACGATGCGGGGCCACCCGACGCCGTCGCGCGCGACCGTCTCCCTCGCGCTGCGCCGCTGAGACCGCGACGCACCGCTCCGCACCGTCGAGCCGCTCGATTAGATGCCTCAGTTATATAGCTGGGGTATATAGTTGCGGAATGACCCGCGCCCAGGACGTCGAGGCCCTCATCCTCGCCGCGCATCGGCTCGCGCGCGTCGCCGCGCTGGACACCCGCAACGACACCCCCGCCGCCCAGTGGCGCACGTTGGCGATCCTGCGCGAGAGCGGACCGCAGCGCCTCGGCGAGCTGGCACGGCTCAGTCGCGTCACCCAACCCGGGATGACCCGGCTCATCGGCGTGATGGCGGAGGCGGGCCTCGTCGACCGCACACCGGATCCCGAGGACTCGCGGGCGGTGCGCATCGCGGCCACGGAGAAGGGCGCCGCGGCGTACGCGGCCTGGCGCCGCGAGCTCGTCGGCGCCCTGCTGCCGCGGTTCGCGGAGCTGGACGAAGACGACTGGGCCGCCATCCGCCGCACGGCGCGGGTGTTGAACGGCAAGATCGCCGCGAACGCGGCGCAACGAGAGGAAGGCATGGAGTGAGCGCGCACGCATCGAGTTCGACCGGATCGATCTGGAGGCAACCGCTGCCGGTGTGGGCGATCGCCTTCGCCTCCGTCATCGCCTTCATGGGCATCGGTCTGGTCGATCCGATCCTGCCCGCCATCGCCGAGCAGCTCGAGGCCACCCCCGTCGAGACGGAGTTGCTGTTCACCAGCTACCTCGCCATCACCGGCATCATGATGCTCTTCACGAGCTTCGTCTCGAGCAGGATCGGCACCAAGCGCACGCTGCTGCTGGGCCTGGCGCTCGTCGTCGTCTTCGCCTTCGCGTGCGCCGTGAGCGGCTCGGTCGACGCCGTCATCGGCTTCCGCGCCGGGTGGGGCGTGGGCAACGCGCTGTTCGCCTCCACCGCGCTGGCGGCCATCGTGGGCGCCGCCTCGGGCGGATCGGGCGCCGCGATCATCCTGTACGAGGCCGCGCTCGGGCTCGGCATCGCGGTCGGACCCCTCGTCGGTGGGCTGCTGGGCGAGGTGAGCTGGCGCGGACCGTTCTTCGGCGTCGCCGCGCTCATGGCGATCGCGTTCATCGCCATCACGGCCCTGCTGCGCACGAAGGACGAGCGGCCCGCGCCCATCGCCCTGTCGGCGCCGTTCCGCGCCCTCGGCCGCCCGGCCCTCGGCCTGCTCGCCGTCACGGCGCTGTTCTACAACATCGCCTTCTTCATCCTGCTGGCCTACTCACCCTTCCCCCTCGGCTTCGGCGCGATGCAGATCGGGTGGACGTTCTTCGGCTGGGGTCTCGCCCTCGCGATCACGAGCGTGCTGGTCGCACCGGTCCTGATCCGGCTCTGGGGCCGGCGCCGCACGCTCATGGCGATGTTCCTCCTGCTCGCCGTCGACCTCGTCGCCGCCGGGATCCTCGTCGACCAGCCGGCCGGTCTCGTGGCCTGCATCGTCATCGGCGGCCTGCTGCTGGGCGTGTGCAACACGGCGCTGACGGAGGCGGTCATGGAGGCGACGGACCTGCCGCGCCAGGTCGCCTCGTCCGCCTACTCGGCCGTGCGTTTCATCGGCGGCGCCGCGGCCCCGCCGCTCGCGGCGTGGCTGGGCGGCGCGTTCAGCGAGACGGTGCCGTACCTGTTCGCCGCGGCGGCGCTGATCGTGTCCACGCTCGTGCTGGCGTT
The DNA here is from genome assembly GCF_946151065.1 of Microbacterium sp. Marseille-Q6965. Lineage (GTDB taxonomy): Bacteria > Actinomycetota > Actinomycetes > Actinomycetales > Microbacteriaceae > Microbacterium. The sequence continues at coordinate 442,226 of NZ_CAMGZA010000002.1, read as the reverse complement.
CTCGGGCCGCGTGCTCGCGGTCATCGATCGCGATCCGGAACCCGGCGAGCTCGCCGAGGCGCAGGCGGTCACGGCGGGCGACGCCAGCTGAGCGCCACCCGTCCTACGATGGCCGGATGAGCGAATCCGTGCGACTGGACGTGTGGCTCTGGGCGGTGCGCATGTACAAGACGCGATCGCTCGCGACAGCGGCCGTCCGCGGCGGGCACGTGCGCGTCAACGGTGACCCGGTGAAGGCGTCGTACGCCGTCAAGGTGGGCGACGAGGTGCGCGTACGCATCGCCGGGTTCGATCGCGTCCTCGGCGTCGTCCAGTTGCTGACGAAGCGGGTGGGCGCCCCGATCGCGGCGAAGGCGTACGAGGACCGCACCCCTCCCCGGCCGCCGCGGGAGTTCTACGCGCCCATCGTCACGCGCGACCGCGGCGCCGGCCGCCCCACCAAGCGGGAACGCCGCGAGATCGACCGCCTGCTCGGGCGCGACTGACCTCGCGAGGCAACGTTCCCGTCGCGCGGCGAGCATTTGTCGCTGCCGCGCGGCGGGATCGTTGCCGCGCGGCGGGTGCGGGGACTAGGCCCGCCCCACTAGGCTGCGCAGCCACGTGACGCCGTGCACCGCCGCGCCCGTGGCCTCGAGGCGTGCGCGCAGTTCGCGGTCGCTCGTCACGGCGATCACGGAACGCCCGTCGGCGAGGAGCGACTCCGCGCGCGCGACGAGCTCGTCATCGCCGGAACCCGGCGCCGCGAACACCTCCACCCGGTCGGCCGAGGCCACCTCGCGCGCCCTGCCCTCGACGACCATCGCGACCTCGGGGAACCAGTGCGTGCCGTCGACCCCGAGCTCCGCGCCGTCGACGCCCGCGGCCGCGAGCTCCGCGAGGCGCTCGCGCAGCCGCTCCGCGGCGCCGGCGCGGTCTCGCCACCAGCCGTCGGGCACCGATCCGACCACGTTGGCCGCGTCGACGAGGATCAGCGGGCGCGTCGCCAGCAGCGCCCGCAGCCCCGGCCACGACGCGGCGAAGCCGGGATGCAGGGGCAGCGAGTCGACCTGGGCCGGCGCGAACCACGCCAGCTCCAGGCTCTCGGGATCGCTGATGACCGGATCGAAGGGCGCACGGACATCCGCCACGAGCGTCGTGTACCGCCACACGCCCACCTCGAAGACGCTCGTGAAGCGCGGCCGGACCGCACCCCGCGGCACGCCCGCCTCCTCGCCGGCCTCGCGCAGCGCGCCCTCGATGGCCGGCTCGTCCTGGTGCAGCGCACCTCCCGGCAGCGCCCATGTGCCGCCGTGATGGCTCCACCCCACCCGGTGCTGCAACAGCACGCCCTTGTCGGGGTCAACGGCCAAAAGGCCGGCGGCGCCGAAGCGCCCCCAGTACCGCTCCCCCGTCGGGGCGACCACCCACGCGTCACCGGGATCGCGCGGCCCCTCGGGCCGACGCGGCTCGCCGGGTTGCGGAGGGACGATCGTCACACGCCCACGCTACTTGCGCTGGCGGCGCTCGCGCACGCGCATGTTGATGACGATGGGCGTGCCCTCGAAGCCGTACAGCTCGCGCAGGCGGCGCTGCACGAAGCGGCGGTAGCCCTGGTCGAGGAAGCCCGTCGTGAACAGCACGAACGTGGGCGGGCGCGTGCCCGCCTGCGTGCCGAACAGGATGCGCGGCTGCTTACCCCCGCGCAGCGGGTGCGGGTGCTCCTGGACGAGCTCGGTGACGAACGCGTTGAACTTGCCCGTCGGGATGCGCTGATCCCACGAGGCGAGCGCCTTCTCCAGGGCCGGCACGAGCCGGTCGAGATGGCGGCCGGTCTTGGCCGAGATGTTCACGCGCGGTGCCCACGACACGTGGGCGAGATCCTGCTCGATCTCACGCTCCAGCAGGCGGCGCCGCTCTCCGCCGCGGGCGTCATCGGCCAGCAGCTCGTCCCACTTGTTGAACGCGAGCACGAGCGCGCGGCCCGACTCGAGCACGAGGTCGATGATGCGCACGTCCTGCTCACTGATCGGCTGGCTCACGTCGATCACGACGACCGCGACCTCGGCCTTCTCCAGCGCGGCGGAGGTGCGCAGCGAGGCGTAGAAGTCCGCGCCCTGCGACAGGTGCACGCGGCGCCGGATGCCGGCGGTGTCGACGAGGCGCCACATCTTGCCGCCGAGCTCCACCACCTCGTCCACGGGGTCGCGCGTCGTGCCGGCCAGGTCGTTCACGACGACGCGCTCCTCGCCGGCCGCCTTGTTCAGCAGCGACGACTTGCCGACGTTCGGCCGGCCGAGGATCGCCACGCGGCGCGGTCCGCCGATCTCGTGCTTGGCGACGGCCGAGACCTCGGGCAGCACCTTCATGACCTCGTCGAGCAGGTCGGCCACGCCCCGGCCGTGGATCGCCGAGACCGGGTGCGGCTCCCCCAGTCCGAGGTTCCACAGCGCGGCGGCCTCGGGCTCCTGACGGGCGTCGTCGATCTTGTTGGCGACAAGGAAGACGGGCTTGTCCGTCTTGCGCAGCAGGCGGACCACGTGCTCGTCGGTCGAGGTGGCGCCGGTGATGGCGTCGACGACGAAGAGAATGACGTCGGCGAGGTCGATGGCGATCTCCGACTGCGCCGCGACCGAGCGGTCGATGCCCTTCGCGTCGGGCTCCCAGCCGCCGGTGTCGACGAGCGAGAAGCGCCGATCCATCCACTCGGCCTTGTAGGTGACCCGGTCGCGCGTGACGCCGGGGGTGTCCTCCACCACGGCCTCGCGGCGCCCGAGGATGCGGTTCACGAGCGCCGACTTGCCCACGTTCGGGCGGCCGACGATCGCCACCACGGGAAGGGCGGGCAGGTACTCGATCCCGTCCTCACCGGCCTGGAGCCCCGCGAGCAGCGCCGCGTCCTCCTCGTCGAGGTCGTAGTCCTCGAGGCTCTGCCGCAGCGCGGCGGCACGCGCCTCGACGAGCTCCTCGTCCAGTTCGGCCATGCGCTCGGCCAGGCGGTCGGGGCCGCCCTCGTACTCTTCTTCAGCGGCCATCGCGGCCTCCCAGCTCTCGGTCGATCACCGTCAGCACGGCGTCGATGGACTGCTCGAAATCAAGCTCACTCGTGTCGATCACGTCGACCCCCGGATCGGCCTCGGCGAGCTCCAGCACATGACTGTCGGACTCGTCGCGGCGCAGGATCGCCTCCTTGACCTCGGCGGCGTCGGCTCCCCACTCGAGGCCGCGCCGCTGCGCGCGCACCTCGGGCGAGGCGGTCATGAGGATGCGCACGGGCGCGTCGGGCGCCACCACCGAGGTGATGTCACGCCCCTCGATGACCACGCCGCCGAGTCCGGACTCCCCCGCCAGGCGACGGAAGATCGCGTTCAGGTAGGCGCGCACCTCCGGCACCCGGGTGAAGCCCGAGATCGCGGCCGTCACCTCGGGAGTGCGGATGTCGCGGGTCACGTCGACGCCGCCCACCGTCACGGTGCGGTCATCGGGCTCGAGGCCGAGCCGCAGGTCGAAGGAGGTGAGCGCCGTGAGCACCGCATCGGTGTCCGCGGTGTCGGCGCCGCGGTGCAGCACGTGCCACGACAGCGCGCGATAGCCGGCGCCGGTGTCGAGGTAGCCGTAGCCACGCCGTCGCGCGATCTCCTTCGACACGCTCGACTTGCCCGACCCCGCGGGTCCGTCGATCGCGATGATCGGTGTCTGCTCAGTCATCGTCGGTGCTCGCGATCCGCCATCCGCGGGCCTCCAGGCCCTGCACGCACGGCTCCAGCGCCGACCGCTCGACGGCGATCTCGGCCAGGCCCAGGGGGGCGCCCGGCGAGTGCTCGAGGCGGAAGTCCTCCACGTTCACGCCCAGCTCGCCGAGATCGCCGAACAGACGCCCGAGCTGACCGGCGGTGTCGTCGACCATGACGACGAACGCCGCGAAGGTGCGGCGCTGGCCGTGCTTGCCGGGCAGGCGCTCGACCCCGACGTTGCCGCGGCGGATCGCCTCGGCGATGGCCCGCCGGGAGCCCGGAGCGTCGGTCGCGCGGAGCGCGGCGGAGAGCTCGGTCAGGTCCGCCGCGAGCGCGTCGAGCACCTCCACGACCGGACCGGCGTTCGCGTCGAGGATCTGCACCCACAGTCCGGGGGCGGAGTGCGCGATCCGCGTGGTGTCGCGCACTCCCTGGCCGGCCAGTCCGAGCGCTTCGTCGGGCGCGCCGACGAAGCGCGAGGCGAGGAGCGAGGCCACCACCTGCGGCACGTGCGAGACGAGCGCGACCGATCGGTCGTGCTCCTCCGGGGTCATCTCGATGGGGACGGCCCCCAGGTCGAGCGCGAGCGACTCCACGAGCGAGAGGTCGCCGGCGGCCGTCTCGCCGTCGCGGCAGATCACCCACGGCCGGCCCGCGAAGATGTCGGAGCGCGCCGAGATCGCCCCGCCCCGCTCGCGTCCGGCCATGGGGTGCGAGCCGATGTAGCGCGCGAGGTCCACGCCGCGACGGCGCAGCTCCCGCAGCGGCTGCAGCTTGACGGAGGCCACGTCGGTCACCACCGCGTCGGGGTGGGCGCGCAGCTCGGCCTCGATGACGTCGGCGACGACGTCGGGCGGCACGCACACGACGACAAGCGCGGGGCGGTCTCCGGGGGCGGCCTCGCGACCGGCACCGTAGTCGACGGCGAGCCGCAGCTGCGTGGGCGAGGTGTCGGCCAGGGCCACGTCGACACCCGCGCGCATCAGCGCGTGCCCGATGCTCGCACCCAGCAGGCCCGCGCCGACGATCCGGACGGTGCCGGAGACACGCGCGACGCGACCGGGCACGGTGCCGTCGGCACGCACGCGTGTATCGCTCACTGCGTCCCCTCCCGATCGGCGTCGGCCTCGTGCTCCACGCCGGCCGACGGAGCGTTCGGCGCCGTCCGCGAAAGCGTCAGCAGGGCGCCGAGTTCCACCTTAGTCAACTCGCGCGCGCGACCCACTGGGAGGGTTCCCAGGTGCAAGGGGCCGAATTGGCGCCGCACGAGCTCGAGCACCGGGTGCCCGACCTCGGCCATCATGCGCCGCACGATGCGGTTGCGCCCGGAGTGCAGCGTCAGCTCCACCAGGCTCGATCCGGCGGACGCGTCGAGCAGGCGCGCCTTGTCGGCCCGGATCGGACCGTCCTCCAGCTCGATCCCGCGCGTGAGGCGCGCGATCGTCTGCGCCGTGACCGTGCCGCGCACCTTGGCGATGTACACCTTCGTCACCCCGAACGAGGGGTGCGCGAGCACCTGGGCGAGCTCGCCGTCGTTCGTGAGCACGAGCAGCCCGCTCGTGTCGGCGTCCAGCCGGCCCACGTTGAACAGCCGCTCCGGCCAGTCCTTCGTGAAGCGGCGCAGATCGGGCCGGCCGCGGTCGTCTCGCATGGAGCTGACCACGCCTGTGGGCTTGTTCAGCATGACGTAGCGCTTGGAGGCATCCAGCTGGACGGCGGTGCCGTCGACGTCGACGAGGTCGCGCTGGGGGTCGATTCGCGTTCCGAGCTCGGTGACCACGGCGCCGTTCACGCGCACCCGACCCTCGACGATCAGCTGCTCCGAGGCGCGTCGCGACGCGACCCCGGCGTTCGCGAGCACCTTCTGCAGCCGGGTGCCCTCACCCGCGTCGTTCGACTCCATACCGTCAAGGATCCCAGACCGGCGCGGCCCCGCCCCAATCGCCGCCGAGATCAGGCGACGTCGTCGAAGCCGTCGGCCCCGTCATCGAGCAGCGGCGAGATCGGCGGCAGCTCGTCGAGGGAGTTGATGCCCAGCTGCTGCAGAAGCAGATCGGTCGTGCCGTAGTTGATCGCGCCGGTCTCGGGATCGGTGAACAGTTCGGTGATCAGACCGCGCGCCAGCAGGGTACGCACGACGGAGTCGACGTTCACGGCACGGATCGATGCGACCTGCGAGCGCGTGACGGGCTGCTTGTAGGCGATGACGGCGAGCGTCTCGAGCGCGGCCTGCGACAGGCGCGCCGGCGCCTGCCCGCCGATGAAGTCGGCGACGAGGCCGTCGAACTCGCCGCGCACGTACATGCGCCAGCCGCCGCCCACCTCGCGCAGCTCGAAGCCACGGCGGCGCCCGCCGTCGGCGCCGTCGTAGTCCGCGACGAGCGCCTCGAGCGCCTGCCGCACCGCGGGCACGGGCGCACCGACCGCCGTGGCGAGGTTCACCACGCTCAGCGGCTCATCGGCGATGAGGAGGATCGCCTCGAGCCGCTGCGGCACGGTGCCCACCGGCTCCGGCCGGGCGCTCTCCTCCGGGACGACCGGATCGGGTCGCATCGCCGCCGCCTCGGTCGCGCTGTCATCGGTCATAGTCGGCTCCCAGGGTCGCCAGCGTTTCCTCGGACCAGTGCTCGGCCGTCCAACGCAGTGTCAGCTCGCCGAGGGGCTCGAGCTGCTCGAACGAGATGGCCGCGTGCCGGTACAGCTCCAGCACCGAGATGAATCGGGCCACGACGACGCCCGCCTGCGTCACGCCGGCGATGAGCTCGCGGAACGTCAGCGTCTCGGCGCTGCGCAACGCGGAGACGACGATCGCGGCCTGCTCCCGGATGCTCACGAGCGGCGCGTGCAGGTGATCCAGCCCGACGGTCGGGATGTCCCGCGGCGTCATGGCGAGGATGGCGAGCGCCGCGAAATCGTCGGGCGACAGGGTCCACACCAGCTCCGGTGTGCGCGAGCGGTACTTCGGGTCCAGCGGCACGCTGCGTGCGTGCCGCCCCTCCTCCGCCCGTAGCCGATCGGCGAACCATGCCGACGCCTCCTTGAACGCGCGGTACTGCAGCAGGCGCGCGAACAGCAGATCACGGGCCTCCAGCAGCGCCACCGACTCGGCGTCGACCAGCTCGCCCTGCGGCAGCAGCCCCGCCACCTTCATGTCGAGCAGCGTCGCGGCCACGACGAGGAACTCGCTGGCCTGGTCGAGGTCCTCGCCCGAGTCGAGGTCGCGCAGATAGGCGATGAACTCGTCCGTCACCTTGCTGAGGGCGATCTCCGTGATGTCCATCTCGTGCTTCGAGATGAGCTGCAGCAGCAGATCGAACGGGCCGTCGAAGTTCGACAGCGAGACGCGGAACGACCGCTCGTCCGCGCCGCTCTCCTCGGCCGGAGCGCCCCCGTCGGGATCGGGCCGATCGGGCTGACCGGGGCCGGCCATCGTCCCTATGCCACGGCGCCGCGCGCCACGAGCTCCCGCGCGAGCCGCAGGTACGCCTGCGCCGCCGGGTGCTCCGGCGCGTACTCGGTGATGGGCTGACCGGCGACCGAGGCGTCGGGGAACTTCACGGTGCGACCGATGACGGTCTCGAACACCTTCTCGCCGAACGTCTCGACGATCCGCTCCAGCACCTCGCGCGAATGCAGGGTGCGCGGGTCGTACATCGTCGCGAGCAGGCCGTCCAGGTCGAGCGCCGGGTTGAGGCGATCCTTCACCTTCTCGATCGTCTCGATGAGCAGCGCGACGCCGCGCAGGGCGAAGAACTCGCACTCGAGCGGGATCAGCACGCCGTGCGCCGCGGTGAGGGCGTTGACGGTGAGCAGGCCGAGGGACGGCTGGCAGTCGACGAGGATGACGTCGTAGTCGGCCGCGACGCGGCGCAGCACGTGCGACAGGATGCTCTCGCGCGCCACCTCGTTGACGAGGTGCACCTCCGCCGCCGACAGGTCGATGTTGGCGGGGATGAGGTCGAGGCCCTCGGTTGCCGTGCGCACGATGGCCTCGCGCGGGTCGCGCTTGGTGTCCAGCAGCAGGTCGTAGATCGTGGGAACGTCATGGGTCTGCACGCCGAGGCCCGCCGACAGCGCGCCCTGCGGATCGAAGTCGATCGCGAGCACCTTGCGTCCGTACTCCGCCAACGACGCGGCCAGGTTGATCGAGGTGGTCGTCTTCCCGACGCCGCCCTTCTGGTTGCACAGCGCGATGATGCGCGCGGGGCCGTGCCGATCGAGCTTCGGAGGCGTCGGGAAGCCCTGGTACGGACGTCCCGTCGGTCCGAGCACGGGCTCGTCCTTCGTGGAGGTCTTGGCCTTCTCCGTCACCGATGCTCCTGCCTGTGCTGCGATCCCTCGATTCTAGTCACGGGCCGGTTCCGGGCCCGCCTGACGCGCCCGGGGCCGGCGGGGTCGCGGAGATCTCGCGCCGCGTGCGAAGCACGCCGCGCCCGGAGGGCACCGAAGGCGGCGGGATCAGCGAGCGCGGGGGTGACTCGTCGCGTAGATGTCGCGGAGGGTGTCGACCGTGACGTGCGTGTAGATCTGCGTCGTCGCGACCGAGGCGTGGCCCAGCAGTTCCTGCACCACCCGCACATCGGCACCGCCCTGCAGCAGGTGCGTGGCGAACGAATGCCGCAGCGTGTGCGGCGAGACGTGGGCGCTCAGCTGGGTCCGTTCGGCCGCCGACTGGATCACGAGCCACGCGCTCTGGCGCGACAACGGCCGGCCGCGCGCCCCGAGGAAGAGCTTCGGCGACGCGGTGCCGCGCGTGGCGAGGTCTGGCCGCACCCGCGTGAGGTAGGCGTCGACGGCGGCGCGGGCGTACGAGCCGACCGGCACGATCCGCTCCTTCGACCCCTTGCCGCGCAGCCGTACGACGTCGCCGTGCGCGAGATCGTCGACATCCAGGCCCACGGCCTCCGAGACGCGCGCGCCGGTGGCGTACAGCAGTTCCAGCAGCGCCCGATCCCGGATGCCGAGCGGCTCCTCCGCCGGCGGGGCCTGCAGCAGACGCTCCACCTGCTCGATCGAGAGCGCCTTCGGAAGGCGGCGCGGCTGCTTCGGCGGTCGCAGCCGCTGGGCGGGGTCATCGTCGGCGTGTCCCTCTCGCGCCAAGAAGCGGTGGAGGCCGCGCACGGATGACTGCAGCCGGGCGAGCGAGGAGGCCGCGGGCGGCGGATCGGCCGACGCGCGCTCGGCGGCGAACTCGGCCAGGATCGCGGCGCTGACCTCGTTGGTGTCGTCGATCCCCCGCTCCGCGAGCCACTCGCCGTAGGCGGCGAGGTCGCGGCGGTAGGCGGCGACGGTGTGGTCGCTCAGCCCGCGCTCGATCGTCACGTGCCTGAGGTACGCGTCGACCGCGCGCTCGACGCGCATCAGGCCTCGCGGGAGCGGATCCGATCCGCGGCCAGCAGCACGCCGAGCGCGAGCGTCGCGTTGCCGAAGCGCCCCTCACGAATCGCCCGCAGCACCTCCTCGAGCGGCACCCACTCGAGCCGCATGTCGGATTCCTCGTCCTCGCGGGCGAACGTCTCGGGCGCGGGGCTGAGGCCGGTGGCCAGGTACAGGTCGATCCGTTCCGCGCTGCTGCCGGGGCTCAGGGCGAACGTGCCGAGGCTCTCCCAGTGCGCGGCCACGAGATCCGCCTCCTCGGCGAGCTCTCGCTGCGCGCCCGCCAGGTGGTCCTCCCCCGCCACGTCGTGCAGCCCCGCCGGAATCTCCCACTCGCGCGAGGAGATCGGGTGTCGGTACTGCTGGATCAGCAGCACCCGCTCGTCGTCGTCGATCGCGACGATGGCCGCCGCACCGGGGTGCGCGATGTAGTGGCGGAAGAGCTCCTGGCCGTTGTAGTCGATCCGGTCCTCGACGACGTCCCACACTCGGCCGTGGTACCCCACGGCCGAGTGGAGGACCGGGACGCCACCCGGCTCGTCCCGCAGCGACATGTCAGGCCTCGGCCCCGGCCTCGACGTCCTCGACCTCGAAGAGCTCGCCGGCACGGTGACGGTCGAGCGCCGCCGCGACGAGGCCGCGGAACAGCGGGTGCGGGTTGGACGGCCGCGAGCGCAGCTCCGGGTGGGCCTGCGTGGCGATGTAGTACGGGTGCACGTCGCGCGGCAGCTCGACGAACTCGACGAGGTCGAGGTCGGGGTTGATGCCCGAGAAGACCAGGCCCGACTCCGCGATGCGGTCGCGGTAGGTGTTGTTGACCTCGTAGCGGTGACGGTGACGCTCCTCGACCTCGGTGGCGCCGTAGACGTCGGCGGCGAGCGAGCCCTCCGCGAGCCGGGCGGGGTACAGACCCAGGCGCATCGTGCCGCCCAGGTCGCCGCCCTCGAGGATCTCGACCTGCTCGGCCATCGTGGCGATGACGGCGGCGGGCGTCTCGGGGTCGAACTCGCTCGAGGAGGCGCCCTCGATCCCCGCCACGTTGCGGGCGTACTCGATCACCATGCACTGCAGGCCCAGGCACAGCCCCAGCGTCGGGATGCCCTGCTCGCGGGCGAAGCGGAGCGCGCCGAGCTTGCCCTCGATGCCTCGGATGCCGAAGCCGCCGGGGATGCAGATGCCGTCGAGCTCCGCGAGCTGCTCGCGCGCGCCGTCCGGCGTCTCGCACAGGTCCGAGGGGATCCAGCGGATGTTGACCTTCGTCTCCTGGGCGAACCCGCCGGCCTTGATCGCCTCGGTCACCGAGAGGTAGGCGTCGGGCAGGTCGATGTACTTGCCGACGAGGCCGATCGTGACCTCGTGCTTGGGGTTGTGCACGGCCTGCAGCACGCGGTTCCAGCGCGTCCAGTCCACCTCGGCGGCCTTCGTCAGGCCCAGCCGGCGCACGATGTACGAGTCCAGCCCCTGATCGTTGAGGGTGGAGGGGATGTCGTAGATGCTCGGCAGGTCCACGGTGTTGACGACGCCCTCGGTCTCGACGTCGCACATGAGGGCGATCTTGCGCATGTTCGCCTCGGTCACCGGGCGGTCGCTGCGCAGCACGAGCGCGTCGGGCTGGATGCCGACCTGGCGCAGCGCGGCCACGGAGTGCTGCGTCGGCTTGGTCTTCTGCTCCCCCGATGCCCCCATGAACGGCACGAGCGAGACGTGCACGAAGAAGACGTTGTCCCGCCCGAGCTCGTGACGCAGCTGGCGCGCGGCCTCCAGGAACGGCTGCGACTCGATGTCGCCCACCGTGCCGCCGACCTCCGTGATGATGACGTCGGGCTGCGGGTCGGCCTCGGCCTGCAGGCGCATGCGGCGCTTGATCTCGTCCGTGATGTGCGGGATCACCTGCACCGTGTCGCCGAGGTACTCGCCGCGGCGCTCGCGCGCGATGACCTGCGAGTAGATCTGACCCGTCGTCACGTTGGCCGCCTGGCTGAGGTTGACGTCGAGGAACCGCTCGTAGTGCCCGATGTCGAGGTCGGTCTCGGCGCCGTCGTCGGTCACGAAGACCTCGCCGTGCTGGAACGGGTTCATCGTCCCGGGATCGACGTTCAGATACGGGTCGAGCTTCTGCATCACGACATGCAGCCCGCGTGCGGTCAGGAGATTGCCGAGACTCGCGGCCGTGAGCCCCTTACCGAGGGAGGAGACGACACCGCCCGTCACGAAGATCTGCTTGGTCGTCGTACCCGCGTTGCCCTCAGAAGTGGTCTGCATCACGGGCTTCTATCCTAACAGTCGGGGTGGCGGGCCGGCGCGCCAGGCGTGGATCGGCGCGCCGCGCGGGGCTTCCTTCCAGCGTGCCACAGGAGCGCCGTCCTCAGCGCCGTCGCCGCACCGCGACGATGACCGCCGTCGTCGTGGCGGCGAGGTTGACCAGCACGAGGAGGCCGGGGACGACGAAGTAGATCTCGTCTCCGGTGGCGTCGGCGGTCGCCCAGACGAACAGCACCGCCTGCGCGAGGGTGAACGCGGGCGCCATCCACACGGACCGGTCCCACGCCGCTCGCGACACGGGGCGCCGCCGAAGCGCCCCGGCGATCCCGGCGACCACGGCGGCGAGCGCGACGAACCCTGGCACGAGACTTCCCCACACGGCAAGCAGCCGCACACCGGCCCACCAGACCCAGCCGTCGTCGTCGGCGGAGGGGAACGTGCCCTCCGGGAACTGCAGCTGCACCCCCAGGTCGCCGCTTGCGGCATAGTCGGGGCTCGTGAAGTAGTCGGCGTCGCGGTCCCCGTCCCACGTCTCGCTGAACAGCACGGTGTCGCCCGTGGTGACGCGGTCGAGCTCGCGCACGTCCGTCTCGTCGAGCACCGTGCGCGTATCGGGTCCGGAGTCGATCGCACCGCTGACGCCGACCGCGGCGTCGGCGACCTCGCGGGGCACGGTCAGCTGGAAGGCGAGCCGATCGAGGAAGATGTCCGGCAGGCTCCACGCCCAGTCCGAGCGGGCGTCGAGCGCGATCCAGCGCAGCTGCTGGATCCGCTGCTCCCCCGTGCCCACCTCGGCGATCGGATCGGTCATCTCGTATCGCACGACCGCCTCGTGCTCGCCCGCCCAGGTGTCAGGGATGAGCGTGCGCAGCCGGGTGCGCTCGTGCGCGACGTCCGTGACGAATTCCACGGGCTCGCCATCGATGGTGACGGAGGTGACCCGCAGCCCCGCGTCGTGCCCCTGGGACCGATCCGTCCATTCGCGCATCAGCTGCGGCACCGTGGGCCGGTCGGCCACGGTCAGCTCCATGGTCTCGACGACGACGAGCGTCGGATCGGCACCCCCGGTCAGCTCCGCGCGCGCCTCGAAGGACGTCGCGGCCACGCCGTAGTGGCCGGGCAGCTCCTCCCTGTCCCAGCTCGGTCCGAAGCCGGGCTCGGCCACGGGCGACACGAACACGCTGGGCACGACCACCGCCGCCGCCACGGCCAGCGCCGCGGCCACCCGCCGCGCGATCCGCGTCGCGTCCACCCGGCCGAAGCCGGCGGGCAGCTCGAGCGACACCCCGGCATCGCTCGCGGCGCGCCGGACGATGGCGGCGGCGCGGCGCGGGCGTGCGAACAGGACGGCGTACGGCAGCATCGGGTCGCGCAGGCCCCCGCGCTCCTCGAGACGGGTGATGCGGATGGAGTCACGCATCCCCATCAGGTGCTCGCGCAGCGCCGCCCCCTTGCGCGTCAGCGGCCGGTCGGTCAGGACGATGGTGAGCACGGCGACGGCGAGGCCGATCGTGACGGCGACGACCGCGACCGGCCACCAGTAGCGGCTGAGCGAGAACTGATGCGAGAGCTGCCTGGCGAGCCCCAGCTGCAGCAGCGGCAGTGCCAGCGCCGCCAGCAGGAAGGAGGTGCGCACGACGCCGCGAGGCACCCGGCGGTACCCGCGCGCGAACGTCTCCCGCCAGGCCCCGCCCACATATCGCTTCCAGGCCCGCGGCAGCGCGCGCAGTCGGCCGGCGCGATGCGCTTCCATGGCAAGCTGGCGGGCGCCGCCCTCCCCGCGTCGGTAATCCTCCAGCGCCTCGGCGAGGGGGGCCGCGCGCACCGCCCGCCAGACGCGCGCCGCGAGCGCGACGTCCACCCCCTTCGGGGGCTCGTGCTGCGGCAGGTACCAGGCGCCACCGGGCGCATCCCGCCAGATCACGGCCCGGGCGGCGAGCGCGAACAGCAGCACGACGCCCATGAGGAGCAGCGGGGCGAACGGGCCGATCACCATCACCCAGTACAGCCAGGTCTCCGGCGCCGTCGCGAACGTACCCGGCTGGAAGGCCAGCGTGAGTCGCAGCTGCGCGTCGGGCGGGAGATTCTGCTCGTTCGTGACGCGATAGGTCACCGCGTCGGCGCCGACGGCGTCGGGCTCGAGCGTCGACGTGTCGGACACGAACAGCCACCCGAGCATCGCGCGGGGCTGACGTGCGTAGGAGTCCACGAGCTCGTGCGGAACCGAGAGGGACAGATCGATGGCGGCCGTGCCCTGCGACCAGTCCGGCCCGAACGCGTCCCATTCGAACAGCTGCTCCGCGCGGCCGGTGCTCTCGTTGGTCGTCTCGCTCAGCACGTCGCGCAGGGTGTACCGCAGCACGAGCTCGTGGTCGCCCTGCAGGCGCTCTCCGGTCTCGATCCGGTACGTCGTCTGGGTCGGGCTCTCGCGCACGTCCGGGTCGACCGCCTCGCCATCGAAGCGCGCCCCGACCAGCACGGGCCCGACATCGCGCCCGTCGTACTCCGAGAGGATCGTGCGCTCGATGGACGTCTCGTCGCTGTCGTCCGTGAAGAAGGCGGTGATCCGCTCCTCCACGTGCAGCTCGAGCCCGCCGTCGTCGCGGCGCACCACCTCGTAGTCGGCGCGGAACTCGCGAGCGATCCAGGTCTCGGTGCCGGTCTCGGCAGCATTCAGGTAGTCGTCGAGCGTCTTGGGCGCGTTGATCACCGGCCCCAGCAGCAGCACGGCCCCGAGCACGGCAAGCGCGATCCACGCGGAGGCGGTCGCCGCAGCCGAGCCGCGTACACCCGCGGTCTTCTCGAGCCGTCGCAGGATCCCGGCAAGCCAAACGTAGAGGCGGCTCGGCCGGCGGGTCTCCAGGCGGGTCGCGCCGGGCGGCAGCGGATCGGCGTCGTTCCCTCCGGTCGCGCCGGACGGGCGCCCCTCATGCGTGCCGGCGGGGCTGCCGTCGCTCATACCCCCACCGGGCGGAGCTGCAGCAGCTCGCGCGCGTGGGTGAGGGCCGCGTCGGAGTCGGACATGCCGGAGAGCAGCCGGGCCATCTCGGCCTCCCGGTCCGCCCCGTCCAGCACCCGGACGCTCGAGGTGGTGACGGTGCCGTCGCTCGCCTTCACCACGCTCAGGTGATTGTTCGCGAACGCCGCCACCTGGGCCAGATGCGTGACGGCGATCACCTGCGAGGTCTCCGCGAGCTTGGCCAGGCGCCTGCCCACCTCGATGGCGGCCGCGCCGCCGATGCCGGCGTCGACCTCGTCGAAGACGAACGTCGGCACGGGGTCGGTGCCGGCGATGACGACCTCGATCGCCAGCATCACGCGGCTCAGCTCGCCGCCCGAGGCGCCCCTGGCGACGGGGCGGGGCTCGGCACCCGGGTGCGGGGCGAGCAGGAACGACACCTCGTCGCGGCCGTGGGCGGATTCCGCGCCCTGGCTCACCGCGACCGTCAGGGTGGCGTCCGGCATCGCGAGGGCATGCAGCTCGTCGGTCACGGCCTCGGAGAGCCGCGCGGCCGCCTCCGTGCGCGCCGCCGTCAGCGCCGCCGCGCGCGCGTCCAGGTCGGCGCGGGCCTCGTCGCGCTGCGCGGCAAGGCGCTCGATCCGGTCGCCGTCGTCGTCGAGCTCCGCCAGCCGCGACGAGCCCGTCTCGAGCAGGGCGATCGCCGCGTCGAGCGATCCGTGCACGCGGACGAGCGACGCCACGGCGGCACGGCGCTCCTCGACCGCCGCAAGCTCCTGCGGCCCCGTCTCATCCAGGTCGGCGAGGAATCCCGACAGCTCCACCGCGAGGTCTGCCACGCGGTAGCCGAGGTCGGCGAGCTGCTCGGCGATCCCGGTGAGGGTCGCGTCCCCCGCGCGCTCCAGCGCGCGCCGGGCCTCGGCCAGGATCGACGACACGTCGGGTGCGCCCTCCTCGCTCGACAGACCCTCGCGCGCGAGGGCGGCGGCGGCGCGGAGCTCCTCGGCATTCGCGAGCCGTTCGGCGCGCTCCGCAAGCGCCTCGTCCTCGCCGGGCTCGGGCGCGACCTGCTCGATCTCGGCGAGGGTCTGGCGCAGCGCGTCGGCCTCGGCGGCGCGGGCATCCCGCTCGGTCGTCAGCGTGGTGAGCTCGCGATCGACCGCGCGCCAGGCCTCGAACGCCTCTCGGTACGCGGAAAGCGCCGCGCCGACGGTCTCGCCGCCGAAGCGGTCGAGCGCATCGCGCTGCGCGGCCGCCGACTTCAGCCGCAGCTGCTCGGACTGACCGTGCACGGCCACGAGGTGCTCGGCGAGGTCGGCCAGCACCCCGGCGGGAGCGGGTGCGCCCGCCCACCCCCGCGCGGCTGCGTCCCTCCGCGGAGAGGCTGCGTGAGAGGTACAGCTCGGCGCGGCCGGCACCGATCGGCTCGAGGTCCCCGCCCGCTTCGCGCACGCGCTCGGCGACGGCCCCGTTCTCGGGAACGGTCCACACCCCCTCCACCGACGCCTGCGGCGCGCCCGCGCGCACGGCGCCGGAGTCGGCACGCGCGCCGAGCAGCAGGCCGAGGCCGGTCACGACCATCGTCTTGCCGGCGCCGGTCTCGCCCGTCACGGCGGTGAAGCCCGGTCCGAACGGCAGCACGGCCTCGGCGATCACCCCGAGGTCGCGCAGGCGCATCTCTTCGATCACGTGTCGGCACCTCCCGGAAGCGCGGCGGACGGCGCGGCGGAGGGGGCCGGCTCCCCGTCGCCTCGCATCGGCACGACGCTCACGGCGTCGGTCATCATCGTCCCCGTGGGCCCGCGCCAGCCGTGCACGGGCAGCTGGAACTTGCGCACGAGACGGTCGGTGAAGGCGGCCGGGTGCAAGCGCGCCAGGCGCACGGGCCGGTCGGAGCGCCGCACCGTGACGCGCGCGCCCGGCGGCAGCGGGTGGGAGCGGCGGCCGTCGCACCACAGCTCGCCTGACCCACCGATGCCGCCCTTCACCTCCAGCGCGACGGTGTGCTCCGGCCCCACCACCAGGGGCCGCGCGAACAGCGCGTGGGCCGACACGGGCACGACGGCGATCGCCTGCACGGTCGGCCAGATCACCGGGCCGCCGGCCGAGAACGCGTATGCGGTCGAGCCGGTCGGCGTCGACACGACGCAGCCGTCGGCGCCGAAGCTCGACAGGGGGCGACCGTCGATCTCGAGCACGACCTCGATCATGCGTCCCGGCATGTCCTTCTCGATCGACGCCTCGTTCAGCGCCCAGGTCTCGAACACGACCTCGCCGCGGCGGTCGCGCACCTTCACGGCCAGTGCCAGGCGCTCCTCGACGTCGTAGTCGCCGGCGATGGCGCGCCGCACGGCCTCGTCCATGTCGTCGCGTTCGATCTCCGCGAGGAAGCCCACATGGCCCATGTTGATGCCCAACACCGGCGCGGTGCCGTCGCGGACGAGCTCGGCGGCCCTCAGGATGGTGCCGTCGCCGCCGAGGACGACCGCGAGATCGACGTCGGCCAGCGCCACGTCCTGACCCAGCACCGCGACATCCGCGAACGCGGGGACGACGGCCGCGAGCTCCGCACGATCCTGCGCATCGAGCACCGGGACCGCGCCGGATCGGCGCAGGACGTCGACCACCCGCATCGCCGCCTCGACGGTGTCGTCACGGTGCGCGTGCGCGACGACGAGGATCCTGCGCTCGGTCATGGTCCTCCCCCGCTTGCCATCCCACCCATTCTGTCCGATCGGCCGGCGCACGCGGCGCCATCCACAGGCGGGTCGCCGCCCTCTGCCCTAGCCGGCGGCAGCCTCCACGGCCGCGGTCCACGCGTCGGGACGCTGCCCGCGGGCCGCCGCCAGATGCACGAGCAGCTCGCGGTTGCCGCGCGTGCCCGGGAGGGGCGACGGCAGCACGCCGAGGCATCCGAGCCCGGCGTCGTGCGCGGCCCACAGCACGTCGAGCGCCGCCGTGACGCGCAGACCGGGATCGGTGACGATCCCCTCCCGAATGCCGCCGCGTCCCACCTCGAACTGGGGCTTCACGAGCAGCACGATGTCGGCCTCGGGCGCCGCGACCCGCGCAACGGCCGGCAGGACATGCGTCAGAGAGATGAAAGAGAGGTCGCCGGTGACCACACGCGGCGCCGCCGCGACGCCGCCGGCGGCGGCGAGGTTCTCGGGCGTCATGTAGCGGACGTTGAATCCCTCGATCCGATGCACGCCAGGATCGGCGGCGACCTCGGGCGCGAGCTGCCCGTGCCCCACGTCGACCGCCAGCACGGGCTCCGCGCCGCGCTCGCGCAGCACCTGGGTGAAGCCCCCCGTGGACGCCCCCATATCGAGCGCCACTCTCCCCGCCACGTCGATGCCGAAGCCGTCGAGCGCCGCGATGAGCTTGTGCGCGCCGCGGCTGACGTAGTGGTCGGTGGCCACTCGGATCTCGGCGTCGTCCTCAACGCGGACGGACGGCTTCGTCACCACGCGACCGGCGACGGCGACGCGCCCCTGCGCGATGAGGGTGGCGGCGTGAGTGCGCGAGCGGGCCAGGCCCCGCGCGGCAAGGGCCGCGTCGAGGCGCGCGCTCACCGCGGCTCGCCGCCCTGGCCGGCGGAGGTCTCGCCGGGCGCCGACTCGAGGCGGCGCGCGAGCTCGTCGTGCAACGCCACATAGGCCGCGGCACGCTGCGCGAGCGGCTGCTGCTCGATCACCCGCACCCGGCTCACGAGGCCCTCGCCCGGCTCGTCGTCGGGCATCACGCTGTCCATGGACTCCACGCTACCGCTGACGGTGGAAGGGATCCGCGTAGAGCCGCTCGGGCACGCGGAACCCGAAGATCTGTCGACCCGTCGCCCAGATCGCGTGCGCGGCCGCGCGCAGCAGATCGATGTCGCTTCCCTCCGAGACGATCTCGACGTCGGGCCCGCTGACACGCACGGACGCATCGCGCACCGTCGTGACGTCACCGCGCTGCTTCACGAGCGGGTACGGCTCGAACAGCTCGCGCAGATCGCTCAGGATGTAGGTGGGGCGGGCGTGCGAGGGCGCCGCCAGGATGTGCTTGGGACGGTCGATGCCGGTGAGCACCACGGCGGAATCGATTCCCGCCGCCTGAGCACCCTGGATGTCGGTGTCCAGGCGGTCGCCGAGAAACAGCGGCCTCGCGGCGCGGAAACGGGCGACGGCCTCGTGGAAGATGGGGGCCTCCGGCTTCCCCGCCACCGTCGCCAGGCGCCCCACGGCGGTGTGGACGGCGGAGACGAGGGTGCCGTTGCCCGGGGCGATGCCGCGCGCCTGCGGGATCGTCCAGTCGGTGTTGGTGGCGATCCAGGGAATGCCGCCTTCCTCCTCGGGCGTCGCCAGCGCATACGCCGCCTCGGCGAGCTGGGTCCACCCCACCTCGGGGGCGAAGCCCTGCACGACGGCGGCCGGTGCGTCGTCGGCGCTGCGGGTGACGGCGTAACCGGCCTTTTCGAGCTCGACGACGAGCCCCTCGCCGCCGACCGCCAGCACGGTCGCGCCGGGGGCGACCTTCTCGCCCAGCAGCCGCACGGCGGCCTGCGGGCTCGTGACGATCTCCTCCGGGCGCGTGGGCAAGCCCAGGCCGGACAGGTGCTCGGCCACCGTGGCGTCGGTGCGCGATGCGTTGTTCGTGATGTACCCGAGCCGGCGCCCCTCGGCGGCCGCGCGGGTGAGACTCTCGACGGCATGCGGCAGCGGGCCGGGGCCCGCATACACAACGCCGTCCAGATCCGAGAGCACCACGTCGACGCCGTCGAGCGGCGCCGGCCCGGTCTTCTTAGCGAACAGCGCCATCGGTGCCGTCAGCCTCCTCATCGTCGGTGTCCGGTGCCTGGCCGGCGTCGGTGATGCCGGCCTGGGCGAGGATCTCGTCGACCTCGTCCTCGATCGTGTACGTCTCGTCCGCGGCGCCGCCTGCCGCGGGCGTCCCGGGCTCGTCCGCGCCCGCCCCGTCCGCGTCGGACGCGTCGTTCGGCGCACCCTCGTCGCCCGACGGGGCGTCGTCGCCCGCCCGGCCCTGATCGGCGGGCTCGCCTTGGTCCGCGGGCTCGCGCTCGTCGTCGCGCTCATCCTCGTCGTGCGGGGCCGCCTCGTCGTGTTCGACGTCGACCTCTTCGACCTCGTCCACGAGGATCTCGTCGCCCTGCGCGAGCTCCTGCTCGATGGCGTCCGCGGCGATCTCGGCGCGGGTGTACCACTCGGCGGCCTCGTCCTCGCGCCCGAGATCCTCCAGCACCGCGCCGCGAGCCGCGAACAGGCCGGGGCTCCACGGGAAGGCGCGGTCCGGATCGGCCTCGGGAATCTCGAGCTCGGCCAGCGCGAGCTCGGTCTGACCCAGATCGAGCCGCGCACCGGACAGGGCGATCGCCAGTTCGACGCGCTGCTCGACCGAGAGCGTCTCGCGATCCGCGGCACGCCCCTCCTCGAGCGCCTTCTCGGGCCGCCCCACTCCGCGCTCGGAGTCGACGATCATCGCCACGTGGTCGTTACGGCCCGTGATGCGGCGCAGGGTGCGCAGCTCGCGCAGCGCGAGCGCGAAGTCGCCCAGGGTGTAGGCGGTGACCGCCAGCGTCTCGCGCGCGAGCGCGACGCGGCCCGCGTGGCGGACCGCCGCGAGGGCGTGCTCATGCGCCAGCTGCGGGTCGTCATCAATGAGGCGAGCGGCCATCACGATGTGGCGGGCGACGCGGTCGGCGTTCTCCTTGCTCAGTGTCTTGAGCTCGTTCTGCTGACCGTGCAGGTCCTTCGGCGTGACATCGTCGGGCAGGTGCGGGTCCGGAATGCGCGGCGCACGCTCCTCGTCGCGGTCGCGACGGGGGCCGGTCGCCCGCTCATCGCGGTCCTCCCAGCGGCGCGCCGCGTTGCGGTCGGACGAGCCGCGCTCAGGACGTGAGCCTCGATCGTCCCCGCGCGAGCGGTCCCCGAACGGGCGACGCTCGCGATCGTCCCCCTCGAACCGGCGCGGGCGGTCGTCGAAGCGACGGGGGCCCCGCCCCTCTTCACGACGCGGACGGTAACCCTCGCGATCCTGACGCCCGCGACCGTCCTCGCGGGGACGCTCGCCGTCGCGACGCGGTGGGTAGCCGCCCTCGCGGCGCGGCCGATCGTCATCCCGACGCGGACGGTACCCGCCCTCACGGCCCGAACGATCGTCATCCCGACGCGGACGGTAACCACCCTCACGGCCCGAACGATCGTCATCGCCACGCGGACGGTAACCACCCTCACGGCCCGAACGATCGTCATCCCGACGCGGACGGTACCCACCATCACGAGCCGGACCGCCGTTCCCGCGCGGAGGCCGTTCGTCGCGATCGCGTCGCGGCCGGTAGCCGTCGTCGCTGTGGCGCGGACGGTAGCCGCCGTCGTCGCGACGCGGGCGGAAGCCGCCATCGCGAGTCCGCGCATCACCGTCGCGGCGGGGGCGGTCGTCGTCCTGACGCGGCCGGGATCCGGCCCGGTCCTGAC
Source organism: Microbacterium sp. Marseille-Q6965 (assembly GCF_946151065.1). Classification (GTDB taxonomy): domain Bacteria; phylum Actinomycetota; class Actinomycetes; order Actinomycetales; family Microbacteriaceae; genus Microbacterium. Next base: position 421,443 of record NZ_CAMGZA010000002.1, on the reverse strand, counting down.
GAGGACGGTAGCCTCCGTCGCGCTCCTGCCGAGGAGCGAACCGGCCCTCCTCACCGCGCAGACGGTAGCCGTCACGACCCGGACGCGAGTCGCCACGCCCCTCACGCGAGGAGCCGCCGCCGCTCTGCGAGCGCGAACCGTCGCGGTCCGGGCGCGGGCGGTAACGATCCTCATCGCGGCCCGGTCGGTGGCCGCTCTCACGACGCGCGCCGTCCCGATCCGGTCGGGCGCCTCCGCGCCCCGAGGACGCGCGATCCGACCGGCCCTGCGGTGAACGACGGGGGCCGTCCCTGCGATCGCGCGGTTCGCGCCTCTCAGCGTCGTCAGCCATTGTCCCCGTCCCTCATCTACGGCGTCGAAGCACCGTACCGCTGTTGGATTGTGATTGTCGTGTAAACGACGGAAGGCCGCCCTGCGTTGGGCGGCCTTCCGGTGAAGTGGTGTCCGGCGGTGTCCTACTCTCCCACAGGGTCCCCCCTGCAGTACCATCGGCGCTGAGAGGCTTAGCTTCCGGGTTCGGAATGTGACCGGGCGTTTCCCTCTCGCTATGACCGCCGAAACTCTTTCGATGTTTCAGCACATCAACACGAAGATTGTGTTGGTGTGGTGCCCGTACATCGGGAACCACATAGTGGACGCGAACACGCATAAAGAATGAGTGATTTGTAAGTCGTCGGCTTATTAGTACCAGTCAGCTACACACATTGCTGTGCTTCCACGTCTGGCCTATCAACCCAGTAGTCTGCTGGGAGCCTCTCACCCACAAGGGGCATGGAAGTCTCATCTTGAGGCCGGCTTCCCGCTTAGATGCTTTCAGCGGTTATCCATCCCGAACGTAGCCAAACAGCGGTGCCCTTGGCAGGACAACTGTCACACCAGAGGTTCGTCCAACCCGGTCCTCTCGTACTAGGGTCAGATCCTCTCAAACTTCCTACGCGCGCAGCGGATAGGGACCGAACTGTCTCACGACGTTCTAAACCCAGCTCGCGTACCGCTTTAATGGGCGAACAGCCCAACCCTTGGGACCTACTCCAGCCCCAGGATGCGACGAGCCGACATCGAGGTGCCAAACCATGCCGTCGATATGGACTCTTGGGCAAGATCAGCCTGTTATCCCCGAGGTACCTTTTATCCGTTGAGCGACAGCGCTTCCACAAGCCACTGCCGGATCACTAGTCCCGACTTTCGTCCCTGCTCGACCTGTCAGTCTCACAGTCAAGCTCCCTTGTGCACTTACACTCGCCACCTGATTGCCAACCAGGTTGAGGGAACCTTTGGGCGCCTCCGTTACTCTTTGGGAGGCAACCGCCCCAGTTAAACTACCCACCAGGCACTGTCCCTGAACCGGATCACGGTTCGAAGTTAGACATCCAGAGTGACCAGAGTGGTATTTCAACAACGACTCCACGAACACTGGCGTGTCCGCTTCAAAGTCTCCCACCTATCCTACACAAGCCACACCGAACACCAATACCAAGCTGTAGTAAAGGTCACGGGGTCTTTCCGTCCTGCTGCGCGTAACGAGCATCTTTACTCGTAATGCAATTTCGCCGAGTTCGTGGTTGAGACAGTTGGGAAGTCGTTACGCCATTCGTGCAGGTCGGAACTTACCCGACAAGGAATTTCGCTACCTTAGGATGGTTATAGTTACCACCGCCGTTTACCGGGGCTTAAATTCAGAGCTTCGCCTTGCGGCTAACCCGTCCTCTTAACCTTCCGGCACCGGGCAGGCGTCAGTCCGTATACATCGTCTTGCGACTTGGCACGGACCTGTGTTTTTAATAAACAGTCGCTACCCACTGGTCTCTGCGGCCCACACACGCTTTCGGAGCAAGTCCTAATACGCGCTGGGCCCCCCTTCTCCCGAAGTTACGGGGGCATTTTGCCGAGTTCCTTAACCACGATTATCTCGATCTCCTTGGTATTCTCTACCTGACCACCTGAGTCGGTTTGGGGTACGGGCGGCTGGAACCTCGCGTCGATGCTTTTCTCGGCAGCTGAGGATCACCCACTTTTTATCCGCATCGTGTCTCAGCCTGAATGAGAGGCGGATTTGCCTACCTCTCGGCCTACGCACTTGCACCAGGACAACCATCGCCTGGCTTGGGCTACCTTCCTGCGTCACACCTGTTAATACGCTAACCGCACCAGCATGGGGTCGCGCGCTCCACCAGCCGGCGTCACCCGAAGGTGACAGTGACTGGCTTTGGGCGCTTAGCACCACTGGATTGGTTGGGGCGGTTCTTCGCCGGTACGGGAATATCAACCCGTTGTCCATCGACTACGCCTGTCGGCCTCGCCTTAGGTCCCGACTTACCCAGGGAAGATTAGCTTGACCCTGGAACCCTTGGTCTTTCGGAGGACGTGTTTCTCACACGTCATTCGCTACTCATGCCTGCATTCTCACTCGTGTGGCCTCCACGGCTGGATCACTCCGCCGCTTCACCGCCCACACGACGCTCTCCTACCCATCAACACGGCTGGACCACGAAGGCCTGCCAAAAGTGTCAATGCCGCAACTTCGGTGGTGTGCTTGAGCCCCGTTACATTGTCGGCGCGGAATCACTTGACCAGTGAGCTATTACGCACTCTTTCAAGGGTGGCTGCTTCTAAGCCAACCTCCTGGTTGTCTAAGCAACTCCACATCCTTTCCCACTTAGCACACGCTTTGGGACCTTAGTTGGCGATCTGGGTTGTTTCCCTCTCGACTATGAAGCTTATCCCCCACAGTCTCACTGCTGCGCTCTCACTTACCGGCATTCGGAGTTTGGCTGACGTCAGTAACCTGGTAGGGCCCATCGGCCATCCAGTAGCTCTACCTCCGGCAAGAAACACGCAACGCTGCACCTAAATGCATTTCGGAGAGAACCAGCTATCACGAAGTTTGATTGGCCTTTCACCCCTATCCACAGCTCATCCCCTCAGTTTTCAACCTAAGTGGGTTCGGCCCTCCACGACGTCTTACCGTCGCTTCAGCCTGGCCATGGATAGATCACTTCGCTTCGGGTCTAGGACACGCGACTGAATCGCCCTATTCAGACTCGCTTTCGCTACGGCTCCCCCACACGGGTTAACCTCGCCACGTATCACTAACTCGCAGGCTCATTCTTCAAAAGGCACGCCGTCACCCCTACTAAGGAGGCTCCGACGGTTTGTAAGCAAACGGTTTCAGGTACTATTTCACTCCCCTCCCGGGGTACTTTTCACCTTTCCCTCACGGTACTTGTCCGCTATCGGTCATCTGGGAGTATTTAGGCTTATCAGGTGGTCCTGACAGATTCACACGGGATTTCTCGGGCCCCGTGCTACTTGGGATCCCCACCACGCCAGAACACGCATTTCGACTACAGGGCTGGCACCTTCTCTGGCCGGCCATTCAAGACCGTTCGTCTATACGCTTCTGTAACGTCGACCCTGCGGCAGCAGAATCAAGTAGGTCCCACAACCCCGAACGTGCAACGCCTGCCGGCTATCACACACGCCCGGTTTAGCCTCTTCCGCTTTCGCTCGCCACTACTCACGGAATCACTGTTGTTTTCTCTTCCTGTGGGTACTGAGATGTTTCACTTCCCCACGTTCCCTCTACCCGCCCTATATATTCAGGCGGGAGTCACCAGGTCGCACAAGTACGCCTGGCGGGGTTTCCCCATTCGGACATCCACGGATCAAAGCTTGCTTATCAGCTCCCCGAGGCTTATCGCAGATTGCTACGTCCTTCTTCGGCTCCAGATGCCAAGGCATCCACCGTTTGCTCTTAAAGACTTGAAATCACATGAGCCATAAAACAAAAATGTTCTATGTTCGCTTCTTTAAGATGCTCGCGTCCACTGTGTAGTTCTCAAAGTACGGGCGGCACTCATCCGCAACCGGAAACCGGTCTCAGGACGAGCCCAGAAGTCCCAGGAAATGCTCCCGGTCCTTCAGGACCCAACAGCGTGCAGCCACCCCGCTCCCCAACCAATCCGTTCCAGCCACCGAAGTGACGTACTAGAACCAGTCAGCCGCGCTGATGGCATGTCAAATGTTCCACCCATGAGCTAACCAGCGAGACACATTCGGTCTCGACCTGGCGCCTGGACACCCGAGAGTGCCAGATGCTCCTTAGAAAGGAGGTGATCCAGCCGCACCTTCCGGTACGGCTACCTTGTTACGACTTAGTCCTAATTACCGATCCCACCTTCGACGGCTCCCTCCACAAGGGTTAGGCCACCGGCTTCAGGTGTTACCGACTTTCATGACTTGACGGGCGGTGTGTACAAGACCCGGGAACGTATTCACCGCAGCGTTGCTGATCTGCGATTACTAGCGACTCCGACTTCATGAGGTCGAGTTGCAGACCTCAATCCGAACTGGGACCGGCTTTTTGGGATTCGCTCCACCTCACGGTATTGCAGCCCTTTGTACCGGCCATTGTAGCATGCGTGAAGCCCAAGACATAAGGGGCATGATGATTTGACGTCATCCCCACCTTCCTCCGAGTTGACCCCGGCAGTATCCCCTGAGTTCCCACCATTACGTGCTGGCAACAGAGAACGAGGGTTGCGCTCGTTGCGGGACTTAACCCAACATCTCACGACACGAGCTGACGACAACCATGCACCACCTGTATACGAGTGTCCAAAGAGTTGACTATTTCTAGCCCGTTCTCGTATATGTCAAGCCTTGGTAAGGTTCTTCGCGTTGCATCGAATTAATCCGCATGCTCCGCCGCTTGTGCGGGTCCCCGTCAATTCCTTTGAGTTTTAGCCTTGCGGCCGTACTCCCCAGGCGGGGAACTTAATGCGTTAGCTGCGTCACGGAAACCGTGGAAAGGTCCCCACAACTAGTTCCCAACGTTTACGGGGTGGACTACCAGGGTATCTAAGCCTGTTCGCTCCCCACCCTTTCGCTCCTCAGCGTCAGTTACGGCCCAGAGATCTGCCTTCGCCATCGGTGTTCCTCCTGATATCTGCGCATTCCACCGCTACACCAGGAATTCCAATCTCCCCTACCGCACTCTAGTCTGCCCGTACCCACTGCAGGCTGGAGGTTGAGCCTCCAGTTTTCACAGCAGACGCGACAAACCGCCTACGAGCTCTTTACGCCCAATAATTCCGGATAACGCTTGCGCCCTACGTATTACCGCGGCTGCTGGCACGTAGTTAGCCGGCGCTTTTTCTGCAGGTACCGTCACTCTCGCTTCTTCCCTGCTAAAAGAGGTTTACAACCCGAAGGCCGTCATCCCTCACGCGGCGTTGCTGCATCAGGCTTTCGCCCATTGTGCAATATTCCCCACTGCTGCCTCCCGTAGGAGTCTGGGCCGTGTCTCAGTCCCAGTGTGGCCGGTCACCCTCTCAGGCCGGCTACCCGTCGACGCCTTGGTGAGCCATTACCTCACCAACAAGCTGATAGGCCGCGAGCCCATCCCCAACCGAAAAATCTTTCCCACCACAGAACATGCGTTCATGGTGCATATCCGGTATTAGCAGCCGTTTCCGGCTGTTATCCCAGAGTCAGGGGCAGGTTGCTCACGTGTTACTCACCCGTTCGCCACTAATCCACCAGAGCAAGCCCCGGCTTCATCGTTCGACTTGCATGTGTTAAGCACGCCGCCAGCGTTCATCCTGAGCCAGGATCAAACTCTCCGTAAAAAACGAATGCCACAACAAGACCGGGAAAACGGTCACCGCTGCAGCGAGTTCAATCATGACCAAAAACGGATGTCAAAACTGACTTCCAATTACTTGATCCAAAGGAATCTCACGCCCCCGAAGGGACGACGAGGTTATTTGGCATTTGACAAGTGCACGCTGTTGAGTTCTCAAGGATCGGACGCACCCAGCCCTGCAGGTCCCCCTGCAGCCCTCCGGGGCAACTTCACTAGTTTATCTCGCTCTCCCGCCTTGTCAAACCGACACGCCGTGTCGCTTGACTGCCTCGGAGAGTGAGGCTCCCATCCTAGGTCGCGAGACCGGGCGACTCAAGGTCGCTGTTCGGGTGGGAGTGTCGCTTGCTTGGGGTGGGAGCCTTCCGGCTCAACCTCACCGCTTGGCGGCGACAAGGGAATACATTACGCGGATCCCACCGGGTCGGCAAACCGGCGCTGCATCCCGGGCGTGTCGTGCGCCCCTCTCGCCTGATCAGAGGGTCATTCGCGCACGAAGACGCCCGCGAGCGCCTTCTTGCCCCGCCGCAGCACGGACACTCCCCCGGGCAACGCGCCCGTCACGGTCGCGTCCTCCGACTCGACCCGCGCGCCATCGATCGAGACCCCGCCCTGGTCGACGGCACGCCGCGCCTCGGACAGCGAGGTGACGAGCCCGGTCTCGACAAGCGCGCGCAGCACGGGCGTGCCGGCAGCGAGCGTTGCGTTCGGGAGCTCGCGCAGCGCCGACGCGAGGGTATCCGCATCGAGCGCCGCCAGGTCGCCCTTCCCGAAGAGCGCCTCGGACGCCGCGATCGCCTTCTCGGCCGCCTCCCGCCCGTGCACCGTCGCGGTCACCTCCTGCGCCAGCCGCTTCTGAGCGGCCCGACGGAAGGGCTCGGCCTCGACGAGGCGCTCGTACTCCTCGATCTCCGCGCGCGTCAGGAACGTGAAGACCTTCAGGAGGGTCACCACGATCGCGTCATCGGCGTTGAGCCAGAACTGGTACATCGCGTAGGGGCTGCACATCTCCGGGTCGAGCCAGATCGCGTTGCCCTCGCTCTTGCCGAACTTCTTGCCGTCGGCGTCGGTGATGAGCGGGGTCCCGATCGCGTGGACAGAGACGCCCTCGACCCGGTGCACGAGATCGGTGCCACTGGTGAGGTTGCCCCACTGGTCCGATCCGCCCGTCTGCAGCACGCAGCCGTACTGGCGGTACAACTGCAGGAAATCCATGCCCTGCAGGATCTGGTAGCTGAACTCGGTGTAGCTGATGCCCGACTCGGAGTTCAGGCGTGCGCTCACGGAGTCCTTCTTCAGCATCGTGCCGACGCGGAAGTGCTTGCCGATGTCGCGGAGGAAGTCGATCGCGCTCAGCGGCGCCGTCCAGTCGAGGTTGTTGACGATCCGCGCCGCGTTGTCACCCTCGAAGCTGAGGAACCGCTCGACCTGCCCACGCAGTCTCGCCACCCAGGACGCGACCGTGTCGGCGTCGTTCAGCGTGCGCTCCGCCGTGGGCTTGGGATCACCGATGAGCCCCGTCGCGCCCCCGACGAGCCCCAGGGGGCGATGACCGGCGAGCTGCAGGCGGCGCATCGTGAGGAGCTGCACGAGGTTGCCCAGGTGCAGGCTCGGCGCCGTCGGGTCGAACCCGCAGTAGTAGACGATCGGGTCGCCGCCGAGCAGCTCGCGCAGCTCGTCCTGATCCGTGGAGACGTGGACCAGTCCACGCCACACCAGCTCGTCGAAGACGTTCTCGAACGTCGGGTCGTTCGCCTGCACGGCGACGTCGGTCACTGCGGTCACCGTTCCAGCCTAAACGGCCGGGCCACGGCCCCGTTCATACCCGGCGGCGGCGCCTCACAGTCCGAGCGCGTGCACCGCGCGCTGGGCGCACGCCACGAGCTCGGCCCGCTGCTCCGAGACCCGGTCGGGCGCCGTGCCGCCGGTGCCGGCGCGCGACCCGACGGAGCCCTCGATGGTGAGGACCTCGCGCACCTCGGGTGTCAGGTGCTCGGAGACCGAAGCGAGCAGCGCGTCATCGGCGTCCTCCAGCCCGATGCCGCGCTCCTCGCAGGCTCGCACCAGCGCTCCGGAGATCTCGTGCGCGTCGCGGAAGGGCACGCGCCGCTTCACGAGCCACTCCGCCACGTCGGTCGCGAGGGAGAAGCCCTCGGGGGCGAGAGAGGCCATGCGCTCCGTGTCGAAGCGGAGGGTGGCGACCATGCCCGTGAAGGCCGGCAGCAGGACCTCCAGCGTCGTGACGGAGTCGAAGACGGGCTCCTTGTCCTCCTGCAGGTCACGGTTGTAGGCCAGCGGCAGCGCCTTGAGGGTGGCGAGCAGGCCCGTGAGGTTGCCGATGAGCCGCCCCGACTTGCCCCGCGCGAGCTCGGCGATGTCGGGGTTCTTCTTCTGCGGCATGATGCTCGAGCCGGTGGAATACCCGTCGTCGAGGGTCACGAACCCGAACTCGCGCGTGTTCCACAGGATGATCTCCTCGGCCAGCCGCGAGACGTCGATGCCGATCTGCGCCGCGATGTAGGCGAACTCGGCGACGACATCGCGGGCGGCCGTGCCGTCGATCGAGTTCTGCGAGGGCCGGTCGAGGCCGAGCTCCGCCGCGACGAGCTGCGGGTCGAGGCCCAGGGTGGAACCGGCGAGCGCGCCTCCGCCGTACGGCGACGCTCCGGCGCGGGCGCGCCAGTCGCGCAGCCGCTCCAGGTCGCGCACCAGCGGCCACGCGTGCGCCTGCAGGTGGTGCGCGAGCAGCACCGGCTGTGCGTGCTGCAGGTGCGTGCGGCCCGGCATGATCGCGCCCGGATGCGCGTCGGCCTGTGCGACGAGCGCATCGACGAGGGCCAGCACCTCCTTGGCGATCACTCGCGCGTGGTCGATCAGATACATGCGCACGAGCGTGGCGATCTGGTCGTTGCGGCTGCGCCCGGCGCGCAGGCGCCCGCCCAGGTCGGCTCCCACCTCGTCGATCAGCGCCGCCTCGAGGGCGCCGTGGACGTCCTCGTCCTCGGGCCGCGGGCGCAGCGTGCCGTCCTGGATGCGCTCGGCGAGGGCGTCGAGGCCCTCGTGCATGCGGCGCTCCTCGTCGGCGCTGAGATAGCCGGCGGCGGCGAGCGCCTTGGCGTGCGCGTGCGAGCCGCGCAGATCGTAGAGCGCGAGGGTCCAGTCGAAGTGTGTCGAGCGGCTGAGCTCCTGCAGCTCGGGCGAGGGTCCGCTCGCGAACCGCCCGCCCCAAAGGGCCCCCTCGTTCGTCCCGTGTCCGCTCATGCTCACTCCTCCAGCCTACGGTGTGGCCCGGTCTGACCCCGCGGGTCGCGCGCGGCCGCGCTCGCGAGGCGCCCGAACGCCCACTCCAGGGGTCCCCGGCCGACGAACAACACCCACGCCGTGCAGGCCAGAAGGGTCGCGATCGTGAAGGGCCAGAAGGGCTCGGAGCCGCGGAAGGCGAACGGGTCCGGATCCGCCCCGACGACGGAGACGGCGAACCACACGACGAACTGCGCCGTGTAGGCGCTCAGCGGCATGGCCCCCACCGCCCGCAGCGGCACGGCGAGCCAGCGCAGCGGCGTGCGGCACAGCAGCACGCACAGGGCGATCGTCGCCATGGCGAAGCCGCCGGAGCCCAGCGCCTCTCCGACGCCGCTGGAGTGCGGCGCACCGTCGAGGGCCGCGCTCCACCCGGCCGGGGCGGCCCAGCGCGCGATCACGCCGTCCCCGACCGCGGCGAGCACCACCCCCGCCGCCAGCAGCATGAGCGCGGTCGCGGGCTCGCGCAGCCGGAGCCGGCCGAGGCCCATGCCCAGCGCGAGGAACGCGGCCCACAGCAGGAACGGGTAGTGCCACCCCAGCGCACCGTCCACGGCGGCGCCGGCGGCGGTGTTCCAGAACGCCGCTTCGTTGATGGCATGCACCGCGAACGGGGCGGCGACCCCGACCACCGCCGCCGCGGCGAACAGCGCGGGCGGCCGCCAGCGGACCGCCGGCATCGCGAGGAGGAACAGGATGCCGTACGCGGGCAGGATCACGATGATCGGCACGGTCGTCGCGCTCAGCAGCACGCCGAGCGTCCAGATGCACAGCGCCCGCACCACCAGCCGCCATCGCGCGGCGGTCGCTTCCCGCGGCGGGAGTCCACGCGAACCGCCGGTGACGAGCGCGATCGACACGCCAGCCAGGGTGGCGAACAGGATCGACGAGCGCCCGTTCGCGATCCCCTCCCAGCTCGTCGGGTCGGTCCAGCGGAAGGCGGGCAGCTCCACCATGTGCGCCGCGAACATGCCGACCACGGCGAGCCCGCGGGCCAGGTCGACGCCGGCCTCCCGCCCGGGCCCGTCGATGCGCGCCCAGTTGCGGCCGATCCTGCCGCCGCGCACCACCGGGCCCGCCGTCATGTCACTGCTGCTTCAGCAGCCAGACGAGCAGTGCCTTCTGGGCGTGCAGGCGGTTCTCGGCCTCGTCCCAAATGACGCTCTGCGGGCCGTCGATCACGTCGGCATCGACCTCGTAGCCGCGGTCGGCCGGAAGACAGTGGATGAAGATCGCGGCGGGATCGGCGAGCGACATGGTCTCCCCGGTCACCTTGTACGCGCCCAGATCGCGCAGGCGCGCGAGCTTCTCCTCCTCCTTGCCCATCGACACCCAGGTGTCGGTGACGACGACGTCGGCACCGGCGGCGGCCTCTCGCGGATCGGCCAGCAGGGTCACCGATCCGCCCGTCTGCGCCGCGATCCGCGCGGCGTCGGCGACGACGTCCTCGCGCGGCGCGTATGCCTCCGGCGAGGCGATCCGCACGTGCATGCCGGCCATCGCGCCGGCGAGGGCGTACGAGTGCCCCATGTTGCTGCGTCCGTCGCCGAAGAACGACAGCGTGAGCCCCTTCAGCTCGCCCTTGTGCTCGCGGATCGTCAGCAGATCGGCCAGCAGCTGGCAGGGGTGGAAGTCGTCGCTCAGGGCGTTGATCACGGGCACGCGCGTGCCCTCGGCCATCTCCTCGAGTCCCGCCTGCGCGTAGGTACGCCACACGATCGCCGCCACCTGCCGCTCGAGCACGCGCGCGGTGTCGGCGGGGGTCTCCTTGCCGCCCAGCTGGCTGTTGGCCGTCGAGATGATGAGCGGGGATCCGCCCAGATCGGCGATGCCGACGGCGAACGAGACCCGCGTGCGCGTGGAGGACTTGTCGAAGATCACCGCGACGGTCTGGGGCCCCTCGAGCGGCTTCTGCGACCATCGGTCGGCCTTGAGCTGCGCGGCGAGGTCGAGGATCTCCGCCTGCTCGGCGGGGGTGATGCTGTCATCGCGCAGGAAGTGGCGGGTCATGCGGGAATCTCCTGGGTCCGGTGGGCGGCGACGGCGGCGAGCGCGTCGCGGAAGAGGGTGAGGAACTCGTCGATCTCGGCGTCGCCGATGGTGTAGGCGGGCGCGAGCCGGATCGTGTCGGGCGCGGGCGCGTTCACGATCAGCCCGCGCTCCAGCGCTGCGGCGACGACGTCGGACGCGACCGGGGCGGACAGGGCGATGCCGATCAGCAGACCGGCGCCCCGCGTGCCGGCGACCAGCGGCAGCTCGGCGACCGCCTCGCGCAGCTGGGCGCCGCGCGCCGCGACGTTGGCGAGCAGCCCCTCCTCCTCGATGTGGGCGAGCACGGCATCGGCCGCATGTGCGGCGAGCGGGTTCCCGCCGAAGGTCGAGTTGTGGGTGCCGGGATAGAACAGCTCGCTCGCGGCGCCGAACGTGATCAGTCCGCCGAGCGGGAAGCCTGCGGCGACGCTCTTGGCGAAGGTCACGGCATCGGGCAGGGCACCCTCGGGCAGCATGCCCGGCAGCTGGAACGCGAACCACTCCCCCGTGCGCCCCGCGCCCGTCTGCACCTCGTCGAGGATGAGCAGCGCGTCGTGCTCGGTGGCCAGCTCGCGGGCGCGGGCGAGGAAACCGGCGGGCAGCTCCCGCACGCCCGCCTCGCCCTGGATCGGCTCGATGACGACGGCCGCGACGCCGCCCTGCGCGAACGCCGCCTCCAGCGCGTCGATCGTGCGGGCGATCGCCTTGGCGCCCGGCATGAGCGGCGCGAACGGGTCCTGGTACGCGGCCTTCGGGGTGATGGACAGCGCCCCCGTCGTGCGGCCATGGAAGGCGCCCTCGAGGCACAGGATGGTGTGCGCGCCCCGCGGCGCGCCGTGCAGTCGGGCGAGCTTGAGCGCCGTCTCGTTGGCCTCGCTGCCCGAGTTGGCCAGGAACACCCGGCCGGTTTCGCCGGTGCCGGCGAGCCGCTTCAAACGGGCTGCCAGCTCCAGCTGCGGCCGGGAGGTGAAGTAGTTGGACACGTGGGCGAGCGTCGCGGCCTGGCGCGAGACCGCCTCGACGAACACCGGGTGCGCGTGCCCGAGGCAGTTCACCGCGATCCCGCCGAGGAAGTCGAGATACCGCCGACCCTCGTCGTCCCACACGTGCGATCCCTCGCCGCGCTCGAACAGGCGCGGCCGCGGGCCCAGGCTCATGAGGTCGCGCTCGGCGGCCGCCTTCCAGTCCGCGTTCGTCATGCCACGACCTCCGTTCCGATGCCCTCGCTGGTGAACAGCTCGACGAGCACCGAGTGCGGCACCCGCCCGTCGATGATCGACGCCTTCTGCACGCCGCCCTCCACCGCGTCGAGGCACGCCTGCATCTTCGGGATCATCCCCGACTCGAGCTTCGGCATGAGCGCGCGCAGCTCGGCCGCGCGCAGATGCGAGACGAGCGAGTCGCGGTTGGGCCAGTCCGCGTACAGGCCCGGCACGTCGGTCAGGATGACGAACTTCTTAGCCCCCAGGGCGCGGGCGAGGGCCGCCGCGGCCGCGTCGGCGTTGATGTTGAGCGTCTGGCCCGGGTTGTCCAGGTCGGGGGCGACGCCCGCGACCACCGGAATGCGGTCGGCCCTGAGGTGATCCAGGACGGGCGTGGGGTCGACCTCGACGACGTCGCCCACGAGCCCCAGCCCCTGCTCGACGCCGTCGATGACCACGCCGCGGCGACGACCGCCGAACAGTGCCGCGTCCTCGCCGGAGACGCCGACCGCGAAGGGGCCGTGGGCGTTGATCTTGGCGACGAGCTGCGGGTTGATCTGTCCGGTCAGGACCATGCGCACGACCGAGATGGCCTCCGTCGACGTCACGCGGTAGCCGCCCTTGAACTCGCTGGGGATGGCCAGCCGGTCGAGCATGTGCGAGATCTGGGGGCCGCCGCCGTGCACGACGACCGGCTTGACGCCCACGTATCGGAGATAGGCGATGTCCTCGGCGAAGGCGTCCTGCAGCTCCTCGCTGACCATCGCGTTGCCGCCGTACTTCACGACGACCACCTGGTCGCGGTACTGCTTGAGCCATGGCAGCGAATGGATGAGCGTCGTCGCGGTGACGGCGGCTTCCTCGGGCGTGGTCCGCTGCAGGTCGATCTCTCTCATGAGCTGTAGGCGCTGTTCTCGTGGACGTAGGCGTGCGTGAGGTCGTTCGTCAGGATGGTCGCCGTGGCGTCGCCCGCGAACAGATCGATCTCGACGTGGGTCGCGCGGGGCGTGAGATCGACCTCCTCGCGAGGCCGGTCGGGACCTCCCTGGGTGCACACGCGCACGCCGTTCATCCACACGTCCACGTTGTACGGATCGAACGGCGCGCTCGTCGTCCCGATGGCCGCGAGCACGCGCCCCCAGTTGGGGTCGTTGCCGAAGATGGCCGTCTTGAACAGCGCGTTGCGGGCGAGCGCCCGACCCACCTCCACGGCGTCGTCCTCGGTCTGCGCGCCCCTGACCTCGATGAAGATCTCGTGGCTGGCGCCCTCCGCGTCCGCCATCAGCTGGGTCGCGAGGTCGCGGCACAGCTCGGTGAGGGCGGACCGGAAGGCGTCCGCGTCGGGCGCGACCCCGGAGGCGCCGCTGGCCAGGAGGGTGACCTGGTCGTTCGTCGACATCGCGCCGTCCGAGTCGAGGCGATCGAAGGTCACGCGCGTGGCGGCGCGCAGGTGCGCGTCCGCCTGATCGGGCGTCAGCTCGGCGTCGGTGGTGAGCACCACGAGCATCGTGGCCAGCGCCGGGGCGAGCATGCCCGCGCCCTTCGCGATGCCACCGATCGTCCAGCCCTCACCGTGACGGACGGCGGTCTTCGGCACGGTGTCGGTGGTCATGATCGCCGCGGCCGCGTCGTCGCCGCCCTCGGGCGAGAGCGCCGCGATCGCGGCCTCGGTGCCCGCGAGCACCCGCGCGCGGAAGGTCTCGTCGCCGGTGCCGATGAGTCCCGTCGAGCAGACGAGCACGTCGGCCGCACTGACGCCGAGGAGGTCGGCGGCCCGCTCGGCCGTCTGATGAGTCGTCTGGAACCCGAAGGAGCCCGTGAAGCAGTTGGCGCCGCCGGAGTTGAGCACGATCGCCTCGACCGTGCCGTCCTTGATCGCCTCCTGCGACCACAGGATCGGGTTGGCCTTGGCGCGGTTGCTCGTGAACACGGCGGCCCCGGTCTTGCGCGGGCCCCGGTTCACGACGACGGCGACGTCCGGCTTGCCCGTCGACTTCAGCCCGGCGGCCACACCGGCCGCGTCGAATCCTGCGGGTGCGGTCACGCTCACGGCGCCACTCCGTTCACGGTCAGCGCCCTGCCCTCCGGCAGCCCCAGCGCGAGGTTCATCGATTGGATCGCGGCACCCGCCGTCCCCTTCGTGAGGTTGTCGACGGCGGTCACCACCACGACTCGGTTCGCCGCACGGTCGATCGCGAGCCCCATCAGGGCCGTGTTGGCGCCGAGGACGTCGGCCGTGCGCGGCATCTGGCCCTGCGGCAGCAGCTGCACGAAGGTCTCCTCGCCGTACGCGGCCTCCCAGGCGCCGCGGATCTCGGCATCGGTTGCGCCGGCCGCGATGGGCGCCGAGGTCGTGGCGAGGATTCCTCGCGCCATCGGCACGATGACCGGGGTGAAAGAGATCCGGGGATCGGCCGCGCCCGCCGCGCGCAACGCCTGCCGGATCTCGGGGATGTGCCGGTGCGTGCCGCCGACGGCATACGGATTCGCCGTGCCGAGGATCTCGCTCCCCAGCAGGTGCGATTTGAGGCTCTTGCCCGCGCCGGACGGCCCCACCGCCAGCACGGTCACGATGTCGCCGGCATCGATCACGCCCGCGGCCACGCCCGGTGCCATGCTCAACGACACGGTCGACGCATTGCACCCGGGTGCGGCGATGCGTGTGGCTCCCCGCAGCGCGTCGCGCTGCTTCGCGTCACCGACGATGAGCTCGGGCACGCCGTAGGTCCACGGCTCGTGGAAGTCGCCGCCGTAGAACGCATCCCAGTCCTCGCGCGACGTGAGGCGGTGATCGGCTCCGGCGTCGATCACGAGTCCCGCGTCGCCCAGCGCGTCGGTGTACTGTCCCGACTGCCCGTGCGGCAGCGCGAGGAAGACCACGTCGTGCCCCGACAGCACCTCGGGGGTGGTGGGCTGCAGCTCGAGGTGGCGCAGCGACCGAAGGTGCGGCTGATGCGCCACGAGCGGATCGCCGGCGTTCGAATGCGCGGTGACCGTGCGGATCTCGATGTCGGGGTGATCGGCGAGGAGGCGCAGAATCTCTCCGCCCGCGTAGCCAGATGCGCCGGAGACGGCGACCGAGTAGGTCATGACTTCTACCTTATGTCCGTGGGATGCGGGGCCTGATTCGACGGCGGCACCGCTCCCCCGACACGGCGGGACGTCGCGGGCCGCCTAGATTCGGCGGGCGCGCGGACGTCGGCGCGACACGGCGCGGCTCGGAACGAGCAGCGGATCCGTCGCGGACGAGGTCATGCGCGTCAGGCTAGCACGGGGCGGCGCCCGCTCCGTCGCGGCGCCCGCTCCGTCGCGGCGCGGGGGCCACATCCGGATGGTCGACGGTCTTACCCGCGCGGGGAGGCGCGCGTAGCGTTGATGACGGGGTGGTCGCGTGGGCCCGTCATCCGAAGCGGAGTACTCGGCGCACGCCGCGGCGCGGGATCGCATGGTGGCGCTGCACCTGAGAGCGCGAGGCATCCACGACCGCCGCGTGCTCGATGCCATGGCGCGAGTACCGCGAGAGCTCTTCGTCCCGCCCCGGCTGGTGGAAGACGCGTACGCGGACTCCCCCCTTCCCATCGGGAGCGGGCAGACGATCTCGCAGCCCTACGTCGTCGCGCTCACCGCCGAGGCGGCCGGCATCTCCCCCGGCGACCGGGTGCTCGACGTGGGAACCGGATCCGGGTATGCGGCCGCCGTCTACGCCGCGATGGGCGCCGAGGTCCTGTCGGTCGAATACGTGCCCGAGCTGGCCGAGCAGGCGCGCCGGGCTCTGACGGCGGCCGGCTTCGGAGGCGTCGACGTCCTCACGGGCGACGGATCGCGCGGGCTGCCGGCGAGGGCGCCCTTCGACGCGATCCTCTCGGCGGCGGCGGGCGACGAGATCCCCCCGCCCTGGGTCGAGCAACTGACCGACGGCGGGCGCATCGTCATGCCGCTCGAAAGCGGCGCGGGATGGCAGCGCCTGGTGCGGCTGACCCACCTCGCCGGTCGCGACCTCATCGACGATTTCGGCGCCGTGCGGTTCGTGCCGCTGCGTGGCGAGCACGGCATGAGGTGAGCCGGCGGATGTCGCACACCGGCGGCAGGATGGTCGCGTGATCACCACCCTCGCCGTCGCCGGCTATCGCTCCCTCGTCGATCTCGTCGTGCCGCTGGCCCGGGCCACGGTCGTGACGGGCGGCAACGGCTCCGGCAAGAGCAGCCTGTACCGCGCCCTCCGTCTGCTCGCGGCCGCCGCTCAGGGGCGCACGATCGCGGCGCTCGCCGAGGAGGGCGGCCTGGCCTCGGCGCTCTGGGCGGGTCCGGAGACGCCCGGATCGCCGACGGGGACCGTGCGGACGGCGCCGGTCTCGCTGCGCCTGGGCTTCGCCTCCGACGAGCTCGGCTACCTCGTCGACCTCGGGCTGCCGCAGATCGACTCCCGCTCGCTCTTCGTGCGCGACGCCGAGATCAAGCGCGAGCAGGTCTTCGCCGGGCCGTTCGCGAAGCCGGCCACGACCTTCGTCGACCGCGACCGCGCGAGCGTGCGAGTGCGAGATGACGCATGGCGCACCCTTCCGGCGGCGCTCGCCCCGCACGAGTCGATCCTGACCGACGTGACAGACGCCGAGGCGGGGCCGGAGCTGCTGGCGCTGCGCCGCACCCTCTCGTCGTGGCGCTTCTACGATCACTTCCGCACCGACAGGGAGGCGCCCGCGCGGCAGCCGCAGGTCGGCACGCGCGTGCGCCATCTCGCCCACGACGGCGCCGACCTCGCGGCCGCCTGGGCCTCCGCCGAGGACGCCGGGATCGATCTCGCCTCCGACGTGTCGGCGGCCTTCCCCGGCGCCCGCGTGAGCGTGGAGGCGGCCGACGACGGCCGCTTCCGCCTGCGCATGCGCCAGCGCGGCCTGCTCCGGCCCTTGGAGGCGACCGAACTCTCGGACGGCACCCTGCGCTACCTGCTGCTGATCGCCGCCCTGCGCCCGGCGCGGCCGGCGCCGCTCGTCGTGCTCAACGAACCGGAGTCCAGCCTTCACCCCGATCTGCTCGATCCGCTGGCGGCGCTCGTCCGCGAGGCCTCCGACGACACCCAGGTGCTCGTCGTCACCCACGCCGCCCGCCTCGCCGACCGACTGGAGGCCGCGGGGGGCGAGCGCGCCGAGCTCGCCTCGACGGGCGAGGGCACCCGCATCGTCGATCAGCTGCCCCTCGAAGCCCCGCCGTGGCGCTGGCCCTCCCGGTGACACCGCTGCGGACTCCGCCGGCACGCCCCGCTGACGCGTCTGCGGCGGGGCGGCCCGGGATCAGTCGCGGATCTTGGCGCCGAAGCGATGCTCGGCGACCGCCACGCCGGCGAGCTTGGCCGCGGTCGCCTCGGCCGCCGTCAGCGTCCGATCCGGGGCACGGAAGCGCAGCGCGAACGTGAGGCTCTTCGATCCCTCCGGCACCCCCTCGCCGCGGTAGTCGTCGACCAGCCGGATCGACTCCAGCAGCTCCCCCGCACCCTCGGTCAGCGCGCCGCGGAGCTCCGCCGCCGGCAGGGCGGCGTCGACCACGAGCGAGACGTCCTGCGTCGCCGCGGGGTACGTCGACAGCGAGGCGACGACGACCCGCTCTCCGGCGAGCGAGAGCAGCAGGTCGAGGTCCAGCTCCGCTACGATCACCCGCCCGGGCAGGTCGGCATCGGCGGCCACCTGCGGCAGCAGCTCGCCGACGTACCCGACCTCGGCGTCACCGACCGACAGCACGCCGGTGCGGCCGGGATGCAGCGCGGCCCGTGCCGCCTGCGTCACGTCGATCTCCACGCCCGCGGCAACCGCGATGGTGCGGATCGCGTCGAGGGCCACCTCGAGGCCCGCGGCCTCGGCGGCACGGCCGGGCTGCTTCGGCGCGACGTTGCCGGCCAGCAGCAGCGCGACGTGTCGCGGTTGCGGCGGAACCGCGGCGCGCAGGCGCGCGATCATGTCGTCGGACGGCCGCTCGCCGCGCGGCGGGTTGACGTCCGTGCCGTACTCCGTGCCGGGGTCGGGCAGGAAGACGCTGCCCACCTCGAACAGGGCCAGGTCGGTCATGCCCCGAGACAGGTTGCGGTGCGCCGTCTGCAGCAGCCCGGGCACGAGCGAACGGCGCAGGAACGGCGCCGTCTGGTCGAGCGCGTTGGCCAGGCGCACGCTCGGCAGCGGCGCGCCGCTCTCCGAGCCGTGCAGGTCGTTCTGCGCCGCCGCGACGAACGGGAACGACGGCGTCTCGACGAAGCCGATCGCCGCGAGCGCGTTCGCCACGCGGCGGCGGCCCTGCTGTGCCGGCGTGTACCCGCGGCCCGAGGGCGGCGTGGGCAGCACCGAGGGCACCTTGTCGACGTCGTCGACGCGCGCGACCTCTTCGGCCAGCGTCCACTTGTCCGTCAGATCCGGGCGCCACGACGGCGGCGTCACGCTCCAGCCGCCGTCGGTCGCGTCGTCCACGGTGCAGCCGATGAGCTCGAGCGTCTCGCGTATGCGCTCGGGCGCGTAGTCCACGCCGATCAGTCCCGGCACGAAGGCCGCGGGAAGGGCGATCGCCTCGCGCTTGACGACGGCGCCCAGGGAGGAACCGAGCGTGTCGGCGGTGCCGCCGGCCAGCTCCACCATGAGATCCACGACCCGCTGCGCGGCCACCGGCGCGATGAGCGGGTCCACGCCGCGCTCGAAGCGGCGCGAGGCCTCGCTGGGCAGCTTGTGGCGCCGCGCCGTGCGCGCGATCGACACCTGATCGAAGGTGGCCGCCTCCACGAGCACGTTCGTGGTGGTGGCGCTCATCTCGGTCTTCGACCCGCCCATCACACCGGCCAGGCCGATGGGGCCCGACTCATCGGTGATGAGCAGATCCTCGGCGAACAGGGTGCGCGTCTGGCCGTCGAGCGTCTCGAGTGTCTCGCCCTCGCGCGCCCGGCGCACCGTGATGCCGCCCGTGAGCGTGTCGAGGTCGTATCCGTGGATCGGCTGGCCGAGCTCGATCATGACGTAGTTCGTGATGTCGACCAGCAGCGAGATGGACCGCACGCCCGCCAGCGTCAGGCGAGCCACCATCCACGGCGGCGTCGGCCGCGACGCGTCCACCCCGCGCACCACGCGCGTGACGAACTCGCTCGCCCCCACGCGCCCGCGGATGGGCGCCTCGTCGCGGATCGTCGCGGAGAACCCCGACGCGGCCGCGACGTCACTCAGACCGGGGTCGGTGAACCGCGCGCCCGTCGAGAGGGCGTACTCGCGCGCCAGGCCGCGAATGGACAGGGCGTAGCCGCGGTCGGGCGTGACGTTCACGTCGACGGCGACGTCGTCGAGCCCGAGCAGTGCGATGGCGTCCTCGCCGACCTCGGGGTCGATCCCCCACTCGACGAGCCGGATGATGCCGGAGTGCTCCTCGCCCAGGCCGAGCTCCTTGGCCGAGGCGATCATGCCGTCCGAGACGTGCCCGTACGTCTTGCGCGCCGCGATCGGGAAGGGTCCGGGAAGCACGGCCCCCGGCAGCGTCACGACGACCTTGTCGCCGGCGACGAAGTTCGACGCGCCGCACACGATGCCGCGCACACCGCCGTTCGCCTCTCCGACGTCGACCTGGCACCACCGGATCGTCTTGCCGTTCGACTGCGGCTCCTCGACGAACTCGAGCACCCGCCCGACCACGACGGGCCCCGTCACGTCGAAGGAGACGATCTCCTCCTCCTCGAACCCGACGGCGACGAGCGCCGCGAAGACGTCCTCCGGCGTCGCGTCGGCGGGGACCTCGACGAACTCACGCAGCCACGAAAGCGGGACGCGCATCACACCACCATCCCGAACTGCTCGCTGAAGCGCACATCGCCCTCGGCCATGTCGCGCATGTCCTGCACGTCGCTGCGGAACATCAAGGCCCGCTCGATCCCGATCCCGAACGCGAAGCCGCTGTAGACCTCGGGGTCGATCCCCGCCGCGCGGAGCACGTGGGGGTTGACCATGCCGCAGCCGCCCCACTCGATCCAGCGGGCGCCGCCCTTGAAGGTGGGGTGCCACAGGTCGAACTCGGCGCTCGGCTCGGTGAACGGGAAGTAGTTGGTGCGCAGGCGCGTCTTCGCCTCGGGCCCGAACAGCTCCCGCGCGAGGTGATCGAGCGTGCCCTTGAGGTGCGCCATCGTGATGCCCTTGTCGACCACGAGGCCCTCCGCCTGCGTGAACACCGGCAGGTGCGTGGCGTCGAACTCGTCGGTGCGGTACACCTTGCCGGGGCACAGCACGTAGATCGGCAGCTCGCGCTCCAGCATCGAGCGCATCTGCACGGGACTCGTGTGCGTGCGCATCACGAGGTGGCGCTCGACCGGGTCGACGAAGAACGTGTCCTGCATCTGGCGCGCCGGGTGGTCCTCGTCGAGGTTGAGCGCGTCGAAGTTGAACCACTCGTGTTCGAGTTCGGGGCCCTCCGCGATCTCCCACCCCATCCCGACGAAGATGTCGCTGATCTGCTCCTGCAGCAGGCTCATGGGGTGCCGCGCGCCGGTGCGGGTGCGGCTCGGCACGGCCGTGATGTCGATGCGCTCGTCCTCGAGCCGCGCGGCGAGCTCGGCCTGTGCCAGCTCCTCCTCGCGGGCCGCGAACGCCTGGTTCACGCGGCCGCGCGCGGCGCCGACGAGCTTGCCGTACTCGGCCTTGTGCTCCTTGGGCACGTGACGCATCTGCGCGTTGAGCGCGGCCAGCGGGCTGCCGTCCCCCTGATGGGCGGCGCGGGCGGCCTTGAGCGATGCGGTGTCGGTGGCGGCGGCGGCCGCGGCCAGCGCGTCCACCACCGCGGCCTCTACGGCCTCGGGCGTGATCTGGGGTGCATCGGACACGAGAGTCGAGTCTAGTTCGCCCCGGCGCCCGTCCAGACGCCGGCGGCTCTCACACGACAACGCCCCCGGGGATCGTGATCCGCGGGGGCGTCTCGTGGCGCGTCGGTCAGGCCGCACCGCCCGGGTTGCCGCCGTCCTCGCCACGGAAACCGCGCGATGAGCGAGCATCACCGCCGAGGATCTCCGCGTCCTGCTGCGCGATCACCTGCGTGATGGTCGATTCCTCGTGCAGGCGCGGGGCGATCGCGTCCTGCGCGGCCTTCACCCGCGGCGACTTGGCCATGCGCTTCTCGACGAGGCGCGCCACCAGCGACAGCAGGAGGCACATGCCGATGTAGATGCCGCCGATGATGATCGCCGCGGGGATGTACGGCCGGCCGGTCTGGAGGTTGCCGCCGATGAGCTTGGCCACGTAGAGCAGTTCCTCGTACGTGATGATCGAGCCCAGCGCGGTGTCCTTCAGGCAGACGACGAGCTGCGCGAGGATGACCGGCATCATCGCGCGCACGGCCTGCGGCATGAGGATGAAGCTCATCACACCCGACTTGCGCAGTCCGAGGGCGTAGCCCGCCTCGCTCTGGCCACGCGGCAGCGAGTGCACGCCCGCCCGCAGCGCCTCGGCGATCACGGAGCCGTTGTAGGCGATGAGGGCGATCACGACCGCCGCGTACGGCGACATCGAGACCCCGATCGAGGGCAGGCCGTAGTACAGGATCATCATCATGATCAGCACGGGGATCGCCCGGAAGATCTCGGTGATCACCGTGAACGGCACGCGCACCCATGCGTGGTCCGAGAGGCGACCGACCGCGAGCACGAAGGCGAACACGATCGACCCGATGCCCGCCGTGACGAAGGCGAGCACCGTCTGCAGCAGGGCGGGCAGGATCTGGTTCTGCCACACGTAGGTGTAGGAGAACACCGACCACTTCTGCGCCGTGAACTGGCCGGAGTCGATGAACAGCCAGATGAGCCACGCGAAGAGCGCGACGATCGCGACCACCGTCACGATGCCCAGCACCCGGTTGCGCAGAATCGCTCGGGGACCGGGAACGTCGTACAGGACGGAGGTCATCGCATCACCTTCCAGCGGGTCTCGAGCGTTCGCTGCAGCCACGACAGCAGCAGCACCATCACCACGAAGAATCCGGCGATCCACAGCAGGACCACCATCGCGGGCTCGCCGCGCTCCGAGAGGTTGGCGCGCATCGAGCCGAGCTCGACGACCGAGAAGCCGGCGGCGACCGTGGTGTTCTTCAGCAGGGCGATGAACACGCTCATCATCGGCGGCACGATCGAGCGGAACGCCTGCGGCAGCACGATGAGGGTCATCACCTGCCCGAACGGCAGCCCGATGGCGCGGGCCGCCTCGGCCTGCCCGACGGGGACCGTGTTGATGCCGGCCCGGAGCGCCTCCGCGACGTAGGTGGCGGTGTAGAACCCGAGCGCGAGGATCGCGAGCGAGGTGTAGCTCAGGTTGACGAGGTTCAGCGCGGGAAAGCCCAGCGCGAAGAAGAAGAAGATCAGGGTGAGCGGGGTGTTCCGCACGAGGTTGACGTAGGCCGTGCCGACGGCGCGCGCGATCGGCACGGGCGAGACGCGCATGGCGCCCACGATCGTCCCCAACACGAGCGCCATGAGCCCGCTCACGACGAACAACAGCACGGTGTTGCCGAGCGCATCGCGCCACAGATCGAGGTTGTCGATCAGGGTGTCCACGTCCCGCCTCTCCTGGATGTCGTCCGCGGTGGCCGGCCCCTGAGGACCGGCCACCGCGGATGGTGTGAATGACGTCGGTCGATCAGTACCGGTCGACCTCGGGCTGCTCGGGCGTCACGCCCGCGTCGCCCAGCTCCATGTCGAAGATCGCCGACCAGGTGTCGGGGTTCTCCTCGAGCACGGTGTTCATGAAGTCGCGCAGCGCGTCGTCGCCCTTGGGCAGGCCGATGCCGTAGTTCTCGACCGAGAAGGGCTCGCCGACGATCTTCAGCTCCTCCGGGTAGGCCGCGGCGTAGCCGATCAGGATGAGCTCGTCGGTGGTGACGGCATCGACAGTGCCGTTGAGCAGCGCGTCCACGCACTGCGTGTACGTGTCGAACTCCTCGGTCTGCGCCTCGTAGTTGTCGCGGATGTTCTGGATCGGCGTGGAGCCGGTCGCGGAGCAGACCGTGACATCGCTGGTGAGGTCGGCGTCCGACTCGATCTCGCTGTCGGCCGCGACGAGCAGGCCCTGCCCGGTCACGAAGTACGGACCCGCGAAGTCGATCTGCTCCTTGCGCGCGTCCGTGATCGAGTAGGTGCCGACGTAGAAGTCGATGTCGCCGTTGACGATGGCCTGCTCACGGTTGGCCGACGGAATCGCCTGCCACTCGATCTGGTCCTCGCCGAAGCCGAGCTCGGCGGCCATCCAGCGCGCGATCTCGACGTCGAAGCCGGTGCGCTCACCGGTCGTGGCGTCGAGGTAGCCGAGTCCGGGCTGGTCCTCCTTGACACCGATGCGGACCTCGCCCGCCTCGACCATCCGGTCGTACGTCGGGCTGCCCTCGAGCGTGACGTCGCTGGCGACCTCGTAGGGCTTCTCCGAAGCCGCATCGCCCGAGTCGCCGCCGTCGTTGCCGCTGCCGCCGCCGGGGGTGCCGCTGTTGCAGGCCGTCAGGGCCAGCAGCGCGGTGGCCGCGATGCCGACCGCCGCGAGATTGCGGATCTTTCGCATGATTCCTCCTGGTTGGGAAGGCTCCGCTGCTGTGTTGCGGAACCGGGTGGGAGTCTCGTCTCAGTGAGTGATGAGCTTCGAGAGGAAGTCCTTGGCGCGCCCCGACTGCGGGTTGGTGAAGAACTCGTCGGGCCTGGCCTGCTCGACGATCTCTCCGTCGGCCATGAACACGACGCGGTCGGCGGCCTTGCGGGCGAAGCCCATCTCGTGGGTCACGACGATCATCGTCATGCCCTCCTTAGCGAGGGTGACCATGACGTCGAGCACCTCATTGATCATCTCGGGGTCGAGCGCGCTGGTGGGCTCGTCGAAGAGCATGACCTTGGGCTGCATGGCGAGAGCTCGCGCGATCGCGACGCGCTGCTGCTGACCGCCGGAGAGCTGGGCCGGGAGCTTGTCGGCCTGGTGACCCACGCCGACGCGATCCAGCAGGCGGCGCGCCTCCTTCTCGGCGTCGGCCTTGCTGAGCCCGCGCACCTTGATCGGCCCGAGGGTGACGTTCTCGAGGATCGTCAGGTGGGCGAAGAGGTTGAAGGACTGGAAGACCATCCCGACCTCGGCCCGCAGCTTCGCGAGCGCCTTGCCCTCCTTGGGCAGTTCCGCCCCGTCGATGCGGATCGAACCGCTCGTGATCGTCTCGAGCCGGTTGATCGTGCGGCACAGCGTCGACTTGCCGGACCCCGACGGGCCGATCACCACGACGACCTCGCCCGCATCGACGGTGAGGTTGATGTTCTTCAGTGCGTGGAAGTCGCCATAGTGCTTCTGCACGTTCTCCACGACGACAAGGGGCTCAGCCATGCGAATCACACTAGAGCCACGACGAGGCAACGACCAATCGGGGGTACCCGCTTTACCGAGACGTAACAACAGCGGGATCCCGGGCGTGCCGCGGTCGCGCAGGCCTGCGCGACACGGTGGTTCAGGTGCGCTGCGCGAAGGCGCTCTCGTAGAGGCACACGCTCGCGGCCGTGGCGAGGTTCAGCGATTCCGCGCGCCCGAAGATCGGCAGACGCAGCGCACGGTCGGCGAGGGCCAGCCCATCGTCGTCGAGACCGCGCGCCTCGTTGCCGAACACCCACGCGGTGGGGCCGGTCAGCGCACCCTCCGCGCGGGCGACGAGCAGATCGTCGCCCTTCACGTCGGCCGCGATGACCGTCATGCCGGCCGCGTGCGCGCGCTCGACCGCGTCGGGCAGGGAGGCGCCGACCGCGTAGGGCAGGTGGAACAACGATCCGGTGGTGGAGCGGACCACCTTCGGGTTGTGGGGATCGACGGTGCGGCCCGTCAGCACGACCGCGTCCGCGCCGGCGGCGTCCGCCGCGCGGATGATGGTGCCGAGGTTGCCCGGATCGCGCACCTCCTCGCAGATCGCGACGAGGCGCGGTGACCCGTCGAAGACCTCGCGAATCGAGGTGGGCGACTGACGAGCGACCGCAAGCAGTCCCTGCGGCGTCACGGTGTCGGCCATCGCCGCCAGCACCGCCTCGGTCACGAAGTCGACCTCGACCGCGGCGTCGGTGAGGAGCGTGCGGATGTCGCCGTGTCGTTCCAGCGCCGAGGGGGTCGCGAAGAGATCGACGATGGCGTCGGGGCGGTACTCCAGCGCCTCGCGCACCGGCTGCGGCCCCTCGAGCAGGAACAGCCCCGTCTCCTCGCGGGCGTTGCGCTTGGCGAGCTTGGCGACGGCGCGCACGCGCGGCGAACGGGGATTCTCGAGCACGTCCCCAGCCTACGCAGGGCACCGCCGCCCGCTCGGGCGGCGCGCGGCCGTCCCGCGCCCGCGCCCCGGAGTCACACGGAGACGACGAAGGCGGGGCGCCCCGTGGGGACGCCCCGCCTTCGCGAGGTGATGCTGCTTACGCGGCCTTCGGCGCGTTCACGTCGGCCGGGAGCGCCTTCTTGGCGGTCTCGACGAGCGAGGTGAAGGCGGCGGGCTCGTTCACGGCCAGCTCGGCCAGCATGCGGCGGTCGACCTCGACGCCCGCCAGGGCCAGGCCCTGGATGAAGCGGTTGTAGGTGATGCCGTTCTGACGCGCGGCGGCGTTGATCCGCTGGATCCAGAGGCGACGGAAGTCGCCCTTCTTCTTGCGGCGGTCGCGGTACGCGTAGACGAGCGAGTGGGTGACCTGCTCCTTCGCCTTGCGGTACAGGCGCGAACGCTGGCCACGGTAACCCGAGGCGCGCTCGAGGATGACGCGACGCTTCTTCTGGGCGTTGACGGCCCGCTTGACTCTAGCCATTCTTCAGATTCCTAACGTGATCTCGCGTCGTCTCAGCGACCGAGGAGCTTCTTGACGACCTTGAGGTCGTTGCCCGAGATGACCTGGTCCTGGTTCAGGCGGCGGGTGCGACGGCTCGACTTGTGCTCGAGGTTGTGGCGCATGTTGGCCTGCTGCTTCTTGATCTTGCCGCTGCCGGTGATCTTGAAGCGCTTCTTGCTGCCCGAGTGGGTCTTCTGCTTCGGCATCTTCTCTTCCTTACGTTGGCGCCCTGCGGGCGACGTTCAGTGCTGCCCGCCGGGGCGGGAAGTCGGTGGGGCTTACTCGGCCGCGGCCTGCTCGGCCTGCTCGGAGCCGCCGGCCTTCGCGGCGCGGGCCGCCTCGCGGTTGGCCGCGCGCGCCGCGTTCTGCTCGGCCTTCGCATCGGACTTGTTGCGGTGCGGGGCGATCACCATCGTCATGTTGCGACCGTCCAGCGTGGGCCGGTGCTCGACCGATCCGAACTCCGCCACGTCCTCCGCGAACTTCTGCAGCAGCTTCGCGCCCATCTCGGGGCGCGACTGCTCGCGACCACGGAACAGGATCATCGCCTTGACCTTGTCGCCCGCCTGCAGGAACCCCTCGGCGCGCTTGCGCTTGGTCTCGTAGTCGTGCTGATCGATCTTGAGGCGGAAGCGGACCTCCTTGAGGACCGTGTTCGCCTGGTTGCGGCGAGCCTCCTTGGCCTTCTGCGCGGCCTCGTACTTGAACTTGCCGTAGTCCATGATCTTGACCACGGGCGGCTTCGAGTTGGGGGCCACCTCGACCAGGTCGAGGTCTGCCTCCTGAGCCAGGCGCAGGGCGGCTTCGATGCGGACGACGCCGATCTGCTCGCCGTTCGGTCCGACGAGTCGGACCTCCGGAACGCGGATGCGCTCGTTGGTGCGGGGATCGCTGATGCGGAACTCCTTGGGTGCGATGGCTGCGGCCACCGTGGCGCGACGTTCACGACACGGGCGGGAGAGAAACTCAGCATCCACCCGTGCACGACGACTGACGTCGGCTCACCCGAACATCCGGATCTCGCTGTTACCCGATCTCTGGATGACGACCCGCTGATCGCGGGCGGAGTGTGACCCGGTAGCCTAGGACGGCAAGCGCGGGTGGGATGTGAATCCTCTTTCGTCCGGAATACATTCCGGAGCCGCCCCAAGACTACCAGAAAGCCCCGATGAGCACCATGCCGTCCTCCCACAGCCACTCTTTCGACGCCGATCGCCACGCACGGTGGGAGGAACAGGAGCGCGCCGCGGAGGCCGCGGGGGCCGCCCGCGACATCGCCGATGTGCCGGCCGTCGAGGTGATCGCGTCGGCCTGCATTCACCTGATGAGCGCCGCGGCCGTCAAGCTCGGGCTCGGCGAGGAGGAGAGCGCGGAAGACCTGACCGACCTCGACGAGGCTCGCAAGCTCATCAACTCGCTCGCCGGCCTCGTCACCGCCGCCGCGCCGGAGATCAGCGACTCGCACGCCCGTCCCATCCGCGACGGGCTGCGATCGCTGCAGCTGCGCTTCCGTGAGATCTCCGTCATTCCCGACGCCCCGGGCAAGGGCCCGGGCGAGAAGTTCACGGGTCCCGTCATCTGACGGACGCGACGGCGGCTGACGACCGCGACGGCGGCGGCCGTCAGCCGCGGGCGAGCTTGACCTGCAGGCTGTCGACGAGCACCGCGATGCGGTCGTCGGCCGCCCAGCGCCGGGCGAGCCGCTGCAGCACGGCGTCGAGCGCGCTGCGCTCCAGCCCGTCGACCAGCGTGAGGCGCACGATCAGTTCGGGCCCCCGCAGGCGCGCGCCCGGGTCGCCCGGCTCGACGGCGAGATCCAGCACGGCCAGCTCCTGGCCGATCGACTCCTGCAGGCCGCGGTAGACCTCCGGGCTCGTCCAGGCGGGCTCCCACGGCTGCGACTGGGCGATCGCCCACACCGCCGGGCGGCGCACGACGAACTCCGTGTCGCTGGCGGGGTCGATCACGACGAGGTCGGTCTGCTCCCCCGCCGCCGCGAGCGCGGCGCGCGTGCCTGCAACGGGGATGGGCCGCGCCTTCGCATCCCAGCGCCGCATCGTGTCGACGCTGGAGAACACCGGCTGCACGCTGCGGCCGTCGGGGGCGGCGACCGTCACGATCGACAGCTCCTGGGTCTTGTCGACCGCCAGACCGTGCGGCCCGACGCCCTCGTCCCCCTTCTCGGCCACGAGCGGCACGAGCACGCGCGCCTGCCGCAGCGCATCGACGACGGCGACGGGATCGCCCGAGCCGTCCCTGAAGCGGGTCAGGGCCTCCCACAGTCGCGGGTCCGCCGATCCGTCGTCGCCCGCCGCCGGATTGGGGCGGAACTCGCGACCCTCCCACGGCACGCCGGCGGAGTCGGCGAGCGACGGATCGTGCGATCCGTCCTCCCGCCGCTCGTTCTCGTGCACGATCTCAGTCGGACGCGATGTCGAGCGCCTCGGCGAGGGTGAACGCGCCGGCGTAGAGCGCCTTGCCCACGATCGCGCCCTCGACGCCCTCGGGAACGAGGCTGCGCAGGGCCGCGATGTCGTCGAGGCTCGAGACGCCGCCCGACGCGATGACGGGCTTGTCCGTGCGCGAGGCGACCTGACGCAGCAGTTCGAGGTTGGGCCCCTTGAGCGTGCCGTCCTTCGTCACGTCGGTGACCACGTAGCGCGCGCACCCGGCGTCCTCCAGGCGGTCGAGCACCTCCCAGAGGTCACCGCCCTCCTGGGTCCAGCCGCGGGCGGCGAGCGTCGTGCCGCGCACGTCGAGCCCGACCGCGACGGCCTCACCGTAACGGCCGATGATGGAGGCGGTCCATTCGGGGTTCTCGAGCGCCGCCGTGCCGAGGTTGATGCGGTGTGCTCCGCTCTCGAGCGCGGCCTCCAGCGAGGCGTCATCACGGATGCCACCCGACAGCTCGATGTTCACGCCCTTGACGTGCTTGAGCACCTTGCGCAGCACCGACGTGTTGCTGCCGCGCCCGAACGCGGCGTCGAGGTCGACGAGGTGGATCCACTCGGCGCCCTGCGACGCCCACTGCTCGGCGGCCTCGACGGGGTCACCGTAGCTCGTCTCGGTGCCCGCCTCGCCCTGCGTGAGGCGGACGGCCTTCCCACCCGCCACGTCGACGGCGGGAAGCAGGATGAGTCCAGGGGTGGACGCGAAATCGTTCATAGCTCCCTGTGCGGGCGGGACGTTACCGCCGGAACGCACGATGTCTGAGATTACGCGCGCCGGGCCCGTCGATCCAATCGAGCGGAAACTCCGGCGGGAGATGTGCAGGATGGCGCGGAGCGCGGGTGCCCCGACGGATCAGCGGCGCAGCGATCCGACCCAGTTCGCCAGCAGGCGGATGCCCGCCTCGCCCGACTTCTCGGGGTGGAACTGGGTGGCCGACAGCGGCCCGTTCTCGACGGCCGCGATGAAGCGTCCCCCGTGGGCGGCCCAGGTGACGGCCGGCTCGGGGAAGGGCGGCTGCACCCCGAGCGTCCACTCCTGGGCGGCGTACGAGTGGACGAAGTAGAAGCGCTCGTCGCGGATGCCGCGGAAGAGCACCGAGCTCTCGGGCGCCTCGACGGTGTTCCATCCCATGTGCGGGACCACGGGGGCGTCGAGCTCGGCGACCACGCCCGGCCACTCCCCCAGGCCCTCGGTGTCGACCCCGCGCTCGATGCCGCGCTCGAACAGCACCTGCATCCCGACGCAGATGCCCATGACGGGCCGCCCGCCCGCCAGACGGCGGTCGATCAACTCGCCACCGCGGATGGCCGTGAGCTGCTCCATGACGGCACGGAACGCGCCCACGCCGGGAACGAGCAGGCCGTCGGCCTCCAGCACGAGCCCGCGGTCGTTCGTCAGGCGGACGTCGGCACCGGCCGCCTCCAGCGCCTTGACGGCGGAGTGGACGTTGCCGGAGCCGTAGTCCAGGACGGCAACGAGCGGCCGATCACCGTCGCCGATCAGCTCCTCGCTCACAACGCGCCCTTCGTGGACGGGATGCCGCTCACCAGCGGGTCGAGGGCCTTGGCCTGACGGAACGCGCGGGCAAATGCCTTGAACTCCGCCTCGGCGATGTGGTGGGGGTCGCGCCCGTCCAGCACCCGCACGTGCACGGTGAGAGCGGCGTTGAACGCGATCGCCTCGAACACGTGGCGCACGAGCGAGCCGGTGAAGTGACCGCCGATGAGGTGGTGCTCGTAACCGGCGGGCTCGCCGGTGTGCACGAGGTACGGCCGACCCGAGACGTCGACCACGGCCTGCGCCAGTGCTTCGTCGAGGGGGACGAGGGCGTCTCCGTAGCGCGAGATGCCCGACTTGTCGCCGAGGGCCTCGCGGATGGCCTGACCCAGCACGATCGCGACGTCCTCCACGGTGTGGTGCGCGTCGATGTGCGTGTCACCGCTCGCCTTCACCGTGAGGTCCGTCAGCGAGTGCTTCGCGAACGCCGTGAGCAGGTGGTCGAAGAACGGCACCGTCGTGTCGATGCTGCTCGCGCCGGTACCGTCGAGGTCCAGCTCGAGCTCGACGGACGACTCGCTCGTCGAGCGGCTGCGGCGGGCGGTGCGGGCTGCGGTCATGCCCTCCAGTCTATTGCGGGGCCGCGCACCCCGGCTCAGTTGCCGATCTCCGCCAGCGCCTCGAGGAACGCCGTGGTCTCCTCCTCGGTGCCCGCCGTGACGCGCAGATGCCCCGGAATGCCGACGTCGCGAACGAGGATGCCGCGGTCGCGCAGCGCCGCCCACGTGCGCGACGGGTCGGTCACGCCGCCGAACAGCACGAAGTTCGACCAGGAGCGGTAGACGGAGTAGCCGAGTGCCTCGAGGGTCGCCGACATACGGTCGCGCTGCTCGACGATCTCGTCGACGGTGCGCAGCATCGTGTCGGCGTGGCGCAGGGCGGCCGAGGCCGCGGCCTGCGTGAGCGCGGAGAGGTGGTAAGGCAAGCGCACCAGGCGCAACGCGTCGACGAACGCCGGGTCGGCCGCGAGGTACCCGACACGCGCCCCCGCGAACGCGAACGCCTTGCTCATCGTGCGCGAGACGGCCAGGCGCGGGCGGCCGTCGAGGAGGGTCAGCGCCGACGGCTCATCGCGCGGCGCGAACTCGCGGTAGGCCTCATCGACGATCACGATGCCGTCCGTCGCCTCGTACACCGCCTCGACGACATCGAGCGACAGCGGCGTTCCCGTGGGGTTGTTCGGGGCGCACAGGAAGACGATGTCGGGGCGCGCCTCGGCGACCTGCCGCGCCGCATCCTCGGGGTCGAGCTCGAACCCCGGGCCGGGGGTCCCCGTGAGCCAGGCGGAGCCGACCCCCCGGGCGAGCAGGCGGTACATCGAGTAGGTGGGCGCGAAGCCGAAGGCGGTTCGCCCGGGACCCGCGAAGGCCTGCAGCACGTGCTGCAGCACCTCGTTCGAGCCGTTGGCCGCCCAGATCTGCTCGGCCACGAGGCCGTGGCCGAGGTAGGCGGCGAATCCCTCGCGCAGCTCGGTGAACTCGCGGTCCGGGTAGCGGTTCACCTCGCGGAGCGCGCGCGACACGGCGTCGGCGATGTCATCGGCGACCTCGTCGGGCACCGGATGGGTGTTCTCGTTGACGTTCAGCGCGACCGGAACCGCCATCTGCGGCGCCCCGTACGGGGTCTGACCGCGCAGATCGTCGCGAAGCGGCAGGTCGTCGAGGGTGATCGCCGGAGCGATCGAGGTATTCGCCGGGTCTGAAGTCACGGCATCAATGTTAGAGCGGTCCGGATCCTCGCGGCCCGAGTGTCCGCTCCCGCTCCTCGGGCGAGCCGAGCAGCGGCAGCGCCGCGCGTCGCCTCAGTTGACGTAGGACGCGGGGACGGCGATCTGCTGCCCCGGGCTCACGAGGCCGTTCGCGAGGTTGTTGAGGCGCTTCAGCTCGTACACGACATCGCGCGGGTCCTGAGCGGGCGCGACCTCCTGCGCGATGCTCCACAGCGAATCGCCCGCCGTGACCGTGA
Source organism: Microbacterium sp. Marseille-Q6965 (assembly GCF_946151065.1). Lineage (GTDB taxonomy): Bacteria > Actinomycetota > Actinomycetes > Actinomycetales > Microbacteriaceae > Microbacterium. The sequence continues at coordinate 389,489 of NZ_CAMGZA010000002.1, read as the reverse complement.
TGAGCTCGAACGCCGAGGCGTCGGCTCCCCGCTCGCCGGAGGCGAGCGCGGCACCGCCGCCCAGCACGGCCGCCGCAAGGCCCGCGACGACCGGAGCGGCCGCGAGGGCCGCGAGCACGCGCCGACCGCGCGTCGTGAGGCGCAGTCGCGTACGGGGCGCGGAGGGCGCCGTCGCTGCCGTGAGGATCGCGGTGCTCATGTCGTGCTCCTTCTGTCTGGGGGCTTCGCATCCGACGCTCGGCCGGGAGGACGGATGCGAAGCTCTGTACCGAATATACGTTCGAGTGTTCGTACATGTCAACGCTATCTCCGACCTCCGACATCGGATCGGGGTGGACACGCTCGAACAAATCTCCCGAAGACCCGGACGAATCCGCTACCGTCGAGGTCGAGGGTCACGTAACCATGGACCTCCGACATCGGAACGAGGAGCACGAATGAGCGACGCCGCGGCCGACATCGCCGGCACCGACGACAAGCCCCGCACGCGCCGCCGCCGCAACCTCAGCGAGAAGCAGATGGCCATCCTCGAGGTCATCCAGCGTTCGATCCAGCGCCACGGCTACCCGCCGAGCATGCGAGAGATCGGCGACGCGGTGGGCCTGAAGTCGCTCTCCAGCGTGACGCACCAGCTCGGCCAGCTGGAGTTGAGCGGCTACCTGCGCCGCGACCCGGGCAAGACGCGCGCCATGGAGGTGCTCATCGACCTTCCCGGCCTGTCCGGCGAGAACCCCGCCGACACGGCACCCGCGGTCGGAGACGCGGCGATGGTGCCGCTGGTCGGGCGGATCGCCGCAGGCGTGCCGATCACGGCGGAGCAGCAGGTGGAGGAGATCTTCCCGCTCCCCCGCCAACTGGTGGGCAAGGGCGAGCTGTTCATGCTGAAGGTGAACGGCGACTCGATGATCGACGCGGCGATCTGCGACGGCGACTGGGTCGTCGTGCGCGCGCAGAACACCGCGGACAACGGCGACATCGTGGCCGCCATGCTCGATGGCGAGGCGACGGTGAAGGCGTTCCGTCAGCGCGACGGGCACACGTGGTTGCTGCCCCGCAACTCGGCCTTCGAGCCGATCCTCGGCGACGAGGCGACCGTGCTGGGCAAGGTCGTCGCGGTGCTGCGCGCCGTCTGATCCCGTGCCGCGGGCGTCCTGCGTCCCCGCGCCGTCTCGCCTACGGTGGGAGGCATGGCCTCAGACGCGACCGCCCCCACCCGCACGATCGCGCCCTACGGATCATGGCGATCCCCGATCTCGGCGGCGGATGTGGCGGGCGGATCGCTCCGGCTCGACGGCGCCCGGTTCGTCGGCGACGACGTGTGGTGGAGCGAGGGCCTGCCTGCCGAGCGCGGGCGCACCGCGCTGATGCGGGGCGTGGCGGGCCACGCGCCCGAGGTGCTGCTGCCGACCCCCTGGAGCGTGCGCTCGCGTGTGCATGAGTACGGCGGCGGCGCGTGGACGGCCGACGACGACGGCACGGCGTACTTCGTCGAGCACACGGACCAGCGCGTGTACCGGTTCACGCCCGGTTCGGAGCCGGCACCCCTCACCCCCGCCGACGGGGGCATGAGCTTCGGCGATCTCACGCTCGCGGACGGCGCATTGTGGGCGGTGCGCGAGACCCACGCGGGCGCCCCCGTACCCGCCCGCGACATCGTGCGCATCCCGCTCGACGGATCGGCGGCACGCGACGCCTCCGCGCTGGTCAGCGTCGTCGCCGGCAGCGACTTCCTCGCCTACCCCGCCGTCCGCGGCGGGCGCCTCGCCTGGATCGCGTGGAACCATCCCGACATGCCCTGGGACGCGGCGGAGCTGCGCGTCGGCCGCCTCGACGAGGCGGGCCGCGTTGCCGAGCATGTCGTGGTCGCCGGTGGTCGGCACGACGCCGAGGCCGTTGCGGCGCTGCAGCCGGAGTGGACCGGCGACGACGAGCTGATGTTCCTCGCCGACATCCCGCGGGCCGGGCAAGACGCCCGCTGGAACCTGCACTGGGCGCGGTTCGACGGGCTCTCGGCCGCCGGGCCCGAGCCCATCATGACGGCCGACGCGGACACGGGCGGACCGCTGTGGAACCTCGGCGCACGCTGGTACGCGCCGCTGAGCGACGGACGCATCATCGCGGTGCAGACCAACGGCTCGGACCAGCTCGTCGTGATCGACCCGACCTGCGGCGCCGAGGACGCCCTGGACACACCACTGTCGGGCGGCGTGCTGGTGCGCGACGCACGCGGCGCTCGGGTGCTGCTGACGGGCGCCGGCGCGCGCGTGCCGGGCGGGCTCTGGCTGCTCGACGTGGACGCGCACACCATCGAGCCCGTGCGCGGCGGCGTGCCGGTCGGCGATCTCGACCCCGCGTGGCTTCCCGAGTCCAGGGCCATCACCTGCCCGGGGCCGAACGGGCCCGTGCACGCGTTCGTCTACCCGCCGACGAACCCCGAGTTCGCCGCCCCGGAGGGCGAGCTGCCGCCGTACCTCGTCCTCGTGCACGGCGGACCCACGACCCACGTCGCCGGCACGCTGTCGATCGTCGTGGCGTACTTCACGAGCCGGGGCATCGGCGTGCTCGACGTGAACTACGGCGGATCCACCGGGTACGGTCGCGCCTACCGCGAGCGGCTGCGGGGCGGGTGGGGTGTCGTCGACGTGCACGACACGGCCGCCGCGGCGCGCGGGCTGGCCGAGGCGGGGCTGGCGGACCCCGATCGGATCGCGATCAAGGGCGGCTCGGCGGGCGGGTGGACCGTGCTGTGCGCGGTTGCCGACACCGACACCTTCGCCGCGGGCATCACCCGCTACGGCGTCGCCGACCTGCGCCGCCTCGTCGCCGACACTCACGACTTCGAGGCGCGCTACCTCGACGGCCTCGTGGGTCCGCTGCCCGACGCGGAGCCGGTGTACGTGGCACGGTCCCCCCTGTCGCGCCCGGAGACGCTGCGCACCCCCTTGCTCATCCTGCAGGGCGCCGACGACCCCGTGGTGCCGCCGAGCCAGTCCGAGTCACTGCGCGACGCGCTCGCGGCGAACGGCGTGCCGCACGCCTACATCCTCTTCGAGGGCGAGTCGCACGGGTTCCGCCGTGCCGATACGCTGCAGCGCGCCTTCGAGGCGGAGCTGGCGTTCCTCGGCGAGGTGCTGGGCTTCCCGACGCCGGACGTTCCGCCCCTGCCGCTCGAGTAGCGCCCGCTCCGTTCCGTCGGATGCCGGAGCCTCGTCGCCGGGTACGCCCCCTCAGAGCGTGTAGGGCTCGAGCTCCGCGGCCAGGCGCGCCCCCACGCGGGCGTGCACGAAGGTCCCCTCGGACTCGTGCCGCCGCTCGATGAGGTGACCCGTCTCGTGGATCGCCGACACCAGCTCGCCTCGGCTGTACGGCACGACGGCGCGCAGCTCGACCTCCGGGAGCGGCAGCGCCTCCTCGACGACCCGACGCAGCTCGTCGATGCCCTCGCCCGTGCGGGACGAGACGAAGACCGCCTTCGGCTCGAGGCCGTGCAACACGAGCCGGGTGTCGTCGTCGACAAGATCCGCCTTGTTGAACACGACGATCTCGGGCACCTCGCGGGCGCCGACCTCGCCCATCACATCGCGCACCGTCGCGATCTGCCCCGCCGGATCGGGGTGGTGCGCGTCGACGACGTGCAGCAGCACGTCGGCATCGGCGACCTCCTCCAGCGTGGACCGGAACGCCTCGACGAGCTGATGGGGCAGGTTGCGGACGAAGCCGACCGTGTCGGCGAGCGTGTACACACGGCCGTCGCTCGTCTCGGCGCGACGCACGGTGGCATCGAGCGTGGCGAACAACGCGTTCTCGACGAGCACGCCGGCGCTCGTGAGACGGTTCAGCAGACTCGACTTGCCCGCGTTCGTGTAGCCGGCGATCGCGACGGACGGGATCGTGTTGCGCTTGCGCTCCGAGCGCTTGGCGTCGCGGGCCGGCGCGAAGTCGCGGATCTGGCGGCGCAGCTGCGCCATGCGGGTGCGGATGCGGCGCCGGTCCAGCTCGATCTTCGTCTCACCGGGTCCACGCGAGCCCATGCCGGCCCCGCCGGCGCCGACCTGACCACCGGCCTGGCGGCTCATCGACTCACCCCAACCGCGCAGGCGCGGCAGCAGGTACTCGAGCTGCGCGAGCTCGACCTGGGCCTTGCCCTCGCGCGTCTTGGCGTGCTGGGCGAAGATGTCGAGGATCACGGCGGTGCGGTCGATCACCTTCACCTTGACGACGTCCTCGAGCGCGCGCCGCTGGGAGGACGCGAGCTCGGTGTCGGCGATGACCGTGTCGGCGCCGACCGCGGCGACGAGGTCCTTCAGCTCCTCGGCCTTGCCGCGCCCCAGGTACGTGGCCGGGTCGGGATGCGGGCGTCGCTGCAGCACACCGTCGAGCACGACCGCGCCGGCCGTCTCGGCGAGCGCCGCCAGCTCGCGCAGCGAGTTCTCGGCGTCGACGAGCGAGCCCTGCGAGTAGACGCCCACGAGCACGACGTTCTCCAGCCGCAGCTGCCGATACTCGACCTCGGTGACGTCCTCGAGCTCCGTCGACAGACCGGGCACGCGGCGCAGCGCGTGGCGCTCCTCGCGATCCCACTGCTCGCCGTCGTCCGATCCGTACGCGGTCGCGTCGTCCTGCAGCGCCTGGGCGGCGCCGAAGACGCGCACTCCCGAGCGCGCGTCCACGCGTGCGAGCACGCGCTCGATCGGATCGGCCGAAACCTCGGACGCGTCGTCGCGGGGCGAGGTGGTGTCCGGCTCGGATGAGGTGGGTTCCGTCATGTGCTCCCTGTCTTCGTGCACTGCAAGCCCTTCAGCTTAGGTGATCCGCCGCGATCGCGGCAGGGGTGTCGTTCGAGAGATCTGCGTGTTACGGCGGCCGGCCGTCTCCGGTACGCTGGCCGCCTATGGGAGATCACTACTTCAGCGAGGCTCCCGCCAGCGCCGAGAAGCTTCGGCGCATCCGCATCCCCCTCGCCGGCCGTGAGGTCGAGGTGACGACCGCGGCAGGCGTCTTCAGCCCCGAACGTCTCGACGTCGGCACCAAGGTCCTCCTCGACAGCACCCCGGAGCCGCCCGCGGGCGGCGACTTCTTGGACCTGGGGTGCGGATGGGGGCCCATCTCGCTGACGCTTGCGGCGCTGTCGCCGCGCGCCCGCGTCTGGGCCGTGGACGTGAACGAGCGTGCCCTCGACCTCGTGCGGCGCAACGCCGAGGAGCTCGGCCTCGAGAACATCAACGCCGTCGCGCCCGCGGATGTTCCCGAGGACGTCGTGTTCCGCACGATCCGCTCCAACCCGCCCATCCGTGTGGGCAAATCTGTGCTGCACGAGCTGATGGAGACGTGGATCCCTCGCCTTGCCGAGCGCAGCGATGCCTACCTGGTCGTCAAGCGCGACCTCGGCTCAGACTCCCTGCAGCGCTGGCTGACCGCCACCTTCGACGACGGCTTCAGCGTGCATCGCACCGCCACCGCCAAGGGCTATCGGGTGCTCAAGGTGCGCCGGCACGGCAACCCGCCGACAGCGCCGGTGACCACCCTCGGGGTCTGACGCCGGCGGTGCGCGCCGCGGCGCTCAGGCGAGAGCGACCGTGCCGGTGTACACGAGGGTGGCGGGCCCCGACAGGGCGACGTGCTCGCCGTCCTCCGCGGGGAACATGCGCACCGCGAGCGTGCCTCCGGGTACCTCGACCCGCCAGTGGCTGGGGGCCGTCGGTCCCGCCCACTCGCGCACGGCCAGCGCCGTGGCGGCCACTCCGGTGCCACAGCTGAGGGTCTCCCCCACACCACGCTCGAATACGCGCATGCGCACGCGCCCGATCCCGTCCTTGACGAGGGGCTCCTGCGGCACGACGAACTCGATGTTCGCGCCGCGCTCGGGGGCAGGCTCGACGATCGGTCGCGCCGACAGGTCGAGCGCCTCCAGCTCCTCCTCGGAGGCCAGCGCGACGACGATGTGCGGATTGCCGAGGTCGATGCCGAGGCCGGGGCGCGCGACATCGATCCCGCGGGCGCGCACCGTCGGCTCGCCCGACTCGGCACGCCAGCGGCCGAGGTCCACCTGGAAGCCGGTCTCGCTGCGCGTGACGTCGCGCACGCCGGCGCGGGTGCCGATCGGCAAGGTCGAACCGGGCGCGAGGGTGGCCAGTCCGGCGTCGAGCAGGTACTTCGCGAAGACCCGCACACCGTTGCCGCACATCTCCGCCTTCGACCCGTCGGCGTTGCGGTAGTCCATGAACCACTCGGCATGCTCGTCCTCGGCGAGCGCCGCGGCGCCCTCGGGGAGGCGGTCGGAGCGGACCACGCGCAGCAGACCGTCCGCGCCGATGCCGAAGCGGCGGTCGCAGAGGATGGCGACCTGGTCGTCGCTGAGGTCGAGCTCGCCCTCGGGGTCGGCGACGATCACGAAGTCGTTGCCCGTGCCGTGGCCCTTGGTGAACGCGATCTCGGTCATCCTGCCAGTCTACGGATGCCACGACGCGCGCCGGCAGCCGCCGGCGCTCAGGACGAGGCCGCCACGATGCGCGCGGGGTCGGCACCGCCCGCCTCGTACCAGCGCACCGCGGCATAGCGGCGGAACCAGCTCACCTGACGGCGCGCGTACCGCCGCGTCAGGGCCTGGGTTTGCGCGATCGCCTCGGCCTGGGTCAGCCTCCCGCTCAGCTGCGCCAGGGCCTGCGCGTACCCGATCGCCCGCCGCGCCGTCGTTCCGTGCTCCAGTCCCCGCTCGCGCAGGCGTGCGGTCTCCTCGAGCATGCCCGCCGCCCACATCCGTTCGACGCGGCGGTCGAGTCGCTCGAGGAGCGCGGCGCGGTCCATCCGGAGCCCGATCACCTCGGCGGGACGCCACGGCACCGGCTCGTCCGGCAGTGCCGCGCCGTGGGTGCGCTGGCCCTGTTCGAGGATCTCCAGCGCCCGCACGATCCGGCGGCCGTTGTGCGGGTCGACACGCTCCGCCGTGGCGGGGTCGGCGGCGCGTAGCCGCTCGTAGAGCGCACCGGGGCCGAAGCGGTCCAGCTCCGCCTCCAGCTCCGCACGCAGCCGCTCGTCGCGGGGCGGGAAGCGGAAATCGAACAGCACGCTCGACACATACAGCCCGGATCCGCCGACGAGGATCGCGTGACGGCCCCGTGCGAGGATCGCGTCGATGGCGACGCGCGCCTCCTCCTGGTAGCGGGCCACGGCCGCGTCCTCGGTCACCTCGAGCACGTCGAGGAGGTGGTGCGGCACGCCGCGGCGCTCGGCGACGGGCACCTTCGCGGTGCCGATGTCCATGCCCCGGTAGAGCTGCATGGCATCGGCATTGACGACCTCCGCGGGGCGTCCGCGCCGGGCGAGGACCTCGGCGAGGTCGAGGGAGAGCTCGCTCTTGCCGGTGCCAGTCGCCCCGATGACGGCCCACAGCCGCGGGCCGGCCGGCGCGTCCGCGTGCCGTCGCCCTTCGGCCCGTCCGCCGTCGCGCTCGCCCTCGGCGGCCGGCGCCGTCATGCTCCTCAGACGCCGACGCGCAGCGTCGGCAGACCGAGCTTGACGGGCCCTGCGGGCGCCCCGCCACCGTGGCCGGCGGTGGCCGGCACGGCGCACGACTCCGCCTGCGACCGATCCCACGCGTCGCCGGCGCGTGTGCGGCGGATGCGCAGCGGTGCGCCGTCGGGCGCGTCGGCGAGCAAGTGAGACGGCGCTGCGTGCGTGACCGTCACGGTCACGACGTCGCCCGGTCGCGGCAGCTCCGACCCGTCGGGCACCTCGAAGTGCACGAGCCGGTTGTCCTCCGCACGCCCGGTGAGACGATGCGTGGCGGCGTCCTTCTTCCCCTCGCCCGTCGAGACCAGCACCTCGAGCTCGCGGCCGAGCTGCTTCTCGTTCTCCTCCAGCGTGATGCGCTGTTGCAGGGCGATGAGGCGGTCGTAGCGGTCCTGCACGACCTCCTTCGGCACCTGGTCCGGCATCGTCGCGGCGGGCGTGCCCTCGCGGATCGAGTACTGGAACGTGAAGGCGCTCGCGAAACGCGCCTCCTCCACGACGCGCAGCGTCTCCTGGAAGTCCTCCTCGGTCTCGCCGGGGAAGCCCACGATGATGTCGGTGGAGATCGCCGCATGCGGGATGCGCTCGCGCACCTTCTCGAGGATCCCGAGGAACTTGGCGCTGCGGTAGGAGCGGCGCATGGCGCGCAGAATCCGGTCGCTGCCCGACTGCAGCGGCATGTGCAGCTGCGGCATGACCTGGGGTGTCTCCGCCATCGCGTCGATGACGTCGTCGGTGAAGGCCGCCGGATGGGGGCTCGTGAAGCGGATGCGCTCGAGGCCCGGGATCTCCCCCGCCGCCCGCAGCAGCTTGCCGAAGGCGTGACGGTCGCCGAACTCGACGCCGTAGGAGTTGACGTTCTGACCGAGCAGCGTCACCTCGATCGCGCCGTCGTCGACGAGCAGGCGGATCTCGTTGAGGATGTCGCCGGGGCGGCGATCCTTTTCCTTGCCGCGCAGGCTGGGCACGATGCAGAACGTGCAGGTGTTGTTGCAGCCGACCGAGATCGACACCCAGCCGCTGTAGACCGAGTCACGCTTGGTCGGCAGCGTGGACGGGAACGTCTCGAGCGACTCGAGGATCTCGAGCTCGGCCTCCTCGTTGTGGCGCGAGCGCTCGAGCAGGCGCGGCAGCGAGCCCATGTTGTGGGTGCCGAAGACCACGTCGACCCACGGCGCCTTCCGCTGCACGGCGTCCTTGTCCATCTGGGCCAGGCAGCCGCCCACGGCGATCTGCATGCCGGCGTGCTTGTCCTTGCGCGACTTCAGGTGACCGAGCGTGCCGTAGAGCTTGCCGGCGGCGTTCTCGCGCACCGCGCACGTGTTGATGATGACGACATCCGCCTCCTCGCCCTCCGCCGCGCGCACGTAGCCGGCGCTCTCGAGCGAGCCGGCGAGCCGCTCGGAGTCGTGGACGTTCATCTGGCAGCCGAAGGTGCGCACCTCGTACGAGCGGGGGCGGCCGTCGACGGTGACGGCGGCCGGTGACGGCTCGATGAGGGTGGGGGCGCTGGAGGGAGTGCTCATGACCGCCTCATTCTACGTTCCCGCGCTGGGGCCGGCCGCCCGCGATTCGGGCTTGCGGGAGCGATGCCGGATCGCGAGCCACTCGTCGAACGTCGTCTCGCCGATGCGGCGAGCACCGCCGCCCCCGCCCCCGCGGAGCACACCCGAGGCCAGCCCGGCCCCGTAGGTCCCCGGGAAGCGGATGTCGAGGACCCGCCGTGAGACGCCGTCGTGCGCGTACATTCGCCGGATCATCCCGGCGAGCGTGTCATCTCGGGGGCCGACCAGATCGGGAGCCCGCCCGGCGGGACCCGACTCGGCGACGTCGACGAGGTGCGCGCCGACCTCGCTGGCCGCCACCGGTCGCGACAGGGTGCGCGGCGCGAGGGTGATCGGGCCGAACGTCGTCTGCGAGGCGATCTGTTCGGCGAACTCGTGGAACTGCGTCGTGCGCGCGATCGTGTGGGGCACGCGCGAGGCGCGGACGAGTCGCTCCTGCGCGAGCTTGCCGGCGTAATAGGACGCGTCGATGTCGTCGATCCCCACGATCGACAGGGCCACGTGGTGACGCACCCCCGCGGCCTCTTCGGCCGCGAGCAGGTGGCGCGTGGTCATGGTGAAGAACGACACGGCCTTCCGCGTCGAGAGGGTGGTCGTGTTGAGCACGTCGACGACCACCTCCGCCCCCGCCAGCGCGGCGCCGAGGCGGGTGCCGGCGGCGACGTCGACGCCGTTCGCGCGCGAGAGGACGACGACATCGTGGCCGCGGCGCTCCGCCGCGGCCACCACGTGTCGCCCGACGGTGCCGGTCCCGCCGGCGATCGCGATTCTCATGAGCGGTTACCTTCCCCGGAAGCGCTCGCGGCGCATCCGTGCTGTCGTGCCGACGTTACCTGTGGAACGGCGATCGCGCGCCCATGACCGCGCACACTCGGATTCCGCCTCGCAGCGGGCGCCGAGCTCCGCTCTGGGCCGGCCGCGGAGGGGTCACGTCAGGGACGAGAGCTTTCGCTGCAGCACGGCGCGCTCGCTGCCGTTACGGGCGAGGCGTGCGGCCGCGGCGAATTCCGTACGCGCCTCGTCGTCGCGGCCAAGACGCGCGAGAAGCTCACCACGAACCGAAGGAAGGAGGTGTGACCCGCGCAGCGCTCCCTTCTCGACGAGCTCGTCGACGATGCGCAAGGCGGCGGCGGGGCCGCTCGCCATCGACACCGCCACCGCTCGGTTGAGGTCGACGACGGGGTTCGGGGCGATCCGGCCGAGCACCTCGTAGAGCATCACGATGCTCGCCCAGTCGGTCTCGTCCACGCTCCGCGCAGTCGCGTGACATTGCGCGATCGCCGCCTGCAGTTGGTAGGGTCCTCGCCCCCGGTGCAGCGCGTCCGCGCGGGCCAGTGCGGCGCGTCCCCGCGCGATCGCGGAGTGGTCCCAGCGGCGACGGTCCTGGTCAGCCAGAAGCACGGCCGCGCCTTCCGGCGTCGCACGAGCTGCGAAGCGCGAGGCCTGGAACTCCATCAATGCGAGCAGGCCGAGCACTTCCGGCTCCCGCGGCAGCAGACGTGCGAGGATGCGACCGAGACGGACGGCCTCGTTCGCGAGTTCCGTTCTCATCCACCGGTCACCGCTGCTCGCGGCGTAGCCCTCCGTGAACATCAGGTACACCACGCCCAGCACCGCCGAGAGGCGGCTCGGCCACTCCTGCGGATCGGGGATCTCGAACGGCACGCGAGCCGCCGACAGCGCCTTCTTCGCGCGCACGATGCGCTGCTGGATGGTCGGCACCGGCAGCAGGAACAGGCGTGCGATCGACGCGGTGTCGAGGCCGCCGACGACCTTCAGGGTCAGCGCCAACTGCGCCTCGCGAGCGAGCACGGGATGGCAGGCGGCGAAGACGAGCCGCAGCACATCGTCTTCGATGGGCTGCCACTGCACATCGGTCGTCTCGTCCAGATCGTGCGCCAGCTTCCGGTATCGCTCGTCGAGACCGTCCCGCCTGCGCCAGCCGTCAATCGCCTTTCGCTTGGCGACGGCGGTCAGCCACGCCCCCGGATTGCGCGGCACGCCCGACTCCGGCCACTGCTGCAACGCGTCGACGAGCGCATCCTGCGCGAGGTCCTCCGCGAGGCCAAGGTCGCCGACGACCCGGACGAGGGTCGCGACGATTCGGGCGCTCTCGATGCGCCAGATCGCCGCGACCGTCGCTCGGACGTCGGCGTCAGAGGTGACGCTGCACATGCCCGCTGTTCGGACCGGTCAGTTGCGCTGGGCCTGCTGCTCCCGCCAGCCTTCTTCCTTCTGGATGTACTCGTTGTCGGCGAAGGCGGCGAAGTCGGTCTCGTCGGTCACGCGGCGGACCTCGAGCTTGCCGCCGGGGCCCAGCGGGCAGCGCTTGGCCCACTCGATCGCCTCCTCGCGAGTGGCGACCTCGATGATCCAGAACCCGTTGAACAGCTCGTGGGTCTCGCCGTAGGGGCCGTCGGTCACGACCGGCGCCTCGCCCGAGAAATCGACGACGAACGCGCTGCTGAGGTCTTCGGCCAGCCCCTCGCCGGCAACCAGCACGCCGGCGCTCATCATCGCCTCGTTGTAGGCCCCCATCCGGTTGATGATCTCCTCGAAAGGGATCTCCTTGTAGCTCGCGTACGCCTCGTCGGTGGCGCGCATGATCAGCATGAACTTCATCGGGATCTCTCCTTGCCTCGGTGCTCACTGAGCCGTGTGTCGGGAAGCGGAGTGCTTCTCCTACTATCGCGTCGAACGCGAACGGGCGAAATCGACAACGAGCCGAAAAGTCTCCCGTCGAAGCATCTGGCGTTCACCGGATCGGGCGTCGCACATCGGCCGGACGCGCGCCGCCCATTCCCGGTCGGCGGGTGTCCGAGGGCCCTGTGAGCGTCGGGATCGACGCGCCGCTTCCTCGCGCAGGAGGCGCCACAGAGCGCGGCCCGCCGGTGCGCTAGTCGAAGCGCACGCGGCCGGAAGGTGCGCGCGCCTCGTCGAGGGCACGCCGGGCGGCCGACATGGCGAGCGAGCCGCCGAAACCGCGGCGCGCGAGCTGACCCACCAGCCGACGCAGCGCTGTGTCGTCGTCGTAGCGCAGCAGCTGACGAGCCTTGCTCCGCGCGAACTCCAGGGCGCGCTCGGCGTCGTCGTCGGGCAGCGCCGAGAGCGCGGCGTCAACGACCTCGCGCGGGATGCCCCGTGCGGCGAGGGCCTGGGCCACGGCTCGCCGCCCCTGCTTCTTCCGAGCCAGGGACGTGTGGATCAACTGCTCGGCCAGACGGGCGTCGTCGAGCGCCCCCATCCGGCACAGCCGGTCGACGATGCCGTCGGCCGTCTCGGCGGGCAGCTCCTGCAGGAGGCGCGCCCGCGCCTCGGAAACGGACAGCCCGCGGGTGCCCAACGAGCGCACGAGGCGCCGCTCGGCCCGCTCCGCGACCTCATCCGCCCCCGGCTCATCCGGACCCTGCTGCCCGGGTGATGCCACGGGGGCGGTCACCGACCCAGGTTCCCGACGCGCGGCGCCGGTCGCATCGGCGGCCTCACCAGGAATCTCGTCCACGATGCGCACCCGGCGCACACCATCCCGCCGCTCGATCGCGATCCGAGGCACGGGCCGAAGCCGCGCCTCGCTCCCGAGCCCGCGCCAGGTGGTGTGCCAGCTCTCGGCCGCGTCCGTCCCAGGGTCGTCGTGCTCGGGCTGCCCGCCCGTCGGCGCACTCATCTCGCTCGGCCGCGCGGACTCGGCGGGGGCAGCATCGCGCGAGCGCGCCCGCGCCACTGCCGGACCGCTTCCTCCGAAGAGAGGGATGACGGGGGCGAGACCCTCGCCCTCGTCATCGTCACGACCGACCGTCACGACGCTCCCCTACCGCGTTCAGCGCACCACATGACCTCACGCCGTGCGACGCGCCTTCACCTCATCGACCGGCGCCTCGGCGCTCTGGTCGCCGCGCTGACCGACACCGAGCTTCTCCTTGATGCGCGTCTCGATCTCGGCGGCGACATCGGGGTTCTTGATGAGGAAGTTGCGGGCGTTCTCCTTGCCCTGACCCAGCTGGTCTCCGTCGTAGGTGAACCACGAGCCCGACTTCTTGACGATGCCGTGCTCCACGCCGAAGTCGATGAGGCTGCCTTCGCGCGAGATGCCCGTGCCGTAGAGGATGTCGAACTCCGCCTGCTTGAACGGCGGCGCCATCTTGTTCTTGACGACCTTGACGCGCGTGCGGTTTCCCACCGCCTCGCTGCCGTCCTTCAGCGTCTCGATGCGACGGATGTCGAGGCGGACGGACGCGTAGAACTTCAGCGCCTTTCCACCCGCGGTGGTCTCGGGCGACCCGAAGAACACGCCGATCTTCTCGCGCAGCTGGTTGATGAAGATGGCCGTCGTCTTCGTCTGGTTCAGGCCACCCGTCAGCTTGCGGAGCGCCTGCGACATGAGCCGGGCCTGCAGACCCACGTGCGAATCGCCCATCTCGCCCTCGATCTCGGCGCGCGGCACGAGCGCCGCAACGGAGTCGATGACGACGAGGTCGATCGCCCCCGAGCGGATGAGCATGTCGGCGATCTCGAGCGCCTGCTCACCCGTGTCGGGCTGCGAGACGAGGAGCTGATCGATGTCGACGCCGAGCTTCTTCGCGTACTCGGGGTCGAGCGCGTGCTCCGCGTCGACGAACGCCGCGATGCCGCCCGCGCGCTGCACATTGGCGATGGCGTGCAGGGTCAGGGTCGTCTTACCCGACGACTCCGGCCCATAGATCTCGATGATGCGGCCGCGGGGCAGTCCTCCGACGCCAAGGGCGACGTCGAGGGCGATGGAGCCCGTCGGGATGACCTCGACCGGGGCGCGCTCCTCGCTGCCCAGTCGCATGACCGAGCCCTTCCCGAACTGCCGGTCGATCTGTGCGAGGGCCGATTCGAGGGCCTTCTCGCGGTCTGCTGCTGAGGGCATGACGCGTTCCTTCTGCTCGTGATTCCGCCGCCTCTAGGCTGTCGGGACTCGCTCGGTCGAGCGCGTTCTCCGACAAGGCGTGTGGCTGGGTGCCTGTCTGCCACGGTACGAGGGGCCTCCGACATCGGATGGAGGATTCCCCGCACCGTGAAGACCCGCACACCCGGGTCCACCTGTGCACGAGGCTACGCGCGATCAGAACGAATGTTCGACAACACGCCGTACAGATGTTCGAGTCGGTCGCCACCGCCGCGACGCGACGCGACGCGACGGCTCAGCGTCGTGGCTCGAGGCGTCCGGCGCCGTATCGACGATCCGCCGGCACGTCGGTCTCGTCACACAGGGCCAGCCAGATCTCGCGTGGCGGCACGCCGGCGTCGAGCGCTTCGGCCGCCGTGCGACCGAAGCTCGGCAGCACGAGGTCGCTGACAAGCGACGACGCCTGTGCGCCGAACTCGTCAGCGACCGCGCGCAGGAACTCGCTTCGCCGCAACAGCGTCAGCGCAGCGACAGCTCGGGGCCGACCTGCGCCACGAGGTCGTCGGGAACGACGTCCGGGAAGTGGTCCACGCCCTCGAGCACGGCGATCCGGTCACCCACGCGACGCATGATCGTGGAGATGGGGATGTCGAGCGCCTCGGCCACCGAGGCGAGGATCTCGCTCGAGGCCTCCTTCTGCCCGCGCTCCACCTCGCTGAGGTAGCCCAGCGCGACACTCGCCTTGCTTGCGACCTGACGGAGGGTCTGCCCCTGCTGCTGACGGAAATCCCGCAGGACATCGCCGATCTCTTGACGAACCAGGATCATGTCGGGCCCCCTCCTCACTGCAGCCGACCGAATCGTTCGGGTGCACAACAGTACAACACCGTCGAGCCCAATCTAATCCCGGGCGCGGGTGAATTCGTCGGAATCACCCAGGTTTCCCGCACGCCCGACCGCATCCGCGCCCTCGGATCCGACGAGATCGAGCGCGAGTCGCAGCGCCAGCCGCACCGCCTGAGCCCGGATCGCGTCGCGGTCGCCACGGAACACGGCGCGCTCGGTGCGGGTGCCGCCCGGCAGGCTCACCCCGACATCCACGGTCCCGACCGGCTGCCCGTCCGGGGAGACGGGGCCGGCGATGCCCGTGGTCGCGACGCCGACATCCGCGGCGCGGCCGTCGACCGCGAGAGCGCGCCGCGCCCCCTCGGCCATCTGCGCCGCGACGCGCGGCTGGACGGGCCCGCCATCCGACAGCACCTCGGGGTCGACGCCCAGCACGGTCCGCTTGATCGCCGTGTCATACGCGACCACCCCGCCGCGCAGGCTGGCGGATGCGCCGGGGATCTCCACGAGGGCGGAGGCGAGAAGGCCTCCCGTGAGCGATTCGGCGACCGCGATCGTCCATCCTCGCGCCCGCAGCTGAGCCAACAGCTCCGACGCCACTCCGAAAGTGCCGGGCACGGACGGCCCCGTCATCGCGCCGCTCGCACGCCGCGCACCTGCGCGACGACGTAATCCACACCGCTCGCGAGCGTGAGCACGACCACCACCCACATGAGGATCGTCGTCACGAGCGCCCACGGCCCGAGACCGATCAGCAGGTGCAACGGCAGCAGCGCCCACGACAGGGCGACGGCCTGCACCGCGGTCTTCAGCTTGCCCATCCACGCGGCTGCCACCACATGCTCGCGTGCCACGACCAGGCGGTGCGCGGTGATGCCCCACTCGCGCACGAGGATGACGATGACCATCCACCACGCCACCTCGCCGAGGACCGCCAGCCCGACGAAGGCGAGGCCGGTGAGAAGCTTGTCGGCGATCGGGTCCCACAGCTTGCCGAAGTCGCTGACGATGTCGTACCGGCGCGCGAGGTAGCCGTCCACCCAGTCCGTCGAGATCGCCACGACGAACAGCGCGGCCGCGACCGCGCGCAGCGTCATGTCGGACTCGCCGTGGCGGCCCGCGAGGAGCAGCAGCACGAGAAAGACGACCGCGAGCGGGATGCGGGCGACGGTGATCGCGTTCGGCAGCTGCCGGGGAATGGCCATAGTGGAGTGTCTCAGTCCCGCCCGGTCAGCTGCCAGGCATCCTCGTCGCCGTCCTCGTCCTCGACGGGGCGGCCGGCGAACTGAGCCTCGATGGGATCCTCCGCGTAGCGGTCGCCCTCGGGCTCGGCGGGCGCCGCGGCGGTCGTCGGCGGCACGTCCTCGCCCTTGATGCGCGCGAGCACCTCGGGCAGCTGCTCCGGGGTGACGAGCACGTCACGGGCCTTGGACCCCTCCGAGGGACCGACGATCTCACGGGATTCGAGCAGATCCATGAGGCGACCGGCCTTCGCGAAGCCGACGCGCAGCTTGCGCTGCAGCATCGACGTCGAGCCGAACTGGCTCGAGACCACGAGCTCGGCCGCCGCGAGCAGCACCTCGAGATCGTCGCCGATGTCCTCGTCGATCTCCTTCTTCTTCGCCTCGATCGCGTCCGCGACGTCCGCCCGGTACTCGGGGCGGGCCTGCCCCGTGACGTGCTTGACGACGCGGTCGATCTCGTCCTCGGTGACCCACGCACCCTGCACGCGGAACGGCTTGGAGGAGCCCATCGGCGAGAACAGGGCATCGCCCTGCCCGATGAGCTTGTCGGCGCCCACCTCATCGAGGATGACGCGGCTGTCGGTCGAGCTCGTCACGGCGAAGGCGAGTCGCGAGGGCACGTTCGCCTTGATGAGTCCCGTCACGACGTTCACCGACGGGCGCTGCGTCGCGAGGACGAGGTGGATGCCCGCGGCGCGCGCCAGCTGCGTGATGCGCACGATCGAGTCCTCGACGTCGCGCGGGGCCACCATCATGAGGTCGGCGAGCTCGTCGACCACCACGAGCAGGTACGGGTAAGGCTTGAGCACGCGCTCGCTGCCCGGGGGCAGCTCGACCTCACCGCGGGCCAGGGCGGCGTTGAAGTCGTCGACGTGGCGGTAGCCGAACGACGCGAGGTCGTCGTACCGCATGTCCATCTCCTTCACGACCCACTGCAGCGCCTCCGCCGCCTTCTTCGGGTTCGTGATGATGGGAGTGATGAGGTGCGGCACGCCGGCGTAGTTCGTCAGCTCGACGCGCTTGGGGTCGATGAGCACCATGCGCACCTCGCTGGGCTTCGCGCGCATCAGCAGGCTCGTGATCATCGAGTTGACGAAGCTCGACTTTCCCGACCCCGTCGAGCCGGCGACGAGCAGGTGCGGCATCTTCGCGAGGTTGGCGACGACGTATCCCCCCGACACGTCCTTGCCGACGCCGATCGTCATCGGATGGGTGGACTTCTGCGCGGCGGCGGAACGGAGCACGTCGCCGAGCGCCACCGTCTCGCGGTCGACGTTGGGGATCTCGATGCCGATCGCGCTCTTGCCGGGAATCGGGGCGAGGATGCGCACGTCGTTCGACGCCACCGCGTAGGCGATGTTGTTCGACAGCTGCGTGATCTTCTCGACCTTCACGCCGGGACCCAGCTCGACCTCGTACTGCGTGACCGTCGGACCCCGCGAGAATCCGGTGACCTTCGCATCGACCCTGAACTGCTCGAAGACGCCCTCGATCTGCTGCACCATGCGCTCGTTCGCCTCCGACTTGGCGATCGAGGGCGGGCCGGCCGAGAGCGTGGCCGGTGAGGGCAGCACGTACGGCACACTCGGCGGCTGCGGGCCGCGTGCGCCGGGCCCGTCGGTGCCGAAGCCGCTGAGACCCGGAAGAGCGTCGTCGAGATCGCCGGTGTCGTCTCCGTCGCCGACGAGCCCGGTCGAGCCGGACTCGCGCAGGCCGGCGGTCACGCCGCTGAGATCCGAGAGGATCTCCGTGGCGGCGTCGGCGGGCTCCGGGTCGGCGACGACCACGGCGTTGTCATAGCCGCCGTCGTTCTGGGTGCCGAGCAGCTCGGTGAGATCCTGCGGGTCGGTGACGACGTCCGACTCCTCCTCGCGGCCGCTCTTGTTGCGGCGCCACCACGGCCGGTCGTCCGCGTCGTCGTCGGCCGCGTCGTCCACGTCCTTGCCTCGGCCCTTGCCGAGCACCTTCGTCGGGGCGGTGTCACCGGCGTCCTCGACCACACGCTCGGTTCCGAACATCCAGGCGTAGAGGTCGCCGAGGCGGCTGACGATCCGGTTCGGCGGCGTCTTGGTGAGGATCAGCACGCTCAGCGCCGCGAGCAGGCTCAGCAGGATGTACGCGCCCACGTCGGTGAGGAACATGGCGAGCGGCTCGCCCAGCATCCACCCGAACAGGCCGCCGGCCTCGCTCAGCGCCGGCATTCCCGATGGCGGCTGCGGGCGCCCGCCCGCCACGTGGCAGAACCCCGCGATCGTGACGGAGAGCAGCCCGAAGCCGATTCCGATGCGGCCGTTGTCGTGCACGGAGGACGGGTGGCGGAACAGCCAACCGGCCAGCAGGAGCAGCAGCACCGGGTAGACGAAGGCCGCTCGGCCGATGAGGCCGCCGAAGGTGTACGCGCTGATGAGCGACGCGACCTCGTTGCCGATGAAGAACCACTCGGTGACGGCGCCGGCCACCGCCAGCAGCACGAGCAGCAGGGGGAAGCCGTCGCGGCGGTCGTCCTTGTCGAGCGTCTCGGGGCCGAACGCGCGGAACAGGCCGCCGACGGCGCGGGCGAGGCCGTTCCACGCACGCACGGCCACCGAAGGCCTGTCGACCTCGTCGACGTACTTCTTCGGCGCCGGCGCCGGCTTCCGGGCGCGCGACGACGACGCCTTCGAGCGCGAGCTCTTGGGGTCGGTGGACGTGCGTGGCATGCGCTCAACGCTACGCGCGGGCGCCGACATCCGCCGGGAGCGACCCGGGTTTGCGCGGATCCCGGCGCGCGTCACGCCTCGATGACGACCGGCACGATCATCGGGCGGCGACGCAACGAGTTGCCCACCCAGCGGCCGATCGTGCGGCGCACCGTCTGCGACAGCGCGTGGTTGTCGCGCACGCCGTTCTGAGCGGCCTCCTCGAGGGCGGCGGCGATCTTCGGCTTGACCTTGTCGAACACCGCGTCGTCCTCGGCCACGCCGCGCGCCTGGATCTCCGGGCCGGAGATGATCCGCCCGGTCTGCGCGTCGACGACGACGATGACGGAGACGAAGCCCTCCTCCCCCAGCACGCGCCTGTCCTTCAGGTCGGCGTCGGTGATGGCGCCCACGCTCGAGCCGTCGACGTACACGAAGCCCAGGTCGAGCTGGCCGACGACCTCGGCGACGCCGTCGCGCAGATCCACGACGGTCCCGTTCTCGCCGAGGATCGTGTTCGTCTCGGGGATGCCGGTGTCCTGCGCCAGCTTGGCGTTGGCCATGAGGTGGCGGTACTCGCCGTGCACGGGCAGCACGTTGCGCGGCTGCAGGATGTTGTAGCAGTAGAGCAGCTCGCCCGCCGCCGCGTGACCGGACACGTGCACGCGGGCGTTCGCCTTGTGCACGACGTTGGCGCCGAGCTTGGTCAGCCCGTCGATCACCCGGTAGACGGCGTTCTCGTTGCCGGGGATGAGCGAGGACGCGAGGATGACGGTGTCGCCCGGCCCCGGCTCGATCTCGTGGTCGAGGTTCGCCATGCGGCTGAGCACCGCCATCGGCTCGCCCTGCGAACCGGTCGACATGTACACGATCTGACTGTCGGGGACGTCGCGCGCCTTCTTGTAGTCGATGAGCACGCCCTGGGGCACCTTGAGGTACCCGAGATCGGCGGCGATCGTCATGTTCCGCACCATGCTGCGGCCCAGCAGGGCCACGCGGCGCCCGTTGGCGGCGGCGGCGTCGAGCACCTGCTGCACGCGGTGCACGTGGCTCGAGAAGCTCGCCACGATCACCCGGCCGCTGGTCTTCGAGATGACCTGGTCGAGCACGGGACCGATGGCGCGCTCGGTGGGAGTGAAGCCCGGCACGTCGGCGTTCGTGGAGTCGGGCAGGAAGAGGTCGACGCCCTCCTCCCCCAGCCGCGCGAAGGCGCGCAGGTCGGTGATGCGGCCGTCGAGCGGCAGCTGGTCCATCTTGAAGTCGCCCGTGTGCAGCACGAGGCCCGCGGGGGTGCGGATCGCGACGGCGAGCGCGTCGGGGATCGAGTGGTTCACCGCGACGAACTCGAGGTCGAACGGCCCCACCGTCAGGCGCTCGCCCTCGACGACCTTCTGCGAGACCGGGCGGATCCGGTGCTCCTTCAGCTTCGCCTGCGTCAGCGCGAGCGTGAGCCCCGACCCGATGATCGGGATGTCCTCGCGCAGGCGCAGCAGGTACGGCACCGCGCCGATGTGGTCCTCATGCCCGTGCGTCAGCACGACGCCGACGACGTCGGCCAGGCGGCCGCGCACCGGCTCGATGTCGGGCAGGATCAGGTCGACGCCCGGCTGGTGCTCCTCCGGGAAGAGCACGCCGCAGTCGACGATGAGGATCTTCCCGTCGAACTCGTACGTGGTCATGTTGCGGCCGACCTCGCCGAGGCCGCCGAGCGGGGTCACGCGCAGGACGCCCTTCTCGAGGGGGCGCGGGTCGTAGACAGGTGTGGACATGGTCCGCCTTCCCGGGACGCAGCGCGTCCGGTTGTCGCTTCTTCTGTTGTCGTGCGGGCGCATCACGCCCGCGGAAGGTCGTCAGCGCGTCGTGCCGGGAATCTTCGGCAGCGCGCCGCCCGCCGCCGCGTTGCGGTCGGGACGGAAGTTGGAGAAGTCGACGCCCTCGACGTCCTTGACGAGCGCGAGCTCGTCCTCGATGATCGCCGCCTCCCACTCCTCCGGTCCGACGAGCGGCAGGCGCACGCGCGGGCTGGAGATGCGGCCGAGGCCGTGCAGGATGTACTTGGCCGAGACGGTGCCGGGCACGTGCGTCATGACGGCCCGCACGAGGGGCTCGAGCCGCTGGTGCTGCGCCGTGGCGGCCGCGAGGTCGCCGCGATTCACCGCGTCGACGATGGTGCGGTACGGGCCGGCGGCGATGTTGGCCGTGACGCCGATGAGTCCGGCCGCGCCGATCGACAGGTGCGGCAGCACGTTGGCGTCGTCGCCCGAGAAGTACATCAGGTCGGTCTGGTTCAGCACGCGGCTGACCTCGCTGAAGTCGCCCTTGGCGTCCTTGATCGCGAGGATGTTCGGGTGCTTGGCGAGCCGCAGGATCGTCTCGTACTTGATGGGCACGCCCGTGCGGCCGGGGATGTCGTAGAGGATGACCGGCAGGTCGGTCGCATCGGCGACGAGCCGGAAGTGCGTGAGGATGCCCGCCTGGGTGGGCTTGTTGTAGTACGGCGTGACGATCATGATGCCGTCGGCGCCGGCCTTCTCGCTCTTGCGGTACAGGTCGATCGCGTGGGCGGTCTCGTTCGAGCCGCCGCCCGTGATGATCTTGGCCCGGCCCGCGGCGACGTCCTTGCCGACCTCGACGAGGCGGATCTTCTCGGGGT
This sequence comes from Microbacterium sp. Marseille-Q6965, assembly GCF_946151065.1. GTDB lineage: Bacteria > Actinomycetota > Actinomycetes > Actinomycetales > Microbacteriaceae > Microbacterium. The sequence continues at coordinate 368,124 of NZ_CAMGZA010000002.1, read as the reverse complement.
CGGTGAGGGTCGAGGTCTCGCCCGTGGTGCCGGTGACCACGACGCCGTCGGCTCCCGCCGAGACGACGTCGTCGATGTGCTTCTCGACGCTGGGCCAGTCCACCTCGCCGTCGGCCGTCATCGGAGTGACGAGCGCGACGAGCACCTGTCCGAAGGGGTTACCCGAGTGCGTCATGTCTCCAGGCTATCGCCCCGCGGCTGTGCGCATGCAGGGGCGACCCGCGGCGCCGGCCGCATCGGGCAGGACCGATCGCGCGCGGCTCACCGCCTGGCGTACACGAGGAAGCGGTACCGCAGGCCGCCCGCGCTCTCGTGCCAGCCGCCCCGGGGGTCGCTGCTGACCACCCGCCACTCCGGCCCGATCGGCGGCGCGTAGGCGTCGCCGTCGACCTCCAGGTCGATCTCGGTCACCCACAGCTCGTCCACCCTCGGCAGGGACTGCGCGTAGATCTGCGCGCCGCCGATGATCCACGCGTCCTCCGATTCGGTTGCCGCTGCGGCGATCCCGTCCTCGAGGGACGGCACCACCACCGCCCCGGGCGCGTCGTAGGCCGCGTCGCGCGTGACGACGATGTTGGTGCGGTCGGGCAGCGGCCGCCACCGCGCCGGGAACGACTCCCAGGTGCGGCGCCCCATGATCACGGGACGGCCCGTCGTGGAGCGCTTGAAGTACGCCAGGTCCTCCGGCAGGTGCCACGGCATGTCGCCGGACGCCCCGATCACGCCCCGACCGTCCGAGGCCCGCGCCTGCGCCCAGATGGCCCGCAGGGCCATCAGACGGCCACGGCCGCGCGGATCGTGGGGTGGTGCTGGTAGTCGCGCACCTCGAAGTCCTCGTACTCGTAGTCGAAGATCGACGGGGGGCGGCGCGCGAAGTGCAGCGTGGGGTACGGGTACGGCTCGCGTGTGAGCTGCTCGGCCACCTGCTCGCGGTGGTTGTCGTAGATGTGCACGTCGCCGCCGGTCCACACGAACTCGCCGAGCTCAAGGTCGGTCTGCTGCGCGACCATCGCGGTGAGCAGCGCGTAGGAGGCGATGTTGAACGGCACGCCGAGGAACATGTCGGCGCTGCGCTGATACAGCTGGCAGGAGAGCCGACCGTCGGCCACGTAGAACTGGAACATCGCGTGGCACGGCGGAAGCGCCATGCCCTCGATCTCTGAGGGGTTCCACGCCGTCACGAGGTGGCGGCGCGAGTCGGGGTTGCGCCGGATCTGCTCGACGACGTTCGCGATCTGGTCGATCTGCTGCCCATCGGGAGCCGGCCAGGAACGCCACTGCACGCCGTAGACCGGACCGAGGTCGCCATTGTCGTCGGCCCACTCGTCCCAGATCCGCACACCCCGTTCCTGCAGCCAGCGCACGTTGGAGTCGCCGCGCAGGAACCACAGCAGCTCGAGCGCGACCGACTTGAAGTGCACGCGCTTGGTCGTGATGAGCGGGAACCCCTGCGACAGGTCGTAGCGCAGCTGGCGGCCGAACACGCTCGTCGTGCCCGTGCCCGTGCGGTCATCCTTGTGCGTGCCGTTCGCGAGAACGTCGCGGAGCAGATCCTCGTAGGGCGTGGGGATGGCGGCGGTCATAGTCCGATGCTACGGCCCGACGGCTGGATCGGCGCGGTGCGCGGCGCTCGCGTCACGCCGCCCGCCCGACGAGGCCCAGCCGCTGCAGCCCGAGGTAGAGCTGGCACCCCAGGCAGAGCCCGAACGCGGCGTTCAGGAAGGCGGCGACGAAGGCCGCGGCGGCCGCGATCGGCAGCGCCCACGGCACGCCGAAGAGGTGCAGGACGAGGCCGAGCCCGGTCACGAACAGGCCGACGCCCTGCGCGAAGCGCGGCGGACGGGGATCCTCCAGCTCGGCGGGCGGGCGCAGGCGCGGCCGCACGAGGCGGCGGAAGGCCACGCCCCACGGCGCCGTGCGCGGCGACAGCACGCCCCACAGGAACAGCAGCGCCACGACGAGCACGGCGAGGAACCCCGGGTCCGCGATGCGCTGCCAGGGCGAGGCGTGCGTCACCGCCCATCCGCTCAAGACCAACGCCGTGTTCCGATTGGAGCCGACCGCGACGACGCCCGGGGAGTACCCCGTCGAGATGCCGATGAGCGCGAGGAACGTCGCGAGCAGCAGCAGCACCGACGTGATGGCGGCCGCGAACCGCGGGCCACGCGGGTCGATGCCCGCCGGGGTGGTGTCAGACATGGATCCCTCCGATCCCTTCGAGCTCGCCGAGCACGGTCGCCCGCGAGGGGGCGCCCGCCATGCGCGAGCGCTCGACGCCCCCGCCGTCCAGGACGAGCACCGTGGGCGTCTGCCGCACCGCGAAGCGGCGGGCCAGATCGGGCCGGTGCGTGAGGTCGATGTCGGCGTGGCGCACCCCCGCCTCCGCTCCGGCGACCTCTCCGAGCAGGCGTCGCGTGGCGGGGCATCTCGCGCACAGCTCGGTGCTGAACTGCACGAGTGTGGCCCGCGCCCCCAGGTCCTCGGCACGCAGCCCCAGCGCGGCGGCCGCGGGTTCGGAATCGCCGCGGCTGACACGCCGCCGCGCCCGTCCCTGACGCGCGCGCAGGGCGGCACCGACGAGCACCGAGATGAGCACGATGCCGATCAGCGCGAACGCGGCGGTCTGGGGCGACACGCTCCGATGGTCGCACGCGCGCGCCCGCGGCGGCAGTCCGAGTCGAAGTGTGACGCGGCGCGGAGCCGGCACGCCCCTGCCGCCGGGCGGAGCGGGTCACTAGGCTGGCGGCGAACCCGCAGATCACGTCGAGGAGGAACACATGAGCGTTACGAGCGAAGCCACCACCACCTGGAGCGGTTCCCTGTTCGAGGGGTCCGGCACCGTCGCGCCCGGATCGGGCATCGGCACGTTCCCCGTGAACTGGAAGGCCCGCAGCGAGGGCTCCGAGAGCACGACCACGCCCGAGGAGCTGATCGCGGCGGCCCACTCCTCGTGCTTCAGCATGGCGCTGTCGAACGCGCTGGCCCAGAACGGCACCCCGCCGGAGAGCGTCGAGGCCACCGCGGCGGTGACGTTCGTGCCCGGCACCGGCATCACGGGCAGCCACCTGACGGTGAACGCGACCGTCCCCGGCCTCGACGCCGAGAAGTTCGCCGAGATCGCCGAGGGCGCCAAGGCGGGCTGCCCGGTGTCGCAGGCGCTCGCCGGCATCGAGATCACCCTCGACGCCACGCTCTCCTGAGCCGACGGATCCGCCGGTCCCTTCGCGGGGCCGGCGGATCGGCGTTTCGGCCGTCAGCGGTCGGTCTTCTCGCGGCGGATCGCCTCGCGGATCGCCGCACGGGCGCGGGTGCGGTCGCCCGCGGCGTCGTACGCCAGGCCCAGCCGGTACCACGCACGCCAATCGTCGGGGTGCGCCTCCACCTCCGCGCGATACCGGGGGAACACGGCGTCGCCGTCGGCGCGCTCCACGCGACCGCTGGGCCGTACCGCCACCGAGTCGTCCGGCAGGGCGCCCTCCGCCTCGAGCCGCGCGCCCAGCCGCTCGGCGCGCGCCCCGAACCACAGCTCACGGCCCAGCGCCCACACCGCGATGGCGGGCAGGACGAGCATCGCCACGCCCATCGCGATGGCGACGGGCTCGCCGGTGCCCAGCAGCGCCACCGCGCGCAGGCCGACGAGCCAGATGTACAGCAGGAGCGCCGCCGCCATGATCGCGACGCCGATGCGCGCCCTCACGAGGTCGGGATCGTGCTCGTGGTCGCGGCGACCTGTCCCGCCGCAGCGTCCTCGGCCACGGGCCGCCCCTCACGCGGGCGGGGGGTGCCCACGCCCACGTCGATGAAGCTCTCGAGCCCCACGACGACGCCGCGGGCCTCGACCGCGCCGCCCAGGGCCACGCGGATGCCGGGCGCGTAGGCCGCCGCCGGATCGCTCGTGTCGTGCACGATGGACAGCGTCTCGCCCGGACCCGACAGCAGCGTCTCCTGCCGCGCGACGACGCCCGGGCGGCGCAGCGAATGGACGGGCACGCTCGCGACCTGCTGCCCGCGCGCCCGCTGGTCCACGTGCGGCGCCTCGACGGGAGCCTGCCGGGCGGCCGTGATGAGCTCGGCCGTGCGGACGGCGGTGCCCGAGGGCGAGTCGATCTTCGTGTCGCGGTGCGCCTCGACGATCTCGGCGAACGGGAAGAAGCGGCTCGCCGCCGCGGCGACCGCGCTGCCGATCACCGAACCGAGCGAGAAGTTCGGGATGAACACCGCCCCCGTGCCCGCGGCCTCGACCACCGGGCGCACGAGCGCGATGCGCTCCGCCGACCATCCGCTCGTGCCGACCAGCACGTTGAGGCCGCGCTCGGCGGCCGCGCGCACCACGTCGATGCTCACCGCCGGCGTCGACGCGTCGACCACGAGGTCGGCACCGTCCAGCTCGAACAGATCGCTGCCGGATCCCAGGACGGCCGCGACCTCGAAGCCCTCGAGCTCGTCGACCACGCCCCGGATGATCGACCCCAGCTTGCCGTTCCCGCCCACGAGGGCGACGCGCGTGCTCATGTGCCCATCCTACGAAAGCCCGGTCAGTGCGCGGGGGCGTACGGCTTGCCCGTCGCCGCCGGCGCCACGGCGCGTCCGATGAGCCCCGCCACGGCGATCAGCGTCACGACGTAGGGGGTGGTGGCGATCAGGTCGGCCGGGATGTCGCTGCCCGCCTCGTTCGCGACCACGGCGAGGTTGCGCGCGAAGCCGAACATGAGCGCCGCCAGCGCGGCGATGACGGGGTGCCAGCGGCCCAGGATGACGCAGGCGAGCGCGATGTACCCCTGCCCGTTCGACATCTCCCGCACGAACGCGTTCGACTCGCCCAGCGTCAGCACGGCGCCGCCGAGACCGGCGACGAGGCCGGCGATCGTCACCGTCCAGAAGCGGGTGCGGTTCACGTTGATGCCCACGGTGTCGGCCGCCAGCGGGTGCTCGCCCACCGCGCGGATGCGCAGGCCGATGCGGGTCTTGAAGAGCACGAACCAGACGACGGGCACGAGCACGTACATCAGGTACGTCGTGATCCGCTGGTCGAACAGCGTCGGACCGATCACCGGGATGTCGGACAGGACGGGGATCGCGATCTTGGGGAACGTGCCGGGGAAGTTCAGCTCCTCGGCGTTCTCGGACAGCACGGCCGAGAAGAAGAAGTTGGTGATGCCGATCACGAGCACGTTCAGCACGACGCCGACGATGATCTGGTCCACGAGGTACGTGATCGAGAACGCCGCCAGCACGAGCGACACGAGAGCGCCGCCGATCATGCCGGCGAGCACACCGGCCCAGAGGCTGTCCGTGATCGAGCCGACCACCGCGCCGAGGAAGGCGCCCATGAGCAGCTGGCCCTCGATGGCGATGTTGGCCACGCCCACGCGCTCCCCGATCACGCCCGCGAGCGCGCCGTAGATGAGGGGCGTGGCCAGGCTCAGCGCACCGGTCGTGAGCAGCACGATCGACAGCGTCGTGCCCTGGCCGATCTGGCCGAGCAGCGCGGCCAGCCAGACGACGGCGAAGCCGACGTACAGCCACACCGACACACGGCGGCGGCGCTGCACGAGCACCGCCGTCACGACGGCGACCACCGCGAGGATGACGGTCGCGACGATCGCGAGCGCCTTCGCCGACAGCACGGTGTCGGGCACCTGGATCGCGTCGCGCGCCTGCGACCAGCGGAACGCCACCTCGCCGGGGCCCGTGCCCAGCACGAACCACAGGAGCGCGACGAGCGTGAACACGCCCATCACGATGGGGGCCTTCCAGGCTCGGGGCGCGTCGCGCTTCACGACCACGTCGGCCTGGGGCATCACGACGGCACCGCTCACTTGGCCACCTCCTCGGTCTCGGCGGTGCGCGTGCGCGCGATCACCGCACGCACGCCGGCACCGGGGGCGGGCAGCCGGAAGATCGCCCGCACGAGCGGCGGGGCCGCGATGAACAGCACGATGACGCCCTGCACCACGCTCATGACCTCGGGCGCGACACCCGCGAACTGCATCGTGGACGAGGCGGCCTTGAACGCGCCGAACAGCAGCCCGGCGAACACGACGCCACCGGCGCGCGAACCGCCCAGCAGCGCCACCGTGATCGCGTCCCAGCCGATGCCTGCGTCGATCGAGGGCGTGAAGCCCGCCGTGCGACCGAGCGCCTGGTTCACGCCCGCCAGGGCGACGAACGCGCCGGAGGCCGCCATCGTGTACACGTAGATGCGCTCCACGTTGATGCCCGCCGTGCGTGCCGCATCGGCATTGAGGCCGACGGCGCGGAACTTGAAGCCGAGCGACGACCGCTCCATCAGCCACCAGTACAGGACCGCGGCGGCGATGGCGAGGACGAAGCCCAGGTGCAGCTGGAACGACGGGCCGAGCACGAGCGGCAGCTGCGCCGTGGCGGCAGGGGCCATGCTCGTGGGGTCGTTGCCGGAGCCCGGGTTGTGCATGGGCGAGGTGCGCAACACCCACGTGAGCACGTTGACGGCGACGTAGTTGAGCATGATCGTGACGATCACCTCGTGGGCACCCGTCTGGGCCTTGAGGAAGCCGACGATGGCGCCCCAGACCGAGCCGCCGATGAGGCCGAACACCAACGCGGCCACGAGGTGCAGGCCGGCGGGGAGCTGCCACTGGGTGGCGGCCCACATGGCGCAGCCGGCCGCGACGAGCAGCTGCCCCTGGCCACCGATGTTGAACATGCCGACGCGGAAGCTGAGCGCCACCCCGAGTCCGGCCGCGATCAGGGGGCCGGCGAAGCGGGCCGTCTCGGTGAGCGAGCGGATGCCCGCCTCGAACGATTCGGCCTGGGTGTTGTAGATCGCGCCGCGGAACAGGGCGCCGTACGCCTCTGCGATCGCGCCGCCCATCGCCGAGAGCGTGTCTCCCGGTCGGGCGAAGAAGTAGCCGGCGGCCGAGATCACGTCGTCGTTCGTGCTGACGATCAGGATCGCTCCGACGAGGAACGCGATGAGGATCGCCAGCGCGCCGCGCACGACGCTGCCGGCGAGGATCTCTCGCAGCGCGTCGCGCAGCACGCCGTCGACGCGCGAGGCCCCCGTGGTGTGGGGCTGGGTCTGGGTGCCGGTCATGCCGCGACTCCCGCCATCATCTGGCCGAGCGTCGAGCGCGGCGTGTCGCCGTCCACGATGCCGACGATCCGTCCGTGGTACATGACCGCGATGCGGTCCGCGAGGCCGATGACCTCGTCGAGCTCGGTCGAGACAATGAGCACGGGGATGCCGGAGTCGCGCGCGGCGATGATCCGGTCGTGCACGAACTCGATGGAACCCACGTCGAGGCCGCGCGTGGGCTGCGAGGCGATGAACAGCCGCAGGTCGCGCCCCAGCTCGCGCGCCAGCACGACCTTCTGCTGGTTTCCGCCCGAGAGGCGCCCCGCGGCCTGATCGATGCCCTGTGCGCGGATGTCGAACTCCTCGATCGCGCGCTCGGCGAAGCCCGCGATCGCGCCGCGGTCGATCGTCGCCAGCCGCACGAACGGCGCGCCGTCGCTGCGGTCGAGCATGAGGTTCTCCGCGATGGAGAAGTCGCCCACGAGCCCGTCCTTCTTGCGGTCCTCCGGCACGAAACCGACGCCGGCGTCGATGACCTGCCGCACCGTCTTCCCCAGCAACTGGCGACCGTCGAGCAGGATCGAACCGCGCGCGTGCCGGCGCAGACCCAGGATGGCCTCGGTCAGCTCGGTCTGGCCGTTGCCCTGCACGCCCGCCACCGCGAGCACCTCTCCTCCGCGCACGGTGAAGCTGACGTCGTCGAGCAGGTGCTCGCCGGCGCGGCCGACGAGGGTCAGATTGGAGACCTCGAAGCGCGAGTCGGTGTACGTCGGCGCCTGCTTCTCGACCTCGAGATCCACGTCTCGTCCCACCATGAGCGAGGCGAGCTCGGCCGGCTCGGCCGTGGGGTCTGCGGTGGCCACGACCTTTCCGCGGCGGATCACCGTGATCCGGTCGGCCACCTCGCGCACCTCGCGAAGCTTGTGCGTGATGAACACGATCGACGTGCCGCTGGCGGCGAGCTCGCGCATGATGTTCATGAGCTCGTCCGTCTCCTGCGGCGTGAGCACCGCCGTCGGCTCGTCGAGGACGAGCAGCTCGGCGTCGCGGGCGAGCGCCTTCACGATCTCCACGCGCTGCTGCGCGCCGACCGGCAGCTCCTCGACGACGGCGTCCGGGTCGATGTCGAAGCCGAACCGCTCGGAGATCTCCCGCACCCGTGCCCTGGCGACGTCCATCGACAGCACGCCGCCGCGCGTGGGCTCGTTGCCCAGCATGACGTTCTCGGCGACGGTGAACACCGGGATCAGCATGAAGTGCTGGTGCACCATGCCGATGCCGGCGGCCATCGCGTCGCCCGGTCCGGAGAAGTGGACGGGCTCGCCGTCGACGAGGATCTCGCCCTCCTCGGCCTGGTAGAGGCCGAAGAGCACGTTCATCAGCGTGGACTTGCCCGCGCCGTTCTCTCCGAGGAGGCAGTGGATCTCGCCGGGCGCGATCTCGAGATCGATCGCGTCGTTGGCGACGAAGGATCCGAATCGCTTCGTGATCCCGCGCAGTTCGAGTTTCATCGTTCCGGATTCTTCCAGATGAGGCGGATTCTGAGCACGGGAACGCCGGGGCGGCGGATGGCCACCCCGGCGTTCACGCGTGGCGTGCGGCGATTACTCGGCCCCGGTGACGGGAATCTCGATCTCGCCGGCGATGATCTCTTCGGTCAGCTCGTCGAGGCGCGTCTTGAGCGCGTCGTCGATCTGGCCGTCGAACTCGCCGAACTCGCTGAGCGCGGTGCCGTCGTTCTCGAGAGTGCCCACGTAGGGCTCGGTCGTGAACTCCTCGCCGCTCACGAGCACCTCGATGTTGTCGAACACGGCCTGCGTCATGCGCTTCTCCACCGACGTGAGGATGATGTCGGCGTACTGCGGCTGCGTCGTGGCGATGTCGCGGTCCACGCCCAGCACGACGGCCGGCGCGCCCTCGGTACGGATGACCTCGATCGTCGCGGCGAACAGACCGCCCGCGACCGGGTAGAACACGTCGGCGCCCTGCGAGAGCTGGCTCGCCGTGATGCTCGTGGCACCGGCGGTGTCACCGAAGTTCGCGGTGAAGCTGCCGCCCGAGGGGTTCGCCGGGTCCCAGCCGAGGACCGTGACGTCCTCGCCGTTCTCCTCGCCCCATGCCATGGCGCCGTAGTAGAAGCCGTCCATGAACTTGGTGACCGACATCATGTTCGATCCGCCGTAGGTGCCCAGCACCTTCGAGGTGCTGTAGCCCGCCGACAGGTAGCCGGCGAGGTAGCTGGACTGCTCCATCGCGTAGTCGATGACCTTGACGTTGTCGAGACCGAGGTCCCAGCCGTCGATCCAGACGAAGTGGGTCTCGGGCGCGCCCTGGGCGACCTGCTCGAGGGCACCGGTGTCGCCGAAGCCGAAGCCCACGGCGAAGATGACGTCACAGCCACCGTCGACCATCGTCTGCAGGTTCGGAGCGAAGTCCTCGGTGCTGTTCGACTCGGCGTCGTTGATCTCGATGCCGAGCTCCTCCTCGGCCATCTCGAGGCCCGCGTACGCGGCCTCGTTGAACGACTGGTCGTTCCAGCTGCCCTCGTCCGAGACCGCGCAGGCCATGAAGTCGGTGCCCTCGGCGGGGGCGCCGTCGCCGCCGTCCTCGGGAGCCGCGCCGCAGCCGGCGAGCACCATGCCCGCGGCCGCCGCCATGCCGAGGCCTGCGAGGCCGCGCTTGAGTGTGGTCATCTTCACGGATGTTCCTCCTGATGCACGCCACGGTAGAGCCGGGCGATCGGGTCGATGCGCACAACGATAAACCGGCGCCCACACGCGTTCACACATAAAGAGCCGCGATGAACAAGGCGTTATCGAACTGCGACCAGACGGTAACTGCCGGGAAACGAGGCGCTCAGAGCGCCGGCGTGAACGCGCGCGGCGGCGTGGTCGTCTGTGACACGAGCGAGCAGATGTACCCGTAGAACCCCTCGGCGTCGACCGCCTCGATCACGCGCGCGTTCGGCTCGAGGCCGTGCACGCCCCACGACATCGCGGAGTAGCCGCGCGTCAGCTCGGACGACGTCTCGATGTCGACGGCGTACGGCGCCTCCGCGGTGATCAGCTCCGGGTGCAGCAGCAGCGCCGCCGTGAGCGAGTCGGGATGTGTGGAACCGGGGATCCCGACCGACTCGTCGAAGGCGAGCGTGCCCCGGCAGACGCGCTCGACGAAGCGCGCCAGCGGCGTGCCGATGCCCGCGAGGCGGGCGATCCGGTCCTTGTCGAAGACGGCGTCGCGCAGGGTCAGCGGCGCCCACGGCACGACCACGAGGTCGGCGAAGCCCGCCTCGAACACCGTGCGGGCGGCCTCGGGGTCGACGTAGAAGTTGAACTCGGCGGCGGCCGTGATGTTGCCGCGGCCGTTGTTCGATCCGCCCATCACGTACAGCGACTTCACCCGGCCGACGAAGCCGGGATCCCGGATCACCGCGAGCGCGACGTTGGTGAGCGGGCCGATCGCGACGATCGAGACCTCGCCCGGCTGCTCGGCGGTGATGCGCAGCATGGCGTCCACCGCGTTCTCCGACTGCGCCGCAAGCCCGGAGTCGTCCATGCTCAGGCCGCCCGAGCCGTCGCCGTGCACGTTCTCGGCCGACACCCATTCCCGCATGAGCGGGCGCTGGGCGCCGAGGAAGATCGGCACGGCGTCCAGGCGATCGGCGACGTTGAGGGTCATCCACGCGTTGCGCACCTGCTGCTCGAAGCCCACATTGCCCGCCACCATGGTGATGGCCCGCAGATCGGCCGCCGGGTCGAGCAGGCCCACGAGGATCGCGACGCAGTCGTCCTGGGCGGTATCGGTGTCGAGGATGAAGGGGGTGCTCACCCCCTCAGTCTAGGTTCGCGCCGCGGTCGCCTCAGACGAGGACCTCGAGCTCCTCCGGCAGCCCCGTGCGCAACTCGACCGGCAGGTGCGCGACGTCGTTGTGCGTGATCAGCGACCACGGGCGCCCCGGCTTCTGCGCGATCACCGTCAGGCCGCAGTGCGTCTGGTTCAGCGTCATCCAGCGCCACTCGGGCGCCTCGAGCACCTCGCGCACGAACCACGAGATCACGAAGTTGTGGGTGATGAGCAGCTCGTGCACCTCGCCGGCCTTACGCACGAGGAACTCGGCGGCGGCATCGGCCATCTGCGCGCGCCCCGCCTCGATCTGCGCCTCGGTCACGGCACCGAAGAAGGGCTCGTAGGCCGCGGGCGTCTCGTCGGTGATCCCCGTGGGCACGCAGTCGAACAGCAGCGCGTGCGGCTGCGGCTCGATCGCCGGCATCCGCTCCGCCACGTACCGGGCGGTCTCGCTCGTGCGCTGCAGCGGCGAGTGCCACACGGCGTCGAACGGCACCCCCGAGAGCCGGTCGGCCAGTGCCTCGGCCTGCCGGCGTCCCCGCGGCGAGAGCGGGCCGTCTTCGACGCCGTGCTCGGCGTCCTGCTGCTCGCCGTGCCGGACGAGGTAGATGTAGTGCGTCATCTGCGTCCCTTCCGCCCCGGCGCCGCCCCCGCCGACCCCACCGGACAGCCTATGTCACCCCTCCCCCGCCGTCCGGGGGCTCGCCGGATCAGGCGGTCGCGCGGGCGAGTTCGGCGACGTGGGCCCGGGACAGGGCAAGCCCCACGCCCTGCACGAGCTCGTCGACGTGCGCGGGGTCGAAGGCGTTGGCGATCGGCGCGACCACGCCGCGCTGCGCCCGCAGCCAGGCGATCGCGATCGCCGCATGCGGCGCGCCCAGCTCGGCGGAGATCTCGTCCATGGCCTTGAGCAGCCGGCCGCCGCGACGGTTGATCCGCTCCGCCAGCTGGGCGCCGCGCGCGGATCGGGCCGCCTCCGCTCGCGAACGGTGCTTGCCGCTGAGGAAGCCGTGCTCGAGAGGGTGGGAGGGCGTGACCGCGATGCCCTGCGCCGAGACGACAAGCCGCAGATCGCCCTCCAGCACGCGCGGCCGCAGCAGGTTGAAGGCGACGTCGATCGCCTCGATCCGCGGGTAGCCGGCCGAGGCGAGGATGCGCGCCTCCACGAGCTGCTCCGGCGTGAACCCGAAGACGCCGATCGCCCGCGCCTTGCCCGACTCCACGAGCCACTCCGCTGTCGCCAGCGCCTCCTCGATGGGAGGCGCGTCGTAGCCGGTGGCGTCGAGGTAGAGCAGGTCGATGTGGTCCGTGCCGATCCGGGCCAGCGACGACTCGACCGCGCGGACGAGGTCCACCGAGCCGAGCCCGGGATGGTCGGGGTGTCCCCCGACGCGCACGGCGAGCACCATGTCGTCGCGCACCCGGCGGCTGCGCATCCAGCGGCCGATGATGTGCTCGCTGCGCCCCGCCGCGAACCGGTCGGCCGTGTGCAGCGCGTTGCCCCCGTGCTCCAGGTACCGGTCGAGCACCGCCTCGCTGGCGCGCTGGTCGATCGTCCAGCCGAACTCGCCTCCGCCGAGCATGAGGGGGAAGACCTCGAGACCGGTCTCGCCCAGCGGTTCCCGCACGCCGGCGCCCACACCCGGACCCAGCACGGGGATCGGAGCGGAGGGATGCGCGATCGTCTCCCCCGACGGCGCCGCCGCCTTACTCCAGGACCACATCCTGCCGCCCTCCCGCGTGCCGGCCTCCCGCGCCGCTTCCCCGATCCTACTGGCCGACACGCGAATGGCCCGGAACCCTTGCGGGCGCCGCCCCCGAGGCGCTATAGGCGCGTCCCGCTCCTGCCGCTGTCGGCCCCGGGACACGGAAAGGCCCGGTCGTCCCCGCGGGAACGACCGGGCCTTCCGGGAGGGATCAGGCCTCGGCAGGAGCCTCGACGGACTCCTCGGCCTTCTCCTCGATCACGGGCTCGAGCGCGAGCTTGCCGCGGTCGTCGATCTCGGCGATGCGGACCAGGATCTTCTGGCCCACCGAGACGACGTCCTCGATGTTCTCGACGCGCTTGCCGCCGTTGAGCTTGCGGATCTGGGTCACGTGCATGCGACCGTCCTTGCCCGGCATGAGCGAGATGAACGCGCCCGAGGGGATGATCTTCACGACCGTGCCCAGGAACTGCTCGCCGACCTCGGGGTTCGAGGGGTTGGCGATGGCGTTCACCTGCGCGCGCGCGGCCTCGGCCGAGGGGCCGTCGGTCGCGCCGATGTAGACGGTGCCGTCGTCCTCGATCGAGATCTGCGCGCCGGTCTCGTCCTGGATCGCGTTGATCGTCTTGCCCTTGGGGCCGATCAGCTCGCCGATCTTGTCGACCGGGATCTGCACGCTGATGACGCGCGGCGCCGTCGGCGCCATCTCGTCCGGCGCGTCGATCGCGGCGTTCAGCACCTCGAGGATGCGCAGGCGCGCGTCCTTCGCCTGGGTGAGCGCGCCGGCGAGCACCTCCGACGGGATGCCGTCGAGCTTGGTGTCCAGCTGCAGGGCGGTGACGAAGTCGGCGGTACCGGCGACCTTGAAGTCCATGTCGCCGAGGGCGTCCTCGGCGCCGAGGATGTCGGTCAGCGCGGCGTAACGCGTCTGGCCGTCGACCTCCTCGGACACGAGGCCCATGGCGATGCCCGCGACGGGAGCGCGCAGCGGCACACCCGCGTTCAGCAGCGACAGGGTCGAGGCGCACACCGAGCCCATCGATGTCGAGCCGTTGGAGCCGAGAGCCTCGGACACCTGACGGATCGCGTACGGGAACTCCTCGCGGCTGGGCAGCACCGGCACGAGGGCGCGCTCGGCCAGGAAGCCGTGCCCGATCTCGCGGCGCTTCGGGCTGCCGACGCGGCCGGTCTCACCGGTCGAGTACGGCGGGAAGTTGTAGTGGTGCATGTACCGCTTGCTCGTCGTGGGCGAGAGCGAGTCGATCTGCTGCTCCATCTTGAGCATGTTCAGCGTGGTGACGCCCAGGATCTGCGTCTCGCCGCGCTGGAAGATGGCGGAGCCGTGCACGCGCGGGATCACCTGGACCTCGGCGTCGAGCGGGCGGATGTCCGCCAGCCCGCGGCCGTCGATGCGCGCGCCCTCGGTGAGGATGCGGCCGCGCACGATCTTCTTCGTGACCGACTTCCACGCCGCAGAGAACTCGAGCGGGGCGGCGGCCGGAAGCTCCTCGGCCTCGACCTTCTCGATGAGCTCGGCCTTGACGGCCGCCTTCAGCGCGTCGTCGGCGTCCTGACGCTCGTGCTTGTCGGCGATCTGGTAGATGCGCGACAGCTCCTCGAGCGCCTTGCCCTCGACGAACGCGTAGGTCTCCTCGCTGTAGGCGGGAAAGACCGGGAACTCCAGCGGCTCCTTCGTCGAACCGGCGGCCATCTCGGCCTGCGCCTGGACGAGCTGCTTGATGAACGGCTTGGCCGCCTCGAGCCCGCCGGCGACGATCTCCTCGTTCGGCTTGGTGGCGCCGCCCTGAATGAGGTTCCAGCTGTTCTCGGTGGCCTCGGCCTCGACCATCATGATCGCGACGTCGCCGTTGTCCAGCACACGGCCGGCGACCATGAGGTCGAAGACCGCCTGCTCGACCTGCTCCTGGTTGGGGAAGGCGACCCACTGGTCCTCGTGCGAGCCGAGGCCCGGGATGAGCGCGAGACGCACGCCGGCGATGGGGCCGGAGAACGGCAGGCCGGAGATCTGCGTCGACGCCGAGGCGGCGTTGATGGCGAGGGCGTCGTAGTACTCGCCCGGCGCGATCGACAGCACGGTCACCACGATCTGCACCTCGTTGCGCAGGCCGTCGACGAACGACGGGCGCAGCGGGCGGTCGATGAGACGGCACACGAGGATCGCCTCGGTCGAGGGGCGGCCCTCGCGGCGGAAGAACGAGCCGGGGATCTTGCCCGCGGCGTACGAGCGCTCCTCGACGTCGACCGTCAGCGGGAAGAAGTCGAAGCCCTCGCGGGGCTGCTTCGACGCGCTCGTGGCCGACAGGAGCATGGTCTCGCCGTCGAGGTATGCGGCGACAGAGCCCTGCGCCTGCTGGGCCAGGCGGCCGGTCTCGAAGCGGATGGTGCGGGTGCCGAAGCGGCCGTTATCGAGAACGGCCTCGGCGGCGGTGATTTCAGGACCTTCCAAGAGGTCTCTCTCCTTCTGTGCGCCCGCGCAGAGCGCGCGGGAGACGAAAGGAGCAGGAACAGTCAGATATGGGCGCGCACATGGCACTCGCTCGAAAGCGATCAGCTCGCCTGCGCTGGTCACCAGGAGAAATCCACCGGGTCGCATCGAACCGGGAGATCACTTCAGGGGACCAGCTTCCTGCCAGCCTGCTCCTCGGGTATGGAATTGTGCGCCCGCGAAGGCGGACGCCGCCAGCCTATCAGCGCAGGGCCCGCGATGTCTGCCCACTGCCGCCACGCGGCGCGGCGTGATTACGCTCGGACGCGCCGGCGGCGAGCTGCGCCGCCCCAGGCCGATCCCGACGAGATCGAACGAAGGAGCATCGATGAGCGACGCCCAGGACGTCTTCCACGACCCCGAGGCCGAACGGCACCCCGATGACGAGCGGGAGGTGGACCTGGACGACGAGGCGGACCTGGAGCTGCCTCCGCCGACCCTCGACCCGGACGAGCGGATCGAGGGCGAGGACCCGCTGGCCGACCAGGTCGACGAGGCCCGCGGCATGGGAGAGCTCGACCGCTGAGGGGCTCGCGGGAACGGCGCGTGACGGGCCGGTGAACAGTCGTGGGCCCGCGATGAACGTTCGCGAAAGCGGTCGCGCGATCGTCGATCCCGCCGCCCGCGCCGCGCCACCCTGGAGGCATGCGCGTCGCGATCGTCGCGGAGTCGTTCCTTCCGCACATGAACGGGGTCACGAACTCCGTGCTGCAGGTCGTCCAGCACCTGGAGGCGATGGGGCACGAGACGCTCATCATCGCGCCGCGGGCCCCCGGATCGCGTGAGGCGGCCGGCGCGACCCTGCTCACCTCCCTGCCGCTGCCGTCGTATCCCGAGGTGCGCGTCGCCGTCGCCCCCGTGGCGCGGCTGCGTCGCGTGCTGAGGGAGTTCCGCCCCGACGTCGTCCACCTCGCCTCTCCCACCGTCCTGGGATGGCAGGGCCTCGTCGCCGCGGACCGCAACCGCACCCCGACCGTGGCCGTCTACCAGACCGACGTCATCTCGTACGCGGAGCGCTACGGTATGCCCGGCGCCGCCCCGCTCATGTCCGCTCACATCGCGCGCCTGCATCGCCGCGCCACCCTGACCCTCGCACCGTCCTCGCACGCCGAGCAGCAGCTGCTGTCGCTGCGCGTCGATCGCGTGCGGCGCTGGGGCCGGGGCGTGGACGCCGAACGGTTCCGTCCCGAGCGCCGCAACGAGGCCTGGCGCCGCCGCGTCGCCCCGGGCGAGCTCATCATCGGCTACGTCGGGCGACTCGCACCCGAGAAGCAGGTCGAGGACCTGCGGGCGCTGCACGGCATCCCCGGCGCGCGTCTCGTCATCGTCGGCGACGGTCCCGAGCGGGCACGCCTGGAGCGGGAGCTGCCCGACGCGGTGTTCACGGGCTTCCTCGGCGGACACGACCTGGCGGAGGCGCTGGCGAGCTTCGACGTGTTCGTCCACCCCGGGGAGAGCGAGACGTTCTGTCAGACGGTGCAGGAGGCCCTCGCCTCGGGCGTGCCGGTGGTCGCCACCGGCCGCGGCGGTCCGGTCGACCTCGTCCGCTCGAGCGTGGACGGCTGGCTCTACACCCCCGGCGACCTCGGCGACCTGCGCGCGCGGGTGCTCGACCTCATCGGCGACGACGCGAAGCGCCGCTCGTTCGGCCTCGCCGCACGCGAGAGCGTGAGGGCCCGCACGTGGGCCGCCCTCACCGAGCAGCTCGTCGGCAGCTACCGCGAGGCCATCCGCCTGCGCCGCTACGACGAGGCGACCATGGTGCGCGGCGCGGTGCGCGTGAGCGAGCCGGTGCCTCCCGTGAGCACGCGGCGGTGGACGCGCTACGTCGCGTTGGGCGATTCGCTCACCGAGGGCCTGTGCGACGGATCGCGCATGCCCGATGGTCAGTACCGTGGCTGGGCCGACCGGCTCGCGATGCTCCTGGCGCAAGACGGATCGCGGAGCGCCCACCGCACCTTCCGGTTCGCCAACCTCGCCGTCCGCAGCCGCCGGGTGCGCGACCTCGCGGGCGAACAGGTGCCGGCGGCCCTCGCGCTCAAGCCCGATCTCGTCTCGATCCTCATGGGGCACAACGATCTCGTGGGGCACGGCGCCGATCCGATCACACTCGCCGCGCGCGTCGAGGAGTCGGTGCGCGCCCTGCGGGCCACGGGTACCGACGTGATGCTCGTGACGCCGTTCCTGCCCCGGCGCGCGGTCGTGCGCGTGTTCGCACGGCGGTTCGCCGTGTACGCGAGCGAGCTGCGGCGCATCGCGGCGGAGTACGGCTGCCACCTGCTCGACGTCGACGCCCTACCGGAACTCGGAGAGCTCGACAACTGGTCGCAGGACAAGGTGCATCTGAGCTCGTCGGGGCATCGACTGCTCGCATACCGCGCGGCCGAGGTGCTCGGCGTGCGCGACGCGCCGCAGCTGGCGGCGCTCGATGCCGCGTTCCACGAGGACTACGTCGAGCCGGAGGGGCGCTGGCTGACGCGCCATGCGCTGCCGTGGGTCTGGCGCCGGGTGCGTGGTCGCACGGCCGGCGACGGCCTGGTCGCCAAGCACGCGGACTACGTGGCCGCCGGGGCCCGCCTCGACGCGACGGATCCGACGGCTCGATCCGCTCAGCCGGGGGCGGGCGCCGACGCGCCGAGCGCGCCGGCCTGATCCGCCTCCGGCCCGCTCAGCCGCGGTCCGGAAGGTTGTCGAGCAGATCCGCGAAGGATCCGCCCTCGCCGAGGTACGAGGCGGGGTCGTAGGGATCCGGCGCCTTCGGGGCGGCGGCCGAGCCGGCGATCGCGTCGGCGAGCTCACGCGCACCGCGCTCGACCCGTGCGCGCAAGGGGGCGACCGAGTCCGCCTCCGCGCCCCAGTCGCTCGACGCGGCGAACACTCCGGTCGACACGGGGCGGGTGTGCAGGTACGTGAACAGCGGCCGGATCGCGTAGTCGATCGCAAGCGAGTGGCGCGCCGTACCCGCGGTGGCCCCGATGAGCACGGGCTTGCCCTCCACCGCTTCCCGGTCGAGCACGTCGACGAACGACTTGAACAGCCCCGAGTAGCTCGTGGTGAAGATCGGCGTCACGACGATGAGGCCGTCGGCCTCGGCGATGTGGGCCAAGTCGGCGGCGAGCGCCTTCGGCGCGAACCCGGTCAGCAGGTGGTCGGTGATGGCGTGGGCGTGGTCGCGCAGCTCGATCATGCGCCCCTCGGCCTCGACGCCCCGCTCGCGGAGGGCGTCGATCGCCGCGCCGAGCAGCCGGTCGGCGAGCATGCGCGTCGACGACGGGTTCGACAGCCCGGCCGACACCACGGCGATACGCGCCATCTCAGGCCCTCCGATCGGCGGCGGGTCCGAAGGCTCCGGGCTTCACCGGCTGCCGGTCGGGCGTGTCCTGGTAGGGCGAGCCGCCGGTGACGTTGTCGCCCCGGTTGGCGTTGGGGCGCGGCTGGCGCGGCTCGGCGTCGCCGTACGTCGCCTTCACGCGCGCGGCGTGCGTCGGCGCATCGGGCACCTCGGCCGGGCGGTTCACCTGAAGCTCCTTGCGCAGGACCGGCACGACCTCCTGTCCGAGGAAGTCGATCTGCTCGAGCACCATCTTCAGCGGCAGCCCGGCGTGATCCACGAGGAACAGCTGGCGCTGGTAGTCGCCGAAGGTGTCGCGCATGGACGCGTAGCGGTCGATCACCTGCTGGGGCGATCCCACCGTCAGCGGCGTCATCTCGGTGAAGTCCTCCATCGTCGGGCCGTTGCCGTAGACGGGGGCGTTGTCGAAGTACGGGCGGAACTGGCTCACCGCGTCCTGCGAGTTCTTGGCCATGAAGGCCTGACCGCCGAGGCCGACGATCGCCTGCTCGGGCGTGCCGTGGCCGTAGTGGGCGTAGCGCTGGCGGTACAGGTTGATGAGGCGCTGGTAGTGCTCCTTGGGCCAGAAGATGTTGTTGGCGAAGAAGCCGTCCCCGTAGTACGCCGCCTGCTCCGCGATCTCGGGCGTGCGGATGGATCCGTGCCACACGAACGGAGGCACGTCGTCCAGGGGACGCGGCGTGGAGGTGAATCCCTGCAGCGGGGTGCGGAACTTCCCCTCCCAGTCCACGACGTCCTCGCGCCAGAGACGGTGCAGCAGCTGGTAGTTCTCGATGGCCAGCGGCAGGCCCTGGCGGATGTCCTTGCCGAACCACGGGTACACCGGACCGGTGTTGCCGCGCCCCATGATGAGGTCGACGCGACCGCCGGCCAGATGCTGCAGCATGGCGTAGTCCTCGGCGATCCTCACGGGGTCGTTCGTCGTGATGAGCGTCGTGGCGGTCGAGAGGATGAGCCGCTCGGTCTGCGCGGCGATGTACGCGAGCGTCGTCGTGGGCGACGAGGAGAAGAACGGCGGGTTGTGATGCTCGCCGATCGCGAACACGTCGAGCCCCGCCTCCTCGGCGTGGGTGGCGATCGTGACGATGTCACGGATGCGCTCGGCCTCACTCGGCGTGTAGCCGGTGACGGGGTTGCGCGTGATGTCGCTGACCGAGAACAGGCCGAACTGCATGCCCTGCCAGGTGGTGTCGCTCATTGCGAGGCTCCGATCCGTTTCTATGCGGCTGAATATACTCCTGCAACGCCGGCACGTCGAATCTATTCCCCGGCTCGGCCCGCCGCGCCGGGGGGACGGCTGATCGCGCCGGTAACGTCGGGGTGATGCGACGCGCCCAGCCGACGGAGGAAGCCGCATGAGCACCCCGCCCCCCACCGCCAGCGTCCCCACGCGACGCCCCAAACGCCGCGTGCCCTTCTGGGACAACGCGCGCTTCGCATGCATCGTGCTCGTCGTGCTCGGCCACGCCGTGCAGCGGCTCATCTACGACTCCGACATCGCCTACGCGCTCTACCTGACGATCTACGCGTTCCACATGCCGGCGTTCGCCATCATCTCGGGCTACTTCTCGAAGTCGGACGCGCCGAACGCCCGGCAGATGGCACGCGTCATCACCGACATCCTCGTCCCCTACGTGATCTTCGAGCTGCTGTGGTGGCTCACCAAGCTGCTCGTCGAGGGCGAGGCCGAGCCGAACCTCACCGAGCCGTCGTGGACGCTGTGGTTCCTGCTGGCGCTCGGCATCTTCCGCCTCGTGCTGCCCTACCTCGCCCTGCTGCGCTGGCCGCTGTTGTGGACGCTGGTCATCTCGGTCGGGGTGGGCTATCTGCCCAACGTCGACAGCACGTTCTCGCTCTCGCGCACCCTCGGGTTCCTGCCGTTCTTCGCGCTGGGCTGGTGGCTGCGCGACCGCGGCGTCGTGGATCGCCTGCGGCTGATCGAGTGGCGGCCGTGGTGGACGCGCGTCGCGGCGGTGGCGGTGTTCGCGATCGCCGGATGGATCGCGTGGGCGGGGATCGACACCTGGCGCGAGATCGAGCTGCGTTACTGGTTCTTCTACGACGACGACTACGGCGGGCTCATCTCCGGCGGCCACTGGTGGGGCGGCCTCGCGCGGCTCGGCACGATCGCCGCGGGCCTCGCGCTGTCCGCCGCCTTCTTTGCGCTCCTGCCCCGCCGCGACACCTTCCTCACCCGCTTCGGGCAGTACACGATGTACGTCTACCTCCTGCACTCGTTCGTGCTGTACCCCTTCCGCGAGTCCGGCGTGCTGCGCGACCTGGAGCCGACATGGCTGTGGCTGCCCACCGTGTGCGCCCTGTCGGTGATGATCGCCTTCCTGCTCGCCACGCGCCCGGTGCGCATCGTCTTCCGGCCGCTGATCGAGCCGCGGGCGACATGGCTGTTCGCCGACCCGTCGGTCGCCCCGCGTGCCCGCCGCAACGACCCCACGGGATCGCGCCGGCCCGCGGATCCCCCGCGCGGTTCCGCTTGAGGCGCCCGCCCGGCTAGCGACGGCGGGTTCGGGGCGCAAGGGGGTGAAAGCGGCGCCGACGCATCGTAGCGTGACGGCATGCCCAGCACCGCGCGAACGGAAGCGAGCATGCCATGAGCGATGTCACGATCTTCGCCCCCTCCCCCGCCCTCACCGTCACGATCGAGGACCACGAAGCCGGCCCGGACATCCACGTGCACGCCGGCGGGCAAGGGGTCTGGCAGGCGCGGATGATGCGCCGGCTCGGCGCCTCGGTCACGCTGTGCTGCGTGCTCACGGGCGAGATCGGACGCGTCGTGCGCGATCTGCTCGAGAACGAGGGCTTCACCGTGGCGGCCGTGGAGCGCTCGGGGCGGGGCGCGTCGTACGTGCATGACCGGCGCGGCGGCGAGCGTCTGCCGGTGGCCGAGACGGCCGGCGACGCGATCGGCCGACACGAGCTCGACGAGCTGTACGGCATCGCGCTGCGGGAGGGTCTCGACAGCGGGCTCGTGAGTCTCAGCGGACCCGACGGCGACGGCACCCTGCCCGCCGACACCTACCGTCGACTCGCGGCGGACCTGCGCGAGGGAGGAGCGCGGGTCGTCGTCGACCTCTCGGGCGAGCGCCTGCTCGCCGCCCTCGAGGGCGGGGTCGACGTGCTGAAGGTCAGTGACGAGGAGCTGCGCGACGACGAGCTGCTCGACGGCGACGAACCGGAGGCCGTGCTGGAGGCGATGGCGCGGCTACGCGCGCGGGGCGCCGGGGCCGTCGTCGTGACGCGAGCGAGCGAGCCACTGCTGCTGCTCGACGCCGAGGGTGCCGTGGAGATCTCGCCGCCCCGGCTCGAGGCGGCCGACACCCGCGGCGCGGGTGACTCGCTCACGGCGGGGCTGTGCGCCGGCCTGGCCCTCGGCGAGTCGCTGCGCGACGCCGTCACGCTGGGCGCGGCCGCCGGCGCGCTCAACGTCACCCGCCACGGGCTCGGCACGGGCGAGACCGGCACGATCGAGCGGCTGCGCGAGGCCGTCCGGGCGCGGACCCTGTCGCGCGGCGACGGCGCCGCCACCCCGCACCTCAGCCCCGGAGACCTCGCCGCGCTGGCGAGCGACACGAACCCGACCGAACGGGACGACCGATGACGCGGGTGCTCGTCACGAACGACGACGGCATCGACGCGCCGGGCCTGGCGGCGCTGGCAAGGGCCGCGGCGCAGCGGGGCCTCGACGTGACCGTCGCGGCGCCCGAGCGCCAATCCAGTGGCACGAGCGCCGCGATCGTCGCCGGCGAGGAGGACGGCAGGATCGCGGTCGATCGCCGCACGCTCGAGGGCCTCGAGGACCTGCCCGCCTTCGCCGTGCGCGGCGGCCCCGGCCTCATCGCCCTCATCGCCGCGCACGGGGCGTTCGGCGATCCCCCCGAGCTCGTGCTGAGCGGCGTGAACCACGGCGCGAACGTCGGGCGCGCGATCCTCCACTCCGGAACGGTGGGCGCGGCGCTCACCGGCGGCCTCAACGGCGCGCGCGCCGTGGCGGTCTCGCTCGACGTGGGCATGCACCCCGAGGCGTTCCATTGGCGAGAGGCCGCCGAGGCCGCCCTGTCGTTGGTGCCGTTTCTGCAGTCCCTGGCGGCGGGCGCGGTGCTCAACCTCAATGTGCCGAACACCGACAGGCAGCGCGGCATCCGGGAGGCCCCGCTGGCGCCGTTCGGCATCGTCCAGACCACGCTCAGTGAGCGCGGCGCGGGGCACCTGCGCCTCGCGGTCGAGGATCTGCCGAACACGCCCCTTCCCGGCAGCGACGCGGCGCTGCTGGCGGAGGGTTGGGCGACGGTGACGGGCATCGAACCGGTGTCGCACCGCCACCTCGGTTACCCGGACGCGCGCCCGACGGACGCAGAGCGCACGAAGAAGGCCCGCCCCACACCTGGGACGGGCCTTCCGGAAGACGATTGAACGCTGGTGCGCTCTGCTCGCTCGCTCCGCGTCAGCGACGCAGTCCGAGACGCTCGATCAGCGAGCGGTAGCGCTCGATGTCGATGTCCTGGAGGTAGCCGAGCAGTCGACGGCGCTGACCCACGAGCAGGAACAGGCCACGACGCGAGTGGTGGTCGTGCTTGTGCTCCTTCAGGTGCTCCGTGAGGTCCTTGATGCGCTGCGACAGCAGCGCGACCTGCACCTCGGGGGAACCGGTGTCACCGGGGTGCGTCGCGTACTCTTCGATGATCGCCTTCTTGACGTCTGCTTCCAGTGCCATAGAACCGATCCCCTCTCTCCTCGTTGCGCGGCGCCCGACGCCTCATGCGTGAGCTCTCTTTATCCGCGGCCGATCGAACGGCAACCAAAGGAGTCTACCAGCGATCGAGCCGGCTGCGCGCCCCGGGGCGGGGCGACGCACGCGCCACGCACTAGGGTCGATCCGTGCACCACACCGCCCCCACCCGGTCCGGCAGCCGGACGCGCCCGCTCTCGTGAGCGAACACACCGCCCGCCGTAGCCACTTCGTCGACACCCGGCCCCTGAAGGAGAGCCCCGCGTTCGCGCGGCTCTGGCTCGGCACGCTGCTCGGCGGACTCGGCAGTCAGCTCACGATCACGGCCGTGATGCTGCACATGTACGCGCTGACGTCGTCGACGTTCGCCGTCTCGATGATCGCCGTGGCGGGCCTCGTGCCCATGATCGTGGCGGGACTGTACGGCGGCATGCTCGCCGACCACTTCGACCGCCGCACCGTGGCGCTGACCGCCGCGACGGTGGGGTGGAGTTCGACCCTGCTGCTTGCGGTCCTCGCCTGGACCGGGCACATCGACGTGTGGTGGCTGTACGGCCTGTCGATCGTCAACTCCGCCGCGAGCACGGTGGCGAGCGCGACCAAGATGGCGATGACGCCGAAGCTGGTGGGCCCGCACCTCATCGCCGCGGCCGCCGCGCTGACGGGGATCACCTCCGGCGTCATGGTGCTCGTGGGCCCCGCGGTGGGTGGCGCGCTCGTCGCCGGGTTTGGCTACCCGATCACCTACACGATCGATGCCGTCCTCACCCTCTCGCTCTTCCTGGGCCTTGCCACCCTGCCGCGGCTGCGACCGGAGGGCCAGAGCGAGCGCCCCGGCCTTCGCTCCGTGCTCGATGGGTTGGCGTTCCTGAAGGTCGCGCCGAACATCCGGATGCAGTTCATCCTCGACGTCGTCGCCATGACCTTCGGGCACCCCATCGCGCTCTTCCCCGCGGTCGGCGTCGTGCTGCTCGGCGGCGGCGAGGTCACCTCGGGCCTGCTCATGGCGGCGATCGCCGCCGGCGTGCTCGCGTCGAGCCTGTTCTCGGGGCGCATCGGCACGGTCCGGCGCCAGGGGCTCGGCATCGCGCGGGCGATCCAGGCATTCGGCGTCGCGACCGCCCTGTTCGGACTGGTGCTGCTGGTGGCGGCGCAGGGTTGGCCGGGCGCGAACGGTGTCACCCCCGAACGGCC
Organism: Microbacterium sp. Marseille-Q6965; assembly: GCF_946151065.1. Lineage (GTDB taxonomy): Bacteria > Actinomycetota > Actinomycetes > Actinomycetales > Microbacteriaceae > Microbacterium. Next base: position 343,719 of record NZ_CAMGZA010000002.1, on the reverse strand, counting down.
GAACGTCCCGCTGATCGCGCTGGCGTGCCTCTGCCTCGCGCTCACCGGCGCGGCCGACAACGTCAGCTCGATCTTCCGCCAGACGATGCTGCAGGCGGCCGTCCCCGACGCCGTGCGGGGCCGGCTGCAGGGCATCTTCATGGTCGTCGTCGCGGGCGGGCCGCGTCTCGGGGCGCTCTACACCGGCGCGCTCGCCGGGGTCGCCCTGTGGGTGCCCCCGCTCATCGGCGGCGTGCTCATCGTCGCGATCGTGGCGACGATCCTGCGCGTCGCGCACCGCTTCCGCTCCTACGACGCCGCGCACCCCACGCCGTAGCGCGGACCGCGGACACGCCGAGGGGGCGGGCGCCGTGCGGCACCCGCCCCCTCGATGCGGACGCGGAGGTGATTACTGCTGCAGGGCGGCCTGCAGGTCGAGCGTGATGGTGACGTCCTTGCCGACGAGCACCCCGCCGGTCTCGAGGGCGGCGTTCCAGGTGAGGCCGAACTCCTCGCGGTCGATCGTCGCGGTGCCCGTCGCGCCGGCCTTGTAGTTGCCCCACGGGTCCACGCCGAAGCCGCCGAGCTCCATCGTGAAGGTGACCGGCTTGGTGACGCCCTTGATGGTCAGGTCACCGTCGACGAGGAAGTCGGCGCCCTCCATGCGCACCCCGGTCGAGATGAACTCGATCGTGGGGTAGGACTCGGCGTCGAAGAAGTCGGCCGAGCGCAGGTGCTGGTCGCGGCCCTCGTCCTTCGTGTTGATCGAGGCGACATCGGCCTTGGCCGTGACCTTCGTCTCCAGCGGGTTCTCGGGAGCGACGATCGTCCCCTCGATCACGTGGAAAGCGCCCTTGACCTTCGAGATCATCATGTGGCGGACGGTGAAGCCCACCTCGCTGTGCGAGGGGTCGATCGCGTAGGTGCCGGGGCGGTAACCGGTGATCTCGATGGTCATGTTCTCTCCTCAGAAAAAGTTGTGCCGTGACGGCGATGTACCGAAGACAATACCCATGCGCTCGCATATATTCCCGAGTGCGAGGTGAACATCCGGAAAACAGCGAGGCGTCCCGCGCGACGAATGGTGCGGGACGCCTCGGTGGGGCCTGTCAGGCGATGTCGATGAGGTCGATGATGAAGATCAGCGTCTTGCCGCTGAGGAAGTGTCCGGCGCCGGCGGGGCCGTAGGCGAGGTGCGGCGGGACGACCAGCTCGCGTCGGCCACCGATCCGCATGCCCGGGATGCCGTCCTGCCAGCCCTGGATGAGCCCGCGCAGCGGGAACTGGATGCTCTCGCCGCGGTTCCAGGAGGAGTCGAACTCCTCGCCGGTGTCGTACTCGACGCCCGCGTAGTGGACGGTGACGGTGTCGCCGGGCTTCGCCTCGGCGCCGTCACCCACGATGATGTCGCGGATGACGAGCTCGGAGGGCGCGGGCCCCTCGGGGGCGTCGAACTCGGGCTTGGTGCGGTCTGCGCTCATGCGTCCATCAAAACACGCTGCCCTCGGCGGCACACGCGGTTCATCTCAGAGCGAAACGCGGCTCCGCGATCCGCCCCACGCAGCATTCAGCGCCCGGGCCGCGACGATGTCTGCGAGTCAACCGGGCGCTGAATGTGGCCTATGCCTAGGGTGCGCCGCCGTGCGCGACGTGTCAAGACCCCGATCGTCAGGGGGCGAGCAGGGCGCGCCGGGTGGCGGCCGCGCGGTGCAGCAGGAGGTGCTCGTCTTCGACCGCGCCCGGGTCGCGTCCGCTCCGCGCGCGCTGGCGGGCCATCGCGAGCGCCGTGGCGTCTCGGATGAACGAGTTCATGAGCGCGACCGCCTGCGCGCTGCGGCTCGCGGCCCAGCGCTTGCCCGCGCGGCGGCCGTCGGCCGTGGCGAGCATGTCGACCTCCTGGCGGGTGAACCAGCCCGCCTCGGCGTACTCCCCGAGCCGCTCACGCGTCAGCCGCATCTCCTCCTTGCGCAGCTGCACGATGCACACGATGAACAGCACGAAGATCGGCACCTCGACGAGCGCGTAGAGCGTGTAGAAGGCGTTCGGGAAGAACAGATCGAGCACCGACGAGGCGTTCCACAGCGCGTGCAGCGCGACGCCGAGGACGTAGCCGAGCAGCGCGAACAGCGGCACGCTGCGTCCGCCGCGCCGAGCGAGCCCGATCATGAGGCCGATCGCGCCCGTGAACATGGCGTGCGCGAAGGGCGACATCACGCCCCGCATGAAGAAGTTCTCGGCGAGGCCGCCGATACCGCCCGAGTACAGGGCGATCACGAAGTACTGGATGTTCTCGGTGAACGCGAATCCCGCGCCGACGAGCATGCCGTACACGATCCCGTCCACCGGACCGTCGAAGGCGTTGCGCGCCATCCACAGCACGAGCAGGATGCCCAGCAGCTTCCATCCCTCTTCCAGCAGCGGCGCGCGCAGGATGATCGAGAGGATCTCCGCCATCAGCGGATCCATGCCCCATGCCCCCGCGATCCCGTCGAGGAACGGGATGGTGAGCAGCGTCAGCGCGATCGCCGCGACGGCGCCCCAGGCGAGGGCGAAGACGATGAGCGAGCGGGGCTCGGGCTCCCAGCGGTCGATGACGAGCACCACGGTGAGGATGACGCCCGCGAACGGAATGAGCGCGAGGATGCTCGTGATCGCCACGCCCACGGCTCCCAGCGAGGAGACGAAGTACCCCACCACCGCAACGGCGAGCACCGCCAGCACGATCCAGATCCACAGCCACGGCGCTCGCCCCTTGGTCGGCACGGGCGGCAGCCGCAGGTGCGCCTCCTGCGGCGCCGCCTGCGGGATCGTGGCGCCGAGCGCGTGCGGCGGCTGCGCCAACGGCGACGCCCACGTGTGCTGAAGGGGCGCCCGCAACGGCGTCCCGGTGTCCCCGCCCCCGTACGTCATGGCTCTCACTCTAGGGGGCGGCGCCTCTCGGCGCAGGGGCACCTCTCCCCACGCGCTCCGGCCCCGCGCGGTCGTCCTCGGTCCGGCCATGACCCGTTGCCTGGCCCTCCTAGAATGGGATGATGCGCTTTTCCCACCTCGTGTTGCCCGGCGACTCCACGCCCACTCTCGTCGTCAAGGACGGTGAGGAGGCGGTCCCGGTCGCCACGCTCGTGGACGCCGCGCCCGGCTCGCTCGACGAGCTGGTGGCCGCCGGGCCGGACGCCCTCGACGACCTCCGTGAGGCGCTCGCGGCCGGACGCGGACGGCGCATCCCGGTGGGCGACGCCGCGTACGCGCCCGCGCTGCTGCGGCCGCCGGCGATCATGGCGGTGGGTCTGAACTACGCCGCGCACTCGGGCGAGCTGAACCTCAAGACCGACGCCACGCCCACGGTGTTCACCCTGTGGCCGAACTCGCTGGCCGGACACGGCGGCACCACGACGTGGTCGCGCAGCCTCACGGGTGCCGTCGACTACGAGGCGGAGCTCGGCGTCATCATCGGCCGCGCCGCCCGCGGCGTGAGCGAGGACGAGGCGCTCGACTACGTGTTCGGGTACACCGTCGTCAACGACATCTCGGCGCGCGACATCCAGTACTCCGAGGCGCAGTGGAGCCGCTGCAAGTCGCTCGACGGCTTCACCCCCGTCGGCCCCGACGTGGTCACGGCCGACGAGATCCCCGATCCGCAGGACCTGCACATCTGGACCCGTATCGGCGATGAGCTGCTCCAGGACGGCTCGACCGGCCAGATGGTCCGTTCCGTCGCCACGCTCATCGCCCACCTCTCGCAGGGCATCACGCTGCTGCCCGGCACGCTCATCTCGACGGGCAGCCCGGGCGGCTCGGGCTTCTCGCGCACGCCGCAGGTGCTGCTGCAGGACGGCACCACCGTGACGGTGGGCGTCGACGGCATCGGCGAGCTCACGACGCACTGCCGCATCGTCGACTGACGGCCGTCGCCGCGGCGGCGTCGGTCGGCGCTCCGCCGCGGACGCCGGTCAGCGACCGCGGCGCGCGGTCCGCGGCGTGCCCACGGGGAGCATGGGCAGCGCCAGGCCCGCGAAGGCGATGAGGGGCAGCGCGCTTCCGGACACGACGGCGAGCGCGACGCCCGTGGCAGCCAGGCCGGCTGCCAGCGCCCACACGAGCGCCCTCACCCCGGCGGGGACCTGCGTTTCGCGTCCGCTCACGCCGCCGATGCTACCCCCTCGACCGGCGGCAGCGCTCCCCCTTACGGAAGGTCTTCGGGCGACATGACGGGGATCGCGCTCGTGATCGGCTCGATGCCCGACAAGCGCTCGGGGCGCAGCTGCTTGGTGACCTCTTCGCGGGTCATCAGCCCGGCCTCCACGACGAGGTCGGCGACGTTTCGGCCCGTCAGCAGCGCGGTCTTGGCGAGGGCGGCGGCGGCCGCGTAGCCGATGAAGGGCGTCAGCGCCGTGATCACGCCCACCGACGAGCCGACCATCGCGCCGAGCCGGTCGCGGTTCGCGGTGATGCCGTCGACGCAGTGCAGGCGGAGCATGCGCATGGCCTGGCGCATCCAGGTGATGGACTGCAGGATCGAGTGCGCGATCACGGGCTCGAAGGCGTTCAGCTGCAGCTGCCCCGCCTCGGCGGCCATCGTCACCGTGATGTCGGCACCGACGACCGAGAAGGCCACCTGGTTGACCACCTCGGGGATGACGGGGTTGACCTTGCCCGGCATGATGCTCGATCCGGCCTGCTTCGCCGGCAGGTTGATCTCGCCCAGACCGGCCTGCGGTCCCGAGGAGAGCAGCCGCAGGTCGTTGCAGATCTTCGACAGCTTCATCGCGTTGCGCTTGAGCGAGGACGAGAACGACATGAAGGCGCCCATGTCGCTCGTCGCCTCGACCAGGTCGGTCGCGGTCGTGAGGGGCAGGCCGCTGATCTCGGCGAGATGACGCCGCACCGTCTCGGCGTAGCCGGGCTGCGCCGTCACCCCGGTGCCGATGGCCGTCGCGCCCATGCTGATCTCGGTGAGCAGGGCGGCGTTCTCGCGCAGTCGCTGCAGATCCTCGCCCATCGTCGTGGCGAAGCCGTGGAACTCCTGCCCGAGCGTCATCGGCACGGCATCCTGCAGCTGCGTGCGCCCCACCTTCAGCACGTCGCGGAACTCGACGGACTTTGCGAGGAACGACCGGCGCAGCAGGTCGAGCTCCTCGAGCAGCGCGACGTGGACGAAGGAGACGGCGAGCTTGATGGCCGTGGGATAGACGTCGTTGGTCGACTGGCTGCGGTTGGTGTGGTCGTTCGGGGAGAGCCAGGCGTAGTCGCCCTTCTGGCGCCCCGCCATCTCCAGCGCGATGTTCGTGATCACCTCGTTCGCGTTCATGTTCGTCGAGGTGCCGGCACCGCCCTGGATGACGCCCACGCGGAACTGGTCGTGGAACTCGCCGTCGATCACCCGCTGTGCCGCGCGGTCGATGAGGTCGGCTCGTTCGGCGTCGAGCACGCCGATGTCCCGGTTGGCCCGCGCCGCAGCCTGCTTCACCATGGCGAGGGCGACGATCAGCTCCGGGTACACCGAGATCGGGCGGCGGGAGATGTCGAAGTTCTCCATCGCGCGAGCGGTGTGGATGCCCCAGTAGGCGTCGGCGGGAACCTCGAGGGAGCCCAGGGAGTCGGTTTCGGTGCGCGTCTCTGCTGCCACACAGCGAGCCTATCCGCGCAGCCCGGGAACTCCGTGAGCGGCTCGGGCGCGCTCGGAAGGAGGCCGACGTCAGGCGCGCGCGGGCTTGCGCGAGAAGCGCTCGAGCCGCTCCTGGGGGCTCAGTGCCGCCATCCGCTCGTACCATTCCGGGGTGAAGTAGCCGCCCGATTCCGCGGCCACCACCGGCACGACCGTGTGCGTCACGACCTCGTCGTACACGTGCACCAGGTGGAACGACTGCCCGGCATCCATGCCGTTCACGCGCTGCCCGGGTTGCGCGACATCCATCGTGTAGCACGTGGCCGCCGCAACGCTCACGGGCACGCCCGCGAAGGTGCCGCTCATGGAGTAGTGAAGATGCCCCGCGATGATGCCGCGCACATCGGTGCCGCGGATGACGTCGGCCAGGGCGTCCTGCTCCCGCAGCTCGAGGATGTCGAACAGCGGCACGTGGCTGGGCAGCGGCGGGTGGTGCAGCGCGAGGATCGTCCCGAGCGGTGCCGGCGACGACAGCTCCGCCCGCAGCCATTCGCGCTGCGCCGCATCGATCTCGCCGTGGTGCCACCCTGGCACGGTGGAGTCGAGCGCGATGAGGCGCAGGCCGCCGAGGTCCCACACCCCGGTCACGGGCTCCTCGCTCGGATCGAGCCCCAGCAGATCACGGCGCAGCTCGGGCCGCTCGTCGTGGTTGCCCGCCACCCACACGAGGGGCGCGCCCATGCGCTCGGCCACCGGCTCGACGATGGCGCGCAGCCGCGCGTACGCATCGGGCTCGCCGAGGTCGGTGAGGTCGCCGGTGAACACGAGCGCGTCCGGCCGCTGCTCCAGCTGCTCCACGCGGGCGAGAGTGGCGCGCAGGTGCTCCTCGGCGGCATAGCGGCCGCCGAGGGCCGCTCCCCCGGCCAGCAGGTGCGTGTCGCTGAGGTGGACGATCGTGCGCTTGGCGGGGGCGTGGCGGCCGAACTGCATGTGCCCAGGCTACTGGGTGCCTCCGACGCCGCCGGGCGGGATCAGCCCAGCACGATGAGCAGGATGCCCCCCACGACCGCGAGCACCACGACGGCGAAGCACGCGTAGGCGCCGATGAGCGCCACCGTCTTCTCGCCCGACGTGAGCGGGCTGCGCCGGGCGGCCTTGTCCGCCTGCTTCTGCGCCTTGGCGATCTGCTTCGGCGTCATCACCCGGATCGCGTCCGTGAACACGGCGGGCGCGACCACGGGCGTCCGTCCCGAGCGCGCGAGCAGGCGCAGGCCGAGCGCGTAGAAGCCGACGACGAGCACGCCCGCGATGAGGGCGACGAAGAACACCTGCACGAACGCCAGCCAGTCGATCGTCACTTCTTCTTCTCCTTGCCCGACTTGGCGCGCTTCGCCGCCCGCTCGGCCGCCGCTCGCTCGGCCGCGCGCGCGAGCTCCTCCCTCACGGCGCGCTGCGCCGCCTCCTGCGCCGTGCGCCGCACCTCCTCGAGCTCGGCACGACGTGCGGCGTCACGCGCGGCCTCGCGGCGCTGGCGACGCGTGGGCGGAGGCGATTCGGTGGTGCTCACCGCGAGGTCCGACTGCGCGAGCTCGTGCATGGCGTTACCCGCGTGGATCTCGTCCTTCCGCGACCGCAGGAACAGGGCGAGGATGATCACGACCGCCAACAGCGCGTCGATCGCGACGCCCGCCGTCCCGAGCCAGACGACGAGCAGCGCCGCCAGCGCCCCGACCACGCCGGCGGCGGGCAGCGTCAGCACCCAGCCGACGAAGATCCGCCCGACCATGCCCCACCGGACCGACGAGCCGCGGCGACCGAGCCCCGACCCGATGACCGAGCCGGAGGCGACCTGCGTGGTCGACAGGGCGAAGCCGAGATGACTGGAGGCGAGGATCGTCGCCGCGGTCGACGTCTCGGCCGAGAACCCCTGCGCGGGCTTGACCTCGGTCAGGCCCCGACCCATCGTGCGGATGATGCGCCAGCCGCCCACGTAGGTCCCGAGCGCGATGGCCGCCGCGGCCGAGACGATCACCCACAGCTGCGGCTCGTGGTGCTGCGCCGACTGCCACCCGACCGAGATGAGCGCGAGCGTGATGACGCCCATCGTCTTCTGGGCGTCGTTCGTGCCGTGCGCGAGCGCGACGAGGGACGAGGTGAAGATCTGGCCCCAGCGGAATCCGTCGCGCCCGTCGGGTTTTCCGTCGTAGCGACGAGTCACCGTGTAGGCGATGCGGGTGAGCACGAAGGCGATGAGCCCGGCCGTGAGGGGCGCGAGCAGGGCAGGCAGCACCACCTTGGACATGACGACGCCGAAGTCGATGCCCGCCAGCCCGAAACCGACCAGCGTCGCGCCGATGAGGCCGCCGAACAGCGCGTGCGACGAGCTCGACGGCAGCCCGAGGAGCCAGGTGAGCATGTTCCAGGTGATCGCACCGATGAGGCCGGCGAAGATCAGCGGCGGGAAGAGATCACCGGAGATCTGATCCTCGCGGATGATCCCGCCCGAGATCGTCTTGGCGACCTCGGTCGACAGGAAAGCCCCGACGAGATTGAGGATCGCGGCAAGCGCCACGGCGGTCTTGGGTCGAAGCGCGCCCGTGGCGATGGGGGTCGCCATCGCGTTGGCGGTGTCATGGAAGCCGTTGGTGAAGTCGAAGAACAGCGCCAGGGCGATGACGAGGACGATGATGAGCGTGGTGATCTCCACGCCTCCAGGCTAGGCGTTCACCGACCGTTAACCTACCCGGCGCCCGCGTGGGGGCATGTCGCTCGAAGGTCCGGCGGACGAAGTCGGGCCGGCCGCGGGGCGCACCGATCCGCGATGCCCCGGCGAGTCGGTAGCGTTGATCGGGTGACCTCCGATGCCGCCGCCCCGTCCGTCGTCCCCGCCGCCCCGATCGCGCCGAAGCGCCCCGTGGCCCGCAGTCACCACGGCGACACCTTCCAGGATCCGTGGGAGTGGCTGCGAACCAAGGACGACCCCGAGGTGATCGCCCTGCTCGAGGCCGAGAACGCCCACGTCGACGCCGCGCTGGCGCACCTCGAGCCGCTGCGCGAGCGTCTGTTCCAGGAGATCAAGGGACGCGTGCGCGAGACCGACCTCAGCGTGCCGAGCCGCCGCGGCGACTGGTGGTACTACGGCCGCACGGTGGAGGGCAAGCAGTACGGCATCCAGTGCCGCGCGCCGATCGCCTCCCCGGACGACTGGACGCCCCCCACGCTCTCCCCCGATGTCGAGGTTCCGGGCGAGCAGGTGCTGCTCGACTCGAACGTCGAGGCCGACGGACACTCCTTCTTCTCCCTCGGCTCCTTCGACGTCTCGCGCGATGGCACGCGCATGCTGTGGGGCGTCGATGTGACCGGGGACGAGCGCTACACGGTGCGCGTGCGCGACCTCGTGACGGGCGAGACGCTGCCCGATGTCATCGAGGGCACGTTCGGCGGCGCGCACTTCCTGCCCGACGGCGAGCACATCGTCTACACGACCGTGGACGACGCGTGGCGACCCAACCGGGTCTGGCTGCACCGGGTGGGCGATCCCGACGGCAGCGGCGACGTGGAGCTGTACGGCGACGACGACGAGCGCTTCTGGGTGGGCGCAGGCGTGACGCGCAGCGAACGCTTCCTGCTGGTGGAGTCCGGCTCGAGCATCACCAGCGAGATCTCCGTCCTCGATGCCGCCGACCCCACGGCGGGAGCGCGCGTGGTGTGGCCGCGCCGCGAGGGCGTGGAATACGGCGCGGACCACGCGGTGATCGACGGCGACGACTGGCTCTACATCCTCCACAACGACGGCGCGCTCGACTTCGAGCTGGTGCGGGCGCCGCTGTCCGACCCCACCGCCATCGAGGTGGTGCTCCCGCACCAGCCCGGCCGCCGCCTGCTCGACATCGACTGCTTCCGCGACTTCGCCGTCGTGGAGTACCGGCGCGAGGGTCTGCCCCGCGTCGCGCTGCTCGACTACGCTTCCGGAGCGCTCACCGAGCTCGAGTTCGCCGATCCGCTCTACGCCGTCGGCGCGTCCGGGAACGCCGAGTGGGCGCCTCCCGTCATCCGCCTCGGCTACGGCTCGTTCACGACCCCCGGCACGGTGTACGAGTACGAGGTGGCCACGGGCGAGCTGCACCTGCGCAAGCAGGCGGAGGTGCTGGGCGGATACGACCCGGACGACTACGACCAGGCTCGCCTGTGGGTACCGGCGGCCGACGGCACGCGGATCCCCGTGTCGCTCGTGTGGAAGCGCTCCTTCGGCGAACCGGGAGCGGCCCCCCGCCCCGTGCACCTGTACGGCTACGGCTCGTATGAGCACTCGATCGACCCCGGCTTCTCGGTGGCACGGCTGAGCGAGCTCGACCGCGGCGTGCTGTTCGCGGTGGCGCACGTGCGCGGCGGTGGGGAGATGGGCCGCCAGTGGTACGAGGACGGCAAGCTGCGCGCCAAGCGGAACACGTTCACCGACTTCGTCGACGTGGCCCGCCACCTCGCCGACAACGGGTACACGACGCCGGACCGGATCGTCGCGGAGGGCGGCTCGGCGGGCGGTCTGCTCATGGGCGCCGTCGCCAACCTCGCGCCCGACGCGTTCGCCGGCATCCTCGCCGATGTCCCCTTCGTCGACGCGCTCACGACGATCCTCGACCCCTCGCTGCCGTTGACGGTGATCGAGTGGGACGAATGGGGCGACCCGCTGCACGACCCCGAGGTCTACGCCTACATGAAGTCGTACTCGCCGTACGAGAACGTGCAGGAGGGCGTCACATACCCCCGCATCCTCGCCATGACGAGCCTCAACGACACGCGCGTGCTGTACGTCGAACCGGCCAAGTGGGTGCAGCGCCTGCGCGAGGTGGGCGCCGACCCGCTGCTGAAGTGCGAGATGGTCGCCGGGCATGGCGGCGTGAGCGGCCGCTACAACTCCTGGCGGGAGCGCGCGTTCCAGCTCGCCTGGATGCTCGACGTGCTCGGCCTGGCGGACTGACCGGCGGTCACTGCCGGTAGCTCGACAGGAAGTTGCCGAGGCGCTCGATCGCCTCGGCAAGCACCCGCGGCTCCGGCAGCGTCACGACGCGCAGGTGGTCGGTCGTGGGCCAGTTGAACCCCGTGCCCTCCACGAGCAGGATGTGCTCCTGCACGAGCAGGTCGTAGATCAGCTTCTTGTCGTCGCGGATCTCGTGTACCTCGGGGTCGAGGCGCGGGAACGCGTAGAGCGCGCCCCGCGGCTGCACGCACGAGACGCCCGGGATGGCGTTGAGTCCCTCCCACGCCACGTCCCGCTGCTCGTGCAGGCGCCCGTCGGGCGCGATCAGCGCGTCGATCGACTGCACGCCGGTGAGCGCCGCAAGCACGGCGTGCTGGGCCGGCACGTTGGCGCACAGCCGCGTGGAGGCCAGCAGCTGGATCCCCTCGAGGAAGCCCGCCGCGTGCCGCTTGGGCCCCGTGATGACCACCCAGCCGGAACGGTAGCCCGCCACGCGGTATGTCTTCGATAGCCCGTTGAAGGTCAGGCACAGCAGGTCCGGTGCGACCGAGGCCGTCGGGACGTGCTCGGCGTCGTCGAAGAGGATGCGGTCGTAGATCTCGTCCGACAGCAGCAGCAGGGAGTGCTCCCGCGCGATCTGCGCGATCCCCTCCAGCAACTCGCGGCTGTAGACCGCGCCGGTCGGGTTGTTCGGGTTGATGACGACGATCGCCTTCGTCTGCGGCGTGATCTTGGCCCGGATGTCGTCGAGATCGGGCTGCCAGCCGTTCGTCTCATCGCACAGGTAGTGCACGGGCGTGCCGCCGGCGAGGCTGGTCATCGCCGTCCACAGCGGGTAGTCCGGCGCGGGGATCAGCACCTCGTCGCCCTGATCGAGCAGCGCCTGCATCGTCATGGTGATGAGCTCGGAGACCCCGTTGCCGAGATAGACGTCGTCGACGTCGAAGGCCGGGAATCCCGGCACGTTCTCGTAGCGGCTCACGATCGCGCGGCGAGCCTCGACGATGCCGCGGCTGTCGCTGTAGCCGTGCGCGTGCGGCACGGCGCGGATCATGTCGCGAACGATCTGGTGCGGCGCCTCGAAACCGAAGATCGCCGGGTTGCCGGTGTTCAGCTTCAGGATCCGGTGGCCCTCGGCCTCGAGCTTCGCCGCCTCTGCCAGTGCTGCGCCCCGGATCTCGTACAGGACGTTCTTCAGCTTTGAGGACTGGTCGAGGGGGCGAAGGTTCATCGCATCAGAATACGCGGATCGGCCCGCCCCCTCGGTGAGGAGGGAGCGGGCCGATTCCGGTGTCGGGCGCGATGCCCTGGCTACTTCTTGCGGCCGCTCGCCCGGCGCGCGGCGCGGTTGCCCGCCGGCTGGCCCGCGGCCTGATCCGCCGCCTGCCCGAACGCGCTCTGCGGCGCCGCCTGGGCGGCAGCGGCCGCGCGCGGAGCCCTGGCCTTCGGCGCCGTCTGCAGCTGCCCGCGGTCGTTGCGCACCTCCACGTCGCCGTCCGCGCTCGGTGCCGAGTACTCCAGCTGCTGCGGCCCCTGCTCCTCCGAGAGCCCCTTCGCCTCGACCTCGGCCTGCTCGCCCTCGCCCGCGCGGCGCACCTCGACCTCGAGGTTGAAGAGATAGCCGATCGACTCCTCCTTGATCTGGCCCATCATCGACTGGAACATCGTGTAGCCCTCGCGCTGGTACTCGATGAGCGGGTCGCGCTGGGCCATGGCCCGCAGGCCGATGCCGTCCTTGAGGTAGTCCATCTCGTAGAGGTGGTCGCGCCAGCGGCGGTCGAGCACCTGCAGCACGACGCGTCGCTCGAGCTCGCGCATCGCGGCCTCGCCGAGCTGCTCCTCGCGCCGCGCGTAGGCGATCTTGGCGTCGCTGATGAGCTCGCGCTTGAGGCCCTCGGCGGTGATGCCGCCCTTACGACCGGCTGCCTCGGCGACGACCTCCTCGATCGTGACGCCCACCGGGTACATCGTCTTCAGCTCGGCCCAGAGCGCGTCGAAGTCCCAGCTCTCGCTGTGCCCGCCCGCGGTGTGCTCGTCGACGACCGACGTGATGGCGTCCTCGAGGAAGTGCTGCACGCGGTCCTTGATGTCATCGCCCTCGAGGATGCGGCGCCGGTCGCGGTAGATCGCCTCGCGCTGGCGGTTGAGCACGTCGTCGTACTTCAGCACGTTCTTGCGCGACTCGGCGTTGCGCGACTCGATCTGCGACTGCGCGCTCTTGATGAGTCGGCCCACGATCTTCCAGTCGATCGCGACATCCTCGTCCACGCCGCGCGCCAGCAGCGCGTCGGTCGAGCCGCGCCCGAAGCGGCGCATCAGGTCGTCCTGCAGCGAGAGGTAGAAGCGGCTCTCGCCCGGGTCGCCCTGGCGGCCGGAGCGACCGCGGAGCTGGTTGTCGATGCGGCGCGACTCGTGGCGCTCGGTGCCGAGCACGTACAGGCCGCCGGCGTCGCGGACCTTCGCCGCCTCCTCCTCGACCTCGGCCTTCACCTCGGCGAAGACCGCGTCCCACTCGGCCTCGTACTCCTCCGGCGTCTCCTTGGGGTCGAGGCCCTTCTCCTTCATCCGCTGCACGGCGAGGAACTCCGCGTTGCCGCCGAGCATGATGTCGGTGCCGCGGCCGGCCATGTTCGTGGCGACCGTCACGGCGCCGAGGCGACCCGCGCGCGCCACGATCTCTGCCTCGCGCGCGTGGTTCTTCGCGTTCAGCACCTCGTGGCGGATGCCCTTCTTGGCCAGCAGCCGCGAGAGATACTCGCTCTTCTCGACGCTGACCGTGCCGACGAGCACCGGCTGGCCCTTCTCGTGCCGCTCCACGATGTCGTCCGCGACGCGGGCGAACTTGCCCTGCTCGGTCGCGTAGACGAGGTCCGACTGGTCCTTGCGCACCATCGGCTTGTTCGTGGGAATCGGGATCACGCCGAGCTTGTACGTGGACATGAACTCGGCCGCCTCGGTCTCGGCCGTACCGGTCATGCCGGAGAGCTTCTCGTAGAGGCGGAAGTAGTTCTGCAGCGTCACCGTGGCCAGGGTCTGGTTCTCGGCCTTGACCGGAACGCCCTCCTTGGCCTCGATCGCCTGGTGGATGCCCTCGTTGTAGCGCCGCCCCACAAGGATGCGGCCCGTGTGCTCGTCGACGATCATGACCTCGTCGTTCATCACGACGTAGTCCTGATCGCGCTTGAACAGCGCGAGGGCCTTGATGGAGTTGTTCAGGAACGAGATGAGCGGGGTGTTCGCCGACTCGTAGAGGTTGTCGATGCCGAGGTAGTCCTCGACCTTCTCGATGCCGGCCTCGAGCACGCCGACCGTGCGCTTCTTCTCGTCGACCTCGTAGTCGACGCCCTCCTCGAGCATCCGCGCGATCTTCGCGAACTCCGTGAACCAGCGGTTCGCATCCCCCTGCGCCGGACCCGAGATGATGAGGGGCGTGCGGGCCTCGTCGATGAGGATCGAGTCCACCTCGTCGACGATCGCGTAGAAGTGGCCGCGCTGGACGATGTCGTCCTTGCGCCAGGCCATGTTGTCGCGCAGGTAGTCGAAACCGAACTCGTTGTTCGTGCCGTACGTGATGTCGGCGGCGTACTGCTCGCGGCGCTCCGAGGGCTTCTGCCCCGACACGATGATGCCGGTCGTCATGCCCAGTGCCCGGTACACGCGCCCCATGAGCTCGGCCTGGTACGACGCGAGGAAGTCGTTGACGGTGATGACGTGCACGCCCTTGCCGGCGATCGCGTTGAGGTAGGCCGGCAGGGTGGCGACGAGCGTCTTGCCCTCACCGGTCTTCATCTCGGCGATGTTGCCGAGGTGCAGGGCCGCGCCGCCCATGATCTGCACGTCGTAGGGCCGCATGCCGAGCGTGCGCTTGGCGGCCTCCCGCACGGCGGCGAAGGCCTCCGGCATCAGCTGGTCGAGCGTCTCCCCCGCCTCGTAGCGGGCCCGCAGCTCGACCGTCTCGTTCCGCAGCTCCTCGTCGGTGAGCGACTCGTAGTCCTCCTCGAGGGCACCGACGGCGCGCACGACCTGCTGCAGGCGCCTGCGCACACGCCCTTCACCGGCGCGGAGCAGCTTCTCGAAGGGGTTCGCCACGTGACATCTCCTCGTAGATCGCGGCGCTGTGGTGCGCCGCCTCCCGCCCATCCAGGAACGGGCATACACGGCCCATGCTATCCGTCGCACCGGCGGGTCGCGTCAGTGGCTTCCCAGCCTCGCCGGGACCGGGCGCGATCAGGAAATATGCGCGCAACCCGCATCGTTTACGATCTGTACATCCACCGTTCCCCTCCGCGCCACGGGCGCCGGATCGGCGGGGATGGCACGAGAGGCCGCCGCGATGGCCCTCCCCGGCGCCCTCGTGCGCCACGACCTGTCGACGACGGCTCCGGCCGTGAGGAGAATCCGAGGTGATCGATGACGTTTCTGGGCACTGAGCACACGCCGTACGACGGGGTGCGTCCCGAGGGCACGAATGCGACCGGGCGATCGCGCGTGGTCGGCGGGCTCCCGCATCTCGTGGAAGCGACCACGCCGCTCGACGCCCAGACGTCCGATCTGCTCGCCCTCACCGGCATCCTCGAGGACGCGGGGCTTGCCCCGCTGCTGCTGAGGCGCTCGAGCGGGCGCCCCGCGCTGGCGGTGCCCGCGAACGAGCGTGAGGCGGCGCTGCGCGCGCTGGGGCATGCCTCGAGCGACGAGCCCTGGGTCGCGCGGCGCCCCGGCGGACGCCTCGTGCCCCTGCAGGGCGACGCGGAGCGCGCCTTCGGCCGCCACGATGTCGCCACGCTCTTCCGTCCGCGGCTCGTCCCCGGCGAGCGTCCGGACGCGGTCGCCGCCGCCGGCACGCTGCGGTACGGGCACGAGACGGGCATCCGTCTCGAGTTCTGGCGTTTCGAGGCCGGCGAGGTGACCGCCCCGCGGCCCAACGCCCTCACGCGCCGCCACATGGCGGCCGAGGACCTCGAGTTCGAGACCGTTCATCAGCACGGTCGCTCGTGGCGCACGCTGCGCGGCATGTTCGCTCCCCTGGCGCATGAGTTCACCGAGGATGTCGACATCGTCTTCTCATGGGTGGACGGATCCTCCAGCGAGTTCCAGCGCAAGCGCGCGGAGCGCCTGGGCGCGTACGTCGTCGGCGACGGCGACGACCACGCCGCGCGCTTCCGACAGGTCGACGAGCTGCGCTACGCGCTGCGCAGCGTCCACATGTTCGCGCCGTGGATCCGCACCATCTGGATCGCGACGGACAGTCCCGCGCCGGCGTGGCTGAAGGAGCACCCGAAGGTGCGCATCGTGCGCAGCGAGGAGTTCTTCGCCGACCCGAGCGTGTTGCCGACCCACAACTCGCACGCCGTCGAAGCGCAGCTGCACCGCATCCCCGGCATCGCCGAGCACTTCCTGTACTCGAACGACGACATGTTCTTCGGCCGCCCGGTGCGCCCGGAGCTGTTCTTCACCGCCTCGGGCCTGACGCAGTTCGTCGAGTGCGACGTGCGTATCGGCATCGGCCCGTCGCGCACGCACCGCAGCGGCCACGACAATGCGGCGCGCGTCAATCGCGAGGTGCTCGAGCGTCGCTTCGGGCGGGTGATCACGCGCGACCTGCAGCACTGCGCCACGCCGCACCGGCGCAGCGTGATGTTCGAGCTGGAGCGCGAGTTCCCCGAGGAGTTCCGCCGCACGGCCGCCGCGCGCTTCCGCAGCGCCACCGACGTGTCGGTGACCAACTCGCTGTACCACTACTACGCGGCGTTCACGGGGCGGGCCCTGCCCACCTCGGCGCCGCGCACGCGCTACATCCAGACCACGCAGGCCGCGTCGCTGCCGCGCCTGGAGAAGCTGCTGGAGCGCCGCGACGTCGACATGTTCTGCCTCAACGACGGCAGCGTTCCGGAGATCGCCGAGGAGCTGCGCGAGCGCGTCGTGCGCGACACGCTCGAGGCGTACTTCCCCGTGAAGGCGCCCTGGGAGAGGTGAGCGCCGCGCGCCTCAGTGCAGGACGGACAGCGGTGACGTCGGCGGAGCGATGCGGCTGCCGCGCCCACGCGGCGAGTCGCGGATGATCACCCCGGCGGCCGCCAGGCGGCGGCGCGTCTCCTCGGCCGTCGTCACCTCCGCCGGCGGGGCGTCGCTGAGCGGCACGACGGAGTGCACGACCGTCTCGTCGTAGACGTGCACGAGGTTGTACGCCTGCGCGCCGTCACGGGGAGCCATGCCGCCGTCGGCGACGCTGAGATCCTGCGTGTAGCAGCTCGAGGACGCGACCGAGACCGGGATGCCGGCGAAGGTGGCCGTCGTCGAGAAGTGCACGTGACCGGCGAGGATCGAGCGGACGTCGGTGCCCCGCAGCACGTCGGCGAGGCGGCGCTGATCGCGCAGCTCGACGATCGTGGCGAGGTCCAGCACGCAGGGCACGGGCGGGTGGTGCATCGCCAGGATCGTGCCGTGCGGCGCGGGAATCGACAGCTCCAGCTGCAGCCAGTCCAGCTGAGCGTCCGACACCTCGCCGTGGTGCGCGCCCGGCACCGACGTGTCGAGCACGATGAGACGCAGCCCGTCGATGTCGTGGACGGCGTCGACGGGCCCGGTGCCCGACGCGCCGAGCAGTTCACGCCGGAAGCCGTCGCGATCGTCGTGGTTGCCCATCACCCAGACCACGCGCGTGCCCAGGCGCCGGGCGGCCGGCTCGACGATGTCGCGCAGTTCGGCGTAGGCCTCGCGCTCACCGAGGTCGACGAGATCTCCCGTGAACACGATCGCGTCGGGGCGGGCACCGGAGTCCTCGAGCTGCTCGAGGATCCGCCGCAGATGCGCCGCGGCATCGATGTCGAAGACGCCGCCACGCGCCCTCAGGTGAGTGTCGCTCAGGTGGACGAGCAGGTGACTGGGGCGGGTGTACTCGGCGATGCGCGCCGCTGCGGCTGTATCAGCCATGAGTCCCAACCTACCGGCGCATGGTGACACGCAGGCCGACACGCCGCCGTCGCCGGTGAACGTCCGGCGAACTCTGCGTGGCGCATCAGGTACGAGCCCCGGCTTTTCCCGGTATGCATATACTGGGAACATACATACCCGAAAACCCTTTCCGAACGGAGCGCCCATGTCGGTTCGCCAGAGCCTGCTCGCCATCCTCGATCAGGGCCCCTGCTACGGCTACCAGCTGCGCGCGGAGTTCGACCGCCGCACCGGGTCGACGTGGCCGCTCAACGTGGGGCAGATCTACAACACCCTCGAGCGCCTCGAGCGCGACGGCCTCGTCAGCCGCGACGACGCCGACGACCAGGGCCACGTGTTCTGGCGGATCACCGACGCGGGCCGGGGGGAGGTCGCATCCTGGCTCGCCTCGCCCGTGGAGCGCGGGCAGGGCACGCGCGACGAACTCGCGATCAAGCTCGCCCTCGCCGCGACGCTGCCGGGTGTCGACGTGGAATCCGTCATCCAGACCCAGCGGCGGGCCACGCTGGCTCAGCTGCAGTCGCTGCAGCGGGCGAAGTACGCCGGGTCCTCCCCCGACAGCGCGGAGGAGCTGGCCTGGTCGCTCGTCGTGGACTCCATGATCTTCGCCGCGCAGGCCGAGGTGCAGTGGCTCGACCACACCGAGCAGCGGCTGCGCAACCACCCGCAGCGCGCACTCGAGCTGGAGCTGTCCACCGAGCGGCCCAAGCGCGGTCGCCCCGCCAAGGCGGTGCGCTCGTGAGCCGCGACGGATCGCGGCGCGAGCGCCGCCAGACCCCCTTCTCGGCCGAGGCCATCGATGCGGCGGCACGCGAGGCGTCCCGTCCGGCTCCGCCCGCCGGTCGCGACGCGGTGCTGCGCCTCGTCGGGGTGACCATGCAGTACGGCGAGGGCGAGACCGCCGTCACCGCCCTGCGGGGCGTGGATCTCGACGTCGCCCCCGGGGAGCTCGTCGCTGTCATGGGGGCCTCGGGATCCGGCAAGTCGACGCTGCTGTCCATCGCGGGCGGCCTCGCCACCCCCACGTCGGGCCAGGTCATCGTCGAGGGAGAGCATCTCGCCTCCCTCGCCCCGCAGGCGGTCGCACGACTGCGACGGCGCTCCCTGGGCTTCGTGTTCCAGGATTTCAACCTCATCCCCACCCTCACGGCGATGGAGAACGTCACGCTGCCCCTCGAGCTCGACGGATTCTCGACCCGGGTGGCGCGCCGGGCCGGCTCCGACGCGCTCGACGCCGTCGGCCTCGGGGATCGGCACGGTGCGTATCCCGACGACCTGTCCGGCGGCCAGCAGCAGCGCGTGGCCATCGCACGCGCCGTCGTGGGCGGGCGCCGCCTGATTCTGGCCGACGAGCCGACCGGCGCCCTCGATTCGGTCACCGGCGAGGCCGTGATGCGGATGATCCGCTCCCGCATCGACGCGGGCGCGGCGGGCATCCTCGTCACACACGAGGCGCGGCATGCCGCATGGGCGGACCGCATCGTCTTCCTGCGCGACGGCAAGGTCGTGGACGAGTCGCGGCGTGATTCCGCCGACGTGCTGCTGGCGGGTGCCTCGTGACGGCCACGATAGCGGCGCCGCCCTCCGCCCGTCCGGCGCCCGCAACGGAGCCGCCGTCCGGACGGGGCGCGCTGCCGCGGTGGCGGGCCGCCGCGCGGCTGGCCGCCCGGCAGGTGCTGCGCACCTGGCCGACGAGCCTGCTCATCACCGCGCTGGTCGCCCTGCCGATGGCGGCCGTCTCGGGCGCCGTGGTGGTCTACGAGAGCAACCAGCCCACGCTCGCGGAGGAGGCGTACGTCGAGGTCGGCGGCACCGCCGCCGCGGTGCGGATCGTGGGCGGATCGGATCCCTCGGCCTTCCAGTACCTCGACGATCCCGACTGGGTCGAGCGCGACTACGACCCGGAGACGGGCGAGGCGGTGCACGAGGAAGGCCCGATGCCGGAGGACGCGGCCGCGCTGCTGCCCGATGGCGTCGAGACCCTCTCGCTCACCGACGCGCAGGTGGAGGCGGAGACCTCCGGCGGCATCGGGGTGCTGCGCGCCGCCGTGGGCGACGTCGGCGATCCTCGTCTGGAGGGGCCCCTGCAGCTCGTGGACGGCGAACGACCCTCCGGCCGCGGCGAGGCCGCAGTCTCCCCCGGCGCGCTGCAGCGACTGGGCGTCGACCTCGGCGACACCCTCGTCCTGACCGATCCCGACGCGTCCTACACGATCACCGCCGTGATGAAGCACGCGCGTGACACCAACGACGCCCAGGTCGTCTTCCTGCCCGCCGGCGGCCCGCTCGACGGCGGCAGCGACCCTCGAAAGACCACGTGGTACGCGATCGGGTGGCAGCCCACGGCCGCGGAGATCTATGACCTCAACCGGGAGGGGGCGGTCGTGTTCGCCCCGGAACTGGTCGCGAATCCCGGCGACGGCGCGTCGCCCTCGTTCCAGTACCGCAACCAGGACGACATGCTCATGGCCGGACTGCTGGCGGCGTCGCTCGCGTTCAGCGCCTACCTCGTCGTGCTGCTGGCGGGCGCAGCGTTCTCGGTGAGCGCCCGCCGACAGCAGCGGCAGCTCGCGATGGCGGCGAGCGTGGGGGCCACGCGCGCCGACATCTTCCGCATCGTGCTGCTGCAGGGCTCGACACTCGGTCTCATCGGAGGGTTCCTCGGCGCCGCGGCGGGCATCGGCATCGGCGCGGCCCTGCTCGGCTGGTTCGACAACGGCTCGGCCGCCTCCCCGTGGGGGCTGCACATCCCCTGGGTCGCGATCGCCGTCATCGTCGTCTTCGCCACCCTCGTCGGCACCTTCGCGGCGCTGCTCCCGGCGCGCGCCGTGGCCTCGCAGCAGACGATCGCCGCGCTGCGAGGCGCGCGACGACCCATGGCCCCGCGCGCGAGCCGCCCGATCTGGGGCTCGCTCCTCGTCTTCGCCGGCGTGGGCCTGAGCGTGGCCAGCGCGCTGTGGATCCCGTGGATCGACGGCACCGTCACCGACGAGACCCATTCGACCCTCATGACGATCGCGATCATCGGCATCGTCGCCGGCCCCATCCTCGGCCAGCTCGGCGTGATCCTCGCGGGGCACTGGCTGCTCACGGTGATCGCGCGCCCGCTCGCACGGCTCGGCCTGGGCGCGCGCCTGGCCGCCCGCGACTCGGCCGCCAACCCGTCGCGCATCGTGCCCGCCTTCGGCGCTATCGCGGCGTGCGCGTTCCTCGCCTCGACCGCACTGGGGGCCGTCGGGGTGAGCATGGGCGAGACGCACCGCGAGTGGCCGTGGAGCGCGCCGCTCGGCAACGTGGCGATCGAACTGTACGCCGATCCCGCCGCGGCCACGGAAGACCTCGAGCCGCGCCTGAGCGAGCTCGCCGCCGACACGGAACGGCTGCTGGCGGAGACGAACCCCTCCGACTCCGCCGTCGTCTTCCGGCAGCGGATGATGTGGGCCGGCCTACCGGACGTGGCTCCGGAGACGCCCGTCGTGAAGCCCGAGCTGCAGCGCTACACGAACTGCGCGGAGCTGCCGGACGGCGACCCGGCGTGGAACACCTGCGCCTACCCCTTCACGGCGAGGATGGGCGAGGCCAACGGCATCGCCCGCGCGATCGAGGCCGTCGCGCCCGAGGACCTCGCCGTCGTCCTCGGGTACGAACTCACCGCGGCCGAGCGCGAGGCCTATCGCGACGGCGCGGCGGTGGTGACCAACCCGGACTGGCTGAACGAGCACGGCGAGCTCGTGCTCAACACGTGGGCCTATCGCCAGGTGGACCCGGGCGCCGCCGAGGACGCGCTGGAGCGACGGCCGACGCCCCAGTCCTCCGTCGCGCTCCAGACCGTGCGGATCGACCCGGACATCCCGCTGACGGGCGCGGAGGTGTATCTGACACCGGAATCCGCGGCCGCCCTGGGCGTGGACGTGCGGATGCACCGCTTCGTCGCGGCGTACGACGTGCCGCTGACGCAGAACGAGCTCGACGCCCTCACCGAGCGGGTGGCGGCTCTGACGCCGGGCACCGTGGTGTACGACGCGTCGACGATCTCCCCCACCGTGCGGCGCGAGGACGGACCCCCGGATCCTGCGATCTGGTACGTGCTCATCGTCGCGGCAACGGCAGTGCTCGTCATCGGTGCCAGCTCGGTCGCCCTCGGCCTGTCTCGGATCGAGCGCCGGCCCGACGATGCCACGCTGGCCGCCGTGGGCGCCGCTCCCCGACTGCGCCGGTCGATCGCCTTCTGGCAGGGCCTGATCGTGGCGGGCTTCGGTTGCCTCACCGGCGCCGCAGCGGGCATCCTGCCGGTCTGGGGCACGACGCTGGCCAACAGCCACGGCACGATGTTCCTCTCGGACGTGCCCTGGCCGGCCCTGGCGGCGCTGGGCCTCGGTCTGCCGCTGGCGATTGCCGCGGCCTCGTGGCTCGTGCCGCCGCGCATGCCCGACCTGACCCGTCGCACCGCGATCGCGTGACCCACCCGTCCCCCCACGGCGCAGCCGCGGGTCGCGCAGATGGCGCGCCCGCGGCACGCCGACCGTAGGATCGACTCATGGCGGGTTTCTGGGGCAGGCGGAAGCGCGAGGCGGACGAGCAGCAGGCGGCCGAGGACGCGTCGCTGGCGCGCCGGGCGCAGGCGGCGCTGGTCGCAACGGACGAGCGGATCCGTTCCACCTCCGACGAGGTGGCGTTCGCGGCGGCCGAGCTGGGCGACGGCCCCACCGCCGACATCCGCGCGGGCCTTGAGGCGGTGCGCACGCACATGGCCGAGGCGTTCCAGCTGCACCAGCTCAATCACGACGAGATCCCCGACACCCCTGAGGAACTGCGCACCCGCAACGCGCGCATCATCCAGCTGTGCGAGTGGGCCGAGGACGTGCTCGACGAGCGCACCGAGAAGCTGAAGGCCGCGGTCGACAAGGTCCGCCAGGCACCGCAGATCCTCGATGCCGTGCGTCGTGAGGCCGAGGAGCTGCGCGCCCGCATCCCCGCCACGCGGACGACCGTGGAGCGCCTCGCGGGGCGCTACAGCTCGGCCGCCCTGCACCGCGTCTCGGCGAACCCCGACGAGGCCGAGCAGCTGCTGGACTTCGCCGTGCACTCGGCCGACGTCTCGCAGCGCCGCCGCGACGCGCGCCGCACCGAAGAGGCGCTCGTCGCGCTCGAGACGGCGACCGAGGCGGTGCGGCGAGCCCGCACGATCATCGACGGGGTCGAGGACTTCGAGATCGAGGCCATGCGCGCGCAGTCGACGCTCGCCGACGTCGTGGCCGACTCGCGCTCCGACATCGTCGAGGCGCGCACGGCGCCGCAGACGCCCGAGGTTCTGCAGGCCGTCGCGAACCTGGAGCGCGCGCTGGCGGAGCTGCCGGGGCCGGGGACGCCCTCCGATCCGTTCGAGGACCTCGCGAAGCTGCGCGACGCCAACGCCGCACTCGACGCCGTCGTGGCGAAGGCGCGCGAGCGGGCCGCCCGCCCCATCCCCTCGATGGAGCACGTGCGCCACGAGCTCGATTCCGCCGATCGCACGATCGGCGTGGCGAACAGCCTCATCTCGGGTCACCGCGGCTACATCGGCGCGGATGCGCGCACGCGGCTGGCCGAGGCGCAGCGCCTACGGCTCGACGTCGACCGCCTCGTCCGCGACGAGGACACCCGGGAGGAGGCGCTGCACTTGGCGCGCCGCGTGGGTCAGCTCGCTCAGGAGGCGTTGCACCTGGCGCAGCGCGACATCGACCAGGACCGTCCCGACGACTGGGGCGGCTGGGGTGGTCGCGGCGGTCGCCGCGGCGGTGGGTTCGGCGGCGGGGGCGACATCCTGGGCCCCGTGGTCGGCGGCCTCCTGCTCGGCGGCCTCATGGGCGACATCTTCGACTGACGGCGCCGTCGGCGCGCCCGTCGGCCGCCCGCGGCCCGTACCGGACGGACGCGGGCCCCGGACGCGACCGGATCGGTCGGCGCGTCCGGGGCCCCGGCCCGGCGTCGGTCAGGTCATGACGCGAGACGCTCCTCCTGCGGCGGCGCGGGTGTGGTCAGCGAGATGACGCCGTAGTCCCAGCCGCGGCGGCGGTAGACCACGCTCGGGTGATCGGTGCGCGCGTCGATGAACAGGAAGAAGTCGTGGCCGACCAGCTCCATGCGGTCCACGGCCTCTTCCACCGTCATCCACTCCGGCTCGAAGTTCTTCGTCCTGATGACGACCGGCGAGTAGGTCTCCTCGCTCTCCTCCTCCACGACCGGGATCTCGCCCGTCGCGACGGCCTGCAGCACATCCGCGGTCACGGGCTGCACGTCGAGGCCCGCGAGCGACCCGGAGTTCTTCTCGAAGTGGGCGCCCTTCGGGCGGGCGCGGCCCCTGACCTTCTTGTCCTTGGCGCGCCTGACCTGCTCGATGAGCTTGTCGAGCGCTCCCTCGAGGGCCACGAACTTGTCGCCGTTGCGCGCCTCCGCGCGCGCCGTGGCCGTTTTGCCCGTGAGGGTGAGCTCGACCTTCTCCTCGTCGACCCCGCTGCGGTGCACATCGCGGGTGACCTTGACGTCGAGGGTCAGCGCCCTCGGGGCGATGTGGGCGATGCGCTCGGACTTCTCCTCGACCACCGAACGGAATCGGTCGGTGACATTCACGCCGACTCCCGAGATGTTGATGTCCATCTGAGCCTCCCTGTCCGGCTCGACCCCGGGGGCCGAGCCCCTGTCGAACGACGTTTCCGTCGCCTGGTGCACCCACGCTAGCCCCGGCCCGCCGCGATGTCACCACCCCAATCCGGAGGGTTTCATCCGGATCCGCCGGGCCGCCGCTGTGCGGCTGCGAGCACCGCCGCGCCGACCACGGGAACGCCCGCCGCGTCGAGTATTCTGCGCGCCTCGCTCAGCGTCGCGCCCGTCGTGACGACGTCGTCGACGAGCACGACGGGGCCGAGCCCGCGCGTTGCGCCGCGGCGTGCCCGCATCGCCCCGGCGACGTTGAGCCGCCGGTCGTCGCGGCTCAACGCGCGCTGATCAGCCACCGCGCGCGACCAGGCCAGCGCCCGCACGACCGGCACCCCCGCGCGGCGCGCGAGGAGCTCGGGCACGCGATAACCCCGTCGACGGAAGGCCGCGCGCGAGGTGGGCACCGCGACCGCGACCACCGAGGCCGCGCCGGGTGCGGCCGCCGCAGCCAGCGCCTCCCGCATGGCCGGCGCGCAGGCGGCCGCGAGCCCGGTGCGCCCCTGCTCCTTGAGGGCGCCGATGACCCGCGCGGCCGGTCCGCCGTAGGTCAGGCCGGCGTACACCGGTGTGCCGTCGGGCAGCTCGCGGCGGTTCACCGCCGGCGTGAGGGCCTCCCGGCACGGCCCGCACAGGGTGATGCCCGGGTGGTCGCAGCCGGCACACCACACGGGCAGGACGAGGCCCGCCGCCTCGGAGAACGCGGTTCGAACGGCGAGCGGCAGCGTCATGCCGCCAGCCTGCCGCGTCGCACGGTCACGCGGCGCGTCCTGCCTCGGTCTGTGAGTTCGCGGCCCGCCCCGGTCGCACGTGAGCGGCGCGAGGCCTCACTCGGAGCGGGGCGCCCCGACGTCCGTGGCCAGCACGGCGATGCCCTCCGCCGCCTTCACCCATGCCGAGCCGCGGCGCACGTGCAGGCCTCCGACGCTGTCGATGAGCCGGATCGACGAGTCCTGCGTGCCGGCGGCGATCCCGACCACGTCGGCGGGTGCCGACATGCGTGTGCCGGGGCCCCCGATGCGCTGCTCCAGGACCTCGATCTCCATGCCGTCTCGGGAGACCACGCCGATGCTCGCGTCGTCGAGCCACTCCACGTCGACGCCGGGACCGTCGAGCGCGGCGAGCACGGAGGCGGCGCCCACGCCCGTGGGAACGCCGTCGCCGTCCCGCGAGACGGGCGCCACGATGGCCCAGGAGGTTCCACCGGCGGCCGTGACGAGCGCCGCGAGGCGGGTGCCGTCGCGCGAGACGGCGATCGACTCGACCGTCGCGATCGACATCTCTTCCGTCCGCGGCATCTGCGTGGTGAGCACGACGGTTCCGTCCGGACCGGTCGCGGTCAGCTGGTCCGGCTGGTTGCCGGGAAGCGTCCACGTGTAACCGTCGGGGTCGAGGGTCGGCTCGATGAGGTCATCGCGGTCGTCCAGCAGCAGAGCGGTCCCGTCGGATCCCACGCGGACGACCGCGCCGCTCGCGCCCCACACGATGGCCGATTCGCGGTCCGGTGCCACGCTGATGGCCTCCGGTTCCGGCACCGCGGAGGACGTGACGGCTTCCGAGAGGCCGTCGATGGCGAGGATCTCTCCGTCGGTGAGGAAGCCGAACGCCGGCTCGTCCTCCTCCCCGCCGAGCACGAGCGCGCGCGGGTCCGGTCGCGTCGGCCAGGGGTCGTACTCCTCCGCCGAGAGCTCGGCGGCACCCACGCGCAGCCGCACGCCCTGCGCTCCGACGCTCGCGAGGGTGGCGGTGATCTGCGCGCGCATGCGCGAGACGACGAAGGCGTCGACGTCGGAGGCGATCCCGCGCAACGGGATGTCGGCCACGCCCGAATCATCGATCGCGATGACGGCCCCGCTCGCCAGCTGAGCGCCCGAGGGGAAGGCGGTGCTGGCCGCGCCCTGCAGGGCGGCGCTGGGGCCGCGCAGCAGTTCGGCGACCAGCCGGGTCGGGCCGGTCGACGCCTCGGGGAACCAGCGGACGTCCGGCACGAGGTACCGGTGCGCGGGGTCGTAGAAGGTGAGGGTGAAGTCGCTGTACACGTTCGCGAAGTAGTCGCGATCGAGCACGATCCCCTGCGGCGCCTGCGCGATCCGCCACTCGCCGTCGTCACCCTGTGCCACCTGGTAGCGCAGCTCCTGCTCGGGCTGTGTGGCGGTGCCGTACACGCCCCGCGCGTCGACGGCGGCGATCTGCCCGATGCGCAGGGAGACGACGCCCTCCGTCTCCAACGCGCTCGCGTCGTACTCGCGGGCGCTCGTCGCGTCGATGGCGACATGCGAGCCCGGCTGCCACTGCGCGGCGAAGTCGGAGGTGAGGAACTCCCTCGCCGTCGCCCAGTCGCCGGCGGGGCTGGTGGCCGCCTCCACGAAGCCCTGCACGATCTGCTCCGGGGTGGAACCGGGCGCGGGCCCCTCCGGGTAGTACAGGAAGTCGTGCTCGGGCACCTCGTCCGCGGACAGCCCCGGGTTCACGGGACCGCTCGTCGGGAGCCCGGCGCATCCGGCGAGCGCCACGGCGAGCGCGAGCAGCGCGGCCGCGATCCTTCCCCTGCGCCTCATCGCGCGTCCTCCCCCTCGGTGCGCGAGGGCTCCGAACCGGCCGTCGCGATGATCTCGTCGGGCGTGGGGTCGTCGCCGCGCGGTTCCGTCGGCACGGGCGACGAGAGCAGCTCGACGCCGGGCCGGCGCGGCAGCGTGAGCACGAAGTTCGTGCCGCGTCCCAGCGCCGACCACACCTCGAGCGTGCCGCCGTGCAGCTTCGCATCCCCGAGGGCGATGGACAGGCCCAGCCCGGTGCCCCCGATCGTGCGCCGCCGGGAGGGGTCCGCCCGCCAGAACCGGTCGAACACGCGCTGACTCTCCTCCGCAGACATGCCCATCCCGTAGTCGCGCACGCCCACGGCCACCGCGTCCTCGTCACTGTCGACGGTGACGACGATCGGCCGCCCCTCGCCGTGCTCGATGGCGTTGCCGATGAGGTTGCGCAGGATGCGGCGGATGCGGCGCGGGTCCATGTCGACCGGCCCGTGCCCACCCGGCGCGACGATCCGCAACTCCGTGTCGTGCTGCTGAGCGAGCGGGCGCATCGACTCGACGACCTCCTCGGTCAGCTGCGCCAGCGGGCGCGCCTCCAGCGCCAGCTCCACCGAGCCGGCGTCGTACCGGCTGATCTCGAGCAGATCGGTGAGCAGCTGCTCGAAGCGCGCCACCTGCTCGTGCAGCAGCTCGGCCGCCCGCCCGGTGGCCGGATCGAACGCCTCCCGACGGTCGTTGAGCATGTCGGCCGCGAGCCGGATCGTCGTCAGCGGCGTGCGCAGCTCGTGCGAGACATCGGAGACGAAGCGCTGCTGCACGAGGGAGAGCTCGGCGAGTTCCCCGATCTGCCGCTCGATGCTGTCGGCCATCTGGTTGAACGAGCGACCCAGCACGGCGATCTCGTCCTCGCCGTGCACGTCGATACGCACCTTGAGGTCTCCGCTCGCGAGGCGGCGGCTGGTCTCGGCGACCTCCACGATCGGCTCGGCGACCGAGCGCAGCACGAGCCACGTGACCAGTCCCATGATGAGCACGAGCACGACGCCCGCGATCCACAGCGTCCGCTGCACGAACAGCAGCGTCTCGTCGGACGCGCTCAGGTCATACCCGAAGTAGACGCCATACCCCCCGACGCCGGGCAGCGTCAGCTGCTGACCGACGACGATGCCGGGCACGGCGCGGCCGTCCTCGTCGCGCAGCTCCACCGATTGCCACCACTGCCCCTCGACCGAGGAGCCGACGCGCTCGCGCAGACCGGCCGAGATGAGCTCCGAGGGCAGATCGCGCGCGCCCTGGTTCTGCGGCGCCACCTGCGAGGGCGTGCTCTCCACGCGGAACCACGCCACGCTCGAGGTGCCCGACTGCTCCACGAGGATCTGGCGCGCGCGGCTCATCAGGCCCTGCAGGGCGCTTCGCTCGCGCTCCACCTGTCCCGACGAGTCCAGCTCCGTCTGCGCGGCACTGATGGCGCGACTGGCGTCCTGCAGCACCTGGTCGCGGCGGGACTCGAACAGGTCGGTCTGGATCTGCGCCGCCATCCACACGCACGCGATCGTCACGGCGACCATGGTGGCGGCGACCGCGACGAGCGTGGTGCGGAACCGGAGGGATCCGGTCCACATCCGCGCGATCATCGACACCCAGGCGCGCGGGCCGGACAGCACGCCGATCGTCGCGGTCGCGGCCGATCCCGTGATCGGGGAGGCACCGGTCGCGGCGGCGGACGGTCCGACGCGGGGGTTCACGGGCATGCGCGGGCCACCTGGGGCCGTCGGCTCAGACGGCGGCGCCGGCGCGGTACCCGACGCCGCGCACCGTCATCACGATCTTCGGGTCGTCCGGGTCGCGCTCCACCTTCGAGCGCAGCCGCTGCACGTGCACGTTCACGAGACGCGTGTCGGCCTTGTAGTGGTAGCCCCACACCTGTTCCAGGAGCATCTCGCGCGAGAACACCTGGTTGGGCTTCGAGGCGAGCGCCACGAGCAGCTCGAACTCGAGCGGCGTGAGGGAGATGAGGGTATCGCCGCGGCGCACCTCGTGGGCGGCGACGTCGATCGTGAGGTCACCGACGCGCAGGTTGTCGTTGACCGCCTCCGTGACGGGGCGCAGGCGGGTGCGGATCCGCGCGACGAGCTCCTTGGGGTTGAACGGCTTGACGATGTAGTCGTCGGCGCCGGCCTCCAGGCCGTTGACGACATCGGCCGTGTCGGAGCGGGCGGTGAGCATGATGATGGGGACGCCGGACTCCCGGCGGATGTCGGTGCAGATCTCGATGCCGTCCTTGCCGGGCAGCATCAGATCGAGGAGCACGAGGTCGGGCCGCTCGTCACGCCACACGTCGACCGCCTGCGCGCCGTCGGCGCAGAACACGGTGTCGAATCCCTCGGTCCGCAGCACGATGCCGATCATCTCGGCCAGAGCGGTATCGTCGTCCACCACGAGGATGCGGGCTGTCACCCGATCAGCGTATCGGACGCCCCCCGCCGCCCGGCCCCTCGACGGCCCCGCGAAGTGTGGAACGATGGGCTTCGAATGAGGTCGACGGGGAGGGCGGCATGAGCGGGTCATCGACGTGGACGCCGGCCCCGAGGGGCGGGCTGATCCCGCTGCAGCCCCTGGGGTTCGGGACCATCCTGGGCAAGTCGTTCGCGGCGCTGCGCGGTAACCCCAAGGTGCTGCTGGGCTTCGCGATGGTCGTGCAGATGGTCTCGACGCTCCTAGGCCTGCTCATCATCGGCGGCGTCGCGTTCCTCACGTTCTCGCGCCTGGAGACCGTCACGGACTGGGCGGATCGGGAGGCCATCACGGCCGGCGCCACCCTCATCACGGGCGCCGCGACGCTGCTGGTCGCGATCGGTCTCGGAGTGATGGGCGTGATCGTGCAGGGCGTCGTCATCGGCGAGGTCTCGCACGCCGCCCTCGGCGAGCGCGCCACGCTGGGGATGATCTGGCGCCGCGTGAAGCCCGCGTTCTGGCGGCTGCTCGGCTACCAGCTGCTCGTCCTGCTCGCCGCGGTGCTGCTCATCGGCCTGGCCGTCGCCGGGATCGCGGGCCTGGCCGTCGCCCTGGGCGACGCCGGCCCCGTCGCCGCCGTCGTGCTGATCCTGCTCGCCGTGTTCGGCGGGATCCTGGTCGGGGTGTGGCTGACGACCAAGTTGTACGTGGCCCCGTCGGCCATCGTCCTCGAGGGCGCCGGCGTCTTCCGCGCCATCGGCCGGGCCTGGACGCTCACGCGCGGCCGGTTCTGGCCGACGTTCGGGGTGATCGTGCTGATCTCCCTGATCATGAGCACGGCCGCCTCGATCGTCGGCATGCCGTTCACGCTCCTCACGTCACTGCTCGTGCCCACCTTCGCCCCCACGGGCGACCAGGGGGTCGCCGCGATCGTCTCCGGCATCGTGAGCGTGCTGCTCGCCCAGGTCGTGACGTTCCTCGTCCAGTCGATCGCCGTCGTGGTGCAGGGCACCTCGGCCGTGCTCGTGTACCTCGACCTGCGCATGCGCCGCGAGGGGATCGACCTGCGGATGCAGCGGTACATCGAGCGGCGCGACGCCGGAGACACGGCGCTCGAGGATCCATACGCCTACGACCCGCAGGCCGTCGCCCCCGTTCGGCCGTCTGGGCCCACCTACGTCGCAGGCGGGGACGGGCGGGGCGGCCACCCCCGCACCGGGCGGCTACGCGGCGCCCGGCGCCTACCCGCCCGCGCCGCCGCAGGTGCCGCCCGCGTACGCGCCGCCGGCCTACCCGCCGCCGTACGGGCAGCCGGCTCCGCCATACGGGCAGCCCGCGTATGCCCCTCCGTACCCCCGTCGCCCGCCGGACAACCGGCACCGCCGGCCGGGCAGCCGCCGTATGCGCCGCCCGTCCCCCGTCCCCCGTCCCCCCCGGCGCGCCGCCCCCGCCGGCGCCCTTCGGCCGGCCGCCCTTCCCGGCGCAGCCCGACCCCGCGCCGGCGACGCCGCCGTGGGGCGACGGCACGCGGCGCGAGGGGGGAACCCCGTCGTCGTGATCCCCGTGCAGATCCCCGTGACGCCCGGCCCCGACGAGGCGCGCGAATGGGCGGAGCGCGAGCTGTCCGACCCGGTCTATGACGCCGCGGAGCCGACGCTGATCGACCGGATCGCGCAGGCCGTCGGCGAGTTCGTCTCGAACCTCTTCCGCACCGGCGTGGGCGCCGAATGGAGCCCCGCGCTCCTGCTCGTGGTGATCGGCGTGATCGCGGCTGTCGTCGTGCTCGGCCTGCTCATCTGGGGTCGGCCCCGGCGGGCGCATCGGGCCGACGGCCGCGCGTCCTCCGTGCTGTTCGGCGATGACGAGGCGCGCAGTGCCGCCGAGCTGCGGGCCTCCGCCGCCGAGCACGCCGCCGCCGGGCGGTGGGATCAGGCCGTCATCGAGCGATACCGCGCGCTCGCCCGCGGCCTCGAGGAGCGCGACGTGCTCGACGCCCTTCCCGGCACCACGGCGCAGGCGCTCGCGGCGGCGGCGAGCCCGTTCTTCCCGGCCCATGCCGACCGCCTTCACGACGGAGCCGTCGCGTTCGACGACGTGCGCTATCTGCGCCGCCGCGGCACCGCGCAGATGTACGCCGCCGTCGCGGGCGTCGACGACGAGATCGCGCGGACGCGCCCCGCGCGCCTTGCGGATGCGCTGGGCGGGGCGCGAGACGACGCCGAGCGGGTGGACGCGTGACCGTCATCGAGGCCCCGTCCGATCCGACCCTCTCCCGCCGCCGCCGGGTGGGCGGCTGGATCGCGCTCATCGCCGCGATCGTCGTGGTCGGCACCGCCCTGGCCTTCGTGTCGGCGCCGGAGTGGCGCCCCAAGGACGCGCACGATCCCGAGAGCGCCGCCCCGACGGGCGCGTTGGCCCTGGCGCGGATTCTCGAGGAGCGCGGCGTCGCCGTGGAGCTCGTCCACACGCGCTCGGACGCCGAGCGGGCCCTGGACGGCGACGACACGCTGGTGATCGGCCCCACGTGGTACCTCGAGAACGCCGATCTGCGGGACATCGCCGGCCGCGCCGAGCGCACGGTGCTCATCGAGCCGTCCTCTCGCGACATCGAGCTCTTCTTCGGCGACTCCGCCTTCGCGGGCACCGCGCTGGAACCCGTGGAGCCGGAGTGCGCCCTGCCCGAGGCCGACCGCGCCGGCCAGATCGACCCTGGGCGTCTCTATCCGCGGGGCGACGCGGACGTCGCCTGCTACCCCGGTACCGAGGGCGGGTACGGCCTGCTCGCCTCCGAGGCGGGCGGCGCGGAGCTCGTCGCGATCGACGCCGCGGCCGTGTTCTCGAACGAGAACCTGGCGAACGGCGGCAACGCCGCCCTGGCCCTCAACCTCCTCGGCGCGCATGGCGAGGTGGTCTGGTACCTGCCGAGCGAGGCCGACATCGCGCCCGGCGATGCGCCCGATACGCTCGGCGCTCTGACGCCGCCGTGGGTCACCCCCGCCATCCTGCTCCTGGCGGTGACCGCCCTCGCGGCGGCGCTCTGGCAGGGCCGTCGATTCGGCCCTCTCGTGGCCGAGGACCTGCCCGTCACCGTGCGCGGCAGCGAGACGCTGGAGGGCCGCGCCCGGCTCTACCAGCACGCGCGCGATCCGCGCCACGCCGCCGACCTGCTGCGTCGTGGCGCCGTCGAGCGGATGGCGCGGCGACTCGGCCTGCACCGGCGTACCTCGGTCGACGAGGTCGCCGCCGCGGTGTCGGTGCGGCTCGGCACCCCCGTGGCGCGCGTGCACGAGATCCTGTACGCCCAGCCCGCCACCGACGCGGATCTCGTCGCCTTCGGCGAGCGCCTGCACGACCTGGAAACGGCCATCGATTCCGAGAGGAACCACCCATGACCGACGCTTACCCGCCCGCCGGCGCCTCGCAGCGCGCCGCCGTCATCCCGCCCCAGCCGGCCGGCCCCGTGCCGCCGATGCCGGCGGCCCCGCCCGCGCCGAGCGGGGGCGGGTCCGAGCTGCGTCAGGCGATCGCGCGGGTGCGAGACGAGGTGGGCAAGGCGGTCGTCGGGCAGGAGGGAGCCGTCAGCGGCCTGCTCATCGCCCTGCTGGCGCGCGGCCACGTGCTGCTCGAGGGCGTGCCGGGCGTCGCGAAGACGCTCATGGTGCGCACGTTCAGCCGGGCCCTGGGCCTCGACACCAAGCGCGTGCA
Source organism: Microbacterium sp. Marseille-Q6965 (assembly GCF_946151065.1). Lineage (GTDB taxonomy): Bacteria > Actinomycetota > Actinomycetes > Actinomycetales > Microbacteriaceae > Microbacterium. The sequence goes on along the minus strand of NZ_CAMGZA010000002.1, from coordinate 310,820 downwards.
GTTCACGCCCGATCTCATGCCCGGCGACGTCTCCGGATCGCTCATCTACGACGCCAAGACCGGCGAGTTCGAGTTCCGCGAGGGGCCGGTGTTCACGAACGTCCTCCTGGCCGACGAGATCAACCGCACGCCCCCGAAGACCCAGTCGGCGCTGCTGGAGGCGATGGAGGAACGCCAGGTCTCCTCCGACGGTGTGACCCGCCCCCTGCCGGACCCGTTCCTCGTCTGCGCGACGCAGAACCCCATCGAGCACGAGGGCACCTACACGCTGCCCGAGGCGCAGCTGGACCGATTCCTCATCAAGCTCATCGTCGACGTGCCCGCGCGGGACGCCGAGGTGGCGGTGCTGCGCCGCCACGCCGACGGCTTCTCGCCGCGCTCGCTCGAGGAGGTCCGGCCCGTCGTCAGCGCCGAAGAGATCCGGGCCGCGCAGGAGGCCGCGGCGGCGGTGACCGCCACGGACGACGTGCTGGCGTACATCGTCGACCTCGCGCGCGCCACGCGTCAGAGCCCGTCGGTGCAGGTGGGCGCCAGTCCCCGCGCCGCCACGGCCCTGCTCGCGGCGGCGAAGGCGTGGGCCTGGCTGGGCGGCTACCCGGCCATCACCCCCGACCACGTGCAGGCGATGCTCGTGCCCGTGTGGCGCCACCGCATCCAGCTGCGGCCCGACGCGGAGATCGAGGGCGTCTCGGTCGACGCCGTGCTGGGCTCGGTGCTGCAGCAGACGCGCGTCCCGATCTGATCCATGTACGTCTCCGGTCGCCTGCCGATCCTCGTCGGGCTCGGCGTCGTTCCCGTCGTGCTGCTCAGCGCGGCGGGGGCTTCCCCCTGGCTGCTCGCGCTCGCCTGGCTCGCGCTGTGCGCGCTGCTGGTCCTTGTCGACGTGGTCGCGGCGCCCGACGGGCGAACCCTGCGGATCTCGCGCGAGGTGCCCGCTCGCGCGTCGCTCGGCGACGTCGTGAGGACCCGCATCCGCTTCGCCAACCCCTCCGGCCGGCGCATGCGCGGCCTCGTGCGCGATGCCTGGCAGCCGACGGCCGGCGCGCCGCGGGAGCGGATTCCGATCGACGTGCCGCCGGGCGAATCGCGCACGGCGATGGTGCCGCTCCTCCCCCGCCGCCGGGGCGAACTGCGCACCGAGTTCGTCGTCGTGCGTACCGTCGGGCCCCTCGGGCTCGCCGGCCGGCAGCGCCGTATCGCGGCGCCCGGCGCGCTGCGGGTGCTGCCGCCGTTCAAGGCGCGCCGGCATCTGCCGAGCCGCATCGCGCGCCTGCGCGAGCTCGACGGCTCCACGAGCGTGCAGGTGCGCGGCCAGGGCACCGAGTTCGACTCGCTGCGCGAGTACGTGCGGGGTGACGATGTGCGCTCCATCGACTGGCGCGCGACCGCGCGGGCGGGCGCGACCATGCTGCGCACCTGGCGCCCCGAACGCGACCGGCACGTCGTCATCCTCATCGACACGGGGCGCACGGCCGCCACGCGTGTGGACGACGGCACGCGTCTGGAGGCCTCGTTCGAGGCGGCGCTGCTGCTTGCGGCGCTGGCCAACCGCGCCGGCGACCACGTGCACCTGATCGCGTTCGACCGCGTCGTCCGTGCGCGGGTCACGGGCGTGGACGGCCCCGGCCTGCTTCCGGCGCTGGTCGATGCGCTGGCGCCCGTGGAGGCGCAGCTGATCGACACCGACTGGGACGCCGCCTTCGCCCAGGTGCGCGGGCTGCACGCCAAGCCCAACCTCTTCGTCATCCTCACTGCCCAGGAGTCGCCCGAGGCCTCGCGGGGCTTCCTCGGAACCCTGCCGAGCGCGGTGCGCGCCGGCACCGTCGTGCTCGTCGGCACGGCCACCGACGGCGGCCTCGTCGAGCAGGCCCGCTCGCACGGCGACGTGGACGCCGTCTACCGGGCGGCAGCGGCGGAGGCGACCCTCGCCTCGGCGGCGCGCGTGACGGCCGCGATCGAGCGCGCCGGCGCCGAGGCCCTCGCCGACGACCCGGAGTCGCTGCCGCCTCGGGTGGCCGACCGCTACCTCGCCCTGAAGAAGGCCGGCCGGCTCTAGCGCGTGCGGGGGCAGTGCCGCCCACCGGGCGCACAGCGTATCCGCGTGCGGCGGGTGCCACCACCCCGCGACAGGCGCCGGATCGCGACGTAGTCTGCGGGAACCGCAGCCACCCGTCACGAAAGGCCATGTCATGACCGACGTCTCGTCCCAGGGCCCCGCTCCGAGCGAAGAGGGCCGTCCGGTCCTGACGGATCGTCAGGGACACCCCATCTACGACAACCAGAACCAGCGGACGGTCGGCGAGCGCGGACCGGCCACGCTGGAGAACTACCACTTCCTCGAGAAGATCAGCCACTTCGACCGGGAGCGGATCCCCGAGCGCGTCGTCCACGCCCGCGGCGCGGTGGCCTTCGGCCACTTCGAGGCCACCGGCATGTGGGGCGACGAGCCCATCGCGCGCTACACCCGCGCCAAGGTCTTCGCCGAGGCGGGCAAGAAGACCGATCTCGCGATCCGCTTCTCGACCGTCATCGGCGGCCGCGACTCCTCGGAGGTCGCGCGCGACCCGCGCGGCTTCGCGGTGAAGTTCTACACGGAGGACGGCAACTGGGATCTCGTCGGGAACAACCTCGCGGTCTTCTTCATCCGCGACGCCATCAAGTTCCCCGATGTCATCCACGCCCTCAAGCCCGATCCCGTCACCTTCCGCCAGGAGCCGGCCCGCATCTTCGACTTCATGTCGCAGACGCCCGAGTCGATGCACATGCTCGTGAACCTCTTCAGCCCGCGCGGCATCCCCGCCAACTATCGCCGCATGCAGGGCTTCGGCGTGAACACCTACAAGTGGGTGAACGCCGACGGCGAGACGCACCTCGTGAAGTACCACTGGTTCCCCCGCGCCGGGGTCGCGAGCCTGACCGAGGAGGACGCCGCGAACATCCAGGCGACCGAGCTCGGCCACGCCTCGAAGGACCTCTACGAGGCGATCGAGCGGGGCGACTACCCGCAGTGGGACCTCTACGTGCAGATCATGAGCGACGACGAGCACCCCGAGCTGGAGTGGGACCCGCTGGACGACACGAAGGTGTGGCCCGAGAACGACTTCGAGCCGAAGCTCGTGGGCACCATGACGCTCACGAGCAATGTCTCGGATCACCACAACGAGAACGAGCAGATCGCGTTCGGCACGGGGGTGCTCGTCGACGGCCTCGACTTCTCCGACGACAAGATGCTCGTGGGCCGCACGTTCTCGTACTCCGACACGCAGCGTTACCGCGTGGGGCCCAACTACCTGCAGCTGCCGGTGAACAGCCCCAAGCATGCCCGCGCCGCCACCAACCAGCGGGGCGGCCAGATGTCGTTCGGCGTCGACCTGGGCGAGGGACAGAACCCGCACGTCAACTACGAGCCCTCGATCATGGGCGGGCTGCGCGAGGGGCAGTACCCCACGCACGACGAGCAGGGGCCCGTGATCACCGGGCGCGTCACGCGCAAGCGGATCGCGCGTACGGACGACTACACGCAGGCCGGACAGCGCTACCAGCTCATGGAGCAGTGGGAGAAGGACGACCTCGTGCACAACTTCGTCACGCTCATCGGTCAGGCCGAACGCGCGGTGCAGGAGCGCATGGTGTGGCACTTCCTGATGGCCGACGACGAGCTCGGGCTGCGGGTGGGCGAGGGCCTCGGCATCGGCGTCGACGATGTGCGCCACCTCGAGCCCTTGCAGTCGCAGACGCTCAGCGAGGCCGACCGCGCCCGCCTGGCGAACCTCGGCGCAAACGGCCCGCGTGATGTCACGGGGCTGAAGATGACGCACGTCGTGCCCAACGAGCACGTCGTCGTCACGCGCTGAGGAATCACAGGGGCCGAGCTCGACCGCGGGGAGCGCTCCCCCGCGGTCGAGCCGTGCCGGGGCGGGCGCGGCCGTGACGAGCACCGGCGGCACCGCCGTAATCGCGCATCGTTCTTTTTTGCTAATCATTCAAAATAGCTATACTCGGGACGATGAGCCCGACAGCCCCAGCCCCCGACGCGGCGGCCACGCTGCGCGGCGCGGGCCTGCGCGTCACGGCGCAGCGTGTTGCGGTGCTGGATGCCCTCGCGTCGCGCCCGCACGCGCCGGTTGATGAGCTGCACGCCGCCGTGAGCGAGCACATTCCGGGCATCGCCCTGCAGACCGTGCACGGCATCGTCAACGACCTCACCGGAGCGGGCATCGCCCAGCGCGTGAGCCTTCCGGGCGCCCCCAGCGCGCTGTACGAACTGAACCGCCGCGACAATCACCACCACCTGCAGTGCGTGGTGTGCGGCAAGGTCGAGGACGTCCCCTGCGTCGTCGGCGCGTCCCCCTGTCTGCATCCCTCCCACGATCACGGCATGCGCGTCCTCGAGGCGAGCGTGACCTTCCGTGCCATCTGTCCCGAATGTGAAAGGAACGGCAATGGCTGACATCTCGTACACCACCACCCAGACCGGAACCCCGGTCGCGAGCGATCAGTACTCGCTCACCACTGGTCCCGACGGCGTCACCGCGCTGCACGACCGCTACCTCGTCGAGAAGCTGGCCTCGTTCAACCGCGAGCGCGTGCCCGAGCGCAACCCGCACGCCAAGGGCGGCGGCGCGTTCGGAACCTTCACCGTCACCGAGGACGTCTCGGCGTACACGCGTGCCGCGGTCTTCCAGCCGGGCGCCGAGGCCGAGGTGCTGCTGCGTTTCTCGTCCGTCGCCGGCGAGCAGGGCTCCCCCGACACGTGGCGCGACGTGCGCGGCTTCGCGCTGCGCTTCTACACCGCGGAGGGCAACCTCGACATCGTCGGCAACAACACCCCCATCTTCTTCCTGCGCGACGCGATGAAGTTCCCCGACTTCATCCACTCGCAGAAGCGCACGGGCGCCGCCGGGCTGCGCAACGCCGACATGCAGTGGGACTTCTGGACCCTCTCACCCGAGTCGGCCCACCAGGTCACCTATCTCATGGGCGACCGCGGCCTGTCCAAGTCGTGGCGTCACCTGAACGGCTACGGCTCGCACACCTACCAGTGGGTGAACAAGGATGGCGAGCGCTTCTGGGTGCAGTACCACTTCATCTCGAAGCAGGGCGTGGAGCACATGTCTGCCGCCGACGCCGAGCGGATCGCGGGCCAGGACGCGGACTACTACCGCCGCGACCTCTTCAACGCCATCGAGACCGGCGACTTCCCCTCGTGGGAGGTCAAGGTGCAGGTCATGCCGTACGAGGACGCCAAGACCTACCGCTTCAACCCCTTCGACATGACGAAGGTGTGGCCGCACGCCGACTACCCGCTCATCAAGGTCGGGGAGTTCACGCTCAACCGCAACCCGCAGAACTTCTTCGCGGAGATCGAGCAGGCCGCGTTCTCGCCGGGCAACCAGGTGCCGGGCACGGGCATCTCCCCCGACAAGATGCTGATGGCGCGCGTGTTCTCGTACCCCGACGCCCAGCGCTACCGCATCGGCACGAACTACAACCAGCTGCCGGTCAACCAGCCGCACGCCGCGCCGGCCTTCAACTACATGCACGAGGGCAACATGGCGTACCACTTCAACGCGGCCGGCACGCCCGTCTACGCACCCAACTCGTTCGGCTACCCGCAGGCCGAGCCCGAGCGCGCCGTCGAAGCGTCGTGGGAGGCCGACGGTGAGCTGGTGCGCGCTGCGTACACGCTGCACAGCGAGGACGACGACTTCGGCCAGGCCCGCACCCTGTACAACGACGTGTTCGACGAGGGCGCGAAGGACCGCTTCCACGAGACCCTCGCCGGCCAGTACTCGGCGCTGACCGTCGACGTCGTCAAGGAGCGCTTCTTCTGGTACTGGGGCCAGGTCGACGAGAAGATCGTCGCCGGCATCAAGGCCAAGCTGGCCGCGCAGGACACCTCGGCCGACCCGGTCGGCTACGAGCGCGAGCCCGTCACGGCCTGACACCTGCCCGCGCCAGGCCGCCCTCGTCCCGAGAGCCCACCCCACACGGGGCGGCTCCGCGGACGGGGGCGGTTTCGCGTCTGCGCGCCGCAGCGCGCCGCAGGGGTCAGTCGTCGCTGGAGCGCAGGCCACGGCGGGCGGACAGCATCGTGACCTCCGGGTGATCCCCCATCGCGCGTTCCGCGCGGTCCAGCACATCACGCACGTGGGCGGCATCGCCGCCGACGACGGCCACACTCACCTCGGCCCGGCGGTGCAGCTCCTGGGCCCCCGTCTCGGCCGCCGCGGCCTCGGTGCGCCGGCTCAGGTCGGCCAGGATCGGGCGCAGCACGCTGCGCTTTTGCTTCAGGGAATGCACGTCGCCCAGGAGCAGGTCGAAGGCGATCCAGCCGATCCACATGTCTCGTGTCTACCGGGTGCCGGTGGCGCGCGCCAGGCGCATCGTCGGCGCGCCCTTGCCGCGCGCCGGCCGGCACTGGCACGATTCGGAGCAGAGCCGTCCCGGCATCCCCGAAGGAGATCCCATGTCCGATCCGAATCCGGAGTCGCCGATCGAGCCCACCGAGCTCGCGCACACTCCGCCGCCCGCTCCGACGACCGTCGCGAAGCTCGTCGCCGAGGGATTCGGCACCCTGCTTCTCGTGCTCGGAGGCGTGGGCACCGCCGTGTTCGCGTCGAACCTCTTCCTCGAGGGGGGCCCGACGGGCACCGTCTACGCCGCCGTCGCGCTCGCCTTCGGGCTCACGGTCGTGGTGGGCGCCTACGCATTCGGCCCCATTTCGGGCGGGCACTTCAACCCCGCCGTCACGCTGGGGCTCGCGTCGGCCGGCCGCTTCCCCTGGCGCGACGTGATCGGCTACATCATCGCCCAGGTGATCGGCGGCATCGTCGCGACGACCCTCCTCGTGCTGATCGGGATCTTCGGTCCGGAGGGATGGCTCACGACCGCGCAGGAGGGCGGATTCGCCAGCAACGGCTTCGGCGACAACTCCCCCGGCGGCTTCGGGATCGTCGCGGCGATCATCGTCGAGGTCGTGCTCACCGGCCTGTTCGTGCTCGTCATCCTGGGCGTCACCCACCCCACGCGCGGCACGCCCCTCGCGGGGCTGATCATCGGCCTCACCCTCGCCCTGATCCACTACATCTCCATCCCCGTGGACAACACGTCCGTCAACCCCGCCCGCTCCATCGCGGCGGCGATCTACGGGGGCGGCGACGCGCTCGTGCAGCTATGGGTGTTCATCGTCTTCCCGATCGTGGGGGCCATGCTCGCCGGCTTCGCCTACCGCGCGCTGTTCGACGCCGAGAGGTGAGCGCAGCGCCGGGGCCACGGGTCGGGCCCGTCCCCCGCCCGCGGCCCCGGCGCGTGCCGCGTCGCGCCGAGACGGTTGAGCGCCGGCTCAGCCGGCGACGAGGCGCGGCGTGCCGGACTCGTACTCCGTGAGATCGCCGGTCTCGCCGGCACGCGCCGCGCGACGGCCGACCACGAGCGTGTAGAAGAGGAACACGCCCAGCGCGAGCGTGCCGATCCCGATCTTGACGACCCACGGCCAGTCCTGGCGCGTGACCCAGCCCTCCACGACGCCCGACAGGGCCAGCGACAGCACGAGCCCGACCGCCACGGTCGCCAGTGCGCGACCCTCGGAGGCCAGGGCGTCCATCCGGGTGCGCCGCCCGGGGGCCACCCACGCCCAGAACATGTGCAGGCCGGCGGCGCACGCGACGAAGATGCTCGTCATCTCCAGCTGCCCGTGCGGCAGGATGTACAGCACGAAGTCGGCGCCCCGGTCGTACGCGAACATGATCGCCGCGGAGGTGCCCAGGCCCACGGCGTTCTGCACGAACACGTACACGGGCCAGATGCCCGTCACTCCGAAGAGCACGCACTGCACCGCGATCCACGCGTTGTTCGTCCACACGAGCGCGCCGAAGGCCGCCTCGCTGTGCTCGCTGTAGTACGCGACGAAGTCCTCCTCGGCATACTGCTCGAGCTGCCAGTCCTCGCCGAGGGTCGCGACGAGGCGCGGGTCCTGCCCGATCCACGCGGCCGTGACGGCGACGATGCCGATGAAGCCCAGCGTGACGACGAGCGACGTCCAGCGCAGCCGGTAGAGGGCGGCGGGAAGCTGGAGCAGGAAGAACCGCGGCAGCTGCCGCAGCACGTTGTCGGGAGCGCCCGTGAGGCGCAGGCGGGCGCGCGAGAGGATCGTGGAGACGTGGTCGCCCTGCGGCGTGCGGCCCGCCGAGGTCTTGATGTCGGCGAGGTCTGCGGAGGCCGACTGGTAGCGGGCGACGAACTCGTCGACCTCGGCCCCGCGCAGGCCGCGCGTGCGCGACAGCTCGTCGAGCCGGCGCCATTCCTCCCGGCGGGCGGCGGTGAGGGCGTCGAGGTCCACGTGCTTGACTATACGCATGTCGTCCGCACCGACACGCCCGCACCTGCGCCCTCAGGTCGATCACGACGAGGTGCTCACCGGTGAGGCCGTCGCGCTCGACGTGCAGCCGATCGGGCTGCTGCTGCGCGCCGCCGGGGCGGCGATCGACCTCGTCGTGTCGTTCCTGCTGGTGCTTGCCGGCGCGCTGCTGCTGAGCAACCTCGCGGAGGCGGGGCTGGTCGACGAGGTCTCGATGCGGATCGCGCCGATCGTGCTGATGGTCCTCATCTTCGTGATCCTGCCCGCGGCGGTCGAGACCCTCACCCGCGGCCGCAGCCTCGGCAAGCTCGCCGTGGGCGGGCGCATCGTGCGCAACGACGGCGGCGCGATCGGGTTCCGCCACGCCTTCATCCGGGCGCTGCTGGGCGTGCTCGAGGTGTACATGACGCTCGGGGCGATCGCGCTCGTGGTCGGTATCTTCACCCCGCGAGCGCAGCGGCTGGGCGACCTCGTCGCCGGCACCTACGCCGAGCGCACCCGCACGCCCGCCCTGCCCCCGGACATCCGGCGACTGCCGCCGGGCATGGAGGGCTGGGCGTCGATCGCCGACGTGGCCCGCGTGCCCGACCGCCTGGGGCGCCGCCTCTCGCAGTTCGCCGCCGGCGCGGCCCAGATGGTGCCCGCCTCCCGCGCACGCGCCGCGGCGGAGCTGGCCGAGGAGGTGCGGCCCTTCGTCGCGCCGATCCCGCCCGTCGACCACGAGACGTTCGTGCACGCCGTCGTCGCCGTGCGCCGCGAGCGCGAGCTGCGCGCGCTCGCCCTGCAGGCCGAGCGCGTCGCATCGCTCACCCGCTGACCCGCCGCGCCGGCGTCACACCGGCGACGCTTCAGACGAGCGTGGCGTGGCGGATGACCGTCCAGCCCTTGGGGACCGACATGCGCTCGGTGTGGATCGCGCACAGGTCGTGCGCGTGCGGGTCTCGCGTGGGGCCGAGCGGACCGAGCGCGGCCATCTGGTCGCCGTAGTCGTAGGTCAGCGTCGTCACGGCCTCGCGGGCGCAGCCCACCTTCGAGCAGAGTCGTTCCATCACCTTCGAGCGTACGCCGCGATCGCGGCGATCCCGTGACCCACGCCGCGTAGGCTGGGCGCATGGCGATATGGGGTCGGATGCGCAAGCCCGCGCCGCGCGGGCGCGCCCGCCGTCACGGCCGACACGGCCGCGAGGGCCGCAGCCAGCTGGTGCGGCCGCCGCTGCCGCAGATCGACACGCGCGCCGAGAAGTTCGACCTCACCGTCGGCTCGACGGTGGAGTACCTGCGCGGCACGTGGCCCGAGCTGCGCGACGTGGATGTGATGATCGCGTGGATGCCACCCGCTCCCACGGACGAGGGGGTGCCGCGCTGGACGATCGATCGCGAGGCGCGGCGGATCACCCTGTACCGCGTGCCGATCGAGCGCTTCAGCAGGCTGCACCGCAACGACGACCAGCACCGCCGGATGATCATCGAGGGCGCGGTCTTCCGCGCGGCCGGCGACTACCTCGACCGCGACCCGTGGGACCTCGGCCCTGACCGGTTCCGCTTCTAGGGGTACACGGTGACCGGCGCCGGCGAGGCGGGGTCGGGCCACACGGGGATGAACGCGAGCGCGGCCCCGCCGGCGTAGCCGACGGCGGCGTGGACCGGCGACCCGCCGGGATCGACGGTGTAGACCTCGCCGTCGTCGAGCGGGAGGGAGCCCGACGACCCGGCGGGCACCGCCAGCTCGCGCGCCGCGCCGGAGCGGTCGGTGACGACGACGGTCGCACCCTCGTCGCTCGACACGTGCAGCCGCGCGCCGGGGCCCGCCGGCACGGCGACAAGGGTGGCCGCCGTCAGCTCCGGCGACGGCGTCTGCCAGGCGAAGTCGGTCCCGGGCCCGAATCCGGTGGTCTGCCAGACGGCGGACACGAGCGGGCCGTCGCCCGCCACCGTGACCTCGTACCTGCCCTCCGGCAGCTCCCCGAGATCGACGGCCACCGGGCGATCGGGTTCGAGGGCCACGCTCACGGGCTCGACGGCGGCCTCGGTCTCGCCCGCGGGGATCGCGGTGATGACGGCGGAGGCGGCGCCGCGCGACATCACGCGGACGAGGGCGGTGGAGGCCCCCTCCGCTTCGTTGCCGGCCTCCGTCACCACGACCCCGGGGAACCGCTGCCGCGCGTCGGCCGTCACCGCGCCCTGCCGGTCCAGACCGACCGGATCGAGCGTGCGCACGAGGCTCGACTGCAGCGCGGCGCGCACCGGCGCGCCGGTCGCGGTCACCCGCACGACGGGCGCCGCCTCACCGCCGGCGATGCCCGCGAGCGGGATGGCGCGCTGCGTACCGGCGGGGATCGGCAGCGCCTCGAAGCCGGGCGGCACGACCGGGTCGGTCGCGCCGTACACCGTCAGCTGCACCGTCGCGCTCGTCGCACCGGGGTTCGAGATGAGCAGGATGTCGGCCTCGCCGACGGAGGTCTCGCCCCCGACGATCCACGATTCCAGCTGGGGCGGGCGGCACGCGGAGGCGGCGAAGCCGGCGATGTCCTCCTCATCGACCGACGCCGACGACCCCGCCGCGATCGGCTCCAGCGTTCGACCCTCCGGCGCCTGCACGACGCGGGAGGGCGCCTCCTCGCCCGCGACGTCCGGCTGCGCGAGCCCCTGCGCCGACGGCTCGCCGCCCGACGCGCGGCCCGCGGTGACCGCCGCCGGGGCGGCGATGCCGATCGAGGTGGCCGCGGTCACGTCGCGGCCTAGGGCGAGCACAGGCCCCTCGCATGCGAGCACGGCCTCAGACGGCGCCGGCTCGACCTCGAGGGACGCCGCGCTGCCGGCGAGCGTGGGCCAGGGCGCGAGGGCACCCGCGACGACCGCGAGCACGGCCGCGCCGGAGACGACGAGGCCCGCGGCGCTGCGCCCCCAGGCCCGCTGCATCCGACGCCGCGGCGCCGGCTCGTCCGCCACGCGGGCGGTCGGCGGCGCCGGCTCGATCGGATCGGGCTCGAGAGGTTCCGGTGCACCGAACTCCGCACCGGTGGCGTCGGGCACGAGACTGTCGCGCGGGTCGGTGTTCACGTGCGCTCCCTTCGCTCGCGCGGGGCCGGATCGCGCTCCTCCTCATAACCGCCGCCCACGATCCGGGGCAGCGCGCGCGCCGCCCGCCGCGTCGCGCGCGTCGGGACGGCGAGCAGCAGCGCGACGACGAGGGCTGCTGCCTGGGCCGCCAGCACCGACGCCGCCAGCGCCGCCTCGGTCGCGGATGCCCCGGGCCGCGGGGCGGGCTCGGCGTCGAGTCGCCACAGCACGCCCCGCGCCGTCTCGCCGACGCGCACGAAGCCGGCGCGCTGATCGATGGACGCGATCGCGGTCAGACGTACGGCGCGCAGGGCGTCGCTTTCTTCGGGCGATCCCGCGAGCAGCACGAAGCGGAGCCCGGCCGCCCCCAGCGCGTCCGTGGCCGCGGCGTCCGAGCTCGAGACGAGATCGACGGCGAGCTCCGCCAGCCGGCGGTCGTCGGCCGACACCGACGCGTCCGTGCTCTCGAGGGTGGACTGCCCGCCGAGGGTCTCGCTCTCGCCCCAGACCACCTTGGCCGCGACGGAGCCGTCGCCGCGGGGCGTGAGCACCAGTGTTCCGACGTCGTGCCGCGTGCTCGCCTCCGCGCTGACGTAGGCGGGAAGGGTCGACGAGGCGCCGCTGGTGATGCTCGCGGCATCACGGTGCACTGCGGTGAGCGCGGGAACGGCGAGCACGGCGACGCAGGCGGTGGCCAGCAGCCCCGCGCCGATGCGCAGCGGACGAGGCGCCGGGGCGGTGTCGAGCGTGACGCCCGCCGCGCCGAGCGCGCCGAGCCACGCCAGGCTGAGGGCGGTGCCCGTCCACAGCGGCACGGGCTCGCCCGCGGCGTACGAGACCTGCACGCCGGCCGCCGCGAAGGCCGTGCCGATGCCCAGCAGCGCGATGACGATGGTCCCCGCGCCGACGCGCCATCGGACGGTGAGCGGCGCGACGACGGCGAGGAGCGCGACGGGCGCGACGAGCAGCGGCACCCACCAGGTGGGCACACCGGGCAGGAGCCCGCCCCACCCGCCGGGGTCGGCCCACGGGATGCCCGTGGCCAGCTGCCAGCGCGACGCCTGCTCGGGGCCGACCCACACGGCACCCGGATCGGCCAGCGCGGCCCACGGCGTGCCGCGCGCGACCTGCGTGGCCACCACCGGGGCGAACCACACGACCGCGGGCACGATGATCCAGGCCACCCGCGCGATCCCGCGGCGGGCACGGAAGGCGATCGCCAGCACGAGCGCGAGCACCCAGAGCACCACGAGGGCCGGCGCCAGCGACGGCGCGCACGCCAGCACGCCCAGCAGCAGCAGCGATGCCCCGCCCGCCGCGGCCCACGACCGGTGCGCCACCGCCGCCGTGAAGAACAGCCACGGCAGCAGCAGGTGCACGATGACGGCGGCGGGGCGCCCGTCGACGAGCGCGGCGAGGAACGACGGCGCGAGGCCCCACAGCACCGCGACGGCAGCCCGCACGCCCGGGCCGTCCGAGACGCGAGCCGCGGCGAACCAGCCGCCGAGGACGGCCAGCGGCAGCGCGAGCAACCACAGCAGCAGCAGCGCGTACGACGGGGTCACCGGCCACAGCGATCCGAGCAGCGCGACCACCGTCGCGAACGGATCGGCGGCCGAGACGGTGTCGAGTCCCATCGGGCGCGGCCCGTACGCCGCCTCGTGCCACAACCCGACGAGGCTGTCGCGCAGCGGCAGCAGGGCGCCCCCGCCGATGCCGGGCCAGGCGAGCAGCGAGGTGAACGCGGCGATGCTCACGACGAGCGCACCTAGCACGGCCCAGGCTCCGCCGCCCGAGAAGAACCCCAGCTCGCCGTACGCAGCGCCGTCGGTCCCCGCGTCGTCGTAGCGCTCGCGCAGCTGGGCGGTGGTCGCCCGCAGCGGCGCGATCCGCTCCCATCCCCCCGTGCGGATGTCTCGGATGCGACGGCGCGATCGGGCGATCGCGCCGGGGCGAGCCAGCACGGTGAGGGCGGAGCCCCATTCCGCCGGCACGCGAGCGGGGGTCTTCGCGACGAGCAGCGCGAGCGTGCGCCAGAGGGCGAGCGGGAGGAGGGAGAGCCAATGCAGCGCCACGGCGGGGGTGGGCGCGTAGGCCAGGCGCCGGTGCAGCTGGGCGGTGCGCATCGCGTAGGCGCGCCGCACGACGCCCGACGGCGGGCCCGCCACGCCGCCGTCGACGACGAGCACGCGGGCGCGTGGGGCCAGGGCGACGCGACGGCCGGCGAGGCGGGCGCGCACGCCCATGTCGAGCCCCTCGTCCGCCCCGGCCAGGGCGGGATCCGGCATGAGGTGAGGGCGCAGCTCCGCGCGCACGAGCACACCACGCACGTCGGCGCCGAGCACATCGTCGTCCACGTCGTGCTGACCCTGGTCGTACTCGCCGTTGGCGAGCGGCACGGTGCGCCCGAAGCGCGTCATGCTCACGCCCAGCGAGACGATGAGGTCGGGGTCGTCGGCGTCGACGAGCTTCGGGGCGGCGAACGCGACCGACGGAGCCCGCTCCAGGGCGCCGGCGAGCGCCGCGAGCGCATCGGGCCGGGGTGTCGTGTCCTGAGCGAGCAGCCACACCGCCCGGTCCGCGGGGGCGCGCACCTGAGCGAGCGCCACGGCGGCGGCGAACCCGGCGGATTCGGGGGCGTGGATGACGCCCTCCGCTCGGGAGCGGGCGATGACGGCGTCGAGCTCGGGGGCGCGACCGCACGAGACGATCGTGACGGCGTCGACGCGCCTGGTCTGGGCTGCCAGTGCGGTGAGGGTGCGGGTCAGCCGCTCCGCGGCGACGGCGGCCGAGGGGGTCGCTCGCGCGACGACGATGGCGTGGATTGGGGCCGGCATGACCCCGTCAGCCTAAGCGCGCGACGCCGCGGACCAGGGAGCCACGCGCGAGGGAGGACGATCAGCTCGCGCGGCGCTTGAGCTTGCGGCGCTCGCGCTCGGACAGCCCGCCCCAGATGCCGAAGCGCTCGTCGTTCTGCAGCGCGTACTCGAGGCACTCCGCGCGCACCTCGCACGAGGCGCAGATGCGCTTGGCATCGCGCGTCGATCCGCCCTTCTCGGGGAAGAACGCCTCGGGGTCGGTCTGCGCACACAGCGCATCCGACTGCCACGCCAGGGCGTTGTCGTCGTCGGCCGGCTGACGAACTCCGGGGACGCCGAGGTCGACCGGGTCGACGAACCAGTTGCCCGGAACCTCCGAGCGATACCCAGCTGCCATGTCCTGCCCCCTTTGACGCCGCCCCTCGGGCGGATCCGATGCGTTAATTACACCGGTGTGATTCGCGGAGGTCAAGTCGCGGATCGTAAACCCTGAACGTCAGATGGAGGGTTTTGACGCCGCCATCGGCGTGTCCTGCCGATATCGCGCCGGCGGGCTGCGGGACCGCACCGGCGTGTCGGACGAGCGGGGGCGATGCCTGCGCACGGCCGCGACGCCTCATCCGTCCCGGCGGCGCGGAAGGCCCGCCGCTCGTCAGGCGCCGGGCTGGGCGATGAACGCTTCTCCGTCGCCCGAGACGCGCAGCTCGCCGCCGTCGGGAGTGGCGAACGCCGCCCCTCCCGGGCGCAGGTCGAGCGCGTCATCGCCGCAAGACACGCGGATCTCCCCCTCGGTCGCGAGCACGATGGCGGGGCCTCGCGGCGCGAGACGGGCGACGCGAGTTGCGGAGACCCGCGCCCGCAACAGCGCGAAGTCGGGCACGGGAGCGGGAAACGCTTCCAGCCCGTCGCGCCCCGCCTCTGTCGCCTCGGGAAGCACCACGGGCACCGGGCCCGGCCGCGCGTCGAGCACGCGCAGGAGCTCGTCGACGTCGATGCGCTTCGGGGTGAGGCCGCCGCGCAGCACGTTGTCGCTCGCGGCCATGATCTCCACGCCCAGACCCGAGACGTACGCGTGCAGCAGGCCCGCGCGCAGGAACACGGCCTCGCCCCGGTGCAGCACGACGTGGTTCATGAGAAGCGCGACGATCACGCCCGGGTCGGCCGGGTACGACGCGGCGATCCGGCGCGCGTTGGCCAGCGCGCCGGCGAACTCCGGAGCGTCGGCGGTATCCAGTGCGGCGATCACGGCGTCCACGGTCGCCTGCGCGTCACCCGAGAGGAGCCAGGCCAGCACCGACGGCAGCGCCTCGTCGCCGGTCAGCCGATCGAGCAGCGGATCGGCGGCGGGCCCGAGCGCGGCGAGCAGGCGGCGCGACCCCGCCACCTCGCGCAGGCCGCACAGCGCCTCGAAGCGCTCGCTCAGCGCCACGAGCATCTCGGGCTTGTGGTTGTCGTCGGCGTAATTGCGGGGCTGGCCCTCCGCGAGCCCCAGCTCGCGCGCGAACCCCTCCCTCGCCTGTTCCTTCGACGGATGCACCTGGATCGACAGCGGCGACGCGGCCGCGAGCAGCTTCAGCAGGTACGGCAGCGGCCCGGGCACGCCGTGCCCGGCGCCCTCCCGCGCGATCCAATCGTCGAGCGTGCGCCCGTCACCCAGCTCGGCCGGGTCGGACGGGTGGTCGCCGAACCACACCTCGGCCTCGGCAGCGCCCGACGGCTCGCGGCCCTCCAGGGCGGCGATGAGGGTGCGGGATCCCCAGGCATAGTCGCGGGGCTGGTTCGTCAGCGGCATCAGCACGGGCCCCAGGATAGGCGGAAGCCGCGCGGTACGCTGGGCACACGATGGCCCAGATCACGCGTCACCCGGTCGCGCCGGCACCCGCCGCGCCCCCTCGCGTGGCGACGGGCCGGATGGCGCTGCGCGCCTATGCGATCCTCGTGCTGTTCTCCGCGTTCGCGCACACGGCCTGGTGGAATCTGCTGGGCGGCGGTCTCGCGCTCGTCTTCCTCGGCGCCCTGACGGTCGCCACGCTGGCGATCTGGATCCCGCTCATCGTGCGCGGCGGGCGCCGGCCGTCCGGGAACGCGTCCGGTTTGCGCGTGCCCGTGCTCGAGTGGCGGCGGCTGCCGTGGGCGACCATGGGCTACGTCGCGCTGGCGGCGCTCTCGCTGCTGTGGTCGCGCTGGCCGGGTGCCACCGCCCTCACCTGGGCGGGCCTTCTCGTCACCACGCTGCACGGCCTGTTCCTCGCGCACGTGCTCACCTGGCGTGAGCTGGCCCGGGCCCTCGAGGTGGCGCTGAAGTGGGTGCTCGGGCTGTCGCTGCTGTTCGAGCTGTGGGCGGCCCTCGTGCGCCGCGAACCGCTGCTGCCGAACTTCTCGGATGCCCCGGCCGATCCCGACCCCCACTGGTACTGGACGCGGGGCGCGCTGTTCGACCCGGATCAGCGGATCCAGGGGATCGTCGGCAACGCGAACGTGCTCGGCATCCTCTGCGTGCTCGCCCTCATCGTGTTCGCGGTGCGCGTCGCCATGGCGCCCCGACGGCGGGGCATGCTCATCGCGTGGATGGTCCTCGCTGCGGTGCTCTTCGCGCGCGCCGGCTCGGCCACCGCGCTCATCGCGGCCGCCGCGGTGGCCGTCGTCCTGCTGGCGGCTCTGCTGATGCGCCGCGCCGCGACCCCGGGGGCGCGCTCCCGCCTGTACGCCGTCTTCACCGGCATCGGCGTGGCGGGGGTCTCGGCCGTCGCCCTGCTGTGGTCGCGGATCCTCGAGGCGCTGGGCCGGGACTCGGGTCTGACCGGCCGCGACGACATCTGGGCCGCGGTGTGGGAACGCGCGTGGGAGCGCCCGGTGTTCGGCAACGGGTTCTCCACGCCGTGGGTGCCGTGGGAGCCGATGTTCGACGAATGGATCCTCGATCACGGCATCACCGTGTTCCACGCGCACGACATGTGGCTCGACGTCTTCCTGCAGCTGGGCGTCGTCGGACTCGCCGTCGTCGCCGTGGTGTTCGGGGCCGCGACGTGGCGCGCCTGGTTCTTCGCCGTGGACCGCCCCCGGTGGGACATCGTGGCGGACCGGCCGTACTCGCCGCTGACCCTGCTGGCACCTCTGATCATGGCGCTGCTGCTCACGCAGGGGCTCACGGAGTCCGGGCCGCTCATGCTCTGGGGCTGGCTGCTTGTCACCGCCATCGCCTTCCGCATCAAGCTCGCTCCCGTCGTCGGTCACGGCACGGCGGAGCGGGCGGACGAGCCGGGCGTCGGGACGAGTGCGGAGAGGGCCCGCCGGTGAGGGGTCGCGCGGCAGCGGGGACGGGGCCGGAGTGATCCCCCTCGAGCTGCGGCGGATGATCCGGCGCGGGTTGCGCTCGGCCGAGATGGCGCGCGTGTTCACGCTCGTCGCGCTCGGCACGGCCTTCTCGAGTTTCGCCATCCAGCGGCTCACCGGCCCCTGGACGCTGCACGCCATGGTCGCCGGCCTCTGCGCGATCGGGCTGGCCATCCTTTTGGCGCGACGCCGCGAGCTGTCGCCGCTGCACTTCGCGCCCACCATGCTCCTGGCGTTCGTGGCGTGGGCGCTCGCCAGCGCCTTCTGGGCCGACGACGGCGCCGACACCCTGCGGTCGTGGCTGTCGCTGGCCGCCTACGCGTTCCTCGCGGTCGTCATCGCGCAGGCGCGGGACACGCTGCAGATGGTGCGTGCGCTCGGCGATGTGCTCCGCGCGCTGCTCGGCGCGTCGCTGGCCGCCGAGATCCTCTCCGGCATCCTCATCGACATGCCGATCCCGGTCCTCCAGATCGCCGGGAACATCGCCGCCGGCGGACCGGTGCAGGGACTGTTCGGCACGCGCAACTATCTCGGCTTCGTCACGGTCGTCGCCCTCGTCACGTTCCTCGTCGAATGGCGCACGCAGTCGATCGCCCGCGCCCACTCGGTCTTCTCGATCGCCCTCGCGGGCCTCCTGGCGGTGCTCTCGGCCTCCCCCACGGCGTTCGTCGTCGCCGTCGTCGCCACCGTCGCGGTGTTCACGCTCGCGCTCGTGCGCCGCATCGATACCGAGCGGCGACGGGATGTGCAGTTGGGTCTCGGCGTCGTGCTGGCTGTCGGCGCGCTGCTGGCGTACCTGCTGCGCGGTCGGATCGTCGACGTCGTCGGGGCCGCCACGGACTTCTCCAACCGCTCCGCGGTGTGGCTCGAGCTGTTCGAGTGGATCCGGCGCCGCTGGATCACCGGCTGGGGATGGCACGGCGGCTGGTCCGACGACGTCTTCCCCTTCAACTCCATCAACTGGCAGCTGCGCGACCAGCACGCCTCGGCGCTCAACGCCTACCTCGATGTGGCGCTGCAGCTGGGCTGGGTGGGCGTCATCCTGTTCGCCGGCATGTGCGCCGTGGCGCTGGTGCGGTCGTGGATCACGGCGAGCGAGCGCCGCTCGAGCGTGTACGCGTGGACGCCGCTCGTGCTCGTCGTGATCCTCAGCGAGTCGATGTTCGAGAGCTTCGCCCTCGACGGCGCCGGGTGGATGCTCCTCGCGCTGTGCCTGGTCCGCGCCGGCCAGGCACGGTCGTGGCGCACGCGCATCGGCGAGACCGCACATCCCCCGACCGCCCCGCTGGAGCTGCCCCGCGAACCGGACCGGTGACCGGCCGCCTCGCGCTCATCTGCCCCTCAGGGGCCGATGGCTTAGGCTCTTTCTCGCTCCCATCCGCCTCTCGTACGGAGACTTCCGCCTTGGTGCACGTACTGCAGAACGTGGTCTTTCCCCTTGACCGCGACCCCGACCTGCTGCCGCTGTATCTCGATGCCGACACCTGGTCGGTCATCGACGAGAAGCCGGTGCGCGTCTCCAACCAGGCGCATCTGAGCGACGTTCTCGACCGGCGACGGCTGCGCATTCGACCCGGTCGGCGCATGTCGTTCGCCTCGTACTTCAACGCCTTCCCGGCCTCCTACTGGCAGCACTGGACCTCGATCCGGTCGGTTCGGCTCACGGTGCGCACCAGCGGGGTCTGCACCGTGCTCGTGTACCGCTCCAACGGGGGCGGCGCGACCCAGCGCGTCGACTTCGCCGAGGTCACGGGCGATGCCGAGACGCACTTCGATCTGGCGCTGACGCAGTTCAGCGACGGCGGATGGCTGTGGTTCGACATCGCCTCCGACGCCGACGATGTCGTCCTGCAGGGGGCGGAATGGACCACCGAGCAGGAGCCGGCGCGAACGGGCAAGGCATCCCTCGGCATCACCACGTTCAACAAGGCGGAGTACTGCATCCAGACGCTGCGCGCGCTCGGGCAGTCGCCCGACGCGCTCGAGGTGATCGACCGGATCTTCCTCGTGGATCAGGGCACGGACCGCGTGGATGCGCAGCCCGATTACCCCGATGTGGCCGCGGCGCTCGGCGAGACGTTGCAGACGATCATTCAGCCGAACCTCGGCGGCTCCGGCGGATTCGCGCGCTCGATGCACGAGACGCTGGCGCGTGACGAGAGCGATTTCGTTCAGCTGCTGGACGACGACGTCCTCATCGAGCCCGAGTCGATCCGGCGGTCGGTGACGTTCGGTCGCTACACGACGACGCCCACCCTCGTCGGCGGCCACATGTTCGATCTCCTCGACCGCCCCAAGCTGCACGCGTGGGCCGAGGTGGTCGACGAGCACCCCTTCATGTGGCGCAACCTGTTCCAGGAGGAGTTCCCTCACGACTTCCGTGAGGCGAACCTGCGGCAGAGCCCGACGCTCCACATGCGCATGGACGCCGACTACAACGGCTGGTGGATGTGCCTCATCCCGAAGGAGGTCATCCGGCGGGTCGGGCTGTCGCTGCCCGCCTTCATCAAGTGGGACGACGCGGAGTTCTGCCTGCGCGCTCGCGAGGCGGGCTTCCCCACGGTGTCGCTTCCCGGCGTGGCGCTGTGGCACGTGTCGTGGATGGGCAAGGACGACTCCATCGACTGGCAGGCCTACTTCCACGCACGCAACCGGATCGTGGCCGGGCTGCTTCACTCGAACGCTCCCCACGGCGGCACGCTCCTGCGTCACAGCAGGCGCGTGGACCTGAAGCACCTCATGATGATGCAGTACTACCCGGTCGAGCTCCGCCTGCGAGCGCTCCGCGACGTGCTCAGCGGCCCCGAGCACATGTTCCGCAATCTCGCCACGGCCATGCCCGGGGCGCGCGCCGTGGCGAAGGACTTTCCGGAGACGGTCGTCCACAAGGACCCCGAGGTGGTGCTGCACTCGCGCAAGGGCCGGCAGGTCTTCAAGCGGCTCCGCAAGGGCGTCTTCGACAGCCCCACGGGGGTTCGCCTGCGCGCCTTCACCGCCAGGACCCTCGTCTCGCACTGGCTCCACAAGCCCGATCCGCGCAACCTCGAGGCGCCGGAGGTGGAGTTCGGCAAACACGATGCGCACTGGTGGCGCGTACCGCTCTACGACAGCGCTCTCGTGAGCGCGGCCGACGGCTCCGGTAAGAACATCTACACCCGCGATCGGGCTCGTTTCCGGCGCCAGCTGCGGGAGTCCGTGCGGCTGCACGCGCAGCTGAAGCGCGAGTGGCCCCAGCTGGCGGCGCGGTACCGCGCGGCGTTGCCGGACCTCGTCACGGCCGCCGCGTGGGCGCCCCTCTTCACCACTCGCGAGGACAAGGCATGAGCGCTTTCGATCCGGCGACGGCCACCATCGTCGTCGTCACGTACAACCGTTCGCATCTGCTCTCGCGGCTGCTGGACTCGATCGAGCGGATGGATCCGAAGCCCGGCCACGTCGTGATCGTCGACAACGCGTCCAGCGACGACACCACCGAGGTCGTCGAGTCGTACCGCGACCGGATCGGAACCGAGATCGTCTACCGGCGTCTCGAGGAGAACACGGGCGGCTCCGGCGGCTTCAGTGAGGGCATGCGCGTCGCGTACGAGCTCGGATCCGAGTGGATGTGGCTCATGGACGACGATGTCGAGGTGCTCCCTGAGGGCCTTGCGCGCATGGGCGCCTGGGCACCGAGGTTCAAGAGCATCCAGGGCCGCCGTTATGACTACGACGGCAGCGAGTTCTACTGGCAGTACCGCGTCTCGGTTCCGCTCGGCATTCCCATCCCCTTCGCGCCCGCCGACTTCGATGCCTCGGGCTACCGCCCGATGAACTCCGGCTGCTTCGAGGGCATGTTCATCCACCGCAGCATCGTGAAGCAGATCGGCCTGCCCGACCCCCGCTTCTTCATCTACTGGGACGACACGATCTATGGCTGGCTCGCTTCGCGCGTGACCCGCAGCGCGATCGTGGACGAGTTCGTGCTGCAGCGCACCCGCGAGATCAAGCAGTGGGACATGGGCATCCGGCACTTCAATGCCTCGAGCGACATGTACCGGTACTACATCATGCGCAACCGCGGCATCATGAAGCACTACTACGCCGCGCACGGCAAGTATCGCCCGTTCTACTTCGCCCTCGGCACCGCCGCGACGTTCGTCAAGGAGGTGCTGCGCCTGGCCTTCGTTGAGCGGAAGATCACGAAGAAGGGGTGGAGCAACCTGTGGCGCGGCATGCGTGACGGCATGTCCCTCGCGCGCGACAGGAGCTTCCGGATCATGCCGCCGCTGGAGGCGTGAAGCCGCCCTCGGCCTCCCTGCCGGTTCGCCCCAGGGGCGCTCAAATGTTTGATGACGCGTGCGGGAACGCCGCCGACGAGCACGTCCTCCGGAACGTCTTGCGTCACGATCGCGCCAGCCGCCACCACGGACCCAGCGCCGATGCTGACTCCGGGCAAGACCGTGGCGTTCGCGCCAATCCACACGCCATCGCCGATCGTAATCGCATCAAAGCGATGCGCCCCTGCTCGGCGCTCTCGCGATCCGATTTCGTGGGTGTCGGTGATCAGCCGCACAAAGGGTCCGAGGTTCACTCGCTCCCCGATAGTGACTTGGGGGCGAATGTATGCGTCGCGGTTGATGAACGTCTCGGCACCGATCACGACGTCAGGACCTAGAATCTCTCCGCCCCGGTAGATCTTGACGCCCTCACGGATGGAGATCCCGTCGCCCATCATCCGCACGGATGGGTGGATCAAGGCGTCGGCGTGGATCTCTTTGGTCACGGTGATTGCACTCCAGGTGGGATCGGTCGAGCCGTTCGTCCAATTCTACGAGCGGCCTCCTTGATGTCGGCCGGTAGACGGAGCGCGCGGACGTCGTTGTAGGGTTGCAGGAAAAGGAGTCCCGTTGAGAGCGCCCCGCATCGGCATCGTCAGCTACTGTGACCGCGTACGAACCCTCGCGCACGTCAACCACGAGTTGTATGCGCGGGAGCACGGATACACGTACATCTTCGACATCGCGCCCACTACGCAGTATCGGTTCCTGGCGAAGATCGAGAAGATCCTCAAACTGCTTCCGCTGTTCGACTGGGTGTTCTGGATCGACGACGACGCCTTTGTCATGGACCGCTCCATTCGTCTCGAGCAGTTCATTCGTCGGGCACCAAAAGCATCGCTGATCATGTGCGAGTCGCCGAATCGGGATGGCAAGTGGACGTGGGTCAGCTCCGGCAATTTCCTCATCCGGAACACGCGGAAGGCCGCGGACTTTCTGCGCGATGTGCAGGACACCGATCTTTCCACCGTGGCCTCGTGGTGGGACGCGGAGAAGTACGGGCACTACACCAAGGGCGATCAGGACGCCATGGTGTACCAGCTCGCGACCAATCCCTCGTACCGGAGCCGCAAGTTTCTGGCGCGTATGCCGTATGAGGAGTTCAACACGCGGCCGGAGCATTTTGTCGCTGGCCCGCGCGAGCACTTCCTGGTCCATTTCACGGGCGACGACAAGCGCGGCATGGCTCAGGAGTTCGCTGCCCGCTTCAACCTGCCCGAGTCACTCACTTACTGGAACGAGCTGAAGGCACAACAGGGTGTGTACCGCCCACAAGACTGATAGTGCGGGCTCCTGGAACCGTCAGCTCGCGTTGTCGGCGTTGTATTGGGCGATCACATCATCGATCGGCCCGTCCATCACGAGCCGGTGCTCACGGATGTAGAGTCCGCGCGTGCAGAAGCGCTGCAGGTCCCGTTCGTTGTGACTGACGAAGAACAGCGTACGTCCCTCGGCCAGCAGCTCGTCGATGCGCGCGTAGCACTTGGCGCGGAAGGACTTGTCTCCCACGGCCAGTACCTCGTCGACGAGGAGGATCGGCTCGTCCAGCTGCGAGACGACGGCGAACGCCAGCCGCACCTTCATGCCGTTCGACAGGTGCTTGTACGGGGTCTCTTGGAAGTCCTCGAGCTCCGAGAACGCGATGATCTCGTCGTAGCGCGCCGAGACCTCGGCGCGGGTCATGCCGTGCAACCCCGCCGTCAGGCGCACGTTCTCGCGGACGGTCAGGTCGCCCACGAAGCCGCCCGTGAGCTCGATGAGGGGGGCCACTCCCCCGTTGACGCGCACGTGCCCCTCGTCGGGCAGCAGCACGCCGGCGACGAGCTTGAGCAACGTCGATTTGCCCTGGCCGTTGCGGCCGATCACACCGATCGACTCACCGGGCCTCACCGTGAACGAGACATCGCGAAGCGCCCAGAACTCGCCCATCGGCACGCGGCGGCGGGCACTCGCAAACAGCGACTTGATGCTGCGTCGACCACGGCGGTTGCGGCGGAACCGCACGCCGAGACCGGCGACCTCGATCGCGTTGTCGTGACCGTTCTTGCCCATCACAGCTCCTTCAGGACCGGGCGCTCGAGCGCCCGGAACGTCAGCACGCCGGCGATAAGGACGATGAGACTCAGCACGACGCTCGACACGACGGCGGCCGTGTCCCACTGCCCCGGGAAGAACCCCGCCCGGTACATCGTGAAGATGCCTGCGAGCGGATTGGCCATGTCGAGCCAGCCGAACCCGTCGGGCAGGTCCTTCACGCTGTAGATGATCGGCGAGGCATAGAAGAGCGCGCGCAGGATGAGACGCGTCGTCCGCTCGAGGTCGCTGAACAGCACGCACAGCGGCGCCACGATGAGGCCGAGTCCCACGAGCAGCGCGAGCTGCACGAGGATCGCGACCGGGAACCACAGCAGCCCCCAGCCGACCGTCGCGCCGTTGGCGATGACGAAGATCGCCAGCACCGGCAGCGCGCACAGGAACTCGACGCCCTTCGACAGGACGATCCGGCCGATCCAGATCGAGCGTGGGATCGATGTCGATCGGACCAGCTTCGCGTCCTTGCTGAAGGCCTTCGTGAAGTCGGTGACGGCGGCGTTGAACCACACCCAGGGCAGCAGCGCGGCGATGAGGAAGACGATGTACGGCTCTTCGCCCGCCCGGTGGAAGATCTGCGTGAAGACGAACCAATAGATGGCGCTCATCACCAGCGGATCGAGCACGCTCCACAGGTAGCCCAGCCAGCTCGTCGCGTAGCGCACGCGCAAGTCGCGCGCCGACAGCAGCCAGAGGGAGTGCGCGTAGCGCCTGAGGGATCGCGGCGCTCCCGCTCGTGTGGCTGTCACACCACGATCCTACGGTCGCAGATTGGGTGCGACCCGCACGCCCTTCCCCGGGGCATCAGGGCAGCGGCCCGCATTGGTCGATGCGGTAGAGCACGGATTCACCGTCGGACGCGACCGGGGTGAGCACCCCCGCCTCGACCGCGGCATGAGGTCCCGGGAAGTGATTGCCGGCCGGGTCTCCTCCGCCGAACTCGTGCGGATTGTAGAGCACGTGGCGCACGCGCAGTTCGTCGAGCGCCGCGCACACGGCCGGGTTGGACTCGACCTCGTCGAGCCGCCACGCCAGCTCCAGCCGCGCCGGGTCCCATTGCCCGTTCACGTGAGGGAACACCGGCTCACGGTCCGCGAACAGCTGGGTCAGAGCGCTGCCGTCCCACGGGTCGCCGAGGACGCGTTGGTCCGCGGGCACTTCCTTGGCGACGACGTGGCGCATGAACGCGGTCTGCGCCGTGGACACCACCTCCCAGTCGGCGTCGCTCGGCGGCTGGTGGAAGACGCGCCCGACCGACTGGGTGACGCCCGTGGCGGCGAGCGTGCCCGTCGCCGTCAAGGCGACGACGGCGGACGCGCCGATCGCGACGACGGCTCGAGCGCGGGCGCCGACGCCGCGAACCGGCACTGCGCGTCGCGCGACGGCGAGGATCCCCATCGTCGCCAGGGGCACGGCAAGGACCGGCAGCGCCGCGGCCAGCCGGAAGCGGTCCTTGTACCAGACCCCCGTCGCCAGCTTGGTGAGCACGTCGTCCGATCCGGCCGCGAAGACGAACAGGCCGGCCGCGAGGACGTAGGCCACGACGATCCACCGCGCGCGCGGACGGCGCACGGCGACGATCACGCCGGCGATGACGGACAACGCGAGCAGCGGCGAGACGACCGTGACGATGCGGTCGACCCCCGTCATGGAACGCAGCAGCAGCACCTGGAGCACGCCCTCCCCCAGCGACTGCACTGCCTGAGCCTGCGGTCCGTTCAGGCGGTTCTCGAGCGGCTCGTCGAAGAGCCCCAGGCCGACGACCGCGTATGCGAACGCGACGGCGACGGCGAGGAGCGCCGCGCCGCCCACCCCGCCGAGTAGGGCGACCGCACTGCGTCGAGCGCGCCCGCCCGCCCGCCAGGCGCGCGCGAATGCCGCCACAAGCCGCCACACGACGAAGGGCGCGACCAGCAGAAGCCAGGTGGGCAGCACGCGCGGGTGCGCGAGCGCCACCGCGGCCAGCGCGATGGCGACACCACCCGCCCCGAGAAGCCACGTCCGCACGCGTTCGGCCGCGGGCGCGGCGGTTTCCGCACGGACGGCGATCACGGTCACCGCCACAGCGGCCGGCAGCAGCGCGTGCGCGAACGCGGTCGGGTAAATCGTGCCCCACGTGAGCAGACCGTAGGGGAACCAGCCGAACGACACCCCGAGCGGGATCGCGACGACCGCGGCGAGCCGATCGGGCACGAGCACGTGCGCGAGCCACGCGATGCCCGGCAGCCACACCGCGGCGAGCACCGCGAGCCACGCCGCATTGAAGGCGACGGGCACGCTCGCGCCCGAGAGCTGGGCCGTGAGTGCGACCAGGTCGTGCCAGGCGGCCGGGTAGTACGCGAGGCCGCCGCTCGCGGTCTCGTTCAGCGAGCGCAGCGTGAGCGACGACCCCGAGAACCCGTCCAGGATCGCGGCGACGGCCGAGAGGTGGAAGACGTTGTCGTAGGTCTGGGAGATCCGGTCCGGGTCGGGTACGCGCCAGAACGCCACGACGGCGGCGGCCAGGGCGGACAGCGCCCACGCGCCCCCGAGTGCCCACAGCGCGCCCCGCCGTAGCGGGGCGGCGACGGGCCGCATGTGCCGACGCAGGGCGAAGGCCACCGCGGCCGCAAGGGCCACGACGGGCAGCAGCTGCCACGCCCGGTAGGGCAGCCCCGCGGCGCCGAACACGACCGCGGCGAGTCCCATGACGCACACGCTGGCCGGCCCCGCGAGCGCGAAACGCGCGAGCACCCCCAGGCGCAGCGGCGCCGTCGCCGCGAGCCCCGGGACGACGACGAGCGCCACCGCGACGAGGATCGCGGGAACGGCGGCGATCCACATCACGGAGCCGTCAGCCGATCACGCGTCAGTCGTCGGATCCGCCGAACTCGTTGCGCCACATCGACAGCGCCGAGCCGATGGCCATGTGCATGTCGAGGTACTGGTAGGTGCCGAGGCGCCCGCCGAAGTGCACGTCCTTCTCGCCCTTCGCGAGCTCCCGGTAGGCGAGCAGCCCCTTGCGGTCCTCGTCCGTGTTCACCGGGTAGTACGGCTCGTCGTCGCGGGTGGCGAAGCGCGAGAACTCGCGCATGATGACGGTCTTGTCGGCCGGGTACTGGTCCTTGCGCTCCGGGTGGAAGTGCTTGAACTCGTGGATGCGCGTGAACGGCACGTCGGGGTCGGGGTAGTTCATCACCGGGGTGCCCTGGAAGTCGCCGACGTTCAGCACCTCCTCCTCGAAGTCGAGCGTGCGCCACGCCAGCGCGCCCTCGGCGAAGTCGAAGTAGCGGTCCACCGGTCCGGTGTAGACAACCGGCAGCTGCCCGACGACGGCCTTCTTGTTCAGCGGCTGGGACTCGTCAAAGAAGTCGACGTTCAGCTTCACCTCGATGTTCGGGTGGTCGGCCATCCGCTCAAGCCACGCCGTGTAGCCGTCGGTCGGCAGGCCCTCGTACGTGTCGTTGAAGTAGCGGTTGTCGTAGTTGTAGCGCACGGGCAGGCGGCTGACGATGTCGCCCGAGAGCTTCTCGGGCGAGGTCTGCCACTGCTTGGCCGTGTAGTGCGCGAAGAACGCCTCGAACAGGGGGCGCCCGACGAGGGCGATGCCCTTCTCGAGGAAGTTGGTGGCCGACGCGACGTCGAACTCCCCCGCCTGCTCCTTCACGAGGGCACGCGCCTCGTCGGGCGTGTAGGACGCCTGGAAGAACTGGTTGATCGTGTGCAGGTTCACCGGGAGGGCGTACACCTGACCCTTGTGCGTGGAGTACACCCGGTGCACGTAATTGGTGAACGTCGTGAACCGATTGACGTACTCCCACACCTTCTCGTTCGAGGTGTGGAACAGGTGCGCGCCGTAGCGGTGCACCTCGATACCCGTCTCGGGCTCGGCCTCGCTGTAGGCGTTGCCGCCGATGTGGTGGCGGCGCTCGATCACGGTGACCTTGCGGCCGGCCTGCGCGGCGCGCTCGGCGATGGTGAGCCCGAAGAAGCCGGATCCGACGACGAGGAGATCAGTCATGGGGTCCATTCTCTCAGGGCATCGCGGCTGCGTTTGACGCGGGGCTAAAGCCCTTGCGCAATGGGGCTTCCTCCGCCGGGAAGGCCGGGGGCGCTGCGACATCCGTGACGGGGCTCGCGGCGTCCGTCTGCAGCAGGTCGTCGGCCCCGTCGCCCGACGGCTCGGTTTCCCCCGCAGCGTCCCCGCGCTGCGCAAGGAGCGCCAGTACAACGAGGCCCGCGCTGTACGTGAGGCCGAGAAGATAGCGCCCCGAGCCGTTCAATGGCGACAAGATGGCGACGCCCGCCTGCAGGGCGAGCGGAACCGTCCATGCGAGGACACCGGGGCGCCGAAGTGTTATCGCGGCTGCGGAGACAAGGATCGTGAAGATTGCCCAGATCGATGGCGAGATGAGATACCGGAAAGGCGATTCGTACACGTCCGCGAGACCGGTCTGGAGGGCGGCACGACCGGCATCGTTCACGCCGGTGAGGTCGAAGGTATAACTGAGCTGCCAGTCCAGCGCCGCCAGCGGAGGCCAGGGGTAGGCCCGTGCCAGCGGGTCGAGGTACCGATCCGACTTCAGCAGCAGGGCGTTGAGATACGTGTCGGGATGCCGAGCGGCGAGCTTCGCCCATATTTCGGTGAAACCGCTCCAGTCCTCCTGTCGAACGGTGCGCCACCGGTAGCTACCGTTCTCCTCGTAGCCGCTGGACTTCACCGGGTCGGCGTTCTCCGGGTTGTAGACCTTTGTCATCTGCTCGATGTCAAAGATCTTCTCCACCTCGGCTCGCTCGTCGTCGTTCAACGCGTTCGGGTGTTCGCGCAGCGTGAGCGCGACCTGCTGCAGCTGCAGAACTCTCGCCTCGACAGGGTCATCGGAGATCACGACGCCGAGCCCGATGAGTCCGCGCAACACGATCTGGAACACGAGCACCGGTAGCAGCATGCCGAGCACAACGCCCAGCCAGCCGCGACGGCGGAACACGAGGAACAATGCGCCTACGACCGCGATGTACACCGCGAACTTCGCGCTGACGATCATGACGGTCGTCGCGATCGCGATCTCCCACACCCAGCCGCGGCGCACGGCGTCGCGTGACAGCACGGCATGCACCACCAAGCCGAACCACCACACGAACGCGGCGGCGAACAACGGGTTCTTCGAGAGGTCCATTGACCACAACGGAGTCATCACGCAGCCGACGGTCAGCGCCAGGGCGACCGCCTTCGGCCACGACTTCGCAACATGGCGCCCCAACAGCTGAAGCGCACGCGCCAGGGCGAAGATCGTGAAAGCGGCCTGGGAGGAGGCCAGCACGACGATCGCGGGGATGTACGAATGAAGCAACACACCACTCGCCCCCGTCACGAGCCCGTAGAGCAATGTCAGGAACGCGTTGTGGTGGTTCGACCAGAGGAGATCCCCCTCGGGGATCAGCGAGTAGGCGATCGGATAGACGTCGTAGGGCTTGAAGGCGTCGGGCGCATACTCAGAGCGCGCGGTCGTGATCTCCGTCACCATGAGCGCGAAGTCCGGATTGACCGCCCCCGGCCAGCGCAGGACGAGCAGGGGCGACCATAGGACGACCAGAACGAGCGCGAGCCGCCACCACGCCGCAAACGCCCACTCGACCGCGACGGCAGCGCGCCCCGGGCTGGGCGTCGCGCCGCCGTGCCGACGGAGCGCGCGCGTCGCGACGAACCGAATGACGAAGAGGACGACGGCGTAGCCGGCCGCCGTCCCGCCGAACACAGCGGCGGTGAGCAGCGGATCATCCCCGACGAGCTGTGTGAAAAGGGGGTACTCCCCCGGGTGGCTCGCCTCGAAGCGCCGACGGAGCCAGCCGGCCGTGGCGTAGGCGGCCAGAACCGTGACGACGATGACCGCCAGCAGCCAACCGCCGGCACTGCCCACTCCGCGGATAGCGCGCGCCGCCGTGTTCGTCCGCCACACGGGCGCGTCCTCAGCCCTCGTGGACGGGTGCAGCGTATTGGAGGTAGTTCAGGCGGCTGGCCTCACGCCGCGCCTTGAGAACGCCGTCGAGCACGAGCCCGACCGACCACGACAGCGCACCCATCACGCCGAGCGCCACCGCGAGGATCGCCGTGGGGAACCGAGGGACCAGACCGGTGTCGAAGAACTCGATCACCAGCGGGATGCCCAGTAGCACCGCAGCGAGCATGAACACCGCCCCGACGATCCCGTAGAAGAACAGCGGCCGCTCGTGCCGAATCAGCTGGACCACCAGATTCAGGATCCGGAAGCCATCGTGATATGTGCGCAGCTTGCTCTCACTGCCCGCGGGCCGATCCTTGAAACCGACCGGCACCTCGGCCTGCGGCACACGCAAGCTCATCACGTGCACCGTCAACTCGGTCTCGATCTCGAACTCCCGAGACGCCGCCGGGAAGCTCTTCACGAACCGACGCGACATCACCCGATAACCGCTCAGCATGTCGCTGACCTCGTCGCCGAAGATCCCGCCGACCAGCCAGTTGAAACCCCTGTTGCCCAGCTCATGCCCGGCCCGGTACGCCGACTCGACACCCTCAGGCTGCGTCCGCACGCCCAGCACGTGGTCGTACGGTCCCTCACGCAGCGTGCGAATCATGTCCGGCAGCGCCGCAGCATCGTACGTGTCGTCTCCATCGATCATCACGTAGATGTCGGCATCGATGTCGGCGAAGGCACGCCGCACCACGTTGCCCTTGCCCTTGCGCTCCTCCCGGCGCACCACAGCGCCCGCCGCGGCCGCCACCTCCGCTGTCCGATCGGAGCTGTTGTTGTCGTAGACGTAGATCACCATCTCCGGCACCGCGGCACGTAGATCAGCGATCACCTTCCCCACCGCGACCTCTTCGTTGTAACAGGGAACAATCGCAGCGATGACAGGCTGAGGCATGCTTGAGGACTTCCGCACGTAAAGGATGTAGGAGACGGCTGGTGGCGACCGTCGTTCGAGCCGACTCAGGCTAGCACGCGGCTACCTGCACCACAGTGCGCCCATGCGGCGAGTGACCGTCGCGTTTTCGCGCACCCCAGCGCGGCGTCTACTCCTAGCCCTTCCGCCGACCGAAGAGCCGCCTTAGCGAGCCCCCGCCCCGGGACGAGCCGGCCTGCGGCTGCTCACCATCGATCACCGCAGCCGAAGAGGAGCGAGCCGTTCCCACATCGACTTCTCCTGCGAGCAGTCGGCGCGCGGTTTCCACTTCCCCTCCGATAACCAGCTCCCAAATCAGCATCTCCCGCTCGGACAACTCGTCCTGCTGGGTGCGCAGTTTCCAGAGAGCGCGCTCGATTCGCCTGTCCACTTCGGCGTCCTGGCCAAGCGTTGCGAGGCAGCGCTCGACGGAGAGGTACACCGCTCGCGACGGGGTCCGGAGCCGCGCCGCGTCCTCCAGAATCCGCACGTGGTACGGGGCCTGCCCCGCGGCGACCTCCTCGATGCGAACGTAGGCGAGCGCTTCCTCGGGTGTCGGATTACGGCGATATGCCGCAACGACGCGCTCCCGTTCCCTTTGCGATTCGGAGCGGAGCTCCGAGAACCTCTCGGCGTTCCTGGCCGTGTGTGTACCGACCCCCCACAAGTCCAGCGGAAACGCCGCCAGGAGACGCTCGGCATCGAACTGCGCCGGCTCGACTGGGCCGAGCTCGTGCGCCTCCTCGACGGAGGTCGCGAAGCGGACGGCCGAGCGTCCGGTGCCCGCGTAGTAGTCCACGTACTTGAACGGATGCTCGTTCGACGAGAGGACGGGACGGGACGGGACTCCGAAGGCATCAGCGAGAACCAATGCGTGGAGAGAACTCGCGATGACATACGAGGCGCCGGCAATCATTCGCGCCATGTCGACAGGATCAGTGCGGGGATCGACTGCGGCGGGCGTGCTTAGTAGCTGCCGATCGTTGAGATTAGGAACGACGAGAACGTCCCCGCTCTCTACTCGAGATAGGTCCGGAAGAAATCGCGGCAGGAGCAGCCCTGGGTCGCCGTATACATCGGGGACGGGGTTCCCGAGCGCGAGCAAGGCAGCGCGCGTGTACGGACCGCGCACCGCACGGATGTCTAGACCCTGGGGCGGTCGCGCCCATGCCTTCCCGTTGATGCCGGCGCCCCAGACCACGTCACCGGGCTCAGTGAGATGAAGCACGCTACCGATAGAGACGAGCCGCCGTGGGCGCTCCGGCTGGCTTGTCGGACTGTGTGCCTCGATGATTCTTCGAGCGATGAGTGGCCCAAGCTCGTCGCCGAAATTCTGGCCGCCCTCGTCGGGCGCCCAGCGCAGCAGGCGCACACCGTGGAGCATCTCGCCGTCGAAGGTCATCCTTCACATCCCTTGCTCACGAGGGCAGCGTATCGTTTCGCCTCTCTTGACCCGCGCCACCGGCGCTCCGCACTCCTCGCGTCAGGCCCGGACGCGCGACGCTTTCGTGGCCGCGAGCCTCGGTCGCGGCAGTGACACGGGGTGGTGATGGTAGATCGGGTCAACCTGCAAGTGGCACGTTCCTTCGTCAACGTAGAATCGGGGAGCCCGGCCGCAGGAGGACTGCGGAGGCCGGGCCAGGCTCGCACGGGCATCCCGCTCGGATCGGAAGGCTCGCACATGACCGCACCCACCGTTAAGCACGTGAGGCAGACGGGATCATTTCTCGTCATCGGCGGCGTGGCATTCCTCGTCGACGCAATCACTTACAACCTGCTTGTTTTCTGGGTGACGGGGCATGGCCCACTCTTCACCTACCCCATCTGGGCGAAGATCATCGCCATCGTCCTCGCCTCGGTTGTGACCTACGTGGGCAACCGTTATTGGACGTTCAGCGACCGACACCTGCCGCACAAGTGGTCTCGCTACATCGCCTTCGCTGTGTGCAACTTGATTGCGATCGCCTTGCAGCTGGGCTGCCTGGCATTCTCACGCTACGTGCTGGGCCTCGACAGCGTGCTTGCGGACAACATCTCGGGAACCTTCATCGGTCAGGCGCTCGCCACCGTCTTCCGGTACGTCACTTACGACCGATTCGTATTCCGGGAGCAGGCGCCGCCGGCCGAGCGCTGATTGCGGACAGCACCGCCACGCCCACAGCGAGCGGCAGTGCCGCGTAGAACCCGAGGGCGTAACGCATGCCGCCGGACACGGGCCCTGCTAGGAGCGTCGCGAACAAGACCATCGCAGGGACGAAGATCGACAGCGCGGGCCAGTTGCGCGCTCGAATGATCAGCGCCAAAGCGATCACCCACCCCCATGTGATGACTCCAGGCGAGAGCATCAGCCCGATCACCGGAATCGAGCGCAGACCTCCGTCGAACAGGTCGTTTCGCTCGAGGAATCCGCGAACGCCTCCGTCCGTCGGACCGAACGGGATGTCGAGGTGCACGCCTCGCACATCGTTGTGGGACATGTAGATCAGCCCGTCATAGGACGGAGCCCCCGGTGCCCAGTACCCCACCGTACCGGCGAGAGTCGCTTCCACGGCGGAGACCGGGTACGCCAGCGCAAGATCGAGCCACCCCCGGACGAACTCGAGCGTTGAGCGCTCACCCCAGTTCGCATTCGCATCCGCCTTGACAGGGTCGGAGATGCCCGGTTCGTAGTGCTCACCGACGGTGGCCGCGTCATACTCGTCGAACAGCGAATCGACGAACGCGAGTTGCTCGGGCGACAGCTCCTCGTGATGATCGGCTGCGATTCTCGCGATCTGTTGGATGGGGACCGACCACGATTCGGCCGGCGGTCCGGGTTCCGCCCCGACCGCGCGGACAAGCGGAACCGCATACAGGGCGTACGCGACGAGCGAGACGGCGAGGATGCCCAGCAGTGGCTTCCAGCGGCGCCGCAGAACCGTCGCCGCAAGCACGCCCAGCCCGATCAGAACCACATAGACGCCGTTGTTCCGGAGAACGAGCAGCGCGAGCGAAGCGGCGAGAAGTGTCCACCACGGCCAGCGCGTGTTGCGTTGGCCTTTCCCCGCTACGGCGATCTCGCCGAGGCATGTCAGGAACACGACCAGTGCGGACATGAACGGCGCGTCCTTCACGATCGTGACCGAGATGAGCCCGAGCGTTGGGACCAGGAGGACCCATACCCCGCAGGCGATCCAGACGGGCGCGGGGAGGCCCCACACCGCGAGGCGATGAAGAAGGAACGCGAATGCTGCGGATGTGGTCAGCACCTGCAGAGCGGCTCCCAGCGCGACTCCTCCCGCGTCACCCCACCCGAGCGACGTTCCGATACCTTGCATTGCGGTGATGAGGAGCGAGTGTCCGAGGGGCTCGTACTGCGACCACTCACCGAAGCCCCTCGCGTAGGCGTACGAGCGGAAGGTGTCGAACGGCACGATCCCGGGCCACCAGAGCACCAGGTACGGGAGGCGGAAGACGAGGACAACTACGACCAGAACAGCAAACCCCCGCCAGCCGCCCTTCCGCAGATTATCGACAGCTCGAGCGGCGCGAGACGTACCAACAGGCCGCTGGCGCAGACGCTCCAGAACGATCAGCAGAGTTGTCAGCCCGATAGCGGCTGCGGTGAAGGTGCCGCCGAGCCTACACAGCACCCAAGCGGTCTCAGCTGGCGTCGATCGAAGGAGCAGGTCGAGACCGGCGTCCGGCTGCTCCAAGGACACCCCAACGATGTCCGCGAACGCGAACATCAGGGCGAGCGGTAGTGCCCACGCCGCGGCACGGACCGTGGCGCGCCGACGAGCCCATAGCGCTGCCATGAGGGTCGCGATGAACACGAATGCCGCCGCGACACTATTGCCGTCCAGAACATCCAACAGGTTCCCGGGACGGGTGCCGGATGTGACCGTCAGCGCCACCAGGAGGGCTCCCGCGACGAGCAGCGAATTCAGCACGGGGGACAGCACTCGGTGCGATGGCTTGCCTTCGGTCACTGCCCTATTCTCGCGCAGTGTCTGCAAGTGCCTTGACGGCGGCACCGCTCTGCCCATGTGAGGATTGTCGGGTGACCGCAGCACGAAGCCCCGAATCCGGCTCCCGTGGTTCCGGCATCCGAACGGACATCCAGGCCTTGCGCGCCTTCGCCGTCATGGCCGTCGTCGGTTTCCACCTGTGGCCGCTTGCGCTCCCCGGCGGATACGTGGGGGTCGACGTCTTCTTTGTCATCTCCGGCTTCCTGATCACGGGCCAGCTCGTTCGGGCGCGCGAATCCGGCACGCTGAAGCTCTCGCGCTTCTGGGCTGCGCGCGCACGACGCCTACTCCCGGCGAGTCTGCTCGTACTGATCGTGAGCGTGGCCCTCACCCTCATCTGGGCGCCGCCGACCGTGGCCGGGCAGTACCTGCGGTCGATTATCGGCAGCGCCTTGTACGTGGAGAACTGGCTGCTCGCGGCCGACGGCGTGGACTATCTCGCGCACGACAATCAGCCCCCGATCGCACAGCACTACTGGTCGCTCTCCGCTGAGGAGCAGTTCTACATTTTGTGGCCGCTGCTCGTTATCGCGGCCACGCTCGGACTTTCCCGGTCGGTGGCCGCCAAACGGCGCGCCCTGCTCATCACCGTGACCACGATGGCAGCCCTCAGCTTTGCCGTATGCGTCTGGCTCACCGCCGTCAGCTATCCTTTCGGGTACTTCTCGACCGTCAGTCGGATCTGGCAGTTCGCGCTCGGCGCCGTTATCGCACTGACCCCGCAGCTGCGTCTGCCTCGCCGGTTGCATATCGTTGTCTGGTCGGCGTGCCTGGTGCTTCTCACGGCCACGGCGTTCCTCTTCGGACCGACAACACCGTTTCCGGGGCCCTGGGCGATCCTGCCGACGGCTGCGACGGCCCTCTTCATCGCGCTCGGCCCGAATGCCCCCGCTCGCGCCATGGGACGCGCAGTCGCCTTGCCGCCGGTTCAATGGGTCGGTGAACAGTCCTACGGCATCTACTTGTGGCACTGGCCACTTATCGTCATCGCTCCCGCTGTGCTCGGTCACGCACCGGATCTACCGCACAATCTCGCACTCCTCGCACTCACCATCGTCCTCGCCGCACTATCGAAGCGTTACGTTGAAGATCCCATCCGCTTCGGCCCGCGTGTTAAGAACGCAGCCCCCGCGCGCATCGCCATCACAACCGCTGCGGCGATGATCATCGTCGTGGCGGCGGCCGCGGTCCCCATGTGGCAGAACGCCCGGGCCGCGGTCGAAAAGCAGGCGGCAGTGGCACACGAACTCGCTGATCCCGCCGATTGCCGCGGGGCGCACCTGCTGCTCGCCCCCGATTGCGAGGGTCATGACCGCGTGACGTACGGCGCCACTGAAGTTGTTCCGACGCTCGCGGGCCTGATGGACGACACCGGCGGCGCCTACGGGTGTTACGACTACGAGGTCACCACGGCTGTTGAACCGGAGAGTTGTTCATTCGGTTCGTCTGCACCGGGTGCACTCCGCATCGCCCTCAACGGCGATTCGCACGGCGCCATGCTGATCCCGGGGTTGCGGGACGTTGCGGAGGAACACGGGTGGAGCGTCGACACGTACGTGGGACGGGGGTGCGTTTGGCGCGTTCCTGGCTCCGCCGACTGCGCTTCCCGATACGCAGCGCTCGATGAACACATTCTGCATGGCGGTTATGACGTGCTCCTCGTGACCGCACTCAACGCACCGGATTTCGGTGACACGCCGCGGGATGTCATAGCCGCCGAGTACGCAGCTGCATGGCGAGCCGCCGAGGAGGCGGGGATTGACGTTGTGGTGCTTGCGGACAACCCGAACGTCCCCCAATCGGCTCAGGACTGCAGTGCCGTGGCCACGGAGTTCGACATCGACACGTGCGCGTTCCCCGTTGCCGATGCAGGATTCTCCGACGACCCACTGCGCTTAGCAGCGGAACTCGCGGGCGTACCGCTCATCGACCTGCATAATGCCTATTGCTTGGATGGGAAGTGCCCGATGGCTCTGGGTGGTGTGCTGGTGTACCGGGACACCCACCACATCACGGCAACATTCAGTCGGACGCTCGCCCCGTACCTCGCCGACGCACTCGCGAGCGCATTGACGCAGCCCTGATCGCCGCGCGCCGCGAGGCGGATAGAATCGAATGCGATGCGCCAAGGTTCGAACGTTCTCGTCTTCCCCGCGTGGCGGGAGAATCCGTACCTCAACCTTCTCGCGCTCGCCGCACGGTCCCAGGGCTGGCACTTTTTAGGTGCAACCACCTACGACAGCCTTCGTCGCCAGCTCGGCCGACTTCAGCCTCATGACGTGCTCCATCTGCATTGGACGCAGCCTCTGCTGCAGTCGGCGGCGTCAGCGCTCGAGGCGGAGGAGCGGCTGGGAGCGCTGCGTCGGGATCTCGAGGGCCTGCGCTCGCGTGGCATCTCGATCGTCTGGACCGTCCACAACCGCCTTCCTCACGAGCTGAGCCACCGAGACGCGGAGATTTCGCTTTATCGGACCTTGGGGGAACTTGCCGACGTCGTGCATATCATGGCCCCTGCCACCGCCGACGTCGTTTCCGACGTCGTCACCCTTGACAGCCGCAAGCTGCGCGTGATCCCCCACCCAAGTTACGAGGGCATCTACGACATGGCGGCGGAACGCTCTGTGGCTCGAGCCGCCTTCGAGCTCGCTGACACGGACCGCGCCGTGCTGTTCCTCGGGCAGATCCGCCCCTATAAGGGCGTGGACGCGCTGATTGCTGCATCACGCGCCGCCACGCTGCCGGGGCGCGAGATCGTTCTCATGCTGGCTGGCGCGGTCAAGGAGATGGCCCAGGAGGAGTTCACGGCCACTCTTCCGGACGACCTGCGCACGATCACCCACCTGTCCTTCGTTTCCGACGGGGAACTCGGACAGTGGTTTCGCGCGGCGGACGTAGCCGTTTTTCCCTATCGCGCCATTTTGAACTCGGGCAGCCTACATCTGGCGGCGAGCTTCCAGACTCCGGTGGTGTTGCCGAACGAAGCGCACCTTAGATCGCAGTTCGGCAGCCAACGTTGGGTGCGCTTTTTCGACCCGGCTCGCCCGACAGACTCGATCGCTGAACTCCTGAGCGATCCGGCTCTGTTCACCGATGTCACCGCTGAAGATTTCGCTGCTTTTACGGATCCGATCTCTCCGTGGGCCATCTCCCGCGAGTACCACGCGCTGCTCGAAGAGTTGAGCTCACGCGCTATTGCTTCGTGAGCCGAGCAAAGACCTGATCCTGCCGGCAGCGGTGAGGAGGACCCTCCTGGCGGCTCGGGGCACCCAGTGCCGCCGTCGGCGTATCATCACGACGGGCCCAAACGGGTCATAGAGGAAGGGATCGATTCTGTCGTACTCCGGCACGGTCGCCTCGCTGCGCACCGACACGACGACGTCCCCTGCGCGCAATGCCGGAGTGAGCGGGCGGTGAAGCGGCAGACTACCCACCCGGAAGCTCGCCGTCCAATCCCAGCCGCCCTCAGGGCTGCGTCGCCAGGCGACAGTTGAGGGCTCAACCGGCGGGTTCCCGGCGAACTCGCCGTCGTAAAGTACGGGGCGCACCGTTCCCCCACCGAGCTCACTCGACCCTGTGAGGGTGAGGCCGCCACGTCCGCCCAGGATCTCTCCAACCGTGGCTGCAGCCTGGTCGCGCATGGCGAGTGCCCGTTCGATCTCCTCGGCGTGAGCCGACGCTTCCGGAACAAGCATCAACTCCCGGTCGCCGAACAGGCTCCGGACGGCCGCGACCAACGACTTCCATTCATGCGCCGCGGTCGCAGCCTGCGGGGCGGTGAGCGCTGACGCGAGCGGAAGCGTGAGCGCCGCATGGTCGCCGGCCCGCCAGAGGTCGTGCGCACTAATCCGTTGCAACGCGGTCGCCCAGGCGCGGAGGCGCACCCGGGGATGCTGGCCCTCGATCGCGTCCGGTGCCGCCAGCACGCGCGCGGCCTCGAATTCACCGTTCGCGGCGAGCTGGAGAGCCAGGCGCTTGAAAGAGTGGACATGGCGAGGCGGCCGGGGGCTCACGGCGAGCAGGCGTTGCAGAGCGGCCGCCACATCCGCGTCCTGAGGCGATGGTGCCTCCCATCGAGAAAGGTACTTTGCGATGTGGACAAATCCGTCTCGGTCGTACACAAGGCCCGCGTAGACTCGCATAAGCCCTTCGTCCTGCGTCTCCGAGACGAGTTCTGCGCAAATCCGCTCTTGCTCCAGATAGCTCAAGATCGACCGCGAGGAGTCGGCGCGAGCGGTCATCGAGCTCACACCCGGACGTTCACGATAGAGGTAAACGACCGCGGAAACGATGTCCACGCGGCGGGCGGCGAGATACGCGCGGACCATGGGAACGATATCGTTCGAGCGCGGAACGTCGGGGAATGAGAGACCGTTGCGCAGCCACCAATCGCGACGAAATGCCTTGTTCCAGCAGGGCCGACTGTAGAGCAGGGTTGGCTCGTCAGCAAGCGTGATGCCCCGGCTCGGTCGACTGAACGCCGCCATGCTGTCCGTGGGGCGCCACGTGTCGACCGGGCGGAACTTGAGGTAATCACCGAAAGCGATATCGGATCCCGACTCGCGGAGGCTGTCAACGAGAGCCGAGTATGCACCGTCGGGGACGATGTCGTCGCCGTCGCTGAAGACGAGGAACTCCCCGCGCGCCACCGCGACGCCTTCATTACGCGCAGAACCTCCGCCGCGACGATTCGCCTCAATGAGACGCACTCGAGCGTCTTCCGCGACAACGGCGCGAACAACGTCACGAGTGGCGTCGGTGGAATGATCGTCGACGACGAGGACCTCGAGGTCGGTCAGGTCTTGCGCGAGGATCGAGCGCAGGGTCTCTCGCACCCATGGTCCGACGTTGTGCGTCGGCATCACGACCGAAAGAAGCGGGGCACGAACCGGCACGTCGGAGGACATCTCTTCCATGCTAATCGAGGTACCCCGCGTACTTGGCTCAGCGGACTGTCATCCACTGACACCCAAGGGTCTTGGTCTTCCCCGCGCCGACATTGTTCACCACGAGGCAAACGTGATGCGTTCCCTTCGGCAACCCCACCGTCTGATAGAACGCGTGGTTGCCCCCGTACAGCGGGAAGCGCTCCGCGAGGTCCTTGCGGTACGCGGTCGCCTGGAAGTACCCCACGGCTTGGTCGCCCGCCTTTACGCGGATCGTGGCGGGACCCGTCGTGTCCGGATCATAAGCCCAGCCGTTCACCTTGATACCGCCAGCCACGTTCTCCCAGGAGTTGATGTAGCCCACGGGCGTCCCGCCGAGCGGCGTGACAGCACGACAACCCAGGGTCTTGGTCTTGCCCGGCCCGACGTTGTTGGAGACGACGCAGACCTCCTGGGCACCGGCCGGTAGCGGGACCTCGACGTAGAAGGCGTGGGCCGATCCATAACCGGGGTAACGCTGACCAATGTCGTTGCGGTGTGCGCTCGCTTCGAATCGACTCACAACGTTGCCGTTCGACTTCACACGCACGGTCACCGCATCGCTCGTATCCGGGTCGATTGTCCAACCCGTGAGCTTTACACCGCCGGGAATGGGAATCCAGTTGTTGACGTATCCAATGGGAGTGCCCGTCATCGGCTCAAGCTTCTGGCAGGAGAAGAAGCTGTGTGAGCCTTCCCCCACGTTGTTTGCAACAATGCAGAGGTCCTGCAGCCCCGCCGGCAGTTGCACCTCCGCTTCGAAACCACGCGCCGCGCCGAACGCAGGGTACGCGGCCTCGATGTCGGGCCTGTTCCGATCCGCCGTTGCGTACGCGGCGGTGTTGGCTCCAGACTTCACGCGAATCGTGACCGCATCCGTGGTGTCGGGATCAATCGCCCACCCGCGTACACGCACTCCCCCGGGGATCAATTCGACCGCCTCGACGGCGCCGATCGGGCGGCCTCCGGGCGGAGAGACATCGAAACAGCCGAGCGTGCGATTCGAGCCGACCCCGACGTTATTGGCTGCGACGCAAATCGTCTGCTGTCCGGGCGCGAGTACCACGTCGACGGAGTACCCTCGGTTGCCGCCGAAGGCCGGGTAGAGCGATTGAGCGGTCGCGCTAGGAAGATCAGCATTCGCGCGGCGCACGAGGAGATCGCCGGACTTCACCCTGAGCGAGACGGCGCCGGTGGAGTCGGGGTCGATAGCCCATCCGGTGATGCGAACCCCACCCGGGATCTTGCTCCATGATTCGACCGCTCCGAAGACGTCCCCGCCGTCCGCGCGAACCGTCGGGCAACCGATTGTCGAGTTGCTTCCCGCACCGATGTTGTTCACCGCGACGCAGAGCTGCTGAGTTCCTGCGGGAAGGCGCACGTCAACGGAGAACCCGTGGTTAGTGCCATAGCTCTGGTACTGCGCGGGGATCGTCGAGCTCTCGAGATTCGCGTTCGCGCGCGCAACAACGAGCGAGCCCGACTTGATTCGCAGGCTCACGAACCCCGTGGTGTTCGGATCAAGAGCCCAACCAGTCAGCCGCACCCCGCCCGGGATTGACTCCCAAGAGTCGATCGCACCGACGGGATTCACCGTGAGGTGCTGTGTCGATCCGAACCAATCGGTGAAGTAGTTGTAGAAGTTCCGATTCCCATAGGACGAACACCCGTCCCCGAGGCCCCAGCCCGCCGCCAGCGCTGCGGCGTTCGGCTGGTAGGGGGTGTAGTTGTAAAGGGCGGCTGTCGCCTTGTTCGCGATATACACGCGGCTCGTGCCGCATCCGGCATTCGGGTGATAGTAGACATCAACCGTCTGACCGGCATTGTGCCGGAAGCCAGATACCATGCCATAGACCTTGAACTGCCGTGCGGCGCTGTACACCTGGTTGAAGAAGCCGTAGTACCGCTCGTCGCAGGGGGCGGTGTCCGGGCAGGCGTAGCCCATGGCGATCTTGTAGACAGAAGCGCCTGGATTCGCCCGCGTCACGAGGCTCTGCTCCTTTTGCAGCACGACTAGCAGGACCTGCGGGTTGATTCCGCACGCACGAGCGACCTTCGCGATGATCGTGGCTGCGGTTTCGTTCGACGCGCCAGCGTAGTCGGACGGGCAGTACTTGTCCGCCGCGCGCGTCGGCGTGCTCTGACGGTAGTCCTTGAGGCAGACATACCCGGACTGGCAGGCATTGCCCTTGCTATTGAGGAAGCTCTGGACGTCCGCCGCCGACATCGTGTCACTGGCGAAGAAGACACTGTCGGAGATGATGTTGCCGGCATTCCAGCCCGCCAGGGAGAGTGTTCTCAGTGCCTCGTCGGCGCCCTCCTCCAGAATCGCGGCGTCGGGAGTCGAGTCGCGGCCAAGAAGGTCGATCTCCTCCTGTGTCAACGGCTGCTGCGCTCCGCCGCCGCCAGGCGTGTCATCCGACGGCGGCTCGGTCTCCACAGGTGCCGGTGACGGACTCGCGGCGGTCGACGACGGCGTGGGTTGAGCAGGCTCTGGCGTCGACGATGGTGAGGGGGTTTCCTCAGGAGTCGCCTGCGGAACGGGAGCAGGCGCGGTTCCGCCGGTCGCGGGCGCAGGCGTATCGCTAGGGGCCGGAGTCGCCGACGTGGTTCCTCGCTCCGCATCGTCCGGTGCGCCAGCGGCTCCAGACACCTCGGGCGCCTCGGCACCGACCTCGCTGGCTCCCCACGCGGGAGACGCAAGCAGCGAGGCGACGAGCGCAAGCACCGTCGCGGCCGCGAGGCGCCCCGGGAACGTTCTCTTCGTGGGCTCCGACATGGAAGCAAGTGTGACAGAAGTAAAGTGTCGTGAACGAAGATGTGGCCCTGGCCTTCTGTCTTGCACGCACGAATCACACCACGCGACGTGCGCTTCGAACACGAGGCGCGCGGAGAATAGGCTGGACGGATGAGCAACCCTCAGGTCGCGGTCGTCGTTCGGACGAAGGATCGCGCAGATTTCCTCGCCCGTGCGATGCGCAGCATCACGGCACAGACCTTCGGCGATTGGGAATGCGTCATCGTCAACGACGGGGGCGACCCCGCCCCGGTGGATGGCCTTGTTGCGAGCCTGTCGCAGGAGCACCGCAGTCGCATTCACGTCGTCCACTCCTCGACGTCACGCGGACGCTGGGTGAGCGCCAA
The DNA here is from genome assembly GCF_946151065.1 of Microbacterium sp. Marseille-Q6965. Lineage (GTDB taxonomy): Bacteria > Actinomycetota > Actinomycetes > Actinomycetales > Microbacteriaceae > Microbacterium. The sequence goes on along the minus strand of NZ_CAMGZA010000002.1, from coordinate 267,863 downwards.
CGCCGGGGTGCTCGCCACGTCCGCACCGCTACTCGTCCTGCATGATGACGACGACTCCTGGCACCCCGAGTTCCTCGCGCGGGCCATTGCCTACCTCGCCGCGAACCCGGATCGAGGCGGCGTCGTCTCGCGCATCCGGATTCTGTGGGAGGAGCTTCGGGGTGAGGAGTACGTGACCGTGCGTGACGAGGTGTTCCAGGAGCACCTGACGGCTCCGACGCTCGGCGACACCATGCTGTTCAATCGCTTCGTGCCGATCGGCTTCGTTTATCGGCGCACCTTGCACGAGGAACTGGGTCTCTACGACGAGCGGCTGCCGGTGGTGGGCGATTGGAACTTCAATCTCAAGGTCCTGGCCCGCGGGCCCCTTGAGTATCTCGCTGACGAGCCCTACGCGTACTGGCATCAGCGCACCGGAGACGTGGGCGCTGCGGGAAACAGCGTGATCGAATCGCGCGGGGAGCACGCGAAGTACGACGCGCTACTGCGTGATGAGGCACTGCGCGCCTACGTTCAGGAGTACGGCCCCGGCCTCGCAATGTACCTGACGAAGTTCATCGACCAGCGTCTCGTGGACGTCGAAAACGGGATCCGCGCCGAGGTGCGAGAGGGGCTCAGCTCGCTGAACGTGCCACAGCGCGCATACCGCAAGCTGAGGCGCGTGCTGGGTCGGCAGCGCTAAGAAGGTGCGCCCTCTCAGTGGGGCGTGCTACGCAGCACCTGTACGGCTTCTTCGATGTCACCGTCGAAGAGCACCTTGTGGTCGTGGATCACGATCCCCCGCGAGCACAGCCGCTGCACGGTGGACATGTCGTGGCTGACGACGAGCATCGTCACCCCCTGGGTGACCAATTCCTCGATCTTCTGGTAGCACTTCTCCCGGAAAGGCGCGTCACCCACCGACAGCACCTCGTCGACGAGCAGCACATCGAGGTCGACGTGGATGGCGACTGCGAATGCCAGCCGCATAAACATCCCGGACGAGTAGTGCTTCACTTCGGTGTCGATGAAGTCCCCGATCTCACTGAAGGCGACGATGTCGTCGAAGCGCTCGTCGATCTGCTTCGCCGACATCCCCAGGATCGCGGCGTTCAGGTACACGTTCTCCCGCCCCGAAAGATCCGGGTGGAAGCCCGCGCCGACCTCGATGAGGCCCGCGACCCGGCCGCGGGTGAACACCCGCCCGGCGTCGGGCTCCAGCACCCCCGAGACCATCTTCAACGTCGTGGACTTCCCGGAGCCGTTGAATCCGAGCACAGCGACCGATTCGCCTTCACCGATCTGGAAGCTGACGTCGTCGAGCGCCTTGAAGACGTCCGCCCGCACCTTCTTTCCCTTGATCCACGACACGAACGCCTCCTTGAACGAGTGCGTGTTCCGCTTCAGGAACTGCTTCGTGACGTGGTCGACGATGATGGACGGCTTGGTCTTCGTGGTGGCGACGATGGTGCTGGACATCACAGATCCTGGGCGAAGGTGCGCTCGAAGCGCCGGAAGGTGAGCTGGCCGACGATGAGGAACGCGGCACAGATCGCGATGGACGCGATGATGTAGAGGCCGAAGTGGGGTGCGAACCCATGCCAGGCGTCGCCGGCCGTGGGCGCCCAGAAGCCGTAGTGGAACAGCTCGACCGCAATGGTGATCGGATTGATCATGTAGAGGTAGAGCACCCATTCGGGAAGTCGCTCCGCGACGAACGTCCACGTGTACAGGACCGGCGAGAACCAGGTGCTGAGCATGCGCAGGATCTCCACGAAGTTCTGCGCATCGCGGAAGCGCACGTTCAGGCCGGCGAAGAACAGACCGAGACCGAGCGACGCGGCCGCGAGCACCAGCACGCCGAGGAGGATCGCACCCACCCCGGCGATGCTCGGCACCCAGCCGTAGAGCAGCACCACGACCAGGAGGATCACGAGCTGCGGAAGGAAGTGGACGAACGCCACGATGACCGCCGCGATAGGGAACAGTTCGCGCGGCAAGTAGATTTTCTTCACGAGCGCTCGGTTGTCGACCACCGAGTTCGTGGCATTGCCGAACGCCTCATTGAAGAACGTCACCGCGACGAAGCCGGCGAAGAGGTAGGCAGGGAAGTTTTCCACACCACGGTTCATCCCGAAGATGAAGCCCATCACGAGCCAGTAGACGAGGAACTGGATGAGCGGCTTGACGTACGACCATGTCCAGCCGAGGGCGGAGTTCCGGTACCGGGTCGCGGTCCCCTTGCGGACGAGGAGCCTGAGGAGGTACCGCCAGCGGATGACATCCAGCAGGCCGCGCCCGCGACCGGGCACGTCGAACTCGCTCAGATCAACGGTAGTCACTCGGGTTGCGCCCCACATCGACTCGGGAATAGGCCACAGGTGATCGTACCGTCACGTTTCTGGGTGCCCGCTTCGACGCCCCGGGAAGCTGCGCCGCCCGCGCGCGCCCAGATCATCGTCTGAGCGGGGCCCGCGCGTATCAGGCCGGGCTCATCGGTCTCCCTATCTCCGACACGACCACACGATCTGGGGGACAGATTGAAAGGCATCATCCTCGCCGGTGGCTCCGGCACGCGCCTGCACCCGGTCACCTTCGGGGTCTCGAAGCAACTGGTGCCCGTCTACGACAAGCCGATGATCTACTACCCGCTGTCGACGCTCATGCTCGCCGGCATCCGCGACATCCTCGTGATCACCACCCCACACGACGCCGAGGCCTTCGAACGGCTCCTGGGCGACGGATCGCAATTCGGAGTGGATCTGACATTCGCGCAGCAGCCGTCGCCCGACGGCCTCGCACAGGCGTTCACCATCGGCGCGGACTTCATCGGAGACGACAAGGTGGCGCTCGTCCTCGGCGACAACCTGCTCTACGGACCGGGCCTGGGGTCGCAGCTACAGCAGTACGCCGATGTGGACGGCGGCGCCGTGTTCGCCTACTGGGTGTCGAATCCGCGCTCGTACGGTGTGGTGGAGTTCGACGCGGCGGGCACCGCCATCTCGCTCGAGGAGAAGCCGACGGAGCCGAAGTCGAACTACGCGGTGCCCGGCCTGTACTTCTACGACAACGACGTCGTCGAGATCGCCAAGGGCCTGAAGCCTTCCGCGCGGGGCGAGTACGAGATCACCGACGTCAATCGCGCGTATCTCGAGCGCGGCCGGCTGCGCGTCGAGGTCCTTCCTCGCGGCACCGCATGGCTCGACACCGGGACGTTCGACGACATGATCGACGCCGCCGACTACGTACGGACGATGGAACGCCGCACCGGGCTCAAGATCGGCTGCCCTCAAGAGGTCGGGTGGCGGCAGGGGTTCCTGACCGACGACGAGCTCGGTCGACACGCGGAGCGGCTCGTCAAGTCGGGGTACGGCACGTACCTGCTCGGTCTGCTCGAGCGCGGCAGCTGATGGCGCGCCTGCTCGTCACCGGCGGCGCCGGCTTCATCGGCTCCAACTTCGTCCACCACGTGGTGTCCCAGACGGACCACACCGTCACGGTGCTCGACAAGCTCACCTACGCGGGCAATCGCGATTCGCTCGCCGGCCTCCCGGAGGACCGCGTCCGGCTCGTGGTGGGATCCATCGCCGACGCCGACCTGGTCGACGCGTTGTTCGCCGAGACGGACGCCGTCGTGCACTACGCGGCCGAATCGCACAACGACAACTCGCTCAACGACCCGCGCCCGTTCCTCGACACGAACATCATCGGCACGTACACGCTGCTCGAGGCCGCCCGCCGACACGGGACGCGTTTCCATCACATCTCCACGGACGAGGTGTACGGCGACCTGGATCTGGACGATCCCGCGCGCTTCACCGAGAGCACCCCCTACAACCCGTCCTCCCCGTACTCTTCGACCAAGGCGGGCAGCGACCTGCTCGTGCGCGCCTGGGTGCGCTCGTTCGGCGTGCGGGCGACGATCTCGAACTGCTCCAACAACTACGGCCCCTACCAGCACGTCGAGAAGTTCATCCCCCGCCAGATCACGAACGTGCTCCGCGGCGTCCGCCCGAAGGTGTACGGCACGGGCGAGAACGTGCGCGACTGGATCCATGCCGACGATCATTCGTCGGCGGTGCTCACAATCCTCGAGAGGGGCGAGATCGGTCAGACTTACCTGATCGGCGCCGACGGCGAGGAGAGCAACCGGAGGGTCGTCGAGACGATCCTCGAGCTCATGGGCGAGCCGCCCGACGCGTACGACCTCGTCGCCGACCGCGCGGGGCACGATCTGCGCTATGCGATCGACGCGACCCGCTTGCGCCGCGAGCTCGGCTGGCGGCCGCGCTTTCAGGACTTCCGCGCCGGCCTGGCGGACACCATCGCGTGGTACCGCGACAACGAGGCCTGGTGGGCGCATGCCAAGGACGGCGTCGAGGCGTTCTACGCGTCGAAGGGGCAGTGACGTGATGGAGTTCGGCAAGCCCCTCACCGTGACCGAGACGCCCATTCCGGGGCTGCTCGTATTCGACCTGCCTGTACACGGCGACGCCCGCGGCTGGTTCAAGGAGAACTGGCAACGGCAGAAGATGACCGCCCTAGGCCTGCCCGATTTCGGACCGGTGCAGAACAACGTCTCGTTCAACGCTCGGCCCGGGACGACGCGCGGCATCCACGCCGAACCATGGGACAAGTGGGTCTCGGTCGCGAGCGGTCGCGTCTTCGGCGCCTGGGTCGACCTGCGCGAAGGTCCCACGTTCGGCGCCGTGTATACGACCGAGGTGGATCCGTCGAAGGCCGTCTTCGTGCCGCGCGGCGTCGGCAACGCGTTCCAGGCGCTCGCGGCGGGAACGGCCTATACGTACCTCGTCAACGACCACTGGTCGCCCGACGCCGCGTACTCGTTCCTGAACCTGGCCGACGAGACCGCGGCGATCCCCTGGCCGATCCCCCTGGAGCATGCCGAGGTCTCCGAGAAGGACAGGGCCCACCCGCGCCTGCCGGACGTCGCGCCCGTCGGGCCGCGCAAGGTGCTCGTCCTCGGCGCGAACGGACAGCTGGGCCGCGCTCTGCGCGCCGAGCTCGGCGACGCGGGCCACGTCGAGTACGCGGCACGCGCGGAGGTCGACCTGGCCTCTCCTGACCTGGCGGACGCCCGCCGCTGGCGCGACTACGGCGTCATCATCAACGCCGCCGCGTACACCGCCGTGGACCAGGCCGAAACCCCCGAGGGGCGCACCGAGGCCTGGGCCGTCAACGTGACGGCTGTCGCGGCCCTCGCGCGCATCGCGGCGGAACACCACATCACGCTCGTCCACGTCTCGAGCGACTACGTCTTCGACGGCGCGGCGGGGCGTCCCTATCGCGAGGACGATTCGGTCGCGCCGCTCGGCGTGTACGGGCAGACGAAGGCGGCGGGCGACGCGCTCGTGGCCTCGGTCGCGCGCCACTACATCGTGCGGACGTCGTGGGTGATCGGCGAGGGGCCCAACTTCGTGCGGACCATGGCCGCGCTCGCCCAGCGCGGCATCGACCCGAAGGTGGTCGACGACCAGGTCGGACGGCTCACCTTCACCGACGATCTGGCCCGCGCGATCCGGCACCTGCTCGCCTCCGGTGCGCCCGCCGGCGTCTACAACGTCACCGGTAGCGGCGAACCCCGCACGTGGGCTCAGATCGCCGCCCGCGTGTTCGACGTGATGGGGCACGACCCCGCCAGGGTGACTCCGGTGGCCACGGCCGACTACAACGCCGGAAGGACGGGGGTCGCGCCACGACCGTCGAGCAGCGTGCTCGACCTGACGAAGCTGGAAGCGACCGGGTTCACGCCGACCGATTCGGACGTGGCGCTGAAGCGCTACCTCACGGCTTACGCGGCGCTCACCGCGCCGTCGCGCGCCCGGTGACAGCGCTCACAGGTCCGCGTGCAGCTGCCAGACCTTCTCGGCGGAACCCATCCAGGTGAACGCCCGCGCGCGGTCCCGCCCGAGCACCGACAGGCGCCGGCCGCCGCTGTCGACCACCGTGCGCAGCGCCTCGGGCATCTGATCCGCGGGCACGAAGAGGCCGCCGTCGTAGATCACCTCGCGGTGCACGGGCGAGTCCACCGCCACCAGCGGGGTGCCGAGCGCCATGGCCTCCGTGGCACGCCACGGCCACGCGCTGCGCGGGCTGGGGGCGAGGAACGCCCGCGCTCCCCCGATCACCGCCGCCCGGTCCCCGCGGTCGAGCCACCCGCGCGCGTGCACCCGACGCTCGGGCAGCCCCGCCGCCGCCGCGAGGTCGACGACCGTCGGCTCCGCCCCCTCGGGCACGCCGATCACGACGATGTCGAGCGTGGTCGCCGCGGCCGCGCGCAGGGCGGCGGCGAGCCCGTCGGACTCCGCCGGGCCACCCGCGGTCGCGACGTACTCGACGGGCAGGCGCAGATCGCGCCGGCGGGCGTCCGCGTCCGTGGGCACGGCGAAGCCGTCGAGCACGGCGCCGGGAATCACCCGGATCCGCTCACCCAGGTCGGCCCACTCGGCGAGCCGCTCGGCGATCGCGTGGGTGGGAACGACGATGGCGTCGGCGTGCTTCATGGCGCGGCGCAGCATCGCGCGCTGCCAGTCGGCCTCGGCCCGCGACACCTCGGACGGGGTCTCCCACGGAGCGAGGTCCCAGACGGTGACGACGGTCTGATCCCCCTCGTTCACGCGGTCGTGCCGCACGAGCGGGGCCATCAGCGTGGGCGAGTGGATGAGGCCGCCCCCCACCCCGGATGCGACACCGAACCGCCATGCCGCGGCGAGCTGCATGCGGTTGAGGCGCAGACGGTGCTCGTGGCTCAGGCCCGCGAGCCCGATGTCCTCCCCGGCCGGAAGGATCCCCTCGACGCGGCACCCGAGCGGCGCGGTGGCCACGAGCGCCGCCGCGAGCTCACGCGACGCCGTCGCCACGTCGTCGCCGGTCGGCGAGACGAGCTGATCGAGGACGACGCGCAGACTCACGGACATGCCACGAGCGTACTGTCGCGCACTTCGATCCGCCTGAGCGCCGCCTTCGATTGGGGTCGCTCCGCTACGGCTCGGGGGTGGGCGTCGGAGTGGGCGGGTAGAGGGCGGCGTCGACCATCTCGTGGATCCGGGCGAAGTCCGGGTTCTCCGCGTCCACTCCGCCCTCCGGCGTCAACTCGATGGAGGCGAACGGCTGCTCCTTGGCCTTCGTCCCCAGCTCGATGAAGGCACCCGTCATGCTCTGCGGGATGTCGGTTTGGACGAGCGCGTTGCCGGCGTTCAGGATCTCCTCGAACCGGCCCAGCACCGTCTCGGGCGTGAACTGATCCAGGATTGCCTGCTGCAACTGACGCTGGCGGCCCATGCGGTCCCAGTCGTTGGTCGTGTAGCGCGAGCGTGCGTACCACTGCGCGGTGTCGCCATCCATGCGCTGCAGCCCCGGCTCGATCCATCCGACGGCCCAGTCCTCGGCCGGCTGCCCCTCGTAGGCGGGGCCCCATCCCTTGGGCAGCCGCTCCGCGACCTCGATCTCCACGCCGCCGAGCGCGTCGATCAGGCGAGCGAAGCCGTTCATGTCGATGAAGACGTGGAACTGGATCTCAATGCCCAGAATGCCCTCGGCGGCGTCCTTGGTGGCCTCGATCGCCGGTCGCGAATACGTGGGGTCGAGGCCGGGGTACAGGCTCTCGCCGCGGTCCTGGCTGCAGTACTCGACGGCGTTCGTGAGGTTGTTGATGTGGTTGTTCCACCCGCACGCCGGGTCGTATCGGCCCTCGAAACCGTTCGGGTAGAGGGCGTGCATGGGGCTGTCCTCGGGGAACGGCACGTTGGGCATGTCACGCGGGATGCCGGTGATCGTGACGGCTCCCGTGTCGGCGTTGATCGACACCACCGAGATGCTGTCGAAGCGCATGGAATCTCGCCCCTCACCGGAGTCCGCGCCGAGCAGCAGGATGTTGTAGTACCCGTCGACGGGCGCTACGGGGAAGCCGGTGGGCAGGATGCTGCCCAGGTTGCTGCCCGCGAAGAGCTTGGGGGCTGCGAAGGCCACGCCCCCGCCGGTCACCACCATGAGCGCGACCGAGAGCAGAGCGATGAGGAAGCGCGAGGGGTTCGATGTCTTCACCAGGCGCACGAGACGCAGGGTGTCGATGCCGAGCACGATCCAGAGCACTCCGTATGCCACGACAGCCGCTCCACCGATGATCATGGAGATCGGGAAGAGCACGATCGTGATCGTGCCGGCCGGCCACAACAGCAGGCCGAGGACGAGCACGACGGCGACGGCCCACAGCAGCAGCGTCGTGCCGAGGGCGAACCTGCCGAGACGGCGGTTGCCGGCCAGCACCTGCGCGGATCCGGGGATCAGCCAGCCGAGGATCACGAGCCACCATCCGCGGCGCGTCATCACGGGCGGGGACGACGAATCCGGGTACCGCAGCGGCCGCGCGTTCAAGACGCCGGCCGATCGCGCCGTCAGCTCGGGTGCCGCCGCGCGCGAGCGCGAGGGGCTCGTCACGCTCACTCGGCGACCCTCAGCGAGGCCTTGAGGCGCTCGTTCTTCTCGTCCACCTGCGCCTCGAGCTGCCGCGCGTAAGCCTCCACGCGGTCGCCGATCGCGGCCTCGGATGCTCCCAGGATGCGTGCCGCCAGCAGGCCCGCGTTCCTGGCGCCGTTGATCGAGACGGTGGCGACGGGGATGCCGGCGGGCATCTGGACGATCGACAGGAGGGAGTCGAGCCCCTCGAGCGTCTTCAGCTGCACGGGCACGCCGATGACGGGCAGCGGCGTGAGCGAGGCGAGCATGCCCGGCAGGTGCGCCGCTCCGCCGGCACCGGCGATGATCGCCCGCAGCCCCCGGCCCCGCGCCTGGCGCCCGTAGGCGACGAGCTTGTCGGGCGTCCGGTGGGCCGATACGACCTCCACCTCGTGTGGGATGCCGAACTCCGTCAGCGCCTGCGAGGCGTCGGCCATCACGCGCCAATCGGAATCGGAGCCCATGACGACGCCGACGAGGGGGTTCTCGGACGAGTTCAGCACGCGTAAAGGCTAGGCGAGCCGCCTGGAAAGCCCCGCATGCGACCCGCACATCCGCCGGGAGACGCTGCGGTCAGGCCAGGGCGTCGCGGCGCCACAGACGTGCCGCGACCGCGAGGTCGCCGGCGTAGGTCGACAGACGCAGCGCCCGCGAGGTGAGGGCGCTGGCCCGCTCCGGTTCGCTCGGCTCGTAGTCATCCGCGAGGTGGGTGGCACCCGACGCCTGCACGCGGCAGAAGGCCGCCGCCCGGTCGAGCGCCCCCGCAAAGTCGCCCGTGAACGCCCCCCGCAGGATGGTGTCGATCAGCGCCACCAGCTCGGCGGGGCCGGCGGGCGTCGGGGCGCCCGCCACGACGGGATCGGCCGACAGGAGCTCGACGCGGCCCCGCTCGTAGATCAGCGAGGCGGTCTGCGGGTCGTCGTGGATCGACAGCTGCAGCAGGTACAGCCGCCACAGCGAGCCGGGCAGCGTGCGCGCCGGCGACCGCGACCACAGCTCCGCGATGTCGTCGATGCCGTGGCTGTCGGTGAACGAGATGAGCCGGTCGACGACGCGATCGTCCGCCTCGTGACGCACGCGCGCGAGCAGCGCCTGCGCCGTGGAGTGCGCGGCTCGCGACACCTCCGCGGGGTCCTCGGCGGCGAAGAGCCGGTCGAAGGTCTCCGACGGCCGCTTCACCGGCTTGTGGAACTCGTCGCTGCTCATCCTTCCAGGCTACGACCGCCACGCGAAGGGCGGGGCCGCCTCAGGCGTCGACCCCGCGCTCGTCGCCCCACGCCTCCACGAGCGAACGGCGGCGCGGCAGCTCGGCCGGGCGGCGGCGCGCGATGAAGGCCACGAGCCGCTCGCGCACGAGGCAGCGCAGCGTCCACAGGTCGTCGGCGTTCGCGGCGGTCATCGTCGCGCGCAGTTGCGCCACGCCGCCCACGGCATCGGACATGATGAGCCCCGCACTGCGACGGTCCCATTCCGGCGCCGCGTCGAGGATGAGCATGAGCTCCTCGCGCACCGCGTCGACGTCGACCGTGTAATCGGCCTCGACGAAGACGGTGCCGGTGAGTGCCGTCTGGTTGCGCGTCCAGTTCGTGTAGGGGGTCGTCGTGAAGTAGGTCGACGGCAGCACAAGACGACGGTCGTCCCAGATCTGCACGACGACATACGTGAGGGTGATCTCCTCGACGGTGCCGAACTCGCCCCCCACCTCCACCGTGTCGCCCACCTTCAGGGCGTTCGAGAACGCCAGCTGCATGCCCGCGATGAGGTTGCCGAGCGTCGATTGCGCCGCCAGGCCGGCGACGATCGACGCGACGCCCGCCGACGCGAGCAGCGACGCTCCGAAGGTCTCGGCGCCCGGGATCGTCAGCAGCATCGCCGCCACGGTGAGGACCGCCACCACGGCGATGACGAGGCGCCGGATCATCCGGATCTGCGTGCGGCGCCGACGCGCCGTGAACTCGTCCACGACCACGGCGTCCTGCCGCGCCATGGCGCCGTCGACGAGGAAGATCAGCACCTTCGCGATGATCCACCCGACCATGCCGATCACGCACAGCCTCAGGCCGTACTCGACGCCCCCGGCAAGCGCCTCCAGGCCGCGCGGGATGAACCGCGGCACCGACACCCATGCCGCGGCGACCGCGACGATCCAGAACAGCGGCCGCGTGAAGCGCCCGCGCAGCTCGGCGAAGACCCGATGCCGACGCTCGAGCGCCGCGGTCACGCGGCCGAAGACGAACGCGAGGATCAGGGCGAGCCCGACCGAGCCCGCCACCGCGATGCCCACGGCGAGCCAGGAGGTCCACGGGTTGGCGGCGACCGTGTTCACGACGTCGTCGAGTTCGTCGTCCATGCCTCCACGCTAGCCGCGGCGCTCGCCGGCACATCCAGGCCCCGTCCAGGCGCCGGCGGTGCCCGGACAGGGGCCTGCACGGTCGGAGCCGACGAGATGCGACGATGATCCCATGACGACGACCCAGGGCCCCGCCCGCACGGGCGGCGGCCTCCTCGCCCGCGCGGCGCAGCCTCTCATCCTCCTCGCCGCCATGTGGGCGGTCTTCGGGCTCGACGCGGTGCTGCCCGGCAGCTGGAACGCCGAGTACGGCATCGAGTCGTGGGCGTTCGACGGCCTCGACGGCGTGCTGCTGTCACCGGGCCTGCACGCCGACGCCGCGCACCTCACGTCCAATTCGGTGCCGTTCCTCATCCTCGGCCTGCTCGTCGCGTTGGACGGGATCGGGCGGTACTGGGCCGTGACGACGATCATCGCGGTCATCGGCGGGCTGGGCACGTGGGTCGTCAACTCCCCCGGCACGCTCACGGTCGGCGCCTCCGGTCTCGTCTTCGGGTACTTCGGCTATCTGCTGGTCCGCGCCTTCGTGGCCCGCTCCCTCGGCCACGGCATCCTGTACGCGCTGATCGCCGTGGCGGTCGCCGTCGCGTACGGCGGCACGATGCTCACGGGCATCTTCGGCGCCGCGGAGGGAATCTCCTGGCAGGCCCACCTGTTCGGCGCGATCGGCGGCGCCGTCGCGGCCGTCGTCACCCGCCCGCGGCGCGGGGCGCCCGGCACCCCGTGACCGGAAGCCCCGCCGCTGCGCCGGACGCCGTGTCGTTCCCGCGCCGCCTCCGCGCCACCGCCCTCGTCGCCGCGGCTGCCGCGCTCGTGACGGGATGCGCCCCCGCCGGTGACGAGGCGGCGATCGCGCTGCCTCCGACCGCGGGGACGTTCGACTATCAGCTGGGCGGCACCGACGACACGCTTCGCGACGACTCGCCCCTCGACGTGGTGGTGCGCGATGTCACGGCCGAACCCCTCCCCGGCGCCTACAGCGTCTGCTACGTCAACGGATTCCAGACCCAACCGGGCGCGGAGTGGGACGAGACGCTCCTGCTGCGGGAGGAGGACGGCACCCCCGTGGTCGACCCGCAGTGGCCCGATGAGCGTGTGCTCGACCCCTCGACGGCGCGACAGCGCGAGGGGATCCTCGACGTGATCGTGCCCCTCCTCGATCGCTGCGCGCACGCCGGATTCGACGCCGTCGAGATCGACAACCTCGACACCTGGGCACGCTTCGCGGGCATCGACCGCGGCGGTGGGTTCGAGCTCGCGTCGGCCTATGTCGACGCGGCCCACGCCCGTGGCCTCGCGATCGCGCAGAAGAACGCCGCCGAAGCGGCGCCGGATGCGCGGCGGCTCGGATTCGATTTCGCCGTGACGGAGGAATGCGCCGCCTACGACGAATGTGCGGCATACACCGACGCCTACGGCGACCACGTGCTACAGATCGAGTACCCCGACGCCCTCGCCGGCGCCGGGCTCACCTTCGCCGACGTCTGCGCGCTGCCCGATCGCGCACCGCTCACGATCCTCCGAGACCGGGACCTCGTCGCGCAGCACGTCGCGACGCATCTCTACGAGGCCTGCTGAGCCGCCGCGTCGCGGGCTCGGGCGTGATCGCGCACCCGCCCGGAGCGCCGCGCTCAGCCCACGGGCTGACGCAGGATGGTCCGCAGCCGCTCCGGCGCCGTGCGGCGCGGATCGCTCAGGTAGATCTCGTGGTGGTGACCCGTCATGCGCAGCCCGAGACCGGGGATCACCTCGTCGTGCAGGAGCGCGAGAACCGGCCCCTCCTCGTCGAAGGAGCCGATGTGCAGCGTCTGCACGCAGCGCCCCTCGTCGAGCTCACGCACGCGCAGCTCGCCCCGCAGCGGCGTCCGCTTCTCCGCCTGCGCGATCGCGGCGTCGACGGCGTCATCGTCGATCCACTCGGGCACCAGGAGCAGCATGGTCCAGTACCAGCGCGACTTGTCGCGGGCGGTGGTGAACGACGTCATGTCGTCGGCCCACCACAGCCCCTCCAGCGGCGGCACGACGTAGTCGAGGCCGGCCGCCTTGCTGGCGAACTTCAGCGCATAAGCCACCGGGTACAGCGTCTCGAGCGCTTCCCGGTACCGCGCGGAGCTGTTCGGATCGCCCGACCCGTCGACCGCCAGGTAACGCATCGGCGGCACGTCGACGACGCGGAACTCGCCGCGCCGCGCACGATAGGAGTCGCGCGTCCTCGCGAGGTCGACCTTCTCCGGCATGCGCCCATCGTGCCATCACCGCAGCCGCGCGGCGAGCGGGATCAGGCCTTCGAGCGCCGGTCGTCGCCCTCGTCGCCGTCCGAGCCGTCGGAGCCGTGCTCGAGACGGATCCGGCGCCCCTCGGCCACGTCCTTTCGCTCTGCCTCCTCGGCCTTCTCGATCTTCTTCGTGTCGCGCGGCGGCAGCTGGATGCGTTCCTCCGCCACCGTGCCCGCCTGCAGCTCTCGACCGCGCTCCAGTTCGGCGTCGAACTCCGCGCCGAAGAGCAGCGCGATGTTCATGATCCACAGCCAGAGCAGGAAGATGATCACGCCGGCGAACGACCCGTAGGTGCGCTCATAGTTGGAGAAGTTGCCCACGTAGATGGCGAAGCCGATCGACGCGATCACGAGGACGACGATCGCGATGACCGCGCCGGCGCTGATCCAGCGGAACTTCGGCTGCTTGGCGTTCGGGGTGAAGTAGTAGAGCACGGCCACCATCAGCACGACCACCAGGGCGAGCACCGGCCACTTCGCGATCTGCCAGACCATCACCCCGACCTCGCCGACGCCGAGCGCGTCGCCGATCGCCCGGGCGACGGGCCCCGAGACCACCAGCAGCAGACCGGCCACCACGACGAGCACGATCGCGATGAGCGTGACCATGAGCTGCGTCGGCTTCAGCTTCCAGAACGGACGGCCCTCGTCGATCTCATAGATGCGGTTCATCGCGCGGGTGAAGGCTCCGACGTAACCGGAGGCCGACCAGATGGCGAGGACGACACCGCTGACGAGCGCGAATCCGGCAGAGGGTGAGTTGGCGATCTCCTCGATGGGACCGCGCAGCGTCTCGACCGTCTCGGCCGGCGCGAACGATCCCAGGATGCCCAGCAGTGCGTCGGCGGCCTGCTGGCCCTGCCCGATCACACCGAGCAGCGAGAACACCGCCATGAGGGCGGGGAACAACGCCAGCGTCGCATAGTAGGTCAGGCTTGCAGCCAGGTCGATGCACTGGTCCGAGGAGAACTCGCGCACCGACTTCTTGAAGACGTACTTCCACGAGGGCTTCTTGATGTCGCCGAGCGAATCGGGCTTACCGGGGTGCTCGGGGCTGGGTGCGTCCGTTCGCGAGCGCTCGGGGGACGCGGTCGATCGGGCCATGGTGCTCCTCCTGCCTGCAAGGGGGCGGTCGCGCCGCGCGCGACCGCCCCCCGTGTCGTGTCGATCAGCCTTCGGTGACGTTCTGGCGGCTCTGCTGCGCCTGGTCGCTCACCGTCTCGGCGGCACCCTGCGCCTCGTCGCGGACGTTCGTCACCGCGTTCTGGGCCGTCTCCTTCACGGCGGTCACGGCCTCCTGCGCGGGCTCCTTCAGGTGCTCGCCCATCTCCTGGGCGACCCCCTTGGCCTCCTCCATGAGCGGCTGCGCCTGCTCCTTCACCCTCGCTCCCAGCTCCTTCTCCTTGCTGGAGCTCGGGATGAGCGACGAGGCGAGCAGGCCGACACCGAAGGCGATCAGCCCGACGGCGAGCGGGTTGCCCTCCGCCTTCGCCGAGACGCGGTGAGCGGCGTCGGAGACGCCCGAGCCGACCGACGATCCGGCGCCGTGCATCGAGGATGCGGCGTCGTCAGCGGCCCCCATGATGCGCTCCCGCACGGAGCTGAAGGCGCCCTTCACCTTGTCGGTCTGCCGGTGCATGGCCTTCGACGGGTTGACCTTGTCGGCCAACGCGTCGACGTCGCGGCCCAGCTCGTCGCGGGTGCGATCGATGTCGGCACGGATGGCGTCGGGTGAATCAGTCATCGGTTCTCCTCATTCCTCTTGATCGCGTCGGGGATCTTCTGCAGGGAGTCCACGGTGCGCGGTGCCCCCTTGACCTGCTTCAGGCGGTTGCGTCCCATCAGGAACAGCACCAGGGCGACGATGGCCCAGATCAGCGCCACGACGACGGCCGACCAGCCGAGACCCATGAGCTGCCCGAGCGCCCACCACAGCGCGACGCTCAGGAAGAACACGGCCATCATCGCGGCGTAGCCGGCGCCGCCGAACATTCCGGCCCCCGCGCCGGCCTGCGTCGCCGACTGCTTCAGCTCCGCCTTGGCGAGCTCCACCTCCTGGCGGAACAGGGACGAGATGTCTCTCGTGACCTCGCCGAGCAGGTCGCCGAGCGAGGTGGTGGCGGCCTTCTTTTCGGACGGGGTGGGATCTGTCACCGTCACACCCCCTCGGACGGACGCGTGCCATCCCAACCGGCACGGGTCCGGTCATAGGCGGGCGTCGGCTCCGTCAGGCCTCCGGCGGCCGTCTGACCGGGCGTGCCCGGCTCGACCACGGGAGTGGCGGCCACGTCGGACGCGGGCACCACCGGCGGCGGCGGTGCGACCACGGTCTCCGGGCTGGCGGCAGCGCCGGTGCCCGTGTGCGACCCGGTCGACTGCTCCTCGCGGGCGCCCTCGGCGAGCGCTCGCGTGAGGCGTCCCGCCGCGACACCCGCGACGGCTGCTGCGGCGATGAACATGCCGGGCTTGCGGCGTGCGAACGACTTCACCTCGTTCAGCAGCGATCCCGGA
Source organism: Microbacterium sp. Marseille-Q6965 (assembly GCF_946151065.1). Taxonomy (GTDB): domain Bacteria; phylum Actinomycetota; class Actinomycetes; order Actinomycetales; family Microbacteriaceae; genus Microbacterium. The sequence goes on along the minus strand of NZ_CAMGZA010000002.1, from coordinate 252,273 downwards.
TCGCGCTGGCCCAGCCAGTCGGACACGTCCGAGAGCCGCTGCGACGCCTGCTGCACCAGGTCCACGGCCATGCCCTGGTTGTCAGCGCCCTGCGCCATCGAGCCGAACTGCTCCCCCAGCGAGCGCAGGCCGTCCGCCACGCGCTGCTGCTGCGTCGCGGCCTGGTCCCGAAGTTCCTGCGTCGTCTGGCGGTAGACGTCCCTGACCTGTGTCTTGGCCTCGTGGCCGACGGCGGAGACCTCCTGCTTCGCCGTCTCCATCACGTGACCGGCCTCGGCCTGAGCCGTGTCCTTCAGCTCCGTGGCCTCGTGCTTGACGGCGTCGGTCTTGCTCCCCTGCTCCGACTCCGCTCCGGGCCCCGCTGCTGGCGTCTGACCATAACTCTGCGACATTGGCTTCCCTTCCTCACCGATTTCGGACAGTGGGTTCGCCAACGATCAAACGCGCTCCGCGCCTCTTTCGCGCCCCGATTGACCTGGACGCCGATCCATGGCAGGGTGGCCGATTCCGCTTCACCGGAACGCGTCGGCCGAGCGGCCGCGAGGTGCGTCGCGGCGCAGGAATCTGCGATGCGCGCGACGTGCGGGCGGAGGTCGCGGGCGATCTCGGAGGGGCGGATCGCGCACGCAATGGTGGGCCCAGAGGGGCTCGAACCCTCGACCTACGGATTAAAAGTCCGCTGCTCTACCGACTGAGCTATAGGCCCGCGTCAACTCTACGCCGTGGGCAGCGCGAAGCCGCGGCCGGGTGGCCCGGTCGCCGGGCCCCGTGGGGCCGTCAGGCGCGGGCGGGGCTCAGCTCGCCGCCGGCGTGCACGATCTCGGCCAGCGCCGCCTCGCTCGGCTCCGGCGCGACGCCGGCGACGAGGTCGGTGAGGATGCGCACCCGCTGCCCGTGCGAGATCGCGTCGAGCGCCGAGGCGCGCACGCAGTGGTCGGTGGCGATCCCCACGACGTCGACCTCGACGATGCCGTTCTCGGTGAGCAGGTCACCGACCGTGGCGCCCTCGTCCGTGACGCCCTCGAACATCGAGTAGGCAGGCTTTCCCTGGCCCTTCTTGACGTGGTGCGTGACCGCCCCCGTGTCGAGGAGCGGGTCGTAGTCCGCGCCGGCGGTGCCGGCGACGCAGTGGACCGGCCAGGTGTCGACGAAGTCGGGCGTCTCGGCGATGTGACCGCCGTTGTCGCTGTCGGGGTCGTGCCAGTCGCGCGAGGCGACGATGAGCGCATACTCCCCCGCTCGTTCGGCGAGGAGCCGGGTGATGCCCTCTGCCACCGCGTCGCCACCGGCGACGCCGAGCGCGCCGCCCTCGGTGAAGTCGTTCTGCACGTCGACGATGAGAAGCGCCCTGCTCATCCCGATCCGCCTCCTCGATCCGTTTTCCGCCAGCGTACGCCCCGCAGGGAGGGGGGCGCGCCGCGTGCCAGACTGACGTCGTGATCGCCGCCTCCCTCGCCCTCGTCGGGGCCATGATCTGGGGCGGGGCGGACTTCCTCGGCGGCCTTGCGGCCAAGCGGATGGCCGCCGTGCGCGTGACGTTCCTCACCGGCATGGCGGCGCTCGTCCTTCTCCTGCCCGCGCAGCTGCTCGTCGGCGGCGCGTGGTCGGCGCGCGACACCGCGCTCGGGGCGATGGTCGGCGCGCTCTACGCGGTGGGCCTCGTCTGCCTCTATGCCGCCTTCGCCGCCGGGCCCATGGTGATCCTCTCGCCGCTGGCGGCCGTGCTGTCGGCCGTGGTGCCGTCCGTATGGGCGGTGGCCGTCGCGGGTGAATCGCCGGGACCGCTCGCGTGGGCCGGCACGGGTCTCGCGGTGTCCGCCGTGGTGCTGATCGCACGCGCGCGGGGCGAGCGCGCCGCCCGCCCCCGACCCGTGCCGCTCCTCCTCACGATCGTCGCCGGGGTGGCGTTCGGGGCTTTTGTCATCACGCTCGATCAGACCGCGGAGGCGTCGGGCCTCACCCCGCTGATCGCCAGCCGCGTGGTGCTGGCGGCGCTGTGCGGTGCGGGCGTCGCGATCCTCGCGCTGCGGCGCGGTCCCGCGCAGGGGCCGCGCTCCGGTTCGGGGCTGCGGATCGCGCTGGCGGCGGGCGTGTGCGACGCCGCGGCCAATGTGCTCATCCTCGTCGCGCTGCGCACCGGGGATCTCGCGGTGGTCGGGGTGCTGCAGGCGCTCTACCCCGCCGGCACGGTGCTGCTGGCGGCCCTCGTGCTGCGCGAGCGCCTGGCCGCGCCGCAGGCGATCGGTCTCGTGCTCGCCCTCGTGGCGGCCGCGCTCTTCGCTCTCGCCTGAGTCGGCCCGCCCCGCTCGGACGGCGTAGGATGGTCGCGTGTTCGAGACCGGACCCCTGCGGGGAGTGAGGAGGCCGTCGACGCGCTCTGCGTCGGCGACCGAGAGAGCCTGACGATCCGGTGCGGCGTCGGCTCGTGCCGTGCCGCCCGCCTCACGGCGCCGCCGACACTCCGGCGTGCCCGCCACCTCACACACGCGCGTCTTCGGCCGCGCGCGCCCTCATCCTTCTCACACACGAAGAGAGCATTCATGCTTCCCCTCGACGCCGCCCGCATCCGGGCGTCCTTCGCGAACGTCACCGTCCGCGAGCGCAAGAACATCACCCTGCCCGATCTCGACCTGACGGACTGGGGCCGCATCGACTTCCTCGGCTGGCGCGATCACAAGCAGCCGCTCGTCGGCTACGTCGTCGCCATGATCGATGACGAACCCGTCGGCCTCATGCTGAAGCAGGCCGAGGCCACGCCGCGCCAGCGCACGCAGTGCTCCTGGTGCGCCGACGTCCACCTGCCCAACGACGTCGTGCTCTTCAGCACGCGCCGCGCCGGCGCGACCGGCCGGCGCGGCGACGCCATCGGCACCCTCGTCTGCGCCGCCTTCGAGTGCAACGTCAACGCCCGGCGACGACCACCGCTCGCCTACGTCGGCTTCGACGTCGAGGCCGCACGGCAGGCGCGCATCGAGGCGCTGCGGGCGAACGTGGAGCGCTTCGTGCGCGAGGCGATCAGGGAGTAGGCGGCGCGCCCCACTCGTCGCTCTCCACCTTCAGCCGCAGCGCATCCTCGATCGGCTCGTCGCCGTTTCCGAACCGGATGGTGCGGCGGACGGTGGCCTGCTCCACGAGCGACGCGGCGATGACCGCGGCGACGTCACCGCGCGAGACGCGCCCGTCGCCCGGGTCACGCACCGCGATGCGGCCGGTGGGCTCATCGAGCGTGAGCCCACCGGGGCCGAGGACCGTCCACTCCAGGCGACTGGAGCGGAGGTGGGCGTCGGCCGCCGACTTCGCCTCGGCATAGGGGAAGAACGAGCTGTCCTCGGGGGTGCCGTGATCCGGTCCCGCGCCGATGTACGACACCATGACGTACCGGTGGACCCCGGCCCGCTCGGCGGCGTCCATGGATCGGATCGCGGCGTCGCGGTCGACGGCGTAGGTGCGCGCGGCGTCGCCGCCGCCCGCGCCCGCCGCCCACACCACGGCATCGTGTCCGGCGAGGATCTCCGCGAGCGCGTCGACGCTCATCGTCTCGACGTCCGCGACGAGCGGCGAGGCGCCCGCCTCCTCGACATCGGCCGCATGATCCGGGTTCCGGATGACGCTCGTCACCTCGTCTCCCCGTGCCCTCAGCAGGGGCGCGAGACGCAGCGCCACCTTCCCGTGCCCTCCGATGATGACGACGCGTGCCATGTGAGCCTCCTGCTCGACGGGTTTCGTCCCTCAACGCTACGTCGGATCGGTGCCGAGCGGGGCGGATCGGTCAGGTCGCTCGTCACATCCACCTGCGCCACTTGAACACCGCCCACAGCGTGACGCTCGTGGCGGCCATCAGCCCCAGCGCGAACGGGTAGCCCCATGCCCAGTGCAGCTCAGGCATGTCGTCGAAGTTCATGCCGTAGATGCCGCCGATCAGGGTGGGGCCGAACAGGATCGCCGCCCATCCCGAGATCTTCTTCACCTGCTCGTTCTGCTGCAGCGCCGTCTCCGTCTGCCGCTGGGTCACCATCGTGGCGTTCACCGTAAGCGCGTTGTCGAGCACCGCGCGGAACCCCGCGATCCGATCCGCGATGCGCAGCACGTGGTCGTGCACGTCGCGCAGCAGGCGCTGCAGCTCCACGTCGACGCCGTACTTGTCGCCGCCGCGCAGCAGCGCCTCCAGCATCCCCGACAACGGCTGTGTGCCGCGCTGGAACGAGAGGACCTCCGCCGAGAGCTGATAGATGCGGCGCGAGAGCTGCGCACCGGTGTCCGTGAACAGCGCCGTCTCGATCTCGTCGATGTCGTTCTCGACACCGAGAACGACCGGGGCGTACTGATCCACGACCTCGTCGAGGATGGCGTACAGCACCGCCTCCGGGCCGCGCCGCAGCAGGTCGGGATCGGCCTCCATCCGCCGGCGCACGCGCGCGAGGTCGGGTGCGTCGCCGTGGCGGACGGTCACGACGAAGTCGCGCCCGATGAAGATGTGCAGCTCGCCGAACTCGACGGTCTCGGCGCGATCGTCGTACCAGGCGGGCCGCAGCACGACGAAGAGCGTGTGATCGTAGCGCTCGAGCTTCGCCCGCTGGTGACCGGATCTCGCGTCCTCGACCGCCAGACGGTGCAGGCCGAACTCGGCCGCGACGGTGTCGAGCTCCTCATCGGTGGCGCGAACCAGCCCGATCCATCCCATGCCGCCCTGCGCGCGCATGTACTCGAACGTCTGATCCAGGCTCTCCGGATCGGCGATCCGCTTCCCGTCCACGTAGACGGCGTTGTCGATGATCGGCACCCGTCCATTGTGGGGCCGCAGCGGCGACCGCCGTCCGCGGCTCGCCCCCGCGGATCCCCCGGATCAGGCGCGGCGCAGTTGCGCGGCGGCGGGGCAGTCGAACGGGTCGCGCGCGGCGAGCCCCACCCGATTGAGGTACGCCACGACGATGCCGTACGAGCGCAGCAGGCTCGTCTCGGTGTAGGGCACGCCGTGGGAGGCGCAGTAGTCGCGCACGATCTCACTGGCGCGCGCGAGGTACGGCCGGGCCATGCTCGGGAAGAGGTGGTGCTCGACCTGGTAGTTCAGCCCGCCCATCAGCGCGGTGGCCCACCAGCCGCCGCGGATGTTGCGCGAGGTACGCACCTGCTTCGAGAGGAAGTCGAGCTTCGCGTCCGGCGCGATGACCGGCATGCCCTTGTGGTTGGGCGCGAACGACGCGCCCATGTAGACGCCGAACACGGCCAGCTGCACGCCGAGGAAGGCGAAGGCCATGCCGAGCGGCAGGACGAGGAAGAGCGGCACGAGCACGACGGCGAAGCGCAGCGCGATGAGCCCGAGCTCGATCCAGCGCCCCTTCACGGGTCCGCGCGAGAGGAGGTGCCGCAGCCCCTGCCAGTGCAGGTTCAGGCCCTCAAGCGTGAGCAGCGGGAAGAACAGCCAGCCCTGGCGGCGCGTGATCGCCCGGCGCAGGCCTCGGGCCGATGCCGCGTCCTCGTCGAGGAACGAGACCGTGTCGACGGCGATGTCGGGGTCCTTGCCCACCCGGTTCGGGTTGGCGTGGTGCCGCGAGTGCTTGTTATCCCACCACGACAGGCTGATGCCCACGACGCCGGCGGCCAGCACCCGTGCCAGCCGGTCGTTCGCCTTCCCGCCGGCGAACACCTGGCGGTGCGCCGCCTCGTGGGCGATGAAGGCGACCTGCGTGAAGAGCACGCCGAGCGCGGCGGCGATGAGCAGCTGGAACCAGCTGTCGCCGAGGAGCACGAATCCCGTGATCGCGCCGCCGAAGCCGAGGGCGAGCGCGGCGCCGACGAGGGCGTAGAACCAGCGGGCACGGCGGAGCAGGCCCGTTTCGCGCACGACCTGCGACACCTTCGCGTAGGAGTGGGTGATCGGCGGGAAGCTGTCGGGACCCGCGTAGGTCTGGCGGACGGGGCCGAGTCGGGCCGCGGAGTCGGTGGAGGTGAGCGGAGCGGTGGTGGCCATGATCGGCTCCCATCGTTCGGGCGGCCGCACCGGCGGCCTTGCGAAGCCAAAGGCGGTCGCCGATCGCTGTGCGCCACGCTACGTGATACCGCATGCGACGCCGGGCATACGCGCGCAAAAGGAAAGACCCCCGGAGTGGAGTCCGGGGGTCTTGCCGAGCCGCCTGTCGGAATCGAACCGACGACCTATTCATTACGAGTGAATCGCTCTGCCGACTGAGCTAAGGCGGCGTTCGCGCCGCTGCGCGGCACGAGGAACAAGCATACCGGATCGCGGGCGCCGCGACGAATCGACGTCGCGCCGCGGCCGCGGGGTCACCGACAGATGAGACCGTCCTCGGGAACGGTGCCGTCGAGCAGGAACCCTTCCACGGCGCCGTTGACGCAGTCGCTCGCCCCGTTGTATGCCGTGTGTCCCTCCCCCTCGTAGGTGACGAGCACGCCGCGGGAAAGCTGATCCGCCAGCGACTGGGCCCACTCGTACGGCGTGGCGGGATCGCCCGTGGTGCCCACCACGACGATCGGATCGGCGCCGTCCGCGGTCAGCGACGACCGCGTGCCCGTCGGCGGGTACGGCCATTGCGCGCAGGTGTCGGGTCCCGCCCAGTAGGGCGCGATGGTGGGAGCCAGCTCCGCGAGTCGCGCCTGGCCGGCCTCCTGCTCCTCCGGCGTGGTCGCCGGATAGTCCATGCAGTTGTAGGCGGTGAAGGCGTCGGTGCTGTTGTCGAGATACCGCCCGTCCTCACCGCGGCCGTTGTAGAAATCGGCGAGGAAGAACGCATCGGCGGGGTCGCCCTCGAAGACGCCGGTGAGCGCGTCGTTGAGGTAGGGCCAGTTCGCCTGTGCGTACAGCGCCGCCACGATCGCGGTCACGAGCGTATCGGCACCGAGCAGGCGCCCGTCCTCGGCGGGCAGAGGGCGCTCGTCGACGGTGGCAAGCATGGCCGACAGATCGGCCAGGGCGTTGTCGACCGACCCGGCGAACGGGCACTGCCGACCCTCGAGGCACCACGCCAGATAGGTGCGCAGCGCCGACTCGAAACCGACCGCCTGCACGGTGCCCACCTCCTCGCCGGAGACCGAGGGATCGATGGCGCCGTCGAGCACGAGGCGTCCGGCGCGCTCCGGAAACAGCTCCGCGTACGTCGCGCCCAGGAAGGTGCCGTACGAGAACCCGAGATAGGTCAGCTCCTCCTGCCCGAGCACCGCGCGCAGCAGATCGAGGTCGCGCGCGGCCTGCTCGGTCGTGACGAACTCGAGCAGCTCGCCGCTGTTCGCCGCGCACGCCGCAGCGTAGTCGGCCGATCTCGCCGTCAGCTCGGCCTCCCACTCCGGGGTGCCGCGCGGAGCCTGCGGGATGCCGTAGAGATACTCGTCCATCTGGGCGTCGTCGTAGCAGCGGACGGCCGTGGACTCCCCCACTCCGCGCGGATCGAACCCGACGATGTCGAACGCCGCCACGAGAGGCTCACCGAATGAGTAGTCCAGCCCGTCGCGCACGAGGTCGACGCCGCTCGCGCCCGGGCCACCGGGGTTCGTGAGCAGTGCGCCCTCGGGAGCGCCCCGCGTGGCGAGGTGGCGCACGACGGCGAGCTCGATCTCACCGCGGCCGGGCTCGTGCCAGTCCAGCGGCGCCGCGATCGTGGCGCACTCGAAGCCCTCCCCGCACGGCTCCCACCGCGGGGGCTGGTCGTAGAACGACAGCAGCTCATCGGGCACCCCCTCGGTGACGGGGGCGGGATCCGCCGGACGGGCATCGCCTGGCGCCGCGCAGCCGACGAGCGTCAGGGCGGCGAGGGCGAGGCCGGCGAGGGCCGCGCGCAGGCGGGCGGCCGGGGCGGTGCCGGTCATGCGCGGTTCCCGCTCACGATGGTGACGAGCAGGCTCTCGAGGGCGAGCGCCGGCTGGGCGTTCTGCTCGATGGCGGCACGCGTGTCGGCGAGATGGTCGAGGACGAGGAGGGTGCGCTCGGGCCGCCACGCCTCCGCCAGCGCGCGCAGCTCGTCGAGGAGTTCGACATTGATGATCCCCTCGTGCCGCCCGAACTGCAGCATCGTGACGTCGCGGAACAGCGACTGCAGGTCGGTGAGGACACGGTCGAGGCCGTCCCGCAGGCTGCGCGTGGCGCGCCGCTTCTGCTCGTCCTCCAGCGCCGACAGCTGGGAGCGCACCGCGGGGGGCACGCGGGATCCCTCCGGCACGCCGACGGTGCGCAGCAGCGAGGCCCTCTCGGCCTCGTCCCGCTCCGCCGTGAGCGCCTTCGCGTCGTCGGTGGCGGCCTGCACGATCTCGCCGGCGACCTCGACGACGTCGCCGATGCTGCGCACCCGCAGCACCGCGCGCAGGGTCTCGTCACGACGGTGACGCGATGCCTCGTCGGTGGCCAACCGCTGCGCCATGCCGATGTGACGTTGCGCGTGCCGCGCGGCCTGCTCGGCTGCGGCCCCGTCCACACCCGTGCGGGCCATGAGCAGCCGAGCGACATCGTCGACGTCGGGCTCGCGCAGCCGCAGCGTGCGCACGCGCGAGCGGATGGTGGGCAGCAGGTCGGCGTCGCTCGGCGCGCACAGCACCCAGATCGTGCGCTCGGGCGGCTCCTCGAGCGCCTTCAGCAGCACGTTCGACGTGCGCTCCGTCATCCGGTCCGCGTCCTCCATCACGATGACGCGGTATCGACCCAGCGAGGGCGAGAAATAGGAGCGCTCGACGAGGGACCGCGCCTGGGCGATCGAGATGATCACGCCCTCCGTGCGCAGCGCCGTCAGGTCGGGGTGGGTGCCGGCGATGACCTGACGCATCGTGGCGGTGTCATCGGGGCCCTCGGCGATGAGCGCCGCGGCGAACGCGTGCGCGAGGGTGGACCGACCGGAGCCCGGCGGTCCCGTGAGCAGCCACGCGTGTGCGAGGGCGGAGGGGTCCTGCGCGGCGGCGGCGAGGGTCTGCACCGCCTCATCCTGCCCCCACACATCCCCCCAGGGCAGCTCGGGAGCGGCGACGGCGGTCATGCTCTCAGCCTAACCGCGGGCTGCGACGGCGCGACGTCAGAGCAGCGCCTCGACGCGGGCTTGCACCGCCGCGGCGAGGTCCTGCGGCGGGAGCGCGGCGTCGAGCACGAGGAAGCGGTCGGGCTCGGCCGCGGCGAGGGCGAGATACGCCTCCCGCACCCGCGCATGGAACTCGCCCCGCTCGGCCTCGAGCCGGTCGAACGGCTTGTCGGCGGCGTCGAGCCGCCGGCGGGCAACCTCCGGTTCGAGGTCGAGCAGGACGGTGAGGTCGGGGAGCGCTCGCTCCGTCGCCCACAGGGACAGCTCGCGCACCTCGTCGGCGCCGAGCACGCGGCCCGCCCCCTGATAGGCGACGGAGGAGTCGAGGTAGCGGTCCTGGATGACGATGTCGCCGCGCTCCAGCGCCGGGCGCACGAGGGTGGCGACGTGGTGGGCGCGGTCCGCCGCGAACAGCAGCGCCTCGGCGCGCGCGCCGATCTCACCCCGGTGATGCAGCACGATCTCGCGAATGAGGCGCCCCACCTCGGTGCCGCCCGGCTCGCGGGTGCGCACGACGGTGCGCCCCCGCTGCTGCAGCCACTCCTGCAGCAGCGCTGCCTGGGTGGTCTTCCCCGAGCCGTCGCCCCCCTCGAGCGTGATCCACCTGCCCCGGTCGGGGGCGACGGAGCCGTCGGTCGCGGTCACTTCTTGGCGGCGCGCTTGCGCGTGGTGGTGGAGGTGCGCGTCGTGCGCTTCTTCGCCGGTCCCTTGGCGCGCTTGTCGGCGATCAGCTGGACCGCGCGTTCGAAGGTGATGTCGTCGACCGATTCCCCGCGCGGGATCGTCGCGTTCGTCTCGCCGTCGGTCACGTACGGGCCGAAGCGACCGTCGCGCACCCGGATCGGCTTGCCGCTGACCGGGTCGGCCTCGAACTCCTTGAGCGCGCTGGCGGCACGACGGGCGCCGTACTTCGGCTGCTTGTAGATCTCGAGGGCCTGCTCGAGCGTGATGTCGAAGATCTGGTCCTCGCTCTCCAGCGACCGCGAGTCGGTGCCCTTCTTCAGGTAGGGCCCGTAGCGGCCGTTCTGGGCCGTGATCTCCTCGCCCGAGTCGGGGTCGGCGCCCACAACGCGCGGCAGGTCGAGCAGCTTGAGCGCGGTGTCGAGATCGATGGTCTCGGGCGACATGCTCTTGAACAGCGAGGCGCGGCGCGGCTTCGGCTCGTCCTTCTTCGCCGCGCGCTTCTTCGGCTTCTCCTCGACCTCACCGGTCTCGGCGTCGGCCTCGTCCGGGTCGGCGGGGTCCTCCTCCTCGAGGTAGGGCCCGAAGCGACCGTCCTTGACGACGACGAGCTTGCCGTTGGCAGGGTTCTCGCCGAGGACACGGTTGCCGGCCACCGGCGCGTCGATGAGCTCCTGGACCTTGACGGGCGTGAGCTCGTCGGGGGCAAGGTCCTCGGGCACGTTGATGATGCGCGGCTTAGGCTCGGGGTTGTCGGGATCGACGACCTCCAGGTACGGCCCGTACCGGCCGAATCGCAGCGTGGCGACGTCAGTGATCTTCGTGGCGTTGATCTCGCGCGCGTCGATCTCGCCGAGGTCGTCCACGATGTTGCGCAGACCGGGGTGGCCATCGCCGCCGAAGTAGAACGCCTTGAGCCAGTCGGCGCGGCGCTGCTCGCCGCGCGCGATGGCGTCGAGGTCGTCCTCGAGTTCGGCCGTGAAGTCGTAGTCGACGAGCTCGGCGAAGTGCTGCTCGAGCAAGCGCGTCACGCTGAAGGCCAGCCAGGTGGGCACGAGCGCCTGGCCGCGCTTGATGACGTAGCCACGGTCGAGGATCACGCCGATGATGCTGGCGAATGTCGAGGGGCGGCCGATGCCGCGTTCCTCGAGCGCCTTGACGAGACTCGCCTCGGTGTAGCGCGGCTTGGGGCTGGTCTGGTGACCCTTCGGGGCCGCCTCGCGAAGGTCGAGCGCGTCGCCCTCCGCCACCTGCGGCAGGGACTGGTCCTCCACCTGGTCGGCGTCGCTGCGGCGCTCGTCGCGCCCCTCCTCGTACGCCTCGAGGAAGCCCTTGAAGGTGTACACGGTGCCCGCGGCGGTCAGCTCGACGCGCTTGCCGTCGGCGTGCGCCTCGAGCGTGACCGTCGTCGTCTCGAACTTGGCGTCGGCCATCTGGCTGGCGATGGTGCGCTTCCAGATGAGGTCGTACATCCGCTGCTCGTCACGGCCGAGCTGACCCGCCACCTCGCTGGGCGTGCGGAAGCGGTCGCCCGAGGGGCGGATCGCCTCGTGCGCCTCCTGCGCGTTGCGGCTCTTCGAGGCGTACACCCGCGGCTTCAGCGGCACGGCCTTGTCGCCGTAGAGGCTCACGGCCTGCTCTCGCGCGGCCTGCACCGCCTGCGAGCTCAGGTTGGTGGAGTCCGTACGCATATAGGTGATGTATCCGCGCTCGTACAGGCTCTGTGCGACCGACATCGTGGTCTTGGCCGTCATGCCGAGCTTGCGGCCGGCTTCCTGCTGCAGCGTGGAGGTGGTGAACGGCGCGTAGGGGCGGCGGGTGCCGGGCTTGGCCTCCACCTTGATCACGTTCGCGGAGCCGGCGCGCTCGAGCGCGGCGGCCAGGTCGGTGGCCTCGGACTCGCCGAGCACGACGACGGCGCGCTTGAGCGCGCCCTGCTCGTCGAAGTCGCGGCCCACCGCGATCGGCGAGCCGTCGATGCGGACGACCTTGACGGCGAAGGCCTCCGCGGCCCGCGCCGCCGTCGCCTGGATGCTCCAGTAGTCGGCGGGCACGAAGGCCATGCGCTCACGCTCGCGGTCGACCACCATCCGCATCGCGGCGGACTGGACCCGGCCCGCGCTCAGCGCCTGCCCCTCGCGGCCGCTGCCGACCTTGCGCCACAGCACCGGCGAGACGTCCCAGCCATAGAGGCGGTCCAGCACGCGGCGCGTCTCCTGGGCGTCGACGAGCGCGGTGTCGAGCTCGCGCGTGTTCTCGACCGCCTTCTGGATGGCGTCCTTGGTGATCTCATGGAACACCATGCGCTTGACGGGCACCTTGGGCTTGAGCGTCTCGAGCAGGTGCCACGCGATGGCCTCGCCCTCGCGGTCCTCATCGGTGGCGAGCAGGACCTCCGACGCGCTCTTGACGGCCCGCTTCAGCTCGGCGACGGTCTTCGCCTTCCGATCGCTGACGACGTAGTAGGGCTCGAAGCCGTTCTCGATGTCGATCGAGTACTTGCCGTAGGCCGCGCGGTCCTTCTCGGGGATGTCGCGCTTGTCCGCGAGGTCGCGGATGTGACCGACGGAGCTGAGCACCTCATAGTCGTCGCCGAGGTAGCTCTGGATCGACTTCATCTTCGTCGGCGACTCGACGATGACGAGCTTCTTGCCTGATGCCAAGGGGCGTCCTTTCTTCGTTGCACACCATACACACCACCGTCTGTGCAACACTTCCGCCCGCCTGCCGCTTCCGGTATCGTCCGCCGCCGCACCGACGTGGGCGGCGGCGGAGGGATCGCCGGGGCGCGCTGCGCGCGGGCGCGCCCCGGCCCAGCTCACGGTGGAGGCCCCGCTCGCGCACGCCCCGTCACCGGGAGGCCCGAGAACCGGCCCTCCACGGCGACCGTGGCGACGATCCCGTCGAGCGCGCACTCCGCGACGACGGCGCCCTGCGTCTGCGCAACCTCGCGTGCTCGCTCACAGGGGTCGCCGGGGATCGCTCCGCTTGCGACGTCCGCCGCGGCGAGCGCCGCCGCGTCGGCGACCGCCGCGATCCGCTGACTCGCCACGCCCGCTCCGCCGACAGCCAACAGTCCGACCATCAGCGCGGACGTGCCCGCCACCGCGGCGGCGGCGAGGAGGGAACCCGCCATCACAGCCCTCCCGCGAGCGCGCAGCTGGTGGCCTGCAGCGGGATCTCGATCATCGCGACGCGCGCCCCGACCGAGGCCGTGACGCAGACGAGCTCTCCGCGTCGCGCCACGGAGCTCGCCGCGCCCGGCACGGCCGCAGTCACCGCCGCGGGGGCACGCCCCTCCTCCCCGCGTGCGACGAGGCGGGCGGCGTCCGCGGCGCCGTCCTGCAGGCGGACGTGCGTGGAGGCGGCCAGCAGGCCGGTCACCCCGAGCGCCACGATGAGCGCGACCGCCGGGAGGGCGAGCGCGAGCTCGGCCGTGACGGAGCCGCGCTCGCCCTCCCCTCTCGTCGGCGCCGACGACCCCCCGCGTTCGGAGGGGCCGCTGGCGCGTGCGCGCGTGCGCATCCGCATCGCCGACTCGCCCGATCAGGCCGAGCTCAGCGCACGGCGGATGATGTCGCCCAGCATGCTCTGCACCTCACCGGAGCGCAGCACGGCGACGAGCAAGCCCGCGAACGCGACGGCGGCCAGAGTGACGATGGCGTACTCGGCGGTCGACGCGCCGCGCTCATCGGCGACCAGCGCGCCGACGCCGCGCTGTTCGCGGTGCCGCGGAAGGGAACCACCGCCCGGGAAGGCGATGATCTCGGCACGGTGGGGGGAAGCGATGTTCATGATGACTCCTCTTGCTTATGGGTGGTGGATGGGTGGACGTTCACGGAAGCTGAGGCAGGGGCGAGGTCGACAGGACGGCGAGCAGCATCGGCGCGACGCCGAGGCAGAGAAAGGCCGGCAGTGTGCAGACGCCCAGGGGCAGCAGCAGTCGCCCGCCGAGGCGGGACGCCCGTAACCGCCCCTCGGTACGCGCGTCGTGCCGCTGCTGGACCGCGGTGGCGCGCAGCAGCTCGACGGCCGGCACGCCGGCGCGGCGCGACAGCTCGAGCACGCTGTTCGTGGCACGCTCGTGATCGACGCCCGTTACGGCCCCGCTGGCACCGACCAGGCCGCGAGCACGATCGACAGACGCGCCGCCGCCGAGCGCGATGGCCGTGAGCTCGGCGTGCATCCCGGGAACCCCGGCCGGAGGCTGGGCTGCTCGCACCAGCCGGGCCGTCCACATCCGCGCCACGGCGAGGAGGACGATCCCCGCCACGAGGCATACGGTGCCGAGCGGATGCGACACGAGCACGCCGAGCGTGTCGAAGCCGAGGGCGGCGCCCACGGCGAGTCCGAACAGCGGCAGCCACGCCATGAGTCGTGCCGTCGCCGCGGGCTCGGCGAGCGCGATGCGCACGTCATCCATCGCCTCCTGCGCGTCGCGCAGCGCGAGCGCCATGCCACGCAGCGCGGGCGCGAGTGGCGCGCCCACCGTCGACGCGATCTCCCACGCCGCCGCCACCTGACGCCACGCCGCCGCGGCGTCGCCGCCCCGGGGGCCACCGACCGCCTCCTCCTCGAGCGCCTCGACCGGCGGCGATCCCGCATCGAGCCGCTCGTGGATGCGGCGTGCGGCATCGTCCCCCGACTCACCCACGTGTCGCCACGCGGCACCGGGGGCGGTGCCCGCCTCGAGCAGCACCGCGATCTTCAGCAGGGTCGCCGCCACGGCCGCAGGTGCCGGCGAACTCACTCGTGCCACGGCCTGACCTCCTCGATCGCCAGGCGCCCGTCATCACGAACCCGGAAGCGGCCCGCGCTCGCCAGGCGCCGGACGCCATCCGGACCGCGCTCCAGGTGCAGCACCCAGGCGATGGCGCTCGAGACCTGCCGCGCGACGGCGTGATCATCCATTCCGGCGAGCGCGCCGAGCGCCTCCAGCCGGGCCGGCACCTCGACCAGCCCGCTCGCGTGCAGGGTGCCCGCGCCACCGTCATGGCCCGTGTTGAGCGCCGTGAGCAGCTCGCGCACCTCTTCCCCGCGACACTCCCCCACCACGATGCGGTCGGGGCGCATCCGCAGCGACTCGCGCACCAGGCGCGCCAGCCCGATCCCGCCCGCGCCCTCGAGGTTGGCCTGGCGCGCCTCGAGCGAGACGTGATGGGGATGGTCGATGCGCAGTTCCGCGACGTCCTCGATCGTGACGATGCGCTCGTGCGCGGGTGCGTGCGACAACAGCGCGCCCAGCAGCGTGGTCTTGCCGGTTCCCGTCGCCCCGGTGACCAGCAGGTTCTCGCGCGCGTGCACGAGGCGCACGAGCCATGCCCGCACGGCGTCGGGGAACGCCCCGCCGGCACTCAGCGCGCTGAGGGTCGCGTCGCCGAGGGCCGGAATCCGGATGGACAGCGCGGTCCCCCGCCGGGCGACCGGTGGGAGCACGGCGTGCACGCGGATGCCTCCGGGAAGCCGCACGTCCACGCACGGCGTGCCGTCATCGACGTGCCGACCGCCGGCGGCGATCAGAGCCGTCGCGAGGTCGCGCACCTCGCGTTCGGACGCGCGCCACGCGGAATCGCGCTCGGCCCCGGCCCCGCGATCGACGAAGAGCCCCTCAGCGCCGTTGACGAACAGGTCGGTGACACGGGGATCCTCGAGGTACGGCGCGAGCGCGCCGATGCCGGGCACCGCCGGCAGTCGGCGCGCGCCCGCCGGCGCGGGCCGGCGGGGTCGGACGACGAAGGGATCGGGCATGCCCCGACGCTAGGCGCGCGCCACCCGGCGCAGGTCCGGCTCCACAGCATGGATCGGGCCGTCCGACGCGCCGCGCGCATGTGAGCGAACGCACCGACTTTCGGAGGTAGCCCCCGGGCGGGGCCCGACGTAGATTCGGCAGGAATCACGTGCGACGACGCACGCCCGGCGCTACGCTCGCCGGCGATCGATATCCGCAAAGGAGCGCGCTGCATGAGCAGTCAGATCGACCACCTCCTCGACGAGGACCGCCGCTTCGCCCCTGATCCGGCGTTCGCCGCGAACGCCGTGGCGAAGCCCGAGCTCTACGAGCGGGCGAAGGCCGACCGCGAGGGCTTCTGGGCCGAGCAGTCCCGCGAGCTGCTGGACTGGAGCACCCCGTTCACGCAGGTGCTCGATTGGTCCAACCCGCCGTTCGCGAAGTGGTTCGCCGACGGCGCGCTGAACGTGGCGTACAACTGCCTCGACCGGCACGTGGAGGCCGGCCACGGCGACCGCGTCGCCCTGTACTTCGAGGGCGAGCCGGGTGATTCGCGTGCCGTCACGTACGCGGAGCTCACCGACGAGGTCAAGCGCCTCGCGAACGTGCTCACCGAGATGGGCGTCGGCGAGGGCGACCGCGTCGCGCTGTACCTGCCGATGATCCCGGAGGCCGTGGCGTCGATGCTGGCCGTGGCACGGATCGGCGCCGTGCACTCCGTCGTCTTCGGCGGTTTCAGCGCCGACAGCCTCCGCTCGCGCATCGACGATGCCGGGGCCAAGCTCGTCATCACCGCCGACGGTGGCTGGCGTAAGGGGAAGGTCTCACCGCTGAAGCCGGCCGTCGACCAGGCCCTCGAGGACCGCGGCGGGCTGGGACCCCAGGCCACCGTCGAGAAGGTGCTCGTCGTGCGCCGGGGAGACAACGAGGTCGACTGGATCGAGGGCCGCGACGTCTGGTACCACGACGTCGTCCCGCAGGCCTCCGCCGAGCACGAGGCGCAGGCGTTCCCGGCCGAGTCCCCGCTGTTCATCCTCTACACGTCGGGCACAACCGGAAAGCCGAAGGGCATCCTGCATACCTCGGGCGGATACCTCACCCAGGCCGCCTTCACGCACCGCAACGTCTTCGACCTGCACCCCGAGAACGATGTGTACTGGTGCACGGCCGACATCGGGTGGATCACCGGCCACTCCTACGTCGTGTACGGCCCGCTTGCGAACGGCGCCACGCAGGTGCTCTACGAGGGCACGCCGGAGTTTCCCGAGCCGGGCCGCTGGTGGGATGTCATCGAGAAGTACAAGGTGACCATCTTCTACACCGCCCCCACGGCGATCCGCGGCTTCATGAAGCAGGGCCGACAGATCCCGCAGGCCCGCGACCTGTCGAGCCTGCGCCTGCTCGGATCGGTGGGCGAGCCGATCAACCCCGAGGCGTGGATGTGGTACCGCGAGGTGATCGGCGCCGGCAAGACACCGGTCGTCGACACCTGGTGGCAGACCGAGACGGGGGCCATCATGGTGTCCGCACTGCCCGGCATCACCGAGACGAAGCCCGGATCGGCGCAGGTGCCGCTGCCCGGCATCGCGGTGGACGTCGTCGACGAGAAGGGCGAGCCGGTCGGCCAGGGCGGCGGCGGGCTGCTCGTGATCACGGAGCCGTGGCCGAGCATGCTCCGCGGCATCTGGGGAGACCCGGATCGCTTCGTGGAGACCTACTGGAAGATGTTCCAGGACAAGGGCTACTACTTCGCGGGCGACGGCGCGCGGCTCGACGAGGACGGCGACATCTGGCTGCTCGGGCGGGTCGACGACGTCATGAACGTCTCGGGGCACCGCCTTTCGACCGCCGAGATCGAGTCGGCGCTGGTGGCACACGATGCCACCGCCGAGGCGGCCGTCGTGGGCGCCTCCGACGAGACGACGGGCCAGGCGGTCGTGGCGTTCGTCATCCTGAAGGAGAGCTTCCTGCGCGAGCACAGCGCCGAGGGACTGGCGAACGACCTGCGGGCGTGGGTCGGCGCGCAGATCGGTCCCATCGCCCGGCCGCGCGACGTGTACATCGTGGGCGAGCTGCCGAAGACGCGCTCCGGCAAGATCATGCGCCGCCTGCTGCGCGACGTCGCCGAAGGCCGCGAGGTCGGCGACACGACCACGCTGGCCGACACGGCCGTGATGAGCGTCATCAGCGCCCAGGTGCGCTGAGAAGCGCGGAACGGCCTCGGGGATCCCGGGGCCGTTCCGCGTGGTCGGCGCGCTCAGGCGTAGGTGAACGCCACCTCGACCTCGACGGGCGCGTCGAGCGGCAGCACCGCGACGCCCACCGCCGAGCGGCTGTGCGCCCCCGCCTCGCCGAAGACCTCGCCGAGCAACTCGCTCGCGCCGTTCACCACGCCGGGCTGCCCCGTGAACGCGGGGTCGGAGGCGACGAAGCCCGTCACCTTGAACACCCCCGTCAGGCGGTCGACGCCCCCGACCGCCGCAGCGGCGGCGGCGATCGCGTTGAGCGCGCAGGTGCGCGCCATCTCCTTCGCGTCGGCAGCGGGGACGCGGCCGTCCGTCTCGCCCACCTTGCCGACGGCCGGCAGACTTCCGGACACCATCGGCAGCTGACCGGAGGTCCACACCAGGTCGCCGTGCACCTTCGCCGGGATGTACGCCGCCACCGGCGGCACCACCGGCGGCAGCTCGAGACCCAGCTCGCGCAGACGCGCGGCGACGCTCACCGCTCGTCCTCGAACTGCTTCGCGGCCTCCGCCGCCGCCCCGAGCCCGGCGTTGGCGTCGCCGGCGCCGACGGGGCGCTTCAGATAGGCGACGAGGCCGCCCTCCGGCCCCTGGACGACCTGCACGAGCTCCCAGCCCTGCTTGCCCCAGTTGTTCAGGATCGCTGCCGTGTTGTGGATCAGCAGCGGCGTCGTGAGGTACTCCCACGTGGTCATGACTCTCCCGTCATCGAGCGGCGCGTCGCGTGTCCTCTCGGTCCGCGCGATCCATGAGCCGGCGCCGCGATCCGCGTGCCGCCGCCGCATGTGAGGCGTCCCCCAGGGAACTCGCTTACCATCACCATATGCCCAACGCGAAAAGGACGCCGAGCGGCGTGCTCAGCGGCGTGCTCGGCCTCGTCGGCCTGAGCGCCGTCGCGGGCCTGCTGGTCACCGCGGCCGTCACCCCCGCCATCGCGATGAGCGGCGCGGCCGCCTCCACGGCGATCAGCCTCTTCGAGGGCCTGCCCGGCTACCTCGAGGTGGACCGCCCGATGGAGCCGACGACCATCTACGCCAAGGACGAGAACGGCAACGACTGGCCGATGGCGACGTTCTACGACCAGAACCGCCAGCCGGTCGAGTACGACGAGGTCTCGCACCACATCTACGACGCGATCCTCTCCAGCGAGGACCCGCGCTACTACGACCACGGCGGCGTCGACCTCATCGGTACGACGCGCGCGCTGCTCAACAACGCCTCGGGTGGATCGACGCAGGGCGGCTCGTCCATCAGCCAGCAGTACGTCAAGAACGTGCTCGTGCAGCAGTGCGAGCAGGAGGCCCAGGACGACGAGGAACTGCGGGAGTGCTTCCTGCGGCACACCAACTCGGAGGGCGTCGAGGGGTACGAGCGCAAGCTGCAGGAGATGCGCTATGCGATCGCGATCGAGAAGGAGTACTCGAAGGACGACATCCTCCTCGGGTACCTCAACATCGCCAACTTCGGCGGCCAGACCTACGGCATCGAGGCCGCCGCGCATTACTACTTCAACACGAGCGCGAAGGACGTCACCGTCGGCCAGGCCGCCGTGCTCGCGGGCATCGTGCAGAACCCGAACATCTACCGCATCGACATGCGGGACGGATCGACCGTCGACAAGGACGGCAACCCGATCAACAGCGAGGCCGACGGCTACGCGCTGACCAAGAACCGTCAGCTCTACGTGCTCGATCGCCTGCTCGAGGACGGCAAGATCACCCAGCAGCAGCACGACGAGGCGGCCGCGGAACCGATCACGCCGCAGATCACCCCGACGACGCAGGGCTGCCAGTCGGCCGGCGGTTCGGCCTACTTCTGCCAGTACGTCAAGTCCGTCATCCTGACGGACGAGGCGTTCGGCGACACCGCGACGGAGCGCGCGCAGAAGCTGCAGCGCGGCGGCCTCGACATCTACACGACGCTCGACATGGGCGTGCAGGCTGCCGGCGAGGCAGCCATGCGCGACTGGGCGCCGAGCCACATCGAGGGCATGCAGTTCGGCGCGGCGGGCGTGTCGCTCGAGACGCAGACGGGTCGCATCCTGGCGATGGTGCAGAACACCCAGTTCACCGAGAACGCGGAGGCCGCCCAGCAGCCGGGCTACTCCTCGCTCGTGTACGCGGGTGACCGGGACCACGGCGGGTCGAGCGGTTTCGAGGTGGGCTCGTCGTACAAGCTCTTCACGCTCATCGACTGGCTCGAGAAGGGCAAGTCGATCAACCAGCGCCTCAACGGCGTCAAGCGCGAGTTCCGCGGCATGACGTCATGTGGGCAGCCCACCGGGCAGGGCACGGGCCAGATCGGCAACTACGGTGGCAACCGCGGCTACTACGGCACCCCCCTGCAGTTCACCCGCGATTCGCTCAACACGGGCTACCTGGCGATGGCCGAGCAGCTCGACATCTGCGACATCAACAAGGTCGCCGAGCGGATGGGCGTGACCCTCGCCGACGGCGGTTCGGTGACCGACCAGAACGTGCCGTATGACGTGCTGGGTTCGAAGAACATCGCCCCCATCGACATGGCGGCGGCCTACGCGGCTGTCGCGAACGGCGGCGTGCGCTGCGAGCCCATCGCGATCGACCGCGTGGTGGACTCGGACGGCGTCGAGCAGCCCGTACCCGAGCCGAACTGCGAGAAGGTGATCGAGCCGAACATCGCGGCGACCGCGGCGCACGTGCTGCAGTCCGTCATGCAGCGCGGCGGCACCGGTGTCGCCTCCAACCCGGGCGACGGCACGCCCCTGATCGGCAAGACAGGAACGCACGAGGACGACCAGACCTTCATGGTGGAGTCGTCGACGAAGGTGGCGACGGCGGTCTGGGTCGGCAACTCGAACTCCGTGCAGGAGAACGGCCGGTGGGTGCGCAAGAGCATGTCGCGTCAGTGGGCGAACGGCATCCAGCTGTCGCAGATCCGGCACCGGATCGCGCCCGCACTGCAGGGGGCGGCGAACGCGAAGTACGGCGGCGATCCGTTCCCGACCGCCGACCGTACGCTGCTCGTCACGCCGATGGCCGACCTGCCGGACGTCACGGGTCAGACGATCGAGGAGGCAACGCGCATCCTCAACAACGCCGGTTTCGACGTGCGCGTGGGCGACCCCGTCGCGGGCGACAAGCCGGAGGGCACCGTGCAGACGCAGGAACCGGGCGCCGGACGCGTCGCGACGGGCACGACCGTTACGATCAACCCCAGCAACGGCCAAGGGGTGCGCGTGCCCAACGTCTCCGGCGCGAGCCTCGCCGCCGCTCTCGGCACCCTGCAGTCCGCCGGCCTCGACCCGGCTCGCGGCGCGTGCTCCGAGGCGGACGGCGCCGGCAGCGGTAAGGCCACCGGTTCGTCGCCCGCGGCGGACGAGCTCGTTGCGCCCGGCACTCGTGTCACCGTCGACTACCAGGCAGAGAAGTGCGGCGGTGGCGGCAATGGCAACGGGGGCGGCAACGGCAACGGCGACGACGACTGAATGATCGGAGTCGCCGCATGAGCTCGCGCGCCGCGCGGGGCGCCCTCGCCGTGCTCGGAGCCGGAGCAGCCGCGGGCGCGGCCGCCGCCATCTGGGGCATCGGGATCGAGCGCCACCTGTACACAGTCCGCCACCACGTGGTGCGGGTCCTCTCCCCCGGCGCTCGTCCGATCCGCGTCCTGCACCTCTCCGATGCCCACATGGCGCCGTGGCAGCACCGCAAGCAGGAGTGGATCGCCCGGCTCGCCGCTCTGCGCCCCGACCTCGTGATCAACACCGGCGACAATCTCGGGCACCCGGAGGGCCTGCGCGGCATCCGTGAGGCGTTCGAGCCGCTTGCGGGCGTTCCCGGGGTGTTCGTCCACGGTTCCAACGACCTGTACGCCCCGAAGCCGAAGAACCCGCTGAAGTACCTCGCCGGCCCCTCGCGCCGCCACGGCACCCCCACGCGGCTGGATACGGCCGCGCTGGATGCGTATCTGTCGGAGGAGCTCGGCTGGGAGCGGATCGACAACACGGCCGTCCGGATGACGGTGGCCGGCTCGCACCTGCGCCTCGCCGGCACCGACGACGCCCATCACGGCAGCGATCGCGCCGATGAGACGATCGCCGCCCTGGCATCGCTCGAGAGCGGCGATCTCACGATCGGCGTGACCCACGCCCCCTATCGCCGCGTCCTCGACGCGCTGACGGGCGCCGGGGCCGACATGCTGTTCGCCGGCCACACGCACGGCGGACAGGTGCGCGTGCCGTTCGTGGGCGCGCTCGTGGGCAACTGCGACCTCCCGCTGTCGCAGGTGCGCGGCCTGTCCGCGTGGACGCACGGCGAGCGGTCCGTCCCGCTGAACGTGAGCGCCGGCCTCGGCCATTCCATCTACGCTCCGGTGCGCTTCGCGTGCCGTCCCGAGGCCTCGCTCATCACGCTCGCGCCACGCCACTGACCGCCGGGTTCCCCGCGACGGCGCGGCGCTCGCGTCGTCAGGTCGCTACGCCCCGTCGCCGCTCCACACGCCGCTTCGCGCCGCGCGGAGCCTCCGGCGAGCGGGACCCGCCTGAGGCACCGCGAGAAACGAAGAAGGACCCGCCTTTCGGCGGGTCCTTCTTCGTTACGTCGGGGTGACAGGATTTGAACCTGCGGCCTCTTCGTCCCGAACGAAGCGCGCTACCAAGCTGCGCCACACCCCGTTTTGCAACCCTGCAAGTCTACCTGATCCCGAGGGGTGCGACGAACCGGCGCCGGTTCCACCGTCGGTGTCCACGTAGGCTTGTGGGGTGATGGAGAAGACTCCCCTGGTCGTCGCCTTCGATCTCGACGACACCCTCGCGCCCTCGAAGAGCCCGATCGACCCTCGCATCGGCGAGCTGCTCATCCAGCTCGCACAACGCGTGGAGGTCGCCGTCATTTCGGGCGGCCAGATCGGCCAGTTCCGCTCCCAGCTGGTGGAGCGCCTGCCCCACGCACCCGGTGCGCTGGATCACATCCACCTGCTGCCCACGTGCGGCACGCAATACTTCCGCTACGACGGCGACGACTTCGCCGTGCTGTACGCGCAGGATCTTACCGCCGACGAGAAGCGTCGTGCGCTGGCGGCCGTGGAGGAGGAGGCGAAGCGGCTGGGGTACTGGGAGACGGAGACGTGGGGCCCGATCCTCGAGGACCGGGGCTCGCAGATCACGTTCTCGGCGCTCGGCCAGGTCGCGCCCGTCGACGCCAAGCGGGCGTGGGATCCGTCCGGCGCGAAGAAGTCCACGCTGCGCGATGCCGTGGCGATGCGTGTGCCCGACCTCGAGGTGCGCTCCGGCGGTTCGACCTCGGTCGACATCACCCGCAAGGGCATCGACAAGGCCTTCGGCATGCGCCGCCTCGCCGAGCAGACCGGCGTGGCGCTGTCGGACATGCTCTTCTACGGCGACCGGCTCGACCCCGACGGGAACGACTACCCCGTGCTCGCGATGGGCGACGTCACGTGCGTGGCCGTCACGGACTGGCAGGACACCGCGGACAAGCTGGACACCCTCATCCCCACCCTTCCGCCCCGCGCATGACGAAAGAGGGCACCGGCTCGCCGGTGCCCTCTTTCGTCTCACCCCTCGTATCCCCGGGGGTTGCGCTGCTGCCAGTTCCAGACGTCGCGCGTCATGTCATCGATGGTGCGCGTCGCCGTCCAGCCGAGTTCGCGCTCGGCCTTCGACGGGTCGCAGTAGGTCGCGGCGAGGTCGCCGGGTCGGCGGTCGGCCATCACCTTCGGCAGCTCACGCCCCACGGCCTTCTCGAACGACGTGATCAGCTCCAGCACGCTCACGGGGCGGCCGGTGCCCAGGTTGTAGGCGGCCAGGCCGGGCTTGGCCTTCTCCAGCGCCGCGACGTGCCCCTCGGCCAGGTCGACCACGTGGATGTAGTCCCGAAGGCCCGTGCCGTCCGGGGTGTCGTAGTCGCTGCCGAACACGTTGATCTCGGGTAGCGCGCCGACCGCCACGCGCGCGACGAACGGCATGAGGTTGTTCGGGATGCCCTTGGGGTCCTCACCGACAAGCCCGGACTCGTGGGCACCGACGGGATTGAAGTAGCGCAGCAGCGTGACGTTCAGCTCGGGGTTGACCCGCTGCACGTCCTCGAGAACGACCTCGTTCATGAGCTTCGACTTCGAGTACGGGTTCGAGAGGCGCACGAGATCACGGGTGGCCTCCTCCGTGAACGGCAGATCGGCCGGGTCGGAGTACACCGTGCCCGTACTGGAGAAGATGAACGACGAGATGCCCCGCTCCATGCCGACCTTCAGCAGGGTGTAGGTGGTGTCGAGGTTGTTGCGGTAGTACTGCAGCGGCTTCTGCACCGACTCGCCCACGGCCTTCTTGGCCGCGAAGTGCATGATCGAGTCGAAAGGCCCGTGCTCGTCGAAAGCACGCTCGACATCCTCAATCTGCGCTGCGCTGCCGGCCACCAGCGGCGCGCGCTTTCCGGTGATCTGGTGGATCCGCTCCGTGACGATCCCGCTGGTGTTCGTGAGGTCGTCCAGCAGCACCGCCTCGTGCCCGGCCTCGAGCAGGGCGATCGCAGTGTGGGTCCCGACGTATCCGGCACCGCCGGCAAGGAGTACTCGCATGTTCCCAGCCTACGGCGCGCTGCGGCGGGTCGCGGGGCGCTCAGCGCGGCGCGAGCGTTCCGCCGGACTCCTCCAGATAGCACGAACCGCACAGGGACTCGTAGGTGACGAAGTGGTCGTCGCGCACGGCGGCGGTCGCGGCATCGATCGCCACCTGATCGCCGTCGAAGACGAACCGCCCGCCGACCACGCGTCCGTTGAACAGCGCCTTGCGCCCGCACCGGCAGATCGTCTTGAGCTCCTCGAGGGAATGGGCGATCTCGAGGAGCCGGGCGGATCCCGGGAACGCGGCGGTGCGGAAGTCGGTGCGGATGCCGTAGGCCATCACCGGGATGCCGTCCTCGACCGCGATGCGGAACAGGTCGTCCACCTGCGCCGCGGTGAGGAACTGCGCCTCGTCCACGAGCAGGCACGCGACGTCCCGGGGCCGGTCCGGGATGAGGGCGCGCGCCGCCTCGCCGCGAAGCCGATCGCGGTGAGCGCGGAAAAGGGTGCGCGCGTCGGCGTCGGGCGCGATCAGGAAGTCCACCTGCCGAGTCACGCCCAGGCGCGATTCGATCTGGTCGGCGCCCTTCGTGTCGATCGCGGGCTTGGCGAGCAGGACGGCCTGTCCACGCTCCTCGTAGTTGTAGGCCGCCTGCAACAGCGCGGTGGACTTCCCGGAGTTCATCGCGCCGTATCGGAAGTACAGTTTGGCCACTGATCCAGCCTACGGCTCCCGCGTCGACCCGACGCGGCGCGGGACCGCCGTGCGCCGCGGCTCGTCGCCGCTGCGGCGTCGGCGCGCAGGCTTGCCCGTCACGCAGGACGCCGAGCGCGTCCGGGCGGCGGCGCGGGTTCCCTCACAGTCCGCGGATCTGCCCGTCGCGTCCACCGATCCCGACCCGATCGGCGAGCACCCCGGCGGCGCTCCTAGCGTCGAGACCGGACCCGTCATACAAGCGAACGAGGAGGATCCGATGCCCGTCTATACCGTCGACAGCGACATCGTCATGGAGAAGGCCGCCGCCGTCGGCGGCACCGTCGGTCGTCTGCAGGCCGAGACCGCCACGCTCCAGGCGCAGCTTCGTGACCTGCAGGGCTCCTGGACCGGGATGGCCGCCGGCGCCTTCCAAGCCAGCGCCGAGGAGTGGCGCGCCGTGCAGGCGCAGGTGGAGCAGGCCCTCGCGGCGCTCGGCGAGTCGCTGCGCGCCGCAGGCACGCACTACGCAGACACCGAGCACGCGGCGATGGCGATGTTCCGCTGATCCCCGGCAACCGGAGACGACGAACGGCCCCTCCGAGGAGGGGCCGTTCGTTCAGGCGACACGCATGCCGTCGGACGTGCACGCGGGCCCTGCGGGGGTCGCGCGCCGATCCGTGAGGGACTCGGCGCCGCGTAGCGGCGCCGAGTCCCGCCGTGATCAGAAGTCCATACCGCCCGAGGGGTCTGCCGGGGCGGCCGGGGTCTTCTCCGGCTTGTCGGCGACGACGGCCTCGGTGGTGAGGAACAGACCGGCGATCGACGCGGCGTTCTGCAGCGCCGAGCGCGTCACCTTGGCCGGGTCGATGATGCCCGCCTCGAACATGTCGACGTACTCACCGGTGGCGGCGTTGAGGCCCTGGCCCGAGGGCAGCTCGGCGACCTTGGCCGCGACGACGCCCGGCTCGAGACCGGCGTTGAGGGCGATCTGCTTCAGCGGGGCCTCGATCGCGATGCGGACGATCGTGGCACCGGTCGCCTCGTCACCCGTCAGCGAGAGCTTGTCGAACGCGGTCGCGGCGGCCTGCAGCAGGGCCACGCCACCACCGGGGACGATGCCCTCCTCGACGGCGGCCTTGGCGTTGCGCACGGCGTCCTCGATGCGGTGCTTGCGCTCCTTCAGCTCGACCTCGGTCGCGGCACCCGCCTTGATGACGGCGACGCCGCCGGCGAGCTTGGCGAGACGCTCCTGGAGCTTCTCGCGGTCGTAGTCGCTGTCGGTGTTCTCGATCTCACGGCGGATCTGGGTCACGCGACCCTCGATCTGAGCCTGGTCACCGGCGCCCTCGACGATCGTCGTCTCGTCCTTCGTGACGATGACCTTGCGCGCGCGGCCGAGCAGGTCGAGCTCGGTGTTCTCGAGCTTGAGGCCGACCTCCTCCGTGATGACCTGGCCGCCCGTGAGGATCGCGATGTCCTGCAGCTGGGCCTTGCGGCGGTCGCCGAAGCCGGGAGCCTTGACGGCGACCGACTTGAAGATGCCGCGGATCTTGTTGAGCACGAGCGTGGCCAGGGCCTCACCCTCGACGTCCTCGGCGATGATGACGAGCTCCTTGCCCGCCTGGATCACCTTGTCGACGACCGGCAGAAGATCCTTGATGTTCGAGATCTTCTGGTTGGCGATGAGGATGTACGGGTCCTCGAAGACCGCCTCCTGGCGCTCGGGGTCCGTGACGAAGTAGGGGTTCAGGTAGCCCTTGTCGAAGCGCATGCCCTCGGTGAGCTCGAGCTCGGTGCCGAACGCCTGGGCCTCCTCGACCGTGACGACGCCCTCCTTGCCGACCTTGTCGATGGCCTCGGCGATGAGCGCACCGATCTCCGGGTCGGCCGCCGAGATCGACGCCGTGGCGCCGATCTGGTCCTTGGACTCGACCTCCTTGGCGTTCGCGAGCAGCTCGTCCGTGACCGCCGCGACGGCCTTCTCGATGCCGCGCTTCAGGCTGATCGGGTCGGCACCGGCCGCGACGTTGCGCAGGCCCTCGCGCACGAGCGCCTGGGCGAGGACGGTCGCCGTCGTCGTGCCGTCACCCGCGACGTCGTCGGTCTTCTTCGCGACCTCCTTGACGAGCTCGGCGCCGATCTTCTCGTACGGGTCGTCGAGCTCGATCTCCTTGGCGATCGACACGCCGTCGTTCGTGATGGTGGGAGCGCCCCACTTCTTCTCGAGCACGACGTTGCGACCGCGCGGGCCGAGCGTCACCTTGACGGCGTCGGCCAGCTGGTTGAGGCCGCGCTCGAGGCCGCGACGGGCCTCCTCGTCGAAAGCGATCATCTTTGCCATGTGTGTGTCGTCCCTCCCGGACGTAGGCGTATGGGTTTAGCACTCAAATCCTGCGAGTGCTAACGCCATTCTGGCACTCGACCCCAGGGAGTGCAAGCCGCGCAACGCGCCCTCCGGTGCCGCGCCGCGCACGCGTCCGCACCGCCCGTGAGCGCGCCCGCGCGTGCCGGCCGGGGCCGCACGCGCACGAACGCCCCGGGAGGATCCCGGGGCGTTCACCCACCGTCAGAGAGGCGGGGCGCTCGAGGACGTCAGAGCGGGCGGACGGCCTCCGCCTGCGGGCCCTTCTGCCCGGCGCCGACGGTGAACTCCACCGCCTGCCCCTCCTCGAGCACGCGGAAGCCGCTCATCTCGATGTTCGAATAGTGGACGAAGACGTCCTGGCTGCCGTCGGAGACGGTGATGAACCCGTACCCCTTCTCGGCGTTGAACCACTTGACGGTGCCCTGGGTCATGCGGGAGCTCTCCTGGTGCTGCGGGGAATCGACAGCGCCAGCGTAGCCAGCGGAACCACCCGCCGGAACGCGTTCAGGAGAGGTTTGACACGCGCGATTCGGAACGTTTACCCGGCGGAAACACGATCCAGGCCGAGGACCACGGTGACGATCTTCGTGGCCGGGTCCGAGACGTAGGCGGTGCTCTCCTGCAGTCGCCCCCCGCCCAGCGCCTCCGCCACGCCCGCCGCGGCGGCCTCGTGTTCCGGCGCGGCGTAATAGACGACCGTCTCGGGGATGTCCGTGGCGCTCGAGGCGCCTGCCGAGACGTCGTCGCCGTTCCAGCCGGCGGCGACGAGTTGTTCCTCGGCGCGCACCTCGGCGCCCTGGGACGAGGTCCCGTTCAGGATGAGCACCTCGTAGGACGTGTCGACGACCGCAGCGACCGACGGCTCCGGCTCCGGCTCCGCGACGACATCCTGTTGCTGCGACAGGGCGAGGAACGTCACGACGCCGGCGCAGAACAGCACCACGGCCGCCACTCCCGCCCACAGCAGCGCGACGCCGACGCGCATGCGGGGGTTCTCGGCGCGGTGCGCGCCGATGCGGTCGCGCTGACGAGGGATGTCGTCGAAGCGGTCGCGGGGGTACGTCTCGTTCGGCACCCGACGATGCTACCGGGCACCTCTCCGGCGATTCTGAACGGCGGGCGACCGCGGCCCGGTTCAGGCGTGCAGGGCGGCGCGGCGCGCAAGACGTTCGTCGCGCACCCGGCGCAGGCGCTTGACGAGAAGCGGGTCGTGCTCGAGTGCGTCGGCGGTGTCGATGAGGCGGCCGAGCACCTGGTAATAGCGGGCGGGCGTCATGCCGAGGGTGGCGCGGATCGCCTCCTCCTTGGCGCCTGCGTGCCTCGTCCATTCCGCCTCGAAGGCGAGGATTGCGCGATCGGTCTCGGTCAGGGCCACACCTTCACGCTAGGACGAGGAGCGCGCGCCCCCGGGAGGCACACCGCGCGCGCCGGAATCCTGCGCCGTGCGGGCTGCGATCCACGCGCCGAGCGGGTCGGCGGCCGCGATGATGTCGCCATCCAGCGCCAGCGCGAAGCCATCCCAGCCGACCGGCTCGGGCGGCCGCGTCCACGCGTCGTGAAGGGCGGGTGCGTCCAGCGTGATCCAGCGTGCATCCAGCGAGCGGATGATCGCGATCAGGCGCTCGCGTGCGGCGCGCGGCACGTGCGGCAGGACACCGGGCGTCGTCACGACGAGCGTGGCCTCCGGCGGCGCCTGCGCCGCCAGTGCCTCGAGCACGCGGGGCGCACTGGCGTCGGCCGCGACGAGGAGCGGCGGATCTGCGGCCGCGACGTCGAGGGCCGCGTCGATGCGCGCGGCCCGGCCGCTCTCTCCTGGCCAGACGAGCCCCCTGATCCAGGCCCGATCGTCGGGACGCGTCGGGTGGCGGGGGGCCGGATCGACCCCGGCGCGCCACACGACCTCCGGCAGGATGGTGGGCACGGGGGTGTTGCCGCGCAGGGCGCACTCGAGCACGACGGGAGCTCCCGCCCCCAGCTCACGCACCGATCCGTCGTCGCCTCGGAAGCGATACGCATAGCGGTCGGGGTAGAGGCACAGGCCGGCCGAGGCGCCCACCTCGAGGAGCGCGATCGGCCCGCGCACCCGTTGCAGGGCGTACACCAGCGGCGCGCAGCGTCCCGGCTCGTTGGTCTGCACGGACCGCGCGGCACACTCCGCGACGACGAGATCGGCGTGCGATCGCACGAACGCTGCCCACCGGTCGTAGTCGCCCTCCTCGGCACCGAGCAGGCGGGTGACCGCGAACACGAGCGGCGGCTGGCGATGGGGCGGGTCCAGACGCGCGAGCAGCGCCGCGATGTCGCGGTCGCGGGCCACGCCCGCCGCCCATTCCGCGTACAGCGCGCTGCGCCCGGGGGCCTCATCGCGCGCGAAGCGGGCGTAACGCTCGCGCACGGCGGCGACCTCGGAGTCCATGCCCCCAGTCTGCCCGCACGCCCGCGACCCGCGCCGGCGCACCCCGATCCGCGTACCCTGGAGACATGGCCTATGAAGTGCAGAAGTCCGAGGACGAGTGGCGTAACGAGCTCGGCGAGGACCGGTACGCCGTCCTGCGTGAGGCCGCCACCGAGCGCCCGTGGACGGGCGAGCTGCTGGACGAGGAGCGCGCCGGCATCTACACGTGCGCGGCGTGCGGCAACGAGCTGTTCGTGAGCGGCACGAAGTTCGACTCGCACTGCGGCTGGCCGAGCTTCTACGAGTCCGTGCGCCCCGAGGCCGTCGAACTGCTCGAGGACACCAGCCACGGCATGGTGCGCACCGAGGTGCGCTGCGCCAAGTGCGGCTCGCACCTCGGCCACGTGTTCCCCGATGGCTTCGGCACCCCCACCGGCGACCGCTACTGCATGAACTCCATCGCCCTGGACTTCACGCCGGAGTCGTGAGCGTTTCCGACGCCCGCACCCCGCACCCGGCGCGGGATGCGGTGCGCGCGCGCCGCTCGTACTCGAAGGTGACCGACGTCGCACCCACCCGCGAGGAGCTGCTCGACCTCGTCGCGGCGGCGGCGCGCGTGGCGGATCACTCCGGGCTGCGGCCGTGGCGGCTCATCGAGTTGCGCGGCGCGGACCGCGAGCGGCTCGGACGCGCCATCGCGAAGGCGCAGGGCGACGACGAACCGTCGTCAAAGCCGCTGCGTGCGCCGCTGCTGATCGCCATCGTCGCGTGCATCCGGCCCAGTGAGAAGGTGCCCGCGTGGGAGCAGGAGGCCGTCGCCTCGGGGGTCGCCCACACGCTGAGCCTGCTGCTGGATGAGGCCGGCTGGGGCGTCATCTGGCGTACCGGCCGCTACACTCGCAGCAAGCCCGTCGCGAAGGCGCATCGCCTCGCGAAGGACGAGCGCCTGCTGGGGTGGCTGTATGTGGGCGGCAAGCCTGAGGACGAACGCGGCGGTCACCGCAAGACGGTGGATCCCGAGGAGTTCCTCAGTCGGCTGCCGCAGTAGCGTCGACGGCGGCCGGGCGCCGACGGCGCCAGCGCACCGCGGCGATCGCGACGCCGATGGACGCGAGCGCCACCGTGGTGGCGGACTGCCACGCCGCGGCGGGCGCCACGGGCGGCCAGATCGCGTCGAGCACCACCGACCCGACGAGTTGGCCGAGCACCGAGGCCAGGCCGAACAGCAGCACGCCCGTCCGGGCAACCAGCGCCGCGCTCATGAAGATGTAGACGCAGCCGATCAGCCCGCCCACGTACAGCCACGGCTCGCCGGGCAGCGGATCCGGTGCGCCGACGACGGCCACGTGGATGAGCGCCGCGATGGCGAGCACGGCGGTGCCCCCGACGAAGTTCACGGTCGTGGCCGCCAGCGCGGACCCGACGGCCGCCCGCAGCCGTCCGTTGGTGGCCTGCTGCCACGCCACAGCGAAGCCGACGAGCAGCGGCAGCACCAGCATCCACAGCGGCGCGCGCGTGATGGCGTCGCCGCCGAGCGAGAACGCGACGGCCGCGAGCGCGAGCGCCGCGCCGACCACACGCGGCACGGTGACCGCCGTGACCCCCGCCGGCCCGTAGCCGACCCGATCCACGACGATGCCGATCAGCGTCTGGCCCGCCACCATGCCGACCGTGAAGAGCGAGACGCCGATGATGGCCACGGTGAGGCCCTGCGTCGCCACGGTGAGCGCCCCGGCGGCGCCGCCGACGAGCATCCACCACGGGGCCTTGCCCGACCGGATGGCCGCGATGAGCGAGCGGATGCCCGAGCGCCCGGCGGGCAGCAGGGCGCTGAGCACGACGAGGATCGCCAGACCGCTGCCGAAGGAGATGACGGCGGCGACGAGACCGTCGTCGAGCGCAACGCCGAGCTGGGCATTCACGCGGGCCTGCAGCGCGGCCAGCACGCCCACGGCCACGGCGCCGCCGATCGCCAGCACCGCCGGCAACCAGGAACGGGCGGCGGGTGGAGCGACGGTCACCGATCCAGCCTACGCCCGCCCCGCCGCGCGTCCGTCCCGCCCTCGACGGGCGCCGGCGGGCGCGGCTAGCCTCGGGGCATGGGCAGACCGAGCGCGAGCGTGGTGATCCTGGGCGCCGGCGGCGACCTGACCGAGCGGCTGCTGCTGCCCGGCCTGGCCAGCCTGCTGATGCGCCACGACTACGACGTGCAGGTGATCGGCGCCAGCACCGGCGAGAGCACCGACGACGAGTGGCGGCGGCTCGTCTCCGAGAGCTTCGCGAGGGTGGAGGACGGCGGCGACGCCCCGCCCGACCTGCTCGACTCGGCGGTCTACATCCGCGCCGATGCGACGAGCGCGGAAGACCTGCGGCGGGTGCTCGCCGCCTGCCGTCATACCCCCGTGATCTACTTCGCGTTGCCGCCGAGCGTCACGATCGCGGCGTGCGAGGCGCTGCGCGAGGTGGACCTGCCCGACGACACCCGGCTGGCACTCGAGAAGCCGTTCGGCACCGACCAGGCCTCGGCGCGCCGACTCAACCGTCTGCTGACGCGGCTGGTGCCCGAGACGCAGATCTACCGGATCGACCATTTCCTCGGCATGTCGATGGTGCTGAACATCCTCGGGATGCGGTTCGCCAACCGGATGTTCGAGGGCGCGTGGCAGCGCGAGAGCGTCGAGGGAGTGGAGATCGTCTTCGACGAGACGCTGGGCCTGGAGGGGCGCGGAGGCTACTACGACGCCACGGGCGCCCTGATCGACATGCTGCAGAGCCACCTGTTGGAGGTCATGGCACTCCTCGCCATGGAGCCGATCCCCCGCCTGGACGAGGTGGAGCTGCGCTCGAACATCGCGCAGGTGCTGCGCAGCACGCGTGTGCGCGGCGGCGACGCCGTCGCCTCCAGCCGCCGCGCGCGGTACAGCGCGGGGCGTGTAGGGTCCCGTGAACTGCCGTCGTATGTGGACGAGCAGGGTGTGGACGCGAGCCGCCAGACCGAGACGCTTGCAGAGATCGTGTGCGAGATCGACACGCCCCGATGGCGCGGCGTGCCGTTCGTCCTGCGCTCCGGGAAGGCGCTCGCCGAGGATCGGACCACCGTGACCGTGCGGATGCGCCCCGTGGAGCCCATCGAGGGGCTCACGGGCACGCCGAAGCCCGACAGGATCACGATGGATCTGATGACGGGCGACGTCGCGCTCGCGGTGACGATGAACGGCAGCGGCGACGTCTTCGCCCTCGAGCAGAGCGTGCTCACCACCGAGCAGAAGCCCGGTCACCTCCTGCCGTACGGCCAGGTGCTCAAGGGGATCCTCGACGGCGACCCGTTGCTGTCGGTGCGCGGCGACGTTGCCGAGGAGTCGTGGCGCATCGTCGAGCCGGTGATCGCCGCCTGGCGCGACGGGAGCGTGCCGCTCGAGGAGTATGCGGCGGGATCGGCCGGCCCCGGGTGGGAGACCGACCGGCGCTGAGCACCGCGATGCCGACCGGGGACTCACCGGCGTGGGGCGATGATCCCGCCGGTTACGCCGGTACGCCCGGATGCCGGTGCACCTCACCGCCCCGAACGTGCGCCCTACCGCAGCCGCGCCCGTCGACGCATGCCCGCGATGAGCGCCGCGCCGAAGGCGAGCAGCAACGCCGCCGCGCCGAGCACGACGATCGGTGCTCCGTCGACCCCGGTGGCGGCCAGCCCGCCCGTGTACGTCCGCACGATCTCGGAGCGGCCCTGGACCGGCTCTCCGCTCGGCCCGGTTGCGGTTGCGGCGGCCTGGTTCTCGACGCTGCCCCGGGCGGCATCCGCGGCGGTGACGACATATGCGTCGGCGGTGGCCGTGACCGACGCCCCGGGCGCGAGCGACGCGAGGCGCGACGGTGTGAGGCCGGCGAGCTTGGCGTCGACGATCGCCACGTCCGTGAGAGTGACGTTGCCCGTGTTCGTGACGGTGATGCGGTACGAGATGGACTCCCCCTGCTCGAGCACCCCGTCGCCGTCGGCGTCGTGCGGCGCCGCCTCCTTGTCAACCGCGAGCTGCGTGGAGACGGGTGCCGGGGACACGCTCACCGTCGAGGGCGGCGTGGTGATCTCCCCGCCGCCGGGGAGTGACCCTGTCGCGGTGGCGGTGTTCGTGATCTCGCCCGCCACGATGTCGTCCTCGGTCACGAGGTAGGGGTCGGCAGTGAAGACGACCTGCTCCCCCACCAGGAGCGTCGCGGATGCCGGAGCGATCCGGACCACCCGAGGGTCGTCGATCGAGACGTTCTCGATGCGGGTGTTGCCCGTGTTGGTCACCGCGAACGCGTAGGTGATCCGCTCCCCGAGATCCGCCATGCCGTTGCCGTTGAGGTCTTCCAGGGTCGCGAGCTTCTTCATCAGCATGCCCGGATCGACCGTCGGCGTGGACACCGTCGCCGGCGGCGACTGCGTCTCGCCGCCGCTCGGAGTGCTCCCGGTGGCGCGCGCCGAGTTCAGGATGACTCCCCGGTCCACATCCGCACGGGTGACGACGTAGGGATCGGCGGTGAACACGGCCTCAGCACCCGGGGCAAGGGAGTCGATGCTCGCCGGCGTGAGACCGGTGAGCATCGCGTCGTGGGCACGCACATCGTGCAGCGTGACGTTGCCGCGGTTGGTCACCACGATGGTGTAGCGGATGCTCTCCCCCTCGTCGGCGACGGCATTGCCGTTGCCATCCACGAGTTCGGCCCGCTTGTCGGTCACGAGCGCGGCGACGGGATCGCTGACGGGCAGGGAGTGCGTGGCGCGCTCGGAGCCGACCGTGTTCCCGCTCGGTGCGCGCCCCGCGGCCGTGGCGACGTTGACGAGGCGTCCGGCGTCGATGTCGGCCTGCGAGACGCGGTACGCCTCCGCCGCGAAGGTCTCGGACGCGCCGGGGGCGATATCGGCCGAGACGGGGCTGATCGAGGAGACGCGGTCATCCGTCACGCTGACGCCGCGCAGCGTCACGTTGCCCGTGTTCGTCGCGACGAACACGTAGGCGACAGTCTCGCCGAGGTCGGCGACGCCGTTGCCGTTCGCGTCGTCGAGCAGGCCGTTCTTCTCGAGCACCAGTCCCTCCGCCACGTCGGCGGCGGCCACGGCCGCCGACGCGGGCGGGGTGGTGATCGCCGCGCCGCCCGGCACGGTGCCCGTGGCGGTGGCCGTGTTGACGATGTCACCGCCGGCGAGGATGTCCTCCTCGGTCACCGTGTACGGTGCCGACACGAACAGCTGGGTGCGCCCGGCGTCGATCCGGGCCGAGGCGGGCTGCACGCCCTCCACACGGGGATCGTCGACGGCGACGTCTTCCAGGCGCGTGTTGCCGGTGTTCGTCGCCTCGAAGGTGTAGGTGATCGTCTCGCCGACATCGGCCACGCCGTTGCCGTTGGCGTCGGAGAGCTCTGCGCTCTTGCCGAGAGTGAGGCCGGGCCGCACGGTCTCGACCTCCGTGCTGCTGGGCGGCGACTGCACCCGCGCCGAGTCGGGTGCCGTACCGGCCGCGGTGGCGGTGTTCCGCACGACCCCGGTCGCGACGTCCTCCTCCGTGACGATGTAGGGCGACGCGGTGAAGCGGACCGATTCCCGCGGCGCCAGAGACGCCACGCTCACCGGGGCCATGGCCCCGGCCTTCGGGTCGTCGACGGACACGTCGGAGAGGGTGACGTTTCCGGAGTTCGTGACGACCACGGCATAGTCGATCACCTCACCGGCGTCGGCCACGCCGTTGCCGTTGGCGTCCGCCAGCTGGCCCGATTTGACGGCACGCAGGGCGGGGGCCGCCTGCGGTACGTCGACGACGGTCGCCGACGGCGGCGGGATGATCTCCGCGCCATCCGGCGCCCGGCCGGTTCCCGTCGCCTCGTTCTCCACCGCGCCGCTGTCGACGTCCGCCTGCGTCACCGTGTACGGGTCGGCGGTGAACAGCACGCGCTGCCCGGGGATGAGCCGTGCGCTCACGGGCGAGATGCCGGTGACCTTCGGGTCGTCGACGGCCACGTCGGTCAGAGTGAGGGTGCCCGTGTTGGTGGCGAGGAACGAGTAGCGGATGATCTCGCCCGCATCGGCGAGGCCGTTCCCGTTGACGTCCTCCAGGTCGGCGCGCTTGTCCAGCACCCAGCTCGCGACCGGATCGACGGTCGGGATGGTGACCGAGGACGGATCGGTCTCGATCCGCTCAGCTCCTCCCAGGGGCATGCCGGAAGCCGTCGCCTCATTCACCACGCGGGTGTTCTGGACATCCTCGTCCGTGACGACGTACGGGTCGGCGGTGAAGATGACCTGTTCCCCGGCGGGGATGTCGGCGGAGGCCGGGGTGATGCCGGTCACCCGGGGGTCCTCGACGGTCACCTCGCGGATGTCCACGTTGCCCGTGTTCGTGACGACGAAGGAGTACTGGATGCGCTCTCCGCCATCGAGAAGCCCGTTGCCGTTGGTGTCCTCGAATTCGCCCGACTTGACGAGGGTGAGTCCGATGTCGGCCGTCGGTGTCACCGTGGAGCTTGGCGGTGACTGCACCGTCGCGCCGTCTGGAGACGTGCCGCTCGCGGTCGCCGTGTTGCGCACCTGCCCGTTCGCGACGTCCTGCGCGCTGACGAGGTACTCCCCCGCGTAGTCCTGCGACGCGCCGGGAGCGAGCGTGACGCGCTCCGGGGTCAGCGTCACGATGGCGTCCTCCACCGAGACGGCGTCGAGGGTGACGTTCCCGGTGTTCGTCACGGTGACGACATAGCGGATCGTCTCGTTCTCGTCGGCGGCCCCGTTGCCGTTCGCGTCGACGAGCTCGGCGGACTTGATGGCCTCCAGGGCCGGCTCGGGGGGTGCGGCCACGGACCAGCTCGACGGGGCGCTGGTGATGACGTCGCCGAAATCGTCGGTGCCGGAAGCGGTGGCGGTGTTGTCGACGGATCCCGAGTCGATGTCGGCCTGCGTGACGGTTCGCGACCCGGTGAAGCGTGTCGTTCCCCCTGCCGCCAGATCGACCGCGGAGGGCGAGAGGTCCACCGCACGAGGATCGGTGACCGCAACGCCCGTGAGGTCGGTCGTACCCGGATTGGACACGGCGAACCCGTAGCGGATCATCTCGCCGACGTCCGGCACGCCGTTGCCGTTGACGTCGTCGAGTTCGCCGGTCTTGACGATCGTGAGCGTCGAAAGCTCGACGGTGATGCTGTCGGAGGCGGTGTTGTTGGCGGCGATCGCGTCGGACTCGTTGCCGAGCACGGTCGCCGTGTTCTGGATGCTCCCGCTCGTCGCATTCGCGGCGATGCGGGCGCCGATCGTGAAGGTGACGCTCGCGCCCACCTCCAGTCGGCCACCGCTGCAGGTGAGCTGCCCCGCGCTGACCGAGCAGCCCGCGGGAAGCTCGAGGCCGGTGAGCGCCCCGGGCAGGCGGTCGCTCACGGTGAAACCGGAGGAGACACCCGCGCCGTTGTTGGTGATCGTGAGGGCGAAGCTCGCATCGCCTCCCGGCTTCACCCGGTCCTGCGCGAAACGCTTCGAGATGGCGAGATCGGCGGGAGAACCCATCGACGACGTCGCGTCGTTGTTCGACGACGGCGGTCCGGAGATCACCGAGACGACCGTGAACGTAGGAGTGGCCGCGGCCGGGTTGGTCACGCGCACCTGCGAGATGTCGCCGGTGGCGTTGTCGGTGAAGCCGAGATTGCCATTCCCGTACGTCCACGCGCCGCCGGCGTTGTAGCCGCTGAGACGCGCCGGCGCCGGGAAGCTGGTGACCACACCGGTGGTCGACAGCCGGTGGATCTGACCGCCACCCATGCCCCAGAAGTACCCGCCCGCCCAGGTGAAGTCGGCCGCCGGGAAGTTACGTGAGAGCGCCACCTCCGTGCTCGCACTGCCCGCCACAGCCAGGTTGGTGCGGAACAGGCGCGCCCCGTTCGTGTACCAGAACTCTGCCGTCGAGGCGCGGAAGGCCCCCACGTGCGCCGCGACGGCGGCCGCCTTGACGTTCTGCACCGCACCGTTGCTGTGGATGCGGATGATGTACCCGTTACCCACGCCGTAGATGAAGTTGTCCTGCTCGTTGTAGCCGACCGCGTTATACGTGATGGCGGCAGGCCCACCGATGTTCTGGAAGCGCAGTTCGCCGCTCAGCTGCGACCCGCCCGAGAGCTGGGTGGGTGACGCCTGCGCCAGGTAGACCATGGCCTCCGCATCGCTGAAGGGCGCCGCGCTGGCCGGCGTCGCCACGAGCAGAGAGGCGACGATGGCGCCGGCGGACGCGAGCGCGGCGGCGGCGCGCCGCAGGGAGGTCTTCATCCCCCGGCGGGAACGGGAAGCGATGGGGTTGCCCGGGCGGGGGTCGTACACGTGTTGTTCTCCTGACGCGACTCACGGCACATGCCATGCCGCTCGAAGCGTAGCGGTTCGGCGACACTCTTCCCGTCACCGGCCGTCATCGCGGTGCGGCGTCGAGAGTTCGCTCGCCCATCGACCCGACGCGCCTGCGTGCGCAGGCGGAACGTCGCGCGAGACCCTTCGGTGCCGGCTGAGGGGCTCGAACCCACGACCCCCGCTTTACAAGAGCGGTGCTCTACCAACTGAGCTAAGCCGGCGCGCGTTCCATCCTAGGGCGTGGCCCGCCGCTGCCCGCCCGGGCTCACTCCGCGGGTGTGGCGCTGCCCGAGGGCGTCGGCGTGGGCGACGGGGTCGACAGGTAGGCGTCGCTCTCCACCGTGAGCACGAACTGCGTGAACTCGGCGGGGTCGTCGAGCGAGCCGACGTAGGCCTCGCCGTCGACGAGGATCAGCGGGGCACCCGCGAGCGTGACGCCATCGGTTCCCGGCAGCGCTCCGTCGAGGGCCTCGTTCGTCGTCTGCCGCGCCCAGTCCAGGTATGGGGCCAGCTCGATGCACTCGCGCACGTTGCGCTCGTTGGTGGCGCCGGAGGCGACCGCTAGGTCGGCGAGCTGCTCGTCGGTGTAGCCCGCGGTACCGGGCTCGGGCTGGTCCAGCAGGAGGGCGTGGTTGAACGACGGGAAGGCCTCGGGTGCGTGCGTGGCGACGCAGGCCGCCGCCGCGACCGCGCGCTGCGAGTACTTCGTGCCGTTGGACTTCGGAGTCAGCAGCGCCACGGGGTGGTAGCTGAGCGTGACGTCCCCGCCCTCCACCCAACGCGCCAGACGGGCGGCGTTCGCACGCTCGAACTCCCCCGATTCGGCGGAGAGATAGTCGACGTACACGCGGATCTGGACGGGCTCGGCCGCCGGCGTCTCCTCGGCCTCCGGCTCCTGGGTGGGCGTCGGGGTCGGGGTCGGGGTGGCGTCGGCCGAATCGATCATCGCCGTGACGTCGCGCCCGTTCACCGTGAAACCGCCATCGACGAACCCCGCAGGCACCCGCGTCTCCGAGGTCACCTCGGGAACGACGGTGTTGGTGATCGCGAACGCGGCGGCCCCCACGATCGCGAGCGCACCGACACCGATCCCGACCCGCGTGAGCACACGACGCCGGCTCTGCCGCGCGGACACCTGCTTCGCCTTCTCGCGCAGCGCCTCGCGACGGCTCACGTCGGCGGCCGACTCGGCCGCCTCGCGACCGTGCCGCGCCTGAGCCGGGTCGACCGGGTGGCCCTTCGGGGCCTCGTCCGGCACCGGTGCGTTCGGCGTCTCGTCGCTCGACATGGTCCTCCCTCGCCGCTCGTGCGGCCTCCCCAACCTTCCCGAGGATAGTCCCGGGTCCTGGGAATGCGCTCCCCCGGTCGCGCCGCAATCGCCCGACGCGACCGGCTTCGCGCCCCACGGAATCGGCGCGCGTGCCATACTGATGGCGACCCAATGACGGGTCGCGGCGGGTGCCCCCGCCGTTCCATCACTACGGATCGTCCGGCACGTACCTGCCGGTGAAGGAGAAACGACATGGCATCCGTCACGTTCGACAACGCCACCCGCGTCTACCCGGGCGGCACGCGTCCCGCGGTCGACAAGCTGGACCTCGAGATCGGCGACGGCGAGTTCCTCGTCCTGGTCGGCCCCTCGGGCTGCGGAAAGTCCACCTCGCTGCGCATGCTCGCCGGCCTCGAAGAGGTCAACGACGGGCGCATCCTCATCGGCGACCGCGACGTCACCGACGTGCCGCCGAAGGACCGCGACATCGCGATGGTGTTCCAGAACTACGCGCTGTACCCGCACATGACCGTGGCGGAGAACATGGGCTTCGCGCTCAAGATCGCCGGTGTCGGTAAGGACGAGCGCGCCAAGCGCGTGCAGGAGGCGGCCAAGCTGCTCGACCTCGAGCCCTACCTCAACCGCAAGCCGAAGGCCCTCTCGGGTGGTCAGCGTCAGCGCGTCGCCATGGGCCGGGCCATCGTGCGCGAGCCGCAGGTGTTCCTCATGGACGAGCCGCTGTCGAACCTCGACGCCAAGCTCCGCGTCCAGACCCGCACCCAGATCGCGTCGCTGCAGCGCCGCCTGGGCGTCACGACGGTGTACGTCACGCACGACCAGACCGAGGCCCTCACCATGGGCGACCGGATCGCGGTGCTGAAGGACGGCATCCTGCAGCAGGTGGGCACGC
Organism: Microbacterium sp. Marseille-Q6965; assembly: GCF_946151065.1. Classification (GTDB taxonomy): domain Bacteria; phylum Actinomycetota; class Actinomycetes; order Actinomycetales; family Microbacteriaceae; genus Microbacterium. The sequence continues at coordinate 212,063 of NZ_CAMGZA010000002.1, read as the reverse complement.
CGCGCGACCTCTACGAGAAGCCGACGAACGTCTTCGTCGCCGGCTTCATCGGTTCGCCCGCCATGAACCTCTTCCCGGCCGACATCGCCGAGGGCGGCATCCGCTTCGGCACGAAGATCGTGCCCGTGGAGGCGTCGGCACTCTCGAAGGCGCACGGCTCCGAGGTGACCGTGGGCGTGCGTCCCGAGGACATCCAGGTCGGCCCGGCCGGTGGCGAGGGCCTGCAGGTGACCGTCGACCTCGTCGAGGAGCTCGGCGCCGACGGCTACCTGTACGGCCACTCCGAGATCGAGGGCAAGCGCACCGACATCGTGGCGCGCGTCGACGGACGCACGCACCCGAACGCCGGCGAGACGGTCTCGCTCACCCCGGTGGGCGACCACGTGCACGTGTTCGACATCGAGACCGGCGAGCGTCTGCGCGAGAAGGCGGTCGCCTCCGTCTGATCGCAGAGATCCATCCGCGGCGCGGACCGGTGCTCGCATCGGTCCGCGCCGCGGTGCATGCGGGGCGCACCACCGACGAGCTGAGCGGAGAGACAACAGATGCCCGAGTCGCTGCGCATCACGGCGAGCGAGATCGACCCCCAGCTGCTGGCGCTGCCCTGGCGCACCCGGCTGGAGGAGTGGCCGCGGGAGCACATCGTGCGCCTGCCGAAGGGCATCTCCCGGCACATCGTGCGCTTCAGCGAGCTGTCGGGACAGGTGGTGGCCGTCAAGGAGACGACCGAGCACATGGCGCGCCGCGAGTACGAGATGCTCGGTGCGCTGCAGCGCCTCGAGATCCCGTGCGTGCGCCGCGTGGCGGTGATCGCGGGCCGAACGACACCGGCCGGCGATCCGCTGCCCGCCGCCCTGGTGACCGCTCACCTGAGCTTCTCGATGCCATACCGTGCACTGTTCACGCAGACGCTGCGCCCCGACACCGCCACGCGCCTCGTCGACGCGCTCGCGCTGCTGCTCGTGCGGCTGCACAACGTGGGCTTCTACTGGGGTGACGTGTCGCTGTCGAACACGCTCTTCCGCCGCGACGCGGGATCGTTCGCCGCGTACCTCGTCGATGCCGAGACGGCGGAGCTGCACGAGGGCGGCACGGCGCTCAGCGACGGCCAACGCGAGCACGACCTGGACCTGGCGCGCACGAACATCGCCGGCGAGATCATGGACCTGGCGGCGAGCGGCCGGATCGATGCGGACGTCGACGCGATCCGCATCGCCGACGGCATCGTCTCGGCATACCGGTCGCTGTGGGCGGAGCTGACGGCACCGGAGTCGTTCGACATGTCGGAATCGTGGCGCATCACCGAGCGCGTGCGGCGCCTGAACGACCTGGGCTTCGACATCGGCGAGATGGCGATCCAGACCGCGCCGGACGGCGCCCACGTGTCGATCACGCCGAAGGTCGTCGATGCGGGTCACCACCAGCGCCGCCTGCTGCGCCTGACCGGCCTCGACGTGCAGGAAAATCAGGCCCGTCGCCTGCTGAACGACCTCGACGAGTACCGCGTCCGCACCGAGCGCGGCGAGGACGAGGAGGAGATCGCCGCCCACGAGTGGCTGACGCGCGTCTTCGAGCCCGTGGTCCGCGCGATCCCCATCGAGCTGCGCGCGAAACTCGAGCCGGCCGAGGTGTTCCATCAGGTGCTCGAGCACCGCTGGCTCATCTCCGAGCAGCGCGAGCAGTGGGTTCCTCTGGCCGAGACCCTCTCGAGCTACATCGAGAACGTGCTGCGCCACCGGCGCGACGAGGCGACGATCATGGGCCCGCCCACGGAGACCTTCACCGCCGCAATGGGCGCCGTGTCGCCGGACGACGCGGAGGGCGACTGGCGCGACCGCGTCTGATCCGGGCGCTTGCGTGCCCCCCCCCTGGCGAGCACCGCGCTGCTCACCCTGCCGGGTCGATGAAGAAGTTGTCCCGGAACAGGCCGGTGGGATCATAGCGTCGCTTCAGCTCCCGCAACCGGCGCAGGTGGGCGGGTGGGAACGCACGCTCCACGGGCGGCGGCATGGTCGACTCGAAGCTGAGGTACATGCCCTCGAAGAAAGGCACGAGGCGTGGCCAGCGCTCGTCGAGCCCGGACCGGACCGAGCCGAACGCCGAGACCGAGAATCCCGCTTCGCGCCAGCCGTATGCCGTCGCATCGGCGGGCACATCCGCGACCGCTCCCCCGACGGCGCGGATCGCGAAGAAATGGCCGGACTCGTGGCCCGTGCGGTGGAGCCCACCACGCCGGTCACGGTGCGCTACGGCCTCACGCCGCGCGGCGCCGAGCTCCTGACCGCCATGCAGCCCCTCGCCCTGTACGCGCAGCGATGGGAAGCGTCGCCCGAGGAGCGGGCCGCGTCCGCCTGATCCGCTCCCCGAGGGCGGCTACTGCTGGGCCGCGCGGATGGTGGCGACCTGGTACAGCGCGACCGAGGCCGCGATGCCCGCGTTGAGCGACTCGGTGGCCGCCGAGATCGGGATCGACACGACCTGATCGCAGTTCTCCGTCACCAGTCGCGACAGCCCCTTGCCCTCACTGCCGACGACGATCACGATCGGCCGGTCGGCCAGCTGCAGCTCGGGCAGCGACACCTCGCCGTCGCCGTCGAGCCCCAGCACGAAGACCCCCTGCTTCTTGAGGTCCTTGAGCGTGCTCGTCAGGTTGGACGCCATCGCGACGGGGATGCGCGCCAGCGCGCCCGCGCTCGTCTTCCATGCCGCGGCGTTCACGCCGGCCGAGCGTCGCTGGGGCAGGATCAGACCCTGCCCACCGAAGGCCGCCGTGGAGCGGATGATCGCGCCGAGGTTGCGCGGATCGGTCACGCCGTCGAGCGCGACGAGCAGCGGCGTCTCCCCGGCGTCGACGATCCGCTCCAACAGATCCTGCGGGTGCGCGTACTCGTACGGCGGCACCTTGAGGGCGACGCCCTGGTGGACGCCGTCGAAGCCCGCCATCCGGTCGAGCTCCGGGCGGGTCACCTCGAGCACGGGGATCTCGCGCTTGCCGGCGATCGACAGCATCTCCTTGACGCGGTCATCCATCTCCACGCGCTGGGCGATGTAGAACGCCGTGGCGGGGATGCGCGCGCGCAGCGCCTCGAGCACCGAGTTGCGGCCCGTCACGTACTCGTTGTCGTCGTTGGGACGACGCTGGGAGCTGCGGCCTGCGACCGGCCGCTTCGCGGCGGCGCGCTCGGCCAGCGCCTTGGCCTTGTGCGCCTTGTGGTACGGGCGGTCCTCCGCCTTCGGCGTGGGTCCGCGCCCCTCGAGCGACTTGCGGTTGTGACCGCCGGTGCCCTTGGTGGGACCCTTCTTCTTGCCCCTGCTCGCGCCGGGGCGTCCGGGCTTAGCCATCGATGCTCCAATGTGTGCCGTCTGGTGTGTCCTCAAGGGTGATGCCGGCGGCCACGAACGCATCGCGAAGCCGATCGGCCGTGCCCCAGTCCTTCGCCGCGCGCGCCTCGGCGCGCTGGGCGATGAGGGTGGTCAGGAGAGTGTCGAGCGTCGCCTCCGCGACGCCCGCGGCCCCGCCGTCGCGGTCCGGCGCGTCGAGGCCGAGGATCCGCAGCATCGCGACCACGCCGCGAAGGGCGTCGCTCGCGGCGGCCGTATCGCCGGCGTCGAGGGCCGTGTTGCCGGCCCGCACGGTGTCGTGCACGACCGCGAGCGCCTGCGGCACGCCGAGGTCGTCGTCCATCGCCGCGGCGAAGTCGGCAGGGAGCGGCCCGCCGGCATCCGCCGCGATCCCCGCACGCTCGGCACGGAGGAGGAAGCCATGGATGCGGTCGAGCGCCGCGGCTGCCTCGTCGAGCGCGCGTTCGGAGATGTCGAGGCTGGACCGGTAGTGCGCGGCCAGCAGCGCGTATCGCACGACGTGCGGGGGGCGGGCGGCCAGAAGGTCGCGCGCCGGCGTGACGTTGCCGAGCGACTTCGACATCTTCTGGCCCTCGACCGTCACGAGGCCGTTGTGCACCCAGTAGCGCGCGAACCCGTCGCCGGCGGCCTGCGACTGCGCGAGCTCGTTCTCGTGGTGCGGGAATCGCAGATCGAGCCCGCCGCCGTGGATGTCGAACTGGGATCCGAGGTAGCGCCTCGCCATCGCCGAGCACTCGATGTGCCACCCGGGCCGGCCCGCTCCCCACGGCGAGTCCCACGAGGCGTCGGCCGGCTCGTCGGCCTTGCGGCCCTTCCACAGCGCGAAGTCATGCGGATCCCGCTTGCCACGGGGGTCGGCGTCGGCGGCATCCTCCATGTCGTCGACGGACTGGTGCGTGAGGGTGCCGTACGCGGGCCAGGAGCGCACGTCGAAGTACACGTCGCCCGCCGCCGCGTACGCATGACCGCGCTCGATGAGTTGCGCGATGAGCTCCTGCATCTGCGGGATCGACGCGGTGGCACGGGGCTCGTACGTGGGCGGCTGGATGCCGATCGCGGCATATGCCGCATCGAACTCCCGCTCCATGCGGTACGCCAGGGCCCACCACGGCTCGGCGGCCGTGGCGTTGGCGAGCACCTTGTCGTCGATGTCGGTGACGTTGCGCACGAAGGTGACGCGGCCGTAGCGGTGCTCGAGCCAGCTGCGCAGCACGTCGAACGCGAGGGCGCCGCGCAGGTGTCCCACGTGCGGGCCCGACTGCACGGTCGGCCCGCACACGTACATCGTGACGTTCCCCGGGTCGAGGGGCGCGAAGTCGCGCAGCGCCTGGGCGCGCGTGTCGTAGAGCCGGAGGGTCACCACACAAGACTACTGACCGCCCGCTGAACGTTACGGTCAGCGCCGGCGAAACATCCGCGTCGCGTGCGTGGGATAGAACTGTGGGGTGCCCGTGATCGCCGTCCTCGCCGCCGCCGTCCTCTTCGGCACGACGGGCACCGCCCAGGCTCTCGGCCCCGAGGGCACGACCCCCTTCACGGTCGGCGGTGTGCGTCTTGTCATCGGGGGCACCGTTCTCGCCGCGCTGACGGCCCTCGCCGCGTGGCTGCGTCGGCGCCGCACGCCGCACGCGCCGCGGCCGCGACTCGCCTTCCGCCCCGCCGCGCTCATGGCGGTGACCGCGGTATGCCTGACGGTGTACCAGCCGCTGTTCTTCCTCGGCACCTCCCTCAACGGCGTGGCGATCGGCACGGTGATCGCGCTGGGCTCGTCCCCCGTTCTGGCCGGCGTCATCGAGGGCGTGCTGCACCGCCGACTGCCGAGTGCCACCTGGATGTCGGCGACGTCGCTCGCGACCATCGGCGTCGTGCTGCTCGGCGTGGGTGGGGGCGGCGATGTCGCCGCCGATCCCGTGGGCGTGGTCGGATCGATCGGCGCGGGCGCGTCGTTCGCCGTGCTCGCGGTGGCGCAGCGGCGCCTGCTCGACGACGGGTGGCACCCGTTCACCGTCGTCGGCGCGATGGGCGGCGGATCCGCCGTCCTCGCGATCCCGCTGCTGTTCACGGGAAGCCTGGCGTGGCTGGCCGACCCGCGCGGCGTCGCGATGTCACTCTGGCTGGGCCTCGTGACCGTCACCGTCGCGTACGCGCTGTTCACCTGGGGCCTCGGCGGGCTGAGCGCTGCGGCGGCAGCGACCCTGACGCTCGGCGAGCCGCTCACCGCGAGCGTGCTCGGCATCGTCGTGCTGCACGAACAGCTCGCCGTGCTCGCGATCATTGGTCTGCTCGTGCTCGGCGCGGGGCTCGTGCTGCTGGCGTGGGGGTCGCGCGCGCCGCGCGATCCAGCACCCCTGCCACTCGAAGGCTGAGGCGTCCGGCACCGGGTTGCCGCTCGCCGCGCCTCGGCCCGGGTCGCCGGATCAGGCGGGCACGAGCAGCGCGACCGCGAACGCCTGCACGCCCTCGGCGCGCCCGGTGAAGCCGAGCCCGTCGGTCGTCGTGGCCGAGACGGACACGGGCGCGCCGCCCAGCGCGCGTGACAACGCCGCCTCGGCCTCGGCGCGGCGGGCGGCGAACCGCGGGCGCTGCGCCTGCACCTGCACCGCGACGTTGCCGACCGCCCAGCCCGCCGCGCGGACGAGGCGGTCCGTCTCGGCGAGGAAGGCGTCGGCGTGCGCGCCGGCGAACTCGGGGCGATCGGTGCCGAAGTGGGTGCCGATGTCGCCCAGGCCCGCTGCCGAGAGGAGGGCGTCCACGACGGCGTGCGCGACGGCATCGCCGTCGGAATGCCCAGCGAGTGCGGGCTCGCCCGGCCACTCCAGACCCGCGAGCCACAGCGTGCCGCCGTCCGAGAACGCGTGGACGTCGGTGCCCAGGCCGACCCGCGGGGGCCGCGATCCGGGACGCCGCCCGGCCGCCGGCCCGGGCTCCGCCGCGGGCGCCGCGGCCTCGGCGCCCGCGCCGTCGACGGTCGCGCCGTCGGCCATGACGATGCCGCCCGAGCCGCCCACGGGAGGAATCGGCGAGTCGGCGACGAGTGCGCGCGCCCGCTCAAGGTCGGCCGGCGTCGTGATCTTGAAGGCGAGGGGGTCGCCCTGCACCGCGGCCAGCGGGTGCCCCGCCTCGGCGACGAGCGCCGCGTCGTCGGTGAACTCCCCGTCCGCCGTCGCGTAGGCGGCCACGAGCACGTCACGGCGGAAGCCCTGCGGCGTCTGTGCCGCACCGAGCTGCGAACGATCGACGACGCCCGTGATCCGGTCGCCCTCGACCCTCTTGATCGTGTCGATCACGGGCAGCACGGGAACCGCGCCCCAGCCCGTCCGATCGACGGCGTCGATCACGCGGTCGAAGACGGCCGGCGGCGTGAGGGCGCGCGCGGCGTCGTGGACGAGCACGATCTCGACGCCCGGGAGCACCCTGCGCAAGCCCGCCGCCACGGACTCCTGGCGCGTCGCGCCGCCCGGCACCACCGACACGAGCTGCTCCCGGTCACCCGCCGCCTCGCGGGCATCGGTGAGGGCCTCACCGACGCGATCGGCCGGCGCCACCACCACGACCTGGGCGAGCGGCCCGGCGAAGACGCCGCGCAGCGCATGCCGCAGGATCGTGTGCCGGTCCAGTCCCACGAACGCCTTCGGTGCGCCCGCCCCGAGACGGGTTCCGGAGCCGGCGGCGACGACGAGAACCGCGATGCGCGGCGCGAGGACTTCGGTCACCCCATAAACGTACCGCCGGGTGCCCTTGCGGACACCCGGCGGTGTGGTCTGGATCGCGACGCGCGCGAGCCGTGACTGCTCAGGACGCGAGCACCTCATCGAGGAGTGCGGCGGCCTTCTCCTCGTCGATCTTCTCGGCGAGCGCGAGCTCGCTCGTCAGGATCTGGCGGGCCTTCGCGAGCATGCGCTTCTCGCCGGCCGAGAGGCCGCGGTCCTGGTCGCGACGCCACAGGTCGCGCACGACCTCGCTCACCTTGATGACGTCACCCGACGCCAGCTTCTCCAGGTTCGCCTTGTATCGGCGGGACCAGTTGGTGGGCTCCTCGGTGAACGGCGCGCGAAGAACCTCGAAGACCTTGTCGAGGCCCTCCTGGCCGATCACATCGCGGACGCCGACGAGGTCGACGTTCTCGGCGGGGACCTCGATGACCAGATCGCCCTGCGTGACGTTGAGCTTGAGGTAGACCTTCTCTTCGCCCTTGATCTTGCGAGTCTTGACTTCCGTGATCGTCGCGGCCCCGTGGTGGGGGTAGACGACGGTCTCGCCAACCTCAAAAAGCATAGATTGATATCCTTTCGGCGTTCTTCAGGATATCACAGCCCGGGATGCACTAAGGTTCCGCCGCTGCCGCCGGAGGCCCCGGCGCTCCTGCTGGTCACGCCCCCGCGACCCTCTAGACTGAACGGCAGGGCCCGTCGTCCGGCGGCTGTCCGGCACCACCTGGAGGATCCGTGAACTCGCGCACTCTCGCGTCCCTCGCTCTCGGCGGCCTCGTCGTGCTCGGCACGGCCGGCTGCGCCGCCATCACCCCGCAGGCGACGACGATCAACTACTCCCCCGCCGACGGCGTCAACGTGCCGCTCCCACAGGACTCACCGGTGGAGATCCTCAACGCCCTCGTCGTGACCGATGAGGACGGCCGCGACGGCGGCTTCGTCGCCACCATCGTCAACTCGAGCGACTCGCGCGCATCCGTCTCGCTCGACTGGGGCGGCGGCGCGGGCGAGCTGACGGTTCCCGCCAACTCGTCGGTGAGCCTCGGCGGCGACGAGGACCCGCTGCTGCTCGAGAACATCGACACCCCGGCGGGCGCCACGCTGCCCATCGTCTTCAACGCCGGCGGCGAGCCGGTCGAGGCCGAGGTGCAGGTCTTCGACGAGACGCTCGAGTACCTCGAGGGGCTCGCCCCGTCCGAGGACTGACCCGCGACGACCAAAAGGCGCCCACCGCGACAGCGGGGGCGCCTTTTCGTGGTCGCGGGACCGGTCATGCCGCCTCGAAGCGGTAGCCGAGGCCGCGCACGGTCACGAGCATGACCGGTTCGCTCGGGTGCTCCTCGATGCGCGAGCGGATGCGCTTGATGTGCACGTCGAGCGTCTTGGTGTCGCCGAAGTAGTCGCTCCCCCACACCCGGTCGATGAGCTGCCCCCGCGTCAGCACGCGCCCGGCGTTGCGCATCAGCACCTCGAGCAGCTCGAACTCCTTCAGAGGCATGCTGATCGGCTCGCCGTCGACCGTGACCGTGTGCCGATCGATGTCGAGCGTGACGCGCCCGCCCTGCAGCACCCGCTCCTCGAGGTCGGCCTCGTCCTGCTGCGCCCGGCGCAGGACGGCGCGCATTCGGGCGAGCAGTTCGCGGGCCGAGTACGGCTTCGTGACGTAGTCGTCGGCGCCCAGCTCCAAGCCCACCACGATGTCGATCTCGCTGTCCTTCGCCGTGAGCATGATGATCGGCACCCCGGACGTCGTGCGCACCTGGCGGCAGACCTCCGTGCCCGGCATGCCCGGCAGCATGAGGTCGAGCAGCAGGATGTCGGCGCCCCGCTCTCGGAAGGCCGCCAGCGCGGCATCACCGTCCTCGGCGATCTCGACCTCGAAGCCCTCCCTGCGCAGCAGGTAGGCCAGCGGATCGGCGAGGTCCGGCTCGTCTTCGACGAGGAGCACGCGAGTCATGCTTTCTCCTTCTTGAGGGAACGGCCCGCCTTGCGGGCGACGGGTGCCTGGCGGGCCTCCGGATCGGGCACCGGGGCCTCGCTGCGCGGCAGACGGATGGTGAAGGTCGAGCCGCGCTCGGGCTGAGACCAGAGCCGGATCTCGCCGCCGTGGCGAGACACGGCATGCTTGACGATCGCGAGGCCGAGCCCCGTCCCGCCCGTGCGGCGCGAGCGGGCCTGGTCCGCGCGGTAGAAGCGCTCGAAGATGCGCTCCTGATCGGCCTCCGAGATGCCGATCCCCTGGTCCGTGACGGCGATCTCGACGGCCTCGTCGTCGGCGCGCACCCCGACCCCCACGCGCGACGCGCGCGGCGAGTAGGCGATGGCGTTCGCGATGAGATTGCCGACGGCCTCGATGAGGATCTGGGCGTCCCCGCGCACGTACAGACCGCGGTCCCCGCCGCGCACGAGCTCCACCCCGGCGGAGTCCGCCTGCACGGCGTTGGACTCGACGGCCGCGGTGACCACCTCGTCGATCGCGACGTCGCCGATGTCGGTGAGCTCCTCGGCGGCCTGCAGCCGCGACAGGTGCATGATGCGGCTCGTGAGCTGCCCGAGGCGCTCGGCCTCGGCGGTCAGGCGGGCGGCGAAGCGGCGGACCTCGTCGGGCTCGTCGGCCGCGAAGTCGATCGCCTCGGCCAGCAGCGTGATCGCGCCGACGGGCGTTTTGAGCTCGTGGCTCGTGTTTGCGACGAAGTCGTGTCGCATCTGCTCGAGTCGCTCGCGCTCCGACAGGTCGCGCGCGATGAGCAGGTACCAGCGCTCCGTGATGCGCGACATCCGCGCGGAGATGAGGCGTTCCTGGCCCTTGAGCGACCCCGTGCGCAGGCGCATGGACTCGACCGCCGTGCCCGCGGCACGGGCCGTCTTCAGCAGATCGCGGAGCCCGGAGGTCGCCAGCGGCGTGCCCGCGTGGAAGCCGAGGACCCCGGCGGGACGCGAGACCTCCACGACCGTGCCCGACGCGTCCACGACGGCGGCGGCCTCGTCCATGGCGTCGAGGACCGCGGTCACGCCCTCGGGCAGTGCGCCGCTGTGCTCGCGCATGAGCCGCTCGCGCACGCGCACCGCCCACACGATGAGGAGCGTGATCCCGCCGCCGATGAGTGCGCCCAGGAGCAGGGCGAGCAGCACAAGCTGCGTGGAATCCATGCCCACAGCGTAGAACGCCGCGGAGGGGCGAATTCACCGGATGTGCACCCGACGGCGGTCACGCGGGCGACTGTTCCCAGCCACGTCACCATCCGTTAACCTTCGCTGACGACAATCGTGAACGGCCCGCCGCCCCGGTGCGCGCGCCTGCCCACGGCACGAACGAAAGGTCCCACCGATGCGCGAAGTCTTCCACCAGTCCCTCGAAGAGGTGCAGTCGCGTCTCGTCGAGATCGCGGAGCTCGTGACCGTCGCGATCGACAAGGCGACCAGAGCGTTCGGCACGAGCGATGTCGCCCTCGCCGAGGAGGTCATCGCGGGCGACGCGGTGATCGACCAGAAGTCGCTCGCGCTCGACGAGCTCGCCGTCGAGATCCTCGCCATGCAGCAGCCGGTCGCCCGTGATCTCCGCATCGTCGTCGCCGCGCTGCGCACGAGCGCCTCGCTCGAGCGGATGGGCGACCTCGCCGAGCACATCGCCCAGCTCGCGCGCATGCGCTACCCCGAGCGCGCCATTCCGAACGGCTTCAAGACGACGTTCGAGCAGATGGGCGCCCGCGACGTGGAGGTCGCCCGCAAGCTCACGGAGCTGCTGCGCACGCAGGACATCGCGATCGCCGCGGCGATCCGCGACGCCGACGACGAGATCGACGAGCTGCACGCCTCGGTCTTCGAGAAGGTGCTGGGCGCGCAGACCGCCGCCGACGCGGCCGCCGTCGTCGACGCCACGCTCGCCAGCCGCTACCACGAGCGGTTCGCCGACCACGCCGTCGGCGTGGCCAAGAAGATGGTCTACCTCGCCACCGGCGACTGGAGCGGCTCGAGCGACATCGCGGCCAGCGCGGTCGGCACCGCCGAGGCCTGATCCCCGCGAACGCGAGAAGGCGCCGCCCCCTTGCAGGGGCGGCGCCTTCTCGTTGCGCGCGATGCGTCGGGTTACTTCTTGCCCTGGGCCGCGACGGCGGCGGCACCGGCCGCGGCGGCCTCGGGGTCGAGGTACCGGCTCGGGCCGATCGGCATCATGTCCTCGCCCAGCTCGTACACGAGCGGGATGCCGGTGGGAATGTTCAGGGCGGCGATGTCGTCGTCGCTGATCCCGTCGAGGTGCTTCACGAGGCCCCGCAGCGAGTTGCCGTGAGCGGCCACCATGACGGTCTTGCCGGCACGCAGGTCGGGCACGATCTCGCCCTCCCAGTACGGCAGCATGCGGTCGATGACGATCTTCAGCGACTCGGTCGCGGGGACGTCGCCGTCGATCCCGGCGTAGCGGGGGTCATCGGTCTGCGCGTACTCGTCGGCGGGGTCGATGGGAGGCGGCGGCACGTCGAACGAGCGGCGCCACTCCATGAACTTCTCCTCGCCGAACTCGGCGAGCGTCTGAGCCTTGTCCTTGCCCTGCAGCGCGCCGTAGTGGCGCTCGTTCAGCCGCCACGACCGCTTCACGGGGATCCACAGCCGGTCCGCGGCGTCGAGCGCGATATCGGCGGTCTGGATCGCGCGGCTCAGCACCGACGTGTGCAGGATGTCCGGCAGCACGCCCTGCTCCTTGAGAAGCTCGCCGCCGCGCCGCGCCTCGGCGCGGCCCTTCTCCGTGAGGCGCACGTCCACCCAGCCGGTGAAGAGGTTCTTCTCGTTCCATTCGCTCTGCCCGTGGCGGAGCAGGATCAGCGTGTACGTCATGATGCCCATGCTAGGCCGTGGCACCGCCGCACACCCCTCCGTTCGGCTTCCGTTCATCCGCGACCGGGCAGGATGGTCCGGTGCGCGCGGGGACTCAGCTGATCGGTCGCCCGACCCGCGGCACCACCGGCACGAACCGGCTGCGCCGGGTGGATCGCTGGATCGCGCAGCTGCCGGCGCTGCGTGCCGCGCCCGGCCCGCTCGTCGTCGACCTGGGCTTCGGCGCCAATGGGGTGACCACCTTCGAACTCGAGTCCCGCCTGCATCGGGCCGGCGCCGGCGCCGACGTGCTCGGGCTGGAGCTCGATCCCGAGCGCGTCGCCACGGCGCAGGGCCAGCTGGAGCGCACGCGGCGTGGCGAGACGGTCTTCTCCCCCGCGGCGCGCGTGACGTTTGCGCGGGGCGGCTTCGAGGTGCCGGCGCCGCGTCGGCCCGCCGTCATCCGCGCCTTCAACGTGCTGCGGCAGTACGACGAGGCCGACGTCCCCGCCGCGTGGGCGCAGATGGCCGCCCGCCTCGCTCCCGAGGGTGTGCTCGTCGAGGGCACGTGCGACGAGATCGGGCGCGTGGCATCGTGGATCGACGTCGGGGCCGACGCGCGCCCCCTGCGCTTCACCGTCTCGCTGCGCCTTCACGGGCTGGATCGCCCCTCGATCGTCGCCGAGCGTCTGCCGAAGGCGCTCATCCACCGGAACGTGCCCGGCGAGCGGGTGCACGCGTGGCTCAGCGCGCTCGACACGGAATGGGAACGGGCGGCCGGCCACGCCGTCTTCGGCCCCGTGCAACGCTGGCTCGCGACGGTCGCGGCGCTGCGTGAGGCCGGCTGGCCGATCGACGGCACCCGCTCGCGCTGGCGCCTCGGCGAGGTCAGCGTGCCGTGGCGGGCGGTGGCGCCCGCCTGACGCGTCAGATGCGCGGGAGCGCGCCTGCCGCGACCTCGCGCGGCTCGCCCGCCGCCACCAGCAGATCGACGACCATGGGGCGCAGCGAGGCGACGACGTTCTGGTCGCCCAACCGGGCGCGCGGCAGCAGCGCGGCCGGATCCAGCGTGGCAGCGATCGCCCGCAGCGCCTCGCGCGCCTCGCCGTCGCGATCCGGGTGGTCCAGCGCCACCGCCACGAGCGCCGCGGCGCGCTGCACCGAGGCGAGCACATCGGCCAGCTCGGGGCGCGCCTGCCCGTCGTCGACCGCGTAGTGCACGCGGCGCGCGACGACGCGCAGGTTCCGGGTGGCCAGATCCATGGCGTGCTGCATCGCCTGCAGGCGCGCCAGCTCCTGCCGGCGACCGCGCAGGAACGGCGACATGCGCGAGATCGCCTGCCCGGACTCCAGCGACGCCGCCCATACCTGCACGGGGTGTTGCAGGTCGCGCGCCCGCGTCAGCCCCCGCTCGGCACGCAACCGGTCGCCGCGGCGCAGGCCCTGCACGACCCGCGCGAGGGCGCGGTCGAACTCCTCGAACACCTCCCGGGCGTCGCGGACGACGGCCCGCATGGGGTTCCGCGGCAGCAGCGAGGTCACCAGCAGCGCCAGGGCGCCGCCGATCGCCCCGTCGAGCAGCCGCGCGCCGGGGTACTGGCCGAGCGGCAGCATGAAGGCGATCGCCGTCTGCACCGCGGCGGAGATCGGGAACTGCGGCGATGGCGAGAGGAAACGCCCCACCGCGAGCGTGACGGCGAGCGTGATCGCGAGCTGCCACCAGCCCGGCCCCCACGCGAGCAGCAGCACCTCGGCGATCGCGATGCCCGTGAGCATCCCGGCCACCGTCTGCAGCACCTTCGACGGCCGCGCGTCGCGCAACAGACCCAGGCTCGAGATCGTCACCGTCGCGGCGAGCAGCGGCGTCTCGTGCCCCAGCAGGACGTGGGCGAGCACGAACGCCGCGGTGGCCGCTGCCACGATCTGCACGATTGCGATCCACGAGTCCCGCAGGCGCACGAGACCGGCCCGGGGTCGGTAGCCGGAGTGCCACCGCGTGGGCACGATCTGGGTGAGCGGATCGGATTCGGCCACGCCTCGAGGCTATCGGCCGCGCGTGGCGCCCCGGTCGACCTCAGCGGTCCTGAGCGAGCGGCCGGCGCGACAGCCGCGTGAGGCGCGGCACATCGGCCGTGGCGCCGGCGTCGGCCGGCACGATGATCTCCTGCGCCGCGGCGATCCGGACGCCGTCCGCCTCGACTTGCAGCGCGGCGTCGCCGGGCGTGCGGCGCGAGACGAGCGCGAGGGCGATCGGCCCGAGCTCGTGATGCAGCGCCGACGACGTGATGCGCCCCGCCTCGGCGTCGCCGGCGAACACGGGCGAGCCGGGCGCGGGCAGCACGCTGTCGGAGCCGTCGAGATGCAGCATCACGAGGCGCCGGGGCGGATGGCCCAGGTTGTGCACCTTCGCGACTGTCTCCTGCCCCCGGTAGCAGCCCTTGTTCAGGTGCACGGCCGTGCGCAGCCAGTCGGCCTCGTGCGGGATCGCACGGTCGTCGGCCTCGCCGGCCCAGCGCGGCCGCCAGGCGGCCACCCGCAACGCGTCTGCGGCCATCGTCCCGGCAAGCGGCAGCGAGCGCACGAGGTCGGCGCCGGCCGCGGGGACGATCGCCTCGCACCACGCGCGCTCGGTGCCGGGGTGCTCCGCGACAGCGGCGTACTGCCATCCGCCCGGCGTGACGCCGCCCCACGGATCGGTCCACACGACGTCCGCCGCCGCGCGCACCGCGGTCTCGGCGGATCCTCCCGGCACGTAGCCCGTGACGAGCAGATCGTCGCGCGCCGCCACCTCCACGCGGGATCGGAAGCGCATCATCGTCAGCCACTTCGCCAGGCCCGGCGCATCGGGCGCGTCGGCGATGAGCCAGGTCGTTGCGCCGTCGTCCACCACGGCGGCCGCGTGCTCGATGCGGCCCTGCGGGTCGAGGATGAGCAGCTCGGTGCTCTCCCCCGGCGCGAGCGCGCGCACCTGCTGCGAGGTGATCGAATCCAGCCAGGTCAGGCGGTCCTCCCCGGAGACGGCCACGACCGCGCGGTCGCCGAGTGGGGCGGCCGCCTCGCCGCGCGCCAGCGCGCGTTGCTCGCGGATCGGGTCGCCGTAATGGGTGCGAACCCACTCCGGCGCGTGCTCGGCGATCCCCGCACGCTGGGGGTCCGGCGTCGCGGCCTCGCTCATCACTGCACCTTCGCCAGACGCGCCGACGCGTGCGAGCCGAGCTCGCGCCCCAGCGCGGCGATGTCCCACGCCCACAGCAGGTGGCCGTCGACGAGGCCGTACATGCGTGCCGCGGCCGCGTACACCTTCGTGCTCGCCGAGCGCATCACGGCGTCGGTGCCCAGATCGATGCGGGGCCCCTTCACCTCGCCCACGTACAGCTCGCTCACGCCGTCGGAGTGCACGAGCGACACCTCGATGTCGAACCCGCCCTCCGCGTTGCGCAGCGCCTCCACGTCGTCGGCCGTGCGAGGGCCCGCGTTCTCGAGGGCCGGCAACAGCCCGGGCCCGGTGTCGGTCGCGACGGCGGGACGCGCGAGGCGCCAGAATCCGGTCTCGGAGTTCAACCGCTGCGCCGGACGGTCGCCGTCGGCGGCGAGAAACGCGCTCGCGGAGTAGTTCAGGTAGCCGGAGCCGTCGTGACTGAAGCTCACGCGGTGCGTGAACTCGCCCTGATAGCGGGTATCGCCCACCGCGTAGTCGATCACGCCGGTCCCCTCCCACACGCCGAGGAGCCAGGACAGCGGCACGATGTCCGCCGGAAGGTCGGTCGGGATCTCGATCATGGTCCCTCCAGCGTATCCGGACGGGCGCGCCGAGGGGCCGGCTCCGCAGGAGCCGTGCGGGTTCGCGCGCGCGGCGGGGCGGACGCGGCGCGGATCAGCGCTGGCCGCGGAAGAGGTTCACGATAACCGCGCCCGAGATGAACGCGATCGCCAGGCTCGCGAGGCCGAGCAGTCCGACGAAGAACAGTTCGAGGGCGACGAGATCCATACCGCCCACTCTACTCCCTCGACAAACCCGCTCTTCCGGACGCACCGCGCCGCCGTGCGACGGCGAGGGTTACGACGGCACGATGGCCGCGAGCGCGAATCCCAGCGAGATGAAGCCCATGAGCAGCAGTCCGCCGAGCACGGATCCGGCGGTGCGCACGATAAATCCCTCGGACCGACCGGTCCACAGGTTGGCCGCGAACGCGACGATGAGCGTGGCGCCCGCCGCGATCGCCATCCACGCGAAGCGCACCTCGAACGGTGCGAACACGCCGACCGCGACGGAGGCGAGCACGGCGAAGACCCAGGTGGTCACGAGCGCGCCGACCGCCGAACGGGGCGCGAGCGCGGGCGTCGTCATGCCCACCATTCTCGCGCATCGTCGCACCGGCGGGGGCGCGCGGCCCTCGACCGCGGCACAGGGCTCTCTCAGCAGCGCCTATTATGGGTGCACCCGGCGCGGACCCCGCCGCCCGGAAAGGACGTTCGCTTGGCCCAGCTGCTCGTGTTGAGTTCCGCCCAAGGCGGCGGAGCGGTTCTGCCCGCCCTCGAGCTCCTCAGCCACCGCGTGCGCCAGATTCCGGCCGAGCCGGCGCAGCTGGTGAACGCACCGAACGCCGACGTGATCTTCGTCGATGCGCGCATCGACCTCGTGGGCGCCAAGTCGCTGTGCAAGATCCTCAACACGACCGGTCTCGACGCGCCGCTGATCCTCGTCGTGACCGAGGGCGGGCTCACCGCCGTGTCCAGCGACTGGGGAGTGGACGACGTCATCCTCTCGACCGCCGGTCCCGCCGAGGTCGACGCGCGGGTCCGATTGGCGGTGGGGCGGCAGACGGCCGAGCAGCCCTCGGGGCGCGTGCAGACGTCGGGAATCACGATCGACGAGTCGTCCTACTCGGCGAAGGTGCACGGCAAGCCGCTGGACCTTACCTACAAGGAGTTCCAGCTGCTGCACTTCTTCGCCACGCACCCCTCCCGGGTGTTCACTCGCGAGCAGCTGCTGAGCGAGGTGTGGGGATACGACTACTTCGGCGGCACCCGCACCGTCGACGTGCACGTGCGTCGCCTGCGCGCCAAGCTGGGCGACCTCGAGCAGCTCATCGGCACGGTGCGGAACGTGGGCTACCGCTTCAACGTGTACGAGGACGACCAACTGCCGCCGACGAAGTCCGAGGCGAAGCAGCAGCGCTGAGGCCGCGCGCACCCCGGGGCTGACACGCTCGAATCCGTTCACCTTCGGGAAACCGCGCGGTGCCAGGATGGGGGAATGAGCGACACGACCATCGTGGACACCGGGCTGGGCGACGCGGACGACGACTTCGACGAACTCGTCGAGTTCGACGAGTCCGATCTGCCCGACGGTCGCTACATCGACCGCGAGCTGAGCTGGCTCGCGTTCAACCAGCGCGTGCTGGAGCTCGCGGAGGACCCCGACGTGCCGCTGCTGGAGCGCGCCAACTTCCTCGCGATCTTCGCGAGCAACCTCGACGAGTTCTTCATGGTGCGCGTGGCCGGCCTCAAGCGCCGCATCGTCACCGGCCTCGCGGTGCCCAGCAACATCGGCACGGCTCCCGCCCGGGTGCTCGAGGCCATCAGCCAGAAGGCGCACGAGCTGCAGACGCGGCATGCCGCCGCGTGGCACGAGCAGGTCAAGCCGGCGCTGAGCGAGGAGGGCATCTCCCTGGTGTCGTGGAACGACCTCGACGGCGAAGAGAAGGCCGAGCTGTACGAGTACTTCCAGTCGCGGGTCTTCCCCGTGCTCATGCCCCTCGCGGTCGACCCGGCACACCCGTTCCCCTACATCTCCGGCCTGTCGCTGAACCTCGCGATCCGGATCCGCAACGCCCGCACGGGCCGCGAGGAGTTCGCGCGCCTGAAGGTGCCGCCCATGATGCCGCGCGCGGTGCGCGTGCCCGAGCGAGACCCGCTCAGCGAACGCGTGCGGCTGCTGCCGCTCGAGGATCTCATCGCCGAGAACCTGAGCGACCTCTTCCCGGGCATGGATGTGCTGGATCACCACGCGTTCCGCCTCACCCGCAACGAGGACGTCGTGATCGAGGAGGACGAATCGGAGAACCTCATCCAGGCGCTGGAGGAGGAGCTGCTGCGCCGGCGCTTCGGGCCGCCGATCCGTCTCGAGATCACCGAGGAGATGGACGACGTCACCCTGCGGCTGCTGCTGGACGAGCTCGACATCTCCGAACAGGAGGTGTACCGGCTGCCGGCGCCGCTCGATCTGCGGGCCCTGTTCGAGCTGGGGAAGCTGGACCGTCCCGACCTGCGGTACAAGAAGCACGTGCCGGTGACCGCGCTGGCGCTGCAGCCGCTCGACGCGGACTCGAAGCACGCCAGGGCCGACGTCTTCGCGGCCATCCGCAAGGGCGACGTTCTCGTGCACCACCCCTACGAGTCCTTCGCCACGAGCGTGCAGGCCTTCCTCGAGCAGGCCGCCCGCGATCCCCACGTGCTCGCGATCAAACAGACGCTGTATCGCACCTCCGGCGACAGCCCCGTCGTGAAGGCTCTGATCGACGCCGCCGAGAACGGCAAGCAGGTGCTCGCGCTCGTGGAGGTCAAGGCGCGCTTCGACGAGGCGAACAACATCGAGTGGGCGCGCCAGCTCGAGAAGGCGGGCGTGCACGTGGTCTACGGCCTCGTGGGCCTGAAGACCCACGCGAAGGCGGCGCTCGTGATCCGCCAGGAGAAGGGCGAGCTCGTCCACTACAGCCACGTGGGCACCGGCAACTACAACCCCAAGACGAGCCGCATCTACGAGGATCTGGGTCTGTTCACGTGCGACCCCGTCGTGGGGCTCGACCTGACGCGCCTGTTCAACGAGCTGAGCGGCTACGCGATCGAGAAGAAGTTCAAGCGCCTGCTCGTCGCGCCCCTGCACCTGCGCAAGGGCTTGCTCAAGCTCATCGAGCGCGAGCGCCGGCACGCGCTCGCGGGCAAGCCGGCCCGCGTGCGCATCAAGGTCAACTCCATGGTGGACGAGCGCATCATCGACGCCCTGTACCTCGCGAGCCAGGCCGGGGTGAAGGTCGAGGTGTGGGTGCGCGGCATCTGCAGCCTGCGCGTGGACCTGCCCGGCGTCTCCGACAACATCACGGTGCGCAGTGTGCTGGGTCGCTACCTGGAGCACTCGCGCATCTTCGCGTTCGACAACGACGGCTCGCCCGAGGTCTACATCGGCAGCGCCGACATGATGCACCGGAACCTGGACCGGCGCGTGGAGGCGCTCGTGAAGGTCGGCTCGCCGAAGCACGTGCGCGAACTCATGTCGTTCTTCGACCTCGCCATGGACGACGGCACGGCGACGTGGCACCTCGGCCCCGACGCCGTCTGGACGCGGCACCACCGCGACGCCGACGGCCGCCCGCTGCTCGATCTGCAGGACCGCACCATGAGCATCATCCGGCGGCGGCGGCAGCCGAGGGCGGCGCGGTGAGCGAACGGGCCGTGTACGCCGCGGGCGGCGTGCTCTGGCGCATTGCGGACGGCCGGCTGCGCATCGCGCTCGTGCACCGCACGAAGTACCGCGACGTGACGCTCCCGAAGGGCAAGGTCGATCCGGGCGAGATGCTCGCGCAGACGGCCGTGCGCGAGGTGGAGGAGGAGACGGGCATCCGGGCCGCGCTCGGCGTGCCGCTCGGCGTCTCGCGCTACACCCTCGCCAACGGCCGACAGAAGATCGTGCACTACTGGGCGATGCGGGCCAAGGACCGCGCCATCCGCGAGAGCCGCTTCGTGCCCAACCGCGAGATCGCCGCACTCGAATGGGCGGGGCCGCGTCAGGCGATGGCGAAGCTGAGCTACCCCGTCGACCAGGAGATCCTCGAGACCTTCCTGCGACTGTTCGACGACGGCGTGCGGCGCACCTTCCCGGTCGTGGCGCTGCGGCACGGCAAGGCGGTGCCGCGCAGCGATTGGGAACGCGCCGACTATCTGCGGCCGCTGCTCCCGAAGGGGCGTGAGCAGGCCAAGGCGATCGTGGGGGGTCTGCGTGCCTTCGGCGTGAAGAAGATCGTCTCCAGCACCGCCACGCGCTGCGTCCAGACGGTCACCCCGCTCGCGCGGGCCATCGACGCCCGCGTCGTCGAGACGGATGCGATCAGCCAGGATGCGTGGGAGGACGGCATCGCCGATGTGCGCACCGTCGTGGGCAAGCGCGTGGCGTCCGGCAAGGCGGCCGTCCTGTGCTCCCACGGCCCGGTGCTGCCGGCGGTTCTCGAGGAGCTGGCGCTGGCGACCGGCACGATCCGGACCTCCGCCCTCCGCGATGCCGCCGCCCTTGGCACCGGCTCGTTCTCGGTCGCGCACATCAGCGCCGAGAATCCCGGTTCGGGAATCGTCGCCATCGAGACGCACGCCCCGCCCGTCTGACGGCGAACGTCGGGGCGAGCGGCCGAGAGCGCCGGCCGGACTGCTCCTGCGCCACGGGGCGGCGGGCGAAGATCACGCCGAGATCACGGCCGCGGGCACCGCGCCAAGGGTTGTTCACCTTCCGTTCACCTGCAGACCGCAGTCTCTTAAGCACGCGGTCCTAGCGTCTCGGTGTGCCCCGAAGTCCCGAGGGGCAACCCTGATCACCGATCGAACGGATACACAGTGAAGATCACCCGTTTCTCGAGCATCGCCGCCCTCGGCGCGGTCGCCGCTCTGTCGCTCGTCGGCTGCGCCGCGAACGAGGCGCCCGCGGACAACGCGAACGCGAACGGCGGCGAGGAGTCGCTCACCGGCACCATCGAGGCGACGGGAGCGTCGTCGCAGGAGGCCGCTCAGCAGGCCTGGGTCGCCGGCTTCCAGGGCATCCACGCCGACGCCACCGTCAACTACACCTCGACCGGTTCGGGCACCGGCCGCGAGAACTTCCTCGCCGGCTCGTCGAACTTCATCGGCTCCGACCGCGCGTACAACGCCGAGGAGCTGGCCGCGGGCGGCTTCGGCTCGTGCGCCTCGGACTCGATCGTCGAGATCCCCGTCTACATCTCCCCCGTCGCCGTCGCCTTCAACCTCGAGGGCATCGACACGCTGAACCTCGACGCCGCGACCATCGCGGGCATCTTCGCCGGCCAGATCACCAACTGGAACGACCCGGCCATCGCCGAGCAGAACCCCGACGCCGAGCTGCCCGACCAGCCCATCGTCCCGGTGCACCGCGCCGACGCCTCGGGCACGCAGGAGACCTTCACCACGTACCTGCAGTCGACGGCTCCCGACGTGTGGACCTGGGAGGCCAGCGACGAGTGGCCGTCCGACCTCGGCGGCGAGGCCGCTGACGGCACCTCGGGTGTCGTGAGCGCCATCACCGAGGGTGCGGGCTACATCGGCTTCGCCGACGCCTCGCAGGCCGGCGACCTGGGCCAGGTGGCCGTCGAGGTCGAGGGCGAGTACGTGGCGTACTCGGCCGAGGCCGCGTCGGCCCTGGTCGAGGCCTCGCCGCTCGAGGAGGGCCGCGAGCCCCAGGACCTCGCGTTCGCCGTCGACCCCGCCGCCGCTCCCGCCGGCTCCTACCCGATCGCCCTGGTGAGCTACCTCATCGGCTGCGTCGAGTACGAGGACCCGGAGGTCGCGACGCTCGTCAAGGCCTACTTCGAGTACGTCGCGTCGGCCGAGGGCCAGGAGGCCGCTTCCGAGGTCGCCGGCAACGCCCCGATCTCGGAGGGCCTGCGCGAGCAGGTCATGACCGCGATCGACGCCATCGTCACCGAGTGATCCGACGGATCGCTTGACCGCAACGGTGCCCTCGCGCTCCTTCCCGTGGGATCCCTCCTGCGGGAAGGGCGCGGGGGCACCGCCGCGCGATAACCGAACACCTTCCGCCCGACTCAGAGCATCCGAGGAGCCGCTCCGATGACCACCACCACGACGGGGCCCGCCGACGCCCCCTCGTCCGCTCCGCCGAAGCCCGTGATGCGGCCCGGCGACAGGATCTTCTCGGGTACGGCGCTGGCGGCGGGCATCATCATCCTCGTCACGCTCGCGCTCGTCGCGCTCTTCCTCATCGTTCAGGCGATCCCCGCCTTCCGGGGCGACACCTCGGGCAACCACATCCTCGAGGGCCAGCCGTTCCTCTCCTGGGTGTGGCCGTTCGTCTTCGGCACCCTGTGGTCCAGCGCCATCGCGCTCGTCATCGCCGCACCGCTCGCCATCGGGATCGCACTGTTCATCTCGCACTACGCGCCGCGCCGACTGGCGGGCGTGCTCGGTTACATCATCGACCTTCTGGCCGCCGTGCCGTCGGTCGTCTTCGGGCTCTGGGGCGCGCTGACCTTCGCGCCCATGCTCGTGCCCTTCTACCGCTGGCTGAACGAGAACCTCGGCTGGATCCCGATCTTCTCGGGCACCCCGTCGGGCACCGGCAAGACCATCCTGACGGCGTCGCTGGTGCTGGCGGTGATGATCCTGCCGATCATGACCGCCATCTGCCGCGAGGTCTTCCTGCAGACCCCCAAGCTTCACGAGGAGGCGGCGCTCGCCCTCGGCGCCACGCGCTGGGAGATGGTGCGCATGGCGGTGCTGCCCTTCGCCCGCAGCGGCATGATCTCGGGCGCGATGCTCGGCCTCGGTCGTGCGCTCGGCGAGACGATGGCGGTCACGCTCGTTCTCTCGCCCCTCGGCATCGTCACCTTCAACCTGCTCAACCCCGAGAACCCCACCACGATCCCCGCGATCATCGCGCTGCGCTTCCCCGAGGCGCACGACGAGGGCGTGAACACGCTCATTGCGGCGGGTCTGATCCTGTTCATCGTGACCTTCGCCGTCAACTTCGTGGCTCGCTGGGTCGTCTCGCGCCGCGCCGAGTTCTCGGGAGCCAACTGACATGACCACCATCGCCACGCCCCCGGCCACCACGGTGGCCCCGCCGCGGAGCCTGACCGCCGGCCACCTTCCCACCTGGACGCCGTGGGCGCTGCTCGCCGGATCGTTCGCCGTCTCGGCGGTCGTGTTCGCGCTGCTGAACATCGGCGGCGATCCCGCCGACTTCAACATCGCCATGACGCTCGTCGTGGGCATGGTCATCTACATGGCCCTGATCTTCGTGATCTCGTCGGTCGCCGAGAGCCGTCGCCACGCGACGGACCGTCTCATGACCGCCCTGGTGTCGACGGCGTTCGTGATCGCGCTGCTGCCGCTGGTCTCGCTGCTGTTCACCGTCGTCGTCAACGGTCTGGCCCGCTTCGACGGCGAGTTCTTCAGCTTCTCGATGCGCAACATCGTGGGCGAGGGCGGCGGCGCCGTCCACGCCATCTACGGCACGCTGCTCATCACGCTCGGCGCGACGATCATCTCCGTGCCGATCGGCCTCATGACGTCGATCTACCTCGTGGAATACGGCCAGGGCAAGAAGCTGGCGCGCGGCATCACCTTCCTCGTCGACGTGATGACCGGCATCCCCTCGATCGTCGCCGGTCTGTTCATCTACTCGGTGTTCGCGATCATCGTCGGCCCGGGCACCCGCATGGGCATCATGGGCTCGCTCGCCCTGTCGGTCCTCATGATCCCGGTCGTCGTGCGCGGCTCCGAGGAGCTGCTGCGCATCGTCCCGAACGAGCTGCGCGAGGCCGCGTACGCGCTCGGCGTGCCCAAGTGGCTCACGATCGTCAAGGTCGTCCTTCCCACCGCCATCGCGGGCATCACCACGTCGGTCATGCTCGCCGTCGCGCGCGTGATCGGCGAGACGGCGCCGCTGCTGCTCACGGTCGGCATGGTGCAGGGCATGAACCTCAACATGTTCGGCGGCCAGATGGCGACGCTGCCGGTGTTCTCGTACATGCAGGCGAAGTACCCCGGCCTGCCGCCGGAGGCGTTCATCGAGAGGGCCTGGGCCTCGGCGCTCACGCTCATCCTGATCGTCATGGTGCTGAACCTCGTCGCCCGCCTGATCGCGAAGATCTTCGCCCCCAAGATGACCGGCCGCTGAGCCGTCGCCCGAGCTTCCCGCTGAGAGAGAGAACCCGAAGATGTCCAAGAGCATCGAAGTCAACGACCTCAACGTCTACTACGGCGACTTCCTGGCCGTGGAGGGCGTGTCCATCGACATCCAGCCCCGCACCGTGACCGCGTTCATCGGGCCGTCGGGCTGCGGCAAGTCGACCTTCCTGCGCACCCTGAACCGCATGCACGAGGTCATCCCCGGCGCCCGCGTGGAGGGCGAGGTGCTCATCGACGGCAAGAACCTCTACGGCGCCGGCGTCGACCCGGTGCTCGTGCGCCGCCAGGTGGGCATGGTGTTCCAGCGCCCCAACCCGTTCCCCACCATGTCGATCCGCGAGAACGTGCTGGCAGGCGTGCTGCTCAACAACCGCCGCATGTCGAAGAGCGACCAGGACGACCTCGTGGAGAAGTCGCTGCGGGGCGCGAACCTCTGGAACGAGGTCAAGGACCGGCTCGACAAGCCGGGCTCGGGCCTCTCCGGCGGTCAGCAGCAGCGCCTGTGCATCGCCCGCGCCATCGCGGTATCGCCCGACGTGATCCTCATGGACGAGCCCTGCTCGGCCCTCGACCCCATCTCGACGTTCGCCATCGAGGAGCTGATCGCCGAGCTGAAGAACGACTACACGGTCGTCATCGTGACGCACAACATGCAGCAGGCCTCGCGCGTGAGCGACAAGACCGCGTTCTTCAACATCGCCGGCACGGGCAAGCCCGGCAAGCTCATCGAGTACGACGAGACGACGAAGATCTTCACCACCCCCTCGGTGCAGGCCACCGAGGACTACGTCTCGGGTCGCTTCGGGTGAGGCCTCGCGGGCGCGGCGGCAAGCCGACGCGCCCGCAGCGGTACCCGGCGCTCAGTCCCGCGGACCGAGCAGATAGGCGTTCAGGGCGGCCGTGAGGTCCCGGTCCACCGGCAGCTCACGGCCGTCGACGTGCGTGATGGGCGCGGCCAGGCGCGTGCTCGAGACGAGCCACGCCGCGTCGGCGTCATGGAGCGCGGCGACGGGGACGTGCTCGTACCCGGTGGGGTGGCCGTTCTCCTCGAGCCAATCGAAGGCGCTCAGCTGGGTCGTGCCCTGCAGGATGCCGCCGGTCGGCTCGGGCGTGAGGAACGCGTCGCCGCGGCGGATGATGACCGTGGCGGTCGGCGCCTCGAGCACGTAGCCGTCGCTCGTGACGAAGACGGCGTCGTCCGCGCCGCGGCGCTTCGCCTCGCGCAGCGCCGCCATGTTCACGGCATACGAGAGGGTCTTGGCGCCCAGCAGGAGCCACGGTGCCCGTGCCGCGGCTCCGCTGTCGTAGCCGCGATCGAGCGTGACGACGCGGATGCCGCGCTCGCGGGCGGCGGTGCTGTCGGGAGCCTGGGCGGCGGTGAGCCACGCCGTCGGACCGTGGATGCCTTGGCCGGGGCCGCCGTGCTGCACGCCGCGGCTCATCAGCAGCCGGACGGTGTACTCCCCCGGCGGGCACTGCGCCGCCGCGTGCTCGACCACCGCGCGCAGCTGGGCGAGGTTCGGCACCGGCAGATCGGTGAGACGCGCCGAGTGGGCGAGGCGGTCCAGGTGGGGGCCTGTCTCCTGCGGATGTCCGTCGACGACCGCGATCGATTCGAAGATGCCATCACCGCGGTTCGAGCTCAGGTCGCTGACGCTCAGCGCGGGCGCGTCGGGATCGATCGGCGCGAACGTCCCGGCGAAGTCGGTGCGCGGGTCTTCCGCCGGCAGGGTGTCGATGAGGTACGCAAGGCGGAACGTCATGGTTCGAGCCTACGGGTCGCGCTGGCGAGGAAGGGGGTGAACCGAGCCGCAGAAACGCCTCTCGGCGCGTGGTCCGCTCGAAGCGGCAGATGTTGGAGCCCGGGGTTTGCTGCGGCCCGGCCATTCCAGTCTAACGGCCGACGCCGGGAGGTATTCCGGCCGGCCGAGATCTTTTGCACGGCACCGCCGCGACCGACGCGGACGGCAACGGGGGGGGGGGTGCGACGGGCTGACGAACCGCGTCAGGTGAGGAAGTGCGCGGCCGCGGCCCGCGCGATGTAGGCCGCCTCGTCCAGCTCGCCGACGGCGTTGACGTGCCCCACCTTGCGCCCGGGGCGGGGCTCCTTGCCGTACGTGTGGATCCTCGCCGTCGGGTGGTCGGCGATCGCCACGGCGATCCGGTCGGTCATCTGGGCGCCCTGCGGGCCGCCCAGGATGTTCACCATCACGGCCGCCTCCGCGACGGGCGACGGATCGCCCAGCGGCAGGTCGAGCACGGCGCGCAGGTGCTGCTCGAACTGGCTCGTCACGGCGCCGTCCTGCGTCCAGTGCCCGCTGTTGTGGGGCCGCATCGCCAGCTCGTTCACGAGGATCCGCTCGTCGTCGGTCTCGAAGAGCTCGACGGCGAGCATCCCGGTCACGCCGAGCCCCTCCGCGATCTGCGTCGAGAGCCGGGCGGCGACTTCCATGAGCCGCTCGGAGGCGCGCGGCGCCGGGGCGAAGACCTCGCTGCACACGCCGTCGCGCTGCACGGTCTCCACGACGGGGTAGGTGACCATCTGCCCCGAGGGCCGGCGTGCTACCTGCTGCGCCAGCTCGCGCGCGAACGAGACGAGTTCCTCGACGAGGATCGGCTCCCCCGCCGTGTCGGCAAGCCAGTCGGCGGCCTCATCGGCGTTCGAGATCACGCGCACGCCCTTGCCGTCGTAGCCGCCGCGCGGGGTCTTGACGACGGCTCGGCCGCCGTGGTCGTCGAGGAACGCCTGCAACTCGGCCTCGTCGCGCACCGCGGCCCAGTCCGGCTGCGGCGCTCCCAGCTCGGCCAGGCGCGCGCGCATCGCCAGCTTGTCCTGGGCATACTGCAGGGCGTCGGGGCCCGGGTGCACGCTGACCCCTGCGTCCACGAGGGCGCGCAACACCGGTTGCGGCACGTGCTCGTGGTCGAAGGTGATCACGTCGACCTCGCGCGCGAAGGCGAGCACGGCTGCCTCGTCGCGGTAGTCGCCGACCGCGGTGGCGGCCAGCCGTGCGGCCATGCCCTCCGTCTCCGCGAGCACCCGCAGGTCGATCCCCATCTCGACCGCCGGGGCGATCATCATCCGGGCCAGCTGGCCCCCGCCGATCACGCCGACACGCAGCGACATGCTTCCTCCGATCGTCGGTTCCCATCCTCTCACCGCGGGCGGTCGCACGCCGTCACAGACCGGGAGTGGATCCCGTCTGCACGGCGTCGCGGTGCGCGAGGATCTGGTTCACCTCGATCTGATCCGTCAGCACCTCGGCCACCAGCCGCGGGTTCGGGATGTCGGCCAGCACGATCCGGCCCTCCATGCCATCGGCGAGGGTGAGCGTTCCCGTGCCCCACAGCCGCTGCAGCGGCCCCCGGCGGGTGTTGATGGCGTAGCCGCGGGCGTGGGTGAGCTCGGCGCGGGAGCGGGAGAAGAGCCCCCCGGCGGAAATCACCCGTCTCGTGGTGATGGTGTAGCGGTGCGAGAGCCACGCGATCCAGGGGACGACCGCGCCGAGCAGCACGAGCGCGCCGGCCGCCGCGGCGAGCATCCAGTCCTCGAACGGCTCCGGCAGGTTCCCCCACAGATAGCCCGTCGCCCCGGCGACGGCGATGACGAGCAGGGCCGACCAGAACAGCCGGCGCGCGGAGCGGCGTAGGCGTGCCACCACGAGCTCCTCGGGCGCAGGCACGCCCGGCGGCGGAGTGTCGACGCGTCCGGCGATGGTCATTGCTCCAGTCTGCCGCCTGCCGGCGACACCCGACGCGCGAATCTCTGACGCGACTCGGATCGGCAGGCGCCGACCTCCTCGTGCGTGCCGCACCGCGCCTGGGCCGACCGCGACCGGTCCGACCCCGGGCGTACGCTGGCCGACATGGCATGGGAGAGGGCCGAGGCGGCGGGCGCACGGATCGTCGAGGTCGCGTCTGCGGGGTCGACGAACGCGGACCTCGTCGCGACCGCAGGGCGGGGCGAGGCCGGGCACCTCAGCGTGCTGCTCACGCGCGACCAGCGCGCGGGCCGGGGCCGCCTGGACCGGGTGTGGCAGGCGCCGCCGGGCGCCTCGCTCGCTGTCTCGGTGGCGCTGCGGGTCGACGCGATCCCGCTTCCCGCGCGGGGGTGGATCCCGCTGCTCGCCGGCGCGGCCATGGCGTCGGCCGTGGCCGCGCAGCTGCCGGGGCGCGGGGTGGGCGCGAAGTGGCCGAACGACGTGCTCGTAGACGGCCGCAAGATCTGCGGGATCCTCGCCGAGGGCACCGCCGATCCCGCACTGGTGGTGGTGGGGTCGGGCATCAACACGGCGATGACCCCCGCAGAGCTACCCGTCCCGACCGCCACGTCGTTCGCGGCCCTCGGGGCGACGTGCGACGACGACCGGCTGCTCGCCGACTACGTCCGGCACCTCGCGGAAGCGCTGACCAGCCTGGGCGCGGCGCACGGAGATGCCGTCGCCTCGGGTGCGCACGCCGTCGTCTCCCGCGCGTGCGTCACGCTCGGCCAGGAGGTGGCCGTGTCGCTGCCGGACGGATCCGTCGCGCGCGGCCGCGCCGAGGCGCTCGACCCGGCGGGGCGGCTCGTCGTGCGCACCGCAGACGGCGCGCTGGCGGTCTCGGCGGGCGACGTCGTGCACGTCCGCCCCGTGTGAGGCTCGCGCGCCACCGGGCGGGCGATGCTCCTGTCCGCCCTGGACACAGGATCCCGGCAGGCATTGTGTGTGGCCGCCAAGGGCGCGGCGAAGGCCGTCGTTAGGGTGGAACAGTGACCGAACCCGATCTCTCGACGACCGCCGGCAAGATCGCCGACCTCCGCGCCCGCTACGCGGAGGCCGTGACCGAGTCGGAGGAGAAGGCGCGCGAGAAGCAGCACGCCAAGGGCAAGATGACGGCGCGCGAGCGCATCGAGCTGCTCGTCGATCCCGGCAGCTTCGTGGAGTTCGACGAGTACGTGCGCCACCGCACCACCGCCTTCGGCATGGACAAGGCACGGCCGTACGGCGACTCCGTCGTCACGGGCACGGGCACGATCCACGGCCGCAACGTCGCCGTCTACGCGCAGGACTTCTCCACCTTCGGCGGATCGCTCGGCGAGGTCGCCGGCGAGAAGATCGTCAAGATCATGGAGTTCGCGCTGCGCGGCGGCATGCCGATCATCGGCATCCTCGACTCCGGAGGCGCGCGCATCCAGGAGGGCGTCGTCGCACTGGGCAAGTACGGCGAGATCTTCCGGCTCAACACGGCCGCTTCCGGCGTGATCCCGCAGATCTCGATCATCATGGGCCCCGCCGCGGGCGGAGCCGTGTACTCCCCCGCGCTCACCGACTTCGTGATCATGGTCGACAAGACGAGCCAGATGTTCGTCACGGGCCCCGACGTCATCCGTACCGTCACGGGTGAGGACGTCGGCATGGAGGAGCTCGGCGGCGGCTACACGCACAACACCCGTTCGGGAGTGGCGCACTACCTGGCCGAGGACGAGGACGACGCGCTCGATTACGCGCGCACGCTGCTGGGCTTCCTGCCCGACAACAACATGTCGGACCCGCCCGTGTACGAGGCCGGCTTCGAGTTCGAGACCACCGACTCCGATCGCGCACTCAACCGCATCGTGCCCGACTCGCCCAACCAGCCGTACGACATCCACGAGGTCATCTCCCGCGTCGTGGACGGCGGGGAGTTCCTCGAGGTGCAGCCGCTGTTCGCCCCGAACATCGTCGTGGGCTTCGGCCGGGTCGAGGGCCGCACGGTGGGCGTGATCGCGAATCAGCCCTCGCAGATGGCCGGGACCCTCAACATCGACGCGGGCGAGAAGGCCGCCCGGTTCATGCGCTTCTGCGACGCGTTCTCGGTTCCGATCGTCACGCTCGTGGACGTGCCCGGCTATCTGCCGGGCACCGACCAGGAGTGGACCGGCGTCATCCGCCGCGGGGCGAAGCTGCTCTACGCCTACGCCGAGGCCACGGTGCCGCTCGTGACGATCATCCTGCGCAAGGCCTACGGTGGCGCGTACATCGTGATGGGGTCCAAGCAGCTCGGCGCCGACATCAATCTCGCGTGGCCCACCGCCGAGATCGCCGTGATGGGCGGCCAGGGCGCGGTGAACATCCTGTACCGCGGCGAGCTCAAGCGCGCCGAGGAGGCGGGCGAGGACGTCGCCGCCGTGCGGGCGCGCCTCGCCAACGAGTACACGTACAACGTCGCCTCCCCCTTCCTCGCCGCGGAGCGAGGCGAGCTCGACGGCATCATCGAGCCGGCGCAGACCCGGGTGGCGGTCGCCAAGGCGCTGCGCTCGCTCCGCAACAAGCGGGCCGAGCTGCCGCCCAAGAAGCACGGGAACATCCCGCTGTGACCGATCCGCTCGAGACCGAGGCGGTCGCGCTGCCCCGGGTGGAGGTCGTGCGCGGGCGGCCGGACGACCTCGACATCGCGGCACTGGCGGCGGTGATCCCGGCGGCGTATCGTCAGGAGGCGGACGAGGCGACCACCGCCGAGCCCGCGCACGCGGCGTGGACGCGCTCGCGGCGCCTTCGCCGGTCGCCGGCGCTCGGCGCCCGGTGGGGCCGCTTCTCGGGCTGACCGAGTAGAGACCCGGGGAGTTTCTGGGCACCCGCCCGACACCCGATGGGGAGTCTGCCCGCGTAGTTGCGCGGATGTCCCCCAAAGTTCCTACAGACGGCCCGGCTCGCGGCTCGGGATACTTCTTATGGAAACGCAAGAGCGTTCGCCGGTGCGGCGCCCCAGGGTAGGCGACGCAGACCGGCTCCCGCGGACGGTTTTCGGGTAACCGGTCCGCAACTGGCCCGGGGCGGCATCGCCGCCCCGGGCCCCTCTTATTCCGTCCGGACCTCGCGCCGGATCTCCCGCCACAGTTCCACGGCATCGTCCTCCGAGAGGCCGGAGCCCGCGGCACGACGCCCCACCACCGTCACGGCCACCTCCGGGTCGGCCGACGTGCGCACGATGATCCGTGCCGCATCGGTGCCGCGCAGCGTGGCCGCCAGCTCCGACCGCACGCGCTGCAGCTGCGCCTCGGTCAGGTCGTCGAGAAGGTTCTCGTCGAGGATCGTCAGCGCTCCGCCGCGCTCGCGCACGCCACGGATCGCGAGGCGCACCTCGTCGTCGAGCAGGCGCGGGGCGCGCATCTCGTCGCGCAGGGTTCCCTCCGCCAGGCGCGCCCGTAGCCGTTCCGTGTCGTCCAACGACCCGCCGGTCTCGATCACGCGCGTCAGCACGGGGCCGGCCACGAGCAGCGCGAACTGCACGCGCTGTCGCCGCTCGAAGCGGCGCGCCTCCTGCGCCGCCTGCCAGGCGGACGACGCCTGCTGCAGCCTCGCCAGCCGGGCGGTGTCGCGATATGCGCGGTCGGTGAACCACATCAGCAGCTGCGCGAGGGCGACCCACAGCATGGAACCGAGCAACCCGCGCTGCAGCACGAGCGCGATGTCCATCGCCTGCACCGCCTCCACCGCCAGCACGACGATCCCCGCCCAGGCGAACAGCGGTCGCCGGCGCACGCAGATGATCGTGAGCACCATGCCGACCGCCCCGAAGACGCCGGCCGCCGCGAGGTTGTCGATGCGCTCGCCGCTGGCGAGAAACGACAGCGGCGCGGTCAGCGCGCACATCCCCAGCACGGCGCTCGTCACGGGAAAGGGCAGCGGTCGGGGATACACCGGATCCGCACCGCCCGGACGCCGCGGTGCTGCGCCCGGCGCGAGCAGCGCGACGAGCGCCGCGCTCAGCCAGATGGCCACCGCGACGGACTGCAGCGCCGGCGACGGCGATTGCGGGATCCAGATGGCCCCGCGGAGCAGGAAGTACGCCGTCACGGCGAAGACGAGCCCGTAGAGCACCCGACGGACCGTCACGACGATCCCTCCTCGCGCTGCCAGGACACGGTCACCGTCGTGCCGTGCGGTCCGGTGCGGATGTCGGCGCTGCCGCCCACGGCGGACATGCGGGCGATGATGGATCCCCGGATGCCGAGGCGGTCGGCCGCGATGGCATCGAAGTCGACCCCGGGTCCCTCGTCCTCGACCCACGCCTCCGCGCCGTTCGCGTCGGCACGCAGCCCCACGGCAAGCCCGACGGCGTCGGCGTGCTGCACGGCGTTCGCCAGCGCCTGCGTCGCTGCGAGGGTGATGGCGCGCGCGGGACGCCCCGGGATCGGCATCGCGTCACCCGCGATCGTGCGTGCCACGCGGAGCTCGATGCCGAGCTCCGCCGCGCGGCGCTCCAGCTCGGCGGCGATCCACTCCGCGGGAACCTCCTCGTCGCTGCCCTCCGGGTCGTCGTTCTCGGCGTTCGCGAGCCGGCTCAGCGCCTCCCTCGCCATCGCCACCGCCAGTTCGCGGGCGCGGGGCGTGTCGGCGCGCTCGGCCGCCAGCAGCGCCGCGAGCACGCTGTCGTGCATGAGCGCCGCGATCTCCACGCGCTCGCTCTCGGCGGCCTCCGCCACGCTGGCCGCCGTGAAGGTCTCGACCACCTGGGCCCGCGCCTCGTCCACCCCGCCGGCGATGCCGCGGTACATCCATGCGAGCACCACCACGAGGACGGCCAGCAGCAGGGCGATGGAGACGTCGTAAAGCGTCGACTCCCACGCCTCGACCGACCACCCGCCGCGGATGAGGCGGATGTTCGCGTACAGCCAGTGCAGTCCGCCGACCAGCACGATCTGCCACCTCAGCGGGAAGACGACGACCCCCGCCGCCGAGGCGACGGTGAGCAGGTAGAACGGCGCGGGCTGAACGGGCGGATCGGAGACCGTCGCGTCCGTCAGCGCCCAGACGACGAGCACGACGGGGAACAGCAGCGCGAAGGCCCCGGCCGCGGCGCAGGCGCCGAACCCCGACAGGCAGGCGGCGATCATGACCGCGAGGGGCACGTAGAACGCCGCGAGCAGCAGCGGCTCGTTGGGGACGTCGTCGGTCAGCTCGACGATGAGCGCCTGCGTGCCCTGCACCGCCCCGGCGATGCCGGTGAGCACCTGCAGGATGCGCTCGAAGCGCGCGCGCGTGAAGCGTCCGGGCGTCTCACGGGAGGACGACACCTGCGGGACGTGCCGCCAGGCCTCCTCGACGACGCTCTGGCTATCGGGCACCGGGTTCCCCGGCCGGATCGACCAGCCCGTCCTCCATGGCGCGCTTGAGGAGATCCACCTTCGTCGGAGCGGGCCGCCCCACCTCGGTGTACTTCACGCGCACCCGCGTGATGTTCTCCTTCGCCGTCGAGTACGCCACCCCCAGCCGGTCGGCGACGACCTTCAGCGGCAGGCCCGCGGCGTACAGCCGCAGCACCTCGCGCTCGCGGCTGGACAGCTGCGCATCGGCGAATGCGCGGTCGCCCTCCACGGCGCTGGCCCACTCCACGTTGTTGAGGGGTTCGCCGCGCGCGGCCGCGCCGATCGCGTCGATCACCTCGTCGATGGGCGACGACTTGCTGACCACCCCGACCGCCCCGGCGGCGAGCGCCTCACGCACGGCCGCGGGACGATCCGCGACGGAGTGGATGATGACGGCCGAATCGACCGCCAGCCGCACGACGTTCTCGGTCACGGTGGTCCCGTCGCCGAGGGTGAGGTCCAGCAGCACGACGTCGGGCGAGGGCCAGCCCTCGGCGGTGCGACGGGCGAGATACTCCGACACGGTCGCGCCGCTGAACACGACCTCCTGATCGGCACGGCGGATCGCCGCCTCCAGTCCGAGGCGGACGGACTCGTGATCGTCCACGAGGGCCACGCGGATCATGTTCGAAGCCTATGACATCCGCCGGCGCCACCCGCGTGCCGCCGGTCCGCCGGTCCTCTCAGCGTGCGAGGACGGCGACCGCCTCGACGTGGTGCGAGTGCGGGAACAGGTCGAAGGCGTCCAGAGAGGCCAGCTCGTACCCCAGCTCCCGGAACCAGCCCACGTCGCGCGCGAGCGCGACGGGATCGCACGCGACGTAGGCGATCCGCGACGGACCGAGGTCCGCCACGCGACCGACCACCTCGCGCCCCGCTCCCGAACGCGGGGGGTCGAGCAGCGTCACGCCGCGGGTGAGCATCTCGCGGTCGAGGAGGCTCGCCTGGGCGTCGAGGCGCGACAGGAAGCGGTCCACGCGCATGTTCACCGCCTCGACGCCGAGATCGGCGACGTTGTCCTCGGCGTGCGCCGAGGCGCGCTCGTCCGCCTCGACGGTCGTGATCCGTGCGGGGCCGGCCAGCTCGCCGAGCGCGGCGGCGAACAGGCCGACTCCCCCGTAGAGGTCGAGGTGCCAGGCGTCGCTCGACAGCTCGCCGAGCGCGTCGCGCACGGCGCGGTCGAGCGTGGCGGCGGCGGCGCGGTGCACCTGCCAGAACCCGCCCGCGTCGACATGGAACTCGCGCTCGCCGACGAACTCGGCGACCACCTCGGGCTCCGGGCGCGGCGCGCGCCGGTCCTTCCGGGCGGGGCGGCGGATGGTGCGCACGACACCGTCGGCGGGCAGCACGAGGTCGAGGCGACCCGGGGGCGCCTTGCGCACCGCGAGGGCGACCTCCGCCACGCGTGGGGACGCCAGCGGGTGCTCGTCCACCTCGATGACGCGGTGCGAGCGCGCGGCGTACGGCCCGATCCGGCCGTCGTCGTCGACGTGCAGACTGAGCCGCGTGCGGTAGCCGGTGCCGTCGAGGGTCGCGGCGGCGTCGGCGTGGTCGGCGCCGAGCACCGCCTCCGGTCCGCGCACCGGCACATCGATCTCGAGCCCCGCGAAGCGCTCGAACGCCTCACGCAGCACACGCGCCTTGAGCTCACGCTGCGCCGACAGCGCCAGGTGGCCGAGGTCGGCGCCGCCCGGTCGCTCGTCGGCGGCCACCGTGACGTCGGCCTGCGGCCACACATGCGGCACGCGGTCGGGCGAGGCCTCGAGCACCTCGGTCGTCACGGCGCGCGCGAACGACTTCTTGACCTCGGTGACCTGGGCTCGCACGCGCTCGCCGGGCGCCGTGTCCGAGACGAACACCACGCGGCCGGGGCCATCGCCCCCGGCGCCGTGGCGCGCCACGAAGACGCCGCCGTGGGCAACGCCCGTGATCTCCAGCTCGACAAGCTCTCCCGGTTCCATGCGTCCATCGTCCCATCCGCGCATCACCGGCGCCTGAGCGACCGTTACGGCTCCGTGACAGCCCGGTCACGCGACCGACGCGTCGAGCGCCTATCCTCGACCCCATGCGCCCCGAGGCCCACCCGATCCGCACGGTGCTCGTCCTGCTCGCCGCCGTGGCCACCGTCGTGCTCGCGGCCACCCTCATCGTCACGCGGCCGCGCACCGCCCCGAGCGAGGCCAAGCCCGTCGCCGCCGAGTCGGTCTTCGTCGAGGCCGGTCAGGACGCCGCCGCGCGCGTGCTCGTGCTCGGGGACTCGTGGACCTACGGCGCCGCGGCCACCCGCCCCGAGCTGGGCTACGCGCACCGCCTGGCGAGCGTGGCGGGATGGGACATGGTCATCGACGGCGAGCCCGGCAGCGGCTACCTCAAGAAGGGCTGGTACGGCACCACCTTCGGCGAGCGCATCGCCGCCCTCGACCCCGCGCTCGACCCCGATGTCGTCGTCGTGCAGGGCTCGATCAACGACCGTCGTCTGCCCGCCACCGGCTATCGAGAGGCGGCCTCTGACGCGTGGGATGCCCTCGCCGCGACCTACCCGGAGGCGCGGATCGTGGTCCTCGGCCCCGCACCGCAGGTGCTGCCGGTGGAGCCCGCGACGGCGCGGATCGACCGGGACCTCGCCGACCTCGCCGCCCAGCGCGGCTGGCCGTACGTCTCGCCCATCGGCGAGAACTGGATCACGGACGAGAACTACCTCGAGGTGATCGACACCTCAGAGCGCGGCGCGAACCACCCCTCCGACGCCGGCCACGCCTACCTCGCCGAGAAGGTGGCGGCCGCCGTGCGGCCGTACGCGCCGCCCATCACGGTCGAGGCCGTCGACGAGCAGCCGGAGCCGCTCACCGGCGAATGAGGCGCCGCCGCCGGGTCGGCGCCCCCACGACCCACGGCGCCTCCACCCGCCGCTCCGCGACGCGCGGAGCCTCTCGCGCCGCGGGTACCCGGCTGTTGAAACCCATACAAGACAGAAGGACCCACCCTCACGGGCGGGTCCTTCTGTCTTGGCGCCCCCACGACCCACGGCGCCTCCACCCGCCGCTCCGCGACGCGCGGAGCCTCTCGCGCCGCGGGTACCCGGCTGTTGAAACCCATACAAGACAGAAGGACCCACCCTCACGGGCGGGTCCTTCTGTCTTGGCGCCCCCAACAGGATTCGAACCTGCGACCTTTGGTACCGGAAACCAACGCTCTATCCCCTGAGCTATGGAGGCTCAACGAGAATACCAGCCGGGGAGGGTGCTTCCGTCCCGATACCCTGGAGCGGATGAGCACGCGCGCCGTGGAGACCCGCCCGGAAGGGGTGCTCCTCGCCGGCTGGCGCGTCATCGCCGACGCGGGGCGGCTCATCGCGCACCACGGGGCCGCGCTCCTCCTGCTCGCGCTCGCTGGCGTGATCTCGCGCCACTATCTGCTGCTGTGGGCGGTGGACGCGTCGCTCATCTCGGGCGTCCTCGGCCGGCTGGTGATGTCGCTGGTGGTCTTCGTCCAGTTGGTCACCATCGTGGGCGCCCTCCTCGTGATGCGCACGCGCGCATCGAGCGGACGGCCGCTCTCCGACCTGCTGATCGCCAGCGCCGCCGTGATCCTTCCCTTCCTCGTCATCTACGAGCACTACGGCTTCCTCTACGAGGACACCCTGACCATGGGTATCGGCGTCGCGTACAGCGTGATCGACGGCGAGGGCGACGTGACATCGCGTCTGGCCGGCAACACGACGTTCGACGTGCTCGCGACGGCCGCCGTGGCGTTCGGCATCGCGCGAGGGCTCACCCTCGTGGTGCGCCGGCTGCCGGCGGACCGGGAGCGCACCCGCGCCGTGCTGCGCCTCGTGGTCGGATATGCCGAGGTCGTGTGGATCTTCCTCAGCGCCACGATCGTCCGCGAGGGCACACTGGGGTTCGGCGACTGGTGGCACTCCACCCGCCTCGGCGCCGCCCTGGACCGCTGGTGGCTCAGCGTCGAGCTGCACGTGCCCGCCCTCGCCGGCACGCTCGAGGGGCTCTGGACCGCCGCCCTCGCCGTCGCTGCCGCGGCCATCATCGGTTTCGTGGTGCCGCTGGCGTGGCTCGCGCTCGGCACGCTGATCTACGGCGCGCAGGCGCGCCCCCTCATCACCGCGGCCGGTCTCAAGGCGCGCGCGGCTCGCATCGTCGGCCAGGTGCGGGAGATCTGGATCGACCGGGCGCTCGACCTCGCCACCGACCCGGAGCGCCGATTCGGCGGCGCGGTCGGTGCGGTGATCCTCGTGCTGCGCGCCGGCTGGGCGCCCGTGCTCGTGTTCTGCCTGGCCTTCCTCGTCGCCGACCGTGCGGGCTGGGTGCTCGGCGAGCTGGCCCGGGCGCTGCTCGCCTGGCAGCCCAATGCGGTCTGGTTCGCGTGGGACGCGCCCCTCGACGTGCTCGGCACCGTCGTGCAGCGGGTGCTCACCCTCGCGCTGGTCGCCTCGGCCGTCGACGCCCTGTTGCGCGGGTTGGGCGCCGCGCCCGCGCTCCGCCTGCCGGCGCCGGGTTACCGATCCGTCAGCTCGAAGCGGTAGAACTCGGGCGAGAAGGTCCAACCGAGCGGGTCGACGATCTCGACCCGAGCGGGCTCGGCGTCGTCGGGCAGCACGAACAGCGTCTCGAGCCGCGGATCGTCCTGCACGCCGCAGTCCAGCTCGGCGGCGTTCCACCCGGTCAGGTCCACGGCATCGCCGTCGACGGGCGTGAAGACCCGTCCCGCCGCGTCGACGACCCGCGGCGCGCAGGACACGGCGTCGCCCGCGCTCGTCTCGACGTCGATCACCAGCCGCCAGGCGGCGTACCCGTCCGGCGCGACCCATACCGCGCCGTACTCGTCCGTCACGACGTGCTCCCGGGAGAGCGACGCCAGGCGGACGGACGATTCACCGATCGTCGCCCAGCCGTCCGCGCCGGGTGCGACGGCCACGCGCGGCTCGGTGGCGAAGTACCCCTCCCGGGCGTCCTCGGCGGCGATCCAGGTCGTCGCCGCGAGCGCGGCGACGAGCCCGAGCCCGGTGAGCGCGACCGAGAGCGGGCGCCTCACGGGAGCTCCTCCCGCTCCGGCTGCGTGACCGTCAGCACGCTCTCCTCCTGCTCGATCGGCACGCGGATCGCCGTCTCCTGCCGGTAGCGGTCCACGGTCATCACGATCGTCGCCTCCGAGAGCTCCACATCCGGGGCCACCTCGAAGACGACGGGCCCGCGCAACGACATGCCGGGCTGCGCCTGCGGCAGGTCGACGTCCACGCGATCCGTCGCCTCGAACCGGCGGCCGGCGGTGTCCTCGAGCCACCAGGAGAGATCGTCGATGGGGCCCGAGCGCCCCTGCAGCGAGACCTCGACGACGATCCACCGGCCGCGCGTCTCGAGGCGCTCGCCGTCGACCTCGACGCTCTCGGCGGCCGCGGCGCCGTGCACCGTGACGGTGCCCTGGCCGATCGGCACGACGGATCCCTCGCCGCCGGGCAGCACGATCGGCCGATCGACAGGCAGATCCGTATCGATCCGATCCGCGAGCAGCCCGCCTCCGACCACGGCGACGGCAAGCAGCGCCACGGTGACGCGAGACCTCATTCGTCGTCGCCTTCCAGGACGGCGGGGACGCGATCGGTGTAGGGGATCGTCATGCGGGCCACCGGGGCGATATCGCCCCAGTGCCACTCGTCCGCGGACGGGCTGTAGATCCAGCGGGTCTCGAGCGCCTCGACCTCCAGCCGGTCGGCGGGGGCGTCGGCGGCATCGGCGAGCGGCCAGAGATAGGCGATCTCGACGGGCAGACCCGGGTGCAACTGCGGCGAGCGCCGCCCGTCATCGAGCGCGATGACGGAGGTGGCGTCCGGGGCGGGGTCGTCGTCGCCGCCGAGCGCGAGCCCGGCGGGCAGCTCGACGATCTGCCGGGGGAACACGAGGGTCGCGGCGTCGACCGACACGACCGTGGCACGGACCACGAGCCACGCCGACGCGCCCTCGGGAAGGGACGAGGCGTCGGAGGTCGTGACGGTGTAGTCGTGGATCGTCGCGACGACCTGACCGTGATCGTGCGGCTCCCCCGCCGGCCACTGCGGGCGTACCCGCGCGTCGGCCGTGGCGAAACCGCCCAGCGCCGCCACGGCGGCCACCACCGTCACCAGGATCGCGGCGGCGATCCAGACCGGGCGCGGCACGCGCGCCAGCGCCGCGCCGGCGCGTCCCCCGCTCCCCCTCGTCACACCCCCAGCCTACGGAAGCCGGGGGCTTACGCCGGATCCCGCCCCGGCGCTACGCTCGCGGCATTCGGCCCGCCGCCCTCGGAAGGAGGCGTCATGCGCCCCAGCGAGCGTCCCGCGCGGGCCGAGCCGAGCGCCGAGAGCGCCCGGAGCCGGGGGACCGCGGCGATCCTGTGGAAGTTCGGCGTGATGCTGGCGCTGGCCGTCGCGATCGCCCTGGCGCCCACGCCGGAGGGTGTCGACGAGCGGGGCATGCTGATGCTCGGCATCTTCGTCGCCACGATCGTCGGACTCATCCTGCAGCCGCTGCCCACCCCGGCGGTGTCGCTCGTCGGCCTGGCCGCCGCCATGATCACCGGCGCCATGGGCATGACGCCGGTGCGGGTGGATGTGGCGGGCGGCGGCACGGCCAGCCTTCCGATCGAGGCGCTGGCGGGGTTCGCCAACACCACCGTCCTGCTCATCGTCGCGGCGTTCTTCATCTCCGACGGCTTCCTGCTCACCGGGCTCGGTCGGCGCATCGCGCTGCTGTTCATCCGCGTGCTCGGCAGGACGCCGCTCGGCATCGCGTACGGCATGGCGGCCACCGACCTCGCCCTCGCCCCCGCCACCCCGTCGAACACCGCGCGCGCCGGCGGCGTCGTGTACCCCATCATCCGATCGATCGCGGAGGTGCAGGGGTCCACCCCGGAGTCCGACGAGTCGCGCACGAAGGTCGGCGCGTATCTGACGTTCACGGCCGCGATCGTCAACACGATCACGAGCGCCATGTTCATCACCGCCATGGCGGGCAACCCGCAGGCGGTGTCGCAGGCGGCGGCACTGGGCATCGACGTGACGTGGGGCGGATGGGCCCTCGCGGCGCTCGTGCCCGGGGCGCTGAGTCTGCTTGCCGTGCCCTGGGTGATGTCGAAGATCTACGCCCCGACGACGAGGGCCACGCCCGAGGCGCCGCGGATGGCGCGGGATGAGCTGGCGCAGATGGGCCGGCTGTCCTTCGGCGAGACGGTGATGATCTTCACCTTCGTGCTGCTGCTCGTGCTCTGGATCTTCGGGCCGGCCCTCTCGACGGCGCTCAACGCCGCCCTCGGCACACGCCTTCAGCTCGATGCCACCACGGCGGCCTTCGTCGGCATCGCCGTCATGCTCGTCACGCGCGTGCTGACGTGGAAGGACATGGCGCGCAACGCCTCGGCGTGGAACACCTTCATCTTCTTCGCGGTGCTCGTCGGCATGGCCGAGCACCTCAACCGGCTCGGAGTCATCGGATGGATCGGCGAGGTCGTCAGCGGCCTCGTCGGCGGCATGCCGTGGCTGGTGGCCTTCGCGATCCTCACCCTGGTGTACTTCTACGCGCACTACCTCTTCGCCTCCAATACCGCGCAGATCGTGGCCATGTACGGGGTCTTCCTGGGCGCCGCCGTCGCCGCCGGCGCCCCGCCGCTCTTCGCCGCGCTCGTCTTCGGCTTCATCGGCAACCTCTTCGGTGCGCTTTCGCACTATGCCTCCGGCCCCTCCGGCGTCATCTACGGCTCGGGCTACGTCAAGGTGGGCGAGTGGTTCCGCACGGGCTTCATCATGTCGATCGTCGTGATCCTCATCTGGACGCTTGCGGGCGGGGCATGGATGGCGCTGCTGGGCCTCTGGGAGGGGGCCGCGCCGCCGTTCGGATGAACGCCGGCCTCTGGAGCGCGGACGGGGCGGGGCGGCGTCGTTGCTACGGTGGGAGCGGGATCCGATCCGGATCCTGCGGACGAGGGAGCTGTACCCGCATCACGACAAGACGGCCACGGAAGGAGTGGTGCACGCCATGGCGTGGCTCGTCTTGATCCTCTCCGGCATGCTCGAGGCCGTCTGGGCCTCCGCGTTGTCGGCGTCCGAGGGCTTCCGCAAGTGGAAGCCCACCGTCCTCTTCGCCCTCTCGATGACCGCCAGCATGGCCGGGCTGGCATGGGCGATGACATCGCTTCCCACGGGCACGGCGTATGCCGTGTGGGTGGGCGTCGGGGCGACGCTCACGGTCGCGTGGGCGATCGTCACCAAGCGCGAGCGGGCCGGCGTCGCCCGCGTGCTCCTGCTCGTGCTGCTCGTCACCTCGATCGTCGGGCTGAAGGCGGTGAGCTGAGTGGCGTGGTTCGTCCTGCTCCTCAGCGCCGTCGCCGAGGCCGTGTGGGCGACGGCCCTTGGGCTTTCGGACGGGCTGAGGCACACCACCCCGACGGTGGTCTTCCTCGTCGCCCTCACCCTCAGCATGCTCGGGCTCGGCTACGCCGCGAAGCAGATCCCGATCGGCACCGCCTATCCCGTGTGGGTCGGCGTCGGCGCCACCCTCACGGTCGCCTACGCCATGGCCACGGGCGCCGAGAGCGTCTCGCCGTGGAAGATCGTCTTCATCCTCGGCGTCGTCGGCTCCGTCGTGGGACTGAAGCTGATCCCCCAGGAGAAGCCGCGGCACGCCCGGTCGGACGACACCGGCTGACCCGCCGCCGTCAGGCCGGCGCCGCGAAGGAGAGGGTGTTCCACGCGCCGGGGCGCGCGAGCTCGGCGTACCGCACGTCGGCGGCGCCCTCCGCGACCGACGCCACGCATGCGAGCAGCGACATCGTCGGGTAGCCGTGGGGGCGGTTGTCTCGGATGATGGACCGATCGTCGCGCGGATCGAGCGCGGCCG
Organism: Microbacterium sp. Marseille-Q6965; assembly: GCF_946151065.1. Lineage (GTDB taxonomy): Bacteria > Actinomycetota > Actinomycetes > Actinomycetales > Microbacteriaceae > Microbacterium. The sequence goes on along the minus strand of NZ_CAMGZA010000002.1, from coordinate 170,262 downwards.
ACCGGGCGAGCACGCCCGCCCACGCATCCCACCACGGCTCCCCCTCCGTCGCTGCGTCCGCGAACGCGTCGCGCCACGCCGCGATGCGGGCGGTGGCGGGATCGTCGGGCTCATCGTGGGCGACCATGTGCGTACCGGGGGCTAGCGCGCGGCGCCGCAGCTCCGCGCCGTCCCACGTGGTCACCGCGGCGGCCCCGCCGTCGATCTCGACGAGGTGAAACCCGCGCGTGCGCGGTCCCGACGGTGCACGGCCGGCCACGGCGTCGAGCGCGATCGCGCCGCGCGACTCGATCCGTTCCGCGGGCAGATCCGGCTCGCCGGCGCGGTTCACGATGACCGCCACCCGACCGTCCGCCGGTCGCGCGGCGAGCCAGGCGCCGCCCGCGAGCCGGTCGCGCACCCCGACGGTTCCCGGACGGTCGGGCCACCAGGATCCGAGCGGATCCCACGCCCGCGCCGGGTCCTCGTCACGCACGGCGAGCATGCGCACGGGCTCGCCCGTGCCCTCCGGGACGCGGATCACGACGGTGCACACGGCCTCCAGCCTATGCAGGCCGCGCCGCCGGGGGCTTCGCGATGCGCGCGGACCGCGGATGCGAGAGGGTGGAGTCATGCGGATCGTCGTGGGCGTGACGGGCGGCATCGCCGCGTACAAGACGGTGCAGCTGGTGCGGCTGCTCGTGACCGACGGGCATGACGTGCACGTCATCCCGACCGAGAACGCGCTGCGATTCGTCGGGGCACCCACATGGGAGGCCATCAGCCGCAACCCGGTCACGACGTCGGTGCACGACGACGTGCCTCGCGTGCGGCACGTGGCGCTCGGGCAGGCGGCCGATCTCGTCGTGATCGCTCCGGCAACGGCGCACACTCTCGCGAAGATGGCGGCGGGCCTGGCCGACGATCTGCTGGGGACCACCCTGCTGGCCACCACGGCGCCCGTCGTGGTCGCGCCCGCCATGCACACGGAGATGTGGCGGCACCCCGCCACGCGAGCCAACATCGAGACGCTGCGGAAGCGAGGCGTGCGCGTCGTCGGCCCCGACAGCGGACGGCTCACCGGGGACGACTCGGGCCCGGGGCGCATGGTCGAGCCCGAGCGCCTCAAGGACGAGCTCGATGGCCTGCTGCGCCCGGCCGCCGTGGCCCCGGGCCCCGCGGGGAACGACCTGGAGGGCATGCGCGTCGTGGTGTCGGCCGGGGGCACGCGCGAGCCGATCGATCCCGTGCGCTACATCGGCAATCGCTCCAGCGGGCGGCAGGGCGTCGCGCTCGCCCTCGCGGCCGCCGACCGCGGAGCCGAGGTGACCCTCCTCGCCGCCCACGTGGAGGAGGGCGTGCTCACCGAGGCGCATGCCCACCCGCGCATCCAGGTGCAGCCGGCGGGCACGGCGACCGAACTCGGCGAGGGCGTGCGCACGGCGGCGGGCGATGCCGACGTGGTGGTGATGGCGGCCGCCGTGGCCGATTACCGGGTGGCGGAGGTGTCCGAGACGAAGCTGACGAAGGACTCCGCCCCCGGCGGGGGGCTCGAGCTGCGTCTCGTCGAGAACGAGGACATCCTCGCGGGTCTGGCGCGCGATCGCCGGGCGGGGCAGACGATCGTGGGCTTCGCGGCCGAGACCGTCGCGAGCGACGAGGAGCTCGTCGAGCGAGCCCGTCGCAAGCGGGAGCGCAAGGGAGCCGACCTCCTCGCGGCGAACGCCGTGGGCTGGAGCGCGGGCTTTGAGACCCCCGACAACGCGGTGGTCGTCGTCGACGCGCGCGGCGAGGTCGTCGCCCGCGCCGGCGGGACGAAGCGGGAGGTCGCCGAGGCGGTCCTCGACGCGATCGCGGCGGTGCGCGCCGGCGCGTGACCCCCGTCGCGGGGGTCAGGCGTCGGGCTGGCGCAGGTGCTCGCGCAGGGCCTCCACGAGCTCCTTCGACCCCTCGGCCGTCTCGGCGCCGTGCCCGCCGGTGTGGATGAGCGTGACGCGGCTGCCGCCGTCCTCGGGCTCGATCGTCCAGGTGAGGATCCCCTGATCCTCGCGGCCGCCGCCCCAGGTGGCGATGAACGAGTGGGAGAAGGAGCGCGGCGGGTCATATGAGAGCACCGTGCCGCTGAGCTGCACCTCGCCGTCTTCGTCCACATACTCGAGCGGGCTGCCGACCTGCCACGTCGTGCGTGGCCATGTCCCGTAGTACCAGGAACGCACCCGTACGGGGTCGGTCAGGGCCGCCCACGTGCGCTGAGGGGTGGCGCCGGTCTCGATCCGATACATCCGCTCACCGTCCATGCGCCCATCCTGCCCCGCACGTCGCGCGACGCGCGAGGGGGTTTCGGATTCAGCCCTGCCGGCTCACCATCTCGGTGATCCAGATGGGGGCGTAGGGCGACGTGCAATTCGGGGGCGTCGGGTAGTCCTTGAGAACGCCCAGGCGCTCACCGATCGCGAGGGCGCGGGCGCGCTGGCCGGGGTGGGCGATGCCGATGTAGGCGAGCGTGGAGTTCATCTCCCACTGCAGCGGCGCCGGCGCATCCCTCATCTCGGCCTCGATCGTGTCGAGCAGGGCGGCGAGATCGAGCCCGGAGGCGTCCTTCTGGGCGCGGAAACCGGTGAGGGCCCACCCCGCGGCGGCCACGTGCGGGTCGTCGTCGTCAAGCCACCGCAACCGCAGCTGCTCGAGGTGGCGGCTCTTCTTGGCGATGTAGTTCGTCAGCCAGTCGCGCACCTTCGGCGCTCGGGCCTCGCGCAGCATCGCATCGATCTCATCGGCCGAGTACTGCGTCGGGCGCGAGATGAGCAGCGCGAGCAGCCGAGCCGGCGTCTCGCCCGTGGCCCACAGCTCCCGCGCGAGCTCCGGGTCGGTCTTCACCCGCTTGGCGACGGCGCGCAGCCTCGACAGGTTCACGCCGTGATCGTCCCCATGACGCTCGTTCACGGCCCGCATCTTCGGGTCCTCGAGTGCCTCCAGCTCGGCCAACAGCGCGGGCACCGTCTCGGTCATGCGAGCAAGGTTACGCCCCCGGCTCGGCGCGCGCAGCGGCGTCCGACCCCGCCGTCAGACGAGGAAGAGGTGATCGAGGGCGCCCGGGTTGTGCGCGTGCACGAGCACGAGGAAGACGACCGCGTCGAAGAGCAGATGGACCGTCACGACGTACGCCAGCGAGCGGGTCTTGAGGAAGATGAATCCCTGCAGCAGCGCGAACGGGATCGTCAGGGCGGGTCCCCATTCGCGATAGCCCAGCTCCCACAGGAACGACACGAACACGATGGCCTGCAGCGCGTTGGCCGTCGCGTCGTGGAAGTGGCGACGCAGGAGGGCGAAGACCGTGCAGATGAAGAACAGCTCGTCCCAGATGCCGACGGCGCCCACCCCGACGAACAGCCGGGCGATGAGGTTGGCGTCGTCCACGACGGGCCAGTTCCGGTAGACGCCGCTCGTGATGAAGTAGTACGGCAGGATCAGCCAGCCCAACCCGATCACGGCCACGAGCCACGCCCACTGCCACCCGGTCCAGCGCCCACCGCCGCGCCAGGGGAACCGAATGGCGTGGTCATGGAAGAAGTAGCGGGCGACCACGTAGGGCACCACCACGGCGCCGCCCAGGGCGAGCGTGAAGGCGAGCATCGAGAGGTCGTCGAGCTTCGCCTCGAGGTGGATCGCCGAGGCGCACACGAGCCCGAGGCCGATGAGCAGCAGGTCCCGCGCCAGGTGCGGCGCCGTCGAGGCGCGACGGATCGGCGGCAGCAGCGCCAGCAGCACGCCCGCCGCGAGCAGCGCGTAGCCCAGGGGACGCGACTCGAGCACGAACATCGCGGGCGCCGCGAGGCACACCAGCAGCGCCGGGGCGATGTCCCATGACATCAGCGGGCGCGTCTGCGCGGTCGCGTGCGCCATCAGCCGCGGGCGACGCGCCGGTACGCCAGGTCGCGGATCTCGCGGCCCTTGTCGATCCCCTTGCGTTCGAAGGCGGTCATGGCGCGCCCCTCGAAGCGCGTCGCCCACTCCCCCGCGAAGGCGCGTTCGAACTCGGGCGCGGCATCCATGACCTCGCGCATCTGCAGCGCGTAGTCCTCCCAATCGGTGGCAAGCCGCAGCACGCCCCCGTCGCGCAGGGGGCGACCGACGGTGGCGCCGAAGCCGTCCTTGATCATGCGGCGCTTGTGGTGGCGCTTCTTGTGCCAGGGATCGGAGAAGAAGATCCACACCTCGCTGACAGAGCCCTCCGGCAGCAGCGTCTCGAGCACCTCGGGGGCGTTCGCCTCGATAACCCGCAGGTTGCGCACGCCGGCCTTGTCCGCATCGAGCATGGTGCGGGCCAGCCCCCCGACGTACACCTCGACGGCGAGGAAGTCGGTGTCGGAATTGTTCGCCGCGGCGTGGACGATGGCGTGACCCTGACCCGATCCGATCTCGACGATCAACGGCGCCTCGCGGCCGAACTCCTTCGCCGGATCGAACACCGCATCCGGGTGCACCGACGTGGAGGCGGCGTCGCGGGGCACGTCGAAGCGGTAGAGGGGCGACAGTTCGGCCCACGCGCGTTCCTGCGCCTCCGACATCCGCCCGCCTCGACGCACGAACGACACGGGATTCTCGCGGTATCGGGGCGCTTCGGGCATGCCCTCCAGGGTAGTTGAGCCGGTCCGTGGGCGACCGCCCGGGGCGCGGCCGGTCCGGCCGCGCCCCGGGGTGTCGTCAGCGCCGGCGCAGCGCCACGACGGAGGTAGCCAGGGCAGCGGCGCCGAGCACCGCACCGACGCCTCCCAGCGCCAGGCCCCACGGCGCGGCCGTATCCGGATCGGCGGCCCCGGCCTGCTCGTTCCCCGCCGGGGCGTGCGCGTCGTCCGCGGCATCGCCGGCCGCGACGGTCACGACGGGAGCGGGCGCGTCGAGGGCGTGCGGGTCCTCGCCCTCCTCGGCGATCTCGCTCCACGACACCGCGCCGTCCTCGCACCGCTGCTCGACCGGGAACGCGAGCGTCCCCTCGGCGTCGGCCGAGACCTGAACCTGCAGTTGCACCGCCGCGCGAAGCTCGTTGGCGATCGGCTCCTCGGCCGTGAACGTCACCGCACGCGGCAGGCCATCGGCCTCGTCGCGCGAGATGGCGATGTCCCAGCCGGCCTGCACGGTCGGCGACACCGCGCCGACACCGTCGGGCATCTCGATCTCCAGCGCGGTGGTGGGCGAGCCCTCGCAGCCGTGGCTGAACGCGAAGGTGAGCACCTCGTACGACCCGGCTGATGCCTGTTCGGGTGCGACGGTGACATGCGCGGCGGCGGCCAACGGCAGGCCGAGCGCCAGCGCGGCGCCGATGGCGACGCCGGCGCCGAGGCGGCGCAGCGGGCGGCGGGAGGGGATGTGGGGGTTGTTCATGTCTTCTTCCTTCTGAGCGTGCGGAACCCGCGGCCCTCGGGGGACCGCGGAAAGGGGTGGGGTCAGAGGGAAGGAAGGGGCGGCCCGCGCGGACCGATGAGCGCGAAGACGCGCCCGGACCGCGGTGCGCGCGGACGCGCGGCGACCACCGCCGGCCGAGACGGCACCCGGAGCCGCGGCGCCGTCAGGCGCGCACGGAGCGACGCTTCCGTCCACTCCAGGATCGCGCGCAGGGCCCGTTCGCCGAACAGCAGCACGACGAAGCTGACGACGGCGGCGGCGGCATGCGAGGCGACCATGAGGGGACTCACCTCGACGGCGGGCCCCAGGGGCCCCAGCTCGAGCGGAGCGCCATGGCCCGCGTGACCCGAGGGGCCGTATCCGCCGCCGGTCGGGAAACCGAGCGTGGCGTAGACCGCGTGGAAGGCCGCCTGTGCGGCGATCACCGTGGTGCCGATCCGCCCCGCCCGTGGGCGCTGACCCATGAGCGCCATCGACGGCGCCCACAGCAGGGCCATCATGGCGAGCACGAGGAGCGGCGCCGGCGCGTCCTCGCCGCCGAGCGTGTGCGAGACGGCGGCGATGAGGTTCGCCGCGAACGACGCCCCCGCTCCGCGCAGCGCGAGCCGCTGCCGCCGTGTCCGCATGCGCCGCTGGTCCCTACGGCGCCGTCACGAAGTCGATGAGCTCCTCGACGCGTCCGAGCAGCTCCGGCTCGATGTCGCGGAACGTCGTGACGCGCGAGAGGATGTGCTGCCACGCGCGGGCGATGTCTGCCTGGTCCTCGGCGGGCCAGCCGAGCCCCCGGCAGATGCCCGTCTTCCAGTCCGTGCCGCGCGGCACGACGGGCCATGCCGCGATGCCGAGCGCCCGCGGCTTGACGCACTGCCACACGTCCACGAACGGGTGCCCGACGATGCGCACGTGGGGGCCGTGCGGGCCGCGGGCGACGGCGTCGGCGATCCGCTGCTCCTTCGAGCCCGGCACGAGGTGATCCACGAGCACGCCGTAGCGACGCGTGTCCGACGGCGGCTCCGCACGGAGCAGGTCGTCCAGCAGGTCGATGCCCTCGAGATACTCGACGGCGACGCCCTCGGCGCGCAGGTCGTCGCCCCACACGCGCTCGACGAGTTCCGCGTCGTGCTTGCCCTCCACGAGGATGCGGCTCGGCAGGGCAACGCGCGCCCGCCGGTCGTCGGCGACGAACGATCCCGACGCCGTGCGCCGCCGTCCCTGCGGCTGCACGGCCGGCGCCACGAGCTCCACCGGCTCGCCGTCGATGAGGAAGCCCTTGCCCAGCGGAAACAGCCGCCGACGGCCCTTGCGGTCCTCGAGCTCCACGTGCGGGCCCTCGCGTCGGGTGATCGCACCCGTGAAGCCGTCGCCGGCCACCTCGACCACGAGGTCGATCTGGGCCGGCACGCGCCGCGCCTGCTTCGTGCCGCGCTCGCGCCAGTTGGTCGCGAGCACGTCGGATCCGTACCTGTCGTCCATCCCTGCCAGCGTATGGTCCCGTCGCGGGATGTCGCCGCCGACGGGGCCGCGCGGGCGCGCTTTCCCCTCGCCCGGCCCGTGAATAGGATCGAGACGGGGGCGACACCGCCGCGCGACAGGCCGGCGCGCCTCGAGCGAGAGGGGCGCGATGCGCAGGCTGACGACGTGGACGGCTCTGGCGGCAGGGGCGCTGCTGGCCGCAGCCGGATCGCCGGCGAGCGCCGCGGAGCCCGTCGCGCTCGGCGACTCCTTCGTCTTCGACCTTCCCGCCGTCGACGCGCTCTCCGATGCCGAGGAGCGCGCGGCGGACGAGCGGCTCGAGCAGCTGCGCCAGGCCACGGGCATCGACCTCTGGGTGGTCTTCGTCGACGACTTCGACGCACCCAGCGACCGCGTCGCGTGGGCCGACGCCGTCGCGCAGCAGAACGGGCTCGGCACCGACCAGTACCTGCTCGCGGTCGCCGTGGAAGCCCGCCAGTACTACATCTCCTCCGACCTGGCCGGGCCGCTGAGCGAGGACGATCTCGTCCGCATCGAGGCGGCGGTGGAGACACCGCTGCGTGAGGGCGACTGGGCGGGCGCGGTGGATGTGGCCGCCGATGCCGTGGAGGAGGAGACGCAGCCGGGCGGATCGGGCGGGGTCGCGTGGATCCTCGGGATCCTCGTCGTGGTCGCGGCCGTGGTGGTCGTGGTGTGGCTGGTGCGGCGACGCGCGAGGGCGGCCGCCGGCGCCGGCGGCGGCGCCGGCGTGCCGCTGGCCGAGCTGGAGCACCGCGCCGCCACGGCATTGGTGGCGACCGATGATGCCGTGAAGTCGAGCGAGCAGGAGCTGGGATTCGCGATCGCGCAGTTCGGCGAGGACGCCACGGGCGAGTTCCACGACGCGCTCGAGTCGGCGAGGAGCGATCTCGCGAAGGCCTTCGAGCTGAAGCAGCGCCTGGGTGATGCGGAGCCCGACGGGGAGCAGCAGGCGCGCGCCGGGTACGAGGAGATCCTGCGGCTGTGCGAGGCGGCGGCGCGGTCGCTCGAGGAAAAGGCCGAGACGTTCCGCACGCTGCGCGAGGTGGAGCAGAACGCCCCCGCGGCCCTGGCCAACGCGCGACGAGCGCTCTCCGCCGCCGCGGGCGCCGATCAGCGCGCCGCCGCGGCACTCGAGGCGCTGCGCGCCACCTACGCCCCCGAGGCCCTGCAGGAGGTCGCCGACAACGCCGCACAGGCGCGAGACCGCCTGGCCACGGCCGAGACGGAGCTGACAGAGGCCGAGCTGCTGCTCGCGGCCGGAGACACCGGAGAAGCGGCCTCCGCCATCGTCGTGGCCGAACAGGCCACCGATCAGGCCGTCGCGCTCGAGCGCGCCGTCACCGAGCTGGGCGCGACCCTCGCGGCCGCCGAACGGCAGGCGGGGGCGCTCGTGGCGGAGCTGGAGGGAGACGTCGCGCGTGCCCGAAGCCTCGGCTCCGCGCACGACGCCGCGCCGGCAATTGCCGCGACCGAGCAGGCGATCGCCCTGGCCCGGCAGAACCTGTCGGGCCAGGGCAGGCGCCCGCGCGTGCTGCTGCAGCAGCTGCAGGCCGCGAACGAGCAGATCGACGCCGTCATCGTGAACGGCGAGCGCGCGCAGCAGCTCCTCGGCCAGACGATCCTGCAGGCGCGCAGCGCGGTGACGGCGGCGCAGGACTTCATCGCCGCGCGCCGCGGCGGGGTGGGGGCCGACGCCCGCACGCGGCTTGCCGAGGCCCGCACGTCGCTGGACCGCGCCGAGGCGGCGCAGTCGGTCGACGTGGCGCAGGCGCTGCCGCATGCCCAACGCGCTCTGCAGCTGGCGGAGTCCGCATCCCAACAGGCCCAGTCCGACGTCAGCGGCATGATGGGCGGCATGCTCGGCGGGTCCGGCGGCTATGGCGGCCACGGCGGGGGCCGGCGACATCGGAGGCGCGATCATCGGTGGCCTGATCGGCGGTCTGCTCTCGGGCAGCGGCTCGCGCCGCTCGGGCGGCTGGGGCGGCGGGCTCGGCGGCGGTGGCTTCGGCGGCGGACGCAGTGGCGGCTTCGGCGGCGGTCGCCGCGGCGGCGGCTTCGGCGGCGGACGCCGCGGCGGCAGTTCGGGGCGGACGCAGCGGGCGCCGCGGGGCGGGAGGTTCTGACATGCGACGCGGCGGCGCCTCATCGTGGCCGACTGCACGCGCCGTCGATTTCGTCCTGCGCACGCATAGGCGCCGCTCCTAGACTCCAAAGAGACCTTCACGAACCGACTCGACGCTCTGCACCATCCACGAAGGGAAGCACCATGACCAAGCAGTCGATCTTCGGCCGCATCTCCACGCTCATCCGAGCCAATGTGAACGCGCTGATCGATCAGGCCGAGGACCCGCAGAAGATGCTCGACCAGCTCGTGCGGGATTTCACGAACAACATCGCCGACGCCGAGGCGGCCATCGCCGAGACGATCGGCAACCTGCGCCTGCTCGAGCGCGACCACGCCGAGGACCTCGAGACGGCCAAGGAGTGGGGCAACAAGGCCCTCGCCGCCAGCCGTAAGGCCGACGAGCTTCGGGCCGCCGGCAACACCGCCGACGCCGAGAAGTTCGACAACCTCGCGAAGGTCGCGCTCCAGCGCCAGATCGCCGAGGAGAACGACGCCAAGGCGGTCGCCCCGCAGATCGCCGCGCAGACCGAGGTGGTCGAGAAGCTCAAGAGCGGTCTCGACGGCATGAAGAGCAAGCTCGAGGACCTCAAGTCGAAGCGCAGCGAGCTGATCGCCCGCGCGAAGACCGCCGAGGCCCAGAACAAGGTGCACGACGCCGTCAAGTCGATCAACGTGCTCGACCCGACGAGCGACCTCGGCCGCTTCGAGGAGAAGGTGCGCCGGCAGGAGGCCCTCGCCGCCGGCAAGGCGGAGCTCGCCGCCTCGTCGCTCGACGCGCAGTTCGACGAGCTCCAGGACATGGGCCAGCTCACCGAGGTCGAGGCGCGTCTCGCCGCGCTGAAGTCGGGCAACACGCAGGCGATCACCTCCTGAGCCCTCTCGCGACGGCGCCGCCCCGGGTTCTCGGGGCGGCGCCGTCGCGTGTCCCGGGTGCATGGGACCCGCGCGGTCGCGAGTCGATCCGGGCGGCTCCACCGGGCCGATCCTCGTGGAGAATGGGGCCATGGCCCGGTTCGTCGTGGTTCCGCAATGGCAGGGATCGCCCTCGGCGCGCGCGATGGCGCTCGTCGACGGCGCCGAGGCGATCGCCGGGGATCTGCCCGCGGCCGCGTGCATGCGCGTGGCGGTGCCCCTCGAGGCCGGAGAGCGTCTCGAAACCGGCGTGCAGCGGGCCAGCGCGCTGCTGCGCGTGCGCGAGAGCATCGCCTCGGCCGTGGCGGCCGAGGACTCGCCCGCCATCGTGATCGGCGGCGACTGCTCGGTCACGGTGCCCGCGATCGACGCACTCGCCGACGACGATCTCGCCGTGGTGTGGTTCGACGCGCACGGCGACCTGCACTCCCCCGAGACGAGCCCGTCCGGCGCGTTCTCCGGGATGGCGTTGCGGGCCGTGCTGGGTGAGGCGGGCGCCGACCTGTCGCTGCGTCCGGGCCGCGTGTCGGCCTCGCGCGTGGTGCTGGCCGGGGCCCGCGACCTCGAACCGGCCGAGGCGGATGTCGCGACCCAGGAGGGGATCGCTCGGCTCGCGTGCGACGAGATCGAGGGCCGCCCGGAGGCGCTCGCCGAGGCCGTCGCCGCCACGGGCGCAGCGCGCGTGTTCGTGCACATCGACGTGGACGTGCTCGATCCCGCCCACCTTTCGGGCGTCTCGAACGCCGCGCCCTTCGGCCTCACGCCCGCCGGGCTGCTCGCCGCGATCGGCGCACTGCGCGCACGCCTCCCGCTTGCCGGCGCGGCCATCACCGGGTTCGCCCCGCCCACGCCGGCCGCGGCCGTCGACGACATGGGCGCGATCCTGCGTCTCGTGGGCGCCCTCGCATGAGGATCTCCTTCCCACAGCCGCCCCGCCCGCACGACTGGCGCGAGGTCGCCGCGCTGCGGCAGGAGTCGGGCCTCGCGCTCGACCGGCGAATCCCCGCGTTCCTCCTGGACTCGTGGATCAGCCGCGCCGGCGCCGGCATCGCCACGGCCGTCGGCTTCGTGTGGGGCGGGCTGTGGAGCACCGGCAGGGTGGAACGCCACGGGGAGCTCATCGTGTTCCGTCGCATGCCGCGCTGGACGCATGCCCGCGGCGGCGTGTGCGTCGGCCGGTGCTACCTCACCCGCCGCGACCGCGAGAGCGACCGCGTGCTCGCGCACGAGCTCGTTCACGTGCGCCAGTGGCGCCGGTACGGGCTGCTCCTCCCGCTGCTCTATCTGCTCGCGGGGCGCGATCCGCTGCGCAACCGCTTCGAAATCGAGGCCGGCCTGCAGGACGGCGGGTACGTCCCCGCCGAGCGGCGACCCGGCGGGTCGCGTCAGTCGCCGACGAGCAGCCGGTAGCGCTCCGGCACGTGGATCGACTCGAACGGCACGCCGCGGCGCTCGGTGAGGTGATCCACGATATCGGCGGTGCCTAGGTAGCCGCCGAGCAGGTGCACACGCGTCGCGTCGTCCTCGCCGCACATCATCTCGTCGGCCCAGGCCGTGACCGCCCGTGCGAGCGCACGGCCGGTCGGACATGGCCGGCCGGTGCCGGGTGCTCCGGTGCGCACCGAGCGGTCGAGCCACGTCAGCGTCATACGGGCGGGCACACGGAGGTCGCACACCCACGTGACGTCCGGGACCTCGACGAACACGCGGCCGGTCGAGCAGATCGGCAGAGTGGCCAACAGCGTCTCGAGCTCGGCGAGCGAGGACTCGTCAGCGGTGATGAGGTGCTGGACGCGCGAGTGCCGCGGCGCGCGGCAGGCGGCGTCGCTGTGCTCCCGGACGGAGCCCTCGGGCGTGTGGCGTGACATCCCCTCCAGGATACACCCGGTATAGGTGAGCCTTACCTTTGCCGGGAGACTCGCAGCCCGCACGCGTCAGCCGGCGAGGGACCTCTCGGCCGCCTCGACGACGTTGGTCATGAGCAGCGCGACCGTCATGGGGCCGACGCCGCCGGGGTTGGGCGAGAGCCAGCCGGCCACCCCGGCCACCGCCGGGTCCACGTCGCCGTAGACCTTCTGCTTGCCCGTCTCGGGGTCGTCCTCACGCGTCACGCCCACATCGAGCACCGCGGCACCGGGCTTGACGTCCTCCGGCCGGATGAGGTGCTTGACCCCCGCCGACGCCACGATGACGTCGGCCTGGCGCAGGTACTGCCCCATGTCGACGGTGCCCGTGTGCACCTGGGTGACCGTCGCGTTGATCTCGCGGCGCGTGAGCAGCAGCCCGATGGAGCGGCCGATCGTGACGCCGCGCCCGACGACCACCACGTGCTTGCCCGCGAGGTCGTAGTCGTTGCGCAGCAGCAGCTCGATCACGCCCCGCGGCGTGCAGGGCAGCGGCGTGTGGATCGGGGCGTTCACGTTCAGCACGAGCCGCCCGAGGTTGGTGGGGTGCAGGCCGTCGGCGTCCTTGGCCGGGTCGATGCGCTCGAGGATCGCGTCGGTGTCGAGGTGCTTCGGCAGGGGCAGCTGCACGATGTACCCGTGGCACGACGGATCGGCGTTGAGCTCGTCGATGAGCGCCTCGACCTGCTCCTGCGTCGCATCGGCCGGCAGCTCACGCTGAATCGAGTTCATGCCGATCGCCTCGGACTGGCGGTGCTTCATGCCCACGTACAGCTGCGACGCCGGATCGGCGCCGACGAGCACGGTGGCGATGCCCGGAACGACGCCGCGCTCCTTCAGCGCCGCGACCCGCTCCGCCAGCTCGGCCTTGATCGCCGCCGAGGCGGCCTTGCCGTCGAGAACCCGCGCGACCATCAGATGCCCGCGTATCCCTGGCCGGCCTGCTCGAGAGCCGGGTAGAGCGGGAACGCGTCGGCGAGCCTCGCCACGCGCTCGCGCAGTGCCCGAAGATCCGGATCGGGAAGCAGCGCGAGCGCGATGACGTCGGCGACCTCGGTGAACTCGGCGTCGCCGAAGCCGCGCGTCGCGAGCGCGGGCGTGCCGATGCGCAGCCCGGAGGTGACCATCGGCGGGCGCGGATCGTTGGGCACCGAGTTCCGGTTCACCGTGATGCGGATCTCGTGCAGCAGATCCTCGGCCTGCTTGCCGTCGATCGCCGCGTCGCGCAGGTCGACGAGCACGAGGTGCACGTCGGTGCCGCCGGAGCGGACCGAGATGCCCGCATCCTTCACATCCTGCTGCGTCAGGCGCTCGGCGAGGATGCGCGCGCCGCGCAGCGTGCGCTCCTGGCGGTCCTTGAACTCGGGCGTGGCCGCCAGCTTGAACGCCGTCGCCTTCGCCGCGATGACGTGCATGAGCGGGCCGCCCTGCTGACCCGGGAACACGGCCGAGTTGATCTTCTTCGCGACGTCGGCGTCGTTCGTGAGGATGAAGCCGGAGCGCGGGCCGCCGATCGTCTTGTGCACGGTCGACGAGACGACGTGGGCGTGCGGCACGGGGCTCGGGTGCAGGCCCGCGGCCACCAGGCCCGCGAAGTGTGCCATGTCGACCCACAGGTAGGCGCCCACCTCGTCGGCGATCGCGCGGAACGCGGCGAAGTCGAGCTGGCGCGGGTACGCCGACCATCCGGCGATGATCACCTTCGGCTTGTGCTGGAGGGCGAGGCGACGCACCTCGTCCATGTCGACCATCGACGTCTCGGCGTCGACCTCGTACGGCACGATGTCGTAGAGCCGGCCCGAGAAGTTGATCTTCATGCCGTGCGTCAGGTGGCCGCCGTGGTCGAGCGACAGGCCCAGGATCGTGTCGCCCGGGCGCGCGATGGCGTGCAGGACCGCGGCGTTCGCCGAGGCGCCCGAGTGCGGCTGAACGTTGGCGAACTCGGCGCCGAACAGCTCCTTGGCCCGTGAGATCGCGAGCTCCTCGGCGACGTCGACCTCCTCGCAGCCGCCGTAGTAGCGGCGTCCCGGATAGCCCTCGGCGTACTTGTTCGTGAGCACGGAGCCCTGCGACTGCAGCACCGACACGGGCACGAAGTTCTCGGACGCGATCATCTCGAGGAAGCTGCGCTGCCGGTTGAGCTCGCGCTGCAGCACCTGGGCGATCTCGGGGTCGACCTCGGCGAGCGGGGCGTTGAACAGCGGATCGGTCATGCGATCTCTCCAGACGACGTGGCGGATTACGGGTGTTCGCTTCGGCCCAGGCGCGCGGTCGAATGCCGTCCAGGTCGCTCCCCGGTGGTGACCCACCTCAACGCCAGTCGCGACACGACGATCATAACGGAAGGGCCCGGCCTGCCAAGGGCCGGATCCGCCTCATGTGGCACGCTTTCGGCATGGCAACGCTGATCCACTCCGCCCGGCTGGTGTCAGACGGATCCGAAACGCCGGACGGCTGGGTCCGCCTGGAGGGCGATCGGATCGCGGCGACCGGGGCGGGACGGTGGCGGGAGGCCGCCGCGCCCGGCGACGAGGTCATCGACGCGACGGCACTCGCGGGCGCGGGCGCCGTGCTCGCACCGGGCTTCGTCGACCTCCACGGTCACGGCGGAGGCGGTGCCGCGTACGACGACGGCCTCGAGGCGATCCGCGCCGCCCGCGCGCTGCACCGCCGCCACGGCACCACGCGCGCCGTGATCTCGCTCGTGACCGCGCCGATGGATCTGCTCGCGGCACGGGCCGCCGCCGTCGCCGATCTGGCGGCGACCGATCCGACGGTGCTGGGCTCACACCTGGAGGGGCCCTTCCTCGACCCCGCGCACCACGGTGCGCACGACCCCGCGCTGCTGCGCGACCCGGCGCCGCGCGACGTGGACCGGCTGTTGACCGCCGGCCGGGGCACGGTGGTGCAGGTGACGATCGCGCCCGAGCGCCCGGGCGGCCTGGAGGCGGTGCGGCGCGTGGTGGCGGCAGGCGCCGTGGCGGCCATCGGGCACACCGGCGCCGACGCGCGTGTCACCGCGGCGGCCATCGACGCGGGTGCCACGCTGCTGACGCACGCCTTCAACGCGATGCCGGGCGTCCATCACCGCGACCCGGGACCGATCCCCGTCGCGGCGCGGGACGAGCGCGTGACGCTCGAGCTGATCGCGGACGGCGTGCACGTGCACGACGACGTGATGCGCCTGCTCTTCGCGGCCGCGCCCGGTCGCGTCGCCCTCGTCACCGACGCGATGGCGGCCACGGGCATGCCCGACGGCTCGTACGCGATCGGCGCGCTCGACGTGAACGTGACCCACGGCGTCGCACGGGTGGTGGACACCGGCGCGATCGCGGGCTCGACCCTCACGCAGGACGCCGCGCTGCGCCGTGCCGTGGCGTTCGGCGTCTCCCTGCCCGTGGCGGTGGCGGCACTGACGGCGGTGCCCGCACGAGCGCTCGGTCGGAGCGACCTGGGCGCGCTCACGGCGGGCGCCGGCGGCGATGCCGTCCTGCTCGATGAGGCGCTGTCGGTGCGTGCGGTGTGGGCGGCGGGCGAGCGCGTCTGACACCACGCAGACGAAGGGCCCGGTGTTCCCCCGAACACCGGGCCCTTCTCATCCGACCGAAGCGAAGCCCCTCCCCCGAAGTGCTGTCTCTTCGATCGGGACGCCGGCCCGATCGGGTGTCGGGACGTCGGCGTACGCCTCTCTCACCGGATGAGACCGGGTACCGGGCGATTCATTACGCGAGTTGGCGAAGATCGTCGGAGATTCTCGGGCCGGGGCGGCGAATCGCAGAGGAACCCGCAAAATCCTGCGGAAAACTGGCGCCGGCGCGCGGGCTCGCACCAGAATGGAGGGATGCGTGCGCCCGACACGGACCCGACCGAGACGACCGCCGACGCGGACCTCGTGCTGCGGTCGCGGTCGGGCGACGCCGACGCCTTCGCCGAGCTGTGGCGACGCCACTACGGGTCGGCGATCGTCGCGGCCCGCTCGATCTCGCCGTCGTTCGACGCCGACGACCTCGTGCAGGAGGCGTACGCGAAGATCTTCCAGGCCATCCGGCGAGGGGGCGGACCGACCGGCTCTTTCCGCGCCTACCTGTTCACGGCCATCCGCAACACGGCGGCCGCGTGGGGCGGGGCGCGCCGTGAGACGGCGGTCGACGAGCTGGACGACGTCGAGGACCCGACCACCAACGAGGACGCGGTCGACGCCGCCCTCGACCGCAGCCTCACCACCACGGCGTTCCGCTCGCTGCCGAGCCGGTGGCAGGAGGTGCTCTGGTACACCGAGGTGGAGCAGATGAAGCCCGCCGATGTGGCGGGGCTGCTGGGCATGAAGCCCGCCGCGGTTTCGCAGCTCGCCTTCCGGGCGCGCGAGGGACTGCGCGAGGCGTGGATCCAGGCACACATCGCCGCCGTCGGCGAGGACTCGGACTGTCGGTGGACGATCGAGCGGCTCGGAGCGCACGCACGCGGCAACCTCGGCACGCGCGACCGCGGCAAGGTCGACCGGCACATCGCCGACTGCGCGCGGTGCGCGATCGTCGCCGCCGAGGCACGCGATGTCGGCAGCCGTCTCGTGCTCGTCCTGCTTCCCCTGGCCGTGGGCGTCACGGGCGCGGCGGGCTACCTCGCCTCCTTGCAGCAGAACGGCTCGGCGCCGATGGCGCTGGCGGCGATGCCGGAGGGCGTGCTCGAGGGCACGGTCACCGGATCCGTCGAGCTGGTCGGGCACGGCGCGGAGGTGTTCGGTCACGTCGCCGAGAGCGCGAGCGCGCTTCTCGGCGCGGCCGGCACGGCCGCCGCGGGTGCCGGCGCCGCGTCGTCGTCCTCGGGGTCGGCAAGCGGCGGCACCGCCGCCGGTTCCGCGTGGACGATCGGCGGCCTCGTCGCCGCCGGCGTGGCATCGATCGCGATCGTCGGCACGATCGTCGCGAACGCCGTCGCGCCGGGCACCCCCGCTCCCACGAGCGAGCCCGCGGCGATCGAGCAGAGCGCGGCCCCCTCCGACGCCTCCATCGAGCCCGACGCGACCCTGGCAGCGCACGGCGCCGACGACCCCGAGCCCAAGGAGCAGCCGGTCGTGCCGGCGCCGGAACCGAGGAGCCGGAGGCCCCGCGCCGCCGACCCCGAGCCGGTTCCCGCCCCGCCGGCGCCCAGCGTGCCCCCGATCACGCCGCCCGACGGTGCACCCGCGTCCCTTCCCGCGGCGCCGTCCGAGCCGGAGGCGCCGAGCACACCCGCTCCGAATCCGACCCCCACGCCTGACCCCGAACCGGAGCCGGAGGAGCCGGTTGAGCCGGAGGAGCCGGTGACCCCGCCCGCCCCGGACCTCACGGACCTCGCCATCGACGCGTCCTCCTCGCGCTGGGACAGCAGCATGGCCACCATCGCCGTGCAGAACGCCACGCCCGGCGCGACCGTGACCATCAGGATCTACACGGGGATCGGCGTCGATCTCGACATCGTCGAGATCGACCTCGGCCTGGGCGCCTGGCTCGTCGCCGAGGGGGCGCCAACCGCCGACGCGGACGGCCGCGCCGTACTCGAGGCGCAGTCGTTCCTGTCCTTCTTCGATGAGGACGACGTCGTGGTGATCACGACAAGCGACGGGGAGAGCGTCGCGCCCTTCCGCCTCGGCGACCTGCTCCCGCCGCCGCAGTAAGCGGTTCCGCCGCATCCCCCCGCGCGCTAGCGTCGAGACCATGACGCCCCTGCGCATCGCCGTCACCGGCGCCGCCGGTCAGATCGGCTACAGCCTGCTGTTCCGCCTCGCCGCCGGAGGGCTGGGCGACCGGCCGATCGAGCTGCGACTGCTTGAGATCACGCCGGCGCTGCCCGCGCTCGAGGGCGTCGTGATGGAACTGCAGGACGGCGCCTTCCCTCTGCTGGCCGGCATCGAGATCGGCGACGATGCTCGCACGATCTTCGACGGCGCGCAGCTGGCCCTGCTCGTGGGTGCCCGGCCGCGCACCGCCGGCATGACGCGGGCGGATCTGCTGGAGGCCAACGGCGCGATCTTCCGCACGCAGGGCGAGGCCCTCGGTGCGGTCGCCGCCGACGATGTGCGCGTGCTCGTCACCGGCAACCCCGCGAACACCAACGCCTTTATCGCGGCCGCGCACGCACCCGACGTCCCGCGGGATCGCTTCACCGCGCTGACGCGACTGGATCACAACCGCGCGGTCGCGCAGCTCGCCGCCCGGACGGGCGCCCGCGTCGCCGACATCTCCCGCGTCACCATCTGGGGCAACCACTCCGCCACGCAGGTGCCCGACCTGAGCCACGCGCTCATCGCCGGGCGCCCGGCGCTCGACGCGATCGACGACCCGGAGTGGGTCGAGCGCGACTTCATCCCGACCGTGGCGAACCGCGGCACCGCGATCATCGAGGCGCGGGGCGCGTCGTCGGCGGCGTCCGCGGCCTCCGCCACCGTCGACGCCGCCCGCGACTGGCTGCACGGCACCCCCGACGGCGACTGGACGTCGATGGCGGTGTGCTCCGACGGATCGTACGGAGTTCCCGAGGGGCTGATCAGCTCGTTCCCCGTGACGACCCACCAGGGGTCTTGGACGATCGTGCCCGGCCTCGACATGGATGCCGCCACCCGGGGGCGCCTCGACGCCTCGGTGGCGGAGATCGCCGGCGAGGCCGAGCAGGTCCGCTCCCTGGGGCTGGTGTAGCGGGCGCCGCGGCGCGCACTCACCGCCTGGGCGGGCAGGGCTCCTCGGCGAGCCGGTGCGACAGCATCGCCGCCATCACGAGCACCACCCCCATCCCGACGAGGGCGCCGCCGACCGTGTCGGTGAGCCAGTGCGCGGACAGATGGGTGCGGGAGAAGGCCATCGCCGCCGTCCACGCCACCCCGAGCGCCGCCACCCACCAGCGCGGCAGGACCAGCCACAGCGCGGTGGCGACCGTGGCGGCGAACGCCGTATGGCCCGACGGGTAGGCCGCCGAGGAGATGTCGATGACGATGTCGTCGGGCCGCAGGCGCGCGAAGGCCGCCTTGCTCGCTTGCACGAGCGCCGTGGTGGCGAGGGACGAGACGGCATAGAGCAGGGCGCTCCACGGGCGCCGCAGCGCCAGCAGGACGATCAGCAGGCCCAGCGGGATCCAGAGATGGGCGAGGCGCCCGCCCCCGATCGTGTCGAGTCCGTGCGACATCGCGAGCAGAGCCCCCTCGGGGGCGGTGGCCACGACATCGCGCCACCACGCGTCGAGGGGCAGCGGCCCCTCCCCGCCGGACAGCCGGACGATCAGGCCGAGCAGCGCGGCCGCGAGGAGGGCACCGGTCCCGATGCCCAGCCACCTCGCTCGCCGGTCCGCGCGCTCCGCCACGTCCCCATCCTGCCTCCTTCGCCCCCGCGCAGCACGGGCACTCGTCCCCGACGCGAGGATCCGGAGCCCGCGTCGGCCGTCACGCCATCGGCAGCCGGCCCACGAGTCGGTCGATGCGATTGCGCGGCCCGACGAGGCTGACGGCGAGATATGCCACTTCCTCGGCCGGCGTCTCGGACAGCGCGGCGAGGTACTCGTCGTAGACGCGGGTCTCCTGGGCGGCCAGCGGCATGTCGGCAACGAACGTCTCCGCGTGCTCCGCGCCCTTCGCCCGGAGGGCACGCAGCGTCTCGGCACTCGCTGCCAGCACCGTGCAGCCCGCCCAGGGAAGGCCGGGATGTGCGCCACCGTCGGCGTCGCGCCCGGGCTGACCGGTCAGCCCCTCGATGTGACGACTCGTGGCCGCCGCGATGCAGGCGACCGCGTTGAGCACCCGCCCTCGCGGCGCCGCATCGTCGATGACGATGACCCACTTCAGGCGCGCCGACCGGGTGGGCGCCGACGTGTCGATCTCTTCAGGGGCGAACCCCACGGCCACTGACGATGCGCTTGTCATTGCCGACCTCCGTGTGTATGACGCTGAGATGGCCTACAGTACGCACATCGCGCACCGCCGCGCGCCGATCTCGCACGATGTACGGCAGGATGGTCGGGATGAGGGACCTGGATGCACTTGATCTGGCGATCCTGCGCGAGTTGCAGGCGGATGCACGGCGCACCAACCGCGACATCGCGGCGGCCGTGGGCGTCTCGCCCAGCACCGCGCTGGACCGCACGCGGTCGCTGCGCACCCGCGGCATCATCCGAGGCGCTTCGCTCGACGTCGACCTGCCCACCATCGGTCGCGGCGTGCAGGCGCTTGTCGCCGTGCGGATCCGTCCGCCCTCCCGCGCCATCATCGAGGCGTTCCGCGACTGGGTGGCCGAGCTGCCGCAGACGCTGGGCGTGTTCGTCACGAGCGGCACCGAGGACTTCATCATCCACGTCGGCGTGGGCAGCAACGAGGACCTCTACGCGTTCGTCATCGACGAGCTCACCCAGCGGCGAGAGGTGGCGGATGTGCGCACCTCGGTCATCTACGAGCACATCCGCAAGCGCATCGTCACGCCGCGCGTGGACTGAGGCGGCCGCGCGGCGCGTCGGCGGCTTCCCAGCCTCCCGTTACTTTCGGATGCATATTCTGAGCGCGTGGCATCGAACAACCGCACCAGGGGCACCAGCGGCAATCCCGCGCGCGCGGCCGAGCAGCAGCTCACCGTGAAGCAGCAGCGCGAGGCCCGCCGCCAGGAGAAGCTCGCCGAGTATCAGACGCACCTCAAGAAGCGTCAGCGCGGCAAGCTCGTGTGGTGGGCGGTGGGTTCGGTCGCCGTGCTCGCCGTGGTGGGCGCCATCGTCGCGTCGTACGTCTTCGCACCGCGCTACGCCGACTACAGCGCCGGCAGCGAGGGCGCGACGATCGAGGGCGTCGAGACGTTCGAGAACGACACGACACACGTCGAGGTCGGCACGGACGTCGAGTACGCCCAGACGCCCTCGGCCGGTGGCGAGCACTACCCGTACTGGCTGAACTGCGGCGTCTACACCGAGCCGCAGGAGGAGGAGTACGCGACGCACTCGCTCGAGCACGGCGCGGTGTGGCTCACGTACGACCCCGAGCAGGTCAGCGACGACCAGATCGACGCGCTGCGCGCGCTCACGCCCCGCACGTACGCGATCCTGTCGCCCTTCGAGGGGATGGACTCCCCGATCTCGATTCAGGCGTGGAACGCGCAGCTGAAGGTCGACTCGGCCGACGACCCGCGGATCGCCGACTTCTTCGAGGAGTACTGGCGCAGCGAGAACGTGCCCGAGCCGGGCTCCGCCTGCTCCGGCGCGTACGACGGCCCCGGAAAGGTCTGACGCATGGCCGACGAGCGCGCCCCCGCCGGGCCCCGCAGGCGGTGGCCGCTCGTCGCTCTGGCGCTGATCCTCGTCGCCGGCGCGGCGTTCGCGGCCGGCCGGTTCTCCGCCTTCGATGCCGTGGCCGCGCCCAACGATGCCGACATCGGCTTCGCCCGCGACATGCAGGTGCACCACGCGCAGGCCGTCGAGATGGCGCTGATCCAGTACCGCGCCACGAACGACGACGAGCTGCGCGTCATCTCGTACGACATCGCCACGGGTCAGCAGGCCCAGAGCGGCGAGATGTACGGCTGGCTCGTCGAATGGGGCCTCCCGCAGCGCGGCACCGAGCCCCTCATGGCGTGGATGCAGGGCAGCGAGCACGACCACGGCGGCGCCGTGACGCCCGCGGCCTCCGAGGACGAGCTGCGCGCTGCCATGGGCATGGCGAGCGACGACGAACTGGGGCGCCTGCGCGAGCTCGCGGGCACCGCGGCGGGCGACTGCCTGTTCGCCGAGCTGATGATCCGCCACCACACCGGCGCCCTCGAGATGGTCGACGCCGAGCTCGCGCTGGGTCGCGTACCGCGGGTGCAGCAGACGGCCCAGGCCATGGCCGACACGCAGCAGCGGGAGATCGAGGCGCTGCGGTCGGCGCAGGCCCGCCTCGGCTGCGGCTGATCCCCCGCACCGCCGATCCGTCGCCGCGTGCCGAGGGCGGCGCTCAGCGACCGGAAGAGGAGGGTCTTCCGGTCGCCGAGCGGCCCGTGGCGGGGAGGATGGCGGGCCCCGCGGGCGTCACTTCTGCGAGCCGGCGAGCATCGCCTGCACGAAGTAGCGCTGGAAGGCGAAGAACACGATCAGCGGCACGATCATCGACAGGAACGCGCCGGCCGACAACACGTCGATGTTGGAGCCGAACTGGCGCAGCTGCGACTGGATGGCCACCGTGAGCGGCATCGACTCCGAGTTCGTGAAGATCAGGGCCACGAGCATGTCGTTCCACGTCCACAGGAACTGGAAGATCGCCAGCGAGGCCACGGCCGGCATCGCCAGGGGCAGCATCACCGTGAAGAAGATGCGCCACTCCCCCGCGCCGTCGATCCGCGCCGCTTCGATCAGCTCGCCCGGCACCTCGGTGAAGAAGTTGCGCAGGAGGAAGATCGCGAACGGCAGGCCGAAGGCGGTGTGGAAGAGGATGACCCCCAGCACGCTGCCGAAGATCCCGAGCGCGCCGAACAGCTGGGCGAGCGGGATGATCGCCACCTGGATCGGCACCGCCAGCAGCACGATCACGACGATCAGCAGCCAGTCACGGCCCGGGAACTGCATCCACGCGAACGCGTAGCCCGCGAGTGAGCCGATGAGCACGACGAGGATCGTCGTGGGCACCGCGATGACGATCGTGTTCCAGATCGACCCGGTGATGTCGGGGTTCTGCAGCAGGCTGGCGTAGTTCTGGATGGTCAGCTCGGCGGGCTTGGTGAAGATCGTCCACCACCCCGACTGCGCGTTGTCGCCCGCCGAACGCAGCGACGTGAGGAACAGCCCGATGCTCGGGATGAGCCAGAACAGCGCGACGATCAGCAGGACGATGTTGACCACCGTGTTGCCGAGGGCGTCGGCGATCCGCTGGGCGGGGGTCTTCTTCTTCGTGACGAGTCCGAGCGCTTCGGCGGAGGTCATCGGGCCTTCTCCTGACGGAACCTGCGGACGTTCATGATCATCGAGGGCAGCACGAGGATCAGCAGCAGGATCGCCAGCGCGGATCCCAGCCCCTGGTTGTTGCCGCCGCCGAAGGACTGCGTCCACATCTCGACCGCGATGACGTTCGCCGCCGGTTTCGAGGCTCCAGGCGGAATGACGTAGACGAGATCGAAGATCTTCAGCACGTTGATGATGAGCGTGACGATCACGACGATGAGCACGGGGGCCAGCAGCGGAACGGTGATCTTCGTGAACACCTTCCATTCGCTCGCGCCGTCCATGCGGGCGGCCTCCTGCAGCGAGCGGTCCATCGCCGACAGCCCCGAGGCGATCATCACCATCGCGAAGCCGGCCCAGATCCAGATGTACGACAGGATCACGACGGCATTGATGAACGACGCCGAGAGCCACGACACCCCCTGGCCGCCCTCGTCGAAGTTGGCCGCGGGCAGGGCGACCGTGTAGCTCTCGCCCGCCGTGAGCCCCTCGATGGTGTACTCGCCGCCCGCGCCCGTCGTGGCGAAGCCGGCGATCGAGCCGTCGGGAGCGACCGCATCGACGCGGATGCCGGGCAGACCGCTCTTGCCCTCCTCGATCTCTCCGTTCGTGCCGCCGCCGCCACGGATGACGTCGAGGAAGACGGTGCCGGAGATCTCGCTGTCGCCGGCCGACTCGACCGCGACCGCGTCGGTCGCCTCCTCGGGCAGCTCGCCCTGACGCACGCCGGTGAGGGCGAAGTTCTGGATGGCGCCCGGCTGCACCGTCTGCTCGGAGGAGATGATGCCGCGGTCGGCGACGATCCCCGTGCCCTCGCGCGGCTGCGCGCCGGGGTAGTTGGCGGCGTCGCCGAACCAGCCCTGCACCCCGACGATGGCCGCGTTGACGGCACCGAGGTTGGGGTTCTCCTGGAACAGCCCGCGGAAGATGACGCCGGCGGCCAGCATCGAGATGGCCATCGGCATGAAGATGATGAGGCGGAAGGCGGTCTTCCACTTCAGCTTCTCCAGGAGCACCGCGAAGATGAGGCCGAGGATGGTGCACGCGGCCGGTGCGACGATGACCCACAGGACGTTGTTCCGGATGGCCGTGAACGTCGTGTCGTTCGTGAACATCGTCACGTAGTTCTCGAACCCCACGAACTGCCCGCCCGCCCGGTCGAACAGCGACCGGACGACCGTGTAGACGATCGGATAGACGACGAAGGCGCCGAGGAAGACGAGCGCGGGCGAGAGGAACGCAGCGGTGATGGCGAGGCGGCGCCAGCCGCCCCGCTCCGGCTCGGAAGCAGGAGCGGGGGCGACCGACGCGCCCGCAGTGGCGGCGGTCACGGCGCGCTCAGCCCGCGAAGGCCGAGGCCGCCGCCGCCTCGAGGCGCTCCATGGTGCCCTGCACGTCGCTCGGGTCCTGATAGAACGCGATCATCTCCTGCCAGAAGCCCTGCCCCTGGGTGCCGCCGAACGCGCTCGGCAGCAGGTCCGACATGTCGAACCGCAGCGTCTCGGCACCCGTCAGCGCCTCGGCGATCTGGCGCGAGATGTCGTCCGGGTAGAGCAAGGTGTCGACGTTCTGGTTCGGCGAGGTCAGGCCACCGTTCGGCACCCAGACCTCCGCGGCCTCGGGGCTGGCGAGGAACTGCATCAGCGCGTCCACGGCCGGGTCGTCGCTGAAGGCGACGGCGACGTCACCGCCCGCGACCACCGAGGGCTCCGAGCCGTTGATCGACGGGAAGTCGTAGAAGAGGGCGTTCTCACCCACCACCGAGTTGCCGTCCGCCGCGATGTTGCCCGCGACGAAGTCGCCCTCGAACACCGTGCCGGCGTTGGGGCTGGCCCCGAAGACCTCCGTCACGCTCGTCGGGAAGTCGCGCTGGTCGCCGCCCGGCTGGACGACGTCGCTGCCCCAGAGCGAGGCGAGCACCTCGAGCGTCTCGGCCACCGAGGGGTCGGTCCACGGGATCTCGTGGTTGGTGAGCTGGTCGTACTTCTCGCCGCCGGCGACGCGCAGGTACGCGTTCTCGAACCAGTCCGTGAGCGGCCAGCCCACGTCGGCGCCGATCGAGATGCCCGAGTAGCCCGCGTCGGTCACGACCTGCAGCTGCTCGAGCCAGTCGTCCCAGTCCTCGGGCTCCGTGGCACCGGCCTCGTCGTAGATGTCGGCGTTGTACCAGACCGTCGACTTGTTCGCCGCCTTGAACCAGACCCCGTACGTCGACCCGTCGACCGTGGCCAGGTCGATCCAGTCCTGCGCGTAGTTCTCCTCGACCGCCGCGAGCGTGTCGTCGCTGAGCGGCATGATGTCGCCGTTGGTGGCCAGCTCACGCATGAGCGCCGGCTGGCCGATCACCGCGACGCTGGGCGGCGTGCCGCCCTCCAGCTGGCCCTGGATGTACGTGGGCCCGTTGTCGCCGAAGCTCGTGTAGTTCACCGTGGCGCCGGTCTGCGCCTCGAACTCGTCGAGCACCGCCTCGAAGTTCTCCTGCTCGGCACCCGACCATGCCGCGACGACGTTGAGCTCCTCACCCGCGAACTCGCCGCCGCCTCCTCCGCCGCCGCCCGTGCAGCCGGTCAGCGTGAGCCCGACGGCCCCTGCGGCTGCGACGAAGATGACCCTGCGCTTTCGGTTCGCACTCATGATGCTCCCTGAGACTTCGATGTTCTCGCGGTCCGGGGCGACCCCGCACCCGGACGATGCGGCCACACTACTTCGGCCGCGCGCGGGGCTTCAACGTCTTGACAGAACCGTGACGTCTATGAGTACCGGCCGCCCGCGAGGCATCGGAGGGGGTCGCGGGCCAGGGACGGCGGGGACGACGAAGGCCCCGGGATCGCTCCCGGGGCCTTCGTGAGGTGTCTTGCGACGAGATGGGTCTTACTTGAGGCCCACCGTGGCGCCGGCCTCCTCGAGCTTCGCCTTGGCGGCCTCAGCGGCCTCCTTGTTGGCGCCCTCGAGAACAGCCTTCGGCGCGCCGTCGACGAGCGCCTTGGCCTCACCCAGGCCGAGCGAGGTGAGCTCGCGGACGACCTTGATGACCTGGATCTTCTTGTCGCCGGCGGCCTCGAGGACGACGTCGAACTCGTCCTTCTCCTCGGCGGCCGGGGCGTCGCCACCGGCGGCGGGGGCGCCCGCAGCCGCAACCGCGACCGGAGCCGCAGCCGTGACGTCGAAGGTCTCCTCGAAGGCCTTCACGAACTCGCTGAGCTCGATGAGGGTGAGCTCCTTGAACGCGTCGAGCAGCTCCTCGGTGCTGAGCTTCGCCATGATGTATCTCCTGTGTGTTGGGGGTTTGTGTGGTCGATCACGCGCCGCGTGTTACGCGGCGGTCTCCTGCTTCTCACGCAGCGCCTCGACCGTGCGGACGGTCTTCGACAGCGGCGCCTGGAAGAGGGCGGCAGCCTTCGCCATCGAGGCCTTCATCATGCCGGCGACCTTGGCCAGCAGGACTTCACGGCTCTCGAGGTCGGCCAGCTTGCTGACCTCCTCGGCGCTCAGGGCGGCACCGTCGAAGTAGCCGCCCTTGATCACGAGAAGAGGGTGTGCCTTGGCGAAGGCGCGCAGACCCTTGGCGACGGCGACGGGGTCGCCGTGCACGAAGGCGATGGCGGACGGGCCCTTGAGCTCGTCGTCCAGCGCCGTGATCCCCGCGTTGTTGGCGGCGATCTTGGTCAGCGTGTTCTTCACCACGGCGTATTCCGCGTCCTGACGGATGCTGTTGCGGAGCTCCTTGAGCTCGGCAACCGTCAGGCCGCGGTACTCGGTGAGCAGAACGGCGGTCGAGTCCTCGAAGTTCTTCGTGAGCTCGGCGACCGATGCTTCCTTCTGCGCCATGGCCACTCCTTGATGTGTACGAGGCGCTCCGCGGAGGCGGGGCGCCGACCGTTTCCCACCACACGGCAAAACAAAACGCTCCGGCGCAAGCGCACGGAGCGTGACCCGGAATCCAGGAGAATCGTTCGTGACACCTGCGCGGGCCCCTGCTGAGCAGTGCTTCGATCCTCGCGTACTCGCGCACACGACGATGACCGGCGGTCTTCGGCTTCGTCCATCGTACGGCATCCCGGGCGCCCGGGCCAAACCGGGGCTTCGCCGCCGCATCAGGCACCGACACGGCGGGGGCGCCGCGCCCTCACCCGTCGCGCAGCGCGACCTGGGCCGACTGCACATCCGTCACGAGCACGTCGCACAGGCCCGAGCGCACCACGGCGCGCACGGCGTCCGCCTTGCCCTCGCCGCCGCCCACGACGATCTTCGTGGGCACCCGCCGCAGGCGGTCCACGGAGATCCCGATCAGCCGGTCACCGAGCGCGTCGACGACGCGACCCTCGCGATCGAGCAGTACCGCGCCGACCTCGGCGACGACGCCCCGCTCGATGAGCGCATCGCGCTCGCCGAGCTGGTGCAGATGATCCGCGAGCAGCGAGGAGCCTGGCCACCCGCCGATCGTCATGACCGCCTTGGTCACATAGTCGAAGCGGCGCACCGTCTGCTGGACGGCAGGGTGCTGCAGCAGCGGAGCGGCAGGCCCGTCGGTGATGAACGGGGCATAGAGCGGGTGGATGCCGCCGCGCGCCACGCGGCCCGCGTTCGTGATCGCCTCGACGCCGTCCTCGATGCGCCCCGCCCCGACGCCGGTGAGCTGCACGACGTCCACCCAGGGCAGCCGCTGCAGCAGTCGCGAGGCCGCGACGAGCGTGCGCCCGGGCGCGATGCCGAGCACGTCGTCCTCCACCACGTTCTCCTCGAGATAGCGCGCGGCGATGCGGGCCACCGCGTCACGCACCGCCTCGGCACTGCCGACGGGCGCGTGGACGACGAAGGCCGATCGCAACCCGAACCGCTCGACGAGGCGACCCGACAGATCGACGTCGAGGGGGTCGTCGGTGCGCACCGTCACCTCCACCAGACCCAGCTCGCGGGCGCGGCGCACCATGCGCGACACGGCGAACCGCGACAGCCCGAGCTCCTCGGCGATGTCGTTGAGCGGGCGGCCTCGCCCCAGATTCTCCAGGGCCACATAGGCGTGCAACATCTGCTGCTCGACGCCGAGAGAGGTGCTCATATGTGCATACTACTCGCCACAATGTGCGCAGTCGCTAGCGTGAGCGGCGGCATGTGGAGGGCCTCGCGCCCGATTCGACGACGAACATTTCCGTCCAAAGGAGGACACGTCATGACATCCGCCACTTCCCGCCGGGCTCGCAGGACCATTCCTGCGATCGGCATCCTGGCCGCGGCGACGCTCGCGGCCGGCTGCTCGGGCGGCACCGCGCAGGGCCCGCAGAGCGAGGTCGACTCGTTCGACTGGAAGAACTTCGAGGGCAGCGAGATCAACCTGCTCATGAACGAGCACCCGTTCGCGAACGCGATCGAGGAGCGCATCCCGGAGTTCGAGGAGCTCACCGGCATCAACGTCAACTTCGAGAGCCTCAGCGAGACCGACTACATGGTCAAGCTGCTCACCGAGCTGCAGTCGGGCTCGGGCAGCTACGACGCCTTCATGACCTCGCAGCCGATGAACTACCAGTACGCGTCGGCGGGCTGGATCGAGGACCTGCAGCCGTGGGTCGAGGACGAGACGCGCACCTCGCCCGATTGGGACTTCGACGACTTCTACCCCGCGCTCATCGACTCGCTGCGCTGGGACAAGACCGAGTTCGGCGGTGCCGGCGAGGGCGGCCTCTGGGCGATCCCCGTCAACGAGGAGGGCTACTCGCTCTTCTACCGCAAGGACATCCTGGAGGCGGCGGGCATCCCGGTGCCGCAGACCATCGACGAGCTCATCGACGCGGCCGCGCAGCTCGACGGGACCGAGTTCGAGGGCAAGGAGATCTCGGGCTTCGTGAGCCGCGGCGACAAGACCTACCCCACGCTCAACCCGTTCTCCACCTTCCTGCTCGCGCACGGCGGCAAGGACATCGTCGACGGCAAGGCGGCGGTGAACTCGCCCGAGGCGGTCGCGGCCGCCGAGGACTGGGTGGAGCTCATGCAGTACGCGCCCGAGTCGGCCAGCACCTACACGTGGTACGAGGCGCAGCAGGACTTCATCGCGGGCAACGCGGCGTTCTACATCGACGCCGACCACATGGCGCCCGACTTCGAGAAGAGCGCGATCGGCGGGAAGGTCGGCTACGCCCTTCCCCCGGAGGGCCCCGAGGGCCGAGGGTCCAGCATGTGGGTCTGGTCGCTGGGCATGAACGCGTCCTCGCCGAACAAGGACGCCGCGTGGCAGTTCATCCAGTGGGCCTCGTCGAAGGAGTCGCTCACGGCCGCGATCGAGCTGGGGAACATGAACCCGACCCGCGTCTCGGTGGGCGAGGGCCCCGAGATGGCCGAGGCGACCGCCGAATGGGGCGACTACAACGCGGTCTGGCAGGAGATCCTCTCGGAGTACGCGCAGTGGGCGTACACACCCTCGGCGGTGTGGCCCGAGGTGGGCGACATCTGGACGACCGAGCTGCAGGCCGCCTCGATCGGCCAGAAGAGCGTCCAGGAGGCGATGGACGACGCGGCAGCGCAGATCGACCAGCTGATCGAAGAGTGATGAGCGCCGGCGGCGGCGATCCTCGCCGCCGCCGGCCTCTCCCCCTACCCCCGGAGCCGACCGACTCATGAAGCACAAGCCCTACCTGCCGTATCTCCTGGTGCTGCCAGGACTCGCGGTGCTCATCGCGATCCTGTACCCGTTCCTCACCGGCGTGTACTGGTCGTTCACGTCCTACCGGCTCACGCGGGGCGAGCCGAAGTTCAACGGCGGCGAGAACTACCTCGATCTGTTCACCAGCGGCGAG
The DNA here is from genome assembly GCF_946151065.1 of Microbacterium sp. Marseille-Q6965. Classification (GTDB taxonomy): domain Bacteria; phylum Actinomycetota; class Actinomycetes; order Actinomycetales; family Microbacteriaceae; genus Microbacterium. The sequence continues at coordinate 140,743 of NZ_CAMGZA010000002.1, read as the reverse complement.
GGATGGCACGCGATCGCCATCACGCTGACGTACTCCGTCTCGGCGGTGGTCATCGAGGTGATCCTCGGAACCCTCATCGCCGTCGCCCTCAACCACGGCCGCTACGGCACGGTCTTCCGCGTCCTCATCGTCCTTCCCCTCCTCATGCCGCCCGTCATCGCGGCGCTCATGTGGAATGTGATGCTCACCGAGAACGGCGTCGTGAACTGGCTCATCGAGGCGGCGGGCGGCACCGGTCCCCTGTGGCTGAACAGCCCCGAGACCGCGCTGCTCACGTGCATCCTCATCGATGTCTGGCTCTACACACCGTTCGTCGTCCTGCTCATGCAGGCGGGCCTCAAGAGCGTCCCCGCGGAACTGCGCGAGGCTTCCGCCGTGGACGGCGCGAGCAACCTGCGCCACTTCTTCTCGATCACCCTGCCGCTCACGGTGCCGGTGCTTGTCGTCGTCATCGCGTTCCGCGGCATCGACTCGCTCAAGATGTTCGACGTCATCTACACGACGACGCAGGGCGGCCCGGTCGACGCCACGACGAACCTGCACGTCCTGGCGTACCTCGAGGGCATCCGCAACCTCAACTTCGGGGCCGCGATGACGGTCCTCGTCGTCCTCTGGGTGATCTGCTACGCCATGTCCTACGTGCTGCTCAAGGCACGCCGCAAGGAGGTTTCGGCATGAGTGCGACCACGACCCGCACCGTCACGATCCCGTTCACGGGGAAGAGCACTCACCGCTCGCGTCGCGTCTGGGGGCACATCGGCGTCATCGCCGGGCTGAGCGTCTGGACGGTCTTCACGCTGGCCCCCATCGTCTGGATCCTGATGATGTCGTTCAAGACACCGGATCAGATCGTCTCGAACCCGCCGCTGTTCTTCTTCGCGCCGACCTTCCAGAACTACATCGAGGTCTTCAGCGGGCCGGCGTTCCTGCAGCCGTTCGTCAACTCGATCATCGTCACGCTCGGGTCGCTCGTCGTCACCCTCGTGATCGGCCTGCCGACGGCATACGGCCTCGCACGGTTCCGGTTCCGGGGCCGCGAGAACGTCGCGTTCGGCATCCTCTCGCTTCGCTTCGCGCCCGAGCTGCTCGTCATCCTGCCCCTGTACCTGATCTTCCAGCAGACGGGCCTGGCGAACAGCTATCTCGGGCTCATCATCGCCTACCAGATCGTCACGCTTCCGATGCTCGTCTGGATGCTGCGCTCGTTCATCGAGGACCTGCCAGGCGAGCTCGAAGAGGCGGTCGCGGTGGACGGCGGCACCCGCTGGACCGCGTTCCGGCACGTGCTGTTCCGTCTCATCGCGCCCGGGCTGGGGGCGAGCCTCATGCTCTCGTTCATCTGGGCGTGGAACAACTACACCCTTCCCCTCGTCCTGTCCGGGCGCACCACGCAGACGATCACCACCGGCCTGCAGCAGTACGTCGGATACCAGTCGATCGAATGGGGCCCGATGGCCGCCGCCACGATCGTCTCGATCATCCCCGGCATCCTCTTCGCGATCTTCTCCCTGCGCTGGATCGTCGGCGGCCTCACCGCCGGCACCGTCAAGGGCTGAGCGCTCACCTTCTCGCAAAGGACAACCATGACAACCTCCGCTCCCGCACCGCTGACCACCGCCCTCCCCGAGTCGATGACGGCCTCCGTCCTCACCGAGCCGCGCAGGATCGAACTGCGACAGGTCCCCACCCCGACGCCCGGCCCCGGCCAGGTCGTGGTCAAGGTCGAGGCCGTCGGCGTCTGCGGATCCGACACCCACTTCTACGAGACGGGCCACATCGGCGACCTCGTCGCCGAGGGTCCCGTCGTGCTCGGGCACGAATCCGCCGGCGTGATCGTCGCGGTCGGCGAGGGCGTCGACCCCGCGCGAGTCGGCACGCGCGTGTCCGTGGAGCCCCAGACGGTCTGCCGCCGGTGCGAGTTCTGCAAGGCCGGCGACTACCACCTGTGCCGCAACGTCGAGTTCTACGGCGCCTGGCCGTGCGACGGCTCGTTCGCGGACTACGAGCTGATCGACGACGACTTCGCCCACGCGATCCCGGATGCGATGACCTTCGAGCAGGGCGCGATGGCCGAGCCGGTGTCGGTGGCGGTGCACGCCAACCGCAAGGGTCAGGTGACCACGGCCAGCCGGGTGCTCATCGCCGGTGCGGGACCGATCGGCGTGCTCAACGCGCAGGTCGCCCGCGCCTTCGGGGCGACGGAGGTGGTCGTCAGCGACCCCGTGGCCGATCGCCGCGCGTTCGCCCTCGCCCATGGCGCCACGCGCGTCGTCGATCCGACCAGCCACGACTTCGCGGAGTTCGACGAGCACTTCGACGTCTTCATCGACGCCTCGGGCAACGGCCGGGCGATCCTGCAGGCGCTGCCGGCGATCCGCCGCGGCGGGCGAGCCGTGCTCGTCGGCATGGGTGTGGACACGCTCGAGATGCCCGTCGCGATGCTGCAGCAGCGCGAGATCGCGCTGACCGGCACCTTCCGCTACGTCAACACGTGGCCGACGGCGATCGCGCTCATCGCGTCCGGCGCCGTCTCGGTGGAGCCCCTGGTGACCGGCCGCTACGGGCTCGCCGACGTCGAGGAGGCGCTGCTCAAGGCCAAGACCGACCCGACCGCCATCAAGACCATGGTGCTCCCGGGCCTCGCGGCGACGAGGTGACGCCGGACACGCCGAGAGGCCGGGGCGACGACGGCTGGATCGACATCTCCGGAGTGCTGTTCGACCTGGACGGGACGCTGATCGACTCGATCCCCGCCGTCGAGGACGCCTGGCGGCTCTGGGCTCGGGAACTGGGCGTTTCCGGCCCGGGCCCCGACCAGCACGGGCTTCGCGCCGCCGTCCTCATCGAGGCGCTCGGCATCCCGCCCGAGCGTCGTGCCGCCGCCGAGCGTCGGCTGCGCGAGGTGGAGTCGCGCCCCGGGCAGCGCATCGAGATGCTGCCCGGGGTCGCGACGCTGCTGCGACAGCTCCCCGCCTCCGCCTGGGGCATCGTCACGTCCGCGGCCCGACCGGTGGCCGAGGCGCGCCTGGGCGCCGCCCGCCTCCTCGCCCCCGCCGTCCTCGTCACGGGCGACGACGTGGAGCGCGGCAAGCCCGACCCGGCCCCCTATGCGCGGGGCATGGCTCTCCTGCGCGCGGCGACCGGGTCGCCCGGCGCGGTGCTGGCATTCGAGGACACCGCCGCGGGCGTCGCCTCCGCGCGGGCGGCGGGAGCCATCGCGATCGGCGTGGTCGGCACCGAATCACGCGCGCAGCTGGAGCCGTTCGCCGACGCCGTCGTCGATTCCCTGCGGGCCGTGCGCTTCGCCCACGACGAGCACGGCCTGCGTGCTCGTCTCACCCCTGGTTCGGGTGGATGATGGCCTTCAGCGCGTTCGGGTCCTCGCGGCCGATCATGAGCGCGCGGGCGGTCTCGTCCAGGGTGAAGTGATGCGTGATGATCGCATCGACATCGACCCGCCCGGATGCGACGAGCGCGATCGCCGTCGGCCACGTGTGGGCGTAGCGGTTCACGAGGGAGATCGAGATCTCCTTCACGTTCAGCCGTGACAGCGGCAGCTCCACGCTCTGCTTCGGCATCCCCACCATGGCGGCGCGCCCGCCGTTGCGCAGCCGCCACAGTCCGGCGGCGAGCGCGTCGGGCGCACCCGAGCATTCCAGCAGCACGTCGGCGTCCTCGTGGCCCGGCCCCTCCGGCACCTCACCCACGCGCTCGGTCTCGAAGCCGAGGCGCTCCGCCACAGCCAGTCGGAACTCGCTCACGTCGCTCACGATGACGCGCGACGCGCCCTCCGCCCGGGCGACCTGCGCCGCCAGGATGCCCACGGGGCCGGCGCCGGTCACGCGGACGCTGTCGCCGGGTCGCAGGCCGGCGCGTTGGCAGGCCCAGATGCCGACCGAGAGCGGCTCGCACATCGCCGCCTGGTCGAGGGTCACCCCCTGCGGGATGGGAAAGAGCTGTCGCTCATCGATCGCCACGCGCTGGACGAGCGCGCCGTCGTAGGGCGGGGTGGCGAAGAACTCCAGCCGCGCGCAGAGGTGGTAGTTGCCGGCTGTGCAATCGGCACAGTCGCGGCACGGCTTACCCGGTTCGATCGCGACGCGGTCGCCGACGGCCACACGGGTCACGTCCGACCCGACCGCCACCACCTCCCCGGCGCACTCGTGACCGAGCACGAGGGGGCCGTCGACCTTCCAGTCGCCGATGTATCCGACGGTGAAGTAGGCGGTGTCCGAGCCGCACACGCCGACCGCGTCGATGCGGACGATCGCGTCGCGCGGTCCCAGCTCCGGCTCCCCGACGTCGCGCACCTCGATCCGTTCGAGTTCGGGCATGACCGCGGCCAGGTTCGTCATCGAGACACTCCTTCGTTGTCGACATCGGCGACGTTACCGCGCGCGCCCCGAACCCGCGCGCGGCTGCTCAGATGCGCGCTCGACGCCCACGCCGTTCCCCGGCGTGGACGCAGGTCGCCGTCGGCGCCGGGGGTTAGGGTCGAGGGGATGTCTCCCGAACTGCAGGCCCGGATCGTCGCGGACTCCCGCGACAGGGTCGGCTGGCTGCGGGCACGCGCCGGCGGCATCACCGCGACCGACGTGGCGCAGCTGACGGGAGAGGCCTCGATCCTGAGGGCGGCGGACGCGAAGCTCGGCTTGGGGTCGCGCTTCGGGGGCAACGCGTACACGGATCACGGCCGGCGCCGTGAGCCCGAGATCGCGGCGTGGGTTGCGGCCACGCACGGCATCCAGCCGTCGAGCGCGCTCTTCCACGCCGAGCTCGAGAAGCGCCACCTCGCCACGCCGGACGGCATCGCGCAGGACGCGTCGGGGCGGATCACGCTGGCCGAGATCAAGACGACGAACAAGTCGTGGCGGACCATTCCGCGCACCTACCTGCGCCAGGTCTGGTGGCAGCAGCACGTGCTGGGTGCGGAGCGCACGCTGTTCGCGTGGGAGGAGCACCGTGACTTCGCCCCGCTGCACGACGAGCCCAAGTGCGTGTGGATCGACCGCGACGAGGTGGAGATCCGCCGGCTCGTGCGCCTGGCGACCGCGCTGATCGACGAGCTCTACCGCCGCACCACAGGCAACGAGGTGCCGCGTCGACGCGCCCTCACCCCTCGCGAGGAAGCGCTGCACCGTGCCGCCTCGCGCTCGGCGTACCGCGCCCTCGCCCTCGCCGACTGACCGCCTCCGGGCGCCCGGGTCTTCCGGCGCCCTCGCGACGGCGTGGCGGGCATCATCCTCGTCCACCTGCCGCTGCCCGAGTCCCGGCCGCCGCCCGGCGCGCCGCCGCGCGCCCCGATGCCCGGCGCGTCCGATGCGCCGCGCGCCGATGGTTGCGGATCGTCAACCATTCGCATATGGTTGACGTTTAGCAACTTCCGCGCGACGACGAGGTCGTGCTCGATCGGATCTCTCGCGAAAGGCCCGCATGACCGCGTCCACCCCCACCCGCATGTCGCATCGTCAGGTGCTCGAGGCCCTCTCCGGCCTGCTGCTGGCGATGTTCTGCTCGATGATGACGATGACCGTCGTCGGCACGTCGATGCCGGTGATCATCCCCGACCTCGGGGGCACGCAGACCCAGTACACGTGGGTCGTCACCATGACGATGCTCACCACGGCGATCTCCACGCCCATCTGGGGCAAGCTCGCCGACCTCGTCAACCGCAAGACGCTCATGCTCATCGCGCTGTCGATCTTCGTGCTCTCGAGCGTCGGGGCCGGCTTCACGCCCAACGCCGAGATGCTCATCGCGTTCCGCGCCCTTCAGGGCATCGGCGGCGGCGGCATGCAGTCGCTCAGCCAGATCCTGATGGCCGACATCATCAGCCCGCGCGAGCGCGGCCGCTACATGGGCCTGTTCGCCGGCGTCATGGCGGTCGGCACCGTCGGTGGCCCCCTGCTCGGCGGTCTGCTCACCGACACCGTCGGCTGGCGGTGGAACTTCTTCGTCGGCGTGCCCCTCGGCGTGCTCGCCTTCATCGTGATCACGAAGACGCTGCGGATCGAGCCCCGCGAGGCGCGCGCGGTGCGCATCGACTACCTCGGCATCATGCTGCTCAGCGTCGCCGCCGGGTTCCTGCTCGTGTGGATCACGAACGTCTCGGACTACGGCTGGAACAGCTGGCAGACCTACACCATGGTGTCGATCGGCCTCGCGGCGGCGATCCTGTTCGTCGTCACGGAGCTGCGGGTCGCCGAACCGCTCATCCCCATGGACCTCTTCCGCAACCCGACGTTCACCCTCTCGGTGCTGGCCTCGATCGCGATCGGCGTGTCGATGTTCGGCATGAGCGTCTACCTCGGCCAGTACATGCAGATCTCCCGCGGCTTCGGACCGACGCAGGCCGGCCTGCTCACGCTCCCGATGGCGATCGGCATGCTCGGATCGTCGACGATCGTCGGGAACCTCGTCACCCGCTTCGGCAAGTGGAAGAGCTTCCTCGTCGTCGGCGCGGTCCTGCTCACCATCGGCTCGGCGCTCATGTCCACGCTCCGCTACGACACGCCCCTCTGGCTCGTCGGCGTCTTCATGTTCCTCGTGGGTGCCGGCACCGGCATGACGATGCAGAACCTCGTCCTCGTCGTGCAGAACACGACAGACCCGCACAAGATCGGCGTCGCCAGCTCCGGCGTCAACTTCTTCCGCTCGGTCGGCGGCACGGTGGGCACGGCCGTGATGGGCTCCGTGCTCGCCGCAAGCATGACGCAGCAGCTCACCGACCGCGCGGCCGAGGTGGCCGCCGAGGTGCAGAAGCTCGGCCCCGAGGGCGTGGCGATCGCCGAGGAGCTGACCTCGGGCGCCCTGCCGGCCACCCGGACGCTGCCCGAGGGGATCGCCACCCTCATCGAGGACGTGTCGGCGCAGGCGATCTCGCACGCGTTCGTCGTGGCCATCCCGCTCGCCCTCCTGAGCCTGATCGCCATCTGCTTCCTGCCCAACAAGCCGCTCACGCGCCAGACGACCGTCGAGCGCCTGCGGGCCGAGAAGGCGGCTGCGCAGAAGGCCGCCGACGACGACGCGACGCCCACCCCCGAGCGCGCCGATTTGACGGCGGAGGATGAGCACCCGATGCTGGCGAGCGTGAGTCAGGTCTCGCTGGCGGCCACGGGCGCGATCCCCCTGCCCGCGGAGGATCAGGACGGCGAGGGACGCGGGTCGGAGGGCGAGCGGCGATGAGCGAGGCGCGGGACGCGGACGAAGCGCCCACGGCGGGTGGGGATGACGACGCGCGCGATGCCGCGATCCGCCGCGTCGAGGGGGAGTTCTCGGAGATCGCGCAGCGCTTCCAGCGCATCGTGATGCGCAATGCCGAGCTGCTCTCCCCCGGGCTCCTCCCCGGGGCGTACAAGGTGTTCACCACCATCGTCCGCCATGGCCCCGTGAAGGCCTCCGAGCTGACGGAACGGATGATGGTCGACAAGAGCCAGCTCAGCCGGCTCATCGCCATCCTCGAGGAACGCGAGCTGGTCGTCCGCTCCCCCGACCCGCACGACCGGCGCGCCCAGCTCCTCGAGGCCACGCCCGCTGCCAAGGCGCGTCTCGAGGAGGTGCGCGGGCCCCGGGAGTACGGCCTGTTGCGCGAGCTGCGCCGATGGCCCGTCGCCGACGTGGAGCGGCTGGCCGATCTCCTGCACACCCTCGTGCAGGGCGCCCCCGGCGGGCCCGCCGACGAGTGACCGAGCGCCGGAGGCGCCCTCGCGCGGAGGCTGTTTCCTCTCGGAAACACCGGCGACTCACGGATCCGGTTGACTGGGCGCATCGGCGCGAGGACGCGCCGAACGCGCAGGAGGGGGTGCCACCCATGAGATTCCGGCCGTTGCGTTCGGGCAGCACGGCGCTTGCCAGCGAGCCCGTGCCCGAGACGCCCGACACGATGCGAGCCGTCGTCTTCGACGCACCGGGAGAAGCCGAGGTGCTGCGGCTGGATCGCGTCCCCACGCCGGTTCCCGTCATGAACGAGGTGCTCGTGCGCGTGATCGCGGCGGGGCTGAACCCCATCGACGCGAAGACCCGCGCCGGAAGGGGCGTCTCCGGCGGCATCGCCTCATGGCCCGCGGTCCCGGGCTTCGACTTCTCGGGCGTGGTCGTGCGCTCGCCGTACGAGGCGCATCCGCTCGCGCCCGGCACCCCGGTCTTCGGCATGGCCGCGGCACCTCGCACGGGTGGCAGCCACGCCGAGTACGTCGTCGCGCCGTCGACCGCCGTGGCGCACAAGCCGGCCTCGCTGTCGCACGCCGAGGCGGCGGGCGTGCCGCTGGCGGCGCTGACGGCCTGGCAGCTGATCGTCGAGGTCGCGCACGCCCACGAGGGCCAGCGGATCCTCATCCACGCCGCCGCGGGCGGGGTGGGGCACTTCGCCGTCCAGTTCGCCTCCTACTTCGGCGCGCACGTGACGGCGACGGCGTCGGGGCGCAACGCCTCATGGCTGCGCGAGCTGGGCGCGGCCGTCGTCGTCGACTACACCAGCACCCGGTTCGAGGAGGTCGTGGGCGCGGTCGACGTCGTGATCGACCTCGTGGGCAATGTCTCGGCGCGCACCGGCTCGCGTTCCCTGGCGGTACTGCGTCGGGGCGGCCTGCTCGTCTCGGTGCCCACCGGCTCGTGGCCAGGGTTCGCCGAGGAGGCCGCGTCGGCGGGCGTCCGGGCGACGTCGTTCAAGGTCGTGCCCGACGGCGTGGCGCTGGGCACCATCGCCCGGCTGCTCGAGTCGGGGTCCGTGCAGGCGTACGTGGAGGAGATCTTCCCGCTCGAGGACATCGCGGCGGCCCACCGCCGCCTCGAGGAGGGCCGCACCCGGGGCAAGCTCGTGCTGCAGGTCGCCCAGGGCTAGGCCGCGGTCAGCGCGTCCCCCGCGGCCGCCACGAGCACCGCGTCGAGCTGTTCGAGCAGGGGCGAGCGCAGATGGCGGCGTTGCCAGTACAGGGGCACGACGGCCGCCTCCTTCCGGATGCGCACCAGGCCCGGGCGCGCCATCTGCTCGGGCACGAGACCCCACCCCATGCCGGCAGCCACGGCGCTGACGAAATCCTGCGAGCCGGGGATGTAATGCCGCGGGGTGCGGGTGTGGTCCACTCCCCTCGCGGCGAGCCAGCGCCCCTGCAGCTCGTCGCGTCGGTCGAACTCCAGCACCGGCGCCTCCGCCAGCGCTGCGGCGGTGGCGCCGTCGGGCAGCCACCGCGACACGTAGGCCGGCGTGGCGCATGCGAAGTAGCGCATCACGCCCAGCGGCACCACGGTGCACCCCGCCACGGGCTCGTCCTGCGAGGTGACGGCGCCGATCGCCGTGCCGGAGGCGAGCATGCCCGCCGTCGCGTCCTGGTCGTCCCGCAGCAGCTCGACGTCGACGGGATGATCGGCGGCGAAGCGCGCGAGCGGCTCCAGGATCCACGTGGCGAGCGAGTCGGCGTTGACGGCCAGGGGCAGTCGCACGCGCGCCCCCTCCAGGCCGAGTTCCCGAGCGGCGTCGTGCTGCAGGATGGCGTACTGCCGCGCGAGTCGCACGACGGCCTCGCCCGCGGCCGTGGCCCGCACGGGGCGCGAGCGCACGACGAGCACGCGGCCGAGCTCGGATTCGAGGGCACGCAGTCGCTGGCTGACCGCCGAGGGCGAGATGCCGAGGTCGATGGCCGCGTACTCGAGGCTGCCCGCATCGACGACCGCGGCGACGGTCTCGGCGAGTTCCGGGGCGATCCGCATGGGCCGAGCGTACATAAAGTGCAGCTTCATCTGGTGAAGGATCGTGAACTGGTCTTCGTGACGACCGCGACCTAACGTGGGAGCGTGCTCCCCGCGTTCTTCTCCGGTCTCGGCATCGGACTCTCGCTCATCGTGGCCATCGGCGCCCAGAACGCCTTCCTGCTGCGGCAGGCCGCCAAGCGCGAGCACATCGTGGCGCTCACCCTGTTCTGCATCGTCAGCGACCTGATCTTCATCGGCGCGGCCACGGGCGCCGTCGGGTACGTGGCCTCCCACGCACCCTGGGTGCTCGAGGCGGCCAGGTGGGCGGGCGTGGTGTTCCTCGCCTGCTACGGCGCCCTCGCAGCGCGGCGCGCGTGGCGCCCGAGCGGCGAGGTGCTCGAGGCAGCGCCCGACGCCGCGGAGCCGCCGGCTCCCGCCGGGCCCGGCGGCGCGGCGGTGCTCACGCGGCAGCGCCGGGGAACGCTCGCGGCGGCCCTGCTCACCTGCGCCGCCATGACGTGGCTCAATCCTCACCTCTGGCTGGACACGGCCATGCTCGGCTCGATCGCGAACACCTTCGGCGAGGCCCGCTGGGTCTTCACGGCCGGCGCCATCACCGGGTCGACCATCTGGTTCGCAACCCTCGCCGTCGCCGCCACGCTGCTCGGGCGCTATCTGCGCACCCCGCGGGCGTGGCGCATCCTCGACACGATCATCGCCGTCGTCATGCTCGGCCTCGCGATCCGCCTCGCCATCGGCTGATCCCCCTTCGCGCGGGCGATGGGTTTCGGCAGGAGGGGCCCCACGCAAAACGGGCCCCGTCCGAAGACGGGGCCCGTTCCTGGGGACTGCGTTACGCGATCGCCTTGACGTCCAGCGGGATGCCGGGGCCGAACGTGGTCGACACCGAGCCCTTCTGGATGTACTGACCCTTGGCGCTCGACGGCTTCAGGCGGACGATCTCCTCCAGAGCGGCCGAGATGTTGGCCTCGAGCTGCTCCGGCGCGAACGACGCCTTGCCGACGATGAAGTGGATGTTCGCGTGCTTGTCGACGCGGAACTCGATCTTTCCGCCCTTGATCTCCTCGACGGCCTTGGCCGGGTTCGGAGTGACGGTGCCCGTCTTGGGGTTCGGCATGAGACCGCGCGGGCCCAGCACCTTACCCAGACGACCGACCTGACCCATGAGCTCCGGCACCGCGACCGCGGCGTCGAAGTCGGTCCAGCCGCCGGCGACCCGCTCGATGAGCTCGGCGCCGCCGACCTCGTCGGCGCCCGCCGCGATCGCAGCCTCGGCCGCGGGGCCGTTGGCGAACACGATGACGCGGGCGGTCTTACCCGTGCCGTGCGGCAGCATGACGGTGCCGCGCACCATCTGGTCGGCCTTGCGGGGGTCGACCGAGAGCTTCAGCGCGACCTCGATGGTCGCGTCGAACTTCTTCGAGCCGGTCTCCTTCGCGAGCGCGACGGCCTCGGCCGGCGTGTAGTACTTGCCGTGCTCGATCTTCTCGGCGGCGGCGATGTAAGCCTTGGACTTGGTAGCCATGTTCGTGATCCCCCTCAGTCCTCGACCGTGATGCCCATGGAACGGGCGGTGCCGGCGATGATCTTCGAGGCAGCCTCGAGGTCGTTCGCGTTCAGGTCGGGCTGCTTGGTCTTGGCGATCTCCTCGACCTGGGCCTTCGTGAGCTTGGCGACCTTCACCGTGTGGGGCGTGGCCGAACCGCTCTTGATGCCCGCGGCCTTCTTGATCAGCTCAGCGGCCGGCGGCGTCTTCAGGACGAACGTGAAGCTGCGGTCCTCGTAGACGGTGATCTCCACGGGGATGACGTTGCCGCGCTGCGACTCGGTCGCCGCGTTGTACGCCTTGCAGAACTCCATGATGTTCACGCCGTGCTGACCCAGGGCCGGGCCGATCGGCGGGGCCGGGTTGGCAGCCCCGGCCTGGATCTGGAGCTTGATGAGCCCCGAGACCTTCTTCTTCGGTGCCATTGCACATTCCTTTCGTCGAGTGGATGCCGGATGCATCCGCTCTCCCGCACGCGAGAGCCATCCCGAGCGCGGTGGTGGTGTTCGCGCGGACAAGGCGCAAACCAGATGATCCTACCAGAGACGCCCGAGAGCCGCCCCCGACGGGAGCGGCTCTCGGAAGCGATCCGTGGGGATCGTCAGAGCATCTTGCTGACCTGGTCGAACGACAGCTCCACGGGCGTCTCGCGCTCGAAGAGCGAGACGAGCACGGTGAGCTTGCCGCTCGCGGCGTTGATCTCGCTGATCGTGCCGGGCAGACCCGCGAACGAGCCCTCCTTGATCGTGATGGTCTCGCCCACCTCGAAGTCGACCTCGGCGGGGATGACGCGCGGTGCCGCACCGGTCTTCGCGGCCGACTTGCCGGCCGCGGCGGCCTTCTCGGCCTCCTTGATCTCGGCGAGCGGCTTGAGCATGTTGAACGCCTCTTCGAAGCGCAGCGGGGTCGGGTTGTGCGCGTTGCCCACGAAGCCGGTGACACCGGGGGTGTGCCGCACGACCGACCAGGTGTCCTCGTTGAGCTCCATGCGCACGAGCACGTAGCCCGGGATGCGCACGCGCGTGACCATCTTGCGCTGGCCGTTCTTGATCTCGACGACGTCCTCCATGGGGACCTCGACCTGGTAGATGTCGTCCTCGACCTCGAGCGTCGACTTGCGCTGCTCGATGTTGGCCTTCACCTTGCGCTCGAAGCCCGCGTAGGAGTGGATGACGTACCACTTGCCGGGCAGCGAGCGCAGCTCGGCGCGGAAGTCGGCGTACGGGTCGTCGCTGTCCGCGCCGCCCTGCTCGTTCGCGTCGGTCGCGGTGTCGGTCAGCTCGCCGTTCTCGGCGGCGTCGTCGGACAGCACCTCCGCGGCGGCCTCCGCCTCGGCCGTCTCGTCGATGTTCAGTGCGTCATTCACGATCGCGTCCGCCTCCGGGTCGTCGATGTCGATGTCGTCGTCCGTGTCGTCCTCGTCGCCGTCGATGTGCATGGCGCCGCGCTCGGCCGCCTCGCTGGCGAGCTGGTCCGCCGCGAGGACGTTGCCGTCCTGCGCCTCGTCGTCCTCGCTCGACTGCTCTGCGGCGGTCGCGAGGTCGACGTCGTCGAAGTGTTTCTCAGACACGTGCTCTTCTCTTCCGTTCGTGCGTCGGATCAGCTCGGCACGCCGAACACGACGGTCGCGACCCACGAGAACACGATGTCGAGCCCGTACACGAGACCCATCATGACCACGACGAATCCGAGCACGACGGCCGTGAACTTCAGCAGTTCGGATCGGGTCGGCGTGACGACCTTGCGGAGCTCGGCGATGACCTGGCGGAAGAAGATCAGGATCCGCCCGAAGAAGCCGGGCTTCTTCTCGGTCGCGCCGTTCGCCGCGACGATGTCGCCCGAAACATCCTTGGCCATTCGCTACCTTTCGTGAGCCAGCTGACGCTGACGCGCAGGGCGGACAGGAATCGAACCTGCAACCTGCGGTTTTGGAGACCGCTGCTCTGCCAATTGAGCTACCGCCCTAGAGGATCCGGGATCCTCGGGTGTCGTCCAGACCCCTTCGGGCATGCCGAAAGAATGCAGACAACTGCTGCGACCAGTGTACGGCATCGTTCTGGACCCCACGAATCCGGCGGCGTCCGCCGGGCGCGTCGCGCCGGCCGGCGGCGGCGCCGCCGGTGTCGGGGTCTCGCGCCCGCGCGGCCTCAGTCGGCGGGCAGCAGCGTGTACTTGGGCGAGAGGAATTCGTGGATCCCCTCGAACCCGCCCTCACGGCCCATGCCCGACTGCTTGACACCGCCGAACGGCGCTGCCGCGTTCGAGATGACGCCGACGTTCAGGCCCATCATGCCCGTCTCGAGGCGATCGATCATGCGGTGCCCGCGCGCGAGATCCTGCGTGTACACGTACGACACCAGGCCGTACTCGGTGTCGTTCGCCAGCGCCACGGCCTCGTCCTCGGTCGCGAAGGTCGCGACCGCGAAGACCGGCCCGAAGATCTCCTCGGACATGATGCGCGCGTCGCGGGCAAGCCCCGACAGCACGGTCGGTTCGTAGAAGGTGCCGGAGCCCTCCATGCGCCGGCCGCCGCGGACCAGCGTCGCCCCACGGTCCACGGCGTCCCGCACGAGCTCGTCGGCCTTCGCCACGGCGTCCTCGTCGATGAGCGGGCCGATCTGCACCCCCTCCTCCGTGCCGCGGCCGATCCGCATCTGCGCGACCTTCTCGGCCACCCGGTCGGTGAACGCCTCCGCGATGTCCTCGTGCACGATGATCCGGTTGGCCGCCGTGCAGGCCTGGCCGATGTTGCGGAACTTCGCTGTCAGGGCGCCGTCCACCGCCCGGTCGAGGTCGGCATCCTCGAAGACCACGAACGGCGCGTTGCCGCCCAGCTCCATCGAGACGCGCAGCACGTTGTCGGCGGCCTGGGCGATCAGCTTCTTTCCCACCGCCGTCGAGCCGGTGAAGGAGAGCTTGCGCAGGCGCGGGTCGGAGATGATCGGCTCGGAGACCCGGCTGGATGAGGACGACGTGACGACGTTCACGACGCCCCGGGGCACGCCCGCCTCCTCGAGAAGCGTGACGAAGAGCATCGTCGTGAGCGGGGTCAGCTGCGCCGGCTTGATGACGCACGTGCATCCCGCCGCGAGCGCCGGCGCGATCTTGCGCGTGGCCATCGCGAGCGGGAAGTTCCACGGGGTGATGAAGAAGCAGGGGCCGACGGGGCGCTGCGACACGACGATGCGCCCCGTGCCCTCGGGGTTGAGCCCGTAGCGGCCGGTGATGCGTACGGCCTCCTCGCTGAACCAGCGCAGGAACTCGCCGCCGTAGGCGACCTCGCCGAGCGACTCCGCGAACGGCTTGCCCATCTCGATGGTCATGACGAGCGCCAGGTCCTCCTTGCGCTCCTGCACCAGCTCCCACGCACGGCGCAGGATCTCGCTGCGCCGCCGCGGCGGCGTGGCCGCCCACTCCTCCTGTGCCGCCACGGCCGCGTCGAGCGCAGCGGTCGCGTCCTCCGCCGTCGCGTCGGCGATGCGCGCCACGACATCGTTCGTGGCGGGATCGCGCACCTGGAGCGTGCCACCGCCGGTCGCGTCGACCCACTCTCCCCCGATGAACAGCCCCTTCGGGATGGATTCGATCAGCGCCTTCTCGTCCATGTGCTCGCTCCTTCCGTCTGCGGCTGCGCTCCGCGGCCCCGCGTTCATCGTGCATCAGCCCGCTGAGGATCGCGAGGGCGCGCCCATGTGGCAGCGAGGCGCCTGGTCCTACGATTGACGCGTGACCGAACGCGCGCCGCTGTCCCGCAAGATCTCCGCCATCGCCGAATCCGCGACCCTGAAGGTCGATGCGAAGGCCAAGGCACTCAAGGCGGAGGGCCGCCCCGTCATCTCCTACGCCGCGGGCGAGCCCGACTTCGCCACGCCGCCGTTCATCGTGGACGCCGCGGCGGAGGCGCTGAAGGACCCCGCGAACTTCCGCTACACCGCCGGGGCGGGCCTTCCCGCGCTGCGCGAGGCGATCGCCGAGAAGACGCTGCGCGACTCCGGGCTGGAGGTCTCGCCCTCGCAGGTCATCGTGACCAACGGCGGCAAGCAGTCGGTCTACCAGGCGTTCCAGGCCGTCGTGAACCCCGGCGACGAGGTGCTGCTGCCCGCCCCGTACTGGACCACGTATCCCGAGGCGATCCAGCTGGCCGACGGCAAGCCGGTCGAGGTCTTCGCCGGCTCCGAGCAGGACTACAAGGTCACCGTGGAGCAACTGGAGGCGGCGCGCACCGAGCGCACCACCGCGCTCGTGTTCGTCTCGCCCTCCAACCCCACCGGATCGGTGTACACGGAGGAGGAGACCCGGGCGATCGGCGAGTGGGCCCTCGCCCACGGCATCTGGGTGATCAGCGACGAGATCTATCAGAACCTCACGTATGACGGCGCCCGCGCGGTGTCGATCGTCGAGGCCGTGCCCGAGCTGGCCGGGCAGACGATCCTCGTCAACGGCGTGGCCAAGACCTACGCCATGACCGGGTGGCGCGTGGGCTGGATGGTGGGCCCCGCCGACGCGATCCGAATCGCGACCAATCTGCAGTCCCACCTCACGAGCAACGTCAACAACGTCGCTCAGCGGGCGGCGATCGCCGCGCTGACAGGACCGCAGGACGAGGTGGGCCGCATGCGCGACGCCTTCGACCGCCGCCGGCGACTCATCATCGACGAGCTGTCGAAGATCCCGGGCATCTCCGCCCCCACGCCGCAGGGCGCCTTCTACGCTTACCCCGACGTCACGGGCCTCCTGGGACGGGAATGGGCCGGGCGCCGCGTGGAGACCTCGCTCGAGCTCGCCGACCTCATCCTCGACGAGGCCGAGGTGGCCGTCGTTCCGGGCGAGGCCTTCGGGCCCAGCGGCTTCCTCCGCCTGTCGTACGCGCTGGCCGACGACCAGCTGCTCGAGGGCGTGCGTCGCCTGCAGCAGCTGTTCGGCGGCTGAGGCGCCGATCGCCGGCTCCGGGCCGGACGTCGCGCCCCGGATCGGGCCTGCGCGTTGAGACGCGCCCGCGCGGCCTCCTACGATGAACTCGCAGGCCCGGCCCGATGAAGCGCCCCTGCATCATCCCCCCGAACGCGCGTCGCAAGGTGTTGCGCGCATCCAGACTGCAGGGAGACGCCGCAGCATGAGCACGTCCACGACCGACGACGGCGGTCACCGCGAGGACTTCGACGACCTGTTCCCGGAGGGATCGGCGGAGCAGGCCGAGTTCTCCATCGGTTTCCGCGGCTACGACCGCGAGGAGGTCGACGCGGCCTTCGCCGACCTGAACGCCAAGCTGCAGGGCGTGTCGTCGCGTCTGGCCTCGATGGAGGACGGCCACCAGCGGGCGCTGGAGGAGCAGCGGGCGGAGGCCGAGCGGCTGCGCGCGGAGGCCGAGCGGCTGCGCGTGGAGTCGGAGGAGCGAGCCGCGGAGCTCGCCGCGGCGCGCGCGAAGGCCGCCGAGGCCGAACAGCAGATCGCGGCCCTGACCGCGGAGCTCGGCGACGGCGCGGCCGAGGGCGACCAGCCGCAGACCCGGCAGCAGTTCGAGGCCGTGCTGCGCGTGGCCGAGGAGCAGGCGAACACCCTCATCCAGAACACCGCCCTGCAGGCCGAGCGCCTGCTCGAGGCCGCCCGCGACGACGTCGCCACCCAGCGCGCCGAGCTCGACGCCGATGTCGCGCGCCTCATGGCGCAGGCCCAGCACGACGCCGACCAGATCCGTCTCAAGATGGAGACGGAGTACATGGCGCACGAGGCGCGGATCGAGCGCGAGGCCGCGCACGCCGCCGAGAAGCTGGCGCAGGCCGAGCGCGAGGCAGCGGCCATCCGCACGGAGGCCGAGAAGGGCGCCGCGGCGCTGCGCGCACTCGTGACGAGCGAGACCTCGCAGCTGCGCGCCGACACCGAGCGCGAGGTGCGGGAGATGAACGCCCGCCTGCTGGAGTTCGAGGAGTCGCTCACCCGGCGCCAGGATGAGGCGCAGCAGGAGTTCCTCGTGCTGCACAACCAGGCCGTCGCGCATGCCGAGCGGATCACCTCCGACGCGAACGAGCAGGTGGCCGCATCGCTCGAGCACGCCCAGCGGATCTCCGCGAAGGCCGACGACTACGAGCGGCTGATGCGCGCCCAGGCGGCCCAGATCGAGGCCGACGCGCAGGTGCGCGCTCGCGAGATGCTCGAGCGCGCCCGCGTCAAGGCGCAGAAGATCGTCGAGACGGTCACGGGCCACACGACGGCGGTCCTGCGCGACGCCGAGGATCGCGCCCGTGAGCTGCGCTGGCAGCAGCAGCAGCTGTCGAGCTTCATGGCCGAGGTGCGTGAGCTGATCCGGCCCGACGGTCCGCTCTCGGCCGGCCCGGATGCTCGCACGGCCGGCGACGAGCCGGAGGCCGAGCAGCGGCAGGACGACGACGAGCGAGGCGGCGCGGACGAGCGGGACGCGAAGGCGGTCACCGCGGCGGAGTGACCCGGATGTGACGAAGGCCCGTGCCGTCCTCGGACGGCACGGGCCTTGCCGCGCGGGGAGAGGTCAGACCCCGGCGGGGATCACGATGAACAGCGCCGCCGTGATGAGGAAGCCCGCCAGGCCGAGGATCGTCGTGAGGGGCGTCCACGTGCGCAGGCCGTCCTTGACCGACAGGCCCAGGTAGCGCGTCACGATCCAGAAGCCGGAATCGTTGACGTGGCTCAGCCCGAGGCCGCCATAGCCGATCGCGACGGCGACGAGCGCCGTGTTGACCGGGCCGAGCTCGAGCGCAGCCACCGCCGGAAGCAGCAGACCCGCGGTCGTCGAGATCGCCACCGTCGCCGACCCCTGCGCCGCGCGCAGGATGAGCGAGATGAGGAAGGCCGCCAGGATCACGGGCATGCCCGTGGCCGTGAGGGCCTCGGCCACCGCACCGCCGATGCCTGTCTCGGTGAGGATCCTGCCGAAGGCGCCACCGGCACCGGTGACGAGGATGATCGTCGCGGCGGCGGGCAGCGCCGACTCCATGACCTCGCCGAGCTTCGCCGAGCTCCAGCCGCGGCGCACCCCGAGCAGGAACATGGCGGCCGCGATGGCGACGACGAGGGCGAAGATCGGCTGGCCGATCATCGCCAGCAGGCCGTTCGCGAACGAGCCGGCGGGGAACGCCGGCGCCACGGCCGTGCCGAGCATGATGAGCACGAGCGGCAGCAGGATGAGGAACAGCACCGTGCCGGTGCCCGGGGCCTTCTCCCCGTCCTTGAGCCCGGCGTTGATCGAGGACTTCTCGGAGCCGAAGCTCTCGAACATCTCCCTCGTCGCCTCGAGCATCGGGAACTCGCGGCGGTTGATCCACTTCGCGACGACGTACGACAGCGCACCGATCGGCAGCGAGATGAGCAGCGACAGGATCGTGATCCAGCCGACGTCGGCACCGAGGATCGCCGCGCCGCCGACGATGCCGGGGTGCGGAGGCACCACCACGTGCACGGCGAGCATGATGCCGGCCACGGGCAGACCGAACGTGATGGGGTTCAGCCCGGCGGCCTTCGAGAACGCGAAGACGATCGGCACGAGGATGATGAACCCGGCGTCGAAGAACACCGGGATCGCCAGGATGCCGGCGGCGATCACGAGCGCCATGCCGACCCGCTTGGGGCCGAGCACGCGCGAGAACGTGCCCGACAGCGCCTCGGCGCCGCCCGACAGCTCGATGATCTTGCCGAGCATCGACCCGAGCGCCACGAGCACGGCGACCGAGCCGAGCGTGCCGCCGACGCCGGCGATGATCGCCTGGATGACGCCGAGCCGCTCGGGATCGGTGTCGGTGGCGGGGATGGTCGTCAGCGGCAGCCCCGCCGCGAGGCCGACCACGATCGAGGTGAGGATGAGGGCGTAGAACGCCTGCATCTTGAACTTGATGATGAGCAGGAGCAGGAGCCCGATGCCGGCCAGGCCGATCAGGATCAGCGCCCAAAGCGGATACGTCATTGATTCGCTTTCGTGAGGTGGTGGGTGAGGGTACTACGCGGAACGAAGCTCGGGGGCGACGACGCGGATGACGGCCGAGTCGTCGAGGGCGCCGAGGCCCTGCGCCTCGCCGAGCAGGAAGAGCTGCTCGGCGGCCGCGGCCACGGGCGTGGAGAGGTGATGGGCGCGCGCGGCGTCGCCGACGATGCCCAGGTCCTTGACGAAGATGTCGAGGCGGCTGAGCACCTCGGCGCCGCCCTCGTCGTACGCCTGCAGCGCGCGCGGTCCGCGGTTGCCGAGCATGAACGAGTTGGCGGCGCCCGCGGTGAGCGCCTCGAGCGTCTTGGCGCGGTCGAGGCCCAGGGCGTCGGCCAGAGCGAGGGCCTCGGCGGCTGCGGCGATGTGCACGCCGCACAGGAGCTGGTTGACGGTCTTCAGCGCCTGCCCATCGCCCGGCTTGTCGCCGACGACGCTGAGGGTCGAGGCGAGCTGCTCGAGCACCGGGCGGGCCTTCTCGAGCGCCGACGGCTCGGCGCCGACGACGATGAGGAGGTCACCCTCGCCCGCGCGGACGGGGCCGCCCGACAGCGGCGCGTCCACGAGCTGCACCTCGTGCTCCGCCAGACGCGTCGCGATCTCCGCGATGCCGTTCGTGCCGACCGTGGAGGTCAGCAGGACGACGGCGCCCGGCTGCAGGTGCGCGGCCAGGCCGCTCCCGCCGAAGAGCAGCTCCGTGAGCTGCTGCGGCGTGCGCACCGCGACGAGCACGGCGTCGGCGCCGGCGACGGCCTCGGCGCCGGAGGCGGCGGCGGTGACGCCCTGTTCGGCGGCGAGGGCGACGCGCTCGGCGGCGATGTCGAACCCGCGCACCTCGAACTTCTCGGCCAGGCGGGTGGCCATGGGCAGCCCCATGGCGCCCAGGCCGATGACGGCGACGGTGGTGGTCATGTCCGGATCCTTTCGATTCAACGCTCGGCGAGCGTGTCGACGACGCGGGCGAGCGAATCGGCCGTGCCGACGTTGCCCGCGAAGACGATGTAGGGGATGCCCTCGGCGGGTCCGCCCTGCGGCTGCCACAGCGAGACGATGCCCGGCAGCATGGGACCGAGCACGGTGGCACGGCGGATCTCGAGCGCCTCGCTGGCGACGTCGCTCGAGGTGATGCCGCCCTTGGCGACGACGAAGCGCGGCGGCGCGATGTCCAGCACGCGGCGCACGAGCTCGACCACGCCGCTCGAGACCTTGCGCGCGATCGCGAGGCTCTCCTCGCCGTCACGCCCGGTGACGAGCTCGCGCGTGGTGTGCACGATGACCTCGCCGTGCTCCAGGGCGGCGGCCACGGCGGCCGCCCGCTCGTCGAGGTGCTCCTCGCGACGGTCGTCGATGAGACGGCGCACGTCCAGCTCGATCGTGGCCGTGTCGGGGCGTGACCGCCGCAGCTCCTCGAGCTGGGCCGTGGTGAGCGGCACGTGGCTGCCGACGACGATCAGCCCGCCGCGGTCATAGCGGAACGGGATCTGCTCGGCACGCATCGGCTCGGCGATCTCCTGGCCGAGGTGCGCGCGCATGTACGGCGGGCCGACGCGCAGCAGCACGTCGCGGTCGGCGAGGCGGTGCAGCGCGAGCGCCACGACGCGCATGTCGCTCTCGTCGACGACGTCGACGGCGACGACCGTGCCGGCGGGCAGCTCCGCGAGGAAGCTCGTCACCGCGTCGGCGCCGCGGCGGATGATGTCGATCGTCAGCGCGGCGACGTCGGCGGCGGCGATGCGGCCCGCCGTCTTCTCCTCGACCCAATCGCGCAGATTGCTGGACGCGAAGCCGAATGTCGCATCTCGCGCGAACGGCGTCTCGCCGACGGGCGTCGCCTCGCCGTCGACCACCCAGTAGTGCACGGAGTCGACCGTGAGCCGCCCGGAGTCGGGGAAGGCGGGCACGAGCAGCGTGAGCGCCGGTGCGGTGCCGCCGGCGAGCGCGATCTCCGCGGCCAGCACGTCGGTCTCGAGCGGGAAGTGCCCCCGCAGCGTCGAGTCGCCGCGCGAGACGAACACCGCCCGCCGGCCGGCCTCGCGGGCCGCCGCGAGGGCGACCGAGACGACCTCGCGGTTGCGCTGCGCGGCCTCTGCCTCGTCGAGGGAGCGCGTGTTGGTGAGCACGTACACGGCCGGGGCGCCGGTGGCGAGCGCGGCGTCGAGATCCTCACGCTCCCAGCGGGTGAGCACGGGCAGCCCGGCGACGGACTGCGTGCCGGTGGGATCGTCGTCGAGGACGACGTGCACGGTCCTCGGATCGAGCGCCGCGCGGACCTCGGCCGCGGTGATCGGAACCGGCTGCGGGAGCGGTGCGAGCAGCGCGCTGACCTGCATGAGAACCCCTTCGTTCGTGGGAGACGCTCTCGGATCGACGGGCTCGGGTGTCCGGCTATCCGATATCAGATAACGCACATCCTAAGCACGCCACCGCACGTCGCCCAAATGCGGCTCCGTCGGGGCGCTCAGCCGTGCACGTAGTGCAGCAGGTCGTCGCGCGTCTGGCGCATGTGGCTGCGCATCGCCTGACGCGCACCCGCCGTCGTGCCCTCGCGCAGCGCCGCGAGGATCGCCGCGTGCTCCGCGATCGCGTGCTCGCGGATGCTGGGAACCGAGCTCGTCTCGGTGCGCGTCTCCTGCAGCATCGTCGTCAGCGGACGCATCGACGCGATGAGGATGCGGTTGTCGGCCGCCCGGAAGACGACGTCATGGAAGTCCAGGTCCGCCGAGACGAATCCCGCCACGTCGCCCTCCGCGTGGGTGCGGCGCATGACGGCGAGCAGCCGCTCCAGCTCGGCGAGGTCGGCGTCCGTGCGCCGGCTCGCGGCGAGCTCGGCGGCGCCGGTCTCGATCATCATGCGCATCTCGAGCAGCTCGAGCGACGCCCGCTCACGGTTGCGCGACCGGCGCGAGACGCGCACGACCGCCTCCAGCCCCGTCCACTCCTCGGGCGGCGAGATGCGGTGCCGGCTTCCGGGCACGGCGACGATGACGCCCTGCGCCTGCAGCAGCTTCACGGCCTCGCGCACGGTGAGGCGCGACACCTCGTACTCGTCGGCGAGGTCGCCCTCGGGCGGCAGGGGTTCGCCCGCCACGAGGTCGCCGGCGATGATCGCATCGAGCAGGCGGTCGAACGTCTGCTGCGTACGCGAAACCTTGGCCATCAGCGGCTGCTCACAGCTCCACGCCGACGAACACGGGCTCGGGGCGCAGCTCGATGCCGAACTCCTGAGCCACGCGCGTCTGCACGAAGCGCGCCAGCTCGGCCACCTCGGCGGCCGTCGCCCCGCCGCGGTTCGTGATCGCCAGCGTGTGCTTGGTCGACAGCGACGCGCGCGAGTGCCCGAGCCGGAACCCCTTGCGCAGCCCCGAGTTCTCGATGAGCCAGGCGGCGCTGACCTTCACGGGCGAACGCCGCTGCACCGGCGCGGGAACCCATCCGTCGAAGCGCTCCAGCGGGATGACCGAGACGGCATCGATGTCGGGCTCCATCGGCCAGCGCGGGCACCCCTCGGGAAGGGTGCGCGCCTCCTGCTCCGAGATGATCGGGTTGTTGAAGAACGACCCGGCGCTCCGCGTGTCGTCGTCGTCCGAATCGAGCACCATCCCCTTTGCGGCCCGGATGCGCAACACGGTGTCGCGGATGGACTGCAGCGACGCCTCCGCTCCGAGCGGCAGGCCGATCGCCGCCGCGATGCGCGCGTCGGTGACGGGGCGCGGATCGGTGCCGACGCGCTCCAGCTCGATCGTCAGCGAGAGGATGACCGCGGAACGCCGCGGCTCCTCCCCGTAATGGCGCTTGAGGTCAGAGGTGCGCGGCCCGAGTCCGAGGTCGGACGCCGGCACCGTCTGCACCTCGCCGGTCGCCTCGTCGAGCAGCTCCACCTCGACGAGGGTCTGCACGATCTCCTGACCGTAGGCGCCGACGTTCTGGATGGGCGCGGCACCGCAGGTGCCCGGGATGCCCGACATGGCCTCGATGCCGCGCAGGCCCTGCGCCACCGAGTAGGCCACGAGCTCGTCCCAGTTCTGCCCCGCCTCGATGCGGAGCCGCACGTGGCCCTCGCGTGCGCCCGGCGCCTCCTCGAAGCCGGTCGTGAGGATCCGCACGACCGTGGCATCGAACGGCTCGTCGGCGACGAGCAGATTCGACCCGCCACCCAGCACGAACCAGTCGTCGCCGTCGGCCCAGACCGCGCGCAGCGCCGACACGAGCTCGTCGCGCGTGCGTGCCTCGACCATGCGCGCGGGCGCGGCGCCCACCTGCAGGGTCGTCAGCCGCGACAGCGGGATGGGATCGTTCACGCCCGCACCCGCAACTGCGCCTTGCCGAGCACCTTGGTGTCACCGTGGCTCACCGTCAGGTCGACCCGCGCGGTGCCGTCCTCCTCGATCCGCGCGACGGTCGCGACGATCGTGACATGCGCTCCCTCCTCGGCGTCGACGACCACGGGCTTGGTGAACTTCACGCCGTACTCGAGAATGCGCCCCGCGTCGCCGAGCGCGTCGGCGACCACCGAGCCCGCGATGCCCATCGTGAGCATGCCGTGCGCGAGCACGCCCGGCAGCCCCACGCGCTGGGCGACGTCGTCGCGGTAGTGGATGGGGTTGAAGTCGCCCGAAGCGCCGGCGTAGCGCACGAGCGATTCGCGCGTGAGGTGAACCGTGCGCTGGGCGAGGACGTCTCCCGCGTTCATTCCGCGCCTCCCACGACGAGGATCGAGGTGGTCGTGACGACGTGCGCCCCGTCCGCGTCGACGATGTCCGACTCGCTCGTGACCATGGACGCGCCGCCCATGGCCCGCACCTGCGTCACGCGAAGCGTGGCCGTGAGCTCGTCGCCGGCCACGATGGGGCGCGTGAACCGGAACCGCTGTTCGGCGTGCACGGTGCGCTCCAGCACGATGCCGGCCGATTCGTCGCCGAGCAACTGCTGCAGGGTGAGATCCTGCACGACCATCGCGAACGTCGGCGGCGCCACGACGTCGGCATAGCCGAGGGCGCGCGCCGCCTCCACGTCGTGGTGCTGCGGGGACTGCGCGAGCACGGCGCGCGCGAACTCGCGCACCTTCTCGCGGCCCACCAGGTAGGGCGGTGTCGGCGGGAACTCCCGGCCGACCAGATCAGGATTCACGGCCACGGTCCGATCCTACGCGGCACGGTCTCCGCGCTCGCTGTGGCCCCGATCGCCCCGCCGCGCGCGGCGGCCGACGGGCGTCACTTCCCCTTGCGGCCGGCGCGGATGGCCCGCTGCGCCATCTGCGCGGCGATCACCACGAGGAACGCCACGAACAGCCAGTTCGCCACGACGGGGTCCACCACGCCGGCGACGATCGCGCCCAGCGGGGTGGTGACGCAGGTCGCGAGGGCGATGAGGCCCGCGGCGGCCCAGTCGATGTTGTGGTTGCGCCAGTTGCGCCACGCGCCCGACATGGTCGTGGGGATCATCATGAGCAGCGAGGTGCCCTTCGCGACGAGGTCGCTCGTGCCGAAGAGCAGGATGAGCACCGGCACCACGATGATGCCGCCGCCCACCCCGATCAGTCCCGACAGGACGCCCGTGACGACGCCCGTCGCGATGAGCGCGATCCCGATCCAGACGTTCATCGGCACGCCGGCCGTGCGGTCGGGAATGATGAAGAACAGGCTGATCATGACGACCACGAGGAAGCCGACGAAGATCCACCGCAGGGCCGCCTCGCTGATCCGGTGCAGCAGCTGGGCGCCGATCGGGGCCCCGACGACTCCGCCGACGGCCAGCAGCGCCGCGGCCACCCCGTTGACCTGCCCCTGCACGGCGTAGGAGATGACGCCGACGGCGGCGGTGACGATGATCGACGCGCCCGAGGTGCCCGAGGCGAGCTTCTGCCCGAAGGCCGCCAGCAGCACGAGCAACGGCACGATCACGGTGCCGCCGCCCACCCCGAACAGGCCCGACATGAACCCCGAGAGGAGGCCGATCGCCAGGAACGCGAGGGAGGTCTTCGGGGTGCGTGCGGCGGCGTTCATGCGGCTCCTGTTCTCGGCGGCAACCGCTCCACGCTACCCGACGCGCCGCGCGGCGCCGGCCGCGCCGTCAGGTGCTGCGTGCCGCCTTGGCCGCGTACAGCACCGCGTCGGCGCGGGCGCGCAGCGACGCGGGGTCGTCACCCTCGCGCAGCTCGGCGACGCCCCACGACCAGCCTCCGCCGGCCTCCGCGTGCAGACGCGTCATGGTCGCCTCGGCCGACGCGGCCGTGGCTCCCGGCAGCAGGATCACGAACTCGTCGCCCCCGACACGGCCGATCACGTCGTCGGCCCGCAGTGCGTCCCGCCAGGTCTCGACGGCGGCCTGGAGCAGGCGATCGCCGGCGTCGTGGCCCTGCTCGTCGTTGACCTGCTTGAACTCGTCGAAGTCGACGGCCACACACGACAGCGGCACGCCGCGCTGCCGCGTGCGCCTCACCGCCCGCGCGAACGCCCGGTCCAGTCCGAGGCGGTTGAGCGCGCGGGTGAGCGGGTCGGTCTCGGCCAGCCGCCGTTCCCCGTGCCGGACGGCGTGCACCGCCTCCAGCAGCAGCCACGCCGTCGCGCCGGCGGCGACGACCGGCATCGGCCCGAGCCGCTCTGCCAGCTGCTCGGGCAGGAACGACGTCGTCAGCAGGACGCCGGCGATGATGCCGCCGAGCAGCGCACGTCCGACGCGGCGGCGATAGAACCAGCCGGAGATGACGGCCACGAGCGGCAGGCAGAACAGCAGCTCGACGAACCCGACGGCGTCGTCGCGCACCGCGGCGCGCGCCATGAGAGTGATCGCCATGACCGCGGCCCAGCCGAGCAGCCCCCAGTGCGGGTAACGCGGCCCGAGCCGGATGGCCACGGTGATCGCCCCGAGGCCCAGGGCCACCGCGGTGGTCTCGGCCGCCACCTGCCACACGGTCGTGGCCGACACCAGCCCGACCGCGGCGCTGGCCACGTAGAGCGCCGCCGCGACGACCGACACCAGGGCGGGCCATGGCTGCTCGCCCTGCCCGGCCGGGGCGGGCGCCGGCCGCGGCGGAGCGCTCACCGCGCCGCGGTTCCGGCGCTCGCGCTTCTCCCGGTACAGGTCGTCGTCGGCGAGCCGCACGAGCATGTCCAGTCCCGGCCCGTCCTGCAACCGCACGAGACCCGCGCTGAACGCCTGAGCCGAGGCCGCGCGCAGCCGCGCCTCGGTCTCACGCGCCGCCCCCTCCCCCGCCGCGCGGAAGATGATGACGAACTCATCACCACCCCACCGCCCGACGACGTCGCCCGGCCCGAGCACCTGCTGCCACGCGGCAACGGTCGCGCACAGCAGGGCGTCGCCCGCCGCGTGCCCGTGCGTGTCGTTCACCGGCTTCAGGCCGTCGATGTCGGCGACGAGCATCCACCGCTCCCCGCCGGTCTGCCGCGTCTCCCGCACGTACCGGTTCAACCCGCGGCGGTTCAGCGCCCCCGTGAGCGGGTCGGTCCGCACCGCCCGGGAGAGGTCCTCCCCCAGGGCCAACGACACCTCGAGCACGAGCCAGCACACGATCCCGCCGTACGCGAGCATCCACACGGCGCTGGCCGCGTGCAGCGCGCCGATGCCCCCGCTGAGTACCGCCAGCGCACACATCCCGATCAGGATCGCGGCGGTGGCGCGCGCCACGCCCGGCGTGTTGAAGCCGAGATAGACCATCAGCACGGGCACGACGAGGAGCGCGGCGATGATCGTGCCGGGATCGTTGCTCGATGCGAGCTGCGCGGCGATCCCGCCCGCGAGCAGGAAGGAGATCACGAGACTCATGCCGCGCGGTAGCCGCCGCCCGGAAAGCAGTGCCACGACCATCCCGGACAGACCGAACAGCAGCACCGTGATCTCGGGGGCGGCCTCCGCTGCCTCGTGCTCGTGCGCGAGGAGGTGGGCGCCCGCCAGGACGGCGAAGAACAGGCAGCCGGCGGCCGTCGTGAGAGAGAAGCGCGACTGGCGCATCGCCGCGCGGCGCACGCGACTCACAAGGGGAGTCAGGACCCTGTCGTTCGAACGTGCCATGTCTCACCGTGTCGGGCATCCGGCGAGCGTGCCGCGTGATCGCGGAAGCGCCGGGTGGTGCTAGGTCGGGCTGCGGGTGCCCCGACCTTATCGAAGGTGCCTGAGCATCCGCCATGGCTGCCCGGGCACTACTGGGTAGTATTTCGGAAGCCGAGCTGGGGGTCATCTCTCCCGTTGAACCGCATCACACGCGTCACACTGGTAACGTCGCGCAGGGGGAACCGCGACACAAGAAGGAACGGTGTGACGGGCAAGATCGACGAGGCATGCCGAGTCGCGCGGTGCGGCGACGTGCCGGCGCATCGCATCGTCTTCCAGCCGCTCGTGTCGGCGCGCAGCGGAGCGGTCGTCGGATACGAGGCGCTTGCGCGCTTCGACGACGGCCGGCCACCCGCGGCGCACCTCGCCGACCCCCGGCCCGGAATCGTCGAGCTGGAGCTCGCGCTCGCCTGCAGCGCCGTGGCGGCGGCCGCCGCGATCCCGGCGCAGTACGCCGTCACGATCAACCTGTCGGCGCGCTCCATCGCCGAACCGGCGATGCGTTCGATCCTGCCCCGCGGGCGCCGATGGGGCATCGAGCTGCTGGAGACCTCGATCCTCGATGCCGACAGCCGCGTGCGCGAGCACGTCGACGACCTCGATGCGCTCCTGCTCATCGATGACGCCGGCACGGACCAGGCGAGCGTCGAGCGCATCGTCGCGCTGCGGCCCGACGTCGTCAAGATCGACAAGTCGCTCGTCTGGCGCGCCTGCGCCGAGGCGACGCACGGCGAGGCCCTGGCCGACACGCTCCGCCTGCAGGCGTACCTGGACGCCGCGCGCAGCGTGGGCGCCCGCACCCTCGCCGAAGGTGTGGAGACCGAGCGGCACCGCCGGCTCGCCGTCGACACGGGCATCGACTACGCACAGGGGTACCTGTACGGGGCCCCCGCGGCATACGGCGGTTAACGCCTGCCCGCGCGCCGACGTCGCTCGAGCCGCTCGGCACGCCGGTTGGGGCCCAACCGGCGATCGCCGTGATAGAGAATCGCCTGCCAGTCGGTGGGGCCCGGGGCGTACGCCGGCGCGGTTCGCTTCGCGCGCCGCGGCTTGTCGGCGGGCACGAACAGCCAGTCGACGACGCCGAGCACGAAGTCGACGATCGAGTTCCACACGCCGATGTAGGCGATGACGGCCCAGAGGCACAGCAGGGCGTTGAACAGCGCGAAGGCGGCGTTCCCCCAGTTCTGCGCCTGGACATCGCGCCAAAAGGTGAACGCCGAGAAGCCCACGATGAGCCACGGCACGAGCACATAGAGTGCCGGCGCGGCGGTGCGGTTGCGCACCTTCGGGGTGCGGGCGAAGGGGATCTTCTCCCCCGTCACCGCCTGTTGCAGCGACTTCAGCACGCCGGCCAGGTTGACGGCGAGCAGCACGAGGTTGAAGCCGTAGATCCGGAAGATGTCGGTGAACCGATGGCCCGAAGCCTTCAGATCGCTTCCCATGCACCAGAAATAGGGCACGGCCGCCAGGAAGACCCAGACGCTCAGCAGGCGCGAGTCATACGGATACGCGAGGAGGAAGAGCAGGCCGAAGCTCGCCCACGCGATCGAGGCCATGTAGTTGGTGCGCAGCAGCACCTCGCGCAGCAGCACACGCTCGCGCAGGCGGCGGCGCTCCCTCAGCTGATGCAGGAGCTTCGGCAGGATGAGCAGGCCGCCGTTCGCCCAGCGGCGGCGCTGCACGATGAGGGAGCCGAAGTCCGGGGGCGTCGCGGAGTAGCTGAGCCGCTCCGGGTAGTTCAGCAGCGTCCACTCGTGCGCGCCGATGTCGATCGAGGACTCGGTGTCCTCGATCACGGTGCGGTCCTGGATGTACGTGGTGATCGGGAATCCCCCGACCTCTTCCGTCGTGGCGATGTCCTGGAGCGCCCGGGTGCGGATGATGGCGTTCGCGCCGACCCAGAAGGTCGCCCCGTAGAAGCTCATGCCCTGGTGCTGGATGTGCTGGATGTCGGTGGTGGCACCGGCGATGCGCTCGATCCGTGTCGGCGCCCCACGGTACGACGAGTACGGCGTCTGCGTCACCGCGACGCGCTCGTGGCCCGGCTGCTCCAGGTACTCCACGAGACGCACGCAATAGTCGCGCAGGAGCATCGAATCGGCATCGAGCGTGAGCAGATACTCGCTCTCGGGCACCGACAGGTGAACCTCGTCACCGGGCCGTGCCTCGCGCAGCACCACGCCGTCCGCCGTCTCCTCGGCCGCCCAGTCCTTGCCGATCAGCGAGATGTAGGCGTTGATGTTCATCGCCTTGTTGGCCTCGTGCGACAGCGAACGGTAGGCCTTCCGCTCGAAGGAGCGCAGTTCGGCGGAGAAGATCCACACGAGCCGGTTGCGCAGCTGGCGCATCCGGTCCGCTTCCGGCGCGTCGCCCTGGTCGACGGCGGCGCGCAGGGCGAGCTCGGTGAGGCGCAGGTCGCTCGCCAGGCCGCCGAGCACGCGCTCCACGAAGAAGTCGTCGGTGTGGTCGGCCGTGGTCTCGGTGGCCGCCATGCCCTCCAGCCACTCCGCCGCCCAGCGGTAATCGTCGGCGAGCGACGACACCTCATCGGCGGACACCGCCGATCCCCGCTCGGAACGGGCGTTGCCGGCCTCCGCCGCGGCGGCGAAGCGCTCGCGCGGCTCACGCAGGGCCGCCTCGATCTCGCCGGGAAGGGCGCGGCTCGCGGCGAGCGATGCCGCGAGCGCGGGGTCGCGGGGATGGGGCGGGTCGTCGATGAGCAGCACGATCCGGAGGTTCGGGAACTCCTGCAGCGCTGCCGACCACAGCGTCTGCCGCACGACCGCCGGATCCTCGATGTAGGACGGCACGAGCACGGTGATGCGCTTGTCGTACCCGCCGTCGAAGTGACGATCGAGCACGGCACGCGGCACGCGCCGGTGATCGCGGAAGCGGTACAGCGCCCCCTGCCGCGCCATGAGGTACATCAGGGCCGAGAAGGCCAGGAACGTCACGACGATGAGGTACGACACCAGCTCGAGCGTGAGGCGCAGGTCGAAGTCGTTGTTCTCGACCAGCTCGCGCAGCACCGTCGTGATGACATAGATCGCCCAGCACGCGACGGTGGCGAGCATCGCCAAGCGTCCCAGCGGGATCGCGTGGCGGCCCGGTATCGGGTGCATGATCGACAGCGGCGCCGAGGCGCGTTCCGCGCCCCACTGCCGTCGGCGGCCCCGCTCCTGCGGCGGCGGCGCGGCCGCGTCGGGGCGCGCCTCGAGCGCGCGCCGGCTCTGATCCGAGTTCACGGCGACTGATCCCATCCCCCGGCGGCCCTCGGGTGAGGCCGCCCCATGAGTATTCTTTAGCATATAAGCCTCTCGTCAGCTCCCCGATCCGCGAGGGAAACACATCCGTGTCCGAACGCTTCGCCGGACGGCGCTTCTCCTGGTTGCGCTTCTCCGCCCTGGTCGTCGTCTGCGCTCTGATCGCCGGCACCGCCTGGTACACCTGGTCCTCCGCCCGCGACGAGGCGCAGGCGCAGGCGTCCGGCGACCCCTGGTTCGCCGGCTACGTGGACGTCACCGCGACCCCCTCGTACGCGTTCGAGGCGGCCGTGGACGGCGCAGTGCAGGACGCGGTGCTCGCGTTCGTCGTGGCCGCAGCCGCCGACGAGTGCGTTCCCACGTGGGGCGCCGCCTACACGCTCGACGAGGCCTCGGCGGCGCTCGACCTCGACCGCCGCATTCAGCGCCTGCGGGGCCAGGGCGGCGACGTGGTGGTCTCGTTCGGGGGGCTGCTCAACGCGGAACTGGGCGACGCGTGCGGCACGACCCGAGAGCTCCGCGACGCGTACGCGGCCGTGATCGATCGATACCGCCTCACCACGATCGACCTCGACCTGGAGGGCGACGCCCTGACCGACGCGGCGGCGATGGCCCGGCGAGCGGAGGCCGTGGCGGCGCTGCAGACCGAGCGGCGAGAGTCCGACGAGGAGCTCGCGGTGTGGCTCACGCTGCCCGTCGGCCCGGCCGGCCTTACCCCCGACGGCACCGACGCGGTGGCCGCCTTCCTCGACGCGGGCGTCGACCTGGCCGGGGTCAACGCGATGACGATGAACCTCGACGCGGGCGACACGCTTGCGGACGCGTCGCGAGAAGCGCTCCAGGCCCTGCATCGCCAGCTCGACGCGCTCTACGCCGCCGCCGACGTGCCGCTGGGCCCCGCCTCGCTGTGGCGCAAGATCGGCGCGACGCCCATGATCGGTCAGAACGACGTCGCGCGCGACGTGTTCGACCTCGCCGACGCGCGCGAGCTGAACGCGTTTGCCGTGGAGAACGGGCTCGGCCGCATGTCGATGTGGTCGCTCAACCGCGATCGCGCGTGCAGCGTGAACTACGCCGACACCACGGTCGTGTCCGACGCCTGCAGCGGAGTGGAGCAGGAGGACGGGGCGTTCGCGCCCCTGCTGGCGGCGGATTTCGACGGCAGCCCCGACGATGCCGCCGGCGCGGAGACGGTGCCCGAACCGGCCTCCACGCCCGCGGCGGACGATCCCGAGAACAGCCCGTACCCGATCTGGGACGAGACCGCTTCGTACCTCGCGGGCACCAAGGTCGTCTGGCGCGGCAACGTGTATCAGGCGAAGTGGTGGACCAGCGGCGACGTTCCTGATGACCCCGTGCTGCAGGAGTGGGAGACGCCCTGGACGCTGCTCGGCCCCGTGCTCCCCGGTGAGACGCCCGCCCCCTCGCTCGTCGTGCCGCCCCGCCTTGCGCCCGAGTGGGACGCCGATCGCGAGTACGACGCGGGCGACCTCGTCCTCCGCAACGGCGCCGTCTTCGAGGCGCGCTGGTGGACGCGCGGCGACGCTCCCGAGGAGGCCCTGAACGACCCCGGCGCGTCGCCCTGGCTGGCACTGGACGACGCGGCGGTGCGCACCCTCATCGACGCTGCGGCCGACACCGGCGACTGATCCTTCCGCGCCGCGCCGACGGGGACCGCGACCCGCGGACTGTTCCCCGCCGCTCCGTGCCGACACGTCGGGGTCCCTCGGGGACGCGTGTAGCATCGCCGAAGACTTCGCCCGCCGTTCCGCTCGAGAAGATGCTCCAATGACTGTCCACGGCGTCCCGCGCCTGCCGCCCGGCCTCGTGCCGCGCAAGCGCATCACGGACCGACTCGACGCCGACACCGCGATCGTCGTGGCTGTGGCGCCCTCCGGGTTCGGCAAGACGGTGGCGCTGACGCAGTGGGCGGCGGGCACATCGCGCGACGGCCTGTGGCTGCGCATTCGCGAGGGCATGTCGGAGCCGAACGGGTTCGTGCTGCAGCTGGGGCTCGCGCTGCGCGAGTTCGGGATCATCGACGAGTCGAACCCGCTGTGGAATCCCGCGGACGCGGTGGCCGGCGCGCACGACTCCTGGAGCCTCGCGTTGCGCGGCCTGCGCACCCTGGGCCGCGACCTCACGCTGCTCATCGACGACGGCGAACGGCTCGACGACGACAGCGCCGCCGGCCTGGTCGACCTCGTCGCCGACCTGCCGAACCTGTCGTTGCGTGTGGCCACGCGCACCGGCTCCGCCTTCACCACGCCGGATGCGGTCAGCCGTGTCGGCGTCGACGTCATCCGGCAGGACGACCTCGCGCTCACGCCCGACGAGATCGACGCGATCCTGCCGCCGAGCACCGCCGAGGACGAGGTGCAGAGCATCGCACGCCATGGCGGCTCCCCCGCGCTCGCCCGCCTCGTCGTGCTCGGCGCAACCCAGGCGGAGAGCGGATGGAGTCTGTCGGACGCCGTCGACGCGCTGTTGCGGCGCCAGTCGGCGAGGTGGGACGCCGCCTTCGCCGACTTCGTCATGCGCACCTCGCTCGCCGACGCGCTCGACGCCGAGCTGGCGCGCGATCTGACGGGGCGCGAAGACGCCGGCGCCCTGCTCGACCGGGCCGAGCGCGAGGGACTCGGGTATTGGAGCGGGCTCCGCTCCGGCGCGCGCGGGCGCTTCGTCTACACGCCGTTCCTCCGCGAGGCCGTCGAGCGGCACGCGCGCGCCACGCTGCCGCCGAGCGATCTGCGCGCCCTCGTGCTCCGGGTGGCCCGCTGGGAGCTCGCTAAGGGGTACCCGCTCGCCGGCCTGGCGCTGGCCGTGGAGCAGGACGACTGGGACCTGGCCGACGAGATCATCCGCGGCTCCTGGATTGAGCTTCTGCGCACCGGCGAGGAGCTCCGCAAGGTCTTCCGGGGCGTGCCGCTGACCCGCCTGGGCAACCGTCCGCTGCCGGCGGCGCTGCTGGCGATCTCGTACAACGGCACGGCCAGCTCACGGCTGCGCGCCCTCGAGTACTTCGCGCTCACCATCGTCGCCGCGCGCCGCACGCGCGCGACCGTGTCGGTCGTCGACCGCACCATCCTGCGCCTCGTGGAGTCGGTTGCATACCGCGTGAGCAGCCGGCTCGAAAGCGCCGGTGCCGTCGCGGGGGCGGGGCTGAACGCCCTGCATGACCTCCCCCTCGAGGCGCGCCAGGAGCTCGGCGACAACGAGATCACGATCTTCTCGCAGTTCGGCATCTCGTTGCTCTACAGCGGCGACACGGCGGCGGCCATCACCTCCTTCTCCCATGCCGTGTCGGCCGGGCGCGCCCGGGGATCCGGGAAGGCGCTGCACCCCCTCATCCTCCAGGCCGGCACCATGGCGCTGCGGGGCGACCTGCCGGAGGCCGCCCGGCTGCTGCGCGAGGCCGAGGGCTTCCGCTGGCCGGAGGGCTGGCGCGAGGGCTACCAGGGGACGTTCCTGCACCTGGCGCGTGCGTGGGAGGCGCTGGAGGCGGGAGACCCGGCCGCGGCGGAGGAGCATGTGCGGCAGGTCGACGGCACGCTGCCGGCGAACGAGCACTGGCCGCTCGTGGCCCACGTCGAGGCCCTCTCGCTCGTGTTGCGGGGCCGCGCCGACGAGGCGGCCGCCCGGCTCGACTCGATCATCCGCACCCAGCGTGCCCGCCGCGCGTATCCCCCGCTCACGGCCGACCGGTTGCGCGGCACGCGCGCCCTCATCGAGCTCGCCCGGGGCGATGCCGGCGCCGCCTCGCGGGTGCTCGCGCGTGCGAAGAACCGCGCCGAGACGACGGCCTCACACGCGCGGGTCGCGCTCGTCGAGAACGACCCGGGGCGGGCCCTGCGCGAGCTCGGCCGCGATCTGCCCGCGGACGCGTCGGCGCGGCGCAGGGCCGAGCATGCCGCCCTCAAGGCGGCGGCCGTGGCCATGCTGCAGCCGGGTCCGGAAGCTCTCTCGGCGATCCGCCGCCTGTACGCCCTGCTCGTCGACCGCGGCCTCACTCTGCCGCTCGTGTTCGTGCCCGTCGCGGGCATCGACGCCATGAGGGCCGTCGCGGACGGTGCCGGCGACGATCGCGTCCGCGGTCTGCTCGAGGCGGCTCGTGCGCGAGCGCCGCTGACGGGCGGCCAGACCCGCCCCCGCCTGAGCGAGCGCGAGCGGGCGGTGGCGCGCCAGCTCGTCGCGGGGGGCACGGTCGAGGCGATCGCCACGGCGCTGAACGTCTCGCCCAACACCGTCAAGTCTCAGATGCGCTCGATCTACCGCAAGCTCGACGTGCGCACCCGGACCGAGGCGATCCGGTCGCTGTCCACCCTCGACCTCACGGAGTGAGCTGGTCCGACCGAACGCGGGCGGACGGGCGCAGCAGCGGCACGAGAGCGGCGACCGCGACGACGGGCAGTGCCAGCAGCAGATACATGCCCGCGTAGGCGTCGGAGAACCCGAGCCCGGGCGCCACGTGCACGAGCCAGGCCGCAATCAACGGCCCCACGATGGGCCCGAGCGTGTTGGCGACGTTGAAGACGCCGAGGCCGAATGCCGACCGCTCCGGCGGAAGCGCGGCCTGCACCAGCGAGCGGGTCGCGACCGCGGCGAGGCCGATGCCGGCGCCGGCCAGGACGGTCGCGGCCTGGAAGACCTCGACCGTCGGGGCCACCCCTCGCCCGACCATGCCGACCGTCAGCAGGGCGATCCCGGACACCACGAGGATGCGCGGTGGCGCAGCGCGCAGACGCGTGGTCGCGACGAGGAACGACACGAGGACGAGCGCCGCGGCGCCGAGGAGAGTGGAGAGCGACACGAGGCGTACGGCGTCGCGCTCGACCGCGCCCCATCGATCCATGAACAGGTACAGCGCGTAGGTGAGGCCGGCGGCCATCTCGATGGCCACCACGAGACGCACGACGAATGCCGCCACGAAGGCGCGCGAGGCGATCTCCCGCAGCCCGCGCCGGCCGTCTCGCGCCTCGGTCGTCGGAACGCGGACATCGGCCGGACGCTCGATGAGGATCCCGATCACCACGATCACGACGGCGGCCACGGCCGGAACGGTGAGCAGCATCGGCACGATGTCCGTGGGGAACGCGGCGGCCATGGCGAGCCCCGGCAGCGTGCCGAGGAATGCCGCGGCCGCGAAGAACCCCGCCGCGCGCGTGCGCTCCTCGGGCGGCAGCCCGTCGGACACGAGGCCGTTGATGGCGCCGTAGCACGCGTTGTAGGCGACCTGCGTGAGCACCCACGACACCGCGAGCGAGA
Source organism: Microbacterium sp. Marseille-Q6965 (assembly GCF_946151065.1). Classification (GTDB taxonomy): domain Bacteria; phylum Actinomycetota; class Actinomycetes; order Actinomycetales; family Microbacteriaceae; genus Microbacterium. The sequence goes on along the minus strand of NZ_CAMGZA010000002.1, from coordinate 104,946 downwards.
TGGCATCGGGCGACATCGCGACGGCGGCCGTGCCGGCCAGTCCCGCCAGCCCTCCGCCGATCAGCCAGGCGCGGCGCCCGACCCGGTGACGGGTGGCGTCGGCGCACCACCCGAAGAGCGGGTTGGCGATCATCGCCCCGAGGGAACCGAGGGCGATGATCACGCCGAGCACGCCCGCGGCATCGTCGGGCCCGACGTGACGCCGCACGAGCACCGACAGCCCGACCGCCACGGGCGCGGTGAGGGACCCGAGCACCGCGCACTGCAGCACCGAGAGCACGAGAATGCGCGCCAGCGGCGTGCGGGTGAAGGTCAGTCTCGCAGCGGGCAGTGCAGTCTCCTCGTCCGGGGCGCGGGCGCCGCGGGCCAGTCTACGGCGCTCGCCGCCCCGCGATCCCCGACGGAAAGGGAAGCCCCTTGACGGGTGAAATACTGGGTGAATTGGAAGGCTTTCCTGGGAAGAACCTGGAGGAGCGGCTTGAATACCCCTTGGGGGTCCCGCCGCCGGAGCGATCCGGCAGCCGCGCGCGGGCGACCAGGGGGTGTTACTGCTCGATGACGTACGACGTGGTGTCCGAAGCGACGGCCGATACGTTCCACCGCGCGATCGCACGCGGAGACCTCGAGAGCGCGAACCGCACCGTCATCGCGGCGTGGTTCGATCTGTTCCTGCACCATCCGGAGGGCGTCCGGCAGTCGCTCTCGCGCGTGCCCTTCCGCCGGCTGCGGCACTATCCCCTGCTCGCGTTCCTGCTCGGCATGGTCTGCCACGGGTCGGCGATGCACCGCGCCAAGGCGATGCAGTACTTCCTGCTCGGCACGCGCGCCGCCGAGACTCGCGAGTCCGAGTTCACGATGCCGGAGCGGATCCTCTCCTACACCGCGCAGAGCGCGACCCTCCGCATCAGCGGACGCGTCGGCATGGCGATCCACCCCGCCCGCCGCGCGATGGCACTCCTCGACCACGCCCCGGAGGAGCGCGAGCGCATCGGCCACCTGCCGCGCGTCTACGCGCAGCTCGGACGCACCTTCATCGAGGCGGGCCTGCGCGACGAAGCCCTCGAGGCCCTGGCGAACGGCATCGCCGAGGCGGACGACGACGACGCGGCCGGCTCCGCATGCCTCTCGCTCATGGCGGGCGTGGAGGCCCTGGAGGGCGACCTGCCCGCCGCCGCCGAGTACCTCGAGGCCGCGGACCGACGCCTTCGCGACCGGTTGGCGATGCCCTACACCGGCACCTTCCACCGGTTGGCCGCGAGCATGCTCGCCATGGAGCACCGCGACCTCGTCACCGCCGCGGCGCAGCTCGACGCGGTGAGGCCGTACCGCGCGACCTCCGAGCACTGGGTCACGATCGCACGCGTCGAGGGCTACCTGGGTCTCCTGCGGCGTCAGCCCGCCGAGACCCTGGCGAGGCTCGACCGCATCCCTCAGCTGCGGACGGGCGACGGGCTCACCCGCTCGGCCAGCCGCGAGATCGCCTCGATCACCGCCCTGCTGCACCTGGCCCTGGGTCGCTCCCACGTGGGCGCCGAGCTGCTCAGCCGGTTCACCGATGCCCGCGCGACCGTCGACCGCGCGCGCGTGGCGCTCGTCGACGGCGACGGGCACGGCGCGCTGACCCTGGTCCGCTCGGTGGAGTGCGAGCAGCTCAGCCTGCGAACCCGCACGGAGGCGACGGCGATCGAGGCCGCCGCCCTGCTGCGCCTTCCCGCTCCGCACCGGAACGACGACGTCGTCGTGCTCCTGGGCGAGCGACTGCGCCACTCGGCGATGCGCCTCCCGCTCGCCCTCCTGCCCGTGTCCGACTTCCGCGCCGTCACGGCGGCGCTCGTGCGGCTCGGCTATGCCGACGTGTGCGACGGCGTCGAGCCGTTGATCCCGGATCGTCCCATCGTGCGCCTCACGCGACGCGAGCGCGCGGTGCTCGAAGCGATCGCCCTGCGCGACGAGCCGCTGGTCGATATCGCGGCACGCCTGCACGTGTCGCTCAACACCGTAAAGTCCCAGCTGCGAGGGGTGTACCGCAAGCTCGAGGTAGACAACCGCCAGGACGCGCTCATCGCGGCCGTCGAGCGCGGACTGTTGCGTCCCGCCGCCGAGCCCGCCATCGCCTGACGCCGCCCGACCTCGCCGCGGGCGGGATCGTCTCAGCGCAGGGCCCGACGCAAGACCGCCCCGCCGGCAGGGGTACGCGGGCGGGGCGGTCGGTCTGGGGGTGGGCGGAGGCTCACGACGTTCACCGCGAGGGCCGCACCACGATCTTGTCGGGTGAGGGACTGCCCCCGCCATCGGGCGGGGCGGACTTCACTCCTGCTTTCATCCGCAGGCGGAGGTGTGCAGGGGGCCGCACCGCGAGGCGCGGCCCCCTGCACCGCGATCAGGCGGCGTCGTGGCGGCGCCGCGTGATGTACAGGCCGAGGCCGGCCAGCACGAGGAACACGGCCACCCCGATGAGGGTCGCGCCGACGGCTCCGCCGGTGGTGGCGAGGCCGGGCCGATCGGCCTGCTCCCCCTCGCCCGCCGCGGCATCCAGCGGGCGGACGAACCCGAAGTCCAGGGTGAGGTCCTGGTCCCGGTCCATCGTCAGGCCGCGGGACGCCGCGCTCCACTCGGAGGAGTCCCCGGCGCGATCACCGATACCCGACAAGGTGGGCAGCAGCCCCGCCAGGGCGTCCGCCGACGCGTCGCGGTCGATCGAGACCGTGTACGACTCGCCCTCCTGCAGCACCGGCAGGCCGGTGAACAGGTAGCGCCCGTTCTCGTCGGTCTTCTGCGGCCCGACCGGCTGGCCGTGCACATCGGTCACCGGCTTTCCGTCGGGTCCGACGATCGTCAACACGACGCCCGGAATCCCCGGCTCGCCGGTGCTCTGGCGGCCGTCGCGGTTCTCGTCGATCCAGACGAGATCGCCCACCTCGACCCAGAGCTTCGGCAGCACGCCGGCGTCCCAGGTCGGGTCGATACCGTGCGTCGCCTTCAGCGCCGCATGCGGGTACTCCGCGGTCAGGCCCGGGTTGTCCGGTCCCAGGGCGATGAGGGCGGTCAGCCCGGTCGCGGGATCGGCGTCGGAGTCCGATGCCGCATCGCCCGCGGTGGGCAGGGTGAACTCGTAGAGCCGGCGCTGCTGCTCGGTCAGGGTGAACCGCACCTGATAGACGCCCTCCGCGAGGTCGTCGAAGAGGTAGCGGCCCTCCTCGTCGGTCACGGTGGTCCCGACGAGCGCGCCCGCCTCGGTCCGCAGCTCGACGGTCACGCCCGGCAGCGCCGGCTCGCCCTCGTCCTGCAGCCCGTCACGGTTCTCGTCGATCCAAACCACGTCGCCGATCGCGTACGACCACGTCACCACTCCCGCGTCCCACGTGGGGTCGATGCCCTCCGTGGCCGAGAGCGGGGTGTCGTAATCCCTCGTCAGCTGCCCGTTCTCGTCGCCCAGGCGGATCACGTCGGTCTCGCCGATCCAGCGCTCCTCCGAGGCGCCGGCGTCGGAGTCGACCGCCGCGTCGCCGACGGTCGACCGGGTGAAGACGTAGGCCTGCCGCTGCTGCTCATCGAGCACGAAACGGAGGCGGTAGTCGCCCGCCTCGAGCCCGTCGAACAGGTAGCGACCCTCCGCGTCGGTCTCGGCCGTCGCGAGGACCTTCCCCGCCTCGTCGCGCAGCTCGACGGTGACGCCCGGCAGCGCCGGCTCGCCCTCGTCCTGCACGCCGTTGCGGTTGTCGTCGATCCACGCGACGTCACCGATCGCGTAGGTCTTCGTCACGACGCCGGCGTCCCAGGTCGGGTCGATGCCCCTCAGGGCGCGGACCCTGCCGTGCTCGTACGCGTCGCCCGGGACGAGGTGGGGGTTCTCGTCGCCGAGCACGATCACGCCCGACTCCCCGCTCTCGCGGTCGGCGTCGGAATCGGCGGTGGTGTCGCCGCCCGCGGTGCGCTCGGTGAACGTGTAGCGCGCGGCCTGCTCGTCGGTCAGAACGAACCGCACGCGGTACTCGCCGGCCGGCAGCAGGTCGAACAGGTACCGGCCTGCCTCGTCGGTCGTCGTGGTGCGCAGCACCTCGCCGCCCGCGGTGAGCAGCTCGACGGTCACACCCGCCAGGGGATCCTCGTCGCCGTCGCGCACGCCGTCGCGATCCGCGTCGATCCACGCCTCGTCGCCCAGGGCGAACAGGGACAGCGGGGTGTTGTACAGCGTGGCGGGCGACGAGCTGCCGTCCTCGCGGATCGTCACCTCAAGCTGCGCATCGGAGCGCTCGTAGCCGGCCGGCGCCCGCGTCTCGGTGACGGTGTAGCGCCCGGCGGGAACGCCGCCGTCGGGCTCCTCCGGCACGACGATGGCGCGGTCCGAGCCGTTCGGGCCCGCGACGACCAGCCGTCCGTCGACGACGTAGGCCTCGTCGGTGATCACCGACCCGTCCGGCGCCGTCACGGTGAAGCGCGCATCACGATCCGTGATGACCTCGTCCGGGCGCAGCGTGTCACGCTTCAGGATCATCAGCGGGAACCCGTCGGAGGGCGTGATCGTGGCGGACGCCGCGCGCACCTGGTTGGTGATCCCCACGTCCGCGGTGAACGAGTCGACGCGCACCTTGAAGTTGACGTGCGCCTCCGCGCCCTGCGGCAGCGTGGTGCCCGGCTTCTGCTGAATGTGGACGGTGTTCGCCGCCGCATCCCACGTCGCGCGCACGTTGCCGCCGATGTCCACCGACGTCTGCGGGTCGACGTCGCCGGACTCGAGGTTCGCGTCGCTGACGAAGCCGAGGAACGTCACGCCGTCGGGCAGCGCGTCGGCCAGCGGCACGATGGCCACGCCGAAGTAGCCGCCGTGCGGGATGAGGCGCACGCGGTACACGAACTCGTCCTGCGTCATCTGGCCCTCGTCGTCGAGCTCGACGCGAAGGTTCTGGGTCCACTCGCCCGCGCCGGAGTACAGGGTCTTCTCGACCTCGAGCTCGTCGCCGTAGCTGGTCGCCGTGCCCTTCGCCTCCGAGTACCAGGTGTACTCCTGGCGGTCGTCACCCTCCACGCGCGCCGCGTTGGAGACGTCGATCGTCTGCTTGCCCTCGAGCACCCTCGTCGGCAGCGTGAGCGTGAGCTCCAGCCGCCTGGTCAGCTCGCCGTCCAGGTTCATCCAGGCGGGCAGCCCCGCACCGAAGTCGGCCGACGGCGTGAGCACGAGCTCGCCCGCCTCGTTCAGGGTCAGGTCGACGTCGGCGCCGGTGAGGCCGCCCTGCCCGTCGTAGCTGCCGGTGATCGAGTCGCGGATGGCGCCGAGGTCGCTGAGATCGAAGACCTCCCGGTTCACCTCGTCGACGATGCGCGACTTGCGCAGGTCGGGAACAGAGCCGGCCGCGAGGCTGAACGTGAAGGCGACCTGTGCGCGCTCCCCCGGCCGCACCTGCACGGTGCCGGCGGTGGACTTGCGGAACTCGGCCGGGTCGTTGATGACGCTACCCGGCGGCATGGGCAGGTACAGCGTCGTGCGCACCGTGCGGTTCTCGTCGCCCGAAGCACGGAACTCGAACCTCGCGGTGTTCTCGGCGGTGTACATCGTGTCGACCTGCGGCTGCTCCGTGCCGGGCTGGCGCGTGCGCAGTCCCTCGAGGGTGGTGATGCGCGCGGCCGCCTCGAACGCGTAGCTGCGCGAGGTGTCGCGACCGACGTTGATGTGCAGCGTCTTGCCGTCGTCCGCGAGCCGGTACATGCCGACGTACGCGTCGCCGGCGAAATCGCCGGCGCTCACGTCACCGGGGGCTCGGGTGAGCTCGAGGTCGCCGGCCGTGACGCGGAGGAAGTCCTCGCCCGCCCACTCGATCTGCTCGGGCAACGCGTCGGTGATGACGACGTTGCGCGTGAGCTCGTGACGCGTGCCGACGAAGGCGGCGAACTGCGTGAGGTCGGCCCGCAGCGTGTAGGTGACGTCGACGGGCTCGGCGAGCCGGCCCTCATCGTCCAGCGCGATGCGCGTCTGTCCCGACAGGTTCGAGCCCTTGCTGAACGCGCGGCCGAGGTCGGGGCGCGGGGCGGCGGCGATCCATCCGCCGATCGAGACGGTGGTGCTGCGGTCGGCACCGTCGATCACGGCGTTGTTCTTCATCGCGACGGCGTAGGTGCCGCCGTCCTCGCCGACGGCGTCGGCCTGCTCCTGCAGGGCCGCGCGAAGCGCCTCGACCTGGTCGGCGCGCACGTGGGCGGTGTACGTCAGGCGCAGCTGCGATCCCGCGGGGAGGTCGATCCCCTCGATCGCGAACGTGCGGCCGTCGACGGCCGGCTCGGGCAGGGCGAAGGGGACGGTCGTCTTGTTGAAACCGTCCTCGTCCCACGCCGTCAGCTCGGCCGCGAAGCTGTCGGGGTCGAACGCCAGGAACTCGCTGATCGTGTCGGAGACCACGAGGCCTCCGCGGGCATCGGCGGCGTCGATCGCGATGGTGTAGCTGATGGGCGCCGCGGTGATGCCGTCGGCGAGCGTGACGACGCCGTCGGCGGCGCGCGAGACGAAACGCCCGAGCCCGGGGTCGCCCGCGGTCTTCTCCTGCCGATCGGTCAGCGGCGGGCGCAGCTCGTCGTCGGCGTCCTTCACGATCAGGCGCGTCGTGAGGGGCGCACCCGGCACGTCCCACGTGATGTCGCGGTAGCCCGTGCCGCTCTGCGGCGGGTCGAACCGGAAGTCGAAGGACACGACGCCCTGGTCGATCGTCCTGTCGAGCGGATCGCGGAACGTGACGACGACATCGCCCGCGGCATCGAGGCCGAGGGACGCGATGATCGTGTTGCCCGCGGGCACCGAGAGCGCCTCCGCGGGGACCGTGACGCCGTCCGGCACGCCGATCGTCACGGTGCCGCCGGGCGTGAGGTCCGGCACCGAGTACTGCAGGCGCGCGGTGTAGCTCGTGCCCGGCGTCACGACGGTGGTGTCGCCGTAGGTCTCGCCGCCGTAGTCGACGCTGAGCGTCACGCCGCTCGTCGCGGCCGCGGCGGCCACCGGCGCCTGCACGCCGATGAGCACCAGCAGCGCCGCCATCAGCGCGGCGATGAGGCCGCGCCAGCTCGTATGCGATTGTGTCGCGTTTTGACCGTCGTTCATGGGTTCCCTCCCCTGAGTGCGTTCGGGCACGCCCCTCACCGGGTGGCCCGAAGGCCGCCCGGTGGGGGTGGGGGCGCGCCCGCCGCGTTCGGGTCACGGCAGGCGGGCGAGGATCCCTCGCTTTATGCGCCCCCACGAAAGGAGACCAAGTTCGGCCAGGCACGTTAGGCGGATGTTTCGGCTTTCACCCGCCCTTTCACCCGCTCGCGTTCTCGGCGGGCCGTAAGATATCGGTTCGCCCTCCGGAGGCGCGCGGAGACCGGCCCTCAGCGCAGCGAGGGCGATCGGCGCAGACCATGGTGGCCGGCCCGCGCGAGGTCTAGCGTGTGGACATGGGCCGGCTCTTCTACGACGGGCACCCGGTCCCCGTCATGGTGGATGACGAGGAGCTGGCGCACGTGCGGGCCGCCGTGCTGGCGAAGCTGCGGCACGGCGAGGGCTTCACCCTGTCGTGGGCGGAGCCGCACCGACGCGTCACGATCTGGGTCTCCCCCGCCATCGAGATCCGCTTCGATTTCGACACCGTGACCGCGCCCCGTCTCGATTCCGCGAGGCTCGCGCGGATGACCGACGCCGGCGCGTCCGGCGCCATCACCTTCGTCGCGCGCTGAGCCGCGCGACGCGCGTAGCAGCACGCTGCGGGGTCGTCAAGCCTTCACCCTCGATTCTGAGGAAGCGCGTCTCGTCCCGATAGTGGTGAGTACAACGATGTGATTGCGACGTCGAGATCGGAGAGACCATGACACTGATGACCGACCCGACCGCCCCTGCCCGCCCGGTGCGCACCTCGGCACCGATGAGCTCGGGACACCCCGCGCTCGGCCGCGCCCCGGAAGCCACGATCGTCCCGGTCGGCCTGGACTGCTACCAGATCCTGCTCGACGACGCCGTGCAGGGCTACGTGTGCGCGACGGAGGACGGCTGGGAATGCCTCGCCGGCTCGCACCTCGGCGAGACCCGCCCGCTGGGCGCCCGCAGCAGCATCACCGCGGCGATCCGCGACCTCTGCCGTGAGGGAGCCGCCGCACCCGTGGCGTGACGCCCCCGACGGAGGCGCGATGTCGGGCACCGAGTGAGGTGCGGACATCGCGCCTCTTTCGTGCCCGAAACGAAGATAGCCTCCACGAGACCCGATCACGGGTCTCCTGGAGGCGGATTGGTAGCGGAGGCGGGACTCGAACCCGCGACCTCACGATTATGAGTCGTGCGCTCTCACCAACTGAGCTACTCCGCCGCGACTGCATCCGTAGATGCTGCGAGCCCCGAGTCAGGATTGAACTGACGACCCCTTCCTTACCATGGAAGTGCTCTGCCACTGAGCTATCGGGGCGTGCCGCCCGCTTGCGGGCAACCAGAAGAGAATACCATCTCGCCACGGTCCTTCACGAACCGGGCCTCATCCCTCCGACGTGTCGGACTCGGCCGCCGGCTCGGCGACGGCCTCGTCCGGGAAGTGCGTGCCGGCCCACTTCTGCAGCCACGGCATCGGGTCGATGCGCGAGCCGCCGACGATGATCTCGAAGTGCAGGTGCGCACCGAAGGAGCGACCGGTGTTGCCCGTGAGACCGACGATGTCACCGACCTCGACGCGCTGCCCCGGCACGACACGCAGCGAGCCGTACTGCATGTGCGCGTAGTGGCTCGTGACGAGCTCGCCGTCGATGATGTGGTCGATGTAGACGTTCACGCCGTATGCGCCGCCGGCCTCGGTGGCGATGCGGACGGTTCCGTCGGCGACCGCCTGCACAGGCGCGCCCTCGCCCGGGACGAAATCGAGCCCCTCGTGCAGGCGCCCCCAACGCTGCCCGTAGGGCGAGCTGATGCCGACGCCGACGAGGAACGGCCACTGGATGTCGGCGGTCGGGTCATTCGTGAACGCCGCATCGGAGACATTGATGCCCTCCGCGGCGGCCAGCTCGCGGTAGCTCGTCGAGGCATACGAGCTGGAGGCCTCGAGCGCCTCGGCCGTCACGTCGGCGGGCGCGACGAAGGCCTGGATGTCGTCCCCTGCGCTCTTCGACGACTCGGCGGGCTCCGTCGTCGCCGCCAGCGCGGCGGGGTTCTCACCCTCGGCGGGCGCGGCGAGAGCGCCGATGGGCGTGGTGAGCCCGACCGCGAGCGTGCCGACGATGCCCATGACGCCGAGCGAGGCGGTCGTCGTGGTCAGCACACGGCGCAGCCGACGCGGGCGACGGGGAGCGACGTGCGTCGCCTCCTGGTCGGCCTCCGGCGCGGCGGCCTCACGGATGATCGGCGTCTCGCCCGTCGCCTCGAACGCCCGGACGGCCTCGAGGAACGGGTCCTGCCCGGGTGCGGACTCATCCTCGTGCGCGTCCTCCGCGGCGGGGGCCGGCTGCTCGGCCGGCTCGGTGGGGCTGATGACCTCGGGGGCCGGCGCCTCGTCGAGCACCGTCGTCTCGCTGGCCGTCGCGTCCGAGATGCGCACGTCGTCCGCAGGCATCGCTGCGGTCTCGCCCATCTCGACCGAGACCAGCTCGACGGGCTTCTTCGCCGGCGACTGCGCGAGAGCACGGCGCTGGCGGCGCGTCAACGGCGCGGTGGCGGCGTCCGGCTGGGTCCGCTCGCGCGGGGCGGGAGGAGCCTGCCGGCTCGGCACCACAGGCGCGGCGGCCGCGGGAACGGCCAGCTCTGTCGGCGTCTCCGCCTTCGCCACGACGTCGGTCGAGCGCCGCTCGGGAACCGCCACGGCGCGTTCCGACGATTCCGCAAGCTCCGCCTGGGCAAGGGCGGCGGCAAGGCCGGCGGCCTGAGCGCGAAGCGCGCGCCGCGACAGGGGCGTCTGCTGCTCGGCCGAGGAGAGATCGTGAAGCACGGGGGTACGAAAACCTTCAGGTCGGATGCCGCGGGGGAACGGCACTCGTGTGTCGGGGACCGACCGCGCTAGCCCTTCGGGTACGGACTATAACGATCGGGTAACCCCACCCTACCCGGACGAACCTGGACATCGCCAGTCCACGCCGCGTCCTTCGGAAACGAACGTGTTAATTCTCGCGTGAGCCGCTCAGGCGGAGGGGGCGACAGCGGCATAGAGCTCGTCGAAGATCGCCGGCCCGCCGGTCACCACCATCGCGCGCCCGCGCTCGTCGGCCGGGTGCCAGCCGACACGGCCGCCGGCCTCCTGCACCAGCAGCGTCCCCGCCGCCAGGTCCCACGGACGCAGCCCGCGCTCGTAATAGGCATCGAGGCGACCCGCCGCCACGTACGCGAGGTCGAGCGACGCCGCACCGATGCGGCGCAGGTCGCGCGCGAGCGGCATGACCCGCTGCACGAGGGCGAGCTGCTCCTGCCGCGACGCCGCGTCGTAGCTGAAGCCCGTGGCGATGAGCGCCCCCGCGGGGGCTTCGCGCGTGACCGCGAGGCGCCGACCGCCGAGCCAGGCGCCGTCGCCCGCGGCCGCCTCGAACACCTCCCCCAGCACCGGGGCGTGCACGACCCCTGCGAGGGCGTGCCAGGTCATCGGATCGGCGCCCCCCTCGACCACGCCGATGCTCACTGCCCAGGCCGGCATGCCGAACGCGTAGTTCACCGTGCCGTCGATCGGATCCACCACCCAGGTGATCCCGGAGGTCCCGGTGTCCGTTCCCGATTCCTCGCCGAAGAAGGCGTCGTCCGGTCGGTGCGCGGCGAGGCGAGCGCGGATGAGTGCCTCGACCTCGCGGTCGGCCTCGGTCACGATGTCGGCGAGGGTCGACTTGCTCGCGGCGATCGCCACGCCCTCCGCACGCCGCCGCGCGGCCAGCTCCGCGGCCTCCGCCGCGATCTCGCGCGCGAGAGCCCGCAATTCCCCAGGAGCCGTCATGCCCCCACGCTATCCGCGCCGGGTGAACACTCGGTGCGGAGGGGGTCGTCGCCCCGACCGTTACGGAGACCGCTCTTCCCTTCGCCGCGTTCGGCGCGTAATGTCTGGCGGTGCCCGCGTTTCCTGACTAGGCCGTCCCTTCCGAGTTCGAGCGAGCTCCTCGGGAGGGGCGGCCTCTGTCGAGGCACGAATGCGCTAACCCGAACAAGCGCCGGTGTCAAGCCTCGGCATCGCGACGCCAGTCCTGGCATCCTATTTACACGCCTGACAGATCCTTCGGGGGAAGGAAGATCAGCGCGGTGGCGCGGGTTCGGGTCCCGCTTCCACCATCACCACCATCGCCCCGCCCGGGTTGAGCGTCGCTCCCTGGGCGGGGCGGTTCGGTGTTCGCATCGACCGGGCCGCCGACGTGGCGCCGCAACGGCAAGAGGCCCGATCCGGAGCGCGTGCTCCCGATCGGGCCTCTTGTGGTCCGTGGTAGGTGAGGGATTCGAACCCCCGAAGGCAGTGCCGTCTGATTTACAGTCAGATCCCTTTGGCCGCTCGGGCAACCTACCAGGATGCGCACCCGGCTGACTTATGCAGCCAACCGGAGGCGCGAACATCCATAGTAGCCGGTGCCGGCGCCGCGCCGAAATCGTCTCGTCAGGCCGCGTCGGCGACGCGCGCGACGAACTCCCGCGAACGACGCGCGGTGCCGTCGATCTTCATGTCCACGCTGGTGCGGTATTCGTTCGGCGCGAGCGGCAGCGCCAGCCGCACGTTCTCGTGGCACGACAGGTCCGCGCAGATGTAGGTGCCCACACTGTTACCGAGCTCGCCCTCCTCCCCCGCCTTGCGGGCGGTGAACAGCGCCACCTGGTTGCCCGGCTGCATCGTGCGGCAGATGTTGCAGAAGGCGGAGTGGGCGCGCGACGATCCGTTCGCCCGACGCAGGACCACGCCCGTCGGCTCGCCGTCGATCTCGGCCACGATGTATCCGCGCCCCCGCGAGTGCGGATCGGCCCACGCCAGGAAGTCGAGGTGATCCCACTCCATCAACGGGAAGTCGTGCGGCAGCGCCGCCACCCTCCGCTCGTCGGGCGTGGCGTTCACGAGCGAATCGAGCACCTCCTGCTCGGTCATCGGTCGCATCTGCGTCCTCCCTCCGGTCGCCCGCCAGTCTACGAATCGCTCGCGACGGCGGGGCCGTGGTCGCTAGATTCGGGCCATGACGCCTCACGTCGATGACTCGCAGCGGCTCGCACGCCTCGCATCCCGCGCGGAGGACGCGACCCCACACGGTGCCCGGCGCGCCCTCTTCGGCATCCTCGCGACGTGTTCAGCGCTCGCCCTGGCCGGCTGCGCAAGCTCCTCGTCGTACGCCGTGCTCGAGCGCGAGGCACAGGCGGCGGACGCCGTTCCCGCGGACCTTCCGGCCCGCGCGGCCGGCGGGGCCGACTTCGACTCCGCGCGCGCCGTCGGCGAGCACGAGGGCGCGTCCCTTTGGATCATGAGAGGTGAGGACCCGGGATCCGTCTGCCTGCTCTCCTACCGGGACGACGAGGCCTGGGTCGTCGGATGCGGCGGGGAGAGCGGACTGGTGACATCCGGAGAGGCCGGTCACTTCGTGGTCGTCGCGGACGGCATGCCCGCGCCCGACGGCGCGGTCCAGATCTCCGAGAACGTCTACGGGTACTGAACCGCGCACCGTCGGCGCCGTGTGCCGAGAGCGAGTGCGCGAGGCGAGATTCCGAGTGGCTCGGCTGATCGGGTCTCACCCCCGATCGGCGAACCGGTCCACGAGGCGCACGAGGGTCGGCAGGCCGCGAGAGGAGGCGGGTCCGCCCGTGAGACGCTCGATCACGGGGGTGGCGTTGCCGTCGCCGTCGCGCTCGTTTCGCAGCAGCGCCCAATCGTCGCCCGCGTCGACGATCGCGCAGCGTCGCGCGGCGGCCTCTCGGATCGCCTGCGGGTTCTCGGGATCGATCCTCCCGCCTCCGTGCAGTGTGAACTCGAAGCGGCGCGGCGTCATGACGCCGGCGTGCGCGTCGACGGCTTCGGCGAGGTCGTCGAACGGGATCGCGAAGACATCGCGCTCCCGGCCCGATCGCGCGGCGATCGACGCGGTGACGGTCTCGAGCACGCGGGGCAGGTCGTCGGCAGCGAAGACCACGGTGCCGTTGCTCTGGAAGAGCATGGCGTCGGGGCACCCGGCATCCGCGAAGGCGCCCCGGATGTCGTCCGTCGAGGGATGACCCGACTGACCCTGGTTGACGTTCCGGAGGAACGCGACGTACCGCATGGCCCGACGCTAGCGGGCCGACGCGCCGATCGGGGACCGCGATCGCGCCGGGAAGACGGCGGGCCCGGCCCCTCCGCCTGATGCGCAGGATCGGCGCGACGGGTTAGGTTGGCCGTATGGCAGACAGCTCCTTCGACATCGTCTCCAAGGTCGACCGCCAGGAGGCCGACAACGCCCTCAATCAGGCGCGCAAGGAGATCGAGCAGCGTTACGACTTCCGCGGCACCGACGCCTCCATCGAGTGGATCGGCGAGCAGATCCTCATCAAGGCGAACAGCGACGACCGCGCGCTCGCGGCGCTCGACGTCTTCCAGTCCAAGCTCATCAAGCGCGGCATCTCGCTGAAGAGCCTCGACTCCGGCGAGCCGCAGGCCAGCGGCAAGGAGTACCGGATCGTCTCGAGCCTGAAGAACGGGATCGATCAGGACAACGCGAAGAAGATCGGCAAGATCATCCGCGACGAGGGCCCCAAGGGCGTCAAGAGCCAGATCCAGGGCGACGAGCTGCGCGTCTCGAGCAAGAGCCGCGACGACCTGCAGGAGGTCATCCGCCTGCTGAAGTCGAAGGACCTCGACATCGACCTCCAGTTCGTCAACTACCGGTGAGCTGAGCTCCTGACCTGGGCTTTTGTACCCTCAGTCCGCGCAGGGTCCGCTGAATCGAGCACAGTCCGGGCGAACTCGGCCGCCGCAGCCCGCGTCTTGTCCTCAGCGGACGGCCACAGGTGTGCGTACGTGTTGAGCGTGATCGACGGCTGCGCATGCCCGAGCGCATGCTGAACCGTCACCACATCGCACCCGGAAGCGATCAGGCTCGAGGCGTACGAGTGGCGGCAATCGTGCAGCGTGACGTCACCGAGCCCCGCGGCCTCGCGGATCCGGCGCCACTCCTCGCCTGCGCTGTTCCGGTTCCACATGCGGCCCAGCTGGTTGCGGAACAAGAGGTCATCACCCGATCCACCATGCTCCGCGAGATGAGCCGCGAGAATCGTGATCAACTCGTCGGGGACGGGGATGGTGCGCTCCTGCCCGTACTTGGGTGGAACGATTTTCGCCTCCTTGATCGTCGACCCCTGCACCTGCTGCTCGACACGGATCGTGCGGCGAAGGAAGTCCACGTCGCGCACCCGCAAGCCGGCGGCCTCTCCGAGCCGTAGGCCGGCGAACGCGCACACGGCGACGAAGGGCCTGAAGATGCCTGCAACGTCGAGGGCCGCACGAACCTGCTCGGGCGTGAGCAACTGCATCGCTGCGGCCGCACGGCGCTGTCGGGGGGCGCTGACGCCCTCCGCGGGGTTCGTCGCGATCCGCTTGTCCGCCGCCGCGGCGCGGAACGCCATGCTGACGTAGTTCAGGCGGGTCTTGATCGTCGAGGGCTTCAACCCGCGCCTCTGCTCGGCCCTGACCCAGGACTGCACGTCGCTCGGCCGGATGGACTTGAGCGCGCGATCCCCCCACGGAACGGACTTGCACGCCGTCGTCGCGGCGTCTCGCGTTCCATCGGCCCACGTCTGCCTGTCACGCCACAGCTCGACCCAGCGCGTCCAGGTGATCTTCCCTGCCACGGGATCCGCGTACTGTCCCGTGACGATCGCGGCTGTCTGCTCGTCGAGCCAGCGCTGCGCGTCTCGCTTCAGCTTGAAGTGCCGGGCATGCTCCTTGCCGTTCTCGTCGCGGTAGCGCGCCCGCCACACCCCTTCTGGCCGCTGCTTGATGCTAGCCACGGTCCCCTCGATACCCGCTTGTGGAGAAGAAGAGGGACATGAACGAGTCATCCTCCTCGCCGTCCCATACCGCCTTCGCCGTCTCTCGAGTCTTGGGCACATCTCCTTCGCTCGGGTTGGTGGCCCATCGCTCGTAGTACTCGGCCAGCTCGATCGGCCCAATGCCGACTACATCGGCGAGATTCCGCAAGTGCGCGGACGGCTCGTCCTGGATGCGCTCCTCGTCCGCCGCGATTGCGAGATCGAGCCGGGCATGGTTATACGCGTGGATGGCTCGAAGCGCCGACTCCCTTGTGTTGACCACACGCTGGATCAGCTCAGCAAGGTTCCGGTCCCACGAAGGTCCGATGAGTTCGTGGATTGAGACGAGATCAAATATCGGCAACAGATCCTGCGCCTCTGCGAGGCGGAGCGGGCGCTCACCCTTCTCAATACTCCACACGGTCGACTGAGACCACTTCCAGCCGAGGTCACGCATACGCTCGGCGAGCTCCTTCTGCGACATCGTTCCGCGGAGTCGCGCGAGCTGTCGACCAATCAGTTCGTCTCTCGTCATATCAACACCGTACCGCGTTTCCCAGTTGCGTACGACTAATTCTCATGGTTAACTCGGAACGCCAGTCATCCATCACTAGAAAGGAGAGTGACCATGAGCCACGCCCGACAGCGCTTCTATTTCGTCCCGGAGGTGGCAACGGAGCTGCGACGCTCCGAGGCTTCCGTCCGTTGGCTCCTACACACCGGTCAGCTCGAGTCGACCAAGCTCGCCGGTCGGCGTGTAGTCACGCAGGCGCAGCTCGATCGCTTCTTCGAGAACGCGTTCGCGGAGGCCGGATGACGAGCACATCGCCTCGGTCGGATGCTGCTGGCCCGACCCACCCCGAGCGAGACGGACCCCTCTGGTATCGCGACCCCACTGGAGAGACAGCCGTCAGGAACCTGTTGCACGCCGCCCCTGATGACGACTTCCAGGTCATCGACGCCCGAGGCGTCACGGTGTTCAGGATCAAGCGGAACGCGTTGGTAGAGGCCGTCATGCCTCACTTGACGTTCACGCTCACACGTCGCGGACGAAACACGATCCGTGCACACAAGAAAAATGCCCCCGCGGCTGTTGCAGCAGCTCGCGAGGGCGATGAATCCCCCAGGTGAAGGAAGGAAGTCACTAGACATGCTATCGCAAGAAGCGATCACTATCGAGGTCTGCCCGCAAGACCAGAGCAATGCCCACCTAATCGCGAGGGGGGTCGCGCTGTGACTAATCTCTACCAGTCCGTCGTGAATGGCTGGACCATTCGGGTTACCGCCGGCGTCGCAGCCCACGCAAGCCATCTGGATCTCAGCGTCGACGACGCCTTGTGCCGGTTTGACGCGAGTCTCGTCAA
Organism: Microbacterium sp. Marseille-Q6965; assembly: GCF_946151065.1. GTDB lineage: Bacteria > Actinomycetota > Actinomycetes > Actinomycetales > Microbacteriaceae > Microbacterium. The sequence continues at coordinate 88,650 of NZ_CAMGZA010000002.1, read as the reverse complement.
GATTCCCTCGCAACGGCGAATGGCAGTTCACATGTTCCCCGACGCGTCGATCGCGAGAGTCCCCGCGCTCATCCGCCTCCTCCGGTCGCTGGCGGTGAGGAACGGGAACTGGCCGGGCACACCGTGGGCACGCCGCCAGCGCCCGGATGGTACGTACGCGCTGAAGACGACAATTGGGACCCCGGTGAACGTGGCCGAGGAGTTCGCGCAGATCGTCGAGCACGTCGACCTGGCGACGACTCGGGAGCGCGCTCTCGTCGTCACCGCTGAGACGGAGGTGTACTCGTGAACGGTCCCTCCGAAGCCTTCAACCACTACGTGTCAAAGCGAGCCATCACGCGGTCGATTGTGCTCGGGGTTCCCGCTAGAGCTCTGTGCGGCGACGTGTGGGTCGTCGAGTCCCAGGGCGAGCGGGCGATTCCGGGCAGCGAGACCGCTTCGCGCGACCTCCTGACCTGTCCGGCGTGCGAACTCTTCTACAGCGCGCTCACTGATGACGCTGAGGCGAACGTCCCCCAGGAGGTGCACGCATGAACTGGCTCAACATCACGCTGGCCGCGGACCAGAGCGCCCTCGGCTACAACCCCGACACCGGGCTACCGGACGCAGTAATCGTCCTTGCCGAGGACGGTGATCCGGCCCTCGCCCTCGAACCCGGGCGCGCCCTGGCACTCGCCGCGAGGCTGCGTGTTCTCGCACAAGAGGTCATCGATGCGCGAGGCCCTCTCAGGCGTTCTGCCGATGTCGATGAGCGGCTTCGGGAGCTCGATGACTAACAGTCAGGGCCGGTCCTACGGGGCCGGCCCTTCCCCTTTGAGAGGCGGTGCGGATGGCTAAGCGGTCGAACTTCACAATGCTTCCTCACTGGCTCCTCGACGACAGCGACCTGAGCTTGCACGAGCTGGTCGTGTACATGGCCCTTCTGCGGTTCCGCGACCCGGAGACGGGTAAGTGCTGGCCGGGGTTCACGACGATCGCTGATCGGGCGCGGGTGTCACGGAAGACCGTGCAGCGGGTGATTCCGAAGCTCGAGGCCCGGGGCATGATCCGCGTGCGTCGTCGGAAGGACCTCACGGTGAACGTCTCGAATGAGTACGAGGTCGCCCTGCCGACCGATGTCGCCGGGTTCGACTGGTCGGTCAGCGCACGAGGTCGTCGTATACCGAAGCGCCGCAAACCCACGGACTCGGAGTCTTTGGGCTCGGCGGAGCACTCCAAGCCCAGGGCCCCTGAGTCGCCACCCGAGGACTCCCAGTCCGCATCCCCACGGACTCCGAGTCCCTCTAAGAAGACCCATGAGAAGAACACCCATGAAGAAGACCTGACACGCACTTTCGGGGAAAGTGCGTGCGACCTCTTCTCCTTCGACGAGACCCCCACAGCAACAGAAGCCCAGATCGCGTACCTGCGGGATCTCGTACTGCAGCTTCACCACGAGCAGGCGAACGATCTACAGATCGCGCGGTGGCGGAAGTTCACCCGCCCCGAAGCAACCCACCAGATCCGCAGCTACCTCCGCGCTCTCGGCCGCCCAGACGAACACGAGTATCCCGAGTACGGATCACCCGAGTACGAAGCGCTAAGCCCCGCGGGGAAGGAGTTCGCGGACACGGCAGGACGACCAGACAGCGTCTGGGACTACGGATTCCGCCTCGCGGAGAACAGGAGCGCATGACATGAAGAACGGCGGAAGCGAGTATGAAGCGCTCAGCACGGCCATGCTCTCCCACTCCCCCGCATGTCAGAACGACGACCGATTCACCGCAGACGCTCTCAGACCACAAGAGGTCCGAGAGATGCGGGACACATGCAGGGCCTGTCCACTAATAGTCCACTGCCGCTCCTACGCGAACGCCATCCCACGAGGGGTGGCGTTCGCTGGTTTCTGGGGTGGCCAGTTCTACGGGAAGGAACTTCCATGACTCGCCGCTCACCAAAGCCACACAACTTCGACGCCATGACCAGCGCATGGGACAACCCCGCCGAGTTCGCCCGGGAACTCAACGCGCACTACGCACAGCTACGCGAGTCCGGCGATCTCCCCCGGGAATCGCTGTTCGAGGTGAGCGGATGACCCAACGCATTGAGCCGGGATCGCTCGTCCTCACCCCACAAGATGCGCGGATGCTCTACCAGGCCGCGCGTCTCGGAGAACTGCGCACACGAAACCGCGTCGGGAACACAGCGCTATACGCACTCCTCACCGAACTCACGATCTGCGCCTTCACTGCCGAGCCCGGCATCGAACCGCGGCATCACGCGGAATCGGAGGAGCGTGAGTGGTGGAGCGTCAAACAACTCGCACGAGCGACAGGACAGTCCGAACGGACCATCCGACTGCACATCGAGAAGGGCGACCTTCCCGCAACAAAAACCGGCAGTACCTGGGCGGTCACATCCTCCACTGCTCGGACATACATCCAAGGAAAGAGGAAGACATGAGGGTGAACCTGCCCCACAACACGAGCGCGCGAGAGGGAGTTGACCATGGCGTTGAACAGCCGTAAGCACACAATTCCGTCCGGGGCGGACCAGTCGGTCTCGCGGGCGACGATCTTTGAGTCGTTCGGCAATTCGATCCACGACGTGATCCCGGTGGCAAACGCGACTGAGCGTGCTCAGGTGGTCGCGAACCTGACCGCGGAGGGGGCCGGGCCTTCGGCCGCAAACCCCATCGTTGTCGTGCGCGCGGACGCCCCCGGCCTGCACCGGGTCGAGTACAGCTACGACGGGTCGTTGTGGATCCCCGGGTCGGGCACACTCAACTTCCCCGACAAGGACACAGCGACCGCCTGGGCTGCGGCGAACGGGTCGCTGCTGATCCCCGGCGACGAGGCGATCATCGGTGGTGTTCGAGCCCCGTGGACCGGAACTGAGTGGGCGTACTGGCCGTGGACCAACCTCACTCCCGCGTCCGGGTGGTCCGGGAACTCTGGAAACCTCAGTCCCCAGCTCACACGCATCGGGTTCCAGACGATGTACCGCGGCGGCGTGTTTGGCGGCACCGCAGGGTCGACGGCTTTCAACCTCCCATTGTGGGGGCGTCCGTCGCGCACGGTGAACGTCGAGGCACGATCGTCGGACACCTCGCTGTCCTTCATCCGTGTCCGCGTCAACGCCAACGGCGCCTTTGCGCCCTACGGACCGCTCGACGGCGAGTCCTATGCCGAGTGGACAGTCCTCTGATGCGAGAGAGGCGGCTCTTCACCAGCGGAACAGGAACACGTGCGTGATCGCGATGAACGCAGCCCGCACATACATCGACGGAAGGACAACAACCCTATGAGCCTCGAACACATCAGCGCGAAGATCGACCAGCTGCGCGAACAGGCCAACACCGAGCACCGCCAGTTCCTCGACTTCAAGGCAGGAGTCGAATCCGACACCCGCTACACGAGCACCGCCAAGTCAGAGCTCATCGACGAGGAACGGACTCGACTCCGCACGCGTATGGCTGATCTGCAGGAACAAGAGCTCAACGTGGTGCGCGAGAGGATCGACGCGCTCAACAAGTCGCTACACCGAGCAGACGGATCCTCGGGCGCCGACATCATCGCGTTGCGCGACGCCGAGGAACGAGCCGACCGGGTCGAGAACGACAACGAGGCATACCGGCTCCTCGAACGCGCCATCCACGCCGGCGACCGTTCCCTCGCATACGCCGTACTCCGCCGGGCAGTCGGCACCGGATGGACCCGCGTCGTCGACCGAGCAGCCGAAAGCTACCCCCGCGCAGTCGAGTACATCAACGAGCTCAACGAGCTGCACGGATTCCTCGACGGCTTCAATGCCCAGTTCGTGCGCTCGATGACCTACACGGTGAGCTGATGGGACGCGTCACCATCGGGACGCACACGTTTGACCTGCCGGACGATGACGCACGAACGCTGGGACAAGCAGCCATCGCAGTCGGGAAACGGGGCGGATTCATCTGCCCAGCACCGAACCTGATGCTCCGAATCGGCACCGCAACCGAGGTCTCCGTGGAGATCGAAGGCGACTTCAAAGACATGCCGACTCCAGCCGAAACGCTCAAGCAGCTCAGCGCAAAACGAGGCCTGACGATCCTGTAGCCCCGCCCCTATCCCCCTCCCTCCCCTCTACGGCCTTCCCCTCGGCACAAGGCCGATATCCCCCGGGCTTTTTCACGCGTTGCTCCCGGAGGCTGCGGCGATGTCCCCGGCCCTGGTGGGGGCGGGACCGGAAACAGCAGAGAGGAAAGGGCCCTACAAGCGGCCCCGGCCAAAAACCCTCCGTGTGTGAAAAGGCTCTACGCCGGGGGAGGCCGTCCGGGGGCGGGGAGGAGGTGGTGGGGGGTGGCTAGTTCGACTAGTGAAAGGAACTTCTGATGGGGAGTGAGCGTGAAGATCGCGCAACGCGGTCCTTGATTACTGCCTTCCTGCATGCGCCGACGATTCCGCGTGCGATGGAGGCTGCGGGGCTGCACCTGAATGGGTTGTCGGCTGAGGAGCAGGTGCGGGTGTTGTCGGGCGTGCTGGGTTTCTACGTCCGGTTGGTGAATGTGTTGTCTCTGGTTCGTGGCGCTGGGGCTGTGGTTGCTCGGGTGAAGCAGGGCCTGTGGGTGCTGGGTGATGGCGTTCTGGGTGAGCACGGGCGGCGAGGGTCTGGGGTTTCCACGGAGGGGCCGGTGACGGACGCGGAGAAGGGAGGTGATGGTCGTGCCTGAGATCGGTTCGACATGGGTGACTGTGGCGCCCTCCGCGAAGGGCTTTGGTAAGGAGCTCGACCGCCAGGTCTCCGGGGAGGCTGAGAGGTCTGGGTCCAACGCGGGGAGTCTCTTTGGCGCTGCGTTTGCTGCGTCTGCGGTGGTCGGTACGGCGGTGGTTGCCGGCGTGGGGATGCTTGGCAAGGCCGGTGTCGCGTTCAACGCGGAGATGCAGAACTTCGAGGCGGGTTTCACGTCGCTTCTGGGTTCCGGCGAGGCTGCGCAGGACATGCTCGAGGAGTTGACGTCTTTTGCGGCGGCGACCCCGTTCGAGATGCCCACGCTGGCGAACTCGGCGACCATGCTGTCGCAGTTCGGCATCGCCGCTGAGGAGATCCTGCCTTCGCTGCAGATGCTCGGTGATATCTCGATGGGCGACAGCGACAAGCTCGAGCGTTTGTCGCGGGTGTTCGGGCAGGTGTCCTCCGCGGGCCGGTTGACGCTTGAGGACGTCAACCAGATGATCGACGCGGGCTTCAATCCGCTCGGTCAGATCGCGGCTACGACCGGTGAGTCGATGCAGGAGCTGCGGGACCGTGTTTCCGCGGGCGAGGTGTCTTTCGGCGAGTTGTCGGCGGCTATGCAGACCGCTACGGCGGAGGGCGGCCAGTTCTATGATGCGATGCAGAACGCGTCGCGGACGCTTTCGGGGCAGTGGTCCACGCTCCAGGACAGCGGAAACATCCTGGCCGGAACGATCTCCGGCGGGCTGACCGATTCCCTGACTAACGACTTCCTGCCGGGCCTGAACACGTTCACGAATGCCCTCGACGGGCTGTTGAACAACGTGGCTGGTGTGGAGTCGTCGTTCGATTCCGCCGACGCCGCGCTTCTGGACGGTATCGCTGGTCTGGGTGCCGGGTTGCAGGACTTCCTCGGCAACGTCTCGACCCTCTTCCACGCCCTCGCGCCGGTGGCTTCGGATGCGAACCAGGCGCTGATCGAGGGGTTCGTGGCGGGGCTCCCGGAGCTGGCCGCATCGGCAACCCCGCTGATCATGGAGCTCGTCAACGGGATCCTGGCGTCCTTCCCAGCGCTCGTCACGTCCGGCATGGGCATTCTGACAGCGATCCTGCAGGGCCTCGCCGCGGCCGCGCCACAGATCATCACGACCGTCGCGACGATCATTCCGCAGATGATCACAGCGTTCCTCGCCTCGCTCCCGATGGTGTTGCAGGCCGGTATCTCCCTGCTTGACGGGATCCTCCAGGGACTGCTCGTCGCACTCCCCATCCTGATCGCGGCGCTGCCCCAGATCATCACGGCCATCACCACGTACCTCATGACGGCGCTGCCGATGTTGATGGACGCGGGACTTCAGCTCCTCTCGGCTCTTGTGACCGCGATGCCGCAGATCATCGGCACGATCGTGGCGGTTCTGCCGCAGATCATCGCCGCCCTGACGACGTTCTTCGTGCAGAGCCTCCCCATGATCGTTGACGCGGGAATCACACTGCTGGTCGCCCTCGTAAACGCGATGCCTCAGATCATCTCGGGTATCGCCGCGGCGCTTCCGCAGATCATCTCGGCCCTTGTCCGGTTCTTCACGGGGCCTGCGTTGCCGTCGATCATCGACGCGGGTGTGAAGTTGTTGATCGCGTTGATCGACAACCTGCCGAGGATCATCTCCACCATCGTGGGGGCTCTGCCGCAGATCATCAGCGGCATTGTCGGGGCGTTCGCGAACGCGGGCCCGCAGATGGTGCAGGCCGGTGTTGATCTGCTGATGGGTCTCGCGGTGGGTATCGGTCAGGCGGCGGGCCGTGTGATCGATCAGGCGTTGCAGGTCGCCGGGGATGTGCTCGACAACATCAAGAGCTTCTTTGGTATCCAGTCTCCTTCGCGGGAGATGCGGGAGATCGGTGAGTTCTTGGACGCGGGACTCGCGCAGGGCATTTATCGCGGGGAGCGGGGCGTTCTGGGGGCTGCTGATGCGCTGTCCGGGAAGGTGCAGGGGGCGTTCCAGGGAATGTCCGCCGGTGTCGATTTCACTGCCCGCGCTGTGGCTGCCGGGGCCGCTCTCCGCATGCCGGCTCCCGCTGTTGAGGCTGTAGGGGTGCGTGACGGGGTTGAGGCGTTCTCCGGGGAGCTTGCGTTGGTCGTCGGGGACGAGGAATTCGCAGCCTATGTCGTGCGGAAGGCGTCAGGTGTCGTGTCGACGGCGGCGACGCCGTTCAGGAGGGGGCGTCGATGAAAGCGCCCCACCTACCCGTGAACTGGCATCGAAGGGCGGGTGGGGCGCATTGGCGGGTACGCACTTCCTGGCGTCGGATCAATCCAGAGTGAAGGTCATCGATCCGATTTCGGTTTGACCGAGATCAGCTGACGCCACCAGCTCGACCGGTGTGGTGGTGTCGGTGAGCGCGTACGCAACAGCGTTCGCGACCGTGCCGCCTTGCTTGATCGTCTCCGTCTGCGAGTTGAGGAACTGGTCGTCGGGCAGCGCGGCGACATCCAGCTCGTTGACCGCGTTCGGGTCGTTGTCCTGGAACGCCGAGAAGTAGTAGATCCAGTGCATGGGGCTCACGTCCTCGGACGTGTGGTTCGTCGTGTCGTACCAGAACGCGATCACCGGAGCCTCGCCATACTCGTTGCCCGGCTCACCGACCGGGATGGTCTTTACGTCGGTGATGGTGATCGTCAGTTCCGAAGTCGTCAGCACTGAGTCGGCGAACGTCGGTTCGTTGGTTTCCTCTGCGACGGGCGAACCGCCGGCAGCTTCAGTGCTGCTCGGTGTCGGCTCTTCGTCCGCGCTGGCGCACCCGGCGAGGGCGAGAGCGGCGATCGTAAAGGACGCGAGAGAGAGGGTCGTCTTGATGTGACGCATGCGGGGGTCTCCTGGTTTCGGGTGACGGAGGATCGCCTCAGAGTAGCGGGAATGCGATACGTCGGTGTATCGGCGTAGCGTCAGCCGGGTGCGGGGCTGTTGCTGCTCGGTACAAGCATGCTCTCGGGCGTAGCGGCCTCGTCGTTTGGATTCACCCCACTTGCGTCCTGCACCCGCGTTTTTTCTGACGGGGGGATATCGGCCTTATACCGAGGGTGGCCGCCGGTGGAGGAGGGGCAGCGGGGCACGTCTATGGCGGACGGGCGAGGGCACAGGCCAAGATCGAGGCATGTCATGGCTGCAGCTCGACCTAACACACACGAAACCGCACGCCGGAATCTTCGCAAGGCGCTTCGATCCGCCACCCCTCGCGCGGTCGACGTGGCCGCGCGCGCTTGGTAGCTCCGTGCCCGCGGCGGATGTACCTCGGGGGTGGGTGGACATCAAGACTGGCAACTTGCTCCTCGTGGAGAGCTTCGGCGACGAGGACGGCTCGTTCGGCCAGGTGAGCGCGCGGCTGTGGATCGCGGCGACCGATCTCGTCGTCGAGCTTCCGCTGGGGAATCCCTTTTTCGGCTCCGACGGCTGGGGTGACTACAAGGCGAGGACGAATGCTCTGGCCGCCGCTGAGGCGGAGGTGCGGGCGATCGACGCGCTGGGGCTCGAACCCGATGACACAAACAAGGAAGGCTGACGATGGCAAGCATCTCCGTACCCGTTAGTGACGAGAAGATCCTCGAACACCTGCAACAGCAGCGGGGTCTAAACCCAGGGTCCGGAAGGGTGGAGAGCATCGAGGTGATGGCACAGCCGCCCGCTCAGAATTCTGACGTCTCCCACGTCGTCACGGTGCAGTTGCGATTCGGTCTCCGTCTCGGTGAGGTTGAGGAGCTCATCGGCTTCTAGCGCCCCTGTCGCAGGCTAGACGTACACTCCCGGCGTGGCTGACTGGCACCCTATCCAAGTGGCGGCGGAGGGGCCGCCCGCGCACTGGCGGATGATCGACCCGCTCGGGGCCGAGTACGCCCGCATCGAACTCCGACGCACAGAAGCCGGCCCGAGGTATCGGGTGGAGGTCGACGGGGAACTGTTCGGGTGGGCGACCTCGCTACGCCTCGCCTGCGAACGCGCACACCGCCGCTACCTCGACTCCCACGTACCCCACCGACGGGGGTACGCATCCTCTACGCGGTAGCCCGAACCGCGTTGATCTAGAGAACGCAGATCCCGGACTCCACGGCTTCTCTCTTCCGATTGAGCACGTCGTCGATGCGGTGCGCATCGCGTACGTATGCAGCCAGGTCTGGGTGGATGAAGCCGAGGCATTCGACGATGAGGTCGCGCATACCCGCCGGGTTCTTGTTGTGGATCGGCTCGTGGTGGGCGATCCGGTTCCTGAACACGCGAATGCGGTTCAGTCGGGAGTGGATCTGTCTGCGCCCGTGCCCGCCGCGGTGGGGGAAGGCGTTCTTCAGCCGCGGCTGCCACAACGCTGTCTCGTAGTCGAGGAACGGGTCTCGCGCTACACCGACGTCCAGCAGGCCGACCCACAATCCCATCGCCGTAGATGCGACTACGTCGTCGGCGGTTGGGTGGTAGTTGCCAGCGTCGGCCAGCTTGTCCAACGCTCGGGTGATGGCCCGTTCCTCGCGGGACGCCATTCGCACGAGACTGCTGTTGTTCCACCAGTCGTCTTGCCTGTCGGCGCGCAGAGCATCATGAATGCTGTTGCGCAGGGAGACCTCGAGAAGCGCGATCGGCCCCCAGAAGGCCGTGCTGAGCTCCATGTTCCAGGCATGAAGCCGGAGAGCGAGCTGCTCGTTCCCCCGGTATCGGCTGGCGTAAGGAGCGAGCCGCGCGGAACCGAGGAGCGCAGGAAAGCTTGCGACGGTAGCCGGGTCCACGGGTGTGTCGGTCTCCACATATGAGTGTGCCCCGGGAGTCCCAGCGATCAGATCGCCGAGCGAGTCCCGGGGCGTTACGTGACTAGCTTATCGACTCACGTATGTTGTGGGCAAATCTTGCTCATTGTTGTGCGGTCTTGTCATCGCTGTAATCGGCGCGCTTGTCAACAGCTCAAGCGTTGTGGTTCTCAGTTGCACGGCGTTGGTGGGTCGTCCCGGTACGCCTCGAGCATCCGGATCAGCTCGTCCACGGCACGGGGTTCCGTTATAGGTCGATGATGCCCGGAGGGGCGGACGGCCGAGAGGCGGGCTCCCACGGCTCCCTGTGACCACAAGACGGGCACACGTCACCGTCACGGCCGGGCCGCATGGTCACCCCACACGACGGACAGCGCTGGGTGGCGTGCTCGAGAGAGTCCATGGTGAGCGCGATCAACCGATCTGCAGTCGAGGATGAGAGTACTCGGAGGCTTTCCCCAGCGGGCTGCTCCAGTGCACGCGGAAGTGCTTGCCACGGAACGACGACGCGTAGATCACGTCGTCTGCTGTCAGGTGTGCCAGCGGCGCGCGGGCGGACGAGCTCGGGTAGATCACGTCGAATCGAAATACCTCCGCACGGAAGCCCTGCACGTCGTCGTGCACAAGCTCGTCCAGGATCAACGTGACGTTGTGCGCCGGAGTCAGCCCCGTGTTTGTGAGTTCAAACTGAAGCACCTCGTCAGCGGAAGCGGGCTCGATCCATCGGCCGCTCCATGTCACCTCGCGGAACTCCACCGCGCGTGCGTCGATTCGCGCCTGCAGGTCGAGGGCCCTCTCAGCATTCTCGTTCGCTGCTCGAGCCTCGCGGCGTGCGGCGTCTGCGATTCGATTCGAGCGCCAGGCGAAGAACGCTGACACTCCGACAGCCAGCACAGCGACTAGGACCGCCCATACGTCAGCATCCATGCGGACGAGCGTAGTGCGGTGCCAGTCGCACCATAATCTCCCTCAGGAGGACCACGGGCCTTACCAAGCCAGCAGCGACGCCCCAAGAGCGGTCATTGGCGAACCTGAACTCGGACGGCCTCGATGATGGCGTTGATCTCGTCCCGCTTGTACCGGAAGGTGCGCGTACCGGGCACCTTGCAGAAGGGGTACACCTTCCGCTCGTACCGAAGGCGTTGGAGAGTGCCAAGCTTCGCTCCCGAGTTCCGCTAGCTCATACTCCGTCATCCAGTTGTCCTCGTTCATGTGCCGTTCTCGGGTGCCTGGTCTGCGCCCAGCAAGTGCGCACTCGCCGGCAGTGGCCGCTCAACTAGAGCCTCGATCTCGGCAGCGAGATTCTCGGACACCTGAGCCCTGACCATGCGGATGCGGCTCGTGGCGGCCGGCATCAGACGCACCAGGTCCAGGTACATACGCCTCAGCGTGAGGAAATCCTCTGCGAGGTCCGGGGATCCTCCCCCAAGGAGCGTCCTCAGATATCGAATGGTCTCAGCGTTACGCTCATCCCACTGCTGGAGCCGCCTCGCGTAACGATCACCTTCGCGAGCATCGTCGAGCCACCAGGGATCGCCATCGCGCGCCCGCTTAAGCGACTTCTCCTCTTCGAGCCGGTTCCACTCCGCCAGAAGCTGGACCGCGTGGTGCGGCTCTCTGCGGCACAGCCCCGCGACGACCTTCTCTGTAAGCGGCCAAGGAACGTATATCGATCCGTCGATGAAGGTATCCGGGTGACTGATGAGTTCAGCCTCGGTCACTCCACAGGCGCGTTGGAGAGCCTCCGCGTCATGCACCTCGAGGATGCCGGTGCCACCGTTCCCCACCGGTTTGGCAACTCGCTCGTTCAGGTAGATCGAGATCAGCACTCCGGCAACGTCGCTCTGCGCGGTGGGTGGCATATGGCTCGCAAGCTTGTCCCAGCATTCCTCAGTGGCGAGATAGTCGTCGCGTAGTGCCCAGGGCACCTTCGCTCGCCCGATCGGAACCCACTCGGTCTTCCCGCCCATGTCACGATCGACATGCTGAATGCGGATCTTGTGCGCTTTGTCGGGGACCACCGAAATCTCGACGCGATGCTGCTTCCGCCCCTTACCGGGGAGGATGTACAGCCAGTCGGTACCCTCATCCTCGGGTGTTGGCTTCCGCTCGTAGGTCGGAGTGAAATCCATGACGCGACGGTACTCCGAGATGCACTGCGCGACGCAGTGAGTATGCGCGAGTCCGCAGAGAGTCCGCAGAAGTACCGACGAGCGCCAACGCGTGCCAACTGCCACCAACGAGAAAAACCCAGGTCAGCATGACAACGCCATCCCGGCCAACGAGCGTCGATCATCGACCTCCAGTTCGTCAACTACCGGTGACAGACGGCCTCGAGACCGCGCTGCGCTGCGTGCGCGACGACGCGCGTGCCGGGCGGCTCGAGCTCTGGGGCCACTCCACGGTCGTTGACGAGAACGTCGGAACGCCCGTGATCACGCGCGAGCTGTTCGATGCGCTGCACCGGGCCGCCGGGATCGCGGCGGAGTTTCCGGTGGGCAATGCAGGCGTGGTGCACGTGTACGGCTACTTCTTCTCCGAGGTGCTCACGCCCTACGGCTACAAGAGCGACCGCTGGAACGACGGCGTGCTCGCGCGCGCGCTGGGGCTGCCCGACTCGGCGTTCCGTCTCGGAGACAGCGCGGCGCACACCCCGCTCGAGCGCGTCACGGCCGCCGCGCTGCCCCTCCTGCTCAGCCCTCCTGCAGACGCGGTCGAGGTCGTCGACGTGAGCGTCGGCGACGTGCCGACGCGCGCCGTCGTCACGGCTACCGCGGACGGATCCGGCGTGCTCTGCTACGGCGTGGACGAGGGTGCGGGCATGCGTCTGGTCACCGTCTTCCCGGTCGCGGATGCGGCGGCGTTCGCACGCGAGGCCGCGGACGACGCGCCCCGGCTGCGCTGGAACGCCGCACTCGCCCTGGCCTGACCCGGAGACCGAGCGGGGCGGCGGCCCTGACGCCGCGGATCGGACTGCCGCGCGTGCCGCGGGTTTCGATCGGCCGCCGTCCGACCCGTCACCTGATGTTCATCTCCTCGTGACCATTCCGTCCACCAGTCACTCATAGCGTGGACGCATCGTTCGTGCGATGAGAGGAGTGGCGGTGACCGCGACGTTGGTGTTCGACTTCGACGGCACCGTCGCCGTCGGCAACGGGGCCGTGCTGGCCTACGCCCGTGCGGCGGCTCGCCGGCTCGGAGCGGACTACCTCGCGCTCGTCGAGCGGACGATCGCGGCGTTCGACGAGGGCGCCGAGCCGCGCTTCCGCGACGGCTACGACGTGGTCGGCACGCTGGCGGCGGAGTCGGGTCTCGACCCGATCGGCGTGCAGGAGGCGTACCTCGCCAGCCGCGCGGCCCTGGGCGCGCCCGACGCGACGGTCGACATGGCACCCGGGCTTCCCGAACTGCTCGAGCAGCTGCCGGCCTCGACCCGCGTCGTGCTCGCGACCAACGCGCCCGCGCTCGGCGTCGAGGCGCTGCTGGAGCGCTGGGGCGTGCGCGAACACTTCGACGAGCTGCGCTACGACAGCGGCAAGCCCGCCGGCCTCGACCCGATCGTCCGGGAGGCACTGGCGCGCGGACCCGTTCTGTCGATCGGCGACATCGTCGAGAACGACCTGGCCCCGGCCGCCGCTCTGGGCGCCGATACGGCGCTCGTGGGCGCCACCGCCGCCGGCTCCGCCGCCGAGGTCACGATGCGCGCGGCGACCCTCGCCGAGCTCTCCCCGCAGATCCTCGCGTGGGCCCGCCGGGCCGACGCGCAGACCCCCGTGCTGCCCGGCACGGGCCACCCCCTCGAAAGGTGAACCCCTCCATGCGCAAGACCCTGATCGCGTCGGGAGCCATCGCGACGCTCGCCCTCGGACTCGCCGGTTGCGCGTCCTCCGACGACACGACGGCCGACGCCGCCACCGAGTGGCCCGAGTCGATCACGCTGTCGCTCGTCCCGTCCGTCGAGGGCGAGGACCTCGCGGAGGCGCTCGAGCCCCTCACCGCCTACCTCTCGGAGGGCCTTGGCATCGAGGTCGAGGGCGTCGTCGCCAACAACTACGCCGCCACCGTCGAGGCGCTCGGCGCCGACCAGGCCCAGGTGATCATCACGGACGCCGGCTCGCTCTACAACGCCATCGAGCAGTACGACGCCGAGCTCATCCTGCGCGATGTGCGCTTCGGAGCCACCTCGTACGCCGCCGTGGCCTACACGAACAACCCCGACAAGTACTGCGACGACGAGCCCGTGATGGCCACGTACGACGCGAGCGGCATCGAGCTGTCGTACTGCAACGGCCTGGAGGAGGCCGGGGCCTCGGCCGCGGGCCAGGGCCCCGTGGGCGTGGAGGCGTTCGAAAAGGTCTCCGGTGCGAAGGTGGCGCTGCAGGCGGCGACCTCGCCCGCCGGCTACCAGTACCCCGTCGTCGCGATGCGGGAGGCCGGCATCGACACCGACGCCGACATCGAGCAGATCCCCGTCGAGGGCAACAACAACGCCGTGCTCGCGGTCGCCAACGGCGACGCCGAGGTCGGCTTCGCCTACTGGGACGCCCGCACGACCGTCACCTCGGAGGTGCCGGACATCGCCGAGAAGGCCGTGGCCTTCGCCTACACCGAGATGATCCCGAACGGCGGCGTCGCCGCATCGAGCTCGCTGCCCGACGACCTCGTCGAGGAGCTGACGACCCTGCTGGACGACTACGCCGACTCCTCCGAGGAGGCCGCCACGGTCATGTTCGACCTCGTGGGCCTGAGCGACTGGACCGCCGACACGGCCGGGGAGGAGATCACCCGCTACGGCGAGATCCTCGCGCAGTTCCAGGGCTGACCCCTTCCGGGAGCGATGAGCGCATGACATCCGACGCGCGCACTGCGGAGGCCGGGCTCGTCCCGGCCTCCGCCTCCTGGCCGATCCACCTCGACGGGGTGTCGGTCACCTATCCCAACGGCACGGCCGCGCTGCGCGACGTGTCGCTCTCGATCGCCCCGGGCGAGATGGTCTCGATCGTCGGCCTGTCCGGCTCAGGCAAGTCAACGCTGATCCGGACCATCAACGGCCTCGTCCCCGTGACCGGGGGTACGGTGCAGGTCGGCCCGTACACCGTGTCGGGCCTCGGCGGGCGGCGCCTGCGCGAGCTGCGCGGCCACGTCGGCATGATCTTCCAGGGCTTCAACCTGGCCGAGCGCGTGGACGTGTACCGCAACACGCTCGTCGGCCGGTTCGCCCGCGCGAGCGCCCTGCGATCTCTCCTCGGCGTGCCCACCGCGGAAGACCGCGAGATCGCCCTGCGTGCCCTCGAGGCGGTCGGCATGCTCGACAAGGTGTGGACACGCGCCGGCTCGCTCTCGGGCGGGCAGAAGCAGCGCGTCGCCATCGCCCGGGCACTGTCGCAGCAGCCGCAGGTGATGCTGGCCGACGAGCCCGTGGCGAGCCTCGACCCGCCCACGGCGCACGCCGTGATGGCCGAGCTCGAGCGCATCGGCATCGAGCGGGGGCTGACGGTGCTCGTCAACCTGCATCTGATGGATCTGGCTCGCGACTACACGACCCGCATGATCGGCCTGCGTGCCGGCGAGCTCGTGTACGACGGCCCGGCCGCGGCCGCGACGGACGCCGACTTCGAGGAGATTTACGGCCGCCGCATCCAACCGCAGGACCGCCTCGGGGCGACCTCGTGACGGCGATCGCCCTGCCGCCGCGGCCGCGCACGTGGCCGCGCACCGCCCTCGTGATCGCCGCCTTCGCCGTGTTCACGCTGCTCACGTGCCTGCCCGCCATCGGCGGCGTGGAGATCGACCTGGCGGCGATCGCGAAGAACTGGCGCAACGGCGCGAACAAGATGGCGCAGCTGCTGCAGCCCGATCTCGCCTTCCTGCCGCGCACGCTTCAGCCCATGCTCGAGACGCTGCAGATGGCCGTCGTCGGCGCTGCCGCCGCCGCGCTCGTGTCGGTGCCGCTGACGCTGTGGGCGGCGCGGCCGACGAACCCGAACGGCGTCACCCGTCGCGCTGTGCGCGCCGTCATCAACGTCGTGCGCTCCGTCCCCGATCTCGTCTACGCGACGATCCTCGTGGCGCTCGTGGGCGTCGGTGCCCTGCCCGGTCTGCTCACGCTGTTCCTGTTCGACCTCGGGATCGTCGTGAAGCTCGTCTCCGAGGCGATCGACTCCGCGGACCATCCCTACCTCGAGGCCGGTCGTGCGGCCGGAGCGACGCAGGGCCGCCTGAATCGGGCGCTCTCCATCCCGCAGAACCTGCCGTTGTTCGCCAACCAGTGGCTCTACACGCTCGAGCTCAACGTGCGCATCTCGGCCATCCTCGGCATCGTCGGCGCGGGTGGGATTGGCCGGCTCCTCGACGAGCGCTTCGGCTTCTACGCCTACGACGACGTGTCGGTGATCATCCTCGAGATCCTCGTCGTGGTGATCCTCATCGAGCTCCTCTCCAGCCTGCTGCGTCGGAGGCTCACATGACCGCAACGATGCTGCAGGCGCCGCCGTCGCTCGACCTGCCGAAGCCGCCGTCGCGCCGGCGGGAGACGATCGCGGCCGTGCTGGCCGGCGGGATCCTCCTCGCCGCCGCGGCCGGTCTCGACGCCAACTGGGCGCGGTTGCTCGACCTGCCGCGGGCGTCGTGGGAGTACGCCGTGCTCATGTTCGAGAACCCGGACGGGGAGCGGTTGGGGCGCGCCCTGTTCGAGATGTGGCGCTCGATCTCGATGGCCTGGCTCGGCGCGCTGCTGTGCGTGGCTCTGTCGGTGCCGCTGGGCATGTTCGCCGCGCGCGATGTGGGCCCGGCCTGGCTGCGTCACGCCCTGCGGGCGGTGTTCGCCGTCATCCGTGCCGTGCCCGAGGTGATCATCGCGCTCATCCTGCTCACGGTCACGGGACTCACGCCGTTCACGGGTGCGCTTGCGCTGGGCATCGCCGGCATCGGCACCCAGGGCAAGTGGGTGTACGAGACGATCGAGTCGCTCAGCGATGGCGCGGCGGAGGCGGTGCGCGCCGCGGGCGGCGGACGCGTCGCGGTGGTCCGCTGGGCGCTGTGGCCGGCCGCGCTGCCGTCGCTGATGTCGTTCGCGCTCTACCGCTTCGAGATCAACATCCGCACCTCTGCCGTTCTGGGCCTCGTGGGCGCCGGCGGCATCGGATCGATGCTGTCGAACTACACCAACTACCGTGAGTGGAGCACGGTGGGCATGCTGTTGATCGTGGTGATCGTCGCGACGATGCTCATCGACGCGGTCTCCGGTGCGCTCCGCCGCCGGATCATGGAAGGGGCCAGGGCTCGTGGCATGGACCGGATCCGCTGACGCACCGCTGACGGCGCGGATCACGGCCCTGGCGCCGTCGCTGCACCCGGGCGAGCGGCGGGTGGCCGAGGCGATCGCGAACGACCTGGGCACCGCCGTGGAGCGCACGGCCCAGGAGGCCGCCGACGCGATCGGCGTCGGCCGTGCCACGGTGGTTCGCACGGCGCAGGCCCTCGGATACGAGGGCTACCCGCAGCTGCGTGTCGCCGCAGCCCGCGACCTGGCCCTGCGCACGACCGACGCGGCGCTGCTGGCCGACGGCACGATCCTCGGCGGGCTGCGGGCCTCGGCGGAACGCTTCGCGGCCCGGCTCGGCCACAGCCTCTCGGGCCTCACGGAGGAGGCCCTGCAGGACGTGGTGGGGGCCCTCGACCGGGCCACGCGCGTGCTCGTCGTCGCCAACGGCCTCTCCTCGCCGCTCGGGCTCGACCTGGCACTGCGCCTCAATGCGGCCGGGCGCCCGGCCGAGCATCTGTCCGATGCGCTCGCCCAGCGGATCGCCGCTCGGCAGCTCGGCCCGGACGCGGTGTGCCTCGTGGTCTCCGGTTCGGGGGCGAATGAGACGACGCTGGCGACGATGGGGGCGGCTCGGGCGGGCGGCGGCCGGGTGCTGGCTATCACGTCGTTCGCACAGTCCGCCGTGACGGAGATCGCCGACACCGCGCTCATCGTGCCGTCGGTGAACGACACGTTCCAGGATGAGCTGCTGCACACCTCCCGGGCAGCCCTGATGCTCGTCAGCGAGGCCCTCGTCGATGCTCTCCTGACGCGCCGCGGCGACCGGGGTCGAGATGCCCGTGCCGCGGCGCTCGAGGTGCTCGGCTCCTCGATCCGCGAGTCCTAGGCCGGCTCCTCGGTCTCGTCGTCGACGCCGCCGGGGCGCACCGCGGCGTCGTCGCGCACGTCGATCCGCGTGACGCCGTCGCGCTCGGTCACGTCGATGCGGGGCGCCGCGTCCTCCTCGACGGCATCGGGGGCGGCCAGCAGCTGGTCGCGCCGCTTCTCGTCCTCGGTCATGCCGGTCTCATCCGTCCCGGGGGTCTGATGCGATGCGTTGATCATGCGTGCCACGCTACGGGCGCGCGCCGCCTCGCCGGGAGTCCCTTGACAGGTACCCGTCGGTCCACCGGTCCAGCCGCGCATAGGCCTCGTCGCGAGCTTCCCTGTGGGAGATGAAGACGTCGTGCAGCGCGCCGGCGATCCGCTCCACGGTCACCGATGCGCCGAGCTTCAGCGCCGCGCGCGCGATGGCGTCGACCTGCAGCACCGTGTCGACCGTGCTCAGCTCATCAGACCACCTCGTGGGCAGGATGCTGCGTGCCGAGAGCAGCACGCACACGGGCGCCGCCAGCTCCAGCCCGCGGGCGACGGTCGCGTGCCCGGCGAGCACGGCGTCGAGCCACGCCGTCGAGGCGGGGGCCGAGATGTGCGGGCGCCAGCGCGGATCGGGCTCCATCGGGTCGTCGGGGTCGGCGGCGGCCTCCTGTGCGCGCGAGTAGAAGCCGAGGTCGACCTGCGGCACGGGATCATGGGGGCGGAACCGGGCGCCGAGCCCGAGCGCGGGGGCGAGCGCGGCCCGCCCGACGAAGCCGAACTGGAACTCCAGCCAGGGCGCGTTCAGCACGAGCGCGTCGACGAGCTCCCGGTGGCGGGCAGCCCACAGGCTGAGCGTCAGGCCACCGGTGGAATGCCCGAAGAGCACCAGCCGGCGGCCGCGACGGTCTCCCATCGCCTCGAGGGCCGCCTCGATGTCCTCGTCGTAGGTGGCGAGGTCGGCGACGAACCCCAGCCGCTGGCCGTGGCGCAGGCTGCGGCCGTACTTGCGCAGGTCGAGCGCGAAGAATCGGGCGCCGCGGTCCGCCCAGAACCGTGCGAGCCGGCGCTGGAAGAAGTAGTCCGACCACCCGTGCACGTACAGCACATCGACGTCACGGAGCTCGCCGGCGCGGCGCAGCCCTCGCGGCAGGTGCCGCACGAGCGTGGCGACGACCTCGCCCTCGGAGTCGGTACCGAGCGGCAGCGTCCGCTGCTCGAATCCCGCTCCCAGGACGTCCGGCCGCCACGCTTCCGACATGCGGCCAGCCTACGGTCGCCGTGCCTCCTCCCCCGCCATGCGCTCCCGGACCTCGCGCCGCAGCACCTTTCCGACGAGCGAGCGCGGCAGCCGGTCCATCTGCACGATGCGGCGGGGCACCTTGTAGGCGGCAAGATGCGTGCGGCAGTAGTCGCGCAGCGCCGCGGCGTCGAAGGTCCGCCCCTCACGCACCTCGACGGCTGCCGCCACCTGCTCGGCGCCGTCAGGGCGCCGCAGGCCGACCACGGCGGCCGCCTCCACATCGGGGTGGGCCTCGAGCGTCTCCTCCACCTCGCGCGGGGCCACGTTGAACCCGCCCGTGATGATGAGCTCCTTGATGCGGTCCACCACCGTGACGAAGCCGTCCTCGGCCACCGTGACGATGTCGCCCGTGCGCGCCCAGCCGCCGGGCAGCAACGTCTGCGCCGTCTCGTCGGGACGCCGCCAGTATCCCGAGAAGACCTGCGGACCGCGCACGAGCAGTTCGCCGCGCTCCCCCGCGGGCACGTCGGTGGCGGGGTCGTCGGGCGAGACGACGCGGATCTCGGTACCGGGGAAGGGCACGCCGACCGTTCCCGGACGCCGCGTGGGCCCCATGGGGTTGCCGAGCGCGACGGGAGAGCTCTCGGTCATGCCGTATCCCTCGACCAGCAGACCGCCGCTGGCCTCTTCCCAGCGCCGCACGGTTGCCAGCGGCAGGCTCATGGCGCCGGAGATGGCGAAGCGGACGGTCGACAGATCGATCGCGCCCTGCCCGGCCGCGCGCGCGAGCGCGTCGTAGATGGGCGGCACCGCCGGCAGGAACGTGGGCGGGTCCGCCTTGGCGGCGTCGGCGACGAGACCGACGTCGAAGGTGGGGAAGAGCACGAGCTTGGCGCCCATGCTCATGGCGAAGGTGAGGCACAGCGTGAGCCCGTACGCATGGAACAGCGGCAGCACACCGTAGAAGGTCTCCTCGCCCTCGCGCAGGCCGGGCACCCATGCGCGCCCCTGCATCGCGTTGGCGCGCAGGTTGCGGTGGGTGAGGATCACGCCCTTGGGGTCGCCCGTCGTTCCGCTCGTGTACTGCAGCAGCGCGATGTCGTCCACCGCAGGTCGCGGGTGCCGCCGCGAGAGCCGTCGGCCCGAGACGAGCCGGCGCCACGGCACCAGCCCGCGCGCCCTCGGCCGAGCAGTGAGCCGCTGGCGCGCTTCCCGCGCCTTCTTGACGGGCAGCCGCAGGGCGAGCCGGCGGCCGAGCGGCAGCTCCTCCGTGAGGTCGACGGAGACGATCGTGCGCGGCCGCGCGTCCCGCGGCAGTTCCGCGACGGCGTCGCACGCCTTGTCCCAGACGACCGCGACCCGCGCCTCGTGATCCTCGAACTGGTGGCGCAATTCCCGCGGGGTGTAGAGCGGGTTGTGCTCGACGACGATCGCGCCCAGGCGCAGCACCGCGTAGAAGGCCACCACGTGCTGGGGGCAGTTCGGCAGCACGAGTGCCACACGATCCCCCTTGCGCACACCGAGTCGGCGCAGCCCCTCCGCCGCCCGCTCGATCCGCTCGCCGAGCTCGCGGTAGTCGGTCGTCGCACCGAAGAACACCAGGGCGGGCCGGCGCCGGTATGCGCGCACGCTGCGCGCCATCATGTCGACGAGCGACTCGGTCACCTCCCCGATGTCATCGGGCACGCCCTGCGCGTACTGTGCGGTCCACGGCCGGTCGCTCCACGGATGCGATGCCTCCACGGCGCCTCCTTCCTCGGCCGGCGGGGCGCCCGCCACACCACGGCGGGGGCGATGCCGACGCCGGCGGCTGTCGGTCTGCAGTACCGCCAGGCTCGGCCGCATCCACCACAGGGTCAAGCCCTTGCGGCTCGCCGCCCGATCGGCCTACCAGCCCAGGCGCCGCGCGACGGCGGCGGCGGCCGCACGCGGGAATCCGGGCCACCCGTCATCGAGGGCGTCGCGCGCGATCGAGAACAGTGCCCGCGCCGCGTCCTCCGCGGGCAGCACGAGCGCCCCGGCGATGCGCTCCCCCCATTCGGGGAAGTCGTGCTCGAACCGGCGCAGCGCGTCGTTACGGTCTCGGGCCGCGCTGGACCGCTCCGGGAACCGCCCGCGGATGGCGCGCGCGAGCGCCTGCACGGCCCATCCTCGGATCATCTGGCCGCCCACGAGCACCTCGCCCCGGCGCACGCGACCGACGCCGATGAGCAGCTTGACGAGCACGAGGCGCGCCTCGTTGGCGGGATCGATCCGGTCGGCGGCGGCCGCGTTCTCGCGGCCGCGCGCGACGAGGGCGGCGACCGAGGCCGCGGGGTCGTCGACGTGCACGGTCGCCTCGTTCACGAGCGCGCCGCCGAGCTCACCCGTCTCGGCCACCGCGAACTCGAACACGTGGCCGTCGGCATACACCGCGGCGAAGCCGATCTCACCCTCGCGAGCCGTCAGCACGAGCTCGTCGCGGTCGGGCAGCCAATCGAGGTCGGGGCGCACGCGGGGCCCCGCTCCCTCGCGGACGAGGGCGAAGAAGTCGTGATCAGACCACTCATCGCGCCTCGCGGCCGCGTCGTCGGACGCCGACCCGAGCAGCACGAGACCGACCAGGTCCGGGTGCTCCCGCACGGCGGCGGCGAGCGCGGCGATGCGCTCCTCGTACCGCCCGCTCCCTCGGCTCACGCGGTGCCCGGCCCCGGCTCGCTCGCGCCGACACCCGGGGCGGCGACGCCGGGCAGCGTCCAGACGGCGAAGGCCGGACCGTCCGCCCGCACCGAGCCGTTCTCGATCTCGAGGTCGCCGTAGCGGCGGGTGGCGCTGCCGATCCCCGGCACCGTCGCCTCGTCGATTTCGGCCGAGAACGGACCGGACGCGGCCACGACGAGGACCGTCTCGTCCGCCGACTCCCGGACGAACGCGAAGCCGTCGTCGGCCACGCCGATGATGCGCAGCCCGCCCGTGGCGAGCGCGGGGTGCTCGCGCCGCAGCGCGATCAGGTCGCGGTACAGCTCCAGGCGCGCGGCGATCTCGGGCTGGTCCTCGCTGCCCCAGGGGATCGGTGTGCGCGCACTCTCGCCGTCCGCGCCGACGAGCCCGAACTCGTCACCGGCGAACAGCACCGGCACGCCCGGCAGCGTCATCGACAGCCCCACCGCCACGGGCACCACGTCCGGCGGAGCGTTCGTGGCGAAGCGGGCGGTGTCGTGGGTGTCGAGGGCCTGCATGCTGCCCAGCCGCACGCGCCACGGGATCCCGGCCGTGAAGCGGGTCATCGCCGCGACGAACTCGCGGGCGGTGTAGCGCGGGATGCCGCCGAGCGGCTGCCCGAAGAACCACGGCTCCGTGCGTTCCTCGCCGTCGGCGTCGAGGTACGCCTGCCCGGTCGGCTGGCTGAGCCACCCCCACAGCGGCCGCGTGAACGGCGGGTAGGTCATCGCGCCGTGCCAGCCGTCGCCCTGCAGGTCGCTGGCGGCGTCGTTGGTGGACTCCCCGAGCAGGACCGCGTCCGGATTGATCCGCAGCATCGTCTCGCGCAGCAGCCGGCGTACCTCGCCGTTGAGGTCGATGTCGCCGAGGCGGCCCGTCATGTTCGCCACGTCGATGCGCCATCCGTCGATCCCGAAGGGTGGCTTCAGCCACCGCGCCACCACCGAGTCGTCGTCGGTGATGAAGCGACGCCGCAGCTCGGCCGACGACCAGTCGAACTTGGGCAGCGTGGGTGTGCCCAGCCACGACTCGTACTCGGTGTTGTTGGCGTCGCGGAAGTAATAGAAGGTCTCCGTCGGCGCGCCGGGGTTGCCGTGCGCCGACCGGAACCACTCGTGCCGGTCCCCCGAGTGGTTGCTCGTGAGGTCGCCGATGACCCGCATGCCCCGCGCGTGTGCGGCTTCGATGAGCCGCACATAGGCCTCGTCCCCGCCCAGCAGCGGGTCCACGCGGTCGAAGCTCGACGCGTCGTAGCGGTGGTTGGAGGCGGCCGGGAAGATCGGGGTGAGGTAGATGAGGTCGACGCCCAGGCGCTCGAGATGGTCGAGACGCTCGACGATGCCGTCGAGGTCGCCGCCGTAGAACTGCTGGCTGCGGGCCGGCATGACGGGATCGACCGGATCGTCCCACGCGGCGGGAATGGCCCAGTCCGGGACCTCCCGCTCGTCTGCGGAGGCCGAGCGCGCAAAGCGGTCGGGGAAGATCTGGTACATCACCGCGTCGTTGAGCCACGTGGGCGGGGCGGGATAGGCCACGAGCGCGAAGTCCTCGGCGTCGAGGGTCTCGATGCGGTGCAGTCCGGTCTGGTTCAGCCATTCCGCCTCGCCCGACTCGTGCACGAGCAGCCACCGGTAACCGTGGCGCCGGTTGCGCACGGTGACGGGCGCCTCCCACCACTCCCAGCCGTCCGCCTCACCGATCCGCACGGCCTCGGTCCACTCGGGCTCGTGATCCGGGTTGGAGCGCGTGCGCACCTCGCGGAGCGGGCCGTAGCCCTGCGGCACCCGCAGGCGCACGTGCACCTGCTCGCCGAGTTCGGGGGCGGCGTTCGACACGTACAGCGGCGAGCCGTCGTGGTGGGGCAGCGGCATGGCGGTCCTTTCAGCGCGACGGGGACGGAGCGGGGCGCTCACTTTACGGCACCGGCGGTGAGGCCGCCGACGATGAAACGCTGCAGCGCGAGGAACAGCGCCACCGGGATGATGGCGGCCAACACGGCGCCGGCGGCGAACACGCTCCAATTGCGGGAGGTCTCCTGCGAGATGAACTGGTACAGACCCACCGCCAGCGTCTGCTTCTCGGGATCGACGAGGATGACCGATGCGATGACGAACTCGCTCATCGTGCCGAGGAACGACAGCAGCCCGACGACGGCGAGGATGGGCGCGACGAGCCGCAGGATGATCGTGAAGAAGATGCGCGCGTGGCCGGCGCCGTCCAGCTTGGCGGCCTCGTCGATCGACGACGGCACGGTGTTGAAGAAGCCGTACATGAGATACGTGTTCACGCCCAGCGCGCCCCCCAGGTACACCATGATCAGGCCGATCTGGCTGTTCAGCCCGAAACCGGGGAAGATCTCGTCGATCGCCGACATGAGCAGGAAGATGGCGACCATCGCCAGCAGCTGCGGGAACATCTGCACGAGCAGCAGGGTGATCAGCCCGAAGCGCCGCCCCGTGAACCGCATGCGCGAGAACGCGTACGCGGCGAGCGCGCCGAGCAGCACGGTTCCCGCCGCCGAGGTCAGACCGATCACGAGGGTGTTGAGGAACCATGCGGCGTACGGCTGCTGAGGCCGCTGGAACAGTTCCACGTAGCTGCCGGGGCTGACGTTCGAGAACAGGGAGTTGGCGGTCATCAGCGTGCCGCCCGGGTTGAGCGATGCCGAGAGCACGTAGAGCAGCGGGAACGCGGCGAAGACGAGCATCGCGACGCCGACGATGTGCCGCCACCCGGTCTGGCGGAACCACACCCGGAACGGCCGCTTCGGATGGGGAGCCCCGCCCTCCGGCACGGTCGTGAGCAGTCGCGTGGCGCCGGGCGCGTTCTGCGCGAGGTCGCGGGTGATCGTGATGTCGCTCATGTCAGTTCAGCTCCTCGAGCGTCTTCGTGCGCCGGAACGCGATGACCGAGATGGTCGCGACCAGGATGAAGATGATGATCGAGAACGCGCTCGCCAGACCGTAGTCGCGGTTCGCGCCGACGAACGCCACCTTGTACACCATCGAGATCAGGATGTCGGTGCTGCCGACGTTGATGCCCGCATCGACGTCGCGCGGACCTCCGCCGGTGAGCATGTAGATGAGGTTGAAGTTGTTGAAGTTGAACGCGAACGACGAGATCAGCAGCGGTGCGACCGAGACGAGCAGCAGCGGCATCTTGATCATGCGGAACGCCTGGAACGGCGTCGCGCCGTCCATCTGGGCGGCCTCGCTGAGCTCGTCGGGGATGGACTGCAGCGCCCCCGTCGTGACGAGGAACATGTAGGGGAACCCGAGCCAGAGGTTGACCGTGAGGATGCTCAGCTTGGCGAGCCACTCGTTCGTCAGCCACGGGATCTCGGCGCCCCCGAAGAGCACCGTGTTGACGAACCCGAACTCCTGGTTGAGCATGCCCGCCCACACGAGCGCCGAGAGGAACCCGGGGAACGCGTACGGCAGGATCATGATGACGCGGTAGTACCGGCGGCTGCGCATGCGCGGATCGTTGAAGACGACGGCGAGGAAGAGCCCCAGCAGGAACGTCGTCGCCACCGACAGGAACGCGAACGCGAACGTCCACACGGTCACCCCGAGGAAGGGGCCACGGATCGACTCGTCGCCGAAGGCGCGCACGAAGTTGTCGAAGCCGACGTTGATGCGCCACCCGGGCAGCAGTTCGGTGCCGTCCTCCGCGACGAACGCGCCCGTCCCTCGGTCGGTGTACACCTCACCGCCCTGGGTGTCGGTCATCGTCTCCGCCTCGGCGTCGTAGGCGTAGCGCGACACGTACGAGAACGCCGTGAGGCCGTCCTGTGTGCGCAGCGTGCCTTCGTTGGGGTCGTCGCTGACCGGCACGGCGAGGGAGGCGATGTCGTTCTGCCGCGCGAGCAGACCCTGCAGGTCGAGCGAGGTGTACCCGGGGGCCGCGACGGCCCTGTCACCCTCGAACGTGGCATCGGGCACGGGCTCGAGGGGGCGCTCGGCGCCTCCCAGCAGCGCGTCTCCGTCGGGCGTGGTGACGAGGAACGACAGCTCTCCGCCGAAACCCTCGACCACCGTGAGCGGGTAGGACGGCGAGTCGGGAACACGCTCCTGGTTCTGCAGCAGGATCGCCTCGACGGCGTCCTCCTTGGTGCTGTTGTGCCCCGTGCCGTAGTTCGTGAAGGCGACGTACCCCGAGTAGAGGACGACGAAGATCTGGAAGACGAGCAGGAAGATGAGCCCCGGCGCCAGGTACTTCGGCGGCAGGCCGCCGCGACGGAAGTAGATGACGTTGACGACGATGGCGGCGAGCACCACGATCGCTCCGACGACGACATCACTCGCGGCGAAGAGCACGAGCGCGGCGTACACGGCGAGCGCGTCGACGACGCCGAGCACGAGGATCTTGAGGAGCACGAGCTTCCAGCCGCCGCCGGCGGCTTCGGCGATGCGGGCGGCGCGGCGCGAGGCGCGCTCACGGGTGGCGAGTGGGGCCGAGGTCATGCGGGTCTCCTGAGCCGAGGGACGTGTCGGGAGGCGACCGGGTGGCGGCGACGGCCGCCACCCGGTCGTTTCGTGCTCCGATCAGCCGTTGACGGCCGCGGCGATGTCGTCGGACATCTTCTGCCACAGCTGCGCCGGGTCGCCCTCCCCCTTGACGATCGCCGTCTCGGTCACGCCCCAGAACTCCCAGACCGCGCCCATCTCCGGAATGCTCGGCATGGGCACCGCCTGCGCGCCGACCTGACCGAACCCGGCGACGATGGGGTCGTCCGCCACGGCGGCCTCGAACGCCGCGGTGAGGGCCGGCGCACGACCGCCGACCTCGTACAGCGCGGTCTGCACCTCCTCCGATCCGACGTAGTTGGTGAGGAAGTTCGTCGCGGCCACGACGTTCTCGCTCTTGGCGCTCAGGAAGAAGCCCTGCACGCCGACGAACGGCTGCGCCGGGTTGGGGCCGGGAGCCGGGATCGGGTCGACGGCCACGTCGAGCCCCGCCTCCTGCGCGGACGGCACGTTCCAGGGGCCGGTGAGGAAGAAGGGGGCCTTGCCGGCGTTGAAGTTCTCGCGCGCGAGGTCGCCGTCGATGTTGGGGTTGAACACGCCCGCGGCGCCCTGCTGCGCGAGCCAGGCCGCGAAGGCCTTGCCGCCGTCGTTGCCGATCTGCAGGTCGTCCGCGTTGTAGGTGCCGTCGGCGTTGGTGCCGAACACGGGTGCACCGAACGAGGTCTGGAACGGGTACAGGTGGTACGGGTCGCCCGCGGCGGGGTCGAGACCGACGAGCACCTTGTACTCCGTGCCCGCGGCGTCGGCCATCTGCACCATCTCGTCGAACGTGGCGGGCGCCTCCGGGGCGAGGGCGGTGTTGCGCACGAGCGCGATGTTCTCGATCGAGTACGGGACGCCGTAGACCTTGCCGTCGTAGGTCCAGGCGTCGGTGGCCACCTTCTCGAACTCCGCCGCCTTGTCGCCGAGCTCGATGGGGGCGACGACACCGTTGGTCACGAGCGTGCCCAGCCAGTCGTGCGCGCCCACCGCGATGTCGGGCCCCTTGCCGGTGGGAACCTGCGCGACGAACTGGTCGCGGATCTCACCGAAGTCCTTCTGGACGAGGTCGACCTTCACGCCCGTCTCGTCCTGGAACGCCTCCGCGGCGTCCTTCAGCACGGTGGCGCGATCGGCGTCGACCCAGACCGTGAGGGTGGAGGTCGCCTCGCCGCCGCCGTCCGAGGGCGCGTCGCCGGACTGCCCGCTGGAGCAGCCCGTCAGGCCCAGCGCCGCCACGACCGCGAAAGCCGCGATGCCGCGGCCCTTGGTGATCACCTTCATTGGTGTGCCCTTCTGATTCGGCCCGGCGCCGTCGCCGGATTCTGCAAGCGGTTACAGCGTGACATGCGCAAACCGGATGCGCAAACGTCTGCTCGGGCCGAAACCGCGTCGATATGGATCCGTGATCCGCCCGGGTGCGAGCAACTTGCCTGCAAGCGTTTCCAGAAATCCGGCCATTCCCCTAGAGTGCACGCATGACTTCCGAATGGTGGCGCACCGCCGTGATCTACCAGATCTACCCGCGCTCGTTCGCCGACGCGAACGGCGACGGGGTCGGCGACCTGCCGGGCGTGACCTCCCGCCTGGATGCACTGAGGGACCTCGGCATCGACGCGATCTGGCTCTCGCCGTTCATGACGTCGCCCCAGAAGGACGCCGGGTACGACGTGGCGGACTACTGCGACGTCGACCCCCTGTTCGGCACGCTCGCGGATTTCGACGACATGCTGGCGGCGGCGCACGAGCGCGGCATCCGGGTGATCGTGGACCTCGTCCCGAATCACTCCTCGGACCAGCACCCGTGGTTCCAGGCCGCGCTCGCCGCGGCCCCCGGCAGCCGCGAGCGCGCGCGCTACATGTTCCGCGACGGCAAGGGCGAGCACGGTGAGCTGCCGCCGAACAACTGGCAGTCGGTGTTCGGCGGCCCTGCCTGGACGCGCGTCACGGAGGCCGATGGCCGGCCCGGTCAGTGGTACCTGCACCTGTTCGACTCCTCGCAGCCCGACTTCGACTGGGCGAACGAGGAGGTGCGCGAGGAGTTCCGCCGCATCCTGCGCTTCTGGCTCGACCGCGGCGTCGACGGCTTCCGCGTGGACGTGGCACACGGCCTCGTCAAGCACGACGAGCTGCCCGACTACATGCCGCCGGAGGACACCGACTCGATGGGCGGCAACGAGCCGGTGCCGTACTGGGGGCAGGAGGGCGTGCACGAGATCTACCGGGACTGGCACCGCCTGCTCGCCGAGTACCCCGGCGACCGCGCGCTCTGCGCCGAGGCATGGATGCCCACCGCCGAGGAGACCGCGCTGTGGGTGCGCCCGGACGAGATGCACCAGGCGTTCAACTTCCCATACCTCATGGCCGACTGGGACGCCGCGCAGCTGCGCGAGGTGATCGACGAGTCGTTCCGCGCCTTCGGCGGCGTGGGCGCGCCGACCACCTGGGTGCTGTCGAATCACGACGTCATCCGGCACGCGTCCCGGCTCGCGCTGGGCGCCGACCACCCGCAGGGGCACGGCATCGGCCCGGCCTCGCCCGGCAAGCCCGACCCCGTCGTCGGTCTGCGCCGCGCCCGCGCCGCCACCACGCTGATGCTCGCGCTGCCCGGATCGGCGTACCTGTACCAGGGTGAGGAACTGGGACTGCCCGAGGTCATCGACCTCCCCGACGAGGCCCGACAGGACCCCACCTGGTTCCGCACCGACGGCGAACGCTACGGGCGCGACGGCTGCCGCGTTCCGATTCCGTGGGAGGGGCAGGCTCCGGCGTACGGCTTCAGCACGACGGGCGCCTCGTGGCTGCCGCAGCCGCCCGAGTGGGCGCGGCTGGCGCGCGACGCGCAGGCGCCCGACCCCGACTCGACCCTGAGCCTGTACCGGGAGCTGCTGCGCCTGCGCGGCGAGCAGGACCTGGGCGACGGACGATTCGAGTGGGTCGACAGCGCCCCGGAGGGCGCCCTCGCCTTCCGCAATGGAGCCGTCACCGTCATCGCCAACCTCGGCGCCTCCCCCGTGCCGGTGCCGGAGGGCCTCCGCGTGCTCATCGGCAGCGGGCCGGTCGAGGGCGAGATCCCGACCGACACCGCCGCCTGGCTCGTCCGCGCGTGACGATCGGGACGGGCCGGGGCGTGAGCATCGCCGAGGTGGCGCGACTGGCGGGGGTGTCCACCGCCACCGTCTCGCGCGCCCTGTCCGGGCGCGGCCACGTGTCCGAGGCCGCCCGCGAGCGGGTGCTCCAGGCAGCGCGCGAGCTCGGGTACGTCGTCTCCCAGGCGGCGTCGAGCCTCGCCAGCGGCCGCACCCGCAACGTGGGCATCGTGCTGCCGTTCCTCGGACGGTGGTACTTCTCCTCGGTACTGGAGGGCGCGCAGCAGCGGCTCATGCACGCCGGCTACGACGTGACCCTCTACAACCTCGCCGGGCACGACGGCGAGCGGGCGATGGTGTTCGAGCAGTTCCTGCTGCGCCAGCGGGTCGACGCCGTGATCGCCGTGGCGCTCGAGCTCACCGACGCCGAGCTCGGCAGCCTGCGCGCCATCGGCAAGCCGCACGTCGGTGTGGGAGGCCCCATTCCGGGGGTGCCCACGCTCATGATCGACGACGTCGCCGTGGCCCGGCTCGCCACGGAGCACCTCATCGGCCTGGACCACCGCCGCATCGGCATCATCGGTGGCGACCGCGCGTCGGACCTCGACTTCCACATGCCCGACAAGAGACTGCGCGGCTGGCAGCAGGCTCTCGCGGACGCGGGGCTCGATCCGGAACCGGGCCTCATCGCGCAGGCGGACTTCACGGTGCAGGGCGGTTACGCCGCGGCCAAGCAGCTGCTCGGGGCGCCGCGGCGTGATCGGCCGACGGCGATCTTCGCCGCCTCCGACGAGATGGCGTTCGGCGCGATGCTCGCGGCCCGCGACCTCGGCCTCGACGTGCCGGGCGACGTCTCGATCGCCGGCGTGGACGATCACGACCTGGCCGAGTTCTTCGGCCTGACGACCGTCGCGCAGTTCCCGCGCACGCAGGGAGCCCGGGCGGTCGACATCCTGCTGATGCAGCTCGAGCCGAGCGTCGACGAGGCCGCGCCCGCCGACACCCCGCTGCCGTACGAGCTGCGCGTGCGGCGCTCGACCGCGCGGCCCCGCACCTGACGCAATCCGCCGCGGCGCGCGTGCTCGGCCGCGACTGCTAGGCTCGATACAGCGCCGCGTTCTCCGTGGCGCCTCGTCGTGCCTTCATCGAGCGCCCTCTGCGCTCTGCGACTGCCGCGGCGAACGGACCGGCGATTCCGCCGCGTTCGCCATCCTTCCGCCGCGTGCTCGCGTCCGCTCCCTCGGACCGTCGTGCGCGCCGCGCGGATCATCCGAAAGAGAATCCATGACCTCTGCGACCACGCAGACCCCCACCTTCGCCGACCTCGGCGTGCCCGCCCGCCTCGTCGACGTGCTCGTCGCCGAAGGGCGCCCCACCCCCTTCCCCATCCAGCAGGCCACGCTGCCCTCGACCCTCGCCGGTCGCGACGTGCTCGGGCGCGGCAAGACCGGATCGGGCAAGACGCTCGCCTTCGCGATCCCGCTCGTCGCCCGGCTGGCCGCTCTCGGTGCCGAGCGCCGCGCCGGCGCGCCCACGGGCCTCGTCCTGGCCCCCACCCGTGAGCTGGCCACGCAGATCGCCCGCGTCGTCGAGCCCCTCGCCCAGGCGCAGGGCCTCAAGACCACGACGATCTTCGGCGGCGTCTCGCAGCGCCCGCAGGAGAGCGCGCTGCGCGGTGGGGTCGACATCGTCGTCGCCTGCCCCGGCCGCCTCGAGGACCTCATCTCGCAGAAGATCGTGCGCCTCGACCGCGTCGCCGTGACGGTGCTCGACGAGGCCGATCACATGGCCGACCTCGGCTTCCTGCCGGGCGTGACGCGCCTGCTGTCGCAGACGCCCGCGGGCGGGCAGCGCATGTTCTTCTCCGCGACGCTCGACAACGGCATCGACAAGCTCGTGACGCGCTTCCTGAGCAACCCGGTGCACCATGCGATCGACTCCGCGGAGTCGCCGGTGCCGGACATGACGCACCACGTCTTCGAGGTGGAGGCCGAGGCCAAGAACGACCTCGTCTTCGCTCTCGCTTCGGGAGCCGCCCGGCGCATCCTGTTCACCCGCACCAAGCACCAGGCCAAGAAGCTGGCCCGCCAGCTGACGGCCAAGGGCATCCCGGCCGTCGACCTGCACGGCAACCTGTCGCAGAACGCGCGCGACCGCAACCTCGCCGACTTCGCCTCCGGCGCGGTGCGCGTGCTCGTCGCCACCGACGTCGCGGCTCGCGGCGTGCACGTGGACGGCATCGAGCTGGTCGTGCACGTCGATCCGCCCGCCGAGCACAAGGCATACCTGCACCGCAGCGGCCGCACGGCCCGTGCCGGGTCCTCCGGTGACGTCGTGACGATCATGCTCCCTGCCCAGCGCCGCGACACGAGGGATCTGCTGCGTCGAGCGGCGATCTCGGTGCAGCCTCAGGCGGTCACCCCGTCCCACCCGGCGGTCGTCTCGCTCATCGGCGAGGTCGCCCCGCACGTCGCCCCCGGTGCGGGCCTGCCCGGCGCGGGCAACGCGCCGGCGCCCGGTGCCACGGGCGGCGGACAGTCGCAGGGCGCCAACGCCCGCCGCAAGCGCGCCGCGCGCTCGGGCGACGTCGCCTCTCAGACGCCGCGGGAGGGCGGTTCCGGCCGCTCGGGCTCCCGCCGCCGCCGCGGCGGATCCGGTCAGGGCTCCGCCGGCGCCGGCCAGGGCCAGCGCCGCACCGGCCAGGGTGCCGGCGGCAGGTCGGGTGCCCCCGCGGTGTACAGCACGTCGTCGGGGTCGTCCGCGCCGCGCACCAACCGACGCGCTCAGGGCTGAGCCGAACCGGCGCGAGCCGAAGGTGCGGGCTGACGGCCCTCGCCTTCGGCTCGCTCGTTCCGGCCGGGCGAGCGCCGCCAGGCGAGGCCGGCCGGAACAGCAGGCTCTGCAGGCTCAGCCGGCGGTGGAGGCGCGGACGATGAGCTCGGGCTCGAACAGGACGTCGCGCGGCTCGGTGGCCGCGCCCGTCGTCTCCTCGCGCAGAATGCGCATGGCCGTCTCGCCGATCAGGCGGCTGGGCTGGCGCACCGACGAGAAGGGCACGATGGCGGACGACGCGAAGTCGATGTCGTCGTAGCCGATGAGCGCGACGTCGCGAGGCACCCTCACCGAGCCGTCCATGACGAACGCCTGCAGCGCGCCCGTGGCGAGCAGATCATTGGCGGCGAACACCGCGTCGGGACGGTCCCGCGCGGGGCGCGCCAAGATCTCCTGCGCGGCAGCCCTGCCCTCCAGCACGGAGAGCGACGGCCGCGTGACGATCTCGAGCTGCGCGCCGGCGGCCTCCGCGATCGCGGCCCTCGCTCCCGCGAGACGGTCGGCGACCTGGCGCAGCGTCTGGGGTCCCCCGACGTAGACGATGCGCCGGCGGCCGGTCTCGACGAGGTGCCGGGCGGCGAGATAGCCGCCGCGCACGTCGTCGACGGCCACCGACGACAGCCCGGACCCCGGGGCGGCGCGATCGACGAGGACCACCGGGATTCCGTTGTCGCGCAACCGCAGCAGCATG
The DNA here is from genome assembly GCF_946151065.1 of Microbacterium sp. Marseille-Q6965. Lineage (GTDB taxonomy): Bacteria > Actinomycetota > Actinomycetes > Actinomycetales > Microbacteriaceae > Microbacterium. Next base: position 55,993 of record NZ_CAMGZA010000002.1, on the reverse strand, counting down.
TCGAACCGCTCGGCGATGGGTGAGATGAGCACCCCCGACACGCGCTGCTGCTCGAACAGTTCGAGATACCCCGCCTCGCGCTCGGGCCGCTCGTCGCTGTTGCCCACAAGGACGGCGAGCCCGTGAGCCGCTGCCTCCTCTTCGGCACCGCGGGAGACTTCGGCGAAGAAGGGATTGGCGGAATCGAGGACGACGAGGCCGATGCTGCGACTGCGGCCGGCACGCAGTTGCCGCGCGGCGTCGTTGCGCACGTAGCCGAGCTCTGCGATCGCCTCGCGGACGCGCTCCACGGTGGTCGCCGACACCGCGTCGGGGCGGTTGAGCACGTTCGACACCGTCCCGACCGACACCCCGGCGCGCGCCGCGACGTCGCGGATGCTGACGACCATCGCCACCTCCCGAACTCGCACCCTACCGCGCGTGATCCCGCGCGAATGAATCGACTCATCCCGCCCCCCCACACCGAGGGCCGGCTCCTGAGGGCTCCGAGCCCTCAGACCGCGAAGTCGAACGCGTAGCGACCGGAGGCGGCCGTGAACGTCACCCCTCCGGGAACGCTCCGCACGTCGTCGACCCCGTCGGCGCGGGGCAGCGGGACGCCGCCCTCGGTCACGTCGGCAACGGCCGGCAGCGTCACCTCGGCCACGACACCGGGCGGCACCTCCAGGTCGAAGCGCGCGCGATCCCCGTCGCGGCGCCACGCCGTCGCGACGCGTCCGCGTGCGGTCTCGTGCGACGCGGCCACGCTCGTCAGCGTGCCCCCGAGCTGCGGCGCCACGCGGAGCCGCCCGTACGCCACCGAATCCTCGGTCTGGTCGATGCCGGCCACGTGCCGGTAGAGCCACTCGCCCACGGACCCCAGGGAGTAGTGGTTGAAGGAGTTCATCTCCACCGACTGGAAGCCGGCGTGCTCCGTCCAGCCGTCCCAGCGCTCCCAGATGGTCGTGGCCCCGTGCCGCACGGAGTACAGCCACGACGGATAACGGTCCGTCTCCAACAGGGCGAACGCCAGATCGCTGCGGCCGATCTCGGTGAGCACGGGGCACAGCAGCGCGACGCCGACGAAGCCCGTCGTGAGCAGCCCGTCATGCGCCTCGATCGTGCGGACGAGGTGATCCGCGAACACGCGCCGCTCCCGTTCGGGGACGAGCCCGAACGCGAGGGCGAGGAGGTAGACCGTCTGGGTGTCTCCCTCGATCCGCCCGTCGTCGGCGATGAACGCCTCTCGGAAGCGCTGCTTGATGCGCGTGGCGAGATCTCCGTAACGCTCGGCGTCCTCGGCGCGCCCCAGCGTCTCTGCCGCGCGGGCGGTGAGTTCGGCGGAGCGGGCGAAGAAGGCCGTGGCCAGCACCGGGCGCGGGGTCTCGGCATCGATCTGCAGCCAATCGCCGTAGTGGTTGCCCACCCGGTGGACCCAGATCAGGTCGGGATTGTGACGCTCCACGAAGTCGACCCACCTCGTCATCGAGTCGTAGGAGTCACCGAGCAGCCGGCGGTCGCCGTAGACCCGGTACAGGTGCCATGGCATGATCGTGCCCGCGTCGGCCCACGCCGGTGCGCCGTCGCGGCGGAAGAACGCGGTCACGGCCGGCGCGACGTCGCGGAACGCTCCCTCGGCCGTCTGCGCGTGGCGGACGTCGTGCAGCCAGCGCGTGAAGAAGGACGCGACGTCGGCGTTGAGAGCGGCCGTGGGCAGGAACACCTGAGCATCGGCCATCCACCCCAGCCGCTCGTCGCGCTGGGGGCAGTCGGTCGGCACCCCCACGAAGTTCCCGCGCTGGCCCCACCGGATGTTGGAGATGAGCCGGTTCACGTCATCGCTCGAGGTCTCGATCGAGCCGACGAACGGCGTGTCGGAGTGGATCACGACCGCGACGACGGATGACGGATCCGGGGCCTCGTCCAGGCCGGACACCTCGACATAGCGGAACCCGTGAAACGTGAAGCGCGGCTCGAACACGTCGTGCCCCTCGCCCGCCGAGACGTAGACGTCGCGCGCCTCGGCCGTGCGCAGGTTGGCCGTATAGAGCCGGCCGTCCTCCAGCATCTCGCCGTGGCGCAGGGTCACCTGGTGCCCCCGGGAGAGCGCGCCGAGCCCGATGCGCACCCGACCCACGAGATTCTGACCGAAGTCGACGACCCACCGCCCGTCGGGATCGCGGGAGACGTCGACGGCGGCGACCTCCTCGGTGACCCGGATCGGCTCATCCACCTGAGCGACCAGACGCGACAGGTCGTCCCCGAACTCCGCCGCCGGCGCCCAACGGGCGTCGTCGTAGCCGGGCTCCGTCCAGGCGCCGAGGGCCCGGCGTCGGTCGACGGACTCGCCCATCAGCATGTCGGTGTAGCGGATCTCACCGGCGGACTCCCGCCAGGATCCGTCGGTGACGATCACCGCCTCCGAGCCGTCCTCGTGCTCCACGACGAGCATCGCCCATGCCTCCGGATCCACACCCCAATGGTTGCCCTGCCGGCGCGAGTCGAAGCCGACGTACCCCGAGTACCAGCCGTCGGCCAGCACGATCCCGAGCGCGTTGGCCCCCTGGCGCAAGGCGGCGGTGACGTCGTAGGTCTGGTACTGGATCCGGTCGTCGTAGTCGGTCCAGCCCGGCGCGAGCTCGTGGTCGCCGACCCGCGCGCCGTTGAGGTGCAGCTCGTAGACACCGCGGGCGGTGGCGTAGACGCGTGCCCGCGAGACCGGCGAGGCGACCTCGAACTCGCGGCGCAGATGCGCCGCCGGGGGGATGTGGCGCACCTTCGCCGTGATGCCGTCGTCCACGGGCGGATCCTGCACCGCGTCGGGGTCGTCCGCGTTGACGTCGCGCCCGATCCACCGCCCGCGCATCTCCGCGGGATCGAGCAGCCCCGTCTCGAACCATGCCGACACCGGCTCGGCCGCCTCGCCCGCAGCATCGAACACCTCGAGGGTCCAGTCGTACCGCGTGCGCGGGGCGAGGGTGCCGCCGAACTCCACGCCGGTGCCGTCACCGGACTCGACCCGGCCGGTGTCCCAGACGATGTCCTCTCCGACGCGGGCCGTGATCCGATAGGCGGCCGGGGCGACGCCGCGGGCGGACGGATCGGCCGATCGCAGTCGCCAGGAGAGTCTGGGCGCACGCACGTCGATCCCCAGCGGGTCACGGCGGTGCTCGGTGCGCAGGTCGTAGGGCTGCAGCGGTGTCGTCATCGACGGTCCTTCGTCTTCGAAGCACGGGCGCGGGGTTGCCGACGGCGGCGAATCGGCACGGGCCGAATCGATTCAATCCGTCGGTCACGATCACGCTACAGCACGCCCTCCGCGCCAATGCAGGTCTTGACGCCTCGGTCGTGGCCGTCTACGTTGAGTCACCAGCCCGAGCTTTGAATCGATTTAGCGCGCCGCACCCGGCGCCACCCCGCTGCGACGAGGAGGTCGTACGAGGCTATGACGTCGACCGTCACGCTGATCACCCCACCGCGGCGCCGGCCACCGGCCGGCGCCCTGGCACGCGCCAGAAACCGCCTCTGGCTGTTCCTGCTGCCCGCCGCCGCCTTCTACGTCTTCGTCGTGCTCTGGCCGAGCATCCAGGGCGCGGGCCTCGCCTTCACCGACTGGGACGGCCTCGGCAGCGAGCGGGACTTCATCGGCATCGGCAACTTCGAACGCCTGTGGAACGACCCCAAGGCGGCCGGCGCGATCGGGCGCACCCTCCTCATCGCGCTCACCGTCACGGTGGTGCAGAACCTCATCGGGCTGCTGCTCGCGCTCGGCGTCCACAGCCGCATCAAGAGCCGCAACGTGCTGCGCGTCCTGCTGTTCGCCCCGGCGATCATCACCCCGGTGGCCACGTCCTACCTGTGGCAGAACCTGTACTCCCCGCGCGGAGCGATCAACGAGCTCTTCGAGGCCGTCGGGCTCGGGGCGATCGCGCCCGACTGGCTCGGCGATTCAGAGGTCGCACTGTGGGCGATCTGCATCGTCGTCATCTGGCAGTACGCCGGGTACTCGATGGTCATCTTCCTCGCCAACCTGCAGGGCATCCCCGACGAGATCATCGAGGCATCGCACCTGGACGGGGCCGGACCCGTTCGCCGGTTCTGGAGCGTCGTGCGGCCAGAGCTGGCACCCTCGATCACGATCAACCTGATGCTGTCCATCATCGGCGGCCTGAAGCTGTTCGACCAGGTGTGGGTCATGACCGGCGGCGGCCCGGGCGGGGCGACCGAGACGATGTCGACCCTGCTGTACAAGAACGCGTTCCAGCTCGGCGACTTCGCCTACGGCATCGCGATCGCCCTCGTGCTGACCGTGATCGTCGCGGTGCTCTCGAGCATCCAGTACGCGGGCCTGATCCGCCAGAACGGGAGGTGAGCCGTGCTGAATCGCTACACCTGGCGCACCGGCGTGCTCGAGATCGTGATGATCGCGGTCGCCATCGTCTTCTTCATCCCCGTCTATGTGCTGCTGAACCTGTCCTTCCGCGAGTCCAACGACCCGGCCGGGCCTCTTGCGTTGCCGTCCACGTTCACCCTGCAGAACTACGCCGACGCCTGGGTGCAGGGACATCTCGGAAACGCCCTCGTCAACAGCGCGGTCGTGACCGTGGTCAGCGTGCTGGGACTGGTCGTGTGCGCCTCGTTGGCCGCATACCCGCTCGCGCGCGTGGGCCGCGGGTGGTCGAAGGCGCTCTATTTCACGTTCCTCGTGGGCCTGCTGCTTCCGTTCCAGCTCGCGCTCATCCCGCTGTACACGACCATGCGGGACATCGGGCTGCTCGGGTCGGTCTGGGGGCTCGTCCTCTATTACGTCGGCCTGCAGATGCCTTTCTCGATCTTCCTGTACACGGGCTTCCTGCGGGTGGTGCCCCTCGAGTACGAGGAAGCCGCGGCGATCGACGGCGCGGGCGCGCTCGGCACCTTCTGGCGGATCGTGTTCCCGCTGCTGCGTCCGATCACCGGGACCGTCGTCATCCTCAACGTGGTCACCATCTGGAACGACTTCCTCACACCGCTGCTGTACCTGTCGGGAAGCGGGCAGCAGACGATCCCCGTGACGCTGTACAGCTTCGTCGGTCAGTACGTCTCGCAGTGGAACCTCGTGTTCGCGGGGCTGGTGATCAGCATCGCGCCCATCCTCATCGTCTACTTCATCCTCCAGAAGACCGTCATCCAGGGCTTCGCCAGCGGTCTGAAGGGCTGATCGTCCCGCCGCGCGTGCGGGCTCATCCATCCACAAAGGAGCAGGAAATGCGCTACAGAGTCGTAGGCACCGCCCTCGTCGGGCTGTTGGCGGTGGGCATGGTCGCCGGTTGCAGCAACGACACGACGGGCGGCGGGAACGGAGGTTCGGGCGACGCCCTCACCTTCGCGTCGGTCACGAGCGACAAGCCGGCCGCCGAGGCCGTGGCCGCGGCCTTCACCGAGGAGACCGGCATCGAGATCACCCTCACCACCGCCGACACGGACGACTACCAGACCACTCTGCGCACGCAGTTGTCGAGCGGCACGGCGCCGGACGTGTTCTTCGTGTGGCCCGGCGACGGCAACCCGATGGCGCTGCAGGTGGTCGCGGAGGCGGGTCTGGTCGAGGACCTCAGCGACATGGACTTCGTCGAGAAGATCCCGGAGGCGTACCGCGTGCTGAGCGATTTCGAGGACGGCACGTATGTCGCCCCCGTCAGCTCGGCCGGCATCGGGGCCGCCTACAACCTCACCGTCATGGAGGAGGTCGGCCTGGAGGTGCCGCAGACGTGGACCGAGGTGCTCACGCTCTGCGCCGACGCGCAGGCGGCGGGCAAGGCCGCGTTCGCGCTGGCCGGCCAGACGCCGTGGCAGGTGCAGCTCATCCCTTACGCCCTCACCCCCACGCTCGTATACGGGCCGAACCCCGACTTCGCACAACAGATGGCAGACGGCGAGGCGACCTTCGCCGACTCCGAGTGGACGACCGCGTTCGAGAAGTACATCGAGATGAACGAGGCGGGCTGCTTCCAGGACAGCGCCCTCGGCACGGGATATGAGGACGCGCTGGACCTCGTCGCAAAGGGAGAGGCGCTCGCCTCGGTGCAGGTGAACGCCTCGGTCGAGATGATCCGCCAGGGTGCGCCGGAGGGCACCGAACTGCGGCTCGAGCCGCTGCCCGCCACGGACGACCCCGCCGAGACCCGGATGGCGGCGGCGATGGGCGCCGGCTACTCGATCAACGTCGGCACGGAGAAGGGCGAGCAGGCGCGCCAGTTCATCGAGTTCCTGACCTCCGAGGAGGGGCAGCGGCTCTACGCCGACTCGATCGCGGGCATCCCGGCGCTCGACCCCGAGTACGAGGTGGATCCGGCGCTCGAGCCGCTCATGACGTACATGGCCGAGGGCAAGACCGATCCGTTCATGGATCAGCTGTGGCCGAACCCGAACGTGCAGCAGGTGCACCTCGAGGTCGATCAGCAGCTGCTCGCCGGCGACATCACCGTGGAGGAGGCGCTGGCTCGCATGGACGAGGCATACGCGGCGGGCTGAGCAGCCCACGACGCGGGGCGGCGGGCCACGGGTCCGCCGCCCCGTCTGCGCAGCGGCTTCGGGCGCGCGCCTGCGGCGCTCCGCGGGGCCCCGCCGGGCCGCGGAGCTCGCGGAAGGCCGTCGTGCTCCGCACTGCGCGCCGACCCGCGGGGGTAGCCTCGAGGCGGGCGGACGCACGTTCGCTCGGGAGGATGCACGTGGGCAGCAGGCAGGACATCGGCTTCGCCGCGGTGGCACGGCTCGCCGGCGTCTCCCCCGGCACGGTCTCGAACGCGCTGAACCGCCCGGAGAAGGTCGCGGCCGCGACGCGCGCCCGCATCCTCGCCGCGATCGAGGAGCTCGACTTCGTGCCGAACCGCGCCGCCTCGGCGCTGCGGCTGGGAACGAGCCGCCTCATCGGGCTCGTGGTTCCCGAGATCACCAACCCCTTTTACGCGGCCATCGCGAGCGCCGTCACCGAGGAGGCCGCGCGTCTCGGCTACGTCGTGGCGCTGTGCGTCAGCCACGACGACGCCGATCGGGAACTCGCCTGGTTCGACACCCTCGCCGAGCAGCGCGCCGCCGGCGTGCTCGTCGTGCCTCGCGGCGCCGACCGCGACCGGCTGAGGAGACTGCGGATGGTGGGCGCGCGCCTCGTACTCGTGGATCGCGTCACCGAGCCCGAGGAGGGGTGCTCGGTGGCGGTCGACGACGTCGCGGGCGGGCGCATCGCCGTCGAGCATCTCGTGACGAGCGGGATCCGCGACCTCGTCATCGTCAACGGCGATCCGGAGATCCCCCAGTGCCGCGATCGCAGCCGCGGCGCGTACGAGGCCGCCGCTGCCGCCGGCGTCGCCATCCGCGAGCTGGTGCTCCCCGAGATGACGACAGCGGCCGGAGCCGCGGCCGGGCGTGCGCTCGCCCAGGCGCCGCCCCGCGGGGTTTTCTGCGCCAACGACCTCATCGCCGTCGGTGTCGTCCGGTCCCTCGTGGACGCGGGGGTGCGGGTGCCCGACGACGTCACGGTCGTCGGCTACGGCGACCTGGAGGTCGCTGAGCTCGCGCGGGTGCCGCTCACGACGGTCGAGCAGCCGAAGGACCGGGTGGGGCGGGCCGCCGTCGATGCGCTCGTGGCGGAGCTGACGGGTGGCGACGCCCACGAGCACAAGGCGTCGGTGTTTCCACCGCGACTCATCGTGCGGCGTTCGGCACCCTGACGCCGCTCACGTCGTCTCCAGCACGACGGGCCCGTGGAGGCCCGAGCCCAACTGAGAGGGGAACACCCACGCCGTCGGGGTGGACTCGTACAGGAACGGCGCCAGGGTGTTGTTGACCGTCACGCCGATCCGCAGGGGTCCGCGCCGGTCGCCCAGGTCGACGCGGAACGGCGCACAGAACAGGTCGGCGACAACGTCACCGTCGACCTCGACCCGCACGCTGCCCCGCACCCGACCGAGGTCGAGCCAGGCGTGTGCGGCGTCGCCGGGCACGACCACGTGCGCGGTGTACCGCACCCCTCCCGACCACGAGCCGAGGCCGATGTCGCGCCAGTCCCCCAGCGTGATCGGGGCGGCGACCGTGCGGACGCGCACGGGCCCGGCCAGTGCGGATCCGCCTCGCAGGAAGGCCGTCTCGTCGGTGACAAGCTCCACCGTCGCGGGGCGCGGGAGCGGCCCCTGTGGGCGGATGCGTCCGTCTTCCAGGGGCACGTCTCGTCCGTCGATCGTGGCGCGTGCGGCGATCCGCAGCGGCACCTCGATCTCCACCGCCCCCGCGGGGACCCGGAACCGGAGGCGCTGCGGCGCCGGTACGGGGTCGTCGGTGGCGTGAAACTCCGGCACCGTGCGTCCGAGCGCCGGAGCGCCACGCAACCACTCGACGCCCGGGAGCGGGTGGGGCCTGAGCGCCGCGTGCGTCGAGGCCGGCTCGTCCCAATGCCCGAGATGCTCGACCGATTCGGCGTTCTTGCCGGCCGCCTCGACCGACCAGCCCGAGCCGCTCACGAGCGACACCGGTCCACGCGCAGTCGTGGCCACGAGGTCGACGAACACCACGTCGCCGACACCGACGCTCTCGGCCTCCACGGTCACCCGGTGCGCCCCGAGCGGCAACCGATCCGCCACCTCGTGCGCGAAGTACGCCGGGGCGGGTCCCCACTCCGACTCGTAGTATTCGACCTTCGCCTGCCGCGCCACGACGACGTCGTCGATCGCGATCGTCACCCCCACCGCGGCGCCGACGACCAGCCGCGCCTTCACGGCGTCGGCCGGCAGGTGCACGTCGGCGCTGTAGCGGACGGATCCGTCGGGGCGCAGACCCTCGGGCGGGCGCATGAACTCCGGCCGAGGGGGGAAGGACCCGGGCTGAGCGAGCGTGAAGTAGCTTCTGAGCGGCTCCTCGTCGGTCGCAACGCCGCGCCCGTTGCGGTTCGCACCGAGGCGGTACTCCAGCACGTTGACGCGACGGCGGGCGTCGACGCGGACCCGCACCGTGTTGGCAGGGGACCGCGCGACCTGCTGACCGTTCCACCACACCGCCTTCTCGGCACCCGCGCCCACGACGAGTTCCGCGTCCCCGCTTAGATCGGACGCGACGAGCGCCCGCACGACGGCGACCTCCCCCTCCTTCGGTGAGGGAACACACACGAACTCCTCGGGCACGAGTCCCTTGTTGCCGAGCGTGCCGCGCCCCGGCTTCGCCATGCCCCGGCTGCTCGACCAGACGGCGGTCTCGCCCGACTCTGCGAGCGCGCGACGGCCAGCGAGGATGTCCCGCACCTCGTGGGGACGGATGGGGTCCGGCGCCGCCTCGGCGGGAACCGGCCCGAGGACGCGCGCGCGATCGCCGTACGTCGCCTTCGCGTGCGACCACGGCTGGGCGCCGTCCCGCCACTCGAACGACCAGATCTGCACCGCAGCGACGTCGGTGTCGGCCGGCAGCGCGAGGTCTCCCCAGGTGTTGTCGAGGGTGGGAATCAGCTCACCGGTCCACCCGTCGATCGGCACGGAGGTGCGGCAGGCCTCGCGAGGGGTCGCGATGGGGCGCTCGGCGGCCCGATCAGCGGCACCGGGGGCCGGGGTGGCCGCGCTTCCCCGGGGCGCCTCCTCCGCTTCGGTCCAGGCGACGAGGACGCCCGGGGACCCTCCCGTCTCGAAGCTCAGCGTGCTGCCATCCGCGTCATGCACGATGCGCGGGACCCAGCGCCTCCCCGACGCCGGGTCGAACACCTCGGCCGCGACCACCCGGGCCCGCACGCGCACGGCCCGCCGTCGGGCATAGCGCGCCGGATCGAACGTCTCATCCGCCCAGGGCGATCCTGTCGCGTCGGTGCGACGCGGCCCGCTCGCGCTCGGGAACGTTCCCGTGACGAGCGCGACCGCCTCCCTCCCGTCACGGCGAACGAGGAGCGGAACGTCGCTCACGGCGTGTCCGGCCAGCCCGCCCAGTGCGCGCGCCGCTTCGTCCGCGTCCCGATGATGCTCGAGCCGCGGATGCGCGGCGAGCGCGGCGACCACGGAGTCATCGCCGCCGAGTCCCGCCGCCATTGCCGGGCCCGTTCCCACGGCGAGCACGCGCCCGCCCGCGTCGAGCAACTCGACGAGGCGGCGCGCCGTGGCCTCCTCGAGCACCGCCGCGGCCGGCAGCACGACCGCCCGGTAGCGCTGCGCCGAGACACGGATGGCGGACCCCTGGAGCGGCTCGCGTGTGATCGAATCGTCGTCGATCACGTCGAACGCCACGCATCGCCGGTCCAGCGCGCCCACCCGCGTTCGGAACCAGTTGTTCGAGCCCACGAGGTCCAGGTATGTCTCCTGGGCGGCGTCGGTCCCGGCATATGCGTCGCCCCCGACCTTGCCGTCGCCGAAGTGGTCCACCGGCAGGTCGAGCGCCAGCCCGGCCTGCGCCGTGGCGGTGGGGTGCAGCACCGCCACCTCGGCGTCGTACGTCCCCCACGACATCATCGACGCGATGCGCGCCACGGCACGTGAGAACGCCGGATACTGCTGCCAGTACGGCTGGCGCCAGTCGGTGGAGGGAGGCGCCCATTCGAACCACCCTCCCGCGGTGCCGAAGTACGTCGCGTGCGGGTTGTAGAGGTTCGCGCCGCTTCGCAGGAAGGGCATGAGCCAGTCGTACGTGTCCTCGAGGGTGCCGCCCCATCCACTGGAGTGGAAGGACTCGATCCAGACCCGCGGATGGTCATACAGGTGCGCCATCGACGAGTGCACCTTCGCGTCGCCCTCGTGGTCGCTGCCGACGGCCCCGTACCAGCGGTGCGTGCGGAAGTAGTCGGTGTACAACTGCGTGCCCTGGGTGGGGTACCCCGCGCGCGCGGGGTTCGACTGGTCCGCGCCGATCAGCATGCCACGCTCGGCATGCCAGCGCCCGATCGGCCGGAAGAACGCCTCCTCGGCGAGGGCGGCGCGCACCGCGTAGTAGTCGCCACGCACCTTCCGCTCCGTCGTCGACGTGCCCCCGAACAGCGCCGGAAGATGGTCGAGCAGGTCGTAACCCCGGCGCGCGCGGAACTCCTCGGCGAACCGCGCCGTCCAGGCGTTCGTCGCCGGCGCCTCGTCCTGAAAGCTGCCGGCGATCACCGTGCCGAGCCGATCACGCACGCGCCTGTCGTACTCGCCGTGAACGCGGTCGAGCAGGAGCGCGACAGCCTCGGGGGCGAGGTAATCGAAAGCGGTCGGCACGGCCGTGACCAGTTGCAGCACGGCCCCGTCGCGCCCGCCGTGGACGCGGCCGTCCGGCGTCGCTTCCAGGCGCCGGCCGGCCGCGTCGTACACGGCGACGAGGTGTTCGTTGCCCGCGAGTGCCACCCGTCCGCCGTGCCGGGCGACGCGTCGGAACCGGAGGGACCGGCCGGCCGCCTCCGGGTGCTCGTTCACGATTCGACCCTGCAGATTCGCGCCCGAGAACCCGATCTGGTCGTAGAACCAGATGCGCATGTCCCGCTCGGCGGCGATGTCGCAGGTCTGCTCGAATCGCTCCCACCACATCTCCCCGAACCAGGGGGGATCATCGGCGAGCGCCCCGAACAGCGGCCCGGCGGGTGCAAGGTTGATGACGACGAGGTTGTGGATGCCCCCCTCGTCGTAGCGTGCCATCTGCCACGCCAGCCGCTCGGGAGTGACGGCGGCTCCGGACCACCACCACAGCGGCGTCGGCCCGAACTCGCGGGGAGGGTCGTCGAACAGGGCGCGCAGATGGGGTGACGTCATCGACGGCTCGTTCCTCCTTGAACGCCGCGCCCGCCGGCGGAACCGGTGGCGATTGTAAAATCGATTTAATCGCTCTATCGTCACTCTACGGCCACCGAGCCGGGCCGTCCACACCGGCGTGGGACGAGGGCAGGACGAGGCACGCGACGTGTGCGCGCGCCACGCTCGGTGCCCGCCCGCAACCGACGCAGTGAAGGAGACGAGGACGTCCCGTGAAGACCACCACCGAGCCCGGACCGCTCGCCGCGCACCCGGCGATGCCCGCCGTCCCGAAAGGAACGGCCTCCCCCGACACCCCCGAGGCGAGGCACCGATGAACGAGAGCCTGCGTGAGGTGAGCCCCCTCCTGCCACCGCGCCCACGCCGCAGGCCACGGATCGGGCTCGTGGCGGGGGGCCTGGGGACGTACTGGCCACAGTTCCCCGGGCTGCTCCCCCAACTTCAGGAGTCGGCGCGCTACGTGTCCGAGCGGTTCCGCGGCATGGACGCCGACGTGACCGACGTCGGCTTCATCTCCGACGCTCCCGAGGGCGCCGCGGCCGCGGAGAGGCTGCGGCAGGCGGACTGCGATCTCATCGTGCTGTTCCTGACGACGTACCTCACCTCATCGATGGTGCTGCCCATCGCGCAACGCGCGAACAGCCCCGTGCTGGTCATCGACCTGCAGCCCACGGAGAGGATGGACCACGCCTCCTTCGACACCGGCGCCTGGCTCGCCTACTGCGGCCAGTGCCCCGTGCCGGAGGTCGGGAACGTCTTTCGCCGGGCCGGCATCCCGTTCCGATCCGTGTCCGGCTGGCTGCGGCAGGAGTCGGCGTGGAAGCGCATCGAGCAGTGGATCAATGCCGCGCACATCCGGGCCGCGTTGCGGCACGCACGCCACGGGCTCATGGGGCACCTCTACCCCGGCATGCTCGACGTCTCGACCGACCTCACGCTGCTGCCGACGACGTTCGGCTCGCACGTCGAGGTGCTGGAGTTTGACGACCTGCGGGTGCGCGTCGAGCAGGTGACCGACGCGCAGACGCGAGAGCGGATGGCGCTCGCGCGGGAGATCTTCAGGGTCGACGGATCGGTGAACGAGGACGACTTCGCGTGGGGCGCGAGAGTGTCGGTGGGCCTCGACCACCTCGTGGACGACTTCGCGCTCGACACGCTCGCGTACTACCACCGCGGTCTGGACGGCGAGCAGCACGAACGTCTCGGCGCCGGAATGATCCTGGGCGCCTCGCTGCTGACCGCCCGGGGCATCCCGGCGACGGGCGAGTACGAGCTGCGCACGACCGTGGCGCAGTTGGCGACGCAGGTGATCGGCGCGGGCGGTTCGTTCTGCGAGATCCAGGCACTGGACTTCGAGGACGGCGTCGTGGAGATGGGGCACGACGGGCCGGCGCACCTGACCGTGGCGAGCCGCGATCCGCTGCTGCGGGGCCTGGGGGTTTACCACGGAAAGCGGGGCTGGGGAGTCAGCGTCGAGTTCGATGTGCGCCATGGCCCCGTGACGCTGCTGGGTCTCGGGCAGGATCGCGACGGCTCCCTCGCGTTCGTGGCGTCCGAGGGCACGGTCGTGCCGGGACCGCTGCTAAAGATCGGCAACACGACGAGCCGCGTGGACTTCGGCCGGGATCCCGGCGAATGGGTCGACCAGTGGTCGGCGACCGGGGTTGGCCACCACTGGTCGCTGTCACTCGGCAGTCGCGCCGGCGACTACCGCGCCGCGGCTTCGCTCCTCGGCATCGACTTCCGCACCGTGTAGCGCCGGGCCCGGCGCCGCGCCGCGGCCCTTGACACCGCCTCGCGGTCGGGCCAGGGTAGCATTAGCACTGAATCGATTCACCGTCGCTTCCTCGAAGGCGATGCGGCGTTGTGAAACGATTCATGGCCGAGAGAGGACTCGACGATGAGCCAACGCATCTGCTTCACCCTGCGGGTCGACCCGGCACGGGTCGACGACTACATCGCACGGCACCACCCGGTCTGGCCGGAGATGCTGGAGGAGATTGCCGCCTCGGGTCGCCGCTGCTACTCGATCTTCCACCTCGGGGGCGGCCACCTCGTCGGCTTCTACGAGACCGACGACGACGCCGCCTCGCGGGAATATCTCGCGCGCAGCGAAGTCGCGGCGCGCTGGGAGGCCTCGGTCGCCGACTTCTTCATCGGGCTCACGGGACGCCCCGATCAAGACGCCGCGGCCCTCCCCGAGGTGTTCCACCTGGAATCGCAGCTCGCCGCCGCCCGCGGCCTGACGTCGACAGGCGCCTGACGCCCAGACCCCGCGGCGCCCGCGCCGCATGACCGAGAAAGGCGACTCACCGTGAGCACGCACCCCACCCTCGCTCCCGAGGCCCTGTCGGCCCTCGAGAAGCAGTCGATCGAGCTGCCCTCGTGGGCCTTCGGCAATTCCGGCACCCGCTTCAAGGTGTTCGCCACCCCGGGCACGCCCCGCGATCCGTTCGAGAAGATCTCCGATGCCGCACAGGTGCACCGCCTCACCGGGCTCGCTCCCACCGTCGCGCTGCACATCCCGTGGGACTTGTGTGATTTCTCCGCGTTGCGGCGGCACGCCGAGGACGAGGGCGTGCGCCTCGGGACCATCAACTCGAACACGTTCCAGGACGACGATTACAAGTTCGGCGCGCTCACACACGAGGATGCCGCGGTGCGCCGCAAGGCCATCGACCACCACTTCGCCTGCATCGACGTCATGCACGAGACCGGGTCGCGCGACCTGAAGATCTGGCTCGCGGAGGGCTCGAACTATCCCGGCCAGGCGGACATGCGTGGCCGACAGGATCGGCTGCACGAGTCGCTGCAGGAGATTTACGACCGGCTCGGAGACGAGCAGCGCCTCGTTCTCGAGTACAAGTTCTTCGAACCGGCGTTCTACCACACCGATGTCCCCGACTGGGGTACGTCGTACACCCAGGTGACGGCCCTCGGGGAGCGGGCGATGGTGTGCCTCGACACCGGGCACCACGCCCCCGGCACGAACATCGAGTTCATCGTGATGCAGTTGCTGCGCCTCGGCAGGCTCGGCTCCTTCGACTTCAACAGCCGCTTCTACGCCGATGACGACCTCATCGTCGGCGCCGCCGATCCCTTTCAGCTCTTCCGGATCATCTTCGAGGTCATCCGCGGCGGCGGTCTGAACAACCCCGACGTGGCGTTCATGCTCGACCAGTGCCACAACGTGGAGAACAAGATCCTCGGTCAGATCCGCTCGGTGCTGAACGTGCAGGAGATGACGGCCCGCGCGCTGCTCGTCGACCAGGAGGCGCTGCGCGCGGCGCAGGTGGCCGGTGATCCGCTGGCCGCCAACGCCGTCTTCATGGACGCCTTCTACACCGACGTGCGCCCCTCCCTCGCTGAGTGGCGCGCGGCCCGCGGCCTGCCGGCCGATCCCATGAAGGCCCAGATCGAGTCGGGCTACCAGCAGCGGATCGAGAACGAGCGCGTCGGCGGCCAGCAGGCCGGCTGGGGCGCGTGAGACACCGCCGACACAAGGAAGAGGACATGACGAACCCCGCCGTTGAGGCCCTCATCGCACGGAGCAACCGCCTCGGCTCTGATCCGAAGAACACGAACTACGCCGGGGGGAACACCTCGGCGAAGGGCACGGACACCGACCCCGTCACGGGTGAGCCCGTCGAGCTGCTGTGGGTGAAGGGCTCCGGCGGCGACCTCGGCACCCTCACCGAGGCGGGCCTGGCGGCGCTACGCCTCGACCGCATGCGGGCGCTCGTGGACGTGTACCCCGGCATCGAACGCGAGGACGAGATGGTCGCCGCGTTCGACTACTGCCTCCACGGCAAGGGCGGGGCCGCCCCCTCGATCGACACGGCCATGCACGGGCTCGTGGACGCGGCGCACGTCGACCACCTCCACCCCGACAGCGGCATCGCGATCGCGACGGCCGCCGACGGCGAGGAGCTGACGCGCACCATCTTCGGCGAGAAGGTCGTGTGGGTGCCGTGGCGCCGACCCGGCTTCCAGCTCGGCCTCGACATCGCCGAGATCAAGAAGCAGAACCCCCAGGCGATCGGCACGATCCTCGGCGGGCACGGCATCACGGCGTGGGGCGAGACGAGCGAGGAGAGCGAGCGCAACTCGCTCTGGATCATCGAGACCGCGCAGAGATACATCGACGAGCACGGCAAGGCCGAGCCGTTCGGGGGCGTGCGCTCCGGCTTCGAGGCGCTGCCCGAGCCAGAGCGCCGCGCCAAGGCGGCCGCTCTGGCCGCGACGATCCGTGGGCTGGCAAGCCACGACAAGCCGATGGTCGGCCAGTTCACGGATGCCGACGTCGTGCTCGAGTTCCTCGCGTCCGAGAAGGCGCCCGCACTGGCCGAGCTCGGCACGAGCTGCCCCGACCACTTCCTGAGGACCAAGGTCAAGCCGATGCTGCTCGACCTGCCGGCGTCGGCGTCCGTGGAGGACTCGATCGCGCGGCTGAAGGAGCTGCACGAGCAGTACCGGGCCGACTACGCCGCCTACTACGAGCGCTACGCCGACGAAAGCTCTCCGGCCATGCGCGGCGCCGATCCGCTCATCGTGCTCGTGCCGGGCGTGGGCATGTTCAGCTACGGCGCCAACAAGCAGACCGCGCGGGTGGCCGGCGAGTTCTACGTCAACGCCATCAACGTGATGCGCGGCGCCGAGGCTCTCTCGACGTACCAGCCCATCCCCGAGTCGGAGAAGTTCCGCATCGAGTACTGGGCGCTCGAGGAGGCCAAGCTGCAGCGCATGCCGAAGCCGAAGACGCACCAGGGCCGCATCGCGTTCGTGACCGGCGCCGCCAGCGGCATCGGCAAGGCGATCGCCACGCGCCTGGCGAAGGAGGGCGCGTGCGTCGTCGTCGCCGACCTCGACCTGGAGAAGGCCCAGGCCGTGGCCGCCGAGCTCGGCTCGGCCGATGTCGCCATCGGCGTCGCGGCGAACGTCGCCGACGCCGCCGGCGTGCAGGCGGCGATCGATGCGACGCTCCTGGCCTTCGGCGGCATCGACCTCGTCGTGAACAACGCCGGGCTGTCGCTGTCGAAGCCGCTGCTGGAGACCACCGAGAAGGACTGGGATCTGCAGCACGACGTCATGGCGAAGGGCTCGTTCCTCGTCTCCAAGGCGGCCGCGAAGCCGCTCATCGAGCAGGGCATGGGCGGCGACATCGTGTACATCTCGTCGAAGAACTCCGTCTTCGCCGGGCCGAACAACATCGCGTACTCCGCGACCAAGGCCGACCAGGCGCACCAAGTGCGTCTGCTGGCGGTCGAGCTCGGCGAGCACGGCGTGCGTGTGAACGGCATCAACCCCGACGGCGTCGTGCGCGGATCGGGCATCTTCGCCTCGGGCTGGGGCGCGAACCGCGCCGCGACCTACGGGGTGAAGGAGGAGGAACTCGGGCAGTTCTACGCCAACCGCACGATCCTCAAGCGCGAGGTCGTGCCCGAGAACGTCGCCGACGCCGTGTACGTGCTCACGGGGCCGGAGCTCAGCCGCACGACGGGTCTGCACATCCCCGTGGACTCGGGCGTGGCCCAGGCGTTCCTGCGATGAGCGTTCCGACGACGCTCGCCCTCGCGGTCTGGACAACGAAGGAAGATCGGGTGCGCCGCATCCGCGCGCGTGCCGTATTCCTGCGCCCCGCGGCGGCAGGGCCGACGAGTCTCCTTCGGTGTGCAGAGCGGCGGTGCGCGCAGCGGCGCCGTGCTGCTGCGCTCGCACAGCAGGGGGAACCGTCGTGAGCGGTTCGGGCGCCGTCGCGGCGGTCGACCTCGGGGCGACCAGCGGGCGCGTGATCGTGGGCCGGTTCGACGGGGCGTCGATCGGTATGGAGACGGTGGGGCGTTTCCCGAACGCCCCCGTGCGCACCCCGAGCGGGCTGCACTGGGACCTCATCGCGCTGTACCGCGGCGCGCTGGACGGGCTGAAGGCGGCCTTCACGAGCGAGCCGGAGATCCGGTCGATCGGCGTGGACTCCTGGGCGGTGGACTACGCCCTGATGCGGGGCGACCGCATGCTCGGAACGCCCTTCCACTACCGCGACGAGCGCACCGCGCATGGTGTCGAGATCGTGCACGCCGAGGCGCCGTTCGAGGAGCTCTACCGGCGCAACGGCCTGCAGTTCCTTCCGTTCAACACGCTGTACCAGCTGGCGTGCGAGCGTGAGACGGGGCTGCTCGGGCTCGCCGACGGCATGCTCCTCGTGCCCGATCTGTTCGCGTGGCTGCTCACGGGCGCGCGCACCGCCGAGCGCACGAACGCGTCCACGACGGGACTGCTCGATGTGCGCACCCGCGAGTGGGACACCGAGCTCGCTGAGCGCATCGGCGTCCCGCGCGCGATCCTGCCGCAGCTCGTCGACCCCGGTGCGCGCATCGGCACCCTGCTGCCCCATGTGTCGGCCGAGGTGGGTGGCGACGCCCCCGTCGTCGCCGTCGGCTCGCACGACACGGCATCGGCGGTCGTCGCCGTGCCGATGCGTGCCGACCGCGCCGCGTACATCTCGTGCGGCACGTGGGGCCTGGTCGGGGTCGAGACCGAGCACCCGGTGCTGTCGGACGCGGCCCGCGAGGCGAACTTCACGAACGAGGGCGGCGTGGACGGCCGCGTCCGCTTCCTGCACAACGTGATGGGACTGTGGCTGCTCAGCGAGTCGGTGCGCGCGTGGGAGGCCGAGGACGGCGCCGCGCTCGACCTGCCTGCCCTGCTGCGCGCGGCGGCGGATGTCGATGAGAGCGTTCCGGTCTTCGACGCCAACGATCCCGTGTTCATGCCCCCGGGCGACATGCCGGCGCGGATCTCGGAGTGGTTCCGGGACCGCGGCGAGCGCGTGCCCGCCACACGGGCCGCGATGGCCCGGTCCATCGTCGAGAGCCTCGCGCAGGCGTTCGCCGACGCGGTGCAGAAGGCCTCGCACCTGTCGGGCGTGCCCGTCGAGACCATCCACATCGTCGGCGGCGGGGCGCTGAACGAGCTGCTCTGCCAGCGCATCGCAGACCGGTCCGGTCTCGAGGTGCTCGCCGGGCCGGTCGAGGCGACGGCCCTGGGTAACCTGCTCGTGCAGGCACGCGCCTCGGGTCTCGTCTCCGGATCGCTCGAGAGCCTCCGCCACACCGTTTCCCGCTCCCACCCGCCGCGCCGCTTCGCGCCGCGCGCCCGTTCCTGAAGGCTTGCCGATGGTCACCCGACAGTTCCCCCGCCCGGCCGACGTGTTCGAGCTCATGAGGTTCCGGCGTCCCGACCTGAACGCCCGCCGGCGCCGCCTGGATGCGGCCCTCACGATCGGCGATCTGCGCGCCATCGCCAAGCGCCGCACCCCGGCCGCCGCATTCGACTACACCGACGGCGCCGCCGAGGGCGAGATCTCGCTGGCTCGCGCCCGACAGGCCTTCGAGGACATCGAGTTCCACCCGGACGTGCTGCGCCCCGCGGAGAACGTCGACACGAGCACCGAGATCCTCGGCGGCCCGTCGGCGCTGCCCTTCGGCATCGCCCCCACGGGGTTCACCCGCCTCATGCAGACGGAGGGCGAGGCCGCGGGCGCAGGAGCGGCGGGCGCCGCAGGGATCCCCTTCACGCTCTCGACGCTCGGGACCACCTCCATCGAGGGCGTGAAGGCCGCGAACCCGAACGGTCGCAACTGGTTCCAGTTGTACGTGATGCGCGATCGCGAGGTCTCCTACGGCCTGGCGCGTCGTGCCGCCGAGGCCGGCTTCGACACCCTGCAGTTCACCGTCGACACGCCGATCGCCGGCGCCCGCCTGCGAGACAAGCGCAACGGATTCTCGATCCCGCCGCAGCTCACCCTCGGCACGATCGTGAACGCCATCCCCCGCCCATGGTGGTGGTTCGACTTCCTCACCACGCCGAAGCTCGAGTTCGCGTCGCTGTCGACGACGGGCGGGACCGTGGGCGAGCTGCTGAACGCGGCGATGGATCCGACCATCAGCTACGAGGACCTCGACGTCATCCGCGGCATGTGGCCGGGAAAGATCGTCATCAAGGGCGTGCAGAACGTGGCCGACGCCAAGCGCCTCGTCGACCTCGGGGTGGACGGGATCATCCTCTCCAACCACGGCGGGCGCCAGCTCGACCGCGCCCCCGTGCCATTCCACCTGCTGCCGCACGTCGTGAAGGAGGTCGGTCGCGACACGACCGTGATGATCGACACCGGCATCATGAACGGCGCCGACATCGTCGCTTCCATCGCGCTGGGGGCGAAGTTCACGCTCATCGGGCGCGCCTACCTCTACGGCCTCATGGCCGGCGGTCGCGCCGGCGTGGACCGTGCCATCGACATCCTGCGTACCGAGATCGTCCGCACGATGGCGCTGCTGGGGGTCTCATCCCTCGCCGAGCTCGAGCCGCGGCACGTCACCCAGCTGTCGCGCCTGCAGCCGCTGCCCCGGCCCTGACGCGGAACGGGCCGGCCGTTCCGAGGAACGACCGGCCCGTTCGCGCACCGGTCAGAAGTCGAAGTCGCCGATGTTCGACTCGTCGAAGACGAACGGCTCGCCGAGCAGCACGGTGCCGTCCTCGCCCACCTCGTACTCGCCCAGATCACCGGCGTCGAAGGTGTCTCCCGTCTCCCCGGTGATGTCGCCCGCGACGAGGGCATGCGCGGCGTAGGCCGCAAGGTAGCCCAGATCCTCGGGGTTCCACAGCGCGAACGCCGTGACGGTGCCGTCCTCGACGTACTCGCGCATCTGGTTCGGGGTGCCGAGGCCCGTCAGCGCGACCTGACCCTTGAACTCCGACGTCGACAGGTATCGCGCCGCCGCCGCGATCCCGACCGTGGTGGGAGAGACGATGCCCTTCAGGTCGGGGTGGGTCTGCAGCAGAGCCGCCGTCTGATCGAACGACGTCTGGTCGTCGTCGTCGCCGTAGACGATGTCGACGAGCTCGATGTCGGGGTGGTTCTGCTCCAGTTCGGCCTGCATCAGCTCGATCCACGCGTTCTGGTTGGTGGCGTTGGCGGCCGCCGACAGGATCGCGATCTCGCCCGATCCGCCGATCTGCTCGGCGATCAGGTCGACCTGCACCTGCGCGATCCCCTCCGCGTCGGCCTGGTTGATGAACAGGTCGCGGCACTCCGGCTCGGTGTCGGAGTCGAACGTGACGATCTTCGTTCCGGCCGAGCGGGCCTCGTCCAGCGCATCACAGATCGCGCTGGGATCGTTGGCCGACACGACGAGGGCGTTCACGCCCTGCTGCGCGGCCGTCTGGATGAACTCGACCTGCGAGGTCGGCGTGGCCTCGCTGGGGCCGATCTCGTCGAACACGGCGCCGAGTTCGTCGGCCGCGCGCTGGCCGCCCGCGCTCGAGGTGTCGAAGTAGGGGTTGCCGAGGTTCTTGGGCAGGAAGGTGATGGTCGTGCCCTCGCCTCCCTGACCGCCTCCTCCCCGCCGCCTCCGCCCGCGGCGCAGCCTGTGACGATCATCGCGACCGAGCCGAGGAGCACGGCGGCTCCCAGCGCGGCGCGCTTCCTGGTACCCAGAACGAACATCGTTGTTTCCTTTCCTGGTGCCCGCGGACTACGGGACGTGTGTGGTTCCCGTCGGTGTCGTCTCGAGAGCCGCGCGCGCGGCGGCCTGCCGCCGCCGGCCGATGGCCACCTGCCTGCGCGAGCGCGCCCAGCGCAGCACGCTCGCCGAGACGACCGAGAGGATGAGGAGCACGCCGGTGATCACCTGGATGATGTCGCTGCCGACGTTGGCCAGGCGCAGCGCGCTGCCGAGTGCACCGATGAGCAGCACGCCCCCGATGACGCCCTGGATGGCGCCGCGGCCACCGAAGATCGACACCCCGCCCAGCAGTACGGCCGCGATGATCTGCAGCTCCAGGCCGGTGGCGTTGTCACCGCGGGCGTTGCTGTACAGCAGGGTGAAGTAGACGCCGGCGAAGGCGGCCATCGCGCCGGACATCACGAACAGCACGAACTTGGACCGCGCGACGTCGATGCCCGAGAAGTGCGCCGCCTCCTTGTTGAGCCCGATCGCGTAGAGCGAGCGCCCGAACGGCGTGGCGTGCAGCAGCACGGCGAAGGCGGCCGCGAGCACGACGAACGGGATCATGATGCTGGGGATGGGCGTGCCGGGGATCGTGGAACGCGCCAGGTCCGTCCAGAACTCGGGGAACTCCGTGATGGCCGTCGTGCCGAGAAGGCCGACAGCGATGCCTCGGAAGAGCGCGAGCGTGCCGATCGTGACGGCGAGCGAGGGCAGGCCGACGACCGTGACGAAGAACCCGTTGATCGCGCCCGCCACGGCGCCCGCGAGGACCGCCAGCAGCGCGGCGAGCGCGAAGGGCATGCCGGCCGCGGACAGCACGCCGGTGAGCACGCTGGCGAGCCCGAGGACGCTCGCGACGGAGAGATCGATCTCCTCGGTGATGATGATGAGCGTCATCGGCAGGGCGATGAGCAGGATCGGCGCGGTGTCGCGGAGCAGGTAGGTGAGGGTGAGGGGGCTGCCGAAGTTCGGCACGGTGGTGTAGGCCGCCACCACGACGAGCACGAGCAGCCCGAGGACGGCGGCCTCGCGCGTGAGAAGCCACCGGCGCCACAGCGGACGGCCGTGCGCAGGTGTCGCCGTCGAGACGAGCGTGGTGGTCATCGGTGCTCCTCCCTCTCGGCGACGCGCCGTCGATGGCGGCGCGCCGCCAGCACGCGGTCGAGCACGATGGCCCCGAGGATGAGCGCGCCGACGACCGCCTGCTGCCAGAAGTCGTCGATGCCGATGATCGGCAGCGCGCGGTTGATGGTGAGCAGCAGGAAGGCACCGATCGCCGCGCCCCACACGGTTCCGACGCCGCCGGCGATCGCGACCCCGCCGATCACGGCCGCGCCGATGGCCTGCAGCTCCCAGCCGCTGCCGGCGTTGGAGGCCACGGTGCCGTAGCGGGCGGCGTAGAGCACCCCGGCGAAGCCGGCCAGGGCGCCCGAGGCCACGAAGGCGAGGATCACGCGCCGCGCCACGGGAAGGCCGTAGAGCTCCGCCGCGGCCGGGTCGGAACCGATGGCGTACAGCTCGCGCCCCGAACGGATATTGCGCAGGTACCACGCAGCCACGGCCAGCACGAGGACGGCGATGACGGTCAGGTACGGGACCGAGGCGAAGGCGCCGCCGCCGATCGACCCCGTGCCGAGGTCGCGGAATCCGGGGGGCAGATCGGACGCGTTGATGCGGTCGCTGCCCGCCCAGGCCACGTTGATGCCGCGGAAGATGTACATCGTGCCCAGCGTGATCACGAGGGCGGGCACCCTGGCGAACGCCACGAGCGCGCCGTTGACCGCACCCAGGAGTGCGCCCAGCAGCACCCCGGCGGCGAAGACGGCGACGGACGGGATGCCCGGCACGTCGATGAACAGGCGGCCCGTCAGGTAGGCGGTCAAACCGACGACGGAGCCGACCGACAGGTCGACGCTGCGGGTGATGATGACGATCGCGGATCCGACCGCCACGAGCAGCACGAGCGACGGGGTGAGCAGCAGGTCGCGCCAGCCATCGGCCGAGGTCACGAAGCGCGGGTTGATGCTGGCGGCGACGACGACGATGACGACGAGCGCGATGAGGATGCCCGTCTCCCGGGCGGCCAGCACGCGGCCGAGCGCGCCGCTCATCCGACGAGCTCCGCGTTCACGGTCGCGGCGTGCATCACGGCCTCCGGGGTGGCCTCCTCGCGCACGAACTCCCCCGTGAGGCGCCCCTCGCGCATGACGAGCACGCGATCGGCCATTCCGAGCACCTCCGGCAGCTCCGACGAGATCATGAGCACGGCCATCCCCTTCTGCGCCAGCTCGGACAGCAGCCGGTGCACCTCCGACTTCGTGCCCACGTCGATCCCACGGGTCGGTTCGTCGATGAGGAGGACGGTCGGCTCGGTGGCCAGCCACTTCGCCAGCACGACCTTCTGCTGGTTGCCTCCGGAGAGCGTGCCCGCCTCGGTATCGAGCGCGCCGGTCTTCACCGCCAGGCGGCTCGCCCAGCGCCGCGCGGCGTCGGCCTCCGCGCGCTCGCGCAGCAGACCCGCCCGCGCGAGCGCGCCGCGGATGGTGAGCGCGATGTTGCGGGTGACGCTCTGGTCGAGCACGAGCCCCTGCCGGCGCCGGTCCTCGGGCACGAGGGCGAGCCCCCGCTCGGCCGCGATCCGCGGTTCGCCCGGCGGCAGTCGCCTGCCGTGCACGGTGACCGTGCCGGAGTCGTACGGGTCGACACCGAAGATCGCCCGCGCCACCTCGCTGCGCCCCGCGCCCACGAGGCCCGCGAGGCCGACGATCTCGCCCGCTCGCACCTCGAGCGACACGTCGCGGAACACCCCCGCTCGTGTGAGCCCGTCGACCCGCAAGACGACGTCCCCGATCTCGGCGGGGAGCTTCGGGAACAGCTCCGCCACGTCGCGCCCCACCATTTGGCGCACGAGGGCGTCGGCCGAGGTGTCGGCGATGGCGGTCGTCGCCACATAGGCGCCATCGCGCATCACGGTGACCGTGTCGCAGAGCGCGAACACCTCATCGAATCGGTGTGAGATGAACATGATCGCGCGTCCCTCATCGCGCAGGCTGCGCGCCACCTGGAACAGCCGCTCCACCTCGACGCCCGAGAGCGCCGCCGTGGGCTCGTCCATGATGAGCACCCGGGCGTCGAGCGAGATCGCCTTGGCGATCTCGATGAGCTGCTGATCGGCGATCGAGAGGCCGTCGGTGACGCGATCCGGATCGATGCGCACCCCGAGCCGCTCGAAGATCCGCAGGGCCTCGTCGCGCATGGCACGGCGGTCGATGCGACCGAGCGCGCCGGTGGGCTGGCGCCCCATGAAGATGTTCTCGACGACCGAGAGGTCGGGGAACAGCGTGGGTTCCTGATAGATCACCGCGATGCCGGCGGCCTTCGACTGCGCCGTGCTCGAGAAGTCCACCTCCTCGGCGTCGAGGAGCACCTCCCCCGAGTCGCGGCGATGCACGCCGGCGATGATCTTGACGAGCGTCGACTTGCCCGCGCCGTTCTCCCCGATCAGGGCGTGGATGGACCCGGCGTGCAGGTCGATGCTCCCGGAGCGCAGCGCGACGACCGCGCCGAACGTCTTGGTGACGTCGCGCAGGCGCAGCAGCGGCTCGGCGTCGATTCCGGCGGGGGCGGCGCTCACGGTGGCTCCTCTTCGCTGAGGTCGGACCGTCGTCGTTGAAACGGTTCAGTCGGATCGTACCGCGATCCGCAGCCCGTGTGCGCAACGGAATGAGAACGAGCCGCCGCCCCGGAGGGCGACGGCTCGTGGCGCGGTCGAGGGACTCAGGCGCGCGGCAGCTCGCCGTGCAGCACGCGGCCGCGCGAGACCACCGCGACGATGCCCTCGCGGCGCAGCTCGTCGATCCTCTGCCACGGACGCCCCCGCACGACCACGAAGTCCGCGCCGAAGCCGGGGGCGATCGTGCCGACCGTGTCGCCCAGTCCGATCGCGTCAGCGGCGTCCGACGTCGCCGACGCAAGCGCGCGTTCCGCGCTCCACCCGAACGTCTCGGCCATCAGGCGCACCTCGGCCATCTGGTCGCCGAACCCGACGAAGCGGCCGGACGCATCGGTGCCGAGCACGAACCGCACGCCGGCGCGGCCGGCGCCGGCGAACTGCCGGTCGCGCACCTCGATCACCTCGCGCGCCTTTCGCCGCGCCTCCTCGGGCACGCCGCCGTGCCCCTGCGCGATGAGGTCGTTGATGAGCAGGGTTGGGGCGACGGGCAGGTTCCGTTCGAGCAGCACCTCCCAATGCCTCTCCTCGATCCCGGTGCCGTGCTCGATGGAGTCGACGCCCTCCTCGAGGGCGATGTCGACGCCCTCGGCCGTGTGGGTGTGCGCCGCCACGAGCATCGACAGGGCGTGCGCCTCGTCGACGGTCGTGCGGATCTCCTCGCGCGTCTGGTTGCGCCAGCCCACCTTGTCGCCCATCGACAGCACGCCGCCCGACGTGTAGATCTTCACGCCGTCGGCGCCTTCCCGCGCCCACGTGCGCACGAGCTTGCGGCACTCGTCGGGGCTGTCGGCCACGGGATCGCGATGCGGGTAGCGCGGCGGCACGAACAGGTCGCCGTGCCCCGCGGTCATGCCGACCTGACCGTGGGTGCGCACGCGCGGGCCGGCGAGGACGCCCTCGTCGAACGCGCGCGCAACCGCCATCTGCACACCGTCGGCGGCGAGGTCCCGCACGGTCGTGACGCCACCGCGCGCACAGGCGAGCGCGTTCGCGGCGATGTGCAGCGAACGCTCGGCGGCGGGCGTCACGAGCGGCCACGTCATCGGATCGGCGGCGGCGCCCCGCGCGTGCGAACCGAGGTGCACGTGGGTGTCGATCAGTCCCGGAATGATGCTCAACCCCGGCTCGGCCGTCGAGGCGCCCGCCTCCTCGGCGACGGCGACGATCCCGTCGCCGTCCCATTCGAGACGGACGACGCCTCGATCCGTCCGGCCGTCCCAGAGTCGCCCGATCAGCGCATCGGTCACGTTCACGTCCTTTCCGTCGCCCGTCTGGGCGGATCCATCGTCGCCGCAGACAGCGGCGCTCAGAGGTCTGTGGTCAACCGCCCGATCACGGCACCGCCGGCATCGAGCACCGGGATCGTGCGCCACCGGTCGAAGGCGCCGCAGGGGTGACTGACGCCCAGGCGGATCACCGTCCCCGGGGCAGGCACGGAACCGGTGGGCACGGCGACGAAGGCGTGATGGTCGTTGACGGCCTCGACCACCCAGCCCGAGACATCCGCGCCCGGCTCGCCCAGCACACCGAGCACAACGGGGAACCGGTCGTCGGTCGGAGCCTCGCGCCGGCCGAAACCGAGGATCACCCGGCCCGGCTCGGGCGCCGACAGCACCCGGGCGCGCAGCTCGAGCGCGGGCAGGAGCGTGTCGTCGCCGCGCGCGGCACCGAAGGGAGAGGTGCGCTCGTACACCCCGTGGTCATGGATGTGGGCGCATCCGGAGCGCAGCACCACCGTGACCGGCTCGCCCCACCGCGCGCCGCCGTCGGGACGCCGCGTCCCGAGCTCGGCGGCGATGAGGTCGGGGTACGAGCTGCCGCCCGCCGAGACGATGGGGGCGACGCCGAGCGAGCCGTCGGCGCGGCCGCGAGCGACGAGCTCACGCAGGCCCGCGAGCAGCGCGACCGCACCGCGCGGGAACCCGTCCGGGTCCACGCCCGTCGGCATCAGACCCTCGAACGCCGTCACGCCCGCCCAGCGCAGCGTTTCGGTGCGCGCGATGGCCCAGCCGACCTCGAGAGCGGCGTCCACCGTGCGCGCGCCGGTACGGCCGCCGGGGAAGCCCATCTCCACGAGCACGTCGAGCCGGCGCGCGGGGCGGGCCCTGGCCAGCTCGGCATCGAGCAGGGCGACGGCCTCCAGGGAATCGGCCTGGCACACGTACCGCATCGGCGCGGCCGCGTCGGCGAGGAAGGTCTCGGCCACCCACGCGATCGCCGCCGGATCCACGAGAAGGTTGGCGTGCAGGATGCGGGGAACGCCCCAGGCGGCGAGTGTCATCGCCTGCCTCGGCGTGGCGACCGTGAAACCCCACACGGCGGTGTCGGGGCCGTGGCCGGACATCTGCCGCGCGACGAGCTCGGGCGACATGTGGGTCTTCGCGTGCGGGGCGTGCACGAGGCCGGCCTCGCGCACGAAGGCCGCGAGCACACGTTCGTTGTTCGCGAGCGCGGGCTCGTGGGCGACCAGCTCCGGCAGGATCCGCTCACGGGCATCGTACGGGGCGGCTGCTGCGCTGGGGTGGGCCGCGTTCATCATCGCCCGCTTCCCGCCGGCTCGGGCATGCCCGCACGCAGCACCCGCCCGGCGCGCTCGCCCGTGAACTCGCCGTCCTCCACGACCGGGCGCCCCGCCAGCAGCGTGGCGACGATCCCGTCCGGTGTGACCCATGGCCGGGCCGGGCTGCCACGATGCCCGACCGTGCGAGGGTCGAACACCACCACGTCCGCGATCGCGCCCGCGCGCAGGTGCCCGCGCCCCGGAAGCCCGATGATCCGCGCCGGCAGGCTCGTCATGCGGCGAACGGCCTCCCCGAGCTCGAGCAACCCGCGCTCGCGCACGTACTCGCCGAGCACGCGCGGGAAGCAGCCCCAGCCGCGCTGGTGGGCGTTGCCCACGGGCACCGAGTTGTCCGAGCCGATCGCGATGAGCGGGTCCGCGAGGATCCGCCGCACATCCCCCTCGTCCATGAGCTCGTAGACCATCATCGCCGCCGGGTCGGCCGTGATCAGGCGGGCCAGCTCGTCGAACGGCGCGCGGCCCGACGCCGCCGCCAACTCCGCCAGCGTGCGCCCGAGAAGGCTCGTGTCGCGATGCATGCTGATGCTGATGCCCTCGGGCGTCGTCTGGTGCCACGCACCGCTGCCAGCACCGCCGCGCTCGGCCTGGGCGAGCAGCTGGGCGCGCGTCTGGGGGTCGGCCAGCCGCTCCCGCAGCGCGTCCCGTCCGCCCGCCTGAGCGGACGCCGGCAGCAGCGCGGTGAGGAAGCTCTCACCCGTCGTGTAGGGGTACTGGTCGCCGAACACGTCGACGCCCTCCGCGCGCGCACGGCGCATCGTCTCGAGCAGCTCGGCCCCACGTCCGGCATTGCGCCGCCCGGCGGCCTTGCAGTGCGAGATCTGCAGGCGGGCGCCCGTGCGCCGCGCGACGCCGATCGCCTCGGCGAGGGCGCCCGAGAGGCCGTCGCCCTCGTCGCGCATGTGCGTCGTGTACACGCGCTGCCAGCGTGCCGCCACCGCGACCAGCGCCTCGACCTCCGCCTCGTCGGCATACGAGCCCGGCGCGTAGAGCAGACCCGTCGACAGCCCGAAGGCCCCCTGGGCGAACGCCTCGTCGGCGAGCTCCACCATGCGTTGCAGCGCCCCCGGCCGCAGACGCTCGTCCATGCCGTTCGCGCTGATCCGCAGCGTGTGATGACCGACGAGCGACGCGAGGTGGTTCGTCGGTCCCGCCGCCTCGGCCGCATCGAGATACCCGGCCAGGTCGCGCGGCCAGGACGACACGCCCGCCGCGTCGGTGGACGACATCGGACGGTGCGCGCGTACCGCGTCGTCGTCGACGAGCGGGGCCGCCGAGTTGCCGCAGTTGCCCACCACCTCGGTGGTCACCCCCTGCAGGACCTTGAAGGGCTGCGGCTCCCGCATGAACGGCACCACGTCCGAGTGGGTGTGGATGTCGATGAACCCCGGCGCCACCGCACGGCCGGTCGCGTCGATCACCCGGGCGCCCGCCACGGCATCGCCGGCGCCCGGGCCGACGGCCGCGATGCGATCGCCGCGCACGACGACATCCGCCTCGACACCCGGGGCACCCGAGCCGTCGTAGACGGTGCCGCCGCGGATGACGACCGCCTCGGGTCTCACGCCCGCGCCCCCAGCCGATCCACGACGAGGGCGTCGACGATGCTGACCACCGCGTACGCGATCATCGTCACCGCCGTGATCGCCACGGCCGCCGCCCACATGTGCCCGTAGTCGAAGCTGCCCGCGGCACGCGAGATCGAGCCGCCCAGGCCCTCGCCCGTCGACAGCCACTCGCCGATCATCGCTCCCGTCATGGCCGCGGGGATCGCGATCCGTGCGGAGGCGAGCGCGGCCGGGACGGCCGTGGGCAGGGCGACCTTGCGCAGCAGGGTCCAGGCATTGCCGCCGTAAGCCTGCACGAGGTCGCGCTGCTCGGCCGAGACCGAGCGCAGGCCATAGAGGATGTTCGCCAGCGAGGGCAGGAACACGACGAGCAGGACGATCGCCGTCACGCCCGACAGCCCGATGCCGAAGATGAGCGTGATCAACGGGGTCAGCACGATGAGCGGGATCGAGCGCAGCACCATCGCGGTCGGCATGACGATGCGCTCCAGCACCGGCGACACGCTGAACAGCACGGCAAGCGCGAACGCGAACGCCAGGCCGACGACGTAACCCACGCCGGCGTCCCGCACGGTGATGCCCAGCCCGTCCCAGAGCAGGGCGCGGTGCTCGGCCGCGCCGTCCACGGTCGTGAGATACGCCAGCACGTCCCACGGGTACTTGCCGATGAGCGGGCTGATGTCGAACGCCCACAGGAACAACGCCCAGAGGGCGAGCGCGATGACGGAGGCGATGCCGAGCACCGCAAGACGGCGCAGCGTCGTCTGCAGCGCCGGGCTCACGAGCGACGCTCCTTCGCCCAGGGCGTGAGGAGCCGGCCGACGAGCGCGACCAGTCCGTATCCCGCCAACGAGATGAGCCCGGCGATGATGGACAGCGCCCACACGCGATCGGGCATGATCTGGCGCTGCGCCGCGTTGAGCGCCACGCCGATGCCCTGATCGATGCCGCCCAGGTACTCGCCCACGATCGCCCCGAGCAGGGCGCCCGGGATCGCGACCTGCAGCGCCGTGAACAGCGCGGGCAGCGCGGCCATCAGCCGCACCTTGCGGATCTGCGCCCATCGCCCGCCGCCGTACGCGCGCACGAGGTCCAGCGCCGAGGCGGAGGCCGCCTTCAGCCCGAGGAGCGCGCCCACGAGCGTGGTGAAGAACACCAGCAGAGCCGAGAGGAAGATCGCGGAGGCCCGCCCCCCGAAGATCGCCATGATGATCGGGCCGACCGCGATGATCGGCAGGCAGTTCGAGATGACGCCCAGCTGGGTGACGACCTCCTCGATCCGCGGCACGAGCATGACGAGGGCCGCGGCCGCGAGGGCGACCAGATTGCCCCAGATGTAGCCTTGACCCGCGCGGCCGAGCGAGGCCGACAGGTTGGCGGAGTAGAAGGCCCAACCGTCCCGGACGACGGAGGCGGCCACCTGGGCCGGCGTCGGGAAGGAGCTGTTGTCGAGCGTCACGGTGACCGCGGTCCAGACCGCCAGGAGCAGCGCGATGCCGACGGCACCCCCGACCCACGGGTGCGCGAGGGCCTGGCGCAGTCGCGCGATGGCGGGTGCGCCGCCGGGCAGCGAGGCCGGTGCGCTCATCGCGCGTCCGCCTCCGCGCCGAACAGCAGCCCGGAGAGGTGGTCGACGATCTCGTGGAACTCCGGCGTGCGCATCATCTCCATCGTGCGGGGGCGCTCGAAGGGGATCGGCACGAGCTCGAGGATGCGGCCGGGGCGGGCCGACATCACGGCCACCGTGTCCGACAGCAGCACGGCCTCCGAGATGCCGTGCGTGACCATGAGGGTCGTGGCCGGGCGCTCGGTCCAGATGCGCTGCAGCTCCAGGTTGAGCCGCTGCCTGGTCATGTCGTCGAGCGCACCGAAGGGCTCGTCGAGCAGCAGGAAGTCCGGCCGCACGGCGAGGGCGCGCGCGATCGAGACGCGCTGCCGCATGCCGCCCGACAGCTGCGCGGGGCGGGCGTTCTCGAAGCCGCTGAGACCGACGAGCTCGATGAGCTCGTCGATGACGGCGTCGTCCCGGCGGCCGAGGATCTCGAGCGGCAGGCGCACGTTCTTGCGCACCGAACGCCATGGCAGCAGTGCAGAGTCCTGGAACGCGATCCCCATGCCGGAGGCGGCGGTGCCCGGCTGCACGGCCGCGCCGTTGACGGAGACGGTGCCGGTCGTGGGCGTCTCGAGGCCCGCGAGGATGCGCAGCACCGTGGACTTGCCGCAGCCCGAGGGCCCCAGCAGCGAGACGAACGATCCGCGCGGGGTCGCGAGGTCGACGCTCGCGAGCGCCTGGACCGGCGAACGTCCCGAGCGGAACTGCTTGGAGAGGCCGGAGAGGCCGATGCCGTCGCCCGTGGCGGCGGCATCGGCCTGGATGCGGAGGTCACTCATCGCAGGTCCGGGTTCTCCTCGTACACGTCCTCCAGGAGCGACAGGTCGAAGAGGTCGTCGGCGGCGATGTCGATGTCGGCCAGCGCGAGCGAGTCGACGGTCGCCTGCTGCAGCTCCTCGCTGATGGTGAGGATCCCGTTCTGCTCGGTCTCGTCCGTCACGATCAGGGGCGTCTGCGCCTCCACCGCCAGCGCGATCGCCGCCGGGTCGTACTCCTGGTCGGCCCCGTACACGTCCACGGTCAGCTCCACCGCGCGCTCGGGGTCCTCGAGCGCCGCGTTCCAGCCGCGCACGAGGGCCGTCAGCAGCGCCACGACGCGCTCGCGGTCGTTGTCGATGGCGTCCTGGGACGCGATCAGCGACTCGCCGAGCATCGGCAGGCCCTCGTCGGCGAGCAGGAACTCGACGGCCGGGAAGCCCGACGTCGTCAGCGCCGCCGCTCCCGAGGTGGTGTAGCCCAGGTAGCCGTCGACCTGACCCGTGGTGAGCATGCTCGTGTCCGACAGCGGCACCGTGGTCACGTCGGCGTCGCTGAGGTCGTTCGCGGCGAGGAACGCGCCCCAGACGAGCGTGTTGGAGTCGCTGACCGCGATCGTCTTGCCGACGAGGTCGGCGGCCGAGGTGAGCGGGGCGTCAGCCGAGGAGACGACCGAGAACGGGTTGCGCTGGTACAGCGTGCCGACGATCTTCGCCTCCGCGCCCTGGGCGATCGCCGGAGCGGTGATGAGCGGCGCGCTGATGCCGATGAGCGCCTTGCCGGTCGTGACGGCCGCCTCCGCGCTGGTCGCGCCCGAGCCACCGGCCGTGAGCGTGACGGAGTCGAAGCCGGCGTCGGTGAAGAAGCCGTCGGCGTCGGCGAAGTAGGTGCCGGCGAACTGCTGGTTCTTCAGCCACGACAGCTGGATCTCGGCGGTGCCGAATCCGTCGGCGTCGGAACCGGACGTCGCGGCGTCGGCCGCGCATCCGCTGAGGGCGGCGGCCAGCGCGGCGGCGAGCGCGACGGCGCCGAGCCGGCGCGCACCGCGAGGCGAGCGGGTGAGGGAGGTCACGTCGGGTGTCGTCCTTACTTCCGGGTGCGGGCGTCGGGTCGCCGTCCACACCGCTGCGATGAGAGGGGTGCTGCTTCCATCCAAGTTCTCCCCCCGCCGCGGGCGCCATGTGCGATCTGCCGAAGTCGCACCCCTCCCATCCCGTCGGGCTTTGTCGATCCGTGCAGGTTGTTGCCGGGATGTTTCGCGCGGCTTTCGCCCCCCGACGGGATTGGCGGATGCTCCGAGGCCGGCGCCCGGCGGAGCGGGCGACGTTGGCGTTTCGCACGATGCTCCCGCCTCGGCGGCGGTGCTTTCCTGGGTGTGGCGGTGTGTGACCCGATCGGCCCGCCCCCCCCCCTCGCGGGCACACCGCGTCCAGCCCACAAGGAGACGGCATGTGGCCCACCGCCGAACTGCACGTGCACATCGAGGGCACCCTCGAGGTGCCCCTGCTGCTGACCCTCGCACAGCGCAACGACATCGCCCTGCCGTCGCACGACGCGGCCGTGCTGCGCGCGCGCTATGAGTTCTCCTGCCTGCAGGACTTCCTCGACGTCTACTACGACAACCTCGCGGTCCTCGTTCACGAGCGCGACTTCGCCGATCTCGCCCTCGCCTACCTCCAGCGCGCCGCGACGGCGGGCGTGCGACGAGCCGAGATCTTCTTCGACCCGCAGAGTCACACCTCGCGGGGGGTCGCGATGGGCACCGTCGTGCGGGGGCTGTCGCGCGGCATCGAGCAGGCGCGGGAGCTGTACGGGATCGACGGCGCGTTGATCCTGTGCTTCCTGCGCCACCTCGGCGGGGACGCCGCCGTCGCGACGCTCCGGGAGGCGCTGCCGCTGCGCGAGCACTTCATCGGTGTGGGCCTCGACTCCAGCGAGGTGGGATTTCCGCCGTCGCTCTTCCGCGAGGCCTTCGAGATCGCCGCGGCGGAGGGCCTGCACCGCGTCGCGCACGCGGGCGAGGAGGGCGGCCCCGACTACGTGTGGGAGGCGTTGGACGTGCTAGGGGTCGAACGCATCGATCACGGCAACCGCGCCCTGGAGGATGCCGAGCTGATGGCCGTGCTGCGCCATCGACAGATCCCCCTGACCGTCTGTCCGCTCTCGAATGTCGCCCTGCGCACGGCCTCCGCCGACCTGGCGGAGCATCCGCTGCCCGTGATGCTCGACGAGGGTCTGCTCGTCTCGGTGCACAGCGACGACCCCGCCTACTTCGGCGGCTACGTCGACGACAACGTCGCCGCGCTGCGGTCGGCCGGCGTGGTCTCGGAAGCGACGGCGGGTCGCCTCGCGGCGAACGCCGTGATGTCGTCCTTCCTCGACGGCGACGCCAAGGCGCGCCTGCTCGACGAGGTCAGAGCGTACGGCGCGGCACGGGGCATCGAGCTGCTCGCCCCCGCCAGCGCGCGGTAGCGGCGCACGGCCTCAGAGCGCGGCCGGCGGCTCCTGCTCGTCCAGGCACGACAGCGCGAGGAACAGGTCGACCCGCTCGCCCAGCTTGGCGACGTCCTTGCCGGTGAGCTCCTTGATCCGTGCCATCCGATACCGCAGGGTGTTGGTGTGCAGGTGCAGCGCCCGCGCGGTCTCCTGCCAGGCCCCGTCGCCGTCCAGGAACGCGCGAAGCGTCGGCAGCAGCTCCGCACCGTGCCGGCGGTCGTACTCGATCACGGGCTCGAGCACCTCCTGGGCGAAGCCGCGCCGCGCGCCGTCGCCCAGCAGGCGCAGCAGCTCGCGGTGACTGCGCACGTGCACCGCCGTGGCCACGACGACCGCCGCTCCCTCCGAGGCCTGGGCGCTCTCCAGCCGCGCCAGCGCGGTCTGGATGGCCGAACCCAGCCGGCTCACGCCCTGGATGGCATCGGCCGCGCCGAGCGTGAGGACGCGCCCGGCGAGGCGCGCGCTCACGTC
The DNA here is from genome assembly GCF_946151065.1 of Microbacterium sp. Marseille-Q6965. GTDB lineage: Bacteria > Actinomycetota > Actinomycetes > Actinomycetales > Microbacteriaceae > Microbacterium. The sequence continues at coordinate 21,574 of NZ_CAMGZA010000002.1, read as the reverse complement.
GTCGCCGGACAGCTCCGTGAGCGACGCCGCCCACGATTCGGGCACGTCGCCGTTGACGAGCAGCAGCGCGGCGCCGTCCACGTGGGCCGCGAGCACGCGGTGCCCGGCGCGCACCGCCTCGTCCTCGACGATCGCCGCAATCGCATCGAGCGGGAACCGCGGATCGTCGGCGCGCGCCGCGATCGCCACCGTCGCGGCCTGCGGATCGAGACCGTTCAGGCGCAGGTGGGCCGAGATCACGCCGGGCGAGGCCTCGTGCCCGCGGACCTGCCGCACGAGTTCGCTCGTGTGCTCGATGCGGGCGCGGCGCCAGCGTCGGCCGAGCTCGAGCTCCACTCGCAGCGCAGCCCGGAGGGTCTCGATCTCGATCGCGATCGCGTCGTCGCCCGCCGGAACGGCCGTGTCGACCCCGAGCATGCCTGCCGCCGGGTCGTCGCCGATCCGCAGACCGGTTCGCACGACGCCGTCGAGCTCCGCCTCGTGACGGTCGAAGCCGTCCACCACCGTGCGGTTCCAGAGCGCGCCGCGGGCCTCCGCCGGCGCCTCGCCGGCCACCGCCTTGCCGCGGTCGTCGACGACCCAGCACGGGGCCTGCAGCGTGTCGGCGGCGAGCCGCAGCAGCGCCTCCATCCCGCCGCCGCCCGCGAGCACCTCGGAGAGCCGTTGGCGGAAGCGCGCACCCTCCGATGCCTGCCGGAGCGGCGAGTCGGGCTGGGCGGCGGCGACCGCGTCCGCCACCTCGCGGAACGACACCCCGCCGGCGATCGTCAGCAGCGGCACGTCCTGCGCGCGGCACAGCTCGATCACCTCGGACGGCACAACACCGATCTCGAGCGTGCCCAGCACGAGCGCCGTGACCGATCGCGACGACAGCGCGTGCACGAACCGCTCGGCACCGCCGGGGCGCGCCGTCCACAGCCCGCTGGAGAGCACCACATCGCCCGCCTCGACGAAGCGGGACGGGTCGGGCAGATCGGTGATGTAGCCTCGCCGCACCTCGCGGGCGAGCGACGCGGGCTCGCCGGCGATGACCGACAGCCCCAGTTCGGTGCGCGCCAGCAGCTCCCGGAGGTTCACGCCACCGCCTTCACACCGCTCGCGGCCATCGCCGCAGAAACACACCGTCGCTCGCGCGGCAGGGCGCCGCCGGAGAAATCCAGGGTACGCCGCCCGCGACCGTTACTCGCCGCGCGAGATGCGGACCATCTCGTCGCGCGGAACCACCTTGACGCGGGCCCGGCCCTGCGGCTGCCCCAGCGCCATCTCGTGCTCGTCGAGCCGGTGCCAGCCGTCGAGATCCGTCCACGCCACGCCGCGCTCGGCCAGCAGCGCGGGAATGGCCTCCTCCGAGGGGTCCTCCGGCTGCCACCACGATCCCTGATCGTTGACGAGGTGCTGGATCGTCTCCATCGCGTCCGACTTGGTGTGTCCGATGAGACCGACGGGGCCGCGCTTGATCCAGCCGGTGGCGTACATGCCGGGGATGCGCTCGTTCGAGTCGGCCGCGAGCACCTGACCCTCGTGGTTCGGGATGACGCCGTGGCGCTCGTCGAACGGCACGCCGGGAAGCGGCGACCCGAAGTACCCCACGGCCCGGTAGAGCTGCCCGATCGGCACCTCGCGCATCTCGCCCGTGCCCTCCACACCACCCGAGCCGTCGGGACGGGTGCGCTCGTACACGAGCGCCGCCACGCGACCCTGCGCGTCGGTGCGCACCTCGACGGGGCGGGCCCAGAAGTGCAGGTGCAGGCGCCGCGACGCCGTGCCGCCGGCGTTGTTGACCGACGGGCGCTGGCGCCACGACTGCAGCACGCGGTCGATGACCTTGACCTGCTTGTTCGACTCGATGGCGGCGCGGGAGGCGTCGTCGTAGTCGAAGTCCTCGTCGTACACGACCATGTCCACGTCGCGCAGCTCGCCGAGCTCGCGCAGCTCGAGCGGCGTGAACTTCACCTGCGCCGGCCCGCGGCGACCGAAGACGTGCACGTCGGTGACGGGCGAGGCCTCGAGAATCTCGTACACGTTCTGCGGCACCTCGGTCGGCAGCAGGTCCTCGGCGTGCTTGGCGAGCATGCGGCTGATGTCGAGCGCGACGTTGCCGTTGCCGATCACGCCGACGCTCGACGCCGTGAGCGGCCACGTGCGCGGCACATCGGGGTGCCCGTCGAACCAGCTGACGAAGTCCGCCGCACCGAAGGAGCCCTCGGCGTCGATGCCCGGGATGTCGAGGTCGGCGTCGCGGACAGCGCCGGTCGCGAAGATCACGGCGTGGTAGTGCCGCTTGAGATCGTCGAGGACGATGTCCTCACCGAAGCGCACGTTGCCGAAGATGCGGATGTCGCCGCGGTCCAGCACCTCGCGCAGGGCCCCGATGACGCCCTTGATGCGCGGGTGATCGGGCGCGACGCCATAGCGGACGAGGCCGTACGGAGCGGGGAGGTGCTCGAAGAGGTCGATCGAGACATCGAAGCGACGCTCGGTCTTCAGCAGGATGTCCGCGGCGTAGATGCCGGCGGGTCCGGCGCCGACGATGGCCAGCCTCAGCTTGGTCATGGGTTCCTCTCCTTGCACGTCCTGGGATGCCGCCCCTCAGTCTCGCGCCCCGCCCCTGAGCGGATGCCGCGCGGCGGGTCAGCTGCTGCGGTCGACGAGCGATTCGGCGAAGCGGGTGAGCGCCTCGCGCACCCCGCCGCGCGGCAGCGCGTCGAGCAACGCGATCGCCTCACGCGTCCATGCCTCCGCGAGCTCGCGCGTGCGGGCGGTGGCCTCGTGGTCACGCAGCGCCGCCATCTCGTCGTCGAGCACCGAGGGATCCGCCCCCGCGGCGATCCGCTCCACGCCCGCGTCGATGCGGGACTTGAGCACGGGATCCAGCTCGTCGAGCAGCAGGTACGGCATGGTCGGCACGCCGGCACGCAGATCGGTGCCCGGCACCTTTCCGGTCTCGGCGGGGTCGGCGGACAGGTCTATGACGTCGTCCATGAGCTGGAACGAGACCCCCACCTTCTCGCCGAACTGCCGCAGCGGCTCGTGGTAGCGCTGATCGGCGCCGGAGAAGAGGGCGCCGGCCTGCGCGGCGGCGGCGATGAGCGACCCGGTCTTGTCGGCGAGCACCTGGATGTAGAAGGCCACGGGCTCGTCCCCCGGCTGGGCGCCGATGGTCTCGTGCATCTGACCGAGCACGAGGCGCTCGAAGGTCTGCGCCTGCAGCTCCATGGCGCGCTTGCCCAGCTGCGCCATCATCACGCTGGCGCGGGAGAAGAGCAGATCCCCCGTGAGGATCGCGATGCTGTTGCCCCACACCTCGTGGGCGCTCGCCACTCCGCGGCGCCGGTCGGCGCCGTCCATGACGTCGTCGTGGTAGAGCGATCCCAGGTGCGTCAGCTCGAGGGCCTTGGCCGCCGTGATCACCTCGGTCGTCGCGCCGTCGCCGAGCTGGGCCGCCAGCAGCGCGAGCATCGGCCGCACCCGCTTGCCGCCGGCCTCGTACAGGTACCGCGAGGTGGCGTCGACGAGCGCGTCGGTGGAGTGCAGCTCCTGCGACAGCTCGGTCTCGACCCGCTCGAGCCCCTCCTCGATCCGCCCGACCAACCGCCGAGCGCCCGGGGTCGCGAAGATGCGGTCGCTCAGTCCGAAGCGACTCGCCATCCGCGAGCGCTCCGCCGCGCTGGGGCTCTGGGTCACCCTGCCAGCCTACCGGCCGCGATCAGGCGGACGGCGCGGGCTTGCGCGCCCGGTGCAGCGCGACGATGCCGAACGTGAGATTGCGGTACGCGACGTCGGTCCAGCCGTCTTCGCGGATCCATCCCGCGAGCGTCTGCTGGTCGGGCCAGGCCCGGATCGACTCGTTCAGATAGTCGTAGGCGTCGCCGTTCGAGCCCACCACGCGCGCCACCCGCGGCAGCACCCGGTCGTTGTAGAAGCGGTACAGCTCGCGGAAGACGGGGTTCGGCGGCGTGGAGAACTCGTTGATGACGAGGCGCCCTCCCGGCTTCGTCACCCGCAGCAGCTCGGCCAGGGCCTGCCGCGGCTGGTTCACGTTGCGCAGGCCGTACGACATCGTGACGGCGTCGAAGGAGTCGTCCTCGAAGGGCAGGTCGGTGGCGTCGGCCTGCACGAACTCGAGGTTGCGCACATCGCCGAAGCGCCGGCGGCCCTCGGCGAGCATGCCGGGCGAGAAGTCGGCGGCGACCACGTGCGCGCCGCGCCGGGCCAGTGAGGCGGACGAGCGACAGGTGCCGGCGGCGAGGTCGAGGATCCGCTCCCCCGGCTCGGGCGCCACGGCGCGGGTCGTCGCCCGACGCCACAGCCCGTCGAGCCCGAAGGTCATCGCGATGTTCGTCAGGTCGTACCGCGCGGCCACCTGGTCGAACATCCGGCTGACACGCGTCGGGTCCTTGCCGAGATCGGCGCGATTGGGCTCGGTCATCACTCGCTCGAGTCTAGGCGGCCCGGCTCGCCGGGGGCCGCGCCGTCGATGGTCGCCTCCAGGACCGCGAGCCAGCGCTGCGCCGTCGCCTCGTCGAAGGGAGCGCGTCGCGCGCCGACCTCGCGTGCGAGGCGCGCGGTCACCGCCTCGAGCCGAGCGATGACGTCGGCGGGGTAGCCGTAGCGCACCTGGTGCGCGGCCCATTCGTCCTCGTCGTCGACGAACGTGCCCCGATCATCGTCGCGGAGCACGTCGAGGTCCATGTCGATCGCCGCCGGCTCCCCCTCCCGCCACCCCGCACGCCAGGCGACGTCGATGTAGACCCGGGTGCGATGCGCGGGGGCGTTCAGGGTCGCCACCCATTCGCTCGTCCCGGCAGGAAGCAGCACGACGTTCGCCGTCTCGGCGGGCATCTCCCGCCCCGGCCGATGCGAGCGCCACCCGGCGCGCTGCCCGAACCAGTCACCCCATTCGTCGCTGCCGAGGAACACGCAGTCGTGCTCCCAGTGCGGCGATCCATCCCACTTGCGCCAGCGGAAGACGATGCGGGATCCGGGCACAGGGGGCATGCCTCGAGACTACGTGGCGGGACGGAGGCGGTCGCCGCGCGGCCGGTGCTCCGCCCTGCCGGGCGTGGGCCCGGAGGGCCGGGCGTACCCTGGAGGGGTGTCCGACCCGATCTCGCTGCCGCGGCTCGTCGCCACCACCCGCGAGATCGATCCGGTCGACGACCCGCTGCGATACGCGTCGCCCTCCGACCCCATCGCGTGGCTGCGGCGCGGCGACGGGCTGATCGGCGCGGGCCCCGAGGTGCTGCGCCTCGACGTGGGCGAGGACGGCCGGCTCGACGCGCTCGCGGACGTGTGGCGCGCGATCGCGCAGGCCACCGACATCGACGACGAGGTTGAGCTGCCGGGCACGGGCCTGGTGGGCTTCGGCGCGTTCGCCTTCGACGAGGGGTCGGCCGCGCCGAGCACCCTCGTCGTCCCGTCGACGGTGATCGGCCGCCGCGACGGCCGAGCGTGGCTGACACGGATCGATCGGCTCGGCGGATCGGCGCCCGAGGTGCGACCGCGCGACTATGGCGCGCAGTGGTCGGCGACGCTCGGACCCGGGGCGATGGATCCCGAGGCGCACGGCGCCGCGGTGCGCTCGGCTCTGGAGGCGATCCGCTCCGGCGAGCTGAGCAAGGTCGTCGTCGCCCGGGACATCTCGGGCACGGTTCCCGCCGCGGCGGACCTGCGCCGCCTCGTGCGCGCCCTCGCCTCCGGGTACCCGGACACGTGGGTCTTCGCGACCGACGGGATCATCGGGGCGAGCCCCGAGACGCTCGTCACGGTCCGGCGCGGCACGGTGACGGCCCGCGTGCTGGCCGGCACGCGCCCTCGGGGCGCCGACGCCGACGAGGACGCGGCGATCACCGCCGAGCTGGCGACGAGCGATAAGGACAACGCGGAGCACGACTACGCCGTGCAGAGCGTGCTGCGCTCGCTGCGGCCCCACACCTCGGCCCTCGCGGCGGCCGAGCAGCCGTTCATGCTGCGCCTGCCCAACCTGTGGCACCTGGCGACCGACGTCGAGGGCACGCTGTCGAACGGCTCGACCGCGCTCGACATGGTGCGCGCCCTGCACCCGACGGCGGCCGTGGCGGGAACGCCGACCGATGCGGCGGTCGCCGCGATCCGACGGATCGAGCCGTTCGACCGCGGCCGCTACGCGGGGCCGGTCGGCTGGATCGACGGCGACGGAGACGGCGAGTGGGCGATTGCCCTGCGCTGCGCGCAGTTCGGGCCCGTCGAGGGCGCCACACGCACCGTCACGGCGCACGCCGGCGGCGGGATCGTGGAGGGCAGCGTGCCGGAGGCCGAGCTCCTCGAGACCCGCGTCAAGTTCCGTCCCATCGTCGACGCCCTCGCCTGACGCCCGGCGCCGCATCGGTGCGCTGCGGCGTCACCACGGTCAGGCGTCGAGCTGGGCCAGCACGGCTCGACCGAGCGCGGCCGCGTCGTCGAAGGTGAGCGTGATGTGCGCGCCGACGGGGTTTCCCAGCACCGACGTGGCGGGATCGTACGGGCCGAACGGGCGCATCACGTCATCGCCCAGGATCGCCTGCACGACCATCGCCAGCTCGGCCGACGGCCCCGAGGTGACCTCGCGCGCGAGGAGCCAGCGATCAAGCGCCAGCAGGATGCCCTCGGCCGCCCCGCGCTCGCCGATGACGTGCACCGCCCGCGCGGCCCGCAGCACCTCCTCGAACCACTCCCGCGCGGCGGCGAGGTACTCGGGCGCGAAGGTCGACTCCGTCGTCATGCCGCCACCGTACCGGGATGCGGCAGCCGTCTCGCCCCCCGCCGCCGATCAGCCCGCGAGCGTCGCGCCCGCCTTGCGCAGCCAGCGCTCCGGATCGGCCAGCGCGGCCTCGGCCGACCCGGCGAGCTCGGTGAGCGAGACGGCCTGGACGAAGGCCGAGGTGTCGACGTCGGGCGCGATCCGTCCCGCGACGAGCGCGACGGGGACGCCGTGCTCGCGCGCGAGCGCCGCGACGTGCGCCGGGGCCTTGCCCGCGGCGGACTGCCCGTCGAACGAGCCCTCGCCCGTCACGACCAGGTCCGCCTGCGCGATCGCTTCGCGCAGGCCCGTGAGCTCGCCGATCCGCGCCGCTCCGGGCACGAGTTCGGCGCCCCAGGCCAGCAGCCCGTACCCCGCGCCGCCCGCGGCGCCGGCGCCCGGCGCGTCCGGGTCGGCGTGACGCGCGGCGGTGACGGGGAGCGAGTCGCCCGCGGTGCGGCCGAGGACCTCGGCGAAGCGCGCCAGCGCGGCGTCCGCCCTGGCGACATCGTCGACGCCCTTCTGCGGCCCGAACACGGCGGCCGCGCCGTCCGATCCGAGCAGCGGGTGGGCGACGTCGGTGAGAACCTGCACGCCCGCCTCCGGCAGCGGACGCAGTCGCGACAGGTCGGCCGCGACCACCTCCTCGAGCCCCGCGGCGCCGGGCGGGATCGAGGCGCCGAAGCCGCTCGTGAAGCGGGCGCCGAGCGCGGTGAGCAGGCCGGCGCCGCCGTCCGTCGAGGCGCTCGAGCCGATGCCCAGGATGAGGCGTGAGACGCCGTGGTCCAGCGCCGCCGCGATGGCCTGCCCGAAGCCGAGGGTCGACGCATCCCACGGGCGGCGCGTGCCGCCCAGCAGCTCGATGCCCGACGTCGACGCGAGCTCGACCACGCCCGTGCCCTGCGGCGCGTCGTCGGTGGGCGGCAGCCACAGCCAGGCGGCGTCCACGCCGAAGCCCAGGGGGCCGGTGACGCGCACCGGCGTGCGCCGCGCACCGGGCACGGCGGCGGCGAAGGCCTCGAGCGTCCCCTCGCCGCCGTCGGCCATCGGCCGTGCCACGGGACGGGCAGCGGACCACCCCTCCGCCAGCGCGCGAGCCACGTCGGCCGCGGCCAGCGAGCCCTTGAAGCTGTCGGGGGCGAACACCACGCGAGGCGAATCCGTCATCCCCTCATTCTCGCGCGCGCCGATGGCGTGGCCGGACGTCGCCCACGGCCGCGCGGGCGGGGATCAGGAGCGGAACGTCGCGCGCAGCCGCGCCTTCTCGGTCGCCACGTCGAACGTCGCGTCGGGCCAGCGCGGATCGATGTCCTCGAGCGTCTCGAGCAGGAGCGCCTGCACGGCGAGGCGCGCGTACCACTTGCGATCGGCCGGCACGACGTACCAGGGGGCCTCGCCGGTCGACGTGCGGGCGATCGCGGCCTCGTAGGCCTCCTGGTAACGCGGCCACAGCCCGCGCTCGTCGACATCGCCGGGGCTGTACTTCCAGTGCTTGTCTCGCCGCTCCAACCGCTGCAGCAGCCGCGCGCCCTGCTCCTCGTACGACAGATGCAGCATCACCTTGACCACGCGCGTTCCCGACGCGACGAGCCGCCGTTCGAGGTCCACGATGGCGTCGTAGCGCCGCTCGATCTCCTCGGCAGGCGCGAGCTCCCGCACGCGGCCGATGAGCACGTCCTCGTAGTGCGAGCGATCGAACACACCGATCATGCCCGGGCCCGGCAGGCGTCGTTCGATGCGCCAGAGGAAGTCGTGCGCGCGCTCCCGCGCGGTGGGGGCCTTGAACGCCACCGGTTCGACGCCCTGCGGGTCGACCCCGCCGACGACGTGCCGCACGATGCCGCCCTTGCCCGCCGAGTCCATCCCCTGCAGCACGAGCAGGACCGCGTCGCGGGCCGAGCCGCCGCGGCTGGCCGCGTAGAGCCGCTCCTGGTACTCGCTCAACTGTGCCAGCCCCGCGGCGAGGTCGGCGACGCCGTCGGTCTTCGTACCCTCGTACCCCGGCGTCGATCGAGGATCGACCGCCCCCAGCGAGAAGCCGCTCCCCGCGCGCAGCGCCACGCGGGCGTCGGCCGTCCACTTCGCCTGACTCTTCGCGACCATGCGGCCATCCTGCCGGATCGACCCGCGCGCGATCGAGGGGCGAGGTTCGAGCCCGGCGGGTCGGTCAGCGCGCGAGCGGCACCTCGATGATCCGCGGAGTCGTGGTCGGCGCCAGCAGCGCCTGGTCCAGCGCCGTGCGCGTGGTCACGCGGGCATGCTCCCACCCGTACGCGGCGGCCAGCGCCGCGAGATCGGCGGTGTGCGGGGTGTACTGCACGCGCGTCATCGACTCCGCCCCGGCGGTACGCGCCACCTCGAGGCCGTCGAAGATCGTGCCGCCGCCGTCGTTGCCGACGATCACCTGCAGACGCGGGGCCGCCTCTCCGGGCGCTTGCAGCATCGCGCCCGCGTCGTGCAGCAACGCGAGGTCGCCCAGCAGCACCCGCGTCACGCCGGTCGCCCCGGCGTCCTGTGCCGCGAGCGCGACCCCCATGCCGGTCGCGACGGTGCCGTCGATGCCGGCCAGCCCGCGATTGGCGTGCACCGGGATGCGCTTGCCCGGCACGATGTCGTCGGCCACGCGCACGAGGCGGGACGATCCGAACACGAGCCGGTCATGCGGCCAGGTCGCCGCCCAGACGGCGTCGACGAGCAGGGCGCGATCGAGCGGACGCCGCACCGCGCGCAGCTCGGCGTCGACGGCGCTCGACCGCTCGCGCGGGTCGGTGGACCTCAGCCCGTCGAGGTCGGGCGCCGCGCTCGAAAGATCGACACGATGCTCGCGCGAGTGGCGCATCCAGGCGCCGAGCCACTCGCGATCGGTCTCCCCCGGCTCCGCGTCGAGCCGCCCGGCCTCCGTCGTGCGGCCGTTGAGGTTGAGCGCCTCCCCGCCCGAGCGCGCCGCGATCACCTCGATGCCGTCGCGACTCAGCAGCGCGGCCGTCTCGCGGGCCAGCGTGGGGTGACCGAGCACCGCCACACGCTCCACCGCCCCACCGAGAGCGGGGTCGCGCAGCGCCTCGCGGTAGCCGTGCACGAGGTTGCGGCCGAAGCGTGCCCCGCTGACCACCTCCGCGATGAGCGGCCAGCCGCCCCGGTGCGCCAGCTCCTCCGCGTCGGAACCGGCGTCGGCACCGGCGACGACGACCGTGCGCGGTCCGCGGGGCAGCGTCACGGTGTCGCGGCGGGAGCGGTCCCGACCCAGGCCGACCGCCGCGCCGGCGGAGGCCACCGACGGCATGTCCGCGCCCGAGGGGGCGACCGCCCGGTCCGCAGCGGGCGCCTCCACGCGTTCGGATTCCCGCTTCGCGAACCAGGCCGGCAGCTCGCCCGCGAGCGGCTCGCGGAACGGGAGGTTCAGATGGGCCGGGCCCGGCACGGGGCGGCCCGGGGTGCGCTGCCCACCCGGCTCCCACGAACCCACCGCGCGGCCCGCGGCCGCGTCGAGAGCGCCGTTCGCGACGCGGCGGAACGCGTCGTCCTCCCCCTCATCGCCCCGCGGCACCGGCACATCGATCGACGCGCGCACCGCCGAACCGAAGATCCCCGGCTGCGTCGTGGTCTGGTTGGCACCGACGCCGCGCAACTCGGGCGGCCGGTCGGCGGTGAGCAGCAGCAGGGGCACGCCGGCGTGGTGCGCCTCGAGCACGGCCGGCAGCAGGTTCGCCACCGCGGTGCCCGACGTGCACACCACGGCGGCCGGGGTGCCGGTCTCCCGCCCGATGCCGAGCGCGAGGAAGCCGGCGACGCGTTCGTCGATCCGCACGTGCAGGCGGACCCGCCCCTGCCGCTCCAGCTCGGCCGCGGCGAGCGCGAGGGCCTGCGAACGCGACCCCGGGCTCACCACGATGTGGCGCAGCCCCCGCGCGACGAGCTCATCCAGCAGCGCGCAGGCCGCGTCGGTGGCGGCGGAGCGCGACGGATCCCCGCTCATGTGGACGCGCCGCTCATCCGATCGCGCCGCGGCTGCCGTCGGGAGCGTCGTCGCCGGACGGGTCCTCGGGGTCGACCCGCTTCGGCGCATCGCCGGCCGAGCCGTCCTCGTCGTCGAGCTTGGCGAGCTCCTCCTCCAGGCGCCGAATGCGCTCGTCCTGATCGGCGATGGAGCCGAGGCTGCCGAGGAAGGCGGGATCGTCGTCGGGGGCGACGGGGCCGCGCGCGCGGCGGGCCTCGAGCCCTCGGCCGCGCCCGATGAGGAACCAGAGCAGGCCGCCGATCACCGGGACGCACGTGATGACGATCCACCAGCCCTTCGACACACCGCGGTGTCGGGTGGCCGGCTGCACGGCGCAGTCGATGACGCTGAAGACGGTGAACACGACCGCCGCGACCACGAGAATGACGATGAGCCGGGCCATTCATCCAGCCTAATCGGCACGCCCCGGGGGAATGCCGGGAAGCCGACGTTCAGCGAGGCGGACGTAGGCTGACCCCGTGCGATTCGTCCTCTACGCCGTGCTGCGCCTGGCCTTCTTCCTCGTGCCGTTCGGGCTGATGATGCTGCTGCCGGTGTTCCAGGACCTGTGGTGGCTGGCGGCGATCTTCGCGGCGGTGATCGGGCTGAGCCTGTCGATCCTGCTGCTGGGCCGGCCGCTGGCCGACGTCTCGACCGAGATCTACGAGGCGCGAGCCGCGAAGCGGGCGCAGACGGAACGTGCGGAGGAGGACGCGGTGGAGGACGCCGCGAACGAAGCCGCCCGTCGCGAGCAGGGCGAGGACTGAGCCCGCCTCAGCCGACGAGGGCCCAGCAGAGGAACGCGGCGTAGACCAGCGTGCCGAACGACGTCAGGCCGAGCGCCGTGACGAGCTCCTTGGGCAGGCGGTACGTCCACACGATGAGGACCGCAGGGCCGAGCATGAGCACCACGAAGAAGGTCAGCCAGGCCAGCGGATAGAACAACGCCAGCCAAGCCGCGATCCCCAGCGCCAGCAGCACCAACACGGTGTACAGCACCTGCGTCGCGCGGCGACCGATCAGCACCGTGAGCGTGCGCTTGCCCGCGGAGCGGTCCTGATCGATATCGCGCAGGTTGTTGGCCAGCAGCACCGCGCACGCGAGGAACCCGATCGCGACGCCACCCGCCCAGGCCTCCTGCGGCAGCCGCTGCGCCTGCACCCACGTCGTGCCCAGCGTGGCGACAAGCCCGAAGAAGACGAAGACGAACACCTCGCCGAGCGCGTTGTAGCCGTAGGGGCGCTTGCCGCCGGTGTAGAACCACGCCGCGACGATGCAGGCGGCACCGACCGCGATCATCCACCACTGCTGCGTGCGAATGACGATCGCCACGCCGGCCGCGGCGGCGATGGCGAAGAACACGAGCGCCACGATCAGCACGGTGCGCGGTGCCACCCGCCGGCTGGCCGTGAGCCGCGTGGGGCCGACGCGGTGGTCGTCGGTGCCGCGCACGCCGTCGCTGTAGTCGTTGGCGAAGTTCACGCCGATCTGCAGCGCGACGGCCACGGCGAGGCACGCCAGGGCGATCACCCAGTGGAACAGGTGCTCGGGGTCGGCGAGGATCGCCGCACCCGTGCCGACCACGACGGGGGCGATGCCGAGCGGCAGGGTGCGCAGGCGTGCCGCGCCGATCCAATCGCCGAGGGTCACCGGCTTCGGCGGCGGCGCCGCGACGCTCCCCCGCTTGGCCGGGTTGCCGCTGACACCTCTCGCGCTCTTGCTCTTCGCCACGAGTGGAGATTCTACGTGCGGCGGCCCGCGTCACCCCGCCGCGAGGGAGTCGCCGAGCGGCGTGCGCACGTGCAGGACGCGCCGTCCGGCGCGGCGGGATGCGATCAGCCCGGCGTCGCGCAATGCCGCGAGGTGATGCGACGCCGTGGCGGCGGCGACACCGGCACGAGCGGCGGCCTCCGTCGTCGCGAGCGGCTCCCGCAACTCGAGGAACACGCGCGCCCTGCCCGCGCCGAGCAGCACCTCGAGCGCCCGCGCGCGATCGCTCTCGGGCCGGTGCCATGTCTCGGCCACGCCGAGCGCCGGGTAGTACAGGGTCGGCTGTGCGGGCGGCTCGGTCACGACGGCGCAGAAGCGCCCGAAGACGGACGGCGCGAGCACCAGACCGCGGCCGGCGCAATCGACGGTCTCCGCATGCCAGCGCATCCTCACCCGCACCGCGTCACGGCCCCACGTGACGGCCTCGTTGAGCGAATCGAACATGCCGGACAGGCCACCCAGCGCGAGCCGGCGAGTCCGCGAACCGATGTCGGCATGCAGGAGACGCTGCAGCCGGGGCCAGAACGGGGCGACGGCGATCTCCCAGAAGCGCTCGGCCGATTCCGCAACGGCCACCCTCGCGCGCCTTGGATCCTCGGCCATCCGAGCCAGGGCCTCGCGGGAGCGCCCCTCGGCGCGAGCCGCGCGCTTGCGCAGGCAGACCTGGACGACATCGGGGTCGGCGCGGTGCAGCCGCTCGAACTCCTCCTCGGGCGTGAGGTCCCACGCGGGTTCGGAGGCGAAGAAGTCCGGGAGGTAGCCCGACTCCCCGACGACCAGTCGCAACAGCGCCGCGTCGGCAGCCGGCACCCGATCACGCACCGCGCGCAGCCACCCCCACGCGAGAGCGTTCTCCTGAGGGCGCAGCATCACGCGGACCGCGTGCGCGAATTCGTGCCCGGGAGAAACGCCGAAGCGGATCGCCGAGACGTCGTCCCGCGCGAGCCGGAACTCCACGACCCTTTGATCCACGTCGAAACGTTAGCGTCCTCGGCGAGACCCCGCCAGCATCGAGCCGTCCGCACCATTCACCGACAGGAGCATCATGTCGTTCCAGGCATACCTCGACACCATCGAGACGAAGACCGGGCTCACGCCCCGCGCGCTCGTCGAGCTCGCGGCACAGCGCGGGTTCGGCCCGGGAACCAAGGCGACGCCGATCCTGCAGTGGCTCGCCGAGGACTACGGCCTCGGGCGCGGCCACGGCATGGCGCTCGTCCACGTGATCACCAAGGGCGACCGCATCTCGTCGAAGCACGTCGGTGGCGACGGCGCCCACCGCGATGAGTCCGACCGCCTGTGGCTCGACGGCAAGGACTCCAAGCCGGCGGATTGGTGAGCGCGCCCGGCTTCAGTCCCGTGCCGGGAGCCCGACGGCGCGCGCGATCGCGCGCCGGTCGGGCTTGCCGCTGGGCAGGCGCGGGAGCTCGGGCAACGTGACAAGCCGGTCCGGTCGCGCGGGCTTGCCCAGCTCCCCCTCGACGACCGCGCGCGCCCGGTCGAGGAGTTCCGGCGCGTGCTCCCCCGCCACGACCACCACGGGCGTCTCGCCCCAGCGCTCGTGGGCGCCGCCGACCACCACGGCCCCCTCGAGGCCCGGCACGCCCTGCACGACCCGCTCGACCCGGTCGAGGGAGACGTTCACGCCGCCCGAGACGATCACGTTGTCGATGCGGCCCGCGACGCTCACGATGCCGCCCGCGACGGTGCCCGCGTCGCCCGTGCGGTACCAGCGCGTCCCCGCCGGGTCCGCCACGAACGTCTCGGCGGTCCGCCGCGGCTCGCCGACGTAGCCCTCGGCCAGCGTCGGCCCGGCGATGCGCAGCTCGCCGTCGACCGTCGCGACCCGCACGCCGTCCAGGGGCACCCCGTCGTAGACGCAGCCCCCGCTGGTCTCGGTCGATCCGTAGGTGCGCACGATGCGCGCGCCCCACTCCGCCGCGCGCTCGCGGAGCGCGGGCGGCAGCGCCTGGCCGCCGACGAGGATCGTGTGGAACGACGCCAGCGCGCGGCGCACATCGGCGTCCTCGGCCGCGGCGTCGACGAGCGTCTGCAGCTGCGCCGGCACGAGCGAGGTGTACGTCGGCACCGCCTCTCCCCGCTCGGTCGAGCGCATGCCCGAAGCGGCATGCGCGAACGCCCTCGCCGAGAACCGTCCCGCGAGGATCGCCGGTTCGCGCCCGGCGACGAGGGCGCGCACCATCACCTGCACGCCGGCGATGTACCCGCCGCTGAGAGGCAGCAGCCAGTGCCCCTCGCCGATCCGCGCGGCGGTCGCGAGCGCGGACGAGGTCAGGGCCGAGCGGGACAGCGCGACCGATTTGGGCACTCCCGTCGATCCCGACGTCGTGAGAACCACCGCGGTGCCGCCGGGCACCTCGGCCGGTAGCTCGCGGCCACCGCCGAGAGCCACGGCGGGACCGGCGCCCAGCACGGCGCCGCGCAGCGCCCGCAGCACATCGCGCGGATCGTCGGACCGGATCGGCTCGAGCCTCACGGCCGCGCCGCCACGTGCCCGGAGCGGGAGCATGCGCCGGGGAAGGGCCGAACCGCGTGGATCTGGCCTGAGCTCACGCCCTCCTCCTTCTGCGGGATCGCATCCGCCTGCCGTCAGTAGTGGTACGGGAAGCGCGACCAGTCGGGGTCACGCTTCTCGAGGAACGCGTCGCGACCCTCGACCGCCTCGTCGGTGCCGTACGCGAGGCGGGTCGTCTCGCCCGCGAACAGCTGCAGACCCACGAGGCCGTCGTCGGCGGCGTTGAAGGCGTACTTCAGCATGCGGATCGCCGTGGGCGACTTGCCGAGGACGGTGCGCGCCATGGCGAGGGCCTCGCGCTCCAGGTCGTCATGGGGAACGACGCGGTTCACCGCCCCCATCTCGTACGCCCGCTGCGCGGAGTACTCCTCGGCGAGGAAGAACACCTCGCGCGCGAGCTTCTGGCCGATCTGCTTCGCGTAGTACGCCGAACCGTACCCCGCGTCGAACGAGCCGACGTCGGCGTCGGTCTGCTTGAAGCGCCCGTGCTCGGCCGAGGCGATCGTGAGGTCGCACACGGCGTGCAGCGAGTGCCCACCGCCGGCCGCCCAGCCGGGCACGACGCAGATGACGACCTTGGGCATGAATCGGATGAGCCGTTGCACCTCCAGGATGTGCAGCCGCCCTGCGCGCGCCGGGTCGGTGACGGCGTCGTCCTCCTCGGAGTACTTGTAGCCATCGCGGCCGCGGATGCGCTGGTCGCCGCCGGAGCAGAACGCCCAGCCGCCGTCCTTCGGGCTCGGTCCGTTCCCCGTGAGCAGGACGACGCCGATCCGCGGGTCGGTGCGGGCCGTCTCGAGGGCGCGGTAGAGCTCGTCGACGGTCGCCGGGCGGAAGGCGTTGCGCACCTCGGGGCGGTTGAATGCCACACGTGCGATGCGGCCGTCCTTCGACACGTGCGCGGTGATATCGCGGTACGCGTCGGCCCCGGGGGCGAGGTCCCACATGTCCGGATCGAACAGCTCGGAGACGAAGGTGTCGGTCACGTTTCCAGCCTACGCCGCGCCGCTTCGAGCCCTCCGGCGTCAGGGTGCGGGCAGCTCGGCGTCGATCACCTCGTCGCCGAGCACGAGCTCCAGGGCGACCGGGAACTGGGTGACGGCGGGCGGCAGCGTGAAGGCGTGCGTCGTCGGGGCGAAGTCGGCCGTGCAGATGGCGTCGTCCGGCGGCATCTCGAAGTCGATTCGCGCCGACCCCTCGCCCGTGGCCTCGATCGCCGTCGCCTCGGGATAGCAGCTGCCCGAGCCGAGCGTGATCACGCCGAACTGCTCGTCGTCGATCCACCCGACCAGCGGGCCCGCGCTCTCCCCATCGGGCTGGGGACCGGTCCAGCCACTCGGCACATCGCGCGGCAGCACCTCGCCGACCTCGCCCGTGCGGTCCTCGCCACCGCCGGCGCCGCCCTGCTGCGGCGTCGCGCAACCGGTGAGCACGAGCAGGGCGGCGGCGAGCGATGCCGCGATTCGCGCGCGCATCAGCTCCTCGCGTCCCGCCAGTCGAGCCAGCGCTGCACGCGGGCGAAGTCGATGTCGTCGCCGGAGACGCCGATGGTGAACAGTCGCGAGCCCGCGGCGAACAGCGCGTCGGCGTGCGCCTCGTCGCGACGGCCGAGCTCGCTCGACACGATGATGCCCGAGACGTCCCGGCCTTCCTTCTCGCCCCATGCCCGCAGCACGTCGAGCTTGTGGGGCAGGTCCTCGGGGCCCACGAAGCTGTGCCAGATGTCGGCGTGGCGCGCCACAAGGCGCAGCGTCTTCTGCTCGCCCTTCCCGCCGATGAGGACCGGGATCCGCCGCGTCGGTGCGGGGTTCAGCGCGGTCCACCGTGCCTCGATCCGCGGCAGCGCCGCGGCCAGGTCGTCCAGGCGCGAACCCACGGTGCCGAACTCGTAGCCGTATTCGTCGTAGTCGCGCTGGAACCAGCCCGACCCGGTACCGAAGATGAACCGGCCCACACCGTTCTTCGCCGAGATGTGATCGATCGTGCGCGCCATGTCGGCCTGCAGATCGGGGTTGCGGTAGGAGTTGCAGTTCACAAGGGCACCGAACTCCACCCGCTCGGTCTGCTCGGCCCAGGCGGCCAGCTCGGTCCACGACTCGAAGTGCGTGCCGTCGGGGTCGCCCGAGAGCGGGAAGAAGTGATCCCAGTTGAAGAGGACGTCCACGCCCATGTCCTCGAAGCGGCGCACCGCGTCGCGGATCGTGGCGTACGAGGCCTGATGCTGGGGCTGCAGCTGCACGCCGATGCGCACCGGGGTGTCGAGAAGAGGCATGGGATCAGAGTAGGGCCATCGCCCAAGCCGCGGCCGCGTCCCGACGAACGGCGCCGCAGGAGGGGGCGGATGCCCCCTCCTGCGACGCCACAGTCCGGCGGAGACTCGGCGGGCTCAGCGCAACGCGCGGGTGCGCCGGAAGGAATCCCAGGAGGCCCACACGCCGAGCGCGGCGATGCCGGCGGCCACGACGATGCCGATGACCTGAACCGTCCCGGGCGCGGACGCGCGGAAGACATACTCGGCGAAGGCCGGGTTCACGAGGCGACCCGTGAGCTGCAGCACGACCGCCGCCACGGTGAACGCCAGGCAGATGAGCGCGTTCGCGGCGCCCATCCACGTGGCCCACGCACCCCGGAGATAGGCGATCAGGGTGAGCAACGCCGTGGCGAGCATGCCCGCGAGGGCGATCGCGACTCCCCACGGCCACAGGCCCGGGTGCAGCAGCGACAGCGGCTCTCCGCCCGTGGTCTCCCACGGCACGAACCCGAGGTACCGGTCCCACAGCCAGGCGGCGAGCAGGATGGCGGGGAAGACGAACGCGAGCACGACCTCACCGAACTGGGCGCGGCGGCTCGAGGCCATGGGCAGCATGTCCAGCTCCCACACGCCGAGACGTCGACGCTTCCCCTGGGGTTCGCCATAGCGCTCCACGAGCGCGAACGCGAGGGTCACCCAGAAGAACACGTGCATGCCGGCCGTGAGGGCAACGGCGACCGCGCCGCCGACGACGCCCCCGACATCGCCCTGCACGGCCTCCACCAGCCCGCCGACGAAGGCGGCGACCGGCACGACCGTCCAGAGCATCAGCACCAACAGGCGCTTCCAGTCGGAGAAGTACGCGGGGCCGATCAGCTGCAGCTGGCGCCCGGCGTATCCGGCGGCGAGCAGCGCGGGATCCCCGAGGTCCGTCAGCACGGCCCTCTCGGCGGCGGCCGGGTCCTCGCCGTTCGCGATGCGATCGTCGACCTGGTCGCGGATCGAGGCGCGCAGCTCGTCGGCGTAGTCGTCCCGTTGATCGGGCGGAAGCGAGCGCGTCGCCGCCTCCACGTAGCGGTTCGTGTAGTCGTCCTTGGTGATCGGTTCCATGATCCGGTTCTCTCGGTCGGTCAGCCGTCCAGCGCGTCGATGGCCTGGGCCAGCGCACGCCAGTCGGCGGTGAGGATGTCGGCGAGGCGGTCGCCCGTCTCAGAGGTGCGGTAGAACTTGCGAGGTCGTGCCTCGTCGGTGTTCCACTCGCTCACCAGGCACCCCTGCTTCTCGAGGCGCCGCAGCAGCGGGTACAGCGTGTTCGCATCCGTGTCGAAGCCACGGGTGGCGAGGTCTTCGAGCAGGCCGTACCCGTAGCCCGGCTCGCGCAGCAACCTCAGGCAGGCCAGCACGACGGTGCCCCGTCGCAGTTCCTGTCGGTGTGTCTCGAATCCCTCGTCCATGTCGGCAACATTACTGTGTGTCGCACACTATTGCAATGGCTCCGCATAATGTCCGCGGAGAGGCCACCGCGAGGAACAAGGCATCCGGCGTCGGGTGACACGCCGGGCGCGCCGGGCCCGCGACGCCGTTTCTCCTTCGTTGTGCATCGACGGCGGGAAGATGGGTCCATGGACCTGCCGGACCGGGATGAGGTGCTCGCGCGGACGCGGGTGGTGACGCTGCCCATGGCCACGCGCTTCCGAGGCGTGGACGTTCGAGAGGCGGCGCTCATCGAGGGGCCCGAGGGATGGGCCGAGTTCTCGCCCTTCCTCGAGTACGACGACGAGGAGGCGGCCACCTGGCTCGCGGCCGCACTCGATTTCGCCTGGAGCGCCCAGCCCGCTCCCCTGCGGGACGCGATCCCGGTCAACGCCACGGTGCCCGCCGTGGCCGCCGACCGCGTGCCCGACATCCTCGCGCGCTTCGACGGCTGCCGCACCGCCAAGGTCAAGGTCGCCGAGCGCGGTCAGACCCTCGCCGACGACGTCTCGCGCGTGCGCGCCGTCCGCGCCGCGATGGGACCCGAGGGCCGCATTCGCCTCGATGCGAACGGCGGGTGGAACGTGGACGAGGCCGAGCATGCCGCCCACGCGCTGGCGCAGTTCGACCTCGAGTACATCGAGCAGCCGTGCGCGACGGTCGACGAGCTCGCCGAGATCCGGCGCCGCCTGCGCGACTGGGACATCCCGATCGCCGCCGACGAGTCGGTGCGCAAGGCGGAGGACCCCCTGGCGGTGGCGCGCGCGGGCGCGGCCGACATCCTCGTCGTCAAGGCGCAGCCGCTGGGCGGAGTGCGGCGCGCCCTCGAGATCGTGGCCGCCGCCGGACTGCCCGCCGTCGTCTCGTCGGCGCTCGACACCAGCGTCGGCCTTGCACAGGGCGCGGCGCTGGCCGCGGCGCTGCCCGACCTGGAGTTCGACTGCGGCCTCGGCACCGCTGCGCTCCTGGCGGCCGACGTCGCGGCGCCGCGCCTCACGCCCGAGAGGGGCGCGATCCCCGCGGCGCGCGTCGCGCCGGACCCCGATCTGCTTGCGGCGCACGCGGCCGCGCCCGATCGGGACGCCTGGTGGCGCGCGCGCCTCTCCCGCTGCCACGCGCTCCTCGCCGGTCGCTGACCGCCTCCGCGTTCGCGGGCGGGCGGCCGCCCCAGCCGACCTCCGGCCAGACCGGACGAGGGGCGGACGCGCGATCGTCACCACGCCTTCACCCGGTGTTCCCCGTTCGCTTCACGCGGTGTCGCCCGGGATAGCGAGCCTGGCCGCATGCGGTTCACGCGACGCGGGGTCCTGCTGGCGGCGGGTGTCGGCGGCCTCGCCGGCCTCACCGGCATGGCCGTGGGGGCGGCGAGCGCCGCACCGGACGGGCCGCCGCGGCCGCGGGCCCGACCGCTGCGGGCGGCCGGCACCACCCTCGAGTCCGTGAGCGCCCCCGAGCACGCCGACCCGGGCCGCTATGCCCGCCTCGTCGCGACGGAGGGCTGGCCGGCGGTCGTCCGCGAGGAGCTCACGCCGGCGGCCCGGCACCGGGAGGACCGGCGCGAGGGCATCGTGGCGTTCGTGCAGGTGACCGACCTGCACCTCATCGACGCGGAGTCGCCGGCGCGGATCGAGGACATCCGCGACCTCGTCCCGTCGATGCACCGCCCGCAGGAGACTCTGGGGCTCGCGGGATCGGCGGCGCTCGTGCGCCGCATCAACGCGCTGCGGCGCGCCCCGTTCACCGGCCGTGACCTGTCCTTCGTCATGACGACCGGCGACAACACCGACAACCACGAGCTCGCCGAGCTCGGGTGGTTCCTCACGGCGCTCTCCGGCGGCACGGCGGCGCAGCGCACCGGCGACCCGTCTCGTTATGAGGGGGTGCAGGACGGCGGCGATCCGTCCTATTGGCATCCCGAGCGCGCGCTGGCCCGGTCGGCCTGGACCGCCAAGGGGTTTCCGGAGATTCCGGGGCTGCTGGCCGCCGCCGGCGCCCCGCTGACGTCGCCGGGCCTCGATCTGCCCTGGTACTGCACCTTCGGCAATCACGACGACTCGGTACAGGGGTCGCTGGCCGATGCCCCGGCGATGGCGGAGTACTACACGGCGCCGACGAAGGTGATCGGCAGGGACCGGGTGGTGCGACAGCGGATCGCCGACTCGTTCCGCGACCCGAGCCGCGCGCTGACCGCCCACCAGCTCTTCGGAACGGGCACGCTGCGCGATGTCACGCCAGACGAGCGCCGCCGCCCGTTCACTCCCGCCGAGTTCGTCGGGGCGCTCCTCGACCCGCGATACCGCGGAGCGGGGCCGGACGGCCACGGCTTCACCGAAGCGAACCGCGACGGGCGCGACCTCTTCTACGCGTTCCGGATGGCGGATGGCGTCACGGGCATCTCCCTCGACACGACGACGATGGGGGGCCGCGGCCGTGGCTCGCTCGGCGCCCACCAGTTCGAGTGGCTCGAGCGCACACTGCGCGCCGGATCGTCGCGGTATTGCAGCGCACTGGGCACCGAGGAGCGCCAGACCGTGAGCGACGAGCTGTTCGCTGTCTCTTATACACATTCCGAGCCCACGAGACCGAGGCTGATCTCGTATGCCGTCTTCTGCTTGAAAAAAAAAAAAAAAAAAAAAAAGAAAGAATATTTACAAGTGATATATTGAATAACAAACATATAAAGATATTAATGAATGAATAGAAGTAGTATGAAATAAGTTTATGTCATATATTGTTTATGAAATATGAGGAGATTAGTGGTAGGAGTATGTTGTAATAATAATTCGTAAG
>NZ_CAMGZA010000001.1 GCF_946151065.1 Microbacterium sp. Marseille-Q6965 | reverse complement strand
GACTGAACGCGTCGGATACAGCACCGTATCGGCGGTGCCGATCGGCGCTGCCGGTCGCGATCGAGAGGCACGTCTTGTCCCAACTCCCCCCCCCCCCCCCCCAGAACCCCCCCCCCCCCCCCCCCCTCACCACCTCCCCCCCCCCCCTCCGCCGCCCCGCGCCCCCCCATCCCCACCACGCGCTCCTCCCCCCCCTCCCCCCCCCCCCCCCCCCCCCCCTCCCCCCCCTCCCCCCCCTCCCCCCTCCCCCGCCCCCCCCCCCCCTCCCCCCCCCCCCCGTGCGCCCCCCCCTCCGCCCCCCCCGCCCCGCGGTCCGCGACCGCCGCCGCGCGCGCGGCCCTCCCCGCCCCGCCCAGGCGGGCGCCCGCGCGGCCGGGCCCCCCCCACCCGCCGCGCGCTCACGGGCGCACCTCGTCCACCAGTCGCAGGGCCTCGTCCACGCCGGCGCCGCGGTGCAGGATCGCCATGAGTGCGGCGGTGATGCCGAAGGGGTTGCGGTGCTGCACCACGTTGCGCCCGTAGACGATGCCGCGCGCGCCGGCGTCCAGCACCGCGACGGTGCGCTCGAGCAGGGTCTTGTCGTCGACGCGCCCGCCGCCGCGCACGAGCACCGGCACGTCCCCGGCCACCCGGATCACCCGGTGATACTCGCGGATGTCGTCGCTCGGGTCGGCCTTGATGAGGTCGGCGCCGAGCTCGACGGCTTGCCGCACCAGCGTCATGATGCGGTCGAGGTCCCCATCGACCATGTACCCGCCCGCCACGCTGTTGTCCTGCATGACGAGGGGCTCGATCATGAGCGGCATCCCGAACCTGGTGGCCTGCTCCCGCAGCGCGAGGATGGAGCGGATGTTGGCGCCGCGGATGCCGGGGTGCTGTGGCAGCTGCATGAGGTTCACGCACAGGGCGGCGGCATCGAGCCGCACCGCCTCCTCCACCGCGAAGGGCACGTGGTGGCTGTACAGCTCCTCGTCCAGCGGGGTGTTGTAGACGTTGGCCACGTCGGTGCGCATCACGAGGGCCGGCTTCTGCTTGCCGGCGATCGCCTGCAGGTGCCGCGCCTGGCCGAGCGTCATCTGGATCGCGTCGGGGCCGGCCTGCACGAGCGTCGCGACGGACTGGGCGATGTCCTCGATCCCGTCGAGGAAGCTGCGTTCCCCGAAGAATCCGTGGTCGATGGCGACATCGAGCGCTCGACCGGAGCGCGGATCGAAGAGGCGATTGAGGCGGTACGGCGTCATCGGCATGCTCCCTCGGATGCTTGTGCACGGCATCGTGCGGTGTCACGATAACGAGAGCCAGACAACGTTGTCTAGTGGAGGTGGCGATGGCGACACGAGGAGGGGACGCATGACGGACGTCCTGGTGGCGGGGCACGTCTGCGTGGATCTGGCGCCGCGATTCGAGCGCGAGGCGCAGATCCGCCCCGGCGCGCTGTTCGACGTCGGCGCACTCGAGGTGCGGGTGGGCGGGTGCATCGCGAACACCGGGGCGGTGCTCGCCGCGCTCGGCTCCGGGGTGCGCGCGCATGGACTGGTGGGGGACGACGAACTCGGGGCCATCGCCGCGGCGCAGCTCGGCGCGCGGGAGGGGATCACGGCGGACCTCGCCGTCGACGGGTCGCGGGCGACCTCGTACTCGATCGTCATCCAGCCCCCGGGGCGGGACCGCACCTTCTGGCACCACACCGGGGCGAACGACGCGTTCGACGGCGAGAGCGTGCGGCCGGGCGATGCCCGGCTCGTGCACGTGGGGTACCCGCCCCTCCTGCCCGGCATCGCCGACCGCGGCGGTGCACCTCTCGAGCGCCTGATGGCGCGGGTCAAGGCGTCCGGCGCCACCACCTCGCTCGACCTCGCGGTCGTCGACCCCGCCTCCCGCGCCGGCGGGTACGACTGGCGGGCCGTGCTGCGGCGCGCCCTGCCCCACGTCGACGTGCTCACGCCGTCGCTGGACGACCTCACCTCCGCGCTGCGGATCGAGCCGCGCCCGGGTCTCGCCGACGATCTCGCCGGCGAGCTGATCGCGGGAGGTGCCGCCGTGGTCGCGATCTCGGACGGCGAGCGCGGGCTGCTGCTGCGAACGGCGCCGGGACGGCGGCTGCGGCAGGGCGGGCCCGTCCTTGCCCCCCTGGCCGACGAATGGGGCGATGTGCGCGTGCGGCTGCCCCCGATCGCCGTGGCCGAGCCTCGCACGACGAACGGCGCCGGCGATGCCGCGACGGCCGGGCTGCTGCACGGAATGCTCGTCGGCGCCGACCCGGCGGGCGCGGCGGCCTGCGCGATCGCGAGCGCGGCGGCATGGATCGAGCGGGACGAGCTCTCGCCGTCCGCGCTCGTCGGGCGGGACGCCCGCCTGGCGGCGTGGATGGGCTGACGCGGCATAATCCTCGGGGGAGGCCCGATGACTGAGCACGCGCGCCGCGCGCCGACGATGAACGACGTCGCCGCGCACGCCGGCGTCGGGCTGAAGACCGT
The DNA here is from genome assembly GCF_946151065.1 of Microbacterium sp. Marseille-Q6965. Taxonomy (GTDB): domain Bacteria; phylum Actinomycetota; class Actinomycetes; order Actinomycetales; family Microbacteriaceae; genus Microbacterium. Next base: position 1,366,687 of record NZ_CAMGZA010000001.1, on the reverse strand, counting down.
GTCGCGGTATGTCAACGGCGAGACGAACATCCGCCCCGACCTGGCCCAGCGCATCGCGGGCGCCATCGAGACGCTCGGCTATCGCCGCAACCTCGCCGCCGCGAGCATCCGGCCCGGCCAGCGCTCGGGCGTGATCGGCCTGATCATCGGTGACCTCGGCAACCCGTACTGGTCGAGCGTCGCGCGAGCCGCCGAGCGCGTCTGCGCGGAACGCCGGCACCTGCTGGTGACCGCCAGCAGCGAGGAGGATCCCGAACGGTTCGCCGCGCTCGCCGATCGGCTCGTGGACCAGCGCGTCGACGCGCTCGTGGCGGTGCCGCCCCCGGGTGCGGAGTCGTCGGCCGTCGAGCGCGCGAGGCGGCACATTCCCGTGATCGCGATCGACCGCCCCTCGCCGCACGCCACCTGCAGCATCGTCTACGACAACCGGGGCGGCGCTGAGGCGGCGGTCGCCGTGCTCCGCGAGCACGGGCCGGTGGGGTACGTGGGCGACACCCTCGCGATGTGGACCATGGCCGAGCGGTACGGCGGGTACGCGGCGGCGGTCGGGGCCGTCGACGAGCGGCTCGTGGCTCATGACGCCCACACGATGGACGACGCGATCGGGGCCGCGGCGCGCGTGATCGAGGCCGGCGCGCGCGCCATCCTCGCCGCCAACAACCGGGCGGCGCTGGGCACCCTGCGCACCTTCGCCGATCGGGGGGAGCGGCTGCCGCTCATCGGCTTCGACGACTTCGAGCTGGCATCGGTCGTGAACCCTCCCGTGTCCGTGGCGACGCCCGACAGCGCGGCGCTCGGGGCGCGGGGCGCGCTGGCCGCGTTCGCGGCGCTGGCCGGCGAGGCCGTCGCCGACGAGGTGCTGGCGCCCGGGCTGCTGCTGCGTGGCAGCGAGCGACCCTGACGATCACGATTCGGGGTGGCCCTCCGCGCGCCCCTTGCGTATCCTCGGCGTCTGAGGCAACGTTGTCTCACCATTCCGTTCGATGACGAGGGGAAGCGCATGCAGATCGGCTGCCATGGCCTGGTGTGGGCCGGAACCGTCGAGCCGGACGACGTCGAGAAGGCCGTCACCAAGACGCTCGACGCCGGGTTCGACCTGTTGGAGATGCCGCTGTTCGATCCGGAGTCTTTCGATGTCGACGCCGCGCGCGCGGTGCTCTCCGCTCACCCGATCGCGGTGTCGGCCTCCATGGGGCAGACGGCCGACAGCGACCCCCACAGCGAGGACCCCGCATGCGTGCAAGCCGCGGAGCGCAAGCTCCTGGCGGCGATCGACGTCCTGGAGGCGCTCGGGGCGCAGTACTTCGTGGGGGCGCTCTACACCGAACTGCGCAAGTACGAGCAGCCGGCCACGCGCGCGGCGCGGGCCCATGCCGTCGGCGTGGTGCAGACCGCGGCCGATCGGGCCGCCGAGGCGGGCATCACGCTCGGTCTCGAGGTCGTGAACCGTTACGAGACGAACCTCTTCAACACGGGGCGCGGCGCGCTCGCCTTCCTGGACGAGGTGGACCGCCCGAATGTCGGGGTCCACCTGGACACCTATCACATGAACATCGAGGAGTCGGACATGGCCCAGCCCGTGCTCGACTGCGCGGACCGGCTCGTGTACGTGCACGTGGGCGAGAGTCACCGTGGCTATCTCGGCTCCGGCACGGTCGACTTCGACGGGTTCTTCAAAGCGCTCGTCCGCGTCGGCTACGACGGGCCCATCACCTTCGAGAGCTTCTCCACGGCCGTCGTCCACGACGACCTCAGCCGAATGCTTGCCATCTGGCGCAACCTCTGGGACGACTCAGAGGACCTGGGTGCGCACGCGAACGCGTTCATCCGCGGGCGCATCCGCGCCGCGGAGACCATTGCCCTGCACTGAGAGAAAGGAACGACGATGACGTCGAAGCGATTCACCAAGGCACTTGCCGCCGCAGCAGGGGTCGGGGCCCTCGCCCTTGCCGGCTGCAGCAGCACCTCGCCGGTCGACCCCGGCACCGAGCCCGCCGACGATGAGATCGGCGTCGTGGGCCTCATGGTCCAGGACATCTCCAACCCCTTCTTCGCCGCGATGCAGAGCTCGATGGAGGAGGTGGCAGAGGAGGAGGGCTTCACCCTCAATGTGCAGGACGGCCAGCAGGACCTCGGTGCTCAGAACGAGCAGATCGACGCGTTCATCCAGCAGCAGGTCGACATCATCCTCCTCAACGCCGTCGACTCCGAGGGCATCGGCTCGGCCGTGCAGCGCGCCCTCGACGCTGGCATCACGGTGGTGGCGGTGGACGTCGACGCCGCCGGCGCGCAGGCCGCCGTCACCACCGACAACGTCGAGGCCGGCCGGCAGGCCTGCACCGCGCTGTTCGAGAAGATGGGCGGCCAGGGCAACATCCTCATCGTCGACGGCACGCCGATCACCTCGGTGCAGGAGCGCGTCGAGGGCTGCGAGGAGGTGCTCGCCGAGCACCCCGACATCACGGTGCTGGCCCACCAGAACGGCAACAACGACCGCGCCACCGGCCTCGACCTGACGACGCAGATGCTGACGGCCAACGACGACGTGCAGGGCATCTTCGCCATCAACGACCCCACGGCGCTCGGCGCGACGCTCGCGCTCGGTCAGGCGAACCGCGAGGGCGTCTGGGTGGTGGGTGTCGACGGGTCGCCGGAGGCGGTCGAGGCCATGCAGGACGACTCGTTCCCGAACTCGAGCTTCTGGGCCACGCCGGCGCAGGACCCGGGCGGGATGGTCGTCGAGGCGTTCGAGGTGGCCAAGGACATCCGCGCCAACGGTGCGCCGGACGAGGACGAGCGCATCATGCTCGTCGAGCCGAGCCTGGTCACGCGCGACACGGTCTCGGACTACGCGGGCTGGTGAGCGCATGCCCATGACGGCAGCGGAGCAGACGCCGTCCCCGCAGGTGGTCGCCGAGACGCTGCTCGAGGTGCGCGGCATCTCGAAGCGTTTCGGCGCCACCGCCGCGCTGACCGACGTGAGCTTCGACCTGCGCGCGGGCGAGATCCACTCGCTCTCGGGTGAGAACGGCGCGGGCAAGTCGACGCTCATGAAGATCATCACCGGGAACTATCAGCCGGACGCCGGGGAGGTCGTGGTGCGGGGCGAGCCGGTGCGGTTCGCCTCGCCGCGCGACGCCCAGGCGGCGGGGATCGCGATCATCCACCAGGAGCTCAACACGATCCCGGACATGACGGTCGCCGAGAACCTCGCCCTCGGTAAGGAGCCCGCCCGGTTCGGCCTGCTGAACCGCGGCAGGCTGATCTCGGACGCGCGCGACAAGCTGGCGCTCGTCGGCGCCGACATCGACCCGAGAACGCCGATCGGGCGCCTCAGCGTGGGCATGCAGCAGCTCGTGGAGATCGCCAGGGCGCTCTCGGAGGACGCGCAGATCCTCGTGCTCGATGAGCCGACGGCGGCACTGAGCCAGAGCGAGAGCGAGCGGCTGTTCCGCCTGCTGCGCGAGATGCGCGAGAAGGGCATGGGCCTGGTGTACATCTCGCACCGGATGGAGGAGATCTGGGAGCTCTCCGACCGCCTCACCGTGCTGCGCGACGGTCGCTACGTCGGCACCCGGCGCATGTCCGAGACGTCGTCGCGCGAGATCGTGTCGATGATGGTGGGGCGCGAGATCACCGATCTCTATCAGCGCTCGGAGCGGACCCCGGGCGAGGTGCGGCTGGACGTGCGTGAGCTGACGGACGGCAAGGGCGTGGGGCCCGTGTCGTTCCAGGTGCGCGGCGGCGAGGTGGTCTCGCTCGTCGGTCTCATCGGCGCGGGCCGCACCGAGGCGGTGCGGCTCATCTACGGCGCCGACCGGCCGGCATCCGGGCGGATCGAGCTCGACGGGCGGCCGTTGCGCGTGCGCGATCCGCGCCGCAGCATCCGCGACGGCGTCGCGCTGCTGCCCGAGAGCCGGAAGGACCAGGCCCTCTTCCTCGAGATGTCGGTGAGCTCGAACATCGACGTGTCGACCCTGTCCCGCCGCTCGCGGCTGGGCGTCACGCTGCCCGGCAAGCTGCGGCAGGCGGTGCGACCGGTGTGGGATGCGCTGCGGATCAAGGCCAGCTCTCCCGAGATCGAGGTGAAGTCGCTCTCGGGTGGGAATCAGCAGAAGGCGGTGCTGGCGCGCATGCTGCTGCAGGAGCCGCGCCTGCTCATCCTCGATGAGCCCACCCGGGGCGTCGACATCGGCGCCAAGTCGGAGATCTACCGGATCATCTCCGAGATCGCCGCGAACGGGGCCGCAGTGCTCATCGTCAGCTCCGATCTGCCCGAGGCCCTGGGGATCTCCGATCGCCTGCTGGTGATGCGCGAGGGGCGCATCGTGGCGGAGCTGGAGGCCGCCACGGCGACGGAGGAGAAGGTCATGGAACACGCCACCGGCGTGCACCGGAACGACGAGGAGACAGCATGAACGCGCTCTCAACGGCGCCCGCCGCGGCCACGACGGCCCGCCGGGCCGAGCTGCTTCGGAAGATGTTCTACTGGTGGGATCGCGTCGGCATCCTCGGTGTGCTGATCCTGCTCATCGTGATCGCGTCGTTCGCCTCCGAGAACTTCCTCTCGTTCAGCAACGCGATGGACGTGCTGCGGGCGATCTCGATCAACGCCATCATCGCCGCCGGCGTGACGGTGGTGATCCTCACCGCCGGCATCGACCTTTCGGTCGGCTCCATCCTGGCGGTGGCCGGTTGCGTGGGCGTGCTGTTGCACGTGTCGGGCATGCCGGCGCCGGTCGCGGTGGTCGGCGGCATCGTCGCCGGCGCGCTCGCCGGGGCGCTCAACGGCGTCCTCGTAGCCCTGCTGGTGCTGCCGTCCTTCATCGTGACGCTCGGCTCGATGCAGTACCTGCGTGGCACGGCGTACGCGCTGCTCGACGGTCAGCCCCTGATCGCCAACGACCTGTCGTACGCGCCCCTGGGATCCAGCTACGTGTCGGTCGTGCCCACGCCCGTCGTGATCATGCTCATCGTGTACGTGATCATGTGGTTCGTGCTCGAGCGCACCACGTTCGGACGCCACGTGTACGCGGTCGGCGGCAACCCGGAGGCGGCCCGCCTGGCCGGCATCAACGTCAAGAAGGTGCTGCTGTGGGTCTACACGATCGGCGGTGCCACCGCCGGGCTGGGTGGGATCCTGTTCTCAGCGCGTGTGCTCTCGGCGCAGCCCAACGCCGGCCAGAGCTATGAGCTCGACGCGATCGCGGCGGTCGTGCTCGGCGGCACGGCGCTCGCCGGCGGTCGGGGTCGGATCTTCGGCACGCTGCTGGGGGCGATGATCATCGGCGTCCTGTCGAACATCCTCGTGCTGACGAACGTGCCGTACTTCTACCAGCTGATCATCAAGGGGCTCGTCATCGTGCTGGCGATCACGCTGGACTCGCTGCGACGCGTGGGGCAGTCCAGATGACGCGCGCCTCGGCCCGGCGGCTCACGCCGGGTCGAGGCGCAGCACGTTCGACTCGCCCAGCTGGACGTCGTCGACGAGCCGCAGCGAGCGCGCGAGCTCGTCGACGGCGCCGAGCACCGTGCCGAAGCGCGTGCGGTCGGGGCTCATCGCGGTAAGGGTGACGAGGTGCGTGCCGGTCTCCCAGGAGTACGTGGCCATCGGCGGGGTGTTCTCGCGCTGCGGCATGTCGAGCACGAGGCGCTCGCCGGCACCCAGGTGCGGGCTGTGGAAGGGCTCGGCGTCGTCGTACTGCATGGGCATCATCGCCCGCGCCGCGCGCAGCTGCGGGGTGAGCTCCTCGACCTGGGCCATGGCGACGAGCAGCTCGGGGTCCTCGCGCCAGACCCAGGCGAGGATCCGGCCCTCCATGCGGCGCATGATCATCGGCACGAACTGGCTCATGAGCCAGGGGCCGAACCGGCCGGAGGGCGTTTCGAGGCCGAGCTGGCGGCGGGAGATGTTCAGCAGCATCCGGATCGCCGCCTTCCGGTGCCGGCGGCCGCGCAGGCCGACGCTGCCGGTGACGGAGACCCAGAGGCGGTCGTCGGCGGTGGCGGTGAGGCGCATGCCCTCAGCCTACGGGCGCCACCTCCGCGCGCGCCCTGGGGGGATCCCCATCGTCCGTCCGCTCCGCCCCAGTACCCTTGAGCGGTGACCACACCCGAACTGGCGCGCGCCGAGTCCCTGATCGCCGTGACCCCCGACTACCCGGAGCCCGGCGTGCTGTTCCGCGACATCTCGCCGCTGCTCGCCGACGGTGCGGCGATGCGCGCCGTCGCGGACGAGCTGATCCGGCCGTTTGCGGGCTCGTTCGACATGGTCGGTGGCATCGAGGCCCGCGGCTTCCTGCTCGCCGGCTACATCTCGGCGCTGACCGGTGTGGGGATGCTGCCGATCCGCAAGGCGGGGAAGCTGCCGCGGCCGGCCGCCGCGGTCTCGTATGCCCTCGAGTACGGCACCGCGACCATCGAGGGTCCGGACGTGCTCGCGCCGGGGGCACGCGTCCTGCTGCTCGACGACGTGCTCGCGACGGGCGGCACGCTCAGCGCGGCGCAGGAACTCGTGCGCGATCTGGGCGCCGTGGTGGCCGGCTCCGCCGTGATCCTCGAGCTTGAGGGCCTCGGCGGCCGGGCGCACGCCGGCGAGGTGCACACCGTCTTCACCGCCTGACCGCCGGCGGGCGCTCCGTCAGGCGTCGCTCGCGGGGCCGAAGCGCCGCGCGGCCGCCTGCTGGTGGGCGAGCCGGCGCAGGGCAAGGATCACCGGCTCGGTCAACACCGTGCCGAGAACGGCGTACCGGATCGCGGCGGCGCGGTCCTCGGGGGCCTCGGCAAGCTCTGCGGCCGCGATCTGCTCGGCCGCACGGATGTACGCCGTCATCACCGCATCGGGGATCTCGAAACCCGCGTCGTCGAGTCCGGCGAGAGCGGCCTCGAGCTGGGCGGGCTCCGTGCTTGCCGGATCGATCTGCCAGCCCGCGCGTGCGAGAACCGACGCCGCGCGCGGGGTGTCCTCCTGCGGCGGCGCGGCGGCGATGGCATGCTGCGCCGCGCCGAGGGCCGCGAACGTGTCGTGTTGCGGGTCGTCGATGACGCCGAGGATCGCGCGGGCCTGTGCGATGGACAGTCCGCCCGGGCCGAGCAGGGCGCGCACCAGCCGAAGCCGATCGAGATGAGTCTCGTCGTACTGCGCCTGGGTCGACGCGGTGAGGGTCCCGGGGGCGACCAGGCCTTCGCGCAGGTAGTACTTGATGGTCGCCACCGGCACGCGGCTGCGGCGGGAGAGCTCGGAAATGCGCACACGGACCCCTTGACATTAGATAGCACCACTCTCCAATATTGGGGAGTGGTGCTATCCAGTATGCGCCAGGACAGAACAGGGGAACGAGATGAGACCGCTGCCGGGCCGGATGACGCATGCGTACGAGGGTGAGCTGGTCGTGTTCATGGTCGGGATGCGCATCAACAGGTGGTGGCGCGTCGCCGACTGGTGGCCGGCATTCGCCGCCATGCCCGGCATGATGCGCGAGCTGGCCTCCGACCCGGAATCCGGCATGATCGGTTACCGGTTCTTCGGCTTCCCGCGCACGCCCAGTGTGATCCAGTACTGGACGAGCCTCGACAAGCTCTACGGCTACGCGTCGGATCCACAAGCCCGGCATCGGCCCGCTTGGACGGCGTTCAACCGGCGGGCGCGTGTGGCCGGTGATGCCGTCGGGATCTGGCACGAGACCTTTCCCGCGCGCGCGGCCGAATCCGTCTACGTGAACATGCCGCCCACCGGGCTCGGCGCGGCGACCGCGCTGCAGCCGGTCGGCCCGCGGGGCGAGACGGCTCGCGCGCGACTCGAGGCGGCACGTCGGTCGGGGGTCTGAGCCGCGAGACGACGAAGGCCGGGCATCGTGGGATGCCCGGCCTTCGCGCCGTCACAGGCCCAGGGCTGCGCGGATGGGGTCGAGCGTGAAGTACACCACGAACAGCACGGACGACAGCCACATCAGCCAGTGGATGTCGCGGATTCGGCCCTGCGCGAGCTTCACGATGACGTAGGCGATGAAGCCGGCGCCGATACCGTCGGAGATCGAGTAGGTGAACGGCATGATCGCGATCGTGAGGAAGGCCGGGATCGCGATCTCCATCCTCGTCCAGTCGATGCCCGAGATCTGCGTCATCATCAGGAAGCCGACGAGCACGAGGGCCGGCGCAGCCGCCTCGTAGGGAACGAGCGCGACGAGGGGCGACAGGAACGTCGCGAGCAGGAAGGCGATGCCGGTCACGACCGAGGCGAGGCCGGTTCGGGCGCCCTCCCCGACGCCCGAGGTCGACTCGACGTACGAGGTGTTCGACGAGACCGAGCCCATGCCGCCGGCGACCGCCGCGAGCGAGTCAATCACGAGGATGCGGCGGGTCTGCGGCGGGTTGCCCTTCTCGTCGAGCAGCTTGGCCTCGGCGCCCACGGCGACCATGGTGCCCATCGTGTCGAAGAAGTCCGCCAGCAGCAGCGTGAAGACGAGCAGGACGGCCGTGATGATGCCGATCCGGTCCCACGAGCTGAGGATGTTGAACTGCCCGAGCAGCGAGAAGTCGGGGGCGCTGACCACTCCCGTGAAGGTGGGCGCCGAGTTCCAGCCCCCGGGGTTGTCCTCGCCGGCGGGGCCGATGCGCAGCGTGTTCTCGAGGATCACCGCGACGACGGTGGCGACGAGGATCGCGATGAGCATCGCGCCGCGCACCTTGCGCACCCACAGCACGATCGCGAGGACGAGGCCCAGCACGAACACGAAGATCGGCCACGTGCCGAGGTTGCCGAGCGCGAGGATCGTCGCACCGGTCTCGACGAAGCCGGCGTTGGTGAGGCCGATGAGCGTGATGAACAGGCCGATGCCCACGCCGATGGCCACCTTGAGCTCGCGCGGCACGGCGTTGAAGACGGCCTCGCGGAAGCCGGTGAGGACGAGGAGCAGGATGATGATGCCCTCGATGACGACGAGGCCCATGGCGTCGGCCCACGTCACGCCCGGCATGCCGGCGATGGAGAACGCGACGACGGCGTTGAGGCCGAGGCCCGCGGCCAGGGCCATGGGGTAGTTGGCGACGACGCCCATCAGGATCGTCATGATGCCGGCGATGAGGGCGGTGGTGGAGGCGATCATGGCGAGGTTGGGCGAGTCGCCGCCGCCGAGCATCTGCCCCGTGCCGTCGGGAACGGTGCCGATGATGAGGGGGTTCAGGATCACGATGTAGCTCATCGCGAAGAAGGTCACCAGGCCGCCGCGGATCTCGGTGCCGACGGTCGATCCGCGCTCGGTGATCTTGAAGAAGCGGTCGATCGCGCCCCGCGGACCAGCCGCGCGCGTCGCCGTGGAAGTGTCGTTCGCCATGAGCGATATCCTTTCACGCTCGCGGTGTCCACCCCGGTGCCACCCGACCTCGGCCGGGCGTAGGCTGAGGACATCCGATCCATTCGGGCGAATACAGCAGCGCGAACCGATGCGCCGACGGTCCGAGGGATCGATACGCAGAGGAGCATCGAATGGCATTCGAAGGCAAGGTCGCGATCGTCACGGGCGGCGGGTCCGGCATCGGTGAGGCGACCGCGAAGGAGCTCGCGGCGCTCGGCGTGAAGGTCGTCGTCACCGACATCAAGCTGGACGCGGCGCAGCGCGTGGTCGACGACATCACCCGCGACGGCGGTGAGGCGGTGGCCATCCAGGGCGACACCGCCGTGGCCGAAGACAGCCGCAAGGCCGTCGAGTTCGCCGTGGAGACCTACGGCAAGCTCAACTACGCGTTCAACAACGCCGGGATCGGCGGCCCGTCGGCCCCGACGGGCGAGCTGGACCTCGACGGCTGGAACACGGTCATCGGCATCAACCTCAACGGCGTCGCGTACGGCCTGCGGTACCAGATCCCGGCGATCCTCGAGGCCGGCGCGGCCGACGGCGCCATCGTCAACATGGCCTCGATCCACGGCACCGTCGCGGCGCTCGGCAACTCCGCGTACACCGCGACCAAGCACGCGGTCGTCGGCCTCACGAAGAACGCCGCCGCCGAGTACGGCCCCGCCGGCCTGCGCATCAACGCGGTGGGCCCCGGCTACATCGACACTCCGCTGCTCGCGGGCGCGCCCGCAGAGGTGAAGGACGGTCTGGTCGCCAAGCACCCGCTCGGCCGCCTCGGCCGCCCCGAGGAGATCGCGAAGGTCGTGCGGTTCCTGCTCTCGGACGACGCCTCCTTCGTCACGGGCGCCTACTACCTCATCGACGGCGGCTACACGGCCGTCTGATCCCACGACGAGGCCCCGCCGATCCGTCGACGGGGCCTCGCGCGTGCGTGCGCACCGGTCGCGTCACACCGCCAGCTCACGGGTGAGGCGCTCGTTGATCTGGCGTGAGATGCCGACGAGGATCGCGTCCGCGCCGAGCATCGCCGGGCTGATGTCGAGGTCGCGGGTCATGAGCGGGTGCGCGCCCTCGTACACCTGGCCGCGGAAGGCCGACACGAACGGTTCGAGCGTCGACAGCGCCCCGCCCAGGTAGATCGCGCCCGGGTTGAAGAAGTTCACCACGGCGCAGAGCACCTCGCCCAGGTGCCGTCCCGCGGCGCGGGCCAGTGCCATGGCGGTGGGATCGGCGTCGCGGACGAGGCGGACCACCTCGGGCGTGCCCGACACGTCGTAGCCCTCGGCCCGCAGGGCACGGGTGAGGGCCGCGCCGGAGGCCACCGTCTCGAGGCAGCCGCGATTGCCGCACGAGCACGGCAGGTCGCCCGCCGCCGACACCCGCGTGTGCGTGATGTCGCCGGCCGCGCCGCCCGATCCGCGATACACCGATCCGTCGATGACGACGCCGGCACCGATGGCGGTGCCGACCTTGAGGGTCACCGACCCCGAGACGCGCGGGGAGCGCGCGAAGTGCTCGCCCAGAGCCATGGCGTTCGCGTCGTTCTCGACGACCGCGGGCACCCCCGTGATCTCCGCGAGCATGGCGGCGACGTCGACGCCGCCCCACCCGGGCATGCGAGCGGGGCTGTTGGCGCCGCGGGAGTCGACGTCGACGGGACCGGGAAGCGCGATTCCGACGCCGGACAGGGGCGCCCCGGCGAGGCGGCCGAGCGCCTCGACGGCCTTCTCGAGCACGGGGCGCGGGCCGTCCGCGATGGCGACGGCGATCTCGTCGGTGCGCAGCAGGTCGGCGCCGCGCGGCGCGACCCCGAGCCGGGCATGCGCGCCGCCGAGGTCGATCATGCCCAGCACCCCCTCGCCGCCGGTGAGGCGCAGCTCACGAGCGCGTCGTCCCCCGCTCGAGTGACGTGCCTCGCCCTCCTCGACGAGCGACTTCGCGATGAGCGACTGCACGTGCTGCGAGACCGTGGAGGGTGACAGTCCGAGCAGCTCGGCGAGGTCGCGCCGCGAGCGGGCGCGACCGGACCCGATGGCGGCGAGCACGTTGTTCTCCGCGGAGCTGGTGCGTGACATGACTTCTTCCGGCGGGGCGGGCGGATGGGTCCAGTGTGCCCGGTGCGCGCGCTGCGGCGAGGCTTCGCCACTTCTTACGAAACAGGCGAAACAAGAATGTCACACATCTTCTGTTTACCGAAAGAACTTTCTTCGGTTACCGTAATCCGACATCCCACATGCACCACCCGCGCATCCGCTCGGGACGACAGGAGGATCTCCATGCGATCTGCAACCACCGCGAGGGGGCGCGTCGGCATCGCCGCCGCGGGTCTCCTCGCCACCGCGGCGCTCGTCGCCGGCTGCGCGGCGGGCGGCGCCGACGGCGCGTCCGGCGAGCCCAAGGACGAGCTCAACTACGCGCTGCCCGCCAACGCGACGCCCAACTGGCTGATGCCCCTCGCCATCTCGGGCAAGCTGGCCACCCACAACTCGTCGCTGATTCGCGCGCTGTACGAGCCGCTCATCGCCTACGACGGTTCCATGGGCACCGTGGATCGCGTGCCGACCGCCGACCTGGCCGACGCGGTCGAGTTCTCCGAGGACGGCCTCAGCGTGACGATCACGCTCGACGAGCGCACGTGGTCGGACGGCACCCCCGTCACGTCCGCCGACGTGAAGTTCTGGTTCGACGTCGTCGCCGCGAACAAGGAGGACTGGGCCAGCTACCGCGTCGGCGCCATGCCCGACAACGTGACCGCGGTGGAGACCCCCGACGAGAGCACCGTGGTGCTCACGTTCGACCAGGTCTACAACCAGGAGTGGCTGCTGGCCTCGCAGCTGACCCTCATCGTGCCGATCCCGGCGCACGCCTGGGCCATCACCGAGGACGGCGGCGAGCCCGACACGGCGCTCGCCGAGACGCCCGAGGGCGCCCAGGCCATCTGGGACTACCTCATCGCCGAGGGCGAGGACCTCGCCGGCTACGAGGGCAACCCGCTCTTCGACATCGTGAGCGGACCGTACACGCTGGGCGCGTTCAGCGACTCGGGTCGCGTGACGCTGACCGAGAACGACGCGTACGACGGCGAGGACGCGGCCGGGATCCCGACCATCAACTTCCTGCCGTTCACGAGCGGCGACGCCGAGCTCGCGGCGGTGCGCTCGGGCGAGGTCGACTACGGGTACATCCCCACGAGCGAGCTCGACAACGCCGCGCAGTACGAGGACCTCGGCTACGACGTCGTGAACTGGGACGGCTGGTCCATCACGTACATGCCGTACAACTTCAACAACCCCGAGATGGGGCCGGTGTACCAGCAGCTCTACGTGCGTCAGGCGCTGCAGCACCTCGTCGACCAGGAGCAGATCTCCGAGGTCGTGTGGCACGGTGCGGCGAACCCGGGCTACGGTCCGGTGCCGCAGAACCCCGACAACAAGTTCCTCTCGGACGAGCAGCGCGAGAACCCCTACCCGTTCGACCCCGAGGCGGCGCAGGCGCTGCTGGAGGAGAACGGCTGGACGCTGGGCTCGGACGGCATCTACGTGTGCGAGACGGGTGCCGACTGCGGTGAGGGAATCGCCGACGGCCAGAAGCTCGCCATCACGATCCTCACGCAGAGCGGGTCGACCGAGACGGACAACATGTTCGCCGAGATGAAGTCGACCTTCGAGGAGGCGGGCGTCGGCGTGACGATCGAGTCCGCGCCGCTGAACACGGTCCTCGGCTCCATCGCCCCGTGCGAGCCGGACGCGGCGGAGTGCACGTGGGAGCTGCCGTTCTTCGGCACCGCCGGCTCGTGGTACTTCGGCGGGTACCCGTCGGGTGAGCGCATCTTCGGCACCGGCGCGGCCTCGAACTTCGGCTCGTACAGCGACCCCGAATTCGACGCGCTCATGGCCGACAGCCTGCGCGCCGACGACGACACCGCGATGCAGGAGTACTCGGCCTACGGCGCGATCAACCTGCCCGTCATGTGGATGCCGAACCCGGTGTACCAGGTGTCCGTCATCGACAGCGGACTGACCGGCACCGACCAGGACTCGCTCGGCAACTTCCACCCCCAGCGCTGGGCGTGGAGCGAGTGAGCACCCACTCGTGAGTCAGATCCCCGACGCCGTCCCCGCGACCGTCGCCGTTCAGGCGACGGCCGCGGGGCGGCGTACCCGCAACCCCTTCCTCTTCTTCCTGCTGCGCCGGGTCGGCCAGGCGCTCGTCGTGATCTTCGTCGTCACCGTCGTCGTGTTCGCCCTGCTGCAGATGCTGCCGGGCGGCCCCGCCCGCGGTGTGCTCGGGGTGCAGGCCACCGCCGAGCAGATCGAGGCGTTCAACCGCGCGCAGGGCTTCGACCGGCCGGTGTGGGAGCAGTACCTGCTGTTCCTCGGCCGCCTTCTCACCGGAGATCTGGGCGATTCGTACCTGCTCAACATGTCGGTCACCGATGCGATCGCGCAGCGGCTGCCCAAGACGCTGCTGCTGACCGGCATGGCGCTCGTCGTCGCGCTCGTCATCGCGATCCCCGTGGGCATCTTCCAGGCGGTGCGCCGCAACCGCGGCGCCGACTACACGCTCTCGGCACTCGCGATCGTCGCGTACTCCACCCCCTCCTTCTTCCTCGGGATGCTGCTGATCATGGTGTTCAGCCAGACGCTCGGCCTGCTTCCGGCCAACGCGCCCCAGGGCGGCACCGTCGCCGCCGTGCTCGCCGAACCCCAGCGGCTCGTGCTGCCCGTGCTCACCGGCGCGATCCCGCTCGTGGCGACCTTCAGTCGCTACATGCGCTCGTCGGCCCTCGACGGACTGAGCGAGGACTACATCCGCACCGCACGCTCGAAGGGCACGCCGTTCCGTCGCGTGCTCTCGCGTCACCTGCTGCGCAACTCGCTCACGCCGGTGGTGGCGATGCTCGGCTACCAGCTGCCCGTGATGTTCGGCGGGGCCCTGGTCATCGAGCAGCTGTTCAACTACCCCGGCATGGGCCTGTTGTTCTGGAGCGCGGCCCAGTCGAGCGACTTCCCCGTGCTGCTCGGCTGCGTGCTCGTCATCTCCATCGCGACGGTGGTGGGCTCGCTGCTCGCCGACGTCCTGCAGGCGATCCTCGACCCGCGCACGCGAGGAGGGATCGCATGAGCGGCCTCAAGCGCTTCGCCGCCAATCGGCTGGCCCTCGTGGGCCTCGTCGTGCTGCTGCTCGCGGTGCTGTTCGTCGTGGTGGGCCCGATCGTGCACCCCACCGAGCAGATCCGCACGGCCCTCGACCAGGCCAACCTGCGTCCCGGTGAGGGCGGGCATCCGCTCGGCACCGACGCCCTCGGCTACGACGTGCTGGGCCGGCTCATGCTGGCCGGGCGCACGTCGCTGCTCGTCGGCATCCTCGCCGGCGTGCTGGCGACCGTCATCGGCACGCTGTGGGGCGCCATCGCGGGCTATGTCGGTGGCATCGTCGACTCGATCATGATGCGCATCGTCGACGCGGGCATCGCGATCCCGGCCATCTTCCTGCTGCTCGTGCTGTCGACCATCGTCCGGCCCAGCGAGTGGATGATGATCGTCGTCATCGGTCTCGTGTCATGGCTCGTCCCCGCGCGGCTCGTGCGGGCGGAGTCGCTCTCGGTCAAGACGCGGGACTACGTCGTGGCGGCCCGCGCGATGGGCGCCACCCATCCCCGCGTCGTGCTGCGCCACATCGTGCCGAACACGGTGGGCACCGTCGTCGTGAACGCCACGTTCCAGGTGGCCGACGCGATCCTCCTCGTCGCGTACGTCAGCTTCCTCGGCATGGGCCTGCAGCCGCCGGCCACCGACTGGGGGGCGATGCTGAACGCCGGGCTCTCGCTCATCTATCAGAACGCGTGGTGGCTGATCCTGCCACCGGGCATCGCGATCGTCGTGGTCGTGTGCGCGCTCAACTTCGTCGGCGACGGGCTGCGCGACGTGTTCGATGTCAAGGGAAGGACCGCGTGATGGCCGCTGAGCGTGAGACGGTGCTGCGGATCGAGGATCTGCGGGTGCGCTTCGCGGGGCGCGACGAGGACGCCGTGCGTGGCGTCAGCCTCGATGTGGCGGCCGGGGAGGTCGTCGCCCTCGTCGGCGAGTCGGGTTCGGGCAAGTCGGTCACGTCGTTCGCCGCCATGGGGCTGCTGCCGCGCACGGCTCGCGCGACGGGCTCCATCCGCATCGCCGATCGCGGGGCGCAGCGCGAGGTGATCGGTGCCGGCGAGCGGGAGCTCGACGATGTGCGCGGCCGCGTGGTGTCGATGGTGTTCCAGGAGCCGATGACGGCGCTGAACCCGACGATGACGCTCGGCGCCCAGATCGCCGAGGCGGTGCGTAACCACACCTCCGCTTCGGCTCGGGAGGCCGCCGATCGCGCGGTCGAACTCATGCGCTCGGTCGGCATTCCCGAACCCGAGCGCCGAGCGAGGCAGTTCCCGCACGAGCTGTCGGGCGGGCAACGCCAGCGCGTGGTGATCGCGATCGCCCTCGCGTGCGAGCCGCGCGTGATCATCGCCGACGAGCCCACGACGGCGCTCGACGTGACCGTGCAGGCCGAGATCCTCGACCTGCTGCGTCGGCTCGTCCGGGAGCGCGGCACCGGCCTCATGATCATCACCCACAACATGGGCGTGGTCGCCGACCTGGCCGATCGCGTGTTCGTGATGCGACACGGCGAGGTGGTGGAGTCGGGCGACGTCATGCAGGTGCTGCGCGAGCCGCGCCACGAGTACACCCGCGCGCTCCTGGCCGCCATCCCGCAGCTGCCGCCGGGAGCGGTCCACGTGGGGGAGGCCGGCGCGCCCCGCGAACTGCCGGTCGTGACCGACCCCGTCATCGAGATGCGCGGCGTCGCAGCCGGGTACCGCGTGAACGGCCGACACGTGCCCGCCGTCGAGCACATCGATCTGGCCGTCGGAGCGGGAGAGATCGTCGGCCTCGTCGGCGAATCGGGCTCCGGAAAGTCCACCGTCAGCCGCATCGCGCTCGGCCTGCTGCCCGTCAGTGCCGGCGAGGTGACGCTGCTGGGTCAGCGGCTGTCCGGCCTGCGGGGAGCCCGCCGGCGCCGGCTGCACGCTGAGCTGGGCGTCGTGTTCCAGGACCCGGGCGGGTCGCTGGACCCGCGCATGACGGTCGGCGAGTCGATCGCCGAGCCGCTCGCGATTCACCGGCCGCGGATGTCGGGTGCCGAGCGGCGTGCGCGCGTGGCGGAGCTGCTCGACGCGGTGCGGCTTCCCAGCGACGCCGCCAGGCGATTCCCGCACGAGTTCTCGGGCGGCCAGCGCCAGCGCATCGGCATGGCGCGGGCGCTCGTGCTGAAGCCGCGCCTGCTTGTCGCCGACGAGCCCACGAGCGCGCTCGACGTGTCGGTGCAGGCCGAGGTACTCGACGTGCTGCGCGCGCTGCACGCCGAGCTCGGGTTCGGCTGCCTGTTCGTCAGCCACGACCTCGCGGTGGTCAACGAGCTCACCGATCGGGTCGTCGTGATGCGCCGCGGCCGCATCGTCGAGCAGGGGCCCACGGACGACGTGCTGGCGTCGCCGCGCGAGGAGTACACGCAGGAGCTGCTGGCCTCGGTGCCGGCGCCCGACCCCGTCGCGCAGCGCGAGCGTCGCGCCGCACGGCTGGGTCTTCTGGAGGGATGAGCATGACCACTGGCAAGCCCCGCATCGCGATCGTCGGCATGGCGATCGAGTCCAGCGCCTATGCCGCCCACCGCGCCGGCTACCGCGACTTCCCCGTCCTGACGGGCGAGGCGCTCCTCGAGCGCTACCCCCACCTCGCCCCCGGCCGTCCGCTGCGCGAGGCCGCCGAGTGGATCCCCGTGTTCATGGCCCGCTCGATTCCGGGCGGGGCCGTGCTGCGCGAGGTCTACGACGACTTCAAGGCGCGCATCGTCGACGGGCTGCGGGCGGCCGGGCCCCTCGACGGCGTGTACTTCGACATCCACGGGGCGATGAGCGTGGTGGGCATGGACGACGCCGAAGGCGACCTCGTCACCGCGGTGCGCGAGACCGTGGGCCCCGACGTGCTCATGACGGCGCCGATGGACCTGCACGGAAACGTCTCCGAGACCCTCGCCCTCGCGCTGGATCTGCCGACGTGCTACCGGCTCGCGCCGCACGAGGACGCGTGGGAGACGAAGGAGCGGGCCGCCCGCACCCTCGTCGAGTGGATCGAGCGGGGCGAGCGGCCGCTGCGCGCCTGGGTGCGGGTGCCGATCCTGCTGCCCGGCGAGAAGACGTCCACGCGTGTCGAACCGGCCCGGAGCCTGTACGCGCAGATCGAGCAGGTCGAGAAGCGCGCGGGCATCACCGACGCCGCCATCTGGATCGGCTACGCCTGGGCCGACGAGCCCCGGTGCCACGCCACGGTGATGGTCACCGGAGACGACGCCGCGGCGATCGCGACCGAGGCCGAGAGGATCGCCGGCGAGCTGTGGGACGTGCGTGAGGACTTCGCGTTCGTGGGCCCGCCCGGATCCCTCGACGAGGGCATCGCCGCCGCGATCGCCCACGCCGCCGCGGGCGGCGGACGACCGTATCTCGTCAGCGACTCGGGGGACAACCCGGGCGCGGGCGGCTCGGGCGATGTCACCTGGACCCTCGCCCGGCTGCTCAACAAGCCCGAGCTGACGGCACCGGACGCGCCGGTCACCTACGTGGCGTCGATCTTCGATCAGGGCGCCATCGAGCAGCTGTTCGCGCACACCCCCGGAGATGTCGTCGACGTCGAGGCGGGCGCGCGCGTGGACCACCGCGTCAGCGGGCCGGTGCGCATTCGCGGCGAGCTGCTCTCGCTGCGCGAGGGAGACCCGGCCGCCGGCCGCATCGCCGTGATCGGCGTCGGCGGCATCCGGGCGATCGTGACCGAGTTCCGCAAGGCGTTCCACGCGACGAACGACTTCAGCTCGCTGGGACTCGACCCGGGCGAGGCCGACATCATCGTCACGAAGATCGGGTACCTCGAGCCGACGTTGTACGACGTGGCGAAGGGCTGGACGCTGGCGCTCACTCCGGGACCGGTCGACCAGGACCTGGAGCGGCTGGGGCACCGGCGGATCGTGCGCCCCATGTACCCGTACGACGCGTTCCCGCAGCGCCCCGATCTTTCGGCCGCGCTGCTGCAGGGGCGCGAGTACGTGCGCGGCTTCGCCGCGGGCGGCATCGAGGCCGCCCCGGTCGGCGGGCGGGGGGAGCAGCGGTGACCGCGTTCGAGCTGGCTGTCCAGGACGCCGCCGGGCTCGCCGTGGCGGCGCGCGTGCGACCCGACCGCATCGAGCTGTGCGCGGCGCTCAGCACGGGCGGCGTGACCCCGTCGCCCGCCCTCACGGAGGCGGCGGTGGCCACCGGCGTGCCCGTGCACGTGCTCGTGCGCCCCCGCGAGGGCGGTTTCGACTACGACGACGCCGATCGCGAGCTGATCGTGGCCGACGCCCGCCACGCCGCGGGCCTCGGCGTCGCGGGCGTCGTGATCGGGGGGCTCGCGGGCGGGGCGGTCGACGCCGAGCTCGTGCGCCGCGTGCGCGGGACCGTCGGCGACCTGGAGGTAACCTTCCATCGGGCCTTCGACATGCTCGGCGACCTCGCGGGCGCTCTCGACGAGCTCGCCGGCCTCGGGGTGACCCGGGTGCTCACCTCGGGCGGCGCCTCCCGCGCCGCCGAGGCCGCGCCGATGCTGCGCCGGCTGGCCGAGCGCGCCGGCGACCGGATCCAGGTGATGGCCGGCGGCGGCGTGACCTCGGCGAACGCCGGGGAGCTCGCCGCCACGGGCGTGGCCGCCCTGCACGCGTCGGCCAAGCGGGAGGTCGTCGAGCACCTCGCCGTCGCGCTCGGGTCCGCGGCCCCGGCGGGACCGGCGCGGTACGCGACCGTGGACGAGGCCGAGGCCCTCGCGATCCGCGACGTCCTGGCCGGCGGTGCCGGCGCGTGAGGGCGCTCGGGATCGATTACGGCGGCACGCACACCAAGCTCCTGCTGCTCGAGGGGGAGCGGGAGGTGGCGCGTGACACCGTCGACACCGTGCGGCTCGAGGGTCTCGCCGATCAGGTGAGCTCCTTCCTCGGCGACGCGCGCCCCGCCGCGTTCGGCGTCACGGTCGCGGGCACCCTCGACCCCGTCTCGGGCGTCGTGGGCCGCAGCGCCAACCTGCCGTGGCTCGACGGCACCGCACCCGCCCGACTGCTCTCACAGGCGCTCGGCGTGCCCGGCGTGGCGGTGCAGGACGGTGAGGCGGCGGCACTGGCCGAGGCGCGCATCGGGGCCGGTCGCGGCTCCGACGACGTCTTCGTGATCGCCCTGGGTACGGGGATCGCCGGCGCGCACGTCTCCGGCGGTGCCGTGCGTCGCGGCGCGCACGGGGCGGCCGGCGAAATCGGGCACCTGCGGGTGACCGCCGCCGACCACGCGTGCTCATGCGGCGGCCGCGGCTGCCTGGAGACCGTGATCGGGGGTTCGCAGCTGGGCGCGCGCTGGAGCGAACGGGGCGGGGCCGGTGGCACCGCGCGCGACGTCGTCGCGGCGGCCCGCGCGGGAGACGAGGCCGCCCGTGCGGTGCTCGACGACGCCGCGCGCGGCCTGGGCCGCGCGCTGCTCGCGCTCTCCGCCCTCGTCGATCCGGCCCTCGTCGTCGTCGGGGGAGGCGTCGCCCGCGCCCCGGAGTGGACGGTGGAGCCCGCCCTCGCCCACGCTCGGGCAGAGGCGACCTTCCACACGCTGCCCGATGTCGCCCCCGCGGCGCTGGGCGTGTGGGCCGGGGCGCACGGGGCCGCCCTGGCGGCGCGCGACGCGGCCGCGGCGCGACCGGCGGACGCCTCGAGCGCGGCGCGCACGTAGTCGCTCGCGCGTTCAGCGCATGTCGGCGATCAGGCGCTCCACCGTCGATTCGCGCGCGCTCGCGGCGTGTCGGGACGCGGCGTCGGCCGCGGCGTCGGGGTCCTGCGCGGCGAACGCGCGCACGATCTGCTGGTGTTCCTCGACCACGGCGGCCATCCGTTCCGGCGTGAACGTGCGGGCGCCGAAGCGCCGCAGTCCGATCTCGACCGTGGACAGCAGCCGCGACAGATAGGCGTTGCCCGCGGCCAGGGACAGCTGCCGATGAAAGCCGACGTTGGCGTTCGAGAACGCGTGCGAGTCACCGGCTTGCGCCGCGCGGCGCATCTCGTCCTGCAGCTGCTCGAACGCCTCGAGCTGGGGGGCGCTGATCCGCGCCGCGACGAACCGCGCCGCGAGCGACTCCAGGCTCCCGCGCACCTGATACACGACCGACATGTCCTCGAGCGAGACCTGCGTGACCCGAGCGCCCGCGCCGCGCTCGCGCACGACGAGGCCCTCCTCCTCCAGCCGCGCCAGCGCCTCCCGCACGGGAGTGCGACTGACGCCGAGCGCCTCGGCCAGCACGACCTCGCGCAGCCACGCGCCGGGTTCCAGCACGTCGTCCAGGATCGCGTCGCGCAGCGCATCGGCCGTTGCCCCGACGATGTTGCCGCGCACGTTCTTCGTGATGCGGTAGGCCGCGAGCACATCGGCGAGGTCTCGTTCCGGTTCGGCGACCATGTCCACCCCTCGTTCCGTCTTCCTCGACGGTATCCGGGATGTCCACCGCCCATCCAGTCGGCCTGGGTGTGTCACCGCGCCCGCAGTCGCACGATTCGTCCCTCGGCGTCGATCGCGTCGTGGCGCTCGCGGACGCGCGGATCATGCCCCGGCACGACCACACCGCGCTCTCCGGCGAGCTCCGTGAGGCGGTCGAAGGCGCGGTACATGTCGCCCAGGTCGTAAAGGATGCCGTAGGGGTGATCGCCCTCGAGGTTGGCGTAGAAGTGACTCGCGTCCGACGCCAGCACGATCGGCCCCTCGTCGGTCTCGACGCGCACGACCTGCATTCCGGGGGTGTGCCCGCCCACGAGATGCGCACTGACGCGCTCGTCGATGGCGGCGTCGCCCTCCAGGAGGACCAGCCGTTCGGACCCGGTCAGCGCGCGGAGGCCGGCGATGTCGGCCTCGTGCTTCAGGTGCGCGAAGCTTCCGCGATCGGCCAGGGGTGAGGTCCAGAAGTCGAGCTCTGCGCGCTGCAGCCACACGCGCGCGCCGGGATAGGCGTCGATGAAGCCGGTGTGGTCGTAGTGCAGGTGCGTGACGATGAGGTCCGTCACGTCCTCGGCGCGTCGGCCCAGCCGTTCGAGCAACTCGAGCGGCGTCGCCAGGTACGGCCGGCTGCCGCGTTCGAGCGCGGTCTGCGGTGTGAAGCCGGCGTCGATGACGATCGTGCGGTCATCGTCGATCACCACCCACGTGAAGTAGTCGATCGGGTAGTCGCCGCAGCAGTCCGGCACATGCCCGTAGAAGTGCTCGCCGCGCTGCGACGCGGTCCGGTAGGCGTAGCGCAGCGCGAAGACGCCGTTCACCGGCCGCCCTCCGCCTCGTACGCGAGGGATTGGCCCGTCCACTCCTCCCAGAGCGTGGCGATCGCGGCGTAGTCGCGTCGGCCGAGGCCCCGCGCGGCGGCGAGGTCGTACACCGACTGTGCGGCCTGCGTCGCGAACAGGGGCACACCGGAGCGCTGCGCCATCGCGAGGGCGAGCGTGGAGTCCTTGCGCGCGGCGTCCAGCGGCATGCCGCCCTCGAACGATCCGTTCGCCACGCGCTCCATCATGCGGTGCGTGAGCGGCCTCATGAGTCCGCCGTCGGAGCGCTCGAGCATGTCGGCGATGTCGGCGAGCGCCACGCCCTCGGCCCTCGCCATCGCGAACGCCTCGGCGAGGACCACCATCACGGCGTGCGCGACGCCGTTGTTCACGACCTTCGCCGCCATGCCCGCCCCGAGCTCCCCGTAACGCTTCCAGCCCGCGCCGCCCATGGCGTCGAGCACGGCCGCGACGCGGTCGATGTGGGCGCTCGCGCCGCCGACGAGCAGGGTCGCCTGCCCCGACTCCATCTGGCCGACGCCCGAGAGCACCGCCGCGTCGATCACCAGCGCCCCCGCCGGTTCCAGGATGGTCGCCCATTCCCGGACGTCGGCGGGCAGCACGGTGCTCGTCTCGACGACGACGGTGCCGGGCGCCACGCGTCCGGCCAGCTCGCGGACCACCTGGCGCGACACCGCGGGGTTGGGAAGCGAGAGGACGATGATGTCGCACGCGGCGAGGTCGACGAGCGCCTCCGTCGTGGTGATCCGGTCGCGCTCCGCGGCGAGCGCGCGGCGCTCGGCGGTGATATCGAACGCGAGCACGTCGAAGGCGGCCGCGACGCGGCCCGCCACGGGCAATCCCATCTGTCCCAGGCCGCAGACGGCGATCGTGGTCATCTTCATCTCCTCGTCTCGTTCGTCGCTCATGCCTTGATCGCGAACGGGTCGCGGATGTCCTCGGAGAGGTCGATGAGCACGTTCTTGGTGCGCAGGTACTCGTCGATCGCCTCGACGCCGCGTTCCCGCCCGTGACCGGACTTCTTCACGCCGCCGAAGGGGGCCTGCGCGGCGCTGTAGCGGTAGGTGTTCACCCACACCGTGCCGGCGACCAGTTCGCGCGCGACCCGGTGGACGCGCGTGACATCGCGGCTCCAGATGCCGCTGGCGAGGCCGTACTCCGTGCCGTTGGCGATCTCGATGGCCTCCTCTTCGGTGGAGAACCGGTGCGTCGCGAGCACGGGGCCGAAGACCTCCTGCTGCGCCAGTGGCGAGGCGGGGTCGACATCGGCGAAGACCGTGGGCTGCACGAAGAAGCCGCCCTCCACGGCACCGGCGACCGCACCGGTGCCTCCCGTGAGGAGCCGTGACCCGTCGGCGAGCGCCTCGTCGATACGCGCGAGGATGCGCTCGCGCTGCAGCTCGCTGGCGACGGGACCCATCTGGGTTGCCTCGGCGCGCGGGTCGCCGAGGACGATGCCCCGCGCGACGTCCGCCACGCGGGCGACGAACTCGTCGTGGATCGAGTCGTGCACGAGCAGCCGGCTGCCGGCGATGCAGGTCTGCCCGCCGGCGGCGAAGATGCCGGCGACGGCGCCGGGGACCGCGCGCTCGAGGTCGGCGTCGTCGAACACGATGTTCGCCGACTTGCCCCCGAGCTCCAGCGTCACGGGCACGAGCGCTTCCGTGGCGGTGCGCTGGATCGCCTGCCCGACGCCCACCGAGCCGGTGAAGCTGATGCGTCCCAGGCGAGGGTCGGCGGTCAGGGCGACACCGGCCTCGGCGCCGCCCGTGACGATGTTCACGACGCCCTCGGGGAACCCCGCCTCCGACACGATCTCCGCCAGCTTCAGCGTCGTCAGCGGCGCGATCTCGCTCGGCTTGATCACGACGGTGCAGCCGGCGGCGAGGGCCGGCGCGAGCTTGTTGGCGAGCAGCTGCATCGGTGAGTTCCACGCCGTGATGAGCGCCGCGACGCCCACGGGCTCGCGCCGTGTGTAGTCGAAGGTGTCCCATGCGTCGAGCGGAATCGTCGCGCCGTGGAGCTTGTCGGCCAGACCGGCGAAGAACCGGTAGTTCCGCGCGGCAAAGCGCGCCTGTGTGCGCGTCTCGCGCAGCAGCTTGCCGTTGTCGCGCGTCTCCAGTTGCGCGAGCGACTCGGCATCTCGCTCGAGGATGTCCGCGAGGCGGTGCATCAGGCGCGCCCGCTCCACCCCCGGCACCCGGCGCCAGCTGGCGAACGCCGCCTCAGCGGCGCCGATCGCGTCGCGCACCTGCTCGGCGCTCGCATCCGCGATCGTCCCGAGATGCGCGCCGTCGATCGGGCTCGTCACGTTCAGCGTGCGTGCCGGGTCGATCTCCGGCCGCCTGCCGCCGATGAGCATCCGGGTGTCGAGGGTGGTGGGGATCGTCATGCGTGGATCTGCTCCAGTGCTCGGGCGAGGTGCGGTGCGAAGGCCGCAGGGTTCTCGCAGATGGGGAAGTGGCCGAGACCCGGCATCGTCCAGAACGTGGCGCCCGGGATCTTCTCGGCGGTGGCCCGCGACATGTCGGGCGTGCAGGAGTAGTCGTACTCGCCGGTCATCATGACGACCCGGCAGCGCCCGGTGTCGATGCGGGCGACCTTGTCGGTGCCGTCCCAGTCGCCGCTGTAGAAGTCGATGTCGCCGGCGAACGTTCCGGCGCCGCCCTGTGAGTACATCCAGAGGATGTCATCGCGGCAGCCGGCCGGCGCCGCAGGGCCGATGAGACCGGCGATCCACTCCGGCATGAACGTCATGCCGTCGACGCGGGGATCCCTCGCCCAGGGCGTCGTGCGCCCGGGCACCTTCTCGCTGGCCTCGCAGGCGATCACGCCGCGGAAGACCTCCGGCGCGCGGTACGCCATCTCGAGGCACACCTCGCCCGCCATCGATGCGCCGAGGAGGACGGGATCGTGCAGATCGAGCGCCGCGACGACCGCCAGGATGATGTCGCCGTACAGCTCGGTGGTGAGCGACCAGCCTCCCCACGGCCCGGGCAGGCGGCCGGAGCCGCCGTGCCCGGGGAGGTCGAAGGCGATGACCTCGTGGCGCGCCGTGAGGTGAGCGTCCGACAGCAGGGCGTGCGCCTGGCGCGCGTCGGCGCCGGCGGTGTGCAGCACGAGCAGCGGTGCGCCCTGCCCCGCACGCGCGACGTGGATGTCGACGGAGCCGGTCGGCAGGGCGATGCGCACATAGTGCTCGCGGATGACGGACCGGTCGATGACGGGCTCCTCCGGCAGCGAGGGCGCGCCGTGCAGCAGCTCGCGTCCGATCGCGAGCACGCGGTGGGCGATCCGCGCATGCTGGGCGTATGCCCGCTCGTCGCCGAGCACCCGCGTGCCCTCGATCCGCATCCGCATGGCGAGGAAGTGGTGGAAGCGTGGCGCGGGGGCGGGCTCGAAGAAGCGCGCCCAAGCGTCGCGCGGCGCCCGCAGCTCGAACTCCGCCTCACCGAGGCCGGGGCGGACCTTGCCGTGGTCGACCGCGAACCGCACGCGGTCGCCCTCCGGCGAGGACACCGCGAACTCGACGCGCGCCGAGCGGGCGGCGACGCGCAGGTCCGCGTCGTCGCCGCACCGCTCGATCCACTCCGCGGTCCGGCCGAAGGGGGCCGTCACGCGGCGATCCGCTCGTCGTCGGGAAGCGGCTCGGCCTCCCACTTGCGCCCCGGCCGGGTGGCGAACCACACGGCCACGAACGTGAGCACCGAGACGATGATGATGTACGGCGGAATCGACACCGAGGCGCCGAGGCCCGTGGCGAGCAGCGCGGTGAGGATCATCGGTGCGAAGCCGCCGCCGAAGATCGCCCCGATCTGGTACCCGAGCGACGCGCCGCTGTAGCGCACCTCGGGCGAGAACAGCTCGGCGAAGAGCGTCGCCATCGGGCCGTACATGAGCGGGTGGATCAGCGAGAGCCCGACGACCGACGTGAGCGCCAGCACCAGCTCGCTCTGCGCCGCCTCGTTGATGAGGAAGAAGGGGTAGGCGTAGAGGGCGAGCAGCACGGCGCCCGTGAGGAAGACCTTCCGGCGGCCGACGATGTCGGACAGCAACGCCGCGAGCGGCGTGGTGATCAGCTCGATCGCGCCGGCGATGGCCACGATCACGAGCACGATGCCGCGCTCGAAGCCGAGCTCGGTCGTCGCCCAGGTGAGGATGAACGTGGCGAAGAGGTAGAAGTTCACGAACGGCGCCAGGCACATCGCGATCGTGAGCAGGATGTTGAGCGGGTGGCGCTTGATGGCGTCGAGGATCGGCAGGCTGGAGGTGCGGCCCGTCGCCTCGACGTTGCGGAACTCGGGGCTCTCGACGATTCGGAGGCGGATCACGAGCCCGACGACGACGAGCACCGCGCTGAACAGGAACGGCAGTCGCCAGCCCCACGCGTTGAACTGCTCCGCGGGCATCAGCTGCGCCAGGCCGAAGGCGATGGTCGACAGCACGAGACCGGCGGGGGAGCCGGCCTGCGTCCAGCTGCCCGCCAGGCCGCGACGCTCGGGCCGCTCGTGCTCGACCGACATCAGCACGGCGCCGCCCCACTCGCCGCCGACGCAGAAGCCCTGCAGCAGGCGCAGCGCCACGAGGAGCACGGGGGCCCAGACGCCGATCTGCTGGTAGGTCGGCAGCAGGCCGATGAGGAAGGTCGCGAGACCCATGCCGATCAGGCTGATGACGAGCATCCGCTTGCGTCCGATGCGGTCGCCGAAGTGTCCGAAGACGATGCCGCCGATGGGACGGGCGAGGAAGCCCGCGGCGAAGGTGCCGAACGCGGCGATCGTGCCGAGCAGCGGGTCGGCGTCGGTGAAGAACAGCGCGTTGAAGATGAGTGCGGAGGCGGTGCCGTACAGGTAGAAGTCGTACCACTCGATGGCGGTGCCGACGAAGCTCGCCGTGACGACGCGTCGGCGCATGGTTCGGGCGCTGGCCGACGCGGTGCTCTGCTGGGTAGTCATCATTGACCCTTCTGCGGCCTCGATGCCGCACATGGTGTTGGGATACAGCTTGTATACAGAATGTAGACGAAGGAAGCAACCCTCTCGGGCCGCCGAGTTCAGGAGCGGGCGTACATGCGCAGGCGGGCCTCGCGCGCCGCCGACATGTGGCGCTCCGCGAGCTCGCGCGCGGCCGCGGCATCCTGGCGCGCGATCGCGTCGATGATGCCGTCGTGCTCGGCGAGCGCCTCGTGCCAGCGATCATCGCTGTCGAGCGTCGAGGTGGGGTACCTCCTCAGGTGGAGCCCGAGCCGATCGAGCAGGTCGACGAGGGTGGGGCTGTGGCTGGCCGCCCACAGCGCCTCGTGGAAGGCCTGGTTGGCCGCGGGCCGCTCCTCGCGTGACGTCAGGGCGCGCATGTCCTCCTGCCGCGCGCGCAGGCGCACGAGGTCGAGAGCGGACGCCTGCTGCGCCGCGCGCTGCGCCGCCGACCCCTCGAGGGTGATGCGCACGTCGTAGATGTCGAGGATCTCCTCCGGCGAGGTCGTGCGGACCACCGCGCCGCGCGGTCCCCGCTCGACGAGGCGCTCGATCTCGAGCCGGTGCAGCGCTTCGCGTACGGGGGTCCGGCTCGTGCCGAACTCGGCCGCGAGCGAGTTCTCGGAGAGCACGCGCCCGCCCTCGAAGGCGCCCGAGAGGATCGCGTCGCGGATCTGTTCGTATGCGCTCGTGGGCACGGGGCGTCCTCTCGGCTCGGCTGCGGATCGGTGGCGGTCGGTGTGGGGCGCCGCCCGGCGCCCCACACTATCTTCGCGTCGTCAGGCGACCGATCCCGCCCGCCGGCCGAAGACCATGCCGGCCGCCAGGCCGGAGCCGCCCGGGTAGTTGCCGCTGAAGAGGCCGCCCAGCATCTCTCCGCACGCGAACAGGCCGGTGATCGCCGAGCCGTCCTCCCGCAGCACGCGTCCCTGGAGGTCGCCCCGCACGCCGCCGAACGTGAAGGTGATGCCGCACGTCACGGGGTAGGCGTAGAAGGGCGGCGTCTCGATCGGCACCGCCCAGTTCGACTTGGGGGGCTCCACGTCGGCCCGGCGCCCGTCCTTCACGGTCGGGTCGAAGGGGACCTCGCGGTCGATCGAGGTGTTGAAGGCGGCGATGGTCCGGGCGAGACCGGGGGCGTCGATGCCCGCCGCCTGCGCGAGCTCCTCGAGCGAGTCGGCGACGTACTCGCTGATCCCCGGCATCTCGTACTCCTCGGCGCGCAGGGCGGGGCGCAGGGTGGCGTCGAAGATCTGCCAGCCGATCGAGCCCGGCTGCTTGAGGATCTCGCGGCCGAACTTCGCGTAGGTGTAGTTGCGGAAGTCCTGCCCCTCGTCCACGAACCGCGCGCCGTCGCGGTTCACGATCACGCCGAGGGGGTACGACTGGCGCGTGAGGCGGTTGGTGAGCTCGCGGTTCGACTCGTTGTTCTCGGCCTCCGCGTCCCACTGCGTGCTGTGGCAGGTCGACCAGTCGCCGTGCTTGGCGGCGCCCAGCGCGAGCGCGGCCTCGAGCATCTCGCCGAGGTTGTACGGCGTGCCGCGGACCTTGGCGTTGGCCCAACCGGGGCCGAGGTGCCTCTCGCGCAGCTCCGCCGACGACTCGAACCCGCCCGCCGCGAGGATGACGCTCTCGGCGCGGATCTCGTGTGCGGCGCCGTCCTCGGACTCGTAGCGCACACCGACGACGGCGTCGCCCTCGGTGAGCAGCGCCACGACGTGCGCGCCGTACCGCACCTCCGTGCCCAGCTTCGCGGCGACGGCCGTGTGGTCCTGGATGAGGCCGATGCCGCCGCCGACGTTGCCGATGTGCAGGCCACCCCAGAACAAGTACGTGCCGTCGGGGCGCTCGTACGCCTGCCGCTCGTACATCAGCCGGTACTTGAGGCCGAGCCCGCTGAGCCAGCGCACCGCATCCCCGGCCTCCGTGGTGAGCACCTCCGCCATGGCGCGATCCGTCTTGCCGTCGGTGACGCGGACGAGGTCGGCCATGTACTCCTCGGCGGAGTACGGCGGCACGATCGTGCGGTCGTGGCGGTCGTCCGGCTCGACCACGTCGCGCAGGCCGTCCAGCCCGTCGTGGGCGATGCGGGTGGCGCCCGCGGTGTAGTAGCTGTTGCCGCCCTCCATGCCGGGGGCGCCGCGCTCGAGCAGCAGCACCTTGCGGCCGCGCTCCGCCGCCGCGTGGGCGGCGGAGAAGCCGGCGTTTCCGCCGCCGACCACCACGACGTCGTAGGTTTCGGGGTTCTGCGTCATCTGGGTCTCCTGATCCGGCCACGCCCGAATCCGCGCGACCTGTACCCATCTGTATACAGATGCGTACAGAAGATCGCAAACGCGACGTCGCGGATCAGCGCGAGACGGTCTCGCGCGGCGCGGCGCCGTCGCGTCGCAGGGCGAGCCGGCGCCGCCGGCCGAGCTCGAGCCCGACGAGCGGCGGTACGACGAGCAGCAGCGCCGCGATGATCCACAGCACCACCGTGAGCGGGCTCGAGAGCAGGATCATCGGGTCGCCCTCGGACAGCGTCATCGCACGGCGCAGCTGCGCCTCCATGAGGGGGCCGAGGATGAGGCCGACCACGGCGGGCGCCGCGGGGATGTCGGCCAGGCGCATGAGCATGCCCACGAGTCCCAGGATCGACAGGATCACGATGTCCGCGGTGGATCCGCCGGCCGCGAAGGCGCCGAGGGCGGCGAACACCGTCACCGCGGCGTAGATCGACCAGCTCGGCAGCAGCAGCAGGCGCGCCCACGCCTTCGCGAGGGGCAGGTTCAGGATGAGCAGGAACACGTTGCCGATGAAGAGCGAGGCGATGAGGGCCCACACGAGGTCCCCCGATTCGGCGAACAGCGCGGGCCCCGGCTGCAGGCCGTACGACTGGAACGCCGTGAGGATGATGGCGGCCGTCGCCGACGTCGGCAGGCCGATGGTGAGAAGGGGCACGAGCACGCCGGCGGCGGCGGCGTTGTTCGCCGACTCGGGGCCGGCGACGCCCTCGATCGCGCCGTGGCCGAACTCGCCGCGGTGCTTCGACAGTCGCTTCTCGGCGGCGTAGGACAGGAAGGTCGGGATCTCGGCGCCACCGGCAGGGAGAGCGCCGATCGGGAAGCCGAGAGCGGTGCCACGCAGCCAGGCGGGCCAGGAGCGGCGGAACTCCTCGCGCGTGAGCACGGTGCGGCCCTTGACGGGCGTCACCGTCGAGGAACCCGACCCCGCCAGCACGTGCGAGAGCGTCTCGGCGATCGCGAAGAGACCGACGACGACGAGCACGACATCCAGGCCGTCCAGGAGCCGATCGGAGCCGAAGGTGAGCCGCGGCTGCCCGGACTGCACGTCGATGCCGACGAGCCCGATCGCGAGACCGATCGCCAGGCTCGCGGCGCCCTTGAGGAGGTTCGGGCCGAGAAGCGCGGCCACGGAGATGAACGCGATCGCCATGAGCGCGACATACTCGGGCGGGCCGAGGGTGATCGCGAACTGCGCCATCACCGGGGCGAGCAGCGTCAGCCCGACGGTCGCCACGATGCCCGCGACGAACGAGCCGATCGCGGCGGTGGCGAGGGCCGCGGCCGCCCGGCCGGCGCGTGCCATCTTGTTGCCTTCGATCGCCGCGACGATCGACGCGGACTCCCCGGGCGTGTTGAGCAGGATCGACGTCGTCGAGCCGCCGTACATGCCGCCCGCGTAGATCCCGGCGAAGAGGATCAGGGCGGCCGAGGGCTCGAGCCGGAACGTGATCGGCAGCAGCAGCGCCACCGTGAGCGCGGGGCCGATGCCCGGCAGCACGCCCACGGCCGTGCCGATGGTCACGCCGAGCAGGGCCCACAACAGGTTCGCGGGGGTGATCGCCGAGGCGAACCCCTGCATCAGCAGGTCGAAGGTCTCCATGTCAGAACCCCCAGGGCCCGGCGGGCAGCGTGAGCCCGATCAGGCGGTCGAAGATGAGCACGACGAAGCCGGCGATCAGCACGCCCGTGACGAGCAGATGCCAACCGCGGGGGGCGCCGATGAGCAGGGCGGCCGCGGCGTACAGCGCGACGGCCGCGACGAAGAAGCCCACGAAGGGCAGCAGGACGGCGAACCCGATCAGCGCAGCGATCAGCCCGAGCGCCCGGAGGGCCGCGCCGCGAGGCAGCAGTGCCTCGTGCGCCAGGCCGGAGCGGCGTGAGCGCACGAGCACGGTGGCGAAGCGCGCGTTGGTCGCGAGGAGCGCGACCCCCAGCAGCACGAGCACCGAGCCGATCACCAACGGGAAGGCCGCCGGCCCCAGCGGGTCGGTGGTCGGCGGCAGCCGGAGCGCGTCGACGATCACGACGACGCCCGCCACGGCCATGACCACGCCGACGATGAACGACGCCGCCCCCGACACCACCGCGGGATAGGCGCCGGCCTCGACGGGTGGCGGGGTCTGCTCGATCGCCGCGAGGTTCGTCGTCGTCAGTCCCGGCCGGTCCTGCGGCCGCGTCGTCTCCTCATCGCTCATCTCAGTCCACCAGTCCGATCTGTCGCAGCACGTTCTCGGTCGTCTCGATGTCGTTGGCGAGGAACTCCTGCAGTTCCGGCCCCGTCAGGTAGGCGTCCTCCCAGCCGCGGTCGGCGAGGATCTCCTGCCATGCCTCCGACTCGTGCATCTCGTCGAGCATGGTCAGCAGCGCCTCCCGCTCGTCGTCGGTGAGCCCCCTCGGCGCGGCGATGCCGCGCCAGTTCTGAAGCTCCACGTCGAGTCCCGCGTCGTACAGGGTCGGCACGCCGGGCATCGAGTCGAGGGGCTCGGGGCTGGAGACCGCGAGCGCACGCATCGAACCGTCCTCGATGTAGGGGGCGAGCTCGGAGATGCCCGAGATCCCGGCGGTGGAGCGGCCGGAGAGCATTGTCGTCAGCGCCTCGCCGCCGCCCGAGTGCGCGACGTACGAGGCCTCGCGCGGATCCGCACCGACCGCGCCGGCCAGAAGACCGGTCAGGATCTGCTCGACGCCTCCGGCCGACCCTCCCGCGATCGAGACCGAGCCGACGTCCTCGCGCATCATGTCGGCCAGCTGCTCCATCGACTGGATCTCGGAGTCCGCCGGCACCGCGATGACGAGGTACTCGGTCGTCAGGCGCGCGAGCATGTCCACGTCGTCGAGCGTGGCGTCCGAGCCGTTCGTGAGGATCGCGCCGACCATGATCGCGCCCGTGACCATGAGCTCGCTCGCGCGGCCCTCGTGGCGGACGAACTGCGGCAGCCCGATCGTGCCGCCCGCGCCGCCGACGTTGTACACCTCCGTGCGCCCGACGATGTCGCCGAGGGCGGTCTGCACGGCGCGCGAGGTCTGGTCCCACCCGCCGCCCGGCTCCGCCGGTGCCATGATGCGCAGCTGCTCACCCCCGAGCGCGTTCTCGAGCGCGCTCGCCGCGGTGGAGCGCTGCTGCAGCCCGGTCACCGCCAGCACGGCCACCATCGCGACCGCGGCGACGGCCCCCAGCAGGAGCCCCAGGCGGCTGCGTCGTGGGCGGAGGGATCCGTCGGATGGCATCTGCTCGTCCTCTCGACATCATCGTCAGCGTCCGTGAGCGGGACCCTGCACACTATGCCAAGGGCGGTGGGGCGGTGCCAATCGCCACGCGCGGCGTGGCGTCAACCGGGCGCGCGGCCCGGCGTCAGGACCTGAGGACGACGTTGAGCGGCTCCTCGCCGCGAGCGAGGCGCTCGGCCTGCGTGGCGACGAGACGGGCGATCCGCGGGTTCATCGCCGCGGTGCGCCCGCCCACGTGCGGCGCGATGATGACGCCCGGCAGTGACCACAGCGGGTGGTCGGCGGGAAGCGGCTCGGGGTCGAACACGTCGCTCGCCATCCGAAGGCGGCCGCGGCGCAGGTGATCCACCAGCGCATCGGTGTCGACGGTGGGGCCGCGGCCGATGTTGACGACGAGCGCGCCGTCGGGCAGCGCCGAGAGCACGTCGTCGCCGATGAGGCGGTGCGTCTGATCGCCCCCGGGCAGGGCGTTCACGAGGATGTCGGCCGTCGCGGCGAGCTCGCGCAGCTCGTCGATGCCGTGGACGTGCACGCCGTCCTCGTCGCGGGCGCGCGACGCCACCGGCACCACCTCGGCCTCGAAGGCCGCGATGCGGGCGGCGATCGCCTTGCCGACGCCGCCGTAGCCCAGCAGCAGCACGCGGCGGTCGGCGAGCCCGGCCGTTGTCGTCGGCTCCCACACGCCGCGGTCCTGAGCGCGCACGTAGTCGGCCAGCCCGCGCTGCGCCATGAGGATGAGCGCGAGCGTCAGCTCCGAGGTGGCGGTCTCGTGCACGCCGGAGGCGTTGGCGTAGACGAGGCCCGGCGGCAGCACATCGGCGACGCCGTCGTAGCCGATGGCCTGACCCTGCACGAGACGCGGTCGCAGCTCGCGGAGCGCGCGCAGCGTGGCGCCCTGCCGCATGTACGGGGGCACGACGATGTCGACCGGACGGTCGGGGGTCGAGGCGTCGTCCTTCCAGACGATGACCTCGATGTCGAGGGACGGGTCCAGCAGCGCCCGCACGTCGTCGGCGAGGCGTTCGGTCGGCACGGAGACGGTGAGAGCGGTCACCCGCTCCACGCTACCGGCCCCGCACCGCGGGTCACGCCGCGGCGGCCACCGTGGCGGCGACGGCGCTGGTGAAGAACCCGAGGCCGTCCGTGCCCGAGCGCATCGCGGCGGGGGTGGCCGGTCCGAAACCGGGCTCCACGGCGTGCTCGGGGTGCGGCATGAGACCCACCACGTTCCCCGCCTCGTTCGTGACACCGGCGATGTCGTTCAACGAGCCGTTGGGGTTCACGCCCAGGTAGCGGAAGACGACGCGGCCATCGCCCTCGATCCGCTTCAGCGTCTCGTCGTCGGCGATGTAGCCGCCGTCGGCGTTCTTCAAGGGGATGATGATCTCCTGACCCGCCTCGAACGCGCTCGTCCACGCCGTGTCCGCGTTCTCCACCCGCAGGCGCTGGTCGCGCCGGATGAACTGCTGGTGCGCGTTGCGGATCAGCCCTCCCGGCAGCAGGTGCGCCTCGACGAGCATCTGGAAGCCGTTGCAGATGCCGAGCACCGGCATGCCCTTCGCGGCGGCCTCCGAGACCTCGGCCATGATCGGCGCGTGCGCCGCGATGGCACCGGCGCGCAGGTAGTCGCCGTACGAGAAACCGCCGGGCAGGATCACGGCGTCCACGCCCTCCAGGTCGTGCGATCCGTGCCACAGCGAGACGGGCTCGCCGCCCGCCATGCGAACGGCGCGGCGCGCGTCGCCGTCGTCGAGCGAGCCGGGAAAGGTGATGACTCCGATGCGTGCGCTCATTCGGCGACCTCCACGCGGACGACGTCCTCGATGACCGAGTTCGAGAGGATCTCGTCGGCGACCTGACGCGCCTCGGCGAGAATCTCCTCGGTGACCTCGCCCTCCACGGTCAGCTCGATGCGCTTGCCGATGCGGACGTTCTGGAAGGCGCCGTGCCCGAGGCGGGCGAGCGATCCGGTCACCGCCTTGCCCTGCGGGTCCAGCAGCTCGGCCTTGGGCATGACGTCGACGACGATGGTGGGCATGTTCGAGCCTTAGGGTCGCGGGCGGGGTACGACACGATTCTACGGGTGTCTGGCTCCACGTCCTCTCTTGACAGCGTGGGAGCGCTCCCATAATGTCTGCGTCAGACGCGGTGGGAGCGCTCCCACGGCGATGTCCCTGATAGAACACCCCCGCACCCACAAAGGAGTGGAACAGTGACCACACGTGCCCTGCGCCGGACTCTCGCCGGCGTCGCACTCGCTTCGGCCGGCGGCCTCGTGCTCGCCGGCTGCACCGGCGGATCGGCTGACGGCGGCGACGCCGGCGGCGAGATCGAGCTCAGCATCGCCACCTTCAACGACTTCGGCTACAGCGACGAGCTGCTGCAGGAGTACGAGGACGAGCACCCGGGCGTGACGATCGTCCACAACCGCGCCGCCACGTCGAACGACGCCCGCGCGAACTTCTTCCAGAAGCTGGGCAACACGGGCCTGGCCGACATCGAGGCGATCGAGATCGACTGGACCGCCGAGATGATGCAGTACGCCGACCTGCTCGCGCCGGTCCCCGACGACCTCAAGGGCCGCTGGATCGACTGGAAGGAAGCCGCGGTGACCGACGCCGACGGCAACATGGTGGGGTACGGCACCGACATCGGTCCGCAGGCCGTCTGCTACCGCGGTGACCTGTTCGAGGCGGCCGGCCTGCCCACCGATCGCGAGGAGGTCGCCGGCCTGTTCACCACCTGGGACGACCTGTTCGAGGTCGGCGCCCAGTACACCGAGGCCACGGGCAAGCCGTTCCTCGACTCCGCCAACTCCGTGCTGCAGGGCCTGGCCAACCAGCTCGAGGTGACGTACGAGGAGGCGGACGGCACCGTCGTGGCGACCGAGAACCCCGACGTGCGCGCCATGTACGACACCGTCGTCGAGAAGGCGATCCCCATCACCGCCTACCCGGGCCAGTGGAGCGAGGACTGGTACGCCTCGATGGCCAACGGTGAGTTCGCCGCCATGCTGTGCCCGCCGTGGATGCACGGCATCATCTCCGGCGAGGCCCCCGACGTCACGGGCTGGGACATCGCCGACGTCTTCCCCGGCGGCGGCGGCAACTGGGGCGGCTCGTACCTGGTCGTCCCGGCCAACGGCGACAACGTCGAGGCGGCGCAGGAGCTCGCCGACTGGCTGACCTCGCCCGAGATCCAGGCGCGCGCCTTCGCGAACGTCGGCGCATTCCCCAGCCAGCCCGAGGCGTATGAGATGCCGGAGGTCACCGACGCGACGAACGAGTACTTCAACGACGCGCCGGTCGGCCAGATCAACGCCAACCGTTCGGAGGCCGTCACGGTCTCGCCGATCAAGGGACCGAAGTACTTCCAGTTCCACGAGGCCCTCAACCAGGCCGTCACCCGCGTCTTCGACGGGCTCGAGTCGCCCGAAGAGGCGTGGGAGTCGTGGGTCACCGAGGTGTCGGCCTTCTGAGCATGACCGCCACGATCGCGGAACGCGACGCGGCGCCCGGGGTCCCCACCCCCGGGCGCCCCGTCCGCGTCCTCTCCTTCTCGCAGCGGCTGAGCCGATGGGACGTGCGGCTGTCGCCGTACCTCTACATCTCGCCGTTCTTCATCGTCTTCGCCGTCGTCGGGCTGTTCCCGATCCTCTACACCGCCGTCATCTCGTTCATGGACTGGGATCAGATCCGCCGCTCCGGCGAGTGGGTCGGGTTCGCGCAGTACGCGTGGATCCTGCAGCAGCCGAAGTTCTGGGTGGCGCTGGGCAACACGTTCAGCATCTTCCTGCTCTCGAGCGTGCCGCAGCTGATCCTCGCCACGTTCATCGCGGCGATGCTCGACCGGCACATCCGCGCGCGCACGTTCTGGCGCATGAGCGTGCTGCTGCCCTACGTCGTGGCGCCCGTCGCCGTCGGTCTCATCTTCAACGCCCTCTTCGCCGACAACTCCGGGCAGGTCAACGCCTGGCTGGGGATGGTGGGGATCGGACCCATCCCGTGGCACGTCGACCCCTTCTGGAGCCATGTCGCGATCGCGACGATGGTGAACTATCGCTGGACGGGCTACAACGCCCTCATCCTGCTGGCGGCGATGCAGGCGATCCCGCGCGACTATTACGAGGCCGCCACCGTGGACGGCGCCGGGCCGTTCCGACAGTTCTGGAGCGTCACGCTGCCCTCACTGCGGCCCACGCTCATCTTCGTGATCATCACCTCGACCATCGGCGGGCTGCAGATCTTCGACGAGCCGCGGATGTTCGACCAGTTCGGCCGCGGCGGCGCCGCCTCGCAGTGGCTGACGATCACGCTCTACCTCTACGACATCGGTTGGGGCGAGTGGAACTTCGGCCGCGCCGCCGCGATGGCGTGGCTGCTCTTCCTCATCATCCTGGCGGTCGGGCTGGTCAACCTGCTCGTCACGAGAGCGCTCGTGCGCGACGAGGGCGGCAGAGGCCCGGTGCTCACGCGCGCCGAGCGGCGCGCGCAACGACGCGCCCAGCGGAAGGAGGCAACGCGATGACCGCACAGCAGATCGCCGGCGGCGAGGCGACGGCCGCCGTCATCACGCCCCTCGGCCGGCGCGGCCGCACGGTGCGGATCCGCGGCGCGCGTCCCGGATTCTGGGTGTACGCCGGCCTGGCCGTCGTGCTCGTCGCCAGCGTCTTCCCGCTGTACTTCTCGTTCCTCATCGGATCGGGCGACGCCTCGACCCTGCGCGACCCGAGCCGCTCGTGGCTGCCCGGGGGTAACTTCTTCGCCAACGCCGCGTCGGTCATGAACGACCCTGCGGTGAACTTCTGGCTCGCGCTGTGGAACAGCGTGTGGAGCTCGACCGTCATCGCCGTGAGCGTGGTGATCTTCTCGACGCTGGCCGGGTGGGCCTTCGCGAAGCTGCGCTTCCGCGGCGGGCCGGCGCTGCTCGCGTTCGTCGTGGCGACGATGGCGGTGCCCCAGCAGCTGGGCGTGGTGCCGCTGTACGTGCTGTTCAGCGAGATCGGCTGGACCGGCCAGATCGGCGCCATCATCGTGCCGGCCCTCACGAGCGCGTTCGGCGTGTTCTGGATGACGCAGTACCTGCGGCAGGCCGTGCCCGATGAGCTCATCGAGGCCGCGCGCGTGGACGGCGCCTCCATGATCCGTACCTTCTGGACAGTCGGCGTCACGGCCGCGCGACCGGCGGCGGCGATGCTGTTCCTGTTCACGTTCGTGACGGCGTGGAACAACTTCTTCTGGCCGTTCATCGTCCTGGACCGCCAGAACCCCACCCTGCCGGTGGCGCTGTCGCTGCTGCAGTCGAACTACTTCGTGGACTATTCGATCGTGCTCGCCGGCGTGGTGCTCGCCACGCTGCCGCTCCTGCTGCTGTTCCTGGTGGCCGGGCGGCAGCTGGTCAGCGGCATCATGGCGGGCGCCGTGAAGGGATGATGATGCGCTCTTTCCCCGAGGACTTCCTCTTCGGAGCCGCTACGGCGGCGTACCAGGTGGAGGGGGCGGCGTTCGAGGACGGCCGCACCGCCTCGATCTGGGACGCCTTCAGCCGCGTGCCGGGGGCGGTGATCAATGCCGACAACGGCGACGTGGCGTGCGATCACTACCACCGATACCGCGACGACGTGGCGCTCATGAAGGAGCTCGGCCTGCAGAGCTACCGCTTCTCGATCTCGTGGGCGCGCGTGCGCCCCGACGGCGGCGCGGTCAACCCGCGCGGCGTGGACTTCTACAGCCGCCTCGTGGACGAGCTGCTCGAGGCGGGCATCCGGCCGTGGCCCACCCTGTACCACTGGGACCTGCCCCAGGCGCTCGAGGACCGCGGCGGCTGGACGGCCCGCGACACCGTCGACCGCTTCGTCGAGTACGCCGCGACGATGCACGAGGCGCTCGGCGACCGCGTGGACACGTGGACGACGCTCAACGAGCCCTGGTGCTCGTCGTTCCTGTCCTACACGGCCGGCGCGCACGCCCCCGGGCGGCAGAGCGTGCGCGACGGTCTCCTCGCCTCGCACCACCTGCTCCTGGCCCACGGGCGCGCCGGGGAAGAGCTGCGGGCCCGCGATCCGCAGCTGAAGCTCGGCATCACGCTGAACCTCACGGTCGCCGACCCTGTGGACCCGCAGGACCCGGCGGATCTCGACGCCGCTCGTCGCATCGACGGGCAGTTCAACCGCTGGTTCCTGGACACGCTGCGCCTGGGGGAGTACCCGCAGGACATCGTCGAGGACATCCGGGCGGTCGATGCCGACGCGGTCGCCGCGTTCGAGGCGGCGGTCCGACCGGGCGACCTCGGCACCATCTCGCGGCCGCTCGACTTCCTGGGCGTGAACTACTACCACGGCGAGTACGTGTCGGGCCGCCCGGCCGCGGTTCCCGCCCCGCCGGGCGAGGCGCCGACCGATCGGGCGATCCGTCTGCCCTACCCGTCGCACGAGGGCATCCACTGGCACGACCGCGACCTGCCGCGCACGAACATGGGATGGGAGGTGCAGCCGGAGGGCCTCACGCGCCTGCTCGAGCGCGTGGCGGGCGACCTGCCGGGGCTGCCGCTGTACGTCACCGAGAACGGTGCCTCGTACGACGACGTCGTCGTGGACGGCGCGGTGGACGACCCCGAGCGCACGGAGTTCGTCCGCGCGCACGTGTCGGCGGTGCTCGACGCCATCGAGCGCGGCGTGGACGTGCGGGGGTACTTCTACTGGTCGCTGTTCGACAACTACGAGTGGGCGTGGGGCTACGCCAAGCGTTTCGGCATCGTGCGCGTCGACTACGAGACGCAGGAGCGCACCGTCAAGCGCAGCGGGCGGGAGTACGCGCGGATCGCCGCGGAGCGCGCCGTCGATATTCCCGCGAAGGCATACTGAGAGCGTGATGCAGCGGCCGGATGGCGACGCCGTGACGATCGAGCAGGTCGCGGCGCGCGCCGGCGTGTCCCGCTCCACGGTCTCGAGGGTCGTCAACGGGGGCTCCCGCGTGAGCCCCGACGCCCTCGAGGCCGTGCGCCGTGCCATCTCCGAGCTCAACTACGTGCCCAACCGGGCCGCCCGCTCGCTCGCGTCGCGCCAGACCCACGCCATCGCGCTCGTCGTGCCGGAGGACACGACGCGCTTCTTCGGCGATCCCTTCTTCGCGGCCGTCGTGACGGGCATCAGCGAGCGGATGTCGCAGTCCGATCACGTGCTGAACCTCTTCATCGCCTCGGACGACCCGGGCGACAAGACGACGAGCTACCTGCGTGGCGGCAACGTCGACGGGGCGATCGTCGTGTCGCACCACACGAGCGACACGTACATCGAGCGCATCGCGGAAGCCGTGCCGGTGGTCTTCGGCGGCCGGCCGATCCGGGACCGCGACGCCTATCACTGGGTGGATGTGGACAACGTCGCGGGCGCGCGCATCGCGGTGGAGCACCTGATCCGCTCCGGTCGCCGCCGGATCGGCACGGTGACCGGCCCGCTCGACATGCCGGCGGCGATCGACCGCCTGGAGGGCTACCGGGCGGCGCTCGCCGCCGCGGGGCTCGAGCCGGGCCCCGTCGTCGACGGCGCCTTCACCCTCGACGGCGGGGCGGCGGCCGCCCGCGGCCTGCTCGAGCGAGGGGAGCGGTTCGATGCGCTCTTCGTGGCGAGCGACCTCATGGCACGCGGAGTCGTGTCGGCGCTGCGCGATGCCGGCCGTGTGCTTCCCGACGACGTGGCGATCGTCGGCTTCGACGATTCTCCGCTCGCGACGAGCATCGTGCCCGCACTCACCACGGTGCGCCAGCCCTCCCGCCTGCAGGGGTGGACGATGGTCGACGTGCTGCTCGCGCGCCTGGCAGGTCAGACCCCGCCGCGCGTGACGATCCTCCCGACGGAGCTCGTCCAGCGCGACAGCGCCTGATCGCGGGCGCCCGCGAGCGGGTGGCGGAGGGGCGGCGTCCGCCACGCCGGCGCCGCGACCGCAGGCCCGGGATCCGCCTCGCCGAGACCGTCGGGTCGGGGACCGATCGGCCCCCGACCCGGCGTCACCGCCGTCAGTCCTGCTGGGGGTCGCCGCCCAGCTGACCCACCGCGGGGATCGGGCCGCCGTCGTCCGCGCCGTTCTTCGTCGCGCGGGCGATGAGGTTGCCGAGATGGTAGATCGCGAACGCGGCGATCGTGCCCAGCGCGATGCCCTCGAGGCGGAAGTCGCCCCACTGCATCGTGTACTGCGCGATCGCGACGACGAGCGCCACGCCCGCCGTGTACTGGTTCACCGGGCGCGAGAAGTCCGAGCCGTTGTCGACCCAGATCTTCACACCGATGATGCCGATGAGGCCGTACAGTGCGGTGGTCGCGCCGCCGAGCACCCCCGGGGGGATCGAGTTGAACACGGCGCCGATCTTCGGCGAGAACGCGAGCAGGATCGCCGTGAGTCCCGCGATCCAGTACACCGCCGTCGAGTACACGCGCGTGGCGGCCATGACGCCGATGTTCTCGCCGTAGGTCGTGGTGCCGGAGCCGCCGAACACGCCCGCCAGGGCCGTGGCCGCGCCGTCTCCGATGAGCGCGCGGCCGGTCTCGCGGTTGGCCCGCGGAGAGGTCATGGTCGCGACGCCGCGCACGTGCCCCACGTTCTCGGCGACGAGCACGAGGACGACGGGCAGGAACATCGGCAGCAGCGCCCATGTGCCGGGCGAGGCGAAGTCGGGGAAGGCGAACTGCGGCGGTCCGAACCAGGCGGCCTCGCCGATCACGTCGGCGGGCGTCACGCCCGCGTCGTTGGGCGTCGTGAAGTGGCCGGTGGCGACCTCGTAGAGGTAGCCGACGAGCACCCCGAGGAAGATCGAGATGCGGCCCAGGAAGCCCTTGAACAGCACCGCGAAGAGGATGATCGCCGCGAGGGTGACGATGGCGCCGTCCGGGCCGCCCTGCACACTGCCCCACGCGGCGGGTGCCAGGTTGAAGCCGATGAGCGCGACGATCGTGCCCGCCAGGACCGGCGGCATGGCCTTATCGATCCAGCCGACCCCGACGACGTTGACCACGAAGCCGATGAGGGCCAGCAGCACACCCACCGAGACGATGCCGGCGAGGGCGGAGCCCATGCCGTTCGTCGCGATGGCGGCCTGCAGGGGCGCGATGAACGCGAACGACGAGCCGAGGTAGCTGGGCAGGCGGTTGCGCGTGACGATGAGGAACAGCAGCGTGCCGAGACCGCTGAACAGCAGGGTCGTCGAGACGGGGAAGCCGGTCAGGGTCGGCACGAGGAACGTGGCGCCGAACATCGCGACGACGTGCTGGAGGCCCATCGCGATCGTGGCGCCCCAGCTCAGGCGCTCCTCGGGGGCGACGACGGCGCCGGGTTTCACCGTGCGTCCGTCGCCGTGCAGCTTCCAGATGGCCATACGGGTCCTTCGGGTCGAGGGGGCGGCGGGTTCCGCCTCGACACACCGTAGTGGCACAGCGCCGTCCCGGCGGAACGGCCGGCCGCCTCGCGGTCGGCGGGGCGGGTCGCTAGCGTTTTCCTTCGAGGAATCACCGGACGGAGTCGCATGAGCGAATCGAGCAGGACGAAGCCGCGCACGGGGAGCACCCGGACCGAGCCCGTGAGGCGCGTGCTGAAGGAGTTCACCCACCCCGCGCTGATCCCGGGGATCGGGGTCGAGGACACCCCTCGCCAGTTCTCGACCAACTGGGTGGTGCTGGGCGTCGCTGGTGTGGCGGTCTCGGCCGTGGTGGTGTGGGGCATCATCGCGCCGGAGAACATCCTCGGCGTGGGTCAGGCCGCGCTCGCCTGGGTCACCGACGGGTTCGGCTGGCTGTTCTCGCTGCTGGCGATCCTCACGCTCGTGTTCATGTTCGTGCTCGGCTACGGCCGCACGGGCGGCGTGCGCCTGGGCGCCGACGACGAGGAGCCCGAGTTCTCGACCGTCGCGTGGGTGGCGATGCTGTTCTCGGCCGGCATGGGCATCGGCCTGCTGTTCTGGGGGCCGTCGGAGCCGCTCGACTACTTCCACAACGTGCCGCCTGGCCTGGGCGGCGTCAACGAGGACGGCTCGACGTGGGGTGTGCAGCCGGGCACGCGTGAGGCGATGATGGCCTCGCTCGCGCAGGCGACGCTGCACTGGGGACCGATGGCGTGGGGCTTCTACGCGCTGGTGGGTGGGGCGATCGCCTACGCCGCCTACCGGCGCGGCCGGCCGCCGCTCATCTCCGCCATCCTGTACCCGATCTTCCGCGAGAAGACCGAGGGATGGATCGGATCGGTCATCGACATCTTCGCGATCCTCGTCACGCTCTTCGGCACGGCGGTGACGCTCGGGATCGGCGCGCTGCAGGTGGCCGAGGGCGTCGAGGTGGTCTCGGGCATCGGCGACGTGGGCAACGCGGGTCTGATCATCATCGTGACGATCCTCACCGCCGGGTTCGTCGTCTCGGCCGTCTCCGGCCTGAAGAAGGGCATCCGCCTGCTGTCGAACATCAACATGGCGCTCGCCGGGGTGGTGGCGTTCATCGTCTTCGTCGCGGGACCCGTCGTGTTCCTGCTGAACATCATCCCCGCCAGCGTGCCGGCGTTCTTCGCGGAGCTGTTCACGATGCTCTCGCGCAACGCCGCGCAGGGCGAGGAGGCAGCGGCGTTCATGGACACGTGGACGAACTACTACTGGGCGTGGTGGATCTCGTGGACGCCGTTCGTCGGCATGTTCATCGCGAAGATCTCGCGGGGGCGCACGCTGCGCGAGTTCGTCACGGTGGTGATCCTCGTGCCGTCGGCCGTGTGCGTCGCCTGGTTCGGCATCCTCGGCGGCTCGTCGATGTACTACGACGAGCAGACGGGCGGCGACCTGCTCACCGCGTACGAGGACGGTGGCTCGCAGGCGGTGCTGTACGCGCTGTTCTCGGCGCTGCAGTCGGATTTCGTGATCGGGGGTGTGCAGATCCCGATCGCTCCGGTGCTGAACGTGCTCGCGATGATCTCGATCGTGCTGTTCTTCGTCACCTCGGCCGACTCCGCGTCGATCGTGATGGGCTCCATGACGCAGCGCGGCAAGCCGGAGCCCAGCACGTGGGTGACGGTGGTGTGGGGCCTGCTGCTGGCCGTCAGCGCGCTGGTGCTGCTGCTGGCGGGCGGCACGAATGCGCTCGACGGGCTGCAGGCGATCATGGTCGTCACGGCGCTGCCCTTCGCCGTGATCGTGCTGGCGGTCATCGTCGCCTGGGCGAGCGAGGTGCGCAACGACCCGTACATGCTGCGGCGGCGGTTCGCGCGCGCGGCCATCGCGCAGGGCGTGCGGCGCGGGCTCGAGGAGCACGGTGACGACTTCGTGTTCGGGGCCACCGAGGTGCCCGCGGAGGAGGGTGCGGGGGCGAACATCGATACGGACGACCCGGCGCTGACCGAGTGGTGGGACACCGCCACCGAGCAGGTGGACGTGATCCCGGAGCACGAGGAGCGGCGGCACGCGGTGACGGCGACGGACGTGGCGCGCACGCTCGAGCCCGGGCGGGTGCAGAAGCCCGGGCCGGGCGACCCGCGCCACACCGCATCGGGTGACGCGTCGCTCACGGTGGGCGAGGACCGCCCGCGCCGCCGACGCCACCACGACGGGACGGGGCACGCCGGCCCGGATGCCGACGGCGAGGAGAGCGTCGATCCGGACCGGCGGACCGACTGATGCGCCGTCGCGAGGGGGCGGGGCCGTGACGGCGATCGATCTCAACGCCGACCTCGGCGAGGGGTTCGGGCGGTGGTCGCTGGGCGACGACGCGGCGATGCTCGACGTCGTCACGAGCGCGAACATCGCCTGCGGGTTCCACGCCGGCGACCCGGGGGGCATCCTCGCCACCGTCGAGGGCGCCCACCGGCGCGGGGTCTCGATCGGGGCCCACCCGGCGTACCGCGACCTGGCGGGTTTCGGCCGGCGATACGTCGACGCGACGCCGCGGGAGCTGTACGCCGACGTGCTGTATCAGCTCGGCGCCCTGGCGGGCCTCGCTCGCGCGGTCGGGGCGGAGGTGCGTTACGTCAAGCCGCACGGCGCGCTCTACAACACCATCGCGGCGGGGCACCCCCATGCGGGAGCCGTGATCGACGCGATCGGCGCGTTTGACCCGTCCCTGCCGGTCGTGGCGCTCGCGGGCTCGCCGTTCGCGGAGCGGGCGCGCACGGCGGGCCTGCGTGTGGTTCCGGAGGCCTTCGCCGATCGGGCCTATACACGCGACGGGTCGCTTCTTCCGCGCCGTGAGCCGGGGGCGGTGATCCACGACGCCGCGCGCGTCGCGGACCGGATGGTGCGGCTGGTCGAGGCGGGCGAGATCGAGGCGATCGATGGCACGATCGTGCCGGTAACGGCCGAGTCGATCTGCGTCCATGGCGACTCGCCCGGCGCCGTGGCCATGGCGGGCGCCGTGCGCGAGGCGCTGCAGTCCGCCGGCGTCGCGATGCGCCCCTTCGTCTGACGGCCGGCGCGATGCGGTTTCTGCGGGCGGGCGTCGACGGGGTGCTCGTCGAGGTCGAGGACCTCGACCGCGCCATCGCGCTGCTGCGCGCGCTGGAGGCCGATCCCGTGCCGGGCGTGCACGAGCTGATCCCGGCCGCGCGCACGGTGTACGCGCGATTCTCGCCGTTCGCGACGACCCCGCCCGAGGTGACGGCGGCCATCCGGTCGAGGCAGGCGGCCGCCGTCATGGTCGCGGAGGGGCGGCTCGTGT
The DNA here is from genome assembly GCF_946151065.1 of Microbacterium sp. Marseille-Q6965. Taxonomy (GTDB): domain Bacteria; phylum Actinomycetota; class Actinomycetes; order Actinomycetales; family Microbacteriaceae; genus Microbacterium. The sequence goes on along the minus strand of NZ_CAMGZA010000001.1, from coordinate 1,321,758 downwards.
CCCTTCCCGTCGTGTACGACGGCGAGGATCTCGCCCAGGTGGCGAGCCTGACGGGGCTGGGGGTCGACGAGGTCGTCGCCCGGCACGTGTCGGCCACCTACACCGTGGCATTCGCGGGCTTCGCGCCGGGGTTCGCGTACCTGGCGGGCCTGGACCCGCGCCTGCACGTGCCGCGGCGCGATGTGCCGCGCACCGCGATCCCGGCCGGCTCGGTGGCGGTGGCGGGGGAGTTCACGGGCGTCTACCCGCGATCCAGTCCCGGCGGCTGGCAGCTGCTCGGCCGGGCGCTCGAGAGCATGTGGGATCTGCGGCGCGATCCTCCTGCGCTGCTGCAGCCCGGCATGCGCGTGCGGTTCGAGGCCCGCCGGGAGACCCTGGCGGCACCGGGCCTCGGGGTCACGCACGACCGCGTGTCCTCGCCGTCAGCACCGGACGCCGGCGCCGCGGGAGGTGCGGTCGTCCCCGCCGCGACGGTGGGGGCGTCGGGCTCGCGCACGGGGGCCGGCGTGGAGATCGTCGAGGCCGGGCCGCAGTCGCTGGTGCAGGACCTCGGCCGGCCGGGCCACGCCGCACTGGGCGTGTCGGCGTCGGGGGCGATGGACCGCGCGGCGCTGCGCCGCGCCAACCGTCTCGTGGGGAACCCGGTCGGGGCCGCCGGCGTGGAGGTGGCGGTGGGAGGGCTCGTGCTGCGGGCGCGGGGCGAGCTCGTCGCGGCGGTGACCGGGGCCCTCGTCCCGCTCGCCATCCGCTCCCGGTCCGGCGTGCCGCGCGTCGCTCCGTGCGAGGCGGCCTTCGCCCTTGCCGACGGGGATGAGCTGGAGCTCGGGGTGGCCACGGCGGGTGTGTACGCGTACGTCGCGGTGCGCGGCGGGCTCGGCGTCGCTGGGGTGCTCGGATCGGCGTCGCGCGACGTGCTCGCCGCGCTCGGGCCCGACCCGCTGCGCCCCGGAGAGGTGCTGCCCGTCGGTCGTGCGAGCGCGTCGGCCGTGCTGGCGGACGCCGTGCCTCCGGCGCCGCCACCGGCCTCCGGGGAGGAGATCGTCGTGGCGCTCGCGGCGGGTCCCCGCGACGACTGGTTCACCGAGGCCGCCCGCGCGGCGCTGTTCGCGCAGCCGTGGGAGGTGACGCCGCAGAGCAACCGGGTGGGCCTGCGGCTCGCGGGCTCGCCGCTGGAGCGGGCGATCCCCGGCGAGCTGCCGAGCGAGGCCACTCCGGCGGGGGCGCTGCAGGTGCCGGCGAGCGGTCAGCCGGTGCTGTTCACCGCGGATCACCCTCTCACGGGCGGGTACCCGGTCGCCGGGGTGGTCCCGGAACGGGATCTCGACCGTGCGGCGCAGGTGCCGCCGGGGGGTCGCATCCGCTTTCGCCGCGTTCCCTGACGGCGTTGCCTGCCCCGGCGGGTCAGGCCGTCATGCGCTCCAGGAGCTCGCGGTACCGGGCGACGGTGCGGTCGATGATCTCCGCGGGCAGCTCGGGCGGCGTGCCCTGGCGGTCCCAGTTCGCGCTGAGCCAGTCGCGCACGATCTGCTTGTCGAAGCTGGCCATCCGCTCCTTCGGCGTCGTTCCGCTCCGCCAGGCAGCGAGATCCCAGTAGCGCGACGAGTCACTCGTGAGCACCTCGTCGGCCAGCCGCAGCACGCCGTCGTCGCCCACACCGAACTCGAACTTCGTGTCCGCGAGGATGAGCCCACGCGATTCGGCGGAGGCGGCGGCGCGGGCGTAGATCGACAGCGAGGCGGCGCGCAGCTGCGCTGCGCGCTCGGGGCCGACGAGCTCCACACTGCGCTCGAACGAGATGTTCTCGTCGTGCTCGCCGAGCGGGGCCTTGTACGCGGGCGTGTAGATCGGCTCGGGAAGGCGGTCGCCGTCCTGCAGCCCCGGTGGCAGCGCAATGCCGCACACCGTGCCGCTGTCGCGGTACTCCAGCCACCCCGATCCGGTGAGGTAGCCGCGCACCACGCACTCGATCGGCAGCATCTCCAGGGAGCGGACGATCATGGCGCGGCCGGCGACCTCGTCGGGGACCGCCTGGCCGGTCAGGTGGTTCGCGATCGGGTCGCCGCCGTCGGCCCCCGCCAGCTGCTCGAACCACCACAGGCTCAGCTCGGTCAGCAGCGCGCCCTTGCCGGGGATGCCGGGGGACAGCACGTGGTCGAAGGCGCTGACCCGGTCGGAGGCGACCACGAGCATGCGGTCGTCGGCTCCGTCCGCGGGTCGGTACAGATCGCGCACCTTCCCGGAGTACACGTGCGTCCAGCCGGGGATCTCGCGCGCCTCGCTCATCGGACCATTATCGCGGTCGCGGAAGGGCCCGTGATGCTCGGCGGACCGCCACGCGGACAGGGGGCGGTCAGACGTGGTCGCGCCAGGAATGGCGCGGCTCATAGCCGAGCACGCGACGCGCCTTCTCGATCGACAGGAGCGTCTCGTTCTCGCCGAACTCCCGCTTGCGGGGCACGTCCGGGAAGACCTCGTCGAGAAGCTCGGTGTTGGGGCGCGTCATGACGGTGTCGGCCGCCGCGATGATGAAGCGGTCGAACCCCGGGCGCGCGGCGTCGAGGGCCTTCTCGATCGCCTGGGCGCCGTCGCGGGCGTCGATGTAGCCCCAGAGATTCCACTTGCGTAGCCGGGCGTCCGCGTCGAAGGAGGGGAACTCCGCATAGTCCTCGGGCGTCATGACGTTCGAGAACCGCAGTGCTGTGATCGACAGGTCGGGGTGCCATCGCGCCAGCTCGATCGCGAGCTGCTCCTCGAGGTGCTTCACGAGCGAGTACACCGATTCCGGGCGGGCGGGATAGTCCTCGTCGACCGGCACGTACGGCGGCGGCGCGTCGAAGGGCAGGCCGAGCACCGTCTCGCTCGAGGCGTAGACGATTCGTCGGATGCCGAGGCGGGTGGCGGCCCAGAAGGCGTTGAACGTGCTCGCGATGTTGTTGTGGAACGTGGCCACGTCGGGACGAATGCCGGGAGCGGGGATGGCGGCGAGGTGCACGAGGGCGTCGACGCCGTCGTGCTGGTCGCCGACCGCCTGCAGGGCATCGACGACCTGGCCGTAGTCGGTGAGGTCCGTCTGCACGAAGCCCTTGCCTCGCCGGCCGGAAAGGTCGAGGCCGATGACATCGTGCCCGTGCGCGCGCAGCTGCCGCGCGACGACGGTCCCGAGCTTGCCTGACGACCCCGTGAGAGCGATGCGCATGGAGCAACCATGCCACGGCGGGCCGCCCGCGGACAGAGACCGCGCGGCTCCCGGCGTCAGTGGAAGGTCGCGCTGCCGGTGTAGTCGGTGGGCGTTGCGGGGCCGTCGCCCAGACCGAGCGCCTCGACGAGCCCGGAGCGGGCGCCGGCGCCGTCGAGGCGACGCTCGACGAGGTGCGCGTTGAAGCGGTTCGGGTACACGTAGACGGCGAGCAGCACGAGCGAGATCGCCCCGCCGATCGCATACGTGATCATCGTGGCGCCGGGCAGCGAGAACAGCAGCGCAACTGAGACGAGCGCCGGCAGCGTCGCGAACGCCATTCGCACGAACATCGTCGACTGGTACGCGGCGACGCCCGCGTCGTCCCGCACGCGCACGTTCGAGGCCGGGAGCGGCGGCACGCGGAACCCGACCGTGATGATCCCCGCCCAGGCGGCGACGCCGACCACGGCGGGCGCGATGAGTCCCGGCAGGTCGGGCATGCCCCACGGGTCGGACGACGGCGCGACGAACACCAGGGCGATCGTCATCACCGGGATCGCCCCGAGATAGGCCAGCGCGATCGTGCGCATGGTCCGCAGTCGCGCGGTGCCCATCGCCCCTGTCGTGCGGTCGGTCACGTTCGTCCCCCTCGAGTTCGCGGCTGGCCTCCATCATGGCACCCGCCTGCGTGGTGGGAGGATGAGGACGATGACTCGGCCGGGCGCAGACGACGACCGCTGGCGCGGGGTCGCGGGCGGGGCGATGCTCATCGGCGTGGCCGTGATGGCCGCCATCTACGCGCCGCAGCCGCTGCTGGCCGAGATCGCGGCGGAGTTCGGCAGGAGCGCCCTGGAGGCCAACCTCGTCGTCTCGATGACCACCCTGGGCATCGCCTGCGGGGTGTTCCCGGCCGCGTGGATCGCCGAGCGCGCGGGGCGCGGGCCCGTCCTCATGGTGTCGCTCGCGTGCGGGGCGGTGCTGACCGTCGTGACCGCGGCCACGCCGCAGTGGACCGTGCTTGTCGTCGCCCGGTTCCTGGCCGGCCTCCTCATGAGCGGCGTGCTCGTCTCGGCCGTCGTCTGGACAGGGGCAGCCGTGCCGAGGGTCCGCCGCGCGCGTGTCGCGGCCGCGTACGTCTCGGGCACGACCGTGGGCGGCATGAGCGGGCGCATCCTCGCCGGGGTCGCAGCCGAGGCGTGGGGCTGGCGCGCGGGCATCCTCGTCGTCGACGCGCTCGTCGTCCTGGGCGGCGCGGCCGGGGTCGCGGCAGTGGTGGCGCTCGCGCGCCGTCGCCGAGCCGCGGTGCCGGCGGTGACGGGCGGGATCCCGGTGGTGGGGGGCTGGACGCTCCGCGCCCGGCTCTACGCGATCGCGTTCCTCGCCATGGCCTCGTTCATCGGCGTCTACAACGCGGTCGCCTTCCGCATGGCCGAGCCGCCCTTCTCCCTCGGTGTGGGCCTCACGTCCCTGCTCTTCCTCGGCTACATCGCCGGCACCGTCAGCTCGGCCCGCGCGGGCGCGGTGCTCGACCGCATAGGGGTGCGCGCGACCATCCTCGCGGGCGTCGTGCTGGAGCTGGCCGGGATCCTCGTGACCCTCGTCGACAGCCTCCTCGCCGTCGTGCCCGGTCTGCTCCTGATGGCGGCCGGCTTCTTCGTCCTGCACGCGGCGGCATCGGCGACGGTGCCGGCGGTATCGCCGCGACCGACCGTCGGCTCGGCCTGGTACACGCTCTGGTACTACGCCGGATCGTCCGCGGGCTCGCTGCTGCTGGGCGCCGCCTGGGACGCGGGGCGATGGCCGGCGGTGGCGGGGCTGGCGGGCGCCATGTCGGTGCTGGCCGCCGGTGCCGCGGCCACCCTGCCCGACCGCCCCGCGATGCGCTGACGCAGCGCGGATCCCGGCGCAGGGCGGCGCGCCGCGACGGCGTGGGGCCCGGAATCAGGCGGCGCCGGCGGCGATGTCGCGCCGGTGGTGCGACCCCTCGAGCCCAATGCGGTCGATGGCGTCGTACGCCCGAGCCCGCGCGGTGGCGACGTCGGGCGCGAGCGCCACGACGTTGAGCACGCGGCCGCCCGTGGCCACCAGGGCGTCGCCCTCGGCGCGGGTGGCGGCGTGGGCGAGATGCACGCCCTCCACCGCGGCGGCCTCGTCGAGGCCCGTCAGCGGGCGACCCGTGACGGGGGCGTCCGGGTAGCCCTCGCTGGCCAGCACCACCGTGACGGCGGTGTCGTCCGAGAACGCCGGCGCGGGGGTCTCCTCCAGCGTGCCGCGCGCGGCGGCGAGCAGCAGCTCCGACAGCGGGGTGCGCAGCCGCGGAAGCACCACCTGGGTCTCGGGATCGCCGAAGCGGGCGTTGAACTCGATCACCTTCACGCCCCGCTCGGTGAGGATGAGCCCGGCGTAGAGCAGGCCGACGAACGGCGTGCCCTCCGCGTCGAGCTGGCGGATGACGGGCAGCGCGATGCGCTCGGTCACCTCCGCGACGAACGCCGCCTCGCTGCCGAAGCGGTCCGCGAGCCAGGGCAGGGGCGAGTACGCGCCCATGCCGCCCGTGTTCGGTCCCTGGTCGCCGTCGAGCGCGCGCTTGAAGTCCTGGGCCGGGCTCAGGGCGCGCACGGTGTCGCCGTCGCTGAGGAAGAACAGCGAGACCTCGGGCCCCGACAGGAACTCCTCCACCAGCACGGGCCCCGTCGGCAGGTAGGCCGCCGCGTGCGCGAGGGCCGCCGCGCGGTCCTCCGTGACGATGACGCCCTTGCCGGCGGCCAGGCCGTCGGCCTTGACGACGTAGGGCGCGCCGAACTCGTCGAGCGCGGCGGCGACATCGTCCGCTGTCGCGGCGTGGACCGCCCGTCCCGTGGGAACCCCCGCGGCCTGCATGATCCGCTTCGCGAACGCCTTCGAGCCCTCCAACTGGGCCGCGGCCCGCCCGGGGCCGAACACCGGGATGCCGCGCTCGCGCAGGGCGTCGCCGACCCCGGCGACGAGCGGCGCCTCGGGCCCGATGACGACGAGGTCGACGGCGTCCTCGTTCGCGAAACCCGTGACCGCGGCGGGATCGAGCATGTCGAGATCGACGATGCGGGCGTCGCGCGCGATGCCGGCGTTGCCGGGGGCGGCGAGGATCTCGTGCTCGGTGGGCTCCGAGCGCAGGGCCAGGATGATCGCGTGCTCGCGGGCGCCGGAGCCGAGGACGAGGATCTTCACGCGCACCAGCCTACGGGCCGCGCCGTGCTCGCGCCCGCGCGCGGATGTTGAATGGGGTCATGGCGAAGCGGATCGACACGGGAGAGGGGCGCGAGGCGCTGGCCGCCGTGCACGCGGCGCGGGATGCGGGCGCGAAGCCGGCGCGGGCGCACCTGGCGACGGCGGTGCGTTACCTGCTGCAGCTGCTGATGGAGAAGGCGCCGGGCGGGTCGGTGGAGGTGCGGGTGCCGCCGTTCGGTGCCGCCCAGGTGATCCAAGGGCCCCGGCACACCCGCGGCACCCCGCCCAACGTCGTCGAGATGGACGCGGCGACATGGATCGACCTGGCCACCGGCGACACCCCCTGGGAGGCGGCGCTGGCCGACGGACGCATCTCCGCGTCGGGGGTGCGCGCCGACATCGCCGCGCTCCTGCCGCTGCGGCCATGAACCGCCCACCGACGTCACCGCCAGCACTCAGGGACGGAGTGTTTGAATAGCCGCATGGCCCCGCAAACCCCCGTGCGATCCGGCGAAATCGTCGGCGTCCGCCGCGCGCCGAAGTACGGCGTCTTCGCCGCACTCGGCGCGATGCTGGGCATCGTGGCCGCGATGATCCTGTCGACGGTGTTCGACGGCACGAGCGAGCCGAGCCGGTACACGGAGATCGAGTACACCGCCTCGCAGGCGTTCGGGTTCATCCTGCTCTGGTGCCTGCCGGCAGGCATTCTCGTGGGCATGCTGGTCGCGCTGCTGCTCGACCGCACGGTCGGCCGCCGCGTGCGCGAGACGCGCGCGGTGCATGAGGTCGTCGACGAGGTTTAAGCCTCAGAGCAGGTCGGCCACGATCGGCCGGATCGCCGAGCCGAAGGCGGCGACATCGCCGCGCAGGCCGTCGCTCACGGCGATCGTGAGCTCGCCGAGCCGCCAGATGCCGCGCTGCGCGAACGGCAGGATCTGCACGTTCAGCACGAACGGGTGCGCCGCGCGGCCGATCCGGCGCTCCTCGGTGCGAACGGCGTGCGGCCAGGTGAGGTCGTTCACGCGCCCCCTCTGCTCCAGCCGCTGTCGCTCGTGCGCGGCATCGGCGTAGGCGAGGGCCGGCGCCGCGAGCGGTTCGATCGCCCGCCGCAGGGCCGCCGCCTCGGCGGGCAGGGCCACGTGGGTCTCGAAGCCGGGCACGAGCTCGAGCGGCGCCCCGGCCGGGTGGGCGAGTGGTTCGACCGTCATCTCCCAGTAGCGCAGCCACTGGGCGGCCAGCTCGTCGGAGGCGGGCCCGCCGGCGGGCACACCGCGCAGCGGCGGCAGTTGTTCGGGAGTGCGCACGCCGAGGGCGCCGCGCAGGTACAGCGCGATGAGCACGCCGAGGTCGGTGCTCTCGGTCACCTGCCACGTGGGCGCCTCTCCCCGCTGCATGCGGTCAGTCTAGGGAGGGCCGTGCAGCGAGCGGGCCGTCGGCGTCCAGCCCGCTCGCATCCAGCATCCCGGCGCGGAAGCTAGTCTTGACGCGTGGCCCCCGATCCCACTTCCGCGCGCCCGTCCGCGCACACCTCCACCTACAGCGAAGCCGGTGTCGACACGGCAGCCGGCGACCTCGCCGTCGAGCTGATGAAGTCGTCCGTGCGCGCCACGCAGGGGCCCGAGGTGCTCGGCGGTGTCGGCGGCTTCGCGGGGCTCTTCGACGCGAGCGCGCTGCGCGGCTACCGGCGTCCGCTGCTGGCCACGAGCACCGATGGCGTGGGCACCAAGGTCGCGATCGCGCAGGCGATCGACAAGCACGACACGATCGGGCAGGACCTCGTGGGCATGGTCGTCGACGACATCGTCGTGGTGGGCGCGCGTCCGCTCTTCATGACCGACTACATCGCGTGCGGCAAGGTGTTCCCCGAGCGCATCGCCGACATCGTGCGCGGGATCGCCGAGGCCTGTCGTGCCACGGGCACCGCGCTCGTCGGCGGCGAGACCGCGGAGCACCCGGGCCTGCTCGGCGTGGACGACTACGACGTGGCGGGCGCCGCGACCGGCGTGGTCGAGGCCGACGCCGTGCTCGGCGCGGAGCGCGTGCGCCCCGGTGACGCCGTGCTCGCGCTCGGATCGAGCGGCCTGCATTCCAACGGCTACTCCCTCGTCCGCCACATCCTCACGAAGGCCGGCATCGGCTACGCCGATCACGCCGCCGAGTTCGGCACGACGTGGGGCGAGGCGCTGCTGGAGCCCACGCGGCTGTACACCTCGCCGCTGCTGCGCCTCCTGGCGCAGGTCGGCGAGGGTGTGCACAGCCTCAGCCATGTCACCGGCGGCGGCATCGCGGCCAATCTCGCGCGCGTGCTGCCTCGCGGCACGTGGGCCGAGGTCGATCGGTCCACGTGGAGCCCGAGCCCCGTCTTCCGCGTGCTGAGCGACATCGCCGGCACCTCGCTCGAGTCGAGCGAGGGCACGTGGAACCTCGGCATCGGCTTCCTCGCCGTCGTCGATCCGGCCGTCGTCGACACCGCCGTGGCGGCGCTGGCCGAGGACGGCATCCCGGCCTGGCAGGTCGGATCCGTCGGAGCCGGCGACCCGCCGGGCGACGGCTTCGAGCAGGGCGCCAAGGGCGTCGACGGCGGCGCGGTGCGCCTGGTCGGCGCGTATGCCGGCGGCGCTGGCTGATACCGAGAGAACGGACGAAGTAACCACCCCATGTGCGGCATCGTCGGAATGGTCGGGAGCTCCCCGGTCAACCAGGACATCTACGACGCGCTTCTTCTTCTGCAGCACCGAGGCCAGGACGCCACGGGCATCGCCACGGCCGAGCCGAACGGTGTCATGCACCTGCAGAAGAAGCCGGGCCAGGTGCGCGAGGCCTTCCGCACCCGCGACATGCGCTCGCTGCTCGGCAACGTCGGCCTCGGCCACGTGCGCTACGCCACGAAGGGAACGGCGTCGGCGGAGGAGGAGGCGCAGCCCTTCTACGTGAACTCGCCGTACGGGCTCATCCTGATCCACAACGGCAACCTCACGAACACGCGCGAGCTCACCGCCGACATGGCCCAGCGCGACCGTCGGCACCTCAACTCGTCGAGCGACACCGAGCTGCTGCTCAACGTGCTCGCCAACGAGCTGCAGGCCACGACCAGCCCCGTCGACCTCGACCCCGAGCGCATCTTCGAGGCCGTCTCGCGCACGCACCGCCGCATCGAGGGCGCCTATGCGGTGATCTCGATCATCGCCGGCTACGGCCTGCTCGCCTTCCGCGACCCCTTCGGCATCCGCCCGCTCATCCTGGGCCGTCGCACCGGCGAGGACGGGCGCGACGAGTGGGTCGTCACGAGCGAGTCGCTGGTGCTCGAGAACGCGGACTACGAGGTGGTGCGCGACGTCGAGCCGGGTGAGGCCGTGTTCATCTCCAACGACGGCGAGCTGTTCGCCAAGCAGTGCGCCGACGACCCGACGCTGTTGCCGTGCTCGTTCGAGTACGTCTACCTCGCGCGCCCCGACTCGATCATGAACGGCGTCTCGGTGTACGAGTCGCGACTGCGCATGGGCGAGAAGCTGGCGGCCACCATCGCCAAGCACGTGCCCGACGGGCTGATCGACGTGGTCATGCCGATCCCGGACTCCTCCCGGCCCGCCGCGATGGAGGTCGCGCGCGTGCTCGGAATCGAGTACCGCGAGGGCTTCTACAAGAACCGCTACGTGGGCCGGACGTTCATCATGCCCGGCCAGGCGGTGCGCAAGAAGAGCGTGCGGCAGAAGCTCAACGCCATGTCGAGCGAGTTCAAGGGCAAGAACGTGCTGCTCATCGACGACTCGATCGTGCGCGGCACGACGAGCAAGCAGATCGTGCAGATGGCCTACGCGGCGGGGGCGAAGACCGTGACGTTCGCGTCGGCGGCCCCGCCCGTCCGGCACCCGCACGTGTACGGCATCAACATGCCGTCGCGTCACGAGTTGGTGGCCCACGGTCGCACGATCCCGCAGATCGCCGAGGAGCTCGGCTGCGACTACCTCGTGTACCAGGAGGTCGAGGATCTGCGAGACGCGATCATCGAGAGCGCGACGGGCGAGGCGACGTTCGCCGACCTCGACATGAGCTGCTTCGACGGCCGTTACGTGACCGGAACGGTCACGGAGGAGTATCTCGAGTGGGTCGAGGGCTCGCAGAGCTCCTGAGCGCCTTCGCCCTCAAAGGCGAGGGGATGGACGCACAAGAAGATCGCCGCGGGCCCTGGACCCGCGGCGATCTTGCTGTGTGGTGACGGCCTCAGGCGTGTCGTGCCTGATACTCGTCCTCGTCTTCGTCCGCGTACTGGTCGGCCCACTTGTCGACGTACAGGTCGTCGTCGTTGTGGCTGCCGAGTTCGCGCTCCAGCGCGTTGTAGTCCACGGCAGGGCTATACGACTTGAGTTCACGGGCGAGCTTGGTGTGCTTCGCCTTCTGACGGCCACGCCCCATGCGCGAGACCCCCTCGTATTGAGCTGCGGGTGCTGCCCCGATGTGATCGAGTTCACCGGCAAAACGGCCGGAAAGAGTAGAATTCAGGATACCACGAGGGTCGGAAGCACCGGCCGCCGGGCAACCCTGAAGGGGGCGATGACGATGTCGGAGAACCAGGCGGAGGCGGCGGGAGAGGTCCGCATCCCCGAGGAGGACAAGGCGCTGCACGGGGCTGTCGTCGTCGGAGCGATCCCCGATCAGAACCCCCGCGTGCTCAAGGAGGCCGCCCGTTACGCCACGCTCATGGGCGTGCCGCTGGTGGTCGTGCACGTGGATGTGACGCGCTTCGTCACGTACGAGGACCCGGACGGCTACGTGCATTCGGCACCCATCGACATCAACGTCGATGCCGGCGCGGAGGAGTTCGCGGCGGTCAAGGCGGTCGCGGCGGAGGTGCTCGACGGCAAGGCGGAGTGGACCGCGCGCCAGCTCGTGGGTGACCCCGCGCTGGCGATCAAGCACTTCACGGCGAAGATCGGCGCGAGGCTCATCGTGATCGGCACGCGCAAGCGCGGCTTCGGCGAGTCGCTGCGCGAGTTCTTCACCGGGTCGGTCGCCGCGCGCCTGTCACACCGCCAGTCGATCCCGCTGCTCGTCATCCCGCAGGGCGAGCTGCTGGCCGACGACGAGGACTACCCGGAGCGCTGACCGGCGCGCCGCGCCGGGTCAGCGGCCGACGGCGCCGCCCGATGCCCTGCGTTCCCGGCGTCGCCGCCACCACGCGGCGACCCGGGCCACCTGCCGGCGGAGCCAGGCCGCCCCGCGCCGCGCCCACGCGAACTCGGTGCCGAGGATCGCGAGCCCGCCCAGCAGCACGAGCGCGCCGGGGCCGGGCAGCGGCAGCAGGATCACGCCGAGCACGGTGACGATCCCGCCGACCGTGCCCACCGTGGCGCGGTAGCCCCGGCGGATGCGCGGGTGGCGCTCGATCCAGCCGCGCACCCGCCCCCGGCCGACCCCCGCCGAGGGTGGCCGGCCGGAAACGGGCGTGCGCTCGGGGCCGGTCACGTCAGCCCCTGAGGGCGCGGGTGACCTCCCGCGCGGCATCGTCGAGGGCCCTGGTGAGGTCGTCGACGATCGACGACGCGAGGTCGCCGCCGCGGGCGACGTGCGCACGCAGATCGCTGCGCACCCGACCGCGGAAGTCGGCGATCACGGCCTCGGCCCGTTGCAGCTGCTCGCGCGACTGCGCCCGGTCGTCCGCCGCGGGCGGGGGAGAGGTGCGCTCCGCGTGAGCGGCCGCGGCGAGATCCGCACGCAGGCTCTTCATCGCCTCCCGCACGCTCGCGCGCACGCCGTCGGCGATGAGGCGGACCGAATCGGCCAGCCCGGCCTCGATGCCGGCGATGTCGTCGGCGCGGGAGGCAACCTCGGCGCGGCCGGCCTCGGTGATCTCGTAGACCGTCTTGCGGCCGTCCGCCGTCTTGGTCACGAGTCCCTCCTCCTCGAGCTTCGCGAGTCGGGGGTAGATCGTTCCGGCGCTCGGCGTGTAGGTGCCGCCGGTGCGCTCGGCGAGCGCCTGCATGATGTCGTAGCCGTGACGAGGCGACTCGTTGAGCAGATTCAGCAGATACAGCCGCAGATCGCCGTGGGAGAAGACGGCGGGCATCAGAGGTCACCGTCCCTCGGGGGAGTGAGGGGCGTCTCGGCGCTCGCGGCGCCCTCGGCGCCCGTGGCGGTCGTGCGGCGCAGCACGGTGATGTCGCCGGCCACGGTGTTGGCGCGGACATCGGCGAAAGCGCCGGAGAGCTCGCCGGTCGATCCGTTGTAGCTGGAGGGCAGCCCGCTGCCGCGAGCCACGCCGTCGACCGTGATGCGCCCGCTGGCGCTGCGCAGCACGTAGTTCGCGGGGTACTCGGCGTCGAGCCGGAAGGTGGCGGCGCCCGAGACGCCGTTCAGTGAGATGGCGCCGATGGGGCCCTCGGCGTCGACGAAGGCGGTGCCCGACATCGAGTCGATGTCGGCCTTGGTCACGGCGCCCGACACCATGACGTCACCCGACACGGTGTGCGCATCGAAGGGCCCGGACAGGCCGCGCACCTGCACGTCACCCGAGACGGCGTTCACGCGCAGCGCGCCCTCGTGGCCGTCGACGAGCACGTCGCCCGACACCGTGTTGACGGAGGCGTCGCGGCGCAGTCCCGCCACGAGCGCCGTCGCGCTGACGACGCCGAGCGTGAGGGCGACATCGCGCGGCGCGGCGACGCTGATCTCGGCTCGCGGGCCGGCGGTGCCGAAGTTGCGGAACACCTCGAGGAAGTTGTCCCAGCGCAGCTGCGGGTGGTCGATCTCCAGCTGCCCGCCGGCGAGCTCGACCCGCAGGTCCTTCACGGTGACCCCGCGCACCTCGACGCGCACGTCGGGCTCGTCGTGGGCGATCACATCGATCTGGCCCCCGACGAGGCCGATCTTGAGGGACAGCACGCCCTCGACGTCGATGACCCGGTTCTCACCCGGGTGAATCAGCCATTTCTCCATGGTCCTCGCTCCTGCAAGACGGCCGGACGGTCCGGCGGCGAACTCGAGATATATCTCGATACGGAGAGTGAAACACGATATATCTCGATGCGCAAGAGGGGCCACCGCGTCCGCGGGAACGCCGCAGGCACCGATCAGCGGTTGCGCTCGGACTGCCGCGACTCCCGGGAGCCGCCGACCTCCTCGGGGAGCTCGTCGATGGGGATGACGACGATGTCCTGCACGCGCCAGTCGAGGTCGATGCAGCCGTCCCGAGCCGCCATCAGCTCCTGCAGGCTCGGTGTCCGTCCCTCTCGGGGCACGACGAACGACTCGACGTGGAAGACATGGCCCTGGTCGCGCATGCGGCTGCCGGCCTGCTCCACCCAGGGCAGGCCGCGCAGGTAGTCGTCCACCCGCGCGCCCACCGGGTGAGGCTTGCCGTCGTCGAACGTCGTGGCGCGGGTGTCGACGAGGTCCGTGATGGCGGCGCGCAGGTTGCGGGCACCGTCCCAGACGATGCTTCCCGCGATGAAGAGGGCGGCGGCCGCGTCGGCCCACCACAGGCCCAGGCCGATGCCGGCCACACCGACGATCGAGCCGGCCGCCGTCATCCAGTCGGCCTTGTTCATGTCGGCGTCCGCGTAGAGCACCTTGTCGTGCAGCTCGCGGGCGAGCCTCATCTTCACGCGCCCGAAGTAGATCGGCAGCGGGATGGTCAGCGCCATCGCGAGCATCATCAGCCATCCGAGCCAGACGGGCTGGCCGAAGAGCACGACGGATCCGATGGGCGGGTGCTCGGCGCGGAGCAGCCCCGAGGCGGAATCGACGATGAGGAACGCCCCCATCGCGAACAGCGCGACGCCCGCGACGAGATGGGCGACACCGACGGCGCGGTGATAGCCGTACGGGTACTTCTGCGTGGGCGGGCGGTTCACGATGCGCACGGCCACGAGGAAGGCGATCGGCGGCGCGAGGGAGAGGAGGTCCTCGATCCACGCCGCCTTCATCGCCTGCGAGCTGCCCATGACGAGGTACACCATCGTGATCGCGGCGGCGAGGAAGAGCAGCGTGAGCCACTCCATGCGGATGGCCGCGCGCAACGCGCGCTGCTGGCGCTCGGGCAGCTCGGTCCGGCCGAAGCGCACCGTCATGACCCCTCCTCGAAGAGGAACCGCTCCAACGCGACGAGCAGGCCGTTCTCACCCATCCGCACGAGCATGACGTGCTTGTCCCGCCCGCCCGCCGTCGCCGTGTAGGGGAAGGTCGTGGCCGCCTTGTCCACCCAGGGCGTGTCGTCGAGGAAGCCGCCGACGACCACGTCCAGCCGACCGCGTTCCAGCGCGTCGAGCAGATCGGCCTCGCTGCCCGTCGTCCATTCCACCGTGGCGTCCTGCGCCGCCGCGAACGCCTCGATCAGTGCCGGCTCGCTGCCTTCCGGTTCGTCGTCCTCGAGCTCCACCCACGGCGGGTTCTCGGTCGCACCGACGCGCAAGGTGCCCCCGGCGACGCGGTCGAGCGTGCCGTGGGGATCGTTCGGGATCTGGATCCCGCATCCGGTCAGCAACGCCGCGAGCGCGCCGAGCGCCGCGATCCCCCGAACGCCTCTGCTCATGAGCCCGACCATAACGAACAGCCCGGCGACCGGCCGCGACCTGGCTCGTGCGCCGTGCGAACGCGGATGGCGGACCGCCCGCGCGACGATGGCCACGGGATGAGCGGATACCGTGAAGTCGTGACCGTCCGCTTCCGTCGCACCCCGCTCCCGTGGGGGCTGCTGCCGCTCGTCGTGTCGGGCGGGGCGGTCGGTGTGACGGCACGGTATCTGCTCACGGCCGACGCGGCGGATCCGCTGCAAGGGCTGCCCGTGATCCTCGCCGTGAACGTGCTCGGCTCGGGCCTGCTCGGGATGCTCGTCGGCTGGGCGGGAGACCGCCCCCGCCTGCGCGCCTTCCTCGGCACGGGCGTGCTCGGCGGCTTCACCTCGTACAGCGCGCTCGCCCCCGTCCTCGCGCTCGCCGCGGCGCACTCGGTCGAGACGGGGGCCCAGTCGGGGCTCCTCGTCGCGGGCGGCACGCTGCTGCTGTTCGCGGGGGGAGGGGCCCTGGTGTTGGTCGCGCTGCCCGTGGGGGTGGCGGCTGCCGGCTATGCCCTCGGCGCGCGCGCGGCTCGGAGGCGCGACGCATGAGCCCGATCGAGGTGCTCGCGGTGGCGCTCGCGGGTGGTGTCGGTGCCGGCCTGCGCTGGATCATCGATGCCGCCCTGCGCCCCTCGCGCGGCTTCCCCTGGCCGATCCTGCTCGTGAACGTGACCGGCTGCTACGTCATGGCGCTGCTCGCCACCGTCTTCGCCGGCGTCGCGTCGCCCGTCCTGACCGTCGCGACGGCGGGGCTGCTCGGTGGTTACACGACCTTCTCGACCGTGTCGGTCGACACCGTCGAGCTGTGGCTGGCCCGGCGCCGGGCGGCCGCGGTCGGCAACGGCGTGGGCACGCTGCTGCTGTGCACGCTTGGTGCGGCCCTCGGGCTGGTGACGGCGACGGCTTTCCTGCCCTGAAGACGGGGGCTGACCCCCGCGCGCGCCGGGCGGGCGCTGTGTCAGACTGAACGCGTCGGATACAGCACCGTATCGGCGGTGCCGATCGGCGCTGCCGGTCGCGATCGAGAGTCACGTCTTGTCGAAACTCGCCGTCCTCAGCCTGAAGAACCGCGCCCTCATCGCGCTCATCACGATCTGCGCCGCCGTCTTCGGCGGCATGGCGCTCACCAATCTCAAGCAGGAGCTCATCCCGTCGATCGAGCTCCCCGCGCTCATCGTCATGACGAGCTACCCGGGCGCGTCTCCCGAGGTGGTCGAGAACGACGTCTCGACGCCGATCGAGGAGGCCATTCAGTCGGTCCCCGACCTCGACTCGACGACCGCGACGAGCACGACGAACGCCTCGATCGTGCAGGCGATGTTCGACTACGGCACCGACCTGGCCACCGCCGAGCAGAAGATCCAGCAGGCCATCAACCGCGCGCAGCTGCCTGAGGACGTGGATCCGCAGGTGATGTCGGTGAGCATCGACGACCTGCCGGTCATCCAGATCGCCGTGAGCGGCTTCGGTGAGGGCGACGACGCCCAGGGGCAGCTGGAGAACTCCGCCATCCCCGAGCTCGAGGATGTCGACGGCGTCGGCTCTGCGTCGATCGTGGGCGGCCTGGGGCAGCGGATCACGATCACGCCGAACCCCGCCGAACTGGCCGCCCGCGGCTTCTCGACGCAGGCGATCGGCGACGCGATGGAGCAGAACGGCGTGCTGTTCCCCGGCGGCTCCCTCACCGAGGGCGACGAGACGCTCACGGTGCAGACGGGCGCCAAGGTGACGTCGGTGGACGATATCGAGGCGCTGCCGCTCGTGCCGTCCGCCGCCGAGCCGCAGGGGGATCCCGCCACGGGCGCCCCGGTGGTCCCGCCCGTCACGACGATCGGCGACGTCGCGACGGTGGAGCTGGCGACCGACCCGGTCTCGTCGCTCTCGCGGGTCAACGGCGAGGACGCGATCTCGATCTCGATCACCAAGCTGCCCGCCGCGAACACCGTCGAGGTGTCGGACGGCGTGCTCGCGGCCGTCGACGAGCTGCGCGAGACGTACCCCGACGCCGAGTTCACCGTCGTCTTCGACCAGGCGCCGTTCATCGTCCAGTCCATCGAGACGCTGGCCGTCGAGGGCATGCTGGGCCTCGTCTTCGCCGTGGTCGTGATCCTCGTCTTCCTGCTGTCGATCCGCTCCACCCTCGTCACGGCGATCTCGATCCCCACGAGCGTGCTCATCGCGTTCATCGGCATGCAGGCGTTCGGCTACTCGCTCAACATGCTCACGCTCGGTGCGCTGACGATCTCGATCGGTCGCGTCGTCGACGACTCGATCGTCGTGATCGAGAACATCAAGCGGCACTACGTGGGCGACGCCGACAAGGGCGATGCCATCCGGCTCGCGGTGCGCGAGGTCGCCGGGGCCATCACGGCGTCGACCATCACGACCGTGGCGGTGTTCCTGCCGATCGCCTTCGTGGGCGACATGGTCGGGGAGCTCTTCCGGCCGTTCGCCCTCACGGTGGCGCTCGCGATGCTCGCCTCGCTGCTCGTGGCGCTGACCATCGTGCCCGTCCTGGCGTACTGGTTCATGAAGCCCGGCAAGCCGCTGCTCGACGGCGACGGGCGCCGCATCGACCCGGAAAGCCCCGCGGCACCGCCCTCGCGCCTGCAGCGCGCCTACCTGCCGGTGCTGCGGTGGACGCTCAGGCACGGTTGGGTGACGCTGCTGATCGCTGTTCTCGTGCTCGGCGGGACGGTGGCGATGGCGCCGCTCATGAAGGTGAACTTCCTCGGCGACACCGGCCAGAACACGATGACCGTGACGCAGGACCTCGGTCCGAGCGCGAGCCTCGAGGCCAAGGACGAGGCGGCGCGGAAGGTCGAGCAGGCCCTCGAGGGCGTCGACGGCATCGAGGCGGTGCAGGTCTCGGTGGGATCGAGCGGATCGCCGCTGCAGGACGCCTTCACGGGCGGCGGATCGGCGACGTTCTCGATCATGACCGACGCCGACGTGGACCAGGAGGTGCTGCGCGCCGACGTGCAGGACGCCGTCGCCGATCTGACGGACGCGGGCGAGATCACGGTGAGCGCGGCCGCCGGGTTCGGTTCCACCGACATCGAGATCAGTGTCTCGGCGCCGGACTCCCAGACCCTGCAGGAGGCGACCGACGCGATCGTCGCCGAGCTCGACGGGCGTGACGGGGTCGGCGAGGTCACGGACGACCTCGCCGCGAGTCTTCCCTACATCGGCGTGGTCGTGGACCGCGAGGCGGCGGCGCAGCGGGGCCTCAGCGAGGTCGCCGTGGGAGGGATCGTCTCGAACACGATGAACGACCAGCAGATCGGAACCGTCGAGATCGACGACACCGCGCTGACCGTCTATCTCGCGGTCGAGAACCCGCCGGTGACCGTGCAGGAGCTGCGCGAGCTGCAGATCCCGAGCGCGCTCGGAATGGTGCAGCTGCAGGAGATCGCCTCCGTGGAGGAGACCGCCAGCCCCACCTCCATCACGACGGTGGAGGGCCAGCGCACGGCCACCATCACG
Organism: Microbacterium sp. Marseille-Q6965; assembly: GCF_946151065.1. Classification (GTDB taxonomy): domain Bacteria; phylum Actinomycetota; class Actinomycetes; order Actinomycetales; family Microbacteriaceae; genus Microbacterium. The sequence continues at coordinate 1,303,336 of NZ_CAMGZA010000001.1, read as the reverse complement.
GTGCCGCCCGCGAGCGACAACCTGGCGGAGGCGACGGCCTCGGTCACGGCGGCGCTCGACGCGGTCGACCTGCCGGCCGGTGCCCGGGCCGAGGTGGGCGGCGTCGCCGAACAGCAGGCGGAGTCGTTCTCGCAGCTCGGGCTGGCGATGCTCGCCGCCATCCTCATCGTCTACGTCGTGATGGTGGCGACCTTCAAGTCGCTGCGCCAGCCGCTGCTGCTGCTCGTCTCGGTCCCGTTCGCCGCGACAGGGGCGATCCTGCTGCAGGTCGCCACGGGCGTGCCGCTCGGCGTGGCCTCGCTCATCGGCGTGCTCATGCTCATCGGCATCGTCGTGACGAACGCCATCGTGCTCGTCGATCTCGTGAACCAGTACCGCGACCACCACGGCCTCAGCACGCGCGACGCCACGCTCGTCGGCTCGTCCATGCGTCTGCGCCCCATCCTCATGACGGCGCTCGCCACGATCTTCGCGCTCACGCCCATGGCGCTGGGCATCACCGGTCACGGCGGCTTCATCTCGCAGCCGCTCGCGGTCGTCGTGATCGGCGGCCTCGTCTCGTCCACGTTCCTCACGCTCATCGTGCTGCCGACGCTGTACAACCTCGTCGAGGGCGCGAAGGAGCGGCGGATCGCGCGTCGCGGCGGGGGTGCGGCCCCCACGGACGACGGCGGCCCGGACGACCCGTCCGACCCGCAGGGACCGGATGGCGGAGCCGTGCACGAGCGGGCGGAGAGGGCGGCGCAGGCGGCGCCCTCGCCCACGGCGACGCCCGCGAGCTCGAGCGGTGCCCCCGGCGGGGGCCGGGCCGCGGGGGAGGACGAGTCGGTGCACGGCGTCGGGGCTGCCGGGCTACCCAGCGCGTCGCCGGTGCAGACCAGCCGGAGGGCCCTGCGGGGCTGACGGCTCGCCGGCACGGGCGGTTTCCCAGGTGGGCCCGATACTCTGGTGTGTCGGCTTTGGGATGCCGCGTATGTATGCGCGGGTGTGTGTGGTCCTGATGTGGCCGCAGAACACCTACGGAAGGTGCGTACTTTCGCATGCCCAAGAACACCAATCGATCCGGCGCCCGCGCTCCGAAGAACTTCGACCCGCGCTACGCCAAGAAGTCGACCGGCGGCCCGTTCCGCGGCCACGGTCGCGACGACGAGCGTGGCGCGTCGCGCAAGCCGCGCTGGTCGGCCGATGACCGAGGCGCCCGTACGGGCGCCCGCGACGAGCGGTCCGCGCACGGCGAGCGCCGCTTCGACGGCCCGCGCCGCGACGACCGTGCCGGTTCCGGTCGTTTCGACCGCGCGAACGACCGCGGCGAGCGTCGCCCTTACGGCAACGACCGCCCCGGCGCCGACCGCGGGGAGCGCCGCAGCTACGGCGACCGCCCCGAGCGCGCCGGCGGCTTCCGCCGGGATGACCGTCCGGCTCGTGACGACCGTCCCCGCTACGACCGCGACGAGCGTTCGGCTCGCGGCTACGGCGACCGCCCTGCTCGGGACGACCGCGCGCGTGACAACCGCGACGACCGCCCCGCCCGCCGCTTCGGCGACCGCCCCGCGCGGGACGACCGCGCGCGCTTCAACCGTGACGACCGGGCGCGCACCGACCGCTTCGGCGGCGAGCGTGCAGAGCGTCCCCGTTACGACCGGGACGACCGCCCGGCCCGCCGATTCGACGGCGAACGCCCCCGCTTCACGCGGGACGACCGCCCGGCGCGTCGTTTCGACCGCGACGAGCGGCCCGCGCGCCGCGAGTTCGACGGCGAGCGCCCCGCCCGCCGCCAGACCGACGGTGAGCGGGCGTGGCAGGAGCGCCGCGAGGCGCCCGTGCGCACGCGGCAGCAGGAGGAGCAGATCGACGTCGTCCACGAGCGCCTCGAGGCGCAGGCCGTGCAGGCCGAGGACGTCGCCGAGGTGACCTTCGGCGACCTCGGCCTGGGCGACAACATCGTCCGCGCCCTCGCCGAGCTCGGAGCGACCCGGCCCTTCCCGATCCAGGCCTCCACGGCGCCCGCGATCCTCGACGGCCGCGACGTGCTGGCGCGCGGCCGCACCGGCTCGGGCAAGACGATCGCCTTCGGTGCGCCGCTGGTCGAGAAGATCCTGCGCGCCAAGGCCGGTCAGCGCCGCGAGTTCGGCCGGTCTCCGGTCGCGCTCATCATGGCGCCCACGCGCGAGCTCGCCCTGCAGATCGACCGCACGGTCCAGCCGATCGCGCGCAGCGTCGGCCTGTTCACGACGCAGATCTACGGCGGCGTGCCGCAGGCCCGCCAGGTCGGCGCGCTGAAGAAGGGCGTCGACATCATCATCGGCACCCCGGGCCGCATCGGCGACCTGCAGCGCCAGGGCAAGCTGGACCTCTCGCAGATCCAGATCTCGGTGCTCGACGAGGCCGACCACATGTGCGAGCTGGGCTTCCTCGAGCCGGTGCAGGAGATCCTGCGCCTCACGAGCGAGGGCGGCCAGAAGCTGCTGTTCTCGGCCACGCTCGACCGCGAGGTCGCCGCGCTCGTGGACGAGTTCCTCGTCGATCCTCAGGTCTACGAGGTCGCGGGCGAGACGCAGGAGACCGGCACGATCGAGCACCGCGTGCTCGTCGTCGACCAGCGCTCCAAGGCGGAGGTGCTCGACACCCTCGTCGACCGCGACGGCAAGACGCTCGTGTTCACGCGCACCCGCGCGTTCGCCGAGATGCTCGCCGAGCAGTTCGACGACGCCGGGATCGACGCGATCTCGCTGCACGGCGACCTGAACCAGGCCAAGCGCACGCGCAACATCGAGCGCTTCATGAAGGGCCGTGCGCGCGTGCTCGTCGCCACCGACGTCGCCGCGCGCGGCATCCACGTGGACGACGTCGACCTGGTGATCCAGGCGGATGCGCCCGACGAGTACAAGACGTACCTCCACCGCGCCGGCCGCACGGGCCGTGCGGGCAACGCCGGCCGCGTCGTCACGCTCATCACGCGTCAGCGCCGCCGTCGCATGACCGAGATGCTCCAGCGCGCCGAGATCGACGCGCCCTTCGACGAGGTCCGTCCGGGCGACGACCTCATCGAGGAGCTGGCCGGCGCGCCGACCGTCGAGGAGCTCACGACGGCCTGACGCGACCGCGCAGACCCATGAAGGCGGGCCACCCCTCGGGGTGGCCCGCCTTTGTCATGCGAGTCAGTCGGCGCTCTCGCCGTCTTCGAGATGGATCAGGCTGAGCTCGAACTCGAGCGTGATGCGCTCCGAGACGAGCACTCCGCCCGCATCCAACGGGACCTGCCACTCGAGGCCGAACTCGCGACGGTCGATCCGCCGGCTGCCCTCGAAGCCCGCCCGCAGCCGCCCGTCGGCGTCGCGCCCCATGCCGGTGAACTCCAGCGGGATGCCCACCTGCTTCGTCGTGTTCTTGATGGTCAGGGCGCCGTTGACGAGGAAAGCGGTGTCGCCCACCTGGTCGAAGCTCGACGACTCGAACGTGATCTCCGGGTACGTGTCTGCCTCGAAGAAGTCACCCGTGCGCAGATGCGCATCGCGCTGCTCGTTGCCCGTGCTCACGCTCGCGGCCTTGACGTGCACCTCGACGTAGGCGTCGTCGATGCCGCCCTCGCCGACGACGAGCTTGCCCGAGACGTCGTGGAAGGCGCCGCGCACCTTCGACACCATCGCGTGCTTGACAGCGAAACCGAAGCGCGAGTGGGCGGGATCGATCACCCACGTTCCGGCGTATGCCGGGTCGAACTCCGTCATGTCGTCTCCAACTCTCGACGGCGCCAGCGCTCTGCGCCGATCCCCTGCGGGCAGGAGGTCCCCAAACCCGCCCTTACTCTGTCACATCCACCCGGCCGGAAGTGAGAGGGTTGCGCCGGTGAAGAAGACCACGGCGGTCGTCGCCCATCCGACCGCCACGGCGCCCGTGTCGACGGGTCGCCACCGCGGCACATGGCGCTCGGTGCGCGTGGAATGGGCGCCGAACGCGCGGGCGTCCATCGCCAGGGCGACGCGCTCGGCGTGCCGGATGGCGCCCGCCATCAGCGGCACGAGTGAGGTGACGGTCCGCGAGAGCCAGGTGCCTCCCGTGCCCCGCACCCGGTGAGCGGCGCGGATGATGCCCAGCTCCCGCCGTAACCGGGGCGCGAAGCGGTATGCCGCGAGTGCGGCGTAGCCGATCCGGTACGGCAGGCGCAGATGCCGCACGAGGGCGCGCACCAGCTCGGGCCCCGACGTCGTCAGGCCCGGCACGAGCGCGATCGCGAGCATCGCCGTCAGCCGCGTGCCCGTCGCGGTGCCCGTGAGCGGATCGGTCCACAGGGCGAACCCCGCCGACAACACGACGAACATGGCGGGCAGCGCCGCGGCCAGCCAGAGCGCGAGGCGCCGATCTCGCCGCGCGCCGATGAGGAGGACGAGGGCGGACAGCAGCGCAAGCGCGGCCGGGGTGGCGACATCTCGCGTGAACACGACGCCGATGAGGGCCGGCAGGACGGCGACGAGGCGGGCGAGCGGGTCGAGTCGTTCGAGCGGAGCGCGCCGGGTCGCCGGGGCCTCGTCACGGGCGGTGCCCGCCGGCTCGCCGGGGCGCGGGCGGGCGAAGAGGTCGCGAACGGCGGGCAGCGTCTCGTGCGCCGGGCCGAAAGCGGTGAGCTCGCCGCCGTCCATCACGGCGATGTGCGTGGCGTGCGCCGCGACGAGTCGCAGGTCGTGGGTGACGACGACGATCGTCGTGCCGCGGGCGTGCAGCTCGTCGAGCAGGGTCAGCAGCTCGTCGGCCCGCGCGCGGTCTTGGCCGAACGTCGGCTCGTCGAGCACGAGCACGCCGCCCGGCCGATCCGCGCCGGCGATGAGCGCCGTCGCGACCGAGAGCCGCCGCTTCTGTCCGCCCGAGAGCCGGTACGGGTGCCGTTCGGCGTGCTCGGGGAGCCCGAAGCGCGCCAGCATGGCATCGACGCGCGAATCGCGCTCGGCGCGCGGCACGTGCCGCAGGCTGTGCTCGAGCTCCCCGCGCACGGTGTGAGCGACGAACTGATGCTCGGGATTCTGGAACACGAAGCCCACCCGCTCGGCGAGGCGGCGCGGTGGTGCGGCACCGGCGTCGAGCCCGGCCACGCGCACCGTTCCGCGCGGGGGCGGGACGACTCCGGCGAGCGCCTGCGCGAGCGTCGTCTTGCCCGCGCCGTTCGGACCCACCACGGCGGTGAACGAGCCGGCGGGGATGTCGAGGGAGACATCGCGGATGAGGGCGCGGCGCGCCCGGCCGCGCCCGGTGCGCACCGTGAGCCCCCGTGCCGAGACGGCCGGCGGCCCCGCGTCGTCGTCGGGTCCCGCGACCGGCGCATACGCCGGCTCACCCTCGCGCGGCAGCCACACACCCAACGCCCGGAGCTCGGCCGCGTGTCCGGCGAGCACCTCGCCCGGGCTGCCGTCCTGGACGAGGCGCCCGTCGCCGTCGAGCACGACGACCCGCGTCGCGAGCGGCAGCGCGGCATCGATGTCGTGCTCCACGAGCAGGATGGCGTGGTCGCCGGCGGCGACGAGAGCGGCCAGCGCGTCGTAGACGTCGCGCGCGCCCGCGGGGTCGAGGTTGGCCGTGGGCTCGTCGAGCACGAGCAGCGGGCTGCGCATCGCGAGCGCGCAGGCGATCGCGAGGCGCTGCTTTCCCCCGCCCGAGAGCTCGTCGGGGTCGTCGTGGCGGCGCTCCCACAGGCCCACCCGCCGCAGCGCCTCCTCGCTGCGCGCCATCACCTCCGCGGGATCGAGGAGCAGGTTCTCCAGGCCGAAGGCGACCTCATCCAGCACGCTCGAGGCGACCAGCTGCGCGTCCGGATCCTGGAACACCATGCCCACGCGGGTGCTCAGCCGCGCGGGGGACGAGGCGGCCACGTCTCGTCCATCGATCCGCACGACGCCTTCGACGTCGGCGTCGATGTGGTGCGGCACCAGCCCGTTGAGCGTGAGGGCGAGCGTCGATTTGCCGCTGCCGCTCGGGCCGAGCAGCAGCACCACCTCGCCCGGACGGATCTCGAGCGAGACCTCCCGCGGCGTGGGGCGGCGGGCGTCCAGATGCGCGACGCTCACACGCTGCAGCGCGGCGAGCGGGGCATCGGTCATCCGATCAGCGTATGCGGCCGCCGGGGGTCACGCCCGCGGCGTCGCACGCCGTGGGGCATCACGCCGCGGCGTGATGCCGGCGCGCTCCAAGGCGCGCCCGATCCACAACCCGAGCAGCGTCCACGCCACCGGCCCCAGCAACGACAGCGCGAGGTAGGCGGCCTGCGCCCACAGGGGCAGCTCATCGAGATCGGCCGCCATCGCGACGACGAAGGCGACGATCGCGCCGATGAGCAGTGCCGAGAGGAGGTAACGCCACCAGCTCCAGGCGCGGTAGCGGAAGATCGCCGCCACGCCCTCCTGGATGCCGCCGAACAGGACGGCGGTGCCGAGGAACTGCGGCGCCCACACGGGAGCGACCGCGGCACCGACGAGCCCGGCCAGCACATGGGTGAGCAGCGCGACCCCCGGCATGCGGAAGAGCTCCTGGGCCACGATGCCGGGCAGGGTGTGCACGCCGAGCAGGAAGCCGTAGAGGAACGGCGCCGCCGCGAGCACGGGGATGGTCAGCCATCCCTCGATCCCGCCGAGCACCCCCGTCGCCACCGCGATGGCTGCGCAGACGAGGAGGACGCGCGTGGACAGGACGCCGGGCTTGCTCACGACTCGAGCCTATTGCGACGCGCCGGTGCGGCGGGCGCCGAGCCGCCCGGGGGAGCGGACGGTGCGCGTCAGATCCGGCGCCGCCGTGCCGTCAGGCGCACGTTCGGCAGGGGCGGGGCGGGGATGCGGTCGTCTGCGGGATGACCCACCACGGCGCCGAAGCGCGCATCGCGCGCCTCCCACTGCTCGCGCGCCTCGGCGACCTCGTCGTGCGTGCGGCCCACGAAGTTCCACCACATCACGATGTCCTCGCCGAACGGCTCGCCCCCGAGGAGGAAGATCATCGCCCCGTCCTCGGTGGACACCTCGATGCCGTCTCGGTCGACGCCGAGGTAGAGCAGGTCGAGCCGATCCAGCGACATCGGTGCGGTGCCGCCCGGGGCGGCGTCGTGCACCCGCAGGTCGCCCTCCACCTGCACCACGGCGTACTCCCACGCCGGGTCGAAGGGCAGTCGCACCCGTGAGCCCGGCGCCAGCCGCACCTCGGCGCCCACGATGGGGCTGTACACCGCCGCCGGGGAGTCCACGCCGGCGAACGATCCCACCACGACGGTGATCTCGGGATCCGCGCCCTCGACCGCGGCCACCGTGGCGGAGGGCAGCTCGCGGTGCTGCTCGAAGTGCGGCCGCTGCCGGCGGGCGTGGTCGGGGAGCGCGATCCACAGCTGCAGCGCGTCGATCGGCCCCGGCTCATCGCCTACCGAGTACTCCGAGTGGCTGATGCCGTCGCCGGCCGTCATGATGTTCAGCTGGCCGCGCGTGATGAGCACATCCGAGCCCACGGCGTCGCGGTGTCGCACCTCGCCCACGAGCGGCCAGGTCACTGTCTGCAGCCCGATGTGGGGATGCGGGTCGACGCGCATCATCGCCTCCTGCGGACCGAAGCGGTCCAGGAAGCACCACGCGCCGACGAGCGGCAGATCGCGCTGCGGCAGTGAGCGCGACACGTCCATCGCGCGCACCCCGCCCAGCGGCACGCGGCGCGGCTCGAGCAGGAGCGCCCGTGGTCCGTCGCAGCTCGTGGATCCGCCGTCGACCGCATCGCGGGCGTCGACGTCGTACCGGGTCATCCGATCCCCTTCCGGTGCGCCGGGCTCAGGACGACGGCTCGGGCGGGGTGGCTGCGTTCTGCGGTGCCCCGTGCGGCCACTGCACCACGGCGCCGGCCACCTCGTTCTCGGTGAGGTACTTGGCGATGAACGGGCACAGCGGCACGATGGTGTCGCCGCGCTGGGCGGCGTCGGCGAGCGCGTCGGCCGCCAGCACATCACCCAACCCGCGCCCGCGGAAGGCATGGTCGATCACGGTGTGGGTGAACCGCACCTTGCCGTCCTCCTGCGAGAACTCCGCGAAGCCGGCAAGCGTCTCGCCGGCGGGCGCCGCCTCCGTGTCGGCCTGGTCCGACACATAGATCTCGTAGCGGTTCCGGGCGTCGACGCGCTCGACCCTCGTGTTCGTCATCCCTCCACGCTACGAGGTCCCCGGGCCCCAACGGAACCCTGTCGCCGATCCATGACGCCCGCCTCCGGCGCGGTCGTCCACGGGAGCGCACGGTGTCGGCCGCCCCGCCTACGCTGGAGGGATGACCCCCGGCGCGCACCTCGACCCGTACGACGGGTGGGCGCCGCCCGAGGAGCCGCCCGCCGACCCGTACGGCGACGAGTACTGGGAGCCCGATTACGCCGGCGGCCCGATCGCGTGGGGTGGAGCATCGCGCCCCGACGCGCCGCCGCCCGCGGCACCCGCCGGCCCGCGTCCCTCCCGCTTCGCTACGGCGCGGGAGGCCCTCAAGACCGTTTACGGCTACGACGCGTTCCGCGGCGACCAGGCGGCGATCGTCGACCAGGTGATCGCCGGCGGTGACGCCGTCGTGCTCATGCCCACCGGCGGCGGCAAGAGCGTGACGTATCAGGTGCCGGCGCTCGTGCGTGAGGGCACCGGCCTCGTCGTCTCACCGCTCATCGCGCTCATGCACGACCAGGTCGACGCGCTGCGCGCCAACGGCGTCAACGCCGCCTATCTGAACTCCACCCAGAGCCCGGCGGAGCGCGCACAGGTGGAGCGCGAGTACACCGGCGGCCAGCTCGACCTGCTGTACGTCGCGCCCGAGCGGCTCAACTCGGAGGCCACGCTGCGCCTGCTCGAGCGCGGGGCACTGAGCGTCATCGCGATCGACGAGGCACACTGCGTCAGCCAGTGGGGTCACGACTTCCGTCCCGATTATCTCGCCCTCGGCGGGCTGGGGGAGCGCTTCCCCGGTGTCCCGCGAATGGCACTCACCGCCACCGCCACGCCCGAGACACACCGCGAGATCACCGAGCGGTTGCGGCTCGACGACGCGCGGCACTTCGTCGCCAGCTTCGACCGCCCGAACATCCGCTACCGGATCGAGGCGAAGACGGAACCACGCCGGCAGCTGCTGTCGTTCATCCGCGCGCAGCAGGAGGGGTCGGCGGGCATCGTCTATGCGCTCAGTCGCAAGTCGGTGGAGGAGACGGCGGCGTTCCTCGCGGGCAACGGCATCGACGCGATCCCGTACCACGCGGGCCTCGATGCGGCCACGCGCGCCCGGCACCAGTCCCGCTTCCTGCGGGAGGACGGCGTCGTCGTCGTGGCGACGATCGCGTTCGGCATGGGCATCGACAAGCCCGACGTGCGTTTCGTGGCGCACATCGACCTGCCCAAGTCGGTGGAGGGCTACTACCAGGAGACGGGACGCGCGGGCCGCGATGGCGAGCCGGCGGTGGCGTGGATGGCCTACGGGCTCGGCGACGTCGTGCAGCAGCGGCGCATGATCCAGCAGGGCGAGGGGGACCGCGCCATCCGGCAGCGCCAGCAGCAGCACCTGGACGCGATGCTGGCGCTGTGCGAGACCGTCGACTGCCGCCGTCAGAACCTGCTCGCCTACTTCGGGCAGGAGTCGGAGCCGTGCGGCAACTGCGACACGTGCCTCGAACCGCCCGAGGTCTGGGACGGTCTCATCCCCGCCCAGAAGCTGCTGTCGACCATCGTGCGGCTGCAGCGGGAGCGCAACCAGGCGTTCGGTGCCGGCCACCTCATCGACATCCTGCGAGGAGCGGCCACCGAGCGCATCCGGAAGATGCGGCACGACGAGCTCACGACCTACGGCATCGGCAAGGACCTGTCGGAGCAGGATTGGCGCAGCGTGATCCGGCAGCTGCTCGCCCGCGGCCTGCTCGTGGCGCAGGGCGAGTACGGCACGCTCACCATGAGCCCGGCGGGCGCGGGCGTGCTGCGTGGTGAGACTCCGGTGCGGCTGAGGCGTGACGTGATCGGGCGCGTCTCGCGCGCCAGTGGCACGAAGAGGTCCTCGACCGCCGATCAGCTCGACGCGGACGACCGGCCGCTGTTCGAGGCGTTGCGCGCCTGGCGTGCCGAGCAGGCGCGCGAGCAGGGCGTGCCCGCCTATGTCGTCTTCGGCGACGTCACGCTGCGCGCCCTCGCCGAACGCCGCCCGGCATCGATCGCCGAACTCGACGGTATCACCGGCATCGGCGCGAAGAAGCGCGACGCCTACGGCGACGCCGTGCTCGCGGTCATCGCCGCGCACTGACGCTGCCGCCGAGCCGCGGGCCGCCGCCGAAGCGGTCGACGGCCCAGGTCGTCTCCCGATCGTCTCGGTGGCGCCCCTCCCGGCGCGGCCGGGCGTGCCGCCGCATGGCCTGCGCCACGCGTCAGAAGCGGCTGGGCTCGCGCCGTTATGCGCGATTCCCACAATTCATCCGCGGGTGAATTGCCGGTGAGACGCGGGTGAAAAACGACCTCCGCGGTAGACGGTGTTCTCCCCCCGCCACCAAGCTGAGCGGCAAAGTGCGCTGCCGGCATCCCGATATGGCGCGGCGCCGACGACGTCGCCGATTCAGGGGGAATGGCATGAGCACTGCCGCGCGCACCGTCCGCTCCGAGCGCCGAAGGCCCGGCCGGTTCATGAAGGGGATGCGGGCAGGCACATCCGTCGTCGCGGCGACGGCGCTCGCGGCCACCGCGGCGCCCGCTCATGCCGCGGTGAGCGACGGCTCCGAGGCGCTCGGTCAGGTGATCGCCGTCGATCTGCTCACGCCCGACCTGCTCGAGACGGCGACCGCGTGGACCGGCTATCCGAGCGCGCCGCAGACCGAGAGCACGCCGCTCAACCTGGGCGTGCTCGAGGGCATCGAGCTCGATCTCGGCGGCGGCCTCGTGCTCCCGCTCATGAGCCGGCCCGATGGTTCCGGGCTGCTCCACCTGGGCGAGCTGGGCGCGGTGAGCACCTTCGCCTCGTCACCGACCGCGGATGCGTCCACGGCCAGCGCGGGTGCCGTCACCGCCGACGGGGCGATCGACCTCGATCCTCAGGACCCCGGCGTGTACGGCCGATCGGTCCTCGACGTCACCGACCTTCTCGCGCAGGCGGGGGTGGCGGGACTGACCGACCAGATCATCGACGAGTTCCGGGTCTCGCTCGGAGCGTTCGCCTCCACCGCGACGGCCACCGGCAACGCCGCCGCGGGCACCGTCTCGTACGCGTCGGACTACATGATCGCCGATGCGCAGCTCGCCCTGCGCAGCCCGCTCGTGGCGGGGCTCACGCCTCAGCTGGCGAGCACGATCACGGGGGCCGGTGACACCCTCGACGCGGCGCTGGGGGAGGGTGGCGCGATCGACACCACGCTCGACGGCCTCTCCACGACGCTCAGCACCCTGCTCGGCGCGCTCGTATCGGTGGACTCGCTCACGTTGCAGGTCAACGGCGCCGACACCGCCCTCGCCGACCTGGCCGCCGACATCCTGGCGCGGCCCCTGCAGGACGACGCGGGCCTGCTGTCGGTCGACCTCGGGGCGGGGCAGATCGTCGTCGACGCCGACCAGCTGGCGTTCGCCGCGTACGGCACGGGACTCAGCGACCTGCCGGAGAACACCGAGCTGCTCACCGGCGAGACCATCGGCCTCCTCACGGGGGCTCTCACCGAGGCTCTCGGCACGCTCACCGACCGGATCACCACGGGCGTGCAGGGCGTGCTCGGGAGCCTCGAGGTCGTCATCGTCCTGAAGACGACCGTGGCCGCCGATCTGGGCCTGCTGGGGGTCCTGGACGTCGCCACGGTCGACGCGACCATCACGACGACGCTCGGGCAGTTGGCGGGAACCGCTCCCGGCGCTCCGGATGTCCAGGTGACCTCGGCGCTCCTGCCCGGGCTGAACCTCGGTCTGATCGGCGGGCTCCTCGACACCGTCATCAACCCGACGGTCGACTCCGTCGTGTCCACCGTGACGAACACCGCCGTGCCGACGATCCTCAGCACGCTGCAGCCGGTCGTGGCGGACCTGCTCGCGACCACCGGCGCCGGTCTGACCGCGACGCTCGACGGCGTCATCACCCCGGCTCTCGGCACCCTCGACCCCGTGCTGGCGGGCGTGCTCGCGCAGGTGGCGAGCATCACGATCAACGAGCAGGAATCCGGTCTGGACGGCAACCTCAGCGTGGGCGGCGTGACCGACTCGTTCACGGTGAACGCGCTGAGCGTCGAACTGCTGCCGCAACTGCTCGCGGGCGACCCCGCGGCCAACGTCGACCTGGCGTCGTCGACGGTCCGCGCCAGCGCCGTGCCGGCCGCGCCGGTGATCGTCGCACCCGAGAACGGCTCGGTCACGAACGACGTCACCCCCGTCATCACGGGCACGGCGCTGCCCGGAGCCACCGTGAGCGTCTCGATCGACGGGGGACCGGCGGGCACCGCGACGGCCGACGGGCAGGGAGTGTGGACGTATCCGTACCCCACGGGCACCGCGCCGCTCGCCGAGGGCGGTCCGCACACGGCGACGGCGACGCAGACCGTGGGAGGCGAGACGTCCGCCCCGGTGACGAACGAGTTCTGGGTCGACACGGCCGCTCCGGCGGTCGCGATCGACACGCCGGACGAGGGCGAGCTGACGCGGGAACCGGCGTTCGGGGGCACGGCGGAGCCGGGCTCCACGGTGACGGTCGTGGTGACCGGGCCGGACGGTCCGGTGCCGGGGACGGCGACGACCGATCCCGAGACGGGCGAGTGGACCTTCACGCCCGACGTGCCGCTGGTCGACGGGGAGTACAGCGTGGAGGTGACCGCCCAGGACGAGGCGGGCAACACCGGCACCGCCGGTCCGGTCGGCTTCGAGGTCGACACGACCGCCCCCGCGGTGGGCATCGACGCGCCCACCGACGGCGACGTGACCCGGGAACCGGCGTTCGGGGGCACGGCGGAGCCGGGCTCCACGGTGACGGTCGTGGTGACCGGGCCGGACGGTCCGGTGCCGGGGACGGCGACGACCGACCCGGAGACGGGCGAGTGGACCTTCACGCCCGACGTGCCGCTGGTCGACGGGGAGTACAGCGTGGAGGTGACCGCCCAGGACGAGGCGGGCAACACCGGCACCGCCGGTCCGGTCGGCTTCGAGGTCGACACGACCGCCCCCGCGGTGGGCATCGACGCGCCCACCGACGGCGACGTGACCCGGGAACCGGCGTTCGGGGGCACGGCGGAGCCGGGCTCCACGGTGACGGTCGTCGTCACGGGACCGGACGGTCTCGTCCCGGGCACGGTCACGGCCGACCCGGAGACGGGCGAGTGGGTCTTCACGCCGGGCGCCCCGCTGGGCGAGGGCGCGTACACGGTCGAGGCGAGGGCCGAGGACGAGGTCGGCAACACCGGCACGGCCGGCCCGGTTCGGTTCGAGGTGGACACGACCGCGCCGGCGGTGACCATCGACGCGCCCGCGGACGGCGACGTGACAAGGGCGCCGGTGATCGAGGGGACAGCGCAGGCAGGTTCGAACGTCACCGTCGTCGTGACCGGCCCGGACGGCCCCGTCGCGGGCGCGGTCGCGAGCGACCCGGAGACGGGTGGCTGGGTCTTCACCCCGGACGTACCGCTGGGCGAGGGCGGCTACACGGTCGAGGCGACGGCCGAGGACGGGGCCGGCAACACCGGCACGGCCGACACGGTCCGGTTCGAGGTCGACACGACCGCGCCCGTCGTCAGCGTCACCACACCGGCCGACGGCGCCGTGACCGGCGACGCCGCGCTCGTCATCGGCGGCGGCTCCGACACGGGCGAGGGCGAGCCGCACGACGACGCGCTCGTCGAGGTGACCGTCACCGGGCCCGACGGCCCCGTGGCGGGCGCCGTGGTGGTCGATCCCGCCACGGGCGAGTGGACGTTCACGCCCGCCGCGCCGCTGCGCGACGGGGCCTACGCGGTCACCGTCGAGGCCACCGACGCCGCCGGGAACACGGCACGCGCGGAAAGCGGATTCGCGGTCGACACCGCGCCCCCGGCGGTCACGATCGAGTCGCCGACGGACGGCGACGTCACGAACGCACCGCTGATCTTCGGAGCCTCCGAGCCCGGGTCGACGGTGGCGGTCGTCGTGACGGGACCGAGCGGCGCCGTCGCGGGCACGGTGACCGTCGACCCCGACACCGGTGACTGGACCTTCACGCCGGGCGCCCCGCTGGGCGACGGGGAGTACACCGTCGAGGCCACCGCCGAGGACGCCGCCGGCAACGCCGCCACGGCCGGACCCGTCACATTCACGATCGACACGACCGCCCCCGCGCTGACCATCGACGCACCCGCGAACGATTCCGTGACGAGCGATCCGGCCGTGCGCATCTCCGGCGGGTCCGACGCGGGCCTCGGCGAGCCGAATGCCGGCGCCGAGATCGTCGTGACGGTCAGCGGCGCGAAGACGGGAGGGATCGACGGCACCGTGGCGGTCGATCCGCGGACGGGCGACTGGACGTTCACGCCGAGCGCGCCCCTCGTCGACGACGTCTACACCGTGACGGCCTCCGCGACCGACGCGGCCGGGAACACCGTCACGGCGGGGCCCGTCTCCTTCGAGGTCGACGCGGTCGGCCCCGACGTCTCCATCGTCAGCCCGCTCGCGGGCACCGTGACGAACGATCCCGCCGCGATCCAGATCCGCGGGACATCCGACGCGGGGTCGCTCGTGGCGGTGACCGTCACCGGCGCGCAGACGGGAGCGGTGGACGGCGCGCTGACGGTGGACCCGCAGACGGGGGAGTGGACCTTCACCCCGGCGCTCCCGCTCGGGGACGACACGTACGTCGTCGCAGCCACCGCGCAGAGCGCGGCGGGCCGCACCGGCACGGCGGGCCCGATCGGTTTCGAGGTGGACACCACGGCGCCGGGGGTGGGAATCACGTCGCCCGCCGACGGCGACGTGACCTCCGCTCCGGTCATCGCCGGGACCTCGGAGCCCGGTTCGACGGTGACGGTCGTCGTGACCGGGCCGAACGGTCCGGTGCCGGGGACGGTGACGACCGACCCCTCGACCGGCGGCTGGGTGTTCACGCCCGACACCCCGCTCCCGGACGGCGACTACACCGTGGAGGTGAGCGCCGAGGACGCCGCCGGCAACACGGGCAGCGCCGGCCCGGTGTCGTTCGACGTGACCGACACGGCCCCGGCCGTGGAGATCCTCTCCCTCGCCGACGGCACGGCCTTCAGCGACCCGGGAGCCGTCTCCATTCGGGGCATGTGGCGTCACGCCGTTGCGCTCGACGTGACCGTCACGGGCGCCGCCACGGGCCGCGTGGCCGGATCCCTCGCGGTGGAAGGCGACGGCGCGTGGGAGTTCACGCCGCGCGCGGCGCTCGCCGACGACGCCTACACCGTCGAGGCGGTCGCGACCGACGCGGCCGGCCGCACGGCCCGCGCGACGCCGATCACCTTCACGGTCGACACGTCCGGTCCGGGTCCCGTCACCATCGACGAGCCGGACGGCGGCGGGAACGTGGGGCCCGATTCGGCGTTCACCGGCCGGTGCGAGCCGGGAGCGACGGTGTGGGTCTCGATCAACGGCGCCGACCCGGTCGCCGTCTCCTGTGCCGACGACGGCACGTGGGCGTACACGCCGCCGCAGCCGCTCCCGGCCGGCCCCGGCACCATCGAGGTCGTGCAGGAGGACGAGGCGGGCAACGTCTCGGCTCCCGTGACGCGCGACATCGTCGTCAGCGCGCCCGCCCCCGGCGCGCCGGTCATGACGCCCCCGGCCGAGCCGGACGCCGAACCCGCGCCCCGCCCCGAGGCGAACGGGGCGGGCCACGAGGCCGATCGCCTGGCCGCGACCGGAGCCGACGCCGGGACGGCCGCCGCGCTGGGCATGCTCGTGCTGGCGCTGGGCGCCGGGCTGCTGCTGGCGGGACGCCGCGTGCGCCGGCGAGCGCTCGGCTGAGCGCCCGGGAGCGGCGGCGGAGCCATCCCGCCGGCCGCTCCCGGGCTCGCGCCTGTGCCGCCGCCACAACGACCGCCGACCCCGGCGCGGCGGGAAGATGTCGAGGGTGCACAACGGTCGTGACCTGGCGCTGTGGAATCCCTAACGTGGGGTCATCCCACCGATCGCGCGTCGCGCGCGCGTCCGAAAGAGGTATCCGCATGGCCGACACCGTGGTCCGTCCCGTCGAGCACACCGAGCACCCCGACGCTCGCATCGACATCCGCCGCGTCAACGACGCCCTCCTGGGCACCTGGGCCGACATCCGCCGCGAGGCCCGCGAGATGATCAAGGACCCCGCGTTCTGGCGCATCGAGGGCCAGCCGATCGCCGAGCACCGCGAGCGGGCGTTGGCCCAGCTCGACCTGCTCGTGCAGCACGGCGCGTCGATGCGTGCCTACCCGAAGGAGTACGGCGGCCTGGCCAACCAGGGCGGCAACCTCGCCGGCTTCGAGGAGCTCGTGGCCGCCGACCCCAGTCTGCAGATCAAGTCGGGCGTGCAGTGGGGACTGTTCGCGTCTGCCATCCTGCAGCTCGGCACCAAGACACATCACGACCGCTGGCTGCGTGACGCCGGCGAGATGCGCCTGCCCGGCGCGTTCGCGATGACGGAGACGGGCCACGGATCGGACGTGCAGGCGATCGGCACGACGGCCACGTACGACCCGGAGACCGAGGAGTTCATCATCCACACGCCGTTCCGCGGCGCCTGGAAGGACTATCTCGGCAACGCGGCGCTTCACGCCAAGGCCGCCACGGTGTTCGCCCAGCTCATCACGAACGGCATCAACTACGGCGTGCACTGTTTCTTCGTGCCGATTCGCGACGAGAACGGCGACTTCCTGCCGGGCGTGGGCGGTGAGGACGACGGTCCGAAGGGCGGGCTGAACGGCGTCGACAACGGGCGCCTGCACTTCGACCGCGTGCGCATCCCGCGCGACCACCTGCTCAACCGCTACGGCGATGTCGCGCCCGACGGCAGCTACTCGAGCCCGATCGCCAGCCCCGGCCGCCGCTTCTTCACGATGCTCGGCGCGCTCGTGCAGGGACGCGTCTCGCTCGACGGCGCCGCCACGTGGGGGTCGGCGCTCGGCCTGAACATCGCGATCACCTACGGCAACCAGCGGCGCCAGTTCGACAACGGCGCCGGCGAAACGGTGCTGCTCGATTACGGGCGGCACCAGCGCCGGCTGCTGCCGCTGCTGGCGACCACCTACGCGCAGGCGTTCGCCCACGATCAGCTGCTGCAGAAATTCGACGCGGTGTTCAGCGGCGAGAACGACACCGACGAGACTCGGCAGGACCTCGAGACGCTCGCGGCGGCGCTGAAGGCGCTGTCGACGTGGCACGCCCTCGACGCGCTGCAGGAGTGCCGCGAGGCGTGCGGCGGGGCGGGGTTCCTCGCCGAGAACCGCATCGTCGGCCTGCGCAGCGACCTCGACGTCTACGTGACGTTCGAGGGTGACAACAACGTGCTGCTGCAGCTGGTCGGCAAGCGCCTGCTGGGCGACTACGCGAAGCAGTTCAAGGGCAAGCAGCCCGCCGAGCTCGCCGCCATCGTCGCCGGCCAGACCGCAGGCCGGGTCTTCCACGGCGCCGGTCTGCGCCGTCTCGGCCAGGCGGTCACCGACCTCGGCTCGACCGCGCGATCGGTCGAGCTCGGCCTGCGCGGTAAGGACCAGCACCAGCTTCTCGCCGATCGGGTGCAGACCATGGTGGCCGACGTCGCGGCGCGCCTGCGCCCTGCGGGGAAGCTGTCGCCGGCCGACGGCGCCGCCCTGTTCAACGAGAACCAGAACGAGCTGCTCGAGGCCGCACGCGCCCACGCGGAGCTGCTGCAGTGGGAGGCGTTCACCGACGCTCTCGGGCGCATCGAGCACGAGGGCACCCGGCAGGTGCTCACCTGGCTGCGCGATCTGTTCGGGCTCGGCCTCATCGAGAAGCACCTGTCGTGGCACCTCATCCACGGCCGCCTCTCCACGCAGCGCGCGGCCGCGGTCTCCCGCTACATCGACCGGCTCTGCGCGCGGCTGCGCCCGCACGCGCAGGACCTCGTCGACGCGTTCGGCTACGCACCCGAGCATGTGCGGGCCCCCATCGCCTCCGGCGCCGAGCAGGCCCGGCAGGACGAGGCGGCGCAGCACTACGCCACCCTGGAGGTGACGGGGAACGCCGCGAAGCGGGAGCCGAAGCCGCCTCGGAGCTGATGCGGCCACGCCACGGATCCGCGACTCGCATGCGTGCGAAGTCGCGGATTCGTCGCGTGGGCGGGTGTTGTGCTGACATGATCGTTCTAGACGCTCACGCCCGCCCCTCGCCGGCGGCGCGGAGATGCAGGGAAGGATGGGTGAGATGAGCACGCCCCAGTACCCCGGCCAGGCGCCGGATCCGTACGGGCAGTCGGCTTACCCGGGGCAGCAGTGGTTCCCGGGCGCCGAGGGCTACGGCCAGCCGGTCTCCGATCCGTATGCGGCCCCCGCCTACCCCTCCGCGCCCGCCGACCCCTTCGCCGCGTCACCTGGCTACCCGGGCCCCGCGGAGCACGCGGCGTCGGCGCCGCCCTACCCGTCGCCACCGGCCGAGCACGCGTACGGCTACGGCGCCGCGCCCGAGCAGCAGCCGTACGGGAGCCCCGAGGCTGTCGCTGCCTACCCGACGGCCGATCCGTACGCGCGCCCGGCTCACGGCGTCGGCGTCCCCGCCGAGCCGGGGCGCCGCGTCCTCGCCTTCGTCGTCGACACGCTGATCGCCGTGGGGATCGCCGTCGTCTTCGCGGTGCTCGCGGTCGTGCTCACGTTCACGGTCGACCTGAGCGTCGGCATGATCGTGCTGCTGGCGATGTACGCGGTCCTGATCGCGTGGTTCCTCGTCCACACCGGAATGCAGGGCGGCTCGGGATCGATCGGCGCGCGAGCGCAGAAGATCCGGATCGTGCGGGCCGACAGCGGTGCGCCGCTCGGCTTCGGCCGGGCGCTGCTGCGCAACGTGGTGCTGGGTGTGACGGGCTCGGTCTTCCTGCTGGGGTACTTCTCGATCCTCTTCGACAAGTCCGGGCGGCGACAGGGATGGCACGACAAGGCGGCCGGAGCGATCGTCGTCGACGCCCGCCCCGCGGAGCCCGACCCGTACGCTTCCCCTTCGGACGCATACGGCTCCTATCAGGGTGACCCCTACGCGGTCCCGCCCGCGCCGGCGGCCGACCCCTACGCCGCCCAGCCGGCCGCGTATGCGGAGCCTCCCGCCCACGACCCGTACGCCGCGCCGGCCGACCCCTACGCGGCTCCGGCGCAGCCGTATGCCGCGCCCGCCGATCCGTATGCCGCGCCGGCCGATCCGTACGCCGCGCCGCCGCCGCCGTATGCCGCTCCCGTCGACCCCGTGGCGACCGCCGCGGTGACGATGGATCCGGCGGCCGCCGATGCCGACCCCTACGCGCCCCCCGCGTACTCCCCGCAGGCGTCCGTTCCGCCCCGACCGGCCGATCCCGTCGCCGACGCCTCCGCGACGGCGATTCCCGAGCCCTCCGCCTTCTCGGCGTCGAACCCGCCGTTCCCCGCGGCGGCCCCGGCGGCGCAGCCGGGCGAGTCGCTCATCTCGTCGGTCCCGGGCATGCCGATGCCGGCGCCGCAGCCGCGCGAGCCGGAACCGCGCCGACGTGAGCCGGCCGCCGCTCCTGTGGCGGAGCCCGATGACTTCGTCGACGACACCGTCATCGTCCAGCGGCCCCGTCCCGGGGCGACCAAGCGCGCGGTGCTCGTGTGGGATGACGACATTCGGCACTCGGTGACCTCGCGCACCGTCTTCGGGCGCAACCCCCCTGAGGTCGAGGGATCGGAGGTCGTCGCGGTGCGCGACACGACGCTGTCGCTGTCGAAGACGCACTTCGCGATCGACGTCGACCCGACGGGAGCGTGGCTGACCGACCTGCACTCGACCAACGGCGTCGTCATCGTGCGCCACGGCGACCGCGTGGAGGTCACGCCGGGGCTGCGCACGCCCCTCGAGCCCGGAGACGCCCTGGAGATGGGGGACCGGGTCGTCACCTTCGAGGCGCTCGCGTGACCGCGCCCATCGTCGTCGAGAGCGGCGCGGCCACCGATGTGGGCGCGCGCCGCACGCTCAACGAGGACGCGCACCTGGCCGCGGCGCCGGTGTTCCTCGTCGCCGACGGCATGGGCGGCCACGAGGGCGGGGAACTGGCCTCGGCCGCGGCTCTCGAGGCCTTCGCGCCCTTCGTGGGCCGGCCGAGCGTCTCGGTGAGCGAGGCGCGTGATGCGTTCGACCGCGCCCGCCGCAGCGTCGACGGCCTCTCGGCGGCGCGCGAGCGCGGGGCAGGCACCACCTTCGCCGGCCTGATCGTGACGCACGTCGACGGCGTCGGCTACTGGCTCGCGATCAACCTGGGCGATTCGCGCGTGTACCGCATGCGCCGGGGCGAGCTCGAACAGATCAGCGTGGACCACTCGCTCGTGCAGGAACTGCTCGACGCGGGCGAGATCACGCCGGAGGAGGCGGCGCACGACCGGCGCCGCAACGTCATCACGCGCGCGATGGGCGCCGGCAGCCACGCGCAGGCGGACTTCTGGATGCTGCCCGCGGCGCGCGGCGACCGCATGCTCGTGTGCTCCGACGGCATGTCGAACGAGCTCACCACCGAGCGGATCGCCACGATCCTGCGCCTCGAGGTGTTGCCGCAGACGGCGGCCGAGCGTCTCGTGCGCGAGGCGCTGCTCAACGGCGGGCGCGACAACATCACCGCCGTCGTCGTCGACGCCGTCGCCGTCGCCTCGACGCGCGACCACGACATCGACGAGGACACGCGCCCGCGGGAGGCCGTCTCCCGCTGAGGCCCCGTGCCGAGCGTGGGCGCGGGAGGCCCGGTGCCGTTCAGGCGCTGACGTCGTGCAGGTGCCGCGCGCCGTGACTGAGCACCTTCACGACGATGCCCTTACGTCCCAGGGCGGCGACGGTGCGTGCTCCCTCGGCGGCATCGCGGCCCAGGGCGCGGATGCTCGCCACCACGAGCACGTCGCCCGGGCGGAGGGTGTCGAACAGGCGGGTGAGGCGCTGCTCCCACGTCTCCAGGATGTCGGGTGCGGGGTGGCGGAAGCCCTCGATCGGCACGCCGAAGCGTGCCAGGTCCTCGCGCTGCTGCACGACCGGGGGCATGTCGTCCCGGCTGACCACGAGGCCGACCAGGCGGGCGCCGTCGGGGCGCGCCTGCCACCAGCCGCGATCGCGCTGCAGCTCGATGAAGCACTTGGGGCACTCGGCCGCGGCATGCGGAAGATGCAGCGGGCTCGTCTCCGCATCGATCGTGTCGACCACGCGATCCTCCTTCGTCCCCTCTATTCTGCCGGTTCCGCACCGGGGGGACGAGATCGCGATCGCCGGAGGGCGCCGCGGGGTCAGATCAGGCTGAGCTCGCGCAGCTTCGCCTCGACGTCGGCGTTCGTCGGCTCCACGTGGTGGCTCGCGTCGGGGTAGACGACCACGGGGATGTTGGTGCGGCCCGAGATCTCCCTGGCCACGTCGGCGGCCGCGGGGTCGGCCTCGAGATCGATGTACTGGTAGGCCACGCCCAGCTCGTCGAGCTGCGCCTTGGTGCGGCGGCAGTCGCGGCACCAGTCGGCGCCGAACATCCGGATCTCCTGCGAAGTCGTCATCTCTCCAGGGTACGTCCGTCGCGGGGCACGGGATCCGGAGCTGCCCGGGGGCCGGCGGTGCGCGGCGTCACAGGGTGCCATGGAACGATGGAGGGGTGCGCCCCGCTCCCGAGGTGACGATCGTCATCCCCACGCGCGACGAGAGTCCCAACGTCGCGCCGCTCGTCGCGCAGATCGCCGGCGCGCTGGCCGGCCGCCGCGCCGAAATCCTGTTCGTCGACGACAGCGACGACGACACCCCGGCAGAGATCGCCCGTGTGGCGGCATCCGCGCCGTTGCCCGTGCGCGTGCTGCACCGGGCGCGCGGGGAGCGCGCCGGCGGTCTCGGCGGGGCGGTGACGCGCGGCCTCGCCCTCGCGGCGGCCGATGTGTGCATCGTCATGGACGGCGACCTGCAGCATCCCCCCTCGCTACTGCCGGAGCTGCTGGAGCGCTATGAGCGCGGCGGTGTCGATGTGGTGCTGGCGTCGCGCTACATGCACGGCGGCGACGGTGAGGGACTGGGGACGCGCCTGCGCGCCGCCGTGTCGCGGGTGTCTACCGCCGTGACCAAGGCGATGTTCCCGGTGCGGCTGCACGGCGTCAGCGACCCGATGACCGGGTTCTTCCTTGTCGACCGCCGGCGCGTGGACCTGGCGGCGCTGCGCCCCAACGGCTTCAAGATCCTGCTCGAGATCCTCGTGCGCGGCGAGCACCGCACGGCCGAGCTGCCTATGCGCTTCGACCGCCGTCGCGACGGCATCTCCAAGGCCACGCTGCGGCAGGGCGGCGCTTTCCTGGCGCATCTGGGGCGGCTGCGCTTCGGAAAGATGTCGCTGTTCGCGCTCATCGGGGCGGGGGGAGCGGTCGCGAACATCGGGATCGTGTGGGCGCTGACGTCCCTGGGGGTCGACTACCTGTGGGCCGCCATCGCGGGTGCCGAGATCACGATCGTGGCGAACTTCCTGCTGCAGGAGCGGTTCGTCTTCGCCGACATGCGCGATCAGGCGGCCGGCTTCGGCCGGCGCTTTGCCACCTCGTTCACGTTCAACAACGTCGAGGCGGCCATCCGCATCCCGGTCATGGCGCTCATGGTCGAGACGTGGCACATCTCGAGCGTGCTCGCCACCGCGATCACCCTCGCCGTGGCCTTCCTCGCCCGCTTCGTCTTCCACTCCCTCGTGGTCTACCGGCCGCGCCGCCCCGCCGAGCTCGCCGCCGACACGGGGGCGCTGCGCATCCTGAACGACATGGATGACCGGCGCGAGCGCGAGAGGATGGACGACATCGTGGGGGAGCGGAGGGAGAACCGGTGAGCGTCGCGATCGTCGGCAGCATCAACATGGACGTGGTCGCGCGGGTGCCGCGCATCCCGGGGCCGGGCGAGACCCTGCTCGCGTCGGGCTCGTCGCGCGGCGGCGGCGGCAAGGGCGCCAACCAGGTGGTGGCCGCGGCGCGGGCGGGCGGGGTGCCCGCCGCCTTCATCGGGGCGATCGGTGACGACGCCGAGGGCGCACAGCTGCGCGCATGGCTGGAGGCCGACGGCGTGGACGTGACGGGGCTCTCACTCTCGCGTGAGCAGACGGGCATGGCCCTCATCGCGGTCGGTGACGACGCCGAGAACTCGATCATCGTCGTGCCCGGCGCGAACCTCGCGCTGCAGAGCCTCGAGCCGCACCAGCGCGAGCTCGTGGCGGCGGCCGACGTCGTGGCCGCGCAGTTGGAGATCCCGATCCCGCTCGTCGTGGCGGCGGCGGAGGCGCGGCGGGACGGATCCCTGTTCGTGCTGAACGCGGCGCCCTCGGCGCCGCTCATGGACACCGCGGCGGCGGCGCGCGTGTTGCCGCTCGTCGATGTGCTCATCGTGAACGAGCACGAGCTCACCGACATCGCGGGGACGACGGATCGTGAGGCGGCCATCGACGCGCTCGCCGCGCGCGTGCCGGCCCTCGTCGTGACGCTGGGCGCGGCGGGGTCCGTGGTCGTCGTCGGGGCGGAGCGCGCCACCGTGCCCGCCTTCCGCGTCGATCCGGTCGACACGACGGGGGCCGGCGACACGTTCTGCGGCGTGCTGGCCGCGCGCCTCGGCCGTGGCGGCCTCACCGTGGCCGCGCTTGCCGAGGCGGCGCGCGCCGGGGCGGCGGCGTCCGCCATCGCAGTGACCCGCGTCGGTGCGCAGGCCGCGGTGCCGACCGCCGACGAGGTCGAAGCGCTGCTCGCCCGCTGACGGCGCGGACCGGGTCTCAGGCCGCGGTGACGGCGGCGTGCTTGGTGCAGGCGGCCGCGTCGCCGCACGAGGCGCACAGCACGACGCGCGCGCGGCATGCGTCGTCGGCGCAGTTGACCATGCGGTCCTCGGGCGCGCCGCACGAGACGCAGCGCCCGATCACGGCCGCGCCGTCGCCGAACGTCATCCGCTCCCGGCCGTCGAACACGTAGAGCGAGCCCTCCCACAGCCCGGAGTTGCCGAACGTCTCGCCGTACCGCACGATGCCGCCGTCGAGCTGGTACACCTCCTCAAAGCCGCGCGAGCGCATGAGGCTCGAGAGCACCTCGCAGCGGATGCCGCCGGTGCAGTAGGTGACGACGGGCTTGTCCTTGAGGTGGTCGTAGCGGCCCGACTCGAGCTCGGCGACGAAGTCGCGCGTCGTCTCGACGTCGGGCACGATCGCACCCTTGAAGCGGCCGATCTCGGCCTCGAACGCGTTGCGACCATCGAAGAACACCACGTCGTCACGCGCCTCGACGAGCTTGTGCAGCTCGCCGGGCTTGAGGTGCGTGCCGCCCCCGACGACGCCGTTGTCGTCCACCCGTAGATCGGAGGGCGCCCCGAAAGACACGATCTCGTCCCGCACCTTCACCGACAGGCGGGGGAAGTCCAGGCTCGCGCCGTTCTCGTCGAGCCCCGTGCCCGGCGACCACTTGAAGTCGATGCCCTTGAACGGCGCGTACTGCTTCGTCTTGCGCACGTAGGTCTTCAATGCCGCCATGTCGCCGCCGAGGGTGCCGTTCATCCCGTGCTCGGAGATGAGGATCCGCCCGCGCAGGCCCAGCAGCTCGCAGAGGTCGCGCTGCCACAGCCGCACCGCGTCGGGATCGGCGATCGGCGTGAACACGTAGTACAGCAGGATCTTGGCGACCATGCCCTCCAGATTATGCGGGCGCGGATGAGCCCCCGCCGGGCGGCTTTGGAGGCGGACGACAAAGGGCTTCGGCGTTCCGGGGGAGTGCTGGTTCACTCGAGCTGTGAATCTGTACTTCCGGCTGCTTCTGCTGTGGCTGCGCAGCCGCCGCGCGCGGCGGGTGTCGCTGTGGGACGAGGTGCGCACACCCTTCCGGGTGGTGCCGACTGATCTCGACCCGCTCATGCACATGAACAACGCCCGCTATCTCGCCCTGCTCGATCTCGGGCGCACCGACCTGATGTTCCGGTCGGGGTTCTGGGACGAGGTGAGCAAGCGCGGCTGGTACCCCGTGGTGACGGCCCAGACGATCAGCTACAAGCGGTCCCTCACGCTGTGGCAGCGCTTCGAGCTCGCCACCCGCGTGCTCGGCGTGGACGAGCGCCACGTGTACATGGAGCAGGAGTTCCACCGCGGTGGCAAGGTGATCGCGCGCGCCGTGGTGCAGGCCCGCTTCCTGCGGAAGCAGGGTGGCACGGTCGACCCGGGGGAGCTGCTCGCGGCCGCCGGCGGCGACCCGGGGCACCTGACCCTGCCGGAGTGGGTGCGCCCGTGGGCCGACGCCGTGCGGATCTCGCACTCGCAGGGCTGACGCGCCGAACGGGCGCCTCAAGCGTCAGGCGTCGGTGAGGCGGGCGCGCAGCCACGCCAGCTGGGCGGCGCGCTGGTAGGGCCCGCCACCCTCGTGCCCGTTGTACGGGTACACCTCGATCGCCTTGTCGTCGGAGGCCCACGCGTTGTACGCCGCGAACACCGTGGACGGCGGGCAGACCGGATCCATGAGCGCCACCGAGAACAGCGCGGGCGCGGTGGCCAGCGCCGACAGGTGCGCCCCATCGAAGTACGACAGGGTGCGCTGCACCTGATCCACCCGGTCACGGAACGCCGCGAGGTAGGTGACGAGCTCGCGATACGGCATCGTGTCGACGAGCGCGATGGATCGCGCGAAGTCGCACAGGAACGGCACGTCCGGCAGGGCGCCGTCGACGGTGCCGCCCGAGAGCTCGTGCAGCGCCACCGCGGCGATGGCGAGGCCACCGCCCTGGCTGCCGCCGGTGACGAACAACGGCAGACCGCCACCCGCCAGCCCGCGCGCGACGTCGATCGCGAGGGCGGCGTCGGTGTAGAGCCGCCGGTAGTAGTACGTCTCGGGATCCTCGATCCCGCGCGTGAGCTGACCAGCCACCGCCGCGCCGCCGCTGCCCTGCGGGTCGGCGGTGTGCCCCGGCGAGGCGGCGCCGCTACCCTGACCGCGGGAATCGACGAAGAGGTGCGCGTAGCCGGCGAGCGGCCATTCGTGCTGCTGGTGGGGCAGCCCGCGGCCCCCGTTGTAGCCCTGGAACTGGACGACGATGCCGCGCGGCGCGCGGCCCGCGGGGCGGTGCCACCACGCGCGGATGGGGTCGCCGCCGTAGCCCGCGAAGGTCACGTCGCTCGTCTCAACGAGTTCCAGCCCCGTGTCGACCGGCTCGATGCGTGTCTCCCACGACCGCGCGCGGGACTCGGAGAGCGTCGCGCGCCAGAAGTCCTTCAGGTCGGACGGGGGCTCCTGGCCGATGCGGTGCTCGCGCAGCAGGTCGAGGGGCAGGTCGAAGAACGGCATGAGACTCGCTTTCCGGCGTCGTCGGCGGGGGATGCTGCTCCCACACCTATCACGCCGGCAGCCGCGCGGCGGGGCAACGATCGCCCGCGCGTCGGCGGGCCGGCGGCTCAGGCGTCGGGGGACTCGCGCGGCGGGTTGTGCATGAACTCGATGCGGATGCCGCAGTCGTCCTCGAGGAACGAGGCGTAGTAGCGGGGCGAGAAGCGCGGGTAGGGCTTCGGATCGCGCACCACGGTCCATCCCGCCTCGAGGGCGATGCCGTGCAGGCGCTCGACCTCCTCCCGGGAGTCCACCGCGAATGCCAGGTGCTGCCAGCCCACCCGCCCGTGCCGGTGCGGACCGGTGCCGTCCTCGCGCGGCGCGTAGAGGATCAGCTCCGTCTCGCCGTCCTTGTACCAGGCGACCGCGCCGTCCCCGTCGGTGCGCTCCAGGCCGAGCGCGGTGAGCACGGGATCCCACTGCGCGGTTGCGCGCGGAAGATCGTCCACCGTGATGCCGAGATGGTCGAAGAGAGGCATGGCGTCAGCCTATTGAGAGGTGCAGTCGCCGCGGTATCTCCGGCGTGCGTCGGCCCGCGCGCCGCGGTCGCGTTCGCGGCGCGCGGGACCAGGTCACGCCCGCGCCACGTCGAACTCCACGACCGCCCACGAGAGCGCGGGCAGGGTGGCGCGCAGCGCGCCGTCCACCACCGCGACGTCGCGCAGCGGCACGAGGCCGACGCGATCCTGCTCGCTCTCGGTGTTCTTGGTGTGCCGATCGCCGTCGTCCGGGACGGTCAGCACCTCGGCCGAGCGGATGTCGCCGGCGGAAAGGCCGCGCAGGTCGACCGTGACGTCGGCGGCGTCGTCCAGCGAGCGGTTGGCCAGGAACAGGGCGATCCGCCCGTGCTCCTCGTCCCACGTGGCGGCGGCGTCGATCGCGTCGACATCGCCGAACTTCGGCGTCGGCACCTGCGTCGAGTCGACCGCGAGCCGCAGGATCCGACCCCGCGCGGCGTGCGCGATGCGCGCGAAGGGCCAGAAGATCGACTGCCTCCAGGCCGGTCCGCCCTCCTCCGAGCGGATCGGCGCGATGACGTTCACCAGCTGGGCCTGGTTGGCGATCTTCACGCGGTCGCCGTGGCGCAGCAGGCTGTGCAGGAACGTGCCGACCACCACGGCGTCGGTCACCGAGTACGTGTCCTCGATGAGCCGCGGGTGCTCGCGCCACTGCGCCGCCACCTTGTGCGGCTGGTCCTCCGTGTCGAGGCCGCGCTGGTACCAGACGTTCCACTCGTCGAACGAGATGTTCACCTGCTTGCGGTACTTGCCCGCCGCCTTGACGGCGTCGATCGTCGCGACGACGCCGTCGATGAACGCATCCATGTCGACCGCCTCGGCCAGGAACGAGGCGGCATCGCCGTTCTCCTCCTGGTAGTAGGCGTGCATCGAGACGTAGTCGACCTCCTCGTACGCGTGCGTGAGGACCGTGTGCTCCCAGGTGCCGAAGGTCGGCATCTGTCGGCTGGAGGAGCCGACCGCGACGAGCTCGATCGTCGGATCGACGAAGCGCATCGCCTTCGCCGTCTCCTGCGCCAGGCGGCCGTACTCGTGGGCCGTCTTGTGCCCGATCTGCCAGGGCCCGTCGAGCTCGTTGCCCAGGCACCACAGGCGGATGTCGAACGGCTCGTCGGCCCCGTTGCGGCGCCGCAGGTCGGACCAGCGGGTGCCGCCCGGGTGGTTGGCGTACTCCACGAGCGCGCGGGCCTCTTCGACGCCGCGGGTGCCCAAGTTCACCGCCTCCATCACCTCGACGCCGGCCTCCTTCGACCAGGCGACGAACTCGTGCAGGCCGAACGCGTTCGTCTCGATCGTGTGCCAGGCGCCGTCCAGCCGCCGCGGCCGGTCCTCGACCGGCCCGACGCCGTCCTCCCACAGGTACCCCGAGACGAAGTTGCCGCCCGGGTACCGCACCACCGTCGGACCGAGTTCGCGCACCAGTTCGAGCACGTCGCGGCGGAAGCCGTTCTCGTCCGCCTGGGGGTGCCCGGGCTCGAAGATGCCGGTGTAGACGCACCGTCCCATGTGCTCGACGAACGATCCGAACAGGCGTCGCGGCACGTCGGCGATGGTGAAGTCCCGGTCGATGGTGATGCGGGCGCGGGTCATGATTCTCCTGTTCTGACGGGGGTCTGTGGGCGCCTACTGGCCACCGAAGCCGGTGGTCGCGACGCCCTTGACGATCTGGCGCTGGAAGAAGAGGAAGACGACGATGAGCGGCAGCGCGGCCAGCACGGCCTGCGCCATCACCTGCGCGTACTGCACGCCGTAGGCGCTGATGACGGTCTGCAGCCCGACGGGCAGCGTCATGAGCGTCGTGTCGTTGATGACGAGGAACGGCCACAGGAAGTTGTTCCACGCCCCGATGAACACGAAGATCGACACCGCGCCCAGGATCGGCCGCGACAGCGGCAGCACGATCGACCAGAACACCCGCAGTCGGCTGGCGCCGTCCACGCGCGCGGCGTCCTCGAGCTCGATCGGCACGGCGTCGAAGAACTGCTTCAGGATGAACACCATGGCCGGCGCGACCACCTGGGGCAGGATGAGGCCCCAGTGGGTGTCGATCATGTTGAAGGCGAGCATCTCGTAGAACAGCGGGATGATCAGCACCTGCGGCGGCACGACGATCGACGCGATCACCACGACGTAGAGCCAGCCACGGCCGCGGAACGACAGCCGCGAGAACGCGTACGCCGCCAGGGCCGAGATCGCGACGGTGAGGACGGTGATGGCCGCCGAGGTCCACAGGCTGTTGAGCGCCCAGATGTAGACGTTTCCCTGCGACAGGATGGCCTCGAACGCGGCCGTCGTAAGCCCGTTCTCGCCGATCCACGTGGCGGCGCCGGCGGCGTCGGTCTCGGTCTTGAAGGCCGTCGCGACCGCCCAGAGGAAGGGCAGCAGCCAGCTGAGCGCCAGCAACAGCAGCACGACGAAGGCGAGGATCCGCGCGATCCCATACGGGCGCTCGCCGGGCTTGCGGCCCCTCGCCCGCGCACTCAGGGGCGGCGCGACGAGGGTCTGGGTGGCGGTGGCGGTGGTCATCGCGATTCCCTCCTGCGCCCGACGATCCCGAGCTGGACGAGCCCGAGGATGACGATGAGCGCGAAGAACACGTAGGAGATGGCGGCCGAGTAGCCGAACCGGTAGCCGACGAAGCCGGCCTCGTAGATGTACTGCACGATCGAGCGGGTGGTGTCGCTCGAGACACCGCCGAGCATCTGGTACGCCTGGTCGAACAGCTTCAGCGACGCGAGGATCTGCAGCAGCACGATGAGGACCGTCGCGGGCCCGAGCTGCGGCAGCGTGATGGAGAACAGCTGGCGCCACTTGCCGGCGCCGTCGATCGATGCGGCCTCGTACTGCTGAGTCGGGATGTTCTGCAGCGCCGCCAGGTACAGCAGGAAGTTGAACCCGACCGTCCACCAGACCGTCGCGATCACGATGGCCAGCATGTTCGTGCGCGGATCCTGCAGCCACGCGATCGGTTCCATGCCGAGGGATTCCAGCAAAGCGTTGGCCGCGCCGATCTGCGGGTTGAAGATCCACACCCAGATCTGCGAGATCACCGTCGACGCGAGCAGGAACGGCATGAAGAACGACAGCCGCCACAGCCACTGGCCGGGAAGGCCCTGATCCACCAGCAGCGCCATGATGAGCGCGATGAGCACGAGCGGCACGGTGGACAGGAACGTGAACCACACCGTGTTGCCGAGCGAGCGCCACATGACAGGGTCCGACAGCGCCTCGGCGTAGTTCGCGAAGCCGACGAAGTCGCCTCCGGCGCCGGTGAGCGACTGGTTCGTGAAGCCGAGGAAGATGCCGTGGATGATCGGCCATACGAGGAACAGCACGAAGGCGATGAGGAACGGCGTCAGGAACGCCCAGCCGACGAGCTGCTCGCGCCGGTCGCCGGCGTGCGAGAAGCGGCGCGGCGGGGCGCCGGTGACGATGGTGTGGGTGGACGTGGACGGCGCCACGCGCGTGGTGGTGGTCATGACTGCCACGTCCCCTCGGGGTCGGCCGGGTTCGGCTTGGACAGCTGCTCGTTCACGCGCTCGCGGAAGGTCGCGATCGCGGCGGCGGGGTCGGCGCCGCCCAGCAGGACGTTCTGCACCGACTGACCGAAGTCGCCCTGGAAGTTCGATCCCGATCCCGTGAACCATGCGGGAGGGTCGTAGGTGACGTACTCCGCCGCCTCGGCGTAGTGCGCCTGCGGCACGAGATCGTCGTACTCGGGGCTCTGCGTGATGGGCAGGTAGGCCGGGATGTGACCCGCGCCCGCCCAGTCGAACGATCCCTTCAGCAGGTCGGCGACGAACTGGTAGGTCAGTTCGCGCCGGGCCGGATCCGGGTTGTTCTGGTGGGGCAGGACAAAGGAGTGCGAGTCGGCGTAGACGGCGGGCGTGCCGTACAGCGTGGGGATCATCGCCGCATCGAACGGGATCCCCGCTTCCTGCATCGTGCGCAGCTCCCACACGCCGGTCAGCAGCATGCCGCTGCGGCCCGTGGCGAACTCTGCGATGGCGGAGGCGTAGTCGTTCTGCGGTGCCGCGATCTCGCCGTCGAGCAGGCTCTGCATGAACGTGAGCGACTCGACCGCGATGTCGTCGTCGAAGTCGGCGGGCCCGCCCTCGGGCAGCGACATCGTGGCGCCGTGCTGCGCGTAGAGCGTGTAGAACAGGCGCCACATCTGGGCGCCGTCGCCGAGGTAGCCGTACGACAGTCCGTGGCTCTCGGCGGATCCCGCGATGGCCCGCAGCATCTCGAGGAACGCCTCGGGCGAGTCGACGGGGGCGAGGCCGCCGTCGCTGGAGAGCACGCCGGCCGCGTCGCAGATGTCGGTGTTGAACATGAGGATGAAGGGGTGAGCGTCGAGCGCGACGCTGTACAGCTCCCCGCCGGTGATGCCCTTCTCCCAGATCGGGGCGGGGAACGTCGTCTCGTCCACGCCGAGCTGGGCGAGCCGGTCGAGATCCCACGGGTCGAGCAGGCCTCCCGGCGCGTAGCCCTCCACGCGCGTGGCGTGCATGATGGCGACGTCGGGGGCCCGCCCGCCCGTGCCCGCCATGGCGAGCTTGGTGTAGTACGGGCTGCCCCACGCCAGCACCGTGGGGCGTACCGCGTAGTCGC
The DNA here is from genome assembly GCF_946151065.1 of Microbacterium sp. Marseille-Q6965. Taxonomy (GTDB): domain Bacteria; phylum Actinomycetota; class Actinomycetes; order Actinomycetales; family Microbacteriaceae; genus Microbacterium. The sequence goes on along the minus strand of NZ_CAMGZA010000001.1, from coordinate 1,271,767 downwards.
TCTGCGAAGCGTTCGCCTCATCGATGAGGCCGGACATCGTGACGCCGTCGCCACCGCTGAGCAGATGCCAGAACTGCAGCGTGGTGGGGGCGCCGATCGTGCTCGCGGGCGTGCAGCCCGCGAGCGCCGCGGCGCCGGCGAATGTCGCCGCCCCCGCGAGGAGCTGACGTCTGGTCAGCTGAAACGGTGGTGTCATAGCCACTCCCTTGTGACGTGAACCTCGTGCCGTAAGACCGGGTGGCCGCCATCATTACATCGATGAAATGGCCGGCACAAGGGGTGACGTGCGGGCTGTGGAGGGCGGCTGCCGTCGGCGGCGGGACGGGCGCGTCGGGGAGCGCGCGGAGGGTCAGGCGGAGGGGTCGTAGCCGCGCGGCTCGCTCATCGTGCTGCCCCGCACGATGAGGCGGTGCGGCACCGTCACCGCCCTCGGCGGCGTGGACCGACTGTCGAAGCGCGACTCGAGCAGCTCGATCGCGGCGCGGGCGAACTCGTGCCGATCGAAGCCGATGGTGGTCAGCGGAGGCGAGGTGTAGCGCGCCACCTCGACGTCGTCGAATCCGGCCACGAGCACCTGTTCCGGCACGCGGATGCCGTGCTCGTGCAGCGCATGAAGCGTGCCGACGGCGATGGAGTCGGTGAAGGCCACGATCGCGTCGAAGGGCACCGCGCGGTCGATGAGCTCGCGCGCCGCGGCGGCGCCGCCGGCCATGGTCCACGGGAACACGTACAGTTCGAGCGCCGGGTCGGGGGCGATGCCCGCCTCCCGCAGCGCGTCGCGGTACCCGGCGAGGCGGATGCGGCTTGTCGCCGTCGTGCCGGGCGTGCGCGTGTCACCGCCCAGCACCGCGACGCGGCGCGCACCCTTGGCGAGCACGTGCGCCGTGAGGTCGTGCGCGGCGGCGCGGCTGTCGATCAGGACGCGATCCGTCCGGTGCTGCTCCACCTCGCCGATCAGCACGACGGGCGGCAGCCGATCGGCGTGCTCCACGACGCTGTCCTCCAGGCGGATCGGATTGAGGATGAGGCCGTCGATGAGGTGTGCCCGTGCCCGCGACAGCAGCTCGTGCTCCCTCTGGGGCTCCGACGCCGTCTCCTCGATCTGCACCGCCAGACCGCGCCCGTGCGCGACCTGCACGAGGCAGTGCATGAGGTCGGCGGAGAACGCGGTGCCGAGGTCGGGCAGGGCCACCGCGATGATGCCGGAGCGGCCGTTGCGCAGCCCCCGCGCGCTGAGGTTCGGCACGAACTCGAGCTCGCGCATCGCCGCCTCGACCCGCTCCCGCGTCTCCGGGCGGACGAAGGTGACGCCCGTGACGACGTTCGACACCGTCTTCGGCGACACGCCCGCCAGCGCGGCGACGTCCTTCATCGTCGCGCGGGAGGAGCGAGGGCCCGGCATGCGCACCAGGATACGAGTCGGATGGCGGCCGGGCGGGTCTCGCGGATGTCGGTGGCCGGGCGTACCGTCTGGCGTGAGAGAAGCGAGGACGCCATGGACTTCCGAATCGAACTCATCTTCGTGCCCGTCTCCGACACCGACCGCGCCGTGGCGTTCTACGGCGACACGCTGGGCTGGAACGTGGATCACGACCATCGCGTGAGCGAGTCGCTGCGCTTCGTGCAGGTGACGCCGCCCGGGTCAGCCTGCTCGATCAGCTTCGGCGACGGCATCACGGAGGACACCCCCGGCAGCATGCGCAACGTGCAGGTGGTCGTCGACGACGCCGACGCGGCGCTCGCCTATCTGCGCGAGCGCGGCGTCGAGGCCGACGGCGTGGACGAGCAGCCCTGGGGCCGGTTTGTGTCCTTCACCGACCCCGACGGCAACGCCTGGGTCCTGCAGCAGCTCGTTCCGCGGTAGGCGGGCAGAGAGGCCGGGCATCGTGCTCGTCACGCACGCGCATCCGGGCCGCCGCTGGGGCACCGTCGCACTCCATCCGAGGGCTCAGCGCTGCTGCGACTCGTGCCATCGGTCCATCAGTCGCGGAAGCTCGACGCGCAGGAACTCGAAGAACCTGCGGGTCTCATCGAACCGCCTTCCCGCCTCCGTGTCGGTCCCCAGCAGCCGTGCGCCGGCTGCGGAAGCGTCCTGCCATCGCGCGAGGTTTGCGTCGTTGCCGGTGACGGCACGGAACCACGTGTCTTCCTGAACGCGGTAGTAGTCCCGTCGATCGCCGGGCACGCGCTCGCGCGTGACAAGCCCCGCCTGCAGGAGCGCCTTGATTCCGCCCGAGATGGCCGGCGCGCCGACATGGAGAGCCTGCGAGAGCTCTGCCGCGGTGAGGCGGCCATCCTCGGTTGCCATCAAGCAGGCGAAGACCCGAGCCATCATGCGCGGCCACCCCGACAACGTGAGGGCTTGGGCGTATCGCTCGATGAAGTCGGCAACTTCTTCCGTGTGGGACATCACTTGTTCCAACCTTCACGAATTTCGTGAATACATGTAATCTGTGCGCGTGAGCAACATTATCTCGATGTCGGCGGTCACGAAGTCGTTCGGCAGCAGCCGCGCGCTCGACGAACTGGAATTGGAGGTTGCGGCGGGCGAGGTGCATGGCTTTCTCGGGCCGAACGGCGCGGGCAAGACCACGACGATCCGGATCCTTCTGGGGCTGCTGCGCGCGGACAGCGGACGGGTGAGGATCCTGGGAATGGACCCCTGGACGCAGGCGACGGAAGCGCACCGCAGGATCGCTTACGTCCCAGGTGACGTCGCCCTGTGGCCCAATCTCACCGGAGGGGAGATCATCGACGTGATCGGCGGTTTCCGGGGCGGGTTCCGCCGTCGTCGCCGGGACGAGCTCATCGAACGCTTTCACCTGGACCCGACGAAGAAGGCCCGCACCTACTCCAAGGGGAATCGCCAGAAAGTCGGTCTGATCGCGGCGCTTGCCGCCGAAGCCGAGTTGCTGATCCTCGACGAGCCGACCTCCGGCCTCGACCCCCTCATGGAGGCCGTCTTCAAGGACGCCATCGCGGAAGAGAAGCTCGCAGGACGGACGGTGTTCCTGTCCAGCCACATCCTCTCCGAGGTCGAAGACCTGTGCGACCGCGTCAGCATCATCCGAGCCGGTCGGATGATCGAAACCGGGTCGATGGCGGAGCTGCGTCACCTCGGTGCGACATCGATCACGGCCATCCTCGACACGGTGCCCGCGCACCTGAACCACATTCGGGGCGTCACCTCTGTGGAGGTCGACGGGAACCAGGTCCGCCTGAAGGTCGACTCGTTCGACGCGGTGCTCGGCGAGCTTCAGGCGGCCGGCATCCGTGCGATCACCGTGTCGCCGCCGACGTTGGAAGAACTGTTCATGCGCTTCTATGACGGCGCCCCGACTCCGGCGAAGAGCGGGCACTGAGATGGACGCCTTGACCGGGCTTTTCCCGTTCATCCACCTCATCTGGCGCCGCGATCGCCTGCGATTGACGATCTGGTACGGCCTTGGCGTGCTCCTCGCCGTCGGCGTCGCCGCGGCTATCGGCGCGACCTACCCCACCGGTGCGGCGCGAGCCGAGTATGCCCACGAGATCAACAGCTCTCCCGCCGAGTTGTTCATGATCGGCCGCATCCATGCCGATTCGGTCGCGGCACTGGCAGCCTGGCGCGTTCAGGGCTTGGTGGCACTCATCCTCGGTGTCGCCAGCGTCTTCACCGTGATACGGCACACCCGCGCCGCCGAGGACGACGGCTATCGCGAGTTCCTCGGCGCCGCCGGCTTGGGACGCAGCACCCCGCTCGCCGGCTCCGTCATCGTGGCGGGGGCCGCGAACCTCGTCGCGGGGGCGGTGATCGCGATTGCATACGCGGCGTTGGGATTTCCCATCGGGGGTTCCCTGCTCACCGGCGCACAGTTCTTCGCGGCCGGCGCCTTCATGACCTCGGTGGGCGCCGTCGCGGCGATGCTCGCGGCGACATCTCGCGGCGCCACCTCATTGGCGGTCGTGGCGATGTCGGTCTTCTACGCGATACGGGGCACGGCGGACGCCGCCGCGATCCCCGCGTTGGGGTGGGCCAGCCCGTACGGCTGGTTGAGCTGGCTGCAACCGTACGCCGCCGACGACGGCCGACCTCTCCTGATGGTCATCGCCTTCGCCGGGGCGGTCCTCGCCGCGGCTCTGCGGCTCAGCGCCCGCGACATCGGCGCGGGCTTGCTCCCCGAGCGGAGCGGACGATCTCACGCGTCGGCCAGCCTTCGCGGTCCGATGGCCCTGGCTTTCCGCCTCTCCCGCAGCAGCCTCATCTCCTGGTCCCTCGCCCTGTTCGCATTCGGGGGGCTGATCGCCGCGCTCGCGGAAAGCACCGCGCGGCAACTGCAGGAGAGCGACGCGCTGGCTGGCCTCGCGGACGGTCCCGAGCCGGCTCTGTCCTTCATCGCCCTGGTCGTTTACGTCTTGGCCCAGGTGGTCACGTTGTTCGGCGTCCAGACCGTCCTGCGACTGCGCCAGGAAGAGGTCAGCGGACGCGCCGAGACCGTGCTCGCCGCTCCTGTCTCCCGGCTTCGATGGGCGGGGGGTGCCCTTCTCACGGCCCTCGCCGGGACCACCGTCATCCAGCTCTCCTTCGGCCTCGGCCTCGGCTTGACCTACGCCGCTTCGACGAGTTCCACGACAGAGCTGCCCGCCCTCATCGCCGCCACGCTCGTGAAGCTCCCAGCCATCTGGAGTGTGGTCGGGCTGGCAGCCCTGCTGTACGGCTTCGTTCCTCGGATCGCAGCCCCGGTCGCGTACATCGCCCTCGGCGCGCTCTTCCTCCTGGAACTTCTCGTCGAGCTCGGCTACCTCGACAGCGCGGTGCTCGCCATCTCGCCCTACACGCAGGTCCCGTCGCTGCCGGGTGGCCCCGTCGACGTGCTTCCCACGCTCGTGATCCTCGGGGTCACCGCGGTGTTCGTCGCGGGTGCGTCCATCGGACTGCGGAGACGCGACCTCACTCGCGTTTAGTTTCCAGGGATCTTGCCGACGCTGGAGAGCTCGTCCTCCGTGCGGGGGTCGCTGGTGGTCGCACGGAGACGTTCCCCTGGTGAGGTGGTGCGGCAACCGCGCCCGCGACGCAGGCGCGCTCCACTGCGCAACGAAAAACCCCCGGCGAACCGGGGGTTTCAGTGGTGGCTCCGACCGGTGTCGATCCGGTGACCTCACGATTTTCAGTCGTGCGCTCTACCAACTGAGCTACAGAGCCTCGCGGCGCGATCCGAGGATGTTGCCGCGTCCTATACGAAAGGCCTCCTCGAAAGAAGGCCCGTCGCTTGGAGCGACCCTGACGGGACTTGAACCCGCGACCTCCGCCGTGACAGGGCGGCACGCTAACCAACTGCGCTACAGGGCCAGATTTATGAAATTGTATCGGTTCGTGTGACCCCAACGGGATTCGAACCCGTGCTACCGCCGTGAAAGGGCGGCGTCCTAGGCCGCTAAACGATGGGGCCGGAGGTGAACCCGGGGCTCACGCTTGCCGACGATCCAGCATACGCGGAAGCCGCTCGGATTTCCAAAACGAGGGCGCGGCGTGCGCTTCCCGGGTGTGTCGCGGGGGCAGAATCACGAGGGCGACCCGTCCCGTCACACGGCCCGGAGCGGGCGCCTGGCGCCCACCCACTGGTTGCGGATGTTATTGATGTTGTTAATGTGATGGCTGTGAAGGTAGGTGCTGGCGGCCAGATGTCCTCGGGAATCGATCCGGACGCGTGCGATTGCGCACCCACCGAGGCGGAGCGCCGCGTGCTCTGGGGGCCGGTCTCGCGCCGCGCGGCCCTCGCTGCCGGCGCGATCGGCGCGGCGGCCCTCAGCGTGAGCGCATTCGGCAAGCCGGCCTACGCCTACAACCCCGACGACTACCCCTCCTGGGCCGAGGTCGAGGCCGCCCGCAAGAGCGAGTCGGCCAAGGCCGCCGAGATCAAGCGGATCGAGGGGCTCATCAATCAGCTGGCCGCCGACGTCGCGGCCAAGCAGAGGGCGGCCGAGCAGGCGGCGGATGAGCACTACGAGGCGCAGCAGGCCCTGTTTGAGGCGGCCTACCGCTCGGACGAGCTGCGGCGTCAGGCGGACGAGCAGGCGGAGAAGGCCGACGCGGCCGCCCTGGCTGCCGCGCGCGTCGCCTCGCAGCTGTCGCGCACGAGCGGATCGGGCACCTCGCTCGAGGTGCTCTTCGCCGACTCCGCCGAGAACGCTGACGAGCTGCTCACCAAGCTCGGCCAGATGGACAAGCTGGCGGAGAACAACGACTCCATCTACGCGGGTGCCGCCAGCGCCCGCGACGCCGCCCAGGCCCTGAGCGAGCAGGCCGACGTGGCCCGCGCCGAGCGCGACCGCCTCGAGCAGGAGGCGGAGGCCAAGTCCGTCGCCGCGCAGGAGGCGCACCTGGCCGCCCAGCAGGCGCTCGCGACGCAGCAGGAGCAGCAGGTCGTGCTCGAGGCGCAGCTGGCCGCGCTGAAGGACACCACCGCTCAGACGGTCGCCGACTACCAGAAGGGCGTCGAGGCCAAGAAGGCGTACGAGGCCGAGCAGGCCCGACTCCGCGCCGAGCGCGAGGCCGCCGCGGCGCGTGCCCGCGAGGAGGCCGCCAAGAACAACGGCGGTGGCGGTGGCGGCGGTGGCGGCGGTGGCGGCGGCGGCGGCGGCCAGGGACCCGGCAACGGCTGGGTGCGCCCGTCGAGCGGTGGCTGGACGTCCGGCTACGGGCCCCGCCAGAGCCAGTGCAACAGCAGCTACTGCGCGAGCAAGTGGCACTATGGCGTCGACATGGCGGCCGGGTGCGGCGCGCCCATCTACGCCGCCCACTCCGGAACCGTCACGTACGCCGGCGGCAACGGCGGCTACGGCAACTACGTGCGGATCGACCACGGCGGGGGCGTGGCCACCGGCTACGCCCACTCCAGCAGGATCGTGGTCGGCTGGGGCCAGTGGGTGAACGCCGGCCAGGTCATCGCGTACGAGGGCCAGACAGGCAACTCGTTCGGGTGCCACCTGCACTTCGAGGTGTACGTGAACGGCGGCACGGTCAACCCGAGCTCCTTCATGAGCGCCCGAGGCGTCTGGCTCTAGAGACCCTCACCGGGATCGCCCGGCAACGACGAAGGGGACCCGCCTCGGCGGGTCCCCTTCGTCGTGAAAGCGCTCAGTCGCGGGTGTTCGGGAACTCCCCGGCGCCCTGCGTGCGGGTGTCGCCCTCGTGCTTCTCGAAGCGCTCGTAAGCCTCGGTCACCAGGCGCTCCGCCTCGGCGGCGCCGGCCCACTCGTCGACCTTGACCCACTTGTTCGGCTCGAGGTCCTTGTAGTGCTCGAAGAAGTGACCGATCTCCTTCTTCGTGTACTCGGGCAGGTCGTCGACGTCCTGGATGTGGTCCCAGCGCGGGTCCTTCGCGATCACCGCGATCACCTTGTCGTCGCCGCCGGCCTCGTCGCTCATCTTCAGCACGGCCACGGGGCGCACCTTCACGCCCACGCCCGGGAACACCGAGTGGTCCATCACCACGAGCACGTCGAGCGGGTCGCCGTCCTCACCGAGGGTGTTCTCGAAGAAGCCGTAGTCGGTGGGGTAGCCGAACGTCGTGTACAGCACGCGGTCGAGGTACACCCGGCCCGTGCCGTGGTCGACCTCGTACTTCACGCGGCTGCCGCGCGGGATCTCGATGACTGCGTCGTACGCGCCCATGCCTTTTTGCTCCTTGGGGAAGACGGCTGATTCGTCGGCTAAAGCCTATCGGCAGTACTTTGACGAGCGTGCTCGATCCCGCCGTCGCCGCCGTCCGCCTCGCCGTGCGGCAGTCTCTCGCGCCGCTCGAGGGCAGCGGGGCGACCGTGCTGGTCGCCCTCTCGGGCGGGCCCGACTCGCTGGCGCTCGCCGCGGCCGCGGCCCACGAGGCGCCCAAGATCGGCCTGACCCTCGTGAGCGCGACGATCGACCACGGGCTGCAGGAGGGCTCGGACGAGGTGGCCGCCCGCGCCGCCGAGGCGGCGCGCCAGGTGGGGATCGCGGACGCCCGCATCGCGCGCGTCGACGTGGGAGCGGAGGGCGGCCCGGAAGCGGCCGCCCGGGAGGCCCGCTACGCCGCGCTGGGGCGACTCGCGGCCGACGCCGGTGCGGAGGCGGTGCTGCTGGGGCACACCCTCGACGACCAGGCCGAGACGGTGCTGCTGGCCCTCGCGCGCGGCGCCGGTGCCCGCAGCCTGCAGGGGATGGCGCCCCGCCGCGTCGACGAGCGCGGCACGGCGTGGCTGCGCCCGCTGCTCGGCATCCGCCGCGCGCAAACCCGCGCCTTCTGCGCGGCCTCGGGGCTGGAGGCGTGGACCGATCCGCACAACGCGCAGACGCGCTTCGCCCGGGTCCGGGCCCGCGAGCGCGTGCTGCCCGTCCTCGAGGCCGAGCTCGGTCCCGGCATCGCCGAGGCGCTCGCGCGCACCGCCGAGCAGCTGCGCGAAGACAACGAGGCCTTCGCCGAGATCATCGACGAGACGATCGAGGACATCGTCGAGCACGCCGAGGCCGGCATCGCCATCTCGGCCGCCGCCCTCGCGGCCAATCCCGCCGCCATCCGCAACCGGATCATCCGATACGTGGCGCAGAGCGAGTTCGGCGTCAGCCTCACCCGCACGCAGACCCTCGAGATCGCGCGCCTCGTCACCGACTGGCGCGGGCAGGGCCCCATCGATCTGCCCGTCTTCATCGCGGAGCGCCGCGGCGGGATGATCGTCCTGACGGCGCGCTGACGGCCCCGCGCCCCGCTCACCGGCCGGCGGGCGACGACGGGGCCATCGCGGTCCGTAGACTCGGAACATGCGCGCGGCCGACATCTCCGACGACCTCACCACCGTTCTCGTCACGGAGGAGCAGATCAACGCCAAACTGGCGGAGCTCGCCGAGCGCGTCGAAACGGACTACGCCGGCAAGGAGCTGCTGCTCGTGGGCGTGCTGAAGGGCGCCGTCATGGTGATGGCCGACTTCGCCCGCCACCTCACCGGCCACATCCAGATGGACTGGATGGCCGTGTCGAGCTACGGCGCCGGCACCAAGTCGAGCGGCGTCGTGCAGATCCGCAAGGACCTGGATGTCGACCTGCACGGCCGGCACGTGCTGATCGTCGAGGACATCATCGACTCCGGGCTCACGCTCAGCTGGCTGCTCGAGAACTTCAAGTCGCGCGGCGCGGAGTCGCTCGAGGTGCTCGCGCTGCTGCGCAAGCCCGAGGCGGCGAAGGTGCACGTGGATTGCAAGTACCTGGGCTTCGACATCCCGAACGAGTTCGTCGTGGGGTACGGGCTCGACTACGCGGAGCGCTACCGCAACCTGCGGGATGTGGCGGTGCTCGCACCGCACGTCTACAGCTGATCCGGTCCGCGTTACGCCCGGGGCGAATCCCAGTCGGGGCATAGGCGCCCGGCGGTAGCCTGGACGCCAACGCGCGCGAGCGTGTGTTTCGGCGACGCCGATGCGACGAAGAGGGAGCCCGGGCACGGCCCAGATATGAACGTCAAGAAGATCACCCGCAATCCGCTGATCTACGTGCTGTTGATCGGCGTGCTCCTGGTCGTCGGCTTCTCGCTGCTGTCGAACCTCGGCGGCCCGCGCCAGGTCTCCACCCAGGAAGGCCTGGAGCTGCTCGCCGGCGACACCGTGGAGCAGGTGACCATCACCGACGGCGATCAGCGCGTGGACATGACGCTGTCGAAGCCGTACGAGGACGCCACGGCGGTGCAGTTCTACTACGTCGAGCCGCGCGCGGCCGAGGTCGTCGAGGCCGTCGACAGCGCCGCGCCCGAGGAGGGCTACAACGACGTCGTGCCGCAGCCGTCGTTCTTCGACGGCCTGCTCTCGCTGCTCATCCCGATCCTGCTGCTGGGTGCGCTGTTCTGGTTCCTCATGTCCAGCGCCGCCGGCGGCAGCCGCGGCGTGATGCAGTTCGGCAAGTCGCGCGCGAAGCTCGCGAACAAGGAGCACCCCGACGTCACCTTCGCCGATGTCGCCGGCGCGGACGAGGCGCTCGAGGAGCTCGCCGAGATCAAGGACTTCCTCAAGGACCCCGCCAAGTACCAGGCCGTGGGCGCGCGCATCCCCAAGGGCGTGCTGCTGTACGGCCCTCCCGGCACCGGCAAGACGCTGCTCGCGCGCGCCGTCGCCGGTGAGGCGGGCGTGCCGTTCTACTCGATCTCCGGATCGGACTTCGTGGAGATGTTCGTCGGCGTCGGCGCCAGCCGCGTGCGCGACCTCTTCAAGGAGGCCAAGGAGAACGCCCCGGCGATCATCTTCATCGACGAGATCGACGCCGTGGGTCGTCACCGCGGCGCCGGGATGGGCGGCGGTCACGACGAGCGCGAGCAGACGCTGAACCAGATGCTCGTCGAGATGGACGGCTTCGACCCGAAGGCGAACGTCATCGTCATCGCGGCCACCAACCGCCCCGACATCCTCGACCCGGCGCTGCTGCGCCCCGGCCGCTTCGACCGCCAGATCGGCGTGGACGCGCCCGACCTGGCCGGCCGCCGCCGCATCCTCGAGGTGCACGGCCGCGGCAAGCCGCTGGCCGATTCGGTGGACCTCGACGTCGTCGCGCGCAAGACCCCGGGCTTCACCGGTGCCGACCTGGCCAACGTGCTGAACGAGGCCGCGCTGCTCACGGCCCGGTCCAACGCGCAGCTCATCGACAGCCGCGCGCTCGACGAGGCGATCGACCGCGTCATCGCCGGCCCGCAGCGTCGCACCCGAGTGATGAAGGACAAGGAGAAGCTCATCACCGCGTACCACGAGGGCGGCCACGCGCTCGCAGCGGCGGCGATGAACCACACCGATCCCGTCACGAAGATCACGATCCTGCCGCGCGGCAAGGCCCTCGGCTACACGATGGTGCTGCCCCTCGAGGACAAGTACTCCGTCACCCGCAACGAGCTGCAGGATCAGCTCACGTACGCGATGGGCGGGCGCGTCGCGGAGGAGATCGTCTTCCACGACCCCACCACGGGCGCCTCGAACGACATCGAGAAGGCGACCGACATCGCGCGCAAGATGGTCACCGAGTACGGCATGACCACGGCCGTGGGCCCCGTCAAGCTCAGCGCGGGCAGCGGCGAGGTGTTCATGGGCCGCGACATGGGCCACGGCCGCGACTACTCCGACGTGCTGGCGCAGCGGATCGACGACGAGGTGCGCGGCCTCATCGAGCAGGCGCACGACGAGGCGTATCAGGTGCTCTCGGCGAACCGCGAGATCCTCGACCGCCTCGCGCTCGAGCTGCTTGAGAAGGAGACCCTCGACCACACGCAGATCGAGGAGATCTTCAAGGACGTGCAGAAGCTGCCCGAGCGCCCGCAGTGGCTCTCGAGCGAGGACCGCCCCGTCTCGACGCGCCCGCCCGTGCAGATCCCGCGTCGGCAGGAGCAGCACCCCGGCGTCGCCGCCCAGACGGCGGCGGAGCGTGGGGGCGCGCCGGTGCACCACGCCTCGCCCAGCACGGGGAAGGCACGTCCTGCGACGGCCTGATCCGTCCTGACGGGAACCGACCGAGGGGGACGGACGTGGGTGTGGATCGCAGGCGCGTCGCCGAGCTGACGCGAGAGCTGCTGCTGGCCGTGGGCGAGGACCCGGATCGCCCGGGCCTGCGCCGCACGCCCGAGCGGGTGGCCGACATGGTGGCCGAGCTGTTCGCCGGTGTGGGTGAGGATCCCGCCGCGCCGCTCGCGCAGACCTTCAGCGTGGCGCAGGGGCCCGCCCCCGAGACGGTGCCGACCGGTGCCGTGGTGGTGCGCGACATCCGCTTCCGCTCCATCTGCGAGCACCACCTGCTGCCGTCGGCGGGGCGCGCCCACATCGCCTACCTTCCGGGCGAGCGCGTGGTCGGGCTCAGCGCGCTCCCGCGCGTGGTCGACGTGCTGGCCAGCCGGCCGCAGGTGCAGGAGCGGCTCGGCGAGCAGATCGCCGACGTCGTGGCGTCCACCCTCGATGCGCGCGGCGTGGTCGTCGTGCTCGACGCCGTGCACCAGTGCGTGACGATGCGGGGCGGGCGCCAGCCCGACAGCTCGACCGTGACCGTGGCGGCGCGCGGCGAGCTGGCCGAACCGGCCGCACGCGCGGAGGTCATCGCGCTGATCGGCGCCGCGCGGCCGGCGGGGGAGCAGGGATGATCGCGATCTGGGGCATCGTCAACGTCACGCCCGACTCGTTCAGCGACGGCGGCGCGCACTTCGACCCGGAGGCGGCGATCGCGCACGGGCGCCGGCTGTCGGCCGACGGCGCGACGGTGCTCGACGTCGGCGGGGAGTCCACCCGCCCGGGCTCCGAGCCCGTGGGTGCGGACGAGGAGATCCGCCGCGTCGAGGCCGTCATCGCCGCGCTCGCGGCCGACGGCGCCGTCGTGAGCGTCGACACCTACCGCGCGGCCACGGCGGCCACCGCCATCGCGGCGGGCGCGCGGATCGTCAACGACGTGTCCGGCGGGCTGGCGGACCCCGGGATCCTCGACGTGGTGGCGGCGTCGGACGTCGAGTACGCGATCGGGCACTGGCGCGGGCCGTCGGCCGACATGTACGCCAAGGCGCAGTACGAGCGCATCGCGCGCGAGGTGGCGGCCGAGCTGCGCGAACGCGCGGAGGCGGCGCTGTCGGCCGGCATCCCCGCCGAGCGGATCATCCTCGACCCGGGCGTGGGATTCGCCAAGGCCGGGCAGCAGAACTGGGAGCTGCTGCGCGACCTGGGCGAGGTGACCGCGCTGGGGTACCGCGTGCTCGTGGGCACGTCGCGCAAGCGCTTCCTCGAGACCGCGCTCGGCGAGGCGCCGTCGCGGGAACGGCGCGATCTGGCCACCGCCGTGACGAGCGTGCTCGCCGCGCGGGCGGGGGCGCACGCGGTGCGCGTGCACGACGCCCGCGCCACGCGCGACGCTCTCGCGGTCGCCGCCGCCTGGGAGGGGGTCGCGTGACTCCGCTCAACACGATCGAGCTGACCGGCCTGCGCTGCTTCGGCCGCCACGGCGTGTTCGACTTCGAACGCGAGCAGGGCCAGGAGTTCGTCGTCGATCTGCGGTTGGGCGTGCAGACCGAGCGGGCGGCCGAGACCGACGACGTCGCGGACACCGTGCACTACGGCGAGCTGGCGGAGAAGGTCGCGGCGATCGTGGAGGGTGAACCCGTCAACCTCATCGAGACGCTCGCGCACCGCATCGCCCGGGCGGTGCGCGAGGACGAGAAGGTCCTGTTCGTCTCGGTCACGGTGCACAAGCCGCAGGCCCCGATCGCGGCGCAGTTCTCCGACGTCTCCGTCACGGTGCATGACGGCCTTCCCGAGCGGCTTTCCGCCGGGGGCGGGGAGGCGGGATGAGCCGCCGCCTGACCGAGCCGCTGCCGCCGCGCGAGCCCCGCGAACCGGCGGCGCCGGTGGACGCCGTCATCGCGCTCGGCTCGAACCTGGGCGACCGCGAGCGGCTGATGCGCGAGGCCATGCAGGACCTGCGCCACCTGCCGCTGACCGAGCTGATCGCCGTGTCCGAGGCGATCGAGTCGGTGGCGCTCACGCCCGCGGGACCGAGCGACGAGCGGCCGGGGTACCTGAACGCCGTGGCGATTGTGCGCACGCGGCTGGCGCCTGACATGCTGCTGGCGATGCTGCACGTCATCGAATCCCGCCACGGGCGGGTGCGCGCGGAGCGGTGGGGCGACCGCACGCTCGATCTCGACCTCATCGCCTATGGTGACGTCGTGAGCGACGATGAGCGCCTGCGGCTGCCGCACCCCCGTGCCGCCGAGCGCGACTTCGTGCTCGGGCCCTGGCTGTCGATCGATCCCGACGCCGTGCTGCCGGGCCGCGGCCGCGTGGCCGACCTGCTCGCGGCGCTGACTTCGTCGGAGGGCGCCGGATGAAGCGCACGGGACCGGCCGTCCTTCTCCTCGCCGCGGTGCTCGGCGGGGCGGCGGCGTTCCTCGTCGACCACCTGCTCACCGCGAGCGGGCGCGCCACGTTCACCCCGGCCGTGTCGCTGCCGATCCTGCTCGTGCTGCTCGGCGCGGTGTGTCTCACGCTCGCGTGGCCGATCCGGCGCTCGCTGCGCGAGCCGGACGCCCCGCGCGTCGACCCGTTCCGCGCCGTGCGCACCGCGATGCTCGCGCGGGCCTCGAGCATCGTCGGGGCCGCCCTCGGGGGAGCGGGCCTCGGCTTCATCGCCTACCTCACCACACGGCCGGTGAGCCCCGGGATAGGCTCGATGGGCACGATCATCGCAACGGCGGTGGCGGGGGTCGTCCTCGTGGCCGCGGCGTTGATCGCCGAACCCTGGTGCATGCTGCCGAAGGATCCCGATGCCCGAGAGCCCGACGACCCCGGGGCCGGCGCGCCTGCCGCACACTGACGCGCAGCTGCCGCCTGTGCCCGGGCCGGTCCCGCCGCTGCCCGAGGGAGCCCCGGCCGTGCCGCCGCGCCCCGCCGTCCCGCCGCGCCCCGCCGTCCCGCCGCGTCCCGCGAACCCGCCGCGCCCCGCCGATCCCGCCCCGGATGCTGCGCGGCCGCGTCGGCGCAAGCGACCTCCGACGCGCCAGCCCAGCCGGCGCACGGCGCCGCGGGCGCCCAGGCCGAGCCGGCGCACGTTCCCGCGGCACCGCCCGCATCGGCGGGCGCCGCCACGCCCGGCACCGCCGCGCCGGCTGCCCCCGCCGCTTCCGCGCCCGCGAGCGCTTCCTCCGGCCACCACGCGCCCGAACCCGCGGCGGTGCTCGACGAGGGCACCTACACGGCCATTCGGGAGCCGCGCGCCGAGGGTCGGCTCACGCTCGACGGGCGCTGGCATCAGATCTCGCCGAAGTACGTCGTGTCGCAGACCGTGCAGAACGGGATCTTCGCGGCGCTGGTCCTCGTGGCGATGATCGTGCTCGGTGCGACCCTCGACCAGCCGTGGGCCTGGTGGGCGGGCGCCGCGCTGATCGTCGTGACAATCATCACGCAGGTCATCCTGCCCCGCCAGGCGCGGGCGCTCGGGTACATGCTGCGGGAGGATGACATCGTCTTCCGCAAGGGCATCCTGTGGCAGCGCATCGTGGCGGTTCCGTACGGGCGCATGCAGCTCGTCGACATCACCCATGGGCCGATGGATCGGGCCTTCGGCATCGCGAAGCTGAAGATGGTCACGGCCGCGGCCACCACCGGGGTGGAGATCCCGGGACTGTCGCAGGCATCGGCCGAGGTGCTGCGCGACGCGCTCATCCAGGTCGCCGAGACCCGACGGACCGGGCTGTGACCGATCCGCACCTTCGCGCGGGACAGGACGGGGCGGCGGACGAGACCGCTGTCGCTGCCGCGCCGTTGGTGGGCGGCGGATCCTCCTCGCTCGCCGACGGCGAGTGGCACCGGCTGCACCCCCTGACGCCGCTGTTCAAGGGCGGGATCGCGCTGATCATCGTGATCACGCTGATCCTCGGCAACCTCCGCGACCGCATCACGTACTGGTTCGTCGGCATCGTGGCACCGCATGAGCAGGACGAGGCCGAGTTCGAGAACGGCGATCCGATCGGGTGGTTCCTCGACTGGACCCTCTCGAACAACCTGGTCCTCGTGGTTCTCCTCGCGGTGCTCGCGGTGGTCGCCCTCGTGTCGGCCGGCTTCGGGCTGGCGTGGCGAGCGCATCAGTTCCGCATCACGGGCGAGGACGTCGAGGTGCGCAAGGGCATCATCTTCCGCAGCCACCGGCGCGCTCCGCTCGACCGTGTGCAGGGCGTGAACCTCACCCGCCCGTTCCTGCCGCGGCTGTTTGGCATGGCCAAGCTGGAGGTCGATGGCGCCGGCACCGACGCGAACGTGCCGCTCGAATACCTGTCGATCGCGCGGGCCGAGGAGGTGCGGGCGGACATCCTGCGCCTCGCCTCGGGCGCGCGGGCGGCGCGGCGGGCGGCGCGGGAGGGCGCGGACCCGAACCGTCCTCAGGGAGGCCGGCTGCGCTCGACCGTGTCGGCCGGCGTGCAGGAGCTCATCGAGGGCGCGGATGTGGCGGACGTGGCGCCCGAGAGCGTGGTGAAGCTGCCGGTCGGTCGGATCATCGGGTCACAGCTGCTCGAGGCGGTCGTGTGGGTGGCGCTGTTCGGGGGCATCTTCCTCGTCACCCTCGCGAGCCTGCTGCCTGCCGCCCTCATCGACGCGGACGGCGAGGGTCTCGTCGTGCTCGGGGTGGCAGCGCTGACCTCCGGCATCCCCATGGCGTTCAGCGTGGTGGGCGTGGTGTGGCGCGGCCTGTCCAGGGCGCTGCGGTACTCGATCGCGCCCACCCCCGACGGCGTGCGCGTGACGCAGGGCCTGCTGACCACCGTGACGCAGACGATCCCGCCGGGCCGCATCCACGCCGTCGAGCTCGTGCAGCCGCTGCTGTGGAAGCCGTTCGGCTGGTGGCGCATCAACATCAACCGGGTGTCGGGCCAGAGCGTCGCCGCGCAGGCGTCGGCGCAGCAGCAGTTCAGCCAGGTCCTGCCGGTCGGCACGCGCGACGACGCGATCCGCGTGTTGCAGCTGATCCTGCCCTACCTTCCCCCGCAGGACCTGCCGTTCATCATCGACCACGGCATGTTCGGCCCCATCGAGGGCGACCCGTACCGCGTCATGGCGCGCCGGGCGCGCTGGCGCCGACCCGCGTCGTGGAAGCGCCACGGCGCGCTGGTCACGGCGTACGCCCTGCTGCTGCGCCGCGGCACCCTCTGGCGCCGGCAGGCGATCCTGCCCCTGGCCCGGCTCCAGGGCACCTCGATCGCGCAGGGGCCGATCGATCGCGTCCAGACCGTCGGCTGGCTGCAAGCGCACACCGTCGCCGGCACGGTGTCGGGCACCGTCGTAGGCCTCGATCGCGCCGACCTCATGGCGCTGTTCGGAGAGGTGCGGGCGGGGTCCGTGGCCGCCGCCGCGGCCGACCAGACGCACCGCTGGGGCGCGCACGGCGACGTACCGGGCTGGGAGAGCTACGCCGCGCGCGTCGTCGCCGGCCCCGCCGCCGCCTTGCAGGCCCCCGGCGCGCCCGTCGCGGCGGACGCACCCGTCCCTGCGGCCGCATCGGTGGAGTCGGGCGCCCGCACAACCGGGGGCGCTGCGCCCGACGCGAGCCGCACCGCCGGGCCCGGCGCCGGTGACCCCGCGGCGCCGGCCGAAGCAAGCGCGCCCCGGGAGCCGCGAGCGTGAGGCGCGATGGCCGGCTCGGCGTCGGCATCGTCGGCTCCGGCAGGGTCGGCCCGGTCCTCGGCGCGGCCCTGGCCGGAGCCGGGCACGCCCTCACCGGCCGCACCCGCGCCTCCGACGAGGACCGGGCCTCTGCCGTGCTGCCGGAGGTGCCCGTCCTCGACGCCCCGGAGGTGCTGCGGCGCAGCGAGCTCGTCATCGTCGCCGTGCCGCGCGCGGACCTGTCGCACCTGATCCGCGGGCTCGCCGACGCCGGGCACTGGCAGATGGGTCAGCTCGTGCTGCACACCGACGCCGCCCACGGCATCGAGGTGCTGCGGCCGGCGGCGGAGAAGGGCGCCATCCCGCTGGCGGTGCACCCCGCGATGGCGTTCACGGGAACGTCGATCGATCTGCGGCAGCTGGCGGCCACGTACGCGGCGGTCACCGCACCCGCCGCGGTGCTGCCCATCGCGCAGGCGCTCGCGGTGGAGCTCGGGTGCGAGCCCGTGGTGATCGCCGAGGAGGATCGCCCCGCCTATGCGGAGGCGATCGCCACGGCCAGCGAGTTCTCGCGACAGATCGTGCAGCAGGCCACCGGCATCCTGCGTGGCATCGGCGTCGAGAACCCCGGCGGTTTCCTCTCGTCGCTGGTGCGCTCGACGGTCGACCACGCGCTCGCCGAGGCCAGCCCGGCGATCCCCGACCTTCCGCCCGACCTGGACGACTGAGGCGATAGCCGGGCCCGCGCGAAAGCGCCGGCCGGGGTGGCCGACGCGGCGGATCCCGCCGCTGTGCGCGGGCCGAGAGGGGCGCGGGCACGCCATCACTAGACTGGATGCCGTCTTCCGCGGTCGCTCGGCCGCGATCCACCTCCCGTGTCTGTCGAGGATCCCGCGCATGTCCGAAACCCCCGCCGAGAACGCCGCCGCGAGCGAAGAAGAGGACATCTTCGAGCAGAAGGCGGTGCGCCTGGCGAAGCGTGAGCGCCTGATCGGCGAGCGCGACTCGGCCGCCGGCGGCGCCTACCCCGTCTCGGTGCCGGTGACGACGACGATCGCGGCGCTGCGCGAGCAGTACGCCGACCTCGAGGCCGGAGCGGAGACCGGCGAGACCGCCGCGGTCGCCGGGCGCGTGGTGTTCAGCCGCAACACCGGCAAGCTCTGCTTCGCGTCGCTGCAGGCGGGAGACGGCTCGCGCATCCAGGCGATGGTGTCGCTGGCGAAGGTGGGCGAGGAGTCGCTCGCGCGCTGGAAGGAGCTCGTCGACCTCGGCGACCACGTGTTCGTCTCGGGCGAGGTGATCTCGAGCCGCCGCGGCGAGCTGTCGATCATGGTGGACGAGTGGCAGATGGCCGCGAAGGCCGTGATGCCGCTGCCCAACATGTACCGCGACCTGAACGAGGAGACGCGCGTCCGCCAGCGCTACCTCGACCTGATCGTGCGGGAGCAGGCCCGGACCACGGTGGTGGCGCGCGCGAAGGCCAACGCCAGCCTGCGCGAGACCTTCGCGCGGCACGGCTTCCTCGAGGTCGAGACGCCCATGCTGCAGGTGCAGCCGGGCGGCGCCACGGCTCGCCCGTTCATCACGCACTCGAACGCGTTCGACACCGAGCTGTACATGCGCATCGCGCCGGAGCTGTACCTCAAGCGCGCCGTGGTCGGCGGCATCGACCGCGTGTTCGAGATCAACCGCAACTTCCGCAACGAGGGCGCCGACTCGACCCACAGCCCCGAGTTCGCGATGCTCGAGGCCTACCAGGCCTACAGCGACTACAACGGCATCGCCGACCTCACGCAGGAGCTGATTCAGAACGCGGCGGTGGCGGTGGCGGGATCGACGACCGTGACGTGGGCCGACGGCACGGAGTTCGACCTGGGTGGCGAGTGGGATCGTGTGTCGATGTACCCGTCGCTGTCGGAGGCGGCCGGCGTCGAGATCACGCCCGAGACGTCGATGGACGAGCTGCTCGCGCTCGCCGAGAAGGCGGGCGTGGAGGCGCCGGATCACGCGACGCACGGCAAGCTCGTGGAGGAGCTGTGGGAGCACTTCGTGAAGACGCACCTGGAGCGCCCCACCTTCGTGATGGACTTCCCCGTCGACACGAGCCCGCTCGTGCGTGAGCACCGCTCGATCGCCGGCGTCGTGGAGAAGTGGGACCTGTACGTGCGCGGCTTCGAGCTGGCCACGGGCTACTCGGAGCTGGTCGACCCCGTCATCCAGCGAGAGCGCTTTGTGGAGCAGGCCGCGCTGGCCGACCGCGGCGACGACGAGGCGATGCGCATCGACGAGGACTTCCTGCGCGCCCTCGAGCACGGGATGCCGCCGACCGGTGGGATGGGCATGGGCATCGACCGCCTGCTCATGGCGATCACGGGCCTGGGCATCCGCGAGACGATCCTCTTCCCGCTCGTCAAGTAACGGGGCCACCCGCGCCTCAGGTGCGGGCATCAGGCGTCCCGCCGCGGCGGCCGTTCGAACGCCCAGGCCGGCAGGTAGGCGTTCGCGAGCATCGTCGCGATGAGTCCGGCGAGCCCGTGCGTGGGTTCGATCTCGAGCGCGCGAGAGACGTACCAGCCCGCGTGCGTGGAATTTCCGAGCGCCCAGCTGAGCCACGCGGCGCTTGCGAGCGGACCGACACGCTGCCGGGCGGGCACGCTCGCGGCGGCGACGCGGGTCAGCTCCAGCGCGCGGCGCAACCGCGAGGGATCGGGTCGGGGGCCGTCGCCGGCCAGTCGCACGGGCTCGTTCGGCGCGCCGGCGTCGCCCTGCGCGAACCGCAGCTGCCACGCCAGCGTGCGGCGGCCGGTGTCGAGGTCGGCACTCCACTGCGTGAGCGCGACGTCGCGCAGCAGCGGCACGCCCAGCGAGAGCGCCAGGACCGCGGTCTCGGCGGGGTGCAGATCGCACGGATCCCACGACAGCGCATCCTCGAAGACGCCGGGGAGGTCGTGGATCGCCGCGTCGTCGACCCCCGGCGTCGGGCCGCGGGAGCGGGCTCCGTCGTGCGCGGCGGCGTGGCCGCCCATCGGTTCCGGGCCGAGCCCGTCGCCCTGCAGCTCGGCCATCGCCGCGGCCACCCGTCGCCGCGCGGCCTTGCCGACGCGGGGCAGCTTCAGCCCCGCATGCTGGTCGCGCGATACCGGCCCGAGCCCGCCCTCGACGTCGGGCGGCGGTTCGATCTCGGCGAGCGGGCGGCACGCGGGCCCCTCGCCGTACGATCCCCAGCCGTCGGCGGCCACCAGGTGCGCGCCGTGCACGGCGAGACCGCCGTCGGAGGCGCGGGCGCGCACGCGCGCGACGAGCGTGTGCCGCGCGGGATCTCGCGTTCCCGCGCGGTGGAACGGCTGGTCGGTGTAGACGACGATCGCCAGGCCGTCGGCATCCCGCACGCGGCAGACCGTGCCGATCGCCGTGGCGGCGAAGCGCGCCTCGTCCTCGTCGGGTGACGGCAGGTCAAGGCGCAGCACACCCAGGCTGCGACCGCCGCGGAAGGGCACGAGCACGAGGCTCTCGCGGGGGGTAAATCCCGCGAGGTGGGGGACGAGCGAGAGGAAGCGAGCGGGCGAGGGGGCGCGAAGGATCGTGGTCATGCGGACGATCCTCGACGAGCCCCTACGCGGCGTCCCGCGGTCCACAGCATCGACCCGCCCGCCCTCGGCCGATGCGCGCCTGTGGACGCGGCGAGCCGCACCGGCGGGGCGCCTGCGGCACGACGACGCTCTCGATTGCACGGGAACCGCGCCCGCCGCCCGCTCCCAGCATCCGGCGGGGCCGCGCGGCTAGGATCGACGCGTGGACAGCTACTGGGCGGCCGTGGTGTGGTCGCTGCTGCCGACGATCGCGATCGCGGTGGTGTTCTGGTACGTGCTGCGCAGCATTCTGCGCTTCGACCGCACGGAGCGCCGCGCCTACGCGAAGATCGAGGCCGAGGAGCGCGCCAAGCGGGGGCTCGCGCCGCGCGCCGACGGCGGGTCCGCGGGCGCGTCGGGCGCCGCGGTGTCGCCCGGCTCCGACTGATCTCCGCGCCCCCGGTACGCTGAGGCCGGGAGGGCGCGTGGATTTTCTGAACTGGCTGTGGGGTGCGCTGGGCGCATCCTGGTGGGCGATCACGGTCTGGGCGGTCGACATGGCCATCCGGATCATCGCGGTGCTCATCGTGCCGGCCAACCGCAAGCCCACCTCCGCGATGGCCTGGCTGCTGGCGATCTTCCTGCTGCCGATCCCCGGCCTGCTGCTGTTCCTGCTGATCGGCAGCCCCCGTCTGCCGCGGGACAAGCGGCGCCGCCAGGCGCAGACGAACGAGTACCTGCGCGAGGTCAACGACATGCTCGAGGGCGGCAGCCTGCGCCCCGATCAGCCGGACTGGTTCACGGCCCTCGTGCGCATGAACCGAGAGCTCGGCGCCCTGCCGATCTCGGGTGACAACGGCGTGCGCATCATCTCCGACTATCAGCAGAGCCTCGACGCGATGGCCGCCGAGATCCGCCGCGCTCGCTCCTACGTGCACGTCGAGTTCTACATCTTCAAGTCGGACGCGGCCACCGACGGGTTCTTTCGCGCGCTCGAGGACGCCTGCGCGCGGGGCGTGACGGTGCGCGTGCTGCTGGACCACTGGGCCAACCTCGTCAAGCCGTTCCACCGGCGCACCATCCGCCGGCTCGACGCGATGGGCGCCGACTGGCGCTTCGCCCTGCCGATCCAGCCGCTCAAGGGCAAGTGGCAGCGCCCCGATTTGCGCAACCACCGCAAGATCCTCGTCGTCGACGGGCAGGTGGCCTACCTCGGCTCGCAGAACGTCACCGATCGCAGCTACAACCTGCGCGCCAACATCCGGCGCGGGCTGCAGTGGGTGGACGTCATGGTGCGGCTGGACGGGCCGGTGGTCTCGAGCGTCGATGCGGTCTTCCTGTCCGACTGGTTCAGCGAGACCGACACGGTGCCCGACGGCGTGGACCTGCGCGAGATGCCCTCCGGATCGGGCGACCTCGACTGCCAGGTGGTGCCGTCCGGTCCCGGCTTCGAGGTGGAGAACAACCTGCGCCTGTTCCTCTCGCTCATCTACGCGGCGCGCGAGAAGATCATCATGATCAGCCCGTACTTCGTGCCGGACGAGGCGCTGCTGCTCGCCGTCTCCGCCGCGTGCGACCGCGGCGTGCGCGTGGAGCTGTTCGTCTCGGAGGTGGGGGACCAGACGGTCGTCTACCACGCGCAGCGCAGCTACTACGAGGCGCTGCTGCGGGCCGGCGTGCGGATCTGGATGTACCGCAAGCCGTACATCCTGCACACCAAGGGGCTTACGGTCGACGACGAGGTCGCCGTGATCGGTTCGAGCAACATGGACATGCGCTCGTTCGGCCTGAACCTGGAGATCTCGCTGCTCGTGCGCGGCGAGGAGTTCGTGCGCCAGATGCGCGAGGTGGAGGACACCTACCGCAGCCTGAGCCGAGAGCTCACCCTCGAGGAGTGGCGCACCCAGCCGCTGCGCTCGCGCGTGCTCGACAACCTCGCGCGCCTCACCTCGGCGCTGCAGTAGGCCGCGGGCGCGTCAGAGCGCGCCGATCGGGTGGCCCCTCGGGAGGGCCGCGAGCAGCCCGCCGGGATGCACCGTGCAGTCCATGCGCGTGGCCTCGCCGAACTCGTCGCCGTCGAGTTCGATCGGCTGCGGATCGGGCGTGGCCGTCTCGATCACCGTGGCGCTCAGGTAGCGCACCGAGGTGTCGTGGCGCCGTTCCACGATCCGCCTGCCCGCTCGGAAGCGCCGCAGCACCGAGTTGTCCCACCACACCTTGCGCCACACGCCCAGCCAGCCGAACGGTCCCGTGGGCTGGATGATGGCGACGTCGAGGGTGCCGTCGATGATCGACGCGTCGGGGATCAGGGCGATCCCGGCGGGCAGCGCACCGCAGTTGGCGACGAGGATGCTCTGCACCCGCGCCGAGTGGATACGCGTCAGGGTGCGCGTGGCGGTCTTCGATCCGGGACGCGGATCGGTCTGGTAGACGATCCGGAACGGGCGGGCGCCGATGAGCGAGCGCGCGGCACCGTCGACGTACGCCACCCAGCCGACGGCCTTTTTCAGGTCGGCCTTCGTGTTCGCGATCATCGCCGCGTCCAGGCCCATGCCGGCCATGACGACGAACGCATGCTCCTCGGTGCTGCCGTCGGCACGCAGCAGTCGCGCGATGCCGATGTCGACGGGCACGGTGTCGCCCTCGAACGCCGCGCGCACCATCTCCTGCGGGTCGCCCAGCGGCAGCAGCAGGTTGCGGGCCAGCAGGTTGCCCGTGCCGCTCGGCACGATCGCGAGCGGCACGCCGGAGCCGTCCATCACCTCGGCGACGGCGCGCACGGTGCCGTCGCCGCCCGCGACGAGCACGGCGGCCGCGCCCTGCTCGAGCGCCTCGCGGGTGATGCCCTGCCCCGGGTCCTCCACGCTCGTCTCGAGCAGGATCGGTTCGCCCCAGCCGGAGCGCGCGGACTGCGCCTCCACGAGGGCGCGCAGCTTGGCACCGTTCACCTTCGAGGGGTTGTAGACGAGGGCGGCGCGCCGGGCCGAGCCCCGGAGCTTCGCGTCGGTCTCGGCCATGCCGCCAGCCTATTGCGGGCGCCCGCCGATGCCGCGGTGCGCGTGAGGCCCGGACGATCTAGCGGTTCCACTCCTCGGCAAGGAGGGCGTAGGTGAAACCGTCCATCCACTCGCCCGAGCGGTGCAGGCTGTCCTTGATCGTGTGGGCCTCGCGGCGCATGCCGAGCCGCTCCATCAGGCGCCACGACGGCTCGTTCGCCGCGAAGCAGTTCGCCTGCACCCGTCGCAACCCGAGCGGCCCGAAGCAGAGGTCGATCGCGGCGCGCACGGCCTCGGTGGCGTAGCCGCGGCCCTGAAAGGCGGGGTCGAGGCTCCAGCCCACCTCGGCCTGCACGCCGCGGGCGGCCGCGGCCACCTCGGCCTGTGCCCAGCCGTCCTCGATGCGAATCATGAGTTCCCCGATCACCGTGTCGTCGCCACCGTCGCCGGGCAGGGCAACGGTGACGAGCGAGGAGGCCCTGCGCCGCATGCGGGCGCGATGGCCCTCGAAGGTGTCGGGGGCGCCCCCGATCCACATGCCGACGTCAGGCAGGCGGCGGAACTCCCACATCGCATCGATGTCGGCAGCCGTCGTGCGGCGCAGCAGCAGGCGCTCGGTGCGGACGGGCCAGTCCACGGCCCGCAGGGGATCGTCGGTGAGGCTGCTCTCGGTGACGGGATGCGGCATGCGGCCACGCTATCGCGGCGGTCGGACGGCCGCCCCGTGGCGGCGGGCTGTCCTCGCGGCCGTGGCGTATCGGTGTCGGGCGTGGACCACCGGCGGTGGCAGGTACGGCCGCCGGCGTCAATGCCCTCCCGTCATCCGCCGCGCCACGGCACAGTGAGAAGGGAGAAGGAGGTACGGCATGACGAGCAACGACGACCGCCGCGACGCGGTGAACGACCATGTCAGCGAGGACCCGGAACTGCCGCTCGGGGAGGACCCGATCATCGGTGAGAACCCTGATCTGCCGGCAGGGGAGGACCCGGTCGGCGGGGAGCATCCGCCGGTCGACGACGAGGATGGCGGTACGCCCGCCGACGATCGCGAGCCCGCGGACACCGCCAACGACTCTGACGCCGGCGCCGAGAGCGACTAGGGGCGCACGGACTCGTTTGCCGCCGGAGGGCGGGTCGCCGCTGCAGCGCATGCGGCGCGCCCCTCCCTCCGCCCTAGACTTGACCGCGTGATCGATCCGGCCCTTCTGCGCGACAACCCCGACCTCGTCATCCGCTCGCAGGTGGCGCGCGGGCACTCGCCCGAGACGGTCGAGGCCGCCGTGGAGGCCGAGAAGGCCCGCCGCGCCGCGCTGACCGCCTTCGAGGAGCTGCGCGCCGAGCAGAACGCGTTCGGCAAGACGGTGGCGCAGGCGCCGAAGGAGGACAAGCCCGCCCTCGTCGCGCAGGCGAAGGAGCTCGCGGCCCGGGTCAAGGACGCGCAGCAGGCCGCCAACGACGCCGAGGAGGCGTTCGCCGCCGCGATGGCGCGCATCGAGAACGTCGTCATCGACGGCGTGCCCGAGGGTGGCGAGGATGACTTCGTCACGCTACGCGAGGTCGGCGAGATCCGCAGCTTCGATCCCGCCGAGTTCCCGAACGGCCCGCTCGACCACCTCGCCCTCGGTGAGAGGCTCGGCGCCATCGACATGGAGCGCGGCGCGAAGGTCTCGGGAGCGCGCTTCTACTTCTTGAAGGGTGTCGGCGCGCGGCTCGAGATCGCGCTCATGAACTACGCGCTCAGCGTGGCGCTGGAGCAGGGCTTCACGCCCATGATCACGCCCACCCTGGTGCGGCCCGACATCATGGCCGGCACCGGCTTCCTCGGCGCCCACGCCGACGAGATCTACCACCTCGAGGCCGACGACATGTATCTGGTCGGCACGAGCGAGGTGGCGCTCGCCGGGTACCACAAGGACGAGATCATCGACCTCTCCAACGGCCCCGTGCGCTATGCCGGCTGGTCCACGTGCTACCGCCGTGAGGCCGGTTCGCACGGCAAGGACACCCGCGGCATCATCCGCGTGCACCAGTTCAACAAGCTCGAGATGTTCTCGTACACCACCGCCGATGAAGCCGAGGCCGAGCACGAGCGCCTGCTCGCTCTCGAGGAGCGGATGCTGCAGTCGCTCGGTCTCGCGTACCGCGTGATCGACGTGGCCGCGGGCGACCTGGGGTCGAGCGCGGCGCGCAAGTACGACACCGAGGCGTGGGTGCCGACGCAGGGTGCCTACCGTGAGCTGACGTCGACGTCGAACTGCACGACCTACCAGGCGCGCCGGCTGAACGTGCGTCACCGTGCGGAGGACGGCGGCCGCACGCAGCACGTCGCCACGCTCAACGGCACGCTCGCCACCACGCGCTGGATCGTCGCGCTGCTCGAGACGCACCAGCAGCCGGACGGATCGGTGAAGGTGCCGGCCCCGCTCGTGCCGTACATGGGCGGCCTCGAGGTGCTCGAGCCGGTCTCCTGACCCGCTGCCCATGCCTTCCCGGGCCCCCGCTGGGCCCGGACCGGAGCCTCCGCGCCGGCCCATAGACTGGGCCGCATGAGCTCTGCAACCCGTCGTCTTGTGGCCCTGGACATCGACGGGACGGTCCTCCTCGAGGACGAGACGTTCAGCCCCGGTGTCGTCGACGCGGTTCAGGCCGCCGTCGAGAACGGGCACCTCGTCACCCTCGCGACCGGCCGCAGCTGGGAGGCGACCGCCCACGTGCTGCGCGGTCTCGACATCCGTCCCGAGTACGTCGTGTGTTCCAACGGTGCGGCGATCCTGATCCGCGACGACGCCTCCGACTCCGGGTACATCCGGCACTTCACCGAGCAGTTCGACTGCACCGAGGTGATCGAGCTGCTCGAGACGCACCTGCCCGACGCGAACTACCTCGTCGAGCTGCCCGACGGCACCCGCCTCTACACGCACTACGTGGATGACTGGGGCCTGCACCGCGCCAACGCGCAGCAGGTGGAGCTGTCGGAGATGAAGGGCCTCATGGTCTCGCGCGTCGTGGTGGTCTCGCCCGAGCACACCGAGGCGGACTTCGTCGAGATGGTCGATCGCATGGGCCTCAACCAGGTCTCGTACGCGGTGGGCTGGACGGCGTGGCTCGACATCGCCCCGAAGGGCGTGGACAAGAGCACCGCCCTGGCGCGCGTGTGCGAGCTCACCGGGTTCGCGGCCGGTGACGTCGTCGTGATCGGCGACGGCCGTAACGACATCGGGATGTTCCGTTGGGCGGCCCAGAACGGCGGCCGGGCGTTCGCCATGGGGCAGGCCCCGGAGGAGGTCAGTCACGAGGCCACCGACATCACCGACGACGTCGAGGACGGTGGCGTCGCGACGGTGTTCCAGACCCTCGGGCTCGTCTGAGCCGCGGGCGGACGGCGCAAGGCGTCGCGCCCGCGGTGCGGCACGGGTGCGAACGGCGGCGCGCCGCACAGAGATCCCCCAGATCGCGCCGCCAGAATGGCCGCCGAGGTCTGTCTACTAGACTCGGTGCCCGGCGGAGACGCCTGGAGGGTTGTCCGAGCGGCCGAAGGATCTGGTCTTGAAAACCAGCGGGCAGAGATGTCCCGTGGGTTCGAATCCCACACCCTCCGCCACGAAAGGGAACGGATGAGCGAGTCGTCGAAGCGCCACGTGCGGCGGACCGTGGCGCGCCATGGGCAGCTGCCCAAGTCGAACCCGGTGCGCCAGGCGCTCGCGTTCCTCGCCATCGCCCTCTCCACCGTGCTCGTCGCCGGGCTGGGCGTCATCGGCTACGTCGTCTACGACCTCACCTCCACGTTCGCCTCGGAGAACACCGTCGACCTCGACGGGCAGAGCGAGGCCCCGGCGATCGCCGAGCTCGACAACCGCGGCTTCAACATCCTGCTCGCCGGTCTCGACGTGTGCGACTGGGAGCACCACGAGATCATGGGCAACCGCTGCTCCGATGATCCCGACGACTACGACGAGAACGGCCTCGAGCTCGAGAGCGCCCGCAGCGACGTGCTCATGCTCATGCACATCTCGCCCGAGCCGCGTCGCGTCACCGTCGTCAGCTTCCCGCGCGACCTCGTCACCTACATCCCGGCCTGCGAGGACGAGGAGGGTAACGTCGGTGGCGACGGCCGCGAGATGATCAACGCCGCGTACTCGTACGGCGGGCTCAACTGCACGGTGAAGACGGTGGAGCAGCTCACGGGCCAGACCATCGACCATGCCGCAAGCGTGACGTGGGGCGGGGTGATCGACATCACCAACGCCATCGGCGGGGTGACGGTCTGCGTGGCCGGCGGCATCCACGACCCCGAGTCGGGCGCGGACTTCGCGGCCGGTGAGAACACGATCAGCGGCGACCGGGCGCTGGCCTTCCTTCGCACCCGCCATGGCGTGGACGACGGCAGCGACATCGCCCGCATCAGCAACCAGCAGGTGTTCATGTCGGCGCTGGTGAACAAGATGGTCAGCGACGAGGTGCTCGGCAACTGGGGCACCGTGTACAACCTGGCCCGTGCGGTGGTCGAGAACATCGAGAAGACCTCGGCGCTGGGCGACCCCATCTATCTCGCGCAGATGGCGCTCGCCGTCAGGGACGTGCCCTACGAGGACTTCGTCTTCGTGCAGTACCCGGTCTTCGTCGACCCCGCCGACGCGAACCGTCGCATCGCCGACGAGCAGTCGGCGCAGCAGCTGTTCGACGCGATCAACGCGAACGTCCCGATCCAGCTTTCCGCGGAGGGAACCGGGTCGGTGGCGCAGGACGAGGCGGACGGCGGTTCCGGCGAGCAGGCGCCCGAGGGCGAGACCGCTCCCGACGCGGGCGCGCCTGCGTCGCCCGAGGAGCAGCCCGCGCCGAGTGACCCGGCAACGCCGGCTCCCGAGGAGAGCGCCGGCCCCGTTGAGCTCGGATCCAATACGCCGGGGCAGACGGCCGCTGACCGGCGATGCTCGGCCGGAAATCTCGGCTGACGAGATCGGGTAACATGGACGGGTGCACCCGCCCGCGGGTGCCTGGAGACGTCGCATAGTCAGGCCTAGTGCACCACCCTGCTAAGGTGGAGTCCCCTTTAAGGGGACCGAGGGTTCAAATCCCTCCGTCTCCGCAGCGGCCCCTCCCGATGACCGGGAGGGGCCTTTCGCGTTCCCCGCCGCGGGCGCAACCCCCTCCGGCGCCGCGGCGACGGCGCCTAGCGTGGCGGGGACACGGAGGTGCCAATGGACAGCCTGATCTTTCTCGGTTTCGCGCTCGCCTACGTCGCGCTGGGGGTGTGGGCCGCGATGCGCGTCGCGCGTCGGGGTCGCGTCGTGGCCTCCGATCTCGTGCTGCTCGTGATCGCGGGGCTCGTGTACGACAACGCCGTCATCGCCCTCGGCGTCGTGATCGGCGAGGGCGGCGTGCTCGAGGTCCTCAACGGGGCCCGGTACTGGCTGCACGCCCTGCTGACCCCGTTGCTCGTGATCGTCGCCTGGCATGTGCTGGCGCGGTCGGGCGTCGGCTGGGCGCGCCGGCGGTGGGTGCTCGTCATCGCCCTGGTCGTCACGGCGGCCCTCATCGTGTTCGAGATCGTCACGGGCGCGATGCCGGCGCAACTCGTCGCCGAGCGGGAGCATGGGGCGCTCAGCTACGCGAACGAGCGGGCTCCGGGAGGGCCGCCGGTGATGGTTCTCGTTGTGGCCGCGGCGCTCCTTCTGGCGGGCATCGTCGCGTGGATGCGCCAGCGGTGGCCCTGGCTCTGCATCGGCACGGTGCTGATGCTCGCGGGCAGCTCCGTGCCGATCCCGCTGCCGAGCGGCGCCGCCACCAACGCCTTCGAACTGATCCTGCTCGTCGCGATCGTCGCGACCGTCGCTCGACAGGACCGGATGGAGGCCGAGGGGCGCGAGGGGGCGGAGCCGATCGCGGCGACGCGGTGAGCCGGCGCGGACGCACAGCCATCGCCGTTCGCGGCGGCGACCGCCGGGGACGTGCCGCCGCGTATGCCATTGTGGGAGTGACATGGACTCCCACGCTCCCCCCAGGCGCATGTGGCGCTCGCTGAGTGTTCGTCGCCGGCGCCGCCTCGCGCGCACGATCGTCATCGCTGTGGTCGCCGTCGTCCTCGGGTCCGGGGCGGCCGGGATCACGAACGGCCTGCTCGGCGCCGAGGGAGACACGTCCGGAGCGGTCGCCGAGACGGCGCCGGCCGACCTCCATGCCCTTGATCCGACACTCATCGCGTGGCCGGCGAAGGGCTCGGCCGCCGTGGCCGTCGGCGACGGCGAGGTGCACAGCATCGCCGACCATGCCGTGCCCATGGCGAGCATCACGAAGCTCGTCACCGCCCTGATGGTGCTCGAGGAGCGCCCGCTCGCGGCGGGCGAGCAGGGGGACGAGTACCACTTCGTCTCGCGGTGGAACGCGTCATACGAGGAGTACCTCGCCCGGGGCGAGTCGGCGCTGCCCGTGCCGGCGGGCGGCACGCTGACGCAGTTCCAGCTGCTGCAGGGCATGCTCATCGGTTCCGCGTGCAACTACGCCGACATCCTCGTGATCGAGATCTGGGGCGACGACGCCGCCTTCGCCGCCGCCGCCGACGCCTACCTGGACCGCCACGGCCTGGACGAGATCACGATCGTGGAGCCCACGGGCATCGACCCGCGCAACACCGCCACGGCGGCCGCGCTCATCGAACTCGGGCGGCTCGCTATGGCGCACCCCGTGATCGCCGAGATCGTCGCAACGCCCACCGTCGACCTGCCCGGTGCCGGTCTGGTCGAGAACACGAACGAGCTGCTCGCCGATCCGGGCGTCGTCGGGATCAAGACGGGCACGCTCGAGACGAGCAGCCTGCTCTCGGCGAAGGATGTCGCCACGGCGGAGGGCACGGTGCGCGTCTACGTCGCCGCGATCGAGCAGCCCGACGACGAGGCGCGCTTCACCGCATCGCGCGCGCTCTACCGGTCGGTCGAGGCGCAGCTCGCCGCGATCGACTGACGCCCCTGCCGCGGGCGTGACCCGACACGGGTGAAGTTCCGGATGAATTCGTCGGGGAGTGGACCGGAATTCTGGTAGGAAGACTTCAGAGGCGGCGCGCTCCCGGTTCGGGAGGCGCCGCTCGAGCTGTGTGAGGGCGCCAGGCGTCCCGCGTCTGGAGTGGGGGAAGTGTGAGTCGTTTCGGCTGGCTGCGCAAGGGCGGGAACTCGAGCGAGAGCGGGCGTCGCCGCGGCACTCGTCGCAGACTGGCGGCGCCGAATCCCGGCACCGCGGCGCTCGCCGTGGTCGCGGTGGTCGCGGGGCTCCTGACGCCGCTCGCCGCGGTGGCCATCGGCGAGCCGTCGCCGGCCGCCGCCGCGACCGCGCCCTCCCAGCAGTGGGTGACGAACGTGTCGACGGTCACAGGATCCGGCGTCGGTGCCACCAGGACCCTCACGTTCAACAGCGGAGTGACGGCCACGGAGAGGATCACCCAGCTCACGGGAAGCTGCAACCCGTTCGGCGCGGGAAGCGCCGGATGGAACAACGTGCCGGCGTTCCTCGAACCGGATGCTCCGGCCGAGGCCCGCGGAGCGGACGGCAACTGCGCCGGCCCGCCGTCGGGTGGGGGTTCCCGCACGTCATCCGTGGAGTTCAGCAAGCCGATCATCGCCCCGGTCATCCACGTGACGAACCTCGACGCGTCTCGCCTCGGTGTGACCGGAGGTGGCACGCTGACTCAGCTCGCCAAGAACAACGCCCTCGAGGTATCGGGCACCACGCTGAACTCCGGCCTCCAGGCGGCGCTGAACACCGGGTGCGCCGGAAACGACGGCAGCAACCCGAACGGAGGCTGCGGCTCCTTCCGCCTCACGTCGGCCAGCCCCATCACGACGTTCAACCTGGTCAACAACACCGCGAACAGTACGCTCACGGGCGCGGGACACAACGACTCGTGGAGCTACACGCTGTCGTACCCCACGGCCCCGCTGACGAAGGCGTTCAGCCCGGCCAGCATCACCGTCGGCCAGACCAGCCAGTTGACGTTCACGATCAGCAACCCGAACGAGCCCACCCAGCCCACGCTGACGCCGCTCGGATTCACCGACTCCCTGCCTGCAGGAGTCACCCTCGCCAACGGCACCGTGTCGAACAACGGCGCCTGTGGCGCTCCCACCGCGAATGCCACGCAGGGAGCCACGCAGTTCTCCGTGTCGGGCGTCAGCGTCGCTCCCGGCGCAACGTGCGAGATCACCATCAACGTCACGTCCGACGCCCCCGGCAGCTACACGAACGACACCAGCAACCTCACGACGACGGTCGCCAACCTCGTCCCCAACGCCAACACCACGCTCACCGTGACGGAGCCCGCGCCGTCCCCGTCGCTGTTCGTGTGCACGAGCGACCCGTACGGCTACCTGTTCCAGACTCCGTCGGGCGCCACCGCGACCGACGCCTTCGCCGTGAACCTCGTCACGGGGGAGTTCACCACTGAGGCAGAGGACTTCGCCGCCGTCTCGAACGCGTTCGGTTACAACCCGATCGACGACTACATGTACGCCATGTCGCTTTCGTCGGGCGAGTTCACCGTGACGCGCGTAGGAGCCAACTACGCCGTCGAATACATGGGGATGCCCGAGAACTGGGAAACGTTCCCTGGGATGCCCTCGCAACTGGTCTCCAGCCTTCCCACAACGGGTGAGTTCGACGCGGACGGCAACTACTGGGTGGCCATCAACTCGAACACGATGCCGTGGGCGAAGATCGACATGGACCCCGACTCGCCCACGTTCTTCCAGGTCGTGGCCGCCGGAACGGCGGCTCTTCCGAGCGGGGTGACCGCCGGAATGCCCGACTGGGCGTACAGCGTCGATGACGGCAACCTCTACGGGTTCGGCTCGGGGCCGGCAACGCAGTCTCCCCGGCAGTACTCCCTGCTGAGGTTCAACACCACGACCAACGCCGTCGAGCTGGTCGACGCCGTGGGGCCCATGCGGCACCCCAACGGCACCTACGCGTCCGTCGGGTTCGGTGCCACTTATGCGGATTCCGACGGATACATGTACGCGTCCGAGAACACGACCGGCGGCATCTGGCGGGTCGACATGTCGAACGGCGACGTGCAGTACTTCGCCGACGGGCCCGCGAGCGCCGGCAACGATGGTGCGCGCTGCTTCAACGCGCCGACGCCGATCGACTTCGGTGACGCGCCCGACGACTACGGCACGACACTCGCCTCCGACGGGCCCCGCCACGCGGTGCCCGGCTACGACGAGCCTGCGCAGACCGCGCCGGTGATGCTCGGTTCCTCGATCGACATCGAGACCGACGGCCAGCCGGGTCAGGCGGCGGACGGCGACGGCGCGGACGAGGATGGTGTGGCGTTCAACCCGGCGCTGGGGTACCCGAATTCGACGCTGCGGACGGGGCTGGACCCGGCGTCGCTGCAGGCGGTGCAGAACACGCTCGAGGTGGAGGCGTCGGCGGACGGCTTCGTGAGCGTGTGGGTGGACTGGAACCAGGACGGCGACTTCGCGGACGACGGCGAGCGGGTCGCGAACGCGCAGCCGGTGGTGGCCGGGGCGAACGATGTGACGTTCACGCAGGGCACGAACCCGGCGGGGATCTCGTCGTATGTGCGGGTGCGGTACTCGACCGACGCGGCGGCGATCGCCGAGCCGACCGGTGCCGCGCCGGACGGTGAGGTCGAGGACTACCGGGTGCTGTTCGAGCGCCTCGTGCAGTCCGACACCTGCACGACCACCGGGGCGGAGTACTACGCCTTCACGTTCGCTCAGCCGGTCGACTTGACGGGCACGGGCGGCATCGGATCGAGTGCCCGATATGAAAACGTGACAGTCGTCAATGGCGTTCCCGTTGACATGGTTGCCACAACAGTGGCGGGCGCGATGTACAACGGTGCGTGGCCCCCGAACGGGTATACCGTCCTCGAGGACGACGCAGCGTGGAACGTCAGGTTCAACGCAACGATCTCCTATGCGTTCTACGAAGCTGGTACGACAACGCCTGTCGAGGTGAACGCCGTATGGACAGTCAACGACATGGACGGGCCGCCTCTCACTCAGGAGCGCGCCACGTTCCAGGCGGCCGATCTTGCCGCATACAGCGTCGCCGAGGGCAGCCTCGTCGAGGTTGTGGCGTCTGACGACACGGTGGCGTTCAACGGAAACGGCAACAACAACGGAGACATGGCGAGCCGCTTCCAGGTCCTCATCGAGGACCGCAGCGCTCTCGACGTGGAGTGGGACGGATTCGGAAGCTCCGGCTTCGGCTTCGACGGCGACGGCGACCTCGGTATCCAGCCCCCCGCGTGCGAGGACTTCGGTGACGCACCGAACTCGTACAGCACCGACCGCGGAAGCGACGGTCCGCGGCACGCGATCTCTCCGGGGGTATATCTCGGCGAGACGGTCGATATCGACGCGGATGGCCAGCCGACAGCTGCGGCGGATGGCGACGACACCACGGGTGTCGCGGACGAGGATGGTGTGGCGTTCAACCCGGCGCTGGGGTACCCGAATTCGACGCTGCGGACGGGGCTGGACCCGGCGTCGCTGCAGGCGGTGCAGAACACGCTCGAGGTGGAGGCGTCGGCGGACGGCTTCGTGAGCGTGTGGGTGGACTGGAACCAGGACGGCGACTTCGCGGACGACGGCGAGCGGGTCGCGAACGCTCAGCCGGTGACGACCGGGGCGAACGATGTGACGTTCACGCAGGGCACGAACCCGGCGGGGATCTCGTCGTATGTGCGGGTGCGGTACTCGACGGACGCGGCGGCGATCACCGAGCCGACCGGTGCGGCGCCGGACGGTGAGGTCGAGGACTACCGGGTGCTGTTCGAGCGCCTCGTGCAGTCCGACACCTGCACGACCACGGGGGCGGAGTACTACGCCTTTACGTTCGCTCAGCCTGCTGCGGCCGACCTCACGGGAACGGGCGGCGTCGGATCGACGGCGCGCTATCGCAACGTGACGGTCGTGGGCGGCGTGGCGGTCGACATGTTCGTCCGGGTCGCCGCCGGCGACATGCGTGAGGCCGGAGGCGGCGGCGCGCCGCCGAACGGCTTCCACGTCTTCGGCGACGACGCGGCATGGCAGATCGACCCGGCCGCGACGCTGCAGTACTCGTTCTACGAGGCGGGCACGACGACGCCCGTCGAGATCAACGGCGTCTTCACCGTGAGCGACATGGACCGGAGCGCCGACGGGACCATCACGGAGCGCGCGATCTTCGACGCTGACGACCTGGCCGCCTACGGCGTGAGCCAGGAGAGCTCGGTCACCATCACGCAGACCGGCGGCAACATCGTCTTCACCGGCACCGAGCCGGCCAACAGCGACCCCTGGAGCCGCTTCCAGGTCGTTCTCGAGGGGAAGAGCTCCTTCGAGGTCCGCTGGGAAGGCGGAGCGGGCTCCGGCTTCGGCTTCGACGGCGACGGCGACCTCGGCATCCAGCCCCCCGCGTGCGAGGACTTCGGCGACGCGCCGAACTCGTACCGCACGGACCTCGCGACCGACGGCCCGCGTCACACCATCGTGCAGGGCCTGACCATCGGCACGGCGATCGACTTCGATCCGGACGGGCAGCCCGCGTCCGGCGCCGACGGCGACGATCTCAACCGCATCGCGGACGAGGACGGCATCGCGGAGCCGATCGTCGTGACGGTCGGCGACGAGACGACGGTCACGGTGTCGGCGACGAACGCCACCGCCGCGGCGGCGACCCTCGCCGGCTGGATCGATCTGGACGGCAGCGGCACCTTCGACGCCGGCGAGCTCGTCACCGTCGCCGTACCCGCGAACTCGGGAACCGCCCCGTACGAGCTCACCTTCCCGGCGGGCACGGTCACGGCCGACACGTTTGCGCGCTTCCGCCTCTTCCCGGCCGACGTGACGACGTTCGCCCCGACCGGCGCGGCAACGGCCGGCGAGGTGGAGGACCACCCCGTGACGGTGACGGCGCGTCAGCTCGCCGTGACCAAGACCTCCGACGCGACCGCCGACTCGCGCCAGGGCGACACGATCACGTACACGGTCACGGCCGAGAACACCGGCACGGCCGACTACACCGACGATCACCCGGCCGTGGTGCTCGACGACCTCTCCGGCGTGCTCGACGACGCGCGGTTCAACGGCGACGCCGAGGCCTCGGTCGGGCCGGCGCCGTTGTTCGCCGAGCCGATCCTGAGCTGGGCCGGTGCCCTTGAGGCCGGCGAGACGGTGACGATCACGTACTCGGTCACCCTCGCCGCGGGCGGCGACGGTGTCGTGCGCAACGTGGCGTTCGGTCCGGACTGTGACCCGGCCGACGCCGAGTGTGACACGACCACGCCGTCGTGCGACCCGCCGGTCGACGGCATCGATCCCGACACCGGCCGGCCCTGCGCCACGACCGAGCTGCTGCTGCCGCGCCTCACGCACACCAAGGTCGCCGACACCACCGAGCTGCCCGTCGACGGCGGCACGGTGACGTACACGGTCACGGTGGAGAACGTCGGCCCGGGCGACTTCACGGCCACGGCGCCGGGCGCGTTCACCGACGACCTCGGAGCGGTGCTCGACGACGCCACCTACAACGACGACGCCAGCGCGGACGTCGGGACGGTGACGTTCGACGAGGACGGCCAGACGCTGGAGTGGTCGGGCGCACTCCCGGCGGGCGAGGCCGCGATCGTGACGTACTCGGTGAGGTACGACGCGTCGACCGGAGACAACGTGCTGCTGAACGTGGCGTGCCTGCCCGCGGAGCTGGCGGCCGATCCGGCCGACCCGTGCCGCTCGGTGCAGATTCCGGGTTCGGCGCTGCAGGACCGCAAGTCGGTGAGCCCGGCCTCCGGCACCTCGGTGGTCGCCGGGCAGGAGGTCACCTACACGCTGTACTTCGAGAACACCGGTCAGGCGGATGCCACCGTGGACACCTTCGACGATCTGTCGGCGGTGCTCGACGACGCCACGCTCACGGGCGGGCCGACGACCTCGAACCCGGCGCTGACGGCGGTGCTCAACGGCACGCAGCTCGACATCGACGGAACGGTGCCGGCGGACGAGATCTACACCGTGTCGTACACGGTGACGGTGAACCCGTTCGATCAGCAGGGCGATCACATCCTCGCCAACGTGCTCGGCGGCGAGGACGGCTGCCACCCCGACGACCCGACCTGCCGCACGCAGAACCCGATCCGTCATGTGTCGGTGGAGAAGACGTCCGACGCCGTCGCGGGCGTCAACACCGGCGACGAGGTGACGTACACCGTCACGATCGAGAACGACGGCAAGGGCGACTACACGGCCGAGACGCCGGCGAGGGTGAGCGACGACCTGTCGGGCGTGCTGGATGACGCGGTGTTCAACGACGACGCGGAGGCGTCGGCGGGCGAGGTGTCGTTCGAGGCGCCGACCCTGGCGTGGTGGGGCGCGCTGGCCGCCGGCGAGCGGGTGACGCTGACCTACTCGGTGACCGTGACGAACGCGGGCGATCACGTGCTCGAGAACGTGGCCGGCGCCGTGTGCGCCAGCCCGGAGGTGTGCGAGCCGCCGGTGACGGTGACGACGCCGCTGCCGCACATCGTCCCGGCGAAGACGTCCGACCCTGCATCGGGGGAGGCCCTGCAGGCGGGTGATGTGGTCACCTACACGCTGTCGTGGACCAACGACGGCCAGGCCGCCGGCGCACTGGACTCGACCGACGACCTGTCGGACGTGCTGGACGACGCCGAGGTGACGGGCGAGCCGGTGCCGTCGGACGCCGCCGTGACGGCGGTGCGCGAGGGCGAGCGCATCCGCGTGACGGGCACCATCCAGCCCGACCAGACAATCACGGTGACGTACCAGGTCACGATCCGGGCGGACGGCGACCGCGGCGACAACGTCGCGTCGAACATCCTGACCCCCGACGTGCCGCCCCAGGAATGCGACGACTGCGACCCGTTCGAGCCGCCGACGACCACGCACCCCATCGGGGAGCTGGACGACTGGAAGACCGTGGACCCCGCCTCGGGAACGACGGTGCGACCGGGACAGGAGGTCACGTACACCCTGCACTTCGAGAACATCGGCGAGGCCGACGTCGACGTGGCGCGGGATGACGTGCTCACGCAGGTGCTGGACGACGCGACGGTGAGCGCGCAGCCGGTCGCCTCGGACGATGCGCTGGCCGCGTCGACCGTGGAGGACGAGCGGTTCTCGGTCACGGGCACCCTCGCGCCGGGGCAGCGGGTGACGGTCACGTACACGGTCACCGTCAACGAGGACGGCCAGCGCGGCGACGACCGCCTCGGCAACGCGCTCGTGCCGGCCGGGACAGACCCCGCAGACCACTGCGCCCCGGTCGATCCGCAGCGTTCGGACTGCACGGTGAACCCCGTGTCGAACGTCGTGGCATCGAAGTCCGCCGACCCGGCGTCGGGCACGACGCTGCAGCCGGGCCGCCAGGTGACGTACACGCTGACGTTCGAGAACGTCTCGACCAACGCGGAGGCCGCCGACGCGGAGATCGACTACACCGACCACCTGGTCGATGTGCTCGATGACGCCACGGTGACGGACGAGCCCCGGTCGTCGGATGCGTCGGTGACCGCCGTGCGTGAAGGCGACACGATCCGCGTGACGGGCGCCGTCTCGTCCGGCGAGACCGTGACGGTCGTCTACACGGTGACCGTGAAGTCGTACGACGAGCAGGGGGATCACCACCTCGGCAACGTCATCGCGGTCACGGGCGAGGAGCCCATCTGCGCCCCCGAGTCGTCGCTGTGCACGAGCCACGACCTCGCGGAGCCGCCGGGGCTGGCGGCCACGGGCGGCACGATCGCCTGGATCGCGGCGCTGGGAGCAGCGATCCTGCTGCTCGGGGGCGGGGCGATCCTGATCGCCCGCCGCCGCGCCAGGGACTCCGAGCCCGCCGCCTGATCCACCGCCGACCGTCCCACGCGCGGAAGAGCCCCCTCTCTCGGGAGGGGGCTCTTCCGCGTGGCGACCGCTCAGCGCCGTTGCGGCACG
Source organism: Microbacterium sp. Marseille-Q6965 (assembly GCF_946151065.1). Lineage (GTDB taxonomy): Bacteria > Actinomycetota > Actinomycetes > Actinomycetales > Microbacteriaceae > Microbacterium. The sequence goes on along the minus strand of NZ_CAMGZA010000001.1, from coordinate 1,233,141 downwards.
GCCTCCGCGCTGCTGCCGGTGATCTACAGAGCGGAAACGGATGTCTCGTCGGCGCCGCGGTCGGCGCGGGCGGAGGTGAGACGAGCGGGACGACGTCGCCATACCGGCCACCAGCACCTCACCGCGCTTCGGTAGTGGCGGTACTCGTCACCGAACCGCGCCTCGAGGTCCGACTCCTCCAGGGGGCGGACGAAGACGTGCCAGAGCACAGCGCCGCACAGCGCGTAGGTGACCGTCAGCCACGACGACAGGAGCAACCCGACGGCGACACCCTGCAGGATGCCCGCAACGGCCATCGGGTTGCGCACGAGGCGGTAGGGACCCGCCACGACGAGTCGGTTCGGCATGGCCGAGGGCAGCGGAGTGCCGTCGCCGCGGGTTGCGATCGACCAGGCCGCCCAGAGCCCCAGGCCGCTGGCGAGCAGGAGCAGGGCGAGTCCCATGGGCGTCGCCACGGGCGCGAAGGCGGCGTCCAGGCCCCAGCGCCGTTCGATGAGCGCCACGGCGGGCGGAATGACGGCCAGGAAGAGCCCCCAGAAGCACACGGTCTGAGCGGCCGTCAGCGCAAGGTGGCGCAGCGCACCCGCGCGCGGTCGTGCCGCGCGGAAGGCGAGGGGACCGCGCAGGAGCCGGTCGACGGGTACGCGCCCGAGCGTCGCCAGGCCGGCCGCCGCGCCGGACCCGCATGCCGCCGCGATCATCGCGAGGGCGCCCCAGCCTGCCAGGCCGGTTGCGGTGGCGTAGACGACCATCCCCGCCGCGACGAGACACGTCCAGCCGGTGGCGATCACCACCGCCACTCGTGAGCCCCCGGCCGCCGCGGCGGAGGCGAGCACGAACAACGGCACGTCGAGGATCGCGAGAAGCACCGGGTCGAGGTGCCCGAGGGTCGCCTCTCGAAGCCACGGCAGCGTCGCCACCGCCAGCCACCATGCGCCGCCGCCGGCCGCTTGGGCGGCGAAGTACCACCGCCCCAGTGACGCGCCGCGACCGATCCGCGGCGACGACGACGTGCGCGTCTCAGCCCCCGAGGCCGCGAGCGATCGCGGCGGCCGCCGCCAGCCAGGCGCGCTGCGTGTCGGGTCGCAGCACGCGGTAGTGGAGCTGTGCCGCGCCCATGCCGGGGTCGTAGGGGATGCGCACGACCTCGCGCACCAGCTCGCTGTAGCCGTCCTCGATCCGGCGGATCTCGGACGCCGTGGCCTTCTCGTCCGATTGGCTCACGATGGCCACGGCGTTGCGCGAGAGGGCGGCGGAGCGCTCGTCGCGCTCGGCGAGCGCCTCGAGCAGCAGGGCCCCGGCCTCGGCGTGCTCGGCGCGTGACGAGGTGGCAACGACCAGCTGATCGGTGTGGTCGATCATGCGCAGCCACATCGGGTCGGACTCGTCGTTGCCGGAGTCCATGACGATGAGACGGTAGTACTTGGCCGCCACCGCGTGGATGCGGTCGACGTCCTCCGACGAGACGCGCTGCTGGCTGGCCAACACCATCGGCTGCGAACGGAGCACGTCGTAGCGGTCGCGCGACTGGTGGTGCACGAAGCGCGCCAGCTCGGCGGACTGCGCGTTCGTCGACAGCAGTCGCTCGGTCTCGGGCAGCAGGTCGTGCAGCGTGGCCTCGTGCGGGCCCTGCTCGGTGCGCCAGCCCAGCGTGCCGCGCGTCTGGTTGTTGTCCCACGCGAGCACGCCCGCGCCGCCGTAGCGGGCGAAGACCGCCGAGAGCAGGATCGTCGTGGGCGTCTTGTTCGCGCCCCCCTTGCCGTTGACGACGGCGATCGTGCGGGGGCCGGGCCAGTGCTGGGAGACCGCGGCCTGGTCCTCGCGCTCGGCGCGCTCGGCCGCGCTCGGCGGCACGCGCATCCCGGCGCGGGCGAGCGCACCGCGGAAGCCGCGCGTGGCCGGTTCCTCGAGGCGCTCGGGCGCGATGAAGGAGCGGCGCGTCTGCGGCGTGATCTGGCGGGCTGCAGGGATGCCCGGGGCGGGCGGCGCGGCGCTCGCCGGGGTGGGCAGCGGCAGCGGGGCGGGCTGAGCGCGGGCGACGTCGGCCGAGGCCGGGGCGGCAAGGTCGGTTGCCGTGACGGGTGCGGCCGGCTCGATCGGGCTGCCGGCTTCGGCGCCCTCCCCGGCTTCGGCGGGGGGGGCCCCCGAAGGGGGGGGGGGGCCCGTGGCTCGAGCGGCGGGGGCCTGCGAACGCGGTCGCCGCGGGCTCGGTGTCCGCAGCGACCGGGGCCGGGGCCGGCTGGTCGGAGGTCTCCTCCGCGGCGTCGACCCTGCCGTCGGGGTGGACGATGAGGGGCCAGGTCGCGTCGGGCTCCTCCACCGTGACACGCACGGGCCGCTGGAGGCGCTGAGCCGTCTCGGCGCAGAAGCGCACGACCTCGCGCCGGGCGTTCTCGGCGGAGTCGGTGGCGATGGGGTGCTCGGCGTCGTTCATGAGGAGCACGCCGTTCCCGTCCGCGTCGATGCGTGCGGAGATGACCGGCCACGTGGGTACGTACTGCATGCTGATCCCCCTCGGACGCGACCCGCGAACGGGGTCTGGCGATGTCCTCCAAGCCTACGGCGTCGCTCCCCGGGCACCGGAAGCGCACGACTTGCGCGCGGCGAAAGATCGCCGATTCTTGCGCTCGTTCGGCGCGATAAGACCGCCCCCGACGTTCCTAGGCTGGCAACGCGGAGTCGCCACAAGCGAAGGAGTGACGTGGGCCAGTACGAAGAGCAGCAGTCGGCGTGGACCGCTCGCGAGGAACTCGCAGAGCGGATGATCCCGGTCATCGGCCGGCTGTATCGCGAGCACGGGATCGTGCCGTCGATCCACGGCCGTCGCCTGGTGGGCGGCTCGCCCATCGACATCCTCAAGGCGCACCGCTTCGCGCGGCAGACGGCGGACGAGGCCCTCGACCCGGCCAAGACGCTCGCGGTGCTCGAGACGCTCGAGAGCCTCGACCTCGGGGCCGCGTCCGTCGACATCGCCCGCCTCATCGGACGCTTCGACGCGCAGGGCGGCACCTACGAGCGTGCCGAGCTGGCCGACTTCCTGCGCTCCGAGCTCGCCGAGGTGGTCGGAGCGGAGGCGCCGGCACCCACCGACGTGGTGCTTTACGGCTTCGGGCGCATCGGCCGCCTTATCGCCCGCATCCTCATCGCGCACGCCGGCCGGGGATCGGGGCTGCGCCTGCGTGCCATCGTCGTTCGCCGGGGAGGCGAGAACGACCTGCGCAAGCGGGCGAGCCTGCTGCGCCGCGACTCGGTGCACGGCGCGTTCCAGGGGTCGATCGAAGTGGACGAGCAAAACCAGACGATCCTCGCCAACGGCACGCTCATTCAGGTGATCCACTCGGACGACCCCGCCGCCATCGACTACACCCGGTACGGGATCAGCGACGCCATCGTGGTCGACAACACCGGGCGCTGGCGCGACGAGGAGGGGCTCGGCCAGCACCTGCGCTCGAAGGGCGTGGCGCGCGTGCTGCTCACCGCCCCCGGGAAGGGCGCGATCAAGAACATCGTCTACGGCGTCAACGGCGACGACATCGCGCCGGGCGATGCGATCCTGTCGGCCGCCTCGTGCACGACGAACGCCATCACTCCGGTGCTCGCGGCGCTCGACGAGGCCTACGGCGTCGAGCGCGGGCACGTCGAGACCGTGCACTCGTTCACGAACGACCAGAACCTCATCGACAACTTCCACAAGGGGGACCGGCGCGGCCGGGCTGCCACCCTCAACATGGTCATCACCGAGACGGGCGCGGCCAAGGCCGTCGCCAAGGCGCTGCCCCAGCTGAAGGGCCGGCTCACCGGCTCCGCGATCCGCGTGCCCACCCCCGACGTGTCGCTCGCCATCCTCAACCTGCGGCTGGGTCGAGCGGTGACGCGCGACGAGATCAACGGCTACCTGCGGCGGACGTCGCTCACCTCGCCCCTGCGCCAGCAGATCGACTACGTCGAATCGCCCGAGGTCGTCTCGACCGACTTTGTCGGCAGCAACCGCGCCGGCGTCGTGGACGGCTTGGCGACGATCGCCGACGGCGACGAGAACGTCGTGCTCTACGTCTGGTACGACAACGAGTTCGGCTACTCCTGCCAGGTGGTGCGCGTGCTGGAGCGGATGGCCGGCGCACATCCGATCGTCCTGCCCGAGCACGAGCCGGTGGCCGTGGAGGCGGTTCCGGCGCCCGTCTCGGCCGTGGTCTGACGTCGCCGCGGGAGAGGCCGGTTCCCGGTGGGCGCGAGGGCGCTCTCGACTACCCTGGGAGGGGATAGGGGAGGGCTCGTGGGACGCAATGCGGATGCCATCGCCGAGGGCGTGGCGATCGCGCTTGCCGCGGCGCGGCTGCAGGTGAAGAACCGCATTCTCGTCAGCACCATCTCGCTCGGCGAGAACTTCGATCCGGATCACTTCGCACCGGTGGCGCGCGAGGCGCTCTCGCAGCTCGCCGATGAGCAGGAGCAGGTGTCGGAGTCGATGACGGCGGCGCGCAAGCGTGCCTGGGGTCGGCACTCGCAGCCGCACGGGACCCACGACTACCGCGACCGCGACGTGCGCAATCTGCGCCGCCGTGCCAAGCAGGCCGCGGGCGTGGCCAAGCGGCTGCGCGATCGGATGGACGACCCTGCGCAGCTTCGCGAGCTCGTCGAGGCCGCTCGCGACGCCGCCTGGGGCGACGTGCAGCAGAACCTCGATCGGCGGTTGCAGATCGAGGGGATGCGCCCCGACCAGGATCCCGACTACGCCCGCATGCGCGATGCCCGCATGCAGGCGCTGCGTCTCGTCGATTTGCAGCGACTGTCGGCCGACGCGCGCGCCCGGCGCCGCGCCGACCAGCAGGAGCAGCCCGCGCAGGAGGGGGCGGCGGAGTCGTCCTGATTTCGCGTGGCGCCGCAGCGTGATGTACTATGGACAGGTTGCTTCGGCAGCGGAAACTGCGCCCGTAGCTCAATGGATAGAGCATCTGACTACGGATCAGAAGGTTAGGGGTTCGAGTCCCTTCGGGCGCGCACTGTGTTGAGACAGTAGGCAAGGCCCGGTTCCTCAGGAACCGGGCCTTCGTCGTTCCGGCGCACAGAACGACCCGCGGCATCTCGCCGTCACCGGCGTTTCGGGCGGGCGAGGCGGGGCGCGGGCGAGGTCGAGGGGCTCAGAGCGCGTCGCGCAGCTTCTGCGTGAGGGTCTTGAGCGTCCTCAGCTCGTCCGTGCTGAGCGCGCCCATGCGGTCGGCGATGTGCTTGCCGTGGCGAGTCGCGATCGCGCGGAAGGCGCGCTCGCCGTTCTCGGTGGCGGTGACGAGCGCGCCGCGCCCGTCCTCCGGGTCGGCCGTCTTCGTCACGAGGCCCCGCGTGACCATCCGGTCAACGAGGCGCGAGACGCTCGGCTGGCTGATGAGCATGTTCGCCGTCACCTCCCGAAGCCGGGCGGTGCGCTCGGGCGCGCGGACGACGGTGAGGAGCACGTCGTACTCGGGCTGGCTGAGCGCGGCATCGTCGAAGTCGGCCTGGAGCCGCTCGAAGATCTCGTGCTGCGCCCGGAAGAGGTTCTCCCACGCCTCGACGGCGAGCCTACGGTCAGCCATGTATTCAACTGTATCCACGTGGGGCGCCCGCGGCCCCGCGACGCGGCCCTGGCGAAGGCCGCGGGTGACCACTCGATAGGGTGGCCGGGTGGAGAGCACGGGGGATTCGTGCGCCGGATGAGGGCGTGGTCGCGGCGCTGTGCGGCGGTGGCCGGGGTGGTGCTCGCGCTCGCTCTGGGGGCCGCCGTGCCGGCCTCGGCGCACGGGGGCTCGCCGGGCGCGGCACCGGGCATCGCGCGCGCCGACGTGAACGACTTCGCCTTCGACAGCCTGCACGTGGAGTACCGGCTCTCGCGCACTGCCGAGGGCGCCGGCGTCGCGGTGGTGACCGAGACGTTCGTCGCCGACTTCCCTCCCGAGCAGAACCGCGGCATGCAGCGGCGGATTCCGGACGGGAACCTCGGGGCGCCCATCCACCCGCAGCTGCGCTCGGTGACCGACGACACGGGCGCCGCGCGACCGTACGAGGTCGAGCATGATGACGGCGCCCTCGTCATCACCTCCGCGGTGCCGGAGGGGGAGCACGCCGAGGGCCACCAGACGTACGTGTTCACCTATGGGCTCGAGAACGTCGTGGCCCCCATGGACAACGGGTTCGACGAGTTCTACTGGGACATCAACGGCGAGGAATGGCCGCAGGCCTTCCGCGAGGTGACCGCGACGGTCATCATCGACGCGGAGATCGCCCCGGAGCTCACGGGCAGCGCCCGCTGCTACATCGGCCGTGACGGCGAGTGCGGGATCACGCGCACGGACGAGGCGGACGGGTCCGTGCGGTTCGACACGGCGCCCGTCGCGGCGGCGCCCTACGAGAGCGCCTCCGTCGCGATCGGTTTCGATCCGGGGGCGTTCGCCGACTACGACGCGTCGTACCTCGCGTCACCGTGGGGGTGGGCGCAGGCGGTCGCCGCGGCGGGGGCGCTCGGATTCCTCGTGTGGGCCATCGTCGTACGGGTGACGAGGCTCCGCGACGACGACGGGCGGCCGACCGTCGTGGCCGAGTTCGAGCCCCCCGACGGCGTGGACGCCCTCACCGCCGCGGTGCTGCTCGGGCGACGAAGCGCCGCGATTCCCGCCGAGGTGTTGGAGCAGGCGGTGCGCGGGTCGCTGCGGATCGTCGAGCAGCCCGGCATGTTCCGCCCCAGGCTTGCCGCCGAGCTGGTGGACCCCGACCGGGCCGACGCGAACGGTCGCCGCATGCTCAAGGGCATGTTCGGCCACCGGCTCACGGCGGGCAGCACCTTCCGATTCGGCACCCGGAGCCCTCGCCTGGCGAAATCGGCGCGCGGCCTGCTGTCCGCGACGTCCCGGCGGGTGGATCGTGCCTGGCGGCGTCGTGAGAAGCCGGAGTGGGCGATCGTCGCTCCCGGCCTCCTCGGAGCCGTCTTCGGCGTCGCAACCTTCCTTCTCGGCATCGCCGCGGTCACGAGCTACGTCGAGCCGTTCCCCGCCGTGCCCCTGCTCATCGCGGGGCTGGCGGCGGCCTTCGTCGACGTCATCCTCGTGGCGCGGAAGCCGCTCAATGCACGCGGCGCCGAGATCCGCGACCACCTCAGGGGGCTGAAGCTGTTCATCGAGTGGGCCGAGGAGGACCGGATCCGACTGCTGCAGTCGCCGCACGGCGCCGAGCGGGTGCGCGTCGACACGTCGTCGCTACACGAGATGCTCGTGCTGTACGAGCGATTGCTGCCCTTCGCCGTGGTGTTCGGGCAGGAGAAGCAGTGGGCCGATCGGCTCGCGGTGATGTACGGGTCGGATTCGCCGGGCTGGTGGGCGGGCTCGGGCGCGTTCAACGCCGCGGCCTTCGCCAGCGGTGTGGGGTCGGTGTCGGCGGCGACCGCCAGCAGCACCTCGAGTTCCGCGGGCGGCTCGACGGGTGGCGGCTACGGCGGCGGCGGAGGCGGCGGTGGCGGAGGAGGCGGCGTCTGAACCGTGCCTCGTCTCGGACGTCGCCGGAGAGATGCGGAAAGGGCCGGTCGGTGAGGATCCGACCGGCCCCTTGTCCCTTGCACCAAGAGTGTCCTGCAATCACATGCGGTCACCGCCACAGCAAACGGTTTCCGTGCTGAGCACTCTATAACGGAAACGTAACGGAGGGAAGGGCCGACGTTACTTTTCCGTGATCTTCATCGGGTGTTCACCCGACTCAGTGCGGCGGCAGGTTCGCGACACCGTGGCGTGCCGGCTCGTCCGGCTCCGCGGCCGTCTCGGGGGAGACTCCCGAGTCGCCGGTCGGCGCCTCCGTGTCGGGGTACTCGGGCTGGTCGACCTCGCTGTCCCCGCGTTCCTCCTTCGGGGGCAGGTGGTCGAGGGGCTGCTTCACATCGTCTCGATCACTCATGCCCCCAGGCTGCGCGATCCTCGTCGCGGGGTGGAGAGGGTTGCGATCGACGGGGGCTCGTGCTCCGTCGAGGCGCGGATCAGCCGAGTTCCTCTCTGAGGGCGGCCGCGGCCTCGAGGGCGACGCGGCGCATCGCCTCGACCGTCTGCCCGCCCACGTGCGGTGTCACGATGACGCGGGGGTGATGGCGCAGGGGGTGGTCCTCGGGCAGCGGCTCGATCGCGGTCACATCGAGCCCGGCGCCGGCGATGCGGCCGTCGTCGATCGCGTCCAGGAGGGCTGCCTCGTCGACGATGCCACCGCGGGAGGTGTTGATGATCACCGCGTGAGAGGGCATGCCCGCCATCCGCTCGCGCGACAGGATCCCACGCGTCTGGTCGGTGAGAGGCACGTGCACACTGACGGCGTCGGCGCGAGAGAGGAGCTCCTCCAAGCCGCACGGCTCCACACCGGACGCGCGGATCGCGGCCGGGTCTGCGAAAGGGTCGTGCGCGAGCACCGTCATGCGGAAGCCGCCGGCCCCGATGCGAGCGACCTCCTGCGCGATGCGGCCGAAGCCGATCAATCCGAGGACCGAGCCTCCCAGCTCGCGCCCGATCAACCGTTCACGCGGCTCGCCGCGCACCGCCGCGCCGATTCCGCGTCGCGTGGCAAGAAGCAGCGCAACGGCGTGCTCGGCCACGGCCGGTGCGTTCGCGCCGGGCGTCGTCGTCACCCGCACCCCGCGCTCCTGGGCCGCCGCGACATCGACCGAGTCGATCCCGGCGCCGTGCCGCGCAATGATGCGCAGTCGGGGCGCTCGTCGCATCATCGCCGCGTCGACGCGGTCCGTGCGCAGGAGGATCCCCTCGACGTCACCCGCCACCTCGTCGAAGTCGCTCGCGTCGTCGCCCCACCCCCGGCGCACGTCCGCCCAGGAGGCGAGGTCATCCAGTGCGTCTTGGTGTACAGGGCGAGGCACCCATACGACCGGCCGCGTCACGGCCGGGGCACCAGGCGGCGGTTGTCCTCGCGCCGCGACTGCTCGCCCGCCAGGAGGCGCTGGGCCTGTGCGATCGTCTCCGCGGCCCGTGCGCGCGGAACCACCGCCGCCCCGTCGTCGTCGCCCACGATCCAGTCTCCGGGCATCACCGGCACGCCGCCGATCGCGACGGGCTCCTGCAAGCGGAAGGGGCCGGTCTTCCACGGGCCGGCGGGCGTCACCGCGCGGGCGAAGACCGGCACCCCCACCGCCTGGAGTTCGACGACATCGCGCGCGGCGCCGTCCAGGACGATTCCCCCGACCTCGAGCGCCTTGGCCTTCTCGGCCACGAGCTCCCCGATGAGTGCCCGGCTCTCGTCCCCGCCGCCGGCCACGACGAGGATCTCACCCCTGCGGATCTGCTCGAACGCCGCGTGGATCCCCTGGTTGTCGCCGGGTCGGGTCCACACCGTGAAGGCCGGCCCCGAGACGCGTGCGCCCGGCCACAGCGGCCGCACCCCTGACGCGACGCCGAATCGATCCATGGCGTCGGAGAGCGTGGCGACGGGATAGGCGCCGGCGGGGGGCAGAGGGGAATCGGGCATCAGGCTCCTTCGGCTGGTGCGACGGCGTCGCGTCTCAGGTGACGTCGACGGCCGGCGGGAGACCGGCGCGTCGGATGTCCTCGGCCGCGCTCTGCAGGGCCGAGACGAACTCGGGAATGCGCTCGTCGGTGAAGCGCGTCGTGGGCCCGCCGATGGCCAGGACCACTGCGCGTGCCCCGCGCGCGAGCGGAACCGCGACGCCGCTGATGCCGGGTTCGCGCTCCCCGTGGGTGACGGCCCAGCCCCGAGCGCGCACGTCGGCGACCCGTGCGGCGAGTCGAGCCTCGTCCAGGGCAGCGGCGTCGGGATCCGAGCGCAATGCCGAAAGCGCCCGCGGCGCGGCGTCGGCTTCGTCCCCGGCGGCCAGGAGGACGAGCGCGGAGGCGCCCCGCCACAACGGCAGTCGATCGCCCACCTGCACCACGTGGCGGACGGCATGCGGCCCGGGCGCCTGTGCGAGGGCGAGGCGGCGGGTCCCCTCCCGCACGTACACGCTCACGGTCTCGCCGACCTCGGTCGCCAGCTGCGCCATCCGCTCCTGAGCGGCCGTCGGCATCGCCCATGCGGCCTGAGCGAACACCGCCCAGCGGGCCATGCGCGAGCCGACCGCCACGCCACCGTCGGGGAGCGATTCCAGCATCCGCTCCGCCACGAGGGTGTCCACCAGCCGCAGCACCGTCGTGCGCGGCAGGCCCACCCGGCGGACGAGCTCCGACAGGCCCATGCTCGCCTCGCCGGCGGTGGCGAACGCGTCGAGGACGGCGAGGGCGCGGCTGACCGACCGGACGGTCGCGGTCTGCGCGGTACCCGACATGGCTCCTCCTTGCGTCGGCCCGGTGCGAGTTGCACCCGAGCGCAGGGTCAGGCTACCGTCAGGCGGACATACTTGTCCACGTAGCGGACAGCAATCGCCATCGATCGTCACGAGGGAGTGACCGTGAAACGCAAACGCATACTGCTGGGCGGCGTCGGCATCGCCGCAACGGCGGTGCTGGCGGGGTTCGCCGCCGTCGACGCCAGCGGGTCCGACGCCGGCGCATCCCCGCGCTCATCGCTCACGCTGCTGGCGCCGGCCGCGCCGGGCGGTGGCTGGGACACGGCGTCGCGCGAGGCGCAGCAGGCGATGCGCGCGGAGTCGATCGTGAACAACGTGCAGGTGGTCAACGCCCCGGGCGCCGGCGGCGCGATCGGGCTCTCGCAGTTCGCCGACATGCCTGCCGACCCCACGCAGCTGATGATGACCGGCACGGTCATGCTCGGTGCGATCAACATGAACGCCTCGGACGCCGACCTGTCCGACACCACGCCCATCGCCCGACTGGCGGAGGACTACGAGGTGCTCATCGTCCCGGCCGACTCGCCGTACGAGGACTACGGGGACTTCCTGGAGGCCTGGATCGCCGACCCGCACGGCATGGCGGTGGGCGGCGGCGGCATGGGCGGGACGGACCACCTGCTGGCAGGGCTCATCGCGCGGGAGTCGGGGATCGACCCGACCGAGATGAACTACATCTCCTACGCCGGCGGTGGGGAGGTCCTCACGGCGCTGCTGTCGCACACCGTGGACGTGGGGATCAGCAGCTACAACGAGTTCCAGGACCAGATCGAGGCGGGCAATCTGCGTGCCCTTGCGCTCTCGGCCGAGGAGCCCGTGCCGGCCATCGACGTACCCACGCTCATCGAACAGGGCACCGATGTGGCGCTCCCGAACTGGCGCGGCCTCGTCGCGCGCGGGGGCATCACCGACGAGCAGCGAGAGGAGCTGATCGCCATCGTGGAGGAGCTCGTCGCGTCCGCGACATGGCAGGACGCGCTGGAGCGGAACAACTGGGTGCCGTCGGTGATCACGGGCGACGAGTTCGCCGCGTTCATCGAAGAGGATCAGGCCCGCGTCGACGCGATCATCGAGGAGCTGGGACTGTGACCGGTATCGTCCGCCTCGAGCCGCACGCCCGCGGCGGCATCCGGTCCGAGGGGTTCCTTCGCCGGCGCACGGCGCTGATCGTGCCCCTCGTGCTCGTCGTCTTCGCGCTCTTCCTCATCGTGGGAATCATCACGATGGAGATCCCCGCGGCCGTCGCCTTCCCCGGCCCCCAGGTGTTCCCCGGGATCGTCGCGGCGGGCTGCCTCGTCGTGGCCGCGCTGTTCACGATCGACGTGATCCGCCGCCCCGAGCCGGCGGACGTCGCGCCGCGCTCCGAGACGAGCCTCGACGTGGCGCGCGGGGGCGTGGAGCTCGACGACGAGGAGCGCGCGGTGCTCTCCGAGATCGAGGCCGAGGGCGCTCCGGCCCCGCATGACGAGCCCGTGCGCGTGCGCAGCAACCACCGGGCGCTCTTGAGCGTCGTGGCGGTGCTGGTCGTGTTCACCGCGGCGCTCACGCCGGTCGGATGGCTCCTCTCGGGCGCCTTCCTGTTCTGGGGCGTCGCCTGGTCGCTGGGCAGCCGACGACCGGTGTTCGACATCGTCGTCGCCATCGCCATCTCCTCGATCGTCCAGCTCGCCTTCTCGGCGGGCCTGGGCCTCAACCTTCCCCCCGGCATCCTGGCAGGAGTGTTCTGATGGACGCGTTGGCCAACCTCGGCGAGGGGTTCCTCGACGTCCTCACCCCCATGAACATGCTCTGGGTGGTGGTCGGGGCGCTGCTCGGCACCGCCGTGGGGGTGCTTCCCGGTCTCGGCAGTGCCATGGCCGTGGCACTGCTCCTGCCCGTCACCTTCTCGCTCGACCCGATCGGCGCCTTCATCATGTTCGCCGGTGTGCTGTTCGGCGGGCTCTTCGGCGATTCGATCGCCGGCATCCTGATGAACACCCCCGGCAACAGCACGGCGATCGCAGGATCGATCGAGGGGCACAGGATGGCGCGTAGTGGGCGCGCAGCCCAGGCGCTCGCGACCTCGGCGATCGGCGCGTTCATCGGCGGCATCATCGCCTCTGTCCTCGTGGTGTTCTTCGCACCGCGCCTCGCCGAACTGGCGACGCTGTTCGGGCCGGCGGAGTACTTCGCGCTGACGGTCTTCGCCTTCGTCGCCATCTCGGCCGTCGTCAGCGACTCCGTCATCCGGGGCCTGGCGTCGCTCGCGATGGGACTGGTCATCGCGATGATCGGCATCGACAGCATCTCGGGGGCGATTCGCTTCACCGGGGGCGTGCCGGAACTGTTCGACGGGATCGACATCGTCGTCGTCACGGTGGGCCTGCTCGCCCTCGGCGAGGTTCTCGCCGTCGCGGCGCGCCGCGGCACCCGGGACGACCTGGGGGTCGTGCCGTCCTCCGGGCGGCTCTGGCTGTCGTGGTCCGAGCTGCGTCAGGCGGGCCCGGCGTGGCTGCGCGGCACTGCCATCGGCGTGCCGTTCGGCATCATCCCCGTCGGCGGCTCGGAGGTGCCCACGTTCCTCGCCTACGGCGCCGAGCGACGCCTCGACGCCCGCCGCAAGCGCCCGCTGTTCGGGCGCGGCGCGATCCAGGGTGTGGCCGGCCCGGAAGCGGCCGGCAACGCGACCGCCGGAACCGCCATGGGCGCCCTGCTCGCGCTCGGGCTGCCGACCTCCGCCACCGCAGCCATCATGCTCGCCGCGTTCCGGCAGTACGGGCTGCAGCCAGGGCCGCTCCTCTTCGACCGCGCACCCGACCTCGTCTGGGCGCTGCTCGCGAGCTTCTTCGTCGGCATGGTGGTGCTCCTCATCCTGAACCTGCCCTTCGCACCGCTGTGGGCGAAGCTGCTGAAGGTGCCCAAGCACTATCTCTACGCGGGGATCTCGGTCTTCGCCATGCTCGGCGTCTACGCCACGAGCAGCCGCATCCTCGACCTCGTGCTGGTGCTCGCGCTCGCCGCGCTGGCGTTCATGATGCGCCGGTACGGGATGCCCGTGGCGCCGATGATCATCGGCGTCATCCTCGGGCCGCTCGCCGAAACGGAGTTCCGTCGGGCGCTCGCCGTGAGCGAGGGCGACCCCGGCATCCTCGTGTCGAGCCCGATCACGGTCGGCCTCTATGTCGTCCTGCTCGCGGTGGTGGCGTTCGTCATCGGTCAGCGCGTGATGGCGAAGCGCCGGGGAGTGCGGGCGTGACGATGGGCGGTGACCGTCCCCTCGAGGGGATCCGCGTGCTCGACATGACGAACGTGCTCGCGGGTCCCTTCGCGGGGTACCAGCTCGCGCTGCTCGGTGCGGAGGTCATCAAGATCGAGGCGCCCGGCGGCGGAGATCTCGCGCGCAAGCTGGGCACCTCTGCGGAACTGAACGGCCGCAACCTCGGGATCTCCTTCCTCGCCCAGAACGCGCAGAAGCGCTCGATCACGGTCGATCTGAAGCGGGAGTCCGGTCGTGAGGTCTTCGCGCGGCTGGTCGCCGACGCCGACGTGCTCTGCGAGAACTTCCGGCCGGGCGTGCTCGAGCGCCTCGGCTTCTCTTGGGAGCGCCTGCGCGCCCTCAACCCGGGGCTCGTCTACTGCGCGATCTCGGGCTTCGGGCAGACGGGGCCGCTGCGCTCGAAGCCCGCGTACGACCAGATCATCCAGGGAATGTCGGGGATGATGAGCGTGACCGGCGACGGCGACACCTCCCCCCTGCGTGCCGGGTATCCGATCGCCGACACGCTGGGCGGGCTGGCGGCGGCGTTCGCGATCAGCTCGGCGCTCGTCGGCCGCGCGCGCACGGGCGCGGGCTGCGCCATCGACGTCTCGATGCTTGAGACCGCGGTCACCGCGATGGGCTGGGTGGTGTCCAACTACCTCGTCGGCGGCACCGAGCCGCTCGCGCTCGGCAATGACAACGGCACGGCGGCCCCCTCCGGGACGTTCCGTACCGCAGGCGGCGCGCTCAACATCGCCGCCAACAAGCAGGAGCAGTTCGAAACACTGTGCCGTCTCATCGGCCGCCCCGACCTCCTCGCCGACGAGCGTTTCGTCGAACGCGAGTCGCGAAAGCGCCATCGCGCCGCCCTCACGAGCGAGATCGAGGCGGCGCTGGTCGCGCACGACGCCGACCACTGGGCGGACGCGCTCAGCGAGGCGGGTGTGCCGGCCGCCCCCGTCCTCACCGTGCCGCAGATGCTCGAGAGTCCCCAGATCCGAGAGCGTGAGCTGGTGCACGAGCTGCCGTTCCCCGGCGACTCCGAACGCACGCTCCCCGTGCTGGGGCACGGGATCCGGATCGACGGTCGTGCGAGCGCCCCGGTGGACCCGCCGCCCCTGCTCGGCGAGCACACGCGCGAGATCCTTCGAGGCCTGGGCTACTCGGACGACGAGATCCACGAGTTGGAGAAGGAGGGCGCCGTATGACCGACGGTGACAGGACCGTGGCCGACACCACGGCATGGTGGGCGACCGGCGTGACTCGCATCGCTCCGGGAGAGATCGGCTACCGCGGCTACGCGGTGCAGGACCTCATCGCCGAGAGCGACTTCGTGAGCACGATCTGGCTGCTCACCCGAGGTGAGCTGCCGGATGCCACGACCCGCCGGCTGCTCGACGCGGTGCTGGTGGCGAGCGCCGACCACGGCCCGCAGGCGCCGTCGATCGCGAGCGCGAGAATGGCGATCACGTGCGGCGTCGGCGTCAACTCCGCCGTGGCCAACGGTGTGAACGTGCTCGGCGACACGCACGGTGGAGCCGGGCAGCAGTGCGTCGCCCTGCTGCAGCGCCTCGTTGCGGCGGAGCGCGAGGGCCGCGACATCGACGAGCTCGCGATCGATGCCGTGGCCGACCATCGCGCGCGCGGCGCGTTCGTGCCCGGATTCGGGCATCGCTTCCATCCGCGTGACCCACGCCGTGACCCGATCCTTGCCCTCGTCGAGCGGGCGGTCGCGGGCGGTGAGCTCGAGGGGGCGGCGCTGCGGGCGGGGCTCGCGCTGGAACGCGCCCTGGCCGCGCGCGGCCGGCCGATCCCCATGAACATCGACGGCATCTCGGCGATCGTGTACGCCGAGCTCGGGGTGGAGCCCGAGCTCGCCCGCGGACTGTTCGTGCTCTCGCGATCGGTGGGCATCCTGGCACATGCGTGGGAGGAGGCCGGCACGGGGCGGCGCATCAAGGGCCCGCTTCCCCCGCCGCTGCTCGCCGACTACACCGGCCCGCAGGCGCGGCCCCTCTGAGCCTGGGCGCGCGTTTCCCCCGCCGCACACCGCACGGGCCGGCCCTCGTGGCCGGATAGCGCATCCGCGGTGGCGCGCGAAAGGGGGTTCCGGGCACGCGCGTGCCCGCGGGAGGCTGAGGCCATGGTGTTCATCGGATTCCATGCCTCGCACGAGCAGATCGCGCCGAGCGCGCTGCTCGACGACGTGCGCCGTGCGGAGGAGGTCGGCTTCGACGGCGCGATGTGCTCGGATCACCTCGCCCCCTGGAGCCCGCGGCAGGGGCAGTCGGGGTTCGCGTGGAGCTGGCTCGGCGCCGCCCTCGCGCAGACCCGCTTCCCCTTCGGCGTGGTGACCGCCCCGGGGCAGCGCTACCACCCGGTGGTGCTCGGCCAGGCGATCGGCACCCTCGCCGAGATGTTTCCCGGCCGGTTCTGGGCGGCGCTCGGCAGCGGCGAGGCCATGAACGAGCACGTCACCGGCGACCCCTGGCCGCCGAAGAGCGAGCGCAATGAGCGACTGCGCGAGAGCGCGGATGTGATGCGGCGGCTGCTGGCGGGGGAGGAGGTCACCCACGAGGGGCGCGTCACCGTGCATCGCGCCCGCGTGTGGAGCCGTCCGGAGGTCGCGCCGCCCTTCCTCGCGGCCGCCACGAGCCCCGAGACCGCGGGCTGGGCAGCCGCCTGGGCGGACGGACTGGCCACGGTGGCCCAGGAACCCGCGGCGCTGCAGAGGGTCGTCGACGCCTACCGATCGGCCGGGGGGTCCGGACCGTGCGTGCTCCAGGTGCACGTGAGCTGGGGCGAATCCGACGGCGAGGCCTTCGCGATCGCCCGGGATCAGTGGCGCAACGGGCTCGTATCGCCGCCGCGCTGCTGGGACATCGAGCAGCCCGAGGATTTCGACGCGGAGGTGGGCGAGGTCGACGAGGAGGCGCTGCGCAAGGCGGTGATCGTCGCCAGCGACGCCCGTGACCTTGCCGAACGCGTCGCCGAGCTCGCGCGGATCGGCTTCGACCGCGTCTACCTGCATCACGTGGGGCAGGATCAGTCGGCCTTCCTCGCGGCGGCCGAGGCCGACATCCTTCCCCTGATCCGGGAGCGGGCATGAGGCTCACCGACACGAGCGATCTGTGGTGGAAGTCCGCCGTCATCTACTGCCTCGACGTCGAGAAGTTCTTCGACTCGGATGGCGATGGGGTGGGCGACCTGCAGGGGCTGGCGGCCCGCATCGACTATCTCGCGCAGATCGGCGTCACGTGCCTGTGGCTCATGCCGATCTATCCGAGCCCGCGCCGCGACGACGGCTATGACGTCACGGACTTCTACGGGATCGACCCGCGCCTGGGCACCCACGGCGACTTCGTCGAGGTGGTGCGCACGGCCAAGGATCGCGGCATGCGAGTGATCGTCGACCTCGTCATCAATCACACCTCAGACCGCCACCCATGGTTCGTCTCGGCCAAGCGCAGCGTCGACTCGCCCTTCCGCGACTTCTACGTCTGGCGTGACGATCCCCCACCCAAGGGGCAGGCGAACCCCGTCTTCCCCGGCGAGGCCGACGGGGTGTGGACCCGGGACGAGAAGTCGGGGCAGTGGTATCTGCACAGCTTCTACGAGCATCAACCCGACCTCAACGTCGCCAACCCGCGCGTGCGCGACGAAATCGCGAAGACGGTCGGCTTCTGGCTCGAGCTGGGCGTGTCGGGCTTCCGGGTCGACGCCGTGCCGTTCCTGCTCGAAGTGCCCGAGGGGGCCGACATGGCCAACCCCCACGACTTCCTGCGCGACATCCGCCGCTTCCTGCAGCGCCGCTCCAGCGAGGCGATGCTGCTCGGGGAGGTCAACCTGCCGTACGACCAGCAGGTGGCGTACTTCGGCGCGCAGGACGACGGCCAGGAGCTGACGATGCAGTTCGACTTCGCGGCGATGCAGCGCCTGTATCTGTCGCTCGTCCGCCACGATCCGGCCCCGCTGGTCGAGACGCTGAACACACGCCCGCAGCTGCCGGTGGAGACGCAGTGGGCGAACTTTCTGCGCAACCACGACGAGCTGACGCTGGATCAGCTTGCGCAGGACGAGCGCCAGGAGGTGTTCGAGGCGCTCGCGCCCGACGAACGGCAGCGCGTGTACGGTCGCGGCATCGTGCGCCGGCTGCCGCCCATGCTGCAGGGCGACCCCCGGCGCATACGGATGGCGTACAGCCTGCTGTTCACGCTGCCGGGAACTCCCGTGCTCTTCTACGGCGAGGAGATCGGGATGGGTGAGAATCCCGAGATGCCCGGGCGGCATGCCGTGCGCACGCCCATGCAGTGGTCGCGCGAGCGCAACGGCGGATTCTCCGACGCGCCGTCCCGGCGGCTCGCCTCACGCCCGCCCGAGGGAGGTTACGGTCCGCAGCACGTGAGCGTGGCCGACCAGCTGGAGGATCCGGGGTCGCTCCTGCACTTCTTCCGCGACCTCATCTCGCGCTACCGCATGTCTCCCGAACTGGGGTGGGGTCGCTTCGAGGTCCTTCCTCAGGACGCGCCCGCCGTGCTCGTGCACTCGCTGACGGCGGACGTGGGTCGCATGATCGCCGTGCACAACTTCGCCGATGCCCCCACCGTCACCCGGTTCCGCCTCGAGGGTGAGCCCGACGGCGTCTCGCTGGTCGACCTGCTCTCGCCGCAGCGGATCGAGGTGGGGGAGGGGCGCGAGGTCGAGCTCGAGCTGCCCGCGTACGGGTATCGCTGGCTGCGCGTCTCGCGACCCGGCGACGGCCGCCTCACCTAGCGCGGCCGGTCACCGTCAGCGGCGCCGCCACCAGCGGCGCGGCGGCTGCGGCTCCTGCTCCCGCGCGCGGGCGGCGGCGCGGGCGCGCGCCGCGCGGCGCTCCCGCCAAGCGGCGAGCTCGGCCTCGACGTCGTGCTCCGGCGTGACCACGGGCGGCCCGCCCAGCAGCTGCAGGCGCGCCTGCCGCACCCGGGCGTTGAAGTCGTCGACGTACTCGCGTACGTCCCGTTCGTGGCTGAGCGCATCCAGACGCTCCGCGAACTCGGCGTGCTCGACCCGCAGCGCCAGCGCGGGCGGTCCGAGCCCGGTCAGCTGTTCGCGCTCGATCTTGCGTCGCACCCACCAGTCGGGATCGTGGCGCTCGCCCAGCCCCTCCAGCGGTTTTCCCGCCCCGGGCAGGTTGTCGAACTCGCCGCGGCGGATGGCCTGCTGAACCGCCTGCTCCACCACCGCCGCGCGCTCTTCTGCGGTCGACCACCGTGGTCCCTGTCGGGGTGCGTCCGCCTCATCCTCACGCGGCAGGACGCCGTCGCGTTCCAAGCGGTAGCGCGCCGCTGCCAGGCGCGGGTCCTCCGCGTCCCCCGTGACGTCGTCTCGCGCGGCCATGCCTCCACGGTACGACGGGCCGGGCCTCGGCGGCTCCGATCGGCGTAGGGTCGGACCATGCCCATCGACATCCCTCGCATCGCGCTCAACGACGGACGGCCCTTCGCGCAGATCGGCTTCGGCACCTACAAGCTCACGGGCGACGACGGCGTCGCCGCGATCGAAGCGGCCATCGCCAACGGTTATCGCGTGCTCGACACAGCCGTGAACTACGGAAACGAGCGCGAGGTCGGCGAGGCGGTGCGCCGCAGCGGGATCGACCGCGACGAGATCATCGTGACGACGAAGGTGCCCGGGCGGCACCACGGCTACGACGAGGCGATCGCCAGCGGTCGCGCCTCGAACGAGACGCTCGGTCTCGGCCGCGTCGACGTGCTGCTCATCCACTGGCCGAACCCCCGCGTGGACAAGTACGTCGACACGTTCCGCGGCATGATCGCGCTGCGCGATGAGGGCGTCGTCGGTTCGGTCGGAGTGTCCAACTTCACCATTCCCATGCTGGAGCGCCTCATCGCCGAGACCGGTGTGGTCCCGGCCGTCAACCAGGTGGAGCTGCACCCGTACTTCCCGCAGGCCGAGCTGCGCGCCTTCCACGCCGAGCACGGCATCCGCACCGAGAGCTGGAGCCCCCTCGGCCGCCGCAGCGACCTGCTGAGCGAGCCGGTGCTGCACGACATCGCCGCCGCGCACGGCGTCGGCCCCACGCAGGTGGTCGTCCGGTGGCACGTTCAGCTGGGTGCCACCCCGATCCCCAAGTCGGCCGATCCGGCCCGTCAGATCGAGAATGCCGACGTCTTCGGCTTCGAGTTGACCGACGGGGAGGTCGCGGCGATCTCGGCGCTCGAGCGCGGCCGCATCTGGGGCGGAGACCCCGACACGCACGAGGAGATGTAGGGCGCGGCCGGGCACGTGCCCGGTGGATCAGTGGGGCGCGTGGTAGCCGGCGTCGCCGCGCTTCCAGTAGCCCTTGACGACGATGTGCTCGGGGCTCAGGTCCCAGCGCTCGCAGAGCAGCGCGCGGCCGTGCTTCACGATCGCCTGCTCGGCGGCGACGAACCCGAAGATCGACCCCGTGGGGCGCTGCTCGGTGGTCACGGCGTCGAGGGCGGCCGCGAGGGCCCTGCCCTCAGCGGCGCCGTCGCGATGCACGTACTCCACGGGCACGGGGGCCTCGATCGGGATCTCGTGCCCGGCGTCCGCGACCTCCACGACGATGCGCGCGTCGGCGCCCGCGGGAATCAGCGCCGCGTAGCGACGGATCTGGGGGACGGCCGTCTCATCGCCCGCCAGGAACCAGGCGTCCGGCATGCCCTGGATGCGCATCGAACCGCGGGGCCCGCCGACGCCCGCGATCGCCCCGAGCGGGGCTGTCGCCGCCCAGACCCCGGCGACACCCTCGTCGCCGTGCACCGCGAACTCGAGGTCGAGCCAGTCCTCCCCCCACGCCAGTGGCGTGAACTCACGGCTGGGCAGCGCGCGCAGCTCGTCGACGGTGCCGAAGCGGGCCTCGGCGGTCTCGGGGCCGCCGAAGAAGACGCGGATGTGGTCGTCGTGCCCCGAGGGGCCGAAGCCGACGAGGTCGTCGCCCTGCAGGCGCACGCGGATGTAGTGGGGCGTGATGACCTCGCGGGAGACGAGACGCGTGGCACGGAACTTCAGCTCCTGCGGCTCGCGCTCGAGGGTGAAGGCCGACGCAGGGGCGGTGTTCGACAGCGTCATGAAAGTTAGGCTAACCTACCCAACGGCAGGTTAGGTGTGGCTTACCTGGGTCCCCGCCCGCCGATCCCCTTCACCGACGGAGACGCGGCTGATACCGCGCACCTCCGGATTGGAGCATGTCCATGAAGACGAACCGCCCGCTCGCGACGCTCTCGATCGTCGCCGCATCCGCTCTCGCGCTCGCCGGCTGCGCCGCGGCCGACGCCGCGGCGCCCGAGGGCACCCCGGAGCCTGGCACCGCCGAGCCGCTGGTGTGGGACTTCGCGTTCAACACGGCGGGCGAGGACGAGGAGCCGGCCTACGAGGACGTGAGCGTGGAGGTTCCCCGCGACCCCGAGAAGGTCGTGATCTTCGACATGGCGTCCTTCGACACGTGGACGAGCCTGGGCGGCGAGGTGGCCGGTGCGCCGCTCGACTCCGTGCCCGACTACCTCGCGGACGGCCTCGCCGCCGACGCGTTCAACGCCGGCACGCTTTTCGAGGCCGACGTGCTGGCGATCGCGGAGCAGGAGCCGGACCTCATCATCCTGGGCGGCCGTTCGGCGGCGCTCTATGACGAGCTGAAGGACATCGCGCCGACGATCGACATGTCGTCGCAGGGTTCCTTCGAGGAGACCCTCGAGCGCAACGTCACGTTCCTCGGGGAGGTGCTGGGTGCGCAGGACGAGGCGGCCGCGGCGCTCGAGGAGCTCGAGGCGGGCATCGCGGAGGCCCGGGAGGTCACGGCCGAGGCGGGCACGGGCCTCGGCGTCATGGTCTCGGGCGACGGCATCTCGGCGCTCAAGCCGTCGCTGGGTGACTACTCCGGTCGGAACCTGCGCGGCGGGCTCATCTACGACGTGTTCGGCGTGGAGCCGGCGGTCGACGACATCGAAGCGGCGACGCACGGCGAGCCGATCTCGTTCGAGTTCCTGCTCGAGACCAACCCCGACTACCTGTGGGTGATCGACCGCAACGCGGCCACGGGCGAGTCGAGCGAGTCGGCGGCCGCGATCCTCGACAACGACATCGTGAAGCAGACGACCGCGGCGCAGGAGGGGCACATCGTCTACCTCGACCCGGTGGCCTGGTACATCGTGTTCGGCGGCATCGAGACGACCCAGATCATGACCGACGACGTCATGCAGATCGCGGAGTAAGGCGCCAGCCCTCCCCATGCGGTTCCTCTGATGGCCGTCGCCCCGGCCACGTCGCTGACGAGCACCCCCACCCCCGCACGCCGCCCCCGGCGCGCGTGGGTGGGGGTGCTCATCGGCGTTCTCCTCGTGGCGCTGTCGGTGCTGAGCCTCTTCATCGGCGCGTCGAGCGACGTCTCCCTCGCGGGCGGCGTCAACACCGACGGCGACGGGGTCTTCCTGCTGCTGACGAGCCGCGTCCCCCGCACGGTGGCGCTCGTGCTCGTGGGCGCCTCGCTCGGCATCGCGGGCCTCATCATGCAGATGCTCGTGCGCAACAAGTTCGTCGAGCCCTCGACCACCGGCGTGACGGAGTTCGGCTCGCTCGGCATGCTGCTGATCCTGCTGCTGTGGCCCGGCATGCCGGTCATGCTGCAGATGCTCGTCGTCTCGGCGTTCGCGCTCGTCGGCACCTGGGTGTTCCTGCGGGTCATCCGCCGCGTGCCCGTGCGGCACCTCGTGCTCGTGCCGCTCGTGGGCATCATGCTGGGCGGTGTGGTGGGGGCGGTGACGACCTTCCTCGCCTACAGCCAGGACCTGTTGCAGTCGCTGGGCCAGTGGGCCCAGGGCAGCTTCGCGAGCGTCATGACCGGCCGGTACGAGCTCGTGTGGTGCGCCGCCGCCATGGTGGTCGTCGCGTGGTTCGCCGCCGACCGCTTCAGCGTCATCGGGATGGGCGAGGAGTTCGCCACCAACCTCGGGCTGAACTACCGCCGGATCGTGGCGATCGGCATGCTGGTGACGGCGGTCATCACCGCAGCGGTGCTCGTGACGGCCGGCATGCTGCCGTTCCTCGGCCTCGTCGTGCCCAACATCGTGAGCCTCATCATCGGCGACAACGTGCGCCGTTCGATCCCGTGGGTCGCCGGCCTCGGCGCGCTCTTCGTCGTCGCGTGCGACATCCTGGCCCGCACGTTGCGCCACCCCTACGAGATCCCGCTGTCGGTGATCGTGGGCGTCGTCGGCGCCGCGCTGTTCCTGTGGCTCCTGCTGAGGAGGCGATCCCGTGCTCACTGAGGCACCCGTGGCGGTCACCGCCGTGCCGGCGCGCGCGGCGCTGGCCGGGCTGTGGGCCCGCCCCGCCGTGCGACTCGGCGTGCTCGCCGCGGCCGTCGCCGCCGTGATCGCGTTCTACCTGTTGTGGGATCTGCCGCCCAGCGTGCTGCTGCTCGGCCTGCAGATCCGCGGGCTGTCGGTGCTGACCATGATCGTCGTGGCCTCGGCCGTGGGCGTGTCCACCGTCGTGTTCCACACGATCACACAGAACCGCATCCTCACGCCATCGATCATGGGGTTCGACTCGTTCTTCGGCCTCATCGTGACCCTCACGGTGTTCCTGTTCGGCTCCGTGGGGTTCCTGCGCGCCGACGGCTACGTGATGTGGACCATCCAGGTGGCGGTGATGGTCGGGTTCAGTGTGCTTCTGTTCACGTGGATGTTCGGCGGGAAGCGCCGTTCGATCCATCTCATGCTGCTCGTGGGCATCGTGCTGGGCACGTTCTTCCGCAGCTTCACGGAGTGGATGCAGCGGATGCTCGACCCGCTCGACTTCGATGTGGTGGCAGACGCGATGTTCGCCTCGCTGACCAAGCCCGATCCGACGCTGCTGCTGTTCACGGCGATCCTCGTCGCGGGTGGCGTGGCCGTGCTGCTGCCGATGATGCGCACGCTCGACGTGCTCACGCTCGGCGAGCACGTCGCCGTGGGCTTGGGCGTGAATCACCGGCGCACGGTGATGATCCTCTTCCTCGTCGTCTCGGTCATGATCGCGGCGTCGACGGCGCTCGTCGGGCCGATCCTCTTCTTCGGGCTCATCGTCGCGAACCTGGCCTACTCGTACGCAGGATCGTTCCGCCACGTGTGGACCGTGCCGGCCGCCGTGCTGCTGGGCGTGCTGTGCCTCGTCGGCGGCCAGCTCCTGCTGGAGCAGGTGCTCGACTTCGGTGCGACGCTGTCGACCATCATCGAGTTCGTCGGCGGCCTGTTCTTCCTCTTCCTCGTGCTGCGAAAGGGGGCGCGATGATCGCGCTCGATGGCGCCACCAAGCGCTACGGACACACGACCGTGCTCGACGACGTCACCATCTCCTTCGGCGAGACGGGTGTGACCGCCCTGATCGGGCCGAACGGCGCCGGCAAGTCGACGCTCTTCGGGCTCGTCGGCCGCCTGATCCGCCCCGATGCGGGCACGGTCACGGTCGACGGCAAGGACGTGACGAAGGCCGACTCGCGCGATCTCGCCCGCACCATCGCCGTTCTCCGCCAGGACAACCACGTCGCCGCGCGGCTCACGGTGGAGGACCTCGTGGAGTTCGGGCGTTTCCCGCACTCCGGCGGACGCCTCACGGTCGCCGACCGCGAGCACATCGAGCGCGCGATCGACGACCTCGATCTGCAGCCCTACCGGCACCGCTTTCTCGACGAGCTTTCGGGCGGGCAGCGGCAGCGGGCGTTCGTGGCGATGGCACTGGCCCAGGACACCGAGTACGTGCTGCTGGACGAGCCGCTGAACAATCTCGACCCGAAGCACGCCGTCGCCCTCATGAAGCTCATCGCCGACCTGGCGGATGACCGTGGCTTGAAGATCGTCGTCGTGATGCACGACATCAACATCGCCGCCCAGTTCGCCGACACGATCGTCGCGATGCGGGACGGCCGCGTGCTGCACCACGGCCCCGTCGAGGAAGTCGTCACCGTGCCGAAGCTCGTGGAGCTCTATGAGACGCCCGTGCGCGTGGAGCAGCTGAACGGCCGCCGGGTCGTTCTCTGGGACTGATCGCTCGCACGCGACGGGGCGTCGCCGACCGGCAATTGGCCCGTGAGACGCCGAAGCGCGCCGAGGCAGCGTATCGCCGCCCCGGCGCGCTTTCGGCCGACGGGGGATCAGTACCAGTTGGTCGCCTGCGAGTGACCCCACGCGGCACACGGGGTGCCGTAGGCGCGCGAGATGTAGTCGAGGCCCCAGCGGATCTGGGTGACGGGGTTGGTCTGCCAATCGGCGCCGACCGTCGCCATCTTCGAACCGGGCAGCGACTGGGGGATGCCGTAGGCGCCGCTGGAGGGGTTCATGGCCTGGTAGTTCCAGCCAGACTCCTTCATCCAGAGGCTCGAGAGGCAGCCGAACTGGTCGGCGCCCCAGCCGTAGTCGGCCGCGGCGATGTCGCGTGCCGCGGCCTGAGCGCCCTGCGGAGTGCTCGCGTTGGCGACGGCCTGGGCGGCGGCCGCCTCGGCGGCGGCGCGCTCGGCCGCCGCGGCCTGTTCGGCGGCGGCCTTCTCCTCGGCAGCGCGCTTCTCCTCCGCCGCCTGGCGGGCGGCATCGGCCTTGACCTGCGCGGTCTGCGCGACGACCTCCTGCGCCTCCTGCGCCGCGGCGTCGACGAGGCCCACGACCTTCACCTGGGGCATCGTGTCGTAGTTGCTGAGCTTGTGCACGTAGTCGCGCAGTTCGCCCGTGTCGACGCCCTCGACGGCCGTATCGAGCACGGCGTTCGCCTCGGCGATCGTCGACTTCGCCTCGTTGACCACGGCGTCCGGGATGGACAGCTCGGGCGCGGTGGCGGCGGAGGCTGCGGTGGCGTGGGTGGCGCTCTCGGTCTCCGCCTGCGCGGCGATGGCGGAGCCGGTGACGAGGAGCGCGGCCCCGAGCGCGGCCGTCGCGATGAAGCGACCGCGGCGTGCGGGGCGAGTGTGGCGTGGGGTGTGGACGGGTGTGGCGTGCGGAAGCGTGTGAAGCATCAAATCCATGGGTGTTCGGTGCACCCGCGTCGAGCGTCCGGGCGGTTTCGGGTCCCGCCCGGACGGTGGCCGCGCTCGGGTTGGCGGCCCCGCGCGGTCAGCACGCGGGCGATCGGGTAGACCGAAAGACCTTGCCACCCGCAACCTGAGCGCCACCCGGCGTTTACCTGGGCGTCGCGTGAAAGCGGAACTCCTGGTCGCATGGCGATTCTTGCGCCGCGTCGGCTGGCAGAGGGGCCGCGATCGGCGTCAGCATGCGGATCGCGGGGCAGCCGGTATCTTGCATAACGAGGGGGTAACGGCCCGCCGGAATCGATCACCTCCGAGTTCCCTGAGAGGCGCGTTCCGGCCCGGTTTCAGAGCTCGATGCCCCGGTCCTCGTCGTTCACGCCGGCATTTCGGCCCCGCCGGCTCTCGAAGGCGAGGAAGATGCCGAGGGCCGCGAGAAGGCCGAGCAGCAGGCCGAGCCCGACGTTCTGCAGGATCACGCCGATGAGGGCGCCGAGGGCCAGCACGCCGAGCGCGAGGAGCAGACTGCGTGAGCGGGTCATGGCACTCACCCTACGGGCTGCGTGCACGCCGCCGGCCTCAGCGCTGGCGGTGGTCCTCCATGTGCAGCCGCGGTCCGCGCCGCGGTTCGGCCCGCCCGGCGGCGTAGATGAGCCGGATGACCCGCTGGCGGTGTCCGCGCCAGGGCTCGAGCAGCTCGACCATGCCGGCGTCGTCCGTGCGGGTTCCGGTGAGGGCATAGCCCACGTGATGGGCGAGGTGGAAGTCGCCCACGCTGACCGCGTCGGGATCGCCGAGCGCGCGGATCCGCGTCTCGGCGATCGTCCACGCCCCGACGCCGCGCAGGCTCTGGAGCGCGGCATCCAGTCGACCGCCGGCTGCGGCTCGCTCGAGCGAGGCGGCGCGGGAGGCCGCCTCGACGATCGTGCGCGCCTGGGGTGGTTCGAGCCCGGCGCGGTGCCACGCCCAGGAGGGCACGCGCCGCCAGCCTTCCGGGGTGGGCGGCGCGAACAGCGGCACCGGCGTCGGCCCGGGCGCGCGCTCGCCGAACCAGCTCACCATCCGGCGCCAGGCGCCGAAGGCCTGCCGCAGGGTCACCTTCTGCTCGGTGATCGCCTGCGCAAGGGCGTCGAACAGCAGGTCGGTGCGGCTCATGCGCAGGCCGGGGTGACGGCGGTGCGCCTCGGCGATCCAGGGGAGGCGCGGTTCGAAGGAGGACGGGTCGTCCCCGGCGCCGCACAGCCCCGGGGCCTGCCCGAGCGCCCATTCCCGACCCGGACCCCACGCCGCGAGGAGCACGACGCCGTCCGCCCGCTGCCGCAGTGCGAGGGTGGCGACACCCTGAGGGGTGCGCGTGGCGCGCCAGATGACCGGACCGTGAATGGTCTGCGTGGGGTCGCCCGGGCCGCGCTGCAGCCCGGCGACGGTGGCGACGAGGTCGAGGTCGCCACGGGGCCGGTACTCGCTCTCGATCCGCGGCCCCGGGTCCGGCCGCGGATCGCGCACGCGCGTCGGATGACGCGGTGCGAGCGCGGCGGCGGGAATCATCCCTCCACGCTACGCCGGGCCGCCGACAGGAACGGTGTGACCGGCGCGACGGGTCAGAAGCGGTCGGGCGAGGGGGTGCCCGTGCTGTAGCGGATGGCGACGTCGGCGTGGCGATCGAAGCGGTAGCCGACCCCGCGCACCGTGCGCACGATCTCCTCGTACCGTCCGAGCTTGGCGCGCAGGCGCCGCACGTGCACGTCGATCGTGCGCTCGCCGGGCGCGCCGGCGTCGTCGGCGTCCCACAGCGACTCGACCAGCTCGCCGCGCGCGATCGTGCGGCCCTCCCGCAGCACCAGGTACTGCAGCAGCTCGAACTCCTTGAAGGTGAGGGGAGCGGTCTCGCCGTCGATCACGATGCGCTTGCGCGACAGGTCGACGACCACACCGGTCTCGGCGTCCGGCTTCGCCACCTCCTGCTTCGTGCGGGCGATGGCGCCCGGCTCCTTGAGCGCGAGGCGCACGACGTCCACGTCGCGGCCGCCCGCCGACTGCGGGGCGAGGGCGACGGCGGCGTAGGTCTCGGCGCTCGGCGCCAGCTCGGCGATGGTGCGGCGCAGCGCCTCGACGAGCGTGGGCAGGCTCACCCCGTCGATCGCGGCCTTGACCTCGTCGAGGCCCACGTACAGGGCGAAGCCGCGGGGCGAGGTGCCGGCGGGAAGGTTGGCGGCGGAGGAGCGGATCGACGAATCGGCCGGCGCCGGTGCGGGGGTCGAAGCGGGGCGGTCGAGGTAGGCGGTGTTCGACATGAGGAGGTCCTTCGGCTGTCACCCGATGCGGGTGTGCGTCGTTGCCGCATCGGTGCGATGCGGCGGGGCCGCGGATCCGAGAGGATGCGGCGGGAACGGCTCCCGAGGGAGCGCGAGCTCAGCGACCGTGAGAGCGGCGCGAGCGGTGCAGCGAGGAACGAATTCGACTCAGCGGCACATTCGACAGCACATGCCAACGCGACCGGGCATCATCATCCCGGCAACTCCATTCGCCTCCTGGGCGGACAGAATCGTGGCGTTGGCAGACATGCCGCCGATTATTGCCCGCGGTGACGCCGCGTGTCAAACCGCGTCGGCATGTGACGGAACATGACGCCGAACGGCGACTCGGCGCCGGTGTCCGCGGACGCGCGTACCCTGTTCGGGTGACCGATCTCACGTTCGCGAATGACGTCGCAGCCTCCCGCTACACGCTGCACCGCGGAGACGACCTGGTGAGCGTGCTGGACTACCGCGACAACGGCAAGACCGTCGCGCTCACGCGCGCCTTCACCGTGCCCACCTTCCGCGGGCACGGCTACGCCGCCGAGATCACCGAACGGGCCGTCGCCGACATCGAGTCGCGCGGCGATCGCGAGGTGCTGCCGGTGTGCTGGTACGTGGCCGACTGGTTCGCCGCCCACCCCGAGCGCGCGGGCGTGCTCGCCGCCCGCTGACGCGCGGGGTGTTCCGGATGTCGGTGGCCCGGTCTAGCGTCGGGTCATGGACATCATTCTCATCCCCGGCTTCTGGCTCGACGGCTCCTCGTGGTCGGCGCAGGTCCCGGCCCTGGAAGCCGCGGGGCACCGCGTGCACACGCCCACCCTGCCCGGCCTTGCCCCGGGCGACAGCAAGGACGTGGGGCTGCAGGATCAGATCGACGCCGTCGTGGCGCTGATCGACGAGATCGACGGTCCGGTCGTGCTGGCCGGTCACTCGGGCGGTGGCAACGTGGCATGGGGAGCGGCCGATGCGCGGGCGGAGCGCGTGGCACACGTCGTGTTCGTCGACGCGTTCCCGCCCCCGGACGGCATGTCCGTCAACGACGAGCTGCCGGTGGTGGAAGGGGTCATCCCGTTCCCGCGCGAGCGCGACGAGTACTTCGACGCCGCGGAGTTCGCCGATTTCACCGACACCCAGCTCGAGGAGTTCGTCGCGAACGCGATCCCGCAGCCGGCGCGAGTGGCGACCGATCCGATCCATCTGCACGACGAGGCCCGTCACCGTATCCCGGTGACGATCTTCGCCACCGCGTTTCCGAAGGAGCAGATCGAGCAGTTGATCGAGGCCGGCCACCCCATGACCACCGAGCTCGACGCCGCGGCGGAGCTCACGATCATCGGTCTGCCCACGAGCCACTGGCCGCAGCTGACCAAGCCGGTCGAGACCGCGCAGGTGCTCGTCGAGGCAGCGGATCGCGCCGCCGAGGACAGCGAGTAGCGGTCGGGTCACTCGGCTCGATCGAACCACGCCAGGTCGAGTTCGGCGCTCGGACCGACGGGGTTCACGACCAGCCCGGCCATGCCGTCCTGGCGTGCGCTCGCGACGATCCGATCGATGGTCGTTGGCTGGGCCATGGCGTCCGGCGCCCACGCCCACAGCTCGGCCGGGCTCGTGAACACGGCGTGCAGGACGCTCCCGTCCGGGCGGGTGGCGGTGGCGATGCGGTAGCCCGCCACCTCACCGTCCTCGCCCGGCACGGGGATTCCGCCCACGTAGACGACGGCGTCGCGCAGCAGACGGAGGAACTCGTCAAGGGGCACGCCACCGTCGGTCATGGCGGACGCGAGTCGCGCCGCGTCGGCCGGGTTCGCCCCGAGGGCGCGGGAGATCTCGTCGCCGTACGCGATGAACGCGCCGTCGGTGCCCGCATCGATCACGATGCCCTCGTGCTGCGCGATGGCGTGCTCGAGCGTCGCCGCACCGGATTGCGCGAGGGAGCGGGGTTCCTCCGCCGAGGCGAAGGCGCGCAGGCGGTCGTTGTCGGTGAAGGCCAGCAGCAGGTCCTTGCCGTCCGCGTCGCGCACCGACGCCACCGCGAGCGTGTCGCCCTGCTGCATGGGGTTGTCGGGATCGGCGAACGTCGATGCGCTGATGTCGAGCAGCAGCTGCCCCGACATCGCGCGCCGCAGCGCGTCGCTGTGGGTCTGCGCGTCCTTCCGCTCGGCCCAGGCGTCGAGCGCCTGCTGGAGACGGGCGTGCTGCACGAGCGATGGCTGCGGGGCGTCGGTCATCCGGCCACGCTACGCGGACGCAGCACGATCCGCGACCCCGCTGGCCCCGGCGTCGGCGAGCCACGCGAGGATCCGATCCGCCGCCGGGCGCGGGTTGCGGATCATCGTCTCGTGCCCGCTGTCGGGGACCTCGCGCAGCTGCCCGAGCGGGAGGGCGTCGGCGACCGCGCGGCACCACGGGCGGGGTGCGACGAGGTCGTTCTGGCCCCGCAGGACGAGCGCCGGCTCGCCGACGCGGGGGAAGGCGAGCTCCGGCGCGTGCGTGAGCATGGCGCGCATCTTCTGTCGCAGGTGCGGCCCCGCACGCAGGTACTCGCGCGCCCCGATGAGCAGCACCTTGAGGCTCTCGTCGAGCAGGTCGGCGGCGAGCCGCCGCAGCTGGGTGAGCGCGCGTCGCTGGCCGATCTCGACGGTCGGGCCGATAAGCACGGGGCGCGCACGCAGGCCGGGGTGCCGCGCGGCGACCTCGACCGCGACCTGCGAGCCCATCGAGTGGCCGATCAGCACCGGCGCCTCGATCCCCTGCGAGCGCAGGAACGCGGCGACCAGGTCGGCCATGCGCTCGACGGTGAGCACCCGCGGCGGCTCGGGGGCCTCGCCGAAGCCGGGCAGGTCGACCGCGATGGTGCGGCCGTGCGCCCCGAGTTGTGCGCCCAGACCGCCGAAGACGCTCCGCCCCATCCCGATCCCGTGGATGAGCACGAACGTCGGCGCGCCCGCCCCGCGCTCCTCCCACACGAGCGTGGCGCCCCCGTGTGAGAACGGGCGGGCCGGCGGCTCGAGACGCATGAGTCGACCGTACCCGGGCGCGCGTACCGCCGCGAAGAAGTGGCGCGTGCTGGTTCAGCCGGCCACGACGCGCAGCCGGACGGTGACGTCGTCGCCGTCCGCGATCCCCTCGGCGGTGCGCACGGACTTCTTGATGGGCAGGACGTAGGTCTTCTGCTCGTTGCTCGGGAACACGCTCGTCCGCCAGGTCGTGGCGCCCACCGTCACCTCCACGGGCACGCTACCGAAACCGGCACCCGGGATCACGTGGCCCTCGACGACGTCGGAGACCTCGAAGGGCAGGCTCACGAACCACCAGCCGGATGCCTCGGTGCGCGCGGACCACTTCCACAGCGGCGCGGTGAAGGTGTGGGTCGACATCGCTCCATCATCACCTGCGGCCGGGTATCGCCGTTCGCGGCGGTGTGCCGCGGGAATGTCGGCGCCCGTCCTTACCGTGGGGGTATGCGCATCCTGCACACCTCGGACTGGCACATCGGGCGGTCGTTCCACGGGAACTCGACGCTCGATGCGCTGCGCGGTGTGCTCGCGACCCTGACCGAGCAGGTGCGGGAGCATCGCGTGGACGTCGTCGTGGTCGCCGGCGACGTGTTCGACTCGGCGACGCCGGCGGCTTCCTGCTACACGATGCTCACCGACGTGCTGCGAGACATCAGCGACGCCGGCGCGCAGATCGTGCTCACCAGCGGCAACCACGACAACGCGGCGCGGCTCGGGTTCATGGCTCCGCTGCTGCGCGACGGCATCCACGTCGTCACCGATCCCGCGCGGGTGGGCACCCCGATCACGCTCACCGACGAGCACGGGCCCGTTCACTTCTACGGCATCCCCTACCTGGAGCCGATCGTCGTCCGCGGCGTCTGGGCCGGCGTCCCCCTCCGCACACAGGAGCAGGCGATCGCCCACGCGATGTCTCTCGTGCACGCGGATCGCGCGGTGCGCGGCGGCCGCTCGGTGGCCGTGTCACACTGCTTCGCCGCGGGGGTGGAGGCCAGCCCGGGCGTCGAGCGCGAGATCCGCACCGACCTGCGGCAGGGCTCGCTCGACGTGGTGCCGCTGTCGGCCTTCGACGGCCCCGACTACGTCGCCCTCGGCCACATCCACGGCCGGTCCCGGCTGGGCGAGCACGTGCGCTACAGCGGCGCGCCGCTGCACTACAGCTTCAGCGAGGCCGGCAAGCCGCGCGGGTCGTGGCTCGTCGACCTCGACGCCGACGGCCTCGCCCGCGTCGAGTGGTTGGAGCTGCCGGTGCCGCGGCCCCTCGTCACCCTGCGCGGCACGCTCGACGAGCTGCTCTCGGATGCCTCGCACGAGGCCCACATCGACGCGTGGGTGTGCGCGGTACTGACCGATGCGACGCCGCAGCCCGAGCCGATGCGTCGCCTGCAGCAGCGCTTCCCGCACTGCGCCACCATCCAGCTCGATCCGCAGGGGCGGGTGGAGGACGACGGGCGGAGCTACCGCGCTCGCGTGGTGGCGGCCCGCAGCGACGGCGAGCTCATCGACACCTTCCTCACGCATGTGCGCGAGGGTGAGGGTGCGTCGGCCGATGAGCACGAGATGTTGGCCGACGTCATCGCGTCGCGCGCGGCGGCGGCGCACGAGGCGACGGTGCCGGCATGAGGATCCATCGCATCGAGATCGAGGGGTTCGGGCCGTTCCGCACCCGCCAGACGGTGGATCTCGACGCCTATGCCGCCGACGGCATCTTTCTCATCGGCGGGCGCACGGGCGCCGGCAAGTCGAGCATTCTCGACGCCGTGTGCTTCGCCCTGTACGGGTCGGCGCCTCGCTACGAGGATGGCGACAAGCGTCTGCGCAGCGACCACGCCGAGCCGGATGACCGCACCGAGGTGGCGCTCGAGTTCACGACCGGGGGGCGGATGTGGCGGATCGAGCGCTCGCCCGACTACATGCGCCCGAAGAAGCGCGGCGACGGGTTCACCCCTCAAAAGGCCGAGGCGCGCATGTTCGAGCGGGTCGGCGAGGAGTGGATCGGCCGCGCCGCGCGGCCCGTCGACGTCGCGCAGCTCGTGGACGAGGTCATCGGTCTCACACAGCAACAGTTCCTCCAGGTGATCCTGCTGGCGCAGGGTCGCTTCGCGCGCTTCCTGCTCGCCAAGAACGACGAACGCCAGGCGCTGCTGCGCACCCTGTTCGGCACCCAGCGCTTCGAGGATTACGAGAAGACGCTCGACGAGCGGCGCAAGGACGCCCTCGCCCGGGTCGAGAGCGAGAGCCAGGCCCTGACGGCGCGGCTCGAGCACGCGGAGGCGATCGCGGGCGACCTCCTCGATCCGCTCGGCGAGACCGCGGGGCTCGACGACCGCATCGCCTGGGCCGGGCGCGCGGCGCTGCGCGCGCGACACCTGGCGGAAGAGGCCGACGCGGTCCTGCAGCAGGCGACCCGGCGGCTCGAGGTCGCCGAGTCCCGGCACGCCGAGCGCACCGCTCAGCGCGACAAGCAGCAGCGCCGCGACACCGCCCGGGCGTCCCTCGCGGCGCTCGAGGGGCGCGCCGACGAGATCGCCGGCCTGCGGGCGGAGCGCGACGCCGCGCAGCGGGCCGAGCCCGTGCGCGCGGCGAGGGACGCCGCCGCTCGGGCGCTGGCCTCCCTCGAGGCCGCGGGGGCTCGGCTCGAGGAGGCCGGCCGCGCGTGGCATGACGCCCGCGGCGACCACGACGCCGGCGCGGACGCCGACGCCCTCGCCGAAATCGTCGCCGCGGCGCAACAGCGCATCGGCTCCTGGCGCCCGCTGGGCGACCTCGAGGCACGCCTCGCGGCCGACGAGACGGCGCTCGCCGAGCTGCGGGCCCGCGCCGAGCGCGCCGCCGAACGTGCCGACGCCCTCGCCGAGCGCGTGCGTGACCTGCCCGCCGAGCGGGAGCGGATCCGCAACGCCCTCGGGCAGGCCGACGTCGCGGCCGCGACCCTCGACGCGCTCCGGCAGGCCGTCGACGCCGCCGAGTCCCGGCTCGGCGCGGCGCGGTCGCTCGCGGAACTCTCCGACGCACAGCGGGCCGCCTTCGAGGCGCTGCAGCAGGCCAAGAAGGCCAAGGACCACGCCGAGGCGCACCTGGCCGATCTGCAGGCACGCCGATTCGCGGGCATGGCGGGGGAGCTCGCCGCCGGACTCGTCGACGGGGAGGCGTGCGCGGTGTGCGGATCCACCAGCCACCCCGCTCCCGCCGCGCGCGGCGACGACGCCGTCACCGTCGACGACATCGAGCACGCCGACGTCTCCCGCCGCGAGGCGACCGCCGCCTACGAGGCCGCGAACACGGCGCTGGCCGAGGCGGACCGCGCGCATGCCGACGCACAGAAGGACGCCGGCGGACGGGGCGTGGACGAGCTCGAGATCGAGCTGACCGCGAAGCGGCAGGAACTGGCGGCCGCGGAGGCCGCCGCCGCCGAAAGGGATCGGCTGGCGGCGGAGCGCCTCGCGCTCGAGGCCGAGGCCGAGCGCGCCGACGCCGAGCAGGCGGCGCTCATCGCCGAGCGCAGCGACCTCGACGCCCGCATCGCGGCGGCCGAGACCGCGCTCACGCAGAACCGCGCCGCCGTCGCGGAGGCACGCGGTTCCGCCGACTCGGTCGCCGCCCGGATCGACGCGGAACAGCGCCTCGTGGTCGCGGCGACCGCGTACGCCGACGCGCAGCGGGAATCGGCTCGGGCGGAGCGCGCCGCCGCCGACGCGGCGGACGCGCTGCAGGCGGCGGTCGAGGAAGCGCGCTTCGCCGACGCCGAGACGGCGTTCGCGGCGCTGCGCGAGGCGCGCCAGCGCGAGGCGCTGGAGGCCCGTGTCCACGAGTACGACGCCGCGCTCGCCGGCGCCCGGTCCGCCCTGCTCGAGCTGGAGCTCGAGGCGCTGCCCGAGGAGCCGGTCGACACCGCGGGCAGCGCCGACGACGTCGCCCTCGCCAAGGAGACGTGGGCGGAGGCCGTGAAGCGGCACACCACGGCGACCGAGCGCGTCCGCGCGCTCGAGGAGGCGGCGGAGCGGATCGGCTCCGCGCACGCGCAGATCGCCGACCTTGCCGCCGAGGCCGCCGCGATCCGGCGCCTCGCCGACACGGTCGCGGGGCGGGCGCCGAACGCCAAGCGCATGAAGCTCGAGACGTTCGTCCTGGCCGCCGAGCTGGAGGAGATCGTCACCGCCGCGAATCTCCGTCTGTCCGAGATGTCGGACGACCGCTACCGCCTGCAGCACAGCGACGCGCTCGCGGCGCGGGGCGCGGCGAGCGGACTGGGGCTCGAGGTGATGGACCGGTTCACCGGTCGCACCCGCCCCCCGCACTCGCTCTCGGGGGGCGAGACCTTCCTCGCCTCCCTGGCCCTCGCCCTGGGCCTCGCCGAGGTCGTCACAAACCGCGCCGGTGGCATCCGCCTCGACACGCTGTTCATCGACGAGGGGTTCGGATCCCTCGATGCCGAAACCCTCGATGTCGCCATGCGCACCCTGGACGAGTTGCGCCAGGGGGGCCGCACCGTCGGCATCATCAGCCACGTCGAGGCGATGAAGGAGCAGATCCCCGCCCAGCTCCGGGTCGAGCAGACGCCGCAGGGGTGGAGCGTCATCCGGCAGGACATCTCGGCCTTCGTCTGAAACGGCTCTGGCACGTAGGCTGGGCACGTGAACAAGAGCAGCGTCTGGACCTGGATCGGCGTCATCGTCGCCGTCGTCATCGCCTGGTTCGTTATCGAGCTGCTCTTCTCGCTGATGTGGTTCGTGGCCAAGCTCATCGCCGTCGCGGTCGTCGCGGTGATCGTCTTCGTCGCCCTGCGCCTGGTGTTCGGCCGCAGCGAAGAGTGACGGCCGCCATGGACGTCCCGCCGCTCGTCGCGAGCTTCACGATCGCGCTGCCCGACTGGGTCCGCGACGAGCTCGCCGGCGTGCCCGAGGAGATCCCGTCGGTCGAGGACCGCATGGCCCTGGCCCACCGCCTCGCCGACCGGAACTGGCGCGAAGGAACCGGCGGGCCGTTCGCCGCCCTCGTCTGTGAGCGCGGCACGGGCCGCATCGTCTCGGTCGGAGTGAACGCGGTGCTCGGCAGCGGTGTGTCCTCCGCGCACGCAGAGGTCGTCGCGCTCGGTCTCGCCCAGACCCGCCTGCGCGGCTGGGACCTCGGTGGCGAAGGCCTTCCCGAGCACGAGATCGTCGTCAACGCCCGCCCGTGCGTGCAGTGCTACGGCGCCGTGCTGTGGTCGGGCGTCCGCTCGCTCGTCATCGGCGTGGACGGACCCGAGGTCGAGGAGATCACGACCTTCGACGAGGGTCCGCTCGTGCCGGACTGGGCCGCGCAGTTCGAGATCCGCGGCATCAGCGTGACGCAGGGTCTGCTGCACGACGAGGGCGTGGCCGTGCTGCGCGCGTACCGCGACGCCGTCGACGCCGGCGACGTCACGGTCTACAACGCGCGCTCCGGCGCGTAGGCCCAGCCCGCCGGTCGCGCGACGAGCGGGACCCACACCCGGCCGGGCAGTCGGCGTCCGAGGCCTTGTCAGCGCCCCGGTGCATCGCCCTACAGTGGGGCATGGAGAACACGACCGGAACCATCGTGGCCGTCGTCGGATCCGCGTCCGACGAGGTCCTCGCCCACCTCGACGGCATCGACGGGGTCGAGACCCTGGCCCTGCGCGACACCGAGCCGGCGCTCGCCGCCCGCCGTATCAGCGCGAGCAGCCGGCCATGGATCGTGCACGACGCCGACCCGCTCGAACACGTGGGAGCCGCGTGGGTGGAGCTGTTCGAGGAGCGCGCGACCCTCGGCACGCTGGAGCTCGAGATCGAGCAGGCGCTGGCACACTTCGAGCGCGGCGCCGTCATGCCCGACTACTACATCGTCCTCGAGCCCGAGACGGCGCCCGAGACGTGGCGTCACTGGTGGTGTGGCGCGCTCGGGTACCGTGCGCCGCGGCGGATCCTGCCCGCGCCGAGTGCCGAGGCACCCCGTGACGCCGCGGTGCGGCAGTTGCTGCGCGCCCTGCCCGCCTCGCGGCCGTGGCCGAAGCCCTCGAGCTGGTTGCCCGGACTGGCCATGGAGATCCCCGACCGGATCGGGCTGCGCGACCGCGTCGAGAGCGACCCGGCCTGAGCGTCACGGCGCCAGGTCGGCAAGGGCCACCGGTCGCACCATCCGGTACTGCTCCTCCCGCACCCATCGCAGGCCGTCGCGGCGGTGCTCCGCGCGTGTGGCGAAGCGGTAGCGGTACATCGTGACCCGGATCCAGCGGGGGCGGCGGCCGTCGAACGGATCCCGGCGCAGGAGGCGAAGGGTGGCGCGGTCGGCCTCGAGCAGTCGCAGCAGGAAGACCTCGAACCAGGGCTCCAGGCGGCCCAGGGCAAGGAACCACATGAGCCAGTCCAGCCGAAGATGATAGGGCGCGACCTGGGGCGGCAGACGCCGCGGATCGCCCGGCTTGCCCTTGAACTCGTACTCGCGCCACCGGGCGGTGCGCGGATCCTCATCCTCGGTCCCCTCGACGACGACCTCGTCGCGCACGCGCGTGACGGTGCCGAACGCCCCGTATGTGTTGCCGAGGTTCCAGCGGTTGAAGCTCGCGTTCATCAGCTGTCGCCGCGAGGCCAGGTTGCGGGCGGCCGGCCAGCTCAGCGCCGCGTACCCGACCGCCACCACGGTCGTGATGACGAGCCACCAGAGCGGCAGCTCGGCCGACGCGGAGGGCAGCCACGCCAGGGCGTTCGGGGGAACCGCGATGGCGGAGGCCGCCAGCACGATCGGCGACCAGTTCAGCCAGGCGAAGTTGCCGGTCGCCACCAACCACAGTTGGGTGAGGATCACCACGATCGCGCCGGCGGTGCCGAGCGCATAGGGAATCGCGTCGGGCAGCACGAGGGCGAGCGCCGGCGCGAACAGCAGCCACGGCGCGACGAGCTGCGCGAGGTGGTTGCCGATCACCTCGAGCTTGTGGAACCAGCGCGGCAACAGGTGCGCCTGCCTGCTGAGCGGCCCGGGCATCGGCTGCGTCTCGTGGTGGAACGTCATGGCGGTGAGGTCGCGCCACTCGCGCCCGCCGCGGATCTTGATCATGCCGGCGCCGAACTCGAGCCGGAACAGCAGCCACCAGTACAGCACGATGATGAGGGTGGGCGGGGGCTGGTCGTTCGACCCGAGGAACGCGGCGAGGAACCCCATCTCGAGCAGCAGCATCTCCCAGCCGAAGCCGTAGAACGTCTGCCCGATCGAGACGACGGACATGTAGCCGAACCAGAGGGCGAGGAAGCAGACCATCGGCAGCCACGGCGGGCCCAGCTGCGGCACGCCCGCCACGAGCAGCGCCGCAACGACGATCCCCGCCACGCAGAGGGCGACCAGTCGACGATCGGTGTAGCGGATCCACCGGAACAGCGTCGGCCGCAGCATGCGGCCCGCGCGATCGGAGGAGCGCGCCCATTCCAGCAGCTCGGGCGCGGGCAGCAGCCCGTGTTCCCCGAGCAACGGGCGGAACTGATTCAGGCTCGAGACGAACGCGATGAGATACAGCGCCGCGGTGCCTCGCTGCAGCACCTGCCGCGCGAACTCGAAGTCGACCGCCGCGAAGCCGTCCATGCGTCACACCCTAGAGCGGCTCGCGGGGTACGTCAGGGCCCTAGTCGACGAGATCCGGAAGCGCCTGCTTCAGCTCGGCGAGCCATGCACGCGCGTTGCCGTCGGAGGGTGCGCGCCAGTCGCCCCGCGGCGACAGCGAACCGGTCGGCGAGACCTTCGGCCCGTTCGGGATCGCGGAGCGCTTGAACTGGGCGAACCCGAAGAAGCGCTTCAGGAACACCTGCAACCACTTCGCGATCGTGGGCAGGTCGTAGCCGAATCGATCCTCCTCCGGGAAGCCCGGGGGCCAGGATCCGGCGTGCGGGTCGGCCCAGGCATGCTGCGCAAGGAATGCGATCTTCGAGGGCCGCATGCCGTGGCGCAGGATGTGGTGCAGAGCGAAGTCGTGCAGCGCGTAGGGGCCGATCGTCGACTCGGTCGACTGCACCTCGCCGTCCTGCCCCGCCGGCACGAGTTCGGGGCTGATCTCGGTGTCGAGGACGGCCTGCAGCACGCGGGCCTCCTCGGCCGAGACGCCCTGCTCGTCGCCATGCGCGATCACCCAGCGGATCAGGTGCTGGATGAGCGTCTTCGGCACGCCGGAGTTGACCCCGTAGTGGCTCATCTGGTCGCCCACCCCGTAGGTCGACCAGCCGAGCGCGATCTCCGAGAGGTCTCCGGTGCCCACCACCATGCCGCGGTGGTGGTTGGCCAGGCGGAAGAGGTAATCGGTGCGCAGCCCGGCCTGCACGTTCTCGAACGTGACGTCGTACACGGGCTCGCCCGAGGCGAAGGGGTGGCCCATTTGCCGCAGCATCTCGGTCGCGGCGGGGCGGATGTCGATGGTCTCGATCGTCGCGCCCACCGACTCGGCCAGCGCGATCGCGTTCGACTTGGTGTGATCGCTCGTCGCGAAGCCCGGCATGGTGTACGCGAGGATGTCGCTGCGGGGGCGCCCCATACGATCCATCGCCCGCGCGATCACCAGGAGCGCGTGCGTGGAGTCCAAACCACCCGAGACGCCGATGACCGGCTTCGGGTCGCCGATGGAGCGCATCCGCTGCACGAGTCCGGAGACCTGGATGTTGAACGCCTCGTAGCAGTCCTGCGCGAGGCGCTCGGGGTCGTCCGGCACGAAGGGGAAGCGGTCGAGCGAACGGCGCAGGCCCACGTCTCCCGTGGGCGGATCGAGCCGGAAGCGCACCGTGCGGAAGGTCATGCGGTCCTGGAAGGCGCGCCGGTTGTCGTCGAGCGTGCCCTGCCGCATCCGGTCCTGGCGCAGGCGATCCAGATCGATGTCGGCGACGGCGTGGCGTGGGCCGTCGGGGAAGCGCTCCGTCTCGGCGAGCAGCGTGCCCGCCTCGTAGATCATCGTCTGCCCGTCCCAGGAGACGTCGTTCGTCGACTCTCCCATGCCGGCTGCGGCATACGCGTACGCCGAGAGGTTCCGTGCCGAGGCCGACTGCGCGAGCAGCCGGCGATCGTCGGCGCGGGCGATCGTGATGGGGCTGCCCGAGAGGTTCAGCTGCACGGTCGCCCCCGCGAGTGCGGCCAGCGACGACGGCGGGATCGGCACCCAGTAGTCCTCGCACACCTCCGCGTGGACGACGAGACCCGGGATGTCGGACGCCTCGAACAGCAGGTCGGGGCCGAAGGGCACGGCGCGCCCGCCCAGCTCGATCTCGCCGCGCGCGTCGTCTCCCGGCGCGTACCAGCGGCGCTCGTAGAACTCGCGATACGTGGGCAGGTACGACTTGGGCGCCACGCCGAGAACCGACCCTCGGTGGATGACGACGGCGCAGTTGTAGATGCGGTTGCCCCTGGCCAGCGGGGCGCCCACGACGAGCAGCGGCATGAGGTCGGTCGACGCCGCGGCGATGCGCTCGATCGCCTCGCGCACCGCATCGAGCAGGGGGTCCTGCATCACGAGGTCCTCGATCGAGTACCCCGAGAGGCACAGCTCGGGGAACACGGCCACGGCGACGGCCTGCTCGTGCAGCTCGCGCGCGGTGGCGAGCACGGCGTCGGCGTTGGCGGCGGGATCGGCGAGGGCGAGGGGGGTCGTGCAGGCCGCCACCCGCGCGAACCCGTGCCCGTACGCGCTGTCGAACTCGAAGTCGCTCACGCGTTCAGTCTGTCACGCGAGGGCCGGGGCGGCCGGGGATGTCGCACCCCGCGGATAGCCTCGAACGGTGAGATACATCCCGTCCCAGCAGCGCGTCGTCTGGAGCGCGAGCGACCTCAAGGCCGCCGCGGAGTGCGAGTTCGCGTGGCTGCGGGCGCTGGATGCCCGGCTCGGTCGCGTGCCCGAGGTGGACGAGCCCGAGGACGAGATGCTCGAGCGGGCCGCGCGGCTCGGCGACGCCCACGAGGAGCGGGTGCTCGGCCGCTACCGGCGCGACTTCGGGCCCGCGGTGATCGAGATCGACCGGCAGCGCTCGAGCGATGATGCGGGCATGGCCCGGGCCGTCGAAGAGACGTGGGCGGCGCTGACCGGAGCGGACGCGCGCGTGGTGTTCCAGGCGGCGTTCCAGACCGACGAGTTCGTCGGGTTCGCCGACTTCCTGCTGCGGGAGGCGGACGGGTCCTGGCGGGTGCAGGATTCGAAGCTCGCGCGTCGCGCGAAGGTGACGGCGCTCATGCAGCTGGCGGCGTACGTCGACCAGCTCGACCGGCTCGGCATCCCGCGCTCCGCCGAGGTGGACCTGCTGCTCGGCGACGGCTCGACGAGCACCCATCGGGTCGACGATCTGCTGCCGCTGTTCCGCGTGCGCCGCCGGCGCCTCCGCGATCTCATCGCCGACCGGCGGGTGGACCTGGGTGTCGCGGGAGAGCCCATCGCGTGGGGCGATGCCCGCGGCGACCTGGGCGTGGTCGCCTGCGGGCGCTGCGCCACGTGCGAGCAGGAGGCTGTCGCTCAGCGCGACGTGCTGCTCGTGGCCGGCATGCGCCCCGTGCAGCGCGAGCGGCTGCGCGCCGCCGGCATCGCGACCATCGACGAGCTGGCCGCGGCGCCCGAGGCGCCGTACGGCATGAACCCTGAGGTGTTCGCGGGGCTGCGCACCCAGGCACGCCTGCAGATCGAGAGTCCGGCGGGGGTGCCCGCGGTCGAGACCGCGGCGGAGGAACACCCCGTCCCCGCCTACGAGGTCGTCCTGCCCGAGGCACTCGCGACCATGCCCCGCCCCGACCGCGGCGACATCTTCTTCGACTTCGAGGGTGACCCCCTCTACAGCGAGGAGGACGGAGAGGGTCACGAGGAGTGGGGCATCGACTACCTCTTCGGCTGGGTCGACATGCAGGAGCGATACACGCCGCTGTGGGCGCACGACCTGGCCGCCGAGCGCGAGGCGCTGGAACGGTTCTGCGACTTCATCGCCGCGCGCCGCGCGGCCCACCCCGACATGCACATCTACCACTACGCCCCGTACGAGCCCACCCACCTGGCGGCGATGGCCGCCCGGCACGGCGTGCGCGAGGCCGACGTCGACCGGATGCTGCGCGATGAGCTGTTCGTCGACCTGTACCCGATCGTGCGCCGGGCGGTGCGGGTGGGATCGCGCTCGTACTCCATCAAGAAGCTCGAGCCGCTGTACATGGGCGACGAGGTGCGCACGCAGGACGTGCAGCAGGGCGGCGACTCGATCCTGCGCTACGTGGAGGCGCGAGCGCTGCGGGACGAGGGGCGCACGGCGGAGGCGCAGGAGATCCTCGATGACCTTGCGGCGTACAACGCCTACGACTGCGTCTCGACGCGGCGCCTGCGGGACTGGCTCGTCGATCGTGCCCGCGAGGCGGGGGTGCTGCCCGCTCCGCCGGAGCGCAACGAGGCCACCGCCTACGAGCCCTCGCCGCTCGCTGAGGCGCTGCGGCTGCGCGCCGCCGCGGGCGAGGCGGACGATCCCGACACCGTGGCGCTGCGGCTGGGGGCCGCCGCCATCGATTACTACCCCCGCGAGGCGAAGAGCTTCTGGCAGGGGCACTTCCAGCGCCTGCGCGAGCCCCTCTCGCTGTGGGCCGACACGCGCGACGTCGTGGCGGTCGACGTGTCGCGCAGCCGGATCGTCGAGGACT
Organism: Microbacterium sp. Marseille-Q6965; assembly: GCF_946151065.1. Taxonomy (GTDB): domain Bacteria; phylum Actinomycetota; class Actinomycetes; order Actinomycetales; family Microbacteriaceae; genus Microbacterium. The sequence continues at coordinate 1,190,633 of NZ_CAMGZA010000001.1, read as the reverse complement.
GGCACGTGCCCGAGGAGGGGCGCCGCGCCGAGCGCCGCCTCGTCGCGCTGCGCGGCGACGTCGCCCCCGGCACGCGTATCCGCGAGGGGGCCGAGCCGTTCGTGCTCTACGCGCGGCCCGCGCCGTTCCCCGCGGAGGTGTCGCCGCGGTGGATCCATGTGCCGCGCAGCGTGCGCGTCGTCGAGGAGCTCGAGGACGGCGTCGTCGTGGAGGAGACGGCGATCGGCGGCATGACGTGGAGCGAGCTGCCCGTGGCCGTCGCGCCGTCACCCCCGCCGCGCGCCGGGAACCAGCAGAAGGCGATCGAGGCATGGGCGGACGCGGTGCTGTCGGCGGCCGACGCGCCGCTCGACACCGCGCGGATGGGCGAGCGGCACGCCGCGGCCGCGCTCGCCGGCGTGCCCACCGCCGCCCCGCGCGGCGGCGCCACGGGGGCGGCCGTGGCCCCCCTCTTCCCGGCCGATCCGGCCACCGACCTGGTGCGCCGGCTTCCCCCGCGGGTGCGGGGCGGCCTCACCCCGAGCAGGGGCGACGACGTCGCGGCGATCACCGCCTCCCTTCGCGCTCTCGACCGCGGCTACCTCGCGGTGCAGGGCCCGCCCGGCACGGGGAAGACCTATGTCGGCTCCCACGTCATCGCGCGCCTCGTCGCCGAGCACGGCTTCAAGGTCGGCGTCGTCGCACAGTCCCATGCCGTCGTCGAGCACATGCTTGATCGCATCGTCGCCGCCGGGCTGTCGCCCGCGCGCGTGGCCAAGGCCCCCAAGGACGGCGGAGCTGCGGCGTCCTTCACCGTGATCCCGAAGAACGGCGTCGCGGCCTTCACCGCCGAGCACCCCGATGGGTATGTCATCGGCGGCACGGCGTGGGACTTCGCGCACGAGCAGCGCGTGCCGCGGGGCAGCCTCGACCTGCTCGTGATCGACGAGGCGGGGCAGTTCTCGCTGGCCTCCACGATCGCGGTCTCGCTGGCCGCGCAGCGTTTGCTGCTGCTCGGCGACCCGCAGCAGCTGCCGCAGGTGAGTCAGGGCACGCACCCGGAGCCGGTCGACACCTCGGCGCTCGGCTGGGTGATGGACGGCGAGCAGGTGATCCCGCCCACCCACGGGTACTTCCTGGCCCGGTCCGTGCGCATGCACCCCGCCGTGGCCGAGGTCGTCTCCGCCCTCTCCTACGCCGGCAGGCTCGCGTCGCGCGAGGGTGCCGAGCTGCGCTCGGTGGCAGGCGTCGAGCCGGGCCTGCACGCCGTGCCCGTGCGGCACCGCGGGAACGCGACCGAATCGCCTCAGGAGGCGGCGGAGGTCGTCCGGATCGCGCGCGACATCGTCGGGCGTGCCTTCACCGATATCCGGATCGAGGACGACGGCACGGCGGTCCCGTGCGCTCCGCGCCCGGTGACGGCCGCCGACGTCATCGTCGTCGCCCCCTACAACGCGCAGGTGCTGTGCGTCGAGCGCGCACTCGCCGAGGCGGGACTCGGCGACGTGCGGGTGGGCACCGTCGACCGGTTCCAGGGGCAGGAGGCGGCGGTGTCGATCGTGACGCTCGCGGCCTCGTCCGGGCGCGACGCGCCGCGCGGCAGCGACTTCCTGCTGCTGCAGAACCGCCTCAACGTCGCCGTGTCCCGCGCGATGGTGGCCGCCTACCTCGTCCACTCGCCGGCGCTGCTCGACGATCTGCCGCACAGCGCCGACGGCGTGGTGCGGATGAGCGCCTTCGCGCGCCTCGTGGGGGCGTGAGCGCCGAGGGCCCGCAGGGCGCTTCCGCCCGGCGCGCCCGGTGGCCCGGTTCAGCCGTGGTCGTCGTCCACCGGTCGCGGCGGGCCCGGCCGTGAAGAGCCGCGCCGGATCATCCAGGCGCCCACCGCGCACGCCGCGAGGTTGTACACGAGCAGCCACGATCCGCGGCCGCCGAGGTCACCGACGATCGTGCCCATCGAGGTGATCAGGCCCCACAGCCCCAGCCCGACGAGCGTGTAGCCGCCGGAGACGAGCACCTCAGTAGCCGGCGGAGCCGTAAAGGCGGTCGCCCGCGTCGCCGAGGCCCGGCACGATGTAGCCCCGCTCGTCCAGCTTCTCATCGAGCGCGCCGAGCACGAGCGTCACCTCGCGGCCCGCCGTCTGCTTCTCGATGTGCGCCACGCCCTCGGGCGCGCCGAGCAGGCAGATCGCGGTGACGTCCACGGCGCCGCGGTCGAACAGGAACTCGATGGCCGCGCCCAGCGAACCGCCCGTGGCCAGCATCGGGTCGAGGACGAAGCACTGGCGGTGGCTGAGGTCGTCGGGAAGGCGCTCGGCGTACGTGGTGGGCTCGAGGGTCTCGTGGTCACGCACCATGCCGAGGAACCCGACCTCGGCGGTGGGCACAAGCTTCACCATGCCCTCGAGCATGCCGAGGCCCGCGCGCAGGATCGGCACGACGAGCGGCTTCGGGTCGCTGATCTCCACCCCGACGGTCGTCGTGACGGGGGTCTGGATCTCGCGCGGCGAGACCCGCACGTTGCGGGTGGCCTCATACGCCAGGAGCGTGACGAGCTCCTCGGTGAGCTGACGGAACACCGGCGAGGGCGTCTTCTCGTTGCGGAGGACGGTCAGCTTGTGGGTGATGAGCGGGTGGTCCGCAACGTGCAGGCGCATGGATCCAGGCTACCGGCGCGCACCTGCGGAGAGACAATGAGGCGAGCGGGGTGCCGCGCGGGCACCCGCGGAAAGGGGTCTCACCATGAAGGCACTGCAGTACGTCGAAGTCGGGAAGGCGCCGGTCGTCGTCGACGTCCCCACCCCCGAGCCGGGGCCGGGCCAGGTGCGTCTGAAGGTCACGGCCGCAGGCGCCTGCCACTCCGACTCGTTCGTCATGGGGCTCAGCGAGGAGCAGTACGCCCAGTTCGGCTACCCCCTGCCCATGACGCTCGGCCACGAGGGCGCTGGCGTGGTCGACAAGCTCGGCGAGGGGGTCACGAGCGTCGCCGTCGGAGACGCCGTGGCGGTGTATGGCCCGTGGGGCTGCGGCACCTGCTACCAGTGCGCCCAGGGCAAGGAGAACTACTGCGAGCGCGCCGCGGAGCTCGGCATCACCCCGCCCGGACTCGGTCACGACGGATCCATGGCCGAGTACATGATCATCGACGACCCTCGCCACCTCGTTCCGCTGGGAGACCTCGACCCGGTCGAGAACGTCGCCCTCACCGACGCGGGCCTCACCCCTTATCACGCCATCAAGGGCTCGCTGCCGAAGCTCGGCGCGGGCAGCACGGCCGTCGTCATCGGCACCGGCGGCCTCGGTCACGTCGCGATCCAGATCCTGCGCGCCCTCACGCCCGCCACGGTCATCGCCCTCGACGTCAACGACGAGAAGCTCGCACTCGCGAAGGACGTGGGGGCGCACCACGCGTTCCTCTCGAACGACGACGCCCCGGCCGCGATCGAGAAGGTCACAGGGCGTCGTGCGGTCACCGCCGTCTTCGACTTCGTCGCGATCCAGCCCACCATCGATCTCGGCGCCGCCCTTTCGGGCGTCGAGACCGACCAGGTGATCGTGGGCGTCGGCGCCGCCAAGACCGACGTGGGCATGCTCGCCAAGCCGTACGACTCGAGCATCCGTTCGCCGTACTGGGGCTCGCGCTCCGAGCTCATCGAGGTGCTGAACCTCGCCCGCGCCGGCCTCATCCACGTCGAGACCGAGCGCTTCTCGCTCGACGACGCGCCGGAGGCATACCACCGCCTGCACGAGGGCACCCTGCGCGGTCGCGCGGTCATCACGCCGTGATCGCCGCGCGCGGCCGATCCGTTCCCGGCCGGCCGCGCGCGTACGCTCGAACCATGACCCCGCACCCGGCCGATGCCGCGGCCATGGATCGTGCGCTCGCGCTCGCGGCCGAGGCCGCCGCCGCGGGGGAGATCCCCGTCGGCGCCGTCGTGCTCGACCTCGACGGGCGCGTCATCGGCGAGGGACGCAACCTGCGCGAGGAGCGCCACGACCCGTCCGCGCACGCCGAGGTGGTGGCGCTGCGGCAGGCGGCCGAGGCGATCGGATCGTGGAACCTCGAGGGACGCACCCTCGTGGTCACGCTGGAGCCGTGCCTCATGTGCGCGGGCGCGGTGCTGCAGGCCCGGATCGGCCGGCTGGTCTTCGGTGCGTGGGACGACAAGGCGGGCGCCGCCGGCTCGCAGTACGACGTCGTGCGCGACCGGCGGCTGCCCTATCGCGCCGAGGTCATCGGCGGCGTGCGGGAGGAGGAGTCGCAGCGGCTGTTGCGCGGCTTCTTCGAACCGCGGCGCTGACCGGCCCCCTCCCTGCGCCGGCCACGTCAGCGCGGCAGCTGGGGCAGCACCTCCTCGCCCACATAGGCGAGGTGGTCGAGGTCGGTCATGTCGATCATCTGGAAGTAGATGCGCTCCGCGCCGAGCTCCCGCAGGCGTCCGACACGGTCGACGATCTCGCCCGCCGACCCGCAGAAGGTGAAGTCCGCGCGGAACTGCGCAAGGTCCACCCCCGTGTTCGCCGCGCGTCGCGCGAGGTCCGCCTCGGTGGCGCCCGCGAGCAGGGTGAGCCCCACGGTGCGCTTGAGGGTGGCGGGGTCGCGGCCGATCGCCTCGCATGCCGCGGCGACGCGGGCGAGCCGGTCCGCGATGACGTCCTCCGCCTGGAAGACGATGTTGAACTCCGTGGCGTACCGCGCCGCCAGCGCCGGGGTGCGGCTCGGTCCGGCGCCGCCCACGATGAGCGACATCGGGTTCTGTACGGGCTTGGGAAGCGCGGGGGAGTCTTCCAGGCGGTAGTGCGCGCCGTCGAACGAGAAGGTCTCGCCGACCGGCGTGCCCCACAGGCCTGTGAGGATCTGCAGCTGCTCCTCGAGCAGGTCGAAGCGCTTGGCCGGGAAGGGCATGCCGTAGGCGCGGTGCTCGGCCTCGTACCAGCCGGTGCCGAGGCCCAGCTCGAATCGGCCGCCCGACATGGCGTCCAGCTGCGCCGCCTGGATCGCGAGGAGCCCGGGGTGGCGGTAGGTGACCGAGGAGACGAGCGTGCCGAGGCGGATCCGCGACGTCTCGCGGGCCAGGCCGGCGAGCGTCGTGAGGGCGTCGGTGGGTCCGGGCAGGCCGTCGAAGAAGTCGCCCATCTTGAGGAAGTGGTCCGAGCGGAAGAACCCGTCGAAGCCGTGGCGCTCGGCGGTCTGCGCGAAGGCGAGCTGGGTGTCGTAATCGGCGCCCTGCTGGGGCTCGGTGAAGACGCAGTACTCCATGTCGTCAGTCTGCCGCACGATCAGACGCGGTCGGCGAGGATCGCCAGCCGGCGCCCGCCGACGCGGGTGAGCAGCAGGGTGGCCGACTCGTCGCCGCGCAGCGCCAGCTTGCGGCGGAACGCGGCCGGATCCACATCGACGCCGCGCTTCTTGATCTCCAGGACGCCGATGCCGCGGGCGCGCAGCGCCTTGCCGAGGCCCTTCGCATCGGCGGGCAGCGTCTCGCGGACCCGGAAGCTCGACACGAAGGGACTCGTCAGGGGGGCCTCGCCCGTGAGGTAAGCGATCCCGGGCGCGATCGGCCCGGCGTCGAGCGCGCGGGCGACGTCGCCGATGAGGCGGGCGCGGATGACGGCGCCCTCCGGTTCGTGCAGGAACGCACCGAGCGGGCGCACCGGCTCATCGGGCGCGTCCGCGGGAGCAGTGAGCTCGTGCGCGGAGCCGTCGCGCAGCACGAGCGCCGAGCGGCGCACGCCGTCGCGGGCCAGCGCGCCCGACCAGAGCACGAGCTCCACGGTCGACCCGTCCGCGCTCACCCATTGCGCCTCGGCGTCGTCCGGAAGGGCGTCGCGGTCGTGGGCGGGGCCGAGCTTGATGCCGGTCGGCACGCGCGCCGCGAGGGCGAACGCCCAGTCCAGCGGCGGGGAGTACTCCGCCGCCGCCACCCGGGACGTCTCGGTGTGTCCGGCCGTGCGCCGGGCCGGATCGAGCCACACGGCGTCGACCGCCGAGAGGTCCGTCTCCTCGGCGCGCCCGTGCGTCACCGTGGTGCCCGGGCGGAACGGAGCGAGGTTGTAGGCGGCGAGCGCCGCCGTGACCTCGTCCGCCTCGACCGCCGTGACATCGAGCCCCAGCCCCGCGAACGCGAGCGCGTCGCCGCCGATCCCGCAGCCGAGGTCGGCCACCCGCGTCAGGCCGGCGCGGCGCAGGCGCTCGGCGTGGTGGGTCGCAACGGCCAGGCGCGTGGCCTGCTCGAGGCCGGCGCGCGTGAAGAGCATCCGCTCGGCGAGCGTGCCGAACTTCGCGGCGGCACGCCGGCGCAGGCGAGCCTGACCGACCACGGCCGACACCAGCTCGGGGGAGTGCCCCGCCGCACGCAGCCGCGACACCGCGCGGGCGGCATCGTCGGTCGACTCGATCGGTCCGGTCTCGTCGAGCAGCCGCAGGCCTTCGGGCGTGAGCAGTGCGGTGAGTTCGCCGATCTCCATCCCTCCACCCTACGGACGGCCCGCACCGCCCCCGTTGCCGCGCAGGGTGAGTGACTGGGGTGCCCCGATGCGTGCTCCGAATCCCTCCCGGACACCCGTGCCCGTGCCCCCTGCCCGACCCCCGAAATACCCCCTATCGCGGATAGGGAGTCCGGGAGGCATCCCCGATGTGCGGGCAGGGCGGCGATTCCTAATGTGAAGCCATCACCAGCGCGATGGGGCCGAGACCCCGGGATGAGGACACAGAAATGAGCATCGACATCAACGACTTCGAAGAGTCGTTCAACACCGCGGTCGTGAATTCGTTCAACACCGACGAGACGAACAACACCGCCACGATCGACGTCGGGGTCGCCGACTCGTTCAACACCGACAACTCCGTCACGGACAGCGGCAACCTCGGGGTCGACGTCGACGACTCGTTCCACGAGGACTCGCACAACCTCGACGTCGACGTCGACGACTCGGGCAACACCGACTCCTACAACGACTCGTTCTCGTACACCGACTCGTCGTGGACCGACAACTCCGACCACTCGGTGCACGACCACTCCGTCAGCGCGGGCGACCGCAGCTACGACACCGGCTTCCGCGACCTCAACCTCGCAGCGGGTGGCGCGGGCGCGGCGGGTGCCGGCGGCGGCGACCTCATGATCGACAACCGCTCGACGATCGTCGACCAGTCGGTCAACGGCAACATCGCCTCGCTCGGCCCGGTGTTCCAGGGCAGCTCCGCGGAGGCCGTCGTGGCCTCGGGCGACGAGTCGTACGCCGCCGGCGGCGACATCTCCGTCACCACGACACTCGACGAGTCGACCACGATCTCGTCCGGCGAAGGCGACGTGAACGTCGGCAACACGGTCGACATCACCAGCGTGAGCGACTCGTACAACACCACCACGATCGACCTGAGCTACGAGGACAACTCCGTCGACCTCGACCTCGACAACGTCGGCAACGACTACTCGGAGACCTACACGGCCACCGACTCGTTCAACGAGGAGACCAACCTCTTCTCGAGCACCGAGGTCGACCTCGACCTCGACGCGATCATCGGCGAAGACGTGACCGTCGTCAACGACGCCGACATCGACTTCTGAGGAACCCGATGCCCGGTCGTCGAATCCTCGAGACGCCGACGGCCGGGCATCGCTTCATCGTCCTCCCGGACAGAAAGTGAGAAAGAGAGATGTCTCTCGACTTCAACGAACTCGACGACTCGTTCAACACGCGGGTTCGTGACTCGTTCAACACCACGACCACCAACAACAACGCCACGCTCGGCGTCGACGTCGACAACGTCGGCAACGAGGACAACTCGGTCGAGAACAGCGGCAACGTCGACCTGGACGTCGAGGACTCGTTCCACGACGGCTCGCACAACGCCGACTGGGATCTCGAGCACGTCGGCAACACCGGCTCCTACAACGAGACCATCGAGATCGTCGACGAGTCGGAGACGGACAACTCCGACCATTCGGTGCACGACCACTCGATCAGCGCGGGCAACCGCAGCTACGACACCGGCTTCCGCGACCTCAACCTGGGCGGCGCGGGTGGGGCCGGCGGTGCGGGTGACACGATGATCGACAACCGGGCCACCATCGTCGACCAGTCGGTCAACAGCAACATCCTCTCGGGCGGCGGGGTCGGTCAGTGGGTCGACAGCGAAGCGGTCGTCGCCTCCGGCGACGGAGCGATGGCTGCGGGCGACGACATCGAGATCACCCAGACGCTCGACAGCTCGACGACCATCACCTCGGGAACCGGCGACGTCAACGTCGGCAACGACGTGACGATCACGAGCGTGTCGGACTCGTACAACACCGTCGACTTCACCTCGTCGGTGACCGACAACTCGGTCGACGTCGACATCGACGACTCGTTCAACGACGACTCGGAGACCTACACGGCCGACAACTCGTTCAACGAGGAGTTCACCGCGGTGGAACAGAACGAGTGGGACGTCGACGCCGATGTGATCTGGGGAGAAGAGGACGTCATCGTCGTCGAAGACGTCTCCCTGGAGGTCGAGGATTAGCGATCCCCACGATCGGCCCTCGCGCCGATCCCCAAGACCCGATGGCTCCGGTGCGGCAGGCGCCCCGCAGCGGAGCCATCGGTTCTTGCTGTCCGCGGGCAGCACCCGACCCGAACCCCGCGAAGCACGGCCCGTCGATCCAGGAGGATCCCATGACCCTGACCCCTCCCGCTCCTTCCTCGCCCGGGCCGGCAGGCCCGCCCGCCGCTGACCAAGCCCCCCGACCGAACGAGGTCGAGGGGCTTGTGACGCTGGTCGGGAAGGTGCGCTCGCTGTCAGCGACGCTCGGACGTTCCGACCTCGTGCAGAAACTCGAGGCGACGCGCGAGCGGCTGCTCGACCCGCACGTGCGCGTCATCGTGGTGGGCCAGTTCAAGCAGGGCAAGAGCAAGCTGGTCAACGCCCTCATCAACGCTCCCGCCTGCGCGGTCGACGACGACGTCGCCACGAGCGTGCCGACCGCCGTGGGGTACGGGACCACCCCTTCCGCCGCCGTGCTGGTGCGACGCGAGGACGGCCCCGACGAGGCCGTCGAACGCGTGCCGATCGAGCTCGACCGCCTCGCCGAGTACGTCTCGGAGCGCGGCGACGCCGACGTGCGGCAAGACATCGTGGGCGCCGAGGTCGTGCTGCCGCGCGAGATCCTCCGCGGTGGGCTGCGAATCGTCGACTCGCCCGGCGTCGGCGGCATCGAGAGCACGCGCTCGCTCGCGACGCTCTCGGCGCTGAGCACCGCACACGCGGTGCTGCTGGTCTCCGACGCCTCCCAGGAGTACACCGAACCCGAGATCCAGTTCCTCAAGCACGCCCTTCGCGTCTCGCCGAACGTCGCCGCGGTGCTGTCGAAGACCGACCTCTACCCGGAGTGGCGGCAGATCGAGCAGACCGACCGATCGCACCTGGGCGAGATCGGCGAGGTGCCGATGTTCGCCGTCTCGAGTGATTTGCGGATGCTGGCAGCCGACCTGCAGGACCGGGAACTCAACGACGAGTCCGGCTTTCCCGCCCTCGTGTCGCACCTGCGCCGCGACGTGCTCGGCCGTGCCGAGGCCCTGCACCAGCGTGCGGCCGCCCACGATCTCGTTTCGGTGATCGACCAGCTCTCGATGGCGGCCCGCTCCGAGCTGAGCGCCCTGCAGCATCCCGAAGACACGCCGCGGATGATCGCTCAGCTCGAAGAGGCGAAGAGCCGCGCCGACGAGTTCCGCAGCCGCTCGTCGCGCTGGCAGGTCACGCTCGCCGACGGCATCGCCGACCTCATCGCCGACACCGAGCACGACCTGCGCGATCGACTTCGCAAGGTGCAGCGCGAGGGCGAGGCGGCGATCGACGAGGGCGACCCGGGGCCCATCTGGGACCAGATCGCCGAGTGGCTCGATCGGCGGGTGAACGCGGCGGTGTCGGAGACGTTCGTCTGGATGAACGACCGTTCGCGGTGGCTGTCGGAGCAGGTCGCCGAGAACTTCGTCGCGGGCGAGCAGGAGATCCCGCTCATCGACGTGGGTGATGTCGACGGCGTGCTCGATCCGGTCGAAGCGCTTCAGGAGCTCGACGAGGGCCGTCTGAGCGCCACGGAGAAGATCTACATCGGGGTGCGCGGCTCGTATGGCGGCGTGCTGATGGTCGGTCTGGCCACCAGCCTCGTCGGGCTCGCGCTCATCAACCCCATCTCTCTGCTCGCCGGCGTGCTCGTCGGGCGCCGCGCCTACCGCGAAGACATGTCGTCCCGCCTGTCGCGACGACAGATGGAGGCCAAGAATCTCCTCCGCCGCCACGTCGAAGACGTCGTGTTCCAGGTCGGCAAGCAGCTGAAAGACCGCCTGCGCGTGGTGCAGCGCGTGGCCCGCGATCACTTCGGGTCGATCGCCGACGAGCTGCACCGCTCGCTCGCCGACTCGGTGCTCGCGGCCAAGCAGGCGGCAGCGACCTATTCCGCAGACAGGGATGGCCGCATCAAGCAGCTGCAGGCGCAGCTGCAACGCATCGAGCAGCTGCGCGCCGAGATTCCGGCACTGGAGGCCGCCAAGCAGCCTGGGCGTCGGGCATGAGCGGCGACCTGCGCGATGTGGGCGAGGTCATCGAGCTCGCCGGGGCGCTCTATGAAGACGATGAGGATGCTGTCGCCGTGCTCGACGGGTATCGGGCACGGCTGCGCGAACCGCTTCGCCTCGCCGTGGCGGGCATCGTGAAGGCGGGCAAGTCGACACTGCTCAATGCTCTGATCGGGGAGCGGATCGCCCCGACCGACGCGGGGGAGTGCACGCGGGTCGTGACGTGGTACCGCCACGCGCCGCGTGCGAGCGTGACCTTCCACCTGCACGGCGGTGAGCAGGTCGACCAACCCGTGCGGCGCGAGTCGGGCCGCCTCGTGCTCGACATGGGCGGCTATCGCGCCGAAGATGTCGCGCGCATCGAGGTGACGTGGCCCTCCGAAAGCCTTCGTTCCACCGTGCTCATCGACACCCCCGGCATCGCCTCGCTCACCGAGGCGAACTCCGCCCGCTCCACCGACTTCCTGCTGCCGGAACGCACGCCGTCCGCGGCCGACGCGATCATCTACCTGCTGCGCCACGTCCACGCCGAGGACGTGCGATTCCTCGAGGCTTTCCGCGACACCGCCGCGGGAGCCTCGGAGACCGTCAACGCCGTCGCCGTGCTGTCACGCGCGGATGAGATCGGGTCGGGCCGCATCGACTCCCTGCTGTCAGCGGCGAAGATCGCCGAGCGCTACAAGCGCGACGGAGAGCTGCGGGCGCTCGCTCTCGACGTCATCCCTCTCGCCGGCCTGCTCGCCGAGGCCGGACGCACCTTGCGCGAGAGCGAGTTCATCGCCCTGCGCGAGCTCGCGGGGCTCGAGCGTCGAGCGCGCGACAGGCTGCTCGTATCGGCCGACCGCTTCACCCGAGCCACGAACGACACGAGCCTCAGCGTCTCGGTGCGCCGCGCCCTGCTGGCGCGCTTCGGTCTCTTCGGGCTCCGCCTGGGCGCCGCTCTCATCCGTGGCGGTGCCCGCACCTCATCAGAGCTCGCCCAGCGCATGGTCGAGCAGAGCGGTCTCGTGCCGCTGCAGCGGTTCGTCGCCGAACAGTTCCGCGCTCGAGCGGTCGCATTGAAGGCGCGCGCGGTGCTGCAGGGTGTGCAGGCGCTGCTCGACGACATCCCGCGCGCCGGCACCGACGACGTGCGAGGCGCGATCGAGCGGCTCACCTCGCGCAGCCACGACCTGCGGGAGCTGTCGCTGTTGGCCGAGCTGCGCACCCGCCCGCCGCGGGTCAGCGCCGATGACCTCGCTCTCGCCGAACGGCTGATCGGTGGCGCCGGCACCGCCCTGCCGGTGCGCCTCGGCCTGCACCCCGCCGCGGGTCGTGACGAGCAGCGTGCGGTGATCGCCGCCATGCTGACGCACTGGCGGGCGCTCGCCGAGTCGCCGCTGAGCGACCGCCAGACGGTGGGGCTGTGCCGACTGGTGGTGCGCAGCGTCGAGGGAATGGCGTCAGAAGTCGGATCCGCTTCCGTCGACGGCGCCGCGGGGGCGGACGTCGTGCTGACGAGCGGTCCAGCGCAGGGCGCCCGGTAGGAGCGAGAACAGCAGTCCCAGCGCGGCGAGACCGAGCTGGATCAGCAGGATGTTCTCCAGCGGCAGCGCGCTGTCGCCCCGCACCACGAACTCGCGGGCGAGCAGGAAGAGGATCGCCTGGAACAGCAGCGTGCCGAACAGCCCCCACCGCGCCTTCAGGCGCCGATTGGCGAACGACACCAGCAGAGTCACCTGCACCAGGAGCACGGCGACCAGGGCGCCGAACACCGACCAATAGAGGATGTCGGCGACCGAGGTGTAGGTCTCCTCCGCGCGCGAGTCGTCCACGGTCTTCGCCATCTCGATGATCGACGGCTGCACGTCCTGCCGGATGATGAAGAGGTACACCACCGCGACGGCGCCGAGAACGAGCGACAGGATCCACGCCGTCTCCGACAGCCGCACGGAGATCGGCGGCGGCAGATTCACGAGGACGGGTGCCGAGCTCTTGCCGGAGAGGGGCGGACGCGCAGGGGCCGCGCGTCCGTCCCGGTCTCTTCCCGGCACCGAACCCCGACCGTCGCGTCGGGGTTCGGGCTCAGGAGGGCGACCCTCCACCTCAGATGTCGTCATCCGCGGCGGTGGCGTCGGCGAGCGGTTCTTCAGTGGTCTCGAACGTCGCGCTGGAGTCGACGTCGGTCTCGGTGTACTCGACGGTGGAGTCGTTGTAGGAGTCCTCGGCGGTCTCGGTCGTCGAACTGTCGTTCGCCGAGTCGTCGACGACCACGTCGGTGGAGTTGTCGGTCTCGGTCGACGTGTCGGTGTCTTCGTTGTACGAGTCGTCGACCGCGACCACCTCGGTGTCGTTGCCCACGTTCACGTCGCCTCCGGCGTCGATGTTCGTGGACTGATCCACCGTGTTGTCGACCGTGGCATCGTCGCCGGCAGCCATCGACTCGTCGCCCGAGGCGACCACGGCCTCCTGATCGAACACCTGGGTGACGTCGCCGTCGGCCCAGATGTTCTGGTTCACCGACTGATCGACCACGGTGTCGCGGTCGTCGACCCAGGAGAAGTTCTGCATGATGTTCTTCACCTCGCGCACGACCGGGTCGGGGTCGGGCTCGGGTGCCGGCTTGGGCGCGGGCTTCGGCGCCACGCCGTGGTCGTGGTCGTGGTGCACCGCGACGACGGCGGGGCGCTCGGCGATGACCGGCGCGACCGCGCACACATCGGCGGGGCTTGCGTTGTTCAGCCCGCGCGCGGCGAGCGTGCCCTGCGGGTCTTCCTCGAACTCGGCGGCGGCGGTCGGGTCCCGCAGCAGACTCAGAATGAATTCGATCAGCGCGTCAGCCATCGTGGCCAGCGTTACGCTCATGGTCGGCTCCTCACGGTCGATGTCTTACGGTAGGGCTCGGCGGTGCCCGCCCGCGTCGGGGGGGAGCCCCACATCAGGGGAGAGGCAATAGGGGGTGCCCCCACACCGGTAGACGCGGCTGTTCACGCCGACTCCAGGCGGTTCTGCGGACCCTGATCGTGCGCATCGGAGCCGTCCAGCGCGAGCCGCAGCTTCGCGATCAGATCGGAGCGCGAGGTGGCCCCCAGGCGCCGTCGAATGCGGGCGATGTGGTGCTCTGCGGTGCGGGGCGAAATGAAGATCGACGCCCCGATCTCGGCGTAGGTCTTGCCCTCGAGCACGAGGCGCGCGACCTCGCGTTCCCGGATACTGAGCACTCCCTCGTCGCGCGGCTGCTCGTTCGTCGGGGCGTCGGGCTCCGTGCTCCCGGCGGGCTTGCTCCTTGGGTGCAGCTGCCGGGCGCACGCGAGCAGTCGTGCGCTGACGCGCCGGTCGTCGGTGCGGTTGGCGGCGTATCCTGCGAGGCGCGCCCCGTCCCAGGCGAGGCCGACGCCGGCCAGCTCGGTGGCCGCGCGCTCGATCGCGTCGGCGTCGAGGCTGCCGGTGAGCACCGCGGTCCACACCCGGCCGGCATGCGCCATCACCTCGGCGAGGGGGGACACATGCGCGGCGGTCAGGAGCGCGCGCGCGTGCGGGGCGAGGTGATCGGGGCGGTTGGCCAGGATGTTGGCGTGTACACCGGCCCAGTGCAGCGTCGGGGCCCAGACCGCGGGGTCCCCCAGACGGTGCACGAGGGCGAGGGCGTCATCGAGGTGGGGGGCGACCTCCTCGAACTCTCCGAGTCGTGCCGCGGTGACGGCGAACTCCCCCAGGGGGATGAACGAGAACAGATCGAACTGCGCCCGCACGATCCCCTCCCGGGCACGCCGCCACGCGACCGTGAGCGCTGCAGAGTCGGCGTACCGGCGAGCAAGAGCGACGCGGACGGCATCCGCCATCAGGGCATCGCGCGGACACAGCGGGTGACCGGACGCCGCCAACCGGGTGAGCGCAGCCTCGGCCTCGTCCGGGTGCTCGCGCTGCACGGCGATCCAAGCGCGCCACAGCAGCAGATGGTTGCGCGCCCACCGACCGCCGTGCCCGTCCCGGATGGCGGCGTCGAGCAGAGACTGCGCGATGCGGAGTTCGCCGAGATTGACGGCGGCGAGGGCGGCGATGACCGCAGGCACCTCGGGCAGTTCGGTGGTGGCGCGCGAGGCGGTGTACATCTCGGTCGCCCGCACGAGATCGCCGAGGCAGGCGCGGCCGCGATCGGTGAGGGAGGTGCGCAGCCCCCGCACCAGGTGCTCCAGCGATACGACCAGCGCCGTCGGTATCGTCGCGACGGTCGACGACGGGGTCAGCTCATCGAGCGCGGCCGCGTCGCCGGCGGCCACCGCGGCGATCGTCGCCCGCGCGAGGGCTTCGGGACTGCGCGGCGCGTCGGCTCGTAGCGTCGCTGCGCTCATGCGCATGTCGCCGCGCGCGGCCCACACCGCTCCCGCCACCCCGAGGGCTTCCTCGCTGAGGGGGCCACCCGGCTCGATGCCGAGGCCGTCGATGTGAGCTCCGGCGGCGTCGATCTGACCGAGCGCCCACGCCGCGTGCGCGCGTTTGAGCGCGACCAGGCGGGCATCGGCGCCGGCCTCACCCGCGCCGCGGTACAGCTCGTCGGCACGCGCCGGATCGCGGGGGAGGGTGCGGTCGCCGTCCATGAGTAAGGCGGTGGCGACGCGGCTGTCGCGGATCAGTCCGATGAGCTCGCCGACTCGCCCGTCGCCGTCGCTGCCGGCCTCGGTGTACAGCCGCGCGAGTCGCTCGATGGGCACCGTCGCACGCACGGTGTCGCGCAGCAGGGGAGCGGGGCGGCCGCCGCGCAGCAGCAGACCGCGCGCGTACCCCGCGAGCGCCTTCTCGGCGTCGGCGTCGCTCGGGTTGCCGAGGCAGACGGCCTCGACCGCGGCACGCAGCTCGGGGTCGATCGAATCGAGCCGATGCGCGATCAGCTCGCGGAGGGCCTCGGCGATCTCATCGTGCCGTCCGTCGCCCGGGCAGTGCTCGTCGTCGTGCGCCGCCAGCGCCTGAGACACCAGCCACGTCAGGTGACCGGTGGCCTCGAGGATGCTGTCGAGGCACCGCTGGGGGATGGACCGTCCCGCAGCGGCCAAGTGAGCGGTGACGTCGGCGAGCGAGAGGTTTCCGAGCACGACCGCGGGACGCGCCCTTTCCAGCTCGGCGGTGACGCGTTGCAGGACCGGATGCCGCGGCCACGGCCGCATCGAGACCACCAGTTCGGCGCGCGGGTCGTCGAGGCGCTTCGCGGCGGCCGCCAGCGTGTCGGCGCCGGTCAGGTGGGCGTCGTCGAGGAGCAGCACGGTGTCGGCGGGCGCGCCGGCGATCTCGTCGGCGTCGGTGACCGTCGCGACGGCCCGCCCGCGGGCTGTCAGCTGCGAGCTGAGGCGCCGCAGCAGCTTGGTCTTGCCCGACCCGGCGGTGCCCACGACGACGAGCCGAACGGGGGCGTCGTCGGAGTCGAGGTTCTCGATCTGCGCCCGCGCGATGCGCGTGAGGATCATCGAGGTGTCAGCTGAGCTCGAGGTGATCACGGTTTCGGCATGGATAGCCATCGTCCGACCTCAGGCGACGTCGGCGGGTGCGGTCTCGACGGGTGCCGGGGGATCAGCCGGCGGATCGGCCGGTGGTGGAGTCTCCACCGGGGCCGACGGCTCGGGCTCCGCCGGCGGCGGGGCGCTCGGGGGAGGCCGGTGGGCGCCGGCTCGGCCGGCGGGTCGGAGGGAGGCGGGTCGCTCGGCGCCGGGTCGCTGGGCGCCGGCTCGACCGGACTCGGTGCGGGCTGCGCGGGAGGATTCGTCGGTCCGGCGGGCTGCGTCGGCTCGGGACCGGACCGCGACGGAGCCGGCGTCGGAGTGGCCTTCGGCGGCGTCGACGGCTGCGGCTTCTGCCCGTCGTCCTGCAGCGAGGACGACCCGCGGGAGGGCGCGTTCGAGCCGGCCGGGGCCGAACGGCGGGAGTCCGGCCGATCCTGGCGGAGAGCGCGCGGTGAGGCGGCTCGACGCGGCTCTGCGGCCTCCGACGCGCGGTCCGGGGAGCGCGCTGGGGGCGCGTCGGCGACGGGAGCGGTCTCGGCCGCGGCGTCATCGGCCGGCCTCGGAGCGAGCAGCCCCGCGAGTGGGGGAACGGCGTCCACCGCGATCGACGAGCGCGCCGCATCCTGGCCACGGAACCCCAGTGCCGAGGCGTTCACGACGGCCAGACCGCCGCCGGCGATGAGGGCGCAGGCGCCGAGAGCGGCGATCGTCGGGGTGCGGCGGAACCAGGCTCGTCTTCTGGGCCGGTTCTCGTCGCGCGCGGTCGGTGCGTCGTCGTCGGATGCTGGCGCCTCGTCCGCTTCGAGCACGGCACCGAGGCCGGCGGCTCGTGCGAGGTCGGTGCTCGGGGATCCGACCTGGGCGCGCTGGGCGATCGCCCGCGCAGCGCCCAGCGCGATGATGGCCTTGGGGTCGGCGTCGACGGCGATCGGACGGCCGAAGCGCTCGGACAGCACCTGCGCGATGCGCGGGATGCGCGAGGAGCCGCCGGTCAGCAGGATCGCGTCGAGCTCGCTCGCCTCGACCCCGGCAGAGCTCAGCGCCTCGTCGAACGCCGCGACGGTCTGCTCGATGCGGTCGTCGATCATGTCCTCGAACTCGGCCCGGGTGAGGCGCACCGTGGCGAGGTTGCCGTCGGTGAGCACCGGGATGACCGTCTCGCCGTCGAACGACAGCGACTCCTTCGCCTCGACGCACTCGCGTCGCAGCGACGCGAGCGTGACCCGGCCGCGGTCGCCCGCGACCGCCCACGCTTCGGCTTCGATGCCGGCGGTGCGGAGGGCATGACGCAGCACGAGGTCGTCGAAGTCGCTGCCGCCCAGCTCGGCGATGCCCACGGGGCGACCGACGATGCGCACGCGGTCGTCGTCGTCCTTGCGCAGCACCACGGCGTCGAACGTTCCGCCGCCCAGGTCGTACACCCCCAGGGCGCGCCCCACGGCCAGCGGGCGGGTGGATTCGTAGTGTCGCGCTGCCGCCTCGGGCTCGGTGATCAGCTCCACATCGCTCCAGCCGCGCCGGGCGATCGCCGCCGACACGAGCTCGGTCCGGTGCGGACCCCACGTCGCCGGAACCGTGATCGCGACGCCGGAGGGGTGGCTCCCCTCGCGCTCGCTGACCGTCCGGATCACCTCGTCGACCGCGTGCGCGTACAGCTCTTCGGGCCACAGATGCCGGTCGCCGGCCACGACCGGCACATCGTCGCCGATCCGTCTCTTGAACTCCCGGATCAGCCGGCCGGGCTCCGCCGCCCCCCGCCGCTCAGCGGGCTCACCGAACAGCAGCTCTGCGTCGCCGACATAGACGGCCGTCGGGGTGCTGTCGGTGTTGCGACCGAGGCAGAACGCGTCGGTGAACAGGCTGCGATCCGGCGCGAGGCGTGCGGTCGCGGCCGCGGTTCTGCTGGTTCCGATATCGACGCCGATGAAGTACGGAGCGCGCATGTTCTCTTCTCCCTGGCGGGGAAGACGCCGCAGCGCCGCACCCCGCCGCGTGCGCGGCTGGGCGGCCGGCACGATCGATGTACCGATCGGTTCGCGCCCCTTACGAACCATCCTGATGGCGGGCAGTCTACGCGCAGATGACCGGGAGCTGTACAGCCGTTTTGCGACGTCGGAGCCGATGTGGTATGCGACGGGCGTCAGGGGTGATTGGCACTCGCGTTGCGAGAGTGCCAGTACGTCCCTACACTGGCGTTAGCACTCTCCGCGCGAGAGTGCGAACTCAAGTCTTCTGACAGCACAGGAAAGAAGAGGTACACCGTGTCGGTTTCCATCAAGCCGCTCGAGGACCGCATCGTCATCAAGCAGGTCGAGGCCGAGCAGACCACCGCCAGCGGTCTGGTCATCCCCGACACCGCCAAGGAGAAGCCCCAGGAGGGCGAGGTCGTGGCCGTGGGCCCCGGCCGCATCGACGACAACGGCAACCGCGTCCCGCTCGACGTCGCCGTCGGCGACCGCGTCCTGTACAGCAAGTACGGCGGCACCGAGGTGAAGTTCGGCGCCGACGAGTACCTCGTGCTCTCGGCACGCGACGTCCTCGCGGTCGTCGTTCGCTGACACGCGTTTCGCGAAGGCCCGGATCCCGACAGGGGCCGGGCCTTCGTCGTACCCGGATCGGCGGGATTCGCGCGTCATCTGGCTGGGCGGCTCGGGAGGCGCTCGCGACGGGGCGAGTAGCCTGAATCGGTGACCGTGCCCGTGCCCGTGCCTTCCTCCGTCCGCGCCGTCGACCCCGAGCGGGAGCGCGTGCTCGGCACCGGCTACGCCTTCGGCGCGTACCTGCTGTGGGGCTTCCTGCCGCTGTACTTCGTGGCGCTGGCGCCGACGGGCCCGTGGGAGGTCGTGGGGTGGCGGGTGCTGCTGTCGCTCGTCTTCTGCGCCGTCGTGCTCACCGTCGCGCGGGGCTGGTCGCGCATGATCGCGGTGCTGCGCAACCGGCGGCTCGCGCTGTGGACGGCCGTCGCCGGCGTGCTGATCTACGTGAACTGGCAGGCGTTCCTCATCGCGACCCAGTCGGGGCACGTCGTCGAGGCGAGCCTGGGCTACTTCATCAACCCGATCGCCACCGTCCTGCTGGCCGTGCTCGTGCTGCACGAGCGGCTGCGACCACTGCAGTGGGCGGCGATCGGCATCGCGGTCGTCGCCGTGCTCGTCATCGTGGTCGCGTACGGCTCGGTGCCATGGATCGCCCTCGCGCTGACCGCGAGCTTCGGCCTGTACGGCCTCGTGAAGAACCGGATCGGCGGAGCCGTCGACGCGGTCAGCGGACTGGCGCTGGAGACCTTCTGGCTCACGCCCATCGCGATCGTGCAGCTCGTGATCGTCGCGATGACGACGGGAATCACGTTCGGCACGGCGGGGCCGATGCACGCCGTGCTGCTGGCGCTCGCGGGCGTGGCCACGGCCGTGCCCCTTCTGATGTTCGCGTCGGGCGCGCGCCGCGTCACGCTCACCACGGTCGGTCTCCTGCAGTTCGTCGCGCCCATCCTGCAGTTCGTCACGGGCGCCTTCCTGCTCGGCGAGCCGATGCCGCCCGAGCGCTGGGCGGGCTTCGTCATCGTGTGGATCGCCTGCGCCCTGCTCATCGTCGACATGGTGCGCCAGGGGCGGCGCACGCGTCGCGCGCGCGCAAGATAACGATCCGGTGTCGCTGAGCAGTTTGCTCAGTCATTAAACGTCGCGAAAACATACCGGAAACAAACCCCGGGGTAACGTGCCTCCAACCGTGGGCGATGTGTTCAACCCGATCCCGCGGAACCCATTTCGAAAGGACACACCCGATGGTTCGATCCAGGAAGGCGCTGCTCGGCTTCGCCGCCCTCGCGGGCACGGCGTCGCTCGTGCTCGCGGGCTGCGCCGGCGGCACCGAAGCCGCCCCCGACGACACCGCCGAGCCGGTCACCCCCGGTGAGGAGCTCACGCTCACGATCGGCACGGCGCTGCCGCAGACCGGCTCGCTGGCGTTCCTCGGCCCGCCCGAGATCGCCGGCGTGGACTACGCCGAGTCGCTCATCAACGAGTACGCCGAGACCACGGGTCTCACGGTCGAGGTCGTGCACGGCGACTCCGGCGACCTCGACAACAAGGCGTACGAGGCGGAGATCCCGCGCCTGCTGAGCGAGGACCCGGCCGCCATCATCGGCGCCGCGTCGTCGGGCGTCTCGCTGCAGTTCATCGACCAGGTCACCGGCGCGGGTGTCATCCAGATCTCGCCGGCCAACACGTCCGACGCCTTCACGACGTACGACGACAACGGCCTGTACTTCCGCACCGCCCCGTCCGATGTGCTGCAGGGTGAGGTGCACGGCAACTTCGTCGCCGAGCTCGGCCACCAGACGCTGGGACTCATCGTGCTGAACGACTCGTACGGCACGGGCCTGGCGAACTACATCACCGAGTCGTTCGAGACGGCCGGCGGCGAGGTCGTCGCGGCGCCCACGTTCAACCCGGGCGACACGTCGTTCGATTCGCAGATCTCCGAGGTGCTGGCGGCCGACCCCGACGCCATCACGGTGATCTCGTTCGACGAGGCGAAGACGATCCTGCC
The DNA here is from genome assembly GCF_946151065.1 of Microbacterium sp. Marseille-Q6965. Classification (GTDB taxonomy): domain Bacteria; phylum Actinomycetota; class Actinomycetes; order Actinomycetales; family Microbacteriaceae; genus Microbacterium. The sequence continues at coordinate 1,170,075 of NZ_CAMGZA010000001.1, read as the reverse complement.
GAGCCTCATCGAGCAGGGCTTCGACGCCGAGAACGTCTTCCTCGTGGACGGCAACATGGCCTCCTACGAGGCGGACTTCCCCGCCGGCCTGCTCGAGGGCGCCAAGGGCACCTACCCGGGCCCGACGCCGGACCAGGTGCAGGAGTTCATCGACGGGCTGGACGGCTTCGTGGAGGAGTCCGGCACCGAGGCGCTGACCGACTACACCTACGCCCCGGAGTCGTACGACGCCACGATCCTGCTGGCGCTCGCGTCGCTTGCGGCACAGTCGACCGACTCGGCCGCGATCGCCGAGAAGCTCATCGAGGTCTCGGGCGGATCCGGCGACGGCGAGAAGTGCGAGTCCTTCCAGGCCTGCGCCGACATCATCCTCGGCGGCGGCGTGGCGGACTACGACGGCCCGTCGAGCCCCATCACCTTCGACGAGGTCGGCGACCCCACCGAGGGCTTCATCAACATTTACGAGTACGGGCCGGACAACACGTACACCCCGTACGAGGGCTGATCAGCCCCTGACCGCCAGAGCCCCGCTCCTCCCTCCGGAGGGGCGGGGCTCTGGCGTGCGCGGCGGAGGCGCCGCCCCTGTGAATGTGTTGGTTTATGTGGGACTGTGTTGTATCGTCTTTGCATCCGAGGGAGGGTGATGTACGCGACGGAGCGCAGGGCACTGATCGAGCGAACGCTGCTCGACGAGGCACGGGTGTCGGTGGCGGATCTCGCCGATCGGCTCGGGGTCACGACCGAGACGGTGCGCAGGGATCTCGCGCTGCTCGAGCAGGCGGGCGCGCTGCGTCGCGTCCACGGCGGTGCGGTCGCGCCCGACCGGGGGAGCGCCACCGAGGCGGATCTGCGCGAGCGCCAGCGCCGGGGCGGCCCGGCCAAGGGGGCCATCGCGACGCGCGCGCTCGACGGCCTCGGGCGCGGCTTCACCGGCTCGGTCCTGCTCGACGCGGGCACGACGACCGGTGCCGTGGCCGAGCTGCTGCCCCGGTGGTTCGACGGCGGCGGCGTGCACGTGGTCACGCACTCCGTCGTGCTGGCCGCGGGCCTGACCTCGGCCGGGTTCGCGGAGCTGACCACGCTGGGCGGACGGGTGCGCGGCCTCACCGGAGCGGCCGTGGGGGCGGCCACCGTGGCGGCCATCGACGCGCTGCGGCCGGACGTCGCCCTGATCGGCGCGAACGGCGTGTCCGCCGGGTTCGGCGCGAGCACGCCCGACCCCGAGGAGGCGGAGGTGAAGCGGGCGATCATCCGCGCCGCCCGGCGCCGGATCCTGCTCGCCGACGCCTCGAAGTTCGAGGAGGAGTCGCTGCAGCAGTTCGCGCGGTTCGACGAGATCGACGTGCTCGTCACCGACCGGGCCCCCGGCGAGACGCTGGCGCGGGCCCTCGCCGAGGCGGACGTGGAGGTGTGGACGCCGTGATCGTCACGCTGACCATGAACCCGTCGCTCGACCGCACCGTGTCGTTGGGGGAGCCGTTGCGTCCGGGTGACGTGCAGCAGGCCGTCGCGGTGCGCGAGGACGGCGGCGGCAAGGGCATGAACGTCGCGCGCGTGGTCGCCGCCGCGGGCCGCGAGGCGACGGCGGTGCTGCCGTTGGCGGCGGACGACCCCTACCGTGCCCTCGCGGAGGGGGCGGCGCCGGCTGCCCTTCGCCTGCGCATCGTGCCGATCGATGCGCCCGTGCGAGCCAACCTCACGCTGACCGACCCCGCGGGCGAGACCACCAAGATCAACCTGCCCGGTCCGGTGCTCGACGACGCGCAGGCGCGGGCGTTGGTCGACGCCGTCGTGACCGCCGCCGACGGAGCCGACTGGCTGGCCCTGTGCGGATCCCTTCCGCGTGGCGTCGCACCGGACTTCTACGTCGACGTGGTCGACGCCGTGCGCGCCCGCGCGGCACGGCCCCCGCGCATCGCGGTCGACACGTCGGGTCCGGCGCTCGCGCACGTGGTCGCACGGTGCGGCGCGGACCTCATCAAGCCCAACGAGGACGAGCTGCTCGACCTCGTGCGGGCTCTGGGCCCCACCGCCGACGCGGGCGCACCGACCGCCGACGGCGACGACCGGCGGCTGCGCCAGCGCTTGGCGGCCGATCCGCCGGGTACCGCCGCGGCGCTCGCGCGGGCCCTCGTGCCCGAGCGGGTGCGGGCCGCGCTCATCACGCTGGGCGGCGACGGGGCGGTGCTCGTCGACGGCGAGGGCGCGAGCGCCGCCGCGCCCCCTCCCACCGCCGTGCGCAGCACGGTGGGCGCCGGCGACAGCGCACTCGCCGGTTACCTGCTCGCCGACCTGGCGGGAGAGGACGCCCCCGGGCGACTGCGCTCCGCGATCCGGCACGGCTCCGCCACCGCAGCGTTGCCCGGAACCCAGCTCGCCGGCCCCGCCGACCTTCCGCGGGGAGAGATCCCCGTGCGCCCGGTCGGTTGACCCGGCCCGGCCCGACATCACCCGCGCGGTTCCACCGCCGCACCGCATTCGAGGAGGAGATCGTGTCCACCATCACCCCGCAGCTCGTCAGTCTCGACGAGGACCTCGGGCCCGACAGTCGCAGCGTGCTGCGCGCACTGTCGGCCCGCTTCGTCGCGCAGGGCCGCGCGACCGACGCCGACGCCCTGTTCGCCGCCGCGTGGAAGCGGGAGGAGCAGGATGCGACGGGCCTTCCCGGCGGCATCGCCATCCCGCACGCCAAGAGCGCAGTCGTGAGCCAGGCGTCGCTGGCGTTCGCCCGCTTGAAGCCGGGCGTCGACTTCGGTGCCGAGGACGAGCCCAGCGACATCGTCTTCATGATCGCGGCTCCCGACACGGCCGCCGAGGAGCACCTCGCGGTGCTCTCGACGCTCGCCCGTAACCTGATGGACGAGGATTTCCTGGCAGCGCTGCGCGCCGCGGACGACGCGGACGAGGTGGTCGGGATCGTGCGCCGGGCGATCGGCGAGGAGACGCAGGGGGACGCGGTCGCCGCGCCGTCGACCGGGGCAGCTCCGGACGTCGCGGCGCCGGCAGCCGACGCGACGCCGGCCGCGGCCGCGCCGGCCGCCGACGCCGAGGGGCTTCGCGTCGGCGGGCGTCCGGCCCGGATCGTCGCGGTCACCGCCTGCGCCACGGGGATCGCGCACACCTACATGGCCGCCGACGCGCTGAGCGCCGCCGCGAAGAAGAGCGGCGTCGAGCTGCACGTCGAGCCCCAGGGATCCAGCGGCTACGCGGCCCTCGACCCGGCCGTGATCGCGGCCGCGGACGCCGTCGTGTTCGCGGTCGACGTCGACGTTCGCGAGCCGCAGCGGTTCGCGGGCAAGCCGGTCGTGCGCGGCCCGGTGAAGGCGGGCATCGAGCGCCCCGACGAGCTGCTCTCCCGCGCCGTGCGCGCCGTGGAGGACCCCGCGGCCGAGCGCGTGGCGGCCACGGGGGCCGAGGCCGAGGCCGGGGAGGGACAGGGCGCGGCGGAGTCGCTGGGCGCGCGCATCAAGCGCGTGCTGCTGACGGGCGTGTCGTACATGATCCCGTTCGTGGCGGGCGGCGGCCTGCTGATGGCGCTGGGCTTCCTGCTCGGCGGGTACCGCATCAGCGACGTCGCCAGCACGATCGCGGTCGAGAACGCGCTGTGGAACCTGCCCGAGGGCGGCCTGCTGCAGTACCTCGGCGCCGTCGCCTTCGCGATCGGCAACATCTCCATGAGCTTCCTCGTGCCCGCGCTCGCCGGGTACATCGCGTACGCGCTCGCCGATCGCCCGGGCATCGCTCCCGGCTTCGTCGCCGGCTCCGTGGCGGTGCTCACGAGCGCCGGCTTCATCGGCGGCATCGTGGGCGGCGTGCTGGCCGGCCTCGCGGCCCTGTGGCTGGGGTCGCTGTCGGTGCCGCGCTGGCTGCGCGGGCTCATGCCCGTCGTGATCATCCCGCTGCTGGGATCCATCTTCGCCAGCGGCCTGTTGATCCTGTTCCTCGCCGCGCCGATCGCGGCCCTCATGAACGCCCTCACCGACGGGCTCAACGGGCTGGCGGCTTCGGGTCTTCTGCCCCTCGTCGGCGTGATCCTCGGCCTCATGATGTGCTTCGACCTGGGCGGCCCGATCAACAAGGTGGCCTACGCGTTCGCGGTGGCGAGCCTCGGCGACGCCTCGGGCGCCAACCCCGTGCCGTACTACATCATGGCCGCGGTGATGGCGGCGGGAATGGTGCCGCCCCTCATGATGGCGTTCGCCTCGACGGTGCTCGACCGGTCCGCCTTCAGCGCCCCCGAGCGCGAGAACGGCAAGGCCGCGTGGCTGCTCGGGCTGTCGTTCATCTCCGAGGGCGCGATCCCCTTCGCCGCCGCCGACCCGCTGCGCGTGATCCCGGCCTCGATGCTCGGCGGCGCGGTCACCGGCTTCCTCAGCACCCTGCTGCTCGTGGGGTCGCGGGCCCCGCACGGGGGCGCCTTCGTCTTCTTCGCGATCGACCCGCTATGGGGGTTCGCGATCGCCCTGCTGGCGGGGGTGCTCGTCGGCGGCTTCGCGATCGTCGCCCTCAAGCGCTACGCGCGTCGGCGCCAGCCGGCGGCCGTCGCGAGCTGAGCCACGACGACGGAAGCGGCCCCTCCCTCATCGAGGGCGGGGCCGCTTCGTGTCGGCGCGTGGGATTCGGCGGCGGATCAGCGGCCGGACTTGTAGTTCGGCGCCTCCACGACGATCTGCACGTCGTGGGGGTGCGACTCCTTCAGGCCCGCGGACGTGATGCGCACGAACTTGCCGCGCGCCTTGAGCTCGTCGATCGTGCGGGCGCCGACGTAGAACATCGACTGCCGCAGGCCGCCCACGAGCTGGTAGGCCACGGCGGACACGGGGCCGCGGTAGGGCACCTGGCCCTCGATGCCCTCGGGGATGAGCTTGTCGTCGGTGGGCACGTCGGCCTGGAAGTAGCGGTCCTTCGAGTACGACGTCTTCTTGCCGCGCGTCTGCATCGCGCCCAGCGAGCCCATGCCGCGGTACTGCTTGAACTGCTTGCCGTTCTGGAAGACCAGCTCACCCGGCGACTCATCGGTACCCGCCAGCAGCGAGCCGAGCATCACGGTGTCGGCGCCCGCGACGAGCGCCTTCGCGATGTCGCCCGAGTACTGCAGGCCGCCGTCGGCGATGACCGGCACGCCGGCCGGGCGCGCGGCGAGCGAGGCCTCGTACACCGCGGTCACCTGCGGCACGCCCACCCCCGCGACCACGCGCGTGGTGCAGATCGAGCCGGGTCCCACGCCCACCTTGACGGCGTCCACGCCGGCGTCGACGAGAGCCTGTGCGCCCTCGCGGGTGGCGACGTTGCCGCCGATCACGTCGATGTGGGCGAACGACGGGTCGGCCTTGAGGCGCGTGACGATGTCGATGACGCCCTGCGACTGGCCGTTGGCCGTGTCGACGACGAGCACGTCCACGCCCGCGTCGCGCAGCGCCTCGGCGCGCTCCCACGCGTCGCCGAAGAAGCCGATGCCGGCGCCGACGCGCAGGCGGCCCTGCTCGTCCTTCGTCGCCAGCGGGTACTTCTCGCTCTTGTCGAAGTCCTTGATGGTGATGAGGCCCGCGAGCGTGCCGTCGTCGTTGAGGAGCGGCAGCTTCTCGACGCGGTGCTTGGCGAACAGCGCCACGACCTCCTCGGAGCTGATGCCGACGTGGCCGGTGACGAGGCCCTCGCTCGTCATCACGTCCTTCACGAGGGTGGTGGGGCGCTCGAAGTCGGAGACGAAGCGCATGTCGCGGTTGGTGACGATGCCGACGAGCTTGCCGCCCTCATCCACCACGGGGAGCCCCGAGACGCGGTACTTCGCGCACAGCGCGTTGACCTGCTCGATCGTCGCGTCGGGCGTCGTCGTGATCGGGTCGGTGATCATCCCCGACTCGCTGCGCTTGACGCGGTCGACGGCGGCGGCCTGCTCCTCGATCGACATGTTGCGGTGCAGGATGCCCATGCCGCCCTGGCGCGCCAGCGCGATCGCCATGCGCGACTCGGTGACCGTGTCCATCGCCGCCGACAGCAGCGGCACGTTCACCCGGATCCGCTTCGTGAGCTGGGACGAGGTGTCGGCCTCGCTCGGGATGACGTCGGTGTGCCCCGGCAGGAGCAGCACGTCGTCGTACGTCAGTCCGACGAAGCCGAAGGGGTCGTGGTCGGTCATGCGATGCCTCTCCTGCGCGAGTGCGGGATCGCGGCCATCCCGCTGTAGAGAGTCTAAGGCGCGCGACCCTGCGGATATTCCGTAACCGTTCGTCATCGTGCGCACGATGGAAACACCCGCGTCATATTAGGGTTCTACCGTCGGACATCGGCGTCCGGCGACAACCCGAGCGGGCGCTGGTGCCGGACCCGGAGGATCCATGATTTCCACGACCGTCCCCGCGCGGGGCAGGCGCACTGGTGCCCTCGTCGCGCTGGCCACGATGCTGGCCGCCTTCCTGGCGATGCTGCTGGCTCCCGAACCGGCCCACGCCGCCGAGGGCGACCCCTACTCCGTCAGCGGCAACGTGCAACTCGACGGCGAGCCGCTGGAGGGCGTCGCGCTGACGATCGACGGCCCCGGCGGCGAGCAGGAGGTCGAGACCGACGCCGACGGGCGCTGGTCGGTGCGCGTTCCCGAGCGCGGTGTCGAGTACACCGTGACCCTCGACGAGTCGACGCTGCCCGAGGGGATCGCGGTGCTCGAGGACGCCGACGGCGACGGCGAGAACAACGTCACGACCTCGGAGATGGGGCAGGGCGGACGCCTGACGGTGAACTTCTTCATCGGCGAGGGCGAGCGCAACACGACGAGCTTCGTCGACCAGCTCGTGCAGCGCCTCTTCATCGGCCTCAACTTCGGGCTCATGCTCGGGCTCGCCGCGGTCGGGCTCTCGCTCGTGTTCGGCACGACGGGGATCTCGAACTTCGCCCACGCCGAGATGGTCACATTCGGTGCGATCGCCGCGCTGGCGCTCGTCGGACCCGCCTCGCTCGCGCTGCCGATCTGGGTGGGCATCCCCGCCGCCATCGTGCTGAGCGCGCTGCTGGGGCTCGTGCTCGACGCGGCCATCTGGCGCCCGCTGCGCCGCCGCGGCACCGGGGTGGTCCAGCTCATGATCCTCTCGATCGGGCTCTCGCTGGCGCTGCGATACGTCTTCCAGTTCTTCATCGGCGGCGACACCCAGCAGCTGCCGCCGATGGTGCCGCCGGTGTCGATCCCGCTGTTCGGCGCGGTCACGACCACGCTGAACGACCTCGTCTCGATGGGCATCTCCATCGTCGTCATCGTCGCGTTCGCGCTGTGGCTGACGCGCAGCAGGCTCGGCAAGGCGACGCGGGCGATCAGCGACAACCCCTCGCTCGCGGCGGCCTCGGGCATCAACGTCGACCACGTGGTGCGCGTGGTCTGGATCATCTCGGGCGCGCTGGCGGGTCTCGCCGGCATCCTCTACGCCTACTACCGCCCCGGCATCCGCTGGGACATGGGCGCGCAGATCCTGCTGCTCGTGTTCGCCGCCGTCACGCTCGGCGGTCTCGGCACGGCGTTCGGCGCGCTCGTCGGCTCGCTCATCATCGGCGTGCTCGTCGAGATGTCGAGCCTGTTCATCCCGGCCGACCTGCGGTACGCGGGCGCCCTGGTGGTCCTCATCATCATCCTTCTGGTCCGGCCGCAGGGCATCCTCGGCCGCCGCGAGCGAATCGGATAGGCGCGGCTCATGAACTGGTTGCAGATCTTCGACAACACGCTGTCCTCGATCCTGAGCCCGGCGACGATGGGTTACGCCCTCGCCGCGCTCGGGCTGGCGATGCACTTCGGCTTCGGCGGGCTGCTGAACATGGGCGTCGCGGGCTTCATGGCGCTCGGCGCGTACGGCTACGCGATCTCGATCCTCACGTTCGGGTTCCCGTGGTGGCTGGCCGCGCTCGTGGGGCTCGCCGCGGCCGCGGTGTTCGCGCTCATCCTCGGCATCCCCACGCTGCGGCTGCGCGGCGACTACCTCGCGATCGCCACGATCGCCGCGGCCGAGGTGCTGCGCCTGCTGTTCCTCACCACGCAGTTCGAGGACGTCACGGGGTCGGCCGACGGACTGGCCGGCTATCACGGCAGCTTCCGCGAGGCGAACCCCATCCCGGAGGGCACCTACGGCTTCGGCCCGTGGACGTACAACGAGACGGGTTGGTGGGTGCGCATCATGGGCCTGCTCACGCTCGCGTTCGCCGTGCTCGTGGTGTGGATGCTCACCCGCAGCCCCTGGGGCCGCGTGATGAAGGGCATCCGCGAGGACGAGGACGCCATCCGCTCGCTCGGGAAGAACGTGTTCTCGTACAAGATGCAGTCGCTCGTGCTCGGCGGCGTCATCATGGCCGCGGGCGGCGTCGTCTACGCCCTGCCCGCCGCGGTGGCCCCCGGCGTGTATGTGACGTCGCTGACCTTCTTCGTCTGGACCGCGCTGCTGCTCGGAGGCGCAGCGACGGTGTTCGGGCCGGTGCTGGGCTCGCTGATCTTCTGGTTCATCCAGACGTTCCTGGCGAACGTGCTGCCCGCGCTGGTGGACGCCGGTGTGCTGCCGTTCATGTCGTCCACGCAGGCCGGCACGCTGCGCTTCATCCTGGTGGGCGTGGCGCTCATGCTGCTGGTGATCTTCATGCCGCAGGGCATCCTCGGCGACAAGAAGGAGCTGACCTTTGTCCGTTGACAGCACGTCCGGTGAGAACAGCGCGCAGGAGCCGCGGCCGGTGACGGCTCCCGTGCAGCGGCCGAAGACGACGAACCTGCACGTCGGCGACATCGCGCCGGGGGTGAAGAAGGTCGACCCGATCATCGTCGCCGACGGGGTCACTCGCACCTTCGGCGGCCTCACCGCCGTCGACGTGGAGCACCTCGAGATCCCGCGCGGCACGATCACGGCGCTGATCGGCCCCAACGGCGCCGGCAAGACGACGCTGTTCAACCTGCTGACCGGCTTCGACCGGCCCAACTCGGGGACGTGGTCGTTCGACGGCCGCAATCTGGCGCGCGTGCCCGCGCACAAGGTGGCGCGCATGGGCCTGGTGCGTACGTTCCAGCTCACCAAGGCCCTCGGCCGCCTCAGCGTGATGGACAACATGAAGCTGGGCGCCACGGGACAGGCGGGGGAGCGCTTCTGGCAGAGCCTCGTCCCCGCGCTGTGGCGCTCTCAGGACGAGGCGATCGAGCGCCGGGCGGAGGAGCTGCTCGTCAAGTTCAAGCTCGACGCGAAGAAGAACGACCTGGCCGCGGGCCTGTCCGGCGGGCAGAAGAAGCTGCTCGAGATGGCGCGCGCCCTCATGACCGATCCCACCCTCGTCATGCTCGATGAGCCGATGGCGGGCGTGAACCCGGCGCTCACGCAGTCGCTGCTCGACCACATCCTCGACCTGAAGGACGAGGGGATGACGGTGCTGTTCGTGGAGCACGACATGCACATGGTCCGGCACATCGCCGACTGGGTGATCGTGATGGCGGAGGGCAGGGTCGTGGCCGAGGGTGCCCCCGACGAGGTCATGAAGAACCCCGCGGTCGTCGACGCCTACCTGGGCGCGCACCAGGAGCTCGATCTGGGTGTCGTGACGGGACGCATTCCCGTCGTGCAGGCCGACCCCACCACCGACGCCGTGGCCTCCGCGCAGGCCACGGTCGAGCAGGTCGAGGCCGAGCTCGAGGCCGAGAAGGAGGACGAGAAGTGACCGCGGAGCAGACCCCCGTCGTGCTGGTCGACGACGTGCACGCGGGCTACCTGCCCGGCGTGAACATCCTCAACGGTGCGACGCTCACCGCCCATCAGGGTGAGCTGATCGGCATCATCGGACCCAACGGCGCCGGCAAGTCCACGCTGCTGAAGGCGATCTTCGGGCAGGTGAAGATCCGCGAGGGCAAGGTGTGGCTCGGGGGAGAGGACATCACGGGCCTCAAGGCCGACAAGCTCGTCGCCAAGGGCGTGGGCTTCATCCCGCAGACGAACAACGTCTTCCCGTCGCTCAGCATCGCCGAGAACCTGCAGATGGGCGCCTACCAGAAGCCGAAGATGTTCGAGGAGCGGGTCGACTTCGTCATGAGCATCTTCCCGGACCTCGCCAAGGGTGCCGGTCTGAAGAAGCGGGCGTCGGGACTGTCGGGCGGCGAACGGCAGATGGTCGCGATGGGCCGGGCCCTGATGATGGACCCGAAGGTGCTGCTGCTCGACGAGCCGTCGGCCGGACTCTCGCCCGTCCGACAGGACGAGGCGTTCCTGCGCGTCTCGGAGATCAACAAGGCCGGCGTGACGTGCATCATGGTGGAGCAGAACGCGCGCCGCTGCCTGCAGATCTGCGACCGCGGCTACGTGCTCGACCAGGGCCGCGACGCCTACACCGGCAGCGGGCGCGACCTGCTGAACGACCCGAAGGTCACCGAGCTCTACCTCGGCACGCTGGGGGCCTGAGCGACGCGGCGTCCGGGCGCGCGCGGAACGGCGACGGGTAGGCTGAGCGGGTGAGCATGGAGATCGAGCTGGGCCGCGCCAAGCGGGCTCGTCGGGCGTACTCGTTCGACGACATCGCCGTGGTGCCGTCGCGGCGCACGCGCAACCCCGAGGACGTGTCGACCGCGTGGGCGATCGACGCGTTCCAGTTCGACATCCCGGTGCTCGGCGCCCCCATGGACTCGGTCGTGAGCCCCCGCACCGCCATCATGCTCGGTCAGCTCGGCGCGCTGGGCGTGCTCGACCTCGAGGGGCTGTGGACGCGGTACGAGGACCCGCAGCCCCTGCTCGACGAGATCGCCTCGCTGCCCGATCAGGTGGCCACGAGCCGCATGCAGCAGATGTATGCGGAGCCGATCAAGCCGGAGCTCGTGCGCTCGCGCCTCGAGGAGATCCGCGCGGCCGGCGTGACGGTCGCGGGCTCCCTCACGCCGCAGCGCACCCAGGAGCTGTACGAGACGGTCGTCGCTGCCGGCGTCGACCTGTTCGTCATCCGCGGCACCACCGTCTCGGCCGAGCACGTGTCGAGCGTGGCCGAGCCGCTCAACCTCAAGAAGTTCATCTACGACCTCGACGTGCCGGTGATCGTGGGCGGGGCGAGCACCTACACCGCCGCGCTGCACCTCATGCGCACCGGCGCGGCGGGCGTCCTCGTCGGCTTCGGCGGCGGAGCGGCCTCCACGACGCGCGCCACCCTCGGCATCCACGCGCCCATGGCCACCGCCGTCGCCGACGTGGCCGGCGCCCGGCGCGACTACCTGGATGAGTCGGGCGGGCGCTACGTGCACGTCATCGCCGACGGCGGCGTCGGCACGTCCGGCGACATCGTGAAGGCGCTCGCGATGGGCGCGGACGCCGTCATGCTCGGCGTCGCGCTGGCCCGCGCCACCGACGCGCCGGGCCAGGGGTATCACTGGGGCCCCGAGGCGCACCACCCGAAGCTCCCGCGCGGTCGCCGCGTGCGGGTCGACCGCGTCGCGGCGCTCGAGGAGATCCTGTACGGTCCGGCGCCGGTGGCCGACGGCACCGCCAACCTCATCGGCGCGCTGCGCAAGTCCATGGCGACCACGGGCTACTCCGACCTCAAGGAGTTCCAGCGCGTCGACGTGGTCGTCGCGCCGTACGACGCCTGATGACCGAGCCGTCGCTGGAGCCCGCGGAGGCTTTGGACTTCCCGCCGACGCTGCGCGAGGTCATGCTCCGCCCGCGCTGGCTCGCGATGCTCGCGCTGTGCCTCGTGGTGGCGGGCGTGTTCGCGTGGCTGGGCCAGTGGCAGCTCTCGAGCGCCATCGACACCGACCCGCCGGAGCCGGGAGCGACCGAGCGGGTGCTGGAGCTCGACGAGGTCGTCGAGCCGGGCGCCTACCTCGAGGAGCCGCTCGTCGGCCAGCGCGTCGAGGTCTCGGGATCGTGGGACCCCGGCGACTTCCTCATCGTCTCCTCGCGTTTCAACGACGACGTCGAGGGCTACTGGGTCACCGGCCGCCTGCAGCGGGAGGACGCCTCGTCGCTGGCCGTCGCGATCGGCTGGACGGCGTCGCGCGAGCGCGCCGAGGCGGCCGTCGCCGATCTCTCATCGCAGGCCGACGGGGGCGTGACGGTCGGGCTCACGGGCCGCGTCATCTCCGACGAGGGCCCCGCCGTCGCCACGGGGGACGACCCGTACGAGATGACGCGCATGTCGCCCGCCGCGCTGCTGGGCCAGTGGGGTGAGGTGCCGGGCGAGGTGTACCGCCCGTACCTGACGTCGGCGGATCCGACCGGCGGGATCACGGACGCCGGCCTCGAGGAGATCTCGTCCCCGGCGCCCGAGCTGAGCAGCCCCATCAACTGGCTCAACATCTTCTACGCGATCGAGTGGGCGGTCTTCGCCGGCTTCGCGTTCTATCTCTGGTACCGCCTCGCCCGCGACGCGTGGGAGCGCGAGATCGAGCAGCGCGAGGGCATCGACCCCGACGCCCTCGACGACGTCGACGACTGAACGGCGAGGCGCCCGGCGGGCGGCGATCGTCCAGGTGGCGCCCGCCTAGAATGGGGCTATGGCGCAACCCCGGCTCGCTTCGTTCCCCAAGATCCGAGGTGCGCTGCGGTTCTACCAGATCTGCTCCGTGATCACCGGCGTGGGCCTGCTGCTGCTCGTGGCCGAGATGGTCCTGAAGTACACGCCGCTGCACGTCGAGCTCTTCCTCGGCGGATCGGGCGGCTTCCTGTGGTTCGCCGACGTGCTGCCGAGCGCGGACTGTCAGTGGTACTCGCAGTTCGCCATGGGGGCCGGCGGATGCGAGATCCTCTCCACGGGCGACGGCATCAACCTGTCGTTGGGAATTCTCATCGTGCACGGCTGGTTCTACGTCGTGTATCTGTTCGCGTGCTTCCGCCTGTGGAGCCTCATGCGGTGGGGCTTCGGCCGCTTCCTCATGCTGGCCGGCGGTGGCGTCGTCCCGTTCCTGTCGTTTGTGATGGAGGGCATCGTCGCCCGTGATGTGAAGCGCTATCTCGCCGACCGCGAGCAGCGCGCCGCCGAGAAGCGGGCGGCCAAGGCCGCCGCGATCCCGGACGCCACGGCGTCCGCAACCCCCGAGGAGGCCGGCCGATGAGTGCCGACACCGCACAGCGACCGGTCCTGGTCGTCGACTTCGGCGCACAGTACGCGCAGCTCATCGCGCGTCGCGTGCGCGAGGCCGGCGTCTTCAGCGAGCTGGTGCCGCACTCGATCACGCGCGCCGAGGTGGAGGCGAAGGATCCCGTCGCCATGATCCTCTCCGGCGGGCCGTCGTCCGTCTACGCCGAGGGCGCCCCGACCTTCGACACCACGATCTTCGACCTCGGCATCCCGACGCTCGGCATCTGCTACGGCTTCCAGGTGATGGCGCAGGCCCTCGGCGGCGAGGTCGCCAACACCGGGCTGCGCGAGTACGGCGCCACCGACGCCACCCTCGTCGGCGACGGCGGCGTGCTGCTGGGTGGGCAGCCCGCGGCGCAGAACGTGTGGATGAGCCACGGCGACCAGGTGCGCAAGGCGCCGGAGGGCTTCCAGGTGCTGGCCTCCACGGCCGCGACGCCCGTGGCCGCCTTCGGCAACGCCGAGTCGTGCCTCTACGGCGTGCAGTGGCACCCCGAGGTCAAGCACTCCGACTTCGGCCAGAGGGTCATCGAGAACTTCCTGCACAAGGCCGCCGGGCTGCCGTCGGACTGGAACAGCGGCAACGTCATCGACGAGCAGGTGGCGCGCATCCGCGAGCAGGTCGGCTCGGCCCGCGTCATCTCGGCGCTCTCGGGTGGCGTGGACTCGGCCGTCTCGACCGCGCTCGTGCACCGCGCCGTGGGCGATCAGCTCACCGCCGTGTTCGTCGATCACGGGCTGCTGCGCAAGGGCGAGCGCGAGCAGGTCGAGAAGGACTACGTCGAGTCGACGGGCGTGCGGCTCATCACGGTCGACGCCGCCGACACGTTCCTCGGCCACCTCAAGGGCGTGACCGATCCCGAGCAGAAGCGCAAGATCATCGGCCGCGAGTTCATCCGCGCGTTTGAGAAGGTGCAGCGCGAGCTCGTGGACGAGGCCAAGGCCGAGGGCGAGCCCATCCGGTTCCTCGTGCAGGGCACGCTGTACCCGGACGTCGTGGAGTCGGGCGGCGGCGCCGGCACGGCCAACATCAAGAGCCACCACAACGTGGGCGGGCTGCCGGAGGACCTCGACTTCGAGCTCATCGAGCCCCTGCGCACCCTGTTCAAGGACGAGGTGCGCGCGATCGGCCGCGAGCTGGGCATTCCCGAGGCGATCGTCGGCCGCCAGCCGTTCCCCGGACCGGGGCTCGGCATCCGGATCATCGGCGAGGTGACGCGCGAGCGCCTCGAGATCCTGCGCGAGGCCGACGCGATCGCCCGCGAGGAGCTGACGAAGGCGGGCCTCGACGGCGACATCTGGCAGTGCCCGGTGGTGCTGCTCGCCGACGTGCGCAGCGTGGGCGTGCAGGGCGACGGGCGCACCTACGGTCACCCGATCGTGCTGCGCCCCGTCTCGAGCGAGGACGCCATGACGGCCGACTGGACCCGCCTGCCGTACGACGTGCTGTCGAAGATCTCCAACCGCATCACGAACGAGGTCAGCGAGGTCAACCGCGTGGTGCTCGACGTGACCTCGAAGCCCCCGGGGACCATCGAGTGGGAGTGAGCCCCTCGCGCGCCGCGGGCGCCGAGCGGGAGTTGCCCTCCCTCCGCGACGAGGCCGCCCTCCGTGTCCGGACGGGCGGCCTCGTCGCGTCTGGGACGATGGATCGGTGACCGACCTCGTTCCTCGCGCCGTGTACCTCCTCGTGGCCGGGCGGGTGGACCCCCGGCTCGACGCCGGCTTCGCGGTGGCCGTGATGCGGCGCGCGCGAGACCTGCGGCGGGCCGGCGGCGAGTCCCTCGTCCTCACGGTGAACGTCGCCGCGACCGGCGAGAACGACCGGATCCGCGACGAGTGGATCCGGCGGGGCGTGCTCGCCGAGCGCCGGGCCCTGCGCAACCTGTATGACGATCTGCGCGCGGACCGATCCTGGCTGATCGAGGCCGCCCGGCCGCTGCCCGCGCCCGCCGCGGGGTTCGACGAGAACATCGTGCGCGACGATGCGGGGGAGCCGCTCGTGGCGCTGCCCGTGGTGACCGGCGACCCGGCCTGGATGCGCAGCGACGCGGCCGTCACCGTCTACGACGCCGCGGGGCAGCCCGCGGGCTGGTTGCCCGGATTCGGCGGCCTCTACCGCGCCTGGCTGAACCACATCGCGCCGGAGGCGGCGGCGCAGACCGGGCTGACACCGGTCATCGTGTGCGAGGCCCGGCAGATCGGCGAGGTGCTCGTCGCCGACGCGGCCCCGCCGCTCGATCCGGCGCTGCGGATCGTGCACGAGACGCACGCGAATCACACCCTGCCCCCACACACGTGGGACGCGCCCATGGCCGATGCGTGGACGAGCTGGCTCGACACCGCGGCCCGCTACGACGCGGTGACGTGGCTCACGCCGACGCAGCGCGCCGACGTGGAGCGTCGCTTCGGCCCGGAGGTCGCGCGCTCGTTCGTGGCCCCGCACCCCGCCCCGCCGGTCGTGCGGGCGCGGGAGCCGCGCGTGCCGGGACGGGTCGTGATGCTCAACTCGCTGTCCACCCGCAAGCGCGTCGACCACGCGCTGCGCGCGCTCGCGCTCGTACGCGCAGAGGTGCCGCACGCGCACCTGCACGTCCACGGCGACGGCCCCGAGCGATCCGCGCTCGAGGCGCTCGCCGCCGACCTGGGCATCGCCGACGCGGTCACGTGGCACGGCTACGACCCCGATCCGCTGCCGGCACTGGCGTCGGCCCAGGCGCTCCTGCTCACGAGCACGAACGAGGCGCAGGGGCTGGTCGTGGTGGAGGCGCTGTCGCACGGCGTGCCGGTCGTCGCGTACGACATCCCGTACGGCCCGCGCGACATGCTCGCCCACGGCGGCGGCACGGTGGTGCCCGATGGCGAGGTGCCGGCCCTGGCCGCCGCGCTGCAGGCCCTCCTCACGTCGCCCGAGCGGGCCGCGCGGGAGGAGGAGGCCTACGCCTCGGCCGAGGCGCAGGGGTTCGAGCCGTCGCTGCGGGCCTTCGGCGACGCCGTGCGGGAAGCGTTGTCCGGCCCACCGCGGCGCTGACGCCCCCGTTCCGCCGTGAGCGGAACGCCCTGTGTCGCGGCCGCCGGCTCGCCTACCGTGTGGGCATGGCCGAGCCGATCCCGTTCCCCCTCCCCGAGAGCACGCCCACGCGGCGGGTCGACCCGCTGTGGCGCCATCTCGTCGGCGAGCACCTGCGCCGCCGCCGCCACGAGCGCGGTGAGAGGCTCGCCGATGTCGCCCGACGGGCCGGCGTCTCGGTGCAGTACCTCTCGGAGATCGAGCGGGGGCTGAAGGAGCCCTCGAGCGAGATCCTCTCCGCCGTCGTCGGGGCCCTCGACGGCTCCCTCCTCGAGCTCACGAGCGGGATCGCCGATCAGCTGCGGGCCGCGGCGCCGACGCCGACCGCCGTGCCGGTGCGGGGTGCCGGGCCGGGGCGCGCCGTCCTCGCGCTCGCGGCCTGAGCGCGGCTCACGCCCGCCGCTCCAGCACGCGGTCCGCCAGGCCGTACTCCACCGCTCCCGGCGCCGTGAACACGCGATCGCGGTCCGTGTCGCGACGCAGCTCGCCCGCGTCGCGGCCCGTGTGCCGGGCGAGAATGCCCTCCAGGTCGCCGCGTACCCGCACGAGCTCATCGGCGTGGACGATGAGGTCCGGCACCGCGCCGCGGCTCTGCGCCGCCGGCTGGTGCAGCACGACGCGCGCGTGCGGAAGCACGCCGCGCCGGCCCGGCGCCCCCGCGGCCAGGAGCATCGCGCCCACTCCGACCGCCTGCCCCACACACGTCGTGGCGACGTCGGGTCGGATGTACCGGATGGTGTCGTACACGCCCAGCGCGGCCGCCGGGTCACCGCCCTCGCAATTGATGTAGAGCTGTACCTCGCGCTCCGGTGCGTCGGCCTCGAGATGCAGCAGCTGAGCGATGAGCGCGTTCGCCACGCCGGCGTCGATGGCCGTGCCGAGGTACACGACGCGCTCGCTCAGCAGGTGGGAGTACACGTCCATGATCCGCTCGCCGCGGCCGTCGCGGGTGATCACGTTCGGGATGGTGTAGCTGCTCACTTCGCGACCCCCTCGTCGCCCGAGCCGAGGTCGGCGCCGAGCCCCAGGGGCCGGCGTCGCCGCGGCATGATGTCTTCGAAGTCGGCCACGATGGCGTCGATGAATCCGTACTGGAGCGCCTCCTGCGCCGAGAACCAGTGGTCGTGCAGCGAGTCCTCGAAGACGCGCTCGACGGGTTGCCCGGTGTCGGCGGCGATCAGCCCGAGCACGGTGTCGCGCATCTGGCGAAGGTCGTCGGCCTGCAGCTCCACGTCGACGGCGGCGCCTCCGATGCCTGCCGACCCCTGGTGCAGCAGCACCTTGGCGTGTGGCAGCGCCCGGCGCTTGCCCCTCGCGCCCGCCGAGAGGAGGAACTGGCCCGCGCTGTAGGCCATGCCGAGGTCGAGCGTCGAGACGTCGCACGGGACGAGGCGCATGACGTCGCGGATCGCGAGCATCGACGGCACCGAACCGCCGGGGGAGTGGATCCACAGCGCGATGTCGCTGGCGGGGTCCTCGGCGGCCAGGGCAAGCAGCTGCGTGGCCAGCAGCGTGCCGTTGTCGTCGTCCAAGGGGCCGTCGAGCACGAGCACGCGGCGGTGGTACAGCTCGCGTCGGGCCTCTGGGGTGAATCGGGGGACGGTGGTGTCTTCTGCCATGCCCCCAGCGTGCGGCGCCCGTGCGGCTCGCGCCGCCGAATCCGCCGGGCGCGGATCCGCCGGAAGCGGATGACGGGGCCGGGTGCGAGAAAGGGCCGCCCCCGAGGGAGCGGCCCTTTCGCGTGCGACGCGGCCTCGTCAGTCGTTGCCGCGCAGGATCGCGATGATGCGCAGGATCTCGATGTAGAGCCACACGACGGTGACCATGATGCCGAAGGCGCCCATCCAGCCGAACTTGCGGGGAGCGCCGTTGCGCACACCCTGCTGGATCATGTCGAAGTCGAGCACGAGCGAGTACGCCGCCATGAACACGACGAGCACGCCGATGATCAGACCGAGCGGGATGCCCATGAACTCCACCGAGCGCAGGCCGAACGCGTTGTCGGTCACGCCGGTCCACATCAGGATGACGTTCAGCAGCGAGAAGACGAGGTACCCGATCATCGCGATCATGAAGATCTTCGTCGCCTTCGCCGAGGCACGCACCTTGCCGTTCGCGAACAGCGCCAGGGTGACGCCGACGACCGCGACGGTCGCGAGCGTCGCCTGGATGACGATGCCCGGCCAGATGAACTCGAAGTACGCCGAGATGCCGCCAACGAAGAGGCCCTCGAACGCGGCGTACGCGAAGATCAGCGCGGGGCTCGGCTGCCGCTTGAACGAGTTGACCAGGCCCAGCACGAAGCCGCCGAGCGCACCGATGATCCACGGCAGCATGTTGATGCTCGTGGCGCTCTGCGGGCCGAGCGCGCCGCCGAGGGTCCACACCCAGCCGACCGCGGCGAAGACGATCAGCGCGCCGAAGAGCATCAGCGTCTTGAGGACCGTGTCCTCGACGGTCATGCGGCCGGTCTCGATCGCACCGGCGGCGGGCGCGGTGTAGGCACCCTCGATGCGAGACTGAGCGGCGGCGTCCACGCCCATCTGCGAGTACTGGCCGGCCTGCGCGTAGCCGACGTTCGGCTGCTGCGCGGCGGGCGGCTGCAGCGGCGTGCCGTAGGCGCCCTGCTGAGGGGCCTGGAAGACGGGGTTGTTGAATCCGGGGCTGGCCATGATCGGTCACACTCCAAGGTCTCGATGGGCGCCGGCCACGGCGCCTTGCTTCCACAGTAACGGCGTTGGCTATCACGCGCCTGGGTCGGCGGGGATTTCGCCCAGGGCGCAACCGCCTTCGGGGGTTTTCCCCACCGGGGGCGACGCCGAGGACGCGCGCGCTCATCGGATTAGCCTGGGGGCATGCGCCGCTCCCCGATCGTCGTCGCGCACCGAGGTGCGTCGGGGTATCGCCCCGAGCACTCGGCATCGGCCTACGAGCTCGCCTTCGAGATGGGCTGCGACGCCGTCGAGCCCGACGTCGTCGCGACGCGGGATGGGGTGCTCGTGGTGCGCCACGAGAACGAGATCTCCGGGACCACCGACGTCGCCGAGCGCCCCGAGTTCGCCGAGCGCCGCACCACGAAGACCGTTGACGGCGAGCGGCTGACGGGATGGTTCACCGAGGACTTCACGTGGGAGGAGCTCGCGACGCTGCGTTGCCGCGAGCGGATCCCTCGGCTGCGGCCGGCGAGCGCGAGCTTCGACGGCACGCAACCGATGCTGCGCCTCGTGGACCTGCTCGACATGACGGCGCGCGCCTCGCTGCAGCACGGCCGCGAGATCGGGGTCGTCCTCGAGGTCAAGCACGCCACCTACTTCGCGTCGATGGGTCTCGACCTCGTGCCGCTCATCCTGCGCGACCTGCGCGCGGCGGGCTGGGACGACGGACGGTGGCCGCTCGTGGTGGAGTCGTTCGAATCGACGGTGCTCGCGCGGTTGCGCGAGGCCGGTTTGCGGGCGTCGTTCGTCTACCTCCTGGAGTCGACCGGGAAGCCCGCGGACCTCGTCGCGGCCCGCGGCGCGGACGCGCCGACGTACGAGGCGACGGCGCGTCCCGACGGGCTGGATCAGCTCGTGGGGCACGTGGACGGCATCAGCGTGGACAAGCGCATGATCCTCGCCCCCGATCGCCGGGGGCGGGCCACGGGTCCTTCACCCGTGGTGGCCGACGCGCACGCGCGCGGGCTGCTCGTCTACACCTGGACGTGCCGGCCCGAGAACGCCTTCCTCGTCGGCGAGTTCCGCTCCGGTGGCGGGAAGGCCGCGTTCGGCGACTACGAGGCGGAGTGGCGGATCATTCGCGAGGCCGGCGTGGACGGCGTGTTCGTCGACCACACCGACCTCGGCGTCGCCTTCTTCCGCTGAGAACCGCCCGCTCAGGCGTCGGCGGGATCGATCCGGAAGATCCGCCGGATGACCGCCTCGGCGGCGGCGCTGTCGCGTGCGGCGAGCACGCGCGCGAACTCGTCGAACGCATCCGCGATCGCCGCCGGCGTCTGGATCAGCTGGGGCCGGCCGCGCTGCGCGCGTCGCAGGCCGAACCACGCCTCGCGATACGCGCGGGTGAAGACGAGGTTCCCGCACGAGTCCGCAAGGTGGGAGTACAGCTCGTTCAGCGTGTCGTAAATCGTGAAGACGGTATCCATCGGGTGCGCGAGCGAGTCGGCGGGGTCCGTGCCGCGGCACACCTCGACCGTGGTCGTCGACAGCGCGACGGCCCGGGCCAGCTCCTCGTCGCTCATGCGCTCGGCGGCCATCCGCGCCGAGATGCCCACCTGGTAGCCGAGGTACTCCATGGCCGCGTCGACCTCCTCGGGGGAGATCCGGGTGACGCGGGTGAAACGACTCGCCGACATCTCCACGAGGCCGATGCGCTCCAGCCGCTGCAACGCCTCGCGCACCGGCATGCGCGAGACGCCGAGCTCCGCGGCGATGTCGACATCGCGGATCCGCTCGCCCGGTGCCAGCCGGCCCTCGACGATGGCCTCGCCGATCTGCTCGAAGACGGCGTCGCCGAGGCGCTGCGGCTCGGGCTCGAGCGCTTCGTTCAGAGACGACAAGAAGGCTGCCCCTTCCGGCTTCTGCAGAGCATGCGGGTCGACGTCGGACATGGTCATGACAAAGACGGTATCCCGGTTTCGGCCGCCCGCAACCGAGAAATCGGGGGGAACGGCGGTGAGCGGCCCGATCGCGGCGGTGGCGAGGCCGCGCGGGCCGCGGCGTCGGTGCCCGAACCTAGACTGGAGGGGACATGTCAGATGCCTCCTCGCCCCTCATCGTGCACGGAACCGGACCGGCCGGCGACCCCCTGCTGGACGGCCTCAACCCCCCGCAGCGCGAGGCGGTGGAGTACCGCGGGCCGGCCCTGCTCATCGTGGCGGGCGCCGGATCGGGAAAGACGCGCGTACTGACACACCGGATCGCGTCGCTGCTGCGATCTCGCGAGGCCTGGCCGAGTCAGATCCTGGCCATCACCTTCACCAACAAGGCCGCGCAGGAGATGCGCGAGCGCGTCGAACAGCTGGTCGGTGACGGCGCCCGGGGCATGTGGATCTCGACGTTCCACTCCGCCTGCGTGCGGATCCTGCGCCGCGAGGCCGAGCAGTTCGGGTTCACGTCGTCGTTCACCATTTACGACTCCGGCGACTCGCGCGCCCTCATCAAGCGGCTCGTCAAGGAACACGAGGCCGACGCGCTGGGCCTGACGCCCGCCGCGGTGCAGTCGAAGATCTCGAAGCTCAAGAACGAGCTGTCCGACGCCGACGCCTACGCCCGCACCGTGAGCCACGATGATCCGGCCGAGCGGGTCTTCATCGAGATCTTCCGCGACTACGAGAAGCAGCTGCGCCGGGCCAACGCCTTCGACTTCGACGACCTGATCGCGCAGACCGTCTACCTCTTCCGCGCGTTCCCGCAGGTGGCGGACGTCTATCGCAAGCGCTTCCGCCACATCCTCGTCGACGAGTACCAGGACACCAACCACGCCCAGTACGCGCTCATTCACGAGCTGACGCGGCCGGTGCAGTCGTCGCAGGATGTGGGGGGCGGCATGCTCGCGCTGCTGGACGAGGGCGAGGCGGCATCGCTCACCGTCGTGGGCGACTCTGACCAGTCGATCTACGCATTCCGCGGCGCCGACATCCGCAACATCAGCGAGTTCGAGCGAGACTTCCCCGGCGCCAAGGTGGTGCTGCTCGAGCAGAACTATCGCTCGACCCAGAACATCCTCGACGCGGCGAACGCCGTGATCGCGAACAACTTCGACCGCAAGGCGAAGAACCTGTGGACCGACGCCGGCACGGGGGAGAAGGTCGTCGGCTTCACCGGCTACTCGCAGCACGACGAGGCGCAGTTCGTGGCGGACGAGATCGAGGCGCTGCACCGTGCCGGCGCCGCCTACGGCGACATCGCCGTGTTCTACCGCACCAACTCGCAGTCGCGCGCTCTCGAGGAGATCTTCATCCGCGCCGCGGTGCCGTACAAGATCATGGGCGGCACCAAGTTCTACGAACGCGCCGAGATCAAGGACGCGCTGGCCTACCTCGTCGCGGTTGCGAATCCGGCCGACGAGATGGCCCTGCGGCGCATCTTGAACAAGCCCAAGCGCGGCATCGGCGCCGTCACCGAGACGAGCATCGCGCGGTTCGCTGAGGATCACGGCATCACGTTCCGCGACGCGCTCGCCAACGCGGCCGAGCTCGGCGTCGGGCCGAAGCTGCAGGCCGCGATCGCGCAGCTCGACACCGTGCTGCGAGAGGCCACCGAGATCATGCTCCCGGCCTCGGGCGAGGCCGCTCCGCCGACGTCGGTGACCGAGGGGCTGCAGCTGCTGCTCAACAAGTCGGGCTACTACGACGCGCTGCGCGCGTCACGCGACCCCCAGGACGAGGCCCGCGTCGAGAACCTCGACGAGCTCGTGGCCGTCACGCGCGAGTTCGCGCGCAACAACCCCGAGGGCACGCTGCTGGACTTCCTCACCGAGGTGGCGCTCGTGGCCGACAGCGACGACCTGGACGACGAGTCCGGATCGGTGTCGCTCATGACGTTGCATACCGCGAAGGGTCTCGAGTTCGATCACGTCTTCCTCACGGGCGTGGAGGAGGACCTCATCCCGCACCGCATCTCGGCGGGCGAGCCCGGCGGTCCCCAGGAGGAGCGTCGCCTGTTCTACGTGGGCATCACCCGGGCCCGCAAGCGGCTGTACCTGTCCCTGGCGATGACGCGCGCCCAGTTCGGCGAGGTGTCGGTCGCGATGCCCAGCCGCTTCCTGCAGGAGATCCCCGCGCATCTCATCGACTGGCGGCAGTCGCCGGGCGATGTGAACGGCCGCGGCGGCACGCAGTCGCGTGCGCTCAACGCCCGCCGCCCCGCGTCCGGCTCCGACCGCTGGGGCGTCAAGCCGCTGCCGGCCGGCGGCGGGCTGAAGCCGAAGTCCACGGCGATGGACCGGTTCCCCGGCCTGGTCACCAACAAGGTGCGCGACAACGGCGATCTCGAGCTCGCCCCGGGAGACCGGATCCGCCACGACGACTTCGGCGAGGGGCGCGTGGACGCCGTGACGGGCGAGGGCGCCAAGCGCATCGCGCACGTGCGCTTCGACACGGCCGGCGCGAAGAAGCTGCTCATCAAGGTCGCGCCCATCGCCAAGCTCTGACGGCGCGTGAGGCGGCGGCCCGCCGGTCACCTGCGCCACGTACGCTGGGCGCATGGGCTTGTTCTCGCGCAAGAAGAAGGACGACGACCGCGACCCGAAGCGGGACGAGGAGGTCGCCCCGAAGCGTGACGCGGGGCCGTCGGTCGAGCCGGCGCCTGCGCGGTCGGAGAGCCCCGACGCCGAGCCGGCGCAGACGGAGGCGGCCCCACCGGATCAGGCGGAGCCCGAGGCGACGCCCGACGTCAGCATCTCCGTGTCATCGTTCACCGGCCTGGGCGCCGCCGGGGCTCCCGTCGAGCCGCCCGCGCCGAGCGACGGCAGCCCGCGCGCCGATCCGCTCGTTGCCCGCGCCGCCGCGGACCCACGGGTGCGGATGCAGGCGACTCCGCGGTCCGGCGCGCGCCCCGGTCTGCCGTTCGCCCCCGCCGCGCCCCCCACCGAGCTCGAGACGGTGCCCGGGCTGCGCGACAACGCGCTCGTGCGCGACGCGCTCGCCGCGCTGCCCGAGAAGCCCACGGGACCCCAGGTGCTCGGCGTCGTGCGACAGGCGATGCAGGGCAACCTGTACCTGCGTGTGCAGGGCGACGCGCGGCAGCAGCTGGCCGACGGCGGCCAGATCACGTTCGGCGTGGCGCGCGCGGGCGACAAGGACTACATGCTGGCCTACAGCTCCGGTCGCGCCCTGCGCGAGGCCGTCGCGGCCGATGGCGACACGCAGACCTCCGCGATCGGGCAGCCCGTCTCGGCGCTCGTGCGGCACATGCTCCAGGGCTCGTATGCGGGCATCATCCTCGACAACCACTCGCCGCGTCGCGCCGTGCTGCCGCGCCAGGTGCTGGAGAAGGCGTTCGCCGAGGCCGACCCGCAGGCGCGGGTCAAGACGCTGCTCGGGGAGCCGCGTCAGGCCGACACCCCGCACCGCCTGGCCGCCCTCCTCGCCGAGCGCCCCCCGCTGTGGGTGGCGGTCGGGCCGACACAGAACGGCAGCGAGAAGCTGGGCATCGCGGAGGCGCGCCTGGCCGACGGCACGCGCCTGCTCCAGGTGTTCTCGCACCCGCTCGAGATCGCCGCGCTCGGCCGCGACGAGAAGGCGCTGCCGCTCGCGGTCGAGAAGATCGCGCGGGCCCTGCGAGACAACCCGCAGGTGGGCGGGATCATCCTCGATCCCGCCGGTCCCCTCATGACGCTCACTCGCGAGGAGCTGGCGCCCGTTCTGGCCCTGGCCGACTGACGCGCCCCGCGCACGCGCCCGCCTGCCGCGTCGTGCTGCGTGGCCGCTCCGCGGTCGGCACCGGCCCCTGGCGTCAACCCCTTTTCTCGGCGCCCGCCCGCCGCATAGCCTCGGCACATGGCGTCGGAGCGGATCACCCTGCAGGTCGGCGGGCGGGAGGTCTCGCTCTCGAGCCCCGACCGCGTGCTGTGGCCTCAGGAGGGCATCACCAAGCGGGAACTGGCGGAGTACCTCAT
The DNA here is from genome assembly GCF_946151065.1 of Microbacterium sp. Marseille-Q6965. Classification (GTDB taxonomy): domain Bacteria; phylum Actinomycetota; class Actinomycetes; order Actinomycetales; family Microbacteriaceae; genus Microbacterium. Next base: position 1,145,327 of record NZ_CAMGZA010000001.1, on the reverse strand, counting down.
CGCGGTGGCCGAGCCCTTCCTCGCCCACAACGGGGGGCGGCCGGTGTCGCTGGAGCGCTTCCCCGAGTCGATCGACGGCGAGAGCTTCTTTTCCAAGAACCCGCCCAAGGGAGCGCCCGAGTACGTGGAGTCGGTCACGGTCACGTACAACAGCGGCCGCCGTCATCCGCAGCTCGTGCTCACGGAACCGGCCGCGGTGGTGTGGGCCGCGCAGATGAACACGGTCGTCTTCCACCCGTGGGCCTCGCGCGCCGACGACACCGACCGGCCGGTGGAGTTGCGCATCGACCTTGACCCCCAGCCGGGCACCGACTTCGCGGATGCGGTGCGAGCGGCCCACGGCCTGCGCGAGGTGCTGAACGAGGCGGGCCTTGAGCCGTGGCTCAAGACGAGCGGCAACCGCGGTCTGCACGTGTTCTGCCCCATCGTTCCCGAGTGGGAGTTCCTCGACGTGCGGCACGCGGTGATCGCCGCCGGCCGCGAGCTCGAGCGCCGGATGCCCGAGGAGGTGACCATGAGCTGGTGGAAGGAGGAGCGCGGCGAGCGGATCTTCGTCGACTTCAACCAGGCCAACCGCGACCGCACGATGGCCGGCGCCTACAGCCCCCGGCCGCTGCAGGCGGCGACGGTCTCGACGCCCGTGACGTGGGAGGAACTCGATGGTCTCGAACCGCACGACTTCACCATCCGCACCGTTCCCCGCCGGCTGGAGGAGGTGGGCGATCCGTGGCGCGGGATCGCCGACAACCCCGCACGCATCGACACCCTGCTCGAGTGGTGGGAGCGTGACCTCGCCGAGGGTCTCGGCGAGCTCCCCTTCCCGCCCGACTTCCCGAAGATGCCCGGCGAGCCGCCGCGCGTCCAGCCGAGCCGTGCCAAGAAGGACTGATTCAGCCGGCCTCGTCGTCGGCGTCGTCGGGGGCGCGATTGGCCTGCCGCACGACCCGTGGGGGCCTGCCGCCGAGATACGAGGCGTGCGCGTCGACGAGGAAGCCCTTGCGCAGCAGCTCGCGACCGATGAGCATGCGGAAGCCCATCGCGTCGCGACGCGTAAGCGTCACCTCCGCGCGGATCACCTCGCCGAGCAGCCGCACGTCCATGAGGACGACGTAGCGGTTCTGCGAGTGGCCCGACGAGCTGCGCACGCGACGGCGGTCGTGAACGGGCAGCTCCACCGTGACGGTGTCGGCGGAACTGCGCTGCCAGGGGTGCACCTGAAAGCGCACCCACGCGCGACCGTCGCGCGTGAACTCCCTCAATCCGAAGGCGTGCAGCGACGATGTCTGCGCCCCCGTGTCGACCTTGGCCTTGAGCCAGTCCACGCCCGTGCCGGGCAGGCTCACCCATTCGCGCCAGCCGACGAGGCGAGTGGGTGGATGATGGGACCGAGGCACGTTGTCCATCAAACCGCACCCCGCGCAAGAAATCCGAGAACCACCACGTGAGAATCGCCATCCTCTCCCGCGCGCCGCGCAGCTACAGCACTCAGCGACTGCGCGCCGCCGCGCTCGATCGCGGCCACGAGGTGAAGGTGCTCAACACGCTGCGCTTCGCGATCGACCTGTCGGGTGACGACCCGGATCTGCAGTACCGCGGCAAGCGGCTGCGTGACTACGACGCGATCGTGCCGCGCATCGGCAACTCGATCACCTACTACGGCACGGCCGTCGTGCGGCAGTTCGAGCAGATGGACGTGTACACGCCCAACACGGCGGGAGGCATCTCGAACTCGCGCGACAAGCTGCGCGCCAACCAGATCCTCTCCCGCCACGGGATCGCCATGCCGGCGACCGCGTTCGTCCGCGACCGCGCCGACGTGATCCCCGCGATCGAGAGGGTGGGCGGCGCGCCGGTCGTCATCAAGCTGATCGAGGGCACGCAGGGCATCGGCGTCATCCTGGCGCCGAACAACAAGGTGGCCGAGGCGATCATCGAGACGCTGCAGTCGGCGCGGCAGAACGTGCTGATCCAACGGTTCGTCAAGGAGTCGAAGGGCCGCGACATCCGAGCGCTCGTCGTGGGCGACCGGGTGGTCGCGGCGATGCGGCGCTCGGCGAACGGTGACGAGTTCCGCTCCAATGTGCACCGTGGCGGATCGGTCGAACGCGTCGAACTGGACGAGGAGTACGAGCACACCGCCGTGCGCGCGGCGCAGATCATGGGTCTGAAGGTGGCCGGCGTCGACATGCTGGAGGGCGCCGAGGGGCCGCTCGTCATGGAGGTCAACTCGTCGCCGGGCCTGCAGGGCATCGAGACCGCCACGCGGCTCGACGTGGCCGGTGCCATCATCGACTACATCGCCGGCCAGGTGGCCTTCCCGCACATCGACGTGCGCGAGCGGCTGGCCGTGTCCACCGGATACGGCGTGGCGGAGATCGTCGTGCACGGCGACGCGGAGTTCATCGGCAAGACGCTGCGGGAGTCGGGGCTGTGGCAGCGCGACATCTCGGTGCTCACGCTGCACCGCGGCACGTCGGTCATCCCGAACCCGCCCGGCAAGCTCGTGCTCGAGGCCGAGGACCGGTTGCTGTGCTGGGGCAAGGTGGACGAGATGCGGGCCCTCATCCCGGAGCGACCCAAGCGCCGCCCGCGGGTGAAGCGGCTGCCGAAGGACGCCCTGCCGCCCGTGGACTGAGGGTCCGCGACGTTCAGGTGAGGACGTCGGCCAGGTCGTAGCGCGCGGGCACCTCGAGCTGTTCGTACGTGCACGAGCGCGGCTCGCGGTCGGGGCGCCAGCGCTCGAACTGCACGGTGTGCCGGAAGCGGTCGCCCTCGAGCTGGTCGTAGCGCACCTCCAGCACGCGCTCGGGCCGCAACCGCACGAACGACACGTCCTTGCCGGACGAGAAGCGCGAGCGGTCCGTCTCGCCGGTGACGGCCTCGCCGGTGTCGTCGCGTTCGACGAGCGGCTCCAGCTCGTCGACCAGCTCGAGCCGGCGGCGGTCGGTGAACGCCGAGACGCCGCCGACATTGCGCAGCTGCCCGCCGGCGTCGTAGAGCCCGACGAGGATCGATCCCACGCCACGCCCGCTCTTGTGCACGCGGTAGCCGAGCGCGACGACGTCGGCGGTGCGGGCGTGCTTGATCTTCAGCATCGTCCGCTTGCCCGGCGCGTACGCGGCGTCGAGTGGCTTCGCGACGACGCCGTCGAGGCCCGCGCCCTCGAACTCCGCCAGCCAGCGCCGGGCGAGCTCGGCGTCCTCGGTCGTGCGGGTGAGGTGGATCGGGTGCGGCACGTCTCGGAGCAGAGCCTCCAGGCGCGCGCGCCGCTCGCGCAACGGCCGAGCGGACACGTCCTCGTCGCCGTCGAGCAGCAGGTCGAACGCGACGAGCATGGCGGGCGTCTGCGCGGACAGCGTGGCAACGCGCGACGCGGCGGGGTGGATCCGCTGCGACAGTGCGTCCCACGACAGGTGCTGCCTGCCCTCCTCGCCGACCGCCACGACGATCTCGCCGTCGATCAGGCAGGGGCGTGGCAGCAGCCGCGGCAGGGCGTCGACGAGCTCGGGAAAGTACGGGGTCAGCGGCTTCGCGCCCCGCGATCCCAGGACCACCCGCTCGCCGTCCCACGACGCGAGCACGCGGAAGCCGTCCCACTTCGGCTCGAACTGCAAGCCGCCTGGGTGCTTCGCCGGCTCGGGGACGGCGGGCACGGCCTTGGCGAGCATGGGGGCGGGGATCTCGTGGGGCATGCGCCCATCCTGCCGCCCGCCACCCCGCACGCGATAGGGGACGCCCCCCGGCGCGTGAGGGGTGAAAGGCGGGGTGAAGTTTGTCCGACGGTTGGAGATTTCCTGATAGGCAAGTCGGGGTGCCCATGCGGGCACGGCGTCCGCCGGTGGAGTGCGGGCGCGGGAAGAGGGGGAGACGTGGCTCGTTCGGGTCGTGCCAACACGTTCACGCGGATGCGCCGAGGCATTCTCGGCGAACGTCGCGGCTTGCTCAAGATCGGGGTGGTGGCGGCCGTCACGGCCCTGACCACCACGCTGATGCCGGCGGTGGCCTACGCCGCCCCGGTGTCGGTGCACGAGATCACCGCGAGGTGGGCGGGGAACCCGGTTCCCACTGCGGCGCCGTTCGGGCAGCCGGTGACCGCGGAGTGGCGCGTCAACACGAACGACGCCGACGACCCGTACTCGAACGAGCCGGTCGACAACGTGCGCGTGACGCTGACGGCCGGGAACGGCGTCTTCACGAGCATCCCGACCATCTGCAAGACGCGCGACGTCACGCCGGTGTCGGAGATCTCCGCCGACGGCACGACCCTGCTCTGCAACCTCGGCACGGTGCGCGAGGGCACGGCGACCGTGATCCAGACCCCGCTGCGGGCCTCCTCGACCACGGGCGGCGACCTGACCGTCTCGGGCACCGCGACCTCGGACTCCGCTGCCGCCGAGAGCGCACCGGCCGATCCGGGCCCGCTGCCGATCACGTACACGTACGGCATGGACCTGTCCCTGGTCTCCGCTCCTGGGCAGGCGTACCAGGGCGGCGTGAAGCCGAGCCGCAGCGGCGGCGACCGTACTTTCTTGCAGATGAACTTCTCGCTGATCCTTGCGGCGGGGAGCCGCCCCGGCCCGTCGACGTACTCCTTCCCGGTCACGGTGGGGGCCAATTTCACCGGCGCCCTGAACGGCCTGCAGTGGGAGGGCTGCGTGCCGGTCGGTGACGGTTCCGCGGCCACGGGCCAGCCGTTCTCCGACCCTGCCAAGGCCGACCGCACCAACTTCCCGACGTGCGCGGTGAGCGGGTCGGGTACGAGCTACACGGTCACCCTGTCGAACCTGGACTACACACTGGTCAACACCCCGACGAGGGACAGCCTCGGCCAGCCGCTGCCGGGCAACGGCGCCTACATCGCTTCGGGCACGGTGCAGTTCAGCATCCCGTCCCCGGTGACCCAGATCACCAACTTCTCGTTCACCGCCGCCCCGGGGGCGTTCACGTTCTCCGACGGCACGGCCCGGCCAGACGGCGATGCGGCGAACAACTCGTCGAACACCACGCTCGTGCCGCCCGGCTCCTTCAGCAATCTCTGGGCCGGTTCACCGGCGAACTCGCGCGCCTCGTGGGACACCAACCTGTGGGTGAGCCCGGGCACGGGGGCAGACATCACTCTGCCGCAGCCCGGCATCGATGACATCGACGACTACAACCGGGCTGTCGCCGATCGCACGATCAGCGGACTGCCGCTGTATATGCAAGCCAACTCCGGAATGTGGAACGGCTACCAGGGCCCCGCGGGCGCTGAACTCGCGGGCGTGTGCACGATGAACCAGAACCCTGCCTTCGTGCCCACCTGGGTCGACGGTGGAGGATGGGATTCGCAGTACTACCTCACATACACGACGGCGCGGTTCTTCTACACGACCGCCGCGATCGACACGAGAACCGAGACCTGTGGCGACGCGGCACCGAGTGCCAAGTGGGTCGAGGTGTTCCCGCCGGCCGGGCACGAGCTGACGGACCCGCGCATCGGAACCGACATCCTCATGCAGCTACCCCCCGGCGTTACCGGGGTCAAGATGACCTGGGACCCGGCGGTGGATCGCCCGCGCGACGCGCAGGGCTACACCTTCCTCCGCGTCCTCGGCCCCATCGACGAGAACGCGCCCACCAGCGGGGAGGGCTGGACTGTCGGTGCATTCAACTCGCCGGCGGATGCGGCCGCGACGTGGCCGACATACCCGACGCTCAACGACTGGGTAAATCTCAGCACGATGCCCGGTGGCACCATGCTGCCCGGCAGCGAATGGAACATGAACGGCCATCGCGACGCGTTCCGGCTGCAGGGTCCGCAGGGCCTGATCGAGAAGACGGTCAGCGACACCACCGCCCAGCCGGGCGTGCCTGTCACGTACAGCCTGCGCGCGCAGGCACAGAACCTCGTGACGAGCCCGCCGCCGGTCTCGTTCGAGGTGGTCGACACGCTTCCGCAGGGCATGGTCTACGTGGCCGGGTCCGGCCGCCCCGCGCCGTCGAGCGTGAGCGCGGACGGTCGCACGCTGACCTGGAGCTTCACCAACGTTGAGGCGAACGTCTTCCAAGACATCACCTATCAGGCGCAGCGGCCGGTCGACAGCGTCATCGCGCCGGGCACCAACCTGACGAACACCGCGGTGATCAACGTGCCGGGCGACAACCGCCCGGCGAACACGCCCGGTCGCACGGCGACCGCGACGGTGACCGTGCCGAGCGCATCGGCCACGGTCTTCGGCAAGTCCTCGGTCGACAACGTGCTCGCGTTCGAGGGCGACAGCTCCGCCTGGGTGCTGACGATCAACTCGCAGGACCCGGTGGCCAGCGCGTTCACCGACACCATCGACATCCTGCCCGCCGTCGGCGACGGCCGCGGGACGAACATCGACGGCACGTACACGGTGACGGGCGTCGACGCGCCGGCGGGCTCGAGGGTGCTCTACACCGACGCGCCGCTGTCGGAGCTCAGCACCGACCCGCGCGACCCGTCGAACGGCGGCACGCCCGGTTCGGAGGCGGGCAACACCGTGGGCTGGCAGGCGGAGGCCATCGATCGGCCGACCGCGATCCGCGTGATCGGCCCCGAGCTCGCGCCGGGCGCGACGCAGACGATCCGCATCGCGTATGAGACGCCGGCCGGCTCGAGCTGTGTGGAGCCGGCGGCGGGTGACAACAAGCCCGGCCAGATCCTCGTGAACTCCGCCGGGTCGTGGGCGGAGCACAGCGCACTGCCGATGCTGTCGTCGTCGGTCACCGAGATCGCGAACTGCTACGCGGTCGACCTGAAGAAGTACGTGCAGGACGCCGACGGTGAGTGGCACGACGCCAACACGCTCGCCGACTACCCGACGTTCCGCGTCGGCGACGAGGTGACGTACCGCATCGTCGTGGAGAACATCGGCCAGGGCACGATCACCGACCTCGAGATCACCGACGACCTCTTCCCCGAGGGCTCCTTCACGGTCGACGAGCTCGCCCGCGGCGAGGAGGACGTGCACGAGTACACCGTGACGATGACCGGCGGCGGCGCCGTCGTCAACAACGCGTGCGGCACGGCGGCGACCCCGCCGGACGCCGAGGCGCCGACGATCCTCTGCGACCCGGCGGGTGTGCAGGTGGTGAACTACACCACGGCGAAGTCGTCGAACCCGGCGTCGGGGGAGACGGTGCGTCCGGGCGACACGATCACCTACACGATCGCGGTGACGCAGGAGGGCACGGTGCCGGCGAACGCGGAGTTCACCGACACTCTCGTCGATCTCGTGGATGACGCCGTCTACAACGGTGACCTGTCCGCGTCGATCGGCACGGCGACGCTCGACGGCGACGTGATCTCGTGGTCGGGCACCGTCCCGGTCGGGGAGGTGGCGCTGATCACGTACTCGGTGACCCTGAAGGACTCCGCCGGCCTGGAGGCCGACGGCGACTACCTGCTGGGCAACACGGTGACGAGCCCGGGCTGCGTCGACGCGTGCAGCACCGAGCACCCGGTGGCCGACTACCGCGTGGCGAAGACGTCGGACCCGGCGGACGGATCGAATGTCGAGACCGGTGAGACGATCCAGTACACGGTCACGGTGACGCAGTTGGGTGAGGCGGCCTTCGAGGGCGCGTCGCTGAGCGATGACCTGTCGGACGTGTTGGACGACGCGACGTGGAACGACGACCTCCTCGCGTCGGCGGGAACGGTCGGGTTCGACGAGACCGCGCAGACGCTGTCGTGGTCGGGCGACCTCGCCGTGGACGACGTCGTGACGATCACCTACTCGGTGACCGTCACGGGCGACGGTGACACGCGCCTGCACAACGTGGTCTCCAGCGAGGGCTGCGTCTCGCCCGAGGAGTGCGAGACGGAGCACTTCACCGCGACGTACACGACGGTGAAGACGGCCGACCCCGCGTCGGGGACGGCCGTGCAGATCGGCGACGTCATCACCTACACGATCACGGTGACACAGTCGGGCCAGGGGCGCGTTGTGGGGCAGTTCTTCGACGACAACCTCGCCGACGTGCTGGACGACGCGACCTTCAACAACGACATCACCGCATCGGCGGGCACGTTCACGTACGTGGATGGCGTCATCTCGTGGACCGGTGACCTGGGCCCCGGAGATGTCGCGACGGTCACGTACTCGGTCACGGTGACCGCCGACGGTGACACGCGCATCGGCAACACCGTGCGTTCGCCGGGTTGTGAGTCCGCGGCGGACTGTGAGACCGAGCACCTGACGGGCCGGTACGACACGGTGAAGACGTCGGACCCGCAGGCCGGTTCGGACGTGCAGATCGGCGACACGATCGAGTACACCGTGACCGTGTCGCAGGTCGGCGAGGCGGCCGTGGAGGGTGCCTCGTTCGCGGATGACCTGTCGGCGGTGCTGGATGACGCCACCTGGAACGGTGACCTCGATGCGAGCGCGGGAACGGTGGACTACGCCGAACCGGCGATCACCTGGTCGGGCGACCTGGCGGTTGATGACGTCGTGACGGTGACGTACTCGGTGACGGTGACCGGAGCGGGCGACATGGTGCTCACGAACGTCGTGACCAGCGACGGCTGCGTGGACGCCGCGGATTGCACCACGACGCACCAGACCGGCGCCTACACGGTGTCGAAGACCGCCGATCCGGCGCCCGGTTCGGACGTCGCCGTCGGCGACGCCATCACCTACACCGTGACGGTGGCACAGCGCGGTCCGGGCGCGGTGACGGGGGCGTCGTTCGATGACGACCTGTCGGACGTGCTGGACGATGCCACGTGGGACGACACCCTCACCGCCACGATCGGTACGGCGTCGTTCGAGGAGGACAGCGCGGAGCTGGCCTGGTCGGGCGACCTGGCGGTGGGCGCGGTGGCGACCATCACCTACACCGTGACGCTCACCGGCGAGGGCGACATGACCCTCACGAACGTGGCCACGCCCGGCGAGAACGGGGAGTGCGTGCCCGCCGGCGACGGCAACGCGGACTGCACCACGACGCACCAGACCGGCCGGTTCACGTACGCGAAGATGGCCGATCCGATCCACAACAGCGACGTGCAGGCCGGAGACGTCGTGACCTACACGGTCACGGTCACCCAGGCCGGCCCCGCCGGGGTGGCGGCGTCGGTGGTCGATGACCTGTCGGACGTGCTGGACGATGCCACCTACAACGGTGACGTCGCCGCCACGGGCGGCACCGCGTCCGTGGACGGTGCGACGCTGTCGTGGGCCGGCGACATGGCGCCCGGCGACGAGGTGACCATCACCTACTCGGTGACGGTCACGGGGGAGGGCAACACGACCCTCGCCAACGTCGTCACCTCGACCAGCCCGGCCGGGGAGTGCGTCACGGCCGCGGACGGCACCGAGCAGTGCCGCACCGTGCACAAGACGGGCGGCTACGTCTTCGCCAAGACCGCCGACCCCGCGTCGGGCACGCAGGTGAACAAGGGCGACACGGTCACCTACACGCTCACCGTCACCCAGCGCGGTCAGGGCGCGATCGCCGACGCGGTCGTCACCGACGACGTCGCGGGCGTGCTCAGCGCGAGCTCGTGGAACGACGACGCCACGGCGACCGCCGGCGAGGTGACCCGCGACGGGAACACCCTCACCTGGACCGGAGACCTCGGCGTGGGGCAGACGGCGACGATCACCTACTCGGTCACCGTCACGTCCGACGGCCCCGCCCAGCTGGTCAACGTCGTCAGCAGCCCCGACGAGCGTGCCATCTGCGACCCGACCGGTGTCTGCACCACCGAGCACGAGGTGCCGGCACCGGAGGCCGCGACGCCGCCCCTGACGGCCACGGGTGGCACGATCGCGTGGGGCGCGGCAGGGCTTGCCGGGCTGCTGCTGCTGGCCGGCGTGCTCGTGCTCGCCACCCAGCGCCGCCGCCGCGAACACACCACCGAGACGGCGGACTGACCGGCCAATCCCCACAGGGCCCCGCTTCCTCCGGGAAGCGGGGCCCTCGTCGGCTCAGGCGAACGCGCCCATGCCCGTGAGGTCGCGCCCGATGAGCAGCGCCTGCACGCTCTCGGTGCCCTCGTAGGTGTGGATGGCCTCGATGTCGGCCATGTGCTGGATGACGCGGTTCTCAAGCAGGATGCCGTTGCCGCCCAGCACGTCGCGTGCGGTCTGCGCGATCCGGCGAGCCGCGCGGGTGTTGTGGTACTTCGCCAGCGACGCCTGCGTGGGACGCAGCGCGCCGGCCGCCTCCACGTCGGCCAGGCGACGGCAGTACAACTGCATGGCGGTGAGCTCCGCGAGCATCTGGGTGAGCCGCTCCTGGACCATCTGGAACCGGGCCAGCGGTTTACCGAACTGCTCGCGCTGCGTCGAATACGCCAGCGCCGCCTCGAAGCAGGCCGTCGCGTGCCCGAGGGCAGACCACGCGACGCCGGAGCGGGTGGCGAACAGCACACGGGAGGTGTCCTTGAAGGAGCGCGCGCCCGGCAGGCGCGCATCACCCGGCACCCGCACGCCGTCGAGCCGGATGTGCGCCTGGTGGATGGCGCGCAGCGACACCTTGCCCTCGATCACGGTGCCGGTGTACCCGGGGCGGTCCTGCTCCACGAGGAAGCACCCGACCTGGCCGTCGTCGGGGTCGCTCTCGTCGTCGATCCGCGCCCAGACGAACGTGATCCCGCCGGACGCGCCGTTGCCGATCCACTTCTTCGCGCCCGCGATCACCCATCCGTCGCCGTCGCGCCGCGCCACCGTCTCGAGCGACGTGGAGTCGGAACCGTGCACCGGTTCGGTCAGCGCGAAGGATCCGAGCACCTCGCCCGCCGCGAGCGGGCGCAGCCAGCGCTCCTTCTGCGCGTCGCTGCCGTAGAACACGAGCGTGCGCAGGGCCAGCCCGCCCTGCACGGCGAGGATCGTGCCGAGCGAACCGTCGCCGCGCGACAGCTCCATGTTCACCAGTCCCGCGGCGAGCGGCGACATCGGGGCGAGGTCCGGATGCGCGACGCCGTCGCCGAGCAGGTGCAGCTCGCCCATGCGCGGCAGCACCTCCAGGGGGTACTCGGCCCGGTCCCACGCCTGCGCCATCCGGTCGGCGACCTCGCCCACGAGCGTGCGCGCACGATGCCAGGCGTCGCGATCGTCGCCCGCGACGTCGGCGAAGACGGCGTAGTAGTCGGTGTCGAGGGGGGACGTGACGTCGTACGGCTCGGTACGGTCGCCGGGAAGCTCGGGGGCCACGCTGCTCACTCCGTTCGCTGGGGACAGGGATGCCGCCCACGCTAGGACGCGGCGTCACCGGAACGCATGCCGTTTGTGCGGAACCGACAGCGGGAGGTCCGGGGTCGCGCACGGTAGGATCGTCGAAGACTTCCAGAAAGGCGCGCGATGTTCCTGATCAGCTTCATCCTCTTCCTCGCCGGTTTCGCCGCGTTCGCCGTCGCGTTCATGCTCACGTCGTTCCAGGGCGTCGTCTTCGCGCTCGGCATCCTGCTGGTGTGCGCCGCGATGGCGCTGCCGATCCACGCCCGCTCGGGCGCCAAGGAACAGCGCTGACCCAGACCCCCTCGAACGCACCCGCGCCCGCCCCGGGCCGGGTGCGTTCGTCGTCTCGAGCCGGCGCGCCTCCGCTCCCGCCGTGCGGGAGCAGGTTCGGGCGCCTCACCCGGCGGTAGTACGCTGGGGTCTTGGTCGAGTTCGCTCGACGTCGAGACGTTTTCCGCGCCTCCGGCCCCACGCTCCCCACTGAAGGATTCAACGTGGATCTCTACGAGTACCAGGCTCGAGACCTTTTCGAGAAGTACGAGGTGCCGGTTCTCGCCGGTATCGTCGCCGACACCCCCGAGGAGGTGAAGGCAGCAGCGGAGAAGATCGGCGGAGTGGTCGTCGTCAAGGCGCAGGTGAAGACCGGCGGCCGCGGCAAGGCCGGTGGCGTCAAGGTCGCGAAGACCCCCGACGAGGCGTACGAGGCCGCCCAGGCGATCCTCGGCCTCGACATCAAGGGCCACATCGTCAAGCGCGTGATGGTCGCCCAGGGCGCCGACATCGCCCAGGAGTTCTACTTCTCGGTGCTGCTGGACCGTGCCAACCGCTCGTACCTGTCGCTGTGCAGCGTCGAGGGCGGCATGGAGATCGAGCAGCTCGCCGTCGAGAAGCCCGAGGCGCTCGCGCGGGTCGAGGTCGACCCGCTGCAGGGCATCGACAAGGACAAGGCGGTCGAGATCGCCAAGGCCGCGAACTTCCCCGAGGAGCTCGTCGAGAAGGTCTCGGACGTCTTCGTCAAGCTCTACGAGGTCTACAAGGGCGAGGACGCCACGCTCGTCGAGGTGAACCCGCTCGTGCTCACCGGAGCCGGCGACATCATCGCCCTCGACGGCAAGGTCACGCTCGATGACAACGGCACCGAGGTGCGCCACCCCGAGCACGAGGAGCTCGAGGACAAGGACGCCGCCGACCCGCTCGAGGCGAAGGCGAAGGCCAACGGCCTGAACTACGTCAAGCTCGACGGCCAGGTCGGCATCATCGGCAACGGCGCGGGCCTGGTCATGTCGACGCTCGACGTGGTCGCCTATGCCGGCGAGAAGCACGGCGGCGTGAAGCCGGCGAACTTCCTCGACATCGGCGGCGGCGCCAACGCGCAGGTCATGGCCAGCGGCCTCGACGTCATCCTGGGCGACGAGCAGGTCAAGAGCGTGTTCGTCAACGTCTTCGGCGGCATCACCTCGTGCGTGGCCGTCGCGGAGGGCATCGTGAAGGCCCTCGAGATCCTCGGCGACGCGGCCACCAAGCCGCTCGTCGTGCGCCTGGACGGCAACCAGGTCGAGGAGGGCCGCGCCATCCTCGCCGCCGCGAACCACCCGCTCGTCACCCTCGCCGCCGGCATGGACGAGGGCGCCGACAAGGCCGCCGAGCTGGCGAACGCCTGAGCCCCCGGATCGAAAAGGACTAGAGAGATGTCGATCTACCTCAACAAGGACTCCAAGGTCATCGTCCAGGGCATCACCGGCGGCGAGGGCACCAAGCACACCGCGCTCATGCTCAAGGCGGGCACCAACATCGTCGGCGGCGTGAACGCCCGCAAGGCCGGCACCACCGTCACCCACGAGAAGCCCGGCGCCGGCGAGGTCGAGCTGCCGGTCTTCGCGTCGGTCAAGGAGGCCATGGAGCGGACGGGCGCCGACGTGTCGGTCGCCTTCGTGCCCCCGGCGTTCACGAAGGCCGCCATGATCGAGGCCATCGACGCCGAGATCCCGCTGCTCGTCGTCATCACGGAGGGCGTGCCCGTCGGCGACACCGCCGAGGCCTGGGCCTACGCCCAGTCGAAGGGCAACAAGACCCGCATCATCGGCCCGAACTGCCCCGGCATCATCACCCCGGGCGAGGCGCTCGCCGGCATCACCCCGGCGAACATCACGGGCAAGGGCCCGATCGGCCTCGTCTCGAAGTCGGGCACGCTCACCTACCAGATGATGTTCGAGCTGAAGGACTTCGGCTTCTCGACCGCCATCGGCATCGGCGGCGACCCGGTCATCGGCACGACGCACATCGACGCGCTCGAGGCGTTCGAGAACGACCCCGAGACGAAGGCGATCGTGATGATCGGCGAGATCGGCGGCGACGCCGAGGAGCGTGCCGCCGAGTACATCAAGGCGAACGTCACCAAGCCGGTCGTCGGCTACGTCGCGGGCTTCACCGCTCCCGAGGGCAAGACGATGGGCCACGCCGGCGCCATCGTCTCCGGCTCGGCCGGGACCGCTGCCGCCAAGAAGGAGGCCCTCGAGGCCGCCGGCGTGAAGGTCGGCAAGACGCCCAGCGAGACCGCCGCGCTCATGCGCGAGATCATGCAGGGTCTGTAAACAGCAGCAGCATCTCGACGAAGGCCCCGCCCATCGGGCGGGGCCTTCGCGCTGCGCGGGCGCCGCCATCGGGGCGCGGTCGCATCGGACACCTCGCTCGCATCGGGCTTACGCTGGGACCATGCCGCTGAAGGGTGAGTACCTGCCGAGCACCGCCGAATGGGCCCGCACGCAGGCCGAGACGTACGAGGCCACGAACGGCGCGGAGGCCAACACGCTGCGTGGCGTGCCGGTGATCGTGCTGACGACCGTCGGTGCCAAGAGCGGCGGCCTGCGCAAGACCGCGCTCATGCGCGTCGAGCACGAGGGCCGGTACGCCGTCGTGGCCTCCAAGGGCGGTGCCCCCGAGCCGCCCCAGTGGTACTACAACGTGCGGAGCACGCCGCACGTCGAGCTGCAGGACGGTGCCGTCAAACGCGACTACCTGGCGCGTGAACTGGACGGCGCCGAGTACGCGGAGTGGTGGGAGCGCGCCGTCGCGGTCTGGCCCGACTACGCCGAGTACCAGAAGAAGACCGATCGCAGAATCGCCGTCTTCGTGCTCGAACCCACCGACGACTGACGGCGGTCGGCCCACCCGGGCGGCGCCCTTGGCCGTACGCGGCATGGGCGCCGGGCATCCCGCGCCGGGCGACCTAGGCTCGTTAGCGCCCATGCATCGCCTTCTCGTCGCCCTGCTCGCCGCGATCGACGCCGCCGTCGCGGCGGCCGTCACCGTCGGCGCCGTGCTCGCGCCCCTCACGCTCCTGTGGATCTTCACCTTCGGCGCCGACGCCGATTGGCAGGCCCTGTGGCCCGCCACCGTGCGCGTCTGGCAGCTCGGCATGCTCGCGCCCCTCGAGCTGGCCCTCGGAGACGAGTTCCTCGCCGCGGTCTCGCTGCCCCAGGACGCGGCCTCGTTCGCCGTCTCGCTCTCTCCGCTGGCCTTCGCGGGGTTCACGGTCCTCTTCGCGGCCCACTCCGGGCGGCGGGCCGTCTCGGCCGGGGCATGGATCACCGGGGTGACGGGCGGCGTCGCGACGACGGCGATCATCGCCCTGATCGTGCTGTCGACCTCGGGCAACCCGGTGGCCGCGGTCCACGGCGCACCGGCCGTGCTCGGCCCCGCGCTGCTCTACGCGGCCGGCGCGCTCGGGGGCGTGCTCGTCGAGGCGTGGCGGGAGGGCGACGGCGGGCCGATCGACCGCCTCCACGACGTGCTCGACGGGCTCCCCGTGCCCTGGCGCGAGGTCGCCGCCCTCGCCGTCCGCGGCGCCGCGATCGTCGTCGTGGGACTGCTCGGCGCCGCGGGCGTCGCGCTCGCGCTGTCGGTCCTGTTCCGCGGCGGCGCGATGATCGCCCTGTTCGAGGCTGCCCACGTCGACGGCCTCGGCGCGGCGGCCCTCACCCTGGCGCACCTCGCGTACCTGCCCACCGCGCTCGTCTGGGCGGCCGCGTGGATCGCCGGGCCCGGCTTCGCGGTCGGCACGGGCACGACCGTCTCGCCCGCCGGCGCTGATGTGGGCGTGGTCCCCGCGCTCCCGTTGTTCGGGCTACTGCCCGAGGACGGGGCGGCGCCGCTGCTGCTCGTCGTCCTCGTCCCGGTGGCGCTCGGTGCGCTGGCGGGATGGGTGACACGCGCCCGCTTCGTCGCGGAGCTCGACGCGGCGGCCGCGGAGGAGGGCGGTCGGGGACCACGGGCGCCCGAGCCCGCGCTGCCACGGCTCGTCCTCGCCGTCGGGATCGCGGTGCTCTCCGGCGCGGCCGCCGCCGCCCTCGCCGCCGCCGCGTCGGGCGCGATGGGGCCGGGGCGCCTGGCGGAGGTGGGGCCCGAGCCCGGGGCCGTCGCGCTCGCCGTGGGCCTGGAAGCGATGCTCGGTGCGGGCATCCTCCTGCTCGGGCCGCGCGCCGAGCGCGGACACCGGGCGGGCCAGCCCGCCTGGGAGGACGAAGACGAGGATGAGGATGAGGATGAGGTGGCCGAGACGCGCTGACGCCCCGAGACGTTCCCGTCGCGGGAGCCGCGTCGGGCGGCGCGCGGCTTCGCACTAGACTCGGAGGGTGCTCACGGTCGCCGTCCTCATCTCGGGCACCGGGTCGAATCTCAGGGCCCTGCTGGAGGCCGCGAGCGAGCCGGGCTATCCCGCCCGCGTCGTGGCGGTCGGGGCCGACCGGCCCGCCGACGGCCTGCAGCACGCCGCCGACTTCGGCATTCCCACCTTCACGGTTCCGTTCCGTGCGTACGGTTCGCGCGAGGAGTGGGGCGCGGAGCTGGCCGCCCAGCTGCGCGCCTGGAAGCCCGACCTGGTCGTGCTGAGCGGGCTGATGCGACTGCTGCCAGCCGCCGTCGTGGCGGAATTCGCCCCGAACATCATCAACACGCATCCCGCCTACCTGCCCGAGTTTCCCGGAGCGCACGGTGTGCGCGACGCGCTCGCCGCCGGGGTGGAGCACACCGGCGCCAGCGTCATCGTCGTCGACGAGGGCGTCGACAGCGGCCCCGTCCTCGCGCAGGAGCGTGTGCCCGTGCTCCCCGGCGACACCGAGGCGTCCCTGCACGATCGCATCAAGCCCGTCGAGCGCCGCCTGCTCATCGACGTCGTCCGCCGCATCGCCACCGGCGAGCTGAACCTTCGCACGCCCGCCTCGTCCTGATCCCGAAGGAGCCCCCCATGGCCGGTCCCCGTCACGACCCCTCGCTGTACCGCGAACGCGACGTGGTGCCCATCCGTCGCGCGCTCGTGTCGGTCAGCGACAAGACCGGTCTGGTCGAGCTTGCCGGCGCGCTGGCGGCGGCCGGCGTCGAGATCGTCTCGACGGGTTCGACGGCCGCGATGATCCGCGATGCCGGTCACGCGGTGACCGACGCGGCCACCGTCACCGGGTTCCCCGAGATGCTCGACGGGCGGGTCAAGACCCTGCATCCGCACGTGCACGGGGGTCTCCTCGCGGACCTGCGGCTCGAACACCACGAGACCCAGCTGGCCGAACTGGGCATCGCGCCGTTCGAGCTCGTCGTGGTGAACCTGTACCCGTTCGTCGAGACGGTCGCGTCCGGCGCCACGGGTGACGATGTCGTCGAGCAGATCGACATCGGCGGCCCCGCGATGGTCCGCGCGTCGGCCAAGAACTTCGCCAACGTCGCGATCGTCGTCAACCCCGAGGCCTACCCGTCGGTCATCGAGGCGCTCGGCCGCGGGGGCACGACGCTGAACGAGCGGCGCGAGTTCGCCGCCCGCGCGTTCGCCCACACCGCCACCTACGACACGGCGGTGGCGCAGTGGTTCGCCGAAGAGACCATGTCGGGGCAGAGCGAGCTGCCCGAGCATCTCACGATCCAGGCCGAGAAGATCACCGACCTGCGCTACGGCGAGAACTCGCACCAGCGCGCCGCGCTCTACTCCCGCGTCGGCGGGCACGGCATCGCCCAGGCCACCCAGCTCCAGGGCAAGGAGATGTCGTACAACAACTACGTCGACGCCGACGCCGCCCTCCGCGCCGCCTACGACATGGTCAAGCCCGCCGTGGCGATCATGAAGCACGCCAACCCGTGCGGCCTCGCCATCGCCGATCCGAAGGCCATCGACGCCATCGCCTCCGCCCATCTGCGCGCGCACGAGTGCGACCCGCTCTCGGCGTTCGGAGGTGTCATCGCGGCGAACCGGCCCGTGACGCTGAAGATGGCCGAGAACCTGCGCGACATCTTCACCGAGGTCATCGTCGCGCCCGGCTTCGAGCCGGCCGCGCTCGAGGTGTTCAAGGAGAAGAAGAACCTGCGCGTGCTCCAGTTGCCGGATGACTGGGAGCAGGAGCGGATGGACGTGCGCCTCGTGTCGGGCGGCCTCCTGCTGCAGGATGCCGACCTGTTCGACCGCGACATCGCCTCGATCGCCGACGGCTGGCAGCTCGTCGCCGGCGAGCGTCCCGACGACATCCCGGTGGAGGACCTCGTCTTCGCGTGGAAGGCGTGCCGCGCCGTCAAGTCGAACGCCATCGTGCTCGCGCAGAACGCCGCGACCGTCGGCATCGGCATGGGGCAGGTCAACCGCGTCGACTCGTGCCGCCTCGCCGTGGAGCGGGCGGGCGACCGCGCCGCCGGATCCATCGCCGCCTCCGACGCCTTCTTCCCGTTCTCGGACGGGCCCGAGGTGCTCATGAACGCCGGCGTGCGCGTGATCATCCAGCCCGGCGGCTCGGTGCGCGACGACGAGACGATCGCGCTGGCGAAGGAGCGCGGCGTCACGATGTTCTTCACGGGCGAGCGCCACTTCTTCCACTGATTCCCGCGGGGGAAGCGGCGACCGCGGTGTCCGATTTCCGCTAGAGCCGGACGGCTCGGGGTGTCAGGCTGGGGGCATGACCCTGGCGATGACCTTCGACGAGCGCTACCGCGCGATCGATGCGCGCGACGCCCGCTTCGACGGTCAGTTCGTCACGGCGGTGCGCTCCACCGGCATCTACTGCCGCCCGAGCTGCCCCGCACGCACGCCGAAGCCCGGGAACGTCACGTTCTACCCGACGAGCGCCGCCGCGCACGAGGCCGGCTACCGCGCGTGCAAGCGCTGCCTACCGGAGGCCGCGCCGGGATCTCCCGACTGGAACGTGCGGGGCGATGTCGCGGCGCGCGCCATGCGACTCATCGCCGACGGCGTCGTGGAGCGGGAGGGCGTGGCGGGTTTGGCGTCACGCCTGGGCTATTCCGGTCGGCATCTCTCGCGCCTGCTCACCTCCGAGCTGGGGGCCGGCCCGCTGGCGCTGGCCCGGGCGCACCGGGCGCACACGGCACGACTGCTGCTCGTGGGCACCGACCTGCCGGTCACCGACGTCGCCTTCTCGGCCGGCTTCGCCAGCGTGCGGCAGTTCAACGACACCATCCGTGAGATCTTCGCCATGACGCCGGGGGAGCTGCGGGTTCGGCGCCGCGGTCCGGCGGCAGCCGGTGTCGACCTCGCGCTGCCGCTGCGGGAGCCCTTCGACGCGGCGGGGCTGTTCGAATGGATGCGCGTGCGCGCCATCCCCGGGATGGAGGAGGCGGACGGCTCGTCCTTCGCGCGCACCCTACGCCTGCCCGGCGGAGCGGCCTGGTTCCGGCTGCGGCTGGACGGGCGGCGCCTGCGCCTGCAGGCGCGCGTGCAGCACCCGGGCGATCTCGCCGCGCTCGTCACGCGCGTGCGCCGGCTCTTCGACCTCGACGCCGACCCGCAGGCCGTTGACGCCGCGCTCGCCGCGCACCCCGAGCTCGCCCCGCACGTGGCCGCGGTGCCCGGCATCCGCCTGCCGGGCGCCGCCGACCCGCACGAGATGCTCATCCGCGCCATGATCGGCCAGCAGATCTCGGTGGCAGCGGCGCGCACACACCTGACCCGGCTCGTCGATGCGCTGGGCGAGCGCACGGAGCTCGGCGGCCAGACGCGGGTGCTCTTTCCCACGATGGCGACGCTTGCCGAGCGCGGCCACGAGGTCTTGCGCGGCCCAGCCGCCCGGATCCGAGCCATCACGGGCGCGGCGGCCGCCCTCGCCTCCGGCGCGGTGCGGCTGACCCCCGCCGACGACGGCGCGGAACAGCGGGCCGCGCTGCTCGCGCTGCCGGGCATCGGCCCCTGGACGGCCGACTATGTGCGCATGCGGGTCACCGGCGATCCCGACGTGCTGCTGCCCGGCGACGTCGCGCTGCGCGCCGGCGCCGCGGTCGCGGGGGTGCCCGCCGATCCGCTCGGGCTCGTGGCGTGGGGCGCTCGCACGGCGCCCTGGCGCTCGTACCTCTCCATGCACCTCTGGCGGCTTGCGGCCGCCGCAAGCCCGACCGCCGCGGCGCGTGCCACGCCCGATCCGACCCTCCCGAAGGAGACCGCTCATGTCTGACGCCCTGATCGAGACGATCGACACCCCCGACGGCACGTTCACGGTCCTCGCCGACACGGACGGCGCCGTGCTGGCCTCGGGTTGGACCGCGGACGACGCTGCCGTACTCGGCCGCATCCACCCGTCGTTGCGGCCCGAAACGGTTCGCCGGTCCACCACGGCGGCGGTCGACGCCGTGCGCGCCTACTATGCGGGCGAGCTCACCGCCGTCGTCGATGTGCCGGTACGGCAACTCGGCACCGAGCTGCAGGGTCGCGGCTGGGAGGCGCTGCGACGCATCCGGCCGGGCGCGCCGCTCAGCTACACCGCCTTCGCGGCCGCGCTGGGGGCCCCGAGCGCCGTACGCGCGGCCGCCTCCATCTGTGCCCGCAATGCGCCGGCACTGTTCGTGCCGTGCCACCGCGTGCTGCGCGGCGACGGGTCGCTGGGCGGATTCGCGTGGGGTGTGGACGTGAAGCGCCGCCTGCTCGCGCGCGAAGCCGCGGTGTGATGCCCGGGCGTCAGCGGCCCACCGCGTAGCCGTAACCGCCGCGCGGGTTGGCCGCGGCGCCCAGCCGTGCGGTGTTCGGGTCCCGCGTGACCGCGGAGAGGCGCCCCTGGGTCCACGGGCCGGAGACGGTCACGCGGTGCCCGCGCGCCTCGAGAGCCGCGATCGCGTCGTCGCCCAGGCGATCCTCGACAACGGCACCCGCGGGTTCCCAGGTGCGCGGCCAGAACGATCCGTGGAACGACGTCGAGTGGATCGCCGGGGCGTCGATCGCCTGCTGCGGCGTGTACCGGCCCACGATCGTGCGCAGGAGGTAGAGCAGTTGCCACTGGTCCTGCTGATCGCCGCCCGGCGAGCCGAGAGCGGTGACCGCCGCTCCGTCGCGCAGCACGAGCGTGGGCGTGAGGGTGGTGCGCGGTCGGGCGCCCGGCCGGAGCGTGGACGGCAGGCCCTCCTCGAGCCACGTCATCTGCAGGCGTGTGCCCAGGCAGAACCCGAGTTCCGGGATCACGGGCGAGGACTGCAGCCATCCCCCGGAGGGCGTGGCGGAGACGATGTTGCCCCAGCGGTCCACGACGTCGATGTGGCACGTGTCGCCGCGCGTCTCGCCCGTGGGCGACACGTGCGGCTCACCGGCGCGCTCCTGCGCCATCGTCGGTTCCCCGAACGCCCCCTCGGCGCGGCCGGTCGGGGGCGTGTAGCTCTCGCGCAGCGGCGGGAGGACGGGGGCCTCGCCCAGACCGGGACGCACCTCGGCCGAGGCGGTCTCGCCGATGAGCGCGCGGCGCTGCGCGGCGTACTCCTTCGACAGCAGCGTGGTCAGGCGCTCCTCGTCGATGCCGTCGCCGAAGTGGGCGTCGCGGTCGGCGAAGGCGAGCTTGATCGCCTCGAGGATCGTGTGCGCACCGTCGGGGTGCGACGGGTCGAGCAGTTCGTCGTCGAGGGGCTCGAGGATGTTGAGGATCTGCAGCAGTGCCGGGCCCTGGGTCCACGGTCCCGCCTTGGCGATGGTGTGCCCGCGGAACGTGCCGGTCACCGCCTCCTCGTACGACGCGGAGAAGGCCGCCATGTCGGCCGCGGTGAGGACGCCGGCGTGGTCGGTGCCGGGGGAGTGGCGGTGCGGCGTGCGGACGAACTCGTCGATCGCCTGCGCGACGAAGCCCTCCTTCCACTCACGCCGCGCGGCGTCGATGCGCGCCTCGCGCGTCGACGCGCTCTCGCCCGCGGTGACGAGGCGCTCCAGCACCCGTGCCCACGCCTCGTTGCGCACGATCGCGCCCGGTGTGGGCGCGGTCCCGCCCGGCAGCCACAGCTCGCCCGACGTGGGCCAGTGGTCGCGGAACAGCTCAGCGACGGTGCCGATCGCCGCCGCGGCGCCCTTCGCGATGGCGTGGCCGCCGCGCGCGTATCCGATCGCGAAGGCGAGCACGTCGGCCGGCTCCCAGGTGCCGTGGTCGCGCAGCAGGAGCAGCCAGGCGTCCACGGCGCCGGGCACGGCCGCCGCGAGGGCCCCCGCGCCGGGCACCAGTTCGAGGCCCTCCGCGAGGAAGTGCTCGCGCGTGGCGCCGGCGGGAGCGGGGCCCTGCCCCATGAGCACGACGGGGCGGTGTGGCTCCGCGGCCGTCGCGAACATCGCCACCAGGTCGCCACCGGGGCCGTTCAGGTGCGGCTCGACCACGTGCAGCACGAATGCGCCGGCCACGGCGGCGTCGAAGGCGTTGCCACCGCGCTCGAGCACGGCCATCGCCGCCGAGCTGGCGAGGTAGTGCGTCGATCCCACCATGCCGAAGCCGCCCTCCAGGTCGGGGCGGGTGGTGAACGGCGACGGCGCGGTGTAGGTCACTTCGACTCCCTCCGGTCGCCCGATGCGACCCCTGGATCCACCCTACGGGCGTGCCGGGCCGCCCCTTTCCGCCCCCATCGATCGACCGGCGATGCGGGATCGGTCTTGCAGCGGCCGATCGCGCCGTCATAGTCTGAAGGGCTGTCGCATTCGCGACCCGGGCGCCGCCGCATCGCGGCGGCCCGTCTCGCGCCCCGGCGCCCTCTCACCTCGAGGATCATGTCTTCCGCCACGCCTTCCCCCGAGCGCTTGCCCACGCCGCGCGCCCTGGCGCGCCTGCTCACCTTCGCGCGGCCGGTGCTGCCGCGCCTCGGCCTCGGCGCGCTGAGCGCCCTCGGGGCCGCACTCGCGGCCCTCATGATCCCGATCGTGTTGGAGTGGGTCGTCGCCGGGCCGATCGCGTCACGCGAGACGAGCGCGGTCGTGTTCGGCGCGGCGCTCGTGCTGGGGCTCGGGCTCACGGAGGCCGCGCTCGTCTACCTGCGGCGCTGGCTCGTCGTCGGCCCCGCCACCACCGTGGAGTACTCCATCCGTCGCGCCTTCTACGACCGGCTGCAGCGCCTCCCGGTGGAGTTCCACGACCGCTGGCAGGGCGGGCAGCTGCTCAGCCGCATGATGCAGGACCTCGGCCTCATCCGCCGGTGGACCGCGTTCGGCCTCATCATGCTCGTCGTCAACCTGCTGACGATCGTCATCGGCTATGTGCTGCTGTTCCAGTGGCACTGGATGCTCGGAGCGGTCTTCGTCGTCTCGGCCATCCCGATGTGGATCCAGGGCTTCCTGTTCGAGCGCACCTACGGTTCGCTCTCCCGCCAGAGCCAGGACCAGCAGGGCGACCTCGCCACGAGCGTCGAGGAGAGCGTGCACGGCATCCGGGTGCTGAAGGCGTTCGGGCGCGGCGCGCACGCGCTGCGCCGCTTCACGCGCCAGGCCGAGAGCCTGCGCGAGACGGAGATGCGCAAGGCGCGCTCGATCGGCGTGATCGACTTCTGGCTCGTGCTCATGCCCGAGCTGTCGTTCGCGGCCAGCCTGCTGATCGGCATCTGGCTCGCCGCCGACGGACAGGTGGGCGTCCCCGAGCTGGTGGCGTTCTTCGCGATGGCCGCGACGCTGCGCTGGCCGCTGGAGTCGATCGGATTCCTGTTCTCGTTCCTGCTTGACGCGCGCACCGCCACCGATCGCATCTTCGAGGTCTTCGACGCCCGCAACACGATCACCGATCCCGAGCGCCCGGCGACGGTCGAGGCCCCGCGCGGGGCACTGGCCTTCGAGGACGTGCACTTCCGGTACCAGGACGCCGGCGAGGCGGAGCCGGATCTGCTCAACGGCATCGACCTGGCCCTCGAGCCGGGCGAGACCATGGCGCTGGTCGGTCTGACGGGGTCGGGCAAGACGACGCTCACGACGCTGCCCACGCGGCTGTACGACGTCACGGGCGGTCGGGTGACGCTCGACGGTGTGGACGTGCGCGACCTGCGCCTGGAGGAGCTGCGCCGGCTCATCGCCACGGCGTTCGAGGACGCCACGCTCTTCTCCGCGACGGTGCGCGAGAACGTGCTGCTCGGGCGTGACGACCTCGACCCGTCGTCGCCGGAGGCCGAGGCGGTGCTGCGCGAGGCGCTGCGGGTGGCGCAGGCGGGCTTCGTCGACGACCTGCCGGAGGGCGTCGAGACGCAGATCGGTGAGGAGGGGATGAGTCTCTCGGGCGGCCAGCGGCAGCGGCTCGCGCTCGCGCGCGCCGTCGCGGCGCGCCCCGCGGTGCTCGTGATGGACGACCCGCTGTCGGCGCTCGACGTCGAGACGGAGGAGCGGGTGCAGTCCGAGCTGCGCACCGTGCTGAGCACGACCACCGCGCTCATCGTGGCGCACCGGCCGTCCACGGTCGCGCTCGCCGATCGTGTGGCCCTGCTGGAGGGCGGGCGCATCGCCGCGGTCGGCACGCACTCCGAGCTCATGGTGCGCAGCGCGCACTACCGCGCGGTGATCTCGAGCTTCGAGCGCGAGGAGCAGCAGGAGCGGGAGCTCATGATGTCGCCGAACCCGACCGCCGAGCTCGACCTCATGGCGGTGCAGGAGGCGCTGGCCGAGCGAGAAGCGGGCGCGCCGGAGAAGGGAGCTCAGCGATGAGCAGCACGGTGCACGGGGTCAGCGGCGAGGACCGCACCGACTACACGCGCGAGGAGTCGCGGGCGATCCGTCAGCGCTCCCTGCGGCTGCTGGCGTCGCTGCTCGCGCCGCTGAAGTGGCGCGTCGTGGGCGTGGCGGTCGTCGTGATCGCGCAGACCGGCCTGCGCGTGCTCGGGCCGGCGCTGCTGGGCCTCGGCCTCAACACCGCACTGCCCGCCGTCACGGGCGAGGGGGAGTGGGCGGCGGCCTGGACGATCGTCGGGCTCTATGTCGTCACGGCCGTGGCCGGCGCGGCGCTGCTGATGTGGTACGACATCCTCACCGCCCGCGTCACGCAGAGCGTGCTGCTCGATCTGCGCACCCGCATGTTCCGGCACACGCAGCGGCTCAGCCTCGAGTTCCACGAGACCTACACGTCGGGCCGGATCATCTCGCGCCAGACGAGCGACCTCGACACGATCCGGGAGCTGCTGGGGGGTGGCCTCACCGACCTCATCAACGGCGTGCTCTACGGCCTGTTCACGTTCATCGCGCTGAGCATCTTCGACTGGCAGTCGGGCGTCATCCTGCTGGTGGCGTGCGTCCCGCTGGCCTTCCTGATGCGCTGGTTCTACCTGCGCTCGCAGGAGGCGTACCGCTCCTCGCGCGTGGCGAGCGCCAAGCTCATCGTGAAGTTCGTCGAGACGATGACGGGCATCCGTGCCGGCAAGGCGTTCCGCGCCGAGGATCGCAACGAGGTCGAGTTCGGCCGGCTGGCCGGCGACTACCGCGATGTGAACATGCGCTCCATCCGCCTCTTCGGGATCTTCGAGCCCGGCCTCATGGCGATCTCGGCGTTCGCCATCGGCCTCGTCGTGCTGTGGGGCGGCGTGCGGATCACGTGGGAGCAGTTCACGGTCGGCGCGCTGCTGACGGTGGTTCTCTACACCCGGAACTTCTTCCTGCCGCTGCAGGGCGTGGCCATCTTCCTGAACTCGTTCCAGTCGGCGGCGGCCGCGCTCGAGAAGGTGTCGGGCGTGCTCGAGGTGGAGCCCACCGTGCCCGACCCGGAGAGCCCGCGCCCGCTCGAGAGCGCGCGCGGACACCTGCGGCTCGACGGGGTGACCTTCGGGTACTCCAGCGGTCGCACCATCCTGCCGGAGTTCACCCTCGACATCCCCGCGGGTCAGACGGTCGCCCTCGTGGGCACGACGGGCGCGGGCAAGTCGACGCTGGCCAAGCTCGTCTCGCGCTTCTACGACCCCCGCGAGGGCCGCGTCACGCTCGACGGCATCGACCTGCGCGAGCTGGACCAGCGCGACCTGCGCCGCGCCGTCGTGATGGTCACGCAGGAGGCCTACCTCTTCAGCGGCACGGTCGCCGACAACATCGCCCTCGGCCGGCCCGAGGCGTCGCTCGACGAGATCGTCGCCGCGGCGAAGGCCGTCGGCGCCGACGACTTCATCCGTTCGCTGCCGGACGGCTATCACACCGACGTCAACAAGCGGGGCGGTCGCGTGTCGGCCGGGCAGCGTCAGCTGATCTCGTTCGCGCGCGCGTTCCTCGCCGATCCGGCGGTGCTGATCCTGGACGAGGCGACCGCCTCGCTCGACATCCCGTCGGAGCGGATGATCCAGGATGCGCTGCAGACGCTGCTGGCGGACCGCACGGCGATCATCATCGCGCACCGCCTGTCGACGGTCGCGATCGCCGACCGCGTGCTCGTGATGGAGCACGGCCGGATCATCGAGGACGACACCCCGGACGCCCTCATCGCCGGCACGGGGAAGTTCGCGCAGCTGCACGCGGCCTGGAAGCAGTCGCTCGTCTAGCCGCGCGGCGGGCAGGCGTTGTCGTCCGGCGCCCGCCCGCGGGCGACCCCGCGCCGGCTTCTGCGCAGGCGGCGACCGGCGAGGTGCTCAGGGAAGAAAGCGGCGACGGAGTCTCGTTGGGGGAGGGGGATACGAGACCCCGCCGCCTGCTCGTGCCAGGGCACGCGCCGATGCGTGGCCTGAAGCGGGGGAAGAGGTGTCGGCGCGATCAGATGCGGATCTCAGCGACCACTTCACCGTACTCCGTCTCCCCGACAGGTGAGAACCCGACACGGAGGAAGAAGGCCTCGGGGCCGCCCTCGCCGGGCTCATAGATGACGTTGATGTGGTCGAGTCCGCGGGCGCGCGCCTCCCCGACGAGCGCCTCGACGGCGAAACGCCCGATGCCGCGCCCCTGATCATCGGCGTCGACGTTGATGCGCCACAGCACCGAGTCGAAGTGGTCGACCGGGGACTCGGCGTCGAAGCTGGCGCTGATGAAGCCCACCACCTCGTCGCCGTCGAGCACCACGCGCTGCCACGTGGTGCGGGGATCGAGCACCGTCCCGGCGATGCCGTACGAGACCGGCGCGAGGAACTGTTCCTGCCCCGGACGCAGCGACAGGTTGTTGACCGCCACGATCGTCGCGGCGGAGAGCTCCTCAAGACGCAGGTCCGACATAACCACAGGGTAGGGCACGGGGCAGCCGTGCGGGCGATGAGTTCCTGGGAGCCCGACGCCGCGCGCCGCGCGCGCTCAGTTCTGCACGGTGACCGGCGTGCCGACCTGGGCGAAGCGGTACATGTGCTCGGCCGCGCCGACCGTCATGTTCACGCAGCCGTGGCTCATGCGCGCACCCGGGCCGAAGTTGCTGTGCCAGTAGGTGCCGTGGAAGCCCTGGTCGCCGTTGAAGTACGTCACCCAGGGCACGTTGCCGGTGCAGTAGTCGAAGCGGCCGCCGGGCACGAAGTTGCCCTGCGCGTCGCACGAACCCATGTGCTGGATCGTCAGCTGTCCGTAGACGGTGAAGGTGCCGTTCTGGGTCTCGTACGGACCACCCGTGCCCAGCGCGATGGGGTACGAGGCCACGAGCTGCTCGTTCTCGTACATGTACGTCATGCCGTCGCTCTTGTCGACGACGACGCGGCGGAACAGCTCCTGGGTCTCGAAGGGGACGACCTCGCCCTGCAGCTCGAAGCTCAGGTCGCCCTGCGCGAGCGACTCCGCGATCTGCGCGGGCAGACCGTCCGTGCTCGTGATGCCGAAGCCGTCCTGACCCTTCTGGATCTCGTGCAGGTGCTCGCCGGCCGCGTTGGTGACGACCTTCGCGTCGACGACGTCGCGGTTCACGCGGGCCGGCAGGTCCGCGATGGCCGCCTCGATCGCGGCGGTGTCGGCGGTGAGCGTGAAGCTTCCCGTCTCCGGGTCGGCCTGCGGGGTGACCCAGCCGGCGATGGTCGCCAGCGGCAGCTCCTCCGCGCGGGTGTCCTCGAGGTAGAAGCCGGCGGTGGCCGCCTGCTCGTTCAGGGACGCGGCGAACTCCTCCGCAGCCTCCGTGGTCACCGGGGCGGACACCTCCGTCGTCGCGACCGAGACGGCGATCTCCCGCTCGCCGGCCGCGAGGGCCGCGGAAAGGTCCTCCGCGAGCGCGTCGAGATCGGGCCCCGACCCGGGCTCGGCGGGCACGGCGACGAAGGTCTCGCCGTCGAAGGTCACGTCCGCGTTCACCGGGTCGGCGAAGAGGCCGGGCGCGACACCGCGGAGCGCGTCCGCCGCGCGCTCGGCGTCGATGACGACCGGGGCGTCGATCGGCTCGGGGCTCCACGCCCCGACGTTCCACAGCGGGTGCGCCGCGGACGCCTCCTCGGCGGCGGCCTTCGCGTCGACCGACGCGCCGACTTCGGCGCCGGTGAGGGTGACGCCGTCGACGGTGATCTCCGCCTCCGCGACGCGCTGGGCGATGGCGTCGGACGCCGTCCCCACGGTGTGGAAGCCGACGGGGGTGCCGGCGACGACCACGCCCGGTGCGATGAGGATCGCGCAGGCGAAGGCCGCCGCGGCCACCACGGCGCCGGCGGGGATGCCGATGCCCAGCCACAGGCCCTTCCTGCTGCGACGACGTTCCGGATCCGCGTCGAGCCCGCTGCCCGCGACACCCTCGATCGGGTGCTCGCCCTCGAGCGGCTGCTCGCCGTCGATCGGCTTGGTCGCCAGGTCGGTCATGTGTCCCCCTCGTGGTCCGCCGCCGCGCGTGGCGCGCGAAAGTGCACCGGTCGGTCAATCGTAGGGTGGCGCGCCGGGGCCGCGGCAGGGGGAAGCGATCACGAAATCGCCTCGATTCGGGTCGATCCCGCAGGGGTGCCCCGATCTGCCCGGGGCGGCATGGTCAGATCCGCTGCCACTCCGGCTTGTTCGCGTAGGTATAGCGGTAGTAGTCGGCGTAGCGCAGCCGCGCCGCCGCGGCCTCGTCGACCACGACGGTTGCGCGGGGGTGGAGCTGAATGGCCGACCCGGGCAGCGACGCGGTGAGCGGGCCCTCGACCGCGCCGGCCACCGCCTCGGCCTTGCCCTCGCCGAACGCCAGCAGCACGAGCTGACGCGCCTCGAGGATCGTCCCGAGCCCCTGCGTGATGCAGTGCATCGGCACGTCGTCGATCGAGTCGAAGAACCGGGCGTTGTCCTCACGCGTCTGCCGGGTGAGCGTCTTCACCCGGGTGCGCGACGCGAAGGAGGACCCGGGCTCGTTGAAGCCGATGTGCCCGTCGGTGCCGATGCCGAGCACCTGCAGCTCGATGCCGCCCGCCGCGGCGATCGCCGCCTCGTACCGCTCGCCCGCGGTCTCGATGCCCTCCAGCGCACCGCTCGGCACGTGCACGCGGTCGGGGTCAAGGCCGAGCGGCTCGACCACCTCGCGGGCGATGACCGAGCGGTAGCTCTCGGGGTGGGCGGGGTCGAGCCCGACGTACTCGTCCAGGGCGAACCCGCGCACGCGCGACACGTCGGCCCCCGCGAGCGACTCGCGCAGCGATTCGTAGACCGGCAGGGGCGTGGACCCCGTGGCCAGGCCGAGTACGGTGTCCGGCCGGGCGTGCACCCGCCGCGCGATCGCCTCGGCCACGATCCGGCCCGCCTCCTCCTTGTCGGAGACGATCACGACCTCTGCCATCGCACCCCTTCCGTCGAGGCGGCCTCCGCCGCCCGGTCGATCCTCTCACGGAGCGGAGCCGCGCTCAGCGCCACGCGATCCCCGCGGCGCGGTGGAAGCCGATGCCCGCCTCTGCCCACAGCGGCGCCATGCGCGCCACCCGCTCGCGGAACGCCTCCCAGGAGCGCTGCGGGGTGCTGCCCAGCCGCGGGGACCACCCCGCCTCCGCCGCGGAACACACCCGCGGGAACATCAGCAGGTCGATGTCGGCGAGGTCGCGCACGGTCTCGGTCCACATCGGGGCCTCGATTCCGAGGATCGCGGACTCGGGCACCTCCGCCACCACGTCGGCGGGATCCCAGCGGTACGAGCGTTCCACGCTCGTCGGCCCGTCGGCCCACGTCAGGCCGACCGGGGTCTCGTCGTCGTATTTCATGTCGAGATAGATCGCGTTCGCGGGGGAGAGGATGATCCGCCCGCCGCGCGAGACGAAGGCGCGGGCGCTGTCGTCGTGCCCCTCGGTGGGCGTCACGTAGCCCCAGTACTGACCGACCGTGCCGGGCGGCAGGTCGGCCTCGCCCGCCTCGTGCCAGGCGATGGGGGTCTTGCCGGTCTCCGTGACGATCCGCGCGGCCAGCGAGACCATCGCGTGGTACTCCCCCGGCGGCGTTCCCAATGCCTCGTCCCCGCCGAAATGCAGGTAAGGGCCGGGGGTCATCGCGGCGATCTCGCCGAGGACGTCGCGCAGGAAGGGCTCGAGCCCCGGTGCATCGGCACGCAGCGACGAGAAGCCGACCGCCATCCCGACATACGGTGCTCCCCGCCGCGGGAGCTCGCCCTGCCCGGGAAAGAGGTCGTGCACCTCGCGCATGAGGTCGGTGACGACGGGGTCCGCGACGAGCTCGGGATGGCTCAGGCCGAGGGCGTGCGTGTGACCCGGCAGGTCGACCTCCGGCACGACGATCATGTGGCGCTCGGCGGCGTAGTCGACGATCCGCCGGTAGTCGGCCGGCGAGTAGCGGCCGCCCGCGTCGCCCAGGCTCGACAGCGCCGAGCCCTCCGCGGCGAGCTCGGGGTGCGAGGCCAGCTCGAGCCGCCACCCCTGATCGTCGGTCAGGTGCAGGTGCAGTGCGTTGAGCTTGAGTGCGCTGGCTCGATCGATGACGGCCTCGACGGTCTCCACGCCGTGGAAGTGGCGGGCCACGTCGAGCATCACGCCCCGGTAGGGGAAGCGCGGCGCGTCGGAGATCTCCACCGCGGGCAGGAGCGGCCCCTCCGCGTCGGCGTCGATGAGCTGCGCGAGGGTCTGCTCGGCATAGAAGAAGCCGGCGTCGTCGCCGGCCGCGATCGCGACACCGTCCGCATCCACACGCAGGCGATAGCCCTCCGCGCCGATCGTGGGGTCGTCCGCGCGGTGCGCCGCGGCGGCGAGGAGCCCGGCGAGCGAGCGGCGATCGCCCGGGTCGGCCGGCGGCGCGGGGCGCAGCGGCGGGCCGCCGAGCTCGCGAACGGCGGCGGGCCAAGGGATAAGGGCCAGGGGCATGGCTGGGAACGTAGCACGCGCGACGTGCGGCCGACCGCCGCCGTTCACCCGTTGGTTACGGATTTGTAAACTTTCCGTCCAAACCGGGTCGCGGGGGTTGTGCGCGCGCGGTTCGTAAGGTCTGGTAACAAACATGAACGAACCAGGCGTGGCGGCGATCGCCGCACGGCCGACACCCGCCGGGCGGGCCGGCCGCAGCAAGGTGCTCCCGGAGCACGCCCGCGCCCACAATCGCTCTCTCGTGCTGTCGACGATCTTCCACGGTGGGGCGATGAGCCGCGCCGACGTCGCCCGATCGACGGGGCTCACGCGCGTCACCGTGTCGGAGCTCGTGGCCGATCTGCTCGAGGCCGGGCTGGTGCGCGAGCACGGCACGCGGCCCGGCGGGCGCCCCGGCAAGCCCGCGATCCTCGTCGACGTCGACCGCGAGGGGTTGCAGTGCATCGCCCTCGACCTGTCGGAGGCCGACGAGTACCGCGGCGCGGTGATCGACCTCGCGGGCACCGTAATCGCCCGCCGCGCCGTGCCCCGTCCCGCCGACCGCGACGGGGAGGCGGCGCGTGCCGCGGTGACGGCCCTCGCCTCCGAGCTGCGTCACGCCGCGACGGGGAGGGTGCTCGGGGCCGGCGTCGGCACGCCCGGCATCGTCTCGCCCGACGGCGTCGTGCTGACGGCGCCGAACCTCGGGTGGACGCGCATGCCCCTCGAGCGGCTGCTGCGAGAGGACCTCGGCGTGCCGGTGCACATCGCGAACGACGCCGACGCGGCCACGCTCGCGGAGCACACGCTCGGCGGCGCGGGCGACGACTTCATGCTCGTCACGGTGGGCCGTGGTGTGGGTGCCGGCGTGTTCATCCGCGGATCGCTCGCACGCGGCAGCCGCTTCTCGCCCGGCGAGATCGGACACGTCACGGTCGGTACCGACGGCGGTCCCGAGTGCGGCTGCGGCCGCCGCGGCTGCCTCGAGTCCTGGCTGTCGATCACCTCGCTCGACGCGAGGATCGCGGCCGGCGCCCCGCGCGACGAGGTGCTGCGCGACGCGGGGGAGCGGCTCGGCATCGCCCTCGCCCCCGTGGTCGGCGCGCTCGACCTCTCCGAGATCGTGTTGGCCGGGCCCGCAGATCATCTCGAGGGCGTGCTGCGCGAGACCGCCGTGGCCACGCTCCGCGCCCGCGCCTTCCTGCACGACGACGTGCAGGTCCGGATGTCCGCGCAGGGGGACGACATCGTGCTTCGGGGCGCGGTCGTCCTCGTCCTGCGCGGCGAGCTGGGGGTCTCTTAGAGACCTCACGGGGCGAAGACGCCCCGATGCAACAGACGCATCACCCCATCCACCAACGAGTAAGGAACGTCACATGAACAAGAAGGCACTGGCGGGCATCGGCCTGCTGGGCGCTGGTTCCGTCGTGCTCGCCGGCTGTGCCGGAGGAGGCGGCGGCGGCGGTGAGCCGGCCGCCAGCGGCGAGATCACGGTCTGGATCGTGGGCACCGACACGCCCCAGACCGCCCGCGACTACCTCATCGAGACCTTCGAATCGGAGAACGAGGGCTGGACCCTCAACCTCGAGGAGAAGCAGTGGGCCGACGTGGGCGAGACCTATGTGGCCGCCCTGCAGTCCAACGACACCCCCGACGTCGTGGAGGTCGGCAACACGCAGGCGATCGGATTCATCGACCAGGGCCTGTTCGCCGACCTCAGCGACATCGAGGGCGACCTGGGTGAGCTCAATCAGGGCCTCGTCGAGGCGGGCACCTACGAGGACACGTTCTACGCGGCCCCGTACTACGCGGGCGGCCGCGTGGTGATGTACTCGCCGATGGTCGTCGACGGCGCGAACCTGCCCACCACGCTCGAGGAGTACGTGGAGCAGGGCATCTCGTACCGCACGGACACGGTCTCGGGCATCTACGCGCCCGGACGCGACTGGTACAACATGCTCCCGTACATCTGGTCGCACGGCGGCGAGATCGCCGTGCAGGACGGCGACACCTGGGACGCGCAGTTCTCGAGCCCGGAGTCGCAGGAGGGCCTGAAGCTGCTGCAGCGGGTCTACCTCGAGGCCAACAACGCGCCGGCCGACGCGCTCGAGACCGACGCGAACGTGCCGTTCTGCGCCGGCGAGACCGCGTTCCTGTCGGCTCCCGCGTGGATGCAGTGGTCGATCCTCGCGGAGGCCGATGCCGAGGTGCCGGGCTGCCCCGACACGTACGGAAAGGACCTCGGGGCGTTCGCTCTGCCCGGCCTGGAGGAGGGGACGACGGCGCCGATCTTCGCCGGCGGTTCGAACCTCGGCGTGGCGGCCCTCTCGGAGAACCAGGAGATGGCGAAGGAGGCCGTGAAGATCATGCTCTCCGAGGGGTACCAGGACCTCCTGGCCGAGGGCGGTCTCACCCCGGCGCTGCTGTCGTCCAGCGACAAGCTGCCCGACACACCCGTCGCGCAGGCGCAGGCACAGGCGCTGGAGAACTCGCGCGGCGTGCCGACCTCGCCCAACTGGGCCGAGGTCGAGTCGAGCCTCGTCATCCAGGACGCCCTCACGCGGATCGCGCAGGGCGAGGACACCGCCGCCGTCGCCGACGAGCTCGACGCGCAGATCGAGAACATCCTCAACGGCTGACGACCCGGGCCCGGCGATGCGCATCGGCCGGGCCCCGGCCGGGCGGGCGACCCGAACGCCCGCCCGGCCGCCCTCCCTTCCCCGCCCGACCGCCACCGCATCCGCTCGACGACTCGAGGGCCCTTCATGACCACGATCTCCGCCGCGCGCCCCTCCTGGGAGGAGCGCGAGAGGCGCCGCCGTCGCCGCGACGCGATCTCGTCGTGGACGCTGCTGACGCCGTCCATCCTGCTCATCGGCCTGATGTCGGGCTATCCGCTCGTGACGATGATCTGGCAGTCGTTCACCGACTATCAGGTGCGTCACAAGATCCAGGGCACGCTGCCCGACTTCGTCTGGTTCGAGAACTACCTCGACGTCATCACCGACGATCAGTTCGTCGCCGTGCTGCTGCGCACGCTCGGCCTGATGGTCGTCACCACCGCCGGGATCATGATCGGCGGGGTCCTCGTGGCCCTGCTCATGACCAAGCTGCGCACGGGCATGCGCCTGCTCGTGTCGGTCGGTCTGCTGCTGGCCTGGGCCATCCCGCCCCTGACCGCGAGCATCATCTGGGGCTTCATCTTCGACACCCAGTACGGCGTCGTGAACTGGGCCCTCAACGAGATCACCCAGAGCAACGCCTTCCACAACCACCCGTGGCTGCTCAGCCCGCTGTCGTTCCTCATGATCATCACGCTCATCGTCGTGTGGGGCGGCATCCCGTTCGTCGCCTTCACGAGCTACGCCGCCCTCGGGCAGATCCCGCGCGAGACGATCGAGGCCGCGGAGATCGACGGCGCCGGCGGGTGGCGCCGCTGGTGGGGCGTGATCTTCCCCGCCGTTCGCCCCGTGCTCGGCGGCCTGCTCATCCTGCAGATCATCTGGAACATGAAGCTGTTCACGCAGGTGTATGCGCTGCAGAGCCGCGGCGGCATCGCCAGCGAGACGAACGTGCTGCCCGTCTACCTCTTCCGGCAGGGCATCGGCGAGTTCGGCGCGACCAGCGCCATCGGCATGCTCTTCGTCCTCATCATGCTCGCCATCAGCTGGTACAACATCCGGATGCTCCTGAAGGAGGACGAGTCGTGAGCACCCTCCTCGTTCCCAAGGCTCCCGCCGCGGTCACCGACCCCGAGACCGCCGTCGCGATCCGTGTGCCCCGCGCCGCGCGCCGTCGCCAGGCGCCGGTCGGCACGGCGCGCACGCCCCTGGCGCGCGTCTGGTTCAACCTCATCGCGCTCGTCGTGTTCGCGTGCTCGACGTTCCCCGTGTACTGGATGATCAACCTGTCGTTCACCCCGGGTGACCAGATCGTCGCGCGCGACCAGTCGCTCGTGCCCCGTGAGCCGACGCTCCTGAACTACATCACCGCGTGGACGCGCCCCGCCAACCAGGGCCAGACCGATTTCCCCCACGCGCTGCGCGTGAGCCTGACGGTCGTCGTCATCGTCGTGGCGGCCGCGCTGCTCGTGGCGTTCCTGGCGTCGATTGCGCTGGCGCGCTTCCGGTTCCGCGGGCGCAAGACGTTCATCGTCGCGATCCTCGTCGTGCAGATGATCCCCGGCGAGGGGATGATGTTCACCGTCTACAACCTCATCGACGACATGCACCTGATGAACAGCCTCATGGGGCTGAGCCTGGTGCACACCGCCGCGGTCATCCCGTTCACGATCTGGACCCTGCGCGGCTTCGTCGCCGGCGTGCCCGCCGAGCTGGAGGAGGCGGCGCAGATCGACGGCTGCTCCAAGCCCGGTGCGTTCTGGCGCGTCACCTTCCCGCTGCTCGCGCCTGGACTGGTCTCCACCGGCATCTTCGCGTTCATGCAGTCGTGGAACGAGTTCCTCATGGCCCTGCTGCTCATGAAGGGCCACAACCTGACCTTGCCGGCGTGGCTGAACTCGTTCCAGTCGGCGACCGAGGCCACGAACTACGGCGCCGTGATGGCGGCCTCGACCCTGATCTGCATCCCCGTGGTCATCTTCTTCCTCATCGTGCAGGGGCGGATGACGGGCGGTCTCGTGGCGGGCGCGGTGAAGGGATGACCGCGCGGGTCGGCGTGGACGTGGGCGGCACGAAGGTCGAGGCCGTCGCCGTCGGGGGAGACGGGGCGGTGCTCGCCCGCGTGCGGCGCGACACCATCCGCGGCGAGGAGGGTGTGCTGGCGTCGGTGCTGGCGGCGATCGGATCGCTCGCCGAGGGGCGCTCCGTCACCGGCATCGGGATCGGCACGCCGGGGCAAGTGCAGGGCGGCATCGTCCGCAACGCCGTGAACCTCGGAGTGACATCCCTCGACCTCGCCGCCGCCGTGTCGGCGCGATCCGGGGCGCCGGTGCGGGTGGAGAACGACGTGAACGCGGCAGCGTTGGGCGTGCACGCCATGCGCGGCGGCGAGGCGCCCCTCGCCTACCTCAACCTCGGCACGGGGATCGCGGCCGGCATCGTCATCGGAGGCACGCCGCTGCGCGGGGCGGACGGCACGGCGGGGGAGATCGGTCACGTGCCGGTCGACCCGCGGGGGCGGGAGTGTCCCTGCGGGCAGCGGGGCTGCATCGAGACGCTCGCGGCCGGCTGGGCGATCGCCGCCCGCTGGGGACGCCACACGGACCACCCGGTGCGCGAGGTGTTCGCCGCCGCGGCCGCGGGCGACGCGCGGGCCGTCGAGATCCGCGACGACCTCGTGCGCGGCGCGGCCGCGGCCGTCCGCGTGCTGGCGCTCGCCGTGGATCCGGCGGTCGTCGTCCTGGGCGGCGGGGTCTCGCGCGTGGGCGAACCGCTGCTCTCCGCGGTTCGTGCGGAGTTGCGGGGGAGCGCGGCGGCCTCGCCCTTCCTGTCGTCGCTGCGCCTCGAGGACCGCGTCGAGCTGCTGCCGCCCGACGCCAACCCCGGGGCGCTGGGGGCCGCGCTGCTCGCCGGCTGATGCCGGCGAGGCACGATCAGCGGGGCCCGAAGACCTTGCCGGGGTTGAGAATGCCCTGCGGGTCGAACACGCGGGCGATCCGCCGCTGCAGTTCCCACTGGTCCTCGCCGAGCTCGTCGGCCAGCCAGCGGGACTTCAGCACGCCGATGCCGTGCTCTCCCGTGAGGGTGCCGCCGAGGCGCAGCGCGGCGCGGAAGAGCTCGTCGGCTGCCCGCCAGATGAGGTCGGGCACCTCGCTGCCGGAGAAGACGAAGTTGGGGTGCAGGTTGCCGTCCCCGGCGTGCGCCACCGTGGGGATCGTGATGCCGTAAGCGTGCTCGATCCGTGCGATCTCGTCGAACATCTCCGGCAGCCGGCTGCGCGGCACCGAGACGTCCTCGATGAGGGTGGTGCCCATCGCGGCCAGTGACGGGTGGAAGGCCCGGCGGATCGCCAGGAGCCGCTCGCCCTCGGCGCGGTCGTGCGTGATGGCGACGGTGCCGCCGACCCGGCGCAGCACGTCGGCGATGGCGTCGGCCTCGGGCCGCGCGGCGGGGCCGTCGGTCTGCACCGTGAGCTGCGACGCGCCGGGCGTCGGCCGCGGCAGCCTCAGGTGCGCGTGAATGGCCTCCAGCGACGCGGCGTCGAGCAGCTCCATGATCGCGGGCTGGATGCCTGCCGCCGTCACGGCGGCGGATCCCGCGGCGGCCGAGCGCACGTCGGGGAAGGTCGCCGCGACGGTGCAGACATCGCCGGGCACGAGGCGGCGCAGCTTGAGCGTGGCGCGCACGATCACACCGAGGGTGCCCTCCGAGCCGATCATGAGCGACGTGAGGTCGAGCCCCGTCACGCCCTTCACGCTGCGGTGCCCCATCGACACGAGCCGCCCGTCGGCGAGGACCACGTCGAGGCCGAGCACGGCATCTCGGACCACGCCGTACTTCGCGCACAGCAGCCCGCCCGCACCCGTGGCGATGTTGCCCCCCACCGTCGCGATGTCGCGACTGGCGGGGTCCGGCGCCCACCACAGCCCCTGCTCCGCCAGGGTGGCGTTCAGTTCCGCGTTGAGGATCCCCGGCTCGACGACGGCGAGGAGATCGTCGGGCCGCACCTCGAGCACCCGCGTCATCCGCCGCACCGACAGCGCGATCTCGCCGGCGCCGGCGTTGGCGGCCCCCGCAAGGCCGGTGCGCGCCCCCTGCGTGACGACGGGGGTGCCGGTCGCCGAGGCGATGCGCAGCGTGGTCTGCACGTGCTCCGGCGCCTCCGCGTGGACGACGGCGAGGGGCCGAGCCGGAGCCGCATGCCCGGAGCGGTCGGCGCGCGCCGCGTCTCGCGCCGCGTCGGTCGTGTCGACGAGGTCGCCGAGCTCCGCCCGCAGCAGCGCGACGACATCGCTCATGCCAGGGAGCGGCGGCCGTGCAGCAGCCCGATCGTGACGGCGACGACGCCGAAGCCGAGTCCGACCCAGCCGAGGCCCAGGTCCCATAGCGCCATCGTGGCCGAGACGAACACGAGCAGCTCCACGAGCGCGCGCACGAACGGGTGGACCGCGAAGACCGCGCGCGGCGAGACGAACAGGGCCCAGGAGAGCACGGCGAGGGCCGGCGCGAGCAGCCCGAAGAGGATGTTCCAGGGGAACGGCCATGCCAGGAAGCCCCACACGAGCAGGATCGCGAACGCGGCGATCTCGGTGAGCAGGCGCAGCACGTCGAGCGCGGTGATGCGCGGAGCGGTGGCGCCGCTGCCGGGGGACGGAGCGGGGGCGGACATGCCTTCCAGTCTACGGCGCGGTCCCGGGCGGGGTCGGGGAGGGGAGGCCGCACAGCCTCGTGACCGTTGTCGCTTCGCCGCCGATGGGCCTGCGGCTCGCGCCGCCGTGCGAGACGACCTCGACCCGCGGCGCCGTCGCCTACCCTGGAAGTGTGACGCGCTCTCCCGAACCGGCGGACTCCACCCGCAAGAAGGACGGGCGGGCGACGCGCTACGCCTCCCTCGACGAGGCCTTCCAGAGGCACGGGACGCCGTCGGCAAACCGGGACTTCATCCGCCGCATCGTCGAGGGCATCGACGCGGCCGGATTCGTCGGCTACGCCACGCACTTCCGCGTCGAGCGGCGCGGCGGTTCGCCCGCGCTCGAGGTGCACCCGGGCTACACGAACGGGTTTCGCACCGAGCAGGAGATCGTGCGGCGCCTCGGCGAGGTCGAGCGCTGGCCGAGCCGCCGGTTCCATGGCGCATGGGGCGTGACGCACCCGGTCGCCGCGCCGGCGGCACCCGAACGCCCGGCCCGCGCGCCGCGGACATCATCATCCCGCGCCGCGTCCGCGCCGGAGGAACCGCCGAAGGTCTGCCCGACCTGCTTCATGGTGCTGCCCATGAGCGGCGTCTGCCAGAACTGCGACGCCTGACGCCGATCAGATCTGCTCGACTCCGGGGTCGGTGACATCCACCTCGTCGGAGCTGACGCGGGAGACCAGGTCGTCCAACGCGGAGTCATCCACCTCGAGACCGGCGTCGCTGAGACGGCGCTCGAGCGTGCTGCGCACGTCGCCGTGGTGAAGGGTGTCGACGAGCATGTCGGCGCGGGTCTGCGCGACGATGCCGGCGATCCGCTCGTCGTCGTTCGTGTTGTGGGTGTCTTCGAGGGGGGCGTCCTGCGTGCCGGGCGTGGTCACCCGGGCGGTCTCGTCTCGCGTCTCGTCACCAGCCATCGGCGTGCTCATCCTCCTCGAACTCGTCCAGCATCGCCCGAAGCAGGGGGTCGTCCAGTGGGGCGACGGGCGGGATCGTTCCGTTCGACATGCGGCCACTCCTCTCGTCCCCTCGGCGGGCACCGCCCGCGCCGAGGTGCCGCCAGCTTCGGCGGACTTTTCCATCGTCTCCGCCGCGCGCGTTCGGCACACGGGGGTTGACTTTTCGCCACCGAAAGGCCTTCCGCCCCCGCGCCGCGCGAGTATCCCGGGGCGCCGAAACTGTCAAGCCCTTTGAGAGGTGGGGGCCCTGCGGCGATCGTGAAGTGGGAGGTCGACATGAATACGGTTCATCAGCTGGATCTCGTCCCGCTGGGCGAAGATGCCTGGCGGCTCTGCGACCGCAGTGTGGAGTCGTGCGACGCGACGAGCGTCGTGGCGTACGTGGAGCGACGGGGTGACGGCTACGAGGTGGTGTGGGTCTCGACGCATCGCGGCGTCGAGCGGTTCACGACGATGGGGGACGTGCTCGAGCGCGCCAACGAGGTGCTCTCGTCCGTGACACCGCCGGGCGCCACGCGCCCGATCCCCATTCCTCACTTCGCACCGCGGCCGCAGGCGCTCGCGGGGTGATGCACGGGGGCGGCGGCCCGGGAAGCTCGAAGGGGAGCCTCCCGGGCCGCCGGTCTGTGTCGCGGCGGACGCGCACGGCTTGACATCTGGCCGAACAAATGTTCGACTATCGGCATGCGGTGGAGCGCGCAGCAGGTGAACGCATCTGCGGACCCGGCCCTCGTCGGCTTGCAGGGACTCGTCCGCTCGGTGCAGACCCCCGACTTCGCCGGCATCACCTTCCATGAGGTGGCGGCGAAGTCGGCTCTCAACCGCGTGCCCTCCCAGAGCCCCATGCCGTTCTCCTGGACGGTGAATCCCTACCGCGGATGCTCGCACGCGTGCGTGTACTGCTTCGCCCGGCGCACGCACTCCTACCTCGAGCTGGATTCCGGCGCGGACTTCGACAGCCAGGTCGTCGTGAAGGTGAACGTGGCCGAGGTGCTCTCCGCCGAGGTCTCGCGCCGATCCTGGAAGCGGGAGCTCGTGGCGCTCGGCACGAACACCGACCCCTATCAGCGCGCCGAGGGGCGCTATGCGCTGATGCCGGGGATCATCGCCGCGCTCGCCGAGAGCGGCACACCCCTGTCGATCCTCACGAAGGGCACGCTGCTTCGGCGCGACCTGCCCTTGCTCGCCCGCGCGGCCGAGCAGGTGCCCGTAGACCTGGCGATGTCGGTCGCGATCTTCGACGATGAGCTGCAGAAGACCATCGAGCCGGGCACGCCGTCGGCGGCGGCGCGACTGGCGACGGTGCGCGCGGCAGCCGAGCTGGGCTTCCGCGTCACGGTTTTCGCGATGCCGATCCTGCCCTGGCTCACCGACTCGGTCGAGCATCTCGACGGCGCGCTCGCGCAGATCGCCGCCTCCGGCGCGCATCGCGTCGTGTACGGCGCGCTGCACCTCCGGCCCGGGGCGAGGGAGTGGTTCTTCGCCTGGCTCGCGCGCGAGCACCCGAAGCTCGTCCCCGTGTACCGGCGGCTCTACGGCGGTTCGTCGTACGCGTCGAAGGATTACCGCGCGTGGCTCGCGCGGCGCGTCCGCCCGCTCATCCGGCGGCATGGTCTCGACGCGCGTGAGGACGATGACGCTCCCGACGCCTGGCGCGGCGCGAAGGTGGCTGCCGTCCCGGCCGCGACGCTGGACCTGCCGACGACCGCCGCGCCGACGCTGTTCTGACGCGCGGCAGGAGAGCCGGCGGGCCGTGTGCATCGGGCGAGGCAGGAGGGGTGGCGGAGGATAGGGGATTCGAACCCCTGAGGGCTTGCACCCAACACGCTTTCCAAGCGTGCGCCATAGGCCACTAGGCGAATCCTCCGTGGGCCCCCGAGAGGGCCTCGGAACATCCTACCCGGCCCGACCGGCGCGGCCGAACCGCATCACCTCGGCCACAGCGCGCGGGCTCAGGAACGACCGCGGCGCCGCGGTCGCGACCGCCCGTGCCAGGGGGAAGGGAAGGAGCGCGCCCCGGACGGCGCGCAGCGAGTCGGCGAGGTCGGGCGCATGGCGCCGCCGGGCCGGCCCATAGCTCGCCGCCTCGATGCCGGCGACGAGGGGCTCGAGCAGCTCCGGAGACAGGCCGGGGCGACGCGCCACGCGGGCGGCGAGCGCGCGGGGTGTCTCGTGGGCGTGCACCTGCTCGCCCGCGTCCACCAGGATGTCGGTCAGCTCGCGCCACGCGGCGGGTGCGTCGCCGCGCACGGCCGCTCGCAAGCGGCGCCGCCGGATCGTGATGCGAGCGACGGCGGGCAGCGACAGCAGCGCCAGGAGGCCGACTCCCCAGCCGAGGGGGACGAGCCAGGCGGCGCCCTCGTCGGCCCGGTCGTCCTCCGCTCCGCTCGGCAGCTCCTCCGGTGGCAGCGTGCGCTCCGCGCTCGCCGTCGGCGTCGGCACGGGGGGCGCCGCCGGCGTGGGCTGCGCGCCCGAACCGCCGCCGGCGATCGCCTCCGGCAGCAGGGAGGTGGCGGTGCCCAGGCCGGGGGTGGGTTCGAACGGCATCCAGCCGATGCCGCGGAAGTACACCTCGGGCCAGGCGTGCAACTGCGAGGCCCGCACGGTGTACACGGCGTCCTGCCCCAGCCACTCGCCGGTCCGCACACCGGGGAGGTAGCCGACGACGACGCGCGAGGGCATGCCGAGCGTGCGCGCCATGACCGCGAAGGTCGAGGCGAAGTGCACGCAGTACCCCTCCCGCTCTTCGAGGAACGCCGCCATGGCCTCGAGGTCGGTGCCGTCGAAGCCGTCGTCCACGGGCGCGTCGAGCGAGTACTCGAACTCCCCGGCCCGGAACCAGCTCTGCAGGGCCACGAGACGGTCGTAGTCGTTCGTCTCGCCCGCCACGACGCGGTTGGCGGCCTCGGCCACCGGATCGACGAGCGGCGCGGCAGGCAGGGCGGTCGTCTCCCGAGACAGGCCCTCCGCGGACGGCGACGGGATCGCTGCGGTGGCCGCCTGGGCCCTCTCGCGGGTCGGCTGGGGCACGAGCGCGGTCGCCGTGTAGCTCTCGCCTCCGGCCTCGCCGCCCGTCAGCGTTCCGTTCTCGTCCGTCAATCGCCACTCGCGAGAGACGCCATCCAGCGCCGCGAGCGGGTAGGGCACGGGCAGGAGCGAACCCTCGAGGTTGAGGATCTCCACGTCGACCGACACCAGCTCGCTGCCCTCGGGGGCGTCCGCCTCGAGGGCCGACGGAACGACGTCCTCCACGGGTTGCGACGGGCCGTCGTCCGGCTCCCACTCGGCGCCCGTGAACGACGACAGTGTCGCCACCCGCAGGTAGGGCGGGGCCTCCCCCGCGTTGACGACGTAGCGCAGCACGTCAGTGTCGCCGACGCGTCGCAGGTCGTCGCCGAGGTCGAGCGAGGCGTCGATCCGCGTCGGCGCGCCGGGGCCGCGCAGCGAACCCGTCGGTTCCGGCAACAGGGGCGCCACGACGAGCGAGGCCGCCAGAGCGGCGGCGGCGAGAGCGGCGGCGGTCACCGGTCGCGCGTCCGTGGGTGTCCGCCGGCGCCGATCGAGATACAGCAGGACGAGGGTGGCGGCGAGGAACAGCAGCAGCGGGGGCAGCCCGGTCGGGATGCCGGTGATCGCGGGCGGCAGGATCCACACCGCCACGGCGGCCACGATGGCGGCCACGGGAAGGCGCAGCGTCACCGCGAACACATCGAGCACGAGGACGAGCAGGCCCGCGGCCGCGATCAGCACGAAGGTCAAGGGTGCGTCGGGGTCGACGGGAGCCGCGCTCTCGGTGATCTGCGTCGTCGCCGACGACAGCAGTGGCGGCATCCCCGCAAGCAGTCGCGGCGTGGGGACGACGCCCAGCAGCGACGAGGGACCGGGCAGCAGCCCGGCGAGGGAGAGCAGGCTGTGGGCGCCGGTCGTCGCGGCGACCCAGGCGGCGGCCTGGGCGAGCGGCGCAAAGAGCGCGAGCGGTACCACCGCGCGCACGATCGCCCCGGTGGCCCACACGGCGAGCATGCACAGCACGGCGCCGGCCAACCATGCCGGCACGATGACGTCCGCGAGCGGCAGAATCGCGGCCAGCGCCAGCAGCAGCGTGGCCACCGAGGTCGCCAGGCCCCGGTCTCGGCGGCGACGCGCCGGCCGCGCAGGAAGCGGCGGCGCGGGCGAGGTCGCGATCAGCTCATCGATCGCCATGAGCGCCTCCCGGCCCCGCCCCGACCCGATCGAACGCCGTCAGCCACGCCGCCGCGACGTCCTCGCCGAGGCGCGCCACGGCCCAGCCGCCGTCACTCAGGCGCTCAAGGGAGCTGCGAAGGGGCGACGGCGTGAGCAGGACCGGAAGCCAGGAGTGACGTGCCAGCGGGTCGAGGGCTGGGGCGAGACGGTCGTCGACCGTGCCGCAGACGACGACGAGTGGTCCCGTCGAGGCGGGCAGTGTGAACCCGGCGCCCTCACCGCTGCGCCCCAGATCGGACCGATCCGGGACGACCGTCGCGAACGCGCGCTCGAGCGACTCGAGCGCGGATCCGTCGGGCGCGGCGACATCGGCCAGCGCCCGCCCGGCGTGATCGGTCACGGTCACCGCGAAGCCGTCGGATGCCAGCCGCCACGCGGCCGAGACGCACGCCGTCACCGCCGCCTCGAACCCGGCGTCCTCGCCCGCGCGCGCCTCCGCCGGCCACCGGGGCGACGCGAGGTCGAGCACGACGGTCGCCGCGGGAACGGTCTGCTCCTCCTCGTCGCGGACCATGAACGATCCGCGGTGCGCGGAGGCTCGCCAGTGGATGCGTCGCATCGAGTCGCCCGGGGCGTACGGGCGAGGGATGAGGTTGTCGCTGCCACGCCCGCGGCGCTCCTCGGACTCGCCGCCGTCCCCCACATCGCCGTGGGCGCGGGGCAGCGGCGCGAGCCAGCGCGCGCGGGGCACGACGAGGACGGGCGTCGGCTCTCCGAGCAGGGCCGTGCGCCGCCAGAGGCCGAAGGGATCGGTCGCCGCCAGCTCGAGCGGTCCCACCGGATGGCGTCCGCGCCGCATCCCCGTCACGGTGTACGAGACGCGCACCTCCGACCCGTCGCCGCGCGGCACGGTGCCCGAGGCGTCGCCCGACAGGCCGGGCGGCAGCGCGTCGCGCCACTGCCCTCGCGGCGGCCGCCGCGGCGGCTCCGCCGACAGCCGCAGCTCGATCGTCGTCTCCGACCCGACCTCCACCGACTCCTCCGAGAGGCGGCGCGCGACCTCCACGCCCGGTCGTGCGTGGCGGGCGGCGAACCAGCACACCGCCAGCAGCGACAGCAGGGCCACCCCCACGTACTGCGCCGCGGCGGCCCCGGTCGCCGCGGCGAGGGGGAGGCAGGCGACGCCGAGCGCCAGGACGGCCCATCCGCGCGCGGTCAGCGGCGGTCCCTGCCGGCTCCCGCGACGACTCGACATGGCTCAGCCCGCCACGGGCACCGGCACGCTCGAGGCGATCCGTTCCAGGATCGCCGGCACCGC
Source organism: Microbacterium sp. Marseille-Q6965 (assembly GCF_946151065.1). Lineage (GTDB taxonomy): Bacteria > Actinomycetota > Actinomycetes > Actinomycetales > Microbacteriaceae > Microbacterium. The sequence goes on along the minus strand of NZ_CAMGZA010000001.1, from coordinate 1,101,009 downwards.
GTCCGCCGCTCGGCGTGACTGCGTCGCCGAGCGTGAGGGGATCAGGCGGTGCGACATCACGGGGCCGAGCAGCGCGACGACATCGTCCGGCAGCACGTAGCCCCGGCCCTCGAGGGCCGCGTTGACCTTCGCGGCGCGCACCAGCTGCAGGGTGGCGCGGGGGCTCGCGCCGAGGCGCAGCTCCGGGTGGGAGCGCGTCGCCTGGGCGAGCGCCACGGCGTAGTCCTCGACCGCCGGCGCCACGTGCACGGATCGCGCCCACGCGATGAGCGCGCGCACCTGATCGGTCGTCACGACGGGCCGAAGCTCATCGAGCGGGTTCGCGGCGTCCCGCTGGCGCAGCATGAGCGCCTCCGCGCGCGCGTCCGGGTACCCCATCGAGATGCGCATCATGAAGCGGTCCCGCTGCGCCTCGGGCAGCGCATAGGTGCCCTCCATCTCGAGCGGGTTCTGCGTCGCGACGACGAGGAACGGATCGGGGAGCCCGTGCGTCGCGCCGTCGACCGTCACCTGGCGCTCCTCCATCGCCTCCAGGAGGGCGGACTGCGTCTTGGGGGAGGACCGGTTGATCTCGTCCGCGATGACGATGTTGGCGAACACGGCGCCCGCCTTGAACTCGAACTCCCGCACGACCGGGTCGAACACCGATACGCCCGTCACGTCGCTGGGCAGCAGGTCGGGGGTGAACTGCACGCGGCGCACGTCGGCGGCGATCGACGCGGCCAGCGCCCGCGCGAGCATCGTCTTGCCCACGCCCGGCACGTCCTCGATGAGCAGGTGACCCTCCGCCAGCAGGACGATCAGCGCCGCGCGCACCGCCTCGGGCTTGCCATCGATGACCCGCTCGATCGACGCGGCGATCCGGTCGGTCGCGTCGCGGAAGGCCGCAGCGCCATCATCGGCGCCGTCCCTGGCCGCGGGGCGGACGGTCGTGGACTCGGACATGCGTCCTCCCTCACGGGTTCGGGGAGCCACTCTGTGGGGCACAGCCTAATGTCCTCCTGGGCGGACGGCGGCGGTTCCCCGGGCACCTCACGGCCCGGCCGCGGATCGCGCCTCGCGCACGTCGGGTAGACTGGGTGACAGCTCTCCGCGTGACGGCATCCAGGCCAACTCCCCCAGGACGGAAACGTAGCAAGGGTAACCGGGCTCTGCCGGGTACGCGGAGAGTCTTTTTTGTGCCCGAGCCGCTCGTCAGCCCGGCAGGGACTCCAGGAACGCCCGCGGATCCGGCACGTCGGCCGGCGCCTGGATCGCGATCGCGTCGGCGCCGGCGTCGGCCAGCTCGCCGATCCGGTCGGCGATGCGCTGATCCAGACCACCGCCACGCGGGTCGATCTCGGTGAACACGCGCACGCTCGCCCGACCCGGGCGGCCCGCCGCGGCCCAGCCCTCGTCGATCACGGCACGCGCGGCACGCACCGCAGCCGCGTCGTTGAAGGCGTCGAGCAGCACGCTGTCGCCGATCTCGCCCGCGAGGCGAAGCGTCCTCGGCCGGGCCGCGCCGACGGTGATCTCGGGAGCGGTGGCGGGCGGCCAACCGAGCGCGACGTCCGAGAGGGACACATAGCGGCCGGAGACATCGAGCGTCTCGCCGCCCAGCAGCGCGCGCACGGCCGTCACGTATTCGCGCAGCAGCGTGAGCGGTGAGGCCACGCGCGCGCCCACCTGACCCATCCACTCGAGCACGCCGTGCCCGAAGCCCGCCACGACGCGCCCCGGCGCGAGCCGCTCGAGCGTGGCCACCTCCATCGCCGCCAGCGCGGGGTTGCGCAGGGGCACGGGCAACAGGCCGATGCCCACGCGCAGTCGCTCCGTGGAGACGAGCGCCGCGGTCGCCGTCGTCAACCCGCCCTCGAGGAAGCAGTCCTCCCATACCCACAGCTCGGCGGTGCCCGCCTCGTCGGCCGCGCGCGCGATGGCGCGCAGCTGCTCGGGCGGGGACTGGGGTCGGAACACGATGCCCACGGTGGGCGGCGCTGCCTCTGTCATATCCGTCATCGTGCCAGCATCCGCCGACATCGAGCGGCGCCGGCCCGTGCCGCGCCCCGGCGCGATCGGTACGATCCCCCCATGGTCTACAACGCCGAGCTCGCCGACCGAGTGCGCGCCATCATCGAGGCCGCGGGCGACGTGGACGAGAAGCGGATGATGGGCTCGCTCGCCTTTATGGTGAACGGGCGGATGGCGGTCGGCGTCTCGGGGGACGAGGTGTTCTTCCCCGTCGGCGGCGGCGAGGCGCTCGAGGTCGCACTGCAGCAGGGCGCGCACCGGCTCAATCTGCGCGGCGGGCGCGAGGTGCCCTTCGCCGCCCTGACCGACCCCGACGACGACACGCTCGCCGACTGGATCGCCGAGGCGGTCGAGCGCGCCATGAGGGACTGACGGCGCGGGCCGCGTGAGCGTCAGCGGCCGCCCGCACGTGGCGCGAGGCGCGCGATGAGCGCGTCGGTGACCCAGCCGAGGAGCAGGGCGACGGCGATCGAGACGAGGACGGCGGTCACGGTGCCGCCGGGCAGCAGCGTCGCGATGGTCGCGCCGACGAGCGCCTGGTAGGCGGCCCACAGCGTGGCCGAGATCGCCGCGACGGGCAGGTAGCGCGTGGCCCGGATGCCCGTGGCGCCGGCGGTGACGTTGACGACCAGCCGTGCGAACGGGATGAACCTCACCGTGAAGACCGCAACGGCCACATGGCTTCGCAACCGCGTCTTCGCCCACTCGTGGACGCGCTGGAAACGAGGGTGGTCAGCGAAGAACCGCCAGCGCTCCGGGTGCAGCAGCCGGCCGAGGAGGTAGCAGCAGGCGTCACCGCAGAAGGCGGCGGTCGCCGCGACCGCGATCACCGCCCACAGCGGGGGCACCCCGCTGCCGGCCGCGATCGACCCGAGCACGGTCACCGCGATCTCGCCGGGGATCACGACGAGGAACGAGTCGGCGAAGACCAGCCCGAACAGCGCCGCCAGCGCCCAGGGATCGGCGCCGATCGCGGCCAGCCAGTCATCGGTCACGCGCCCACTCTGTCGGCGTCAGGTGAACGGCAGGGATACGACGGGTTCCGCATGCCGCCGCCGGGTCTCGCTCAGCACCGGCGCCGAGGGTGAGGCGGCCGGCGTGCGCCGTATCCCGTCCTTTCCACGCCCGCGAGCGGGCGCACAGCCGTATCCCGGCCGCCCCGACGCGCATAGGGTGGATGACGTGGCGAGGAGCATCTACATCACCTCGGCGGAGGGGCACGCGGGCAAGTCGACGATCGCGCTCGGGACGCTGGACGCGCTCAGCCGCGTCGCGCCGAAGGTCGGCGTCTTCCGCACCATCGCCCGCTCCACGCGCGAGCGCGACTACGTGCTCGAGATGCTGCTCGACCACGACGGGGTGGATCTCGAATACGACGAGTGCGTGGGAGTCACGTACGAGGACGTGCGCAGCGACCCGGACCGCGCGCTCGCCACGATCGTGGAGCGTTTCCGCGCGGTGGAGGACAAGTGCGACGCGGTGGTCGTGCTGGGCAGCGACTACACCGACGTGGGAACGCCGGCGGAGCTGGGCTACAACGCGCGCATCGCCGCCAACCTCGGCACCCCGGTGCTGCTGGTGCTCAGCGGCCGCGACGCGCACGGCACGCCCGAGAGCCTGGGCTTCACCGAGGCGCGCGCGCCCGAGCGGATCGGCGACGACGCCGCGGTGGCTCTCGGGGAGCTGGCCAACGGCAAGGCCGAGCTGGCCGCGACGATCGTGAACCGGGCCGACGGCGAGCGCGCGGCTCAGATCGTGGCCGCCGTGCGGCGGCACACGCCCGGCGCCCCCGTGTGGGCCATCCCGGAGGACCGCCTGCTCGTCGCACCGACGATGGGCGACGTGCTGCGCGCCGTCGACGGCGAACTCGTGAAGGGTGACGAGGCGCTGCTGGCCCGCGAGGCGCTGGGCGTGGTCGTCGCGGCGATGTCGATGACGAACATGCTGCCGCGGCTCACCGAGGGCGCCGTCGTGATCATCCCTGCCGACCGCACCGACGCGCTGCTGGCGGCGCTCACCGCCAACAACTCCGCGAACTTCCCGTCGCTCGCGGGGATCGTGCTGAACGGCCCGTTCGAGATCCCCGACGCCATGCAGCACCTCGTCGAGGGATTGGGCTCGTCGATCCCGATCATCCGCTGCCAGGGCGACACCTACTCGACGGCGGTGCGGATCATGCACACGCGCGGCAGGCTGGCCGCCTCGTCGGCGCAGCGCTACAACCGCGCGCTGTCGCTGTTCGAGCGCAATGTCGACACCGCCGAGCTGACGCACGTGCTGGGCGTGGCGCGCACCGACGTGGTCACCCCGCTGATGTTCGAGTACGACCTCCTCGAGCGCGCGCGCCGGGACATCAAGCACATCGTGCTGCCCGAGGGCGACGACGACCGCATCCTGCGCGCTGCGGCCGTGCTGCTGGAGCGCGGGGTGGCGAAGCTGACGATCCTCGGCGAGCCCTTCGAGGTGCGGGCGCGGGCGATCGAGCTCGGCCTCGACATCTCCGCGGCCGAGGTGTTGAGCCCCTTCGACCCCGTCTATGTCGACAAGTTCGCGGCCGAGTACGCGCGTCTGCGGTCCCACAAGGGCATGACGTACGAGCGCGCGGCCGACACGGTCACGGACGTGTCGTACTTCGGCACCATGATGGTGCACATGGGCTACGCCGACGGCATGGTCTCGGGTGCCGCGCACACCACCGCCCACACCATCCGGCCGTCGTTCGAGATCATCAAGACGAAGCCGGGCGTCTCCGTCGTCTCGAGCGTCTTCCTCATGGCGCTCGCCGACCGCGTGCTCGTGTACGGCGACTGCGCCGTCATCCCCGATCCGACGAGCGAGCAGCTCGCCGACATCGCCGTCTCGTCGGCCGCGACGGCGCACCAGTTCGGCATCGAGCCGCGCGTGGCCATGCTGTCCTACTCGACCGGGGAGTCCGGATCGGGGGCCGACGTCGACAAGGTGCGCGAGGCCACGAGGCTGGCGCGGGAGCGGGCACCCGAGCTTCCGATCGAGGGGCCCATCCAGTACGACGCAGCCAGCGACGCGGCCGTCGCGAAGGCGAAGCTTCCGGAGTCGACGGTCGCGGGCCGCGCGACGGTGTTCATCTTCCCCGACCTCAACACGGGCAACAACACGTACAAGGCGGTGCAGCGCTCGGCCGGGGCGGTCGCGATCGGGCCCGTGCTGCAGGGCCTCAACAAGCCCGTCAACGACCTGTCGCGCGGCGCCCTCGTGGGCGACATCGTCAATACCGTCGCCCTCACCGCGGTCCAGGCGCAGGCGGCCGCCGAGGCCGCGGGCGACGGGAGCTGACGTGACGGTCGTCCTCGTCGTCAACAGCGGCTCGTCGTCGTTCAAGTACCAGCTGCTGGACGTGCGGCCGGACGGTGCGGGCCGTCGGCTCGCGGCGGGGCTGGTGGAGCGGATCGGCGAGGGGGCCGGGCGCGCGACGCACCGGGTCTTCTTCCCGGTCGAGCCGGGAGTGCCCTCCGTCGCCGCCCACGACATCGAGTCCGAGCGCGAGCTCGAGATCCCCGACCACACCGCGGGCTTCCGCGTGATGCTCGACGCCTTCGAGGAGCACGGCCCGTCCCTCACCGCGCACGCGCCCGTCGCCGTGGGGCACCGCGTGGTGCACGGCGGCGCGCGCTTCTTCGAGGCGACGATCGTGACCGACCTCGTCGAGATCAACATCGACGACCTCTCGGTGCTCGCCCCGCTGCACAACCCCGGGGCGCTGCAGGGCATCCGCGCCGCGCGCCGCGCCTTCCGCGACATCCCGCACGTCGCGGTCTTCGACACCGCGTTCCATCAGACGCTGCCGCCCGCGGCGTACACCTACGCGATCGACCGCGAACTGGCAGCGCGCCACCGCATCCGCCGCTACGGGTTCCACGGCACCAGCCACCAGTACGTCAGCGCCAAGGTCGCCGAACACCTCGGCCGCGACATCGGCGAGCTGCGGCAGATCGTGTTCCACCTCGGCAACGGAGCCTCGGTGACGGCGATCGACGGCGGCCGATCGGTGGAGACGTCGATGGGCTTCACCCCGCTCGAGGGCCTCGTGATGGGCACGCGATCGGGAGACCTCGATCCCGCCGTGCTGCTGCAGCTGCAGCGGCGCGCGGGCATGGACGTCGACGCCCTCGACGACCTTCTCAACAAGCGCAGCGGCGTGCGCGGCCTCGCGGGCGTCTCGGACATGCGGGATCTGGCGCAGCGCCGAGCGGCGGGCGACGAGGACGCGCGGCTCGCGTTCGACGTGTACGTGCACCGGTTGCGCGCCTATGCGGGCTCGTACCTCGCCCAGCTGGGGGGCGCCGACGCCATCTCGTTCACCGCCGGGGTCGGCGAGAACAACGCCGAGGTGCGCGAGGCCGCGCTCGCGACGCTCGGCTTCGCCGGGGTGCGGGTGGATCCCGCGCGCAACCGCGCCGTGCGCCGCGGGCAGGTGTCACGCATCTCGTCCGACGATTCCGCCGTGACCGTGCTCGTGGTGCCCACGGACGAGGAGCTCGAGATCGCGCGACAGACGCTCGCCGTGTGCGGTCCGGATTCAGCCGACCCGACTACGCTGTCGGCGTGAGCGCGATGCCCGACCTGACGGCGTACGACGCCGTGCTCTTCGACCTCGACGGAGTGATCACCCCGACCGCCGAGGTGCACATGCACGCCTGGCGGGCGATGTTCGAGGAGCTGTTCGCCCAGTGGGGCGTCGAACCGCCCTATACCGACGCCGACTACTTCGACCACCTCGACGGCAAGAAGCGGTACGACGGCGTCGCGTCCGTGCTGCGCAGTCGCGACGTCGAGCTGCCGTGGGGCGATCCCTCCGACCCCGCGGAGGCCGACACGGTGTGCGGCGTGGGCAACCGCAAGAACGCCGTCTTCGCCCGCGTGCTGGCCGAGGAGGGCATCCGTCCCTATCCCGGCTCCGTCGCGTTGCTCGACCTGCTCGCCGCCGCGGGCACGCCCGTCGCGATCGTCTCGAGCTCCAAGAACGCGCGCGACGTGCTCGAGGCCGCCGGCGTGATCGATCGCTTCCCCGTGATCATGGACGGCATGATCGCCGAGCGAGAGCACCTGCCGTCGAAGCCGGCGCCCGACGTCTTCCTCGAGGGGGCGCGGATGCTCGGCGTCGAGCCGGCGCGCGCCGCCGCGGTCGAGGACGCCATCTCGGGCGTCGAGTCGGCCACCGCCGGCGGATTCGGGCTCGTCGTCGGCGTGGACCGCGGGGCCGGCGCCGACGCGCTTCGCGCCGCCGGAGCCCACCTGGTCGTCGCCGACCTCGCCGAGCTGGCGACGCCGTCGCGCTGAAACCGCGTCCCTTCAGACCTCCCGCACCTCGACACCCTATTCGGAGCAGGATCACACACATGATCGACCGCGACCGCTTCCCCGTCGACCCCTGGCGCCTCGTGGAGACCCGTTTCTCCGGCGAGGACACGGGCCTGACCGAGACCGTCTTCGCGGTCGGGAACGGCTACATCGGCCTGCGCGGCAACCACCCCGAGGGTCGCCACGGTGCCGAGCACGGCACCTTCATCAACGGCTTCCACGAGACGTGGCCGATCCGTCACGCCGAGCAGGCGTACGGCTTCGCGGAGGTCGGGCAGACCATCGTCAACGTGCCCGACGCCAAGGTGATGCGGGTGTACGTGGACGACGAGCCGCTGGCCCTCGACATCGCCGACGTGCGCGAGTACGAGCGTTCCCTCGACTTCCGCGACGGCGCCTGCCGCCGACACATCACGTGGGTCACGCCCTCCGGCAAACAGGTCGTGATCGACAGTGAGCGGATCGTGTCGTTCGACGAGCGGCATCTCGTCGCGCAGCGCCTCACCGTGACGGTTCTCAACGCGGACGCGCCCGTGACGATCAGCTGCCAGCTCATCAACCGGCAGGACGGGGAGGACGTCTACGGCGGCACCGCTCCCGTCGCGACGACGGGGGGCAGGGGCTTCGACCCGCGCAAGGCCGAGCAGATCAACGACCGCGTGCTGCTGCCGCAGGAGTACTGGCAGGACGGCGAGCGCTCGGCGCTGTCCTACCGCGTCGCCAACTCGGGCATGACGCTGGGGCTCGTGGCCGACCACACCATCGAGACCGAGAACGCCTACACGCGCCGCGGCCAGGTCGAGCCGGACATCGCCAAGACGGTGTACCGCGTCGACGCCAAGGCGGGCGTGCCGATCACCGTGACGAAGCTCGCCGCATATCACACCTCGCGGGGCGTGCCCCCGCGCGAGCTCATCGACCGCTGCCGGCGCACCCTGGACCGGGTGGGGCACCAGGGCTACGCCGAGGTGCAGCGCAAGCAGCGCGCGTTCATGGACGCGTTCTGGGAGCGCTCGGACGTGCGCGTGGCCGGCCACGACCACCTGCAGCAGGCCATCCGGTGGTGCCTGTTCCAGGTGGCGCAGGCCGCGGCCCGCGCCGACGGGTGGGGCGTGCCGGCCAAGGGGCTCACGGGGTCCGGATACAGCGGCCACTACTTCTGGGACACCGAGATCTACGTGCTCCCCTTCCTCACGTACACGACGCCGCTGTGGGCGCGCAACGCGCTGCGGATGCGCACGATGATGCTGCCGGCCGCGCGGAAGCGCGCGGCGCAGCTGAACGAGGCGGGAGCGCTGTTCCCCTGGCGCACGATCAACGGCGAGGAGGCGTCGGCCTACTATGCCGCCGGCACCGCGCAGTACCACATCAACGCCGACGTCAGTTACGCGTTCGCCAAGTACGTGCGCGCGACGGAGGACCTGGAGTTCATGGCCAGGGAGGGCGTGGACGTGCTGGTCGAGACCGCGCGCCTGTGGGCGACCCTCGGATTCTGGCGCGTCTCCGAGGGCGACGAGACCTTCCACATCCACGGCGTCACGGGACCGGACGAGTACACCACCGTCGTCAACGACAACCTCTACACGAACGTCATGGCGCGGTTCAATCTGCGCGCCGCCGCCCGGGTGGTGCGCGATCTGGCCGCCATGGCGCCCGACGCGTACCGCGGCCTCGTGGATCGGGTGAACCTGGATCCGGGGGAGCCGGAGGCCTGGGAGCGCGCCGCCGACGCGATGGTGATCCCCTTCAACGAGGCGTTCGGCATCCACCCGCAGGACTCGCTGTTCCTGCAGCGTGAGGTGTGGGACCTCGAGCACACGCCCGCGTCGCAGCGGCCGCTGCTGCTGCACTTCCACCCGCTGGTGATCTACCGCTTCCAGGTGCTGAAGCAGGCCGATGTGGTGCTGGCGCTGTTCCTGCAGGGCAACCACTTCTCGCCCGAGCAGAAGCTCGCGGACTTCGAGTACTACGACCCGCTGACGACCGGCGACTCGACGCTGTCCGCGGTCGTGCAGTCGATCCTCGCCGCCGAGGTCGGGTACCGAGATCTCGCCTACGAGTACTTTGAGCACGCGCTCTTCGTCGATCTCGCCGACCTGCACCACAACGCCTCGGACGGCGTGCACGTGGCGTCGGCAGGCGGTGTCTGGACGGCGCTCGTGAGCGGGTTCGGCGGCATGCGCGACCACTACGGCGAGCTGAGTTTCGACCCCCGGCTGCCCGCGGATTGGCCGGAGCTGTCGTTCCCCCTGACCTGGAAGGGATCGCGGTTGCGGGTGGCGGTGCGTCAGGACAGTCTGCGCGCCGAGGTGGAGACCGGCGAGCCCGTCACCTTCAGCGTGCGGGGCAGTCGGTACACGGTCGCGGTGGGCGAGAGCGTCGATGTGCCGCTCGACGACCAGGGGCCCGTGCGGCCCGGCCGGCCCACGCTCAAGAAGTTCTCGGAGCTGCGTCGCGAGGACGGCACGACGCTCGACCCGGTGCTGCCGGCGGGCCACGACGAGACCGTCCCCGTGGTGACCAGCGCGATCCCGATCATCCACGATCCGTCCAACGGCCAGCCGGCCTGACCACGCGCCGACGCAGGCGCCCCTCCCGCCGCCGAGCAGCGCGCCGCGCGTGCTCGGCGGCGGTGCCGGACGCCGTCGACATCCCTCGCGGTGGGGCCGGGCCGATGTCGGCGGCACACCGTAGGCTGGACGGGTGACCACCGCCCTGTACCGCCGCTATCGGCCCGAGACCTTCGCGGAGATGATCGGGCAGTCGCAGGTCACCGAGCCGCTCATGACGGCGCTGCGCGGCGACCGCGTCGGCCACGCCTACCTGTTCTCCGGGCCGCGCGGCTGCGGCAAGACGACCTCGGCGCGCATCCTGGCGCGGTGCCTGAACTGCGCCGAGGGACCCACCGACACCCCCTGCGGCACGTGCGAGAGCTGCGTCGAGCTGTCGCGAGCGGGCGGCGGCTCGCTCGACGTGATCGAGATCGACGCCGCCAGCCACAACGGCGTCGACGACGCGCGCGACCTGCGCGAGCGCGCCATCTTTGCGCCGTCGCGCGACCGCTTCAAGATCTTCATCCTCGATGAGGCCCACATGGTCACGCCGCAGGGCTTCAACGCCCTGCTGAAGCTCGTGGAGGAGCCGCCGGAGCACGTGAAGTTCATCTTCGCGACGACCGAGCCCGACAAGGTGATCGGCACGATCCGCTCGCGCACGCACCACTACCCGTTCCGCCTCGTGCCGCCCGGCCCCATGCTGGAGTACGTCGAGAAGCTGTGCGCCCAGGAGGGCGTGCAGGTGGAGCCGGGAGTGCTGCCGCTCGTCGTCCGTGCCGGCGGCGGCTCGCCGCGCGACACCCTGTCGATCCTCGACCAGCTGATCGCCGGCTCGGAGGAGGGCCGCGTCGGGTACGAGCGCGCGGTGGCGCTGCTCGGCTACACGCACGGCGAGCTGCTGGACGGCGTCATCGACGCCTTCGCGGCCGGCGACGCCGCCGGTGCCTTCGCCGCCGTGGACCGCGTGGTGCAGACGGGACAGGACCCGCGCCGTTTCGTCGACGACCTGCTGGAGCGGTTGCGCGACCTCATCGTGATCGCCGCCACCGGCCCTGCCGCGTCGGCCGTGCTGCGCGGCGTACCCGCCGACGAGCTCGAGCGCATGGCGAAGCAGGCCGAGGTCTTCGGAGCCGATCGGCTCTCGCGGACGGCCGACATCGTGAGCGCCGCCCTCGACGACATGACGGGCGCCACATCGCCGCGCCTGCATCTGGAGCTGCTCGTCGCTCGCGTGTTGACCGCCGCCCGCGGGGGAGCGGCGCATCAGACCGCGCCCGCCGCCGCGCCCGCGACGCGAGAGGCGGCGCCCGGCGGCGGCGCGGGCGGGAGCGCTGCCGACGCCGCATCGCCCGCCGCGGCCGCAGCGGGCCCGGCGACGCCGACCGCCTCGCCCGCCGCACCGCCCGTGACGCCGCCGGCCGTCGCGCCGCCCGCCGTGCCCGCCGTCGCGGCTCCGGTGGCGGAGCGGCCCGCCGTCGCGCCCCCGGTCGCCATGCCCCGCCCCCAGCCCGAGCGGGAGGCGCGCCCGGCAGGGCCGGACCGCCCCGCCGGGCCCGCCGCCGATCCCGCGCTGGACGAGGTCCCGGGCGCCGGCTGGGCGACCGTCGCGCCGGGCTCCGCCGCGCCTTCGGCGCCCGCCTCGCCCGCCCCGAAGGCGTCCGCGCCCGTCCTCGCCGGGTCCGCCCCGTCGGAGCCCGACCCGGAGCCCGCCGACCCGTCGCCGGGGCCGCGGGCCCGGCCCCCCGCCGCGCCGGCGCCCGCGACGCCGGAGCCGACCCCGCCCGCCGTCGACCCGGCGGCCCCCGCGACGGACTCACCCGAGCCCGCTCCGCTCACGCTCGACATGATCCGCGGGGCCTGGCCGCGCATCCTGGAGCGCCTGCGCGAGGTCGCGCCCGAAAGCGCCCGACTCGTCGCCGTCTCGAGGGTCGCCGAGGTGCAGCCGGGCGACGTGCTCATGATGTCGTTCCCGAGCCCGGCCGCCATGAACGGCTTCCGCGGTGCGGCGAGCGACGACCTGCGCTCCGCGATCCTCGGCATCCTGGGTGTGCGGGTGAAGTACCGCGCCCGCGTGGACGCCCCGCCGTCCGACGACGTGCCGCCGCCGCCGGACGACGACCCCGATCCGGGCCCGGAGCACGAGCCGGGCCACCCCGGACCGCCGCGGCAGTCGGCCTACTCGGCTCCGACGGTCGCGGAATGGGCGGTCGCTCCGATCCCCGGATCGGTCGCCCCCATGGCCCCGCCGTCGCTGGCGGTCGACGACGATCCGGAAGAGGCCGCGGCGTCGGCGGTCACCCGTGTCGCGACGCTCGAACGGGAAGGCGTCACGCTGCCGGACGAGGACGGTCCGAGCGAGGCCGCGCCCGCCCCCCTGCCCGAGCGCCCCACGGTGCAGCGGCGCCAGGTGCTCGTGCCCGACGGCGTCGAGCGTCGCGGCGAGGCCGTGGTGCGCCAGATCCTGGGTGCCCGTTTCCTGCACGAAGAGCCCTACGAGCCGCCGACGCGGTTCGCCTGACCCGGACGGACCCCCTGCATGTACGACGGCATCGTCCAGGAGCTGATCGACGAACTCGGCCGGCTTCCCGGCATCGGCCCGAAGTCGGCCCAGCGCATCGCATTCCACATCCTGCAGACCCCCACGTTCGACGTGTCGCGCCTGTCGGAGCTGCTGCGCGAGGTGCGCGAGCGGGTGCGGTTCTGCGAGATCTGCGGCAACGTCTCCGAGCAGGAGCGCTGCGCCATCTGTCGCGACCCGCGCCGCAACCCGCAGCTCATCTGCGTGGTCGAGGACGCCAAGGACGTCTCGGCCATCGAGCGCACCCGCGAGTTCCGCGGCCTGTACCACGTGCTCGGGGGCGCCATCAGCCCCATCGCGGGCATCGGCCCCGACGACCTGCGCATTCCGCAGCTGATGCAGCGGCTCGCCGACGGCACGGTGCAGGAGGTCATCATCGCGACCAACCCCAACCTCGAGGGCGAGGCGACCGCCGCCTACCTCAGCCGCCTGCTCACGTCGATGCAGATCACCGTGTCGCGCCTGGCGTCCGGGCTGCCGGTGGGCGGCGACCTCGAGTACGCCGATGAGGTGACGCTGGGCCGCGCCTTCGAGGGGCGTCGCCGCCTCTGACGTCGCGCACCAGCTTGGCGGCGATCCGTGGTGCGATGACCGAAACCCGCCGTCGCGTGTCGGCGGTCCGTGACACGATCGGGGACGTGTCATCCTCCGGTCCCATCACCGCAAAGGGCTGGGCGCTGTACGCGGTGCTCTCCCTGCTGTGGGGCATCCCGTACCTGTTCATCGCCGAGGCGGTCCAGTCGCTGTCGCCGCCTGCGGTCGTCGCGATCCGCACGCTCGGCGCCGCCGTGCTGCTGCTGCCGTTCGCGCTGCGCCAGAAGGCCTTGCGCCCCGCGCTGAAGAAGTGGCCGTGGGTGCTCGCCTTCGCGGCCGTGGAGATGGGCGGCCCCTTCGTGCTGCTGGCACACGCGGAGCGCACCCTTGCGTCCGGCCTGACGGGCCTGCTCGTGGCGACCGTGCCGCTGTTCGCGACGATCATCGCCGTCGCACGCGGCGACCGCGGCGCGCTCGCCCCGTCGCGCGCCGTGGGCCTCGCGCTCGGGTTCGGCGGCGTCGCGATCGTCGCGATCGGCAGTGGCGGGCTGAACGGCGACATCAGCCCGGTCGCGATCGGCGAGGTCCTCCTGGTCGCGGTGCTCTACGCGATCGCGCCGTTCATCGTGGCGCGGCACCTGGGTGATGTGCCGGCGCTCGGCGTGAGCACGCTCGCCCTCGGGGTCGTCGGCGTCGCGTACACGCCCGTGGCGCTGGCCACGCCCGCCGCCCCGCCGACAACCCGCAGCCTGGTCGCGGTGGCGCTGCTGACGGTGCTGTGCACGGCGCTCGCCTTCATCGCCTTCTTCGCGCTGGTCGCCGAGGTGGGCCCCGTGCGCGCGCCGCTCATGACCTACGTGCACCCCGTCGTCGCCGTCGCGCTCGGGGTGATCGTGCGCGGAGAACCGGTCACGCCGGGGCTGGTCATCGGGTTCCCCGTCGTGCTCGTGGGGTGCCTGCTCGCGGCCGGTGTGTTCGCGCGAACGGCCCGGCCGACCGAGACGCTGCCCGTGCACCCCTAGGATGGACGATCAGGCGCACCCGTCCGCGCCGGATCACCGGGAGTTACACGTGGCCCTGATCGTGCAGAAGTTCGGCGGCTCGTCCGTCGCCGACGCCGAGAGCATCAAGCGCGTCGCCAAGCGCATCGTCGACACGCGCCGCGCCGGTCACGACGTCGTCGTCGCCGTGAGCGCGATGGGCGACACGACCGACGAGCTGCTGGACCTGGCCAACCAGGTGGCGCCGGTGCCGGCGCCCCGCGAGCTCGACATGCTGCTGTCCAGCGGCGAACGCATCTCGATGGCGCTCCTGGCGATGGCGATCCACTCCATGGGCTACGAGGCGCGCTCGTTCACGGGCAGCCAGGCCGGCATGATCACGACCGCAGATCACGGCGCGGCCCGGATCGTCGACGTGACGCCCGTGCGCCTGCGCGCCGCGCTCGACGACGGAGCGATCGTCATCGTCGCCGGCTTCCAGGGCTTCAACCGCGACACGAGGGACATCACGACGCTCGGCCGCGGCGGATCCGACACCACGGCCGTCGCCCTCGCCGCCGCGCTCGGCGCGGACGTCTGCGAGATCTACAGCGACGTGGACGGCATCTTCACCGCCGACCCGCGCGTGGTCCCGTTGGCGCGCAAGCTCGACCGCGTCTCGGCGGAGGAGATGCTGGAGCTTGCGGCGAACGGTGCCAAGGTGCTCTACATCCGCGCCGTCGAGTACGCGCGCCGCCACGGCGTGCTCATCCACGCCCGGTCCACCTTCACCTCGAACGACGGCACGTACGTGCTGGGCGAGGGGATGACCGATCCTCGCCTCACCGAAGGAGCAGACATGTCCGACGCCATCGGAATGGAAGAGCCCGTCGTCACGGGCATCGCCACCGACCGCAGCCAGGCGAAGGTCGCCGTCGTGGGCGTTCCCGACGTGCCGGGCTCCGCGGCCGCGATCTTCACGCTCGTGGCCAAGACCGGCGCCAACATCGACATGATCGTGCAGAACGCGCAGTCGGCGCAGGCCGGGCGCACCGACATCTCGTTCACGCTGCCCAAGCAGCAGGCGGTGGACGTCGTCAAGGCCCTCGCCGCCGAGCGCGAGGCGATCGGCTACGAGAGCATCGTGCACGACGATCAGGTCGGCAAGCTCTCGGTCGTCGGCGCCGGCATGCGGGCGCACTCGGGGGTGTCGGTGACGCTGTTCGAGGCGCTCAGCAAGCACGGGATCAACATCGACATGATCTCGACGAGCGAGATCCGTATCTCGGTGGTCGTCGGCGAGAACGACCTGGATGAGGCCGCACGCGCCGTGCACGCCGCGTACGGGCTCGACGGCGACATCGAGGCCACGGTCTACGCCGGCACCGGTCGCTGATCCCTCCCGCCCCGCCTCCCGCGGGGCTGGGCGGGCGGTGCAGGCGGTAGAATCGATCAACTCACCCGCCGTTTCACCGCTAGGGACCGCCATGACCCGCATCTCCGACTCTGGACTCTCCGTCGCCGTTGTCGGCGCCACCGGACAGGTGGGCGGCGTCATGCGTGAGATCCTGACCGAGCGCGCGTTCCCGATCCGCGAGCTGCGCTTCTTCGCGTCGCCGCGTTCGGCGGGCACCCCGCTGGAGTGGGGCGGCCACACCATCACGGTCGAGGACATCCACACCGACGACCTCGCCGGCATCGACATCGCGCTGTTCTCCGCCGGGGGAGCGGCCTCGAAGGAGCACGCGCCCCGGTTCGCGGCGGCGGGCGCCATCGTCATCGACAACTCGAGCGCGTGGCGCATGGACCCGGAGGTGCCGCTCGTCGTCGCCGAGGTGAACCCGCACGCCGCCGCCGACGCGCCGAAGGGCATCATCGCCAACCCGAACTGCACGACGATGGCCGCCATGCCCGTGCTGAAGCCCCTCGACGCCGAGGCGGGCCTGGAGCGGCTCATCGTGTCGACCTACCAGGCCGTGTCGGGGTCCGGGCTCGCCGGCGCCCAGGAGCTGCTGGGCCAGGTGGAGGGCGTGCTCGCGCAGGGCGACACGCTGCGCCTCGTCCGCGACGGGTCGGCCCTCGATTTCCCCGCGCCGCAGAAGTACGTCGCGCCCATCGCGTTCGACGTGCTTCCCCTGGCCGGCAACGTCGTCGACGACGGGCTGAACGAGACCGACGAGGAGAAGAAGCTCCGCAACGAGAGCCGCAAGATCCTCGAGCTTCCCGACCTGCGCGTGGCGGGAACGTGCGTGCGCGTGCCCGTGTTCACGGGTCACTCGCTGAGCATCAACGCCGAGTTCGCCCGCGAGATCACCCCCGAGCGGGCGCGCGAGATCCTCGCCGACGCCCCGGGCGTCGCGCTCGAGGAGGTTCCCACGCCGCTGCAGGCCGCGGGCAAGGACCCGAGCTTCGTCGGGCGCATCCGCGCCGACCAGTCGGCTCCCGAGGGCCGAGGACTGGTGCTGTTCGTGTCCAACGACAATCTGCGCAAGGGCGCCGCGCTCAACGCGGTGCAGATCGCGGAGCTCGTCGCGGCACGGCTCGGCGTCGCGGCGGCCTGACCCCGCCCGATCCCCCTTTCCTCGCGAAGAAAGCGACTTCTTTCGCCCCCGGTGTGGTCGGGGCGCTCTTGGGGCCGCCGTAGGATTGTCGGGTGAGTGAAACTGTCGATGTCGTGCTCATCGGCGGCGGCGTCATGTCCGCCACTCTGGGCACTCTCCTGAAGGAACTGCAGCCGGACTGGAAGATCGTGGCGTTCGAGCGCCTCGGCGAGGTCGCTCAGGAGAGCTCCAACCCCTGGAACAACGCCGGCACGGGGCACGCCGCCCTGTGCGAGCTGAACTACATGCCCAACGCGGACGATCCCGCGAAGGCGATCGGCATCAATGAGCAGTTCCAGCTCAGCCGGCAGCTGTGGGCCTCGCTCGTGGAGCGCGGCATCCTCGACGCGCCGTCGACCTTCATCAACGCCACGCCGCACATGACGTTCGTGCAGGGCGAGAAGGACGTCGCATACCTGAAGCGGCGCTACGAGACGCTCAAGGACCAGCCGCTTTTCGCCGGCATCGAGTACAGCGAGGACTCGCGCGTCATCCACAAGTGGGCGCCGCTGCTGATGGAGAAGCGCCGCAAGGGCGTGCCGTTCGCCGCCACGCGCGTGCCGTCGGGAACCGACGTGGACTTCGGTGCGGTCACCCGGCAGCTGTTCGACCACCTCGTGGAGCGCGGGCTGGACCTGCGTCTCGACAGCGAGGTGAGGAAGCTCCGTCGGCAGAAGGACGGCACGTGGGAGGTGCGCTACCGGCACCGCGTCGGCCACACCCCGGGCTCCGTCAAGGCGCGCTTCGTGTTCGTCGGCGCCGGCGGCTGGGCTATCAAGGTGCTGCAGTCCGCGCGCATCCCCGAGATCAAGGGGTACGGGGTCTTCCCCATCGGCGGGCAGTTCCTCAAGACGACCAATCCCGAGCTCGTCGCCAAGCATCGCGCGAAGGTGTACTCGCAGGCCGCCGTCGGCGCCCCGCCCATGTCGGTGCCGCACCTCGACGCGCGCATGGTGGACGGCGAGGGCTCGCTGCTGTTCGGCCCGTTCGCCACGTTCAGCCCGAAGTTCCTCAAGACCGGCAGTGTGCTCGACATCGTGCAGCAGGTGCGCCTGGGCAACATCGGCTCCATGCTCAAGGTCGCCGTCACCAACCTGGACCTCGTGAAGTACCTCGTCACGGAGCTGCTGAAGACCCGCTCGCGCAAGATCGACAGCCTGCGCGAGTTCGTTCCGGACGCCGACGGTGACGACTGGGAGCTGATTCAGGCCGGGCAGCGCGCCCAGGTCATGAAGGGCGGCAAGCTGCAGTTCGGCACCGAGGTCGTCGCCTCCGCCGACGGCTCGATCGCCGGACTGCTCGGCGCCTCGCCGGGTGCGTCGACGGCCGCGCCGATCATGCTCGACGTGCTGCAGCGCTGCTTCCCCGACAGCTTCGAGGCGTGGAAGCCGCGCCTGCAGGAGCTCATCCCCACCTTCGGCACCGCCCTCAACGGCGACGCCCAGGCCGCGACGGCGTCGATGTCGGCGACGGCGGAGAAGCTCGGTCTTCCCGCCTGAGCCCGTTCGACGACGGCCGCCGCCCCGGAGGGACGGCGGCCGTCGTCGTCTCACGCCGCGCGCCGTGCGGCCTGCGCGCGCGGATCGGGAACGGGGGCGGCGGCGAGCAGGCGCCGCGTGTACTCCTGCTCAGGGGCCGAGAGCACGGCGCGCCTCTCACCGCGCTCCACGACACGGCCGCGGTGCATCACCGCGATCTCGTCGGCCAGCGCGTCGACCACCGCCAGGTCGTGACTGATGAAGAGGCAGGCGAACGACAGCTCTCGCTGGAGTTCGCGCAGCAGTTCGAGCACGGTCGCCTGCACCGAGACGTCCAGTGCGCTCGTCGGCTCGTCGGCGATCAGCAGACGGGGATCCAGGGCGATGGCGCGCGCGATCGACACGCGCTGCCGCTGACCGCCCGACAGCTCATGGGGGAAGCGCCCCCGCCAGTCGCCCGGCAGGCGTACGGCGTCGAGCAGCTCCCGCACCCGCCCATCGAGCGCGGGACCGCGCAGACCGCCGTGCACGCGCAGCGGCTCGGCGATCGTGTCGCCGACGCTCCAGCGCGGGTTCAGTGCGCCGCCAGGATTCTGGAACACGAAACCCACGCGGCGGCGCACCACTCGGAGCTCGCGGCGAGAAGCGGTGGTCGTGTCGACGCCGTCGACGACGATGCGTCCCGCGGCGGGTGTGACGAGCCCCACCGCGGCGCGGCCGATCGTCGACTTGCCCGATCCCGATTCGCCGACCAGCGCCAGCATCCGCCCCGCCGAGACGTCCAGGTCCACGCCGTCGACCGCGCGGATGACGTGCCCGCGTCGGCGGTAGACGATGTCGAGACCGCGGATCTCCAGCACGGTCTCGGTCGCGGGCGGCTCCGGCCGCGCCTGGGCGGTGAGGCGCGGCACCGCCGCGAGGAGCTGGCGCGTGTACGCCGCCTCCGGACGGTCGAAGAGGTCGTTCACCGCCTGATCCTCTTGCACCGCGCCGTCGCGCATGACGACCACGCGGTCGGCGATGTCGGCGACGACGCCCATGTCGTGCGTGATGAACAGCACGCCCATGCCCGTGCGATCGCGCAGCGACCGCAGGACGCCCAGGATGTCGCGCTGCACCGTGACGTCGAGCGCGGTGGTCGGCTCGTCGGCGATCAGCAGCTTGGGGTCGCAGGCCAGGGCCATCGCGATGACGACCCGCTGAGCCTGGCCGCCGGAGAGCTGGTGGGGGTACGCGCCCACGCGACGCTCGGGCTCGGGCAGGTCGACGAGTCGCAGCAGCTCGATGGCGCGTTCGCGGCGCTCGGCCTCCGACATCGCGGGGCGGTGCCGGCGCAGCACCTCGCGGATCTGGTAGCCCACGGTGAAGACGGGGTCGAGGGCCCCGAAGGGGTCCTGGAACACCATCGCGGCCTTCTCGCCGCGCACCGCGACGAGGTCGCGCTCATCGGCTCCGCGCACCTCGCGGCCGTCGAGCAGGATGGACCCGGTCGCGACGGCGTTCGGCGGCAGCAGGCCGAGCACGCTCATCGCGGTGACGGACTTGCCGGAGCCCGATTCGCCCACCACCGCGACGATCTCGCCCGGGTGCACCGCCAGGGAGACGCCCTTCACCGCCGGGATCACCCGCCGATCAGACGTGTGGAAGTCGACGTGCAGGTCCTCGATCTGCAGCACGGGGCTCATGTGTCCTCCTCGTCGTCGACCGTGTCGCGATAGGCGCGCCAGTCGTCGAGCATCTTGCGGTGGTACTTCTCCAGCCAGCGCATGTAGCGGTCGGCATTGCGCAGCCGGGTACGGGGCCCCGGACGCCGACCCGCGTCCAGCGCGAGGCCGTCGCGCAGGATCTGCATCGTGCGATGCAGATAGGAGCGCTCCCCGGCGAGGAACGACCCCCAGACGTCGTCGTCGGCGCGGAAGTAGTGTCGGCGATCGCCCGTGACCGTGTGCTTCTGCAGGAAGCCGGCGCCCGTCAGCGACCGCGTGGCCGTCGACACCGCTCCCGAGCTGGCGTTGAGCAGCCGCGCGATGTCGGCCGCCGAGAGGTACGGTGCGTCGCAGATCAGCAGCAATCCGAGCACGCGCCCCTCGACGCGCGACGCCGCGGTCTGCTCCCAGACCGTCGCGAAGCTCTCGACCCACTCGCGTGCGTCCGGGTCCAGCTCCGGGGCCTGGCGGCCGGCGTCGTTGCTCATGGTGTCATTCTGCCGGGACGGCGAGGAACGGCACGTGGGGCCGGCTGACGTCGAAGCGCTCGAACGGCCACGCCGTCATCGCCCCCATGCGGACGCGCTCGATGGAGCCGTCGGCATCCCGGGTGACGACGACCGGCTCGCCGGCCTCCGCGAAGCTCGGCTCCTCGGCGATGACCAGGCGACCATCGCGCGGGACGAGGCGTGTGGCACCCGAGAACGCGTCGGGTGCGCGCAGGCTCAGCGCATGCAGCGAGCCGCCGAGATCCACCACCTCGTAGGCTCCCCACGCTCCGGCGAACCGCCCCGTGAACCGCAGCTCGTCCGGCGTCGCCTCGCCGGCGTCGGCGGCACGGGTGGCGAGCGTGATGAGCTGCAGGATGCCGGTCGCGAGGGGCCCCGCGGGGCCGTCGAGGTCGTTCGTGAGCACCGAGACGACGAGGCCGTCCACGGGGTCGATCCAGGTGCGCGTGATGTGACCCGGATAGCCGCCGGAGTGACCGACGACCTCGCGATCGGCGATCGTGGCGAGATCGAGGCCGAGGCCGTACCGTGCCTCGGGCTGATCGCGCACGGTGAAGCGTGACTCCTCGCGCTGCATCAGCCGCTTCGATGCGTCGCTCAGCAGCGTCTCGTCGCCGAGCACGTGGGCGGACCCGTACCGCACGAGGTCGCGGGCGGTGGCGTACCAGCCCGTCGCCGACGCGAGGGCCCGCGTGTCGACGTGGGGAATGACGGCGCGCGGCTGCCCGGCGACGAGGCGGGCCGTGTGCCCGGCGGCGTAGTCGCCGGCGCGGGCGGGGTCGTACTCGCTGCCGGTGTCGGCGAGCCCCAGCGGCTCGACGATGAGGCGGCGGGTGGTCGCGTCGTAGCTCTCGCCCGTGACGGCCTCGATGATCAGGCCGAGCAGCCCGTACCCGATGTTCGAGTACTTGAAGTGCGTGTTCGGGGCGAAGACGCGCCCCTCCTCGCGGAGGACGCGCAGCAGGCCGGCGCGGTCGGGGAAGGGGAAGGCATGCTGCCAAAAGTCGCCGTCGGAGGAATCACGGATCGTCCCGGCCTGGTGACCGAGCAGCTCCCGCACGGTCGCGGCCCCGATCGGGACGTCGGCGAGCTCCGTGACGTGCGCGGAGGCGCGGTCGTCGAGGCGCAGCTCGCCCTGTTCGACGAGCTGCATGATCGCCACGGCCGTGAAGGTCTTCGAGTGCGACGCGATGCGGAAGAGGTGGTCGATGCGGAGCTCCTCGCCCGTCTCACTGTCGGCGAGGCCCCACGCGTGTTCGAAGAGCAGCTCGCCCCGGTAGCCGACCGCGAGCTGCACGCCGGTCGCGCCCCGGCTCAGCGCCTGCCCCTCGACCCATTGGACGATCGGGTCACGCAGCGTCGCGAGCAGGTCACGGCGAGAGGTCGGGGCGGAGGTCATGAGCGTCCCTTCGGGTCGAGCGCGTCGCGCAGGATGTCGCCCAGGGTGATGAGCGACACCACGGTGATGGTGAGGAAAAGCGCGGGGAAGAACAGCATGTGCGGCGCCGTCTGGAAGAAGTTCTGCGCGCTCGCCAGCTGCAGTCCCCACGAGATCGAGGGTTGCACGAGACCGACGCCGAGGTAGGTCAGCGTGGACTCCGCCACGATCACCGATCCCACCATGGTCGTCGCGATGGCGAGCACGGGGCCCAGCGCGTTGGGAAGCACGTGCGTGAGCACGATGCGACCGTGCGTCAGGCCCATGGCGGTGGCCGCCTGCACGAACTCGCTGTCGCGGACCGCCCGGACCGAGCCGCGGACGATCCGCGCCATGGTGGGCCACGAGAAGGCGGCCAGCACGAGCGACAGCACGAGCGGCGAACGATCGGGCACGCTGTTGAGCACGACGATGGCCGCAAGCAGGAACGGAAAGCCGAGGAACACATCCGTCAGTCGTGCGATGAGCGCGTCGGCCCAGCCGCCGAAGTAGCCGGCGATCGTGCCCAGCACGAGGGCGATCGAGAGACATGCCACGGTCGTCATCAGCCCGATGAACAGCGATGTGCCCGTGCCGAACAGCACGCCGGCCAGCACGTCACAGCCCTGTACGTCGGTGCCGAACGGGTGCCCCGCGCCGGGGGCCTGGCGCCCCGCGGCGAGATCGCACGCGCGCGGGTCGGGGTTGCCGAACAGCGCCGCGAGCGGACCGGGGGCGAGGGAGACGAGCGCGAGCAGTCCGAGCATGACGACCGACGACCAGAACAGGGGCCGCCGCCGCAGCGTCGCCCACACGCCCCGGCGCGTGGCGCGCTCGACGGGGAGCTCCATGCCCTGGGCGGCAACGAACTGAGTCATGGGAGGCGCCTCACTCTCGACGGATGCGCGGGTCGAGGAGCGAGGCGATCAGGTCGACGACCACGCTCGTGACGAGGAAGATCAGGATCAGCATCGTCGAGATGCCGACGATGGTCGGCCCCTCGTGCGTGCGGATGGCGTTGAAGAGGAGCTGTCCGATCCCCGGCAGGTTGAAGATCCCCTCGATGACGACCGTGCCGCCGAGGAGGTACCCGAGGTCGATCGCGAGGAACGTCAGCACCGGCCCCGCGGCGTTGCGCATGACGTGCACGCCGACGATGTCGCGGCGGCGCATGCCCTTCGCCACGAGGGTGCGCACGAAGTCGCTGCGCATCGTGTCGATCACGTTGCCCCGCATCAAGCGCGACACGCTCGCGAGACCGAACAGGGCGATGATCAGCGACGGCAGCAGGTAGGCCAGGGGCCAGCCCGCCCCGGTGCCCGCAATGGGAAGCACGCCCCACCACAGACCGAAGATGAGCTGCAGCGAGACGCCCAGGACGAAGACCGGGATGCTCGTGGCGAGAATCGTGCCGGCGAGCACGGCACGGTCGAACAGTCGGCCCTGCCGCAGACCGGCGAACAGACCCAGCGCGACGCCGATGACCACCTCGATCGCCCAGGCGGTGAGCGCGAGGGTGATGGTCACGGGCCACCGCGCGCCCATTCGCTCCGCCACCGCCCGGCCGTCGAACGTGGTGCCGAGGTCGCCGGTCAGCACCCCGCCGATGTAGTGCAGGTACTGCACGATCAGGGGTTCGTCGAGCATGTACTGCTCGCGGAGCTGGGCGACGACGTTGTCGGGAAGCGGGCGGTTGGAGCCGCCGAGCGACGCGATCGGATCGCCGGGCAACGCGAACACGCACGCGTAGATGATGAAGGTGACGCCGAAGAACACGAGGACGAGCTCGGCGCCGCGACGGAGGAGGTACCGGGTCACGCGACGGACTCCCGGCGGCGCGCGACGGCGCTGTGCGCGGCAGCGAGCATCGTTCCCAGCTGCACGCCGACGAGCCTCTCGATCGGGATGACGCGCAGATCGCGCTGTTCCGCGTGCGCGGCGGCGTACCACGCATCCAAATGCGGCTCCAGCTCGGCGAGCGCCGCCCTCACGGCGGGGCGGGCGGTGCCCGCGGCGATCTCGGCGCGGAGCGTGCGGGCCAGCATCGAGCCGAAGCGGAGCTGGAACATGCGCACGTGGTCCTCGTTGGAGAAGACCTCGGCCACGGTCGCCTCGCGCTGGCTGGCGGGAAGGCCCGCCCGGTGGCGCGGCTCATCGCCCGCGCCGGCCAGGAAGCGGGCGAACTGGACGGCGGCGCGGCGCAGCTGCGAGTCGATGACGAGATGAGGCTCGGCCGTCTCGACGGCGGCGAGGAGCACCGCTCCCACCTCGTCGAGCGCATCGGCCTTGCGCCGCAGCGCGTCGGCGTACGAGATGCCGGCGGGGGTGGTGTCGTCGGCGGCCGGGTGCGACCAGTACGGCAGCTCGGCGACGAAGGCGCTCGCTCCCAGATCCCGCGCGTGGTCGGCCGTGCCTGCGGCCGTCACGTGCGGAGCCGGGTCGATGCCCTCGGACAGGAGCACGTCGATCATGTCCCGCGCCGTGAGCGCGGGAAAGACGGCGTCGGCGAGCGGGTCGATCCCCGCGAACTCGGGCTCACCCAGATCGAGGGGAAGGCCGAGGTGCGCCGGAATCGCGTGCAAGGCGGGGAAGGCCTCGGCGAGGTCGGGGGAGGCGTAGTAATACACCCCACCGAGCTCGGCGTTGTGCAGGCCGACGACGAGGGCCGGCCGCGTCGCATCCATGAGCGACATGAGCGCGGCGGTCTCGGGGATGGGGCTGTCCCACACGATTCCGCGGTGGTCGAGCGGGAACGACCACTCCACCTGCTCGAGCGGTGCGGGGCGGTAGAAGTCGCGCCCGTACGAGACTCGATCGCCGGGCGCGGTGAACCACCCCTCGTTCAGGCGGGTGCCATCCGGGTCGATGCAGGGCACGACGTGCCAGCGGGCGTCGATCCGGGCTGCGGGGCCCCGCCCTTCGGCGAGGTCCCGCAGCAGCTCGAGCGCGGTGTGGAATCCGATCGGCTCGTTCGGATGCACCCCGCCGATCACGAGGATCGCCGGGCCCTCGCCGACGGCGTAGTCCACGATCTCCTCACCGAGTCGGCTCGTGCCGATGACGGTGCGGGTGATCCTGTCCGCGTGACCGGCCGCGAGGCGATCGGCCGTGCCGCGGATCTCGTCGACCCCCGGAAAGGCGTGCAGCGGCTCCAGGGCGTCGATGCGGGCCAGGATCTGCTCGAGCAGGGCGTCGGTCACTCGGAGATCACGACCTCGTGCAGGATCGGGCTGCCGGCGGCGGCGGGCAGCTCGGCCACGCGCTCGGAGGTGACGTACGGGTAGGCCTCGCTGAACAGCGGCGGCACCGGGAAGTTCTCCTGGATGATCTGCTGCACCTCGGCGTACGCACTGCCGTCGGTCGACGGGTCGGCATCGGCCGCCTGGAGCCCGGCGGCCACCTCGTCGGAGTACCATGCGACGCAGTTGTCGCAGCCGCCGGTCTCGAGGTAGAGCTCGCGCATGGTCGCCTGCTGGCTGGGGTACAGGGCGCCCCAGCGCGAGAAGAACGCGCCCGAGATGTCGCCGGCGGTGCGGCGCTCCGCGAACTCCGCCCAGTCGGCCGTGGGGGAGGCGACCGCGTCGATGCCGAGGTTCTGGCGCAGGTTGTTCGCGATGGCGTTGTACAGCTCGTCGAGCCCGCTGCCGCCGGGGTAGACGATCTCCAGCGCTCCCTCGAAACCGCCGGCCTCCTCGAGCAGCGCGGCGGCCGCCTCGGGGTCGTACTCGCAGAATTCGCCGCAGATGCCCTCGGGCGTGCCGGCCTCGACGATCGGCGTCCACGCCGTCGCCGGCGTGTAGATGCCCGCGTAGAGCTGCTCGTTGATGGTCTCGCGGTCGATCGCCATCGACAGCGCCTGACGCACCCGCACGTCGGCGAACCGGTCCTCCCACAGCGACAGGCCGAGGAAGGAAATGCCGGGAGCGTCGAAGGCCAGGAAGCGGTCGCCGAAGTCGGCTTCGGCCTGGGCCAGGCGGCTCGCCGGAACGAAGACGATGTCGAGGTTGCCGGCCTGCACGTCGGTGTACGCCGTGGTGGTGTCGACGTACGGCACGAAGTCGATCGCGTCGACCGTGGGCTCCTCACCGGCGAAGTCGTCGTAGGCGGTGACGGTCACGGTCTCGCCCTCGACGTAGTCGGCGGACATCTCGAACGCTCCGTTGCCGATCGGGTGAGCGTTGTACGCGTCCATGTCGTCGAAGGCGCTCTGCGGCATCGGGAAGGTCGCGGTCTGGCCCTGGCTCAGCTGCACGGGGAACTGCGAGTCGGGCACCTTGAGCGTGACCTCGAAGGTCAGCTCGTCGATCACCCGCAGGCCCGACATCGTCTCGGCGGTCGGCTCGGGCGCGTTCACCTCGTCGAAGCCCTGGATGCCGACGAGCTGACCGGAGTTCTCGGCCGCGTTGGGCCCGTAGGCCACCCAGTTCCAGGAGTCGACGTAGTCCTGAGCGGTGACCGGCGTGCCGTCGTGGAACGTCCACCCGTCGCGCAGGGTGATGGTCCACGTCTGCTGGTCGTCGCTCTCGACGGATTCGGCCTGCACGTAGTCCAGGCTGCCGTCGTCGTGGATGAACGTGAGCGGGGACCACACCACACCCGCGAACTCGAACGCGATCGTCTGGCGGCCCGGGATGAGGATGCCCGGATCGGTGACGGCGATGCTCACGCTGGCGTCACCGGCCGAGGCCGCGCCGCCGGAGGACGCGTCGCCTCCGCCGGAGCATCCGGCCAGGACGGTGATGCCGAGGGCGGCGAGTGCGGTGCCGGACAGGACGCGGCGGCGCAGGCGGGACATGGTCATGTGATCTCCTTGGGACGGGGGAGGAGCGTTGCTCGACATAACCGCATGGCGACCGGAACAGACAAGACCCAAAGCTCAGAAATTTCACGGATTAATGAAAGTTTGATCTTCCTGAAACATTTGGGGCGGCCCGGCGCGGCGCCGCTCCGCTAGCGTCAGCACATGCGAGACAACCCCCGCTACGCGTTGACCGACGCGCACGAGATCGCCGAGCTCGTGCGCGCCAACCCGTGGTGCCGCGTCGTGAGCCACGTGCCGGGGGCGGGGCTCGTCGCCTCGCACTACCCGATGCTGGTGGACGAGGACGACGACGGCCTCACGCTGCTCAGCCATGTCGGACGCCCGGACGAGCGCCTTCACCGGCTCGGCACGAGCGAGCTCCTCGTGATCGTCGAGGGCCCCCACGGCTACATCTCGCCCAGCTGGTACGGCACCTCTCCCGTGGTGCCCACCTGGAACTTCACCGCCGCCCACCTCACGGGCACGCCGGAGATCCTCGGCGACGATGAGAACCTGCGTGTGCTCGCGCGCCTCGTCGAGCACTTCGAGCGGCCGCTGCCCGAGCCGCAGCTCCTCGAGGGACTCAACGCCGAGTATGCGGAACGCATCGTCTCGGGCACGGTCGGGTTCCGCATGAGGGTGGAGCGGATCGTCGCGAAGCGCAAGCTGAGCCAGGACAAGCCGCGCGAGGTGCGCGAGCGGATCATCCGTGCCCTGCGGGAGCCCGGTCCGTATCGGCAGCCGCAGCTGGCCTCCGATATGGAGGCGCACGCCCTGCGAGACGGGGCGGACGCATGAGTGACATCCTGCTCGCGAACGCCCGGCTGAGCGACCACGACGGACTCGTCGACATCGCGGTCGCCGACGGCACGATCTCGGCCGTCCATCCGGCGGGAGTCGGCCCTCGCGCGGGGCAGCGGCTCGACCTGGACGGCCGGTGGGTGCTCCCGGGGCTCTGGGACGCGCACATCCACGCGACGCAGTGGGTGACCGCCGGCCGCCGGCTCGACCTGGCGGCGGCGAAGAGCGCCTCAGAGGCCCTCCACATCGCCGCGGGCAGGCTCGCCGGTCGCGACCCGGCACGGGCGCTCATCGGCTACGGCTTCCGCGACGCGCTGTGGCCGGACGCGCCGACCCTGGAGGCCATCGATCGCGTCGCCGGCGAGCGGGTCGTCGTGCTCGTCAGCGGTGACCTGCACTGCGGCTGGGTCAGCAGCGCCGCGGCGCGCGTGCTCGGGGTCGACGTCGATCCGAGCGGCGTCGTGCGCGAGGCCGCGTGGTTCGCCGTGCACGCGCGCCTGGACGACCTCGACCCGCTGACGTCCGACGACTTCCGGCGCGCGACCGCGGCGGCGGCGCGCCGGGGTGTGGTCGGGGTGGTGGACTTCGAGAACGATGACAACATCGCGGCCTGGCCCGCGCGCGTCGCAGCCGGTGTGACGTCGCTGCGCGTCGTCGCGGGAGTCTGGCCCGACCGGGTGGAGGCGGCGATCGCCGCCGGTCTGCGCACGGGCGATCCGCTCGACCCCGCCGGCCTGGTCCGGGTGGGGCCGCTGAAGGTAGTGGTGGACGGGTCCCTCAACACGCGCACGGCATGGTGCTGGGACCCCTACCCGGGCTACGCCGCCGGCGCACACGGTGCATGCGGCGAGGTGACCGTTCCCCCGGAGCAGCTCGTCGCGCTGCTGGGCAGGGCCAAGAGCGCCGGGATCGGCGCCGCCGTCCACGCGATCGGCGACCGGGCGAACACCGCGGTCCTCGATGCGTTCGAGGAGGTCGGGATGACGGGCACGGTGGAGCACGCGCAGCTGGTGCGCGAGGAGGAGTTCGCCCGGTTCGCCGCGCTGGGCCTGGTCGCCAGCGTCCAGCCCGAGCACGCCATGGACGATCGGGATGTCGCGGACCGCCATTGGGCCGGACGCACCGGCCGCGCATTCGCGTTCGGTTCGCTGCTGCGTGCGGGCGCCGAGCTGCGCCTCGGGTCCGACGCCCCGGTGGCGCCGCTCGATCCCTGGCAGGCCATCGCGTCGGCGGTCGGGCGGGCGCGCGACGGCCGCGAGCCCTGGCACCCTGAACAGCGCATCCCGATCGATGCCGCGCTGCGCGCGAGCGTCCGGTCCGAGATCGCGGTCGGCCAGCCCGCCGACATCGCCGTCGTGGAGGCCGACCCCCTCGGGGCGCGACCCGAAGTGCTGCGCACCATGCCGGTCGCCGCGACCCTGCTGGCGGGCCGCCCGACCCACCTCGCCCTCTGAGGCGTGCGGGCGCCTCCTCCGCGGGCCCGGGGGCGGGTCTCAGGCCTCCCGCGGCGGCTCGTCGCGCAGCCGGGGGAGCGGCTGGGTCTCGATCGCCGCGTGCTCGGCGGCCTCGCGGCGTTCGGCGAGCGGGAACGCGACCTTGAACGTCGCGCCGCCGCCCGGCGTGTCCTCCACGGCGACGGAGCCGTGGTGCGCCTCCACGATCGACGCGACGATGGCCAGCCCCAGCCCGCTCCCCCCGGTTTCGCGGGCCCGCGAGGTGTCGGCACGCCAGAAGCGCTCGAAGATCTGCTCTCGGATCGCCTCCGGCACGCCCTCGCCGTGGTCCACCACCGCGATCCACCCCATGTCGGCGTCGGGGTCGACCCCCACCTCGAGCTCGATCGGGGTGCCCTCCGGGCTGTAGCGCCGCGCGTTGCCGAGGAGATTCGTCACCACCTGGCGCACCTTGTTCTCCTCGCCGAGCACGAGGGGCGGGATCGCCACGGCCCGCGCCCGCGGCTCGGAGAAGTCGATGGGCGCCACGTCGTCCCCCGTCTCCGCCGCGGCCCTGCGGCGACGGAGCCGGTCGAGGGTGGCGGCCGTGACGCGCTCGATCGCCGACGTGGCCGGGTGGCGCCGCCGCTCGGGGCCCGGCGCCGGATCCCCGTCCTCCGACGTCTCGCGCGCGGTGGGGATCGGGCCGGTCAGGGCCACGAGGGTGCGGTCGATGACGGTGACCGGCCGAGAGGGATCGGCCGCGCGCGTGTCGAGCGCGAGGTCCCGTGCCACGCGGCGCAGGTCGATGGGGGCGATGTCGAGCTCGCGGCGCTCGTCCAGGCGCGCGAGGGCCAGCAGGTCCTCGACGAGCACGCCCATGCGCGTGGCCTCCTTCTCGATGCGCTCCATCGCGCGCGCGGTGTCCTCGGGGGTCTGTATCGCGCCCATCCGGTACAACTCGGCGTAGCCGCGCACGCTCACGAGGGGGGTGCGCAGCTCGTGGCTGGCATCGCCGATGAATCGGCGCATCTGGCGCACGGTGGCGTCGCGCTGCGAGATGGACGCATCCACGCGGTCGAGCATCGTGTTGATGGCCGATTTCAGGCGGCCGATCTCCGTCGTCGGCTCGATGTCGGTCATGCGCTGGTGGAAGTCTCCGCCGGCGATCGCCATGGCGGTGGACTCGACCTGGCGGAAGCGGCGGAAGGTGAGCGTGACGAGCCAGCGTGTGCCGAAAGCGCCGGCGACGATCGTCATGAGCGCCACGAACGTGAACACCGCGAAGTAGGTGCGCACGACGCTGATCACCTCGGCGTGTGGCAGGGCGATGATCTGACTGTAGAAGGCGTTCTTGCCGGCAGGCTCAACGATGCCCACCGATGCGCGGAACTCGGAACCGTCCGCGCCCTTCAGACCGAACACCTCGGAGGTCAGCGGCTGTGCCTCGTCCAGGGTGAGGGTCGACGGGAAGCGTGGTGGCACCGCCTCGTCGCTCAGGCCGCCCGCCGACGCGATGAAGCGCCCGTCCGGGCCGTAGAGGGCGACGAAGTACTCGGTGCGCAGATCGCCGAGGTCCTCGGAGCTCTCCGCGGCGTCGAGCACGCGCTCCGCCATCGTGTCGCTCTGCACCAGCTGCACCGCCGACTCGTCGACGCTCGACAGTAGCGCGCTGTAGAGCACGAACGACGTGCCGACGCCCGCGACGAACAGGCCGATCGCGAGCACGGCCACCGTCACGCCGGTGACCTTCGCGCGCAGGCTGATCCGCCGCCACCAGCGGGTGAGGGCGTCGGGTTCCTTGGCCAGGATCGTGCCTTACGAGGCCTTGTCGACCTTGAGCATGTAGCCGAAGCCGCGCTTGGTCTGGATGAGCGGCTCTGCCGCGTGCGGGTCGATCTTGCGGCGGAGGTAGGAGATGTAGCTCTCGACGATGCCGGCATCGCCGTTGAAGTCGTACTCCCAGACGTGGTCGAGGATCTGCGCCTTCGACAGCACCCGATTGGGGTTGAGCATGAGGTATCGCAGCAGCTTGAACTCGGTGGGGCTCAGCTCGATCTGCGTGTCGCCCACGTACACGTCGTGGGTGTCCTGATCCATCGTCAGTTCGCCGGCGTGGATGACCTGCTCCTCCTCCTCGCTCTGCATGGTGCGGCGGAGGATCGCCTGGATGCGCGCGACGATCTCGTCGAGGCTGAACGGCTTCGTCACGTAGTCGTCGCCGCCCGCATTGAGGCCCTTGATCTTGTCCTCGGTCTCGTCCTTCGCGGTGAGGAACAGGATCGGCGCGGTGTAGCCGGCGTCGCGCAGGCGCTTGGTGACGCTGAACCCGTTCATGTCGGGGAGCATCACGTCGAGCACGATCAGGTCCGGCTCCTCCTCGAGGACGGCGGAGATGGTCTGCGCGCCGTTGATCACGGTCTTCACCTGGAATCCCGCGAATCGCAGGCTCTGCGACAGGAGATCCCGGATGTTCGGCTCGTCATCGACAACGAGGATGCGCGGTGCGGTCATGGCCCCATTATGTCGGCCGGAGCGATGATCGGGCTGGAAATCGCGACGGATCGGCGGAAAGCGAACATGCCGAGGCCTTCGTCCCGTCCGACGCGGGAGGGCGCGCGGTCCCAGATCAGGGCGCGAACCCCGAGATCCAGCCGGACCTCTCGGCGCCGCTTGCGTCGATGAGGGTCCAGGCCCAGTGCTCCCCGGTGCGTCGAGCGTCGGCCCGGGACATCAGCCAGTGCACGACCTCGGTCACCGGGGGCGACCCCGGTTCGGCGTCGACGAAGACACGGAACGCGTTCTCCTGGGGCAGGTAGGCGGCGTCGGCGACGCCCGGGCGGGTGGCGAGCTCCACGAGGAGGCCGAGCTTCTCGTCCCCGTGCAAGGCGGGGGTTCCGAAGCGAGCCCCGGGTGCCGTGAGCTCCGCCCGCCGTCCCGCCGCCACGGCGGCGCGGTGCAGTGCCGGGAACACGGCCGTGTCGTCGGCCGCCACCGTGACCGTGCAGCGGATGCCGTCGCACCCCTCCCCGTCGACGGTGAGCGACACGTCGGCCGTGCCGGCCCTCGCGATCTCGAGCGCGTCGGCGACCGCCTCGGCGACGACGACCGGGGCGGCATCCGCCGCGGCGCCCACCTCGACGCGCGGCGGCGCACCGTCGTCCCCAGCGCGGAACGCGATGCGGAGGGTCGCGCCCTCACGCGCTTCGAGCACGCCCGGCGCCGTGAGCGAGCGGAAGGCGTCGAGCGCGAGCGCGTGCGCCCGCTCCGAGGAGAGCCCCGGATCGACGGTCACCTCGGCATCGAGCACCACCGGCTCCACCACGCGCTCGCCGAAGTTCGGCAGCGGGGGCTCGGCGATCGATTCGGCGGCACGCAATGACACGCCGGTGACGCCCGGTGTCGCGCGGACGACCGCAGCCGCGCGCTCGAGTTCGGCGGGAACCGTCGGTGCCGAGGCGCAACCGATCGTGGTGGCGAGCGCGGCGAGGACGAGACCGGCGACGCTCGCGCGAAGCGGGTGACGCATGCCCGTGAGAGTACGTGCCGATCCTGAGATCCGCCGACAGGCGCCTAGGCGGCGACGAGATCGCCGACGTCGAGGATGGTGTAGCTGTAGCCCTGCTCGGCGAGGAACCGCTGGCGATTCTGGGCGAAGTCCTGGTCGACCGTGTCGCGGGCGATGAGCGTGTAGAAGCTCGCCGTCTGACCGTCGCTCTTGGGCCGCAGCAGGCGGCCGAGGCGCTGAGCCTCCTCCTGGCGCGATCCGAACGATCCGGACACCTGGATCGCCACCGACGCATCCGGCAGATCCACCGAGAAGTTCGCCACCTTCGACACCACGAGCACCGGCACCGTACCGTCTCGGAAGGCCTGGAACAGTTGCTCGCGCTCGTCGACGGGGGTGGAACCGGTGATCTTGGGAGCGTCGAGCGCCTGTGAGAGCTCGTCGAGCTGGTCGAGGTACTGCCCGATGACGAGCACCTGCTCGCCCGGGTGGCGCGCGATGATGTCGCGAACCACGTCGATCTTCGCGGGCGCCGTCGCCGCGAGGCGGTAGCGCTCCTCGTCGGCGCTCGCCGCGTACTCGAGCCGCTCATCCGCCGGCAGGTCGACGCGGACCTCGTAGCAGGCCGCGGGCGCGATGAACCCCTGCGCCTCGATCTCCTTCCAGGGCGCGTCGAACCGCTTGGGCCCGATGAGGCTGAACACGTCGCCCTCGCGCCCGTCCTCGCGCACAAGAGTGGCGGTCAGTCCCAGGCGGCGTCGTGCCTGCAGGTCGGCGGTGAGCTTGAACACGGGCGCCGGCAGCAGGTGGACCTCGTCGTACACGATGAGGCCCCAGTCGAGCGCGTCGAGCACGTCGAGGTGTGCGTACTGGCCCTTCCGCTTCGACGTGAGGATCTGATACGTCGCGATCGTGACCGGCTTGATCTCCTTGACCTGCCCCGAGTACTCGCCGATCTCCTCCGGAGTGAGGGTGGTGCGCTTGAGCAGCTCGTCGCGCCACTGACGCGCCGAGACGGTGTTGGTCACGAGGATGAGGGTGGTCGTCTTCGTCGCGGCCATGGCGCCGGCGCCCACGAGCGTCTTGCCCGCGCCGCAGGGGAGGACCACGACGCCCGACCCGTCGGCGCTGAAGGTCTCGACCGCCTGCTGCTGGTAGGGCCGCAGGTTCCACCCGTCCTCGTCGAGGGCGATCGCGTGGGGGGTGCCGGGCGTGTAGCCGGCCAGGTCCTCGGCGGGCCAGCCGATCTTCAGCAGCTCCTGCTTGATGTGACCCCGCGCCCACGCGTCGACGACATACGTGTCGGGCGCGGGCTGGCCGATGAGCAGCGGCTGGATGCGCTTGTTGCGCGAGACTTCGGCGAGCACGGCCCGGTCGGTGGACTTGAGCAGCAGCTCGCCCTCGTCGCCGCGCTCGATCGTGAGACGGCCGTAGCGGTTCACCGTCTCGCGGATGTCGGTGGAAACCGACGGCGGCACGGGGAAGCGGCTCCACCGATCCAGCGTCTGCAGCATGTCGTCGGCGGTGTGGCCCGCGGCGCGCGCGTTCCACAGCCCGAGGCGCGTGATCCGGTACGTGTGGATGTGCTCGGGGGCGCGCTCGAGCTCCGCGAAGACGGCGAGATCGTGCCGCGCCGACTCGGCATCGGGGTGCGCGGCCTCGAGCAGGACCGTGCGGTCGCTCTGGACGATCAGGGGGCCATCAGACATAGCGAATCAGTCTACCGCCGCGGGGTGAACGTGGCACCGGTCGTTACGCCCGGCGTAGCGAGGCGATCGACCGGATCGGCAGGGTGCGCTCGACGTCGGCGCCCCGGTCCAGGCCGCGCAGGCGACCCCCGCCGAGGCCGGTCGCCTCGAGGGTGAACTCCCGCTGGGAGCCGTCCGGCAGCGCCACCGTGACGACGAGGGTCGCCTTCTCGCGCACGGCGGCGTCGAGCTCGCGCTCGCGCCAGGCCGCGTCGGCATCGCCGGATTCCGACTCGCGCAGGCGGGCGAGGAGCGCGGCGTAGCGGTCGGCGTCGGGCGTTTCGGCGGCCGCCAGACGGTGCCGCCGCAGCGCGACCGCCTCGCCCTCCTCATCGATCACCACGACGGGATACCGCGCATCGGCGAGCGCCCAGTACACCGCCGCCCGGTCGGCGCGCGTGCGCAGCAGTCGGCCGTCCGGCACGAGCCCGAGGGGTCGCAGCGCCTGATCGACCGCGATCGTGTCGAGCAGCTGGTGATCGCGGCTCGAGACCACCGTGTGTCCGGTTTCGGGATCCAGCGAGATGCGCACGAGCCCGTGGCGCTCCGCCGTCCGCTCGATCAGGTACGCCAGCGGCTGCGGCAGGCCGGTCAACGACAGCTCCGACAGGAAGGTGCGCAGGCCGTCGGCGGTCTCGCCCGCCGACAGCGCCTGACCGATCGACGCCTCCGTGAAGCGGTACGTCGATGCCTGTGCGTGCGACTCCCGCACCGCCATGCCGCGCAGCCGCACGTCGAGCTCGGGCGCGAGCGGGCCCGGTGAGATCGCGGTCAGGTCATTCTGCAGGAAGACACGGTCGACCTCCTGCGGCAGCAGCGCCAGCAGCGGCGCCGGCTCGGGGGACTCGCCGCGACGGGGGAGCGCGGCCCATTCCGGCTCGCCGCCGTCCTCCGCGACGAGGCCGACGAGGCGCCACAGCTCCGCCCAGCGCGCCGCATGCTCGGGCCACTCGGGGTCGAGCGGGTACGCCTGCGGCCACAGGGCCGGATCGATCCAGCCGCCGCCGTCACGCAGTCCGGCCGGCAGCGCGCTACGCAGCGCCGAGACCAGGGCAGACCAGCGCTCGCCGGTGGAGCGGCGGATCCACTCCGCGCCCGCGGACGTCACCAGCCAGCGGCGATCCTGGCCGCGCAGCAGCCCGGCCAGCTCGGCGGCCCGGACGAGAGCGTCGGCCTCGTCACCGTCGCGCGCCAGCTCCTCCTGAACCAGGCGCTTGCGCTCTGTGGCCGCCAGGCCCGTCGCCACGCGCCCCAGCGGCACCCGCAGGGCGTCGATCAGAAGGTCCGCCAGTGCGGTCGTGGCCGTGAAGGCGCGCTCGGCGGCATGGGCGGCCGCGTCGGACGACGCCGGCCGGGGAGCCCGCGCCGGGGTCGGCGTGATCTCGTGCGGCAGTGCCTCGGCCACCGGGGCGAACGGGCGGCCCTGGGCATCGGTGAGCCCCAGCTGCTCCGGCCCCGAGCCCGTCCGCAGCGCGTGCAGGTCGTCGCGGGGAAGCGCGCGCAGTGCCGCCGCGATCGAGGCCGGGTCGAGCAGCGCCTCGGCCGCGTCGAACCAGCTGCGCCACGGCACGTGCGCCGAGATCCTCCGCGCGCTCAGCAGCCGGGCGATCTCGCCGTCCTCTCTGGCGGCGAGACGCTCCGCGAGCGTGCGCGCTTCGGCTACCACGCGATCCGGGGCCTCAGGACGGGCGGTCCGACGCCCGTCCCCTTCGGATCATCGACATGATCAGCAGCGCGAAGATGAGCACGAACCCCACCGGCAAGCCGAACATCGGGATGGTCGCGATGATCGGCCATGCGCCCCGGCCGAAGTCCTCCGCTTGCAAGCCCGCCGCGTCGGCGATCAGGAGCGCGAAGAAGCAGCCGACCGACAGCACGATCACGCCGAGCGACATGAACGTGAGGATCCGATCGATGCGGCGGACCGGGGTCTCGTCGGCGGGCTGCTTGCTGCTCATCCCGACCAGGATACGCGTCGCCGCCGGATGGGTAGGCTGGAAACGAGGCGCGGCGACGCGCCCCATCCGCATCCGTCCGCACGATCGCTCAGCAAGAGGTGTCCCATGCCCACCGGCAAGGTCAGGTTCTACGACGAGGAGAAGGGCTTCGGCTTCATCGCCTCGGACGACGGCCAGGACGTCTTCCTGCACGCCACGGCGTTGCCCGCGGGCACGACGCCGAAACAGGGCGCGCGCGTGGAGTTCGGCATCGCCGACGGCCGCAAGGGGCCGCAGGCGCTCTCGGTGCGCGTGCTGGAGGCGCCGCCGACGCGCGTGAGGCCGAACCGCAAGAAGGCGGAGGACATGGCGATCATCATCGAGGACCTCGTGAAGATGCTCGACGGTGTCGGCGAGGACCTGCGCCGCGGTCACTACCCCTCGAACAGCCACGCGCGCAAGGCCGCCGCCGTGCTGCGAAGGGTCGCCGATGAGCTCGATGTCTGACACCCCCGACGAGGCGCCGGAGCCGCAGGGCGACGCGCCGCAGGATGCGGCCGCCACCGCTGCGTCCGCCGACGAGGCGGTCGGGGCGCCGGTGACGACCGAGCCGGAGGTCGTCGCGGGGGAGGCCGCGGAAGAACCGGTGCACGGGGCGCCGGCCGAGGCCCCCATGCCTGGGCCGGAACTCGCCGCGCCGGAGGCGTCCGACCCCGAGGTCGGGACCGCCGCCGCGCCGGTCGTGCCCGACGCGCGGCTGCTCGAGGCGCACGATCTCGCCCTCGAGGCCCTGCGCGAATTCACACCGGACCCGTCCATCGGCGCGCCGGCGGGGCACCGCGTCGAGGCGGATGGCGTGGTCTCGCTGCTGTTCGAGAACACGCTGCCCGGCTACCCCGGCTGGTACTGGACGGTCTCGCTCGCCGTGGTCGAGGGCGCCGAGCCGACGGTGCTCGAGGCCGAGCTGCTGCCGGGGGAGGGTGCGCTGTTGGCGCCCGAATGGGTGCCCTGGTCCGTGCGCCTCAAGGAGTACCAGGCGGCACAGGCCGCGGCCGAGGCGGCCGCGGAGGATGACGCCGCCGAGCGCGACCAGGGCGACGACGACGCGGACGACGAAGAGGACGACGCGGCGTCGGACCTGGACGACGACTTCGACGAGGACGACCTCGACGAGGACGACCTCGAGGAGGACGACGAGCTCGATGCCGACGCGTCGCCGATCCTGCACGCCGGCGACGTCGACGGCGTCGACATCGACGAGCTCGACGAGGACGACGACGAGGACGACGAGCTGTCGGACGACGAAGACCTTTCGGACGACGAAGACCTGTCGGACGACGACGCGGACGACGAAGAGGACTGACGGCAGCGCGAGGCGCGGCGTCGCGCGTGCCTCTCTCGGCGCCCGATCGGGCCGGCGGACGGGGTCCGCGCCGGGTCAGCGGTTCGCGAGTACGTAGTCGAGCGAGCGGATCAGCTGGCGCACGTCGTCCGGCTCGACCGAGACGAAGGTCGCGATGCGCAGCTGGTTGCGCCCCAGCTTGCGGTACGGCTCGGTGTCGACGATGCCGTTGGCGCGCAGCGTCTGGGCGACGGCGGCGGCGTCGACCGACTCGTCGAAGTCGATCGTGACGACGACGGGCGAGCGGTGCGCCGGGTCGGCGACGAACGGCGTGGCGATCGACGAGGCCTCGGCCCAGTCGTAGAGCGCCTGCGACGACGCGCGGGTGCGGGCATCCGCCCATTCCAGCCCGCCGTTGTCGAGGATCCAGCCCAGCTGGGAGTCGAGCAGGTGCAGCGTCGCGAGGGCGGGGGTGTTGTACGTCTGGTTCTTCCGCGAGTTGTCCAGCGCGGTCGCCAGGCTCAGGGACTCCGGGATGTACCGGCCGCTTGTGGCGACGCGCCCGATGCGCTCGATCGCGGCCGGCGAGACGGCCGCGAGCCACAGGCCCCCGTCCGATCCGAGGTTCTTCTGGGGGGCGAAGTAGTAGACGTCCGCCTGTGCGGCGTCGAAGTCGATGCCGCCGGCGGCGCTGGTCGCGTCGATCACCGTGAGCGCGCCGTCGTCGCCGGTCACGCGCGAGACGGGGGCCGTCGCGCCGGTGGACGTCTCGTTGTGCGGCCACGCATACACGTCAACGCCGGCCACCGGCTGCGGCAGCGCGATCGATCCGGGCTCGGCGCGGCGCACGTCGGGCGCCTCCAGCCAGGGGGCGCCGGCGGCCGACGCGAACTTGCCGCCGAACTCACCGAAGGTCAGGTTCTGGCTGCGCTTCTCGATCAGCCCGAAGGCGGCGGCGTCCCAGAACGCCGTGGACCCGCCGTTGCCGAGGATCACCTCGTACCCGTCGGGCAGACGGAACAGGGCGGACAGGCGCTCGCGCACGCTGCCGACGAGGTTCTTCACGGGCGCCTGGCGGTGCGAGGTGCCGAGCAGCGATCGCCCGACGGCGGCCAGGGCCGTCACCTGCTCGTCCCGCACCTTCGAGGGGCCGCAGCCGAATCGTCCGTCGGCGGGCAGGAGATCGGCGGGGATCGTGAGCGTCATGCGTCCATGGTAGGACCGGTGCCGGCGTGCTCCTCGCCGGCCGCCGCCGATCCCGGAGAACGCTCACTCGGCGCCGAATAGGATTGCCGGAGGAACCCGACGGAGGCCCCGATGACCGACCTGATCGACACGACGGAGATGTACCTTCGCACCATCCTCGAGCTCGAGGAGGAGAACATCGTGCCGCTGCGCGCGCGCATCTCCGAGCGGCTCGGGCACTCGGGTCCGACGGTCTCGCAGACGGTCGGCCGCATGGAGCGCGACGGACTCGTGCACGTGGGCGAGGACCGTCGCCTTGAGCTGTCTGAGGTCGGCCGGCAGAAGGCCGTGGACGTGATGCGCAAGCACCGCCTGGCCGAGCGGCTGCTCTCGGACGTCATCGGCCTCGACTGGGCCTATGTCCACGAGGAGGCGTGCCGCTGGGAGCACGTGATGAGCGAGCAGGTGGAGCGCCGCCTCATCGAGCTGCTGGGCAGCCCCACGGAGTCGCCCTACGGCAACCCGATCCCCGGGCTCGACCTCATCGGCGGCGAGCCCAGCCGCGACTTCGACGAGGGCGTCATCGGGCTGGTGAAGGCGCTCGACGCGCAGGGCGGCCCGATCCAGGGCACGGTGCGGCGCCTGGCCGAGCCGGCGCAGGTCGACCCCGAACTGCTGCAGCAGCTGCGCGTGGCCGGCGTCGTGCCGGGCGCCTCGGGCGACTTCCGCTACAGCGAGGGCTACGTGCTCGTGCACATGGACGGCAGCGACGAGGCGCTCGAACTGCCGGTCGAGATCGCGTCGCACGTCTTCCTCGTCGCGGCCCGCTGAGTCCTTCTGCGAGCGCGGTGACGCTCTCAGGAACGGGGCGTGACATTTTCGTTATCTTCCCGTAGGGTGGGGAAATCCCGAGGCCGCAAGGTCCACGAACCCGTTCTGCAAGCAATCGCCTCTCCGGCTCGTCCTTCTTGCAGGATTCACTGTCCGACGACAAGTGCTGACGAGCCGGCGCTACCCGAGCGCGAGGCGACGGAGGAACACGTCTTGACTCAGAACCCGATGTCCGCAGGCTCGCCCGAGGCCACGGACCCCACCCGGACCGGCGCCCCCGCGCCGGCGAAGATCAGCCGCCGCGACATCCGCATCGCCGAGCGCGCCCTGCGCGCCGAGAGCGCGCCGAAGATCCGGCCGCTGCGCGCGGCGGGCACGATGACCGCGGTTCTCGCGCTCATCGCCGGCGTCGCCATCCCCGCCTACGCCGCCACGCAGGGCGGCGGCGAGGCGACCGCGGAGCAGGTGACCGCCCACGACATCGCCGAGGCCGACGCGCAGTCGCTCACCGTCGGTGGCGGCGCCACCGCCTCGCAGCTCAGCGCCTCGAGCTACTCGGGGACCACGGCGAGCGAGATCGAGAAGGAGAAGGCCGCCGCCGCGGCGGCCAAGCGCGCCAAGGAGATGGCGGCCGAGGCCGCGGCGGCGGCAGCGTCGTCCTCCGCGGCGTCGGTCTACAGCGGAAACGCGACCCCCTCCGCGCCGAGCGAGGGTGTCGTCTTCCCGCTCCCCGCCGGCGCCTGGACCTCGGGTCGTGGGCTCGGCGACTCCGGCTACCACAAGGGCTGGGACCTGCTCGCCTCGACCGGCACCCCGATCTTCGCCGCCGCGGATGGCGTGGTCTCGCAGTCCGGCTGGTTCGGCGGCTACGGCAACGCCGTGACGATCGAGAGCAACGTGGGCGGCAGCGCCACGACCACCCGGTACGCGCACATGTCCTCCATCGCGGCCGCCGCGGGGCAGACGGTCACGGCCGGGCAGGTCATCGGCTACGTCGGTTCGACGGGCAGCTCCACCGCGCCGCACCTGCACTTCGAGGTGTACGTCAACGGCGGCCTCGTGAGCCCCCAGGCCTGGCTGCCCTACTGATTCACGCTTTCGAGGGCCCCGTCGGCAGCCGCCGCGGGGCCCTCGTCGCGTCTGCGCCGCCGACGGACGGGTCCGCGGGGCGCCCGCGGCGACACGCCCGGGAATTCTCCTCCGCGGGATGGCCCCGCATCGCCGCCGCAGGGCTACTCTGATCCCGTCGCCGCGTGAAGCGGAGGGAGAAGCCGATGTCGCGAATACCTCGCATCCGCACCATGGATGCGCTCGGGCGTTACGTGCTTCGGCATCGTGTGCACACGGTGCGCGGGTCGTCCGCGTGCGAAAGGCGCTGTCTGTGAGACAGCGCCTTTTTTCGTGCCTGCGCACCCCCGCACCGCGCTCCACCGCAGAGCGTGGCGTCACGGGATCGAGAGCCCGGAAGCCGTCCGGGACCCATCGAAAGGACAGGGCATGCGCACTCTGG
Source organism: Microbacterium sp. Marseille-Q6965 (assembly GCF_946151065.1). Lineage (GTDB taxonomy): Bacteria > Actinomycetota > Actinomycetes > Actinomycetales > Microbacteriaceae > Microbacterium. The sequence continues at coordinate 1,060,206 of NZ_CAMGZA010000001.1, read as the reverse complement.
TGTTGAACGCGGGCTATGAGCCCCTCGCGGTCGTCTCGTTCAAGCGCGCGCTCGTGCTCGTGATGAACGAGAAGGCGAGCATCGTCGAGCGGATCGAGGACGAACCGGTCTGGGGCACCCACGGGTCGTACGAGCGTCCCGCCGTCATCGTGCTCACCCGCTACGTGCGCGTGCCCGGCGGCCGCCGCGTGCCGGTGACGCGCCGCGGGGTGCTGCGCCGCGACAACCACCGCTGCGGTTACTGCGGCAAGCCGGCCTCGACGATCGACCACATCCTGCCGCGCTCGCGCGGCGGTGCAGACAGCTGGGAGAACCTCGTGGCCGCGTGCCTGCGGTGCAACAACATCAAGAGCGACCGCACCCCCCAGGAGATGGGGTGGGAGCTGCGCATCACGCCCCGCCCCCCGCGCGGCGGGGCGTGGACCGTGCGCGGCGTGGAGCGCGGCGACCCGCGCTGGGAGCCGTACCTCGCACTCGCCGCCTGACCCGCGCGGGGAGCGGCGGACGAGGGCCTCGCCGGGCCCTGCGGGAGTGAGCGCGCGCTCCGAGTCTCAGCGGGCGCGCAGTGCGCGCCACGCCTGCGCCAGCCGCGACACACCCTCCCGAAGCTCGTGGACCTCCGGCTCCGAGAACGACAGTCGCGCGTGCCCGCGGAACGGTCGTTCGCCCGTCGCCGAGAACCACTCCCCGCGCTGATACGTGACGCCGGCATCCTGCGCCGCCTCGAACAGCTGCGCGAAGTCGAGGTCGCCGCGCAGGCGCGCCCAGGCGAAGAAGCCGCCCTGCGGTGCGTCCACGTCGACATCGTCGCCGAACTCGGTGCGCAGTGCCTCGACGAGCGCGCCCGCCTTCTCGGCGTAGCCCTCACCCGCCGTGCGCAGGGCGGGACCGAACCGGGCGTCGGAGAGGATGCGGGTGACGATCTCCTGCAGCACGGCGCTGCTCTGGCCGTCGAGCCGATTGCGGAGCCGCACGTAGTGCTCCGCGAGAGCGGGGGGCACGACGAGCCACCCCAACCGCAGCCCGGGTCCGAGCGTCTTTGAGAACGTGCCCACCGAGACGACCTGGGGCGACTCCCGCAGCCGTGCACGCCGCGGTACGACGGTGCCGGGGAAGGCGATCTCGCGATACGGGTCGTCTGCGATGATCGTGAACCCGTACTTCTCGGCCAGGTCGACGAGCGCGTCCGCCTTCTGTGCGGACAGCGTGCCTCCGGACGGGTTATGGAAGGTCGGGACGGTGAAGAGCGCCTTCGGGCGCAGACCGGCGCGCAGGCGTGCGGCGAGGGCGTCGACATCGAGGCCGTCGGCGCCGACGGGCACCCCGACCACCGAGGCGCCGACGAGGTCGAGCACGCGGAGGAAGAGGGGATAAACCGGATCGTCGACGACGATGACGTCGCCGCGATCCAGCGTGCCGAGCGCGACGAGCGCCAAACCGTGTGCACCGCCGTTGGTCACCAGCACGCGCTCCGCCTCGACGCCTTCGCGCTCCGCGATCGCCGCGCGCAGCGCCGGCAGGCCGGGGGCCGGCGAGTAGCGCAGCGCGCGCGGGAAGTCGTCACCGGAGAAGAAAGCGGCCGACGCGTCGCGGTACAGCTCGGTGGGGAGCAGCCCCGTCGCGGGGTTGCCGCCGCCGAGGTCGATCGCGCCGGGCGCCAGGCGGATCAGGGTCGCGTCGCCGAATCCCTGTCGAGGGGGAAGGCTCGCCAGCAGCGAGCTGGCGCCGAGCGCGGTGAACATGTCGGAGTCCTTCGTCGTCATGGGCGGTATGCCTCCAGTCTGGGGTCGATGTCGCCGACGAGGTCGCGCGCGGCGAGATCCGCCAGCAGGAGCGCGAGCGTGACGCCGCTGTGGCTGAGCACCACGTACACCCCCGGCGCCACCCAGCCCAGCACCGGATAGCCGTCGGCGGACCGGGGCCGATCGGCGACGTGCACCGACACCGGTTCCGCGTCGCGCACCTCCCCGCCGACGCGGGTGGCCAGCTCGCGGCGCATCTCGGTCCAGATGGTCGCGGCGTCGTCGGCCGACGATGGGCGGGAGCGCAGTCGCTGCTCGACCGCCAGGCTCTGGGCGACCACGAGATCCGGTCTCTCGGGGTGGTCGGGCCGCAGCAGCAGGCCGCGGTCGACGACGACCCGGCCCACCGCTGCGGAGGGGGCGCGCAGGCGCACCGCGAAGCCGCGCGGGCCCCTGGCCGATCCGATGCGGCTGTTCGGCGAGGTCAGTGAGCCGACCAGGGCCGCGGTGCCCGTGCCCGCGGCGATGACCACGGTGTCGGCCACCACCCCCGTGCCCTCGAGGGAGATGCCGGTGCGTGCGCGGCCGAGCCCGAGCACCCGGCCCGTGACCACCGCGCCGGTCGCGCCGACGCGGGCGCGGTGAACGGCGAGGAACCGGTCCACGTCGACGTAGCCGTCCCGCTCGTCCGGTACGCCGTCGACGATGGACCCGGTGGGCACGAACCACGACGCGCCGTGCCGGGCGTGCCACGCGCGGCCCTCGGCGTTGAGCGCTCGGTACGGCTCGGGCATCTTGCCGTGCGCGTTGACCCAGGCGAAGCTCGCGCGCGACGCCGCCGACAGCCCCTCCGACTCGCTGACCTGCGTCACCCGCGCCCCTCGATCCACGAGTGCCGCGGCGATCGCCGATCCGATGACCCCGGCCCCGACGACCGCGACGCGTCCCAGCCGCTCGTGATCCGTCATCCGTCGATGATCCGTCGTGCGAGGCGGTTGCCGACCAGCTGCACGAGCTGCACCAGGGCGATCAGGACGGCGATGACCACGACGATCACGCCGTAGTCGAAGCGCTGGTAGCCGTAGGTGAGAGCGAGATTGCCCAGACCGCCGCCGCCGACGGCGCCCGCCACCGCCGTCGCGTCGATGATCGCGACGAAGATGAATGTCAGCGAGAGCACGAGGGGGCCGAGTGCCTCCCGCGCGACGAAGCCGAACAGGATGTGGAGGGGGCGCGCCCCGACCGCCTTGGCGGCCTCGACGACGCCCGGGTCGACCGCCACGAGGTTCGACTCCGCGACGCGCGCGATGCCGACCGACGCGGCCACCGTGAGGGGCGGGATCGCGGCGGCCGGGCCGATGCTCGTGCCGATCAGCTCGCGCGTGAGCGGAGTCAACGCGATCAGCAGGATGATGAAGGGGATCGGTCGCAGCGTGTTGACGATGAGGTTCAGCGCCGTGTGGGCGACCCTGCTGTGCAGCAGCTGGCCGGGACGCGTGGCGTACAGGAAGATGCCGAGGATCAGTCCGATGATCGCGGCGAGGAAGAACGACGCCGCCACCATGAACAGGGTCTCGAACAGGGCCCGGGCGACCTTCGGCCCGACGACATCGAGATCGATCCACGCGGTCACCATGCGATTACCTCCGTGTGCTCCCCCAGCTGAGCGATGAACCGGTCGACGGCGGCGTCGTCGCCGTGCAGGGCGAGACTCAGCTGCCCGTAGGGCAGCGATCGCACGCGCGCGACCCCGCCCTGAATGATCGCGAAGTCGACCCCGTTCTCGCGGGCGAGCCTCGACAGCAGGGGGCTCTCCGCGGTCGCGGCATCGACGGTCACCGAGATCCGGCGCCCGGTGAACCGCTCCCGCAGCGCATCCTTCTCGCGCTCGGTCAGCGTGGTGCCCGTGTATGAGCCGACGAGCCCCGCCGTGACCGGGTGGCGGGGGCGGGCCAGGATCTGGTGGATGTCGCCCGACTCGACGACGCGCCCCTCGCTGAGGATCGACACACGGTCGGCGAGCGCGCTGACCACATCCATCTCGTGCGTGACGACGACGATCGTGATGCCGAACTCGCGGTTGACCGACCTCAGCAGATCGACGATGCCCGTCGTCGTCTGCGGATCGAGGGCGCTCGTCGCCTCGTCGGAGAGCAGGATGGACGGTCGGGCGGCGATCGCCCGTGCGATGCCGACGCGCTGCTTCTGCCCGCCCGACAGCTGCCGCGGACGAGCGAACGCCTTGCCCTGCAGGCCCACGAAGTCGATGAGCTCGCCGACGCGCCGCGCGATCGCGTCGTCCTTCCACCCGGCGATCTTGAGCGGGGTGGCGATGTTGCCGAACACCGTGCGCGAGTTCCACAGGCTGAACTGCTGGAACACCATCCCGATGCCGTGCCGCAGCGCCCGCAACTCGGAGGGCGCGAGGGCGTGGACGTCGACACCGTCGACGAGGACACGGCCGGCGGTCGGCTTCTCGAGCCCGTTGATCATCCGCAACAGCGTCGACTTGCCCGCGCCCGAGCGCCCGATCAGACCGTAGATCTCCCCGGCCTCGATCGACAGGTCGACGCCGTCGATCGCCGGCGGAGCCGTGGACCTGCCCTTCGAGGGGTACTGCTTGGTGACCGCGGCGAGCCGGATGCGTTCGCTCATGCCTCCGCCTCGCCGACGTGGTCGCGGGTCGCGGGCATCACTGCGCGGTGAGCTCGGAGAGCGCCGCGCGAAGGTCGTCGACCGGAAGCTCCACGATCGTCGCTTCGCCGCGCTTCTCCTCCTCCAAGGCCGCCACGACGCGGTCGTCGCGGTACGTCTTCTCCAGGAGCTCCCACGCGGGGTCGTCGGCGCGGTCGGAGGTGGTGGCGACGACGATGACGTACGGGCTCGACGTGGGGGCCGAGGCGTCCTCGAGCTGAATCGCATCGTCGCTGGTGATGCCGAGAGCCGGGTCGAAGTCGTCCGTCGCGATGACGACCGCATCGATCGTGGGATCGGAGTAGGCGGTCTGCACCGACTCGTGGGCGATGCGGACGAGCTCGATGGAGCGCTCGTTGGCGACGATGTCCTCCTCGACGGGGAACACGCCGGCCTCGGGATCGACCTCGATGAGCCCCGCCGTCTGCAAGATGAACAACGCCCGCGAGAAGTTCGCCGGGTCGTCGGGCACCGCGATGCGCGCGCCCTCAGGGATGTCGGACGCGGACGCGTGGGTTGCGGAGAACAGCCCCCAGGCGCTGATCACCGTGGAGAACACGGGGGTGATGTCGGTGCCGTTCTGCTTGTTGAACTGGCTCAGCCACGCCACGTGTTGGAAGGAGTTGCCGTCGACCTCGCCCTCGACCAGCGCCGTGTTGGGCAGGTAGGGGTCGTCGAAGTTGACGAACGTGAGGTCGAGGCCGTTCTCGCGGCCCACCTCGACGATCGCGTCCTGGAAGTCGCTCTGCGCGGTGTCGGCGATCGTCAGCTCGATGAGCTCGGCGTCGCCCTCTCCCTCGGCGGCCGGCGCCGCGGTCTGCAGCAGCAGCGGGACGGCGATGGCTGCCGCGATCGCGACGACGGCCACGGCGCCGATGACGAGAGAGACGGTGCGGCGCCGCTTGCGCTGCGCAAGTCGCTGTTCGATCTCGCTCTGGCTGGACTGCGAGGGGATGTCGTCGTGGGCCATGGCGTCTCCTGAGGTGCGCGTGCGGTGGGGGCGTCGGGCGGCGTGCCGGCACCGGCCGATGTCCCTGAACGCTAGGCGCGGCGGCCCGGTCCCGCACCTCGTTCGTAAGAGAGCGCAACAGTCGGCCCCGGTGTCCGCTTTGATCGGAAGACGCGGGAGCGGGTGCGATGGCCCTGGCGATACCCGGCGCGGATTCGCGCGGGTGATGGAACGGTGCCCCTGACTGGACTCGAACCAGCGACGCACGGTTTAGGAAACCGACGCTCTATCCACTGAGCTACAGGGGCGTGGATGACCAGCCTAACGCGGAGGAACGGGGGCTTCCCCGAGCGGACGCGGCGAGGGGCGAGCGGAATGGATCCGCTCGCCCCTCACACGCCGTTGTGCCGGTTCAGTTGGCGGCCTCGTACGCCTCCAGCACCGAGGCCGGCACGCGCCCCCGCTCGGAGACGGTGTAGCCGTTGGCCTTCGCCCACTCGCGAACCGGGCCGTAGTCCTTCTGGCCGCCGCGGCGGCGCTGCTGCCGCGGGCTGGCGGATGCGCCGCCCCCGGCGCGGCGACCGGCGGAAATGTAGGGCGCGAGCGCGTCGCGCAGCTTGGCGGCATTCGCCTCGGTCAGGTCGATTTCGTAGCTCTTCCCGTCGACGGCGAAAAGCACGGTCTCGCCTTCCCCGGGTTCGAGAACGGTTCCGTCGATATCGTCGACGAGTTGGTGCACGATTTTACGAGCCATGGGGTCGAGGATAACACTCGGCGCGTCTATTCTGCACAATTCGGAATTGCCCCGACGTGCCGAAATGCAATTCCCCGAGCGGAAATGCGCGGCCCGCGGCGCGGGAATTCCCGGGGCGAGTGCGAATCGACGGCGGTGCCGTCAGGGCAGCAGTCCCGCCCGACGTGCTCGGGCGACGGCGGCATGGCGGGTGGACGCGTCCAGCTTGGACATCGCCGAACCGAGGTAGGCCTTCACGGTGCCCTCGCGCAGGCCGAGCCGCTCCGCGATCTCGGCGTTGGTCGCTCCGAGCGCAACGCACGCCAGCACGTCCGTCTCCCGTCGCGACAGCCGCACCCCCGGCGGCGCGGCGGTGCGGGCGGCGGGCGGAGTCTCGCCCGAAAGCCCGGCCAGGCGGCGCTCGACGTCCTCCAATCGCGCGCGCAGGTCGGGATCGGGCACGGCCGCCGCGATGCGACGCAGTTCGGCGTAGCTCTCGCGTAGCTCCTCGCGCTGCGCGGAGCTGAGCGCGGACGTCGGAGCGGGCGAGGGGGTCTGGGCGATCCTGCGATCGACCTCGTCGCGGATGCGCAGCTCGGTGGCGAGCTCTTCCGCCACGCGCACGGCGGGGGCGGTGGCGACGCCCCCGATGCTCCACCGCCCCCAGGCGCCGCCGTACAGCACGCCGCGGGCGCGACCGCTCACGATCACCGGTACGGCCAGCAGCGTGCCGATCCCCTCGCCGAGGATCCATCGGTCGTAATCGTGGGTGATCTGCGTCGCCGTTCCGTAGTCGCCCGTCATGCGCGGCCGCAGCTCACGCATCGCCCGGCCGCCCAGGCCGCGCTCGATGCGCACGGCGAGCCCGTCGAGGGCCTTCGTCTGGGCGCCGACGACGGTGTCGACGGCGGCGGTGTCGTGCTCGAGGAGACCGCCGAAGGCGATCGGGAAGCGGGTGCGGCGCGCGAGGTCGCGCACCGCCTTGTCCAGCAGGGGGTCGCGCGGGGATGGTGCCTCGGTTCTCACGATGACCTCCGCTTCGGCGGCTTCGTCGCCGCGTCGTCTTCCGGTACGCGGCTCCTACCGACTTTCGGGGGTGACGGCCGGTGCCGCCGCGTTCGTAGCGTCGAAGCTACCATCGGCGACGCCTGCGGCGCGCCGGTCGGCGGCGCACCGACGCGCCGCCGTCACCCGACCATGTGGCAAGGAGGCCTCATGACCGAACCATCGACCGGTGCGAGGAGCACCATCGATTACATCGCGGAGGAGAACTCCCCGCGGTTCCGCGAGCTGAGGCGCGCCCACCGCGGCTTCGTCTTCCCGCTCGCGGCGTTCTTTCTGGTCTGGTACTTCGTGTACGTCCTGCTCGCCGGCTGGGCGCCCGACTTCATGGCGATCAAGGTGTTCGGCCAGGTGAACGTGGGTCTGCTGATCGGCCTGGGGCAGTTCGTCACGACCTTCGCGATCACCATGGCCTACGTCTCGTTCGCGAACCGTCGGCTCGATCCGCAGTCGGCCGCCATCCGTGAGGACCTCGAGAAGCAGGAGGGGCGCGCATGAACGCCGTCCATGCGGCCGTCGAGACGACGCAGGCCGAGAACAACCCGATTCTGAACATCACGATCTTCGGCCTGTTCGTCGCCGTGACGTTGGTGATCGTCATCCGCGCGTCACGGAACAACAAGACGGCGGCCGATTTCTACGCCGGCGGGCGCGCATTCTCCGGCCCGCAGAACGGTTTCGCGATCGCGGGAGATTACCTCTCCGCGGCCTCGTTCCTCGGAATCGTGGGCGCCATCGCCGTGAACGGATACGACGGATTCCTCTATTCGATCGGATTCCTCGTGGCGTGGCTGGTCGCGCTGCTGCTCGTGGCCGAGCTGATGCGCAACACGGGCAAGTTCACGATGGCCGATGTGCTCTCGTTCCGGCTCAAGCAGCGCCCCGTGCGCATGGCCGCCGCGATCTCGACGCTGACCGTGTGCTTCTTCTACCTGCTCGCGCAGATGGCGGGCGCCGGGGGCCTCGTGTCGCTGCTGCTCGGGATCGACGACGAGATCGGTACGGCCGTCGTCGTGACGGTGGTGGGCGTGCTCATGGTCGGCTACGTGCTGATCGGCGGCATGAAGGGAACCACCTGGGTGCAGATCGTCAAGGCGTTCCTGCTCATCGGCGGGGCCATCCTCATGGCGATCTGGGTGCTCGTGATCCATGGGTTCAACTTCAACGACCTGCTCGCGGCGGCGGTGGCGGCCTCGCCCGACGGTGAGGCGACGTTGAACCCGGGCCTGCAGTACACCAACCCGGTCGACTTCCTCTCGCTCGGGCTGGCGCTGGTGCTCGGAACGGCGGGCCTGCCGCACGTGCTGATGCGGTTCTACACGGTGCCGACCGCGAAGGAGGCGCGTCGCTCGGTCGTGTGGGCCATCTGGCTGATCGGCCTGTTCTACCTGCTCACGCTCGTGCTCGGCTACGGCGCGGGCGCGCTCGTGGGCGAGGAGACGATCCTGGGAGCGCCCGGCGGCGTCAACTCCGCCGCGCCGCTGCTGGCGCAGGCGCTCGGCGGTGCCGTGCTGATGGGCATCATCTCGGCCGTCGCCTTCGCCACGATCCTGGCGGTGGTGGCCGGACTCACCATCACGGCGGCGGCGTCGTTCTCGCACGACATCTACAACGGCGTCGTGAAGCGCGGCACGGCAACGGAGGGGCAGGAGCGCAAGGTCGCGAACATCACGATCCTCGTCATCGGCGTGCTCGCCATCCTCGGCGGCATCGCGGTGCTCGGGCAGAACGTGGCGTTCCTGGTGGCGCTGGCCTTCGCGATCGCCGCCTCGGCGAACCTGCCGACCATCCTGTACTCGCTGTTCTGGCGCGGCTTCACCACCCGTGGCGCCGTGTGGAGCATGTACGGCGGACTGGGCACGGCGATCGTCCTCATCGTGCTGTCGCCGGTGTTCTGGGGCACGCCCACGAGCGTGTTCGGGGAGACCGGCGTCGCGATCTGGCCGCTGAGCAACCCGGGCATCGTGTCGATCCCCGTCGGGTTCCTGCTCGGCTGGATCGGCTCGCTCACGTCGAAGGGATCGGAGGATCCGCGCGTGGCGGCCGAGATGGAGGTCCGCTCGCTTACCGGGCACGGCGCCGAGAAGGCGGTGCAGCACTAGGCGGCGCCCGACCGACGCCACGAGGGACCCCGCAGGCCGAGGCGGCCTGCGGGGTCCGCTCGTATGCGGGCGCGTGGAACGGGCGGCCGGAGCCGGGGCATCACGGCGACGCGGTCACCACACGCCGCTCGTACCGCGTCGGTGGCTGCCGAGCAGGTGGGTGTCGACGATCCCGACCGCCTCCATCAGCGCGAACATCGTCGTGGGGCCCACGAAGCGGAATCCGCGGCGCTTCAGCTCGCGCGAGAGCGCCACGGACTCCGGCGACGACGAGGGGATGTCGGCGTAGCTGGCGGGCGCCGGCGTCTCGGCCGGCCGGTAGCTCCAGATCAGCTCGGCCAGCCCGCCGTCGTCCCGCAGCGCGACCGTGGCCCGCGCGTTGCCGACGGTCGCGAGGATCTTCGCACGATTGCGGATGATGCGGGCATCGGCCAGCAGCCGCTCCACGTCGTCCTCCCCGAACGCCGCCACGGCGTCGGGGTCGAACTGTCGGAACACCTCGCGAAAGGCCTCGCGCTTGCGCAGGATGGTCGCCCACGACAGGCCGGACTGGAACGCCTCGAGGCTGAGCCGCTCGAACAGCCCGCGTTCGTCGCGCACCGGCATGCCCCACTCTGTGTCGTAGTAGGCGCGCAGCAGCGGGTCGCGAGACGCCCACACGGGGCGAGCCAGCCCGTCGTCGCCGATCACCAGATCCGTCACGGTCGTGCCCCCTCCGCTTCGCGCCGCGAGGCGTCGCGCTCCAGCTCGACAAGGAATCGCTTGTGCTCGGGGAAGCCCCCGTACTCGCCGAGCCGGCCGTCCGCCCGGACGACGCGGTGCACCGGCACCACGAGCGCGAACGGCGTGTCGCGGCACGCGGTGCCGACGGCGCGGTGGGCCCGGGGCCTTCCCGCCATGGCCGCGACCTCGCCGTACGAGGCGGTCTCGCCGTACGGGATCTCGCGCACGGCCGTCAGCGCTTCGCGCGCGAAACCCGACACGAGCCGCCAATCCAGCGGCACGTCGAACGTGCGCAGCCGGCCGTCGAAGTATGCGGCCAGCTGCGGGGCCAGATCCGCGACGACACCCTCATCCGGCTCGGGCGAGATGCGGTGCTGGTGCGCCAGCGCGCCCAACGCGTGCCCGGGGTCGTCGGCGACACGCACCGCGATGAGACCCTCGGCGGACGCGACCGCGACAACGACGCCCAGCGGGCAGTCGACGGTGCCGAAACGGAACTCCATGCGTCCATCCTGGCGGCCCCCGCCGACACCGCCCAGCCGTGGGCGAGGAGGGGGAGGAGGAATCGGCGCGCCCGGCCTGTGAGCGGGTGCGGCGGCGGTGCGACCGCCGACCAGGGCGCCGCGGCACGCCGCATGAACACGCGTGGAGCGCCAATACCGCGAAACTCCGCGGATCGCAACGTCGATCCGGTGTCCGGTGCGTAGCCTGACTGCGTGTTCCGAGCCAGAACGAGCGCCGCGGCGACCCGCGCCACCGCGGACGTCACCCCAGCGGATCTCGGCGTCGCCGAGCCCGGGGTGCAGGTCGTGCACGCGGCCGACGCCGAGCGCGAGCGGCTGCGCCTGGCCGCCGCCGACCTGGGCGGCCCCTCGCCGCTGCTGCGATACCGCGAGGCCGCCGATTCGGGGATCGACATCACGAAGGCCCACCCCGGCAGCCTGCCGCAGTTCATCACCGGCAAGTCCACGCTGCTGTCGAACCTCTTTCGTGACGAGGTCGCGCTGCGCACCGCACGGCTCGCCGCCGAGCGCATCACGGCGAAGAACATCGAACTGCGCACCGTGCGGGCCATCGACGCGGTGCGCCTGGCCGTGGGGCTGGCGTCGTGGCGCTTGGGCGCCGAGACGTTCACGGCGCCGGTGCTGCTGCGCCCGCTGGCGATCCGCCGCCACCACGCGGACTTCGAGCTGAAGCTGCACGGTTCGTTCACCGTCAACCCGGAGCTCGTGCGCGCGCTGCGCTCGCAGTTCGGCATCGAGCTGGACGGTGCCGCACTCGCGGCGCTGGCGCACTCCGAGGGCGTGTTCAAGCCGCAGCCGGTGATCGACCGGCTGCGGTCGGCCACCTCGCACATCGAGACCTTCACGGTGCGCCCGCGTCTGGTCGTGTCGACCTTCGCCGACGTGGGCGGCGCGATGGCGCGCGACCTCACCACACTGGCGCACCCCGTGCTCGACGCGCTCTCGGGCCATTCCGACGCGCTCGCGGCGTTCCGCGAACAGCGCGACGTGCCGCACGTGCCGAACCCGGACGAGCGCGCCCCGGCCTCCGACACCCTCCTGCTGGACGCCGACGCCGAGCAGGAGCGCGTGCTCGCGCGCATTGCGGCGGGTCAGTCGATCGTCGTCCACACGCTGCCGGGAACCGGCGGCACGCAGACCGTCATCAACGCCGTCGGCGCTCTCGTCCGCGCCGGCCGGCGCGTGCTCGTCGTGAGCCCGCGCCGCTCCACGCTCGACGGCGTGCGTCACCGCCTGGCCGGGGTGGGGCTCGACGGGCTCGCGGTCTCGCCGTCATCGCTTCGGCGCGACCTCATCCGCGCCATCGGCCGCAACGAGAAGGCCGAACAGCCCACCGTCGCCGACATCGACGACGCGCTCGTGCGCCTGCGCACGGTGCTGCGCGACTACCGGCGCGCCCTCGTGCGGCCGCACCCGACGCTCGGCGTGTCGGCCCTCGACGCCACGCGCACCCTGACGAAGCTCGCGTCGCTGCCGCACCCGCCCTCGACAAGCGCGCGCCTCGGTCTGCGCGCCCTCGAGCGGCTCTCGGGCGACCGCTCGGACGCGGCGCGCACCCTCGCGCTCGCCGCGCGACTCGGCGAGTTCCGCGTCGGACCCGACGACTCGCCGTGGTACGGGGTGACGTTCGCCTCGACGCAGGAGGCGAAGGACGCGCACGCGCTCGCCGGACGGCTGCAGAGCGTCGACGTGCCGCAGCTGCTCGAGCGCGGCTACGAGCTCATCTCGCAGACGCGCATGCGTCCGTTCACGACGATCGACGAGCTGGGGGAGTACCTGCGGCTGCTGCACGGCATCCGTGACTCCCTCGACCGGTTCAGCCCCACGGTGTTCGAGCGCCCGCTCGGCGAGCTCATCAAGGCGCACGGGCCGCGGCGCGACTCGGCGACGATGGCCGCCGCCACCCGCCGTCGCCTCAAGAAGCTCGCGCGCGAGTACGTGCGCCCGGGCGGTCACGTGGTCGACATGCACGCGGCGCTCGTGCGCATCCAGCACCAGCGCACGCAGTGGCAGCACCTCGTCGACGTGGGCACCGTGCCCGAGATCCCCATCGGCCTTTCCGACGTGCACGAGGCGTGGAAGCGCGTCGTGGCGGATCTGGAGGAACTCGACCGCGCGCTCGGGCGGGGAACGCGGCTCGCGGCGATGCCCGTGCAGCGACTCGTGCGCACCCTCGGTGGGCTCGCCGCGGAGTCGCAGGTGTTCGACAACATCGTGGAGCGCGCCGAACTGCGCACGCGGCTCGCGGCTCTGGGGCTGGAGCCCCTGCTGACCGAGCTGTCGGTGCGGCACGTCGATGAGGCGCGCGTGGGCGAGGAGCTCGAGTTCGCCTGGTGGCAGTCCGCGCTCGAACACATGCTGCAGGGTGATCGGGCCCTGCTCGGCGCGAACACCTCGGTCGTGGACCGCCTGGAGCGCGACTTCCGGCTCGTGGACGAGGCGCACGCGGCGGCGTCGGGACCCCTGCTCGCCTGGCAGCTCGCCGCCCAGTGGCGGATCGGGATCGTCGACGAGCCGGAGGAGTCCGCAGCGCTGCGCCGCGCCCTGATGCGCGGCGAGGTCGACGCGCCGAGCGTGCTGCGCCAGGCGCCGACACTCATGCGCGTGCTGGCGCCCGTCTGGCTCGCCTCGCCGTACGAGGTGCCCCTCATCCCCGACACCGAGGCCTTCGACGCCGTGATCGTCGCCGACGCCGCGGCCGTCAGCGTGACGGAGGCCGCTCCCGCCATCCGCAGGGCACGCCAGGTGGTGGCGTTCGGCGACCCGGTGACCCAGCGGCCGACGCCCTTCGTCGTGCAGACCGGTGCCGAGCCGGAGGACGGCTCGGTGTTCGACGGCACCAGCCTCTTCGAGAGCCTCGCCGAGATCGTGCCCCTCGAGACCCTGACGCGCAGCTACCGCGCGGGCGGCGAAGACCTGGCGGCGCTGGTGAACGACGCGTTCTACGGCGGCGAGATCGTCTCGCTGCCGTGGGCCGGCTCCTACCTCGGCCGCGGCAGCCTGACCGTCGACTACGTGGAGGGCGGCAACGGCACGCCCGACCCCGTCACGGGCACGGTGGAGAGCCCCGACCCCGAGGTCAACCGCGTCGTCTCGCTCGTCGTAGAGCACGCCGTGAACCGCCCGAACGAGTCGCTCATGGTGGTGAGCGTCAGTCGCCGCCACGCCGACCGTGTGCGCGCGGCGATCAACGAGGCCTTCGCGGGCCGCAGCGACGTGGCCGACTTCGTCTCGCGCGACACGGCGGAGCCGCTCGCCGTGCTCACGCTCGAGGAGGCCGCCGCCGAGAGCCGCGACCGCGTCATCCTCACGCTCGGGTACGGCCTCACCAAGCACGGGCGCGTGCTCAGCGACTTCGGAGACCTGTCGACGCCCGACGGAGAGCGCCTGCTGACGATCGGCATGACGCGCGCCCGCCGCTCGATGGTGATCGTGTCGTCGATCCGGCCCTCGTCGTTCGACGACGGGCGACTGCAGCACGGCGCCGCGACCTTCATGGGCATTCTGAGCGGGATCGCGACGCGGGGTCGCGAGGCGCGGCTCGAGGACCTGGCCGACCCGCTCACCCTGGCGCTGGCGCGCGAGCTGCGCCGCCTCGGCGTCGCGGTCGACGTGGATTACCGCGGGCTGCTGCCGCTCGTCGCGCAGCACGGCGGCAAGGCCGTGGTCGTCGAGTCCGATCCCGAGTCGCGCGGCGAGTCGCTGCGGGAGTCCCTGCGCCTGCGACCGCACGTGCTGCGGCGCCTCGGTTGGCATTACGTGCGGGTGCACGCGTTCGACCTCTACAGCGATCCGGCCGCCGTCGCGGCGCGTATTGCCACCGTGCTCGGGGTGTCGCAGGACACCCCGAGGGCCGAGGCCGACACCCAGCCGCTGACCCTATCCTGACCCGGTGAGCGGATCGGACGCCGCCGATCGGCGGCAGCGCGTGGAGCGCGTGCGCGGCGCGCGGCGTGCGCGGCTGACCCGCGTCGAGGGCACCCTGTCGGATTCCGACGCCGAGTCGACGCTGCGCGGTGGGGAGCAGGGCCCGCTGTCGGCGGGGGAGCGCGGCCCGAACGACGACCGCCTGCGCCGCGACCGGCCGCCCCACTGGTGAGTCGCCGGGCGAGAGGGTCCCGTCGCGCCGCCGCCCCGGCCCTGCCGGCCCGCGCTCAGGCCTGCTGCTTCGCCAGCAGATCCCGGATCTGGATGAGCAGCTCCTCCTGCGTGGGGGCGGGCGCCTCCTCCACGACGCCGGCGCGAGCGGCCCGACGCTCGGCGAGCTTGTTCATCGGCATGACGAGCACGAGGTACACCACGAGCGCGATCGCCAGGAAGTTGATCACGGCGGAGATGATGCCGCCGATGCCGAAGTTCACCTCGTCGAACAGCCCGGGGAACGTGATGACCCAGCTCTCCAGGTTGCCGCTCGGCACGAAGGCGCCGATGAGCGGATTGATGAGGTGATCGACGAGCGCGGTCACGATGGCGCCGAACGCGCCGCCGATCACCACGGCGACCGCCAGCTCGACCACGTTGCCGCGCATGATGAAGTTCTTGAACCCCTGCAGCATGTCTTGCCTCCCCTCCCGGCGCTCTCGTCCGGGTCGGTGAGCGCCGGTCAGGATGCTGCCGGCGCCGGAGCGGACGCTCCGGAAGACGATGATGCCGGGGACGAGCCGCTCGCGCCAGACGCCGCGCGCGAGTCGGTGCGGTAGAAGCCGGATCCGTTGAACGTGACACCGATCGATCCGTACTGCTTGCGCAGCGGACCGCCGCACTCGGGGCACTCGGTCAGCGAAGGATCACTGAACGACTGGACGGCGTCGAAGGCGTGCCCGCAGGACTTGCAGGCGTAGGCGTACGTGGGCATGCGTCCTCGCAGAGATGACCGGATCAGCGACGCTCGCGCGGGAATGCGAGCGTCCGGGTGGGGGTCACGACGCCGGAGACCGGCTGGTCGTGCACTTCGCGGGGGACCCGCTCCACCAACTCAGAATCATAGATCACCGCGTAGACGGGCGGCCGGTTCTCCATCGAGCCGAGCGTCTTGTCGTAGTAGCCGCGCCCCCACCCCAGGCGCCACCGCCCACGTCGATCGCGGCGGCGGGGATGATCATCAGGTCGACGTCGTTCACGGCGATGGACCCCAGCACCTCGCCGACGGGTTCGGGCACGCCGAGGGCGCCCACCACCTCGCCGCCGTCCGGCGAGGCGACGGCCCAGTCCAGCAGGCCGTCCTCGCGTGTGACGGGAAGGAGCACCCTCAGTCCGTGCTCAAGCGCGGCGGCGAGGAAGCCTCGCGTGCCGGGCTCGGTGGGGGAGGAGAGGTAGCACGCGATCGACGTGGCGCCCTGCTCGGCGACGAGCGCGTCCAGCTGCTGCGCGATCCCGGCCGCCGCCGCATCGCGCTGCGCCTCGGACAGCAGCTGCCGCCGCTCGCGGAACTCGGCGCGTAGCGCGCGCTTCTCGTGCTCGACGGGGTCCGTCATGCCGCGAGTCTACGACGCGGCGTCGGCCGCGATTCCCCGGCATGCCGCCGAGCCGGTGAGCCCGCCCTCTTCTCTCGGGGACGATCCCCTAGGGTTATGGCATGGAACCCGCGAAGATCAAGGCGGTGATGCCTGTCGCAGGACTGGGCACCCGCTTCCTCCCGGCGACGAAGGCCACGCCCAAGGAGATGCTGCCCGTCGTCGACAAGCCCGCGATCCAGTACGTCGTCGAGGAGGCCGTCGCCGCCGGCATCCGCGACGTCCTGATGATCATCGGGCGGAACAAGAACGCCATCGCCAACCACTTCGACTCGGTGCCGGAGCTCGAGGAGAAGCTCGAAGAGAAGGGCGACGAGGCCAAGCTGGGCCGCGTTCGCGCCTCGAGCGACCTCGCCGACGTCCACATGCTGCGCCAGGGCGAGCCCAAGGGCCTCGGCCACGCCGTTCACCGCGCGCAGGCGCACGTGGGCGACTCGGCCTTCGCCGTGATGCTCGGTGACGACCTCATCGACGAGCGCGACCCGCTGCTGCCCAAGATGATCGAGGTGCACGAGCAGCGTCAGGCGATGGTCGTCGCCCTCATGGAGGTCGACCCCGAGCACATCCACATGTACGGCTGCGCCTCCGTCGAGGCCACCGACGATCCCGACGTGGTGAAGGTGCTCGACCTGGTCGAGAAGCCCGCGAAGGAGGACGCCCCGTCCAACCTCGCGATCATCGGCCGCTACCTGCTCACGCCCGCCATCTTCCCGGTGCTCGAGCACACCCAGCCGGGCAAGGGCGGGGAGATCCAGCTGACCGACGCGCTCAAGGAGGTCGCGGCGGACCCGGAGAAGGTGGACGTGTACGGCGTCGTGTTCCGCGGCCGTCGCTACGACACCGGCGATAAGCTCGACTACATCAAGGCGATCATGCGCCTCGCCGCTGACCGCGACGACCTCGGTCCCGAGCTTCGTCCGTGGATCAAGGAGTTCGCGGCGACGCTGTAGACGCGCCAGAACGGGGGAGCCGGATGGACGCTCAGCACGCGCGACAGCACGGGCCGATCGCCATCCGGCTCATCCGTCCCCGCGACGCCCGCACCCTGCAGCACGAGCTGCTCACGAACCGCTCCTGGCTGCGGCCGTGGGAGGCGACGAACCCCCACGGGGCGGTCTCGCTCGACATGCGGTTCGCCATCCGGCGGCTGCTGCAGCAGTACAAGGACGGTGCGGGCGTGCCGCTCGTCATGGAACACGAGGGGCAGGTCGCGGGCCAGCTCAACGTGTGGGGGATCGCGCGCGGGTCGCTCGAGTCCGCGACGATCGGCTACTGGGTGAGCGAGCGCTTCGCCGGGCTCGGGATCACGCCCACATGCGTGGCCATGGCCACCGACATGTGCTTCGAGGAGCTCGGGCTGCACCGGATGGAGATCTGCATCCGCCCCGAGAACGACGCGAGCCTGCGCGTCGTGCAGAAGCTGGGGTTCCGCTACGAGGGCCTGCGTCGCCGCTACATCCACATCGACGGCGACTGGCGCGACCACTACGCCTTCGCCCTCGTGCGCGAGGATGTGCCGGAAGGCGTGCTGAACCGCTGGGTGGCGGGGCGCGCGCCGGTCGACGCCGCGGTGATCCCGCCCGCGGATCGCCTGAGCAGCTGACCGCTCGCGGGCTCCGCGCCCGTTCCCGGACGCGACGATCGCGCGACTTTGCCTCCTCGCCGTGTCTCTCTGCAAGACACACGCTCGCGCTTCACGGCCGATCCGCGTGCCGTCGCCTACCGTTGCGAGCATGGATGGGGGCCAGGTACTGGGCGGCGGCGTGATCGTCTTCGTCGCCGTCGCGCTCTGGCTCGTCTATCTCCTGCCGACGCTCATCCATCGCGCGCGTTACGACGCGGCCGAGCGCAACGCGGTGCGCCTCTCGCGCGCCCTGCGGGTGCTGGCCGAGACCGCGGAGGCGCCCGAGGAGGTGCGTGTCGAGCTCACGGCGCGGCAGGCGCACCTGCAGCAGAAGATCGCTCGCCGGGCGCAAGCCGAGGCGGAGCGCCTGCAGCGGGAGCGCGAACGGATCGCGGCCGAGGAGCAGCGCCTCGAGCGAGAGCGTGAACGACAGGAGCTGGAGCGGCGCCGCCGCTCGCTGGCCGAGGCGCAGCGGGCGCTGCACGCCGGGCGCCGCAGGGCCAAGGCTCGCCGCGTCGTGCGTCTGGCAGCCCTCACGAGCGTGCTGGCGGGCCTGGCGCTGACCGGGTGGGGTCTGGCGGCGTTCGCCCAGGGTCCGTGGCTGCTGCTCGGCGGTCTTGCCCTGGCGACCATCGGTGTCGCCGCGCTCAACCGCATGGCGCGTGTCGCGCGGCGCTCCCGTCCGGTGCCCGTGCCGGCCCCGGCGCCCGTGCGCCGTTCCGAGGCCGCACCGCAGCTGATCGACGCCAAGGACCGCGGCTGGACGCCGAGGCCGCTCCCCGTCCCGCTCGTCGCCACGGCGGGGTCTCGCGCCGCAACGGCCGTGGCCGCGCAGGGCGCGCGGGAGGCGCTGCTGCAGGCCGCCCGCGAGGAGGCCATGCGCGCGCGGGTCGAGGAGCCACTGCCCGCACCCGTGCCGATCGCCGACGCGCGCCCCGCGGCCGCGACTGGGCCCGCACGCGCAGCGGCCGAGTCGCCGTACGCGCGGATGGGGATCGTGGACGACGCGGAGATCGAGGACCACGTCCGCCGCCTGCTGCAACGCCGTGCGGTCGGCTGAATCGGCGCTCACGCGACGCGCGCGGCGCGCCACGTGGACGGAGTGACCCTCCGGATCTGGTAACGTATCTGAGGTTCACGGGCCCATGGCGCAGTTGGTAGCGCGTCTCGTTCGCAATGAGAAGGTCGGGGGTTCGAATCCCCCTGGGTCCACCAGAAAAGAACGGGCACGTCCGCGAGGGCGTGCCCGTTCTTCGTGTAGTGGGCGGCGCGACGGGGTCCCGGTGGGTGCACCGGGAGCAAGCCCGATCAGGATGGTCCTGACCGGGCTCTCTTGAGCCCGGCCCGGGCGTGGGGCACGCTGTACGGGACGCGCGGCGGCGTGGGTCCGTCGCATCGAGCTCGGCGGCGCGGATCGGAGACTCATGGCAGAGACGGGCGCGGCGCCGCGGGGTGGCGCGCGGAGGCCGCCGGTTGAAGCGCCCGGGCGACCTGCTCAACGGGTCGGCTGGTCGGCGTACGCATCGGCGCGCGACGAGGCGATCCGGCGGCTGCGCGGGCGTGTGCTGGAGATCGGCGCCGGGTACGGCGCGAACTTCGCGCATCTCTCCACCGGTGTGGAGTGGATCGGCCTGGAGCCGTCCGCGCGCCGCAGCGTGGCGCTCGCCGACAATGCCCGGCGCCACGGCCACGGCGCGGCACCCCTCGTGGCCGGGGCCGAGGCGATCCCGCTGCCGGATGCCAGCGTCGACGTCGTCCTCGCCACGACCGTCCTGTGCAGCGTGCGCGATCAGGGTCGGGTGCTCGAGGAGGCCGGTCGGGTGCTCGTGCCCGGCGGCCGCCTGCTGCTCGCGGAGCACGTGGCGGCCCCGCGCGGGACCGGCACGCGACGGCTGCAGCGGTTGGCGCGTCCGATCACGCGGCTTCTCGATCACGGCTGCGACCCCGCACGCGACACCGAGGGCGCGGTGCGTGGCAGCCTCTTCGAGGTGGAGAGGGTGCACAGATTCGCCGTTCCGGTGCTCGGCCGGCTCGCGATGCCGTTCATCGTCGTCGAGGCCGTCCGGCCGGGCTGAGCGGACGCCGGTGGTTTGGGGGTCAGCGGCGTGCGGCGTACTGCTCCCGGATGACCGGGCGCGTATCGGGGGCGGGCGAGGCCGAGAGCGTGACGGGCCACGAGGGGCGCTCGCCGGCGAGCGCCCAGGCCGCCTGCGCCGCCGCGCCGCCCGCCACGTACTCACCGGGTTCCGGCACGACGACCGGCGCATCGAACACCTGCGCCGCGATCGCCGCGACCGCGGGGTTCTGCGCCGCGCCGCCGACGAGAAGGATGCGCTCGGCTGCCACCCCGTGGGAGCGCACCGCGTCCAGGCCGTCCGCCAGCCCCGACAGCATGCCCTCGATCGCCGCGCGGGCCAGGTTCTCGCGCGTGGTGGAGGGCAGGGTCATGCCGAACAGCGTGGCGGTGGCGTCGGGCAGGTTCGGCGTGCGCTCGCCCTCGAAGTACGGCTGCAGGACGAGGCCGCCCGCCCCGGGATCGGCGGCGAGCGCCAGGCGCCCGAGCTCACCGTGGTCGACGCCGAGGAGCGCGGCGATCCGATCGAGCACCCGCGCCGCGTTCAGCGTCGCGATGAGGGGCAGGTAGCCGCCCGCCGCGTCGGCGAAGCCCGCCACGGTGCCGCTCGCATCGCGGACCGGGGCGTCGGTCACGGCGAACACGGTGCCGCTCGTGCCGATCGACACCACCACGTCGCCGCCCGAGGCGCCGAGGCCGAGGGCGGCGCCGGCGTTGTCGCCGCAGCCCGGACCGACGACGATGCCGTCGGCAAGCGATCCCGCGCCTCCCCGCACCGACTCGGACGGCCCGAGCACGCGTGGCAGCACCACGTCGAACGCGTCGCGGCGCAGGGCCAGGCTCAGCAGCTCGCGATCGTACGCCCCGGCCGACGGATCGAAGTACGCCGTGCCGCTCGCATCGGATCGATCCGTCACGAGCTCCTCGAGCACGGGCCCCAGGGGGCACTCGCCCGCCGGCCCGTAGCCTCGAAGGCGCCAGGTGAGCCAGTCGTGCGGCAGCGCGACGGCCGCCACGCGCGCCGCATTGTCCGGCTCGGCGTCGGCGAGCCAGCGCAGCTTGGTGGCCGTGAACGACGCGACGGGGACGAGCCCCGTGCGCCGGGCGAACTCCTCGGCGCCCACCTCCGCCGTGAGGTCGGTCGCCGCGGCGGCCGAGCGGGTGTCGTTCCACAGCAGGGCGGGGCGGATCACGCGCCCCTCCGCGTCGAGCGCGACCATGCCGTGCTGCTGACCGCCGACCGAGATGGCCGCGACATCGCCCAGGCCCCCCGCCTCCGCGAGCGCCGACTGCAGCGCGTCCCACCACGCCGCGGGGTCGACCTCACTGCCGTCGGGGTGAGGGGCTCGTCCCGTGCGCACGACGGCGCCGGTGGCGAGATCCCGCACGACGACCTTGCAGTTCTGCGTCGACGAGTCGACGCCCGCGACCAGCGGCATGTCAGCGCGCGCCGAGCAGGTGCTCGGTCGCCAGCTGCTGCAGGCGCACGAAGCCGAAGCCGTGGCCACCGAGGTACGCGCCGGCGTCGAAGTCCTCGAAGGCCGAGCGGTCGGCCAGGAGGTCGTCGTACGACTCGCCCTCGTTCAGGGTGGGCGTGCGCAGCTCGTCGACCTTCGCGGCCTGCAGAGCCTCCTGCACCTCGGGGTCGGCGCGGAACGCGTCGGCCCTCTCCTTGAGCAGCAGGTAGGTGCGCATGTTGGCGGAGACGGAGTCCCAGATGCCCTGCTCGTCCTCGGTGCGGCTGGGCTTGTAGTCGAAGTGGCGCGGTCCGTCGTAGGCGGGGCCGCCGGCCGGGGCGCCGTGCTCGAGGAGGTCGACGAGGGCGAAGGCGTTGTGCAGGTCGCCGTGACCGAACACGAGGTCCTGGTCGTACTTGATGCCGCGCTGACCGTTGAGGTCGATGTGGAAGAGCTTGCCGTGATACAGCGCCTGCGCGATGCCCGCCGCGAAGTTCAGGCCGGCCATCTGCTCGTGACCCACCTCCGGGTTCAGTCCCACCATCTCGGGGCGCTCGAGCGAGTTGATGAAGGCGAGCGCGTGACCCAGCGTGGGCAGCAGGATGTCGCCACGCGGCTCGTTCGGCTTCGGCTCGATGGCGAAGCGAAGGTCGTAGCCCTTGTCGACGACGTACTGGCTGAGCAGGTCGACGGCCTCCTTGTAGCGGGCGAGCGCCGCCTGGATGTCCTTGGCGGAGTCGTACTCGGCGCCCTCGCGGCCGCCCCACATGACGAAGGTCTTCGCGCCGAGCTCGGCGGCGAGATCGATGTTGCGCAGCACCTTGCGCAGCGCGAACCGGCGCACCCGGCGATCGTTCGAGGTGAAGCCGCCGTCCTTGAACACCGGCGCGCTGAAGAGGTTGGTCGTGACCATCGGCACGATCAGTCCGGTGTCGGCGAGCGCCTGCTTCAGGCGGTCGATCTGCTGCTGTCGCTCGGCATCGGTGGACCCGAAGGCGAACAGGTCGTCGTCGTGGAAGGTCAGCCCGTACGCGCCGAGCTCGGCGAGCTTCTCGACGGCGTGGACCACGTCGAGAGCGGGCCGCGTGGGGCCGCCGAACGGGTCGGTGCCGGTGTAGCCGATGGTCCAGAGTCCGAAGGAGAACCGGTCGTCCTTGGTGGGGGTGGGGGACATGGGGCGCCCGCTTTCAGCATCGTCGGTGAAATGTTGTGCAGCAGAACATATCAGGGGTCCGCCGGGGCCGCAACGGGTGCGGCGCGGCTCAGAGGCGGATCGTCGTGGGCGGGTCCGCGGCGGCGCCCAGCTCGAACTCCGCGCTCGCCGACCCGGCCGTGACGCGATACCGGCCCCGCCACCCCTCAATGCGCAGGCGCCCCGCGGCGTCGGTGCGCTGCGGGGTGGGCGAGAGCCACCACTCGCCGCGGATGAGCGCGCGCAGCCGATCGTATGCCGGCTTGCGGGTGCCGTCTGCGCGCAGCAGTCCGATCGGGGCTCCGAGCCACGCGCCGTCGTCGGTGATCCCCCAGTAGGTGATCGACGATACGGCCGGGTGCGCCGCGAGCGCGCGGTACATCCGCTCGAGCTCGTCGGCCTGTCGCTCCTCGCCCTGCGGCGTCGTCGGCCACGAGTCGACGACATAGTCGTTGAGGTCGTCGATGTGCGGCGGCATCAGCGCGCCCGAGACGAGGCTCACCTCCGTGATGTGCAGTGGCAGCCCGAAGCGGGCGAACCGGTCCGCCTTCTCACGCAGCCAGTCCTCCCCGCGGTAGCCCTGATGCATGTGCGCCTGCAGGCCGATCGCGTCGATCGCCACGCCGGCCGCGAGCGCCTCCTCGATCACCCGCTCGTAGCGGGCCGAGAGATCGAAGTCGTTGATCAGCAGCGTCGCCGACGGGTTGGCGGCGCGCGCCGTCTCGAACGCGAGCTGCACGATGCCCGTGGGTCCGAGCTCGCGCGCCAGGCGCGAGACGGCGTTGGGAACGCCGTCGGGCTCGTTGTCGAACACGGGCATGATCGCGACCTCGTTGATGGCGTCCCAGGTGTCGATGAGCCCGGCGAAGTCCGAGACCTCGCGCGCGATGCGCGCGCGAAGCAGGAGCTCCACCTCGTCGGAGGGCAGCGGATCGACCCAGGCGGCCTTCACGGTGTGCCATACGAGCGGATGGCCCTTCAGGCGCACGCCCCGCTCGACGAACCAGCGGGCCGCGGTCAGCAGGCGGGCGGTGTCGGGGCGCCCACGCTCGGGCTCGAAGCGGCCCCAGTAGAACGGCAGCGTCGCCGTGTCGAACAGTCCCAGCCAGTCCTCGGCGAGGGCCGAGAGATCGGCCTCGCCGCACGCGTGGGGAATGAGGTCGAAGCCGATATTGCCGAAACCGAACGCGTGCCGGGTCTGTTCGACGACCACGTCGTGGTGACTCAGCGGCGTGCCGTCCTCGCGGGTGACGACGAGCTCCGCGGCGCCGATGCGGGGGGAGACGGCGGTCACGTCAACGTCCCGGGGCTCCGGCCGCACCGGCCGTGGAACCGCGCACCACGAGCTCGGCGGGCAGGCGGATGTGCTCGGCCGGCCGTCCGTCGAAGATCCCGAGGAGCATGTGCACCGCCGCCGCCCCCATCTCGTGCAGCGACTGGCGCACGGTGGTCAGGGCGGGCGTGCACGAGACGGCTTCGGGGATGTCGTCGAACCCGACGACGGAGAGGTCGTCCGGGATGCGCATGCCGCGCTCGGAGGCGACCCTCATGGCCTCGATGGCGGAGAGATCGTTCGCGGCGAAGATCGCGGTGGGCGGCACGGCAAGGTCGAGCAGGGCGGCCGCCGCCGCGGTGGAGTCGGCCGTGCGATAGCCGCCGTCGGCCACGAGCACCGGATCGTACGGCAGCCCCGCGCTCTCGAGCGCCTCGCGATAGCCGCGCTCGCGCAGCTGCGCGGATTCCAGGTCGGCACGCCCGCGCAGATGCCCGATGCGGCGGTGACCCAGCGCGATGAGATGCTCGGTGGCGGCGCGCGCCCCACCGAGGTTGTCGGTGTCGACGGTGGCCGGCCCGACGGGCCCGGTGTGCGGGTCGATCGCGACGACGGGCACGCCCGACTCGGGCAGGGTCACCGTCGGCGTGACGATGATCGCGCCGTCGATCAGGGTGCCGCCGAGACGCGACAGCGACCGGCGCTCCCATCCGATGTGCTCGCCCGCCGACACGCTGCCGGCGTAGGCGAGGATGTCGTACTCCGTGCCCTGGAGCGCCGTCGAGACGCCCCGCAGCAGCTGAACCGCGAACGGCTCGAACTCGGCCACGAGCACGCCGACGACCTGCGTGCGTCGCCGCCGCATCGACGTGGCGACCAGGGAGCTTTCGTAGCCGAGCTCGCGGACGATGCCGAGCACGCGCTTGCTCGTCGCGTCGGCGATGCCGTCGCGACCGTTGATGACCTTCGACACCGTGGCGACCGATACCCCCGCCGCCCGAGCGACGTCGGTGATCGTGATCCGCCGGCCCGGTCGGGGGTCGAGTGCGTTCGCCGTCATGATCCCTCACGGTAGACCCATTCGGCGGTCACGCGGCGCCGCTCGGCACGGCGGAAACGGCGCGTCGCGCGACGCTGGACAGTGCGACGAAAACGTTATCGACAACGATTGACACCTCGATCGCGCCGGTGCCACAGTGGACGCGACACGCCTGCAGGACTCGACAACAGCGTCGAGCGGGTGCGTCGATCACTCAACGAAGAGGAGACCTGCGCATGAACGTTCGGAAGGCATGGACCGCTGCGGCGGCGGTCGTGGCCGTGGGCGCTCTCGGCCTGTCGGGCTGTGCCGGCGGCGGCACCGGCGGCGGTGACGAGGGCGGCGGCGAGATGACGATGTGGCACAACTCGACCACGGGACCCGGCAAGGAGTTCTGGGAGGAGGCGGCCGCCGCATTCACCGAGGAGAACCCGGACGTCACGATCAACGTGACGTCGGTGCAGAACGAGGACCTGGACGGCAAGCTGCAGACCGCGGTCAACTCGGGCGACATGCCCGACATCTTCCTCCAGCGCGGCGGCGGCAAGCTCGCCGACATCGTCGCGGCGGGACAGGTCAAGGACCTCACGGGCGCGATCGACGACGACGTGAGGGAGGCCCTCGGCGAGGGGTCCTTCAACGCCTTCACGCTCGACGGCAAGGTCTACGCGGTGCCGACCGCGGTGCTGCCGGGCGGCATCTTCTACAGCAAGGACCTGTTCGCGCAGGCCGGGATCACCGAGACGCCGACCACGATCGACGAAC
Organism: Microbacterium sp. Marseille-Q6965; assembly: GCF_946151065.1. Taxonomy (GTDB): domain Bacteria; phylum Actinomycetota; class Actinomycetes; order Actinomycetales; family Microbacteriaceae; genus Microbacterium. Next base: position 1,034,740 of record NZ_CAMGZA010000001.1, on the reverse strand, counting down.
TCGGCGAGGCGGTCGACAAGCTCAAGGCCGCCGGCATTCAGCCGATCGCGCTGGGCGCCAAGGCCGCATGGCCCGCCGCGCACTGGTACTACTTCTTCGCCCTGCGCGCCTGCGGTGAGGAGACGATCTCGAACCTCACGACCAACCCGGACTTCACCGACGAGTGCTGGCTCGAGGCGGCGCAGAACCTCGAGGAGTTCGCGGCGACCGAGCCCTTCCACGAGGGCTTCCTCACGACCGACCCGCAGGAGGGCGCGAACTCCTCGGCGGGCCTCATCGCCAACCACCAGGCGGCCATGGAGCTCATGGGCGCCTGGAACGTGGGCGTGATCGCGAGCCTGACCCCCGACGAGCAGCCGCTGCCCGATCTCGGCTGGTTCCCCTTCCCGGCCGTCGACGGCGGCGCGGGCGATCCGACCGCGATGATGGGCGGCGTCGACGGCTACTCGTGCTCGGTCAACTCGCCGCCGGCCTGCGAGGAGTTCCTCAACTTCATCTCGAGCAAGGAGTGGCAGGAGAAGTACGCCGAGGCATACCAGACGATCCCCGCATCGTCCGAGGCGCTCGGAGCCGTCACCGACCCGTCGTTGCAGCCGCTCATGGAGGCGTACAGCGACGCGGCCTACGTCACGCTGTGGCTCGACACGGCGCTCGGCCAGAATGTCGGCAACGCGCTCAACACGGGCGTCGTCGACATGCTGGCCGGCCAGGGCGACGCTCAGAAGCTCGTCGACGGCGTCGTCTCGGCGGCCGAGCGAGGCTGATCTCCCGTCATGACCGACACCCAGGCACCGCGCATCGCGACCGTGCCTGAGAGGATCGCCGACACCGGGGCGGGCTCCACCCCCGCCCCGGTGTCGGGCTCGCGCAGGCCGCGGCGGGCCGACTGGCGCAAGCGCGGCGAGATCGCGCTCCTCTCCGGGCCGGCGCTCATCGTCTTCCTCGGCTTCGTCATCTTCCCGGTGGTGATGGCCGCCTTCTACGGCTTCTTCAAGTGGAACGGCTTCGGCTGGCCCACCGAGTTCGTCGGCCTGCGCAACTACGTCCTCATCTGGGAGGACGAGACCTTCCGTGCCGCGGTCGGGCACAACTTCGCGATCGTGATCCTGTCGCTGCTGCTGCAGGGGCCGCTCGCGATCCTGTTCGCCCTGCTGCTGAACCAGAGGATGAAGGGCCGCTCGCTCATCCGCGTGCTCATCTTCGTGCCGTACGTGATCTCCGAGGTCGTGGTCGGCACCGGCTGGAGCCTCATGATGCAGGACACCGGGGCCGTCAACTCGCTCCTGGCGAAGATGGGCCTCGAGGGGCTCCGGCAGTCGTGGATCGCGGACCCCGACGTGGCGATCTGGACCCTGATGCTGATCATCTCGTGGAAGTACATCGGCTTCGCCGTGATCCTCATGCTCGCCGGCATGCAATCGATCCCCGAGGAGCTGTACGAGGCGGCCGCCATCGACGGCGCCGGGTTCTGGAAGACGCAGTGGAGCATCACGCTGCCGCTGCTGGGCCCGACCATCCGGATCTGGGCCTTCCTGTCGATCATCGGGTCGCTGCAGCTGTTCGACCTCGTCAACATCATCTGGGGCCAGTACGTGGCGGCGACCGCGGGCACGTCGACGATGGCCACGTACATGTACCAGAACGGCCACCTCGCCGGGAACTACGGGTTCGGAAACGCCGTCGCGGTGATGCTGTTCCTCATCTCGCTCGTGGTCGCGCTCGTGTACCAGCGTTTCGTGCTGCGGCGCGACACGGCGGGCGCGCTCACCGACGGCGGAAAGGCGGAGCGATGACCGCGACGTCCGTGGCGATCCAGGCGATCGGCCGCAACAGGCGCCCCCGGGCGCCGCGCGAGAAGTGGGGAAACCCCTGGGTGTACCTGCTGGCGGTGATCCTGATCACCATCTGCATCACGCCGGTGCTGTACATCATCGTCGGCGGCTTCCGCACCAACTCCCAGATCACGCAGGACCCGTCCGGCTGGCCCGCCCCGTGGCAGCTCGCGAACTACGGCGAGGTGCTCTCCGGACCCGAGTTCTGGACGGCGGCGTGGAACTCCACCCTCGTCGGCCTCGGCACCACGGTGGGCGCCGTCGCTCTCGGCGTGATGGCGAGCTACGTGATCGCCCGGTACGACTTCGCGGGCAAGGGCGTCATGTACGCCGTCTTCGCGGCGGGCCTGATGTTCCCCGTGACCGTGGCGATCACTCCGCTGTACCTGCTCGTGCGCAATCTGGGCCTCGTCAACAGCCTGGGCGGGGTCATCCTGCCGCAGATCGCGTTCGCGCTGCCGACGACCATCATCATCCTCGTGCCGTTCCTGCGGGCGATCCCGAAGGAGCTCGAGGAGGCCGCGTCGATCGACGGGACCGGCCGCCTCGGGTTCTTCTGGCGGATGGTCGTGCCGCTGAGCCTGCCCGGTGTGGTGACCGTCGGCATCCTGGCGTTCGTGGGCTCGTGGAACGGGTACATGCTGCCGCTGTTCATCCTCACCGACAGCTCACTGTTCACGCTGCCGCTGGGGGTGCAGAACTTCGCGTCGCAGTACTCCGTCGACACGGCTCGCGTGCTCGCCTACACCTCGCTGTCGATGCTGCCCGCGCTCGTCTTCTTCAGCCTGTTCGAGCGCCGCATCGTCGGCGGCCTCACCGGGGCGGTGAAGGGATGACGTCGGCCACGCCCGCGCAGACCACCGAGGCGGCCGCACCCGCGGCGCAGACGAAGGAGAACGACGTGACCGACGCGACGACGATCGCCGCCATCCCCGCTCTGCCGCGCGCCTCGAAGCGCGTGCGCGACCTGCTCTCGCGCATGACCCTGGAGGAGAAGGCGGCGCAGCTGGTGGGCTACTGGATCGATCAGGGCGGCGAGGTGGTCGCGCCGATGGCCGATGAGATGAGCACCGCGAAGGACGGCCGCGCGCTGGCCGACATCACGCACGACGGCATCGGCCACTACACGCGCGTCTACGGCACCCGCCCGGTCGAGCCGGAGGAGCGCGCTGCGTGGTTGTGGCGGGAGCAGCGGCGGCTGAAGCACGAGACGCGGCTCGGGATACCGGCGATCGTGCACGAGGAGTGCCTCACGGGGCTCGCGGCGTGGAAGGCCGCGACGTTCCCCACGCCGCTCGCGTGGGGTGCCTCGTTCGACCCGGAGCTCGTCGCCGAGATGGGCGAGGCCGTGGGCGCATCGATGCGCGAGCTGGGCATCCATCAGGGCCTGGCCCCCGTGCTCGACGTCGTGCGCGACCCGCGCTGGGGACGCGTCGATGAGTGCATCGCCGAGGATCCCTACGTCGTCGGCACGATCGGCACCGCCTACGTCCGCGGGCTGCAGTCCGCGGGGGTGCACGCCACCCTGAAACACTTCCTCGGATACTCGGGATCGCGCGGGGGGCGCAACCACGCGCCCGTGCACGCCGGGCCGCGAGAGGTTGCCGACATCTTCCTCCCGCCGTTCGAGATGGCCATCCGCGACGGCGGGGCGCGATCGGTCATGAACAGCTACGCGGAGATCGACGGGGTGCCCGTCGCCTCCGATCCCGCCCTGCTCACCTCGCTGCTGAGGGGGAAGCTCGGCTTCGACGGCGTGGTGGTTGCTGACTACTTCTCCGTCGGTTTCCTCGAGGTGATGCACGGCGTGGCCGCCGACCGCGGCGAGGCCGGGGAGCTCGCGCTCCGCGCCGGCATCGACGTGGAGCTCCCCACGGGCGACGCGTACCTGGCACCGCTCGTGGAGCGCGTCCGCGCCGGGCTGCTCGACGAGGCGTACCTCGACCGGGCGGTGCTGCGCGTGCTGTCGCAGAAGGAGGAGCTGGGGCTGCTCGAGCCCGGCGCGTTCGAGGACGCCCCGCCCGACGTCGTGGACCTCGACGGCCCCCGGCATCGCGACATCGCGCGCCGGCTGGCCGCCGAGTCGATCGTGCTGCTGTCCAACGACGGCGTGCTGCCCCTGGCATCGTCGGCCCAGCGGATCGCGCTGCTGGGGCCGAATGCCGACCGCGCGGACGCGTTGCAGGGCTGCTACTCCTTCGCGAACCACGTGCTCGCGCACCACCCGGGCCACGACATCGGCATCGAGATCCCCACCGTGCGCGCGGCGCTGGAAGAGGCGCTGCCCGGTGCCGAGATCACGTACGCGCGCGGGTGCGATGTGGAGGGCGAGGATCGGTCGGGCCTCGCGGAGGCCGTCGCCGCCGCTGCGGCGGCCGACGTGGCCGTCGTGGTGGTAGGTGACCAGGCCGGGCTGTTCGGGCGGGGCACCGTCGGCGAAGGCAACGACGTCGAGTCGCTCGATCTGCCCGGCGTGCAGCGCGAGCTCGTCGAGCGCGTCGCGGCAACGGGCACCCGGGTGGCGGTCGTCGTCCTCACGGGGCGCCCCTACGACCTGTCGTGGGCCCTCGACGCGCCGGGCGCCGAGGGGCCGGGCGCGGTGCTCCAGGCGTTCTTCCCCGGGGAGGAGGGCGGCCGCGCGATCGCCTCGATCCTCGTGGGCGAGACCGCGCCGTCGGGCCGGCTGCCGGTGAGCCTGCCCCGCTCGGCCGGGGCCCAGCCCTACGGCTATCTGCGGCCGGTGCTGGGCGGCCCGTCCGACGTCACCTCGACCGACTCGACCCCCGTACGACCGTTCGGGTTCGGCCTGTCCTACACGACGTTCGCGTACGACGACCTCGAGGTCGACGGGTCCGCCCCGACCGGCGGGCGCTTCACGGCCCGCGTCACCGTGACGAACACCGGCGATCGGCCGGGGGTCGACGTGGTGCAGCTGTACGGGCGCGACGTGGCCGCCTCCGTCACGCGTCCCGTCGCGCAACTGCTGGGATACGCCCGCGTGGCCCTGGAGCCGGGTCAGTCGCGCCGCGTCGCGTTCGAGGTGCCGGTGCCGCGCTTCGCCTTCACGGGGCGCGACCTGCGGCGCGTGGTCGAGCCGGGCGCCGTCGAGGTGTGGGTCGGCTCGCACGCCGAGGCGTCGCCGCGCGCGACCCGGGCGCAGGAGTCCACGGGAGGCGTCATCGCGAACAGCCGGGCGCAGCCGGCCCGGGACGTCCCGGGCGAGGCGACCCCGCGCGCGACCGTCACGCTCACGGGACCGGTGCACGCGGTGGGCCCGGAGGAGCCGCGCATGGTCGCGGTGACGGTGCACTGATCCGCCCGTCGGGGCGCGCCGCCGCGACACCTCCCTCCCGCCCACGGCGCCGCGGGCGCCCGCGTGTGCCGATATCGTGACGGAGACAACAAACCGGGAGGGACGAGGGGGCGCATGGGCGAGCGGACAACGAGCCTGGAGGGGGTGCGCCGCGCCAACCTGGGCGAGGTGCTGCGGCTCGTGCACCACGAGGGCCCCCGCTCGCGCGCCATGCTCACCGCGGAGACGGGCCTGAACCGTTCGACGGTGTCGGACCTTGTCACGGCCCTCACCGGCGCGGGTCTCGTCGAGGAGCGCGATCCCGACCCGACGCGCCGGGTGGGGCGGCCGTCGCCCATCGTCGCCCCCCGCGAGGACGTCGTCGCGATCGCCGTCAACCCCGAGGTGGACGCGCTCGAAGTCGGGGCCGTCGCGCTCGGCGGGCGCGTGGGGGAGCGCGTGCGCGAGGAGGCGAGGGGTGTCGTGGACGTCGACGACGTGGTGGCGGCCGTCGCGCGGATCGTCCGTTCGTGGCGCGCGGGCGCGCTCCGGGGCGCGCGGATCGTCGGCATCGGCGTGGCCGTGCCGGGCCTCGTTCGCGCGGCCGACGGGATGGTGCGTCTCGCGCCCCACCTCGAGTGGCGCGAGACCGACATCTCCGGGCGCCTGGGCGCCGCCACGGGTCTGCCCGTCGCGGTCGGCAACGACGCCTCGCTCGCCGCGCGCGCCGAGCGGCTGTTCGGGGCCGCGCGCGACCACGGCGACATCGTCTACCTCAACGGCGGCGCCTCGGGCATCGGCGGCGGCGTGATCATGCGGGGCATGACGATGGGCGGCGCCGACGGCTACGCGGGGGAGTGGGGTCAGAGCCGGCCGAGCGTCCCCCATGCCGCGGACCGGCGCGTGCCCCACGGCGTGCTCGAGGACGAGGTGAACCGCGCCCGGCTGCTCGCGGTCGCGGGCCTCGACGCCGTCGACGACGAGACCCTCGCCCGGGCGCTGGCCACGTCCGACGACCCCGCAGTCGAGGCCGAGATCGAGCGACAGCGCCGCGTGCTCGCCGCGACGCTGGCCAACGCCATCAACGTGCTCAATCCTTCGGTGATCGTCCTCGGCGGGTTTCTCGCCACCCTGCACGAGCGCGACCCGTCCGGCCTGCTCGGTGCCGTGCGGGCTCAGGCGCTCGCGGCCCCCGCCGAGCGCGTGGAGATCCGCGCGGCCGCGCTCGGCGCCGACCGACTGCTCATCGGCGCCGCCGAGGCGGCGTTCGAGCCGCTGCTGGCCGACCCGCTCGCCTGAACGCGCGTCAGCGCGGGAGGGCCGTGAGCGACCAGGCCGCCGAGGCTGCCGCGCCCGGCTCGAGGGTGAAGACGCCGTTGCCGCCGACGCCGCGGTCGAACAGGTTGAAGCCGTCGTTCGCGTTCGTCGCCGGTTCCAGCGCGAAGTAGTCCTTTTCCGGGGGCGCGAAGAGGATGCGCTGCGTGTACAGCGGGTCTGCCTCGTGCACGATGTCCAGACGCTCGTAGCGGATCAACGAGGCCCCGTCCGTCAGGCCGGTGAGGTCGTCGTCGATGTGCTCGCCGCCGAGCGTGCGCAGCTCGCGGAAGTCCACGCGCGGCTCGACCGACACCGGGGCGTCGTGCGGGATACACTCGTCCAGCTCGAACATCTCGGCGGCGGGAATGCGCACGCGCACCTCCTCCGCATCGCCGTCCATGCGGCGCACGAAGTACGGGTGGTGGCCGAAGCCGGCCGGCACCTCCTCCTCCGCCTCGTTGCGCAGCAGGGTGTCGACGACCAGGCGGTCGTCGCGCAGCTCGTAGGTCAGCTCCGCCGAGAAGCGCCACGGCCAGGTGTGCGGCGGCACACCCTGCGAATCGAAGCTCAGACGCAGGCGATGCGGCGAGCGCTCGAGCACCGTCCAGGCGTGGTTCATCGCGACACCGTGCAGCGCGTTGCGGTCGTCCTCGTTGCGGTCCAGCTCCCAGGTCACGCCCGCGAACGTGAACCGGCCTCCCGCGATGCGGTTCGACCAGGGGATCAGCGGGTAGCAGGCCGTCGCCGACGCGCCCGCATTCTCCGGATCGGCGGTGGGACGCAGCACGTCGCGCCACCGCCCGTCGTGGCGGACCTGCCCGAAGGCCACCGATGCGCCCGTGTGCGGCAGGACACCCACGCGCCAGTGCTCGTTCTCCAGCACGACGATCGAATCCTCGGTCACGTCGCTCCCTTCCGGCACCGGCTGCCCTGCGCGGTCCTCGTGGTCCATCCTCGCGCACGCCGCGGCGCCGTGGCTACGCTGAGGCGCATGCCCCGCAGCCGGCCGCCCTCGATGAACGATGTCGCGGCGGTCGCCGGCGTGTCGCACCAGACCGTGTCGCGGGTGCTGAACGGCCACGCGTACGTGCGCGGCGAGACGCGCGAGCGCGTGCTGGCCGCGATCGAGACGCTCGGATACCGCCGCAACCAGGCCGCCCGGGCTCTCGTGACCGCGCGCACCGGCGTGCTCGGGGTGATGACGGCGGGCACCACGCAGTTCGGCATCGCCAGCGCGGTGCTCGCGATCGAGCGCGCCGCGCGCGCCGCCGGCTACTTCGTCTCCCTGGCCTCGCTCGCCTCGCCCGGTGCGGGCGCCGCGGCGGACGTGCTGGACCGGCTGATGGACCAGGGCGTGGACGGCGTCGTCGTGATCGCGCCGACCCGCGAGGTGGCGCGCCTCATCGACGGAATCGACCTGCCCGTTCCCGTCGTCGTCGTCGCCGCGCGGGACGACGTGACCGATCGCGGGGCGGCGCGGTACGTGTCGATCGACCAGCGTGCCGGTGCGGCTGCGGCCACGCGGCACCTGCTCGCGCTCGGGCACGAGCGCGTCGCGCACGTGCAGGGCGAGGACGACTGGTTCGACGCGATCGAGCGCGCGCGGGGGTATGCCGACATGATGCGCGCGTCGGGGGGAGGGCCGCTCATCGTGCGCGCCGGCGGATGGAGCGCCCGGCAGGGGCACGCCGCGGGCGCGCGGCTCGTGGAGGAGGTCCGCCGGGGGGTCACCGCCGTCTTCTGCGCGAACGACTACCTCGCCATCGGGGCGGTGCACGCGCTCGCCGAGTCGGGGTTGCGGGTGCCCGATGACGTCTCCGTCGTGGGTTTCGACGACATCGACGGATCCGCGCACCTCCTGCCGCCCCTCACCACCGTGCGGCAGCCGTTCGCACGCCTGGGCGACGAGGTGCTCCGCGCGATCGAGGGCGCCGAGGCGCCCCTCGTGACGGTCGCCCCGGAGCTGGTGGTCCGCGCCAGCACCGCGCAGCCGCGGCGGAACACGCCCCCGGGTTCCCCCGACGCTGTGTGAGCGCTAACATATGCCGGGCGGGCATCGATGACGGATGCACACGAGACGGAAGCGACGCGATGACGCAGCACACCATCACCACGGCGCACGAGGCCATCCGCGAGGGCCGCGCGTCACTGGGCATCGAACTGGGGTCCACGCGCATCAAGGCGTGCCTCGTGGACGACGAGGGCCGTACCCTCGCGTCCGGGCATCACTCGTGGGACAACGAGCTGGCCGACGGCTTGTGGACCTACCGCCTCGAGGACGCGCGGGCGGGGCTGCGCGCCGCCTACGCGGCCCTCGCCGCCGACGTCGAGCGGGCCTACGGCGAGCGCATCGAGCGGCTGGCCGCGGTGGGCGTGTCGGCCATGATGCACGGGTATCTCGCCTTCGACGCCGAAGGCGAGCTCCTCGTGCCCTTCCGCACGTGGCGCAACGTCAACACCACGCGCGCCGCCGGCATCCTCTCCGATGCCCTCGGTGTCAACATCCCGCTGCGCTGGTCGATCGCCCACCTCCACCAGGCCGTGCTGGACGGCGAGGAGCACGTCGGGCGCATCGCGCACATCACGACCCTCGCCGGGTACGTGCACGAGCTGCTCACCGGCGAGCGCGTGCTGGGCGTCGGCGACGCCTCCGGCATGTTCCCCCTCGATCCCGAGACGGGCGACTACGACGTCGCGATGCTCCATACCGCCGATGAGCTGCTGGCCCAGGCCGGTGCGTCGCACCTGCGGCTGACCGACGTGCTGCCGCCCATCCGACGCGCCGGCGAAGCGGCAGGCACCCTCACCGACGAGGGCGCGGCGCTGCTCGATGCCACCGGCGCGTTGCGGGGTGGCGCGGTCGCGGCGCCGCCCGAGGGCGACGCCGGCACCGGCATGGTCGCCACGAACGCCGTCGCGCCCCGCACCGGCAACGTCAGCGTCGGCACGAGCATCTTCGCGATGGTCGTGCTCGAGCGGCGGCTCGCGAGCCGCCATGCCGATATCGACATCGTGGCCACGCCGTCGGGCGTGCCCGTCGCGATGGTGCACTGCAACAACGGCGTGAGCGAACTGGGCGAGTGGGCCGGCGTCTTCCACGAGTTCGCCGGCCGCATCGGATCCGCCGCGACGCGCGACGAGGTGTTCGAGGCACTGCTTTCCGGCGCTCTGGAGACCGGAACCGACGAGGGGATCCTCGCCTACAACCACCTCTCGGGGGAGCCCATCGCCGGGCTCGACGAGGGCCGCCCGATGATCGTGCGCACCCCCGGTTCGCGGCTCTCGCTGCCCGGCGTGATGCGCGCGCAGGTCCGCGGGGCCTTCGCAACGCTCAGCCTCGGCATGCGGACGCTGGCCGACGAGGGTGTGCGCATCGACGAGATCGCCGCGCACGGCGGCATGTTCCGTACCAAGGGGGTCGCGCAGCGCCTGCTCGCGGCGGCCCTGGGAGCGCCGGTGGTCGTCTCGGATTCGGCGGGAGAGGGCGGCGCGTGGGGCATGGCCCTGCTCGCGGCCTACGCCGCCGAGGCTCACGCCCGCGGCGAGGCGACCCCGCTGCCCGAGTGGCTGGCCGCCCGCATCTTCCGCGAGAACGCCGCTTCGAGGGTGGAGCCGGCGTCCGAGGACGTGGCCGACCACGAGGCGTTCCTGGCCCGCTGGGAGGCGGGCCTCGCCGCCGAGCGCGCCGCTGCCGCGGCCATCCGCTGAAAGGGAGAACGAGATGCCCGCCGTGAACGAGGTGCCCGCAGGCATGCGTGCCGCCGTCGACGCCGCCAAGGAGAAGGTCGCCCGGCTGCACGCCGAGCTGATCCGCTGGGAGCTGGTCGTGTGGACGGCCGGCAACGTCTCCGAGCGGGTGAAGGGCGTGGACGGTGCCCCCGACCTGCTCGTGATCAAGCCGTCCGGTGTGTCGTACGACGAGCTCGATGCCGACGCGATGGTCGTCACCGACCTCGCCGGTGAGCTCGTCGAGGGCACGCGCAACCCGTCGTCCGACACGGCCGCGCACGCGTACGTCTACGCGCACATGCCGGAGGTGGGCGGCGTGGTGCACACGCACTCGACGTATGCGACGGCGTGGGCCGCGCGCGGCGAGGAGATCCCGTGCGTGCTCACCATGATGGGCGACGAGTTCGGTGGGCCGATCCCCGTGGGCCCGCTGGCGATCATCGGCGACGACTCCATCGGCCGCGGCATCGTCGAGACGCTCTCGGGCCACCGCTCGCGGGCCGTGCTCATGCGCAACCACGGCCCCTTCACGATCGGCGGGGACGCGAAGGACGCGGTCAAGGCGGCCGTCCTCCTCGAGGAGGTCGCCCGCACCGTGCACATCTCGCGGCAGCTCGGCGAGCCCGTCGCGATCCCCCCGCAGATCGTCGACTCGCTCTTCGACCGCTACCAGAACGTCTACGGCCAGCGCTGAGGCGCGGGCACACGAAGGAGAATCGCATGACCAAGCCCTACGCCGACCGCGAGGTCTGGTTCCTCACCGGAAGCCAGGGCCTCTACGGGGAGGAGACGCTGCGGCAGGTGGCCGAGCAGTCGCGCGAGGTTGCGGCGACGCTCGACGGGCACGAGGTGATCCCGGCGCGTATCGTCTGGAAGCCCGTGCTCACCGACTCGAACGCCATCCGGCGGGCCATGCTGGAGGCGAACGCCGACGACACGGTCCTCGGCGTCGTCACGTGGATGCACACGTTCAGCCCGGCCAAGATGTGGATCGCGGGCCTCGAGGAGCTGCGTAAGCCGCTGCTGCATCTGCACACGCAGGCGAACGTCGCGCTGCCGTGGGACACCATCGACTTCGACTTCATGAACCTGAACCAGGCCGCGCACGGCGACCGCGAGTTCGGGTACATCCAGAGCCGCCTCGGCGTGCCCCGCAAGACGGTCGTGGGTCACGCGAGCGATGCGCGGGTCGCGGCCGAGGTGGCCACCTGGATCCGCGCCGCCGCAGGGCTCGACGCCGCGCGCGGCATGAAGGTCGCGCGGTTCGGCGACAACATGCGCTTCGTCGCCGTCACGGAGGGTGACAAGACCGAGGCCGAGATCCGCCTCGGTGTGCAGGTGAACACGTGGGGCGTGAACGAGCTGGTCGCGCGCGTGGAGGCGGTCTCCGACGATGATGTCGACGCGCTCGTCGCCGAGTACGAGCGGCTGTACGACGTCGCGGACGAGCTGAGGCAGGGCGGAGCACGGCACCAGTCGCTGCGTGACGCGGCGGCCATCGAGGCGGGACTGAGGGCGTTCCTCACCGAGGGCGGCTTCCACGCCTTCACCGACAGCTTCGAGGACCTGGGCGCGCTGAAGCAGCTGCCCGGCATCGCCGTGCAGCGCCTCATGGCCGAGGGCTACGGCTTCGGCGCGGAAGGCGACTGGAAGACCGCCGTGCTCGTGCGCGTCGCGGCCGTGATGGGTGCCGGGCTGCCCGGCGGGGCCAGCCTCATGGAGGACTACACCTACGACCTCACTCCGGGCCAGGAGCTCATCCTCGGAGCACACATGCTCGAGGTGTCGCCGTCGCTCACGACGGAGCGCGCGCGGGCGGAGATCCACCCGCTCGGCATCGGTGGCAAGGAGGACCCCGTGCGCCTCGTGTTCACGGCCGACCCCGGCCCCGCCGTCGTCGTAGCGCTCAGCGACATGCGCACGCGCTTCCGCCTCACGGCGAACGTCGTCGAGAACGTCGCGGCTCCCGACCTGCCCCGCCTGCCGGTCGGGCGCGCGGTGTGGCGCCCGCAGCCCGATCTGCCCACGAGCGCCGCGTGCTGGATGGCGGCCGGCGCCGCCCACCACACGGTCATGACCACGGCGGTCGGGATCGAGGCCTTCCGCGACTTCGCGCAGATGGCCGGCATCGAACTGCTCGTCATCGACGAGAACACCACCACCGCGGGGTTCCACAACGAGCTGAAGTGGAACCAGGTCTACCACCACCTCGCCGACGGCATGTGACATGTCCGCGGCCGAGGCCAACTGGGCGGGGAACATCGCGTACCGGGCGCAGCGCGTGCTGCGCCCGGTGTCGCTGGACGAGCTGAGGGACGCGCTCGCCGGCAGCCCACGCGCGCGCGTCCTCGGCACGCGTCACTCGTTCAACGACATCGCCGACACCGACGGGGTGCAGATCTCGCTCGCGCACATGCCGCGCGAGATCGAGACGCTTCCCGACGCCGTGCGGGTGTCGGCGGCCCTGCGCTACGGCGACCTCGCGCCGGCGATCCATGCGAGGGGCCTCGCGCTGGCGAACCTGGCGTCGCTGCCGCACATCTCGGTCGCGGGATCGGTGGCCACCGGCACGCACGGCTCCGGTGACGCCCTGCGGAGCCTTTCGGCATCCGTGCGGGCGCTGACGCTCATGACCGCCGACGGCGAGATCGTGTCGGTGCGGCGAGGGGACGCCGATTTCGCGGGCGCGGTGGTCTCGCTCGGCGCGCTCGGGGTCGTCACGAGCCTCGAGCTGGATGCCGAACCGTCGTACCGCGTCGCGCAGGAGGTGTTCGAGGGGCCGCGCTGGGATGACGTCCTGGCGCGATTCGACGAGGTCACTGCGCTCGGCGACAGCGTGAGCCTGTTCACGACGTGGTCCGATGCCGATGTCGCGCGGCAGCTGTGGGTGAAGCGGCGTGTGCCCGCGACCGGCCTCGCGCCCGTGGATCCGGACCTCATCGCGGCGGTCGGCGCGGTGCCGGCCGCCGGCCCGCGCCACCCCGTGCCAGGGGTCGATGCGGCCGCGTGCAGCGTGCAGGGCGGCGAGCCCGGCCCCTGGTTCGAGCGGTTGCCGCACTTCCGGCTGGAGTTCACACCCTCCGCGGGCGACGAGCTGCAGAGCGAGTTCCTCGTGGCGCGCGCCGACGGGGCGGCCGCGATCGAGGCGCTCCGAGCGATCGCGCGCGATCTGGCCCCGGCCCTGCACGTGAGCGAGGTGCGCACGGTGGCCGCGGACGATCTGTGGTTGAGCCCGTCGGGCGGACGGGACTCGGTGGCGCTGCACTTCACGTGGAAGCGCGACGTCGCCGCGGCCCGCGAGGCCGTCGCGACGGTCGAGCGGGTGCTCGCCCCGTTCGGCGCGCGCCCCCACTGGGGCAAGATCTTCGGCATGGCACCGGAGCGCATCGCCGCGCTCTACCCGCGCTGGGCGGATTTCCGGGCCCTCAGGGAGCGGATGGACCCGCGGGGCGTCTTCCGCAACGCGTTCGTGGCGCGGCTCGGCCTCTGAGCCCCGGGCCCGCCGACGCAAGACGGTGGCGCGCGCACGGGGCCGCGACCACCGGCGGGCGGTAACGGCTCACCGCAGCGGCGCGCGCTGGGTGATGCGGGTGACGATCTCGCTCGTGGAATGGGCGGGGATGAAGTCGAGGATCCGAACCGCACCTCCGTAGGCGCGCACGACGGCGGTCTCCTCGAGCATCTCGGGCACGTAGTCGCCGCCCTTGGCGTAGATATCGGGGCGCAGATCCGCGAGCAGGGCGGAGGGGGAGTCCTCGCGGAAGACCGTGACGTAGTCCACGCTCTCGAGGGCCTCCAGCACCCGCGCCCGGTCCTCCACCGGGTTGACCGGGCGGCCGGGGCCCTTCAGCCGTCGCACCGAGGCGTCGTCGTTGAGCGCGACGACGAGCACGTCGCCGAGCTGCTTCGCCTGCCGCAGGTGCGCGGTGTGGCCGAGGTGCAGCAGGTCGAAGCAGCCGTTGGTGAAGACGATCGTGTGGCCGCGCTCACGCTCGCGGCGCAGGGCGGCCCGCAACGCATCGTGGTTCAGGGTTCCCGGCACGGCGGTCGAGGCCGCCGGCTGCAGGTCGCCGAGCGCGCACACGGCCGTGCCCGGGCGCGACACGACGACGTCGGCGGCCCGCTGCGCGAAGTCCACGGCCTCCGCGGGGGCCGCACCCACCGCCAGAGCCACCGTCGCGGCGGCCACGAATGTGTCGCCCGCGCCGGTGGCCTGGTGCTCGGGCGCGGGACGAGCGCGCGTGCGATGCGTGGCCTCGCCGGTGCCATCGGGTCGCCGCTCGAGCAGGACCGTCCCGTCGCGGTCCAGCGTCACGACGGCCCGGTCGGCGCCCGCCGCCTCGAGCAGTTCCGTCGCCGCCCCCGCGACCGCATCGGCGCGAGCCGGGCCCTCGGGCAGCGCCCGCCCCAGCAGGGTCGCCGCCTCGCCCGCGTTGGGCGTGACGAGGTCGGGTCGCAGCGGCGCCCACCGCGCCACATCGTGTGCATCGACGACGATGCGGGTGTCGGGACGGCGCGCCGCGAGCTGCCTCGCGAACTCCTCGTCGAGCAGACCGCCGTCGTAGTCGCAGATGACGAGCGTCTCGCCGGGTTCCGGTGCGATCGCCGCGAGGAGCCGGTCGCCGCCGGCAGGGCCAGGCCGGGCGCGGTCCACCCGCACGAGGATCTGGTCATCGCCGACCACGCGCGTCTTGGACGCGGTCGGACGCGCGCCATCGACGAGCAGATCCCCCGTCTCCACGCCGGCCGCCGCCAGGCGATCGCGCAGCGCTGCGCCCTCCGCGTCCTCGCCGATCGCGGCGACGAGGCGCACGCGCGCGCCGAGAGCCGCCAGGTTGGCCGCCGTGTTCCCCGCCCCGCCGGGACAGTCCACCTGCTCGGCCTCCTGCACCACCGGCACCGGGGCCTCCCGGCTCAGCCGCCGCACACCGCCGCGCAGCCATCGGTCGAGGATGACATCGCCCACCACGAGCACGCGCGGCGCCGCGTCGCCGACGCGCCGGGCGATCCCGCTCACGTCCGTCATGCCGTGCCCGTACCCGATCCGACCGCGCGTCACACCTCTGCGCGCGATCTCGCCTCGGAACGTTTGCGAGCCCGCGCGGCGGGGAACAGGTCCGGGGACACGAGAGACGGACCGCGACAGGGGGCGCGACGTGAGGACGACGCGGATGCGGGAGGGAGCGCCGCCGAACGCGGGCCGATTCGACGAGGTGCTGAAGATCGCCGTGCTGCGCGGTGGCGGACTGGGCGACCTGCTGTTCACCATGCCCGCGCTGGACGCGCTGGCCGACGCGTATCCGGAGGCCGAGATCGTGCTGCTCGGCACGCCCCTGCATGCGGAGCTGCTGCGCGACCGCCCGGGGCCGGTCTCCCGCGTGGAGCTGCTGCCGCGCGCCCGCGGCGTGTACGGGGGCGAGCACGAGGACGATCCGCGCGGCACCGGGGCGTTCATGCGCCGGATGCGCGCCGAGGCGTTCGACCTGGCGTGCCAGATGCACGGCGGCGGTCGCTACTCAAACCCCTTCCTGCTCGCGCTCGGGGCCCGCCACACCGTGGGCACGGCGACCGCCGACGCGGCGCCCCTCGAGCGCACCCTGCCGTACGTCTACTACCAGCACGAGGTGGTCCGCTGGGTCGAGACGGCCGCGCTCGCCGGCGCTCCCTCGGTCGGCCCGGAGCCCACCGTCGCGGTGACGCCGGGGGAGCGGCGGCGGGGCCGGGCGCTCACGGGTGCCGGGCCGGAACCGCTCGTCGTCATCCATCCCGGTGCGACGGATCCGCGCCGGCGGTGGCCGGCCGAACGCTTCACGGACCTCGCGCTGCGATGCGCCGCCGACGGCATGCGCGTCGTCCTCGTCGGCGAGGGCGACGACGCCGCCCTCGCCGACGCGATCGCGCGGCACGCGTCGCGCGCGGCGGGGGACGCGGTGGTGTCGCTTGCCGGCCGCCTCACGCTGGGCGACCTGGCGGGCGTGCTCGCGGTCGCCGACATCTGCGTGGGCAACGACAGCGGCCCCCGTCACCTGGCGCAGGCGGTGGGCACACCGACCGCGAGCATCTACTGGGTCGGGAACCTCATCAACGCGGGCCCGCTCACGCGTGCCTCGCATCGCGTGCAGCTGTCGTGGACGACGCACTGCCCGGTGTGCGGGCGGGACGCGACCCAGGTCGGCTGGACCGCGCCCCGCTGCGAGCACGACGAGTCGTTCGTCGCCGATGTGTCCGTCGACGCCGTCTACGACGATGTGCGGGCGCTCCTCGAGGGAGCGCCCGCGGCGCCCGTCACGGCCACGACGGCTCCTCTTCGGGGCACATGACGAGCTCGCGGATCTCGACGCCCGCGGGCTGACGCAGCGCGAACACGATCGCATCTGCCACGTGAGCGGGATCGATCAGCGCGGCGTCGGGGCCCGGCTTGTACTGCTCGTCGCGGCCGTCGAAGAACCGCGTGCGCATGCCGGCGGGAAACACCGTCGTCACGCCCAGCTGCCCCTTCGTCTCGGCCGCGAGGGAACGCGAGAACCCGAGCACGCCGAACTTCGACGCCGTGTAGGCCGTGGCGTCGCCGAAGGCGCGCAGCGCGAGCGACGACGCGATCGTCACCACGCGGCCATGCGAGGCCTTGAGGGCGGGCAGCGCGGCGCGCACGACGGCCGCCGTGCCGAGCAGGTTGACGGCCACGATGCGCTCCCACGCGTCGCCGGGCAGCCCGTCGAGCGGGGCCGGCCGATCCACGCCGGCGGCGGTGACGACGGCGTTCAGGCCCCCGAATCGCTCGGCGAGCTCGGTGACGAGCGCCTCCGTGGCGCGCGTGTCGGAGACGTCGGCCGCGAAGGCATCGGGCACCTCGGCACCCGACACGTCGAGGTCGAGGACGAGCGGCCGTCCGCCGGCGTCGCGCACGGCGCGCGCGACGGCGGCGCCGAGTCCCGACGCCCCTCCGGTGACGATGACGTTTCCAAGGCTGCGGTCAGCGGTCATGATTCTCCTTCGCTGTCGGGAGGTCGATGAGGGGATGAGAGGGTGCGATCAACCCACGCGGGCGAGAGCGCCGGCGAGTCGCGTCGTCGACCGACCCGGGTGGTAGGGGACGGTCACCGTTCGGCCGCCCCACTCCGCGATGACGCGGGTCTCGGGCAGGTCGTCGGCCGCATAATCGCCGCCCTTGACCCAGATGTCCGGCCGGATGCGCCGCAGTGCCTCGACGGGCGTGCTCTCCTCGAACACGACGACGGCGTCCACGCACTCCAGCGCGAGCAGCAGATCGCGGCGGTCCGCCTCGGTCATGATCGGGCGCTCGGGCCCCTTCAGCCGGCGCACGGAATCGTCGCTGTTGAGACAGACGATGAGGCAGTCACCGAGCGCGCGGGCGGCGGCCAGCGTGCGAGCGTGCCCGGCGTGCAGGAGATCGAAGCAGCCGCCGGTGGCGACCACCGTGCCGCCGCGTGCCCGCACCGCCGCCGCCGCGGCGAGCGCGTCGGACGCACCACCGAGCGGCACGGTCTCCGCCGGCGCGTCCAACCCCGCGACGCCGCCCGCTGCCAGGAACCGGCCCGCCGCCGTCACCGCCTGCGCGGCCGCCTCCGCGGGGTCGCTGCCCGCGGCCAGCGCCCTCGCGAGGGCGCCGCTGAGGCGGTCTCCCGCGCCGCAGGTGTCGGCGGCCGTCACGGGCGTCGCCGGCACGACATGGGGGGCCCTCGGCCCCGCCGCCGAGAGCAGTGCGCCGCGCTCGCCGAGGGTGACGAGCACCGAGGCCACGCCCCAGCGCTCGGCCAGGCGGGCGGCCGCGGCGGCGGCGCCGGCGATTCCCGCGCCCGGTTCTCCGGCCGCGGCCCTCGCCTCTGCGAGGTTCGGGGTGACGACCGCCGCGGAAGGCACCGGATCGGTGCCGCGCGGGTGCGGATCCCAAACGAGCGGCACCCGTCGGGCGGCGCTCTCGAGCGCCGCCCGCAGGCGCGGATCGGCCGTCACGCCGCGTCCGTAGTCGGCCACGACGACGGCGTCGACGGCGTCGAGCGCGGCGAGCATTGCATCGGTGACCAGGGGCGCCGGCGGCGCGTCGCAGTCGTCGTCGAGGCGCACGATCGCATGCCCGGCGGCGCGCACCCGCGTCTTCACGGGCGTCGGCGCCCCCGACGGGCCGGCGACGACGTCGATGCGGCCCCCGCGGCCGCGCGGGCGGGCAAGCAGCTGCCGCACCTCGCCCGCCCGCGCGTCGTCGCCCAGTGCCGTGACGAGGCACACGTCGACGCCGTCGCGCGCGAGCAGCGCCGCGACGAGGCCCGCGCCACCGGGCCGCGCCGCCGTCTCGTGCACCGCGACGACGGGCACCGGCGCGTCCGGGCTCAACCGCTCCGCGCTGCCGGACAGGTCCACATCGAGCAGGACGTCGCCCACCACCGCGATCCTCATGCGTCGGCTCCCTTCGTCGTCGCGCGGGCCGCGGGCCGCGAGGCCGCCGCGTCGTGCGCGCGCACGTGATGGTCGAACACGCGGCACAGCAGGTGCAGCGCCACCAATTGCGCCTCCTGCACCCCCGGCGCCGCGGCGTCGAGCGCGATGTGCGTCTCGCTTGCCTCGCACAGCGGGTTGGGGCCGGCGCCGGTGAGGGCCCACGCCTCGGCGCCCACCTCCCTCGCCGCGTGCGCGGCGCGCACGAGGTTCGGGCTGCGACCGCTCGTCGACATCAGCACGAGCACGTCCCCGGGCCGGGCGTGCGCGTGCACCTGCCGTGCGAACACCTCGTCGTACCCGTAATCGTTACCGATCGCCGTGACGCTCGAGGTGTCGGCGTGCAGAGCGATCGCGGAGAACGGCCGGCGCTCGCCGTCGAAGCGCCCCACGATCTCCGCGGTGAGGTGCTGGGCCTCGGCCGCGGAGCCGCCGTTGCCCGCGGCGAGCAGGCGCTGACCGCGCAGCAGGCGCGAGGCCAGCTCCGTGCCCCACTCCACGATGGCCGGCAGGTGCGCATGCAGCGACGTCATCGCGGCCGCGTGATCGTCGAGGTGGCCCCTCAGCGTGGCCGAGAGGATGTCGTCGGCCCGCCGCAGCGGGGCCGGTCGCAGGTTCGTCATGCGCGGGCACCTCCCATCGCGCGTCGCGGCTCCGCGCGCTCCGGCGCGAGGGCGCGCGAGGCGGCGAGGCCGCGGTACACGCGCTCCGTGTCGGCCGCCACCTTGGACCACGTGTACCGACTGTGGGCGCGGGCGACGCCGGCTCGGCCGAGTTCGCCGCGCAGCTCGGGGTCGTCCAGCAGGGTCTCGATCGCGTCGGCGATCGCGTCCGGGTCGCGCGGAGGCACGTGCATCCCGGTGCGTCCGTGCACGACGGTGTCGATCAGGCCGCCGACCGCCGCGGCGATGACCGGAACCCCGGCGGCCATGGCCTCCAGCGGCACGATGCCGAACGGCTCGTACCACGGCGCGCACACGACCACATCGGCGGAGCGCAGCGCCGCCGGCAGCTCGGCGTGCGGCACCTGCCCGCGGAACGTCACGAGATGCTCGATGCCCTCGGCGCGGGCGCGTTCGCGCAGACGCTGCACGTCGGGATCCCGCATCACCTCCTCCGGCCCGCGCGAGCCGCCCACGATCACGAGCTCGATGTCGTCGCGGCCCGCGGCCGCGAGCCGGGCGAGCGCCGTGATCGTCGACCCGACGCCCTTGCGCGGCACCAGGCGGCCGACGGTCATGATGCGGAAGCGCCGTCCGCGCGGCTCGGCGGGTCCGTCGGGCGTGAACAGGTCGGTGTCGACACCGCACGGCACCACCGCGATCCGGCTGGAGGGCACGCCGAGCGGGATGAGCTCGAACGCCTCGTCGGAGCAGGTGGCGATGACGGTGTCGGCGCGGTGACCGACGCCCGGCTCGAGCGTCTCGCGCTCCGGGGGGCTCGTGTCTTCGGCTCCCTGGTGCCGGCGCTTGACGTTGCCGAGTGCGTGGAACGTGTGGGCGACCGGTGGGCGCGCCCCGCCCAGCCGATCGGCCGCCTCGAGGGCGGCCACACCCGACATCCAGAAGTGGCTGTGCACCACGTCGGGCACATCACGGCGCCAGTGCTCGGCAAGCACGCGGCCGAACTCGGGCATGAAGGGCAGCAACTCGTCCTTGGGCACGGGCGCGGCGGGCCCGGCGTCGACGTGCACGACCTCGACGCCCGGGCACAGCGGCACACGTTCGGGGAGGGCGGGGTCGTCACGCCGCGTGTACACCGTCACCTCGTGTCCGCGCTCGGCGAGCGCGGACGACAGCGCCGCGACGTGCACATTCTGGCCGCCCGCGTCGACGCCTCCCAGCGTCGCGAGTGGGCTGGCGTGCTCGGAGACCATCGAGATCCTCATCGCATGCTCCTTCCGGCATGGGGGAGGGCCGTCGCGCCGGTGCGGCGCGAGTGGTTCTCGACGACGTCGGTGAGGACGTCGTCCCACCGGCGCAGGAACGCCGGGAGGCCGTGGTGCGCGAGGGCGTGGCGTCGCGCACGGCGCCCGTGCTCGGCGGCGAGCTCGGGATCCGCGATGTACTCGGCGATCGCGCGCGCGAGGCGATCGAGGTCGTTGGTGACGACGCCGACCTCGGGCGGCACGGCGGCGGGCGCCTCGGTCGCGGCCAGGGCCACCACGGGCATGCCGAGGTGCATCGCCTCCAGCAGCGCGAGGCCCAGCGACGTCCAGCGGAACGGGTGCACGTACACGCGACGCCGCGCGAGTGCGCTGTGCAGCCGGTCGGTCGGGAGGTCGCCGGCGGGCACCACCGCGGATGCCGCGCGGGGCCCGGCGGTCGCGCTGAGAGCCTCGGGGAGGCTGTCCCCGCCCATCCCGAACACGTCCAGCGGAGCCGCTTGGGCCAGGTGAGGCAACAGATCGGTGCCCGTGATGCGCCAGCGCCGCACGGGCTCGTTGATCACGGCAGCCGCCCGCGCCAGCTCGCCGGTGTACCGAGGCCCGGGGTCCGGCACACCGTGCTCGACGACGAATGTGCGGGCGCGTCCGGTGTCCCAGAAGACGCGGTTGAAGTGCGTCACGTGCACGATCGGAATGCCCGCGTCGGCGAGGGGGTGCAGGGTGCCCGTCGCGTCGGGCTTCGGGGTGTTGTGCTCGAGGAAGAGTGCCGCCACGTCGTGTCCCGGCTCGCGGCCGGTCAGCTCGCGCACGGCGTCCCATTCCTCGGTACGCTGCATCACGACGACGTCGAAGTCCTCGTCGCGCAGCCGTGCGGCGGCCACCTCGCGTGCCTGCGGCCAGTCGCGCCCCGCGATCCCGTGCCACCCGCGCGCATCGTCTCGGGGGATGAGGTATTCGTGAGGTCCACGCACGAACGCGTCGGCGTAACCCCCGTGCACGTGCCAGAGCAGCACCCTCATGCCGTTACCTCCATCTCGTGACGTGCCCCCCGCGGTGCGACTCCGGCGGCGAGGCGCTCGCACGCCGCGACGACGGAGGCGGCATCCACCGACGTCAGGCACGGGTGACCCGGGACAGGGCACTCGCGGGCTCGTGTGTCGCGGCACGCTGCCCGCTGATCGCCCAGCAGCGCGTGCGGCACGCCGTACGGCGCCCAACGGGCGGCGGGCACGACGGGGGAGAACAGGCTCACCACGGGCGTGCCCACGGCGGCCGCGATGTGTGCGGGACCGGTGTTGCCGGTCACCACGACCCGGGCGTGCGCGAGGACGCCGGCGAGCTCGGCGAGCGGTGTCGCGCCGCCGAGGTCGAGGCCGTCATCGCCGGCGACGAAGGCCGTCAGCTCGCGCTCGTCGGGGCTGCCCGTCACGGCCACGTCCCACCCGCGCTCGTGCAGCAGTCGCACGGTCTCGCGGTGCCGCTCGGCGGGCCAGCGCCGGGCGGAAGCCGATGCGCCGGGATGCACGACGACGAGGCGCGGCAGCGCGCCGACCTCTGGCGGCGGTGCGCCGACGCCGGCGATGTCGAGGCGCCCGTCGTCCCCCTCGGGCAGGGCGAAGCCACCCGCTGCCGCGATGGCGAGGGCGCGCTCCGGCTCCGGCAGGTCCTCGGGGAGGTCCTCACCGGGGCGCACCCGAACGTCCAGCAGCGAGCCGGCGAAGTCGACGGAGGCGCCGATGATGCGCGCGACCCCCGACAGCCGCAACGGAACCGCCAGCGGCAACGGCGACTGGTGGAACGAGGTGAGGATGACCGCCACGTCGGGGCGCGCCTCCTCGAGCAGCGACGCGAGCTCGCCCATCCGCTCGGCCGTGACCGGCGGGGCGGACGCCGTGATCCAGGGGCAGTCCCACACGAGCACGCGGTCCACTCCCGGCAGATGACGTGCCGCCTCGGCGCCGATCGAGCTGCAGAGCATCCAGACCTCGTCGATGTCGGGCGACGCCGCGACCGCGCGCACCGCCGGCCCGCACAGCAGCACGTCACCCAGGCTGTCCAGCCGCGCCACGAGCGCCCGCGTCATGCCGTGGTCCCTCCGTCGACCGGCGCGGCCGCGGGCGCGAGGGCTTCGCGCACGGCGGTGTCGAGATCCGGTGCGACGCGCGGCGCCGCGTCGATCTCCTCCAGGCGGGTCACCGGTGTCGGCACGAGCACCGCCCGTGCCCCGGCGGCCGAGGCCGCCTCCACGTCGGCGCCGATGTCGCCGATCATCACGGCCTCCGCGGGCGCCACTCCGAGCCGCGCGCAGGCGTCGAGCACCAGCCCGGGGGCCGGCTTGCGGCACGCGCAGCGGTCCTCGGGGCCGTGCGGGCACCAGCACCAGGCGTCGAAGGGGCCCAGCAGCTCCTCGATCCGCGCGTTCACGGCCGCCACCTGCGCGGGAGTGATCAGGCCGCGCGCCACGCCCGACTGGTTCGAGACCACGCCGATCCGCACCCCGGCCCCGCGTGCCCGCGCGATCGCCGCCTCGGCGGTGGGCATCAGGCGCACGAGCGCGGGATCGCCGTTGTACGGCACGTCCTCCACGAGGGTGCCGTCGCGATCGAACAGCACCGCGCGGATGGGCAAGCGATCCGTGGCCATACCAGAGCACTTCCCACTTCTTCTCCTCGGCAAACGTCTCTTCCCGGGGCTCGTGCCCGCGGCCGCCGTCCTGCGATGCTGGGGTGATGCGCGCGCTGGGATGCCCCGACGGACGACCCGAACTGCTTGCCCTGCGGGCGCTCAAGCTCGGCGACCTGCTCGTGGCGGTGCCGGCGATCCGCGGGCTGCGGCGCGCCTTCCCCGACCACCGGCTGGTGCTCGCGGTGCCCGCGTGGCTGGAGCCCGTCGTCGAGCTCATCGGCGGCGTCGACGCGCTGCTGCCCACTCCCGGGCTCGACGAGCTCCTGCCCCTCGATCCCGGGAGGATCGATGTGGCGGTGAACCTGCACGGCAGCGGCCCCGAGAGCCGCCGGCTGGTCGATGCGCTCGCCGCGAGGGTGCGGATGGTGCACCGGGTGGACGAGATCGACGGCGACGTCGGCGACCCCGCGATGCCGGAGTGGCGCGACGACCTGCACGAGCGGCAGCGCTGGGTGCGCCTCGTCGGCGCCTACGGCGTGGCGGCCGATCCGAACGAGGTGGGGCTGCAGCCCGCGCCGGCGACGGACGGCCTGGAGGCCGCCACCGTGCTGCATGTCGGGGCGGCCTACGGATCGCGGCTCTGGCCGGTGGACCGATTCGCGGCGGTCGCCCGGGCTCTGGCCGACGACGGCCATCGCGTCGTCTTCACCGGCTCGGCCAAGGAGCGGGAGCGTGCCGTGGCCGTGGCCGAGGCGGCGGGCCTCGGCACCCGGGCCGTGCGGGCCGGCGATCTCGACCTGGCACGCTTCGCGGGCGTGATCCAGCGCGCCCGTCTCGTGGTCTCGGCCGACACGGGCGCCGCCCATCTGGCATCCGCCTACGGCACGCCGTCGGTGGTGCTGTTCGGCCCCGCCGCGCCGGAGCACTGGGGGCCGCCGCCCGGACCGCACACCGTGCTGACCGCCGCGCACCTGCGCCGCGGCGACACGTTCGCCGATGAGCCGGATCCGGCGATCCTGGGGGTCTCGGTCGATGACGTCCTGGCGGCCGCCCGGCGGGCGGCGCCCTAGGGGACGCGGATCACGCGGCCCGGCGACGAGCCGGGGGCGGGCCGTGCTGGATGTGGTCGCGCATCGCCGCCAGCGTGCGCGCGAGGATGCGTGACACCTGCATCTGGGTGACCCCCAGCTCGCCGGCGATATCGCTCTGCGTACGCTCCTCGAAGAACCGCAGCTGCACGACGCGCCGATCGCGCGGCGCGAGGGCGCTCATGGCGTCACGGACGACGGCGGCCGATTCGGCCCGCCCGATCTCGTCACGCTCGGAGGGGATGAGTTGCCCCATCGTGAGGTCGCGGTCGGCGCCGACCGGCACGTCGAGCGATGCGGGTTGCAGGTGGTCGCCGCACGCGAGGGCCTCGCGGACCTCGGCCCGCGATTCGCCGAGGTCTGTACACAGCTCCGACGCGGTCGGTTCGCGTCCGAAGCTCTGGGCGAGCCGCGGAGAGGCCTCGCTGATCCGCGCCCGCAGCTCCTGCACCCGGCGCGGCGGCCGGACGAACCAGCCGGCATCGCGCAGGTGGCGCTTGATCTCGCCCGTGATGGTCGGTGCCGCGAACGCCGCGAAGTCGTTGCCCCGTTCCGGGTCGAAGCGCCTGGCCGCCTTGACGAGCCCGATGTACGCCACCTGCACGAGGTCCTCGTCGCGCGAGGCGTTGCGCCGGAAGTACCGCCGCGCCACCGCGCGGGCGAGGTCCATGTGGGCGAGCACCAGCGCATCGGGCGTCGTCTCGGGCGCGATCCCGGCGGATTCCTCTCGGCGCTGGGGAGAAGTCATGCTTCGAGGATCGAAGCGAGTGCGCTTTGTGGAGAGGGGCTTGAATCGGGCGGAGAAGCGCATCATCATGACGCGCGACACGGCCGAATGTCAGACGTCGACGACGTCGAACGCGTCCACCGGGCGGTGCGGGATGGTCGTGGGTGCCTCCAGGTGCACCGCCCCGCTCGGCAGCAGCCCCGCGCCGCCGCGCCGCCGCATCACCCGCCACTGCGCCAGCACGTCCTCGCCGGAGTGTGCGCCGTCGAGCTCGCGCCAGAACTCGAACCCGCCCGCCTCGACGAGCGCCTCGCGGCGGAACATGACGCACCCGCCGATCCACGCCACCTTGTAGGCGAGCCAGCCGCGCTCCGGCAGGTCGACGTCGCGAGCGAGGTGGGCGGGGTTGGCCGCATTGTGCAGCCGCCACCGGTCGAAGGCCGGCGTTCCGCGCCGCACCTCCTCCGGCTGCACGGGGCCGACCCACGGCTCGAACGCCTCGCGCTCGCGCGGCCGATCGTCGTCGAGGTACGACAGGCCCTGCACCGCCATGCCGACGAAGCCGCACTGCAGCTCGACGAGCGCCTCGTGCATCCGCTGCAGCTGCCCCGGTTCGAGCCACACGTCGTCGTCGAGGAGGAGCACCGCATCCGCCGACGAGCGATCGAGCAGGAACTGCCGCTGTTCGGCCATCCCGCGACGCGGCAGGTGCCGGTGGACCTGGACCTCACGCCCCTGCGCCCGCAGCACGCGACGCATCGCCGCGACCGACGGGTGCGAGGGTGCCCCATGGTCCGACTGGTCGCTCACGATGACGCGGAAGGCCGGATCGTCCTGCGCCGCGAGCCCCGCCAGCGTCACGGCCAGCTCGGCCACGCGCCCGGCCGTCGGGATCAGGACGTCGAGAACGGGGTCGGCCGGCGCGGAGGGCGTCGCCCACGCGCCGGCCGTGCGGCGAGACGTCATTCAGCCGCCCGCCACGGCGCTGCTCACATCGGTGGGGGAGTCGAACGAGTCCTGCCCCGCCGACTCGAGCGCCGACACGAGGTCGTCGGGTGCGCCGTTGTCCCGCGCGCGGGCGACGAGATCCTCCTTGCTCACCGGATAGTCGACGCCACCGAGGTACTTCTGCAGCTCGATGGGCGTGGGGTTGTCGGCCATGATGGCTCCTTTCGTGGGGGACTGACGCGGCCATGCTAGGAACCGGGTCCGGCCCCCGGCGTGGGGGTTGACAGCGGTGCCGAAGCGGGCGGAACCGGCCGCGTCCCGCGATGCCACGCCGGGCGTGTCGCGCCGGGTCGAGGCCCGCCGAGGGGACCGCGACACGCCCGGGATGCGGCCCCGGTTTGCCCATCCCGCCACATCGGCGTAATGTTTTCATCTGTCGCCGCCAAGCGGTGAGGTTGAGCCGGAAGGTTCCCATCCCAAGTAGGCGACACAAAACAATCCCGACGAAGCACCTCGCAAGAGGTGGACCCGTCGTGGAGCGAATGCCCCGGAGGGCTGCAGGGGGACCTGCAGGGCTGGGTGCGTCCGATCCTTGAGAACTCAACAGCGTGCACTTGTCAAATGCCAAATAACCTCGTCGTCCCTTCGGGGGCGTGAGATTCCTTTGGATCAAGTAATTGGAAGTCAGTTTTGACATCCGTTTTTGGTCATGATTGAACTCGCTGCAGCGGTGACCGTTTTCCCGGTCTTGTTGTGGCATTCGTTTTTTACGGAGAGTTTGATCCTGGCTCAGGATGAACGCTGGCGGCGTGCTTAACACATGCAAGTCGAACGATGAAGCCGGGGCTTGCTCTGGTGGATTAGTGGCGAACGGGTGAGTAACACGTGAGCAACCTGCCCCTGACTCTGGGATAACAGCCGGAAACGGCTGCTAATACCGGATATGCACCATGAACGCATGTTCTGTGGTGGGAAAGATTTTTCGGTTGGGGATGGGCTCGCGGCCTATCAGCTTGTTGGTGAGGTAATGGCTCACCAAGGCGTCGACGGGTAGCCGGCCTGAGAGGGTGACCGGCCACACTGGGACTGAGACACGGCCCAGACTCCTACGGGAGGCAGCAGTGGGGAATATTGCACAATGGGCGAAAGCCTGATGCAGCAACGCCGCGTGAGGGATGACGGCCTTCGGGTTGTAAACCTCTTTTAGCAGGGAAGAAGCGAGAGTGACGGTACCTGCAGAAAAAGCGCCGGCTAACTACGTGCCAGCAGCCGCGGTAATACGTAGGGCGCAAGCGTTATCCGGAATTATTGGGCGTAAAGAGCTCGTAGGCGGTTTGTCGCGTCTGCTGTGAAAACTGGAGGCTCAACCTCCAGCCTGCAGTGGGTACGGGCAGACTAGAGTGCGGTAGGGGAGATTGGAATTCCTGGTGTAGCGGTGGAATGCGCAGATATCAGGAGGAACACCGATGGCGAAGGCAGATCTCTGGGCCGTAACTGACGCTGAGGAGCGAAAGGGTGGGGAGCGAACAGGCTTAGATACCCTGGTAGTCCACCCCGTAAACGTTGGGAACTAGTTGTGGGGACCTTTCCACGGTTTCCGTGACGCAGCTAACGCATTAAGTTCCCCGCCTGGGGAGTACGGCCGCAAGGCTAAAACTCAAAGGAATTGACGGGGACCCGCACAAGCGGCGGAGCATGCGGATTAATTCGATGCAACGCGAAGAACCTTACCAAGGCTTGACATATACGAGAACGGGCTAGAAATAGTCAACTCTTTGGACACTCGTATACAGGTGGTGCATGGTTGTCGTCAGCTCGTGTCGTGAGATGTTGGGTTAAGTCCCGCAACGAGCGCAACCCTCGTTCTCTGTTGCCAGCACGTAATGGTGGGAACTCAGGGGATACTGCCGGGGTCAACTCGGAGGAAGGTGGGGATGACGTCAAATCATCATGCCCCTTATGTCTTGGGCTTCACGCATGCTACAATGGCCGGTACAAAGGGCTGCAATACCGTGAGGTGGAGCGAATCCCAAAAAGCCGGTCCCAGTTCGGATTGAGGTCTGCAACTCGACCTCATGAAGTCGGAGTCGCTAGTAATCGCAGATCAGCAACGCTGCGGTGAATACGTTCCCGGGTCTTGTACACACCGCCCGTCAAGTCATGAAAGTCGGTAACACCTGAAGCCGGTGGCCTAACCCTTGTGGAGGGAGCCGTCGAAGGTGGGATCGGTAATTAGGACTAAGTCGTAACAAGGTAGCCGTACCGGAAGGTGCGGCTGGATCACCTCCTTTCTAAGGAGCATCTGGCACTCTCGGGTGTCCAGGCGCCAGGTCGAGACCGAATGTGTCTCGCTGGTTAGCTCATGGGTGGAACATTTGACATGCCATCAGCGCGGCTGACTGGTTCTAGTACGTCACTTCGGTGGCTGGAACGGATTGGTTGGGGAGCGGGGTGGCTGCACGCTGTTGGGTCCTGAAGGACCGGGAGCATTTCCTGGGACTTCTGGGCTCGTCCTGAGACCGGTTTCCGGTTGCGGATGAGTGCCGCCCGTACTTTGAGAACTACACAGTGGACGCGAGCATCTTAAAGAAGCGAACATAGAACATTTTTGTTTTATGGCTCATGTGATTTCAAGTCTTTAAGAGCAAACGGTGGATGCCTTGGCATCTGGAGCCGAAGAAGGACGTAGCAATCTGCGATAAGCCTCGGGGAGCTGATAAGCAAGCTTTGATCCGTGGATGTCCGAATGGGGAAACCCCGCCAGGCGTACTTGTGCGACCTGGTGACTCCCGCCTGAATATATAGGGCGGGTAGAGGGAACGTGGGGAAGTGAAACATCTCAGTACCCACAGGAAGAGAAAACAACAGTGATTCCGTGAGTAGTGGCGAGCGAAAGCGGAAGAGGCTAAACCGGGCGTGTGTGATAGCCGGCAGGCGTTGCACGTTCGGGGTTGTGGGACCTACTTGATTCTGCTGCCGCAGGGTCGACGTTACAGAAGCGTATAGACGAACGGTCTTGAATGGCCGGCCAGAGAAGGTGCCAGCCCTGTAGTCGAAATGCGTGTTCTGGCGTGGTGGGGATCCCAAGTAGCACGGGGCCCGAGAAATCCCGTGTGAATCTGTCAGGACCACCTGATAAGCCTAAATACTCCCAGATGACCGATAGCGGACAAGTACCGTGAGGGAAAGGTGAAAAGTACCCCGGGAGGGGAGTGAAATAGTACCTGAAACCGTTTGCTTACAAACCGTCGGAGCCTCCTTAGTAGGGGTGACGGCGTGCCTTTTGAAGAATGAGCCTGCGAGTTAGTGATACGTGGCGAGGTTAACCCGTGTGGGGGAGCCGTAGCGAAAGCGAGTCTGAATAGGGCGATTCAGTCGCGTGTCCTAGACCCGAAGCGAAGTGATCTATCCATGGCCAGGCTGAAGCGACGGTAAGACGTCGTGGAGGGCCGAACCCACTTAGGTTGAAAACTGAGGGGATGAGCTGTGGATAGGGGTGAAAGGCCAATCAAACTTCGTGATAGCTGGTTCTCTCCGAAATGCATTTAGGTGCAGCGTTGCGTGTTTCTTGCCGGAGGTAGAGCTACTGGATGGCCGATGGGCCCTACCAGGTTACTGACGTCAGCCAAACTCCGAATGCCGGTAAGTGAGAGCGCAGCAGTGAGACTGTGGGGGATAAGCTTCATAGTCGAGAGGGAAACAACCCAGATCGCCAACTAAGGTCCCAAAGCGTGTGCTAAGTGGGAAAGGATGTGGAGTTGCTTAGACAACCAGGAGGTTGGCTTAGAAGCAGCCACCCTTGAAAGAGTGCGTAATAGCTCACTGGTCAAGTGATTCCGCGCCGACAATGTAACGGGGCTCAAGCACACCACCGAAGTTGCGGCATTGACACTTTTGGCAGGCCTTCGTGGTCCAGCCGTGTTGATGGGTAGGAGAGCGTCGTGTGGGCGGTGAAGCGGCGGAGTGATCCAGCCGTGGAGGCCACACGAGTGAGAATGCAGGCATGAGTAGCGAATGACGTGTGAGAAACACGTCCTCCGAAAGACCAAGGGTTCCAGGGTCAAGCTAATCTTCCCTGGGTAAGTCGGGACCTAAGGCGAGGCCGACAGGCGTAGTCGATGGACAACGGGTTGATATTCCCGTACCGGCGAAGAACCGCCCCAACCAATCCAGTGGTGCTAAGCGCCCAAAGCCAGTCACTGTCACCTTCGGGTGACGCCGGCTGGTGGAGCGCGCGACCCCATGCTGGTGCGGTTAGCGTATTAACAGGTGTGACGCAGGAAGGTAGCCCAAGCCAGGCGATGGTTGTCCTGGTGCAAGTGCGTAGGCCGAGAGGTAGGCAAATCCGCCTCTCATTCAGGCTGAGACACGATGCGGATAAAAAGTGGGTGATCCTCAGCTGCCGAGAAAAGCATCGACGCGAGGTTCCAGCCGCCCGTACCCCAAACCGACTCAGGTGGTCAGGTAGAGAATACCAAGGAGATCGAGATAATCGTGGTTAAGGAACTCGGCAAAATGCCCCCGTAACTTCGGGAGAAGGGGGGCCCAGCGCGTATTAGGACTTGCTCCGAAAGCGTGTGTGGGCCGCAGAGACCAGTGGGTAGCGACTGTTTATTAAAAACACAGGTCCGTGCCAAGTCGCAAGACGATGTATACGGACTGACGCCTGCCCGGTGCCGGAAGGTTAAGAGGACGGGTTAGCCGCAAGGCGAAGCTCTGAATTTAAGCCCCGGTAAACGGCGGTGGTAACTATAACCATCCTAAGGTAGCGAAATTCCTTGTCGGGTAAGTTCCGACCTGCACGAATGGCGTAACGACTTCCCAACTGTCTCAACCACGAACTCGGCGAAATTGCATTACGAGTAAAGATGCTCGTTACGCGCAGCAGGACGGAAAGACCCCGTGACCTTTACTACAGCTTGGTATTGGTGTTCGGTGTGGCTTGTGTAGGATAGGTGGGAGACTTTGAAGCGGACACGCCAGTGTTCGTGGAGTCGTTGTTGAAATACCACTCTGGTCACTCTGGATGTCTAACTTCGAACCGTGATCCGGTTCAGGGACAGTGCCTGGTGGGTAGTTTAACTGGGGCGGTTGCCTCCCAAAGAGTAACGGAGGCGCCCAAAGGTTCCCTCAACCTGGTTGGCAATCAGGTGGCGAGTGTAAGTGCACAAGGGAGCTTGACTGTGAGACTGACAGGTCGAGCAGGGACGAAAGTCGGGACTAGTGATCCGGCAGTGGCTTGTGGAAGCGCTGTCGCTCAACGGATAAAAGGTACCTCGGGGATAACAGGCTGATCTTGCCCAAGAGTCCATATCGACGGCATGGTTTGGCACCTCGATGTCGGCTCGTCGCATCCTGGGGCTGGAGTAGGTCCCAAGGGTTGGGCTGTTCGCCCATTAAAGCGGTACGCGAGCTGGGTTTAGAACGTCGTGAGACAGTTCGGTCCCTATCCGCTGCGCGCGTAGGAAGTTTGAGAGGATCTGACCCTAGTACGAGAGGACCGGGTTGGACGAACCTCTGGTGTGACAGTTGTCCTGCCAAGGGCACCGCTGTTTGGCTACGTTCGGGATGGATAACCGCTGAAAGCATCTAAGCGGGAAGCCGGCCTCAAGATGAGACTTCCATGCCCCTTGTGGGTGAGAGGCTCCCAGCAGACTACTGGGTTGATAGGCCAGACGTGGAAGCACAGCAATGTGTGTAGCTGACTGGTACTAATAAGCCGACGACTTACAAATCACTCATTCTTTATGCGTGTTCGCGTCCACTATGTGGTTCCCGATGTACGGGCACCACACCAACACAATCTTCGTGTTGATGTGCTGAAACATCGAAAGAGTTTCGGCGGTCATAGCGAGAGGGAAACGCCCGGTCACATTCCGAACCCGGAAGCTAAGCCTCTCAGCGCCGATGGTACTGCAGGGGGGACCCTGTGGGAGAGTAGGACACCGCCGGACACCACTTCACCGGAAGGCCGCCCAACGCAGGGCGGCCTTCCGTCGTTCACACGACAATCCGAGCCCCTTCCGAGAACGCCTCGCGCGTTCCCGCGAGGGGCTCGAGTCGTCTCCGCGGCGCGTTTCTCCCTACACTCGGCGTCATGTCCGTCGACCTTCACCCCCGAAACGTGCTCGTCGCCGACCGCCTGCGCGCCGCAGGGATCCCCGGTGAGATCGTGATCCTGCCCGACGCCGCGTCGACGGCGCGGCTTGCCGCCGAGGCTCTCGGCGTTGACGTCGGAGCGATCGCCAACAGTCTCGTGTTCTGGTGCGACGATCGTCCGCTGCTCGTCATGACGAGCGGTGCCCACCGCGTCGACACGGCGGCGCTTGCGCAGCGGCTCGGGCGCGGCGTGATCCGGCGCGCCACGCCCGATCAGGTGCGAGAGGCCACCGGGCAGGTCATCGGCGGCGTCGCGCCCACCGGGCACCCGGCCCCGATCGAGACGCTCGTCGACGAGCACCTTGCGGCGTATCCGCGGCTGTGGGCGGCCGCGGGCACGGCGCACTCGGTGTTCCCGCTCACGTTCGACGAGCTGGTGCGCCTCACCGGGGGCGCGATCGTCACCGTGGACTGACGCGGCGTCAGCCGAGCAGGGCGTGCGCGATCGAGAAGATGACCAGGCCCGCCAGCGCGCCGACCACCGTGCCGTTGAGACGGATGTACTGAAGGTCGCGGCCCACCATCAGCTCGATCTTCTCGGACGTCTCCTCGGCGTCCCAGCGCTCCACCGTCTCGGTGATCAGCGAGGCGATGTCGTGGCGGTATCGGTCCACGAGGAAGACCGCCGCGTCGGTGATCCACGCGTCCACCCGCGCCTGCAGCGTCGGGTCCGACTGCAGGCGCCGCCCGACGTCGACGAGGGCGTCGCGAGCGCGGGCGCGTAGGGCGCTGTCGGGCTCCTCGAGGGAGCGCACGAGACCCGCCTTCGCGGTGCCCCATGCGGCCGCCGCGAGCTCACGCACCCGAGGGCTGTCGAAGACGGCCTCCTTGGCGTCGGCGAGCTTCCGCCGTGTCTCCGGATCGTGCTGCAGGTTCGTCGCCAGGCGCGTCAGATAGTCGTCGACGGCGCGCCGGGCGGGATGGGACGGGTCGGATCGCACCGCGTCCACGAAGGTGACCGCCTCGCGGTACAGGGTCTCGTCGACGAACCGTTGGGCGAGCGACGGGATCCACGACGGCAGTCGGCGTGAGATGAGGCCGTCGAACGTCGCGCGGTTGCCCGCGAGCCAACCGGCAACGCTGTCCGCGGCGAGGTCGACGGCGGCGCGGTGGGCGTCGGCCTCCACCAGGCGCTCCAGCCACGATCCGACGGGGGCGCCCCAGTCCGGGGCGATGAGGTGCTCGCGGGCGAGCGCCTCGATGACGTCCTGCACCTCGTCGTCGCTGAGCGCGTTGAGCACGCCCGCGGCCATAGCGGCACCCTCGGAGGCGACACGATCGGCATGCGGGGGCTCGGCGAGCCACGCCCCGAGCCGCGCCGAGAGGGGGGTGCCCTCGAGCTTGGTGCGCACGACCGGCGCCGAGAGGAAGTTCGTCTCGACGAACTCGCCGAGCGAGCGGCCGATCTCGTCCTTGCGCGTGCGCACGATGGCGGTGTGCGGGATCGGAAGGCCGAGCGGGCGGCGGAACAGCGCCGTCACGGCGAACCAGTCGGCCAGGGCGCCCACCATGCCGCCCTCGCCCGCGGCACGGACGTAGGCGAGTGCGGGAACGTCGTCCTGCCCGACGAACCCCACGACGAAGAGCGCGGCCGCGGCCAGCAGCGCGCCCAGGGCGACGGCCTTCATGCGGCGTAGCCCCCGGCGCCGCTCGCGATCGGCCGGGGACAGCAGCTCGGTCGGCGTGCGCGTCATGCGGTCATCCTGGCACGCCGGGGCGGGGGTGTCCCTTCTCGCGCTGCGTGTTACGGAATGGAGGCGACGCCCGGGCGTGGCGGGTACAGTGACCTGCGTGATCGAAGACATCCAGAAGCGCGCGCTGCACAGGACCCGGATCCTGGAGGGCCAGCTGCGCGGTCTCGGCCGGATGATCGAGAACGAGGACTACTGCATGGACATCATCACGCAGTCGCGCGCGATCCAGCGCTCGCTCGAGTCCCTCAACCGGTTGCTGCTGGAGAACCATCTGCGCACGCACGTCACGCACATGTTCGAGACGGGCGGCGACAACCGCGAGCAGGCCGTCGAGGAGCTGCTGCGCGCATTCGACTTCGACGGACGCTGACCCTTCGGCTCACGCCTCGAGCGGACCCAGCCAGTACGTCGCTGCGGTCGCGTGCGCCGATTCCGGATCGGACGGGTGGAAGGCGCCGGCGAGCACGTCGCGATAGAGCCGCGACAGCTCATTCGACGCGAAGTACGACGAGCCGCCCGCGACGAGCATCGCGTCGTCGACGATCCGTTTCGCGGTGGCTGTGGCGCGGTGCTTCACGCCCGACAGCAGGGTGAACCAGCGCGCCCCATGGTCGGCCAGCTCGTCCACGTCGCGGGCGAGGGCGGCGATCTGCGGAGGCAGCGCGTCGTAGGCGAGACCCATGTCGGCCACGCGCCAGCGAATGTCCGGATCCTGCGCGTGGGGACGCCCCGTCCTCTTGGAGCGCCGCTTGCCCGCCGTCTCGGCGGCGAGGTCGAGCGCGCGGCGCGCGATGCCCGTGTACACCGACGCGAGCAGCAGCTCGAAGACGGCGAAGATGCCGAAGACGAGCGGGTCGGGGGAGGGGCCGGGCGGCACGAGCCGGACGACGCGCTCGGCCGGAGCGGTCGCGCCGTGCAGCTCGGTGGTGCGGCTCTGCGTGCCGCGCATGCCGAGGGTGTCCCAGTCATCGCGGGTGACGACGGCCTCGGAACGAGGGACGAACGCGAACACGAGCTGAGGGGCGTCGGGGTCGGAGGCGTCCAGGCCATGCAGACCGAGCTGCGTCCAGACGGGCGCCAGCGACGTGAAGATCTTCGTGCCCGTGAACGTGTATCCGCCGTCCGGTCGCGGCTCGGCGACGGTGTCGCTGCCGAACAGCACCAAGTCGTTTCCCGCCTCGCTGATCCCGAAGGCGAACACCTCGCCGGCTGCGGCGCCGGACTGCACGAACGCGAGGTCGTCGATGCCGCGATCGCGCAGCACCTTCGCCACGCCCGTCCACACGAGGTGCATGTTGACCGCGAGCGCCGTGGCGGGCGCCGCCGTGGCGAGCCGCTGCTGCAGGATCGCTGCCTGCTCCAGTGTCAGTCCTGCGCCGCCGCGATCCGCGGGGACGAGGATCGACAGGTAGCCGGCCTCCCGCAACTCCGAGAGATCCTCGTCGGGGAAGACGTTGTCGGCGTCGACCCCTGCGGCGCGGCCGCGAATGCGCTCCAGCAGTGCGTCGGGAAGGTGGTCGGCGGGGTCGAAGCTCGTCACGTCACCGGATGCGGCCATGCCGCCAGCCTAGGACGGGGCGGGCCCACGTCGGCGGCCATCGTTAGGGTGGGGCGCATGACCTTCGCCAACGTGGGAACCCTCGGCGCTGCCGCCGGTAAGCGCGACGAGCTCGTCGCCCACCTCACTCGCCGCAGCGCTGCGCTCAACGAGGCGGGCTGCCTGGCCTACGAGGTGGGAATCAACGACGAATCGCCCGACACGGTCTACGTGGTGGAGATGTGGCAGAGCAGCGAGGCGCACCGGGCGTCGCTCGCCCTGCCCGAGGTGCGGGCCTCCATCGCCGCGGCGCGGCCGTTGCTGTCGGGGGAGTTCGGCGGCTTCCGCTTCGACGTCGTCGGGTCACCGCTGCGCGACTGACGCGCCGATCCTCGTCGGTGCGGCGGGCGCAGAGCCGGTCACCGCGGAGCGGCCGCGGCGCTGCGACGCAGCACGAAGCCCGCGTGGTGCAGGACGCCGTCGTGGTACTGCCCGAACGCCCAGAAACCCGTGTCGTCGAGGTACGTGATCCGATCCCCGTCCAGCCAGAACCGCCCCGTGTAGGCGTCCCGCCTGCCGCCGCGGGTCTCGCTGTAGCGGCCGTCGGGGGTCAGGAACTGGGTCATGTCGCGGTCAGCGTCCGTCCACGCGCCCAGTCGCGGGTCGTCCGCGTCCCGCGCGTCGGTGCCTGCCGGTCGCAGGGGCGCACCGTCTCGCACGACGAGCGCGCCCTCGACGACCACGGCGCGCAGCGCACGGGGAGGGACGACGAGCATGTGCCGGATCTGCTCGGCGCCCACCGTTCCGTCGATCACCGCGAACGTGGCCGCGTTGCCCGGAACGAGATCGAACGCCCCCGACTTGGCGGGCGACGGGGCGGCGAACACGGTCTCCACGTACAGCGGAACGGTGGAGGCGCCGCGCCCGTCGATCCGGGCGCCGCCGTCACCACCATCACTCGTCGCGATGACGCCTCCCGCCACGTGGAGATCTCCCGCGGTCGTCCGCGCTGCGGCGACGTGGATGCGGGTGTCGGTGACGA
The DNA here is from genome assembly GCF_946151065.1 of Microbacterium sp. Marseille-Q6965. GTDB lineage: Bacteria > Actinomycetota > Actinomycetes > Actinomycetales > Microbacteriaceae > Microbacterium. The sequence continues at coordinate 998,408 of NZ_CAMGZA010000001.1, read as the reverse complement.
CCAGTCGGCGCATCTCAGGGCATCCGGAACGAGCCGGTGACCGTCTGGATCATGCCCGTGTCGGGCTGGGGGCTCGCGTCCCGCCCCCGCAGGTCGGGGAAGCCGCGCACGCACGCCGCGGCGACGAGCACGCACAGCACCGCGAACGCCGTCGCGACCCAGAACGCCGCCGAAGGGCCGATGCCGTCGATCACGAAGCCGGCGACGGCCGACCCCAGCGCGGCGCCGATCAGCTGGCCGGTGTTCAACCACCCGTACGCCTCGGCGGTCTCGCTGAACTTCACGCTCGCCGAGACGATCGAGAAGGTGAGGGCGAAGACGGGTGCGATGCCCATGCCGGCCACGAGGACCGAGACGCCGAGCCACCACGCGTTCAGGGAGAAGAGGGTGAGCGCGATGCCGAACGCCATGATCGCCAGGCGTCGGGCGGCCGACCAGGGTCCCATCGGCAGGTGCCCGAAGCCGAGGCCGCCGATGAGGCTGCCCGCCGCGAACACGGCGAGGATGAGCCCGGACTCGAGCCCGCCCTCGCCGTAGGCGGCGACGACACCGGTCTCCAGCGACGAGATGGCCGCGAGCATGACGACGCCGACGACCGTCGACAGGATGACGGGCGCCTTGCGCAGCACGCGGCCGAGGGGATGGCGGCTGCGCGGGATGCGCACGCGACCGACCTCGGGGGAGAAGATGAACCACGCCCCGCCCGCGAGCAGGAACACGATGATGAGGAGCAGAGCGGCGACGGTGCTGATCTGGATCGCGACGAAAGTGGTGAGCACGGGGGCCACCACCCAGATGATCTCCTGCAGCGACGCGTCGAGCGAGAACAGCCGCGTCAGCCGCGAGGCGTTGACCATCTTGGGATAGATGGTGCGCACGGCGGGCTGCACCGGCGGGGTCGACAGACCGATCACGAGGCCGCACGCGATCATCACCGGCACGGGCAGCGGCGCGAGGGCGAGGAGCAGCAGCGAGGCCGCCTGCACGCCCGTGGTGAGCAGCAGCACGGGGCGCATGCCCCATGCCCCCATCCAGCGGCTCGTGAGCGGGCCGGCCACCGCCTGGCCGATCGACGTCGCCGCGAGCACCGTCCCCGCGGCGCCGTACGAGTGCGTGAGGTGCTCGATGTGCAGCAGCACGGCGAGGGACATCATGCCCCCGGGGAATCGTGCCGTCAGCTGCGCTGCGATGATGCGCGCGACGCCCCGCGTGCGCAGAAGATCCCGGTACCCCGCCACAGGTGTCAACGCTACCCCTCGCGCGCGGGGCGCGTGCCGCGCGGCCGGCCCGACGGCAACACGCCCACGACACGCCGACGTCGCCTCTCCACAGGAAATGCGGTGTCCGTGGCCGGCCGTATCGTCCCGGCTGTGGACAGCGGCGCCGGGCCCGTGTCGATTGCCCGCGGATCAGGCGATTCCGGGCCGCGATCGGACCGCGAGGCTGTGGAGGAATCGGTGTACAGACCTGTGGGGGACCGGTGGATGACGGTGGAAAATCACATGGATGTAACTACTACCCCTTGTGGTGCATCCGAATGTCGGTACCCATATGTAGTATTGAGCTCCCGGCAGAGGCAACGCCGGCACAGCAGAGATTTTGAGGGGAAACAGCATCATGGCGATCACGGTCTACACCAAGCCCTCCTGCGTCCAGTGCACGGCCACGTACCGCGCTCTCGACTCCAAGGGCATCGAGTACCAGGTCACGGACCTGTCGCAGGACCCTGACGCTCTCGAGCAGGTCAAGGCCCTCGGCTACATGCAGGCCCCCGTCGTCATCACCGACGAGGACCACTGGTCGGGCTTCCGTCCCGACAAGATCGACGAGCTCGCCGCCCGCCTCGCCTGAGGCGACGCGGCGGCCGAGCCGCGTTCGACGGCGCTCAGGAACCGTCCCTCCAAGCTGAGAACCGGGGAGATCATGGCAACGGCCACCGCGACAGAGGTGCCGCTCCTGGTGTTCTTCTCGAGCGTATCCGGGAACACCGCACGTTTCATCGAGAAGCTCGGGATGCGGGCCGTGCGGATCCCCCTGCACCGCTTCGACGAGCCCCTGCGCGTCGACGAGCCGTACGTGCTCGTCACCCCCACCTACGGCGGGGGAGACGGCAACGGCGCGGTGCCCAAGCAGGTCATCCGCTTCCTGAACGACGAACACAACCGACGCGGGATCCGCGGGGTCATCTCCGCGGGCAATACCAACTTCGGCGAGGGCTTCTGCATCGCCGGTGACATCATCAGCCGCAAGTGCGACGTGCCCCACTTGTATCGGCTCGAACTGTTCGGCACGGCCGACGACGTGGATCGCGTCAGCGAAGGATTGGAACGATGGTGGAAGCAGCAGCAGTGACCTCAGACGTGGACTTCAAGCACAACGTCAAGTTCGAGGGCATGGACTACCACGCCCTCAACGCGATGCTGAACCTGTACGACGAGAACGGGAAGATCCAGTTCGACGCCGACAAGCGCGCGGCCCGCGAGTACTTCCTGCAGCACGTCAACCAGAACACGGTCTTCTTCCACTCCCTCAAGGAGCGGCTCGATTACCTCGTCGAGAAGGAGTACTACGAGGCCGCGGTCATCGAGAAGTACCCGTTCGAGTTCGTCCAGAAGCTCAACGACTTCACCTACGCGCAGAAGTTCCGCTTCGAGACGTTCCTCGGCGCGTTCAAGTACTACACGAGCTACACGCTCAAGACCTTCGACGGAAAGCGCTACCTCGAGCGCTTCGAGGACCGCGTCGTCATGACTGCGCTCGCGCTCGCCGACGGCGACCAGGACCTCGCCATGAAGCTCGCCGCGGAGATCATCTCCGGCCGCTTCCAGCCCGCCACGCCCACGTTCCTCAACGCCGGCAAGGCGCAGCGCGGCGAGCTCGTCAGCTGCTTCCTGCTGCGCATCGAGGACAACATGGAGTCCATCGCGCGCGGCATCAACTCGGCGCTGCAGCTGTCCAAGCGCGGCGGCGGCGTGGCGCTGCTGCTGTCGAACATCCGCGAGGCGGGCGCCCCGATCAAGCAGATCGAGAACCAGTCCAGCGGCATCATCCCCGTCATGAAGCTGCTCGAGGACTCGTTCAGCTACGCCAACCAGCTCGGCGCGCGTCAGGGTGCGGGCGCGGTGTACCTCTCGGCACATCACCCCGACATCATGCGCTTCCTCGACACCAAGCGCGAGAACGCCGACGAGAAGATCCGCATCAAGACCCTCTCGCTCGGCGTCGTGATCCCCGACATCACGTTCGAGCTCGCCAAGAACGACGAGGACATGTACCTGTTCTCGCCGTACGACGTCGAGCGCGTGTACGGCGTGCCGTTCGGCGACATCTCGGTCACCGAGAAGTACCGCGAGATGGTGGACGACCCGCGCATCAAGAAGACGAAGATCAACGCGCGCAAGTTCTTCCAGACCCTCGCCGAGATCCAGTTCGAGTCGGGCTACCCGTACATCATGTTCGAGGACACGGTGAACGAGGCCAACCCGATCAAGGGCCGGATCAACATGTCCAACCTGTGCAGCGAGATCCTGCAGGTGAACACGCCGACCACGCTGAACGAGGACCTCTCGTACGACCAGATCGGCAAGGACATCTCCTGCAACCTCGGGTCGCTGAACATCGCGCTCGCGATGGACTCGCCCGACTTCGGTCAGACCGTCGAGACGGCGATCCGCGCCCTCACGGCGGTGAGCGACCAGAGCCACATCCGCTCGGTGCGCTCGATCGAGGACGGCAACGACAAGTCGCACGCCATCGGCCTCGGGCAGATGAACCTGCACGGCTACCTCGCCCGCGAGCGCGTGTTCTACGGCTCGGAGGAGGGTGTCGACTTCACGAACATCTACTTCTACACGGTGCTGTACCACGCCCTGCGGGCCTCGAACCGGCTCGCCATCGAGCGCGGCGTGACGTTCGAGGGCTTCGAGGACTCGAAGTACGCCTCGGGCGAGTTCTTCGACAAGTACATCAACCAGGTGTGGGAGCCGAAGACCGCCAAGGTCAAGGAGATGTTCCGGAACCACCGCATCCCCACGCAGGACGACTGGCGCGAGCTGAAGGCGTCGGTGCAGCAGTACGGCATCTACAACCAGAACCTGCAGGCCGTCCCGCCGACCGGGTCGATCTCGTACATCAACAACTCGACCGCGTCGATCCACCCGATCACGTCGAAGATCGAGATCCGCAAGGAAGGCAAGCTCGGTCGCGTCTACTACCCGGCGCCGTTCATGACGAACGACAACCTGGAGTACTACGAGGACGCGTACGAGATCGGCTACGAGAAGGTCATCGACACCTACGCGGCTGCGACCCAGCACGTCGACCAGGGCCTGTCGCTGACGCTGTTCTTCAAGGACACCGCCACCACGCGCGACATCAACAAGGCTCAGATCTACGCCTGGAAGAAGGGCATCAAGACGATCTACTACATCCGCCTGCGTCAGATGGCGCTGGAGGGCACCGAGGTCGAGGGCTGCGTCAGCTGCACGCTCTGAGCGGCTGACACGAGGATTCCGAGAGAAGAAAGAACGATGACGGAGACGCTCAAGCTCCTGGATCAGGTCCAGGCGATCAACTGGAACCGCATCCAGGACGACAAGGACGTGGAGGTGTGGAACCGCCTCACGGGCAACTTCTGGCTGCCGGAGAAGATCCCGCTCTCCAACGACATCCAGTCGTGGAACACCCTCACGCCCGAGGAGCAGCAGCTCACGATGCGGGTGTTCACGGGCCTCACCCTGCTCGACACGGTGCAGGCGACGGTCGGCGCGGTGTCGCTGATCCCCGACGCCCTCACGCCGCACGAGGAGGCCGTCTACACGAACATCGCGTTCATGGAGTCGGTGCACGCCAAGAGCTACTCGTCGATCTTTTCGACGCTGTGCTCGACGCAGGAGATCGACGAGGCCTTCCGCTGGTCGGTCGAGAACCCCAACCTGCAGCGCAAGGCGCAGATCGTCATGGAGTACTACCGGGGCGACGAGCCGCTCAAGCGCAAGGTCGCCTCGACCCTGCTCGAGAGCTTCCTGTTCTACTCGGGCTTCTACCTGCCGATGCACTGGTCGAGCCGCGCCAAGCTCACCAACACGGCCGACCTCATCCGCCTCATCATCCGTGACGAGGCCGTGCACGGCTACTACATCGGCTACAAGTTCCAGCGCGGGCTCGAGACGGTCGACCAGGCCAAGCGCGACGAGATCAAGGACTACACGTTCTCGCTGCTGTACGAGCTCTACGACAACGAGGTGCAGTACACGCAGGACCTCTACGACCAGGTGGGCCTCACCGAGGACGTCAAGAAGTTCCTGCACTACAACGCCAACAAGGCCCTCATGAACCTGGGCTACGAGGGGATGTTCCCCTCGAGCGTCACCGACGTGAACCCGGCGATCCTCTCGGCCCTGTCGCCGAACGCCGACGAGAACCACGACTTCTTCAGCGGGTCGGGCTCGTCGTACGTCATCGGCAAGGCCGTCGCCACCGAGGACGACGACTGGGACTTCTGACCGGGCCCCTCACACCGTGATGTGACCGCGAAGGCCCCGACCCGCCACCTCCCTCGCGAGGCGGTAGGTCGGGGCCTTCGCCGTGCTGCGGAGACTCCTGCGCGGAGGATGGCGCTTCAGGCGCGCGCCGGTGCCTCTCGTGGAGGGGGGGCTAGACGCGAACGTCGCGCCCGTCCAGGCCGAACCTGGCCTCGTCGCGCTGCTGCGACTCCATGCGGGTGAGGATCGCGAGGATGGCGTCCAGGCGCTCGCAGATCGCTCGCGTATCCGTGCTGTGCGACTGAGTGAAGTTCTCTCGATCTGTCATGCGAAAGCAGCGTACGCCGGCCGCCGCGGGGAGTCGAGGGTGCGGGCCTGCGCATTCGCTCCGCGAACCGTGGGCGGTCCCTGGGCGCGAGGCGCCGGCCGTGTCGCTCAGGCGAAGCGGGCGCTGACCGCTTCGACGATGCGGCGCTGCGCCCGGGGCAGGCTGGCGACGTGGTCGGCGATGAGAAGCTGCCCCAGCGGATCCGGTGGCTGCGGCGCGCCTGCGCCTCGGCCCGAGGCCTGCAGATGGGCGCGAAACAGCTCCGAGAAGGCGTCGACCAGTTCCTCCGCTTCGGCCGCGTCGTCGTCGCCGACGGCATCGAAGCGCCGCCACAGCTCGAGAAGCCGCTCCGCCTGCGAGGGGTCCTCGAAGTCGGCGAAGAACAGTCCCATCGTCCACGTGGGCGTCCCTCGTTCGCCGATCGCCTCCGCCAGCAGGATGGCGTCACGTTCCGCCGCGATGGCCGCGTCGTCGAAGCCGGCGCCGCGCAGGGTCGCCGCCAGGCCGCGAAGCGCCGGCGGCAGACGCGGGTCCGTGCCGCGGATCCTCGCGATGCGCGCCTGTCGCGCGCGCAGGCGCCGCACCTGCGACTCCAGCTCCCGCTCGAGCTCGCCGAGCATGTCCTCCACCACTTGCGTCTCCGCGTCGAGAAGCTCCTCGATCCGCGCGAGGGGGATGCCGACATCGGCAAGGGCGCGAATGCGCAGCAGCCGCACGACGTCGCGCGAGCGATAGCGCCGGTACCCCGATTCGTCCCGCTCCGGCTCCGGCATCAGGCCGAGCTGGTGATAGTGGCGGACCGTCCGCACCGAGACGCCGGCGATGTCAGCCAGCTGGCCGATGGTGAGCATCTGCGGGTTCCATCTCCTTCGCGTCATCGAGGTTCTTCATGCCGGGCACCAGCACACCGTACGCGGCCACGAGGACCCACACGCCCGCGACCCCGAGGAACGCCGTCGCGGGGCCGACCTCGGTCAGCAGGGCCGCACCGCCGATCGCGACGGGGTGGACGATCATCACCAGGGCGTTCTGGATGCCGAACACCCTGCCACGGAGGGAGTCCGGCACCTGGTGCGCCACGACGACCGGCACGATGGGCGCGAGCAGGCCCGACCCGAAACCGCACACGAACATCGCCGCCATCAGCACGACAGGGCTGTGCAGCGTGGACAGCATCAGCATCCCGACGGTGATGACCGCCAGACAGATGAGGTACGCGCCGCGGCGGCTGAGCCTCGCTGCCGCCGCTCCGTATGCGAGCGAGCCGCAGATCGTGCCCAGCGCGAGCGCGCTGAGCGTGAGGCCCAGGAAGCCGGGGGCGTCCGCCGCGGAGAACCACATCGGCAGCAGCAGCGCCTGCAGCGGCCCGACGACGGCGATCGACCCGCAGCTCAGCACGGTGAGCGCGAGCACCGTCCGGTTCCGCCGGAGGACCTGCAGCCCGCCGAGCAGCTGGGCGGCGAGGGTCTCCCGCGGCCCCGAGCGCTCACCGCGCGCGCCCACGCCCCGCGGAATGAGCAGAGTGGCCCCCGCTGCCACGGCACTCGTCGTGGCCGTGACGAGCAGCACGATCGATTCCCCCCAGAGGGTGAGGGCCAGACCCGCGAGCGCGGGACCGGCGAGGGTGGCGACTCCGAGCAGGCTCTCCCGGATGCCCGACAACCGATCGAGGGGGATCCCGCCCGCTCGGCCAACATCGGGCAGAAGCGACTCGCGCGCCGTCATGCCCGGCACGTCGAACAGCGCGCCCAGCACACCGAGCGTCACGAACCAGCCGAGCGTGAGACCGACGGTCGCATCCACGAACGGGATCGCCGCAACGGCCGCCGCGCTGCCCAGGTCGCTCAGGATGCTCATCCGACGCCGGCCGACGCGGTCGACGAGCCAGCCGCCGACGAAGGCCGCCAGCGCGGCGGGGGCGGCCGTGCTCGCGGCGACGATGCCCGCGGACGCCGGGTCGCCCGTGCGCTCGAGCACGAACCAGGGCAGCGCGATCGCGATGAACGAGTTGCCGAGAACGCTCGTGAAGTCGGCGAGGAGGAACAACGGCACGGCGCGACTCATGGCGGCATTGTGGAGGCCTGACGTTACGTCAAGGTCAACTCCGCGCGTCGGGGAGGGTGCGCTCCATGAAGTAGCGCGAGAGGTGCACCGCGCCTCGGCTGACGGATTCCGCGTGCACCACCGAGAAGCCCGCCTTCTCGAAGACGGGCCGGGCCACCTCGCTTGCGTGCGTGGTCAGGCGGCTCAGACCCTCGCTCTCCGCAACCCGGTGCACCTGTCGCAGGAGGGCGCCGCCCACGCCCTGCCGGGTCGCGGCCGGGTGCACGAAGAGGCGGTCGACGTATCCATCGGTGTTTACATCCGCGAAGCCCACCACCACGCCGCCTCGTTCGGCGACGAAGGTTCGGGTGTTCATCCGATCATGGTTCCACTGCGGTGCGCGCGGGGCCTCGCCCAGCCAGGCCTGCCTCTGGTCCAGGGAGTAGGCGCTCGCGGCGCCCTGCAGGATCGCCCGAATGAAAATCTCCAAGGTAGCGGCCGCGTCATCGGGGCGATAGGCGCGCACTGCGAGATCGTCCGGCGGTGAGGTGTCGGTCACGGTCACGGTGCTCCTGTGGTCGGGGTTGCGGGGCGGTCGTATGAGAGGAGATCATCCACGGAGCTCGCCTGGCCGGCGAGGACGGCTTTGTAGATGGCGAGCGATCCTGGGTAGTCCGGCGCGTCGTGAAGTGCCGACTTGATCGCGAGAATGAGCGAGCGCTGATTCGGCGTGAGCGAGCCCTGCAACTTCTCATGCCAGTCGCGCACGTTCGCGTGGACATCATGCAGGAACAGCGACACGTCGAGGGTCCACCCGACGCCTCGGTGCGACGCGGCCGCGACGAGGTGGAAGCGCTCGTCGTGTTCATCACCCGGTGACGCCTCGCCGCGCTCATCCGTGATGGTCAGGGCCTGCAACGGCACCACGCCGTCGAGCGACTCGGCCACCCGGAGCGCGCGCGCCAGGGTGAATGCGGCGCCGACGTGCACGGCGATGTCGATCTCGGGATGCGTCATGAGGTCGGAGACGAAACTGCCCATCACCGCCACATCGCCGTAGCGTCGCAGCACCGCAAGGAGGTCCGTCTCCGCCAACATCTCGGCGGCCTGCGAGCGCAGTTCCTGCGCGTGGTCCTCGAGCAACGCGTCGCGCGCGGTTCTCGGCGCCGCTTTCCGGCTCTCCTCCATCGACAGGGCTCCTTCGTTCCGGCGGTCCGGGAGTGAGGCGGAGGACACTCTCCGTGCGTCGCGTTCGCATGATGGCGAGGACGCCGGAGTGAACCGCGCTCGACCGCGCGCCCCCAGGATGCCATGTCGTCGCGTGGGCTTCGACGGCCGCGGTCGGTCGGCATCGCTTGGAAGCGCGGTCGTCGGTGCGTCGTCGTATCCGGTAGGTTTTTCGTCTGCGCGGCATGCTCTGTACGTTGCCGTCGCGGTCCCGACGGAGGGGGAACGATGAACGAGCACGGCGTCGCGGCACCGGAGCGCCCGCCAAGCGGGGAGCGCGCGAATGACGGATGGCGGCCGCGCCTGCCCCTCCGAACGCCCCGCCTGCTGCTGCGGGCGCACCGGACGGACGATCTGCGAGATCTCGTCGTCTTTCATTCCGACAGCCACACCACCCGGTACTTACCGTGGCCGGTCCGCGACGTCGACGAGACGGCAGCCGCGCTGGCTACGAAGGTGCGGCAGCATGAGGCGCCCCGGGAGGGGGACTGGCTGGTCCTGGCGATCGAGGAGGTCGCCTCGGGGACGGTCATCGGCGAGGTCGACCTGCGCCACGCCTCTGCGACCCACGGCGAGCTCGGATACGTCATCCGGCGCGACCGGGAGGGCCAGGGGCTCGCCTCCGAAGCCGTCGCGGCGATGCTGCAGTATGCGTTCGATCAGCTCGGGCTCGACCGTGTCGACGCGTTCATCAGCCCGGGCAACGCGGCGTCCGAGCACCTCGCCGTGCGCCACGGGTTCCACCGTGAACCCTCACGCGACAGCCTCACCGGGCCGAACCCGACCCTTACCTACACGGTCACTCGGGACACGCACGACGCATCCGCGTGACCCGGCTCGCCGCTCATCGCGACGGAGCTGGCGCCGCCAGGGCGTGCCTTGCGGCCAGCGGGCGCCCGGATCGAGGTGTCTTCGGCCAGCGAGCGACTCGTGCCACCACGATCATCCACCACCGCATCGATTGGACCACCATGCCGACCATCCGCCTCGTTCGAGCGACACCGCAGCTCCTCGCGGCCGCCGAACGCTCCCATGCCGAACTCGCTACGCTGTTGGATGCCCGCATCCCCGACGGATGGCCGGAGTTCCCCGAGGCGATCCCACACACCCGCGCGGCCATCCACGACGATCCGGCGAACGCCGAATGGTGGATGTACTTCTTTGTGGACGAGCGCAGCGGCGATCTCGTCGGCTCCGGCGGCTTCGCCGGTCCGCCCACCGACGGCGTCGCGGAGGTCGGCTACGAGATCGCACCGCGTTTCCGACGCCAGGGGTACGCGAGCGCGGCGCTCGCAGAACTCATCGCTCTGGCGGAGTCTTCACCGCGCGTGAATCGGCTCGCCGCGCACACGCTGCTGTCCGACGAGCGATCGCCGGGAGTCCTTCAGGCCAACGGATTCCGGCGAACGGGTATCGTGCACGCCGACGGGCAGGACGTCGCGGCGTGGGCGCGAGATGTGCCCCCGCCCACGACGCGCGTGGGCGCTTGAGGCCGGCACTCCCACCCAAGAGGTGACGAGCACGCTTCCGCACGGCGGCGGGGCGCGGTACGTTCCCAGGGACCGAACCATCGATGACGGAGCGACCGGTATGGCCGGCGGACTGCTGATCAAGCGCGTGTACGAGCCGGCCGCGCCCGGGGACGGCTTTCGTCTGCTCGTCGACCGGCTGTGGCCGCGTGGAGTCACGCGAGAGGCCGCGGACCTCGACGGATGGATGAAGGACGTCGCCCCGAGCCCGCAGCTGCGCACCTGGTGGAGGCACGACCCGGGCCAGTGGTCGGAGTTCATTGTCCGTTATCGGGACGAGCTCGACCACAACCCGGCCGTCGCGGAGCTTCAGGAGCTGCGAGCGCGCCACGACGTCGTCACGCTTCTCTTTGGCGCCCGCGATCCCCAGCTCAACCACGCGGTGGTCCTGCGCGACTATCTCCTCGATCACGGATGACCGCGCCGGTCACCGGGGAAGGACGACCCGATCAGAGGTTGAGGGCGTCGCCGAGCCGCACGCCGGTGAGCTTCACGATCCCGAGGCCCAGCACCGCGAGGGCGGCGGTCGCCGCGAGAACGATCCAGGCCGGCTCGGTGCCCTCGACGAGCAGCCACACGGCCGCGACGGCGAAGAGCAGGGACATGCCGGCGCCGCCCGCGAAGAGCATCGCGCCGATGGCGGCCAGGATCCGGCGGCGCTTCGAGGTCGGCATCGTTCGATGCTAGCCGTGCCACCTCCCTTCCGCGGTGTCAACCGCATGGGCTCCCGCCGCGGCGTTCCGTAGCCTCCTCGTGACGCCGCCGCACGGGCGGCGCGACGGCAAGGGAGAGACGATGACGCACGAGATCGCTGACGCCACCGAAGACGACCTCGAGACCATCCGGAAGATCGTGAAGGCCGCGAAGATCGCCCTGCTCACGACGGTGAGCGCGGACGGGGCCCTCCACAGCCGCCCCCTTGCGGCGCAGGACGTCGAGTTCGACGGCGACCTGTGGTTCTTCACGCAGGACCCGAGCGAGAAGGTCTCCGACATCGCGGCGAACCCGTCGGTGAACGCGGCGTTCGAGTCGAACAAGGGCTATCTGTCCATCGCCGGTCACGCCGAGATCGTGCATGACCCGCAGAAGGTCGAGGAGTACTGGACGCCCGCCGTGCAGGCCTGGTTCCCCGAGGGGCGCGAGGACCCGACCATCGCCCTCATCCGGGTGCGGGCCGAATCGGCCGAGTACTGGGCATCGGACGAGCCGGGGATCGTGTCGGCCTTCAAGATCGCCAAGGCCGCGGTCACGCGCACCCAGCCCGACGTGGGAGAGAACCGCACGGTCGAGCTGTGATGCCGCCACGGCCGCCCGCCGCCGTGCACGGCGGCGGGCACCCGTCGCGGGAGAATGGGCCCATGACCGCTCCGCTGATCACCGACCTGCCCGATCCGCGCTTCGTGATGAGCGAGGAGGGCTTCCGGATCGCCACCTACACGTGGGGCTGGGACGACGAGAACGCGCCGGTCGTGCTGTGCGTGCACGGCTTCGCGTCGAGCTGTCGTGACAACTGGGTGGCCACGGGCTGGGTCCGTGAGCTGCTGCGTGCGGGCTTCCGGGTGCTCGGAATCGATCAGCGTGGTCACGGGGCCAGCGACAAGCCGCACGAACCGACGGACTACACCATGGACGCGCTCGTCTCCGACGTGCGGGTGGCGCTCGACACGCACCTCATCGACACGGTCCGCTACGCCGGCTACTCGCTGGGCGCCCGTGTCGGCTGGCACGCGGCCGTGGCGATGCCCGATCGCATCGAGCGCGCGGTTCTCGGGGGCATCCCCGACGGCCGTCCGCTCGGGCGGCTCGACCTCGCGCAGGCGCGTGCCTTCGCCGAGCACGGCACCGAGGTGACCGATCCGGTCACGCGCAACTACGTCACGCTCGCCGAGCGCGTGGCGGGCAACGACCTGCGCGCGCTGGTCGCGCTCGCCGGCGGCATGCGGTTCGGGGACGCCGACCCCGACCTCGGTGATCCGCCGCCGCAGCCCATCCTCTTCGCGACGGGATCGGAGGACGCGATTCTGGAGGACTCCAAGCGTCTCGCCGCGGCGGTGCCGCGCGGGCGCTTCCTCGAGGTGCCCGGCCGCCATCATTTCAACGCGCCGGGATCGCGGGATTTCCGCGGCGCCGGCGTCGCGTTCCTCGCCGAGGCGTGAGCGCGGCGAGGAACGCGCTCAGCCGAGCGGGATCGTCCCGACGAGCACGCCCACGACGAGCATCACGAGCGAGACGAGCAGCGCCCGCCACAGCACCTTGCGGTGGTGATCGCCGAGGTTGACGTTCGCGAGCGAGACGAGCAGCAGGATCGCCGGAACGAGCGGGCTCTGCAGGTGCACCGGCTGGCCGACGATCGACGCGCGTGCCATCTCCACGGGCGCGATGCCGTAGGCCGCGGCGCTCTCGGCGAGCACGGGCAGGATGCCGTAGTAGAACGCGTCGTTCGACATGAAGAACGTCATCGGGATCGACAGCAGCCCGGTGATGACGGCGAAGAAGGGGCCGAGCGAGGCAGGCACCACGTCGACCACCCAGTCGGCCATCGCCGTGACCATTCCCGTGCCGTCCAGCACGCCCACGAGCACGCCCGCGGCCAGGACCATCGACACGACGCCGACGATGCTCGGCGCGTGCGCCACGATGGCGTGGGTCTGATCCTTCAGGCGCGGGAAGTTGATGAGCATCGCGACACCGGTGCCGATCATGAACACGTATGGCAGCGGCAGCACGTCGATGACGAGCAGCACCATCACCGCCAGCGTGAGGGCGAGGTTGACCCAGATGAGGCGGGGGCGGAGGGTCGCGCGGTTCGGATTGAGCACCGTGTCGGCCATGGCCGCGTCGCGCTCGTCCTCGGCCACCCGCACGGGGGAGGTGGCGCCGGCGCCCTTGACGGTGACGACGTTGCGCGTGGCGAGCGCGGCGCGCGCCCCCGGGAGGGCGCCCACACCCTCGACAGCCCGCGGGAAGCGCAGTCCCGGGCGGGCGCCCGCACCGCCGTCTCCGCGCGGCGCGTCGAGATCGATCCGGCCGATGCGACGGCGCTCCGCCAGCCCGAGGAACCACGCCAGTCCGAACGCCACGAGGAGCCCGGCGCCGAGCGAGGGCAGCATCGGTACGAACACGTCGCCCGCGTCGACGCCGAGCGCCGTGGCGGCCCGCACGGTGGGCCCGCCCCACGGGACGATGTTCATCGTGCCGTTCACGAGACCGGCCACACACGTGAGCACCACGGGGCTCATGCCCAGGCGCAGGTAGACGGGCAGCAGGGCCGAGGTGGTGATGATGAACGTCGTCGACCCGTCGCCGTCGAGCGACACCGCCCCCGCCAGCAGGGCCGTGCCCAGCACGACCTTCGCGGGATCGTCGCCGACGAGCCGGGTGATCAGCCGGATGAGCGGATCGAACAGCCCCACGTCGATCATGAGGCCGAAGTACATGATCGCGAACATCAGCAGCGCCGCCGTCGGCGCCATGTCGGCGATCGCATCGAGCACCATGTCGCCCATGCCGAGCCCCGCGCCGGCGAACAGGCCGAAGATGGTGGGCACGAGGATGAGCGCGACCATGGGCGTGAGCCGCTTGGTCATGATCAGGGCCATGAACGTGAGGATCATGGCGAATCCGAGTACGACGAGCATCTGACGTCCTTGTCTTCGCGATGGGGGACCTTCCCCGCAGGAACGCTAAGAGCCCGCGCCCCCGCGGGAGGCAATAGCGCGCATTGCGACACTTCTGCGCGTTATGCGCACATGCTGCGAGGGCGCATACTGGCCGGTATGCGGTTCGCGACCCGGGTGCTTCTGATGCAGCTCGGGGCGGCGGTCGCGATCGTGGTCGTGTGCCTCGCGGCCTTCGTCGCCTTCGCCGTGGGTCAGTTGCGTGCCGAGGCCGAGTCGACGGCGCTGGGGATCGCCCGCTCCGTCGCGAGCGACGACGAGGTGACCGCGGCGGTGCTCCGCTACGCCCACGGTGCTCCCCTCGACGCGGGCGAGCTCGCCTCCGGTCCGCTGCAGCGGCAGGCCGCCGAGATCGCAGCGCGCACGGGTGCCCTCTTCGTCGTGATCGCCAACGACGCCGGCATGCGCCTCGCGCACCCGGAGCCGGGCGAGCTCGGCCGCGAGTTGAGCACCGACTATGCCGCCGTGCTGCGCGGCGAGGAGACGGTGCAATGGCAGCAGGGCACGCTCGGCGAATCGGCCCGCGCCAAGGTGCCCATCGTCGACGAGACCTCGGGCGCGGTCGTCGGCCTCGTGAGCGTGGGCTTCGCCCGCTCCCGCGTGTACGACGACGTGCCGTCCGTGCTCCTGGTCGTCGGCGGGGTGGCAGCCGTCGCGGCGGCAACGGCCGTCGCCGTCGCGCTGCTCATCCGTCGCCGTCTCGAGACGATGACCCGCGGCGTGCAGCCGGACGAACTGGACGCGCTGCTGCAGAGCCGCGCGGCCGTGCTCGACGGGGTGCACGACGGCGTGGTGGCGGTGTCGCCGGACGGCATCGTGCGCGCCTGCAACCCGGCGGCCGTGCGCACGTTCGGGGGCTCGGATCGCACCGGCCGTCCCGTCGCCGACGCCGAACTGCCACGCCGGCTCGTGCGTGCGATCGAGCGCGTGCTCGCGGGGGAGGACCGCGTGGAGGGCGAGCTGGTGCGCGCAGACCGCGTGGCGTACTTCGACGTGCGCCGCGCCACGAACGACGGGGACGACCTGGGAGCCGTGGCCGTGCTGCGCGACCGCACGGACGTGCTCGCGCTGGTCGGCCGGCTGGAGGCGGTGCGTTCGGCCACCAACGCCTTGCGGGTGCAGCGCCACGAGTTCGCCAACCGCATGCACGTCGCCGCGGGCATGCTCGCAGCCGGCCGCGGCGTGGAGGCAGAACGCATGATCGCGGAGTTCGCCCATCGCGGCGCCATCCCCGAGGAGTCGGAGCTCGGGCTCACCGAACCGTTCCTGGCCTCCTTCCTGACTGCCAAGGCGACGGAAGCGCGCGAGCGCGGCGTCGAGCTGCGCCTCTCAGACGACACGCTGCTGCTGGGTGTGGTGGCCGAAGCCGAGGACGTCGCGGCGGTGCTGGGCAACCTCGTCGACAACGCCGTCGCGGCCGCCGTGGCGGGGGAGGAGCCGCGCTGGGTGTCGGTCTCTCTCCTCGACGACGCCGACACGCTGGCGATCACCGTGACCGACTCCGGGCGTGGCGTCGACGATCCCGAGCGCGTGTTCGAGAACGCGCGGCGTCGTGAGGACGACGCGCCCGCCGACGCGATCCACGGTCGGGGGATCGGGTTGCCGCTGGCCCGTCGCTTCGCCCGACGCCGCGGCGGCGCGGTGTGGCTGGTGGAGCCGAGGGGTGAGGGGCATGGCGCGGTCTTCGCCGCCCGGTTACCGGGTGCCATGGCGGCGCGAAGCGGAGCGGGGGCAGCAGGATGACGGACGGCGCCACGCGCGTGCTGATCGTGGACGACGACTTCCGCGTGAGCGGCATTCATCGAGAGCTCGTCGATGCGCATCCCGGCTATCGCGCGCTGCCGCCGGCGAGGGACGCGGCCACGGCACGGCGGGTCATCGCCGAGGCGGCACCGCAGCTGCTGCTGATCGACGTATACCTTCCGGATGGTGACGGCATCGAGCTGGGACGCGAGGCGGGCATCGACCGGTTCATCCTCAGCGCGGCGAACGACGCGGCCACGGTGCGACGGGCGATCGCCTCGGGCGCGCTCCAGTTCATCGTGAAGCCCTTCCCGCCCAGCGCGCTGCACGACCGGCTCAGCGCCCACGCGCGTTTCCGCAACCTGCTCGCGCGGGACGACGCGACGCTGGCTCAGGCCGACATCGACCGCGCGCTCGCGGCCGCGCGGGGCGGCGGGGAGTCGGTCTCGGCGCGGGACGAGACCCGGAGGCTGCTGCTCGCGGCGCTGTCCGGCGGCGAGGCGTCCGCGGCCGAGGCGGCGGAGCGGGCCGGCGTCTCGCGCGCCACGGCCCAGCGCCACCTGGCGGCTCTCGCCTCGCAGGGGGCCGTGGCCGTCTCGCTTCGGTACGGCAGTGCCGGTCGCCCCGAGCACCGCTATCGGGCGACCTGACAAGGCGCCCGCCCGACGAGCCCATCGGGACCTCGTGTCCCCCGAACGACCGGTTGTCCCGGCCGCGAACCCTTCCTAACGTGGGCCGCATGGGCCTGTTCATCTATGACAACGTCGACCCGCCGATCCACATCGAGGACCGCACGCTCTGGCACCTCAAGACGGTGATCCTCACCAAGCTGCGCCGCGGCGAGAGCTTCAGCGTGTCGTGGGTGCACCCCGACGACGAGGGCTACACGACCGTCTGGCTGCACCCGACGATCCCTCTGCGCTTCGTGTTCGACAGCGCAAAGCAGCCGGAGCTGAACCGCCAGTGGCTGATGGAGCTCAACGGCTCGACCGTGGAGCACGGCGGCATCGTGCTCACGCCGGAGCAGCTGCTGCCCGTGGACTGATCTCGGGCGTCAGTCGATGCCGAGCTCGCGGCGCAACCGTGCGACGTGGCCGGTGGCCTTGACGTTGTACATCGCCGTGCGGACGATGCCGTCCTCGTCGAGGACGAACGTGGATCGGATGACCCCCATGAAGACCTTGCCGTAGTTCTTCTTCTCGCCCCATGTGCCGTATGCCTCGTGCACGGCCGTGTCCGCGTCGCTCAGCAGCGGGAAGGTCAGACCGTCGCGCTCGGCGAACTGCTTCAGCTTCGCCGGCTCGTCGGGCGAGACGCCCAGCACGGTGTAGCCCGCCCCGGCCAGCGACGCGATGGAGTCGCGGAAGTCGCATGCCTGCGTGGTGCATCCCGGGGTCATCGCCGCGGGGTAGAAGTACAGCACCACCTTCTGTCCCCGCAGGTCGCGCAGCGAGACGGGCGAGCCGTCCTGGTCGGGAAGCGTGAAGTCGGGGGCGGGGGTTCCGGGTTCGAGGCGCGTGGTCATCGCCCCCAGCCTAATCGGCGCCCGCGATCACCAGTCCTGCTTGTCCTTGAAGGTCGCCAGCAGCCGCTGCAGCGAGTCGACGCGGCCCGCGGGCAGGCTGCCGGCCGTGACCGCCTCGTTGAGCGCGCAGTCGGGCGCGTCGGGCAGGTGAGTGCAGCCGCGCGGGCAGTCCTCGGCGACGGCGAGCAGGTCGGGGTAGGCCCGGAGGATGTTCTCGGGGTCGACGTGCCCGAGGCCGAAGGAGCGCACGCCGGGCGTGTCGATGACCCAGCCCGAACCGCCCTCGCCCTCGTACCGGAGCGATACCGTCGACGACGACGTGTGCCGTCCACGTCCCGTCACCTCGTTCACGTGACCGGTCGCTCGACCCGCCGAGGGCACGAGGGCGTTGACGAGCGTCGACTTGCCCACACCGGAGTGGCCGACGAAAACGGTGGTGTGCCCGACGAGCGCCTCTCCGATCTCCGCAAGCGGCGCGACGTCGCGCGACGAGCGGAACACGCGCAGCTCCTCGAGCCCCGCGAAGTGCTCGAGGAACGGGTCCGGATCAGCCAGGTCGGTCTTGGTGACGACCATGAGCGGGCGGATGCCCGCGTCGAGGGCCGCGACGAGGTACCGGTCCACGAGGCGCGGGCGGGGTTCGGGATCGGCCGCGGCGACCACGACGAGCATCTGATCGGCGTTGGCCACGATGACCCGCTCGACCTGATCCGTGTCGTCGGCGCTGCGACGCAGCAGCGAGGTGCGCTCCTCGATGCCGACGATCCGCCCGAGCGTGCCCTCGTGACCGGAGGTGTCGCCCACCACACGCGCGCGATCGCCCGTGACGATCGGCGTCTTGCGCAGCTCGCGTGCGCGGACCGCGCTCACCTCGCGCTCGCCGGGCAGTCCCTCGTCCACGAGCACGGTGTAGCGGCCGCGATCGACGCCCAGCACGCGCGCCACGGTGGCGTCTTCGTGTGCGGGGCGGCGCTTGGTACGGGGACGGTTCGCCTTGGGATTGGGGCGCACGCGCACGTCGGTCTCGTCGAACTCGGGCTCCTCGTCGACATCGACGTCGTCCAGCCAGCTCACCGCCGCGTGCCTCCCGAGAGCAGCCGGTCCCACAGGTCCACGAACTGGGGCAGCGTCTTCGCCGTGGTGACGATGTCGTCGACGACGACGCCCGGCACCGCGAGCCCGACGAGCGCGCCGGTCGTCGCGATCCGGTGGTCATGGAAGGCCCGCCAGACGCCGCCGCGCAGCGGGCGCGGCTCGATGCGGATGCCGTCGGGCAGCTCCTCGGCGAACCCGCCGAGCGCCTGCACATTCTGCGCCAGCGCGGCGATGCGATCCGTCTCGTGCCCCCGGATGTGGCCGATGCCGCGGAACGTGGAGGGGCCGTCGCCGAACAGCGCGAGCCCGACGAACGTCGGGGTCAGCTCGCTCACCGCCGACAGGTCCACGTCGATGCCGTGGATCCCACGACCGGCCGCGACCGTGAGGGCGCCGCCCCGCCGCGAGACCTTGGCGCCCATGAGCGCGAGCAGCTCGCTGAGCCGGGCGCCGGGCTGCGTGGAGTGCGGCGGCCAGTCCGTGACGGTCACGCTGCCGCCGGCGAGCATCGCGGCGGCGAGGAAGGGGGCGGCGTTGGACAGGTCGGGCTCGACGTGCACGTCCTTGGCGCGCAGCGGCGCCGGAGGGACGATCCACTCGTTCGCGCTGGGCCGCTCCACCTGCACGCCCCGGCGTGCGAGGGCCTCGATGGTCATCTCGATGTGCGGCAGGCTCGGCAGGCGCGCGCCCGTGTGCCGCAGGTGCAGTCCGACGTCGAAGCGCGGCGCGGCCAACAGCATCCCCGAGACGAACTGGCTCGATGCGGAGGCGTCGATCGCCACCTCGCCGCCGCGAACGTGCCCGCGACCGTGCACCCGGAACGGCAGCGACCAGCGGCCGTCGTCCTCCACGTCGACGCCGAGGTCGCGCAGCCCGCGGATCATCTCGCCCATCGGGCGGTGCAGGGCGCTCTCGTGGGCGGTCAGCAGCACCTCGCCGTCGGCGAGCCCCGCGAGCGGCGCCACGAACCGCATCACGGTGCCGGCCTGACCGCAGTCGACCGTGCCGCCCTTGAGGGCGCCGGGGGTGACGATGAAGTCTGGCCCGTACTCGCTGTCGCCGTCGACGCGCTCGACGCCGGCGCCGAGCGCCGCGAGGGCCTCCACCATGCGGGCGGAGTCGTCCGAGTGCAGCGGAGCGACGATGCGGCTCGGTCCCTCCGCGATCGCCGCGAGCACGAGCTCCCTGTTTGTGATCGACTTCGACCCCGGGATCGTCAGCGTCGCGCTCAGCTCCCCGTCCGCGGTGGGCGCGGCATACTCTCCGCGCCTCGCGGCGAGGCCCGGATCGGCGGGGGAATACCAGTCCGCACTCATCGGTTTCCACCTTAGGACACGCCGAGCCGAAGGACCCGTCCCGCCAGGCCGGGTCTCGGCAACGGACAGGAGAGGAACGGATGACGATCGCGCTCGATGCTCCGCGCATCCAGCTCGGGGGAAACCTGAAACTGCGGAGCCTAGACTGGCCCGCAATGGACGATCAGGATGCCACCGCCCCCGACGCCGCCGCGTCGGAGGACCCGCGCGCGCAGTTCGAGGAGCAGGCTCTCCCCTTCATGGACCAGCTCTACGGTGCCGCCATGCGCATGACGCGCAACCCCGCCGACGCGGCCGACCTCGTGCAGGAGACCTTCGTGAAGGCCTTCGCCTCGTGGTCGTCGTTCACGCAGGGCACGAACCTGAAGGCCTGGCTGTACCGGATCCTCACCAACACCTACATCAACACGTATCGCAAGAAGCAGCGCGAGCCGTACCAGGGCACGATCGACGAGCTCGAGGACTGGCAGCTCGGCGGTGCCGAGTCCACCACCGCCACGCGTGGCCGCTCGGCCGAAGCCGAGGCCATCGACCGGATGCCCGCGTCGGTGGTGAAGGACGCGCTGCAGTCGATTCCCGACGACTTCCGCATGGCCGTGTACCTTGCGGACGTCGAGGGATTCGCGTATCAGGAGATTGCCGACATCATGAAGACCCCCATCGGCACGGTCATGAGCCGCCTGCACCGCGGCCGGCGGCTGCTGCGTGACCTGCTGCGGGACTATGCGGCCGAACGGGGCATCCAGGCCGCCACGACGGGAGCACCGAAATGACCGATTGCGGCTGCGAGAAGGCGCGAGCCGACCTCGAGGAGTACCTGCGCAACGAGATCTGCAGGACGGAGTACGCCGACATCCGCGAGCACCTCGAGAGTTGCCCGGACTGCCGCGACGAGGCGCACGTGTCGCGCACGCTCACCGAGGCCGTGCAGCGCGCGTGCCGCGAGGCGGCGCCGGAGCAGGTGCGCCTGCAGGTGATCGCGCGGCTGCGCGAGGTCCAGGCCACGCACTGACGGGCCCGGCGGGGCACCGCGTCGGCTGAGGCGCGGTGCCCACCGGGGTCGGTGCAGCCCGAGGCCGGGCCGGTCGCCGTGCGCCCCGGGCCTCAGTCGGACAGCAGCCCCAGCGTCCGCGGCCGCACGACGAGCCACAGCGACGCGATCGCGAGCGCCGAGCACGCGATCATGATCGACGCCATCGTGAGCGGGGTGATCCCCGTCGCCGACGACAGCACGCCGACGATCGGCGAGACGAGACCGGCGACGAGGTTGTTGGACGCGCCCAGCACCGACGCCGCGGTCCCGGCCGCCTCCGGGTGACGGTCCAGCGCCAGCACCTGCGCACACGGGAACGTGAACCCGCAGCCGCTCATGAAGACGAACAGCGGCACGATCAGCCCCCACACGTTCGGCACGAGGCTGGAGGAGATGGGGATCGCGATCGCGGCGATCAGGATGCCGGCGGTGGAGCCGGCGAGCACCCACTGCGGCCCGAAGCGTGCCGCGAGGCGGGCCGCGATCTGGTTGCCCAGCACGAGGCCCACGGAATTCGCCGCGAACACCATGCCGTACTGCACCGCCGTGAGCCCGTAGGACTGCTGGAACAGGAACGACGAGGACGACAGGTACGAGAACAGGCCCGCGAACGTCAGCGCGCCGATCGCCAACACGCCCACGTACACGCGGTCGCTGAAGACGACGCGGTACCGGTGGCGGACCGAGACCGTGTCGGCCGTGATGCGATCGCTCGCGGGGCGGGTCTCCGGCAGGGCGAACAGCGCGCACGCGAGCATGACGGCCCCGTAGCAGGCGAGCACGACGAAGATGCCGCGCCAGGGCATGACGCCCAGCAGCATCGAGCCGATCAGCGGCGCGACCACCGGGGCCACGCCCGTCACGAGCGCGAGACGCGACAGCATGATCACCAGCCGTCGGCCGCTGAACAGGTCGCGCACCATCGCCATGGCCACGACGCTGCCGCCGGCCGCACCGATCCCCATGAACACGCGCGCGACGCCGAGCAGCTCGAGGTTGGGGGCGAGCACCGAACCGATGCTCGCCACGATGTGCAGTCCCGTGGCGATGAGCAGCGGCACCCGGCGGCCGAATCGGTCGCTGAGCGGGCCGATGACGAGCTGGCCGAGCGCGAAGCCCAGCATCGTGCCCGTGAGGGTCAGCTGCACCGCCGCGGCGGTGGCGGAGAAGTCGCGCTCCAGCACGGGGAACGCCGGCAGGTAGAGATCGACCGTGAACGGGCCCAGCGCCGTCAGCGCGCCCAGCAGCAGCACGTAGACGAAGCGGCGCGTGGGCGAGAGCCGGTCGCCCGGGTGGACGTGCGCCGTCTCACCGGCCGCATCCTGCAGCTGAACGGGGATCGAGCGGGTGCCGACCGGGACGGGGATCATTCCCGTCGAGGTGGGGATGAGGCCCGAATCGGTGTGGCGGTGTTCGTGGCGGGCGTCGTCAGGCATCTGACGATTCTCCCACCCGCGGGGGAATCAGTGGTGCGCGGCGGCGGGCGTCTCGCCGCCCTCGGTGAAGGTGGGCCGCCGCCCGAAGGCCTTGCCGAGCAGGAGCACGACGCCGACCACCACGAGCCCGACGATGAGGCCGGCGATCGCCGACACGAGCGTGTCGCCCAGCCACACCACGAGGCCGCCGGCGGGCTCGAGCGCGTGCTCCACGGCGTGCAGCAGGTCGGTCGTCAGCGTCAGGCCCACCGCGCCCAGGTTGGCCAGCACGAGGTGGCCGCCCACCCACAGCATCGCGACGGTTCCGACCACGCTGATGACCCGGAAGACCGCGGGCATCGACAGCACGATCCGCGTGCCGAGGTGACGCACCCGGCGGGTGTCGTCCTTGGCCATCCGCAGCCCGATGTCGTCGATCTTCACCAGCAGCGCGACCGCTCCGTACACGAGACCCGTCATGAGCAGCGCGATCACGGCCAGCGCGCCGAGCGTCATCCAGAATCCCATGGCCGGGTCGAGGTTGGACAGCGAGATGAGCATGATCTCGGTCGACAGGATGAGGTCGGTGCGGATGGCGCCCCACACGAGCTTGTTCTCGTCGCGTGCGCCCTCGTCGACGTGCGCGTGGTGCAGGCCGAACCACTCCAGGACCTTCTCGGCGCCCTCGAAGCACAGATACGTGCCACCGATGATCAGCAGATAGGGAAGCACCCAGGGCGCCCAGGTGGTCAGCGCGAGCGCCACGGGGATGATGATGATGAACTTGTTCGCGATCGAGCCGAGCGCGATCTTCCCGACGACCGGCAGTTCCCGGGCCGGCGTCAGCCCGTGCACGTACTGCGGGGTGACGGCCGCGTCGTCGATGACGACGCCCGCCGCCTTCGAGGACGCCTTCACCGCCGCGCTGAGGATGTCGTCGACGACCGCGAGCAGACCAACTGACATGCGTCCTCCTCCAGGATGTCCCTGACGAATCTAGCGCGTCGGCAGCCCGCCCTACGCTGGGAGGCATGACCTCGATCGATGCGCGGGACGTGCCCGCGGACGAGACCTCGCAGGAGCGGCTCGCGGGACGCGGCCTCGACTACCGGGCGGTGGCGGCGGACGGGGATGACTTCCTGCCGTTCTACCGCGCCGTCTCGCGCGGCTTCCTCGACGGTGAGCCGAACGAGGAGCGGGAGGGCAGCGCGCCGCGGTCGTACGCCGAGCGCGCCGCGCGCATGATCGGCGTCTACGAGCGCGACGCGGCTCCGGGCGCCTGGCCGGTCGGAACCGTGACCTCGTGGGTGTCGCGACTCACCCTGCCGGGGCCGGCGGGGGCGGAGGCGCCGCTGCCGGACATCGACATGTGGGCGATCAGCGGGGTCACCGTCGCTGCGACGCACCGGCGCCGCGGGATCGCGCGGGCCATGCTCGAGGGCGAGCTGCGGTCCGCGGCCGCCGCCGGCCTCGCGGTCGCCGGGCTCACGGTCACCGAGTCGACCATCTACGGCCGCTACGGCTTCGGCATGGCCGTGCCCGTCGAGCGATTGCGGGTGGAGACCAAGCGCGCGGGATGGATCGGCCCGGACGCCGACGTGCGACTGGAGTTCGTGGAGCGGGCGCGCCTGGCCGAGACGATCGGCGAGCTCCACGAGCGGGTGCGGCGCCACCGCGCCGGCAACGTGTCGGGCTTCTCGCTGAGGTGGGCGCGGATCGCCGGCACCGACCCGGGCAACGACGCCGGCACCCGCACGCGCGGCGTCATCGCGCGCGACGCGGCCGGAGCGGTCCGAGGCGCCCTCGCCTTCACCATCTCGGACGGCGACGACCACACCAAGCACAGCCTCGCGATCCATCACCTCGTGGCCGAGACGCCCGAGGTCAGGGCGGCGCTGTGGCGCTTCGCGCTCGAGTACGACCTCGTCGGCACCGTGACGGCCGATCTGCAGCCCGTGGACGACCCCCTGCCGTGGCTCGTGGCCGACCCGCGCGCGGTCGCCCGCACGGTCTTCGACCACGGATGGCTGCGGATCCTCGACGTGGCACGGGTGCTCACGGCTCGAGGCTACGCGGCCGACGCCGACGTCGTGGTGCGCGTGCGGGACGACCTGGGGATCGCGGACGGCGCCTGGCGCCTGGGGATCGCGGGCGGGGTGGCCGAGGTGACGCCCGCGTCGGGGGAGGCCGGCATCGAGCTGGGGGTCTCGGAGCTCTCGTCGGTCATCGTCGGCGGCGTGCCCCTGAGGGCGCTCGCCGCGGCCGGTCGGGTCACGGGCGAGGCGAACGCGATCGCCGCGCTCGACGTCGCCCTGCGCGCGGACCGGGCGCCGCACCTCAGCCTCTGGTACTGACGCGAAGGCGCCCGGCCTCCCCAGGGGAGCGCCGGGCGCCTTCGCGTGTCGCGGATCAGGCGAGCGCGCGGGCCATGAGGTCGGCGTGCTCCACCGCGTGGACCTTGCTGGAGCCGGTCGCGGGCGATGCCGCCGCGGACCGGCACACGACGCGGATCTCACGGCCGAGGTGCTTGGCCACCTCGAGCGCCATGAAGGGCCACGCGCCCTGGTTCTCGGGCTCTTCCTGCACCCACACCAGCTCGGCGTTGGGGTACTGCGAGAGCACCGACGTCAGTTCCTCGATGGGCGTCGGGTAGAACTGCTCGACGCGGACGAGGGCGATCTGCGGGTTCGGCTTCTTGTCGAGCTCGCCGCGCAGATCCCAGTGGATCTTGCCCGAGTGCAGCAGCACCTTGGTCACGGCCGACTTGTCGGTGCCGCGGTCGTCGTCGAGCACCTTCTCGAAGCGGCCCGAGGTGAAGTCCGCGACCTCGCTCGTGGCGCCGCGCAGACGCAGCATGGCCTTCGGCGTGAACACGACCAGCGGCTTGCGCGGACGGGCGTAGGCCTGGCGGCGCAGCAGGTGGAAGTACGACGCGGGCGTGGAGGGCCGCGCCACGGTCATGTTGTCCTGTGCGCACAGCTGCAGGAAGCGCTCGATGCGCGCCGAGGAGTGGTCGGGACCCTGACCCTCGTAGCCGTGGGGGAGCGCCAGCACCACGCTGGACTGCTGGCCCCACTTCTGGTCCGCCGAGGAGATGAACTCGTCGATGACCGACTGAGCGCCGTTGACGAAGTCGCCGAACTGCGCCTCCCACATCACGAGGGCGTTCGGGTTCTCCACCGAGTAGCCGTACTCGAAGGCGAGCGCCGCGTACTCGCTCAGCAGCGAGTCGTACACCCAGAAGCGGGCCTGGTTGTCCGACAGGTTCGACAGGGGCAGCCATTCCTTGCCGTTGACGCGGTCGTGGAAGACCGCGTGGCGCTGCGCGAACGTGCCGCGGCGGGAGTCCTGGCCGGCCAGGCGCACCGGGGTGCCCTCGAGCAGCAGCGAGCCGAAGGCGAGCAGCTCGCCGAAGCCCCAGTCGATCTTGCCCTCACGGCTCATCTGCACGCGCTTGTCCAGCAGCTGCTGCAGCTTGCTGTGCACGGTGAAGCCGGCCGGCTTGTTCGCGTGCGCGTCGCCGACCTGCTCGATGACCGCGGCGGCCACGCCGGTCACGTCGGGCTCGCCGACCGTCTCCTCGACGCCGTTGCCCGTGACCACCGGGTTCGACCCGGTCTCGGCGGCGTGTGTCTCGGCGAAGGCCACCTCGAGGCGGTTCTGGAAGTCGGCCTTGGCCTGCTCGTACTCCTCCTCGGTGATGTCACCGCGGCCGACGAGGGCCTCGGTGTACAGGCGGCGCGTGGAGCGCTTGGCCTCGATGAGGTTCGTCATGAGCGGCTGGGTCATCGACGGGTCGTCGCCCTCGTTGTGACCACGACGGCGGTAGCAGACGAGGTCGATCACGATGTCGCGGTGGAACCGCTCGCGGTACTCGAACGCCAGCTCGGCGGCGCGCACCACCGCCTCGGGGTCGTCGCCGTTCACGTGCAGCACGGGGGCCTGGATCGTCTTGGCCGGGTCGGTCGCGTACGTGGACGAGCGCGAGTCGACCGGCAGCGTCGTGAAGCCCACCTGGTTGTTCACCACGACGTGGATCGTGCCGCCGGTGCGGTATCCGCGCAGCTGCGACATCTGCAGCGTCTCCATGACGACGCCCTGGCCCGCGAACGCCGCATCACCGTGGACGAGGATCGGGAGCCAGCTGTAGGTGCCGGGGGCGGAGCGGTCCTGCTTGGCCCGCACGATGCCCTCGAGCACGCCGTCCACGGTCTCGAGGTGCGACGGGTTCGCGGCGAGGTAGACCGGCAGTTCCTCGCCCTTCTCGCCGACGAACGTGCCCCGGGTGCCGAGGTGGTACTTCACGTCACCCGAACCGCGCTTGTTGCCCGGCAGGGCGCCCTCGAACTCCTGGAAGACCTGGCCGTACGTCTTGCCCGCGATGTTGGTGAGCACGTTCAGGCGGCCGCGGTGCGCCATGGCGATCGCGGCGCCCTCGAGCTGCTTCGACGCCGCGCCCGAGAGGATGCGGTCCAGCAGCGGGATGAGCGACTCGCCGCCCTCCAGCGAGAAGCGCTTCTGCCCGACGTACTTCGTCTGCAGGAACGTCTCGAACGCCTCGGCCTCGTTCAGCTTGCGGAGGATGCGGAGCTGATCGTCGTGGTCGGCCTTCGCATAGGGCTTCTCGATACGGTCCTGGAACCAGTCGCGCTGCTCGTGGTCGGAGATGTGCATGTACTCGTAGCCGGTGGTGCGGCAGTACGAGTCGCGCAGCACGCCGAGGATGTCGCGCAGCTTGGCCTGGCGGCGACCGCCGAAGCCGTTGGTGACGAACTCTCGCTCCAGATCCCAGAACGTCAGCCCGTGCGACTCGATCTCAAGATCGTGGTGCTCGCGCTGCCGGTACTCGAGCGGGTCGGTGTCGGCCATGAGGTGGCCGCGCACGCGGTAGGCGTTGATGAGCTCCTGCACGCGGGCGGTCTTGTCGACGCGCTCCGACAGGTCCACCGAGACGTCGGCGTTCCAGCGGATCGGGGCGTACGGGATGCGCAGCGCCGCGAAGATCCCCTCGTAGAACTCGTTCTTGCCGATCAGCAGCTCGTGCACGATCTTGAGGAACTCGCCCGAGCCGGCACCCTGGATGACGCGGTGGTCGTAGGTGCTCGTCAGCGTGATCGTCTTGCCGATCGCGAGCTCGTTGAGCGTCTTGGCGCTGGAGCCGGCGAACTCGGCGGGGTAGTCCAGCGCGCCGGCGCCGATGATGCAGCCCTGGCCCTTCATGAGGCGCGGGACCGAGTGCACCGTGCCGATGCCGCCCGGGTTGGTGAGCGAGACGGTGGTGCCGGCGAAGTCGGCGGCCGTGAGCTTGTTGGCGCGGGCGCGCTTGACGAGATCCTCGTACGCCGCGAGGTACTCGGTGAACGACAGCGACTCGGCGTTCTTGATGCTCGGCACCATGAGGGCTCGCGTGCCGTCGGGCTTGGGGAGGTCGATCGCGATGCCCAGGTTGATGTGGGCGGGCGCGACGACGCTGGGCTTGCCGTCGATCTCGGCGTAGAAGACGTTCTGGCTCGGGAAGATCTTGAGGGCCTGGATCAGCGCCCAGCCGATGATGTGCGTGAAGCTGACCTTGCCGCCCCGCGTGCGTGCCATGTGGTTGTTCATGACGATGCGGTTGTCGATCATCAGCTTCGCCGGGACCGTGCGCACGCTCGTCGCGGTCGGGACGGTCAGCGACTCGTCCATGTTCTTCGCGAGCGTCTTGGTCATGCCCTTGAGGACGGTGACCCGGTCCTCGCTCGGCTCGGCCGACTCGGTCTGCGCCGTCTGCGGCTTCTCGGGCGCCTCGGCGGGGATCGGGGCAGGGGAGGCCGGCTTGCTCGTCGTGCGGGCGACGGGCTGCTGGCCGACCACGGGCACCGGTGCCGTGGGCGGGTTGGAGGGCGCGGGCTGCGCGGCGGGCTCCTGCGCCTTCGTGGTGGCGGGGGCCGCGTCGCCCCCTGCTGCGGAAGCGGCGGAGGCCGCGTAGGCCTCGAGCACCGGCCACCACTCCTTGTCGACCGCGTTCCGGTCCGACTTGAACTGCTGGTAGAGCTCATCGACGAGCCACTGGTTGGCTCCGAACTCCCCCTCGCCAGTACCGACTCCCGTCGTCTGGTTCGTCACGGCTGGATCGCCCACTTTCATCGCTCATCCGTCGATGCGCGGTCCGTCCCGGCGCACCCGGCTCCCCAGCGTAGTCCACTCCGGGGCCGCCGAGGGCCCCCGCGAACCGTCGCGCGGCCGGTTCACAGGCACCCCGCGCGGCGGCCGTTCAGCCGTTCCCCGTATGATTGGGCGCACGATGGACGACCCTCCCAGTAGACACAGGCCCCACCGACCCTTCCTCGCGCTCGCACGCGGAGGCGATCCGGCATGACCGACTGGATCCTGATGGGGGTGGGGCTCCTCCTGACGGTGGGCACCGGCCTCTTCGTGGCCAGCGAGTTCGCGCTCGTGAACCTCGACCGGGCCGATCTCGAGGCCCGGCAGCAGCGCGGTGAGCCGAAGCTCGTCATGACCATCCGCGCGTTGCGGCACACCTCCACGCACCTCTCGAGCGCGCAGCTGGGCATCACGCTCACGACGCTGCTGACGGGCTACACGCTCGAGCCGGCGTTCTCGCGCCTCATGGCGCCGTTGTTCGACGCGTTCGGTGTGCCGCGAGAGGTGAGCGCGCCGATCGCGACGGTCGTGGCGATGGCGATCGCGACGATCCTCTCGATGATCCTCGGCGAGCTCGTGCCGAAGAATTTCGCGCTCGCGCTGCCGCTGGCCACCGCGAAGGTGGTCGCGCCGTTCCAGCTGGCCTTCACCGCCGTGTTCCGGCCGGGCGTGGCGCTGCTCAACGGCAGCGCCAACGCGGTGCTGCGCGGCGTGGGCATCGAGCCGAAGGAGGAGCTGTCGGGCGCGCGCACGGCGGAGGAGCTGTCGAGCCTCGTGCGCCGCTCCGCCACGGCCGGCGTGCTCGAGAAGGACACCGCCAGCCTGCTCGACCGCAGCCTGCGGTTCTCCCGCCTGAGCGCGTCGGACGTGATGACCCCTCGCCCTCGCATGCACGCCGTGGCGGCGTCCGACTCCGCCGAGGATGTCGTCCAGCTCGCCCGGCAGACCGGCCACAGCCGCTTCCCCGTCTTCGGCGAGTCGCTCGACGACATCGTGGGCATCGTGCACCTGAAGGCGGCCGTGGGCGTGCCGCGCCACAAGCGGGCGGAGGTGCCCGCGGGCGCGCTGGCGACCGAGCCGCTGCGCACGCCGGAGACGGTGCATCTGGACGCGCTCATCGCCGAGCTGCGGGCGCGCGGCTACCAGATGGCGGTGGTCGTGGACGAGTACGGCGGGACCGCCGGCGTCGTCACGCTCGAGGACCTCGTGGAGGAGATCGTCGGCGAGGTGGCGGACGAGCACGACCGACGCCTGGCCGGCGTGGTGCGCCACCGCGATTCGCTCACCTTCCCCGGCCAGCTGCGTCCGGACGAGCTGCGCGACCGTGCCGCGGTCGAGGTGCCGGAGGACGACGCCTACGACACCGTGGGCGGCTACATCATGAGCGTGCTCGAGCGCGTGCCCGCCGTGGGCGACAGCGTGCGCATCGAGGACGGCACGTTGACCGTGGAGCGGATGGACGGGCGCCGCGTGGATCGTGTGCGCTTCACGCCCGATCCGCTCCCGGAGGGCGCGGAGATCGAGGGAGGTGACGAGCGATGAGCGACTGGATCGGACTCGTCTGGCTGGTCGTGCTGCTGCTGGCCAACGCCTTCTTCGTCGGCGCCGAGTTCGCCGTCATCTCCGCGCGCCGTTCGCAGATCGAGCCGCTCGCCGAGAAGGGCAACCGCGCGGCGCGCACCGCCCTGTACGCCATGGAGCACGCCACGCTCATGCTTGCGACCTCGCAGCTGGGCATCACGATCTGCTCGCTGCTGATCCTGAACGTCTCCGAGCCGGCGATCCACCACCTCCTGGCCGTGCCGCTCGGTCTCACGGAGCTGCCCGAGGCGGCGGTCGACACGGTGGCGTTCGTCATCGCGCTCGTGTTCGTGTCGTACCTGCACGTGGTGTTCGGCGAGATGGTGGCCAAGAACATCGCGTTCTCGGTGCCCGACCGCGCCGTGCTCGTCCTCGCGACGCCGCTCGTGTGGGTGTCGAAGGTGTTCCACCCTGTGATCTTCGTGCTCAACTGGGTCGCCAACGCGGTGCTGCGCCTGTTCCGCGTGGAGCCGAAGGACGAGGCGAACTCCACCTTCACGCTGGACGAGGTGGCGACGATCGTGAGCCAGTCGCGCCGCGAGGGCGTGCTCGACGACGCCACGGGCACCGTGGCGGCCGTCGTGGAGTTCACCGACAAGGACGCCGTGGATGTGGCGGTGCCGCTGGACCGGATCGTCACGCTCCCCGAGCACACGACGCCCGCCGAGATCGAGGCGGCGGTGGCCAAACACGGCTACTCCCGCTATGTGATCGTCGACGAGTCCGGCGAGCCCGTGGGGTACGTGCACCTCAAGGACATCCTGCGCGCCGCGGAGGGGGAGGACGCCGACCGCGCGGTGAACGCCCCGATCCCGGCCAAGCGCATCCACCACATGGTCCCGGTGCAGGAGACGACCGACCTCGAGGACGCCCTGGCGATCATGCGCCGCGCGGGACGTCACCTGGCCCGCGTGCGCAACGCCACCGGCGAGACGACGGGTGTGCTCTTCCTCGAGGACATCCTCGAGGAGCTGGTGGGCGAGGTCCACGACGCGACGGAGCGCGCCCGGCGCCGCTGACGCGGCCGGGCGCGCCCCGGCGCGACTCAGTGCTTGGGGGCCCGGTACGCGCGCAGGTACTGTGCGGGCCACAGGCCGTCGGGGCGCTCGCCGAGCTCCGCGGCGGCGCGCAGGCCGAAGTGGGGGTCGCGCAGCCACTCGCGCGCGGCCAAGACGACATCCGCCGAGCCCTCGGCCAGCACCTTCTCCGCCTGCTCGCCCGACGTGATGATGCCCACCGCGCCGGTCGGCATGCCGGTGACCTCTCGCACGCGCGCGGCGAACGGCACCTGGTAGCCCGGGCGCACATCGATGCGCTGGTGCGCCACGAGGCCGCCCGAGGAGATGTCGAAGAAGTCGGCGCCCGCCTCCGCGGCCCACCGGGCCACCTGCGCGACGTCGTCGACGACCAGGCCGCCGGGCGCGGAATCCTCGGCCGAGAAGCGCACGAGCACCGGCACCCCGTCACCCACCTCGGCCCGCACCGCGCGCACGACGTCGAGGACGAGACGCGCCCGGTTCTCGAGCGATCCGCCGTGCGCGTCCTCCCGCCCGTTCGACAGGGGCGAGAGGAACTCGTGCAGCAGGTAGCCGTGTGCGGCGTGCACCTCGACGGCGTCGAAGCCGGCCTCCATGGCGCGGCGCGCGGCCGCGGCGAAGGCCGCCACGATCTGCGTGATCCGCTCCGCCGACATCGCCTCGGGCAGGGCGTAGCCCTCGTACGCGATCGCCGAGGGAGCCTCGGCGATCCAGCCGCCGCGATCCAGCGGCACGGAACCGCGGTGCTGCGTGCCGCCGCTCTCCGCGGCGAACGGCCACCACGTCGATCCCTTGCGCCCCGCGTGCGCGAGCTGCACCGCCGCCTTGGCCCCGCGCGCGTGGATGGCCTCGACGACGGGACGCCACGCGTCGCGCTGGGCGTCGTTCCAGATGCCGGCGTCGCGCGGCGAGATGCGCCCCTCGGGCACCACGGCCGTCGCCTCGGCAATCACGAGGCCCGCCCCGCCCGAGGCGAACTGGGCAAGGTGCACGTGGTGCCAGTCGTTCACCACGCCGTCCTCGGCGCTGTACATGCACATGGGGGCAACCCAGAGGCGGTTGCGGAACTCGACGTCGCGAAGCGTGATCGGCGCGAACAGCAGGGACATGGGGATCCTTCCGATGGGGGAGGCGGGTGTCCTCCGGGCGGCACGACGTAATCTGGCGGCATGCCAGGGGGATACGCCAGGCCGAGCGATGAGACCTTCGAGTGGACGGCGGCCGACGCCGCGGCGCACCTGCGGGTGCCAACCGCCGCCGACCACAAGTATTCCCGCGGCGTGGTGCTGCTCGAGACCGGCTCGCCCGCGTATCCGGGCGCGGCGGCGCTCACGGTGGAGGGTGCGTGGCGCGCGGGAGCCGGGATGGTGCGTTGGCGCGGCGACGCCGATGTCGCGCGCCTCGTGCTGCAGCGTCGGCCTGAGACCGTCGTCAACACGGGGGAGCGTTTCGACGCCGCCGTCATCGGATCGGGCGTCTCGGCCCGCGACCGCGAGGACGAGGTGACCGCCCGCTTTCGCGCGCTGCTGCGCTCCGAGGCGCCGACCGTCGTCGACGCCGGCGGCCTCGACCTCGTCACCGACCTGCGCGGCCCCGTCGTCGTCACGCCCCACGAGCGCGAGCTGGGCGAGGTGCGGATCCCGCTCGGGCTCGGCATCGACGATCTCGACGGCGACCCGCTGCCACGACGCCTGCGCGCGGGATTCGCGGAGAGGCTGCTCGCGGTGCGCGAGACGGCGGTGGCTCTGGGCGGCGCCGTGCTGCTGAAGGGCGCCGAGACGATCGTCGCGACACCGGGCGGATGGTGGACCGTGGTGCGGGCGGGGACGCCGTGGCTCGCGACCGCCGGCACGGGCGACGTGCTCGCCGGCGCGATCGGCGCGGTGATCGCGGGCGCCTGGCAGGCGACGGAGGGCGCCCTCGACGCCGAGGACCTGGGCCCGCTCGCGGCGACCGCCGCCTGGCTGCACGGCATGGCCGGCCGCCTCGCCGCGGGCGCAGACGCCGCCGCGCCCGGACGGCCCGTCACGGCGCTGGACGTGGCGCACCACCTGCCCGACGCCTTCGCGGCGGCGCTCCGTGCGCTCTGACCTCGCCGCCGCCCGCCCCAGGCGCGCAGCGCTGTGGGCGGCGTTCGTCACGGTGCACGCCGTCGTCGCCGTGCTCGGCTGGTTGCTGCCCAATCAGCCGATGGGCGATGTCCACCTCGTCTACGAGCCGTGGTCGGAAGCGGCGCTCCAGGGCGACCGGATCGTGGGCGTCACGGAGCCGTGGGTGTACCCCATCCTCGCGCTTGCGCCGATGCTGGCCACCCAGGCGCTGGGTTTCCTCGGCCCCTACGAGGTGGGATGGGCCCTTCTCGTCACGGCATGCGATGCGCTCGCGTTCGCGCTGCTCGTGGGCGGCGGCCGCTCGCGCGGGCGCGTGGCGGCCGCGTGGTTCTGGCTGGCGTTCGCCCTGGCGCTCGGTCCCGTCGGCATGTACCGGCTCGACGCCGTCACCGCGCCGCTCGGGGTGGCCGGGGTGCTGTGGCTCGCCGGCCGGCCCGCGGTCGCCGGCGCGCTTCTGGCGGCCGCGACCTGGATCAAGGTGTGGCCGGCGGCGCTGCTGGCCGTGTCCGTCGCCGCGCTCTGGGGCCCGGCTCGTGCCCGCGCCACCGGCCTCGCGGTCGGGGCGGCCGTGCTCAGCGCCGTGGTGATCGGGGTCGTGGCCCTCGCCGGGGGGCTGCCGCACCTGCTGGGCTTCGTCGCGACGCAGCAGGGGCGCGGCCTGCAGATCGAGGCGCCGGCCGCCACGCCGTTCGTGTGGGGTGCCGTGGCCGGCCGGGAGGGCTGGTTCCTCTTCTACGACCGGGCGATTCTCACCTTCCAGGTGGCGGGCCCGGGCGCCGACGTGGTCGCCGCGGCGACGACCCCGGCCCTCGCGCTCGCCGCCATCGCGATCGCCGCCCTCGCGGCCGCGAAGACCTCGCGCGGCGCCGCGGTCTCCCGGGTGCTGCCGCCGGCCGCGCTCGCCCTCGTGCTCGCCCTCATCGTCGCCAACCGCGTGGGCTCCCCGCAGTTCCACGCGTGGCTCATCGCGCCGCTCGTGCTGTGGCTCGTGTGGGACCGGCGACGCGCGTGGCCGCTGGCGGGCCTCGCGCTGGTGTGCGCGGGTCTGACCCAGCTCGTCTACCCGATCGCGTACTGGTCGCTCCTGCGTGCCGAGCCGCTCGGCGCGGCCCTGTTGACGGCGCGCAACCTCGCCCTCGTGGCACTGCTGGCGTGGAGCGTCGTGCGTCTCGTGCGGGTCCCGTCGGCACACGCGCGCGCGCTCGCCGCCTCCGACACCCGCGCCGAGCGGGCCTGAGCGCGCCGGCCGGCGCGCCGCGCGGGGAGGGCTGTCACGCCCGGGCTGGATCGCGCGCCGTCCGAGCCATAGCCTCGGAGCATGCTCATCGCGTTCTCCGTCGCCCCGAGCGGCGCGCCCGCCGGCGCCCCCGCGAACCCGGACGGCTCCGTGCACGACGCCGTCGCCGCCGCCGTCCGCGTCGTGCGCGAATCGGGCCTGCCGCACCGCACCACCTCGATGTTCACCGAGGTGGAGGGGGAGTGGGACGAGGTGATGGACGTCGTGCGCCGAGCCACCGAGGCCGTCATGCCGTTCGGGTCCCGCGTGTCGCTCGTCCTCAAGGCCGACATCCGCCCGGGTCGCACGAGCGAGATCGACGGCAAGATCGAGCGCCTCGAGCGCGCCCTCGGCCAGGAGTGAGCGCGGGTCGCGAGACGCGGCCCTAGACTCGTGTGGTGACCTCCTCGACCCCCGTGTCGAGGGGTGCGGCGACGTTGGCGCTCCTCTCGCTCGCCATCGGCGCCTTCGGCATCGGCATGACCGAGTTCGTCTCGATGGGCCTGTTGCCCGGCATCGCGGACGACCTGCTTCCGGCGCTCTACGCCACGCGCACGGAGGACGCCATCGCGCGCGCCGGCCTGCTCATCAGCCTCTACGCCCTGGGCGTGGTGATCGGCGCGCCGACGATCGCCGGCTTCGCCTCGCGCTTCCCGCGCCGCCGCGTGGTGCTCGCGTTGGTGGCGGCGCTGCTGCTCTTCAACGCCCTCACCGTGGTCGCCCCGACCTTCGAGCTGGTGGCCGTGGCCCGCTTCCTCTCCGGGGTGCCGCACGGGGCGTTCTTCGGCATGGGCGCGCTCGTGGCGAGCGAGCTGCTCGGGCCCGAGCGGCGGGGCCACGCGGTCGCCCTGATGATGACGGGCCTGACCGTGGCGAACGTGGTGGGCGTGCCCGCCGGGACGTTCCTCGGGCAGGCGGTGGGCTGGCGTGCGGCCTATGTCGTCGTCGCGCTCGTCTTCGCGCTCGCGCTCGTCATGTGCGCGCGGTTCCTGCCCGCGCAGGCGGGCGACCCCAACCGGACCTTCCGGCACGAGCTGCGCGTCTTCCTCATCCCTCAGGTGTGGTTCGCGATCGGGATCGGAGCGATCGGCTTCGGCGCGTTCTTCGCCGTCTACAGCTACGTCGCCACGCTCGTGACCGAGGCTGCCGGCGCGCCGGAGTGGCTCGTGCCGTTCGCGCTCATGGCGCTCGGCCTCGGCATGGTCGTCGGCAATCTCTTCGGAGGGCGTCTGGCCGACATCAGCGTGACCCGCACGCTCGTGGCGGGGCTCGTCGGCATGTCGGCGGCGTCCGTCGTCGTCGCGATCCTGTCGAGCTGGGCCGTCGCGCTCGTCGTGGCCCTTTTCGTCTTCGGGTTCATCGCCCAGCTCATCAACCCCGCCATCCAGCTGCGCCTGTTCGACGTGGCGCACGAGCATCAGGCGCTCGCCGGGGCGCTCAACCACTCCGCGCTGAACATCGGCAACAGCGTGGGTGCCGCCGTGGGCGGCGCCGTCATCGCGGCCGGGCTGGGTTACGTCGCGCCGGCGTGGGCCGGGGCGGTGCTGGCGTGTGCGGGCGCCGCGATCGCGCTGGCCTCGTTCGTCGTCGACCGGCGTTCCGCGCGCGTCGCGGCCTGATCGCCGCCCCTCACTCGTCGAGGAGGCGCCGCAGGTGGTGCCCGACGGCGGCCGTCTCGATGAGGAAGCCGTCGTGGCCGAAGTCGCTCGAGATCACGACCGCCCGATCGCCGTCGAGCGTGCGCGGGATGGCGCGGGCGATCCGGTGCTGCCCCCCGATGGGGAAGAGGCGGTCCGAGTCGATCCCCAGCACGAGCGTGCGGGCGGTGACGCGCGAGAGCGCCTCCTCGACGCCTCCACGCTCGCGGCCCACATCGTGCGAGTCCATCGCCTCGACGAGGCGCACATAGCTGTTGGCGTCGAAGCGGCGCGTGAACCGGTTGCCGTGGAAGTCGAGATACGACTCCACGGCGAAGCGGCCGCCGTGGCCGAGCGGGCTCACGCCCGACTGCCATGATCGCTGGAAGCGCTGATTCAGCTCGGTCGGGCTGCGGTAGTTCAACAGCGCCATGCGCCGCGCCAGGGCGAGGCCACGGTGCGGCCCCTCGCCGTCGGGGGCGTCGTAGTACTCGCCGCCGCGGAAGCGCGGGTCCATCTCGATCGCCTGCAGCTGCACGGAGTTCAGCGCGATCTGGTCGGCGGTGTTCAGCGGGGGTGCCGAGATCACCGCCAGACGCTCCACGCGTTCGGGCAGGGTCGCGGCCCACTCCAGTGCGTGCATCCCGCCCATCGAGCCGCCGATCACGGCCGCCCACACCTCGACGCCGAGCGCGTCGGCGAGCCCCTCCTGCGCCTCGACCTGATCGCGGATCGTCAGGTAGGGGAAGCGCGAGGCCCACGGATCCCCGTCCGGATGCACGCTGGCCGGCCCCGTCGAGCCCTGGCATCCCCCGAGCATGTTCGGCGCCACGACGAACCAGCGGTCCGTGTCGATCGGCTTGCCCGGTCCCACGATGTCGTCCCACCAGCCGGCGGTGGGATGGCCGGGACCGGCGGGCCCCGCCACATGGCTGTCACCGGTGAAGGCGTGCGCGATGAGCACGGCGTTGTCGCGCGCGGGGTTCAGCTCGCCCCACGTCTCGTAGGCGATGCGGAACGACGGCAGCGCGCGCCCGCTCTCGGTGCGCAGCTCGCCGAAACTCGCGAAGCGGCGCTCGCCGACGGGATCGCCCTCGCGCCACGCGCCGGTCGCGGGGGGACGGCCGACCATCGACCGCGCGTCCTGCTCGGTGATGAGCGCGGACGGGACGGTGTCCTCGGAGATCTGCCAGTCCATCCGCTTCATTCTGCCGTGCCGGGGCGTCGCGCCGCCGGAGTATTACAAACGCGTGCGGCCCCGAGACGGCGAACCGCCCGAGCCGAGGTGGGTCCCCCGCATCCTGAACGGACCGCGGGCGACGCCTCGGCTCGGGCGTCTCGTCTCGTGGCGGCGTCAGGCGCGCGCGGCGAGGGCGCCGGCGCGCGCCGCCTCGAGCGCCTGGGCGAGGTCGGCCGTGAGGTCGTCGACGTTCTCCAGGCCCACCGAGAGCCGCACGAGGCCGGGCGTGACACCGGCGGTGAGCTGCTGCTCGGGGGTCAGCTGCGAGTGCGTCGTCGACGCCGGGTGGATGACGAGCGAGCGCACGTCGCCGATGTTGGCGAGGTGGCTGAAGAGCTTCAGCGAGTTCACGAACGCGCGGCCGGCGTCGACGCCGCCCTTCAGCTCGAACGACAGCACGGCGCCCACGCCGTGGGGCGCGTAGCGGTTGGCCGCCTCGTACCAGGGCGAGCTGGGCAGCCCCGAGTAGCTGACCGAGGCGACATCGTCGCGGGCCTCCAGCCACTCGGCGACCGCCTGCGCGTTCTGCACGTGCCGCTCGATACGCAGCGAGAGGGTCTCGAGGCCCTGGATGAGCTGCCACGCGTTGTTGGGCGCGATCGCCGCTCCGAGATCGCGAAGCAGCTGCACACGTGCCTTCGTGATGTAGGCGACGCCGTCGCCGAGCACTCCCGTGTAGCTGACACCGTGGTACGAGGGGTCGGGCTCGGTGAGGCCGGGGAAACGGTCGGCGTGCTGCGACCACGGGAATCGTCCGCCGTCGACGATGGCACCCGCGATCACGGTGCCGTGGCCGGCGAGGAACTTCGTCGCCGAGTGCACGACGATGTCGGCGCCGTGCTCGAACGGGCGGATGAGGTACGGGGTGGCGATCGTGTTGTCGACGATCAGCGGCAGCCCGTTCTCGTGGGCGATGTCGGCGACGGCTTGGATGTCGAGCACGTTCGCCTGCGGGTTGCCCACCGTCTCGGCGAAGAAGAGCTTCGTGTGGGGTCGCACCGCGGCGCGCCACGCCTCGGGATCGTCCTGGTTCTCGACGAAGGTCGTCTCGATGCCGAGCTTGGCCAGCGTGTACTTGAAGAGGTTGTACGTGCCGCCGTAGATGGCGCTCGATGCGACGATGTGGTCGCCCGCCTGTGCGATGTTCAGCACGGCGAAGGTCTCGGCCGCCTGACCGCTGGCCACCAGCAGCGCGCCCGTGCCGCCCTCCAGCGCCGCGATGCGCTGCTCGGCGACGTCCTGCGTCGGGTTCATGATGCGCGTGTAGATGTTGCCGGTCTCGGCGAGGGCGAACAGGTTCGCCGCGTGGTCGGCGTCCCGGAACACGTACGCCGTGGTCTGGTACAGCGGCGTCGCGCGCGCCCCGGTCGTCGGGTCGGGCTGCGCGCCGGCGTGGATCTGCTTGGTCTCGAAGCGCCAGTTCTCGCTCATGATGCGTCCTCGTATCTCTCGTGCGCGGCCTTCCTCCGGTCGCACAGGCGACGCTACGGTGTCGGCGAGCGGGCGGCAACGGGCGGGAAACGCGACGTCACAATCCCCGTCCCGCGCCGCGATACCGTGGAGTCATGGCGAACAGACGCGCGGTCGTGACCGGGGCGAGCTCGGGGATCGGCGCGGCGACCGTGAGGGCGCTGCGCCGCGACGGATGGGACGTCGTCGCCGTCGCGCGACGGGCCGACCGCCTCGACGCGCTCGCCGCCGAGACCGGGGCGGAGCCGTTCGCCGCCGATCTGACGTCGCAGGCCGACGTCGACGCTCTCGCGGCGCACCTGGCGACGGGCCCCCTCCACGCGATCGCGCACGTCGCCGGAGGGGCGAAGGGCACCGACCGTGTGGAGGACGGTGCGGCCGCCGACTGGCTGTGGATGTACGAGGTGAACGCCCTCTCGGCGCAGCGACTCGTGCAGGCGCTGCTGCCGCAGCTGCGCCGCACCGCCGCGGACGGCGCCACGCACGCCGACCTGTTGTTCGTGACCTCCACCGCCGCGCAGGCGGCGTACCCGGGCGGCGGCGGCTACAACGCCGCCAAGGCCGCTGAGAGCATGCTCGTGCACGCGCTGCGGCAGGAGCTGAACGGCGAGCCACTGCGGGTGGTCGAGATCGCCCCCGGCATGGTGCACACCGAGGAGTTCACCCTCAATCGCACCGGCGATCCGGGCGCCGTGGAGGCGCTGTACGCCGACGTGGACGGTCCGCTGCGAGCCGAGGACGTCGCCGACGTCATCGCCTACGCCCTCGGAGCCCCCGGCCACGTCAACCTCGACCTCGTGACGATGCGTCCGGTCGCGCAGGCGGCGCAGCACATGCTGCACCGCGGTCCGCTCGCGCCGCGGCGGGGGTCGCGCGCATGACGGCGCAGCGCGAGACGCTCACCTGGCAGGGCTTCGGCGACGCCACGCGCGAGCTGTCGCGCCGCATCGTGGCCGACGGCTTCCTCCCCGAGGTGGTGGTGGCGATCGCGCGGGGCGGCCTGTTACCCGCCGGCGCTCTGGCATACGGTCTCGGCGTGAAGAACTGCGGCGCGATCAACATGGAGTTCTACACGGGCATCGGCACGGTGCGCGACGCGCCGGAGGTGCTGCCCCCGGAGCTCGACATGGACTACCTCGACGGTCGCCGCGTGCTGCTCGTCGACGACGTCGCCGACTCGGGGCGCACGCTCCGCATGGCGGTGGACCTGCTGGCGGAGAAGGGGGCCGTCGTGCGTTCGGCGACGATCTACACGAAGCCGTCCACCATCATCCAGCCCGACTACGCGTGGCGCGACACGGACCTCTGGATCGACTTCCCCTGGTCGGTCTCGGGCTCCGTGATCGAGGAGGACGCCGGCCTCGCCCCGACGGCGTGAACATGCCGGGGATGACCCTGCCGCAGCTGGCGGAGGCGGGCCTGATCGACAGCGGCTGGGCCGACGCACTCTCGCCGGTCGGCGGCGACATCGCCGCTCTCGGCGACCGCCTGCGTGCGGAGGCCGCAGCGGGGCGGCCGTACCTGCCGGCGGGGGAGCGCGTGCTGCGCGCCTTCCAGCGCCCGCTCGCGGACGTGCGCGTGCTCGTCGTCGGCCAGGATCCCTATCCCACCCCCGGTCATCCGATCGGCCTGTCGTTCGCGGTCGAGCGTCACGTGAGGCCGCTCCCGCGCAGTCTCGCGAACATCTACCGCGAGCTCGAGGACGACCTGGGCATCCCGCCCGCCCCGCACGGCGACCTGTCGTCCTGGGCCGACCAGGGCGTGATGCTGCTCAACCGCGTGCTCACGGTGCGTCCGGGCGCGCCCGCCTCCCACCAGGGGTGGGGCTGGGAGCGCGTGACCGAGCACGCGATCCGCACCCTCGCGGCCCGCGGCGGCCCGCTGGTCGCGGTGCTGTGGGGCAACCAGGCCCGCTCGCTCGCGCCGCTGCTCGGAGACGTCCCGCGCGTGGAGTCGGCGCACCCGTCGCCGCTGTCGGCCAGCCGCGGCTTCTTCGGATCCCGCCCCTTCTCGCGCGTCGACGAGCTGCTGCGCGCCCAGGGCGCGGGTCCCGTCGACTGGCGCGTGAACTAGACCGCCGCCCGCGGCAACGTTCCCGTCGGGCGGCAGCGAAAACCGCTTGCCGGCGGGCAACAAGGTTGCCGCGCGCCGTCACGGACGGATGCCGTGTTCGAGCAGGAAGCGGCGGAAGCGCTCGCGGGTGGCGATCTCCGGCCATCCCCAGCGCAGCATCCGCTTGCCCGTCGCGGCGCGGACGCGGTCCTCGCGGCGCTTCTCATCCCACACGACCTGCTCGGCCGACCGGGCCCCGCGCATCCCGGCGTCGAGATACTTGGCCGCGCCGTCGAACTCGCCCAGGATGCCGGCGAACTCCAGGTCGACGACGTACACCGAGCCGCCCGCGGCCACGGCCACCTGCACGCCGATGCCGCGGAATCCCAGATCGTGCAGGTGCAGCCGGCTCACGCTCTCGCCGGGCGACTCCGCACGCGGATCCGCGAGCCCGATCACCTCGCGGGCGCGGCGGATGCCCGGGGCGCCGCGGGCGTCGTCGGCGAGGGCGAGCGCGTCGCGTCGGAGCGCCTCCGCCGCGCCGATGTCGAGCGCGCGGGTCCCTGGGATGAGCCCGACGCGGCGGAGGGCGGCGTCCGCGCACGCCAGGGCGGTGGTGCGGCGAGTGCAGCGCGCGACGTCCAGCACGGTTCGCGCCAGCGGGGTCACCCGGAGCCCCGCGAGCTCGACGGAGCATCCGTCCCAGCGGTCGCGGTGGCGAAGGACGGCCGCGTTGGACCCGCCGGATCGCGACTGCCTGGCCATCACGTGCGCGCGGTCGGCGTCGTGGTCGACGAGCGGGAGACCGTGGAGTGCCGCTGCCGTGGTGTGGGAGAAGACCGGCGCGAACCGCGCGGCGGCATGGGCCGCCTGGGCCAAGGCGCGTTCGTGCGCCTCGGCGTAGCCGGCCGACCAATCGGCGGCGTCGGCGCAGAAACCCCGCCTGATGCGACGCAGCGCGCCTTCGCGCACCGCCGCCCGGATCGCGCGGTCGCTCAGGCCGTCGGCGGCCAACAGTCGGCGCGGGGTCGGGATCATGGGCCCCAGCATGCCCGCGGACGCCCCGCTGGCGAGGATGCCTGTGGACTCTCGCCGCGCGGCAACGTTTGTGCCGCGCGGCAGCGAGAAATGCTTGCCACGGGACGGGAGCGTTGCCGCGCGGGGATGCGGCAGCGCGAGATGCTTGCCGCGCGACCGGATCGTTGCCGCGCGGGGGCGCGGCGGCGAGCGCGTAATCTGAGTGCATGCTCGACGAGTCGTACGAGAGGCGCCGCAGGAACCACCTGCGCACCCGGCAGGCGGGCGACGAGCGCCCGTTCTCGTACGAGATCCGCGCCGCACGGCTCGAGGACATCCCCGACATCCGGGAGATCTACAACTACTACGTCATGAACTCGGTCGTGACGTTCGACGAGAAGCGCTGGACGCACCGGCAGTGGGTCGAGAAGTTCGAGCACCTGCGCAAGCTGGGCCTGCCCTTCCTCGTGGCCGTCGCCCCGACGGGGCAGGTGCTCGGCTATGCGCTCGTCTCTCCGTGGGCCGGCAAGTCGGCGTTCCGCTACACCGTGGAGAACTCCGTCTACCTCGGGCAGGCCGCCACCGGGAAGGGACTCGGTCGCGCGCTGCTCGAGGCGCTCATCGAGGCCTGCGAGGAGGTCGGGCTGCACCAGCTCGTCGCGGTCATCAGCGACAAGGGCGCCGAGGCCTCGATCGCCCTGCACCGCAAGCTCGGCTTCGTCGAGGTGGGGCGGATGGGGCGCGTCGGCTTCAAGTTCGGCCGCTGGCTGGGCACCGTGTATCTGCAGAAGCAGCTCAAGCCCCGCAAGAAGCCGGGCGTGCTGTCCCGCATCTTCGGGCGAGGCACGTCGGAGCAGCCTGAGAACGCGGCGGACGAGCTCAGCGGCGACGCTCCTGCCCGCTGAGCGGCGCTGCGCCGCGGCGGCCGAGGCGGTGAGACGTCAGCGGCGCGGCTGGACCGCGGCACGCGGGGCGACGGGCGCCGGCTGCGTCAGCAGCGTCGGCAGATACGACAGCGGCACGGCGGGGGAGACCAGCTGCTCCCACGGCCAGCGGTCACGCGCCTCCGCGAGGTAGGCCACCGCCTCGGTGAGGTGCCGCGGCTCAGCGCCGAGGACCCCCGCGACGGAGAGCCGCCGCTCGACGAGCCGGGCGGTATCGAGCGTGAGCGGTTCGGCGGCGGCACGCGCGCCGACGAGCGCGAGCGTGCCGCCGATCGCGAGCGCATCGAACGCGGGGGCCGGCGACATCCGGAACACGATCGCGATGTCGACATCCGGCAGGGCGGCGCCGGGGGCGACCGCCTCGGTGGCGCCGAAGGCGCGGGCCATGGCGCGGCGGGAGGCGTCGGGATCGACGGCGACCACCGTGGAGGCGCCGCGGTCGGTCGCCACGGCCGCGGCGGTGAGGCCCAGCATGCCGGCGCCCCCGACGAGCACCCGCGCGCCGCGCATCGGGCCGACGACGTCGAGCGCGGCCATCACCGTGGCGGCGGCGCAACCGGCGGACGCCGCGACGGCGTCGCACAGCACGTCGGGCACGCGCGCGACGGCGGCGCCGCGCGGCAGCAGCAGGTGCGCCGAGAACGACCCGGACAGCGGCCACCCGCCGTCGACGGGTTCCTCTCCGAACCGGCGCAGCATACGACAGGCGGACGTGCGGCCGCCGCGGCAGCGGTCGCACCGGCCGCACGAGACGGTGGGCGCCCACACGACCCGATCCTTCACGCCGGCGGGGGCACCCGGACCGGCCGCGATGACGCGTCCGATCCCCTCGTGGCCCAGCACGCGCGCGGGGCCGGAGGTCGGTGTCGTGCGGTCGGAGGCGCACACGGTCGCGAGGTCGACTGCGACGAGCAGCTCACCCTGGCCGGGTTGCGGCAGCGCGAGGCGCTCCACCGAGACCATGCCGTCGCGCACCACGGCGGCGGCCGTGGTGCCGGTCGTCACCTCGCGTACGCTCACGCCGCCACCCCCTCGCTCGCCGACCGCGTCTCCCCAGGGTCGCCGCTCGTGCGGAACGCACCCGGTATGTCGGGTGAACGCGAGGTGAATTGCACGGATCGGATTCCCGACCCGGCCCGATGCGGGCGGGGCTCAGATCGTCGGGATCGACGCGAGCAGGCGGCGCGTGTAGTCCTCGCGGGGGCGCCGCAACACCTCGGACGTGGGACCGGACTCGATGACCGCGCCGTCCTTCATTACCACGACCGTGTCGCAGAGGTTCTGCACGACGCCGATGTCGTGCGACACCATGACGAGCGTGAGGCCCTCGCGCTCGCGCAGCCCGCGGATCAGTTCCAGGATCTGTGCGCGCACGGTCACGTCGAGCGCCGACAGGGGCTCGTCGCCGAAGAGCAC
The DNA here is from genome assembly GCF_946151065.1 of Microbacterium sp. Marseille-Q6965. Classification (GTDB taxonomy): domain Bacteria; phylum Actinomycetota; class Actinomycetes; order Actinomycetales; family Microbacteriaceae; genus Microbacterium. Next base: position 954,069 of record NZ_CAMGZA010000001.1, on the reverse strand, counting down.
CTGCGGTCGGTGGGCGATCGCGCGCGCCAGGGCGATACGTTGGCGCTGTCCGCCAGAGAACTCGTGCGGATGCCGCGCCGCCGCCTCGGGGTCGAGCCCCACGTCGGCGAGCACCTCCCGCACGCGGGCCCGGTGATCGCCGTCGACGCCCAGCGCCCACAGCGGCTCGGCGACGATGCGCTCGACGGTCATGCGTGGATCCAGCGACGCGTACGGATCCTGGAAGACGATGCCGGTCATGCGGCGCAGCCAGTGCAGCGAGCGGGCCGAGGCCCGCGCGTCGACGGCCCGGCCGTCCACCTCGACCGTGCCGGAGGTGGGGCGGTCGAGCCCCAGCAGCAGACGCACGAGCGTCGACTTGCCCGACCCCGACTCCCCGATCACGCCGACGGCCTCGCCGCGCGCGATCTCGAGGTCGGTCGGCTGCAGGGCCGTGGTGACGCGGCGGGGCGAGAAGGCGGTGAGCCGCAGCGCCGCGTACTCCCGGCTCAGGCCGCTGGCCCGGATCAGCACCTCGCTCATGCGCTCGCGCCCCCGTCCTGTTGCGCGCCGCCCCGCCACAGCGTCGCCGTGGCATCGCGGAGCAGCCCTCGCGTCACCGGGTGCTCCGGCGCGGTCAGCAGGCGGGGCACCGGCGCGGACTCGACGACGCGGCCGTGCTCCAGCACGATCCCCTCGGTCGCGACCTTCGAGAGCACGGCGAGGTCGTGGGTGATGAACAGCAACGACATGCCGGCATCGTCGACGAGGCCGAGGAGCAGATCGAGGATCTCCGCCTGGATCGTCACGTCCAGTGCGGTGGTGGGCTCGTCCGCGATGAGCAGGCGCGGGCCGCATGCGAGCGCCATGGCGATGGCGACGCGCTGGCGCTGCCCGCCGGAGAGCTGATGCGGGTAGCGGTGCACGATCGACTCCGGATCGGGCAGCCGCACGCGCGCCGCCTCCGAGACCGCGATGCGCCGCGCCTGCGCGCGCGAGACGCCGCGGTGAATCCGGACCGCCTCGGCGATCTGCCTGCCGACGGTGCGGATGGGGTTCAGCGCCGTCTGCGGCTCCTGGAACACCATCGCGAGCTGATCGCCCCGCAGGCGCGCGAGGTGCCGCTCCGGCATGCCGAGCAGTTCCGCGCCGTCCCAGCGGACCGATCCGGTCGCGGCGGCGCCCTCGGGCAGCAGCCCGAGGATCGCCAGCGCGGTGAGGGACTTGCCCGATCCCGACTCGCCGATCAGGCCGACGCGCGACGCGTCGGGCACGTCGAACGAGACGCCGTCCACCACGCGCCGGCCGTCGATGTCGATCGTGAGGTCACGGACCTCGAGGCTCACGCGACCACCCCCGGCGTGGTGTGCGGGATCCGTTGACGGTCGCCGTGACGCAGCGTGGGATCGGTCGCCTCGCGCAGCGCGTCGCCGAGCAGGTTGAGCGCCAGCACCGTGAGGGTGATCGCCAGGCCCGGCCACAGCACCGACGTGGGGTGGAGGGCGATGTAGCGCTGCAGCTCGCTCAGCAGCAGCCCCCATGACGGCTCCGTCACCGTCGCGCCGAAGCCGAGATACGACAGGCCCGCCTCGGCGAGCACCGCCACGGCCATCCCCCACGACAGCTGCACGATGAAGATCGGCGCGACGTTGGGCAGCAGGTGCCGCGTCAGGTTCTGCCACGGCGTGAGCCCGGCGGCGCGGCCCGCGAGCACGAAGTCGCTGCGCTGCACGCGCCGCAGCTCGGGCCGGGTGACGCGGGCGATGTTGACGCCGAACCCGATGCCGACCGCCCAGACGACCACCCACAGCGAGCCGCCCCACACCGACGAGATCATCATCGCGATGAGCAGGACGGGGAAGGCGATGAGGATGTCGATGAGCACCGCGACGGCCTCGCGCGTCCAGCGGGGGGTGAGCGCCCCGAGCGCCGCGAGGACCAGGCCGAACAGCGTGGCGACGAGCCCGGCGCCGACGGCGACGAAGACCGTGGTGCGCGCGCCCACCATGAGCAGGCTCAGCACGTCGCGCCCGGTGTTGTCGGTTCCCAGCAGGTGGGGCCAGCTCGGGCCGGCCCAGCGGGCGCTGGTGTCGACGGCGCGCGGGTCGAACGGCGTCCAGAACAGCGACACGACGGCCGTGGCCGCGACCGCCGCCACCACGAGGAGCCCGAAGCGGCCGGTGCTTGAGCGCCAGAGCCTCGCGAGCGCGCTCATGTCGCCTCCCGCTGCCGGGGGTCGACGGCATGGTGCAGCAGGTCGACGAGGAACCCGATGACGAGCACGAAGCCCGTGAGCACGAGCAGCTCGCCCTGCACCTTCTCGAGATCGCGCGCGCCGACATCGGTCACGAGCATGCGGCCGATGCCCGGCAGGTTGAACACCTGCTCGATGACGACGGCGCCCACGATGATCCCGGCCACCTGCACGCCCAGCACCGTGACGACCGACAGGCCGACGCTCGGCAGGCCGTGGCGCACGAGCGCTCGCGTGCGGGTGAGGCCCTTCGCCGCTGCGGTGCGAACGAAGTCCTCACCCATCGCCTGCAGCGTCGCGCTGCGCACGAAACGCAGCAGCACCGCGCCCTCGACGATGCCGATGGTCAGGGCGGGCAGGATGAGCGACCGGAGTGCCTCCCCCGGGGTGGACCAGCCGGTGCGGGTGGGGAAGCTCTGGGAGGGCAGCCAGCCGAGGCCCACCGCGAAGACGACGACGAGCATCATGCCCGCCCACACCACAGGCACGGCGGCCAGGCCCTGGGCGATCACGCTGATGGCCGTGCCGGAGGCCGTGCCGCGGCGAAGGGCGGAGAGCACGCCGAGCGGCAGCGCCACCAGCAGGGCGACGAGCAGGGCGAGCAGCCCCAGCGGCACGGTCACCTCCGCCTTGCGGACGAGCTCGTCGGCCACCGGCGCGCCGGTCAGGAAGGACGAGCCGAGATCGCCCCGCAACACTCCGGCGATCCAGTCCGCGTACTGCGTGAGCAGCGGGCGGTCGAGCCCGAGCTCGGTGCGGATGCGTGCCGCCTGCTCGGGGGTGCCGTTGGTGCCGGCGATCAGTTGCGCCACGTCGCCGGGCAGCACCCTCAAGGTCAGGAAGATGATCGCGCTCGCGACGACGAGGCCCACCGCGAGCAGCAGCAGCCTCGTCAGCGCGTAGCGGATCACGTTCGCTCCCCGTCCGCCGTCAGCCCGCGAACGTCACGCCGGCCAGCGGCAGGCGCGTGCTCGTGGCGTCGGCGGGGAAGCCCTCGACTCCCGGGGCCACCGCGACGATGTCGGCGCGGGTGTAGAGCCAATCGGCCGGGTGGTACTCCGCGACGATCCGGGCGGCCTCCGCCAGCAGCTGCGCCGACGCGTCCGGATCGGTCTCGCGCATGGCATCGGCGTACAGGCCCTGCACCTGCGTGAGGACCTCCTCGTCCGAGATCGCGTAGTAGTAGTCCGGGTCGGTCCAGGTGTCGAAGTCGCGCGGTTCGACGTGGTTGACGTAGCTGAGCTCGTAGTCCTGGTTGGTGTACACGTCGTTCAGCCACGTGGAGAACTCGACCGGCTCGACGCTCAGCTGAACGCCGATCTCGTCGAACGCACCCACGAGCAGGGTGGAGACCGTCGTGCCGTACACATTCGGGATCGTCAGCTCCAGCTCGATGTTCTCCGCACCGGCCTCGGCGAGCAGCTCGCGCGCGGCCTCGGGGTCGTAGCCGACGACGTCCGACAGGTCCTCGTAGCCCGGGTCGAGCTCGGGGATCGGGCCGAACTGAGGGGTGCCCGCGCCGACCGTCTCGACGATCGCCTGATGATCGATCGCCATCCGCAGCGCCTCCCGCACGCGGGGGTCGTCGAGCGGCGGCGCGGCGTCGTTGAAGGCGAGGATGAACTTGTCGGTCGTGAGCCCCTCGCTCACCTCGAAAGAGCCCTCGAGCTCCGGGACGAACTCCGGGTCGACGGCCGTGATCGCGTCGAGGGATCCGTCCAACCCGGCGTTGACGAGCGCGGTGGCCTCGGGAATGTACTGCAGCACCACCTCCGCGACGCCCGCCGGGTCGCCCCAGTACGCGTCGTTGCGCGCGAGCGTCACGTGGTCGCCGTCGACCCACTCCGCGACCGTGAACGGTCCGGTGCCGTTGGCGGCCGTGCGGAGGTCTGTCTCGTCGCCCTCGTCGAACACGAGGCCGGCGCGCCCCGCGAGCGCGAAGAGGAAGTTCTGGTTCGGCTCGTTCAGCGTGATCACCACGGTCGTGTCGTCCGGCGCCTCGACCGACGCGACATTGGCGAGCACTGCATGATCGACGTAGGACTCGTCCGCCCGCACCGCTTCGAGGGACGCGACGACGTCCTCGACCGTGAGCTCCCCGCCGTCGTGGAACGTCACGCCGTCGGCGATCGTGAAGGTGTAGGTCAGGCCGTCGGGGGAGACCTCGTACTCCGTTGCGAGGCGCGGCACGACCTCGCCCTGCGGCGTGCGACTGACGAGGCCCTCGTAGACGTTGTCGATCAGGGCCTGCTCGAGCGCCGCTCCCGAGGTGCGGCGGATGTCGAGGTTGTCGGGCTCCAGGACGAGGCCGACTCGCAGCGTGGCGTCCGCATCGGGCTCGGTCGGTTCGGGAGAAGGACCGCTCGCGGAGCAGGAGGCGAGGGCGAGAGCCCCGGCGAGCACGGAGGCGATGGCTGCCGCGCGGATGCCGCGGCGAGGAGTGAGCGACATGGTGTCCTTTCGGGGGAGCGCGTCAGGCGACGCCCTCCGGTGCGGTCGAGGAGAGCGTGGAGCGGATGAGCGCGGCGAGAGCGTCGGGCGCGACCTCCTGCACGTTGTGGGGAGCCTCGAGCTCCACGACATCGGCCTGGGGCAGTCGGGATCGGAAGCGGTCGAGGGCGGCAGGCGAGACGAACCCGCGGGTGCCGCGCACGAGCGTGAGGGGCGCGCGCACCGCCTCGAGGTCTGCCCAGCGCTCGCCGTCGTCCGTGCGTGCTGCCGGCGCGAGGGCCGAGGCCGCGATGCGGGCGAAATGGTGCTTCCACTCCACCGTGCCGTCGGGCAGCACGCGCGAGTTCAGCACGACGCCGCGTCGGGCCTGCTCGCGCCCGCCGCCCAGTCCGAACGCGACGACATGGTCGAGCAGGTCTTCGCGGGAGGGGAAGGTGAGGCGCTCGTAGAAGCGGCGCAGCTCCGCGGGGCCGGATTCGTCGATGCCCGGGACGATGTCGACGAGCATGACGGCGCGCACGAGATCGGGCCGGGCGGCGGCCACCGCGGCGGCCGTGGCACCGCCGAGCGACTGGCCGACGAGCACGACGGGGCCGGCGGCCCACTCCTCGATGCCGCGGACGACGTCCGGGGCGAGCAGGCGCGGCGCATAGGCGGCGTCGTCGCGCCACGACGAGTCGCCGTGCCCCGGCAGGTCGATCGCCACCGCCGGCGCGCCCAGGGCCAGCACCGTCGCGTCCCACGTGTGGGCGTTCAGTCCGGCGCCATGCAGCAGTACGACGCGCGGCGCACCCTCGCCGAGCGCCACGCCGCTCAGCACGCGGCCGTCGGGCAGGGTGAGGTCGAGCCGTCGGGCCGCCGGCACGGCGACGCCGAGGTCGGCCGCCTGCTGCGCCAGAAACGAGAACTCGTCGATGTCGTCGTGGCGCGGGCTGTCAGAGCTCACAGCGGGTCCCTTCGTGGCTGGCCGTGAATCGCTCCATTGTGATGCCAGCACGTGCTCGCGTGGAAATCGCGGATCAATCTGCCACATTTCGGCGCGTGAACATTAGGCGAAATGGCACCGAATCGGTCGCTCTAACGTGCATACTGATTTCGGCCTTCCTGCGGCACGCGCGCGGTACTGTCGTCCCAGGCGTCCACGACGGCCGCAGAGCGAGGAGGATCGATGTCCGAGAAGCGCGTGCACCTGTCGAAGGCGGCGCCGGCGGCGTACCAGGCGCTCGACGCCTTCGCCGACACGGCGGCGCGGATCGCGCGCGAGAACGGCGTCGACGAGCGCATGAAGGAGCTCGTGTTGCTGCACTGCTCGCAGCTGAACGGCTGCGCGTACTGCGCGCGCGTGCACGCCGACCGCGCCGCGAAGGCGGGGATCACGTACGACGACCTCGCACAGCTGCCGGTGTGGCGCGAGTCGGGTGTGTTCTCGGAGCGGGAGCGTGCGGCGCTCGAGCTGGCGGAGGCGCTCACCTTCATCCACCGCGGCGGCGTCTCGGACGACGTCTATGACCGCGTGGGCGCGGTGCTCACCGAGCCGGAGTACGTGGGCGTGAGCTGGCTCGCCGTCCAGATCAACGCGTTCAACCGCATCGTCATCGCCGGTCGCTACCCGGTGCCGCCGCGTCCCTGATCCGCGCCGATCACAGGTCGTCGAGCAGCCGCCGCTGCTCGACGGTGAGACCATCGCGCAGCTCGCGCCGCCCCGCCTCCGCGGCCGGGTTCGGTCCGGGCGCCGCGGGGGGCGCCTGCGGCGCGCCGCCCGTCGCGCGGTCGTACAGCGCGCCGGTGTGCGCCTCGATCCGGTCGTCGACGACGTCGTAGATCGCCCACCCGATCAGGAGGATGAACGGCGGCAGGATCCACCCGCCGAAACCGCCCGCGTCTGAGCCGGAGAAGAGGAGAGTCACGACCCAGATGCCGAGCGCGACGAGGTAGACCACGGCGTACTCGGTGAGGCGTTCGCCCATCCCGGCGCGGCGGGCCATCCCCGCCGTCGCGCCCCGGAAGACCCTCGCCAGCAGGGGCTTGAGGAAGATCGTCGCGAGCGTGAGGATCACCGCCGACCACAGCGCATTCCAGCCCACGCGCGCCGGCGTCAGCCAGCCGGCCACCAGCAGCACGAGCACGTTGAACGCGTACATGCTCCCGAAGCGCACGACCCAAGCCCTCATGACGTCAGGATGTCACGCCCCGCTCGCCGCTTCCAGCGAGGGTCAGCTCTCGGCGTGGCGCTCGAGGAACTCGAAGACCGTGCTGTCGTCGACGCCCGGAAAGGTGCCGCGCGGCAGCGGCGTGAAGATGTGGGTGTGCACGCGCGCGCTCGGCCATGCCTTGCCGCGCCAGCGGTCGGCAAGCTCGTTCGGCGCGCGACGGCAGCACGACTCGTCGGGGCAGGTGGACGTGGCGCGATTGTGGGTCTCGCGCCCGCGCCACCACCGTGCGTCGTCGAACGGCACGCCCACCGTGATCGAGAAGTCACCGTCGTCGCGCGACCCCGTCTGCGTCGAGCACCAGTAGGTGCCCGCCGGGGTGTCGGTGTACTGATAGTGCTCGGTGGTGCGGTTCTGCTGCTCGAACGCGTCGCGTGCGGAGAACTTGCGGCACACGATCTGGCCCTCGATCGATCCGGTCACGTCCTCGGGCAGCGGCAGGCCGTCGTTCTCGTAGACGCGCTCGATCTGGCCGGCCGACCCGACCCGCAGGAAGTGCAGCGGCATGTCGAAGTGGGTCGTCATGAGGTTGGTCATGCGCATCGCCGCCGCCTCGTGAGTGACGCCGAAGGCGTCACGGAAATCCTCGACGGCGAGATTGCGGTCCTTCTTGGCCTGGTTCAGGTAGGCCACCGCCGCGGTCTCGGGCACGAGGCAGCACGACGCGTAGTAGTTGATCTCCAGACGCTGCTGCAGGAAGTCGGCGTAGTCGGTGGGCGGCTTGTGCCCCAGCAGGCGGTGGGCCATCGCCTGCAGCGCCATCGACCGCAGACCGTGGCCGCCCGGGATCGACGCCGGAGGCAGGTAGATGCGGCCGTTCTCCAGATCCGTGATCGATCGCGTGGCGGCCGGCAGGTCGCTCACATAGATGAGCTCGAACCCGAGCTGCTCCGCCATGATGCTGACGGTGCGGTGACTCAGCGCGCCGGCCGTGTGGCCCGCGGCGGCCAGCTGCTTCTCCGCGAGCCTCTCGATCTCGGGCAGGTAGTTGTTGCGCTCGCGCATGCGCAGCCGCAACTCGGTGTTGGCGCGGCGCGCTTCCTCGGGGGTGGCGATCGCCTCGCTCTCGCGGCGCTGCAGTTCCCGGTGCAGTCCGAGGATCGACTCGATGGTCTCGTCGCTGATCGACTTCGTCACCCGCACCGGGGGGATCCCGAGTTGGCGGAACACGGGACTGGACTGCGCCCGTTCCAGCTCGAGCTCCAGCGCGGCGCGGCGATTGGGCGGCCCGCCCGAGATGAGGTCGGCGACGCTCGTGCCCGTCGCCTCGGCGATGGCCTGCAACAGTGAGAGCTTCGGTTCGCGCTTTCCGTTCTCGATGAGGCTCAGCTGGCTCCCCGCCACTCCCACCGCCGCGCCCAGCTCGTCGAGGGTGAAGCCCTGCTGGGTGCGGTAATGGCGGATGCGGTGGCCGAGCGTGCGCAGCTCGAGCCCCTTCGAATCGGGCGCCGGAGTCATTCCTTGAGCATATCTAAAGATCGTGAAATCTTTCGGTGGCTTTCGCCGGTAAGCGGCCGCGAAGGGCGCTCATCCTGGAGTTACCCCCTCGTCCATTCAGCGAAGGAGCTCACGTGACGATCGACACGCACCCCGCCCCGACGGCCTCGGCGACCGCCCCGGCCGTCGCGGGTCCCGGCATGGCCGAGCTGCTCGCCTGGGTCGACGAGGTGGCCGCCCTCACGCGGCCCGATCGCATCCGCTGGGTCTCCGGCTCCGCCCAGGAGCACGAGGAGCTGCTCGCCGAGATGGTGGAGCGTGGCACCCTGCTGCGGTTGAACGACGCGAAGCGGCCGAACTCCTTCCTTGCTCGCTCCGATCCGGACGACGTGGCGAGGCTCGAGTCGCGCACCTTCATCTGCTCCACACGGGAGGAGGACGCCGGCCCGACCAACAACTGGGTCGCTCCCGACGACATGCGCGCCACCCTGAGCCCCCTGTTCGAGGGCTCCATGCGCGGACGCACCATGTACGTCGTGCCCTTCTCGATGGGGAAGGTCGGCGGTCCGATCTCACAGCTGGGCGTGCAGCTCACCGACAGTCCGTACGCGGTGGCATCGATCGAGATCATGACCCGCGTGGGCGACGAGGTGGTCGAGCTCATCGCCGAGGGGACGCCGTTCGTGCGCACCGTGCACAGCGTCGGCGCACCGCTCGTCGAGGGGGCGGACGACGTGCCCTGGCCCTCGAACCCCGAGAAGTACATCGTCCACTTCCCCGACTCGCTCGAGGTGTGGTCCTTCGGGTCCGGCTACGGCGGCAACGCGATCCTCGCGAAGAAGTGCTACGCGTTGCGCATCGCCTCGGTGCTCGGGCGCGACCAGGGCTGGATGGCCGAACACATGCTGCTCATCCGCGTGGTCGATCCGCAGGGGCGCGCCTTCCACGTGGCCGCAGCGTTCCCGTCGGCCTGCGGCAAGACGAACCTCGCCATGCTGCGCCCGACGATCCCCGGATGGAGTGTGGAGACGCTCGGCGATGACATCACCTGGATCCGCCCCGGCGAGGACGGGCGTCTGTGGGCGATCAACCCCGAGGCGGGGTTCTTCGGCGTCGCCCCCGGCACGGGCGCTGCGACGAACGTCACGGCCGTCGAGACGCTGCGGCGCGATGTCATCTTCACGAACGTTGCCCTCACGGACGACGGCGACGTGTGGTGGGAGGGCCTGACCGACGAGCCGCCCGCGCACCTCATCGACTGGCGCGGCGACGACTGGACGCCGCAGTCCGGGCGCCCCGCGGCGCACCCGAACTCGCGCTTCACGGTCTCGGCCGCTCAGGCGCCGTCCATCGCGGCGGACTGGGAGGAGGCCGTGCCGCTCGATGCGATCCTGTTCGGCGGCCGCCGCGCGACGAACGTGCCGCTCGTCGTGGAGGCCTTCGATTGGGAGCACGGGGTGTTCCTGGGATCGACCATCTCGTCCGAGCGCACGGCCGCCGCCGAGGGAACCGTGGGGGAGCTGCGCCGCGACCCCTTCGCCATGATGCCGTTCTGCGGCTACAACATGGCCGACTACTTCGCGCACTGGGTGGAGATGGGCCGCCGGGTGACGGCGCCGCCCGCCATCTTCCAGGTCAACTGGTTCCGCAAGGGCGCCGACGGCCGCTTCCTGTGGCCGGGCTTCGGCGAGAACGCGCGCGTGATCGAGTGGATCGTCCGGCGCCTGACGACCCAGACCGGTGCCGTCGCCTCACCGATCGGGCGCCTGCCCGAACCCGGCTCGCTCAACCTCGACGGCATCGAGGTGCCGCCGCCCGATCTCGAAGAGCTGTTCGCCATCGACCCCGACTCCTGGTTGGCGGAGACCGACCTGGTCGAGGAGTTCTTCGACACGTTCGGCGACCGTGTGCCCGCCGAGCTGCGCGCGCAGCTGGCGGCACTGCGCCGCCGCCTCCGAGCCGCGAAGGCCTGACCGCACGCAGGTCTTCGCCCGCGAACCCGGACCGCACGCCGGGATCGCGGACACAGCGGCCCGCCCCCTCTCCGATCCGGGGGCGGGCCGCTTCTCTGCGCGGGTGGCGGGTAATGTCGGGGCGATGAGGTTGTGGTCGCTGCATCCGCGATACCTCGATCGACAGGGCCTGACGGCCTGCTGGCGCGAGGGTCTGCTCGCCCAGGCGGTGCTCGCCGGGGGCACCCGTGGCTACACGCGCCATCCTCAGCTCGAGCGCTTCCGCACCTGCCCCGATCCGTTGGGCGCCATCGGCGCCTATCTTGAGGGCGTGGCGAGCGAGGCCGATCGCCGCGGGTATCGCTTCGACCGCAACCGCATCCGCGCCGCCGCCGATTTCGAGGGGCCGCTCACGGTCGCCGACGGGCAGCTTCGGTTGGAGTGGGCACTGCTCCTGGCGAAGCTCGGCGCGCGCAGCCCCGACACGGCGACCGCCTGGCGCGGGCTGCGCGAGCCCGACCCGCACCCGCTGTTCGTGCGCGTGCCGGGTGGCGTCGCCAGCTGGGAGAGGGCGGCCTGGCCGTCGGGGGAGGACGCGAGCGGCCCCGTATGATGGGCAACCGAGGGGAGTACTCCCGTTCGCGGTCAGCCGTCACCACGGATGCGTCGTCGCATCCCGGATGACCGGCCCGGTCCTCACCGGGTGGAGGAGACCTTGACGTCCGGGCCGTCCCGGCGCCGTGTGCGCCGACGACCCCGCGGAAGGGAACCTCATGAGCAAGCTGTCTCGTTTCATCGGCATGGCATCGAAGGCCATCGACAAGGCCGCGTCCTCGAGCGCCGCGCCCTCGTCCGGCTCGCCGACGAACGGGAGGGCGTCGGGCGCCGACTGGCGCTCGGTGGTCCGCACCATCGCCGACACGGTCACCGGCGACGCCGGATCGGCGCGACCGGACGACCCGGCGGCCGGCGCGACGTCGTCGAACCCCCACCGGTCGCATCGGTCGGGCCGCGAGCAGGCGGTGCCGTCGGCGCCGGCCGGGTTCCGGCACGGGCTCGTGCCCCCTCCGGCCGGCGCGACGGACGACGGCCGCGCCGTCGCCCGCTACCAGTACCTGCTGCGCACGGCCGAGCCGCACCAGGTCGAGCAGATCCACCGCGAGGCGTTCGAGCGGCTGACGCCTGCGCAGCGCGCCGAACTCGAGGCGGCGATGCGCTCCGAACTCGACCCTGCGGAACAGCCTCGCACCGCGGCCCCGGCCGATCTGGCGCGGGCGGCGACTCGGGCCGAGGTCCGCCGGCCCGGGCGGTTGGCGGGCCTGCTGGCGCGCGCGGGACGGGGCGGGCGCGCGAGGGGCGCCGCCTCCGGCCTCGCCGGAGCGGGCGGCCTCCTCGCGGCGGTGGCCGGGGGCGCGGTCGCGACGGCAGCGGGCGGCCAGCTGATCGAGCAGGCCCTCGCCGGCGGCATCGACGTCGATGCGCTCGCCTCGGGCGTCGACCTGCAGGGCCTCGCGGAGGGCGTCGGTGCGGATGTGGATGTCGCCGGCATGACCGAGGGGATCGGCGATGTCGCCGCGGGAGCCGGGGAGCACCTGAACGGACTCGGCGACCAGGTGTCCGGCTGGGGCGAGCACCTCTCGAACCTGCGGATTCCGGGGATCGACGACCTCTTCCGTCCCTGACCCCTCACCCTCCGGGCCGGTGCTGCGCGGGGGAGGAGCGTGTCACCCGTGGTTGCCTCGCGCCGCTCGCCTATCGCGGGCCCCAGAACACCCCGAGGGTCCCCAGCGCGGGAGCGGCACTCCACACCGCGATGACCGCCAGGGCGGCGCAGGCGAGCCACAGCCACCACCGTCGCGCCGCGTTCGCCACGGCGAGCCCCAGCAGGACCGGGACCGCCAGCTCCAGCGCCGCGATCCCGAGCAGCATCAGCGGGAAGCCGGCGGACCCGCCCACTGCGCCGCCCGCGACGAGCGTCAGGGACGGCGCGATGGAGAAGAGGGTCCACAGCACGCCCACCGTCGCCACCGCCCACCCCGCGAGACGCCGCGCGGCCACGTGCCGAGAGCCCTCGCCGCCCGTCATGCGCACGCCCACCCGACGGGCGCGCCGCTCGAGGGCGGGCGGGGGACGTCACGCGGGGTGCGGGCGAAGGAGGTCCCCGGGCCATGCTGGCGGAAGACGCAGCCGGCGGACAAGCACCACGGCCGGCGCCGTCATCCGTTCTGGCCGAGCACCTCCGGGTAGCCGCGCCGGTCACCGAGCACGTGCTCGGCGAGGAACGCGAAGATCGTCTCGTACCAGACCTTCGCGTGCTGTGGGGTGAGGACCCAGTGGTTCTCGTTGGGGAAGTACAGGAATCGGTGGGGCATCTCACCCTCGGGCGTGGCGTGGTGCGCGTAGAGGTCGCTCCACAGCCGCAGGCCCTCGCCGATCGGTACGCGATAGTCCTTGTCGCCGTGGATGACGAGCAGCGGGGTGCGGATGTTCTCGACGTGGCGGTGCGGCGAGTTCTCGACGAGGCCCTCGGGGGTGAACGTCGAGCGCCAATAGGTGGGGACATCGGTCGTGCCGCTGAACTGGTCCAGCGCCCACAGGCTGGCGTGCGTGACGATCGCCCGGAAGCGGTCGGTGTGACCGGCGACCCAGTTCGCCATGTACCCGCCGAACGAGCCCCCCATGGCGGCCGTGCGGGCGTCGTCGATGTCGTCACGCGCCACGACGGCGTCGGTGATCGACATGAGGTCGGTGTACGGCTTGCCGCCCCACGCGTTCCATCCGCGCGCGATGAAGTCGAGGCCGTAGCCCGTGGACAGCGCCGGATCCGGCAGCAGCACGGCGTAGCCCTTGGCGACCATGAGCTGCGGCGTCCACCGCCAGCTCCAGGCGTTCCAGCTGTTCAGCGGTCCGCCGTGGATCCACAGCAGCAGCGGGGAGGGGCTCGTCGCGCCTGCCGGCCTCAGCAGCCAGCCCCGCACGCGGGCGCCGTCCTCCGCGGTCGTCTCGACCTCCTCCATCGTCGCGTTCGGCGCGGGCACCGGGGCGGGCGTCGGCAGCGGCACGACCGAACCGTCCGGTCCGATCCGTACGGGGTGCGGCGGCTCGATCCAGTTCGAGCGCAGCGCCGTCATCGTGCCGTCGTCCGCGATGTCCAGCGAGGAGTAGGCGTAGTCGTCGTGGGTGAGCTGCGCCGGGGCGGATCCGTCCAGCGGGATCCGGAACACCGGTCCGCGGCCGTCGTGATCGGCGGTCGCGATGAGGGCGGCGTCGTCGGCGGCGAAGCGGAACGACGAGGGCCAGCGGTCCCACTCGGCGGCGAGGCGAACGGGATCGGAACCGTCGATCGCGGCGACCCACAGCTCCGAATCCGACGGCCCCTGGGGCGTCGTGCGTGCCGAGCGGATATACGCCACGCGGGTGCCGTCGCGGCTCACGACGGGGCTCTCGTACTCGAAGCCCGGCTCCGAGAGGATCGTCGCGCGCTCGCCGGTGGCGACGTCGATCGCGACGAGATCGCTCGTGAAGGCGCGGTCCTCCACCCGTCGGACGGAGCTGACGAGCGTGCGACCGTCGGGGGTGATCGACTGCTCGGCGCTGTCGAGCGACCGGCCCGGCCTCGGCGTGAGGTCGCGCAGCGCGGGGCGCGCGTGCTCACCCGCGGCGACCGCGGCCGCGAGGTCGCCGTCGACCGCGAGCAGGTGCGGCTCGGCGGGGCCGAGGTCGTGATCCCACAGCCGCACCGGCAGCGTCTCGTGCAGGATCGCCTGCACCTTGAGGTCGGCGCGCCTCTTGCGCAGTTCGCCCTCGCCGTCGAGGGTCTCCGCGCCGGGCAGCAGACCGGCGGACACGATCACGGTGCCCGCCTCTCGCGCGATCGCCGCGATCTGCCCCACCCCGCCCGCGAGCGACGTGAGGGCGCGGGCCTCGCCGCCCTCGCGCGGCAGCAGCCACAGCTGCGGCTTGTCCTCGGGTGCGTCCTTGTCCTCGGCGTCCGGCCGTGCGGAGGTGAACAGCAGATCGCCCGTCGGCAGGAAGGCCGCGCCGGCCTCGCCCTTGGCCGAGCGCGTCAGACGCACCGGTCGACCCTCGCCGCGCACCGGGACGCGCCAGATCGCGCGCTCCCACGCCGTCTGGTCGGCGCTGAGCGTGGCGACGGTCGCCGCCGCCCAGGAGCCATCCGGTGACAGCGCGAGCGATTCGACGCGAGGGAGGGCGATGAACTGGTCGAGGTCGTCGTACGGCGAGGTCATGCACTCACGCTAACGGAGCGCGCGTCGCCGTCGTCACGCCCAGCCGCCGGCGCCGACCCGCGCAGCGCCGCCATGGCGTGATCCAGCGCGGCCCGCACGGCCTCCTCGGGTGCGGGGCGGATCAGCTCGAACGTCGGCTCCGCGCTGGCGCGCTGGGTCGGCGGAGGGGGCTTCCACAGGCCGACGACCTCGCCCTCGTGGAGGAGCAGGGAACGCACCATGCCGTTCGCCCCCGGACCCGCCGCGCGCATCACGTCGAACGAGGCGACGCGGGAGCGGTCGGCGTAGGCGATGTAGTACTCCTCGAACGTCGGCAGAGCGTGCGTCGCGGGGGCGCCGGCCGAACGGCGCGGAGGCGACGACGACACGAAGAACGTGTCGCCCCCGGCCTCGACCATGCCCAGGCGATGCGCGGCGGCGGCCGCCGCTCGGCGGGCGTCGGTCTTCGTGATGCCCGCCCACCACGCGAAGTCCTCGGCCGTGGCGGGGCCGTGGCCCTCGACGTAGCGGGCGAACATCTCCGCGAGCGGATCCTCTGGCGCATCGTGGTCGGTGATCCACTCGTCGATCAGCACGATTCGCTGCTCCCGCGGCTCCAGCCCGTCGCGCCGGATCGCGGGTCCCCAGCAGATCACGCCGCTCAGTGCGATGTGGAACAGCAGGTGATAGCCGCGCCCACCGGACGTGGGGATGCCCGCGGCGTCCCACAGCGCGAGCGCCTCGGCGCGACTCAGCGCGCCACCACCGCGCAGCGCGCCGACGAGGGCCTCGCGTGCCCTCGCGACGGTCGCGTCATCCAGGCCCAGCTGAGCGCGTCGTGTGGCGCTCTGCGCGAGGGTGCGCTCCGCGGTGACCGACAGCACCCAGCGCAGGTCCCGCGCCGGCACGGTGTGGAGCGTGCCACGCTGCGTCCAGGCCCGCACCAGCTCGCCGCGATCGTACGCGGCGTCGACCTGACCGGCGATGCCGCCGCGCGCCCGCAGCGCGAGCGCGAGCCGCCCGCCCCAGTAGTCCTGCGACTGGACGCACAGCAGGTGCCGGGCGGCCGCGCTCACGCTGCGTGCCGGGGCGGTCAGCCGGTGGTGCCGCAGCCGGAGGGCGCGCAGCCTCGCGAGGTCCATGCGCCCATCATGCCGTCGGGGCCCGACATCGCGGACGCCTTAGACGAGCAGCTGGTGCTTCGCGAGCTCGCGGTAGAGCGGCGTGGACTCGACGAGCTCGCTGTGCGTGCCCTGCCCCACGACGCGGCCGCGATCCAGCACGACGATCCGGTCGCTGTCGACGACCGTCGACAGGCGGTGCGCGATAACGAGGAGGGTGCGCCCCTCCGCCACGGCATCGATCGCCTCGCGCATGCGCTGCTCGTTGACGCCGTCGAGCGAGGAGGTCGACTCGTCCAGCAGCAGGATGGGCGGCGCGGCCAGCAGGGCGCGCGCGATGGCGAGGCGCTGACGCTCGCCGCCGGAGAGCATCACGCCGTCCTCGCCCACGGCGGTGTCGATGCCCGCGGGGGAGCGGTCGATGACGTCGCCCAGGTTCACCTGCCGCAGCACGCGCTCGCAATCCTCGTCGGTGGCATCGGGCGAGGCGAGCCGCAGGTTGTCGGCGATGGTCCCGGCAAGCGTGGGAGCGTCCTGCTCCACGTAGCCGAAGCGGCGGCGCAGCTCGGCGCGCGGCAGATCGCGGATGTCGATGCCGCCGATGCGGATCGTCCCCGCCGTGGCGTCGTAGAAGCGCTCGATGAGCGCGAGGATCGTCGACTTGCCGGCGCCCGACGGTCCGACGAGCGCGACGCGAGCGCCGACGGGCACCTCGAACGAGACGCCGCGCAGTACCTCGTTCGGCTCGCCCGGCGCGGTGATCGACTCGGTGTCGAGGTGCGCCTCGGCTGCCAGGCTCAACGCCTCCTTCTCGGCCTCCGCACGCGCGGCGACCGCCGCCTCGGGATAACGGAACCGGACGTCCTCGAACGCGATGGCCGGGGCGTCCGCGCACAACGAAGGAGATCCGGCCGTTGCCGTGTCGGTCTCGGCCCCGCCGGTGCGCGCAGCCGGGCGGTCTTCCTTCGTTGCGCCGCCGGCGGTTTGGTCGCCGTCGTCCTCCAGGGGCAGGTCGAGCACCTCCTGGATGCGCCCGAGCGCGCCCAGAGCCTGGCCCACCGACGTCATGGCGCCGAAGAACGAGGCCAGCGGCATCACCATGAGGAACAGGAACATGACGAAGGTGATCAGGCTCGCGATCGAGATCGCGCCCGACGCCACGCGGAACCCGCCGACGCCGAGCACGACGAGCATCGAGGCCTGCAGGGCGATGCTCGCCACCGGCACGACGAGGGCCGAGGCCTTGGCGACGCGCACGCCGGCACCGTATGCCGCCTCGGCCATGCGTGCCACCGACTCCTTCTCGCGTTCGGTCGCCCCCGCCGCCCGCACGGTGCGGATCGCCCCGATCGCGCGCTCCACCCCGGACGCGAGCTCGCCCACGCGTTCCTGCTGCTCGGCCGTGGCCGTTCGGATCCGCCCGCTGAGCGATACGACGAGGGCGACGGCGACCGCGAGCACGCCGACGATCGACAGCAGCAGGATCGGATCGATGAAGATCATTGCGACGAGCGCCCCGATGAACAGCAGGGCGTTGCCGACGCTGTCGGCCAGACCCTGCGTCAGCACGGCGTAGAGCATGGTGGTGTCGGTGCCCACGCGCGAGACGAGGTCGCCCGTGCGACGGGCGTCGAACTCGCTGATGGGCAGGTGCAGCAAACGGCCGATGAGGCGCCGGCGGCTGGAGTACACGATCGCGGTGCCCGTGCGCTGCAGCAGGTAGTGCTGATAGGCGCCGACCGCGGAGGCGATGACCACCAGCCCGACGAGCAGCCACACGATGCCGCCGAGCGCTTCGCCGACCTGCACCCGCTCGATCCCCTGGCCGATCAGCAGCGGCTGGACGAGCGTGAACACCGCCTCGATCACGCTGAGCACCGCCACCACCGCGAGCACGGCCTTGTGCTCGAAGAGGAAGGGCAGCAGCTGCCGGAAGGTCGCGCGGGGGCCCTCGTGGGGCGGGGCGCGGCGGTGGGAGTGGCGGGGTGCGTCGGTGCTCACGGCTCTACTTTCGTCCGAACTTCTTGTGAGCCGCCTGCTTGCTCACGCCGAGCGCCATCGCGATCGCCTCCCATGAGTACCCGAGCACGCGGGCGCGCCGCACGAGCGCCTCCTCCTCGCGACTGAGCTCGCGGCGGCGCTCGGCGAGCCGGCGAAGTGCGCTGAGGGGCTGCTCCGGCCCCTGTTCGGATGTGGCGGTGGCGACCATGCGTCAACAGTAGTTGACGGCGCGGCGGGTCGTCAATCCTGGTTGACGCCGTGGTGGTGTGGCGGCTCGACCGATCCGGTCGCCGGGGCGGGGAGTTCTGCCCATGTGCGCTGGCGGGAGGGGCGAACGCGCCCTGGTTGACTGGTGCACGGCGCTCATCCGCGCGACCTCAGGGGGAACCAATGAAGAAGTCTGCACCGTTCGCTGTCATCGCCCTCTCGGCGCTCGCTCTCACCGCCTGCAGCGGTGGCGGATCGGGCGCGACCGGTGGCCCCGAGGTGGGCACGGAGCCGCCTGTGTCGTTCAGCGCGGCGGAGTGGGCGCTGCCCGTCGAGCCGCAGGGCACGTGGCTGAACTCGATGGCCAACGACACCGTGCGGGTGGACTTCTACCAGCTCGGGATCGAGGCGGCGACGGAGGACTCGGCGTGGGCCGATACCGAGACCGACGAGCCGCTGTTCGTCGCGGGCGACGACGTCGTGCTGCTGCAGACGGTCATCACGAACGTGGGCGAGGAGGAGGTCGTGCTGCCCCACGGCCAGGGTGACGGTCTGTTCGACTTCGCGGAGAACGAGTACCTGCAGGTCAGCCCCGAGTCGTACCTGACGGGGCTGCTCGAGGAGTACGGGGTCCCGTCCGACTCGCGGGATTTCGACAGCCCGGCCGTGCAGGAGCAGACGGGCAACGACAACATGGCGCTCGCGGCGGGCGAGTCCGCCTCCTACGGAGAGGTGTACTGGTACGCCGGAGAGCAGGACTACACGATGGGCTTCAGCATCGACCGGGTGGTCGACGGCGAGGTGCCCGACTATGAGGACCACATCATCTCGGGGAACGTGCCGCTGCCCATCGAGCCCTGACGCGCGAGCAGAGCGCAGCGGCGTCGGGGAGCGCGACCGCCCCGTTGTGCGCCGCGTGCAGCGCCCGTAGCGTCGGCGACATGCAGACGCGTGAGGTGGATGTCGTCGTCGTCGGTGCGGGACCGGTCGGCGAGAACGTGGCGGACCGCACGACGCGCGGTGGCCTGGAGACGGTGATCGTCGAGGCCGAGCTCGTCGGAGGCGAGTGCTCGTACTGGGCGTGCATGCCCTCCAAGGCCCTGTTGCGCCCGGGGGCCGCCCTGCGCGCCGCCAGAGCCGTCGCGGGCGTGACCGGCGGCGAGCTGGAGCCGGCGGCGATCCTCGCGCGACGAGACGCGTTCGCGGCGCACTGGCACGACGACGGTCAGGTCGAGTGGCTGCGCTCGGCCGGCATTGAGCTGATCCGCGGACACGGCCGGATCGCGGGGGAGCGCGTCGTGCGGGTGACGGGCGAGGGCGGCGAGACGGAGCTACGGGCGCGACATGCGGTCGTCGTGGCGACCGGGTCGGACGCGCGCATCCCCGACACGCCCGGGCTGCACGAGGCGCGCCCGTGGACGAGCCGCCACGTCACCTCCGTACGCCAGCCGCCCGCCCGACTCGCGGTGATCGGCGGTGGCGTGGTCGCGGTCGAGGCGGCGACATTCCTCCACGACCTCGGCAGCGCGGTGACCGTGCTGTCGCGCGGGCCGCTGCTGCGCGGGATGGAGCCCTTCGCGGGTGAGGCGGTGCGCGACGCGCTGCGCGCGCGGGGTGTCGAGGTGCGCGAGGGGGCGTCGGTCGCGTCTGTCGAGCGCGCCACAGAGGTGCGCATCGCGCTCGAGGGCGGCGGGGTCGTGAGGGCCGACGAGGTGCTCGTGGCGACCGGGCGCGCACCGCGCACCGAGGATCTCGGGCTCGAGAGCATCGGGCTCGCGCAGGGCGCCCCGATCGACGTCGACGACACGCTGCGTTCGACGCGGGTGCCGTGGCTCTACGCGGCGGGCGACGCGAACGGGCGCGCGCTGCTGACCCACCAGGGCAAGTACCAGGCCAGAGCCGCCGGCGAGGCGATCGCCGCCCGTGCCCGGGGCGAGCGGATCGAGGGGGAGGGCTGGACCCGCCACGCGGCGCCCGCGGATTACGATGCCGTACCCCAGGTCGTCTTCACGGATCCGGAGGTGGCCTCGATCGGGATCACCGCGGCGCAGGCGCGCGAGCGGGGCCTGCCGCACCGCGTGATCGACTACGACCTCGGGAGCATCGCCGGTGCCGGGCTGGTCGCCGACGACTACGCGGGTCGGGTGCGCGCGATCGTCGACGAGGACCGCCACGTGCTGGTCGGTCTCACGCTGGTGGGCGCCGGCGTGGGGGAGATGCTCCACGCCGCGACGATCGCCGTCGTCGGCGAGGTGCCGCTGGAGCGCCTCTGGCACGCCGTGCCGTCGTACCCGACGGTGAGCGAGTTCTGGCTGCGCCTGCTGGAGGAGTACGGGCTGTGACACGCACGAGGGGCGGCCGCGCGGCGCTCGCCGGCGCGACCGCCCCTCGTGCGCTCAGCCGAGGGCGGCGCGGCGGGCGGCCTGCTCCACGGGGTCGGGCACGGGCAGCGAGGCGATGAGCCGACGCGTGTAATCGTTCCGCGGGTCGCCGAGCACCTGGGCCGTCGGGCCCTCCTCGGCGATCTCGCCGTGGTGCAGCACCGCGACGCGGTGGGCGAGCAGGTCGACCACCGCGAGGTCGTGCGTGATGAACAGCGCCGCGAAGCCGAAACGCTCCTGCAGCTCCTGGAAGAGCTCGAGCACGCGCGCCTGCACCGACACGTCCAGCGCCGACGTCGGCTCATCCGCGATGAGCAGCTGCGGGTTGAGCGCGAGCGCGCGCGCCAGGCTCGCCCGCTGGCGCTGGCCCCCCGAGAGCTCGTGGGGGAAGCGATCGCCGAACTCCTTGGGCAGCTGCACCGCCTCCAGCAGCTCGTCCACACGATCGCGGGCGTCCGCGGGGGAGGAGGCCTCGCGGTGCACCACGAGCGGCTCGGCGATCGCGTCGGCGATCGTGAGCATCGGGTTGAAGCTCGAGGCGGGGTCCTGGAACACGAAGCCGAGCTCGCGGCGCGAGCGACGGAAGTCCCGTTCCCGACGGCCGTTCATCTCCGTGCCGAGCACGCGCAGCGAGCCGCCGGTGACGGGGGCGAGGCCGGCCATGGCGCGGCCGATCGTCGTCTTGCCCGATCCCGACTCGCCCACGAGCCCGAGGACCTCTCCGGGACGGATCGTGAAGTCCACGCCCTTGACCGCTCGGAACGGCTTCTGGCCGAAGCGCCCCGGGTACTCGATCTCGAGCCCCTTCGCCTCCACGATCGGAGGTGCTTCGGGGTCGCCGAGGTAGGCCCGATCGGCGACCTCCAGACGCGGCACGGCCGCGAGCAGCCGCTGCGTGTACTCGTGCTGAGGCGTCGCGAACAGCTCCCGCACGGGAGCCGTCTCGACGATGTCTCCGCGGTACATCACGGCCACGCGATCGGCCAGGTCGGCCACCACGCCCATGTTGTGCGTGATGAGCACGATGGCGGTGCCGAACTCCGTGCGCGCGCGCCGCAGCAGGTCGAGGATCTCCGCCTGCACCGTCACGTCCAGCGCGGTCGTCGGCTCGTCGGCGATGATCACCGAGGGCCGCAGTGCGAGCGCCTGTGCGATGACGATGCGCTGCTTCTGGCCGCCCGAGAACTGGTGCGGGTAGTGATCCACGCGCGTCTCGGGATCGGGGATCCCCACGCGGCCGAGGATGTCGATCGCGCGCCGCCTGGCCTCCTTCTTCGAGACCTCACCGTGGGCGCGCAGGCCCTCGGCGATCTGCCACCCCACCGGATACACCGGGTTGAGCGCCGTCATCGGCTCCTGGAAGATCATGGCCGCGTCGGGTCCACGCAGGGCGCGCAGCTTGTCGGGAGCGAGGCCGACCACGTCGGTGCCGTTGAGGACCACCGCGCCGCCGAGGCGCGCCGTCTCCGGCAGCAGGCCCAGGATCGAGCGGGCCGTGACGGTCTTGCCCGATCCGGACTCGCCGACGATCGCCAGCACCTCGCCCGGGCTCACATCGAGCGAGATGCCCTTCACGGCCGGCACGTCGCCGGCGTCGGTGGCGAAGGTGATGGACAGGTCGCGGATCTCGACCGCGGGTGCGATGCCGGTCATTCGACCTCTCCGATCTCGTTGCGGGCGGCGGGAGTGGTGGCGGCGACGGCGTCGGCCGGGGTGGCCGCCGCCGCCCGGCGGCGGGTGCGCAGGCGGGGGTCCGCCAGGTCGTTGAGCGACTCGCCGACGAGCGTGATGCCCATCACGACGAGCACGATCGCGATGCCGGGGAACACGGCGGTCCACCAACGACCCGCGGTGACGTCCTCGATGGCGCGGTTGAGGTCGTAGCCCCACTCCGCGGCCGCGCTCGGCTCGATGCCGAAGCCGAGGAAGCCCAGACCGGCGAGGGTGAGGATGGCCTCCGACGCGTTCAGCGTGAACACCAGCGGCAGCGTGCGCGTGGCGTTGCGGAACACGTGGCGCGCCATCACGCGCCAGGTCGAGGCGCCCATCACCTGTGCGGCCTCGACGAAGGCCTCCGACTTGATGCGCACCGTCTCCGCGCGGATGACGCGGAAGTACTGCGGGATGAACACCACCGTGATCGAGATCGCGGTGGCGAAGATGCCGCCCCACAGATCGGAGCGGCCGCCCGAGATGATGATCGCGCTCACGATGGCCAGCAGCAGCGACGGGAAGGCGTACACGGCATCGGCGATCACGACGAGCACGCGGTCGACCCAGCCGCCGATGTAACCGGAGACGAGGCCGAGCAGCACGCCCAGCAGCATCGACATGAGCACCGAGATGACGATCACCAGCAGCGCGGTGCGCGCGCCCCACAGCACGCGCGAGAACACGTCGTAGCCGGCGATGGTGGTGCCCCAGATGTGCTCGGCACTGGGCGCCTGGCGCGGGGCGAAGGTCTCCCCGGCCGCGTCGCGCAGCTGGTTGAACTCATACGGCGCGATGAGCGGCGCGAAGATCGCCGTGAGCAGGAACACGCCGCAGATGACGAGTCCCGCCGTGAGCATGCCCCGCTGCAGTCCCACGGACTGTCGGAACTGGTGGACGATGGGCAGCCGCGTCCAAAGGGGCGGGCGGCGCCGGCTTGCGGTCTTCGGCACGTCAGTACCTCACCCTCGGATCGATGAACGCCGCGATGATGTCGACGATGAAGTTGGTCAGCGCCACGATCACGGCCAGCAGCGCCACGATGCCCTGCACGGCGACGTAGTCGCGCGCCTTGAGGTACTCGCTCAGCTGATAGCCCAGGCCCATCCATTCGAACGTGGTCTCGGTCAGCACCGCGCCGCCGAGCAGCATCGCGATCTGCAGGCCGATCACCGTGATGATCGGGATGAGGGCCGGCTTGTAGGCGTGCTTGCGCACGAGGCGGTACTCGCTGATGCCGCGCGAGCGGGCGGCGTCGACGTAGGGCATCGCCAGCGTGCCGATGACGTTGGTGCGCACGAGGCGCAGGAACACGCCCGCGGTGAGCAGGCCGAGTGCGACGCCCGGGAGGATCGCGTGCTGGAGCACATCGCCGATGATCGCCGGGTTGCCCGTGCGGATCGCGTCGATGGTGAAGATGCCGGTCGAGTTGTCGAGCCGGTTCAGCTGCAGCTCGATGCGGGGCGACGCGCGTCCCGACGAGGGCAGCACGCCCAGCCACACGGAGAAGACGAGCTTCAGGATCAGGCCCGCGAAGAAGACCGGCGTGGCGTAGCAGAGGATGGCGAACACGCGCAGCACGGCGTCGCCCCAGCGGTCCCGCAGGGCCGCGGCGAGCATGCCGAGGGGGATGCCGACGACGAACGCCACGATGAGCGCGTAGAACGCCAGCTCCAGCGTGGCGCCGCCGTAGCGCGCGAGCACGCCGACGACGGGCTGGCCGTCGAGGGTGGTGCCGAAGTCGCCCCGCAGGATCTGACCCAGGTACTCGAGGTACTGCACGATGAGCGGCCGGTTGTAGCCGGCGGCCTCGATGCGCTCCTCGAGCTGAGCGGGGGTGAGCTGCCCGCCGAGCGCGGCCGTGATCGGGTCGCCCGTCACGCGCATCATGAGGAACACGGTCGTGACGAGGATGAAGATCGTCGGGAAGATCAGCAGGAAGCGGATGAGGACGTAACGCCAGAGCGTCGCCCCGCCACGCGCGCCCTTGCGGGCGGCGGCGGGAACGGCCTCGGGCGGAGCCGTTGCGGTGTCTGCCACGGAGGAATCCTAGTCGTGAGGAAGGGGCGGTCCCGATTCGGGACCGCCCCCTCGTGAGAGTGGATCAGCGGGTGAGCGACGCCATGCGCAGCTTGAACGAGGCGTCGAGGACGATGCCCTCGACGTCCGAAGCGCTCACCGCGACCTGGGCGCCCTGCAGGTAGGGCACCGTCGAGAGGTCCTCGGCCACGAGCTGCTGGATCTGCTCGATGAGCGCCTCACGCTCGGCCTGGTCGGGCGTCGACGCCTGCTGCAGGATCAGGTCGTTGACCTCCTGGTCCTCGTAGTGGTTCACGAGGAAGTTCTCGATCAGGAAGAACGGCGTCAGGTAGTTGTCGGCGTCCGAGTAGTCCGGGAACCAACCCAGCTGGTACGCGGGGTAGACGTCGTTGACGCGGTCGTCCGAGTACTGCGTCCACTCGGTGCCGGCCAGCGTCACGTCGAACAGGCCGTCGGCCTCGAGCTGCTGCTCGATGAGCGCGTACTCGTCCGCCGAGCTCGGGCCGTAGTGGTCGGGGCTGTACTGCAGCGCCAGCGGCACGGGGGTCTCGACGCCGGCGTCGGCCAGGAGCTGGGCGGCCTTCTCGGCCGAGGGGCCGCCCTCACCGTCGCCGTACAGCTCCTTCAGCGGCTCGATCGCGCCCGCGAAGCCCTGCGGAACGTGCGAGTAGAGCGGGGTGTAGGTGCCGTCGTACACGTCCTCGCTGAGCGCCTCGCGGTCGATCAGCGACGCGACCGCCTGGCGCACGGCCAGCGCCTTGGCCGGGTCGGCCTCGTCCGTGGTGGCGCCGTAGGGCTGCGTGTTGAAGTTGAAGACGATGTAGCGGATCTCGCCACCGGGGCCCTCGTGCACCGTGAGGTTCTCGTCGCCCGAGAGGTCGGCGACGTCGCTGGCCGACAGGCTGCGGTAGGCCACGTCGACCTCGCCCTCCTGCACGGCGAGCTTCAGGTTCGACGACTCGGCGTAGTAGTTGATGATGACGCCCTCGTTCGCGGCGGCGTCGTGCAGGCCCTGGTAGTTCTCGTTCGGGGTCAGCTCGACGAGCTCGTTGAACGTGTAGTCGGTGATCGAGTACGGGCCGCCGAAGGCGTTCGCCTCGACGATGTACTCGTCCGGGGTGACCGCGTCGGCCGCGAACGTCTCCTCGTCGACGATCGCGCCGGGGAACGAGGTGAGGACCATGGGGAAGGTCTGGTCGTTCTCGCTCTTGAGGTGGAACACCACGGTGGTCTCGTCCGGCGCCTCGACCGAGTCGAGGTTGAACAGCAGCGACGAGGGGCCGTTCGGGTCGGCAATGGCGAGCTGGCGGTCGAACGTGAACTTGACGTCGCTCGACGTGAGGTCGTTGCCGTTGGCCCACTTCAGGCCCTCGGGCAGCGTCACCGTGTACTCGGTGGGGCCCGTGAACTCGGCCGTCTCGGCGAGGTCGGGCACGACCTCGGTGCTGTTCTCGGCCGTGTTGACGAGGTACGGGAACACCTGCGTCTGCAGCGTGAGCGAGCCGTTGTCGTACGAGCCGGCGGGGTCGAGGTGCGTGACGGCGTCGGTGGTGCCGACGAGGATCACGTTGTCGCCCGCGGCGTCGCCGCCGTCGGTCGAACCGCCGGCGCAGCCCGCGAGGGCGAGCACGGCCACGGTCGGGAGGGCGACGGCCACGGCGCGCGAGCGCGCCTTGTGGGGGAGTGTCATGCGGTGTCCGCTTTCTGATCAGGACGGCTGTGTCTTGGTGCCCGCACCGGGTTGCGGGCGCACGCGTCGCGGGAACGGCACGTGTGTGAGCGATCTTCGCACATGCCGCGACGGGTGTGTGCGTCGGTGCACGATTCGACACATGGCCGAAACGTTGCGTGACGCGCGCGAGGGCGCAGCGCCGCCCGGTCGAGACGACGGAGCGCCCTCGGCGGTGCCGGGGGCGCTCCGTCGTCGGAGGTGAATCAGAGCATCGCGGCTTCCTTGGCCGCGAACTCCGCGCCCTCGTCGCCCTCGTCGGTTACCCCGTCGTCGTCGATGTCGATGTCCTTGGTCTCCTTGCCGAGGATGAGCGCGATGAGCGTCAGGGCACCGGAGGCCGACAGGTACACGCCCACGAGCCAGGGGTTGCCGTCGCCGAGCTCCCACAGCCACAGCGCGACGATCGGCGCGAGCGCGGCGCCCAGGATCGATGACACGTTGTACGCCACGGCGGAGCCGGTGTAGCGCACGTTGGTCGGGAACAGCTCGGGCAGCAGCGCGCCCATCGGCCCGAACGTCATGCCCATGAGCAGGAAGCCGAAGATCAGGAACGACTGCGTGAGCGCACCCGTGAACTGCGTGTCGCCCTGCGGCAGCAGGAACAGCGGGAACAGCAGGCCGAGCACGATGATGAACGACGTCACCCAGATGAGCAGCTTGCGGCGGCCGATCGCGTCGGCCAGCGGGCCCGAGGCGAGCGTGCAGATGCCGAAGAAGATGACGCCGATGATCTGCATCAGCACGAAATGCACGTACGTGAAGCCGAGGCCGGGCACGAACGTGTCGGGGTCGACGCCCTCCGGGGCGACCTGCGCGCGCGTGCCGTACGTGAGCGTGAAGTTCGTCATCAGGTAGAACAGCACGTACGTCGCGAGCATGAAGAACGTGCCCAGGATCAGGTGCCACCAGTGCTTGCGGAACACGTAGCCGATCGGGGCCTTCTTGATCTGGCCCTTCGCCTCGGCCTTCTTGAACGCGTCGGACTCGACGAGCTTCAGCCGCACCCACAGGCCGATGATGACCATCACGGCCGAGAAGAGGAACGGGATGCGCCAACCCCAGCTGAGGAACGCCTCGCTGGCCGCGCCGGCCTCACCGGGCAGCGCGAAGTTGATGACGAGGAACAGCGAGTTGGCGATGATGAAGCCGATCGGGGCGCCGAGCTGCGGGAAGGTGCCGAACAGCGCGCGGCGTCCCTTCGGGGCGTTCTCGGTGGCCACGAGGGCGGCGCCGGACCATTCGCCGCCGAGCGCGAAGCCCTGCGCGAGCCGGCAGAGCAGCAGCAGCATGGCGGCCCAGACGCCGATCTCGTTGTGGGTGGGCAGGCAGCCGATGAGGAAGGTGGCGATACCCATCGTCAGCAGGGAGGCGACGAGGGTGCCCTTGCGGCCGATGCGGTCGCCGAAGTGGCCGAAGACCACCGCGCCGACCGGACGGGCGATCATGGCGGCGCCGAACGTCGCGAACGAGGCGAGGAGCGCCGCGGTCTCGTTGTCGCTGGGGAAGAAGAGGATCGGGAACACGAGCACGGCCGCCGTGGCGTACGCGTAGAAGTCGTAGAACTCGATCGTGGTGCCGACGAGGCTCGCCGTGATCACGCGACCGCGTGAGTTCGCCGGCTTCGGCTCGGTGGATGCTGTGGACGTCATGATGCCTTCTGAAACAGAGCGAGGTGAAGCCGAGGGGCCTGCCCGGGTGTGCCGCGCCTCGTGCTCGGGGGTGCCGGACGCGGCGCGCCGCGGGGTGATGCGGCTTTCGCGTTCCGGTCGACGCCCCGCGCGGTGAGCGGGACGCAAAGGACCATCCTATCCCTCCGGTTGAGCAATCTGCGCACCGTCGCGCGCGGGGCCGGCCCGCACGTGAGGCGGATCGGGGCGCAGAACGCCCCCGCCGATCAGATTGACCAGCGGGGGCGTGCGAGCGGGGTGATTGCTTCATCGGCGTGGTGCGACGCGGCGCACCGCGCCCGTCATCGCCAGATCAGTGCGAGTCCGGCGTTGAGCAGGGTGAGCGCGCCGATGAGCCAGAACACTGCAGACGGCAGCGGGTTTCCCTTGCGCGCGCGGCTCGTGCTGATGCCCACGAGCGCGCCGATGACGATCAGCACCACGAGCTTGATGCCGATCTTCACGTAGTTGAGGTCGTGGTCGAGCCCCCACGGCGCCGCCAGCGCGAGCCCCGCGACGCCCGCGACGAGCACGCCGAGGTCCATGAGCCGCGTCGCCTGATACCGCCGCGACGCCGCCTCGACGACCCATGCGCCGAAGAGGATGGCGAAGCCGGTGAGATGGACGAGCAGGACGACGTTCCGCAGGATCTCCATGACTTCTACCTTATGTAGAGAACGTCGTCGGGCCGTGCACGACGCGCGCGTGCCACGGGGCGCGCGGGGGACGCTCAGCCGCGCAGCGCGCGGAGGGTGAGGGCGGTACGCAGCGCCGCGTCGGCGGCCTCGGCGCCCTTGTCCTCCTGGGAGCCGGCCAGGCCGGCGCGATCCAGGCCCTGCTGCTCGTCGTCCAGCGTCAGCACGCCGAAGCCCACCGGCTTGCCCGTGTCGAGCGCCACCCGGGTGAGGCCGTCGGTGGCCGCGGACGAGACGAACTCGAAGTGCGGCGTGCCGCCCCGGATGATCACCCCGAGCGCCACGACCGCATCGGCGCCGGCCTCAAGCGCCGCCTTCGCGACGACGGGCAGCTCGAACGAGCCGGCCACGCGCACGAGACGATGGTTCGCCCCGGCCGCCTCGAGCGTGCGCCGTGCACCCGCAATCAGGCCGTCCGTGATCTGCTCGTGCCAGGTGCCCGCGACGATGACGACCTCCAGGCCCTCGCCGTCGATCCGATCGCGCTCGGGCGCGCCCTTTCCGCTCACTTCGCCTCTCCCGTCTGCACGGTGTTCTCGTGCGCTCGTGCGGTGTCCTCGTCCGCCTGCATCTGCGCGATCGCCTCGGCCAGCTCGGTCTCGCCGATGATGTGGCCCATACGGTCGCGCTTGGTCTCCAGGTAC
Source organism: Microbacterium sp. Marseille-Q6965 (assembly GCF_946151065.1). GTDB lineage: Bacteria > Actinomycetota > Actinomycetes > Actinomycetales > Microbacteriaceae > Microbacterium. Next base: position 925,359 of record NZ_CAMGZA010000001.1, on the reverse strand, counting down.
TGGTGATTGTTGGGGCCGACGCCCACGATGAGGGGCACCTGCTCCGCCACGTCGAGGCCGAAGCCGCGCAGCTGGCGCACCTTGTCGGTGTTGTTGGTCAGCAGCCGGATGCGCGAGACGCCGAGGTCGGCGAGGATGCCCGCCGCGGCGGCGTAGTCGCGCGCGTCCGCGGGCAGGCCGAGAGCCGTGTTCGCGTCGACCGTGTCGAGCCCCTCCTCCTGCAGCGCGTATGCACGCAGCTTGTTGATGAGCCCGATGCCGCGGCCCTCGTGCCCGCGCATGTAGATCACCACGCCGCCCTCGCGATCGATCGCGTCCAGCGCCGCCTCGAGCTGCGGCCCGCACTCGCACTTGAGCGAGCCGAAGGCCTCACCCGTGAGGCACTCCGAGTGCACGCGGACGAGCGGGGCGGGGTTCGCCGACAGGTCGCCCGAGACGACGGCCATGTGGTCCGTGCCCGTGATCCGATCCTTGTAGGCCAGGAACCGGAACGTTCCGTGCGATGTCGGCACCAGCGCGTCGGCACGCAGGCTGACCGCGCGCCGCGCGGGCGCCTCGTCACGGTCGCGCGGGTCGACCTCGTCGAGGTGCGCGACGAGCTGCTCGATCGTGATGACGGGCACGTTCTCGCGTGCGCCCATGTCGATCAGGCCCGGAAGGCGCATCATGCTGCCGTCCTCGGCCACGACCTCGGCGATCACCCCGACGGGCTGCAGGCCCGCCAGCCGCATGAGGTCGACGGCGGCCTCGGTGTGGCCTCCGCGCTGCCGCACGCCGCCCGGCACGGCCCGCAGCGGAAGGATGTGACCGGGGCGGATCACATCGGCCGGGCCGGCGTCGGGGTCGGCGAGCACCGTGAGCGTGCGGGCGCGGTCGGCCGCGCTGATGCCGGTCGTGACCCCCGAAGCGGCGTCCACGCTCACCGTGTACGCGGTGCCGCGCGCGTCCTCGTTGTTGGTCACCATGGGCGGCAGGTCGAGGCGGTCGGCCCAGTCCTGCGGCATCGGCGCGCACAGGTACCCCGACGTGTACCGCACGGTCCATGCGATCCACTCGGGCGTGGCCAGCTGCGCCGACAGGATGACGTCGCCCTCGTTCTCGCGGTCGGCGTCGTCCGCGACGATCACGGGGCGGCCGGCGCGGAGCGCGTCGAGCGCCTCCTCGATCGTCGACAGGGGCAGGGGGTCGGTCAGGCTCATCGGGAGCCTCCTTCGAAGGGTGCGGAGAGGATCGTGTAGTCGGCGGGCGGCACGTCGGTCGTGCTGAAGGCGCTGTCGGGTCGGCGGCGCGTCGGGTCGGGCTCCGGTGCCGGCACCGGCGCGGCGCGGAACGCCAGCAGGCGCTGCACGTGACGCGCGAGGATGTCGGTCTCGAGGTTCACGTGCTGTCCGGGCGCGAGCGCTCCCAGCGTCGTTGCCTGCAGCGTCTCGGGGATGAGCGACACCTCGAACCAGGGGGTGGGGGAGCCCGCCGGGCTGACGGCGCTCACGGTGAGCGACGTGCCGTCGACGGCGATGGAGCCCTTGTCGACCACGAGCGGCGCGAGATGCGCGGGCAAGCCGATCCGGATCACGCGCCACTGGGCGCCCGGACGCACCTCGGCCACGGTGCCGGTGCCGTCGATGTGGCCCTGCACGATGTGGCCGCCGAGGCGACCGCCCGCGGCCGTGGCGCGCTCGATGTTGACGCGGGCGCCCGGGGCGAGCAGCCCCAGGGTGGACATGTCGAGGGTCTGCCGCATCACGTCGGCGGTGAAGCCGCGGGCGTCCCACGCCACGACCGTGAGGCACACGCCGCTGACGGCGATCGAGTCGCCGTGCTGCACCCCGTCGATCGCTTTCGGCGCGATCACGCTCAGGCGCACGCCGTCCCCCGACGGCTCCACGGCGGCGACCTGGCCGATCTCCTCGATGATCCCGGTGAACATCAGCTGTCTCCCTCGTGCAGGCGGGCTTCGAACAGGACGTCGGCGCCGAGCGGCACCATGCTCTCGACGACGAGCCGGCGGGCGGCGCCGATGGTCTCCACGCCGATGTCGTCGAGCGCCGTGCGCGGCCCGCCCAGCAGGACCGGGGCGACGTAGGCGAGCACCCGGTCGGCCAGGCCCGCGCGGAGGAAGGCGCTGGCGAGCGTCGGACCACCCTCGACGAAGACGCGGTGCAGCCCCCGTTCGCGCAGATCGGCGAGCACGGCCGCGAGGTCGCGCGTGGCGTAGGCCAGCGGCTCGCCCGTCTCGGCGACGGCGGGATGGGAACGCACGGCGGCGTGGGGCGGAACGGGGCGCGTGCCGATCACGACGGGTACCGGCTGTGCCGGCGCGAGCGCGCCGTCGAGGCGCGCGGTGAGCTGCGGGTCGTCGGCGAGCAGGGTGCCGGTGCCGATGACGATCGCATCGGCCTCCGCCCGGCGGCGGTGCACGTCGGCGCGGGCCTCGCCGCCCGTGATCCACTGGCTCGTCCCGTCGGCGGCCGCGGCGCGGCCGTCCAGGCTCTGCGCCCACTTCACCGTGACGTGTGGACGCCCGAGGCGCGTTGCGGTGATCCAGGGGCCCACCAGGGCGTCGCCCTCCTCCGCCATGAGGCCACCCTCGGCATCGACACCGGCATCGCGCAGGCGCCGGGCACCGCCGCCCGAGATCACTCCGGGGTCGGTCACGGCGTAGACGACGCGCGCGACGCCCGCGGCGATGAGCGCCTCGGCGCACGGCCCCGTGCGGCCCGTGTGGTTACAGGGTTCCAGGGTCACCACGGCGGTGGCCCCGCGCGCGCCGCCCTCGGGCAGGTGCGAAAGCGCGTCGACCTCGGCGTGGGCGGTGCCGGCGCCGCGGTGCCAGCCTTCCGCGAGGACGTCGCCGTGGGGGGAGAGGATGACGGCGCCGACCTGCGGGTTCCGGCTGCGCGGACCGCGGGCGGCCAGCTCGAGCGCGCGCGCCATCGCGCGGCGCTCCGCGTCGCTGAATGCCATCCGTTCCTCCGGTTCTGGGCGCCCGGGGTCGTCGAACGGCGTCGCGCGGCTGCGCCGCGCGGTCGCCGCGTGCTTCCTCTCATCCGGACTCGCAGGCCCTGCCTGCATCACCGTCGGTCCCGGAATTCCACCGGATCGGCCTCGGGATCGCTCCCTCGGTTCGCGGACTGTCACCGCCGGTTCGGATTCTCACCGACCCCGGAGCACGTGTGCTCTTTCAGCCTAGTCAACGCGCGCGGCCCCCGCGTATTCCGCTACTTCAGAAGACGCGAGAGTCGCCGGTCGGCCAGCGGCTTGCCGCCGGTCTGACACGTGGGGCAGTACTCCATCGATCGGTCGGCGAAGAAGACCGATCGCACGGTGTCGCCGCACACCGGGCACGGGTGACCGGCGCGCGCATGAACCGCCATGCCGCGGCGCTTGGCGTCCTTCAACTCGGCCGGCGGCCTGCCGGACGCCGCCTCGACGGCCTCGGTGAGGACCGAGCGCATCGCCGCGTACAGCCGCGCCACGTCATCGGCGCCGAGCGTCGCCGCGATGGCGTAGGGCGACATGCGCGCCGCGTGCAGGATCTCGTCGGAGTAGGCGTTGCCGATGCCGGCGATGACGGACTGCTCGCGCAGCAGGCCCTTGATCTGGGTGCGGCGGCCGGCGACCGTGCGGGCGAACGCCTCCTCCGTGAACGCCTCGTCCAGAGGATCGGGACCGAGGCTCGCGATCCCGGGCACCTCTCCCGGCCCGCGGGCGACGTACACCGCGAGGGACTTCTTCGTGCCGGCCTCCGTGAGGTCGAAACCGGATCCGTCGTCGAACCCCACGCGCAGCGCGATGGGGGAGCGGCCGGGCTTGATCACCGTGTCGGGGAGGCGATCGGACCACCGCAGCCACCCCGCCTTCGCGAGGTGGAAGATCAGATGGAGCTCGTCGCCCAGCACGAGGTCGACGAACTTGCCGTGCCGCTGGGCTCCCGTCACGGCGGCGCCGACAACCGCGGTGACCGGCGGGTCGAAGGTCTTCAGCGCGGCGACCTGCGCCACCTGAGCCTTCGCCACGCGCAGTCCGGCGGTGCGTTCCCGCAGGAACCGCACCAGCCCCTCCACCTCGGGCATCTCCGGCATGCCGCCATCCTGCCACCACCCGGTGACATCCCGCCCTGCTGCTTCGCCGAGATGCACAACGAAGGAACGCGGTTGTTGCTCGCCCCTCCCCGCCCGCCGATCCCGGCCGAACGGGCGTTCTCGGCTCGATTCTCCTTCGTCGTGCAGATCGACCGTCGCATCACCGCCCGCTTCGGCGGCAGAAAGCGTCCACCGACCCGGCTATCGTGGCGGGATGGGGGATCGACGGTGGCCGGCGGCGACCGCGCGGCTGCGATTCCGGGAGCTCGAGGAGGCCGACCTCGACGACATGGCCGCGCTGCTGGGCGATCCGCGGGTGATGGCGTTCTACCCCGCGCCGAAGACCCGCGACGAGGCGGCCGGATGGATCGCGCGCAACCGGGCGCGGTACGCGGAGGAGGGCTTCGGGCTCTGGGCCGTCGAAACGCATGAGGGCGACTTCGTCGGCGATTGCGGGCTGACGTGGCAACAGGTGAACGGGCGCCGGGTGCTCGAGGTGGGCTACCACGTGCGCGCCGAGTTGCAGGGCCGCGGTTACGCCACCGAGGCCGCTCGCGCGTGCGTCGAGGAGGCCCGCCGCCGCTTCGCGACGGGGGTGCTGACGGCGATCATCCACCCCGAGAACATCGCGTCGCGTCGCGTGGCCGAGAAGCTCGGCATGGCGCACACGGAGGACGACCGAGCGCACCCCTGGATCGTGCGCGCGGTGATGTCGCTGCGCTTGGGCTGAGTCAGATCGGCCAGGGCTGTGGGGTGCGCGCGTCGGCGGCCAACAGGCCGGCGATGTGCCCGTCGCGGCGCTCGTTGCCCGGTCCGATCCGGCCCAGGCCCAGTCGCAGCATGCCCTCGTACCGGAAACCGAGCTTCTGGGCGATGCGCATGGACGCGGGATTGTCGGTGACGGCGCGCCACTCCACGCGCTGCAGCCGCATGGGGCCGAACGCGAAGTCGAGCACGGCGTGGGCGGCCTCCGTGAGGTATCCGCGGCCGCGCGCGGGTGCGGCCACCCAGTAGCCGATCTCGGCGGCGCCGTCGCGCACGCCGTGCAGCGCGATCATGCCGACGAGGGCGCCCTGCGTCCGGATCGCCCAGGTGCACTCGTCGCCCGTGGCCCACCACGCCGCCACGAGGTGGACGAACGCCTCCGCGTCGGTGCGTTGGTAGGGCGCCGGCACCGTCGTGAAGCGCTGGATGTCGGGGTCCTGGCACGCCGCGTAGATCGCGTCGATGTCGGCCTCGGTCGGGGCGGAGAGGACGAGGCGCTCCGTTGCGAGCTCGACGGGATCGGCCATCACACCGCCCGCCGCAGCAGCCCGACCTTGCCGTACACGTCGGCGAGTGTCGCGTCGGCGACCGCCTCGGCCTTGGCGGCGTTGACGGCGAGCACGCGGTCGAGCTCGGCGGGATCGTCGAGCAGCTCGAGCGCGCGGGCGCGCACGGGCTCGAACTCCGCCACGACCACGTCGCGCAGGCCCTTCTTGAAGTCTCCGTAGCCGCGGCCGGCGTACTCGTCCTCGATCGCGGAGACCGGGCGGCCCGTGAGGGCGGCGTAGATCGTCAGGAGGTTGGACACGCCCGGCTTGGCCTCACGGTCGTACCTCACGACGCCGTCGTTGTCGGTGACGGCGCGCATGATCTTCTTCGCCGTCACGTCCACCTCGTCGAGCAGCCACAGCACGCCCGCGTGCGACTCCGCCGACTTGGACATCTTCGCCGTCGGGTTCTGCAGGTCGTAGATGCGCGCGGTCTCCTTCTGGATGACCGGCTTCGGGATCGTGAAGGTCTCGCCGAAGCGCGCGTTGAACCGCTCGGCCAGGTCGCGGGTGAGCTCGACGTGCTGCTTCTGGTCGTCCCCGACCGGCACGACGTCGGTCTGGTACAGCAGGATGTCGGCGGCCATGAGGATCGGGTACGTGAAAAGGCCGACGCTCGCGTTCTCGGCGCCCTGCTTCTGCGACTTGTCCTTGAACTGCGTCATGCGCCCGGCCTCGCCGAAGCCGGTGATCGTGGAGAGGATCCACGCCAGCTCGGCGTGCGCGCGCACGTGCGACTGCACGTACAGCGTGGACTTCGAGGGCTCGATGCCGGCGGCGATGTACTGCGCGGCCGTGCGCCGGGTCTTCTCCCGCAGCTCAGCCGGATCCTGCGGGGCGGTGATCGCGTGCAGGTCGACGACCGAGAAGAACGCGTCGTACTCGCTCTGCATCTCGCGCCACTGCAGCAGGGCCCCGATGTAGTTTCCGGCCTGGAGTGAGTCGGCCGAGGGCTGCATTCCGGAGTAGAGGCGCTGCTGAGTCACCCGTCGATCCTACGCCGCACCGCGCAACCGCCCGATCGCGCCGGCGTCAGCCGATCGCGTAGTCGGCCACGACCGGGGCGTGGTCGCTCCACCGTGTGTCATACGACGGCGCGCGATGCACGCGGTAGTTCGAGGCGCGGGGAGCCAGCGCGGGCGAGGCGAGGTGGTAGTCGATTCGCCAGCCCGAGTCGTTGTCGAAGGCCTTTCCGCGCATCGACCACCACGTGTACGGGCCATCCACCTCGCCGGCCGCGGCCCGGCCCACGTCGACCCAGCCGAGGCCGGTGGCTCCGGCGCTGAAGGCGCGGGTGTCGCTCAGCTCGGCCACCATGCCGCGGCCGATGCCCTCCTGACCCGTCACGGGGCTGCCGGCGGGGGTGAGGATGCGGTCGAAGTAGGCGCGCTCTCGCGCGAGGAAGCCGGCCTTCTTGACGTTGCCCTTCCAGTTCCGGATGTCGAGCGGGCGGTGCCCCACGTTCAGATCGCCCGTCACGAGTGCCAGCGCGCCGTCGGACGACAGCTGCGACATCCGGTGCTCCATCGCGTCGAGGAACGCCCACTTCGGGTCCTGCTTGGCGGGGTCGTCCGCCTCGCCCGTGAAGACGTATGCGCTCACGACGGTGAGCGTCTCGCCGCCGACCTCGAAGTCGGCCTCGATCCAGCGGCCATGGGACTCCAGGCCGTCGTCCCCCAGCTCCACGCGCGAGATCGCGCACTCCTCGCGCGATGCGATGGCGACGCCCGCGCGCCCCTTCTGCAGCGAGGCGTCGGCGATCACCCGCCAGCCGGGCAGCGCCTCTTCGAGGTGCTCGAGCTCGCCGCGCACCTCCTGCAGCGTGAGGATGTCGGGCGCGGACTCCTCGAGCCAGGCGGCCATGCCCTTGCGGGCCGCCGCGCGGATGCCGTTGACGTTGACGGAGGCGACGCGGAGGGAGCGAGAGGTCATGATCTCCACCCTAGGTCGGGCGTCCGACACCGGCCGGCGTCGGGAGCGCCGCCAGCAGCGCCCGCGTGCTCAGCCTTCCCGGACCATCCGTGCCAGCTCCTCGAGCACCTCTCGCCGCCGCTCGGCGGGGAAGGGTGCCTGGAGCGTGGCCTCGTCGAGCCAGATGCCGTCCGCGGCGACGAGCGCCACCTGCTGTCGGACCGTGAGATCGGCGACATCGCCGACCCACCGGTCCCGCAGCTCGCGCCAGCGGCGCACATACCGCTCGTCACGCGCGACGTCGACCATGACCATGAGATCGGCCGTCGCGTCGAACTCCGTCCCCGACTCCGTCGCGGCGAGCAGGAATGCCACGATCCGCTCCTCGCGCGTGGCGGTCTCGAACGGCTTGCCGAGGTGCCGCAGCGCGTCGGCGTCCCAGGCGCCGATGAGCTCCGCGATGACGGCCTCGATCAGGTCATCCTTGGAGGGGAAGTGATAGAGCACGCCGCCCTTTGTCTTGCCCGCGGCCTCGGCGACCGCCTCGAAGGTCAGCGCGCGCGTGCCCACCCGGCCCGCCAGGCGCAGCGCGGCCTGGACGACCTCGTGCTTGGCGCTCGGGCGGTTCATCGCTCTCCTCCTCGCGGGCGGGTGCGCCCGGATCGCTGGGAGGCCACGTTACCGCGAGCTGCTCAGGAGCCGCCCAGTTTCTAAACTGACCGGACGGTACAGTAATCGATATGTCTCACACCGCCACGATCGTCGCGCGCCGCGCGGGCGCCCGGGAGTGGGTGGCCCTCGTCGTGCTCACCCTCGCCGTCATGCTGCTCGCCGTGGACGCCACGGTGCTCGCGCTCGCGGTGCCGGCGCTCACCGAGGCGCTGCGGCCCACGGCCCTCGAGGTGCTCTGGATCGGCGACATCTACTCGTTCGCCATCGCCGGCCTTCTCGTCACCATGGGGAACGTGGCCGACCGCATCGGCCGCAAGCGCCTGCTCATGATCGGTGCCGTCGCGTTCGGGGCTGCCTCGGTGCTCGGCGCGTTCTCGGCGACGCCGGCGGTCCTCATCGCCGCCCGTGCCCTGCTCGGCCTCGCGGGCGCGACGATCATGCCGTCCACCCTGGCGATCATCCGCGACATGTTCCGCGACGACCGTCAGCGCACGCAGGCGATCGCCGTGTGGTCGGTGGGCTTCACGGTCGGATCGGCCGCGGGACCGCTCGTCGGCGGGCTTCTCCTCGAGCACTTCTGGTGGGGGTCGGTCTTCCTCATCAACGTGCCCGTCATGGTCCTCGTCGTCGGCCTCGGCATCTTCCTGCTGCCCGAATCGCGCAACCCGAACCCCGGCCCCATCGATCTGTGGTCCTCGGCGCTGTCGCTCCTCGCGATCGTGCCGGTCGTGTACGGCATCAAGCACGCCGCCAAGGGCGATCTCGGCGCGCTCACGTTCGCCGCGTTCGCGCTGGGCATCGGGGCAGGATGGGCCTTCGTGCGGCGGCAGCGGCGGCTGGATCATCCGCTCGTCGACGTCGAGCTGTTCCGCAACCCCGCCTTCAGCGGCGCGATCGCCGCCAACGTCGTCTCGATCTTCGCCGGGACCGGCCTGCTGTTCTTCTTCTCCCAGTACCTCCAGCTCGTGCGCGGGTTCTCACCGTTGCAGGCCGGGCTCGGCGAGCTGCCCATGGCGATCGGCGCCGTGACCATCGTGGCCGCGGTCGCGCTCCTCGTGGCCCGGTGGGGGCGCGGGAACGCGATGGGCGCGGGACTGGCCGTGATGGCCCTCGGCCTGGCTGCGCTCGTCGTGGCCGAGTCGCTGCCCGGCTACGCGTGGTTCGCCGTGGCGCTCGTCGTGATCGGCACCGGGATGGGCCTGGCGGGCGCGGTCGCCACCGACGCCGTCGTCGGAGCCGTGCCGAGAGAGCGCGCCGGAGCGGCCTCGTCGATCTCCGAGATGGGGATCGAGCTCGGCGCCGCCCTGGGAATCGCGGTGCTGGGTTCGCTGCAGACGGCCATCTACCGCGGCGCGCTCGCGCTGCCGCCGGACGCTCCCGCGCCGCTGCGCGCGGCGGCGGGCGAGTCCCTGCCGCAGCTGGCGGATGCCGCGCACCGGACGGGCGGTGCCGAGGCGGTGCTCGCGGCGGGGCGTGAGGCGTTCACGGTGGCCATGCAGTCCGCCACGGGCATCGCGGCGGTGCTGACCGCGGCGGCCGCTGTCATCGCGTGGCGGTTCGTGCCCTCCGAGAGGCACGCGCCGTCGGCCGCGCACTGATCGCGCGAAAACGACGCGAGCCGAGGCGGGGACGAATCCCGGGCCTCGGCTCGCGTGGGGGAGCGCGGGGTTCAGCGGCTGCCGCGGAGGACGGCCTGCTTCACCTCGGCGATCGCCTTGGTCACCTCGATGCCGCGCGGGCACGCCTCGGTGCAGTTGAAGGTCGTGCGGCAGCGCCACACGCCTTCCTTGTCGTTGAGGATGTCGAGGCGCACCTGCGCCTCGTCGTCGCGCGAGTCGAAGATGAAGCGGTGGGCGTTGACGATCGCGGCCGGGCCGAAGTACTGCCCGTCCGTCCAGAACACCGGGCACGACGTGGTGCACGCCGCGCACAGGATGCACTTGGTGGTGTCGTCGAAGCGCTCGCGGTCGGCGATCGTCTGCAGGCGCTCCTTGCCCTTCTCGGGCGCCGACTTCGCCTGCAGGAACGGCTGCACCTCGCGGTACGCGTCGAAGAAGGGATCCATGTCGACGATCAGATCCTTCTCGAGGGGCAGACCCTTGATCGCCTCCACGTAGACGGGCTTCGAGATGTCGAGGTCCTTGATGAGCGTCTTGCACGCCAGGCGGTTGCGGCCGTTGATCCGCATGGCGTCCGAACCGCAGATGCCGTGCGCGCACGAGCGGCGGAACGCGAGCGATCCGTCGATGTCCCACTTGATGCGGTGGAGGGCATCGAGCACGCGATCCGTCGAATACATCTCGACGTCGTAGTCGACCCACCTCGGCTCGCTGTCGACCTCGGGGTCGAAGCGGCGGATCATGAACGTGACCAGGTAGGACTGGATGGCCTGCTCCTCGGCGGGAGCCTCGGGTGCGGCGGACGACATCAGTACTTCCTCTCCATCGGGGCATAGCGGAGCTCGCCGGCGTCATCCTTCGTGAACACCACGGGCTTCCAGTCGAGCTTGATGTGGTCCTCGGGGTCCGGCGAGTGCGGGTCGCCGGTGAGGTACGCCATCGTGTGCTGCATGTAGTTCGCGTCGTCGCGGTCGGGGAAGTCCTCGCGCATGTGACCGCCGCGGCTCTCCTTGCGGTTGCGCGCCGCATAGGCGACGATCTCGGCCAGGTCGAGCAGGAAGCCCAGCTCCACGGCCTCGAGCAGGTCGGTGTTGTACCGCTTGCCCTTGTCGTCGACGTACACGTTCTGGTAGCGCTCGCGCAGGTCGTGGATCGTGCCGAGGACGTTCGTGAGCGTCTCCTCGGTGCGGAACACCTGGGCGTTCTTGTCCATCTCCTCCTGGAGCTTCGTGCGGATGTCCGCGACGCGCTCCGTGCCCTTGCGGGTGCGGAGCGTCTCGAGCATCTCGCGCACCTCCTTGGCGGGGTCGTCCGGGAGGGGGACGAAGTCGGCGCTCTGCGCGTACTTCACGGCGTTGATGCCCGCGCGCTTGCCGAACACGTTGATGTCCAGCAGCGAGTTGGTGCCCAGGCGGTTCGCGCCGTGCACCGAGACGCACGCGCACTCGCCCGCGGCGTACAGGCCGGGGACGACGGTCTCGTTGTCGGCGAGGACCTCGGCGTCGTTGTTCGTCGGGATGCCGCCCATCGCGTAGTGCGCGGTCGGCATCACCGGCACCGGCTCGACGACGGGGTCGACGCCCAGGTAGGTGCGGGCGAACTCCGTGATGTCCGGCAGCTTCGTCTCGAGCACCTCGGCGCCCAGGTGGGTGCAGTCCAGGTACACGTAGTCCTTGTTCGGACCGGCGCCGCGGCCCTCGAGGACCTCCTTGACCATGCAGCGGGCGACGATGTCGCGCGGCGCGAGGTCCTTGATGGTCGGGGCGTAGCGCTCCATGAAGCGCTCGCCCGAGGCGTTGCGCAGGATGGCCCCCTCGCCTCGGGCGCCCTCGGTGAGGAGGATGCCGAGGCCGGCGAGGCCGGTCGGGTGGAACTGGAAGAACTCGATGTCCTCGAGCGGCAGGCCCTTGCGCCAGATGATGCCGACGCCGTCGCCCGTGAGGGTGTGGGCGTTCGAGGTGGTCTTGAACATCTTGCCGAAGCCGCCGGTGGCGAACACCACCGACTTGGCGTGGAAGACGTGCAGGTCGCCCGTGGCGAGCTCGTACGCCACGATGCCGGCGATGCGCGTGCGGCCCTCGTCGTCCTTCACCGTGATGAGGTCGAGCGCGTAGAACTCGTTGTAGAACTCGATGCCCAGCTTCACGCAGTTCTGGAACAGGGTCTGCAGGATCATGTGGCCGGTGCGGTCCGCCGCGTAGCAGGCGCGGCGGACGGGCGCCTTGCCGTGCTCGGCCGTGTGGCCGCCGAAGCGGCGCTGGTCGATCTTGCCGTCGGGCGTGCGGTTGAACGGCAGGCCCATGTTCTCGAGGTCGATGACGGCGTCGATCGCCTCCTTGGCGAGGATCTCGGCGGCGTCCTGGTCGACGAGGTAGTCACCGCCCTTGATGGTGTCGAAGGTGTGCCACTCCCACGAGTCCTCCTCGACGTTCGCGAGCGCCGCGGCCATGCCGCCCTGCGCCGCGCCCGTGTGCGAGCGGGTGGGGTAGAGCTTGGTCACCACCGCGGTCTTGGCGCCGGGGCCGGCCTCGATGGCCGCGCGCATGCCGGCGCCGCCCGCGCCGACGATCACGACGTCGTACTGGTGGTGGTAGACGCCGTTCTTCAGCTCGGCGTCGGGGTACTTCGTAGTCACAAATCCGCCTTACGCAGTCGGGAGGGTCACGCGGCCTGGCAGGCGTCCCACAGGACGCTGTCCGGGGTCACGCCGAGGCACGCGTCGAAGGTGAACACCACGAGGGTGCCGAGGACGATCATCAGCGCCGACGCGAGCCAGACCGCCCACACCAGCGCGCGCCGCAGCCGGCGGCCCTGCACGTAGTCGTTCACGATCGTGCGCATGCCGTTCGCGCCGTGGATGAAGGCCAGCCACAGCATCAGCACGTCCCACCACTGCCAGAACGGCGAGGCGAGCTTGCCGGCGACGAACGCGAAGTTGATCGCGTGCACGCCGCCCTCGGGGATGATGAGGTTCGAGATGAGGTGCCCGAAGATGAGCACCACCAGGAGCACGCCGGAGACGCGCATGTAGAGCCAGCCCCACTTCTCCCAGTTCGCCCCGCCGTTGCGGGCCGAGCGCGGAGCGGCGATGGTGTCGGCGGTCATCAGTGTCCACCTCCCGTGAAGACGTTGATGAGGTGGCGCGGGGTGAAGCCGGCCATCACGACCACCCAGACGGCGATGACGCCCCAGAACAGCCACCGCTGGTACTGGGTGCCCTTGGTCCAGAAGTCCACGAGGATGATCCGCAGCCCGTTGAAGGCGTGGAACACGATCGCGCCGACGAGTGCGACCTCGCCGAGGCCCATGATGGGCGTCTGATAGGTGCCGATGACGGCGTCGTACGCCTCGGGCGAGACGCGGATGAGGGCGGTGTCGAGCACGTGCACCAGAAGGAAGAAGAAGATGGCGACGCCGGTGATGCGGTGCAGCACCCACGACCACATTCCTTCGCGGCCGCGGTAGAGCGTGCCCCGCGGCGTCTTCGAGGTGGTCTCCGACACCGACAGCGTCTGACGTGCGCTGGTAGACACGACGGCCTCCTTGTCGATGCGAGGATTCGCGGACGGCGGAACCGAAGCGTCCCTGCCGAACGTCTTCATCCTATTCCCGCCCGGGGGATGGGGCGACGAAGGGGACCCTAAGTATCTCGACGTCGAGATGAATCCGTGACCGTCGCCCGGGTCCCGAGCAGGCGCGCGGGTGGCGGCGGCTAGCCTGGTCGGCATGACCGACACGATCCCCGACTTCTTCGCCGTCATCCCCGCGGGGGGCATCGGCTCGCGGCTGTGGCCGCTGTCTCGGGCGGAGGCGCCGAAGTTCCTCCACGATCTCACCGGGTCGGGGGTGTCGCTGCTGCGGGAGACGTGGGACCGCCTGTTGCCGCTGACCGGGCCGGAGCGCATCTCGGTGGTCACGGGCGTCGCGCATGGCCCGGCGGTCGAGAAGACGCTGCCGGACATCCCGGCGGTCAACGTCTTCCACGAGCTCGACCCGCGCGAGTCCGCCGCGGCCATCGGCCTGGCGGCCGCGGTGCTGCACCGCCGCGATCCGCACGTCGTGATCGGGTCGTTCGCCGCCGACCACGTCATCCGACGTCAGCGCGCGTTCGAGTTCGCCGTCCGCCAGGCGGTGGCGGTGGCGCGCGAGGGGTTCATCTGCACGATCGGCATCACCCCGTCCGAGCCCTCGGTCGGCTTCGGCTACATCAAGACGGGCGAGGAGCTCGACATCACCGACGCGCCGATGGCGTCGCGGGTGGAGCGCTTCGTCGAGAAGCCCGATCTCGACACGGCGCGCCAGTACTACGCCGACCGCTCCTTCCTCTGGAACGCCGGAATGTTCATCGCCCGCGCCGACGTGCTGCTGGGCGAGCTGGAGGCCAACGAGCCGGGGCTGCACGCCGGACTGGTCGAGATCGCCGCGGCCTGGGACACCGACGCTCGCGACGAGGTGCTCGGGCGCGTGTGGCCGTCTCTGAAGAAGATCGCCATCGACTACGCCGTCGCCGAGCCCGCGGCCGAGAAGGGTCGGCTCGCGGTGGTGCCCGGCCAGTTCGACTGGGACGACGTGGGGGACTTCGCCAGCCTCTGGAACCTCGTCTCCAACGGCCGCCGCCACGAGATGTCCATCCTCGGCGACAACAGGGGAGTGCTCGCGGACGAGTCGCACGGTCTCGTCGTGTCGCAGACCGACCGCGTGATCGCGGTCGTCGGGCTCGACGACGTCATCGTCGTGGACACCGCGGACGCGTTGCTGGTGACCACGAGCGCCCACGCACAGCGCGTGAAGAGCGTCGTCGGCGCCCTGCACGAGCGCGGGCGCGACTCCGTGCTGTAGCCCTCTCCCCGCCCCCGCGGGACGAGGGGCGATAATCGAGCGATGGACATCGACTGGGACCGGCTGCGCGACGCGGCCACCGCCATGCTTGAGCGGGCATACGCCCCCTACTCCCGCTATCCCGTGGGCGCCGCGGCGCTCGCGACCGACGGGCGGATCGTGACGGGCTGCAACGTCGAGAACGCCTCCTATGGTCTCGGCCTCTGCGCCGAGTGCGGGCTCGTCTCGAACCTCGCGGCCACCGGCGGCGGGCAGCTGGTGGCGTTCGTGTGCGTGAACAAGGACGGTGACGTCATCATGCCGTGCGGCCGCTGCCGGCAGCTGCTGTACGAGTTCTCCGTGCCCGGGATGCTGCTTGAGACGGTGTCGGGCATCCGCACCATCGACGAGGTGCTGCCCGACGCGTTCGGGCCCCGCGACCTGGAGACCGTGCGGTGACGGAGCCGTTCGACGCCGTCGACGTCATCCGCGCCAAGCGAGACGGCGGCGAGGTGCCCGAGGCCGCGCTGCGATGGATGATCGACGCCTTCACCCGCGGCTACGTCGCCGACGCGCAGATGTCGGCGTTCGCGATGGCGGTGCTGCTCAACGGCATGACGCGCGACGAGATCCGCGTGATGACCGACGCGATGATCGCCTCGGGGGAGCGGATGAGCTTCGCGGGTCTCGGCAGGCGGACGGTCGACAAGCACTCCACCGGTGGCGTGGGCGACAAGATCACCCTGCCGCTGGCGCCGCTCGTGGCCTCGTTCGGCGTGGCGGTGCCTCAGCTGTCGGGGCGCGGCCTCGGCCACACCGGCGGCACGCTCGACAAGCTCGAGTCGATTGCCGGCTGGCGGGCGGCGATGTCGAACGACGCGCTCATGGCGCAGCTGCGCGAGGTGGGCGCGGTGATCTGCGCGGCGGGCGCCGGCCTGGCGCCCGCCGACAAGAGGCTCTACGCGCTGCGCGACGTGACGGGCACCGTCGAGGCGATCCCGCTGATCGCCTCGAGCATCATGTCGAAGAAGATCGCGGAGGGCACCGAGGCGCTCGTCCTCGACGTCAAGTCGGGCTCAGGCGCCTTCATGAAGGACCCCGAGCGCGCTCGCGAGCTCGCCCGCACGATGGTGGAGCTCGGCGAGGACTCCGGCGTGCGCACGACGGCGCTTCTGACCGACATGGACACGCCCCTCGGCCTGGCGATCGGCAACGCCAACGAGGTGCGCGAGGCGGTCGAGGTGCTGGCCGGCGGCGGCCCCGCCGATGTGGTGGAGCTCACCGTGACCCTCGCGCGGGAGATGCTGGCCCTCGCGGGGCTGCCCGACGCCGACCCGGCGGCGGCGCTGCGCGACGGGCGAGCCATGGACACGTGGCGAGCGATGATCGCGGCACAGGGTGGCGACCCCGAGGCGCCAATGCCGGCGCCGCGGGAGACGCACACCGTGACCGCGCCCCGAGCCGGCGTCGTGGAGCGGATGGACGCGCTGGGCTTCGGCGTGGCGGCCTGGCGCCTCGGCGCCGGCCGGGCGCGGGCGGAGGATCCGGTCGCGCACGCGGCCGGGATCGATCTGCACGCCAAGCCCGGCGATCGTGTCGCGGCCGGCCAGCCGCTTTTCACGCTGCGCGCCGACGATGCGTCGCGCTTCGAGCGTGCGCTCGACGCGCTGCGCGACGCGTGGCAGGTCGCCGACGAGGCACCCGATCCCCGTCCGCTCGTGCTGGGGCGGATCGCCGCGTGAGCGGGGCGATCGGCGACCTGCCCAAGGTCTCGCTGCACGATCATCTCGATGGGGGCCTGAGGCCGCAGACCCTCCTCGAGCTGGGCGAGGAACTCCGCCTGGAGCTGCCCGCCTCCGAGCCGCGCGCGTTGGCGGACTGGTTCGTGCGGGCGTGCACCTCCGGCTCGTTGCCGGAGTACCTGCGCACGTTCGACCTCACCCTCGCCGTGATGCAGACGAGGCGCGGCCTGGAGAGGGTGGCGCGCGAGTTCGTGGAGGACCTCGCGGCGGACGGCGTCGTCTACGGCGAGGTGCGCTGGGCGCCCGAGCTGCACCTTTCCGGCGGGCTGACGCTCGAGCAGGCCGTGGCGGCCGTCGCCGACGGCTTCGCCCAAGGGGAGCGGGCGGCCGCCGAGGCGGGGCGCCCGGTGCGCGCGCGCCAGCTGCTGACGGCGATGCGGCAGGGTACGCGCTCGAGCGAGATCGCGCGCCTGGCGATCGCGTCACGCGACGCCGGCGTGGTGGGCTTCGATCTCGCCGGGCCGGAGGACGGCTTCCCGGCCTCCGCCCACACCAAGGCGTTCGACCTGCTCGCCGACGCCCTCGTGCCCGCGACGGTGCACGCGGGCGAGGCGGCCGGCATCGACTCCATCCGATCGGCCCTGCACGACGGGCGCGCCGTGCGCCTGGGGCACGGCGTGCGCATCGCGGACGACCTCGCCGTGCCCGGGGAGCGCAGGGGCGCCGCCCGGCGCGGTCGCACCGATGAGGCGGCCGTGCGGCTCGGCGAGGTGGCCGCGTGGGTGCGGGACCGGCGCATTCCGCTCGAGCTGTCGCCGTCCTCGAACGTGCAGACGGCCGGGTTCGCCGCCTGGGGTGCGGAACTCGCCGACCACCCCTTCGACCTGCTGCGGCGCCTCGGCTTCGCCGTGACGGTGAACACGGACAACCGCCTCATGAGCGGCACGTCGCTCACGCGAGAGCTGACCCTGCTGAGCGAGGCCTTCGACTACGGGCTGGCCGAGCTGGAGCGATTGCAGCTCAACGCGGCCGAGGCCGCGTTCCTGCCGCTGCCCGAACGCGAGGAGCTCGCCGACCTCATCCGCGCGGGCTTCCGCTCCTGAGCGAGGCCCCGCGCCCGACGTGCGCCTCGCGGACCCGTGAGGATCGGGGAGATCTCCCCGCCCGCCGGGGCGGACGAGGCAGGGCGCGCGCGCTACCGTGAGAGGGTCCCGCGCACCGCATCGCGCGGCCCCGCACCTCCGACATCCGGGAGAACATCATGAGCAACGACTATCCGCCGCCGCCGCCGTCCCCCGACAACTCCGGCTACCCCGGTGCGGGCGCCGGGCAGCACGGCCAGCCGGTGCCGCCGGCGTACCCCGAGCAGGGCGGCTACCCCGGCTCGTACGGCCAGCCCGGCTACGGCCAGCCCGCCTACGGTCAGCAGGGGTACGGCCAGCAGGCGTACACGCCCGATGACTACCCCGGCAAGACGCTCGGCATCGTCGGACTCGTCTTCGCGTTCGTCTTCGCCCTCGCCGGACTCATCATCTCGGCGATCGCGCTGAACCAGTCCAAGCAGGCCGGCTTCAAGAACACGCCGGCGAAGATCGGCCTGATCCTGAGCATCGTGTTCCTTGTGATCTCGATCATCGCCATCATCGCCTGGGTCGCGTTCGTGGCGTGGGCCTTCTCGCAGTACCCCTACGGCTACTGATTCCCCGCCTACGCAAAGCGGCCGCCCGGAATCCCGGGCGGCCGCTTCGTCGTCGGGGTCGCGTCACCGCGCGGCGATGACCACCTCGACGAGGCGCTCGAAAAGCGGGTGCGACGGCTCGAGGCCCGACACGCGCTCGACGAACGCAGGCGGGTCGAGCTCGCCGAGCAGCCGACGCATCTCGACGGCCTGGTCGTCCTCAGGGTCGTCGAACGCCAGCGCGGCGCCGACTGCGGCGAGCAGAGCGTCGACGGTCAGACCGCGCTCCGCGGCCTCGGCCGCCGGGCCCACGAACCGCTCGTGCCGCGACAGCTTGCGCAGCGGCTGGCGGCCGACGCGCCGCACCGTGTCGGGGAGGGCCGGGTTGCGGAACCGCCCGAGGATGGTCGCGCGGTACTCCGCCAGATCCGCCGCGCTGAAGCCGTGCTTGGCCTCCAGCAGCGCCGAAGTTTCCTCCAGCGCCGCGGCCACACCGGCCGCCACCGCCTCGTCCGCGAGGGCGTCGGCGATGCGCTCGACGCCGGCCCGAGCCCCGAGGTAGGCCGCCGTCGCGTGACCGGTGTTGACCGTGAACAGCTTGCGTTCGATGTACGGCCCGAGGTCGTCGACGAAGTGCGCGCCGGGGATGTGCGGCGGGGTCTCGCCGAAGGGGGCGCGCTCGATCGCCCACTCGTAGAACGGCTCGACGGTGACGTCGATGCCCGCGCCGGTCGGCTGCCCGGGGACGATCCGATCCACGGCGGTGTTCGCGAACACCGCGCGCCGGGCCAGCTCATCCCACTCGTCGCCGGCGACCGCCGCCATCTCGGCCCGCAGGCTGTCGGTGGCGCCGATCGCGTTCTCACACGCCATCACCTGCAGGGGAGCCGCGGCCGGATCCCGCCGGCGCAGCCCCGCCACGAGGTGCGGCGCGATGAAGCGCAGCACGGTGGGGCCCACGGCGGTGGTGGCGACGTCAGCCGCCGCCACCTCCGCCGCGACCGCATCCGGGTCCTGCGCACTGTCGACCGCGCGGAAGCCGGTGACCACGTGGTCACGGCCGCCGTCGCCCACCTCGTGCACCGTGTACTCGTCGGCGGCGTTGATGGCGTCGACGAGCGACGCCGCCACGTCCGAGAACACGAGCTCGTAGCCGCCCTGGTGGAGCAGCAGCCCCACGAAGCCGCGGCCGATGTTGCCCGCGCCGAAGTGCACAGCCTTCATGCGATCAGCCCTCGTTCACCGTCTGGAGCAGCGCGTACAGCTCCTGCGGGGTCGAGGCGGCCTTGAGCCTCGCGATCTGCTCCTCATCCGAGAACAACGTCGCGACGTTCGACAGCAGCGCCAGGTGCTCGTCGCCCTTGCCGGCGATGCCCACGACGAAGGTCGCCGTGTCGCCGTCCCAGTCGACGCCGCCGTCGTAGCGCACCACGGTCAGGGCCGAGCCGAGCACGGCCGACTTCGCGTCGTTCGTGCCGTGCGGGATCGCCAGCTCGTTGCCCATGAACGTCGACACCGTGCGCTCGCGGGCGAGCATCGCATCGAAGTACGCCGGGGTGACCGCGCCGGCCGCCTCCAGCATGTCGGCTGCCTCCCGCAGGGCCTCCTCGCGCGTGGCCGAGCCGGAGTGGATGCGCACGCGCTCGAGCGAGAGCACACCGCCCGCGCCGGCGGCTGGGGCGGCCTGCGCCTCGGCGGCGCCCGTTGCCTCGGGCTCACCCGCCGCGCCGCCGCCCTGCTGCTGCTGCACCAGCAGCTGGGTGATCTCGTCGTAGCGCGGCGAGTTCATGAAGTTGTCGACCGAGACGTGCAGGGCCGCCTGCTCGCGCTGCTTGGCGCGATCGGTCAGCTGCTGCTGCGTGACGACGAGGTCGGCCGTGCCGTCGAGCGCGGCGATCGCCTTGTTGCTGACGGTGACCCCCTCGATGCCGGCCGCCTTGAACTTGTTGCGCAGCACGCTGGCGCCCATCGCCGAGGAGCCCATGCCCGCGTCGCACGCGAACACGACCTTCTGGATCGGCTTGGTCGCCGTGGCGGTCGCGCCGCCGACGAGGCCGCCCAGCACGCTCGACGAGCGGCCCTTGTTGGCCTCGGTCTGGGCGACCGCGGCGGCGAAGCCGTCGCCGCCGGCCGCCTCGGCCGCGAGGTCGCGCTTCCGGCTGGCGAGCAGGAACAGCATGCTCACGAGGAAGGTCACGCCGGCCGACAGGATCACCGAGAGGATGACGCCGATGTGGCTGCCGGGGGCGGTCTGGATGAGCACGGCGAAGATCGAACCGGGCGAGGCCGGTGCGACCAGGCCCGACTGGAAGATCACGTTGGTCAGCACGCCCGTGGCGCCACCGGCGATGAGGCCCACGAGCAGGATCGGCTTGGCGAGGACGTACGGGAAGTACACCTCGTGGATGCCACCGAGGAACTGGATGATCCAGGCACCGGGGGCGGTGGCGCGCGCCGCGCCGACGCCGAACAGGGCGATCGCGAGAAGCAGGCCGGCGCCGGGTCCGGGGTTCGCCTCGACGAGGAACAGCAGGCTGCGGCCCGTCTCCGTGGACTGCTCGCTGCCGATGGGCGTGAACACGCCGTGGTTGATGGCGTTGTTCAGGAACAGCACCTTGGCGGGCTCGACGATGATGCTCGCCAGCGGGATCAGGCCGGTCTCGACGAGCCAGCCGACGACGGCGCCGAGCAGGTCGGTGAGCCACCGCATGACGGGCGCGAGCCAGAAGAACGCGGCGAGAGCGGTGAAGAACGCGACGAACCCGGCGGAGAAGTTGTTGACCAGCATCTCGAAGCCGGTCTTGATCTTGCCCTCCCAGAGCCGCTCGACCTGCTTCAGGATCCAGGCGGCGAGCGGGCCGGCGATCATGGCGCCGAGGAACATGATCGTCCCCGCCGCGCCGATGATGACGCCGAACGCCGCGACGGCTCCGACGACGCCGCCGCGGTGGCCGAAGACCATCTGGCCGCCCGTGAAGGCGATGAGGAGCGGAAGGAGGTACGTGATGATCGGGCTGACGAGACCGATCCACTCGGTGCCGTCGGGGGTGGTGCCCCCGCCGAGCATGGCCGAGTCGGCCCAGCGCCAGGCCTCGACTGGGCCGGTGTTGCCCAGCCAGCCGGTGTCGATGAAGAGGGCGGTGAGAAGACCCCAGGCGATGAAGGCCGCGATGTTCGGCATGATCATGCCCGAGAGGAACGTGCCGAACTTCTGCACGCCCACGCGAACGGCGCCCGGCGACTTCGCCGGAGCTGCGGTGTCGGTCATTGGTGACTCGTCTTTCTGAATGGGTATGGGGTTATCGGGTAGGGGAGGAAACGATCAGGCGACGGCGGTGCGCGCGGCCTCGCGGGCGGCCTCGGCGTCGGTGGTGGCGAGGGCGGCGCGCGCGATGCGCCGGGCGTCGTCGAGGGAGTGCTGCTTCAGCTCGGCGCGCACGTCGACGAGCGCGCGCGGCGACATCGACAGCGTCGTGGCCCCCAGGCCCACCAGCACCACGGCCAGCAGCGGATCGGCGGCCGCCTGGCCGCAGATGCCCACGGGCTTGCCGTGCCGCTCGCCGGCGGCGCCCACCTCGGCGATGAGCCGCAGCACGGCCGGGTGCCACGGGTCCTGGAAGGACGACACCGTGCCGAGCAGGCGGTCGGCCGCCATCGTGTACTGCACGAGGTCGTTCGTGCCGATGGACCCGAAGTCCGTATGCTGCAGGATGGCGTCGGCCAGCAGGGCAGCGGCGGGCACCTCCACCATGACGCCGGCCGTCTTCAGCCCGTGCTCGTGCGCGAGGTCGGTGAAGTACCGCGCCTCCTCGACGTTCGAGACCATGGGCGCCATGACCCACAGGTCCGCGTCGGTGGCGGCGTCGGCCTGCGCCAGCGCGGTGAGCTGGTCGCGCAGGATCTGCTCGTGCGCGCGCAGGCTGCGCAGCCCGCGCAGTCCGAGCGCGGGATTCTGCTCGTCGTCGTCGGTGAGGAACTTCAGCGGCTTGTCGGCGCCGGCATCGAGCACGCGCACGACGACCTTCTTGCCGGGGAACGCCGTCAACAGCTTCTCGTACGATGCGCGCTGCGCCTCCACCGTGGGGGCCTCGTCGGCGCTGAGGAAGAGGAACTCCGTGCGGAACAGGCCCACGCCCTCCGCGCCGAGCTCGACCGCCTCGGCCGCCGCGTCCGGGCTGCCGAGGTTGGCCAGCAGCGGGATCGCCGTGCCGTCGGCCAGCTCGCCGGGGGTGACGGGGGCCGCCGCGGCGGCGCGGCGGCGCGCGGTGCGCTCGTCGGCCTCGGTGAGCTGTTCCTGGGTCGGGTCGAGCACGACGAGGCCGGCGGCGGCGTCGACGAGCGCGGTCGCGCCGTCGACGAGATCGGGGTGCTCGCCCGTGCCGACGACGGCGGTGATGCCCTTGTCGCCCGCGAGGATGGCGGTGTGCGACGTCGGCCCGCCCTCGGTCGTGACGACGGCGAGGACCTTCTCGAGGTCGAGCAGCGCGGTGTCGGCCGGGGCGAGATCGTCCGCGACGAGCACGAACGGGTGGTCGAGCTCGGGCACGCCCGGCGCGGGCACGCCGCGCAGCTGGGCGATCACGCGCTGGGAGACGTCGGCGAGGTCGGCCGCGCGCTCGCCGAGGTAGCCGCCCATTTCCTGCAGCGTCTGCGCGAAGCCGGCGAACGCCGTGTGGACGGCGTACTCGGCCGTGTGGCCCTCGTCGATGAGCGCGCCCACCTGCTCCTCGAGGGTGGGGTCCTCGGCCATCATCGCCTGAGCCTCGAGCACCTCCTGCGCCGCGCCTCCCGCGCGCTCCCCGCGCGCGTTCAGCTCGGCGGCCACGGCGGCCACGGCCTGCGCGGCCGCCGCCTTCTCCTCGTCGGGGGTGCGGGTGCTGCGGGCGTCGCTGGGCGCCTCGAGCCGCGGCGCCATGCGGGCGATCGGGCCGTGGGCCACGCCCTGGCCGATGCCGACGCCGCGGATCTCGGTCATGGCGGTCACTCCGCGTCCTGGTCGGTCTCGAGCATCGCGACCAGGCGGTCGAGCGCCTCCTCGGCGCCCTCCCCGGTCGCCTCGAGGGTGACCTCGTCGCCCGTGTTGGCGCCGAGGGCGATCACGCCGAGGATGCTCGCGGCGTTGACCGGCTTTCCGTCACCCTTGGCGATCGTGACCTGGACGCCGGAGTCCTTCGCGGCCTGCGAGAACAGCTTGGCGGGGCGCGCGTGCAGGCCGTGCGAGGCGGCGATGCGGACGGTGCGGGAGATGGTGCTCATGGGCATCCCTTCGTCAGGCGGACGCCGGGTCGGCGCCCTGATCGGCGACGGCGCGGGCCAGCGCGAGAGCGCGGCTGCCGTCGAGGTCGGTGAACACGTCGTCCGGGAGGACGCCGACGGCCACGCCGCGCGGGGCCGCCAGGGCGCGCACCTCATCGAGGGAGCGATGCAGGTGCGGGCCGAGCAGCACGACGTCCGTGGAGTCGAGGTCGATCGGGAGGGAGCGCTCCGTGCCGGCGAACGCGGCGAGGTCGAGCCCCGCGGCGTGGGCGGCGCGGCGGATGCGAAGGGCGACGAACGTGCTGGACGCGCCGGCGCCGCACACCACAAGGATCCTCATCGATCTCCAACTTTCCCTTCCGATCGATCCTCCGCGCGCGCGGGGGCGGCCGGCAACCAGGCTTCTTTCCTCCCGTGCGGAAGATCGGGTCGCGGTCGCGCGTGATTGACTGATCGGGACGACGGGAGAGGCGCACATGACCAGGCGACGGCAGGACCGGATGCTCGGCATCCTGCTGCGTCGCGGCGACTGGGTGACCGCGGCGACGCTGGCCGATCAGCTCGGCGTCACGCCGCGCAGCGTGCGCTCGTACGTGACCGCCGTGAACGCGCGTGTGCCCGGCGGCGACGCGATCGAGTCGGGGCCGGCCGGCTACCGCGCGCTGCCCGGCGCGGCCGCGGCGCTGCGCGCCGACGCCGAGCCCGGCACGCCGCGCCAGCGGCTGCACGAGATCGTGCGCGCGCTGCTCGAGACCGACGGCGGCATCGACGTGTTCGACACCGCCGACCGTCTGCACGTCAGCTCGGCGACGTTGGAGGCCGACCTGGGACGCGTGCGCGGGCTGCTGAGCGGAGCCGGCCCGGCGGCCGAGGGAACCGGCCTGGCGCTGGAGCGACACGGATCGCGCCTGAGGTTGACCGGTTCGGAGCTGGCCAGGCGCCGGTTCGTGAGCCGCCTCGTGCACGACGAGATGGAGGACGGCGCCTTCGACCTCGCGTCGCTGCGCCGCGCGGCCGATGCCCTCGCCATCCCCTCCGGCGCGCTCGGCGCGTTCAAGGCCGACCTGGTGGCCGCGCTCGGGCGGCTGGGTTACTTCGTCAACGAGTTCGCCGCGTCCGACGTCGTGCTGCACGCCGCGATCGCCGCCGACCGCGTCGCGCAGGGGCACGCCCTCGAAGCCGCGCACGGTGACACGGACCCCACCAGGGAGCGGATCGCCGACGCGATCGGCGATCTCGCGCGCACGCACTTCGGCGTCGAGCTCGGCCGCGGCGACCGGGTGCACCTGGCCGCGCTCGTGCTCACCCGCATCGTCGTGCCGGGCGCGCCGGGAGAACCCGGCGGTGCACGCCCCGATCCCCAGATCGCGGCGGCCGTGTCGGCGGCGGTGACGCGCGCCGCGGAGGGGTATCTCGTCGACATCGCGCACGAGGACTTCGTGCAGCGGCTCGCCCTGCACGTGCAGAACCTCGTGTACCGGGCGCGTGAGCAGGCGTGGTCGCGCAACCCGCTCACCCGCACCCTGAAGTCGGCCTACCCGATGATCTTCGACGTGGCCGTCTCGATCGCCGGCGAGCTGTCCGAGACCCTCGGAGTGCCGATCCGCGATGACGAGATCGCCTACATCGCCATGCACGTGGGTGGTCGCCTCGAGCGCAGCCGCCGCGCCGAGACCGTGCTGAGCGCCACGATCGTGTGCCCGGGCTACTACGAGCTGCACGAGCTGCTGCGCTCGAGCGTGGACCGCTCGCTGGGCCGCGCCGTGGAGGTGACGAGCGTCGAGACCCGGGTGGACGTGGACTGGGACGACATCGGCACGGACCTCGTGCTGACGACGATCGACCCGCCCGTGCCGTCCGACCGCATCGTGCGCATCCAGCCCTTCCTCACCGACGCCGACGTGGAGCGCGTCACCGCCGCCGCCGCCCGCGTGCGCCGGGCGCGGCGCCTGGGGCGGCTGCGCGCCGAGCTGGCCCGCTACTTCGCCCCGGGAGCGTTCGTGCGAGGACTCGACGCGGACGGCGGCGAAGAGGGCGTCATCCGTCGACTGGGCCAGTTGCTCGTGGCGCAGGGCGTCGTCGGCGAGGACTACGTGGAGAGCTCCATCGAACGCGAGCGGCTCTCGTCGACCGCGTTCACCGAGACGCTCGCCGTGCCGCACGCCCTCCGGATGACCGCCACGCGCACGGCCATCGCGCTCGGGATCGCGGAGCAGCCGATCCCGTGGGGCGACGGGCGCGTGGCCGTCGTGGCGCTCGTGGCGTTCAGCGAGAGCGACCGCGAGGCGTTCCAGACGGTGTTCGAGCAGTTCGTGGAGGTGTTCGGCGAGCCGGAGAACGCTCAGCGTCTCATCCGCCGCGGCACCGACCTGTCGTCGTTCCTCGACGAGCTCGCCGCCGTCATCGACGGCTGAGCCGGAAGAGCGCTCGTCGAGCAAGGACCGGCGCGGATGGTTGCGGTCGCCCGGTGTCGCGCCCGGGTCAGCCGGCGGAGCCGGGCGCGAGGATCGCGGCGGCGGCGTCGAGGGCCGCCTCGGCCGCCGGGCCGTCGGCGTCGAGGACGACGCGCATGCCCGGCGCGAGCTCGAGATCCATCACGGCCAGCACGCTCGCGGCGTCGACCACGCGGTCACCGACCGACAGGCGCAGCGCACCGGGCAGACCCTGGGCGAGCTGAGCGAGCTGGGCGGCGGGACGCGCGTGCAGCCCATCCGGCGCCGTCACCACGATGATCCGCTGCACGCCCCCACGCTACCGCCCCGCCCGCGCCGCGAACCGGCCGGGATCGGCCCGTCCGGGAAAGAGCGGCCCGGTGAGGACGACGGTTCGGCCCGGGCGATCAGGAGAGCCTACTGAGCAGGTCGCGCACGGCGGCGTCGAGCGCGGTGAGGCGGGCGGCGGCCTCGGCGGCGTCCGCGCCGCGCACGTCGAGGTAGACCTTGAGCTTCGGCTCGGTGCCGCTGGGGCGCACGATGACCCGCGAACCGTCGTCGATGGCGTAGCGGAGCACGTCTCCCGACGGGAGCCCGGCGGCACCGGCCGCGAGGTCGTCGCCGCGCACGACGGCGCGCTCGCCGAAGGCCGCGGGCGGGTCGGCGCGCAGCGCGGCCATGATCCGCCCGATGACGGCCACATCGTCCACCCGGATCGATACCTGACCGTCGCGGTACACGCCGATCTGCGCCGTCAGCTCGTCGAGCAGGTCGGCGATCGTGGCGCCGCGGCCGCGCGCCTCGGCGGCCAGGCCGAGCACCGCGACCGCGGCGGAGACGCCGTCCTTGTCGCGTACCGTCTCGGGGTTCACGAGGTAGCCCAGCGCCTCCTCGTACCCGTACACGAGGCCGGGGGCGCGCGAGATCCACTTGAACCCGGTCAGCGTCTCGCGGAAGTCGAGCCCGTATCGCTCGGCGATCGCCGCCAGCCCGGGGGACGACACGAGGGAGCATGCCAGCGTCGCGCGCGCCCGGCCCTGCGCGCGGCGTGCCGCGCGCAGCCCGAGCAGAAGACCGATCTCGTTGCCGGTGAGGCGTCGCCAGCCGTCGCCGTCGGGGATGGCGACAGCGAGGCGGTCGGCGTCGGGATCGTGCGCCAGCACGAACTCCGCGCGGGCGGCCGTCGCGGTCGCGAAGACGAGATCCATGGCCCCGGGTTCCTCCGGGTTGGGGAAGGCGACGGTCGGGAAGGCCCCGTCCGGCTCGATCTGCGGGGTCGTCAGCGCGGGGCGGGGGTAGCCGGCCGCGTCGAGCACCCGTGCGAACGTCTCCCATCCCACGCCGTGCATCGCCGTGTACGCCCAGTTCATGCCGTCGGCGGCATCGGGCGCCGGCGCCACGGCGGCGGTGGCGGCCACGTAGGCGTCGACGACCGATTCTGGCGCGAGCTCGTACTCGCCGCGCGGCAGGTCGCCCACGCGCGCCGTGTCGGCGATCCGCTGGATGTGGGCGGCGATCTCGGCGTCGGCGGGCGAGACGATCTGCGAGCCCCCGTCGTCGCCGCCCAGGTAGACCTTGTACCCGTTGTCGTCCGGCGGGTTGTGGCTGGCCGTCACCATGACCCCCGCGTCGGCGCCGAGGTGACGCAGCGCGAACGCCAGCACCGGCGTGGGCAGCAGCCGCGGCAGCAGCACCGCTCGCAGCCCGGCACCGGCGAACAGCTCGGCCGAGTCCCGCGCGAAGACGTCGGAGTTGCGGCGCCCGTCGTAGCCCACGACCACGACCGGGGTGCGGTCGGGGATGCGCTCGCGCAGGTACGCGGCGAACCCGGCGGCCGCCTGCGCCACGAGCACCCGGTTCATGCGTCGCGGCCCCGCCCCGAGCGCGCCGCGCAGGCCGGCGGTGCCGAATTGCAGCCGGCCCGCGAAACGCGCCTCCAGGTCCGCCGCCGCGGCGGCATCGCCGGCCTCGGAGGCGGCGATGATCGCCTCGAGCTCCGCGCGCGTGGCGGGATCCGGATCCTGCGCCGCCCACGCGCGCGCGCGATCGAGCGCCGTCACGATGCGACCCGCCCGATCACGTCCGCCAGCAGGCGGGAGATCCGGCCCTCGGCCTCGCGGCCCGCCTCGATGACCTCCTCGTGGCTGAGAGGGGTCGGCGAGATGCCCGCGGCGAGGTTGGTGATGAGCGAGAAGCCGAGCACCTCCATTCCGGCCTGGCGCGCGGCGATGGCCTCGAGCGCCGTCGACATGCCGACGATGTCGCCACCGATCGCGCGTGCCATGCGCACCTCGGCCGGCGTCTCGTACTGCGGCCCGCGGAACTGGCAGTACACGCCCTCGTCGAGAGTCGGATCCACCTCGCGCGCGACGGCGCGCAGGCGAGCGGAGTACAGGTCGGTCATGTCGATGAACGTCGCGCCCTCGAGCGGGGTGTCGGCCGTGAGGTTGATGTGGTCGCTGATGAGCACGGGTTGGCCGGGCGCCCACGTCTCGCGGATGCCGCCGGCGCCGTTGGTGAGCACCATGGTGGTGGCCCCCGACGCGGCCGCCGTGCGCACGCTGTGCACCACCCGCCGCACCCCGTGGCCCTCGTAATAGTGGGTGCGCGCGCCGATCACGAGCACGTGGCGTCCCTGCGCCGTGCGCACGGAGCGCAGCGTGCCCACGTGACCCTCCAGCGCCGGCCGGGAGAACCCGGTGACCTCGGTGGCGGGGACCGTCGCCACCGTCTCGCCGATGAGATCGGCGGCCTTGCCCCACCCGCTGCCGAGGGTGACCGCGATGTCGTGCCGCTCCACGCCCGTGAGGCTCGCGATGTCGTCCGCTGCCCGGCGGGCGACCTCGAACGGGTCGGCCGGGGGATCGAGGGGATGCGTCATAGGGCAACGATAGTCACGCGCCACGCCGTCGGTGGCGGGCGGGCGCGGGGAGCGTGGGGCGGAGAGGGGATAGGGAAGAATGGGCGGCATGACCTTCGACTTCGAGCGCAAGCAGCGGATCGCGATCATCGGGGGCGGCCCCGGCGGATACGAGGCGGCGATCGCCGGCGCGCAGCTGGGCGCCGAGGTGACGCTCATCGAGAGCACGGGTGTCGGGGGATCGGCCATCCTCACCGACGTGGTCCCCTCGAAGACCCTCATCGCCACGGCCGACGCGGCGCGCTCGATCGGTGACGCCGGCGACCTCGGGGTGCAGTTCTACGCCAGGGGAGAGAACGGCAAGCCGCTCAAGCCCGAGGTCGCCATCAACCTGCTCGCCGTGAACAAGCGCATCCTGGCGCTGGCCGGCCAGCAGTCCGAGGACATCCGCGAGCAGCTCCTGGAGGCGGGGGTCAAGGTCATCTCCGGTCACGGTCGGCTCGAGGGCGACGAGGCGGTCGTCGTCTCCACCGGCCCGAAGGGCACCGACTTCGACCGGATCGAGGCCGACACCTTCGTGATCTCGGTGGGCGCCTCGCCGCGCGAGCTCCCCAACGCCCGCCCGGACGGCGACCGGATCCTCACCTGGAAGCAGCTGTACGACCTCGAGTCCGTGCCCGAGCACCTCGTCGTCGTCGGCTCGGGCGTGACGGGCGCCGAGTTCGCCTCCGCCTACATGAACCTCGGGTCGCAGGTGACGCTGGTCTCCAGCCGCGACCAGGTGCTGCCCGGCGAGGACCCCGATGCCGCGAAGGTGCTCGAGAAGGTCTTCCGGCGCGGCGGCATGAAGCTGCTCGCGAAGTCGCGGGCCGAGAAGGTCGTGAACACCGGCGAGGGCGTCATCGTGACCCTCTCCGACGGGTCCACCGTGGAGGGGTCGCACTGCCTCATGGCGGTCGGGGCCGTGCCGAACACGAAAGACCTGGGGCTCGAGACCGCGGGAGTGCAGCTCGCCGACTCGGGTCACATCATGGTGAACAAGGTCGGCCGCACGTCCGTCCCGAACATCTACGCGGTCGGGGACTGCACGAACCTCGTGCCGCTGGCCTCCGTCGCCGGCATGCTCGGGCGCACCGCGGTGTTCCACGCGATGGGCGACGCGGTCATCCCGTTCTCCGAGCGTCGGATCGCGTCCAACATCTTCACCAGCCCCGAGATCGCCACGGTCGGCTGGACGCAGGAGGAGGGTGCGGCCGTCTACAAGCTCCCCCTCGAGGCCAACGCGCGCGCCAAGATGATGGGCGTCAAGGACGGTTTCGTGAAGCTGTTCGCGCGCGAGGCATCGGGCACCGTGATCGGGGGCGTGGTCGTCGCGCCCAAGGCGAGCGAGCTCATCTTCCCGATCGCCATCGCGGTCGAGCGCCGACTGACGGTGGATCAGGTGGGGCGCGTGTTCGCGGCCTACCCGTCGCTCACCACGTCGATCACCGACGCCGCCCGCGCCATGCACGGCGTCGACCTCCGCGGCCGCTCCTGACGCCGCGGGCTCAGTGGCCGTCGGCGGGAGGGCACCCGCCGTCCGTGATGATCCCGCCGACCCCGACGTTCGCTCCCTAGCAGCAGCGCCGCCGCGGCCACGGCCAGGACGACGGGAACGCGGTGCACCCGCTCACGGGAGCGGTCGCGGGCGTGGGCCGGAAGCGCTCGTCGATCCCGCCGTCGCGCGAGCTGCCGCCGCGCGGTCGGCGTCCCGGGAAATCAGACGATCTGCAGGAGCTGGTGGCCGGCCGGGACGGTGGTTCCGGGCGTGGCGTCGACCGCGGCGATGACACCGTCCTTGTGTGCCTGCAGAGGCTGCTCCATCTTCATCGCCTCGAGCACCACGACGAGGTCGCCCTTGACGACCTGCTGGCCCTCCTCGACGGCGACCTTCACGACCGTGGCCTGCATCGGCGACTTCAGCGCGTCGCCGGACGCGCCGGTCGAGACCGACCCGGTGCTGTGCGAGCGGCGCGACGGGGGAGCGGCGGCCGGGCGGCCGGCGGGCGCGACGGAGGCGGTGATCCGATCGGGCAGGCTCACCTCGAGGCGCTTGCCGGCGACCTCGACGACCACGGTGTGGCGCGGCTCGGGGGCGGCCGGCGGCTCGAGCTCGCCATCCCAGGCCGGGATGTCGTTGTCGAACTCCGTCTCGATCCAGCGGGTGTAGACACCGAAGGTGCCGTCCTCGGCCGTGAACGCCGGTTCCCGCACCACCTTGCGGTGGAAGGGCAGCACGGTGGGCAGGCCGGTGACCTCGAACTCGTCGAGCGCGCGGCGCGAGCGCTCGAGGGCCTCGGCGCGGTCCTTGCCGGTGACGATGATCTTCGCCAGCAGCGAGTCGAAGGCGCCCGAGACGCTGTCGCCGGCGGTCACGCCCGAGTCGAGGCGAACGCCCGGGCCGCCGACGGTGGTGAAGACGTGGATCGGGCCGGGCTGCGGCAGGAAGCCGCGACCCGGGTCCTCGCCGTTGATGCGGAACTCGATGGAGTGGCCCTGCGGCGTCGGGTCGTCGTAGTCGATCGTGCCGCCCGCGGCGATGCGGAACTGCTCGCGCACGAGGTCGATCCCCGTGACCTCCTCGGAGACGGGATGCTCCACCTGCAGTCGCGTGTTCACCTCGAGGAACGAGATCGTGCCGTCCGCGCCGATGAGGAACTCGCAGGTGCCGGCGCCGGTGTACCCGACCTCGCGGAGGATCGCCTTGGACGCGTCGTAGAGGATGCGGTTCTGCTCCTCGCTGAGGAACGGCGCCGGGGCCTCCTCGACGAGCTTCTGGTGGCGCCGCTGCAGCGAGCAGTCGCGCGTGGAGATGATGACGACGTTGCCCTCGGCATCGGCCAGGCACTGGGTCTCGACGTGGCGCGGCTTGTCGAGGTACTTCTCGACGAAGCACTCGCCGCGGCCGAAGGCGGCGATCGCCTCGCGGGTGGCCGACTCGAACAGCTCGGGGATCTCCTCGAGCGTGCGAGCCACCTTCAGACCTCGGCCGCCGCCGCCGTACGCGGCCTTGATCGCGATCGGCAGGCCGACCTCCTTGGCGAAGGCGACGACCTCCTCGGCGGTGTCGACGGGTCCGGGCGTGCCGGGCGCGAGGGGCGCTCCCACCTTCTCGGCGACGTGGCGCGCGGTGACCTTGTCGCCGAGGGCCTCGATCGCCTCGGGCGAGGGACCGATCCAGATCAGGCCGGCGCCGATCACGGCGCGGGCGAAGTCAGCGTTCTCCGCGAGGAAGCCGTACCCGGGGTGCACGGCGTCGGCGCCCGAGCGCCGGGCCACGGCGAGGATCTTGTCGATCTTCAGGTAGGTCTCGGCGCTCGTCTCCCCGCCGAGGGCGTATGCCTCGTCGGCGAGCTTCGCGTGCTGCGCGTCGCGGTCCTGGTCGGCGTACACGGCGACCGAACCGAGACCGGCGTCGCGGGCGGCCCGGATGATGCGGACGGCGATCTCGCCACGGTTGGCGATGAGGACCTTGCGGAGCGCACGAGCGTCGGACATGGATTTCAGCCTAGTAACGGTGGCCCCCGCTCCTTTGAGCGCCCCCGACAACAAAGCGCCGAAATCGTGTCGTGATGTCTACGACCGGTGTCCGCGCGAGGCCGGAACCGCGGATAGTGCGGGCGTCGCTCGCGGCGCGGGCACGTGTGCCGATCGTGCCCGCTCGTCAGGCCCGGTTCCAGAGGTCGGTCCAGGTGATGCCGAGGTCCCGGACGAGGCGGCGGACCGTGGACAGCGACATCCCCACGACGGTGGAGGGGTCGCCCTCGACGCGTTCGATGAAGGCGCCGCCCAGGCTGTCGACCGTGAAGGCGCCGGCGACCTGCAGCGGCTCTCCCGTGGCGACGTAGGCGGCGATCTCGGCGTCGTCCACGTCGGCGGCGAACGAGACCGCCGCCTCTGCCACGGCATGCACCTCGCGGGGTTCCGCGCCGGGCGAGACCCGGATGACGCTGTGGCCGGAGTGCAGCACGCCGGTGCGGCCGCGCATCTCGTGCCAGCGCGCTGTGGCCCTCTCGGAGGTGTGGGGCTTCCCGTAGACGACGCCGTCGAGCTCGAACATCGAGTCGCCGCCGATCACGATCCCGTCGAAGTCCTCGGTGGCAAGCCTGGACGCGACGTCCCGCGCCTTGAGGCGCGCGAGCACGAGCACGTGCTCGCCGGGCGGAAGGGTGCGGCTCTCGGCGGCCTCCACCGCGGCGATCTCCGCCTCCTCGTCCACCCCGGGCGCCTCCAGGCGCGGTTCGATGCCGGCCTGGCGCATGAGCATGAGGCGGGCGGGCGACGTGGAGGCGAGGCAGACCTGCATGGCTCCACGGTATCGACCGGGCGGCGCGGAGGGCGGTGGGCGCCGCCATGAAGCCCGGGTTGCGTCGTCCTCCCGCGGAGGAGTGGGGCGCCGTCCTCATCGGGCGGCGCCCGGCAATTCACGCGGGTGCGCCGCCCTAGACTTGAGGCCTATGAATCCCGATGCCCTCGCCGCCGCTCTGCTCGCCGTTCTCACGCCGATCGCCGAGCGACGTCGACCGGGCGAGGAGCTGGGGATCACGGCGGCCGACATCGCTTTCGAGCGCCCCAAGAACCGCGACCACGGCGACTGGGCCACGAACACCGCCATGAAGTTCGCCAAAAAGCTCGGCACGAACCCCCGGGAGCTGGCGCAGGAGATCGCCGACGGTCTCGTCGCCGTGGATGGGGTGGCCGGCGTAGAGGTCGCCGGGCCGGGCTTCATCAACATCCGCCTCGAGGCGGCCGCCGCCGGTGCGCTCGCGAGGACGATCGTCGATGCCGGCGCGTCGTACGGCACCGGCACGGCGTTCGCCGGGCAGAAGATCAATCTCGAGTTCGTGTCGGCGAACCCGACGGGGCCGATCCACCTCGGCGGCACGCGCTGGGCCGCCGTGGGTGACTCGCTCGCGCGCCTGTTGGCCGCCCAGGGTGGCGACGTGACGCGCGAGTACTACTTCAACGACCACGGCGCGCAGATCGACCGCTTCGCGCGCAGCCTCGTTGCCGCATACCGGGGCGAGCCCACCCCGGAGGACGGATACGGCGGGGCGTACATCGGTGAGATCGCGCAGCGTGTCGTCGCCGCATACGACGGCGACCTGACGGCGCTCGACGCGGACGAGCTGCAGGAGACCTTCCGCCGGATCGGCGTCGACTTCATGTTCGACGACATCAAGAAGAGCCTCCACGAGTTCGGCGTCGACTTCGACGTGTACTTCCACGAGAACGATCTGCACACCTCCGGCGCCGTGGCCCGGGCGGTGCAGCGGCTGCGCGACCTCGGTCGCATCTTCGAGCAGGACGGTGCGGTGTGGCTGCGCACCACGGACTACGGCGACGACAAGGACCGGGTCGTCATCAAGTCGGACGGGAAGCCGGCCTACATCTCCGGCGACCTCGCCTACTACCTCGACAAGCGCGAGCGCGGCTTCGATCGCTGCATCATCATGCTCGGCGCGGATCACCACGGCTACGTCAAGCGACTCATGGCGATGTGCGCGGCGTTCGGCGACGAGCCGGGCGTGAACCTGCAGATCCTCATCGGGCAGATGGTGAACCTGCTTCGCGAGGGCCAGCCCGTGCGGATGTCGAAGCGCGCCGGCACCGTCGTGACCCTCGAGGACCTCGTCGAGATCGTGGGCGTGGACGCCGCCCGCTACGCGCTCGTGCGCAGCTCGACGGATTCCAACCTCGACATCGACCTCGACGTGCTGCAGCGCCGCACCAACGACAACCCGGTGTTCTACGTGCAGTACGCCCACGCGCGCACGCACAACGTCGCGCGCAACGCCGTCGACGCGGGGGTGACCCGCGACTCGTTCGCCCCCGAGCTGCTCACGCACGAGACGGAGGCCGCCCTGCTGGGCGCCCTGCAGGAGTTCCCGCGCGTCGTGGCGTTCGCCGCCGAGCAGCGGGAACCGCACCGCGTCGCCCGCTACCTGGAAGAGATCGCCGGCCTGTACCACCGCTGGTACGACAACTGCCGCGTCACGCCGAAGGGCGACGAGCCCGTCGAGCCGGTGCACAACACGCGCCTGTGGTTGAACGACGCCACCGGGCAGGTGCTGCGCAACGGCCTCGGCCTGCTGGGAGTGAGCGCCCCCGAGCGGATGTGAACCGGTGTCGGACTCGGCGCCGCCGTCTCGGCCGGCTCCGGGCTCGGTGTGAGAGGGTGCCGCTATGAGGCGTCGTGGGCGGTGGGGATGGGTCGTCGCGGTCGTCGTGGTGATCGCGATCGCGGCCGGCGCTTTTGCCGCCGGTGAGGCCATCGCGCGCTCCGTCATCCGCGACCGCGTGCAACAGGCCGTGGAGGAGGCCGGCGCGCGCGTCGGGAGCCTCGACGTGGACATCCCGGGGCTCGTGATCCCGCAGCTGATCGGCGGCCGGATCGAGCACGCGCGCGTCACGGGTGAGCGGGTGGAGTACGAGGGCGTCACCGCAGACGTGCGCCTGGCGCTGCAGGGGGTGGACGTGCACGGCATGACCGCCGACGACGCGACGGCGACCGCGTCGCTCGAGGCCGCCGCCCTCGAGACCCTCGTGAGCCGGGCGAGCGCGGGCAGCGCGTGGGAGGCGCTCGGCGGGGCCGCCGCGATCGCCCTGGCGGAGCCCGATGTCGAGGTCTCCGGCGACGTCCCGATCCTCGGCGCCCTGCACCTCACCCTGCGCCCCTCGGCCTCGGAGGGGCGGCTCCTGCTGTCGCCCACGGAGGTCGCGCTCGGGCAGTGGCGGCTCGAGCTGCCGGGGGCACTGCCGCCCGGTGTGCCGACGACGCTCACCCAGCCGATCCCGGTGTGCCTGGCCGAGGCGTTGCCTGCGGGCGTCACGCTGTCCGACGCGCGCGTCGAGGGGGAGCGGCTCATCGCTCATCTCGTCGTCGACGGCGGGCTGCTGAACGATCCGACGCTGCAGCGGCCCGGCGGCTGCGCATAAGGCTCAGTGCGCGCCGGGCCCCCGGCGGAGTCGTCCTAGACTCGTCGGGTGACTCACAGCTCCGCCGGGGCCGTCGCGCCCGAGTGGCTCGCCGTGCCCGACGACCCGAACGATCTCGCCGAGGCGGTGTGGCCCGCCGGCGCGGACCGGGATGCCGACGGCGTGCTGCGGATCGGCGGCATTCCCGCCTCCCAGCTCGCCCGCGACTTCGGCACGCCGCTGTACGTGCTCGACGAGGATGGCGTGCGCGCGCGGGCGCGCGAGGTGCTCGCCGCGTTCCGCGACGCCGCGGCTCGCCACGGCACCCGCGCCCGCGTGTACTACGCGGGCAAGGCGTTCCTCAGCGGCGCGGTCGCGCGCTGGGTGCGCGAGGAGGGCCTCGCGATCGACGTGGCCACCGGCGGGGAACTCGCCATCGCGCTCGCCGCCGGCGCCGACCCGCAGTACATCGGCCTGCACGGCAACAACAAGTCGGTCGCCGAGCTCGAGCACGCCGCGTCGGTGGGCGTGGGATCGGTCGTCGTCGACAGCGCCATCGAGATCGAGCGGCTCGCCGCGGTGGCCGAGCGCCTGGGCGTCGTGCAGCGGGTGCTCGTCCGCGTGAACAGCGGCGTGCACGCCGAGACGCACGACTTCCTCGCCACGGCGCACGAGGACCAGAAGTTCGGCTTCGCGCTGGCACAGGCGCCCGACATCGTGGCGCGCATCCGCGAGCTGCCCCACCTGCGGTTCGCGGGGCTGCACTGCCACATCGGATCGCAGATCTTCGGGCCCGCCGGATTCGCCGAGTCGGCCGCACGCCTCGTCGAGGTGCACGCGCGGTTGCTCGAGGGCGGCGACGTGCCGCAGCTGAACCTGGGCGGCGGCTACGGCATCGCGTACACCCGTGCCGACCACCCGACCCCCATCACGCAGCTCGCCGGTGACATCGTCGACGCCGTGGCGCGGGAGTGCTCGGCCCGCGGCATCCCGGTGCCCGAGCTCGCCTTCGAGCCGGGGCGCGCGATCGTCGGCCGCGCCGGCGTCACGCTGTACGAGGTCGGCACGGTCAAGCCCGTGCAGGTGAGCGACGCCCTCAGCCGCCTCTACGTGAGCGTGGACGGCGGCATGAGCGACAACATCCGCACCGCCCTGTACGGCGCGCAGTACTCCGCGCGGATCGCGTCGCGCACCAGCGGCGCCGCGCCCGCGCTCGCGCGCGTCGTCGGTCGCCACTGCGAGTCGGGCGACATCGTCGTGGACGCCGAATACCTGCCCGGCGATGTCGAGCCCGGTGACCTGCTGGCCGTGCCCGCGACGGGCGCGTACTGCTACTCGCTCGCCAGCAACTACAACGCCGTGCCTCGCCCGCCCGTGGTGGCGGTGTCGGGCGGATCCGCCCGCGTGATCGTGCGCGGCGAGAGCATCGACGACCTGCTTGCCCGCGACCTGGGCCTGGACCCGCGCGCGGCGCGCCCGAACGAGGAGAAGGCATGATCGAGAAGCGCACGCTCCGGGTCGCGCTGCTGGGCGCCGGCTCGGTCGGATCGCAGGTGGCGCACCTGCTGCTCACCCATCGCGAGGAGCTGGCCGAGCGTGCCGGCGCCGAGCTGGAGCTCGCGGGCATCGCCGTGCGGAACCTCGACGCGCCGCGCGACGTCGAGCTGCCGCGCGAGCTGCTCACCACCGACGCCGAGAGCCTCATCGTCGGCAGCGATATCGTCATCGAGCTGATGGGCGGCATCGAGCCCGCGCGCACGCATCTGCTCACGGCGCTCACGTCGGGCGCCGACGTCGTCACCGGCAACAAGGCGCTCCTGGCCACCCACGGCGCGGAGATCTTCGACGCCGCCGATCAGGTCGGCGCGAGCGTGTCGTACGAGGCGGCCGTGGCGGCCGCGATCCCGATCATCCGGCCGCTCAAGGACTCGCTCGCGGGCGACCGGATCCAGCGCATCTTCGGCATCGTCAACGGCAGCACTAACTTCATCCTCGACAAGATGGACCGGGAGGGGCTGAGCGCCGAGGAGGCCCAGCGCATCGCCACCGACCTGGGCTACCTCGAGGCCGACCCCACGCTGGATCTCGAGGGCTACGACGCCGCGCAGAAGGCGGCGATCCTCGCCAGCCTCGCGTTCCACACGAAGGTGTCGCTGGAGGACGTGCACCGCGAGGGCATCGAGAACGTCACGGCCGACATGATCGAGGGGGCCCGCAGGGCCGGGTTCGTCGTCAAGCTGCTGGCCGTGTGCGAGCGCCTCGAGGACGAGGGCGAGGAGGCCATCTCGGTGCGCGTGTACCCCGCGCTCATCGAACGTGACCACCCGCTGGCCAGCGTGCACGGCGGCAACAACGCCGTCTTCGTGGAGGCGGCCGCCGCCGGCGCGCTCATGTTCTACGGCGCGGGCGCCGGCGGTCTCGAGACCGCCTCGGCCGTGCTCGGCGACGTCGTCTCGGCCGCGCGTCGCCACATCGCCGGGGGTGTGGGGGTGGGCGAGTCGCCGCGCATGAGCCTGCCGACCGCACCCATCGGGCGCATCCTCACCCGCTACCAGGTGCGCCTCGAGGCCACGGACGAGCCCGGTGTGCTCGCGACGATCGCCGGCATCTTCGCCGAGGGCGGGGTGTCCGTCGCCACGGTGGACCAGAGCCAGGGCGACGAGGGGCTGGCGTCGATCGTGATCGGCACCCACCGCGCTCGGGAGCAGGCGCTGAGCGACACCGTCGCCCGA
This sequence comes from Microbacterium sp. Marseille-Q6965, assembly GCF_946151065.1. Lineage (GTDB taxonomy): Bacteria > Actinomycetota > Actinomycetes > Actinomycetales > Microbacteriaceae > Microbacterium. The sequence continues at coordinate 887,287 of NZ_CAMGZA010000001.1, read as the reverse complement.
CTGGCCGCCAGCGACGCCGTCGAGCGCGTGGTGTCGGTGCTGCGCGTGGAAGGGGAATGAGCGCCGCAGCCGCCGAGACGCGCACCGTGCACGTGCGCGTCCCGGCCACCAGCGCCAACCTCGGTCCGGGCTTCGACACGCTCGGGCTCGCCCTCAGCGTGTACGACGAGGTCGAGGTGACGGCACTCCCGCCCGGCGAGCTCGAGATCGAGGTCTCGGGCAGCGGCGCCGAGCACATCCCGCGCGACGACTCGCACCTGATCGCTCGCACCATCCGGTACTGCTTCGAGGCCGCCGGCCGCCGGGCGCCTGGCCTGCGGATCGTCGCACACAACGGGATCCCGCACGGCAAGGGCCTGGGATCGTCGGGGGCCGCGGTCGCCGCGGGCGTGCTCGCGGCCAACGGGCTGCTCGACGGGCAGCTCACCGACGCCGACCTGCTGCGTCTCGCGACCGAGCTCGAGGGACACCCCGACAACGTCGCGCCGGCACTGTTCGGCGGGCTGACGATCGCGTGGACCGAGAACGGCGTTCCCCAGCACAAGAAGCTGCTCGTGCATCGCGGCGTGGCCCCCGTGGTGTTCGTGCCTGACCGCACGATGTCGACGTCCATGGCGCGCAGCGTGCTGGCCGCCGAGGTGTCGCGCGAGGACGCCGTGTTCAACGTCTCGCGCTCCGCGCTGCTGATCGCGGCGCTCACGCAGAGCCCCGACCTGCTGATGTCGGCGACCGAGGACAAGCTGCACCAGGAGCGCCGGGCGCAGGCGATGCCCGAGACCTTCGCGCTCGTCAACGCGCTGCGGGCCGCTGGTTTCGCCGCCGTCGTGTCCGGGGCTGGCCCCAGCGTCCTCGTGCTCGCCGACGGTCCCGGGCGCCGCCTCGAGGCCGCCGCCGTCGCCGCGGAGGCGGCGGACGGATCGTGGCAGCCCCTCATGCTGGCCGTCGACTTCTTGGGCGGGACGACCTGGACGGCAGACGACCCCAGAATGGACATGTCCCGCACGGCGGGATGACGCGAGGAGCGGATCGATGAACTACATCTCCACCCGGGGCGGTGCCGAGCCGCTGACGTTCAGCGAGGCGCTGCTCGAGGGGCTCGCCCCCGACGGCGGGCTCGCGGTGCCCGCGGCCTTGCCGGAGGTGGACGGCGAGACGCTCGAACGCTGGCGGGCGCTGACCTACCCGCAGCTGGCCACCGAGGTGATCGGCCTGTTCGCGACCGACATCCCGCGCGAGGACCTCGCGCGAATGGTCGCCGCGGCATACGAGCCGTTCCCGGCGGAGGTCGTGCCGCTGCGCCGGATCGGCGAGGGGATCGAGCTGGTGGGCCTCTCGGAGGGGCCGACGCTGGCGTTCAAGGACCTCGCCATGCAGTTCCTCGGTCAGGTGCTGGAATACACCCTCGAGCGTCGCGGCGCCGTGCTCAACGTGCTCGGTGCCACGTCGGGCGACACGGGATCCGCGGCGGAGCACGCCCTGCGCGGCAAGGAGCGCATCGCCGTGTTCATGCTGTCGCCGCAGGGGCGGATGAGCGCCTTCCAGCGCGCGCAGATGTTCTCGCTGAACGACCCGCACATCCACAACATCGCGATCGACGGCGTCTTCGACGACTGCCAGAACCTCGTCAAGCAGCTCGCCGGGGACCTGCAGTTCAAGCGCGAGCACAGCCTCGGTGCCGTCAACTCCATCAACCTCGCCCGCATCACCGCTCAGGTCGTCTACTACTTCTGGGCGTGGCTGCGCGCCACCGACGCGGGCGGCTGGACCGAGCTGTCGTTCACCGTGCCGTCCGGCAACTTCGGCAACATCCTCTCCGGCTTCTACGCGCGGCAGATGGGCCTGCCCATCCGCCGGCTCGTGCTCGCGACCAACGAGAACAACGTGCTCGACGAGTTCTTCCGCACCGGCATCTACCGGCCGCGCGGCGCCGCTGAGACGCTCGCCACCTCGAGCCCGTCGATGGACATCTCCAAGGCGTCCAACCTGGAGCGCTTCATCTTCGAGCTCGCGGGCCGCGACGCCGCGCGCGTCCTCGCCGCCTGGCGGGAACTGGAGGGCGGCTCGTTCGACTTCTCGAGCGAGCAGCCGCGGTTCGCCGAGGAGTTCGGCCTCGTCAGCGGCACGTCGACGCACGCGGACCGTCTCGCGACCATCCGCTCCGTGCACGAGGCATCGGGCGACATCATCGATCCCCACACGGCGGACGGCGTGAAGGTCGCCCGCGAGTACGTCGAGCCGGGCGTGCCCATGCTCGTGCTCGAGACCGCGAAGCCCCAGAAGTTCGCCGAGACGATCCGCGAGGCGATCGGCGTCGACCTGGAGCTTTCGCCCGAACTGGGCGAGATGATGGCCGCACCGCAGCATGTCGTCGAGATGGCGAACGACGCGCGGGCGCTGCAGGACTACATCGCGTCGTCGGCGCTGCGACAGGTGGTACAGTGAGGATCACAGCGGAGGGTGCCTCAGAGCACGAATTCTGACCTCCGTCGCAATCTGCGAAGCCCCGCACGGTCACCCGACCGTCCGGCCGAGTGTGTTCTCTTCGGTGCGGCAACCGGTTGACCGGCGCACGACGTGGCGCGCGCACGGCGGATCCTTCTGACGGATCCCCCTGCGGATGGCTGAGAATCCACGACCCGATGAGGAGTCACGTTGGAGTCCATCTCCGAGATCCAGTCCGAAGCCCCCGAGGCGAAGGGCGACGAGAGCGGCACCGCTCTCGCTACTGCTGAGGCCCCCGCGGCCGAAGCGCCGGCGAAGGCGCCGCGCAAGCGCGCCCCGCGTCGCGCGAAGGCCGCTGCGAGCGACGCGGCCGTCGAGACCGTGACGGACGAGGGCGCCGCCCCCGCCGCTGCGAACGCCGACGCGGCCACCGCCGACGCGCCCGCCGCCGAGGCGCCCGCCGCCGACGAGGCGCCCGCCGAGAAGCCGAAGCGTGCCCCGCGCCGCCGCGGCAAGGCCGCCGAGGCGGAGGCGCCCGAGGGCGAGAAGCCCGCCGCCGAGGCCGACGCGCCGACCGCGGTCGCCGACACGCCCGCCGAGGGCGAGGAGCCGGCAGACGCCGGCAAGCCCGCCAAGGCTCCGCGCTCGCGCGGAGGCCGCGGCACCAAGGCCGCCGCGAGCGACGCCGCCGAGGCGCCGCGGACCGACCAGGCCGAGGGCGACGCGGCTCCGGCCGAGGCCTCGAACGCGGAGGCCGCGAAGGGCGAGACCGCGAAGGCCGACGCCGGCAAGAACGAGGCCGAATCCGGCGACGAGCAGGACGGCGAGGGCGGCGAGGAGGGCTCCGGCCGCAGCCGCCGCAGCCGCAGCCGCAGCCGCAACCGCAACAAGAACAAGGGCGAGGCGCCGCAGAACGGCGGCCAGCCCGCGCCGGAGGCGCAGCCTCAGGAGGAGCGCAACCGCCGCGGCAAGCGCACGCGCGGGGTGCAGCAGGACGAGTTCGAGCCGGAGATCGGCGAGGACGACGTGCTCATCCCGATCGCGGGCGTGCTCGACGTGCTCGACAACTACGCCTTCGTGCGCACCACGGGCTACCTGCCCGGTCAGCAGGACGTGTACGTCTCGCTCGGCCAGGTCAAGAAGTACAACCTGCGCAAGGGCGACGCGGTCGTCGGCGCCATCAAGCAGCCCCGCGAGGGCGAGCAGCAGGGCCGCCAGAAGTACAACGCGCTCGTCAAGGTCGATTCGATCAACGGCCTGTCGGTGGACGATGCGGCGAACCGCGTCGAGTTCGGCAAGCTCACGCCCCTCTACCCGCAGGACCGCCTGCGCCTCGAGACGGCCCCCGAGAAGCTGACCCAGCGGATCATCGACCTCGTCGCGCCGATCGGCAAGGGACAGCGCGGCCTGATCGTCGCGCCGCCGAAGGCGGGCAAGACGATCGTGCTGCAGCAGATCGCGAACGCGATCGCGCAGAACAACCCCGAGGTGCACCTCATGGTCGTGCTCGTCGACGAGCGCCCCGAGGAGGTCACCGACATGCAGCGCACGGTCAAGGGCGAGGTCATCGCCTCGACCTTCGACCGCCCCGCCGAGGACCACACGACCGTCGCCGAGCTCGCCATCGAGCGCGCCAAGCGGCTCGTCGAGCTGGGCCGCGACGTGGTCGTGCTGCTCGACTCGATCACGCGCCTCGGACGCGCCTACAACGTCTCGGCGCCCACCTCGGGCCGCGTGCTCTCGGGCGGCGTCGACGCGTCGGCGCTGTACCCGCCGAAGCGCTTCTTCGGCGCGGCGCGCAACATCGAGAACGGCGGATCGCTCACGATCCTCGCCACGGCGCTCGTGGAGACCGGGTCCAAGATGGACGAGGTCATCTTCGAGGAGTTCAAGGGCACCGGCAACATGGAGCTGCGCCTGTCGCGCCAGCTCGCCGACAAGCGCATCTTCCCGGCGGTCGACGTGAACGCGTCGAGCACCCGCCGCGAGGAGATGCTGCTGAACCCGGACGAGGTGAAGATCACCTGGAAGCTGCGCCGCGCGCTGGCCGGCATGGACCAGCAGCACGCGCTGGCGGTCATCCTCGAGAAGCTCAAGGAGACGCAGTCGAACGTCGAGTTCCTCGTTCAGATGCAGAAGAGCATCCCCTCGGCCGGCGGGCGCTCCTCCGGATCCGAGAACGAGATCCGCTGACCCGCGCGTGTTCGAGTCCGTCGATGCGCTGATCGACGAGCACCGCCGGGTGCAGGAGGAGCTCTCCGACCCGGCGGTGCACGCCGATGCCGCGCGCGCCAAGCGCGTCAACCGGCGCTATGCCGAGCTGTCGCGCATCGTCGCCGCGCACCAGGCGTGGGTGGGCGCGGGGGAGGACCTCGAGGCCGCGCGCGAGCTGGCCCGTGAGGACGAGGCGTTCGCCGACGAGATTCCCGCGCTCGAAGAGCACCTGGCCGAGACACAGGAGAGGCTGCGCCGGCTGCTGATCCCGCGCGACCCGGACGACGCTCGCGACGTGATCATGGAGATCAAGGCGGGGGAGGGCGGCGCGGAGAGCGCCCTGTTCGCCGCCGACCTGCTGCGCATGTACCTGCAGTACGCGGCCTCGCGCGGGTGGAAGACGGAGATCCTCGAGCGCGACGAGTCCGACCTCGGCGGCTACAAGAACGTGCAGGTGGCAATCAAGGGGTCGTCGTCCGACCCCGCACAGGGCGTGTGGGCGCACCTGAAGTACGAGGGTGGCGTGCACCGCGTGCAGCGGGTGCCGGCCACCGAGTCGCAGGGCCGCATCCACACGTCGACGACCGGCGTACTCGTCTTCCCCGAGGTGGACGAGCCCGAGGAGATCGCGATCGATCCGAACGACCTGAAGATCGACGTGTTCCGCTCCTCGGGGCCGGGCGGGCAGTCGGTGAACACGACCGACTCCGCCGTGCGCATCACGCACCTGCCCACCGGGATCGTCGTGTCGATGCAGAACGAGAAGTCGCAGCTGCAGAACCGCGAGGCGGCACTGCGCGTGCTGCGTGCACGGCTGTTGGCGAAGCAGCAGGAGGAGCTGGCCGCCGTCGCGGCCGACGCGCGCAAGTCGCAGATCCGCGGGATGGACCGTTCCGAGCGGATTCGCACCTACAACTTCCCCGAGAACCGGATCGCCGATCACCGCACGGGCTACAAGGCCTACAACCTCGACCAGGTCATGAACGGCGCACTCGAGCCCGTCATCCAGTCCTGCATCGAGGCCGACGAGGCCGAGCGCCTCGCCGCCCTCGGCGACTGACCCGCTCCCCGCCGGGCGTCGCCTCGGCATGCGCCGGAAAGAAGCGCACGCCCACGTATCAGGCGCGGCGGGCGGCACTCCTCACGCATGAGGAGCGCCCGCATCGGGGTGGGCGCCGGAGGGGACGGGTCGACGTGCACGCCATGATCGGTGCCGCAACGGTCGCACTGCTGCTGGGTCCGGGGTCCGCGGCGGGTGTGGATGATGGCCTGTACGCGCCCTACCAACCCCCCGGCGAGACGGAGCCGTCGTTGAACGCCACGGCGCACGCGGAGTGCATCCGCGACGCGCCATGGATCTTCTACGACGTCACGCTCGTCGATCCGGACGGGCTCGCCACGTCGAACGACGTGTCGCTCGTCTTCTCGGAAGGCGCCGAGCGTGTCGCTGTCCCCCTCGGCACGCTCGGCGCCGACAACACGCTCTCCGGCAGCGTCCTCTGGCCGGGCGCGGGCGTGGACGAGAGCGGGACGGGCGTGCAGTGGCCGGGCTGGGTCACGCATCCCGACGGTTCGTATGAGGACGTGGGCGATGCGAACCACGGCTGGACCCGGCAGGGCGCGGGGGTCTCGATCGTGGTGAATCCCGAGATCGCGGTCGCGGTGAGCTACCCGCCGGGAACGCCGACGTGTTCCGTCTCGCCGCGCATCGACGGTGCGCCGTCGACGGTCGAGGCCGCGCTTCCCGCTACCGGTGTCGATCCCGCGGGGCCGCTCGTGCTGGGCGGCGCGCTGCTGGCCGGGGGCGGACTGCTCACCTGGATGGCCCGCCGTCGCCGCGCCCGCCGATGACCGACAAGCCGGCGCTCGCCAGCGGGTCTGATGCCCGTCGGCGGACACCGTCCCGGCGCCGAGTGATGCGACGCGTCGCCGGTGCCTTCGGCCTGGCGCTCGTCGCCGCGCTCGCGTGGCTCGGCGTGAGGGCGGTGCTCGCCGCCGGTGAGGCGGTGGCGCTCGTCGACACGGCGGGGCGCCTCGAGGCGACGGCGACGGCCCCGACCCTCGATCTCGGCGCGGTGCGGGAGGAGGCGGCGCAGCTCGCGTCGCACGCCGAGGCGCTGGCCGGGCACACCGCCGATCCGCTGTGGCGGGCCGCCGAGCTCGTGCCGGGGATCGGGCCGACCCTGGCCGCGGTGCGGGTCACGGCCGGTGCGGTCGACCATGTGGCCGCGCGTGGGGTCACCCCCACCGCGGCGGCCGCGGCGGATGTCGTCGCGGCCTTGCGGCTGGACGGCGAGCGCGTCGACGTGGGAGCAACGGACGAGCTGGCGGTGGCGCTCACTGCCGCGAGGCGGTCCGTCGACGTGGCACGCGACGACCTGGCGCGGCTGGACATGACCGGAGTCGTCGGTCCCGCCGCCCGGCTGGTGGAGCGGGTGGACACGGCCCTCTCCGCCGCGCAGCCCGTGCTGTCGTCCGTGGAGCCGGCGGCGCGGCTGCTGGCCGCGTTCCTCGGGGACGGCGAGCCCCGCCGCATCCTGCTGATGGTGCAGAATCCCGCGGAGCTGCGGGCGGCCGGTGGCCTCACGGGTACCTTCCTCTCGCTTGAGGCCTCCGACGGGCGGATCGAGCTCGTCGACCATGCCGACGGTGCGGCCTTCCCCGTCGTCGATGCCCCCGCGATCCCCCTGCCGCCCGACACCCGGGCGGCGCGGCGACGGGGCGCTTCGTGCAAAACCTCACGATGACCCCCGACTTCCCCCTGTCCGCGCGCCTGGCCGCGCAGTTCTGGCGACTCGAGAAGGGCGAGGGCGTCGACGCGGTCGTGTCGATCGACCCGATCGTGCTGCGGGAGGGGTTGCGGGTGACCGGCCCCGTCGAGGTGGGCGGCGTGGCGATCGGCGCCGAGAATCTGCTCGACGAGCTGTTGCGCGCGCCCTACCTCCGCCTCACCCAGGACGAACAGACCGGCTACTTCCGGGAGGTCGTGCGCGCCGCCACGGAGCGGCTGATCGCGTCGGCCGGACAGCTGCCGCGCCTCGGCGCCATGCTCGGCCCGCTCACCGACGCGGGGAGGATCGCCGTGTGGAGCGCGGACGCCGACGAGCAGCGGATCCTCGCGCAGACCTCGGCCGCGGGCATGCTCGCCCGGCTCGACGCCGCGGGGGAAGACGGCTACGGCCTGCTGCTCGACAACGTCTCGGGCAGCAAGCTCGACGCCTACCTCGACGCCTCCTTCGCCGCGGAGTCGGAATGTAGGCCAGACGGGCGCGCGGCCGTCACGCTGACCGCGACGATCCGCAGCGGGGTGCCGGCCGGAGTCGACTTCCCCTTCACCATGGCGCCGGGGTTCTCGGGGGTCGAGCGCACCGACCTGGGGCTGCACGTGACCGCGCTCGCGCCGCCCGGCGGTGTCGTCGAGGGGGTGTGGATCGACGGTACGCCCGCACAGGCGTCGTACGGGACCGCGCACGGGCACCCCTCCGCAGGCGCCCGCGTGACCGTCGACCCCGGGGCGGACGCGACCGTGTCGTTCCGGATCGTCGCCCCGGCGCGCCGGGGAGCCGCACCGGTGCTCATCCATACGCCGCTCCTCGTCGACCCGGCCGTGCACACCGGGGAGGTGGCGTGCCGATGAGCGTCGACCACGTCCTCCTCACGCGCTTCAACCTGCCCTCCGCGGGACGGGAGGGGGTCATCCGGGCCCAGGAGGGCTGGCTGCGCGAACGCGTGGAGCTCTTCCTGCGCTACACGGTGCCCACGGTGGCGGCGCAGACGGCGCCGGTGAGCTGGGTCGTGTACTTCGACCCGGCGAGCCCCGAGTGGCTCCGCGCCCGGCTCGCGCCGCTCGTCGAGGCGGGTGCCTTCGTCCCGGTGTACGCCGAGGCGGTGACGTCCGCCCAGGTGGCAGACGACGCGCGTCGCGCGAGCGGCGGCCGGGGCCGCATGCTGCTGACGACGAATCTCGACAACGACGACGCGATTGCCATCGACTTCGCCGAGCGACTGCAGCGCCTCGTCGTGCCGGGAGAGCGGCGTGCCCTCTACCTGGGCAACGGGCTGATCCGGCAAGGCCCGCGCGTGTACCTGCGCCGCGACCGGCACAACGCGTTCGTCTCCGTCGCCGAGGGCTGGCATGCCCCGCGGACGGCATGGTGCGACTGGCACACCCTCGTGCCCCGCCACATGCCCACGGTCTCGACCGGCGGGGCGCCGGGCTGGATCCAGGTGGTGCACGCACGCAACGTGAGCAATCGGGTGCGCGGACGGCTCGCCGACCCCGCTCGCCACCGCGCGCTCTTCCCCGGCATGCTCGACGACCTCGACGCCGCCCGACGCGCGGACGTGCTCGCAGACGCTCTCGTGCGGCGGCCTCTGCGCGAGTCGCGGGAACTGGCGCGGGGCGCGGTGAAGGGAGCCGTCATGGCGGCGGTGGGACGGGACGGACTGGATCGGCTGAAGGACCGCGTGCTGCGGTGAGGCCGTATCAGAAGCGGCATCGCCTGCTCCTGACGGGGGTGGGGACGACAAGGGGTGAGGGATGAACCGGACAGGGCAGAGCGCGGTGCTGGGCGCCGTGTGCGCGGCGCTGCTGACGAGCGTGATGGGAGCGCCCACGGCGGCCGCCGCGGAACAGCGCACCCCACCGGAGATCGAGGTGGGTCCCGCCCAGCTCGTCTTCTCGGCCGTCGAGGGAGAGGCGTGCCCCGAGGAGCAGCTGCTGTCGGTCGTGACGTTCGTCCTGGCGGAGTTCGCCTGGACGGCGCGCAGCGAGGCCCCGTGGGCATCGCTGCCGGAGCCCGCGGGGATGACGCCCTCGCAGGCGCCCGTCGTGGCCGACTGCGCCGGCCTGCCGGTCGGGGTGCACGAGACCCGCATCGTCGTGACGAAGGACGACGACCCCGAGGTGACGGCGGCGATCCCCGTGGTGGCGATCATCAACCCCGCCGTCCCGGTGCGCGCCGCCACCTGGCGCGACGGTCACGCCGGGGCCTTCAGCGCCTCCACGGATGACGGGCGCAGCTCGGGCGCCCTCGACCTCACGATCAACGGCGCCTCCGGCACGTTCGTGATGAACGGCACGCAACCGCCGCCGGACTACGCGGCGCTGCACGCGGACGGACACGAGATCGGATCGCACCTCGTGAACCATCGCTGCGCGAAGACCGACTATCAGACCCTCATCGACGACATCGTTCCGAGCATCGACGGCGCGGCGCTGGCCACCGGAAACGCCGACGAGGTGGTCTCCCTCGTGTGGCCGTGCGGGTGGCGCGACGCCGAGTTCGGCGTGGTCGCCGACGACTACTTCCTCTCCGCCCGTGGCTACAACATCAACGCGCTCGAGGACGCCGTCCCGCAGGACTACATGAACCTGAAGAGCTTCAACTCGCACGAGCACACGCCGTACCCTCCCGCCGACCTGAAGACGATCGTCGACGCCGCCGAGGCGCAGGGGAAGTGGGCCAACCTCGTGCTGCACGACATCCCGAACGATGACGGGGCCATCACCTATGCCACGGAGCGGGACGTCTGGGTGGCGCCGATCGGCGATGTCGTCCGCTACATCCTGCAGCGCGAGCGCACGGTGCTCTCGGCCTATGCGGCCGCGCCCGGCGAGGTCTCCTTCGCCTTCCATCGCATCGGGATGCCGCCCTCCCCGGTCCGCGACTTCGAGCGTTCGCTCTCGCCGGAGGACGTCGTCACCTTCGAGACGGATCTGGGCGCGGGTCAGCACGCGGCGGACGTGAGGATCGGCGACGCCTCGGTGCCGTTCACGCAGGACGGATCGACGGTGACCTTCTCGGCGCCGGTGGGACACGACCCGCAGACCGCTCGCATCGCGGTGGGGTCCGCTCCCGCGCCCGCCGTCGCCGTCGACGCGGCGGAACTGCGCTTCGTCGCGGACGACGCCGGCGCCGCGCCCCAGGAACTGACCATCACCGAGGCGGCCGGGGGAGCGCTGCAGTGGACGGCGACGAGCGCCGAGCCGTGGCTCTCCGTGTCGCCCGGCGCGGGCGCCGACGGCGAGCGCGCGACCGTGTCCGTGGACGCGAGCGGGCTGGATGAGGGGGTGCACCGCGCGGTGGTCACGGTCGGATCCACGTCCAACGCGAACACCGTCACCGTGCCGGTGACGCTCATCGTGCGCGGTGGGGCCGCGGAGGTGCTTCCGCTGGACTATGCCGACGCCGCGGCTCTCGCCGCCGACGGTTGGGACTTCCTCGGGCGCACGCGCGACGGCGCGGCCCGCGACACCGAGACGGGGGTCGCCCTGCGCTTCACGCGGGAGGGCGTGCGCGTTCCGGTCGACACCGGCGACCTGTGGCGGTCGGCGAACGACACGCGCAACACCCTGTTCCGCGACCTGCCCGAGGACTGGTCGCGCGTGCAGGTGCGGGTGCGGTTCGAGCCGTACCAGCACGCGCAGCACGCGGGGATCGCCATCTACGGTTCGGACGACGACTACGCCGAGATCTCGAGGGCGTACAACGCGTATGCCGGCGGGAACGGCGTCGTGACCATCACGGAACGCGACGGCGACGCCGCCGACGCGGGACGGGTGCCGACCGGCGCGCGCTCGCTGCTGCTGCGGCTCGAACGACCGGCTTCGGGCGAGATCTCCGGCTCCTTCTCCACGGACGACGGCGCCACCTGGACGGCCGTGGGCGGCGCGATGCCAAACGTCGACGACGCCCGTCTCGCCCTCGTGACGGCCGCATCGCCGTCCGGGTTCCCGTATGCGACGTTCTCGGATCTGCGGGTCGCGGCAGGTGGGCAGGGGCCCGAACCGACCCCGACGCCGACCCCCACGCCGACCCCACGCCGACCCCCACGCCGACCCCGACACCGACGCCGACCCCCACACCGACGCCGACACCCACCCCGGTGCCGGGGGAGGGGTCGACCCACACCTTCGATTACGCCGATCGGGCGGCACTCGTCGCCGACGGCTGGGACTTCGTCGCGCGCACCTCCGCGGGCGCCCCGCGGGACACCGAGATCGGCTGGGGCTACGGCGTGGTCTACGGCGACGACGGCCTCGACGTCCCCGCGTTGCCCGGCGATCTCTGGGAGGGCCCGAACAACACGTACAACACCCTCTTCCGCGATCTGCCCGAGAACTGGAGCAGCGCCCAGGTGTCGCTGAGCTTCGCGCCCGAGGCGAACACGCAGCACGCCGGGATCGTGCTCTACGGCCACGACGACGAGTACATCGAGCTCACCCGCGCGTACAACTCGTGGGTCGGGGGCCACGCCATCGCGCTGATCGACGAATCCGGTGGGCGCGCCACCGACCTGCCGCGGCTGCCCAGCAACGCCACAGAGCTGGTGCTGCGTCTGCAGCGCGACGCGGGCACCCACACGATCGTCGCCTCCGTCTCGACAGACGACGGCTCAACGTGGACGCAGGTGGGCACCGTGGCGCGCGACATCTCCGGGGCGCGGCTCGCGATCAACGTGGCGGGCTCCTCCGGCGTCGGCCCGATGGCGACCATCCACGAGGCTCGCATCACGACCGACTGAGCGCGAGATGCGTGCTGCCGCCGGACGTGCCGGCAGCGGCCGCACCGCGCCGCCTCCGCGCCCACTCAGCGGGCGTCGACCGCCTGGAGCGCGCCGTCGGTCTCGCGGTATCGCTCTCCCGTGACGGGGCACGCCCACTCGCCTCCGCCCTCCGCGACGAGCGGGCGGCCCGCCGGATCGGATGGGTGGGGCGGCACCCCGACGACGAGCGCGTGCGCGGGCACGTCGCGCGTGACGACGGCTCCGGCGGCGACGAGCGCCCACGCGCCGATCCGCACGGGCGCGACGCAGACGGCACGGGCGCCCACCGAGGCGCCGCGCTCGATCGTCACGCCCACCGCCGTCCAGTCGGACGCGTCCTTCAGGCGTCCGTCCGGCGTGACGGCGCGCGGGAACTCATCGTTCGTCAGCACGACGGCGGGGCCGATGAAGACGCCGTCCTCGAGCCGGGCCGGCTCGTACACCAGCGCGTGGTTCTGGATCTTGCAGCCATCGCCCACCTCGACGCCGGGTCCGATGTACGCCCCGCGGCCCACGATGCAGTCCGCGCCGATCCGGGCACCCTCGCGCACCTGTGCGAGATGCCAGATGCGCGTGCGCTCGCCCACCCGGGCATCGGGTGAGACGTCGGCGGAGTCGGGGATCGCGGGAAAGGTCATCGGCGTCTCTTTCGTATCAGCGGCGGCGGGCGCCGCTCTGTGTAGTCGTGGCCCGCTGGGGCCGCAGCCCCGGACCGCGGCGCCAGGCGCCGTCCCCCGATAGGAGAACAGCTGTGACGGAGAGATACAACGCGGCGGTCATCGGCGCCGGCTACTGGGGACCGAACCTGGCGAGGAACCTCCGCGCCGCCGACGACTGGAACCTCGCCGGCATCTGCGACCTCGACCGGGCGCGCGCGGCGCGGGTGGCCGAGTCCGTGGGCGGCGCCCCCGTGTGGACCGATATCGACGAGGTCCTCGGCGACCCGCTCATCGACGCGGTCGCCATCGCGACGCCCGCGCGCACGCATCGGGCGTTGGTGTGCCGCGCACTGGAGGCCGGCAAGCACGTCATGGTCGAAAAGCCGCTGGCGGACGGTCGCGAGGCGGGCGAGACGATGGTCGCTCTCGCCCGCGAGCGCGGCCTCGTGCTCATGACCGATCACACGTACTGCTACACGCCCGCGGTGATGAAGATCCGCGAGCTCATCGCGCAGGGCCGACTCGGCGACATCCTCTACGTGGACTCGACCCGCATCAACCTGGGACTCGTGCAGTCCGACGTCGACGTGTTGTGGGACCTCGCGCCGCACGACCTCGCGATCCTCGACTTCGTGCTGCCGGGAGGCCTGCCCCAGACCACGGTGTCGGCGCTGGGAGCGGATCCGCTCGGCACCGGGCGCGCCTGCGTCGGCTTCCTCGCCATGCCGCTGCCCGGTGGTGGCATCGCGCACATCCAGGTGAACTGGCTCAGCCCCACGAAGATCCGGCGCATGGTGATCGGCGGCACCCGCAGCACCCTGGTGTGGGACGACCTCAACCCGCAGCAGCGCGTCAGCGTGTTCGACCGCGGCGTCGACCTCGCCAGCCACGGCGTGGAGGCGGTGCGGTCGGCGCAGGTGTCGTACCGGATCGGTGACACCTGGTCTCCCGCGCTGCCGGAGCGGGAGGCGCTCGCCGGGGTCGTCGCCGAGTTCGCCGCGGCCATCCGTGGTCGCCGTGCGCCACGCACGGACGGCGCCTCGGGACTGCGAGTGCTGTCGGTGCTCGCCGCCGCCACGCAAAGCCTCGAGCGTCACGGCGAACCCGTCGCGGTGGCCGCGCCCACGCCCGTCCCCGCCGCCGTTCCCGCACTCGAGGGCTGAGGGGGCGTGCGATGTTCAACCGGCTCATCGATGTGACGCGGCTCGACCTCAACGCCATGCGGGTCCTGCGCGCCGCGGGCCTGAGCGGCAAGGTGTACCGCGAGACCCGCGTCGGCCTGCACGGCGAGCTGCGTGGCAGCGGCACCCTCAACATCGGCGTGAAGTGGGAGGCGCTCAAGACGACGCCGCTGCCCGGCACGTTCTACCTCTCCCGAGGTGCCACGCTCATCGTCAACGGCAGCGTGGACGTGCACGCCGGGTGCCGCGTGATCGCCGATCCCGGCGCCACCCTCGAGTTCGACCGCTCGCTCGGCATGAACAACGGCGCGCGCATCCTCTGCTTCGAGGAGGTGCGCATCGGCAGGGGGACCGGCCTGGCCGACGAGGTGATCGTGCGCGACAGCGACAGCCACGCCATGGAGGGGGGCCGCGGCGTCATGTCGGCTCCGATCATCATCGGCGACGACGTGTGGATCGGCACGAGGGCGGTCGTCCTCAAGGGCGTGACGATCGGGGACGGCGCGGTCGTCGCGGCAGGGGCGGTGGTCACCAAGGACGTGCCGCCCCGAACGCTCGTCGGCGGCGTCCCCGCCGTCCCGCTTCGCAGCGGCGTCAGCTGGGCGCTGTGACATGGCAAGCATGACGCCCCTGTCGTCTGCCACCTCGCCGCTGGGCGGCACGCCCGCCGCGCGTGCGCACGGCTCGGACGACGAGCTGCGCCACAACGACGCCGTGATGCATGCCGCGCTGCGGATCGCCGAGCGGCGCCTCGCGAGCGGTCGGGCCGTCACCGCCATGGAATGGTGCCGCGTCGCGATGACCTTCGCCATGACCAACCCGACCGGCCGGCTGCGCTCGGCTCGGTTCGAGCGCGTCGCCGACCGCATCGCTCAGCGGGCGCTGGCGCCGTCCGCCCCCGTCGCGCCGCGCGCGGGCGGGCGGCGACGCGTGCTGCACGTGCTCACCGAGGCCGCGTCGATCGGCGGGTTGAGCAAGCTCGCCGAGCGCTGGATCCGCCGCGACACCGCCAGCCGTTCCGACGTCGTCGTGGTGCGCCAGGACGACGTGACCGCCGGGCTGCGCGAGGCCTGCGCCGCCGTCGGCGGCACCGCGCGGGCGCTCGGCGCCGGCGATCCCCTCGCCCGGGCCGCGAGGCTGCGCGAGCTCGCCGGGGGCGTCGACATGGTGGTGTGCCACCTGCAGCCGGACGACCCCGTGTCGGCCGTCGCCTTCGGCAGTGGGTACGCGGGCGCGCCGGTGATCGTCTTCGACCACGCCGACCACCTCATGCTCGCCGCGCCGACGCGTGCGACGACGATCGCCGAGTTCCGGGCGGCGGGCGCGGCCCTCACGCGGCGCCTGCGCGGCTACGACGACGACGCCGTGGTCCGCCTGCCCCTGCTGGTGCCGGCTGTCCCCGACGTGCGCCCGGCAACTCGCGAGGAGCTCGGCATGGCACCGGGCACCGTCGTGGCGATGACCGTCGCACGTGCGGTGAAGTTCGGCGACACGCGGATGCGGCCCTCGTTCGGCGAGCTCATCGCTGCGGCGCTCGAGGCCGAGCCCTCGCTGGCGTTCTGCGCGATCGGCCCGGGCGAGGACGACGGTCCGTTCCCCTGGCTGCGCCGCCGCTTCCCGGGCCGCGTGCGGGCGCTCGGGCCCGTGACCGATCCGGCACCGTACCTGCGCGCCGCCGATCTCTACCTCGACACGTTTCCGTTCTCGTCCCTCACCTCGCTGCTGGAGGCGTGCGGGGCCGGCCTGCCGGCGGTGACCCTCGACGCGCACGAGGGGCATGCCCGGGCGCTGGGGATCGCGGACTTCGTCGTCGATGAGCGTGACCGCCCCCGCGACCCGGACGCGCTCGTCGCCCGGATCGCGCAGCTCGTGCGCGACGCGGGCGAGCGCGCCGAGGCCTCCGTGCGGGCGCGCCGCGCCGCCGACGCGCTCGCGGCCGAGGAGGAATGGCTCGCGTGGCTCGAGGTCGCCTACGCAGCCACAGCTGAGCGCGCAGCCCGCGGTGCCCGGCTGACCGACGCGCCGCCGCCCAAGCCCGACGACGACGCCAGGGCGTACGGCCGGGCGCTGCTGGCGATCGAGGCGAACGCACCGCTGCTGTGGCGCATCCAAGAGGCCCTGCCGCGCTTCGACCGGCGCGATCGGCGCGCCCTGCGGGCCCGCGCGGTGCTGGTCCGCGTGCTGCGCAAGATCGCCGCCGTCGCGGGCGCGTCCCCCCGGCCCCTCGACCGCATCCTGCTGCCCGGGCAGCGGCTCGCCACCGGTGGCCACCGATGAGCGTGCGGCGGCACATCGCGATGTGCGTGGACCGGGACTTCGCGCTGCCACTCGCCGTCGCGCTGGCGAGCATCGACGCCTCGCCGGGCGCGGAGGACATCACCGTCCACATCCTGCAGCCGGGCCTGCCCGCCGATGTGCGCGCGCGGGTGCAGGCAGGCGTGGCCCGCGCCACGGTGTCGTGGATCACGGTGGACGAGGCGCGGCTGCGCGGCGCCCACTACACGACCTCACTGTCGATCGCGGCGCTGTACCGCTTGCTGCTCGACGAGCTCCTGCCCGACGAGGTCGAGCGGGTGCTCTATCTCGATGCCGACACGGTCGTCGAGGACGCGCTGGATGAGGTGTTCGCCGCCGACCTGCGCGGCGGCGTGCTCGGGGCGGTGCGCGATGCCAACACCCCGTGGGCCGCCACGATGAACGGCTCTCCGTGGCGGCAGCTCGGGCTGGACCCCGGCGGGCTGTACTTCAACTCGGGAGTGCTGCTGATCGACCGAACGGCCTGGCGAGACGCCGACGTCGGCTCGCGCTGTCTGCGCCTGCTGCGCCGATCCCCCCTGCGCTGGGGCGATCAGGACGCGCTCAACGGCATCGTCGGGCCCGGTTGGACCGAGCTCCCCCTGCGGTGGAACGTGCAGACGAGCCAGTACCGGGGCGACTGCGCCGGGTGGGCGCTGTGGCCCGACGAGGTGGCGCGAGCGATCGAGCACCCCGGCGTCATCCATTTCACCGAGACCGCCAAGCCGTGGCACCACGGCAGCGAGCATCCGGCGGCCGCGCGCTGGGAGCGCTGGCTGGAACGGACCGCATGGGCGGGGTGGCGGTCGCTTCCGATCCGCGATCCCGCCGCCGTGCGCGCGGCCCGGCGTCTTCTCGCGGCGTTGCGACGGGCTCGTGCCGCGTCGCAGCGCCGCGCCCTGCGCGGGGTCGGATCGTGACCGCATCCCAGGCGTCGCGCGCCGCCTCGGGCGGCGAACAGGGGCTGGCGGGGAAGGCCGCCACGAGCGCGGCGTGGACGATGACGCAGCAGTGGGCCGTGCGGATCTTCGGGTTCCTCACCGTCGCGGTGCTCGCCCGCCTGCTCACGCCCGAGGACTTCGGCCTCGTCGCGCTCGCCGGGTCGCTGCTGCCGCTCGTCCACACGCTTGCGGACCTGGGGTTCTCGACGTACCTCGTGCAGGCGGCCGACCCCCGCCCGCGCACCTTCCGCACGGCGTTCTGGTACGCGGCGGCGGTGGGCCTGGCGCTGAGCGCTGCGCTCGCCCTCGCGGCGCCCGCGATCGCCGCCGTGCTGCAAGAGCCGGCGGCCGCCGACGTGATCCGCGCGCTCGCACCGGCGGCGTTCATCGTGTCACTCAACGCCGTGCCCATGGCGATCCTGCGGCGCGAGTTGCGGTTCCGCGCCATCGCGATCCAGTCGGTCGCGGCGGGCGTTGCCGGCCAGGCGGTCGCGATCGTGCTCGCGTTCGCCGGGTGGGGCGTGTGGGCGCTCGTGTGGCAGACGCTCGTCTACCAGGTGATCGTCATGGTGATGGCGTGGACGGCCGCGCGCTGGCGCCCCGGCCTCGGCTTCTCGTGGCGGGAGTTCCGGGAGATGCTGCACTTCGGCAGCAAGGTGATCGCGGCCGACCTCGTGGGCCAGGGGCGTGTCTGGCTCGAGAACGCGATCGTCCTCCTGTTCCTCGGCGTGCAGGGGCTGGGATACCTCAACGTCGCGCAGCGCCTCGTCACCATCGCCTACGAGCTCACCGCGAACGCCGTCCAGCCGGTGTCCGTCGTGCTGTTCGCTCGCATCCGCGACGCCGCCGACCGGTTGGCGGCCGGCTACATCCGCGTGCAGGGCGTCGCCCATGCGCTCGTCGTGCCGGTGATGGTCGGCATCGCCGTCTCGGGCGCGCACCTGTTCCCGCTCGTCTTCGGCGAGCAGTGGGATGCCAGTGTCGTCCCCGGAGCGATCTACGCCGTCGCCGGTGCCTTCGCGCTGAGCGGGATGGATCGGGGACTGCTCTCGGGCGTCGGCCGACCCGGCGTGTGGCTGGCGTACGTCGTCGTCGTCGACGCCGTCACCGTCGTGACCACCTGGTTCGTCGCCCCGCACGGCCTCGCCGCCGTCGCGACGGGCTTCCTCGCCGTGGCGATCGCCGCCACGGCCACGCGCTGGATCATCGTCTCGCGCGTGCTCGGGATCCCCTGGTGGACGGCGGCGTCGCCGCTGGCGCGCACGCTTCCCGCCGTCGCGGCAGCTCTCGCCGCGGGGGTGCCCATCGCCCTGCTCTGCGACGACCTGCCGCATCCGGCGGCGGTCGGGCTGATCGCGCTCGGGATGATCGCCGCCTACCTTCCCGTCGCGCGCTGGACGATGCCCGCGGTGTTCGGCGAGCTGCAGGGCCTCGTCGCACGCGTGACAGGGCGCCTCGTCACCCGGCGTCGACCCGCGCCGTCCGACCCCGCTCCGTCGCCTGTCGACGGCACCTCGTGAGGAGCAGAACCATGGCAATCAGCCTGCGCACCACCGTCCCGTTCGTCGACCTCGTCGCACCCTCGGAGGAGGTGGCGGACGACGTGCTCGCCGTGTGGCGTCGGCAGCTGCTGTCGGCGGAGTTCATCGGCGGCGAGGAGATCGCCGCGTTCGAGCGCGAGTACGCCGACTTCATCGGCGTGGCGCACGCCGTCGGCGTCGGCAACGGCACCGACGCGCTCGAGCTCGCCTATCGCGCCGTGGGCGTGGGCCCGGGCGATGAGGTGATCCTGCCGGCGAACACCTTCATCGCCACGGCCGAGGCGGCCTCCCGCCTGGGCGCAGTGCCGGTGCCGGTCGACGTCGACGAGGAGCACCTTCTCATCGACCCCGATGCCGTCGAGGCGGCCGTCACACCGCGCACGCGGGCGATCGCGCCCGTGCACCTGTTCGGGCAGACAGCGCCGGTGGAGGCGCTGCACCGGATCGCGCGGCGGCACGATCTGGCGATCGTCGAGGACGCCGCGCAGGCGCAGGGGGCGTCGTCGGCCGCGGGGCGCGCGGGCGCGCTCGGCACGGTGGCCGCCACGAGCTTCTACCCCGGCAAGAACCTCGGTGCCGCGGGCGATGCGGGAGCGGTGCTCACCGACGACCCCCTCATCGCCGAGATCGTGCGCAGCACGGCAGCCCACGGCAGCACCGTGAAGTACGTGCACGACCGCGTGGGCATGAACTCGCGGCTCGACGCCGTGCAGGCCGCCGTGCTGCGGGCCAAGCTGCGCCGTCTGCCCGCGTGGACGGAGGCGCGCCGCCGCGCGGCCGCGCGATATGACGAGCTGCTTCGCGATGCGCCCGGTGTGCGGGTCCCGTCGGCGCGAGCCGGCAACGACGACGTGTGGCACCTCTACGTGGTGCGCGTCGCCGCGCGCGACCGCGTCAGGGCGGTCCTCGAGGCCGAGGGCATCGGCACCGGCATCCACTACCCGACGCCGCTGCATCTTACGGGCGCCTACGCCCACCTGGGCCTGGCCCGCGGCAGTTTCCCGGTGGCCGAGGCAGCGGCCGATCAGATCCTGTCGCTGCCCATGCACGCGCACCTCACGGCCGCGCAGCAGGAGCGCGTGGCGGAGGCGCTGTGCGCGGCGACGGCGACAGGGGCGAAGCGGTGAGCGCCCGCCGGCTGCGGGTGGGCCTCGTGCAACCCCACCGGGGCGCCATCACGCCCGACCTGTGGTCGGGAACACCCCACGGGCTGCTGGGCGGGCTGCGGCAGCACGGCGCCGACGTGGTCGAGATCGGCTACGACGTGCCCCGCGCGGTCACGGCGCCGATCCACCTCGCCGCCACCCTCCGCCACCGCGAACCGGGCGCCGCGGAACACGACGCGCTCAAGATGGCCGCGCGCGAGGCGGCGTTCACCCGAGCGATCCTTCGCCGCGGGCCCCTCGACCTCGTGCTCGCGACGGGCACCGACGCCTACCGCCTGGATCGCGTGCGCACGGCGGGTGCCATGGTCGCCACGTATGACGATGCGACGCTGCAGAGCATGTGGGCGCACGAGCACTCCGACACGCGCGCCGCTGGTTTCCGCGCGGCCGCGGTGGCTCGCTGGATCGCGGTGCAGCGACGATCGTCCCGCCGGGCGGACCTCAACCTCGTGAGCACCCGCTGGGCCGCCGAGACGCTGCGCGCCGACTACGGCATCCCTGCCGATCGGGTGCACGTGGTCGGCATGGGACACCGGCCGCGCGCCACCGCGCGACGGCCGGCGCGGGGCGCCGCTCCCGTGTTCCTCTTCGTCGGTGTCGACTGGCGGCGCAAGAACGGCGAGCGGGTGCTCGAGGCCTTCCAACGCGTGCGGGCCGTGCGTCCCGACGCGGTGCTGCACCTCGTCGGCCGGCACGACCGCGTCGAGGCCCCGGGCGTCGTCGACCATGGCCTGCTGCCGCGCCACGACGCGCGTGCCCAGGCCGTCCTGGACGGGTTGTACGCGCAGGCGACCGCGTTCGTCCTGCCGAGCCTGTTCGATCCGTCGCCCATCGCCTACCTGGAGGCCGCCTCCGCGGGGCTGCCCGTCATCGCCACGTCGCAGGGCGGGGCCTCCGAGATGCTGGGCACGGGCGCGATCGTCGTCGACCCGTGGGACGAGCGAGCCCTTCACGCGGCGATGCTGGCGCTGTGTGATCGGCGCGAGGCCCAGCGCAGGGGAGCGGCCGCGCGGGAGGCGGCGTCGCGCGCCACGTGGGCGGATGTCGCGGAACGGATCCTCGAGACCGTCCGCGAGCATCCTCGGGTATCAGGGGGCGCACTCGTCCACTCCTCGTCATAGGACGAAGGGGGAGTGCGGCGAATGGACGGCGCGGGCGCCACGGCGCTGAGGGGGATGCGGGTGCTGGCCCGCGAGGGATCGCGTGGCGTGCTGCGGCGCGCCGCGAGCCGCCTCGCGGGAGCCCTGGGCGACGCGGGGAGCGTGCTCGGGCTGCCCGACGCCGACATCGCCGATTCCGCCGACCTGCGGCTCGCCGCCCCCACAGCGGCCCCACCCCACGGCGTGCCCCTCGCCGTGGGGTGGGTGCTGACACCGCCCGGTCCCGGATCGGGCGGCCACACCACTCTCTTCCGCATGGTGGAAGCGGTCGAGGCGCGGGGGCACCGCTGCGTGCTGTTCCTCGACGAGCGGCACGGCGGTGACCCCGCGGAGCGCGCGCGGGTCATCCGCGAGTGGTGGCCGGCGGTGCGAGCCGAGGTGCGCGACGCCCGTGACGGCATCACCGGCGTCGATGCCGCCGTCGCCTCCTCATGGGAGACGGCCCACGTGCTGGCCGTGCACGGCCGTGCGCCGATGCGGCGACTGTACTTCGTGCAGGACTTCGAACCGTGGTTCCACCCCCGCGGCGCCGCGTACGCGCTGGCCGAGGACACCTATCGCTTCGGTTTCCGCTGCGTCGCGCTCGGGGAGGCCGTCGCGCACGCCCTGCGCACGGAGGTGGGCATCGAACCCGATGTCACCTCGTTCGGCTGCGACACGACGGTGTACCGGGCGGCGCCCGATGCGCATCGCGACGGCGTCGTCGCGTACGCCCGCCCGGGCGTCGCGCGCCGCGGGTGGGAGCTCGCGCGGCTCGCGCTGACACGCTTCCACGCCGCACGGCCCGAGGTACCCATCCACGTGTACGGCGAGCACGTGCGCGACCTGCCGTTCCCGGCGACGCGGCACGGCAGACTCGCACCCGCCGCGCTCAACGAGCTGTACGGACGCTGCGTGGCGGGCCTGGCGATGTCGTTCACCAACATCTCCCTCGTGGCCGAGGAGATGATCGCCGCGGGCGTCGTGCCCGTCGTCGGCGACACGCCCTCGGCGCGTGCCGATCTGCCGGGCCCGGCGCCGGCATGGGCGCGTCCGACCCCTGCCGGCATCGCGGCCGCCCTCGTCGCGGCCGTCGACCGGCCCGACCGTCAGGCGCACGCGCTCCGCATCGCCGCGACGGCGCGGTCGGGGTGGGACCGGGCGCAGGCCGACATCGTGCGCATCCTCGAGGACGAGGTGTGGGGCGCCGGCAGGCCGGGCGCGCCCGCGGCCCCGGGCGACCGGGCGGAGGCATCGTGACGCTGCGTGAGCTGCTCGTCACCCTGGGTCGGCGGTGGTACGCCGCAGCTGCGGCGCTGGGTGCCACCGCGCTGCTCGCGTGGTACCTCGTCGCCTCCGCTGCCGGCGGCGTGTACACGACGCGCACCACCGTCATGTTCCTGTGGGGCACCGACAACGCGTTGGGCGTGGAGCAGTCGATCAAGGATCAGAACGTGATCGCGTTCGCGGGCGCCGTCGCCTCGGAGGTGGTGCCCGGCCAGCCCACCGTGCGATACGCCCGCGCCGACGCCCCCTACCACGGCGCCGGGCTGCGCCAGGGCGTGCAGGTGGGGCTGACCGATTACGGCAACCAGTGGAAGCCGAGCTACGCGGCGGCGGAGATCGTGGTGCAGATCGTGGGCCCTTCTCGCGCATGGGTGGAGGAACGCCAGCGCGAGGCGCTGGCCCGGATCTCGCACAGCACCGCGCTGCACCGACAGCCCGGCCAGATCACCGACATCAAGGCCGAGGTCGATCCGCTCAGCACGCGCATCGACCACATCGCGCCGTCGCGCACCGGCCAGCTCGCGGGGCTCGGCGCTCTCGGAGCGGCGGGCCTGATCGCCGCCGGAGGCGCGGCGGTCGCGACGGATCGGGCCGCCCACGCGTGGCGCCCGCGTGCGAGGACGAATGCTCGCGAAAGGGGAGACGAATGAACATCGCAGAAACGCTTCGAGGGCTGGTGCGGAGGTGGTACATCGTGCTGCCGGGCGCCCTCCTGGCCGCGGGCGCGGCGCTGGCGGTATGGACGCACACACCGCCGACGTATCAGCGCACCGCGACCCAGATGCTGCTGCCCGGCGAGGCAAGCATGCCGGTGACCGTGGTGGAGGTGGACGGCGAGGAGGTGGAGACGGAGCCGAACCCCTTCCTCTACCTCGGCGGCCTGGGCACGGCTGCGGACGTGCTCGTGCGGGTCGCCGGGGCGGAGGCCTCCGTCGCCGAGGTCCTCGAGCCGTACGACGGCGCCGAGGTGCAGGTGGCGCGCGATCACACCAGCTCCGCGCCGATGATCCTCATCACGGCGAGCGCGGCGGACGACGGCGACGCCGCCCGGATCGTCGACGAGATGCTGCAGCGCACCGAGCACGTCTTCGGAGAGATCCAGGACGAGCAGGAGGTCTCCTCCGAACTGCGGATGAGCATCTGGACCGTCGCCGTCTCGTCCGAGGGCACCCTGTCGAACCGTGACCGACTCATGGCCGCCGGCCTCACGGGAGCCGGCTCGCTGCTTCTCGTGCTGCTCGTCGCGGCCGCGGTGGACGGGCTCGCGCGCAGGCCGCGTCGCAAGCGGGCGGTGAGGGGCGACGAGCCGGATGACACGACCACCGGGGCCGAGGCCGTCCGTTCCGAGGTGACCACGGCTGAGGAGGACGAGGGCGTCGACGTGGAGGTCGACGTCGACGAGGCGATCGAACGAATGCTCGTGGAGGAGCGCCCCGCACCGGTTCCCGCGCGCGGCGACGGCGGACGGGCGGGACGACGGCGATGAGCTCGGGCCGCCCGGTCGCGCTCCCGCCCCCGGTCTCGGCCGCATGGGGCCGGTGGGTGCGCCCTGCGCGCACCGGCACGGCGTTGACGATGATCACCGTCTACGTCGTGCTGCTGTTCGCCGTCCCGTCGAATCTCGTGATCGCGGGGCTGGGCTCGATGGGGCGGCCCGCCATGCTGTGGGGGCTCGTGCTGCTGCTGTGGTGGGTGATCGCCCGCCTGCAGGCGCGCGAGGTCGACGTGGTGCGCGCGGCCCACCCCGTGCGCTGGGCGCTCGCGGCGCTCCTGCTCGTCGCGCTGGTCAGCTTCGCCGCCGCGATGCTGCGCGGGCAGCCGCACGACCAGATCGGATCGGCCGTGTCGGCGATCGCCCGCCTGCTGTCGTGGACGGGCGTCGTGCTCGTCATGATCGACGGCCTGCGCACGCTGCGCGACGTGGACGCGTTGCTCGGGCGCATCGTCGTCGCCGGCACGCTCGTCGCGCTGCTCGGCCTGGCGCAGTTCGTGACGAATCAGACGCTGCTGGATGTGACCGCGCTGATCCCGGGCGTGCAGGTGGAGGACGGGGGCGTCATCGCCCGGGGGGAGTTCACCCGGCCCACGGGCACCGCCACCCATCCCCTGGAGCACTCCGCGGCGATCTGCTCGATCGTGCCGCTGGCCATCACCATGGGCGTGACGCGAGCCGAGGCCGGTCGAGGGCGCCTGCCGTGGACATGGCTGCCGGCCGCCCTCATCGTCTTCTCCGCGATCCTCTCCGTCTCGCGCTCGAGTCTTGTCGGACTGGCCGCCGCGATCGTGCTGTCGCTGCCCGCGCTGCCCGCCGCGTATCGGGTGGCGGTCGCCATCGGCGCCGCTCTCGCCGGCGCCGCCGCCGTGGTGGTCGTGCCGGGCCTGTACGGCACCATCGTCGGCCTGTTCCTCGGCATCGGGAGCGACCCCAGCACGGAGTCCCGCACCGACGGCCTCGCGCGCATCCCCGAGTTCCTCGCCGCCAGCCCGGTTCTCGGCGTCGGCCTCGGCACGTTCCTGCCCCGGTACTACATCTTCGACAATCAGTGGGCTCTGCTGCTGCTCGAGCTCGGGGTGCTGGGCGCGCTCGCCGCCGGCGCGGTGGTGGTGGCGGCGCTGTGGGGCGCCGTCCAGACGATCCGTCGCTCTCCCTACGCCGACATCGCGGCCCTCGGCCGCGGGATCGCGGCGGCGCTGGGCACGACCGTCATCCTGTTCGCGTTCTTCGACGGCCTCAGCTTCCCCATCTCGGCGGGCATGTTCTTCCTGCTGGTGGGGCTCGCGGGCGCGGTGCGCGCGATCGGGCGCGCCGATGAGTCGCTGGCGCGTTCGCACCGCCCCGTACGCGCCGCCGCGCTGCGAGGCATCGCGTGACCGGCTTCATCGCGCGTGCGTCGCCGCCCGGTCGCCGCGCGCGGCGCTCGTCGGACGGGCGCGTCGCGGCTTCCGCCGCGTCATCCCGCAGGCCCCGCGTGCTCGTGCTCGCCAACACGCTGTTCCCGACGCCCGACCCGTCGATGCCGGGCGGGGGGCCGCGCTCGTGGATGCTCGACGTCGACGCAGACATCGTCTACGTCGACCGTGCCCTCGGCACCGATCCTCCGCGGTGGCTGCGCGCCCTGTACCGGCGTGTGCCGATGAGACTGGTTCAGGTGCTGGAGGCGCTGCGCGTCGGTCCACGCTTCGATGCCGTCTTCTGCTGGAGCGTGGCGGACGTGGCCCTCGTCCTCGCACTGCTGTGCCGGATCTCGCGGCGGCGCATGCGCATCGTCGCGCTGCTGACCCGGATCTCGGAGCGCAAGAAGGCGGTGCTGCTCCGCGCGGCGCACCCGCGCCTGGACCGCATCATCCTGCCGCCCGTGACGCAGCGCGAGTTCGCGGTGCGATCCGTCGGCGTGCCGGCCGACGCGCTCGTCGCGTTGCCCTGGACGCTCGATACCGCGTTCTGGGCGCCCGTTCCCGCCGACGGGCTCCACACGATCTGCGCCGCGGGGGGCGAGATGCGCGACTACCCGACGCTCGTGCGCGCACTGGACGGACTCGACATCCCGTGCCACATCGCCGGGGTCCTCGACACCTCACGACCGGACTGGTGGAACGCCGCGGACGGCGACCGCCGCGGCGAGGCCGACGCTCCGCCGCACGTGACCTTCGGCACGATGAGCGCCGAGGAGCTGCGCGACCTGTACGCGCGCTCGCGCTTCGTCGTCGTCCCGCTGCGCCCCACCGACAGCGACAACGGCATCACCTGCATGAACGAGGCGTGGGCGATGGGTAAGGCCGTCATCGTCTCGGCGGTCGCCGGGCAGCGCGGCGCGTTCGTCGACGGCGTGGAGGGCGTGTGGGTGCCCGCCGGCGATCATGCGGCGCTGCGGCAGGCGATCCTCGCCCTGTGGCGCGACCCCGAGCGCGCGGCACGCATGGGGGCGGCGGGACGGCGCAAGGTCGAGGCCGCGCGTGACCACCGCGTGTTCAGCGAGGGTGTGAGCGCCGTGCTGCACGAGGTGGCGGGGCTGTCGCGACGCGCGGACCGCGCCGGGGCGATCGCGCCCCCGCCGTCGACCCACTCGGCGTGACGCCCTCGTCGCCCCTCACGCGGCCGCGACGCGGCTGGACGCGTCGCGCTCCCACGCGCCCGGTCGAGAGCGGCTCGCTCGCCGTCGGGCGACGGCGGCGAGCACCGCGTAGACGACGGCGTCGCGCGCTGATGCGGGGCCCGCGATCGTCCGCAGGAGGCCGCGCATCGTGCGCCGCCCGGTGTCGATGCCGAGCTCGGCCGGGCCCCGGCGGACGCGCACCAGCGTCGCCAGCAGATCGCGCGTCGTGGTGGGCACGCGCACGCGCACGGCGGCGAGGGGAGGGATCGCCGTCGTGCCGGCCAGCGTCGTCTCGACGTGCACGTCATCGGCGGTCACGAGCGGAAAGGGCGCAACCCGGCGTTCCCCCTCGGGGGCGAGGGCGTAGACGCCGGCGCCCCACATGGCGGCGCTGAGCTCGGGCACCCGGGTGCGCGCTCGATAGTAGGCGCGCACGAGCGGCCCGGCCGACGAGACGTCGTATGCGAATGGCGGCCGGGCGGCGAGCACGGCCGGGCGGCGCAGGGCCCGCAGGACCCCGGGGATGGCGCTGGGCGGTAGCTCGATGTCGGCGTCGAGGACGATGACGGGCCGCACCCGCGCCGCCGCGATCCCGGCATTCAGCGCTCGGGGCTTGGAGCCCTCCGTCATCTCGAGCACCCGCACGCCGGTGAAGCGCCGGGCGCGCGCGGCCGTGTCGTCCGTGCAGCCGTTGCACACGACGAGCACCTCGAGGGAGCCGGCGGCCGCCGGCTCGCGCAGCCGCGCCAGCGTCCGCTCGATGACGGCGGCCTCGTTGTGGGCGGGGATGACGACGGCGGCGGCGGGGGAGCCGTCGCCGCGCCAGGTGGCCGCCGGCAACCGGTCCCATCGCGACTCACGGCACAACGCGGCCACGAGGTGGCGATTCCGCGCCGACCACGGTGCCCGCAGCGCCGTGCCCAGCAGTCGCGCCGCGCGATAGAGGCCCGCTCGCCGCGGCGCGTGCGCGCGCATGTACCGCACGCGATTCACCTCGAGGAGGCACTCCAGCGCGCTCGACGTTCCCGATCCGCCCTGGGCATGCGCGACCACCGCGGCCGGGGTGAAGTGCACACGCCATCCCGCGTCGCGCACGCGGCGCAGGTAGTCGGTCTCCTCCGAATAGAGGAAGTACCGCTCGTCCCACTCGCCTACGCGCGCCATGGCGGTCGCCGAAAGGAGGATCGCCGCCCCGGTGGCCCAGTCCACGTCGTGCGCGCGCTCATACGCCCGCGGGTCGCGGACGGATTCCGACAGGGCGGGCGGTCGCCGGCGCCACAGCCGCCCGAGCAGCGCGTCGCCGAGCGCTCGGCTCAGGGTGGGCTCGCGGAACAGCGATGCCGAGGTGCGGCCGCCCGCGTCGACGATCCGCGGCACCACGGCCCCACGACGGGCGTCGGCGCGAAGGGCGCCCAGCATCGCGTCCAGCGCGCCCTCGCGCACGCGCAGGTCGGGGTTGAGCACGAGCACGCTCTCGGCGTCGCCCACGTGCTCGGCGCCGGCGTTGATTCCCCCGGCGTAGCCGAGGTTGCCGCCGGTGGGCACGGCGATGACGTCGGGATGCGCGCGGGCGACGCGCAGCGTCGCGTCGTCGGGGGAGTTGTCGGCGACGATCACCCGCAACGCGAGCGTGGTGGCCTCACGGCGCAGCGTCGCCAGCAACGGCCCCAGGTCGCGCGCGCTGTCGTAGGTGACGACGATCGCGGCGATGTCGGCGTGCCCGTCGCGGGCGAACGAGCCGTCCGCCTCACGCACCGCGCACCCCCTCACGAAGGGCGTGGGGCGACCGGTGCAGCGCCACATAGGCAGGCGGGCCCTGCACAAGATAGCGACGCGCGAGCCGTCGGGGCTCGCGCGCGAGCCGCCAGGCCCACTCGAGGCCGGACTCGGAGACCCATCGCGGGGCCCGCGCCGCAGCGCCCGCGAGGAAGTCGACCACGGCTCCGAAGGCCAGGAGCGCGCCTGCGCCGGTGCGTGCGCCGTGCGCGCCGATCCACGTCTCCTGCCGCGGCTTGCCGAGGCAGACGAGCAGGATGTCGGGCCCCGCCGCGCGGATGCGCCGCGTCAGCTCGGCGGCCGCGGCGGGGTCGTCCAGCTCCGCCGGGGACGGCGTCCAGTGACCCGCGAGACGCAGGCTCGGCCAGCGCTCGGCGAGCCGCCGCCGCAGCGGCTCCGACACCGAGGGCCGCCCACCCAGCACGGCGACGGAGAGGCCGCGCTCGCTTGCGCGATCGAGGACGGCGTGGACGAGGTCGCTTCCCGACAGCTTGGGGTGCGCCTGCCCCGTCGCCCGGCGCGCGAACGCCGCGATGGGAGAGCCGTCGATGAGGTTGAGCCACTCGACGTCGTCGGACGGCGGGCCGGAACGGCGCGTGTGGCGGCCGAAGTGGTGCAGGTGGTCGAGGTTGATCGAGGCGACGGCGAGAGGACGCTGTGGATGTCGCTCCGCGGCCGCGACGATGACGTCGAGCGCCGGGACGGCCGCCACGAGGTGGATCGGCACGCCGTCGGTGTCGAGCGTGGGGATCGCCGCGGTGAACGCGGGGGCCTGCGTCATGATGCTCCTCCTGCTCGGGTGCGCGCAGCCGCGCGGGGTGCTGCCGCTGCCGGCGTGCGCTGCGAAGGATCACGCGGCGCCCCGTCTGATACGAGGGACCCGGGCACCCGCACCGACTGCTTGCCCGATCCACGCCGGCCCGGGCACACTATGGGGAGCAGTAGCCCGACATTCGCTCCGACGATTCGGCGGTCGATACCCGCGCCGTGATCTCGGCTGACGCGGGAGGTGCCGATGCCCATGGAGGTGGATGCCGCGCCCGCGGACGACATCGGCGAGTCCGCCCCGCGGTGGGAGCAGGCGGCGCGCTGCTTCGTGCGCTGGCGAGACGGTGACTCCCGGGCTTTGGACGAGCTGGTGAGGATCATGACACCGGTCCTGTGGCACACCGTCCGGGCGTACGGGCTCTCGACGTCGGCTGCCGAGGACGTCGTGCAGTCCACCTGGCTCGCCTTCGTGCGTAAGCACGATTCCGTGCAGGATGCGCAGGCCGTCTCCGCCTGGCTCACGATCACGGCCCGACGCAACGCGTGGCAGTCGGTGCGCATGGCGTCACGATCGGACGCGACCGAGGACGAGATCCTCGAGGTACGGCTGCCGGCGCAGCCGTCGGCGGAGGATGAGGCGGTCGAGAGCGTCGCCGCGCAGCGCCTGTGGCGCGCGGTCGGCGAGCTGGATGACCGGTGCCGTCGCCTGCTGCGCGTGGTCGCCTTCGACGAGCGGCCCGATTACCGCCGCATCGCCGACGATCTCGGCATGCCGATGGGCAGCATCGGACCGACGCGCGGTCGATGCCTGGCGAAACTCCGAGGCCTCATTCAGGGGACCGGACTGGATTCGGGAGCAGAATGACGTCTGTGGAGAGTATGTCGACCGGCGGTGGCACGGATGAGGAGCTGTTCGCGGCCATCCGCGAGCTCTGGGAGCGCCGCGACGCGCCGCCGGCGGACCTCACCGAGCGCATGATCGCGTCGGTGGCGATCGACGATGTCTCGCGCGAGTACGCGTTGCTCACCCTGGAGAGCTCGCTCGAGGGCGCCGTCCGCAGCGAGCAGTCGCGGCTCACGTTGCAGTTCAGCGACGGCGAGACGAGCGTGCTGCTGCACGTGTCGGTGACCGAGTCGGGCGGGCGCCGCGTCGACGGTTGGTCGGATCCGGCCGTGCTGGCGGCCCGGATGACGCAGGACGACGGGGAAGACCGCGTGGCGGAGGTCGGCAGCGAGGGGCGGTTCGCGTTCCCCGAGGCGGCCCCGGGTCTCGCCACGGTACGGGTGATCGTGCGACAGGACGGGGAGCTGAGGGAGTTCGTCACACCGCAGTTCGAGGTGTGATCCCTCCGCGCCGCGTGTCACCGGGGAGGGGTGAGCGCGATGGTGGGAGAGGGCGCCCAGCCGCCGGGCTGGACGTGGCGTGACCGCGCGGCCGGCTCGATCCCTCCGGGACGCATTCTGGAACCCACCGCGGAGGACGCACCCGGGATCACCCCCTTCCCGACGGTCTATGTTCCCGACCGGCTGCTCGTCACGGGCGACACCGCCGCCGCCCGCGGTGCGAATCTGCGCGCGCTGGCCGATGCGGCCGGAGAGCTCGGCTGGGTTCTGACCGCGGAGAGCCTGCGCGGCGAGGTGCTGCCCGAGCTGGGGACGCAGCCCGCCCCGTTGCTGCCCGGTGTGCCGGGCGTGACCCGGGTGATCCTCGCCGCGGACGCGGACCGTCGCGACCCGCTCGCCGCGCCCGACGCCTGGCGCCTGTTGCAGCGGGCTCGGCGGCTCTCGCGGTCGCCGCTGACGGGGGTGGGCCTGGACCATCTCATCGCGATCGATCCGGTGGGCGTGAACCCCTTCACGAGGGCGAACCCGTTCACATCCTCCAACCCGTTCACCTCCTCGAACCCCTTCACGTCCAGCAACCCGTTCACATCGAGCAACCCGTACGGGGCCGCCGAGTACGCGCGAGCGGGCTGCGGCGGCCGTCAGCCGGTCGCCCGGATCGGCGCCGCGCCGGCTCGCGCCGCGGTGCCGCCGGGGCACCGGCGTCCCGTCGTGGCGGTCCTCGACACGGGATGCGGTGCCCACGACTGGTTGCCGGATGACGTGGTCACGCGGCACCTCGAGATCGACGGGCGCCCGATCGGACTTACGGACGACGCCGATCCGGAGCGGTTCGGTGACCTCTACGGGCAGCTCGACGGCGCCCTCGACCCCGTCGCGGGGCACGGGACCTTCATCGCGGGGATCGTGCGCCAAGTGGCGCCGGACGCCGACATCGTCTCGGTGCGCGTGGCGGACGCCCTGGGGCTCGTGTCCGAGAGCGCGCTCCTGGCCACCCTCGCCGACGTCGTGGAACTCCTGCGCCGCCACCAGGAGGGCGCGCGTGACGGCCTCGCGGTCGACGTGCTCAATCTCTCGCTCGGCTACTACCACGAGACACCGGAGGACGGGCACTACTCGACCACGCTGTTCGACATCCTGCGCGTCGCCCGCGAGCTCGGATGCGTCGTCGTCTGCTCCGCAGGCAACGACGCGATCGATCGGCCGGCGTTCCCCGCCGCCCTCTGGCCGTGGCCCGGCTCGGACAACGGCATCAAGCCCGACGAGTTCGCGGATCACGTCTCGGTGGGCGCCCTCAACCCCGGCGGCGACTCCGTGGCGCTGTTCTCGAACGTGGGGCCCTGGGTGCGCGTCTACGCTCCGGGCGCCGCCGTGGTCAGCACGAGTCCGGACTTCGAGGGTGGCAGGCAGGCGACGACGCGCTCGGATGAGTACCGGCTCCGTCGCGAGACGATCGCTCCCGAGAGCTTTCGCGGCGGGTTCGCCGTGTGGAGCGGCACGTCGTTCGCCGCACCGTACGTGGCGGCGATGATCGCCGCGGAACTCGCAGCGCAGCCGGTCAAGCGCGAGCGGAACGCTGCCGCGCGCGTCGCCCGGTCGCGGCGCGCGACCCACGCGGCGCTCGCGGCCAGGGGAATCGACGGCGGATCGACGACCCCGCAGGAGTCTCGGTGAGCGCGACCGTGGTCTGGGTGAAGGGCATCAGGGTGGACCTTTCCGTGCAGCCGACGCATGACGCCGGGAGCGGTGTGACGCTGCGCGTGTCGGGTGTCGCGAGCGTCGGGGAACATGCTGCTCCCGATTCCCACCGGGGCGGAAGAGCGCGCTCGGCATTAGGCAGTTCTGCCCGGGCACTGCGATTCCGAGCGGCATGAAACATGGGGCGGACACCCGAGGAGCTGCACGAGCGCGGCATCACCTTCATCAATCAGGGGAGGGTGGCTGAAGCGTGGCGGGCGGTTTCCGCGGCGTACGAGCGCGCGGAATCGCTCGAGCTGGAGGCGCGCATCGCGGGCACGCTCGCGTACATCCTCACCCGAAGCGGTCAGCCCGACCTGGCCCTCAGGATCTGCCAGGAGGCGCTGGAGGCGGGGCGCGCGGCGGGCCTGAGCGACGCGACGATCTCGGTGCTGGAGGGGCAGCTCGGGGCGATGGCGGTCGAACGCGGCGACTACGCCGAGGCGCTTGCACGGCTCGGTCGCGCGCTCGCGACGCAGCGGGATCCCGTCCGGCGCGGCCACATGCTCATCAACAAGAGCGTCGCGCTGATGCACCGCGGCCGACTCGCCGAGGCGCGGCAGGCGCTCGACGAGGCCGCCCGTGCCTTCGGTGAGGCCGGCCTGGAGCAGGACCGCGCCCGTGCCATCCACAACATCGGCTACGTCGCCTTGCTCGAGGGTGATCTCATCACCGCGCTCGAGCGCATGGCGGAGGCCCGTCCGCTCGCCGCGTCGTCTCCCGTGAATGCCGCGATCTGCGACCTCGACCGTGCGGAGGTGCTGCGCGAGGCGGGCAACATCGTCGACGCCGAGCGGACGCTGGCAGAGGTCGCGCGCTCCTTCGGGGCGGCGAGGGTGCCCCAGTCGCGGGCCGAGGCGGAGCTGCAGCTGGCGCGGTCGCTCGTGACGCACGACCGGCCGCGGGCGGCGACGACGGCGGCGGCCGCCGCGCGCCGCTTCCGTGCCCTCGGCAGCACGACGTGGGCCGCCCGCGCGGAGGGCGTGCGACTGCGCGCGCTCCTCGAGCTCGGTCCCGCCGCGCGCCGTCGTGCCCCGTCGGCCGAGCAGGTGGACGAGGCGGCACGGGAGCTGGAGCGCACGGGGTTCCGCGAGGAGGCGCTGTCGCTGCGGCTTGCCTGGCGCATCGCCCGAGCGCGAGCGGGCGATGCGTCGGGACCGCCGCTTCGCCTGCGGTCTCGGGATCCGCTCACCGTCCGGCTGCTCGTGCACGAGGCGCGGGCGGCCCGAGCCGCAGCCCGCGGCCGGTACACCGAGGTCAGGCGTCACGCGGCGGAGGGGCTGGAGAGCCTCGCACGCTGGCAGCGCTCGTTCGGATCTCTCGACATGGCGTCGTCATCGGGCATGCACGGCGCACAGCTGATCTTCGACGGTCTCGATGCGGCGATGCGCTCGCGTCGCCCCGAGATCATGTTCGACTGGTCGGAGCGCGCCCGGCACTTCGCCCACCAGGTCACACCGGTCCGCCCGCCACCGGACCCCGCGCACGCGCGGGACCTCGCCCAGTTGCGCCTGCTCTACGACGAGGTGGGGGAGCAGGATGCGGCGAGCGACCCACGGATCCGCGCCATCCGTGAGCGGCTGCAGAACCGGCAGTGGGCCACCGTGGGCGGCCCCGAACCCATCCCGCGAGCCGATCTCGACCAGGTGAGGGCGGGGCTGGATCGCGAGACCGCCTTCGTGACCTACCTGTTCAGTCGCGGGCGGCTCGCCTGTCTCGTCGTACCGCAGGAGCGCCCCCCGCGCGCTTTCGAGATCGCCTGGCCGCAGGTGCGGCGTGAGCTGCAGGGCCTTCGGGCGGACCTCGACGTGTCGGCCGCGATCCGCTCCGGTCCCATGGCGCGTGCGGTCGCCGCGGCGCTGGACGCGCGCCTGGCCACCCTGTCTCGCCTGCTCGTCGAGCCCGCGCTGGATGCGGCCGGCGATCCGCGCCGCGTGCTCATCACGGCACCGGGCTCGCTCGCCGGGATGCCATGGGCGATGCTGCCCGCCACGCGGGGACGCGCCGTCACGCTTGCGCGGTCCGCTTCACGCTGGCTCGCCTCGCGCGGCGCGTGGGCCTCTGCTCGCTCGGTGGGGTTCGCGGTCGGCCCCGCCGTCGCTCGCGGCCTCGAGGAGGTCGAGCGCGCCTCGTTCGCCTGGGAGGTCGAGCGTGGTCCGGTCGCCAGTGGGCGCGCCGATCCACCCCGGGTGCTGCACGGGCCGGACGCCCGCGTCGACGCGGTGACGGGGCTCGCGCACGAGGTGGAGGTGCTGCATGTCGTGGCCCATGGACGGCACGCGCCCGGCTCTCCGATGCTGTCGGGTCTGAGCCTGGCCGACGGCACGCTCTTCGGCTACGACATCGACCTCATCCCCGATCCCCCCGCCACCGTGGTGCTGTCGGCGTGCGAGCTCGGGCGCTCGTCCGTGCGATGGGGGTCCGAGGCGCTGAGCATGGCCAACGCCTGGCTGCACGCGGGCGCGGTCAGCGTGGTCGCCGCCCCCGTGATGGTCGCCGACGACGTGGCGGCCGAAGTGCTCAGCGCGTTCCACGGCGGCCTCGCGGCCGGCCTCGCCCCCGCGGAGGCGCTCGCCCTGGCCGGACAGGAGACCGGGCTCGCCTCGCCGTTCCTGGCCCACGGCAGCGGCTTCACCCCGGCCTGACCCTCGGGCGACCGCCCGCCGGGTGTCAGATCTGAGATCCGGCTTGCGCCGGCCGGTATTCAGTGTCACTATGTAGTAGTAGTCAGCATTGCTAGGTACTAGTACGTAGCAACACCGAGTAGCAGGAGGACGATATGGGCAGGCAGACGACGGAGATGCTCAAGGGCGTGCTCGAGGGCATCGTCCTGGGGATCCTGTCGGCGCGCCCCGCATACGGATACGAGATCACCGCTTGGCTGCGCGACCGGGGCTTTGCCGGGATCGCGGAGGGCACCATCTACGCCCTGCTCGTGCGCATCGAGCAGCGCGGGCTGGTGGACGTGGAGAAGGTCCCGTCGGAGAAGGGGCCGCCTCGCAAGGTGTACTCGCTCAACGCGAGCGGGCACGAACGACTGAACGAGTTCTGGAACGACTGGAGCTTCCTGGCCGCACGGCTGGAGGAGCTCCGCACCGACAAGGGAGAGAAGTGATGGCTGCGGGTTGGATCGAGAAGCTCACGGGCTCGCTCGAGCAGAAGAAGCAGTATCGGCAGTACAAGGCGCGGGTGGAGGCGCTGCCCGGCGAATACCGCACGGCGGCGCAGGCGCTCGACCGCTACGTCATGTACGCCGGCGGTGTGGCCGACGGCGAGGTCGTGCTCCGGATGCTCGGCGACCTCGCCGACCTCTTCGAGGAGCATGCCGCGAACGGCACGCCGGTGCGCGACATCGTCGGGGATGACCCGGTGGAGTTCGCGGAGGAGTTCGTCGCGAACTATTCCGACGGCGCCTGGATCAACAGGGAGAAGGAGCGCCTCAAGAAGGCGATCGATCGTGCCGAAGAGGGGACGGAATCATGACCGCCGCCATCCGGGTCGCCGGGATCGAGAAGTCGTTCGGCGAGCTGCAGGTGCTTCGAGGCGTCGACGTCGAGGTGGAGCAGGGCAGCATCTTCGCCCTCCTCGGCTCGAACGGGGCGGGCAAGACGACGCTCGTGCGCATCCTCAGCACGCTGCTGAGGGCCGACGCGGGCACGGGCTCGGTCATGGGGTATGACCTCGTGGCCCAGTCGCGGGAGGTGCGCGAGGCGATCAGCCTCACGGGGCAGTTCGCGGCCGTGGACGAGGTGCTCACCGGGCGCGAGAACCTCGCGCTCGTGGCACGGCTGCGGCACCTGCCCGCCCCGGGGAGGATCGCGGATGAGCTGCTGAAGCGCTTCTCGCTCACGGAGGCGGGCGACCGCCGGGCCGGAACGTACTCGGGAGGCATGCGCCGCCGGCTCGACATCGCCATGAGCCTCATCGGGGAGCCGCCCGTCGTGTTCCTGGACGAGCCCACCACCGGACTGGACCCGGAAGCGCGCATCGAGGTCTGGGACGCGGTGCGCGAGCTCGCCCGCCGCGGCACGACCATCCTGCTCACCACGCAGTACCTCGAGGAGGCCGAGCAGCTGGCCGACCGCATCGCGATCCTGCACGAGGGTCGGATCCTCGTGCAGGGCACACTCGCCGACCTCAAGGCGCTCATGCCGCCCGCGAAGGTCGAGTACGTCGAGAAGCAGCCGAGCCTGGAGGACGTGTTCCTGCGGCTCGTCGGAAGGAAGGAGGCCGCCTGATGGCCATGGCACACGCGCTCGGCGACACCGCCGCGCTCACGGGGCGTTCGATGCGACACATCCTGCGCAGCCCCGACACGATCATCACCACGGCGGTCACCCCCATCGCCATCATGCTGCTGTTCGTCTTCGTCTTCGGGGGCGCGATCGACACGGGTTCCCAGCCGTATATCGACTACATGCTGCCGGGCGTCCTGCTCATCACGATCGCCTCGGGCATCGCCTACACGGCGTACCGGCTGTTCCTCGACATGCAGGGCGGGCTCTTCGAGCGCTTCCGCTCCATGCCGATCGCGCGTTCGAGCGTGCTGTGGTCGCACGTGCTCACCTCGGTGGCCTCGAACCTCGTGTCGGTCGCCCTCGTGATCGGCGTGGCGCTCCTCATGGGCTTCCGCACGGGTGCGAGCCCGCTCGCGTGGCTCGGAGTGTTCGGGATGCTGGCGCTGTTCACGCTGGCGCTCACCTGGATCGCGGTGGTCGCCGGGCTGTCGGCCAAGTCGGTGGACGGGGCGAGCGCGTTCTCGTACCCGCTCATCTTCCTGCCGTTCGTCAGCTCGGCCTTCGCTCCCACCGATTCCATGCCGGGGCCGGTGCGCTGGTTCGCGGAGAACCAGCCGGTCACGTCGATCGTCGACTCGATCCGCGCGCTGTTCTCGGGCTCGCCGGTCGGCGGCGAGATCTGGGTCGCGCTGGCGTGGTGCGTCGGCATCCTCGCCGTCGCGTGGATCGGCGCCACGGTGATCTACCGCCGCAAGGCCAACTGAGCCGCCCACGCCGCGAAAGCGCCTCTTCCTCGGAAGGGGCGCCTTCGCGCGTCTACCGCCAGGGGCGGCCGAAGCGCGCCAGGCAGTGCCAGACCTGCTTCAGGTCCTGCGGGTCGTGCGCGCCCGAGACGCGGGCGCGGGCGAGGACGGCCGGGGTCAGGCGGCCGCCGACCGCCAGGAGCGACGCCAGCCGCACGATCGCCGCCCCGCGATAGCCGGGATCGATCTGCTCGGGCGAGACGAGATAGCCCCCGTGCCGCTCGACGCGAATGCCGAGTCGGCGGGCAGCGGCGAGCGCCCCGTCGTCCTCGAAGGAGGGGTCCAGCACGACCGCCTCCACGTCGTCCGGCACACGGACGCCGCCGTGAACGTGCGCCTCGACGTAGTGGTCGAGCGGGTCGCCGATGGCGGCGCGCCGGAACTCCGCAAGCACGCCGAGGCGATCGGGCACGCCGAAGTGCGCCGGCCCCCACGCGCTGTCGGGATACGCGAAGGTGGTGCGCGACAGCACGGTCGGGCGCAGACGGAGGTACGCCGGGCCGAACCGTGCAGCGGCGCCATAGCGGTCACCGTTCAGCAAGAGCGCGCCGTACACCGGACGATCCTCGGCAGCGGCGGCGTCATAGGCGCCGTCGAAGAGGCGGGACTCCCAGAGCCAGCGTGCCCCGCCCGGCATCGCCGTGAGGCCGCCGTTGCTCGTGCCGGTGACGAACTGGGGGAGGTAGCGTCCCGATTCGAGAATCCGGATGAGCACCGCATCGCCGCGCAGATCCGCCTCCGGGTGGAAGTGCAGCACCACCCGCGCGTGCGGCGGGAGCGCGCCCCCGGGCGTCGCGCGCGACCGCACGCTGGCCACGGCGGCACGCGCTTCCGCTCCCAGCCGATCCATGCCCCCGAGTGTCGCATGCCGCCGACGGGGTCGAGCGAACGCGACCCCGTCCCGCCGGTCGCGAGAGGATGGCGGGGTGGAGCTGCACGAACTCGGGTTGATCGGTCTTGCGGAGGCGCTGCGGCGCGGGGAGGTGTCGCCGCGCGAGGCGGTGGATCACTTCCTCCAGCGCATCGCCGAGCGGGATGGTGCGCTGGCGGCCTTCGTAGAGGTCACCGCCGATCGTGCGCGAACGGCGGCCGCCGGGCTGCGG
The DNA here is from genome assembly GCF_946151065.1 of Microbacterium sp. Marseille-Q6965. Classification (GTDB taxonomy): domain Bacteria; phylum Actinomycetota; class Actinomycetes; order Actinomycetales; family Microbacteriaceae; genus Microbacterium. Next base: position 849,011 of record NZ_CAMGZA010000001.1, on the reverse strand, counting down.
GCACCCGGGCCGGACGCGCCACCGCTGTGGGGTGTGCCGCTCGCCGAGAAGGACCTCACCGCCCGCGCCGGGGTTCCCACCCGCTACGGATCGCGGGCGTTCGCCGATTTCGTGCCGGAGGTGTCGGACCCGATCGCGACCGCCCTGGACCGCCTGGGCGCGGTGAGCCTCGGCAAGACCAACACGCCCGAGTTCGGCCTCACCGGCTACACCGAGTCGCTGGTCGCGCCGCCCGCACGTAACCCGTGGGACACCGCGACGGGCGCCGGCGGCTCGAGCGGGGGAGCGGCGGTCGCGGTCGCCGCGGGCCTGCTGCCGGCGGCCCCCGCCTCGGACGGGGGCGGTTCCATCCGCATCCCCGCCTCCACGGTCGGCGTCGTGGGCCTGAAGCCGTCGCGGGGAAGGCTGCCGGTCGGATCGGGCATGGATTCCCCGGGCGGTCTGGCCGTCGCGGGACCCGTCGCCCGCTCCGTCGCCGACGCCGCGTACCTGCTCGACGCCCTCACCGCATCGGAGCCGTACTCCTACGCCACGCGCGCGCCCGGAGCCGGTCCGTTCCTCGACGCCGTGCGGCGCCCGTCGCGAGGGCTGCGCGTCGGCGTGACGACGGCCACGCCGTGGGACGGGTGGACGGACACGACGCTGTCGGCGTCGGCGCGCGACGCACTCGACCGTGCCGCAGGCATGCTCGTGGAGCACCACGTGGAGCCGCTCGACTGGCACCCCCGCGGCTACCCTGAGCTGTTCACCACGATCTGGCGGGCTTCCGCCGCGCGGATCCCCGTCGCGGAGGAGGATCTCGACGCGCTCACGGAGCCGCTCACGGCGTGGCTGGTGCGGGAGGGGCGCGCTCTGCCGGCCGAACGCGTCATCGGCGCGTATCAGGCCGCCACCGCGTTCGAGCGCGACACGATCGCGGCGTTCGCGCCGTTCGACGCCGTGCTCACCCCCGCCCTCGCGCGGGATCCGCAGCCCGTCGGGTGGTTCACCGACGGCACCGACCCCGAGCAGAACTTCGCGCGGCAGTGCCAGTACGCACCCCACACCAGCTTCGTGAACGTGGCGGGCCTTCCCGCGGTCACCGTGCCGGTGACGGCGGCGCCGGGGGAGCGCCCGGTGAGCGTACAGCTGATCGGCCGGCCGGGCGGGGAGGCCGCGATCCTCTCGCTCGCCGCCGAGCTGGAGTCCCGGAGGGGGCCGCTGCCGTGGCCGTCCGTGGCGTCGTGGGGCAGCGCGGCGAGCGCCGCACCGCTTTCGACGGGTACCTCTGCACCCTGAATGGGCGCGGCGCCGTCACCCGAGGCCGGTGGCGTCGTTCGGCGTGATCGGGTCGGGAAGCGACCGTCGTTGCACGCGCCGCCGGTCCGCCAGATGCGCCAGCCGGAGCGCCTGGAGGGCGCTGTCCAGCGTCGCCGCGCCAGGGTTCACGATGCAGATCCATCCGAAGGGCCCGTACACCGGGTGAGGGGTGATGACGTCCTCGGCGCTGTAGTCGACGTCCGACTCGTCGATCCTCTCGGGCGGGTACCCGAGCAGTTCGGCGAACACGCGCGATCCGACGTGGACGTTCAGCCTCCAACGGCCGGGTCGGTCGAGCCCGGAGCGCGCGTCTTCGGGGTAGTTCTTCGTGACGATCGTCGCGTAGGGCTGACGGTTGCGCGGCAGCTGGCCGTCAGGGGCGTAGTAGAAGAAGTGGTCGCCCCACGAGAGCTCCGGGTACTCGCTGCCCACCGTGGGAGCGAGCTCGAGGACGCCGTCGTAGGTTCGGACTTCTGACAGGATCCGTTCCATCATGGTTCAAGTGTGAAGTTGAAGCGCTAGTGGAGGGTTTCGGTCATGGAGGATCCGGTGGAACCCGGTCCCGCGCGGTACACGACGAGCGGTCTCGCCGCCGCCGCCGGCTGCTCCGTCCAGCAGGTTCGCGATCTCGAACGACTCGGCGTGATCCCCCCGGCGGCACGACGGCCCAACGGCTACCGGGAGTTCGCCGGCGCACACGTGACCGCGCTGCGCGCGTATCGCCGCCTGGCGATCGCCGTCGGACCGGTCATCGCGCGCGCCACGCTGCGTGAGGTGCGCGGTCTTCCGCACGACGAGGCCATCGCACGCATCGTGGCACTGCACGCGGGCCTTGCGCGCTTTCGCGACGACACTCTGTCGGCCCTCCGCGCCCTCGACAGCATCGTCGACGAAAGCGCCCACGAGGCGGCTCCCGCACCGGAGGATTCGATGAGCATCACCGAACTGTCGACGGCGCTCGGTGTGCGCGCATCCACCCTCCGCTTCTGGGAAGAGCAGGGCCTGATCACTCCGCAACGGCTGACGCGCGGCGGCGCCCGACGCTATCCACCCGACGCCGTTCGGGACGGACGCATCGTCGCCGCCCTCCGTGCCGGTGGTTACGGCATCCCGGCGGTGCGGGCGGTCATGGCGTCGCTGCGCGAGGTGGCCGCCACGGCGGACGCGCGCGCGGCGCTCCAGGCGCGCTTGGAAACCATCGCGTCACGATCTGAGGCGCTGCTCATGGCCGGATCGGACATCGTCGCGCTGCTGCGCCTCCGCGAGGCGACGACTGGTCCTCCTGCGGCGAGCTGACTCTGCCGGCGGGCCCGCACGGGGCCGCCGCGCCGGCCGGTCAGATCATGTACTCCGGGGCCTGCAGATACCGGCGGGCGTCCTCGCCGGTGCCGAGGGCGCGTACCTTCGCGGGGATCCCGAGCAGCACGCTGTGCTCGGGAGCGTCGCGCGTGACCACGGCGTTCGCCCCGACGACGGAGTGCGCGCCGATGGTCACCGGACCGAGGACCTTCGCTCCGGCGCCCACCGCCACGCCGTCACCGAGCGTGGGGTGTCGCTTGCCCTTGCTGAGCGTGCGGCCGCCGAGGGTGACGCCGTGATAGAGCATGACGTCGTCGCCGATCTCGGCCGTCTCGCCGATCACCACCCCCATGCCGTGGTCGATGAAGAAGCGGCGCCCGATGCGGGCGCCCGGATGGATCTCGATCCCCGTGAGCCAACGCGCGAGCTGCGACCCGGCGCGCGCGGCGAAGCGCAGCCCGCGCCGCCACAGCCAGTGGTTCACGCGGTGCGCCCACACGGCGTGCAAGCCGGGGTAGAGCAGCGCGATCTCAAGGAAGCCGCGCGCCGCAGGATCCCTGCGGCGCGCGGCTTCGACATCCTCCCGGATGTGCAATCCCATGGAGTCGATTATTCCGGGATCAGTCCTCGCGAAGGTCCTCGAACAGCGGCGTCGTGATGTAGCGCTCGCCGGTGTCGGGGATGACCACGACGATGGTCTTGCCCGCGTTCTCCGGCTTCTTGGCCTCCTGGATCGCCGCCCAGGCGGCGGCTCCCGACGAAATGCCGACGAGCAGGCCCTCCTGCGCGGCGAGGGCACGCGCCGTGGCGATCGCGTCCTCGAACTCGACGGTGGCGACCTCGTCGTACACCTCGGTGTCGAGGATCGGCGGCACGAAGTTCGGGCCGATGCCCTGGATCTTGGCCGGCCCGGGCGTGCCGGTCGACAGCAGCGGGGAGGCCGTGGGCTCGACCGCGACGATCTTGACCTCCGGGTTGCGCTCCTTGAGCACCTGGCCGACGCCCGTGATGGTGCCGCCCGTGCCCACGCCTGCGACGAAGACGTCGACGGTGCCGTCGGTGTCGCGCCAGATCTCCTCGGCGGTGGTGCGACGGTGGATGGCGGGGTTGGCGGCGTTCTCGAACTGCTTCGCCATGATGGCGCCCGGAGTGTCGGCGACGATGCGCTCCGCCTCGGCGACGGCGGCCTTCATGCCGCCCGAGGGGTCGGTGAGCACGAGCTCGGCGCCGAAGGCCTTGAGCAGCACGCGGCGCTCCTTCGACATCGACGCGGGCATCGTCAGCACCACCTTGTAGCCGCGTGCCGCGCCCACGAGCGCGAGGGCGATGCCCGTGTTGCCGCTCGTGGCCTCGACGATCGTGCCGCCCGGCTTCAGGGCGCCCGCCTCCTCCGCCGCGTCGACCAGCGCGATGCCCAGGCGGTCCTTCACGCTCGATCCCGGGTTGTAGTACTCGAGCTTCGCGAGCACCGTGGCGCCCGCGTCGCCGGTGACGCGGTTCAGCCGGACGAGGGGGGTGTTGCCGAACGCAGAGGTGATGTCGTTGTGAATTCCGGGCATCGTGGGCCTTTCGCACGATCGGGTGGGGTCCCCGCCAGATTAGGACCAATCGGACGGCTGAGGGAGGAGATGACGGAAAACGACGCGTTCGTGCAGCGGGCGGGGATAGGCTTCCCCCTCGTGACCACCGCCGTCGACCCCGCTTTCGAGGCGGCCGTGCCCGTGCGCGCTGCGCTCGGGGCCGCGGCCGAACGCCTCGCGGTGGCCGGCGTGCCCGATCCGACCGTCGACGCGGAGCTGCTGCTCGCGCACGTGATCGGCGCGGGCCGCGGCGAGGTGCAGGCTGCCGCGCTGCGCGGCGACGAGCTGGACGGGGGCGAGGCGGCGGCGTTCGCCGATGCCGTCCAGCGGCGCGCGAGCCGCGAACCGCTGCAGCACATCACCGGTGTCGCGCCGTTCCGCCATCTCGAGCTGCTCGTGGGGCCGGGTGTGTTCGTGCCGCGCCCCGAGACCGAGATGGTCGCGCAGCTCGCGATCGACGCCTTGCGGGCCGTTCCCGAGCCCGACCCCGTGGCCGTCGACCTCTGCACGGGCAGCGGAGCCATCGCGCTGGCCCTGGCGACGGAGGTGCCGCACGCCCGCGTGCACGCCGTGGAGAACTCGGTCGACGCCTTCATCTGGGCGAAGGAGAACGCCGCGCGCGTCGGGGCCCCCAATCTGCGGCTCGTCTTCGACGACGCCACGCGCGCCCTGCCCGAGCTCGACGGAACGGTGGCCGTGCTCGTCACCAATCCGCCGTACGTGCCGGACGACGCGATCCCCCGCGACCCCGAGGTGCGCCTGCACGACCCGGAGGCGGCCCTCTACGGCGGGGCCGACGGGCTCGACGTCGTGCGCGGCATCAGCCGGCGCGCGCTGGCCCTCGTGCGTCCGGGCGGATCGCTCATCATCGAGCACGGGGAGTGGCAGGGCGAGTCCATCCGCGAGCTGCTCACGGCCGATGGGTGGCGTGCCGCCGCCACCCATCCCGACCTCACCTCGCGTGATCGGGCCACGACCGCGCTCCGCCCCTGATGCGTCCTCTCGGTGGCGCGGGGCGCGGGAAGTAGACTGAGGCCGCTATGTCCCCTGTCTTCGACTGCGCCGATGAGGCGCAGCTGCTCACCGGAATGCGCCAGGCGCGCCAGGCCATCGCGCGCGGGCAGCTCGTCGTCATCCCCACCGACACCGTCTACGGCGTCGCCGCCGACGCCTTCAGCCCCGCCGCGGTCGCCCGGCTGCTGAAGGCGAAGGGCCGCGGCCGGCAGCAGCCGCCGCCCGTGCTCGTCGCGGGCCGAGCCGCCCTGGCCGCGCTGGTCGAGGCGGTTCCTCCGGAGGTCGACGCGTTGGTCGAGCGGTTCTGGCCGGGCGGGCTCACGATCGTGTTGCCGGCGCAGGCGTCGCTCACGTGGGACCTCGGCGACACCGAGGGGACGGTCGCGGTGCGCATGCCCGACCACCGCATCGCGTTGGAGCTGCTGGAGGAGACGGGTCCGCTCGCGGTCTCGAGCGCCAACCTCACGAAGAAGCCCGCGGCGGTGACGGCCGGCCAGGCTCAGGACATGCTTGCCGACTCGGTGGCGGTCTACCTCGACGCGGGCCCCAGCGAGACGGGCATCGCCTCGACGATCATCGACGCCACCTCCCTGGTGACCGCGGCGGGCGTCGAGGACCGACAGGTGCGGGTGCTGCGCGAGGGTGCCGTGTCGCGCGACCAGTTGCGCGAGGTGCTGGGCGACCTTCTCGCCGCGGCCGACGACGACGAGCACGCCGACCACGCACACCCGGACGGTGCGCGCAGCGGCGCCGAGGAGGCGCCGTCGCCGTCCGCCGCCGCCCCGGCCGACCCCCGCGCCGCGTTCGCGGCCGCACTGCGCCGCAGCCAGGAAGGCGAGCAGGGCCGCGGTGAGGCGGCCGAGCAGGGGGACGGTCAGGGGAGCGCGTGAGGCAATACGTCTTCACGCTGATCCTCACGGCGGCGCTCACCCTCGCGCTGGCCTGGGGGATCTGGCGACTCGCGCTGCGCTTCAAGCTGTACCCCGGCATTCGCGAGCGCGACGTGCACACGGTGCCGACGCCCCGGCTGGGCGGCGTCGCGATGTTCGTCGCGATGGTCGTGGCCATGCTCGTCTCGGCGGCCAATCCGTTCTTCGGCATCGTCTGGGCCGACCCGCGCGTGATGTGGTCGATCCTCGCGGCCATGGGCCTCACGGTCGTCGTGGGCGTGCTCGACGATCTCCTCGACCTGGACTGGATGATCAAGCTGGCCGCCCAGTTCCTCGCGGCCGGCATCATCGCCGTCGGCGGCGGCCTGCAGATCTACGCGCTGCCGCTCGGAGATCTCTGGGTGGGGTCCAGTTGGCTCAGCATCGCGCTGACGATGTTCGCGATCGTCGTCGTGATGAACGCCGTGAACTTCATCGACGGCCTGGACGGCCTCGTGGCCGGCGTGTGCCTGATCGCCAACACCGTCTTCTTCGTGTACTCGTACGTGCTCGTGCGCGACATCGGGGCGAGCACCTACTTCAACCTCGCCACCTTCCTCGCCGTCGTGCTTGTGGGCGCGTGCGCGGGCTTCCTGCCGATGAACTGGAACGGCGCCAAGCTGTTCATGGGCGACGGCGGCGCCCTCGTGCTCGGCCTGCTCATGGCGACCAGCGCCATCGCGATCACCGGCGTCCTCGACCCCGCCATGTTCGCGCAGGATGAGTTCGGCCGCTCGCAGCTGGTCGGTGCCTTCCTGCCGATCCTGCTGCCGATCGTCGTCGTCATGCTGCCGCTTCTCGACTTCGGGCTCGCGGTGATCCGCCGGCTGCGGGCGGGCAAGTCCCCGTTCTCGGCGGACCGCAAGCACCTCCACCACCGGATGCTCGACATGGGCCACAGCGACCGCGACGCCGTGCTCATCTTCTACGCCTGGACCGGCGTCGTCAGTCTCGCGGTGCTGCTGATGTACCTCGGCGCGCGCGAGGACTGGCCGGGGGAGTATCTGCCCGGCGTCGCCTTCGGCCTGCTCGGCGTGGCCGCCTGCCTCGTCGTGACCCTGACCCCCAGCCGGCGCAGCGAGCCGGCGCGACCCGCCCACAGCCACCCGACCCCGTGAAGGCCCCCTGATGCCCCGCAAGACCATCTCCAGCAATCCCACCTTCCGCGCCGGACTGATCTGGACGACGGCGGCCGGCGTCGTCGTCCTCGTGGCGGCGGCCGTCATCGGTCTGCTCGTCGACGGGTCTCAGGGCCTGTGGAGCGGCGTCCTGGGCGCCCTGATCGGGGCCCTGTTCCCGATCATCACCGTCGCGAGCATGCTCTTCGGCAATCGCTGGTACGGCACGCCACGCTTCCTGACCATGTTCTTCGGCATCACGATGGGCGTCTTCATCGTGAAGGTCATCGTGTTCCTCATCGCGATCGCGGTCGTCGTCGGCCTGCCGTGGGTGAACCTGCTGGTGTTCTACTTCGCCCTCGTCGCCGCCGCCGTGGCCTCGCTCGTCATCGACGTCATCACCGTCACGCGCATGCGGATCTCCGGCGCCAGCGACGTCGCCCTCCCCGGCGACGACGACTGACGCGCGGCGTCACCACCGGCGCCGTTCGATTTCTACAGCGTGTCAAAAGGCGCGCCGAACTTTGATAGGGTGGAGTAGTCACCGTGGCTGGCGAGCGGCGCACAGCGCTGTGGTCCCGCGAATGACACCCCCACCACCGACTTACCCGCCTGGATACCCTCTGGGCGAGAAGCTGGAGCCACTGAGTTGACTCAAGCGACGATGATCGTCCCGATGGCCGACGGCAACGAGTTCACCCCGCCGTCGATCACCGACTTCTTCCCGGACGCGATCCTCACCATCGGTGGCGTCGACATCATGACGCGCATCAACCTCGCGCAGGTGCTGGCGACGATCGTCCTGGTGATCATCCTCGTCCTCGGCACGCGCCGGCTCACGGTGGTGCCCGGCCGGTTCCAGAGCGTGCTCGAGTTCGGCTTCGGCTTCGTGCGCAACAACATCGCGTACGACCTGCTGGGCGAGAAGGACGGCAAGCGGTTCGTGCCGCTGCTGACCGCGATGTTCTTCACGATCCTCTTCATGAACGTCACCGGCGTGGTGCCCGGCATCAACCTGGCCGGCACCTCCGTGATCGGCGCGCCCCTGGTGTTCGCCATCGTCGCGTACGTCGTGTTCATCTACGCGGGCATCAAGAAGCACGGCGCCTTCCACTTCCTGAAGGCCTCGCTGCTCCCGGGCGGAGTGCCGATCTACCTCGCCCCGATGATCATGGTCATCGAGTTCATCTCGACCTTCATCGTGCGGCCGGTCTCGCTCACGCTGCGACTGCTCATGAACATGATGGTCGGCCACTTCATGCTGTCGCTGTTCTTCGCGGCCACCAACTTCTTCATCCTCAGCGGCACCTGGATGTCGCTGTTCTCGGTGGGCTCGGGCGTCATGGGCCTCGCCTTCATGCTCTTCGAGCTCTTCGTCGCCTTCCTGCAGGCCTACGTCTTCACGATCCTCACCGCGGTGTACATCCAGCTGTCGCTCGCGGACGAGCACTGACGGTCAGTCAACCGGCTGATCGCCCTACGAAAGGAAATATCCAGTGGACGCAACGACGGTTCTCGCCGCCATTGAGGGAAACATCGCCACCGTGGGTTACGGCCTCGCGGCGATCGGCCCGGCCATCGGTCTGGGCATCCTCTTCGGCAAGGTCATCGAGTCGACCGCCCGTCAGCCCGAGCTCGCCGGCCGGTTCCAGCAGACCATGTGGATCGGTCTCGCCTTCATCGAGATCCTGGCGCTGATCGGCATCGTCACGCCGTTCATCTTCGCCGCGGTCTGATCCCCTTCCGCGACTTCACAGATAAGGAGACAGGATGCTGAACGCTCTTGTCACCGTCGCGGCCGAGGACGGTCACAGCGCGAACCCGCTCCTTCCGCACGGGTACGACATCGTCTGGTCGGCGATCTGCCTGGCGATCGTGCTGCTGGTCGTGATCTTCGTCGCCCTGCCGCGCCTGAACAAGGTGCTGGACGCGCGCGCCGAGGCCATCGAGGGCAACATCGCCAAGGCTGACGCGGCGCAGAAGGAGGCCGAGGCGGCGCTCGAGGAGTACACCAAGCAGCTCGCCGAGGCCCGCGTGCAGGCCGGCGAGATCCGCGAGGCAGCTCACGAGGACGCGAAGAAGATCGTCGCAGAGGCGAAGGCCACGGCATCCGCCGAGGCCGAGCGCATCGCGGCGTCCGCCCAGGCGCAGATCGAGGCCGAGCGCCAGGCGACCCTGATCTCGCTGCGCGGCGAGGTGGGCGGCATCGCCCTCGACCTCGCGGGCAACGTCATCGGTGAGACGCTGAGCGACGACGAGAAGGCGAAGGCGGTCGTCGACCGCTTCCTCGCCGACCTCGAGGCGGCTCAGGAGACGGCGAAGTAATGGGCAGCGCGACCACTCAGGCCCTCGCGGCATCGGCCGCCGTGCTCGACAAGCAGCGGGTCGGCGCCGCCACGGCGCGCGACCTGTTCGCTGCCGCGCGCGCCGTGGCCGGCTCGCCGCAGCTGAGCGGCGCGCTCGCCGATCGCACCACGGCTCCTGACGCGCGCGCGGCGCTCGTCGGCGCGGTGTTCGGCAAGCTGTCGGCCGGCGCCCGCAACGTCGTCACGGCCGTCGTCTCGCAGCGCTGGTCCGACACGACGGATCTCGTCGACGCGCTCGAGGAGCTCGCGATCCGCGCGGCCGCGAAGGCGGAGAAGACCGCGGATCTGTCGGGCGAGCTGTTCGGGGTGTCGCGCGTGATCGCCTCCAACCCGGAGCTGGAGCTCGCGCTCGGCAGCACCCTGGGCGACCCGGCCGCCAAGGTGGCCCTCGTCGAGAAGCTGCTGTCGGGCCGCGTGAGCGACGCCACCCTGCTGATCGTCTCGGAGCTCGTGCGCGAGCTGCGCGGGCGACGCCTGCGTGGACTGCTCAACCACGTCATCCGCGTGGTCGCGGCGCAGGCGGACCGCACGGTCGCCACCGTGACCACGGCGCGTCCGCTCACGGACGAGCAGGCGGATCGCCTCACGGCGAGCCTCGCGCGCCGGTACGGCGGCCAGATCGCGCTCAACCAGATCATCGACGCCGACGTGGTCGGCGGCATCCGCGTGCAGATCGCTGACGACATCATCGACGGCAGCATCTCCTCGCGACTCACCGACCTGCGCCAGAGACTGGCCGGCTGACACCGACTTCCCGCCCCGGCGGAGACTTCGGGACCCAGGGTCCCACGAACGAAGGAAGACAATGGCAGACATCACCATCAGCCCCGACGTCATCCGTGACGCGCTGAAGGACTTCGCCGCCGCGTACGAGCCCAGCGGCTCGCCTGCGACCGAGGTCGGCACCGTCGTCGACGCCGCTGACGGCATCGCGCACGTGGAGGGCCTGCCCGGCGTGATGGCGAACGAGCTCATCCGCTTCGAGGACGGCACCCTCGGCCTCGCGCAGAACCTCGACGAGCAGGTCGTCGGCGTGGTCGTGCTCGGCGAGTTCGCCGGCATCGAGGAGGGCCAGCAGGTCACCCGCACCGGCCGCGTCCTCTCGGTTCCCGTGGGCGAGGGCTACCTCGGCCGCGTGGTCGACCCGCTCGGCAACCCGGTCGACGGCCTCGGCGAGATCACGGGCATCGAGGGCGAGCGCGAGCTCGAGCTGCAGGCCGCCGGCGTCATGCACCGCAAGTCGGTGCACGAGCCGATGCAGACCGGCATCAAGGCGATCGACGCCATGATCCCGATCGGCCGCGGCCAGCGCCAGCTGATCATCGGCGACCGCCAGACCGGTAAGACGGCCATCGCGATCGACACGATCATCAACCAGAAGGCGAACTGGGAGTCGGGCGACCCGAACAAGCAGGTCCGCTGCATCTACGTGGCGATCGGCCAGAAGGGCTCGACGATCGCGTCGGTCAAGGGCGCGCTCGAGGACGCCGGTGCGATGGAGTACACGACCATCGTCGCGGCTCCCGCGTCCGACCCCGCCGGCTTCAAGTACCTCGCGCCGTACACCGGCTCGGCCATCGGCCAGCACTGGATGTACCAGGGCAAGCACGTCCTGATCGTCTTCGACGACCTGTCGAAGCAGGCCGAGGCGTACCGCGCCGTGTCGCTGTTGCTGCGCCGCCCGCCGGGCCGCGAGGCGTACCCCGGCGACGTCTTCTACCTGCACTCCCGTCTGCTGGAGCGCTGCGCGAAGCTGTCGGACGAGCTGGGCGCCGGCTCGATGACCGGTCTGCCGATCATCGAGACGAAGGCGAACGACGTCTCGGCGTACATTCCGACCAACGTGATCTCCATCACCGACGGCCAGATCTTCCTGCAGTCCGACCTGTTCAACGCGAACCAGCGCCCCGCGGTCGACGTGGGCATCTCGGTCTCGCGAGTCGGCGGTGACGCGCAGCTGAAGCACATCAAGTCGGTCTCCGGCACGCTCAAGCTCGAGCTGGCGCAGTACCGCTCGCTCGAGGCCTTCGCGATGTTCGCGTCCGACCTCGACGCCGCGTCGCGTCGTCAGCTCGACCGCGGTGCGCGCCTGACCGAGCTCCTCAAGCAGCCGCAGTACTCGCCGTACCCGGTGGAGGAGCAGGTCATCTCGATCTGGGCAGGAACCAACGGCAAGCTCGACACCATCCCGGTGGAGGACGTGCTGCGTTTCGAGCGCCAGCTGCTCGACCACGTGCGCCGCAACACCTCGATCCTCGACACCCTTCGCGAGACGGGCAAGCTCGAGGACGCGACGAAGGCGGAGCTCGAGAAGGTCGTCGACGCGTTCGTGCTGGAGTTCCAGTCGGGCAAGGGCGTGAGCATCGCGGCCCCCGGCAGCGAGGAGTACGAGGCCGCCGAGCAGCAGGACGTGGGCCAGGAGCAGATCGTCAAGGGCCGCAAGGCGTAACGCCTTCCGGAGAAGACGCATATGGGCGCACAACTCAGGGAGTACAAGCAGAAGATCGCTTCTGCTCAGACGACCAAGAAGATCACGAAGGCGATGGAGCTCATCGCGGCTTCGCGGATTCAGAAGGCGATGGCGCGCGTGCGCGCGTCGTCGCCCTTCTCCCGCGCGGTCACGAACGCGGTGTCGGCCGTCGCCACGCACAGCGACGTGGATCACGTCTTGACGCGCGAGCCCGAGTCGATCACGCGATCGGCGATCGTGCTCATGACGAGCGACCGCGGCCTCGCCGGCGCGTTCAACTCGCAGGTGATCCGCGAGGCGCTGGAGCTCGCCGAGCTCCTGCGCTCGGAGGGCAAGGAGATCGTCTTCTATCTCTTCGGTCGCAAGGCGGTCGGCTACTTCCAGTTCCGGCGCATCGCGAGCGCGCAGCAGTGGACGGGCGACGCGGACACCCCGCACTTCGGCACGGCCGAGGAGATCGCCCAGGCGGTGCTCGACGCCTACCTTCTGGACGAGTCCGAGGGCGGCGTCAACGAGATCCACATCGTCTACAACCGCTTCGTCAGCATGATGACGCAGTCGCCCGAGTCGGTGCGCCTGCTGCCGCTGCAGGTCGTTGATGCGGACCAGGCCGACGTGCCGACAGAGCCGGAGGTCTCGCCGCTGTACGAGTTCGAGCCCGATCCGGACGCGGTGCTCGACAAGCTGCTGCCGCTGTACATCCAGAGCCGCATCTTCAACGCGCTGCTGCAGTCGGCGGCCGCGAAGCAGGCGGCCACGCAGAAGGCGATGAAGTCGGCCAGCGACAACGCCGACAAGCTCATCACCGACTACACCCGCCTGCGCAACAACGCGCGCCAGGCCGAGATCACGCAGCAGATCGCCGAGATCGTCGGCGGTGCCGACGCGCTGGCCTCCTGAACGCGACATTCGATTTCCAAGAAGGAAGAGACAACATGACCTCCACCGCCACGGCTGAGACCAGCACCGCGGTCGTCGGGCGCGTCGTTCGCGTCACGGGGCCGGTCGTCGACATCGAGTTCCCGCACGACTCGATTCCCGACATGTACAGCGCCCTGAAGACCACGATCACGATCGGCGAGACGTCGACCGAGATCACGCTTGAGGTCGCCCAGCACCTCGGCGACGACGTCGTGCGTGCCATCTCGCTGAAGCCGACCGACGGCATGGTCCGCGGCCAGGAGGTGCGCGACACGGGCGCGCCGATCTCGGTTCCCGTGGGCGACATCACCAAGGGCCGGGTGTTCAACGTCACGGGCGAGGTCCTCAACCTCGGTGAGGGTGAGACCTTCGAGGTGACCGAGCGCTGGCCCATCCACCGCAAGGCGCCGAACTTCGACCAGCTCGAGTCGAAGACCCAGATGTTCGAGACCGGCATCAAGTCGATCGATCTGCTGACCCCGTACGTGCAGGGTGGCAAGATCGGCCTCTTCGGCGGCGCGGGCGTCGGCAAGACGGTCCTCATCCAGGAGATGATCCAGCGCGTGGCGCAGGACCACGGCGGCGTGTCGGTGTTCGCCGGTGTCGGTGAGCGCACCCGTGAGGGCAACGACCTCATCCACGAGATGGAGGACGCGGGCGTCTTCGACAAGACCGCCCTGGTCTTCGGCCAGATGGACGAGCCGCCGGGGACGCGTCTGCGCGTGGCGCTGTCCGCCCTGACGATGGCGGAGTACTTCCGCGACGTTCAGAAGCAGGACGTGCTGCTGTTCATCGACAACATCTTCCGCTTCACGCAGGCGGGCTCCGAGGTGTCGACCCTGCTGGGCCGCATGCCGTCGGCCGTGGGCTACCAGCCCAACCTCGCCGATGAGATGGGTGTGCTCCAGGAGCGCATCACCTCGACGCGCGGCCACTCGATCACCTCGATGCAGGCGATCTACGTGCCGGCCGACGACTACACCGACCCGGCGCCGGCCACGACCTTCGCGCACCTCGACGCGACGACCGAGCTGTCGCGCGAGATCGCGTCGAAGGGTCTGTACCCGGCCATCGACCCGCTCACCTCGACGAGCCGCATCATGGACCCCCGTTACCTTGGCGAGGACCACTACCGCGTCGCGACGGCCGTGAAGCAGATCCTGCAGAAGAACAAGGAGCTGCAGGAGATCATCGCGATCCTCGGTGTCGACGAGCTCTCGGAAGAGGACAAGATCGTCGTCGCCCGCGCGCGCCGCATCCAGCAGTTCCTCTCGCAGAACACCTACATGGCCAAGAAGTTCACGGGCGTCGAGGGCTCGACCGTGCCGCTCAAGGAGACCATCGAGTCGTTCGACGCGATCGTCAAGGGCGAGTTCGACCACGTCGCCGAGCAGGCGTTCTTCAACGTCGGTGGCATCAGCGACGTCGAGGCCAAGTGGGCGCAGATCCAGAAGGAGAACGGCTGATCATGGCCCTTCAGGTCAGCCTGGTCTCCGCCGAGGCGGAGGTCTGGACCGGCGAGGCGAAGCTCGTGGTCGCCACGACCACGGAGGGCCAGATCGGTTTCATGACCGGTCACGAGCCCGTGCTGGCGCTTCTCGGCGACGGCCCCGTGCGCATCACGCAGGAGGACGACACCGTCGTGGAGGCCTCCGCGCGCGATGGCTTCGTCTCGGTGGAATCCAATCGGGTGACGATCGTCGCGGGTCACGCCGCGCTCGCGTCCTGACCACGATCCTGCTGCCCCCTTCGGAGACGAAGCGGGCAGGCGGATCGGGCGAGCCGCTCGCTTTCGACGGCCTCGCACTGCCGGTGCTCGCACCGCAGCGCGAGGCCGTCGTGGCGTCTCTGGTTGCCCTCTCGGCCGATCCCGAGGAGGCGGCGCGCGTGCTGAAGCTCTCGGAGCGCCAGCGCGGCGCCATCGCCGACAACGCCGCGCTGCGCAGGGCGCCGACCATGCCGGCGGCCGATCGCTACACCGGCGTGCTCTTCGACGCCCTCGACGCGTCGTCGCTGGACGACGCGTCGCGCGCCTGGCTCGGCACGCACGCGCTCATCCATACCGCGCCCTTCGGTCCGGTCGGCGCCCTTGACGCGATCCCGGCGTACCGGCTCGCCGCCGGGGCCTCCCTGCCCGGCCTGCCGTCGATGCGGCGCGTGTGGTCCGAGCCGACCAGTGCCGCGCTGGCGGAAGTGGCTCCGCTCGTGGTCGACCTGCGCTCCGAGGCCTACGCGTCACTGGGACCGGTGCCCCCGGGCGTGCCCTCGACGTACGTGCGGGTCGTGACGGAGGGCGCCGACGGGGCGGTGCGCGCCCTGAATCACTTCAACAAGAAGGCCAAGGGCGAGCTCACGCGCCGCCTGGCAACCGACCGCCCGCGCCTCACGACGCCCGCCGATCTCGTCGCGTGGGGGCGAGCGGCCGGCCTGAGGCTGCGCCCGGGCGCGCGGGCGGGCGAGACCGAGCTCGTCGTCTGAGCCCGTCGGCGCCGCGGCACGCCGGCGCCGGGCGGCCCGTGTGCCGGCCCCTGTGGGCGGTCGGCCCGCTCGGTAAGGTGGGTCACGGCGCCGCGGCGCGCGGCCCTGCGACCTCACCAGGAGGAGAACGATGAGTCCGTACGACGACGACTTCACAGCCGTCTACGCCGCCGCGCTGGTCGCCGCGGCCGTCATCACGATCGCGGTGTGCGCGGTCGCCTACCTGCTCTGGTCGTGGTTCGCCATGAAGCTGTACGAGAAGGCCGGGGTACAGGGGCGCTGGCGCGCCTGGGTGCCCGTCTACAGCCAGATGATCTTCCTGAAGCTCGGCGACGTGAACCCGTGGCTTTTCCTGCTGCACTTCGCCTGGATCCTCCCTCTCGTCGGTCCCTTCCTGGGCTCGGTCGCGAGCCTCGCCGTGACGGTGCTGATGTTCATGGCGGCTTACCGGATCGGGCAGAAGCTCGGCAAGGATCCCGCGTTCACCGCGCTCTTCCTTCTTGCGGTCATCTGGCTCGGCATCGTGGCGCTGGACAGCTCCCGCTGGAACCCGCACGTGCCCCGCGCGCCGTGGGCGGGCACCGGGCTGCTTCGCGACAGCACCCGGTGGGACGGCGTGCCCTCGCCGTCCGACGCCGTCGGCGCGGCGGCGTACCCGCCCGCACCCGGCTACCCGGCAGCCGCTTTCCCCTCCGCGGGCATGGGATACCCCGGCACGGGACCGGCTCCGGCGCCGCCGTATGGCGTCACGCCGCCGCCTCATGACCCGACGACGCCGCCCCCGGGACCCCGGCGCCGCCGACGCAGCCCCACGCAGCCTCCCGCGCCGCCCATGCAGCCTCCCGCGCCGCCCACGCACCCGCCTGCCTGATCCGGCGCGGATCGCCGCGACGCCGTCGCGCCACGGGCGCCCGATGCGGCGTCGCGAGGCAGCCCGACAGGCCCGCGACGACGCGATGGAACGACAGTCGTCGTGTTTCGCCATGGGCGGTACTCCCCATGGTGCGGCAGGGGGTGACGGTCGCCTCGCGACTATGATGTGAGCACCGACGTCGCCACGCCCGCACGGGATTCCATACGAGCGGGGTCGACCGATTCAGGAGGCCGATTCGTGCCCGACGCCACCATCACGGCACAGTCGCAGACGGTGCCGCTGCCGAGCGGATCCTCGGTGCTGCTCTCCTGGGCAGGCACGACGCACCGCGGTCGCAAGCGCGAGGCGAACCAGGACGCGATCCTGATGTCGTGCCCGCTGTTCGTCGTCGCGGACGGCATGGGCGGGCACATCGGCGGCGAGATCGCGAGCGCCCGCACGGTCGCCCGCCTGAGCGACATGGCGGACGCCGGCGACGTCACGACGGACGGCATCGAGGCGGCCCTGGACGCCGCCGTGCGCGACATCGCGGACCACCCCGACACGACCGATGACGGCACCGGCACGACGGTGACGGGGCTCTACCTCGACCCCCACGCGGAGCAGCCCTCGTGGGTGGTGCTGAACATCGGCGACTCCCGCGTGTACCTCATGCGCGACGAGGCGCTCGTGCAGGTGACGACCGACCACTCGCTCGTGCAGGAGCTCGTGCAGGCGGGGCGCCTCAGCCCCGAGGAGGCCGAGAGCCACCCGTACGGCAACGTCATCACCCGTGCCGTGGGGCCGACGGAGAGCGTCGTGCCCGACTACGTGCGCGTCGACGTGGTCGACGGCGACCGCTTCGTCGTGTGCTCGGACGGCCTCACCAAGGAGCTCACGGATTACGGGATCCTGCACTTCCTGCGGGAGAACCGCGATCCGGCCGCGGCCGTCGAGGCGATGCTGGCTGCCGCGCTCGAGAACGGCGGGCGCGACAACGTGTCGATCGTCGTCGTCGACGTCGCGGTCGACGCCGCCTCGCGCTCCACGGACCGCGCGGCCGACGCGGAGGCGGCGCCGGGGACCGGCGGCGGCTCCGACCGCGACGGCGGCCCAGCGGACGCATCCGCGACCGACGCGGCGGCTGAGCACGGTCCCGGCGTCGACTAGGGTCCGCGCCTGCGGCGCCCGCGACCTTCTGCGCCCGCCCACAGCCGTTCCTCCTCCCGGACGCCCTCCACACCCGCCCGCACGGCGTGGCGGGCGTGGTGCGCAGCCGCTGGGCTGGTCCCATGACAGACACGCCCGCCGTCACGCCCATCGTCCTGCCGACCTCGCAGGAGCCGCCACGCCGCGGCCCGCTGCCGCTCGTGGCATCGGTCGTGCCCGTGCTCGCCGCGGTCGTGATGTGGCTCGTCACGGGCTCGGTCCTCATGCTCTGTTTCGCTGCGCTCGGCCCGCTCATGGCCATCGCCTCGCTCGCCGACGGCGCCCGCGGCCGCAGGCGGGACCGGCGAGCGGCGGCGCGGCAGCTCGACGAGGCGTGCGACCGCGCCGAGGCGGAGATCGAGCGCCGGCATCGCTCCGAGCGGATGCTGCTCGAGCGCTCCCGCCCCGATACGGCGGGGCTCGCGGCGGAGAGGGCGTCGTGGGCGCGCGGGCCGCACGAGCTCGTCGTGGGCAGGGGGCGCGTCGCGGCGCAGACACGCGTGAGCGGGGGAGAGGGGGAACGTGCCGAGCGGCTTCGCGAGCGCGCCGGGTGGATCACGGACGCCCCCGTGGTGGTTCCGGCCCGTGGCGGCGTGTGCGTGCAGGGCGAGGTCGTTGCCGCGCGCGCCGTGGCGCGTGCCCTGCTCCTGCAGTTGTGCTTGCGCGCGGCGCCGGAGGACCTCGCCGTCGTCGCCGTACCGGAGACCGAGGAGGGGGCGCTGGGGGAGCTGCCGCACGTGCGTTCGGGCGCCGCGCTGCGCACCGCGCTGGCGTGGGGAGCCGCGCCCTCGGGCGGCGCCGACATCCTTGTCGTCGCGGTGGGGCCGGGCGAGGCGGCACCGGCGGGTTGCGCGCGGGTCCTCGAGCTGGACGCGCGGCAGCCGTTGACAGCACGCATGCATGATGCGCAGGGGGAGGAACGGGAGGTGGCGGTCGAGGCGCTCTCGGCCGCGCAGGCGGGTGCGCTGGCCCGGAGTCTGCACGGACGGGCGCGCGGCGGGGTGCCCGCCCCGCTGACGCTCGCGGAACTGCCCGATCCGACCGGCGACGGCAACGACCTCTCGGCGACGATCGGACGCGCGGCGAGCGCCGAGGCAACGGTAGACCTCGTGACCGACGGCCCCCACGCCGTCGTGGTCGGCATGACGGGGTCAGGCAAGAGCGAGTTGCTGACGACCTGGGTCGTGTCTCTGGCGCGGCGGCTCGGACCCGAGCGGGTCACCTTCCTGCTGGCCGATTTCAAGGGCGGCACGGCGTTCGAGGCGCTCGCGGCGCTCCCGCACGTGACGGGCGTCGTCACCGATTTGGACGGCGCGGGGGCGCGCCGGGCCGTCGAGAGTCTGCGCGCGGAGCTCCGACGCCGAGAGGCGGCGCTGGCGCGCGCCGGCGCGCGCGACGTGGCCGACCCGCGCGTCGCGATGCCGCGGCTCGTCATCGTCGTCGACGAGTTCGCCGCGCTGCTACAGGATCATGCCGATCTGCACGCGGTCTTCACCGACATCGCCGCGCGCGGCCGAGCGCTCGGCATGCACCTCATCCTCGGCACTCAGCGGGGCGGGGGCGTGCTGCGCGAGGCGCTGTTGGCGAACTGCCCGCTGCGCGTCGCCCTGCGGGTCGCCGACGCGGCCGACAGCAGGCTCGTGGTCGGCACCGATGCGGCCGCCGCGTTGGCGGGCGACCCGGGCTCTTGCGGCGTCGCGCTGATACGGCGGGCTGGAGACGCGGCGCCTCGACTGTGTCGGATCGCCCGGACGCAGCCGTCCGACCTGTCGCGGATCGCCCCGGCCGGAGCCGTGCCCGCTGCTCCGTGGTTGCCGCCGCTGCCGGCGCTCCTGTCGCTCAGCGACCTGCGCCAACGCCACGACGCCGGTGCCGGCATCCTGCTGGGGCTGGCGGACGAGCCGGAGCAGCAGCGGCAGGTTCCCGTCGTCCTGCGCCCCGGCGCCGATCGTGGGCTTGCGATCCTCGGGGGCGCGGGGACGGGCCGCACCGCCGCCATCCGGCTCGTCGCCGCGCAGGCCGAATCCGCCGGTGTGGGCGCGCTCGTCCTGCCGGCTGATCCCGAGGCGGCATGGGATGCCGTCGCGGCGGCGGCACGGCGACCCCCGGGCATCGTCGCGGTCGACGACCTCGACGCGCTTCTCGCGCGGTTCCCGGCCGACTATGCCGGCGAGCTGCTGGCACGCGTCGAGGCGCTCGCACGCGATGCCGGTGCGCTCGGCACAACGCTCGTGTGCTCGGCGGCGCGCGCAGTGGGGCCGGCGGCGCGAGTGCTCGAGCTCATGCCGCGCCGGGTCCTGCTGCGCCTTCCATCGCGCGCCGATCACGTGGCCGCTGGTGGCGAGGGATCCTCCTACGACGCCTCCAGACCCGCGGGGCGGGCGGTGATCGACGGGCGGGAGGTGCAGCTGGCGTGGCCCGGCCCGGCGGTGGTCGTGCCCGAGCCGACCGGACCCGAGAAGCCGTGGCGGCCGGAGGCCGCGGCGACGGCCCTCGTGCTGCGCGGCGCCGTGGCGCGCGCCGGCCTCATGGCCGAGGCATGGGGTCGCCGGGTGCGGGTCGTCGCGCTCGACGGCCTCGACCCCGGCACCCGCCTGTCGGAGCTCGCCGCCGGTGCGGAGCGGATCGCGATCGCCGGAGACGGGGAATCGTGGCTCCGCCACGGCGCGCTGCTGCGCGAGGTGCGGTCCCGCGGCGAGCTGGTCATCGCCGCCGAGTGCGCGGCCGAACTGCGAACGATGGCCGGGGAGCGGGAACTGCCGCCCTACGCGCTGCCGCGTGCGTCGCGCGCATGGGTCGTGCGGGACCGGCATGCGCCGCGGCGGGTGCTGCTGCCGTGAGCGCCGCGAACCGGCGCGCCGCGGTCAGGGGCCGCGCGGGTCAGCGTGTTCAGACCGTGGCCCGCACGCGGCCGACCTCTCGGCCACCGCCGAGCACGGCGAACAGCGGGTGGGTGGCGAGCATCTCCGCGACCTCCGCCGCGGGCAGCGCCCCCGCTTGCGCGAGCAGCGACAGGGCGATCGCGATCGTGGCGCGACCCCCACCGTCGAGCACCTTCACGGCGACCGTCGTGCCGTCGGGTGCGACCATCACCTGGACCGCCTCGGCGCCGAACTTGGAGAAGACGCCGAAGCGCTCGATCGCGACCGTGTCGGCCAGGCCCGGGCCGGCGATCGTCCACGGGTTCTCCCGTACGGCGCGCACGAGCGCGCCCGCCACCCGGTGCAGAGCGAATGGCGATCGCTCGGAGGACGTGCCGATGCGCTGGATGCCTCGCGCCAGGGCGGTGAGCGGCAGCGCGTGCACGGGGGCGCCGCAGCCGTCCACGACCGTCGCCGAGACCTTGACGCCGCACAGTCGCTCCACGACGTCGCGGATGTGGGTCTGCAGGGGGTGGGCGGCATCGAGGTAGGTGGCGGTGTCCCAGCCCGTGGCCACGCAGGCGGCGAGCATCGCGGCGTGCTTGCCGGAGCAGTTCATCCGCACCCGCGCCTTCGCGCCGTGGTCCCGCACGAGCTCGTCGCGTGTCGCCTGATCGCCGGGCCAGGCCGGCGGGCAACCGAGGTGATCCTCGTTCAGGCCCGAACCGGCAAGCATCTCGCGCACGACCTCCGCGTGGCGGTCGGTACCGCTGTGGCTCGCTGTCGCGAGAGCGAGCGCCTCGCCCTGCAGCGCCGCACCGGCCGTCACGCTGGCGACGGCCTGGAAGGGCTTCAGCGACGAGCGCGGCAGCACGAGCGCCTCGGCGTCGCCCAGGGTGCGGGCGATCTCGCCGTCCGGCGAGAGGACGACGGCGGCACCGGCGTGGCGGGACTCGACGAAGCCGCCTCGATCGGCCACGGCGAGTTCGACGGACTCGGTCACGGAGAGCGTCTCGGGCATGCCCACCAGCCTAGTTCGCGGGCGAAGGCGCACCCGCGCTCCTCTCGCGCCCGCTGCGCCGCGCGACCGAGATCTCCGCACGGCCGCGAACCGGGCGAGGACTGCGGGCACCGATGGGCCGCGACCGCGTCCGGGCGCGTGACGGACGCGGATCGGGCAGACTGGCGACATGGGTGGAGAGCACCGCTATGCGTTGACGGCGACCTGGATGGGCAACCGCGGCACCGGCACGTCCGGATATCGCGACTACGACCGCGATGTAGAGCTGGAGGTCGACGGCAAGCCGCGCCTGCTCGGGTCGGCCGACCGGCCGTTCCGAGGCGACCCGCAGCGATGGAACCCCGAGGACCTGCTCCTGGCCGCGCTCAGTCAGTGTCACCTGCTGTCGTACCTGCACGCCTGCGTCGTGCGCGGCGTCGTGGTGGTCTCATACGTCGACGAGGCAACCGGCGTGATGCGTCAGGAAGGCAACGGCGGCAGGTTCGAGAGCGTGACGCTGCGACCGAAGGTGACGGTGGCCGACGCGGCCATGCTCGACGACGCCGTTGCGGCCCACCGCGACGCCAACGAGTGGTGCTTCATCGCCAACTCCGTGAACTTCCCCGTGCGTCACGAGCCGACCGTGGAGGTCGCGAGCGCATAGGCGCGCGCGTGGCGGCGTGCGCGCTCGCCGACGCCGCCGAGCCCGCGCCCGCGAGAGTCTCGCGTGTCGCCGGCTCAGCGACGCTCGTGCGGGAGCGCGCGCTTGAGCTTCTCGATGGGCGTCTGGGCAGGCAGCTCGTTGTAGATGCCCGCAAGCTCCTGGCCCGAGAGTGCGTGGATGGCCGCCATGATCTCGTCGGTGGCGGTGCGCCGCGCCCGGCCCGATGACGCCGGGCCGTGATGGGAGAGGTCCAGCGGCTCGCCGAACCTCACGATGACGCGCTCCTTCAACGAGGGCACCTTCGCACCGACCGGCATGACCTTGTCGGTGCCGATCAGGCCGATGGGAACGACGGGCGCACCGGTCTCGAGGGCGAGGAACGCCACGCCCGTGCGTCCCTTGTACAGCCGGCCGTCGCGCGACCGGGTGCCCTCCGGATGCAGCGCCACGGCGGCGCCGGAGGCCAGAATCTGCCGCTGGCGCTCCAGCGCGTCGAGGGCAGCCTGCCCCGCGCCCCGGTCCACCGGCACCGCACCCACGGCGGTGAAGAACGCCCGCGAGAACCAGCCCTTCACGCCCTTGCCGGTGAAGTAGTCGGACTTCGCCAGGAAGTGCACGGGGCGGGGAGCGGCGGCCACCGGGATGGCGATGGAATCAATGAACGACAGGTGATTGCTGGCCAGGATCACGGGCCCCGAGGGCGGGATGTTCTCCCGGCCCTCCACGTGGGGCCGGTAGATCGCACGGGCCAGCGGCGCCACGGCGATGCGCCCGAAGGTGTAGAGCGCGCTCGGCTGCAGGGGCTTGGCGTCGCCGTCGGGAATGCCGTCGGAGGTCATCCTCTCAGCCTACCGAGCCGGGATTCCCCGGCCGGAATGCGCGGCGCGTCCCCGTGGCGCCCGGCGTTGTCAGCCGATGCCGCGCCAAGATGCGCAAGGATGGGGGCGTCCCCGAACGAAGAGGTGCTTCCGTGCGACGTCGATCCGCTGTCCTGCTCTCCACCGCCGCGCTCGCGGCCCTGGCCCTCGCGGGCTGCTCGAGCCCCGCGGAGCCCGACGCCGAGCCGACCGGCACGCCCGCCGACCTGTGCGCTGCGGCGGCCGACTCCGGCCCCGTCGTGGAGAGCCTCAGCGTGTCCGACGCGAGCCTCGATGAGGGCACGGTCACGGTCGACTTCGACACCCCGCTCGAGGTGACCGACTTCGAGCGCCAGGTGGTCGTCGAGGGCACCGGCGAGCCGATCGAGTCGGGGCAGTTCCTCGACGTGGCGCTCACCGCTTACAACGCCGAGACGGGCGAGCTGTACGGCACGGCGGGCTACCAGCCGGGCGAGCAGCTGCCGCAGCAGATCTCGCCCGAGAGCACGCTCGGGCTCGTGCTCGGCTGCGCGCCCATCGGGTCGCGCATCGCCGCGGTCTTCCCCGCATCGGATGCATCGCCGACGGCGCTCGTCTACACCTTCGACATCCTCGGCGTCACGCCCACCGCCGCATGGGGCGAGCCCCAGGAGCCCGTCGAGGGCATGCCGACGGTCGAGCTCGATGACGACGGCGCCCCGACCGTCACGCTGCCCGACGACCTGGCGATCCCGGAGACCACTCAGCTGGCCACCCTCAAGCAGGGCGACGGCGTCGAGGTGCAGGACGGCGACCAGGTGCTCGTGCAGTACCGCGGCGTACGCGCCTCCACCGGCGAGGAGTTCGACTCGAGCTGGTCGGGCGGCACGCCCGCGCAGTTCGGCACCGACCAGGTCATTCCGGGATTCACGAAGGCGCTCGTCGGGCACACCGTCGGCTCGCAGGTGATCGCGGTCATCCCGCCCGCCGAGGGCTACGGTGAGGGCGAGATCAACGAGGAGGACCTCACGGGCGAGACGCTCATCTTCGTCGTCGACATCCTCGCCACCCAGCACGCCGCGGCGGCCCCCGCGGAGTGAGCGCCATGCGCCGGATCCTGATCCTGGGGTCGACCGGATCGATCGGCACTCAGGCTCTCGACGTCGTCCGCGCCAACCCCGATCGCTTCCGGATCGTCGGACTCGCGGCCGGCCGCAGCTCGGACGCGCTGCGTGCGCAGGCCGAAGAGTTCGGCGTGACGCGCACGGCGCTCGGCGCGGAGGAGGCCACGCGTCTCGTGCGTGAGGTGGAGGCCGACGTGGTGCTCAACGGCATCACGGGGTCCGTCGGGCTCGGGCCGACCCTCGCGGCGCTCGAGGAGGGACGCATTCTCGCGTTGGCCAACAAGGAGTCGCTCATCGTGGGCGGACCGCTCGTCAAGGAGCGCGCGGCACCCGGGCAGATCGTGCCGGTGGACTCGGAGCACTCCGCGATCGCGCAGGCGCTGCGCTCCGGGCGGGCCGACGAGGTGCGCCGGCTCGTGCTGACGGCGTCGGGTGGCCCGTTCCGCGGCCGTGATCGCGCGGAGCTTGCCGATGTCACGCCCGCACAGGCTCTCGCGCACCCCACATGGGACATGGGACGCGTCGTCACCACGAACTCGGCGACCCTCGTGAACAAGGGGCTCGAGGTCATCGAGGCGCACCTGCTGTTCGACGTGCCGTTCGAGCGCATCGACGTCGTCGTGCACCCGCAGTCCATCGTCCACTCCATGGTGGAGTTCGTCGACGGGTCGACGATCGCGCAGGCCTCGCCGCCCGACATGCGGCTGCCGATCGCGCTCGGTCTGGGCTGGCCGGAACGGGTGGCGGGCGTGGGCGCCCCGATCGACTGGACATCTCCCGCGACCTGGACGTTCGAGCCCCTGGACGACGACGCCTTCCCGGCCGTCGCGCTCGCCAAACGGGTGGGCGAGGCAGGGGCCACCTACCCCGCGGTGTTCAACGCGGCGAACGAACAGGCGGTCGACGCGTTCCATGAGGG
The DNA here is from genome assembly GCF_946151065.1 of Microbacterium sp. Marseille-Q6965. Taxonomy (GTDB): domain Bacteria; phylum Actinomycetota; class Actinomycetes; order Actinomycetales; family Microbacteriaceae; genus Microbacterium. The sequence continues at coordinate 824,071 of NZ_CAMGZA010000001.1, read as the reverse complement.
CCGGCTGCCGTTCCTCGGAATCGTCGCGACGGTGACGCGGGTGGTGGAGGCGCACGAGCCCCCGGCCGAGCTGACCCTGGCGTCGTTGGCGGCCGCCGAGCACTGGGCGCGTCAGGAAGCGGACCGCGCCATCGACACCGCCGGCTGAGGCGGCGCGCTCAGCGGATCCCCGCGCGGCGCGTGCGACGATAGACGACGATGTCGCACACGACCCGAAAGCGCCGGACACCGCCCACGATGCTGCGTCCCGCCACGCCGAACCGCCGGTTCCTGTCCGAGGTCGCCGAGCACGTCGGCGGCACCCTGCAGGGGCGCGATGTCGAGGTGCTCGGCGTCACGCTGTCGTCGACCGATCTGCGGCCAGGCGAGCTGTTCGTCGGGGTCCGCGGCGCGCACCGACACGGCGCGGAGTTCGCGGAGCAGGCGGCCGCCAACGGCGCCGCCGCGGTGTTGACCGACGCCGAGGGCGCGGCGATCGCCGCCGCGGCCGGCCTGCCCCTCGTCGTCGCGGACGACCCGCGCGGCGTGCTCGGCGAGGCGGCCATGTTCGTGCACGGGACCTCGCCGCACGACGAGCTGCCGCTGCTGCTGGGCACCACGGGCACGAACGGCAAGACGAGCGTGACGCACCTGCTCGAGGGCCTGCTGACGCAGATCGGCGTGGTCGCCGGGGCCTCCACCTCCGCCGAACGTGTGGTGGCGGGGGAGCGCGTGGTGTCGGGTCTCACGAGCCCCGAGGCGACGGAGTTCCACGCCCTGCTCGCGCTCCTGCGCGAGCGCGGTGTGGAGGCGTTCGCGGTGGAGGTGAGCGCGCAGGCGATCACACGGCGCCGGCTCGAGGGCGTGGTCTTCGATGTGGCCGCGTTCACGAACCTCACCCACGACCACCTCGACGACTACGGCGACATGGAGACCTACTACGCCGCCAAGGCGCCGTTCTTCACGCGCGCCCGATCGCGTCGCGCGGTCGTCTCGCTGGACTCGGGGCCGGGTTCGCGCATCGTCCAGGACGCCGAGGTGCCCGTCACGACGATCGCGGCGCGCGAGATCGCCGCGCCCGAGGCGGTCGAGCGGGCCGACTGGGTCGTCGCCGTCACCGAGGAGCGCCAATCGGGCACGTCGTTCACGCTCACCCACCGCGACGGTCGCAGCCTCGCCACGGTCGTGCCGGTGATCGGCGCGCACATGGCGGCCAACGCGGGTCTCGCGATCGTCATGATGCTCGAGGCGGGTTACGCGTGGGATCGCATCGTCGCGGCGCTCGAGCGCGACGGTGGCATCCGTGCCTGGGTCCCCGGCCGCACGCAGCTCGTGTCGGGCCGGGAGGGCCCCGCCGTCTACGTCGACTTCGGGCACACGCCCGACGCGTTCGAGAAGACGCTCGCCGCCGTCCGCCGCGTCACGCCGGGCCGCGTGCTCATGCTGTTCGGCGCCGACGGCGACCGGGACGCGCTCAAGCGCCCCGACATGGCGCGCACCGCGGTGGAGGGCAGCGACATCACGGTGATCACCGATCACCACCCGCGCTTCGAGAACGCCGCGGACATCCGCCGGGTGCTCGTGGACAGTGCGAGGGCGACCGACCCCGAGCACGAGCTCTACGAGGTCTCGCCGCCGGAGGCGGCCATCGTCAAGGCGGTCTCGCTCGTGGGACCGGGAGACGCGATCCTGTGGGCCGGTCCCGGTCACCAGAACTACCGCGACATCGAGGGCGTGCAGTACGCGTACTCCGCCCGTGAGCTGGCCCGTCGGGCGCTGATCGACGCCGGGTGGCCGGCGGGCGAGCGCACCTGGCCCAACCCGTACGAGGACTGATGGAGATCATCGCCTTCATCCTCGGCGTGCTCGTGATCGTCCTCGGTCTCGGGCTGTCGATCGGGCTGCACGAGATCGGGCACCTCGTGCCCGCCAAACGCTTCGGTGTGCGCGTGGGGCAGTACATGATCGGCATGGGGCCGACGGTGTGGTCCCGGCGGGTGGGCGAGACCGAGTACGGGATCAAGTGGCTGCCGATCGGCGGGTACATCTCGATGGCCGGCATGTACCCCCGCAGCGCCTCCGACGACGCGCCGCGCAGCGGGCTGTTCGCCACCCTCGTGCAGGATGCCCGCGCGGCCAACGACGAGAGCCTCGACGGCACCGACGACAGCCGCGCATTCTTCTCCCTTCCCACCTGGAAGCGGGTCATCATCATGCTGGGCGGGCCGGCGATGAACCTCATCCTGGCGATCGTCATGTTCTCGATCCTGGCCACGGGCATCGGGATCACCCAGAGCACGACGACGGTCGCTTCGGTGTCGGAATGCGTGCTTCCCGCCGGCACGACCCAGACGGAGTGCCGCGCCGACGATCCCGCCTCGCCCGCGGCTGCCGCGGGCCTCGAACCCGGTGACACGATCCTCTCCGTCGATGGCACGCCCGTGGAGAGCTTCGAGGAGGCCTCGGCCATCGTGCGCGCCCACCCGGGTGACGAGATCGCCGTCGTCGTCGAACGCGACGGCGCCGAGCACACGCTGCGTCTGACGCCCGTGCTCGCCGAGAACTCCTACCTCGACGCCGACGGTGAAAGGGTGGTCGGCGAGGTGGGCTTTGCCGGGTTCAGCCCGACGAGCGAGCGCGTGCGGCAGCCGATCTGGAGCGGCCCGCAGACGGCGCTGGAGAACACGCAGGCCGTGGTCGGGATCGTCGCGCAGTTGCCGGCGCGGCTGTGGGACACCGCCGTCGACCTCTTCACGGGGCAGGAGCGCGACCCGAACGGCCCCATCAGCGTCATCGGGGTGGGGCGTATCGCGGGCGAGGTCGCCGCCACGGAGGCGCCGATCCTCGACCGCGTCAGCGTCATGATCGCCCTGCTGGGATCCATCAACATCGCGCTGTTCGTCTTCAACCTGATCCCGCTGCTGCCGCTGGACGGCGGGCACGTGGCCGTGGCGTTGTGGGATGCGCTCAAGCGCGGCTGGGCCCGGTTGTTCCGGCGGCCGCCGCCCAAGCCGACGGACGCGACGCGGCTCGTGCCGCTCACGCTGGTCGTGGTGGTGCTGCTCGTCGGCATGGGCGCACTGCTCTTCGCCGCCGACATCTTCAACCCCGTCCGCCTCGGCGGCTGACCGGCCGACGAACGCGTCGGCGTTCGGGCAGACGGGCCGCCGCAGCGTTCGGGTTCGTCGTGCCCCCGTCGGCGCTCAGGCCAGCGCGTGCGCGGCGAGGCGGTGCAGGGTGTGGATGCCGTCGCGCGAGAGGATCGACTCCAGGTGGCCCTGCACGCCGGCGAACGCGGGCCCGCGCAGCGCGTACACGTCGCCCGTGGCGGGATCGGCTGCCACCTCCGCGGGGCCGACACGGCCCGTGCCGGGCTCCACGCGCGCCGTGAACGTGTTGTAGAAGCCGATCGCGGCCTCCTCGCCGAACACGTCGACGGTCAGCTGCACGCCCTGGTGGGGGCTTTCGAGCGAAGCCAGGTCGATGCCGAGCCGGTCGCAGAGGATCTGGTGGCTCAGACACACCGCCAGCAGCGGCCGGTCCGCGTCCAACCGGCGGGCGACGACCTCGCGCATGCGCTTGATGCGCGGGTTCCCGGCGTCCCGCGGGTCGCCGGGGCCCGGGCCCGAGACGACGAGCTCGGCGGCGTCGATCTGCGCGTCGGTCACGTCCGCCCAGTGCACGATGCGGGTGTCCAGCCCGAGGTGGCGCAGTTGGTGCGCCAGCATCGTCGTGAAACGATCCTCGGCGTCGACCACCAGGGCCGAGCGGCCTGCGAGCGGTCCGGGCCGGCCCTCTCCCTGCTCCTCGAGCCAGAACGGCGCGAGCCGCGCATTGCGAGAGGCGAGCAGCCGGACGATCTCCGGCTCGTCGGCCAGCCGGCGCGTGGCGGCGGGCGCGTCGGGGTCGACCGCGCGTGCCGGCACCGCCCGGGGCACCGCGCCGATCGCGCCGAGGACGCCCGCGGCCTTTCCGTGCGTCTCGCTGACCTCGCCGTACGGGTCGGAGTGCCGCACGAGCGTGGCCCCCACGGGCACGCGGAGGCGCCCGCGCTCGAGATAGGCGGTGCGGATGAGGATGGGCGCGTCGAGGTCGTGACCGCCCTGCGTGTCGGGGGTGAACAGCGCGGCCACACCGGAGTAGTAGCCGCGCGGCGTCGTCTCGTGGCGCCGGATCACGGTGCAGGCGTTCTGCATGGGCGAGCCCGTCACGGTGGGGGCGAACATCGTCTCGCGCAGGATGTCGCGCGGATCGAGTCGTGACGTGCCGCGGAGCATGTACTCCGTGTGCGTGAGGCGCGACATCTCCTTCAGGTGCGGACCGGTGATCCGCCCGCCGTCGCCGCACACGGCGCTCATCATCTTGAGCTCCTCGTCGACGACCATGAACAGCTCCTCGGTCTCCTTCGCGTCGGCGAGGAACGTCGAGAGCGTCTCGACGGTCGCCCCGCCCTGCGGATGCCGGAAGGTGCCCGAAATGGGGTTCATGGTGACGGTGCTCGACCCGTCGCCACGGGCCTGGGCGACGACGTGCGCCTCGGGGCTCGCGCCGACGAGGATCCGGTCACCCGCCACGACAAGGAACGTCCAATATGCGCCGCGCTCGTGCTCGAGCAGGGCACGGAACCACGTCAGCGCCGCGGTGCGCGGGTCGGCGTCGACCCCGGCCACGTAATCGCGGCGGATGACGAAGTTCGCGCCCTCGCCGCGACCGATCTCGTCCGCGATGACGCGCCGCACGATCGCCGCGTACTCCTCGTCGCTCAGGTCGAAGCCGGCGTCGGTGAGGGGCACGGTGTCGACGGGCAGAGCGGCGAGCACCTCGTCGACCGGGACGGCCTCGTGACGCTCGACGACGAGGCAGCGCAGGGGAGTGCCGTCGTCCTCCGCCTCGAACCCGCGCTCGCGCACCTGCCGATACGGCACCAGGGCGAGCACCTCGCGGGGCGCACCGTCGCGTCCGGTGAGGGGGATGTCGCGGAGCAGCTCGACGTCCACGATCGGGCCGGTGAGCAGCTCGACGTCGCGGCCCCCGCGCGCGATGAGCGCGAAGGAGGCGTCCGGGTCTGCTGCGAGGCTCAGGATGTGGTCGGCGGTCGCGGGGGATGCTGCCATCAGGGACTCACTTTAGGTTCGGGCGGTCTCCCGGAAAGCAGAACGACCGCCTGCGGTGGGCGGTCGTTTTCGTGTGCGCGAAAGGGGGCCGCCTCAGGCGAGCCACCACCACGTCCGGTTCTCGAGCACGAGGTCAACATATAGCGCCCGTCGCGCCCGGGCAAATCCGGGAGTCAGCGGGTAGCGCGTTCCAGCATCGCCGCGCCGTGGCGCCAGCCGACGGTCTCGTAGCCGACGACCACGACGGCGGGCGCGCAGGCGATGAACAGCAGGGACACGCCGATCGTGGCCCCCAGCGACGCCGCCACCACGCCGCACGCGAGAGCGGCGACCGATCCGAGGTACAGCCAGAGGTGGAGCGGATCGAACTGCATGACGGTGAGCGCGTAGATCCCGAAGAGGAACGTTTCGTACACCAGCACGGGGATCGCTATGGCCGCGACGGCAAAGGTGTCACCGACGTGGGCGTGCCCCGTGACGACGTTCGCTGCGACGTGCAGGCCGGCGCCGACCACGACGAGCGATCCGAACAGGAAGAGGTGCAGATACCCCCACGGGAATCCCCGCCGGCGGTGATGCTCCAGGAGCTGGCCGAACGGCAGCACGAAGTAGGACCACCACATGCCGAATGCGAGCGCGGTGCCACCGAAGGCGACGAGCCCGGCCTCAAGGGACCAGCCGTCTGCCTCGATGATCGCCGAGATGGCCACGATCGTGCCGAGGATCACCTCCCCGAGGGTGATGATGACGAGCAGCCCGTACCGCTCGGCGATGTGGTGGGGATGCCAGGGCGTCGCGCCGTAGCGCAGCTCGGCGTAGACCGGCCCGGCGAGCTCGAACAACGTCAGCGCCGTCGTCAGGATGAGCGTCGCACCCAGCGGCAGGTTCAGGAAGATGAGCGCGATCCAGCCGACCTGGGCGATCGAGATGTTGACGGCGTACGCCATGCACGTGCGACGCCGCTTCTCATCGTGCATCGCGGCGCGCAGCCACAACGCGATCGTGGCGATCCGCATGACGACGTAGCCGGCCACCATGACCGAGTTGTCGAGCACATGGCCCTCATCGAGCGAATGGAACACGTCGGGCACGCCCAGGGCCACGATGAGGACGCCGATCATGATCACCAGCGTGGAGATGCGGAAGAACGCGTCGTCGGTGTCGTACGCGGACGCCAGCCAGGAGTAGTTGATCCAGGCCCACGCCACGGCGAACGTCGAGAACCCGATGCCGCTCAGCGCGGTCGCGACGTGGCCGATCTCGAGCGCGTGCGCGGCCTGGGTTCCGATCTGGCTGAAGGCGACGACGAACACGAGGTCGAACAGGAGCTCGAGGGGTGTCGCGGCGCGATGAGGTTCGCGCGGGTCCCTGCCCGTCATGCGGCCGAGATGATGACTCAGGCTCATGGACGGCACGGTACACGCGCGCTCGGCTCATCCCCAGACCTCTCGCGCGCCGCGGCGCGCGAGCTGGGGGAGCGCCGTGCAAGGTGCGCGGTCGGGCCTTCCCTCAGGTGCGCGGCGTACGCTGGGAGACGTGCCAGCAGTGAACCTCGGTATGCCGCGTGTGCCCGAAACCCTCGCTCCCCGCCGCAAGAGCCGGCAGATCCGCGTGGGCAAGGTGCTCGTTGGCGGCGACGCTCCCGTCAGCGTCCAGTCCATGACGACGACGCCGACCACCGACATCAACGCGACGCTGCAGCAGATCGCCGAGCTCACGGCGTCCGGTTGCGAGATCGTGCGCGTCGCCGTGCCGAGTCAGGACGACGCGGATGTGCTGCACATCATCGCCAAGAAGAGCCAGATCCCGGTGATCGCCGACATCCACTTCCAGCCGAAGTACGTCTTCCAGGCGATCGATGCGGGCTGCGCGGGCGTGCGCGTGAACCCGGGCAACATCCGCAAGTTCGACGACCAGGTGGGCGCGATCGCCAGGGCCGCGAAGGACGCCGGAGTGTCCCTGCGGATCGGCGTCAACGCCGGATCGCTCGACCGCCGCCTGCTCGAGAAGTACGGCAAGGCGACGCCTGAGGCGCTGGTCGAGTCCGCCGTGTGGGAGGCGAGCCTGTTCGAGGAGCACGACTTCCACGACTTCAAGATCTCGGTGAAGCACAACGACCCGATCGTGATGGTGAAGGCGTACCGCCTGCTGGCCGAGCGCGGCGACTGGCCGCTGCACCTCGGCGTCACCGAGGCAGGCCCGGCCTTCCAGGGCACGATCAAGAGCGCCACGGCCTTCGGCATTCTGCTCGCGGAGGGCATCGGCGACACGATCCGCGTCTCCCTCTCGGCACCCCCGGCCGAGGAGGTCAAGGTCGGCCACCAGATCCTCCAGTCGCTCAACCTGCGCGAGCGCAAGCTCGAGATCGTCTCGTGCCCGTCCTGCGGTCGCGCGCAGGTCGACGTCTACACGCTCGCCAACGAGGTCACGGAGGGCCTGAAGGACATGACGGTGCCGCTGCGCGTGGCCGTCATGGGCTGCGTCGTGAACGGCCCGGGCGAGGCTCGGGAGGCCGACCTGGGCGTGGCCAGCGGCAACGGCAAGGGGCAGATCTTCGTGAAGGGCGAGGTGATCAAGACCGTCCCCGAGGCGGAGATCGTGCCGACCCTGATCGAGGAGGCCAACCGCATCGCGGAGGAGATGGGCCCGGGCGCGCCCCTCGGCACTGCGCAGGTCGTCACCGCCTGACCGCGTCGTCCCACAGCGACGAGTTGCCCGATCGTTATCGAGCTCGTCAGCTGCCGGAGCGCGGGCCTCTTAGGCTCAGCACGTGATCTCAGGCCTGCGTCGCTCGTCGATCCTCGTTCTGCTCTGCGCCCTCGCGATGACCGGTTGCGCCACGGCTGACGCGCGGGAGGTGGCCTCTCCCAGCCCCGCGCCCAGCGCCTCGACATCGAGCCCGACACCGACCGGGACGCCTGCACCTGAGCCTCGATCCGCCTTCGACGGGGACTGCACGGCTCTGCTCGGCGCGGACGAGGCGTCCGAGTTGCTCGGCGTATCCGTCACGCCGAGCGAGAGGTCCGGGCTCGACTGGGTCGAGCCAGACCGTGAGGCAACCGGGGCAATCACGCAGACACTCGACTGCAGCTGGCGTGGAGAGGCTGTATCGCTGACGATCGCGGTGTTCCCGGACGCCGTCGCAGGTGCCCGGTTCGTTGAGGGGCCCGAGTGCGGGCATGACAGCGCGACCGAGTTCTGCGGCGCAGCCGTCCGGACCGCGGGCTCGTGGACGTATGCCGAGCTGGCGGGCACGCCCTCGACACCGGAGCTGGCCGCCGCCGTCGCGGAGGTGGCGCGCGCCCGCGTCGATGCGGACGGCGGGCCCATCTCCGGCGTCCTGCCTGCCGCTACCCTCGACTGCGACGCCGTCGAGGGTGTCGTGACCGGGATGGGCTACCAGGTCCAGGACGGATACCCCTCCGATGTTCTTCCCGGTAGCTCGATCTGGCAGGTGCTGGCGGACGCCGGCACGCTCGAGTACTGCGGGTGGCACGGCAGCATCGGGCTCGAGGTGATCGCTCAGGCCGGCGTCGGCCTGCCGTCCGAGGTGCAGCTCGACGGTTGGGCGCCCGTCGAGGTCACCGGGGCGGACGCAGCCTGGGGCGGCGACAAAGAGATGAAGGGACTCGTCGTGGTCGTGGGGCAGGACCGGCTCTACGTGAGGGGTGGCTCCGACCTGGACGAGAGCGAACTCGTCGCGATCGCCGCGTCTGTTCTCGCGCTCTGAAGCGACGGCTGCGTCTCGGTGCGCGTCTTCGCGCTTTGCAATTCGTTCGGTGCGCGGCATATGCCGTGCCGGGCATCAAGCTGCGGATCGTTAGCAGCGTGTGACCGTACGCGGGATCAGCCGGACCTACCCTGATTCGGTGACCATCCGCCCGCGTCGGCTTTCGCTCGCCGTCCTCGCTCTCGTCCTCGCCCTCTCCGGATGCACTGGCGCCCCTGCGGCGCAGGAAACGTCGCCTGCGCGACCGGCGTCCCCGAACGCGCCCGCTCCCACGGAGACGTCCGTACCGGAGCCAGCGCGCAAAGCGCGTGCGGCTTTCGACGGTGATTGTGGGGCCGCGCTGAAGGTCGAAGAGGTGTCAGCGCTGCTCGGGGCGGAGGCCCAGGTCTTCGACCTCCTCTCGGGCCCTGCGGGATCCGGTGACCACATGACCGCCTGGAACACCCTTCAGTGCGAATGGGTGGCGGACGGAGAGTGGCGAGTGCTGACGCTCACTGTGGTGCCGGATGCGATTGCCGACGGTCGATTCGCGGAGGAGACGGAGTGCGGGTTGGCAGGGTACGGCGGCACGGATGACGACGTCTGCCGCCTCACCATGCGGACCGCTGCGTCATGGACGCAACTCACGCTGCAGCGGCTCCCAGCGTCGTCCGACGGTCTTGAGGCGATCGCCGACGTTCTACGACAGCGCCTGAGTGCCGACGGTGGGCCCGTCTTCGCGGCACCGGACGCTGACGACTGGTCCGCGCTGACCTGTGAGGATCTCGAACTCGCGTTCGCGTCCATCGGGAAGGAGGCCACGCCGGGCTACCCCGGCTTCGCCGGGCTGGAGGCGTTCTTCCCCTCGGGCCTCCCCGACGCTTTCGCTGCGGCGGGTGCTCACGTGTCCTGCGGCTGGGGCGGCGATCTCCCGGCGCAGGTGGACATTCAGATCGGCGCCGGTGCCCCGGCGAGCTCTCTCGACGGGTGGAGTCCGGTCGACGTTTCGGGCGCGGACGAGGCATGGTCGAAGGACGGGGAAGCGACACTCGTGGCCGTCCGCGACGACAACCGCCTGGTGATGAGCAGCGGGACCAATGCGACGGCCGCGGACCTCGTTTCCCTCGCCGAAGCCATCCTGCTCGTCGCCGGATCCTGACGGGGCGGGATTCCGCACAGGCCTACGCGGCGCGAGCGCGGGGTCGACGACGACTCCCGCGCCACCACCCGTCTCGGGTCCCACGGGCGCCGCGGGCTCGTGCACGGTGCCGGCGGCGTCCGCGCAGTCCGCGCCCACGGCCGCGAGGCCTCGAGCGTCTCCGCGCGTCCGAGCACGCCGGTATCGTGGCGGGATGCGCATCGTTCCCGACGACCTGACAGCGCCGGCGGTGCGCGACCTCATCGCCGAGCACCTCGACGAGATGTACGCCACGAGCCCGGCCGAGAGCGTGCACGCGATGCCGCTCGCCGCGCTCGAGTCGCCAGACGTCACGGTGTGGAGCGCCTGGGACGGCGACGAGGTGCTCGGCTGTGGTGCGCTCAAGCATCTCGAAGACGCGCACGGCGAGATCAAGTCGATGCGCACGCACCGCGCGGCTCGCGGCCAAGGGGTGGGTGCCGCCATCCTGGCGACCATCCTCGCGGAGGCGTCCGCGCGCGGATACCGACGCGTCAGCCTCGAGACGGGGTCACAGGACCACTTCGCCCCCGCGCGGCGCCTGTACGCCCGCCACGGCTTCGAGGAATGCCCGCCGTTCGCCGACTACACCGAGGATCCGAACAGCGTCTTCATGACGCGGCAGCTGACCCCGGAGGCGCCGGAGGCCCCTCACGACAGGTGAGCCCCCGCGCCGACGGCGTAGGCTTCGGCGACCCATCCGGCGAACTCGCCATCCATCTGTTCCGGCGACGTGATGGTGAGATGGTGCACGAACAGGCGGCTCGTGTACGGCGCGACGCTGTGGATGCGCGGATCGTCGAGGGCGCGCTGCAGGTCGAGGTAGACACGCAGACCCTTCGTGATCGGCCGTGCACCCGCGAATCCGCGGCGCTCGCCCTTGAAGGTGATCGACGACTTCGAGGGCGACACCGTGTACGGTCCGCAGCTCGCCACCAGCTCCTCGAAGCGGCGGTACAGCGCGACAGACGCTGCCGGCTTGTCGCGCAGGTGCTCGTCCACCGTCCATCCCGTCATGCGCCCACGGTAGCGGGCACCACCGACGCCGCCGGCGTGCCGGGATTATGTCGCGGGGAACGGTCGCTCAGAGCGACAGTTCGCCGCGGATCGTCGTGAGCGTGTCGCCCGCCACCCACACGGTCTCGCCCTCGCGGGAGACGTGGACGCGCCCGCGGCGGCGGAGCGCGGTACCCTGCGCGGCGACGTATGCGTTCGGGAGGAAGGATCCGGCCAGCCACTGGCCGATGGCGGCGTTGAGCGATCCCGTGATGGGGTCCTCGCCGAGCCCCATCACCGGGCGGCAGAAGGCCCTCACCTCGATGGCGCACTCGGACCCCTGAGGGTACGGCCCCACGACGCCCACATCGGCCGGCAGTGCCGCGAAGTCAGGCGCGAGGGCGAGCACGGTCTCGGCATCGGCCAGCCGCACACCGACCCATCCGGGGCCGTTGTCACACCACGCGGCCTCGAGAATCGCCTCGCGAGGGGCCCCGAGCGCCGCGGCGATCGCGACGACGAGGGTCTCGTCGACGGGGCCGGATCGCCGCAGCGCGGGTGCGGCGAAGGCGAGCCGGTCCCCGCTGCGGCGCAGCGTGACCAGACCCACGCCGCACTCCTGCACGATCACGTCGCCGGCGGGGGTGCCGCCGGCCTCGAGCCAGGCGTGCGCGGAGCCGAGCGTCGGGTGGCCCGCGAAGGGCAGCTCTCCGCCCGGCGTGAAGATGCGCAGGCGGTAGTCGGCCTCGGGGCGAGAGGGGGAGAGCAGGAAGGTCGTCTCGGACAGATTCGTCCAGCGGGCGAATGTCGCCATCTGCTCGTCGCTCAGACCGTCCGCGTCGTGGACGACCGCGACCGGGTTGCCGAGCAGCGGCTCGGGGCTGAACACATCGACCTGGCGGAAAGCGAAGCGCATCCCCTCAGACTGCCATGCCGCGGGGCGGGGCGTCGTGGGGCGGATGGCCGCGAACGACCACCGAGAACTCGTCGAGGTGCGCGAGGTGCGCGCGAGCCTCTCGCTCCGCGTCGTCGCGGATGCGGTCCGCCTCCGCGAGCGTGGCGGCACCCGTGGTGACGACGGCGTCGCCCTGCAGGCGGTGCCCCACCCAGCGCAGCCGGACCCGCTCGACTCGCGTGATGCCCTCGACGTGCTCGAGCGCGTGTCCAGCCCGACTCAGCAGAGCCGGGTCGATGCCATCGAGCAGGCGCCGGCCGACCGAGCGCACGGTGCCGGCGAGCAGGGCGAGGATGAACGCCGCGATGAGGAGGCCGACGATCGGGTCGGCGAGCGGGAAGCCGAGCGCCACCCCCAACCCTCCCAGCACGACGGCCAGTGACGTGGCGCCGTCCGCGCGCGCGTGCACGCCATCCGCGACGAGGGCTGCGGATCCGATGCGTCGCCCGACGCGGATGCGGTAGAGCGCCACGGCCTCGTTGCCCACGAAACCCACCACGCCCGCCGTCATCACCCACCCCACGTTCGATACGGGCTGCGGATCGACGATCCGCTCGATCGCCTGCCAGGCCGCTACGACGGCGGAGGCGCCGATGGCCACGACGATCACCAGTCCGGCGACGTCCTCCGCCCGGCCCAGCCCGTAGGTGTACGTCGCCGAGGGGCGGCGCCGGGCGAGGACGAAGGCGGCCCACAGCGGCACCGCGGTGAGCGCATCCGACAGGTTGTGAACGGTGTCGGCCAGCAGTGCCACCGATCCGCTCAACGCGACGACGACCGCCTGCGCCACGGTCGTGGCGAGCAGGATCGCCAGGCTCACCTTGAGCGCGCGCACGCCGGCGGTGTGCGAGGTGACCGCGTCGTCGATCGCATCGGCGGCGTCGTGCGTGTGCGGCACGAAGACCTCATGCAGGAAGCCCCGGACACCCCGGGGGTGCTCCCGGCCGTGACCGTGGTCGGGATCGTGGTCGCGTGTCCCCGCCGGTACGTGCCGGTGCGCGCTCATGGCATCACACCGTCTCCGGGAACCCCGCCCGCGCCGGACGGTCGGGTGCGACCCGGTGGTGGTGGGGGTGCCCGATCGTGTGCTCGGCCTGCTGGATCGCCTGCGTGACGAGCTGGGAGGCGTGCTCGTTCTCCAGCCGATAGAAGACGCGCTGGCCCTCCTGCCGGGTTGCGACGATGCGGGCCATCCGCAGCTTCGCCAGGTGCTGGGAGACGGCGGCGGGCGACTTGTCCACGATGTCGGCGAGGTGGTTGACCGACAGCTCGCCCGAACGCAGCGCGAGGATGATCCGCACGCGCGTGGCATCGGCGAGCATCTGGAACACCTCGACGGCCAGCTCCACGAACGTGCCGTCCGGATCCAAGCCGCACGTCTGCTTATCTGCGTTCATGCGCAGATAATGTCACGCGAGGCGCGTCACCCGCAACGGTGCCCGCGGTCAGCTCACGCGTGAGGCGACCTCGGTGAGGAACTGGTCGCCCAGATCGTTGATCTTGGCGACGTCGCGGATCGACGTCAGCGGCAGGATGTACTCGTCGACCCCCGCGTCCGCGTACGCCGCCATGGCGTCGACGAGCTGCTGCGCGGTACCGCCGATGGCGGGGCGCCCTCCCATGCCCGCGGCCTTGGCCGCGCCATCCGGCGACTGGAAGGTGAGGGCCTGCGTGGTGCGCCACAACGACTTCGGATCGCGGCGGGCCCGCTCGAGCGCCGCGGTGAAGACCTCGTTCTTCGGACCGTACTGCTCTGGCGTCGACCAGAAGTTCCACTCGTCGGCGAACTCGGCCACGAGCTTCGGCATGACCTTCTCGCCCTTGCCCCCGATCAGGATGGGCAGGGTCGCGTGCGGCTTCGGGTTCAGCGAGGCGCGCTGCACCGTGTAGCGCTCGCCGGAGAAGTCGAAGAACTCGCGGCCATCGTGTGCGCTGTCGCGCAGGCCCTTCCAGATGGTCAGCGCCTCGCGGAACCAGCGGATGCGGCTGGGCACGTCGCCGTACTCGATCCCGAACGCCCGGTGCTCGTTCTCCTGCCACCCGGCGCCCACGCCGAGCACGAACCGGCCCTGACTGATGTCGCTCAGGGCCGCCGCCTGCTTGGCGACCACCGCGGGGTGCCGATAGGTGTTTCCGAGCACCATGGACCCGAGGCGGATGCCCGGAACCGTCGCCGCCAGGGCCGTCAGCTGCGTGAGGCATTCGCCGCGGGACCCGCCGTTCGGCTCCGCCGTGTTGTCCATGAAGTGGTCCTCGATCCACACGCCGCGCCATCCCGCTTCGGCCGCATGCGTGGCGGCGGCGAGGAGGTCGGACCAGGGCAGATCGGCGGGCAGCCAGAGCGAGAACTTCATGGTCCCACGCTAGGGCACCCCCGGCCCGGTGCCGGCGCCGGCGCCTGGTCGCGCGACCGGTGTGCGAGCGGCGAGCGCGGGTGATCTCAGGACGCGAGCTCGAGGTCGACCTCGCCGGTGGCGATCCGCGTGTCGAGCACTCGCACGCGCACGCGCGAGCCGGGCTGGGGCTTCTCGCGAATGGTCGCGGTGACGAACGGATCGGCGATCTGCACGCGGGAACCGCCTTTGGTCTCGGCGAGCACGACGGCATCGAGTACCTGACCGATGCGTGCGTGCAACACGGCCGCCTCGATGCGGTCGAGCGCACCACCCTCGAGCCGGCTCGCGAGCGCCCCGGACTCCCGCATGATCGACGGCAGCTCGGGCAGAGACGCGCGCGCCCACTCGGGAGCGGGCCGGTGGTTCGCCTCGGCCTCGCAGATGGCCAGCACCCACCGGTCCACGAGCCGCCGCAGGGGAGCGGTGGCGTGCGCGTAGGGCGCCCCGATCGCCGCCTGCGTCTGCTGGGCGGGCGGTTCACCGTCGAACGACGCGTAGTCCGCGCCGCGGAACAGCGCCGACGCGGCCTGAAGCACTGCCGGTGTGGCGGGATCGGACGGATCCAGGTGCCGCAGGTAATCGCCGTACGCGATCCCGTCCCGCCAGGGCCGTTCGAGCAGCGCCACCTTGCGCCGAAACTCCGCCAGTGCGTCGGGCTCCGCCGGCGGCAGGGTGCGGAGGATGCCGACCCCCGCCGCGAGCATGAGCCGGGCCGCGGCCATGCCGGTCAGAAGCGACAGCTGCGCGTTCCACTCCTCGACGGGCAGCGGCGTGCGGCGGCGCAGCTCGTACCCGTCGGGGCCGGCGATGATCTCCTCCTCGGGCGAGTTCAGGCTCGCGCCACCCCGATCGGCCTCGCGGGCGATCCGCAGACGGCCGAGGTCGCGCAGCAGCGCGACCTCCGGGGGTGCCGAGCCGGCGTCGATCTCGCTCTGAGCCTCGGCGTAGGTCCACTGCCGCACGGACCGGATCCAGGACCGCGTCAGGTCACTATTTCGCTCCATGCCGTGCTCGTCCAGGTGGAAGGTCCACACGTAGGCGCGACGGCGCTCGCCGGGCAGAAGCGATGCGGCGCCGTGCGAGAGCACCTCGGGATGCAGGGGCACGGACCCGTCGGGGGCGTACAGCGTCTGGCCCCGGCGGCGCGTCTCCTCGTCGAGCGCGCCCCCGGGGGCCACAAAGGCCGCGAGGTCGGCGATCGCGTATCGCGCGACGAATCCGCGGCCGTCCCGCGCGAGATGCAGGGCCTGATCGAGATCGCGCGAGCCGGCCGGGTCGATCGTGTGGAAGGGCACGCCCGTGAGGTCGGTGCGAGCATCGTCCGACCCGTCGACCGCGGGCCCTGCGGCGACGCGGCGGGCCTCGTCGACGGCCGCTCTGGGGTAGTCGTCGGTCAGTTCCAGGTCGCGGCGCAGCTGCGCCAGGGCGTCCGCGAGGGCGGTGCGGACGGCGGACGGGCTGAGGTGCGGGCTGCGTGCCGTCATGGCGTCAGACTAGGGCCCCTCCCTGCGGGGCCGGGCATCCCGCGATGCCCGGCCCCGGGGGTGTGGTCAGCGCCGGGCGTCCTCCGGCTGGACCGTGCGCACGGTCGCCGACAGCGGCGAGGGGCCCTTGCCGTCGGCGGGCAGATCGGGCAGCTCCCCGTCGGCGAACTCCGCCTCTCGCGAGGAGAGATCGTGGTCATCGACCATCGCGCGCTCATCGAACGGCAGTCGGCCGGAGAGCACGTCGAGCGCCCGCGCCCGGTCGAACTCCCTCGTCCAGGTGCCCACGATGATGGCGGCGACCGCGTTGCCGGTGAAGTTCGTCAGCGCGCGGGCCTCCGACATGAACCGGTCGATCCCCGTGATCATGCCCACGCCGTCGACCAGGTCGGGGCGGTAGGTCTGCAGGCCGCCGGCGAGCGTCGCCAGGCCCGCGCCGGACACGCCCGCGGCGCCCTTCGACGCGATGATCATGAAGACGAGCAGGCCGATCTGCTCCGGCACGGTGAGCGGGGTGCCCATCGCGGTCGCGATGAACAGCGAGGCCATCGTGAGGTAGATGGCCGTCCCGTCGAGGTTGAACGAGTATCCGGTGGGCACGGTGATGCCGGCGACGGGCTTGGAGACGCCGACGTGCTCCATCTTCGCGATGAGGCGGGGGAGGGCCGACTCGCTCGACGAGGTCGAGACGATCAGCAGGTACTCGCGGCCCAGGTACTTCATGAGCGAGAAGATGTTGATCCGCGACACGGACCACAGCACCGCGGCCAGCACGATGCCGATGAAGAGGATGCACGTGACGTAGAAGCCGATCATCAGCGTTCCGAGCGACACGACGGCGTCCCAGCCGGTCTCGCCCACGACGCCAGCCATTGCGCCGAACGCGCCGATCGGGGCCACCCACAGCACCATCGTCAGCACGCGGAACACGACCGCCTGGACGTGGCGGATGCCCTCGAGGATCGCTTCGCCGCGGCGCCCGAGCTGCTGAATCGCGAACCCGACGAGCAGCGAGACGAACAGCACCTGCAGCACCGACTCGCCGGTGAGGGGCGAGAACAGCGTGGTCGGGATGATGCCCATGAGGAAGTCGGTGGTCGACTCGCCCTCGCCCTCTACCTCGTACGTCGACCCGGCGATGTTCAGGCCCTCACCGGGATGCAGCAGGTTGCCGACGACGAGGCCGATGACGAGCGCGAACGTCGACATGACGAGGAAGTAGCCCAGCGCGAGCCCGCCGACCTTGCCGACCGTGGCTGCCTTCGCGATGGAGCCGATGCCCAGCACGATCGTGCAGAAGATGACGGGGGCGATCATCATCTTGATCAGGGCGACGAAGGCCTTGCCGATCCAGGCGAGCGAGGCCCCGAAATCGGGCCAGATCAGTCCGACCGTGATGCCTCCCACGACGGCGATGATGACCGCGATGTAGAGCCAGTGCTGCTTGTCGATACCGCGCCGGGCGGCCGTCTTCTGTGGCGACGTTGCCATGGGGATCCCTCTCGTACGGGGCGCGGCCCGGAGGGGCACAGCGCCGGAGATGTGCGTCACGATCCTTCTGGGCGCCGCGCCGCACGCGCCCGTTGCGTGCATAGTGTTCGCGCGAGCGCGCTCGCGGACGGCGGCGGAGGGCGCCGGAGGCGGCAGGATGGATCCATGCCCACCGACGTCGCCGACGGAGCGCCTTCCCTCCCGGGAGCGGCTGCGGTCGAGGCCTCCCGCCGCCGCGCGAGGGACCGCACGCGCAGCGTCGCGCGATGGTTCCTCACGGTGCACACGATCGTGCTCCTGGTGGGCGGTGCCGCGGTCTTCGCCGCGCTGTCGCTCGACGCGCAGTCGACGGCGCAGGCCGCCGCGGGGGAGACCAGCCGGGACCTGGCGCTCGCGCTGGCGACCGAGCCGACGGTCGTCGAGGTGGTCGCTCGGGCGCACGAGCGCGCGGATCGGGAGCGCAAGGCCGCGACGGCGGAGGCGTCGGCGATCCTGCAGCCGTACGTGCAGCAGCTGCTGCACGCTACGGATGTCGATTACGTGACGATCATGGACACCGACCGCACCCGGTACACGCACCCGGTGGAGACGAGAATCGGCGGGCGCTTCGTCGGCACGATCGGGCCCGCGCTGGAGGGCGAGACGTTCACGGAGGTGTACACGGGGACCCTCGGCCCCTCGGTCCGGGCGGTCACCCCCGTCCGCGCGGAGGGGGAGATCGTCGGTCTCGTGTCGGCGGGCCTCACGGTCGGCAGCGTGCGCGAGACCGTGCTGGAGCGCATGCGCCTGGTGGGCGCGATCACCGCGGTCGCCGTGGCCGTCGGCGCCGCGGCGGCGGTGTGGCTCTCGCGCCGCCTGGACCGGGTGACCGACGGCCGCGCTCCCGACGAGCTCGCGCGGCTGTTCGCCGCGCACGAGGCGCTGCTGCACGGCCTCGAGGAGGGGCTGCTGCTCGTGGAGAGGGACGACGACGGCGCGGCACGCGTCGTGCTCGCCAACGACGAGGCGCTGCGCGCGATCGGCGAGGGCCTCGAGGTGCCGTTCGCGGTCGACGACGGCCGCGTGCACGAGACCGCTCGGGAGGTGCTGGCGGGCCGGAACCTCGACGATCTCGTGAGGATCGAGGGCCAGGAGCTGCTCGTCTCGCGCACCCGGACAGCCGTCGCGGGGCGCCACGCCGACATCCTCACCCTGCGCGACCGCACGGAGCTGAAGCACCTCACCGGGGAGCTCTCCTCCGTGCGCACGATCTCCGACGCCCTGCGTGCCCAGGCGCACGAGTTCGACAATCGCCTGCACACCATCGCCACGCTCATCGAGCTCGGGCGCAGCGACGAGGCGCTCGGGTTCGCCGCCTCAGAACGCGACCTGGGCCAGCGCCTCACCGACCGGGTGCTGGGGGCGATCGACGAGCCGGTCATCGCGGCCCTCGTGCTCGGCAAGGCGGCGCAGGCGCGCGAGCGCGCCGTCGAGATGCATTTCGAGACCCACCTGGCGCCGGGGACGCAGGGGCTGGAGCCCGCCGACGTGGTGACGATCCTCGGCAACCTCATCGACAACGCCATCGACGCGGCCGCGGCCCGCGCCGCGCGCACGAGAGAGACCGATGCGTGGGTGGAGGTGTACCTGGCCAGCGACGCCGACGCGCTGATCTTTCAGGTGACGGACTCGGGCGACGGGATCGACGACGCCGACCGCGAGCGCATCTTCGATCGCGGCTATTCGACCAAGGACGTGGCCGCTCTCGGGCGCGGCTATGGCCTCTCGCTCGTGCGTCAGGTGGTGCAGGGGCTGCGCGGCACCATCGAGGTGGGGGAGGCGCCGGCGGGGCGCGGTGTTCACGGTCACGCTGCCGCGCCCGGGTCAGGCGCAGACGGAGGAGGCATGAGCGACATCCGCGTTCTCGTGGTCGAGGACGACGCCCGCACGGCCGACGCCCACGCCGCCTTCGTCGAACGGGTGGAGGGCTTCGCGCTCGCCGGGGTCGCGCACACCGCGAGCGAGGCGCGTCGCGCGCTGCGCGCGGCGGCCGAGACCGGCGGCCGGATCCACCTGGTGCTCCTCGATCTCACCCTGCCGGACGGGCATGGGCTGGCCCTCGTTCGTGAGCTGCGCCAGGCACGCGTGCCGATCGACGTGATCGCGGTGACCGCCGTCCGCGAGCTCGAAGCGGTGCGCGAGGCCGTCGCGATCGGCGTGGTGCAGTACCTCATCAAGCCGTTCGTCTTCGGGGTGTTCCGCGAGAAGCTGCTGGCGTACCGCTCGTACTTCGAGCACATGCGCACGCCCGTCGAGTCGCTCAGCCAGCGCGAGGTCGACGGGGCGTTCGCCGCGCTGCGCACCTCGAACGCGCCCGGCCTGCCGAAGGGGCTTTCGCAGGTCACCCTCGACGGCGTGTCCGCCCTGCTGGCCGAGACCGAGGGCCCGCTGTCGGCCAGCGAGGTCGCCGAGGCGCTGGGGCTCTCGCGCGTCACCGCCCGCCGCTACCTTGAGTTTCTCGCCGACGGCGGGGTCGCCGTGCGGTCGCAGCGCCACGGATCGGTGGGCCGCCCGGAGCTGCAGTACGCGAGGCGCTGACCGCGCCGCGCCGGGATCAGTGGAGGGTGCCGGCGGTGACGGCGGCGTCGGCCGGCGCGTCCACGGCGATGCGCACGGCGATCCGCAGCGCGTGAGCGATGTCACGGGCGGGGAGCGATGGCGCATCGGCGGGCGCGGTGTCGGCCGACCACGGCACGTGGACGAATCCGGTGCGCATGCCGGGGCGACGGGACGCCTCGTCGGCGGCGACGTACATGACGTGGTTGCACACGAAGGTGCCCGCCGTGTGCGAGACGGCGGCCGGGACACCGGCCTCGCGGATCGCCTGCGCGATCGCCTTCACGGGAAGGGTCGCGAAGTACGCGGCCGGTCCGCCGGCGACGCTCGGCTCATCGAGCGGCTGCGCGCCCGCGTTGTCGGGGATGCGCGCGTCCCTCAGATTGATCGCGACCCGTTCCGGGGTGACCTGCGTGCGCCCGCCCGCCAGACCGCTGGCCACGACGATTTGGGGGTCGTGCTCGCCGATCAGGGCGCGCAGCTGTTCCGCGGCGGCGTCGAACGAGACGGGCAGGATCGCGGGGACGAGGCGCTCGGGCCCGTCCCACGCGCGGACGACGTGCTCGACCGCTTCGCCGGAGGGGTTGCGGGCGTCGCCGCCGAACGGCTCGAAGCCGGTGAGGAGGATCGTCACCATCAGTCCAGGGTAGGCGGACGGGGTGTCACGACGCTTGCATCCCGCGGATCCCCGTCCGCTCCACACTGTGTCGGGCCGGGGCCGCTGCCGGCTGCCGCTGGGGCGGACGCGGCGTGCTGGCGGTGTCGGCGCGCGCGTCGGCGGCGATGCGCTCCAGCCAGGCCGCGCGGCGTTCGCCGCCGGCGTGGCGCACGTCGGTGAACCGCGACGTGCGGACGGGCCGGATGCCGCAGAAGCGCATGGTCTGGTTGCGGACGTGCGTCACGGTGGAGTCGCCGGCCAGCGTCAGGAACCAGCGCGGTGAGTCGCTCGTGACGATGAGCCGGCCCGTCCGACCCTTGAGCAGGCCCTCGGGAAAGCCGTTCGGCCGGTACCGATACGCCACCTTGGGCAGCAGGATGCGGTCGAAGAACCCCTTGAGCAGCGCAGGGATCGATGCCCACCACACGGGCGTGGCGACGACGATGTGCGATGCGGCGAAGATCGCATCGAGCGCTTCCTGCAGGTCGGGTTCGAGCGGCTGCTCGGCGTGATATCCGCGGCGCAGCACGGGGTCGAACTCGAGGTCGCGCAACGCGAGGATTCGCGCGTCGCCGTGCGCCTGCGCGTAGTGGCGAGCGAGCGAGGCGACGAGCGAATCGGGGTCAGGGTGGCCATCGATGACGAGCGTGCGGGACATGGGATCTCCGTTCGAGCTGGTGAAATGGGCACTGTCCACATTCTGGGCACTGTCAGGATTCACTACCATCTTGCTGATGTCAACTTCCGGATCCCGCTACCACCACGGCGACCTCGCTGCCGCTCTGCTCGACGCGGCCGACGCGCTTCTGTCCGAGCGCGGTGCGAACGCGCTGAGCCTGCGTGAGGTAGCCCGGCGTGCCGGGGTGAGTCACAACGCGCCCTACCACCACTTCGCGGACCGCAAGGCGCTCATGAACGGGCTGGCACAGCGACACCTGCGCCGGATGCTGGAGGCTGAGCGTGAGGCCGTCGAGGCCGAGGCCGCTCCGGACGCGCGTGTGCGGGCACTGGGGCTCGCGTACGTGCGATACGCCCAGCGACACCCGCACGGATTCGCGATCGTCTTCGACCCGGAGATCTGCGATCCGGCCGCGCCCACCGAGGCGATGGCACCGCTCATCCGCGCGAACGAGGAACTGCTGGCCGATGCCGTCGCCGGGATCGCGCCCGATATGGCCGAAAGCGAGCGGCGGCATGCGGAGTCGGGGTTCTGGGCGCTCGTACATGGCCTTGCGCAACTGTCGGTCGCGGGGCACATCCCTCCCGACGCCGCGGTCGCCTTCGACGCGCTCGTCGCCGTGATCCGCACTCCGCCGGCGCGACGCTGACTCGGGGACGCCGCCGCGGGAACCCTAGACTTGACGCGTGGTCACCCGTCTCTCGCACTTCTTCCTCCGCACGCTCCGTGAGGACCCGGCCGACGCCGAGGTCACGAGCCACCGCCTGCTGGTCCGCGCCGGGTACATCCGGCGACAGGCCCCAGGGGTGTTCGCGTGGCTGCCGCTCGGCCTGCGCGTGAAGTCGAAGCTCGAGGCGATCATCCGAGAGGAGATGGCGGCGTCCGGCGCCTACGAGGTGCACTTTCCCGCGCTGCTGCCCCGCGAGCCGTACGAGGCGACGGGCCGCTGGGAGGAGTACGGCGACGCGTTGTTCCGCCTCAAGGACCGCAAGGGCGCCGACATGCTCCTCGCGCCCACCCACGAGGAGGTCTTCACGCTGCTCGTGAAGGACCTGTACTCGTCGTACAAGGACCTGCCGCTGACGATCTACCAGATCCAGGACAAGTACCGCGACGAGGCACGCCCCCGCGCGGGTCTGCTGCGCGGTCGCGAGTTCACGATGAAGGACGCGTACTCGTTCGACTACACGGACGAGGGCCTCGACGCGTCGTACCAGGCGCAGCGCGACGCCTACGAGCGCATCTTCCAGCGCCTCGGGCTGGAGTACGTCATCGTGCAGGCCGATGCCGGCGCGATGGGAGGATCGCGCAGCGAGGAGTTCCTGCACCCCACGCCCGTGGGCGAGGACACGTTCGTGCGCAGCGCGGGCGGGTACGCGGCCAACGTCGAGGCGTTCACCACCCTCGCTCCCGAGCCCCTCCCGTTCGACGGCAAGCCTGAGCCCGTCGTCTTCGACTCGCCGGGCACCACCACGATCGAGACCCTCGTCGCGCACGCGAACGAGGCTGTGCCCGGCGCCCCCGAGGGAGGCTGGACGGCCGCGCACACGCTGAAGAACGTCGTGCTGGCGCTGACGCACCTCGACGGCACGCGAGAGATCGTCGTCGTCGGTGTGCCGGGGGATCGGGACGTCGACCCCAAGCGCATCGAGGTCGCGTTCGCCCCCGCCGAGGTGGAGCAGGCGACCGCCGAGGACTTCGAGCGTCACCCGCTCCTGGTGCGAGGGTTCATCGGTCCGTGGACCGACAAGGGCGCGTTCCTGGGGGAGGACTCGGCCACCGGCATCCGCTACCTCCTCGACCCGCGGGTGGTGGACGGCACGGAGTGGATCACGGGCGCCAACGCCGACGACAAGCACGTCTCCGGCCTCATTGCCGGCCGCGATTTCACCGCCGACGGCTATGTCGAGGCGGCGACGGTGCGTGAGGGTGACCCGGCGCCGGACGGATCCGGCCCGGTCACGCTCGCCCGCGGCATGGAGATCGGTCACGTCTTCCAGCTGGGCCGCAAGTACGCCGAGGCGCTCGGGCTGAAGGTGCTGGACGAGAACGGCAAGCAGGTCACCGTCACGATGGGTTCGTACGGCATCGGCGTGACGCGCATCCTCGCGATCATCGCCGAGCTGTCCAATGACGAGCGCGGGCTCATCTGGCCGGAGTCGGTCGCGCCGTTCGACGTGCACGTGGTCGCCACCGGCAAGGGCGACGAGGCGTACGACCTCGCCGAGAGCGTCATCGCTCGGCTCGAGGCCGGCGGCAAGGATGTGCTGTACGACGACCGCCCGAAGGCGTCGCCGGGCGTGAAGTTCGGAGATGCCGAACTGATCGGCGTTCCCCGACTCCTCGTCGTGGGTCGCGGTGCCGGCGAGGGACTCGTCGAACTGTGGGACCGGCGCACCGGCGACCGCGAGACGGTGCCGGTGGATGAGGCCGTGGCGCGGCTGACCGCCTGAGGGATCACTCGGAAGGCCGTCGTGGGGGTGCACCGCGACGGCCTTCCGGCGTATCCCGGGGTGCTTCGCCACGGGGTGCCCGCTCCTGCCCAGGCCCCGCTGGGGCACGTTCAGGTGCGTGTCACCGCACCGTCGCACGGATGTCGAATGTCCATGCGAGCATGCGGCGTAACCCCCGCCCGTTCCCTCAGGGAGTCATCCATGCACCGCACCCCGTCCGCGACGCACCGGCGCTTCGCCGCCGCCGTCGCCGCGACCATGGCCACGGGTGGCATCGTCGCCCTCACCCCGATCGCCGCGTCCGCGGCTCCCGACGGATCGGATATCGTCATCGACGAGGTCTACGGGGGCGGCGGCAACAGCGGCGCCGCCTTCCAGAACGACTTCATCGAGCTGTACAACCCGACCGGCTCGGCCATCGACCTGGCGGGCCTGACGATCGAGTACAAGTCGGCAGCCGGGGGCTCCGGAGGCACGGTGGCGCTCGAGGGCGGCGTCGAGCCGCACGGCTCCTTCCTTCTGCAGCTGGCGGCGGGCAACGGCAACGGGCAGGCCCTGCCGGCGGCCGATCAGTCGGCCGCGCTCAACCTCTCGGCGTCCGGCGGGCGCGTCTACCTGCACGACGGCCCGGGCGAGTACGCCCCGACGACCGGCGACCTCGCCGGTGCGGCGGGACTGGTGGACATGGTCGGCTGGGGTGCGACAGCGGCGTCGTTCGAGGGTGCCGCCGCCGGCGGCACCGACAGCGGAACCAGCATCCAGCGCGCCGCCTCGGGGGTGGACAGCGACCGCAATGCCGAGGACTTCGTCGTTGCGGCGCCCACCCCGCAAGGCGCCGGCGGCTCGTCCGGCGAGCCCGGCGAGCCGCAGGAGCCGGCTGAGCCCGAGGCGCCGGCCGAACCGGTCTCGATCGCCGAGGCCAATGCGGCGCCGGTCGGCGCCGAGCTGATCGTCGAGGGCGTTGTGACCGCCGACTACCGCGAGGGCGGCTTCAACGGCTTCACGATCCAGGACCCTGCGGGAGACCCCGCCGACGGCGTCTCTGACGCGATCTTCGTGTACAACCCGCGCGCGGCCGTCACCCCCGCCGTGGGCGACGCCGTGCGGGTCACGGGGGATCGTGGTGAGTACAACGGGCTGCGACAGATCTACGGCGATGCCATCGAGATCACCGACGCGGACCTTGGTGAGGTGGTGCCGGTCACCTCGTGGGAAGCCATCGCCACGGACGAGGGCAGGCAGGCGCACATGAGCGAGCTGGTCCTGCTCGAGGACGAGTTCACGGTCACCGACAACTACGACGCGAACTGGTACGGGACGTTCTCGCTCGCGCAGGGCACCGAGCCGATCGCGCAGCTCACCTCATACCTGGACCCCCACGACGAGGGCGCGATCGCCGACCAGAAGGCGGCGGACGCGGCACGCACCATCACCCTGGACGACGGTCGCAGCACCAACTTCAACAGCCAGAAGAACCTGCCCCTGTCATACCTCACGCCGGACAATCCCGTCCGGGTCGGCGCAGACGTCGAGTTCCGCAAGCCGTTCGTGCTCGACTATCGCTTCGACGGCTGGAGCCTGCAGCCGACGACGCCGATCGTCGGCGACGGAGCCGAGCACGTCGTCTTCAGCGACGAGCGCCGGCCGAATGCGACACCGGAGGGCGTGCTCGGCGACGTCAGCATCGCCAACTTCAACGTGCTGAACTACTTCCCGACCACCGCCGAGGAGTACGTCTCGCTCGGCCTGGGCAGCTGCACGTACTACACCGACCGCGAGGGAAACAGGATCGGCGCGAACCGCTGCGATCCCGACGGCCCGCGCGGTGCCGCGACCGCCGAGAGCTTCGCGCGCCAGCAGGTCAAGATCGTCAAGGCCATCACCGCTCTCGACGCGTCGATCCTGTCGCTGCAGGAGGTCGAGAACTCCGCGGTGTTCGGCAAGGACCGCGACTTCGCGGTGGCGAACCTTGTCGAGGCGCTCAACGCGTACGCGGGCGAGGATGTGTGGGCATACGCGCCGAGTCCGCAGGTGCTGCCCGCGGACGAGGACGTCATCCGAAGTGCCTTCATCTACCAAAAGGACGAGGTCGAGCCGGTGGGTCCGTCGCGGATCCTGATCGACGACCCGGCGTTCACCAATGCGCGTGAGCCGCTGTTCCAGGCATTCACGCCGGTGGGGGCGGGAGACCCCGCCGCCTTCCTGGTCTCGGCCAACCACTTCAAGTCCAAGGGCTGCACCGACGCGACGGGCGAGAACGCCGCGCTCGACGAACAGAGCTGCTACAACGCCGACCGCATCGAGCAGGCGCAGGCACTCGTCGACTTCAGCACCGAGGTGCAGCAGGTCACGGGAATCGAGGCCGTCTTCCACACCGGCGACTTCAACGCGTACGCCACGGAGGATCCTGCGCGGCTGATCGAGGGCGCGGGTTACACCAACCTCAACTACGCGCTCAACGGGGGCGAGGCGACCTACGTCTATGACGGCATGTCGGGCTCGCTCGACCACGTGTTTGCGAACGCCGCCGCGCTGGACCTCGTCGCGGACGCCGACGTGTGGCAGATCAACGGGCAGGAGCAGGTTGGCTTCGAGTACAGCCGGTACAACGACAACGCGACGCTCCTGTACGACGAGTCGGTCTTCCGAACGGGCGACCACAACCCGATCGTCGTGGGGCTCGAGACCGACGACGTGGTCGACCTTCGGCTGCTGTCGATCAATGACTTCCACGGACGAGTCGAGGCGGACGGACAGTCGGCCGGTGCGGGGGTGCTCGCCGGAGCGGCCGACGTGCTCAGCGCGCAGAACCCGAACACCTTGCTCGTCTCGGCGGGAGACAACATCGGCGCGTCGACCTTCACCTCGTTCATCCAGCAGGACGAGCCGACGATCGCCGCGCTGAAGGAGGCGGGCCTGACGGTGAGCGCCGTCGGCAACCACGAGTTCGACCGCGGTTTCGCGGACCTCGCCGGTCGCGTCACCGACGCCTACGGCAGCGCGGACCTCGTGCTGGGGGCGAACGTGTACGAGAGGGGCACGCGGACCCCGGCATTGAAGGAGTACGCGATCCGCGAGATGGGCGGCGTCACCGTCGGCTTCATCGGCACCGTGACGGCCGACACCGCGACCTTGGTCAGCCCGACGGGCATCTCGGGGATCGAGTTCGGCGACCAGCTCGAGGCGGCCAACCGCGTCGCCGCGCAGATCGCGGATGAGACAGACGTCATCGTCCTGCTCACTCACGACGGCTCGGCCGGCGCGGACTGCTCGACCATCGCCAGCGAGGACACCGCCTACGGCGATCTCGTTCGCGGCGCGTCGGGCGACATCGACGCCATCGTGTCGGGCCACACGCACCAGCAGTACGCGTGCGACATTCCAGGCCCGGGCGGCGCGGAGCGTCCCATCGTGCAGTCCCACCAGTACGGCACGACGCTCGGCGTGCTCGACCTTCGTTACGACACGGCCGCCGACCAGCTCGTCGCCTTCTCTGCCTCGCACGTCGACCTGGTCGATGCGGAGGGCGCGCCGTACGCCGAAGCTGATCCGCGGGTGCAGGCGATCGTGGACGAGGCCGTGGCGCACGCCGACGTGCTCGGTGCCGAGAAGGTGGGCACGATCAGCGGTGACCTCACGCGGGGGAAGACCGCCGCCGGCGCCGAGGATCGGGGCATCGAGTCGACCGCGGGCAACTCGATCGCCGACGTGTATCTGTGGGCCGCCTCCGCGCAGAACCCCGCCTACGGCGGCTCCGCCGACGCGCAAATCGGCCTGATGAACCCGGGCGGCGTGCGCGCGGATCTTCTGCGCGGTGAGGACGGGGTCGTGACGTATGCGGAAGCGGCGGCGATGCAGCCCTTCGCCAACACGCTGATGACCACCACGCTCACCGGCGCCCAGCTGAAGCAGGTGCTGGAGGAGCAGTGGCAGCCGGACGGCTCGTCGCGGCCGAAGCTGCACCTCGGCGTGTCCGACGGGTTCTCGTACGAGTACGACCAGGAGGCCGCGAAGGGGGCGCGCATCCTCGAGATGACCTTGAACGGCGATCCGATCGCGGGGGACGAGGAGATCCTCGTGGTCACGAACTCGTTCCTGGCGGGCGGCGGTGACAACTTCGTCACCTTCGCCGAGGGCACGGGTACGGCCGACACCGGCCTGATCGACCTCACCGCCACGGTGGACTACTTCGCGGCGCATGAGGTCGTCGAACCCGCGCCGCTGGGGCGGGCGGTCGCGGTCGACGCGCCGGGCGACCCGGGTGACCCTGGCAACGGCAACGGCAACGGCAACGGCAACGGCAACGGCAACGGCAACGGCAACGGCAACGGGAACGGGAACGGCAACGGCAACGGGAACGGCAACGGGAACGGGAACGGCAACGGGAACGGGAACGGGAACGGCAACGGGAACGGCGACAGCAACGGGAACGGGAACGCGCCGGCCGAGGAGGACCTCACGCCTGAGCGTCGCGGCGGGCTGGTCGTGGAGGGCACACTGGAGCCGGGCGGGCGCATCACGGTTTACGTGGATGCGTCCTTCGCCGGGGAGACCCTCGGCGGGTGGCTGTTCTCGGAGCCGATCTCGCTCGGCACGGATGTGGCCGCCGGAGACGGGGCGCTCACCTACGTGATCCCCGAGGGCGTCGCTTCCGGCGTGCACCGGTTGGCCGTGGTCGACGCATCGGGCGCCGTGGTCGGATGGGTGTACGTGACGATCACGGCCGACGGCGCGCTGGCGGTGACGGGTGCGGAGCTGCCGCTGAGCATCGCTTTCGCGGCGGCCGTGCTGATCGTCACCGGCGGGCTCTTCACGGTGCTGCGGCGCCGACCGGTGCGCGCAGCCTGACGGGCGACGAAGGGCCGGGCGGGTGAGCCGCCCGGCCCTTCGCCATGCCGCCGAGAGGCGCGTCGGTGGCGCTCAGGCGCGCAGGCGCTGGCCCGACGGGCGTCGGCCGGTCGGCAGGTCGAGGGGGCCCGTGACCGTCGCCTCGTCCTCCCAGCACTCGATGCCGCTGACGTCCGGCAGCAGGTCGCGGGTGAAGACGGGGTCGCGCCCCTCGCGGCGCTGCCTCGTGTAATCGCGCAACAAGCGGAAGCCAAGGCCCGAGAGCAGCGCGAGCGCGATGAGGTTGGTCAGCGCCATCAGCCCCATGAGCGCATCCGCCAGGTTCCACACGACGGCCGCCGACGCCACGGCGCCCGCGAGCATCGCCAGGACCACGAGCACCCGGAAGGCCGTGAGCCATCCCCGCCGGGTGGTGATGAACTCCAGGTTCGACTCGCCGTAGTAGTAGTTGCCGATGATCGAGCTGAAGGCCAGCAGGAACACGATCACGGCGAGCGCGATGAGCGACCAATCGCCGAGCGTCGAGGCGAGGGCCGTCTGCGTGAGCGCGATGCCCTGCTCGGCACCGCCGAGGTCGGGCACCGCCACCAGGACGGTGAACGCGGTGATCGAGCAGACGAGGAAGGTGTCGAAGTAGACGCCGAGCGACTGGACCAGTCCCTGCTTGACGGGGTGCGTCACGGCGGCGGAGGCGCCGGCGTTCGGCGCGGAGCCGAGGCCCGCCTCGTTCGAGAACATGCCCCGCTTGACCCCCTGCAGCACAATGGTGCCCAACGCGGCGCCGACGACCTCGTTGAAGCCGAAGGCCTCCGTGTAGATGGACGCGAACGCGGCAGGCAGGCGATCGATCTCGATGACGACGACGGCCAGACCCAGCAGCAGGTACAGCAGCGCCATGAGCGGCACAATCGCCTGCGACACGTGCGCGATGCGACGCACGCCGCCGAAGATGACGGCACCGGTCAGCACGGCCACAACGACGCCCGATACGAGCGGCATCCACCCGGACACATCCGCGCCGACCAGGGACCCGACGGCCGCCGTGCTGGAGGCGGCGATCGTGTTCGCCTGCAGGGCGCTGAACGCGAAGGGGAAGCAGAAGATGAGGATCACGGCGAAGGTCACGCCCATCCAGCGCGCCTTCAGTCCACGCGCCATGTAGTACGCGGGTCCGCCGCGGAACGCGCCGCGGTCACGCACCTTGAAGACCTGGGCGAGGGTCGACTCGAAGAACGCCGACGATGCGCCGATGAACGCCATCAACCACATCCAGAACACCGCGCCCGGGCCGCCGATCGCGATCGCTGTGCCCACGCCCGCGATATTGCCCACGCCCACGCGCGACGCGGCCGAGATCGAGAAGGCCTGGAAAGCCGACACCGACTGCGGCTCGCCGTCGGCGGTGCGCGGGGTGCGGTCGGTGAGGGTCCGGAACATCTCGGGGATGAGGCGGAACTGCACCACGCCGGATCGCACGGTCAGATAGAGCCCGAGCAGCACCACGACGGGGAGCACGAGCCACGTCCAGAATCGGTCGCCCGCGGTGGCGAGCCAGTCAGCGAGAACGTCCATCGTGCCAGTCTGCCCCGGGTTGCGACGCACGCGCGAGCCGAGGGGCCGCTCCGGTGGGGCCCACCGCTCACAGCGGGTGCAGCGGGGCGTCGGGTAATGTCAGAGGGATATCGGTGAGCCGGATTGCCGATGAGAGCTGAATAGGGAGGCCGCTGTGGACATCGATCTCGGGCTGTTGCGCACCGTCGAGCGTGAGAGGGAGATCCCGTTCGACGAACTCGTGCGGATCATCGAGCAGGCGGTGCTCACCGCCTACGGCAAGCACGTCTCCCAGTCCGGTGAGGTGCCGGAAGGCGCCCGCGCGGAACTGGACCGCAAGACGGGCCACGTCGGGATCTACGTGCCGGTCACCGACGACGCCGGCGCCGTCATCGGCGAGGAGGAGGCGACACCCGAGGACTTCGGGCGCATCGCCGCCTACGCCGCCAAGCAGGTCATCAGCCAGCGGCTGCGCGACATCGCGGACGACGCCGTGCTGGGGGAGTTCCGCGGCAAGGAGGGCGACATCGTCGCGGGGGTCGTGCAGCAGGGGCCGAACCCGCGCATGGTCCACGTCGATCTGGGAACCGTGGAGGCGATCCTGCCCCCCGAGGAGCAGGTTCCCGGCGAGGACTACGGCCACGGCCAGCGCCTGCGCGTATACGTGACGAGCGTGTCGAAGGGTGCCAAGGGGCCGTCGATCACGGTGTCGCGCACCCACCCCGGCCTGGTTCGCAAGCTCTTCGCGCTCGAGGTTCCGGAGATCGCCGGCGGGCTCGTCGAGATCGCGTCGCTCGCTCGCGAGGCCGGGCACCGCACGAAGATCGCCGTGAAGGCCAACGACCCCTCGATCAACGCCAAGGGCGCCTGCATCGGCGAGATGGGTCGCCGCGTTCGCGCCGTGACCGAGGAGCTCAGCGGCGAGAAGATCGACATCGTCGACTACGACCAGGATCTTGCCACGTTCGTGGCGAACGCGCTCTCGCCCGCCAAGGTCACGTCGAGCTTCGTGCTCGACGCGTCGACGAAGGCAGTACGCGCGCTCGTGCCGGACTACCAGCTCTCGCTGGCGATCGGCAAGGAGGGGCAGAACGCCCGCCTCGCCGCCAAGCTCACCGGCGCGAAGATCGACATCCAGCCGGACTCGATTCTCGACTGAGGCGTGACACGCCCGGCTGGCCGGTCCGATCACAGGTGTAGGATGGAACCCGTACGAACGTGCGTCGGCTGTCGCACGCGTGCTCCCCGGGCCTCCCTCCTCAGGGTGGTGGCCGTCGGCTCCGAGCTCGTCCTGGACGAACGAGGGTCGATGTCGGGGCGCGGCGCGTGGGTGCATGCCACGCGCGAGTGTGTGGAGAACGCCATCCGGCGCCGCGCCTTCGTACGAGCTCTGCGCGTGTCGGGCCCGCTCGAGACGCAGACCTTCGAGAAACGGCTGAACAGCTATGGAAACCAAGTGAACGGCTCGAAATGAGACCCGTCCGCCTTTGATGGTCTGCCCCTGTCCGGGCAGGCCGCCCAGACAGGAGAATTGTGGCTAAACCACGCGTACATGAGATCGCAGCGGAGCTGGGAGTCGACAGCAAGGTCGCGCTCGCGAAGCTGAAGGATCTCGGCGAGTTCGTCAAGAGCCCGTCGTCCACCATCGAGCCCCCCGTCGCGCGCAAGCTGCGCGCCGCTCTGGAGGCCGAGGGCGTCGCCAAGCCCGCCGACGGCGATGCCAAGCCGGCAGACGCCCGCAAGAAGACCCCGGCGCGCCCCGCCGCGAAGCCCGGCCCGGCTCCCGCGCCCAAGGCCGAGCAGGCGGCACCCGCGCCCACCCCGGCACCGCAGCGTGCCGAGACCCCCCGCGGCTCCGGCCGCCCCGGCGCCCACCGCCGGTGCCAATGCCGGTGCGCCCAAGCCCGGCAGTGCCGCGCCCAAGCCGGGTGGCTCGGCGCCCACCCCGGGCACGGCGGCCCCCGGGCCGCGCCCGGGTGGACCGCGCCCCGGTAACAACCCGTTCAGCACGGCTCAGGGCATGGGCAAGCGCCCTGCCGGTCCGCGCCCCGGTAACAATCCCTTCGCCTCGGCGCAGGGCATGGGGCAGCGTCCCACACCCGGGAACATCCCGAAGCCGCAGCCGCCGCGCCCCGGCGCCCCGCGTCCCGGCGCCCCGCGCGTCGGTGGTCCCGGTCGTCCGGGCCGGCCCGGTGGTGGCGGTCGGCCTGGCGCGCCGTTCCAGCAGCGCCCGGGCGGTCCCGGCCGTCCCGGTGGCGGTGGCGGATTCCGTCCCGGCGGTCCCGGCGGTGCGCCCGGCGGCGGCTTCCCCGGTCGCCCCGGCCCCGGCGGCCGTGGGCGCGGCGGCACGGCCGGCGCCTTCGGTAAGGGCGGCGGCAAGTCGAAGCAGCGCAAGTCGCGTCGGGCGAAGCGTCAAGAGTTCGAGATGCGGGAGGCGCCCGTCGTCGGCGGCGTCAAGGTCCCGCGCGGCGACGGCAACACGATCATCCGCATGCGCCGCGGCGCATCGATCGCGGACTTCGCGGACAAGCTCGAGACGCTGCACGGCGTGAGCGTGCCCCCGGGCAACCTCGTCACCGTGCTGTTCCACCTGGGCGAGATGGCCACGGCCACCGAGTCGCTGGACGAGGCCACCTTCGAGGTGCTGGGCGCGGAGCTCGGCTACAAGGTGCAGATGGTCTCGCCCGAGGACGAGGACAGGGAGCTCCTGGAGGGCTTCGGTCTCGACCTCGAGAAGGAGGAACTGGAGGAGGACGAGGAGAACCTCGAGATCCGTCCTCCGGTGGTGACCGTGATGGGTCACGTCGACCACGGTAAGACGCGACTGCTCGACTCGATCCGTCAGACCAACGTGGTCGCCGGCGAGGCCGGCGGCATCACGCAGCACATCGGCGCCTACCAGATCTGGACCGAGCACGAGGGCATCGAGCGTGCGATCACCTTCATCGACACCCCGGGTCACGAGGCCTTCACGGCCATGCGTGCCCGCGGTGCCGAGGTGACCGACATCGCGATCCTCGTGGTCGCCGCCGACGACGGCATCATGCCGCAGACGGTGGAGGCGCTGAACCACGCGCAGGCGGCCGGCGTGCCGATCGTCGTCGCGGTCAACAAGATCGACAAGCCCGAGGCGAACCCGGCCAAGGTGCGTCAGCAGCTGACCGAGTACGGGCTCGTGGCCGAGGAGTACGGCGGCGATGTGATGTTCGTCGACGTGTCGGCCCGCGAGGGCATCGGCATCCAGGACCTCCTGGACGCGGTGCTGCTGACGGCGGACGCCGGCCTGGACCTCACGGCGAACCCGAACAAGGCGGCGCGCGGTGTCGCAATCGAGGCGAAGCTCGACAAGGGCCGCGGTGCGGTCGCGACCGTGCTCATCCAGTCGGGAACGCTGCGCGTGGGCGATGCGATCGTCGCGGGCACGGCTTACGGCCGTGTGCGCGCCATGATCGACGAGAACGGCGACACGGTCACCGAGGCCGCCCCGTCGCGCCCCGTCCAGGTGCAGGGTCTGAACTCCGTGCCGCGGGCCGGCGACATGTTCATCGTCACGGACGAGGACCGCACCGCCCGCCAGATCGCCGAGAAGCGTGAGGCCGTCGAGCGCAACGCCCAGCTGGCCAAGGCCCGCAAGCGCATGTCGCTCGAGGACTTCACCAAGGCGCTCGAGGAGGGCAAGGTCGAGTCGCTCAACCTCATCATCAAGGGCGACGTGTCCGGTGCCGTCGAGGCGCTGGAGGAGTCGCTCCTCAAGATCGAGGTGGACGAGAGTGTGCAGCTGCGGATCATCCACCGCGGCGTCGGCGCCATCACCGAGTCGGACGTCAACCTGGCCACGATCGACAACGCGATCGTGATCGGCTTCAACGTCCGGCCCGACACGAAGGCGCGTGAGGCCGCCGCTCGCGAGGGCGTGGACATCCGCTTCTACAACGTCATCTACAACGCGATCGACGACGTCGAGGCATCGCTCAAGGGCATGCTCAAGCCGGAGTACGAGGAGGCCCAGGCGGGACTCGCGGAGATCCGCGAGGTCTTCCGCTCCTCGAAGTTCGGCAACATCGCCGGTGTGTACGTCAAGAGCGGAACCATCACGCGCAACGCCAAGGCGCGCGTCATCCGCGATGGCGTCGTGCTGGCGGACGGCCTGGCGATCGAGTCGCTGCGCCGCTTCAAGGACGACGTCACCGAGGTGCGTACCGACTACGAGGCCGGTATCGGCCTCGGCAAGTTCAACGACATCCAGGTGGGTGACGAGATCGAGACCATCGAGATGGTCGAGAAGCCTCGCACCTGATCGGGAGTGATTCAATGGCTTCTGCCGGGCGGTCCTCCGACCGCCCGGCAGAAGCCTTTCCAGGAGGGAAATCATGGCTGGTGAGCGTCAGGCCCGTGTGGCCGACCGCATCCGGGTGATCCTGTCGGAGCGACTGCAGAAGGGATTGCGCGACCCGCGACTCGGCTTCGTCACGATCACGGACGTGCGCGTGACGGGAGACCTGCAGAGCGCCTCCGTGTTCTACACCGTGTACGGGACCGACGAGGAACGGGCCGGCACCGCCGCGGCGCTGCGGGCCGCGACCGGGCTGCTGCGCAGCGAGGTGGGCCGCAAGCTCAACACGCGACTCACGCCGACGCTCGAGTTCATCCCCGACGCGCTGCCGGAGGAGGCCTCGCACCTCAGCGAGCTGCTGCGGCGCGCCCGCGAGCAGGACGAGGCCGTGGCCAGCCTCGCGAAGGAGGGCCGCTACGCCGGCGAGGCCGACCCGTACCGGCGCGACGAGGACGACCTCGACCGTCGAGACGACGAGGATGAGCGCGAGGACTGATCGCAGCTCCCGCACGGACGGGCCAGCAATTCGTCCGTGCTCCCGTCGATAGCCGCCCGTCGGGAACCCGGGAGATGCCGGTCCTCGGCGGAGGCGGCGGTGCTCCGCAGCGAGGTCAGGATCGGTAGCCGACCATCCACGTCGGCTCGATGCGGTACAGCCGCACGTCGTCACCCCACGTCGTGGGATCGGTGCCGTAGTGCGTCGTCCAGTGCGAGATGGTTTCGTCCCACCGCTCGTCGTCGGGGGTGAGTCGAAGCGCGGTGCCGTGGCAGAAGACCCCGATCCGCTCGCCGTCCACGTGCGCGGCGCTCACCGCGGGACGGGCAGCGATGTGGCGGGCCTTCGCGGCGCGGCCGTCGGTGCCGAAGGTCCAGCGGCCGTGGAGGAAGTGCCCGTCCACCGCGCTCACGCGGGGCTCACCGTGCGCCGTGACCGTTGCGAGGGTCAGCACCCGCATGCCGGTCAGCTCGGCGACCAGCTGCGCGGCGGTCATGCGACGGTCGCCGGCGATGATCTCGCGCAGGTGCGCCGTGCCGCGCGCGTGGGAGGCATCCAGGAGCTGCTGCAGTGCCTCGATCTCGGACTTGGTCTCGTACATGCCGGCGACGATACGCCGGGGTTCCGACATGCGCTCAGGCGGGGACGCCCCGTCGCCGGAAGCCCCATGCGGCGAGCGCGATGAGTGCCACCGCGACGGCCGAGAGGCCCCAGAGCGCCGGTGCGGCCGCCACCTGATCGTCCGCGCCGCCGGCGCCGGTGAGCGGGTTCGGCGCCCACCAGAACGGGGACAGCGCGCGGGCGGCGTCGGGCAGGTCGAAGAGGCCGGAGAACATGCCGGTCATGACGCCCCACAGCACGGGCACCCATGCGATCCAGGCGATCCGCGGGAGCCAGGCGTAGGCGGCGGCGGCCACGCCGACCGCGACGGCGATGGCGGGCAGATGCGCCGCGCCGAGGGCGATCAGCTCGCCCGCGCCGGGCAGGTCTGTCGTGCCGCTCGCGGCGGCGCCCACCCACAGGAGGGCGGCCCCCGAGAGGCCGAGTGCCGCCACACCGGCCGCCGTGACCACGAATTGACCGGCCAACCAGCGCACGCGAGAGACCCGCGTCGCGAGCGCCGCCTCCGTGCGTCCGGAGGCCTCCTCGGCGTGCAGCCGCCCGATGGACGCGACGCCCCACGCCGCAGCGCCGATCGCGACCAACAGTGCCAGCAGGGCGAAGAAGCCGTCGACGATGTCGGCGCCCAGAACGGCGGCGTAAAGCGGGTTCTCCTGAAGCATCTCGCGAACGTCGCCGAGCGACCCCATCACGGTGCCCGACCCGAGCCACAGCAGCCCCAGGCCGAGCAGCGTCCACGACAGCCCCGCGCGTTGCGCGCGCCATGCGAGACCGGTGGGCGAGGCGAGTAGGGGCGAGGCATGGGCGCGGCCGGGGCGGCTCGGCAGGATGCCCGCGCCGAAGTCGCGCCGTGCGGAGAGCGCGTGGGCGGCCACGAGCGCGGCAGTCGTCACCGCCACCAGCAGCCCGAGCGGCCACCAGCGCACATCCGAGAACGCGCGCGTCTGCTGGACCCAGGCGATGGGGGACAGCCACGACAGCCACGACGTGTCGGCCGAGCCCGTCGCCGGGCTCTGCTGCGCGTCGCCGATCGCGCGCAGGGCGAATGCCGTGCCGAAGGCGGCGAGGGAGAGGCCGACCGCCGTGCGCGTATGCTCGACCAGCTGGGCCGCCGCGAGAGCGATCCCGGCGAAGGCGAGGCCCAGGAGCGCAAGCCCGCCGGTGAGCGCAAGGGTATCGGGAAGAGCGACGTGACCCAGGCCCACGATCACCGCGGTGGAGGCGAGCGCGATGGCCGCCTGGGCGATCGCCGCCAGCAGCAGTGCGGCGGCTGCGGCGGCGTGTCGGCCCACCGGTGCCGCGCGCAGCAACTCGGCCCGGCCGGACTCCTCCTCGGCGCGCGTGTGGCGCACGACCTCGAGGATCGACAGCACGGCGAGCGCCGCTGCCACCCATACCGTCACCTCCGTGGCGAGCGCGGCGCCGAGCGTGTAGTCATCGAGGCCGTAGCCAGGGCCGGTCATCATGATCATGGCCGGGCTGCGCAGCAGGAGCGCCCTGTCGGCAAGGGTGCCCTCCTCCTCGAGCAACGCGAGCTCGCCCACGAACGCCGCCCAGCATGCCGCGATCACCGCGAGCCACACCGCGAGGCGGACGCGGTCCCGGCGCAGCGCCAGTCGCAGCATGCGCCCCGTGCCCTCCAGCCCGCTCATCGCGCGGCGTCCTCGCGGTCGTAGAACCGCATGAAGAGCTCCTCCAGGCTCGCCTCGCCGCCGCCTTCGACCGTGGTGGCAGCGGCGATCCGCAGTCGTTCGAGCGGTCCCTGCTCCACGGTGCGGCCGCTGCGGATGATCGTCACGGTGTCGCACAGCCGCTCGACCTCCGAGAGGATGTGCGAGCTCAGCAGCACCGCCGCGCCACGCTCGCGCGCGGCACGCACCTCCTGCTGGAACACCGCCTCCATGAGGGGATCGAGGCCCGTGGTGGGCTCGTCGAGCACGAGCAGTTCCGCATCGGAAGCGAATGCGGCCACGAGCGCCACCTTCTGTCGGTTGCCCTTCGAGTAGGTGCGTGACTTCTTGCGCGGATCGAGCTGGAATCGCTCGAGCAGCTCCTCGCGTCGCGCGCGGTACCGCCGGCCGCGCGTCTCGGTGCGGCCACCGCGGAAGCGGGCGAGCAGGTCGATCGCCTCACCGCCCGTGAGGTTCGGCCACAGCGAGACGTCGCCGGGCACGTAGGCGAGCCGGCGGTGCAGCGCCACGGCGTCCCGCCACGGGTCGCCGCCGAACAACCGTGCGCTGCCCCCGGAGGCGCGCAGCAGCCCGAGAAGAACCCGGATGGTGGTCGACTTTCCGGAGCCGTTCGGCCCGAGAAAGCCCGCCACCTCGCCGGGCGCGACGGTGAGATCCAGGCCATCCAGCGCCTGCACGCGTCCGAAGCGCTTGCGCAGCCCCGCGACCTCGATGGGATTCATTGCTGGTCTCCTTCGTGCGTTCGGCGGAAGGCGTCATAGATGTCAGGCGAGGTGAGGTAGCCGTGCGTGAGCACCTCGAGAAGCGGCACGTAGACACGCTCTATAAGCCGGCGCGCCGACCCGCCCGCGCTCTCGTCGGCACGGCCGTCGGAATCGACGAGGTCGGAGAGGGTGAGTGCCCCGAGCACGGCCAGGACGAGCACACGGTTGCGGGCATGGGGATCGGGGCTGGGGTGAATGAGCCCGTCGGTGATGGCGGCGGGAGTGCGCGCGTCGGCGTCGGCGATCATCTCGCGGACGATGCGTCGCGCGGACTCGCCCCCCTCGCGGATCGTCTGCAGGAAGTACCCGAGCAGCGGTTCGTATCGGCCGAGCTCCGACAGCAGCGAGAGCGGGTCGCCGTCCCGCACCACCCGCTGGCCCTCGTCCTTGCCCGCGGCGTACTCGCGGAGCACCGCCGCGTCGCAGGCCTGCCGCAGCGCCGCCTTGGAACCGAAGTGATGGATGACCAGCGCGGGGCTGACACCGGCGTCCTCCGCGATCTGCCGCACCGAGGCGCCGAAACCGTCGCGGGCAAAACGCGCGATGGCGGCGTCGCGGATGCGCGCCCGCGGCATGCGGTCGTCGGCTGAACTCATGTTCAGCAGACTAAACGCGCGTTCAGTGTGCGTCAAGCGTCCTTCGCGCGGGCAGGAACTCCCGCCCGCCGCGTCGACGCGCGAGCGATCGCGTCAGCGGGGAAGGCGCACCGCGTCGCCGTCCACCTCGATGAGGCCGTCCTGCAGCAGAGAGAGGATGGCGCGGTCGCGCTGGGCGGGGTCGGGCCAGTCGACCAGCAGGTCGTGGGTCGGCACAGCCCCCTCCGCGGCGCGCAGCCCGCGAAGGACCGCACCTCGCGCCTGTCGGTCGCTGCCCTCGTATCGCGCCTGCTTGCGGCGCAGGTCGGGGGTGGAGGGGGAGCCGGCGGCGACCCACGCGCACACATCGCGAAGGGGGCACTCCGCGCAGCGCGGGGCTCGCGCGACGCACACCACCTGGCCAAGCTCCATCGTCGCGGCGTTCATGAGGGCGGCGTCGGCCGGCGATTCCGGCAGCGCCTCCTCCATGGCATCCAGGTCGCGACGATGCGGCGCCGCCGGGTGCTCCACACCGGCGACGGCACGCGCGAGCACGCGGCGCGTGTTCGTGTCGACCACCGGGTGCCGCTGGCCGTAGGCGAATGCCGCGACGGCACGGGCGGTGTAGTCACCGATCCCCGTCAGCGCGAGCAGAGCATCGAGCTCCCGCGGCACCACCCCACCGTGTCGGTCGCGGATCTCCGTGGCGGCCCGGTGCAGCCACAGTGCGCGGCGTGGGTACCCCAGGTTCGCCCAGGCCCTCACGGCCTCCGCGGGCGCCTCGTCGGCGAGGGCGGCGGGCGACGGCCACCTCCGCAGCCACGACTCCAGCAAGGGGATCACGCGCGCCACGGGCGTCTGCTGCAGCATGAACTCGCTGACGAGCACGCCCCAGGCGCCGAAGCCGGGTTCGCGCCACGGCAGAGCGCGCGCGTTCGCGCGGTACCACGGCAGCAGCCGCGGGGCGAGGGCGGTCGCGGACGTGGGCACCCCACCAGCCTAGGAGGCGGCGCCGGAAGCCCCCGCGTCGATCGCGACCGAACCGTGATGCGTCCGCGTCCCGACCGTAACCTGCGTTGCGTAGCGTCGGGGGCATGCTCCGGTTCGACCCCCGCTTCGCCCTGTTCGCCGGAGTCCTCACCACCGTCGCGGTGGCGGGCTGCGCGAGTCAGGAGGGCGACGCCACGCCGTCTCCGACGGCCTCCTCCTCCACCACCACGATGAGTTTCCCGTCCGATGCGGCCGTGACGATGGACGATCAGGACCCGGCGGATCCGGCGACGTGGGTGATCCACGGCGGCGCCGTCGGCCTCGTCCAGATGGGCGACTCGTACGACGCGACGCTCGAGGAGCTGTC
This sequence comes from Microbacterium sp. Marseille-Q6965, assembly GCF_946151065.1. Taxonomy (GTDB): domain Bacteria; phylum Actinomycetota; class Actinomycetes; order Actinomycetales; family Microbacteriaceae; genus Microbacterium. The sequence continues at coordinate 784,149 of NZ_CAMGZA010000001.1, read as the reverse complement.
GGACGCATGGGCCCCCGTCGAGGGCTGCGACGACGTCGCCGTGTGGAGCGGCGGCGACGGCATCTCGATCTGGTTCGTCGGCGGCTCCTCCGGTGACATCGAGACGATCGCCGTGGAGGGCGCCCTCGGAGACCCGGCGGGCGGGCCGCGCACGCCCGTGGGGATCGGGCTCGGTTCCACGCGGGACGAGGTGCGCGCCGCCTATCCGGCCTCCGAGGAGGTGCCCGCCGCGGTCGGTGGCGCCACCTACCTGCGCCAGTCAGACGGCGAGGCGGCCGACGGCGCGCTGTTCTTCGAGCTCGCCGAGGGTGAGGATCGCGTGTCGTCGCTCACCCTCACGCAACGCGACCAGCCGCCGTACGAGCCCTGCGCCTGAGGGCGCGCGTCGCCGCGGGTAGGCTGGAGCCCATGCATGCGGGTGTCCTCCTGGTCGACAAGCCGGGCGGGATGACCAGCCACGACGTCGTCTCCCGCGCTCGACGGGCTCTCGGCACCCGCAAGATCGGGCACGCCGGAACGCTCGATCCCATGGCCACCGGGCTGCTGATCCTCGGCGTGGAGGGGGCGACCCGCCTGCTGACCTACCTCGTCGGCCTCGACAAGACGTACCTCGCGACCATCCGTCTCGGGGTCGCGACCACGACGGACGACGCCGAGGGCGAGATCGTGGACGTCGCCGAGCCCGCAGCCGTCTCGGGCGCCAGCGACGAGCTCATCACCCAGGGAATCGCGGCGCTCACGGGAGAGATCTCGCAGGTGCCGAGCAGCGTCTCGGCCATCAAGGTGAACGGACGGCGCGCATACGACCTCGCCCGCGCGGGGGAGCAGGTCGAGCTCCGGGCCCGTGCCGTGACCGTCTCGCGTTTCGAGGTGCTCGAGACGCGCCGTCACGCCGACGCGGTCGAGCTCGATGTCGTCGTCGATTGTTCCTCGGGAACGTATATCCGCGCCCTCGCGCGCGACCTCGGTAACACGCTGGGCATCGGCGGCCACCTCACCGCGCTGCGGCGCACGCGGATCGGCCGCTTCGACGTCTCGGAGTCGGTCACGGCCGACGCGATCGCCGCGGAGGCGATGCTGGCCCCGGCCGAGGCCGCAGCGCGAGCGGTGGGGCGGATCGACGTGACGGCCGAGGAGGCACGGGATCTGCGGCACGGCAAGCGACTCGACGGTGCGGCCGCCCGCCTGTCCGGCGCCGTCGCCGCCGCCATCGACCCCGAGGGACGTCTCGTCGGCATCGTCGAGGCGCGCGGATCGGCGCTGAAGAGCGCGATGAACGTCTCCGAGACACAGGGAGAGCCCGCATGATCCTGTGGTTCACGGTCGTGCAGGTGATCGCCGCCGTCGGAGCGGGGCTGCTCTGCCTCGTGCTCGGACTGGCCGGCCGGCGGCCGAGCGACGTGAGCGTCGGCGCGCTCGCGATCGTCGAGCTGCTGCTCATCGCGCAGGTCGTCGTCGCCATCATCGCCCCGCTGGCGGGCAACCCGCCCACGGGCGACCTGCTCGAGTTCTGGATGTACCTGGTGTCGGCGGTGCTGCTGCCGCTGGCCGCCGTCGGCTGGGCGCTCGTGGAGCGCGGGCGTTGGAGCGTCGTCGTGATGGGCGTCGTGGGACTGTCGATCGCGGTGATGGTGTGGCGCATGCAGGTGATCTGGACCATTCAGGTCGCGTGATGCGCGCCGCCGGCGCGGAAGGGCCTGTCGGTACGCACCGCCCAGCGGGCCGACGGCGCCCGCGAACTAGAATCGAGGGGCTATGACTGATCCCGAGCGCTCCCGCCGCATCACCGGCATCGGCACCATCCTGGTCTGGGTCTACGGCGTGCTCGCGCTTGCCGCAACGGGCCGGTCGGTTTACCAGATGATCGCCCACTTCTCGCAGGCGCCGCTGGCGTACCTGCTCTCGGCGCTCGCGGCGGCCGTGTACGTGCTGGCGACGGCGGCGCTCGTCGTTTCCCGCAGCGATACCTGGTACCGGGTGGCGTGGGCCGCGGTCTCCTTCGAACTCGCCGGCGTGCTCGTCGTGGGCACCCTGAGCCTCGTCGCCCCTGATCTTTTCCACGCCGACGACACGGTCTGGTCCCGCTACGGCTCCGGCTACTTCTGGGTGCCGCTGGTGCTGCCGTTCCTCGGCATCTGGTGGCTGGCCACGCATCGGCCCGCCCGCGTCGCCGCCGGGGCGTCGGGATGATCCTGTTCGAGGATCCGTCGCAGATCCCGCCGGACTTCGGCCAGTCGATCGTCGCGATCGGCAAGTTCGACGGCGTGCACGCCGGCCATCGAGCGATCATCGAGCGCATGATCGCCGCCGCCGCGAGCAGCGGGCTGCGCAGCGTGGCGGTCACCTTCGATCGGAATCCGCTGGCGCTGCTCGCGCCCCAGCGCTGCCCTCGTCCGCTCGTGGGCAATCGCCAGAAGGTCGAGTTGCTCGCCGGCACCGGACTGGATGCCGCCCTCATGCTGCGCTTCGACGAAGCGCTCGCGGCCGAGGACGCCGGGGACTTCGTGCGGCGCGTGCTCGTGGGCGCCCTGCGAGCCCGACGGGTGCTCGTGGGGCGCGACTTCCGCTTCGGCCGCGCCGGCGCCGGCGACGTCGCGCTGCTGGAGCGCCTCGGTGGCGAGCACGGCTTCACGGTCGACGTGATCGATGACATCGCGAGCGCCGAGGACGGCCGGCGCGTGTCGTCGACGTGGATTCGGGAGCTGCTCACACAGGGTGACGTGAGCCGCGCCGCCACGCTGCTCGGGCGGCTGCCGGCGGTGTCGGGCGAGGTGGTGCACGGGCTCAAGCGCGGCCGCGAGCTCGGCTTCCCGACGGCGAACCTCTCGCCCGATGCCGAGGGCTTCGTGCCGGCGGACGGCGTGTACGCCGGGTGGCTCGTTGTGCGGGCGCCCGAGGGCCAGGCCGCCGGGCGGTACCCGGCGGCGATCTCGGTCGGCGCGAACCCCACGTTCGGCGACGTGGACGCGTCGCAGGTCGAGGCGTACGTGCTGGACCAGACCGACCTCGATCTCTACGACGTGCGGGTGGACGTGCTCTTCCAGGAGCGCCTGCGGGGCATGGTGGCGTTCGACGGGGTGGACGCGCTCATCGCTCAGATGAGCGACGACGTCGCCCGCACGCGCCGCATCTTGCAGGGGTGAGTGTTCGGTGGGGGATCAGTAGGAGCTGACGTCCTCGGCGCCCGACGACTCCTCGCCGGTCAGCCGGGCGCGCAGCTCGCCGAGAATGGTGGCGGTGGCGCTCGTGCCGAGGCGTGTCGCGCCGGCGTCGAGCATGGCGATCGCGGCGTCGAGGCCGCGCACGCCACCGGACGCCTTCACCTGCACGCCCGGAGAGACGCTCTCGCGCATGAGCCGCACGTGCTCGACCGTCGCGCCGCCGCCCGCGAAGCCCGTCGAGGTCTTCACGAAGGTCGCGCCGCCCGCCTCGGTGAGTCGGCTACCGCGCGCGATCTGCTCCTGATCGAGGTAGCTCGTCTCGAGGATCACCTTGCTGACGAACGGGCCGGCGGCCTCGACGACGGCGGCGATGTCGTCGCGCACGTAATCGTCCTCGCCCGAGCGGAGGGCGCCGATGTGCAGCACCATGTCGAACTCCGTGGCCCCGTCCTCCTGGGCACGTCGCAGCTCCGCCACCTTTGTCGCAGTGGACGTCGTCCCGTGCGGGAAGCCGATGACGGTGCAGACCCGCACGCCGGAGCCGTCGAGCCGGTTCACGGCGTAGGCGACGTCCGACGGGCGCACGCAGGCGCTCCACACGCCCCACTCCGCGGCGATGTCGAGCTGGCGGTCCACGTCGGCGCGCGTGAAGTCGGGCTTCAGGACGGCGTGGTCGATGGTCGCGGCGATCTGCGCTTCGGTGTAGGTGCCCGGCATTCCTCCAGCGTACGCCGGGATGGCAGGCGGAATACCCCCGGGGGGTATGCTGTTGGTGGGGATGACAAAGGAGGCCAAGATGGATCGAATGAGCGAGACCCGCGGCGTCGTCCTCGACATCGAGGGCATGACGTGCGCCAGCTGCGTGGCGCGCGTGGAGAAGCGGCTGCGCGCGGTTCCCGGCGTGGAGGCGGCGGTGAACCTCGCCACGGAATCGGCGCGGGTGTTCGCGCCGGAGGGCGTCGACGGCGAACGGCTGGTGGAGGCCGTGCGCTCTGCCGGTTACGACGCCCGTGTGCGCAGCGATGACGCGGCGCCGCGCGAGGCGCACGGCGGGCACGAGCACGCGTCGCATGGCCCCGGCGACGGCGGCCACTCCCACGATGTGGAGGACGCGCGTGGTGCGACGCCGCTGCGCACGCGCCTGATCGTGAGCGGGATCCTCGCGGTCCCCGTCCTCGCACTGTCGATGCTGATGCCGCTGCAGTTCCCCGGCTGGGAGTGGGTGGCCCTGGTGCTCGCGACACCGGTCGTGCTGTGGGGAGGATGGCCGTTCCACCGCGCGACGTTCGCGAATGCGCGCCACGGTGCCATGACGATGGACACCCTCATCACCCTTGGCACGCTTGCCGCCTTGTTGTGGAGCGCGTGGGCGGCCGCCACGGGCGGGCACGTTTACGTCGAGGTCGCCGCCGTCGTGACGGTGTTCCTGTTGCTGGGCCGGTTCATCGAGCAGCGTTCCAAGCGGCGAGCAGGCGCCGCCCTGCGGGCGCTGATGGAGCTGGGCGCCGACGAGGTGACGCTCGCCAGCGCGGACGGACGCGACGGTGAGACGGTACCTGTGGAGCGGCTCCGCACCGGCGACCTGTTCGTCGTACGCCCGGGGGAGCGGGTGGCCGCCGACGGCGTGATCGTGAGCGGAGACGCCGCCGTGGATTCGAGCATGATCACGGGCGAGTCGGCGCCCGTGCACGCCGGTCCCGGGGAGGACGTGACCGGTGGCACGATCGCCACGGACGGCCGACTGATCGTGCGCGCGACGGCGGTGGGCTCCGCAACCCGGTTGGCGCACATGGCGCGCCTCGTCGAGGACGCGCAGGCGGGCAAGGGGCGGGTCCAGCGCCTCGCCGATCGCATCTCGGCGGTGTTCGTGCCCGCCGTGATCGCCCTGTCGATCCTGACGCTCGTCGTCTGGCTGCTGGCCGGCGGCGGCGTGGATGCGGCACTCACGGCGGCGATCGCCGTCGTGATCATCGCGTGCCCGTGCGCCCTGGGCCTGGCGACGCCCGTCGCGATCCTGGTGGGCACCGGCCGTGGCGCGCAGCTGGGCGTGCTCGTCACGGGACCCGAGGCGATCGAGACGGCCGGTCGGATCGACACCGTCGTGCTCGACAAGACCGGGACCGTCACGCGCGGCCGCATGACGGTCGACGCGGTGGTGCCCGCCGAGGGCACGACGCGCGAGGAGCTGATGGCGCTCGCCGCGGCCGCGGAGTCGGGCTCGCAGCACCCCATCGCCCGGGCGATCGTGGCGGCCGCCGACGACGCGCGGGTCGCCACCGACTTCCGCAGCCACGCCGGGCGCGGCATCACCGCGCGCGTCGACGGGCGAGAGGTCTTCGCCGGCAGTCTCTCGTTCGCCCGAGAGCGCGGCGCACGGATCTCCGAGGACATCGCTCGGGCGGCCGAGGAGGCCGCGGGAACCGTGGTGGTGGTCGGTTGGCCCGCGTCCCGCGAGACGGCGCCCACGGCGCGTGGCGTGCTCGTCGTTGCGGACACGGTGCGCGACGACAGCGCGGAGGCGGTGGCGAGCCTGCGCCGGCTGGGCGTGGACGTCGTGCTGCTGACCGGTGACAACGAGCGCGTGGCGCAGGACGTCGCGGGCCGCGTGGGCATCGATCGCGTGGTCGCGGGAGCGTCGCCCGAGGACAAGATCGCGCACATCCGCGAGCTGCAGGCGAACGGACACCGGGTGGCGATGGTCGGCGACGGCATCAACGATTCCGCCGCACTGGCCGCGGCCGATCTCGGCATCGCGATGGGCGGCGGCACGGACGCGGCGCGGCACGCGAGCGACGTCACGCTCGTGCGCGAATCGCTCGCCGCCGTGGGCGATGCCGTCCGCCTGTCGCGCCGGATGATGTCGATCATCCGGGGCAACCTGTTCTGGGCCTTCGGCTACAACGTCGCCGCCATCCCGCTGGCTGCGCTGGGGCTGCTGAACCCGATGATCGCGGGCGCCGCCATGGCGTTCTCGAGCGTGTTCGTCGTGCTGAACAGCCTGCGTCTGCGCGCCTTCCACTGAGCGAGCCGCCGCGTCACGCCCCCGTCGGAGTTCCGCCGGGGGCGTGACGCATGCTGTGCCTGTCGAGGACCATGCCCTAGACTGAGAGCGGCTCGCCGCCATCCGTTCGACGCTCTGCGCCGGGTGAGCGAGCCGGCGCCTCCCCGGCCGGACCCGTCCTGGTCGTCCGAAATCCCTCGGCACGCGTGGGGCGCACGATTCTTTCGAACGGCCGCTCGACCGGCCGCATCGACGCTCAGGAGGAGCATGCCGACCACGGCACCCGCGCGACAGCGCAAGACGTCCTCGTCCGCACGACGCGACGACGAGGCACCTCTCATCCCGATCCTCGCCCGCAAGGTGCGCGAGGTCGAGGCCAAGGCCCAGCGCAACAAGCTGGGCCCCACGAACCGCGTCAAGTTCCAGGTGATCGCGTTCCTCGTGCGCGAGGAGCGCGCAAGGGTCAAGGCCGACCCCGAACTGACCGATGCCGCGCGGGCCGAGCTGCTCAAGCGCCTCGACGGGGTGGCGACGATCCTCGCCAAGACCGCAGCCCGCGACACGTCGCTCATTCAGCTGCTCGAGGCCGATCACGCCACCTCGCCCGTCGCGCAGCGCATGCGGCGCGACTGGCTGCTCGAGTCGGGCGCCGAGCTTCCGCCTGAGGAGCTCGTGATCTCGGATGCCAAGCCCGTCGTCGTGCCGCCGATGGTGCCTCAGGTCGCCACCGAGCGCGCCGTCGTGCCGCCGCAGATCGAGTCGCGCATCGCCGCGAACCCGTTCCTCGCGCCCGACCTCTCGCGCGTGCCGGCCCCCACGCCGCGTCGCCGCCTGGACGGCTGGGAGCTGATGGGCCCGCTGTACAAGGCGTTCGAGATGGGCGCGGGCGGGGGAGCGGCCACGATGCCGCTGCCGCCGGTGCCCGAGTTCGACCGCGTCTCGCCCAAGGGCCTCGAGGTCATGGTGCACCAGGCGCGCTTCCTCGAGGCGGTACGCGCCGGCCACCGCTCGTTCCTGCTCGCCGACGAGCCCGGTCTCGGCAAGACCGCCGAGTCGGTGCTTGCGGCGTCCGTCGCGAACGCCTACCCCCTGGTCGTCGTCGTGCCCAACGTCGTGAAGATGAACTGGGCGCGCGAGGTGGAGCGCTGGACGCCGCAGCGCCGCGCGACGGTGATCAACGGCGACGGCAACGACGTCGACGCCTTCGCCGACGTGTTCATCGTCAACTACGAGATCCTCGATCGGCACATCGGCTGGCTCGGCGCCATCGGGCTGCGCGGCATGGTGGTGGACGAGGCCCACTTCATCAAGAACCTCTCGTCGCAGCGGTCCCAGAACGTGCTCGCCCTTGCCCAGCGCGTCCGCGAGACGACCCCGGGTGGCCGGCCGCTGCTCATGGCGCTGACGGGCACGCCCCTCATCAACGATGTCGAGGACTTCGACGCGATCTGGCGCTTCCTCGGCTGGACCAACGGCGAGAAGCCCGGCCCCGAGCTCATGGAGAAGCTCGACGGCACCGGGCTCACTCCCGCCGACAAGGCGTTCTACCCCGAGGCGCGCGACGCGGTGATCTCGATGGGCATCGTCCGGCGTCGCAAGAAGGACGTCGCGAGCGACCTGCCCGACAAGCTCATCGCCGACATGCCGGTGCAGTTGGACGACGAGTTCGGCCGCGGCATCCGCGAGGCGGAGCGGCAGCTGGCCGAGCGCCTGGCGGCGCGGTATCGGCGCATCGTCGAGGCGCGCGGGGATCGCGGGCTCCAGCCGGGCGAGATCGACGACGACATCGTGCGCCTCGTGGCACAGGGCGAGCTGGACGAGTCCAAGGCCGCCGGCGCCGAGGGCGACAACGTCTTCGCCATGGTGCGCCGCATCGGCCAGGCGAAGGCCGGGCTGGCCGCGGACTACGCCGCGCAGCTGCAGCGCTCGGTGGGCAAGGTCGTGTTCTTCGCCAAGCACATCGACGTCATGGACCAGGCCGAGGCGCTGTTCGCCGCCAACGGCATCCGCGCGGTCTCGATCCGCGGCGACCAGACATCCACGGCCCGCCAGGAGGCGATCGACGCGTTCGTGAACGACCCCGCCGTCGGCATCGCCGTCTGCTCGCTGACGGCCGCGGGCGTCGGCGTGAACCTGCAGGTGGCGTCGAACGTCGTGCTGGCCGAGCTGAGCTGGACGGCGGCCGAGCAGACGCAGGCGATTGACCGCGTGCACCGCATCGGCCAGGACGAGCCGGTCACCGCATGGCGGATCATCGCCGCGCACACGATCGACGCCAAGATCGCGGAGCTCATCGACCAGAAGCAGGGCCTCGCGGCCCGCGCGCTGGACGGCGAGGCGACCGACGAGGCGGCGAGCGAATCGGTGCAGCTGGCCGCCCTCATGCACCTCACCCGCGAGGCGCTCGGCGGCGAGTGACCGAGCGCCGTTCCGGGGGCCGCGAGCGGCGCCCGGGGCGGCGACGAAGGCTCTAGGCTGGCGCCATGAAGATCGGAAACGTCACCTGCGTGCGGCAGTCGACCCGAACGGCTGTGGGGCGCGCATGAAGATCGGAATCCTGACCTCCGGCGGCGACTGCCCCGGCCTGAACGCGGTCATCCGCGGTGCCGTGCTGAAGGGCACCGAGACCTACGGCATCGAGTTCGTCGGCATCCGGGACGGCTGGCGCGGCCTCGTCGACGCCGACTTCCTCCCGCTCACGCGGCACGAGGTGAAGGGCCTGTCGAAGGTCGGCGGCACGATCCTCGGCACGAGCCGCACGAATCCCTACGAGGGCGAGCGCGGTGGCCCGGAGAACATCGCGAAGACGCTCTACGGGCACCGCATCGACGGGATCATCGCCATCGGCGGAGAGGGCACCCTGGCGGCCGCTCAGCGGCTCTACAACGACGGCATCAACGTGCTGGGCGTGCCGAAGACGATCGACAACGACCTGCGCGCGACCGACTATTCGTTCGGCTTCGACACGGCTGTGAACATCGCGACGGAGGCGATGGATCGCCTACGCACCACCGGCGACTCGCACCAGCGATGCATGGTGGCGGAGGTCATGGGCCGGCACGTCGGGTGGATCGCGCTGCACTCGGGCATGGCCGCCGGGGCGCACATCATCTGCATCCCCGAGGTGCCGCTGTCGATCGACGAGATCTGCGAGCAGGTGATCTCGGCGCACGACCGCGGCCGTGCGCCGCTCGTCGTCGTTGCCGAGGGGTTCAAGTTGAAGGGCCAGGAGGAGGCGTACAGCGACAAGGGGCTCGACGCCTTCAACCGCCCGCGCCTCGGCGGCATCGGCGAGGTGCTCGCTCCGCTGATCGAGGAGAAGACGGGCATCGAGACGAGGGCGACCGTGCTCGGCCACATCCAGCGCGGCGGCGCGCCCTCGGGATTCGACCGGGTGCTCGCCACGCGTCTCGGTCTGCACGCGATCGACGCGGTCGTGGACGGCGCCTGGGGCCAGATGGTCGCCATGCAGGGAACGGACATCGTGCGGGTGCCGTTCCAGGATGCGCTGGGCGAGCTGAACACGGTGCCCCTGTCGCGCTACGAGGAGGCCTCGGCGCTCTTCGGCTGAGCGCTCCGCGTCGACTGCGGGGCGGGACGGGAAAGGCGCCGGGGGGAGTCCCCGGCGCCTTCTCGTTCCCTCGACCGCTCAGGCGGCGACGAGACCGGCGGCGTCGCGCCCCTCGCCGTACAGGTCGAGGGGCTCGATGGGCTCGACCAGGGCGCGATACACGCGCTCGTAGCCCTCCGCCATCACCGCAAGGTCGAAGCGCTGCTCGGCCTGCCGTCGGCACTCGTGAGGATCCAGGCCCTCCGCGGCCACGATGGCATCCGCGAGACCACGCGCGTCCGCATCGCGGTCGACGATGATGCCCGTACGGTCATGGTCCACCACCTCGGGCACGCTGCCCCGACGGGTGGCGACGACCGGTGTGCCGCATGCCAGCGCCTCGACCATGACCATCCCGAACGGCTCCTCCCACTGGATGGGGAAGATCAGCGCGCGCGCCGCGGCGAACAGCTCGCGCTTCAGGGACGCGTCGGCCTCGCCGACGTACTCCGCGCCCCGGCCCAATCGCGGCCGGATCTCGGCGTCGAAGTAGGCGTGCTCGGCGCTCTCGTTGAGCTTGCCCGCCAGCACGACGCGACGGCCGGCCGCCCGTGCCGCGTCGATCGCGAGATGCGGCGCCTTGTCGGGGCTGAATCGACCGATCCAGAGGAGGAAGTCGTCCTTGCGCTCGCGCATCGGGAACGATGCGACGTCGATCGCGTTGTGGACGGTGCCGCACCAGTTGATCCGCGGGTTCGCGCGTCGCTGCGCGTCGGAGATCGCGACGACCGAGACGCTGCGCTCGAGTAGCTCGTGGTAGCGCCCGTTCTCGCCCGACACCGGTCCGTGCATCGTGACGACCGTGGGCGCCGCGCGCCCGCCGGCGAGCAGGGGGCCGCACAGCGTGTTGTCGTGGACGACATCCACCCCGGCCTCCTCGAGCGCGCGGCGCGCGAATGCGGCGGCGATCGCCTCGGGCACGGGCTCGCCGAGGCGCGAGGTGGGCGGCGTGTCGTACGCCGCGTGGAACTCCTGCGCCTTCGTGCCGTTGCGCCCCGCGCCGACGAGCACGACCTCGTGGCCACGCGCGACGAGCGCGTCGACCAGGCCGGCGACCACCGCCTCGGTCCCCCCGTATCCGGCGGGTGGCAGCGAGAACCAGGGTGGTGCCACCATCCCGATGCGCAACGAGGGGCGGGGCGACGCGTCGGGCCCTGTGATGGGGTCCGCGAAGGTGGCTGGAGTCGTCAACGGCATGGAACCTCCCTGCGACGAGGAGGCCGGCCGCAGCGGGCACAGCGTGGATCGCCTGGGCGGCGCCGCGGGGTGGAACGGCAGGCCGGCCTCCGAGACGGAGTGAAAGCAAACCTGCAACTTAAGTTATAAGATACCTGCGACCAAACCGCAAAAGACGGCGGAAGCAGCGTCGTCGCACGACGAAGGAACGGAAAGCACCGTGGGCGAGGGCGCCGCGCAAGGTGACGGACGCGCGACCGAACGGATCCTGTCGGACGAGCCGTTCTACACGATCGGTCAGGTCGCCACGCTGTTGGGCGTGCCCGCTGCGCAGTTGCGCCGCCTGGACGCGTTCGAGATCGTGCAGCCCGACCGCTCGCAGGGGAACCAGCGGCGCTACTCGGCGGACGAGATCGAGCGGCTGCGCGAGGTGCTCCGGCTGGGGGAGGAGGGCGTCTCGCTCCCGGGCGTGCGCAGGATCCTCGAGCTGCGCCGTCGCGTCGACGAGCTCGAGGACCGCCTCGCGCGCCAGTCGGACGAGCTGGCGGCGGCTCGTCGCATGGCGCGCGGCTCCTGATTCCCGCGCTCACAGGATCGCGAGTGAGGTCGCGCGCCAGCGCCGGTCCATCCCCTCCAGTCGCACCGCGACCGCCCGCATGCGGCCGGGCGTCGCGACGACCACAACCCCCTCGACGGCGCCGTCCGCCGGTGAGGACCAGCGCACCGACCGGATCGCGTAGGCGGGGTGCCGTGCCGGTTGCTGCCGCGCGCTGCGGGCGCGCTTGGCGAGATTGGCCCGGGTGAGCAGGGAGCGGTACGGCTCCTCGGCGAGCCAGCGCGCGAGCTGATCGACGTCGCGCACCCCGGCGAGTACCTCGAGCACGCCGCGCGCGAGTCCGTCGAGCAGCGGCGCGGGATCGGGCAGCTCGGCGGTCGGCGTGCGCTGCGGGGCGAACAGCTCGTTCACGTCGAGGGCGCTGCGGACGCGGCGTCTTCCGCTCCGCGACGTCATCGGCATCGACATGGTGCCCCTCCCTCCGCGTCCTCCGGTCCTTCGGCAGATGGCCAGCAGTTCAGCACGGCCCCTTCCGGGCCGGCACGAGGCATAGATGCCTGTGCAGGGCGGGTGCTGTGGAGAACCGACGGCGCGCCGTGGGCGGATCGCCTACGGTCGTGCCGTGCGATGGGAACGGTTCTTCCAGGACCTCGAGAACCAGCTCGCGGCGGAATGGGACGCCAAGCGTGCCGCGCTCGACTCCGAGTCCGAGCGGCTCCGGATCGCGGGGCTGGCGCTGCGTGACCGCCTGCGCGCCCTCGTCGGAACCGACCCCGTGGCGTTCGAGCTCGTCGACGGATCGCGGCACGAGGCGGCGATCGCCGCCGTGGGCGCCGACTGGATTGCGGGCCGTCCGCCGGCGGCCGGCGTGCTCATCGTGCCGCTCGCCGCGGTACGCCTGATCGGGGCCTCCGAGCCCGAGTTGCTGCGCAGCGCCCGGGCGAGTACCGGCCCCGACCTGCTGGCCGCACGGGTGACACTGGGCTTCGCGCTCCGCGACCTCGCCCGCCGCCGCGTGCCCGCGACGCTCGGGCTGCGGGGCGGCCGCACGGCCACCGGCACGCTCGACCGCGTCGGCGCGGACCACCTCGACCTCGCCGTGCACGCCCTCGACGCGCCGCGGCGCCCGGCGGAGGTGGTGGGCTTTCGCCTCGTGCCTCTCGCATCGCTGGCCTGGCTGCGCGTCGACGCGGACGCGTCACCCGTGCTGACGTGACCCTACGGTCGCGTGCCTCGGGCGCCCCAGACCTCGGGGAAACTCGCGATCTGCGACTCGTGCCACAGTGCGATCCGTCGGGCCTCCTCCGCCTGCTCGTCGAGGTACGCCTCGACGCTGGACTGCTCGATCCGCCACACAGCGGGCGACCCGAGGCGTGCGCCGCTCAGCCGGCCTTCGTGGACGAGGGCCATGACGGAGTCGACATCGAGCGCGAGCAGTTCCGCCACCTGCGCCGGCGCGAGGTGGCGGGCCACAGGTGCGTCGCCGAGACCGGGGCCGGGTTCCGCCATGAGGCCATTATCCGTCTCTACCCGGGTCGGGGCATCACCTACGCGGGTCTGTGGAGAACTTCCGCGGCCCTTGCGGTTGCCCTGGCACCATGAACGCCATGATTCGCAAGCGCGCCTTTTGGAGCGACGCCCGATTCTTCGTCGGCGTCGCGCTCATCGCGGCGTCGGTGGCGGGCGTGTGGGGGGTGGTCGCGGCGTCGCGACAGACCGTGCCGGTGCTCGCGGCGTCGTCCACCATCGTCCCCGGCCAGGCGGTCACCGCCGCGGATCTGCGGGTGGTCGATGTCGGCCTGGGCCAGGCCGACGGCGTCTATCTGACCCCCGATGGGCTGGGCGACGGGCTCGTGGCGGAGCGCACCATCGGGGCGGGCGAGCTCGTGCCCGCCGGGGCTGTCGGCCGGTCGGCCGCCGTGACGACCGTGGTCGTCCGCAGCGCCGCCGACGTGCCGACATCGGTGGCCGAGGGCAGCGCCGTGGAGCTGTGGGTCGCCCCCGCCGCCGACGACGGCTTCGAGCCGCCGCGTGTGCTCGTCGCGGACGCCACCGTCGCGACGGTCGTGCGGGACGACGCCGTGATGGCGGCGGGTGGGACGAGCGTGGAGCTCGTCGTCTCGCGCGCCGACGTCGCCGACGTGCTGGCCGCCGTCGCGGCAGGGTCCGCGCTCTCGGTGATCCCGACGGGGAGCGCGGGATGAGGATCCTGCTCGCGCTCGGGGAGCCGCACGCCGCGCGCATCGCGGCGGACCTGCGCCGCGACGGCCACGAGGCCGTCAGCCTGCCGACGCCGCTCGCGGCGCGGGACGCGGCGGACGGTCGGTCGCGGCTTCACGCCGCACTGGCGTACGCCGACGTGCTCGCCCTCGCCGTCGAGCGCGACGTGCTGACGCCGGAGCTCGTCGCCGCGTGCGACCGGCACGCGGTGCGGATCGTGCCCCTCGCGTCGGGGGAGAGCGAGGCCCGGCTGGCGCGCGCGTTCGGCCTGACCTCGCCTCTGCCGCTGGAGTCGGGCGGCGCCGACATCGCCGCGGCGGCGAGCGGCGGCATCCCGCCGGGCACGTCCGCGCCGGACGGTGCCGTGACGGCGGTGTGGGGACCCCACGGCGCTCCGGGCCGGACCACCCTCGCGATCGAGCTCGCCGTGGCACTCGCGAGGCGAGGCCGGCGCGCCGCCCTGGTCGACGCCGACACGCATGCGCCCGCGATCGCCGTGGCCCTCGGGCTGCCCGAGGAGAGTCCGGGCGTCGCGGCCGCCTGCCGCCGGGCGGCGGAGGGGATCGATGCCGCGGAGCTGAGTCGGATCAGCGCGCCGCTCGGCGGGCCTGCGGCCGATGTCGATGTGCTGACGGGGCTCAACCGGCCCTCACGGTGGCCCGAGCTCTCGCGCGCCCGCCTGGGCGCCGTCCTCGAGGCATGTCGGAGGTGGTCGCCGCACACGGTCGTCGACGTTGCGGCACCCCTCGAGCGAGATGAAGAGATCGTGAGCGACCTCGAGGGGCCGCGTCGCAACGCCGCGGCCCTGACGGCGCTGGAGCGGGCCGACCAGGTCGTGGCGGTCGCGTCGGCCGACCCGGTCGGCATCGGTCGGTTCATCCGCGCGCACGCCGAGCTGCGTGCGCTCGTCGGGCCCAAGCCCGTGCACGTGGTCGTGAACCGCCTTCGCACGGGCGCGCTGGGGATCGACGCGCGCGGCCAGGTGCGTCGCACCCTGGAGCGATTCGCCGGGCTCACCGACGTCTCGTTCGCGCCCCACGACCCCCGGGCGGCCGATGCGGCGCTGCTCGCGGCGCGGCCGATCGGCGAGATCGCACCGCGCTCGGCATTCGCCCAAGCCGCGCGCCGCCTCGCCGAGCGGTTGGACGCCCCCTCCGTGACGGCCGCGCGGCGTGGAGGGGCGGAGCGGGGGCGCCGCGCGCTGCGCCGAAGCGCCGCCTGATCAGCGCCCCGCTCCCACGGGTGCACGCTGACGCGAGCCTAGACTGGAGCGGTGTCGACCCTCAGCGATCTCGTCTCGGCCCAGGGCATTCAGAGCGAATCGGACATCGAATGGCTCCACAAGGTGGCGGCCGACGGCCAGCTGCTCGCCGACCTGTCCTTCGCGGACATCGTGCTGTGGGCGCCCACCGCGGACGACGCGTACCTCGCCGTCGCACACGTCCGCCCCAGCGGTGCGGCCACGCTGTTCTACCGCGACATCGTGGGGGAGCGCGTGCGGCCCCAGTGGCTGAGCCAGGTGCGCGAGGCCGTCACGACGCGGAACATCGTCGACTCAACCTCACCGGAGTGGTTCGAGGAGACGCCCACGCGCGTGCGCGCCGTACCGATCGTGCGGCGCGGTGAGGAGGGGGCGCGAGTGCTCGGCGTGCTCACGCGTCACAGCAACCTCGGCGAGCTGCGGGCGCCCTCCCGGCAGCAGCTGACGTTCAACGAGTGCGCCGACGAGATCTTCGCCATGATCGCCACGGGCGGCTTCCCGGACGCCGACGCGCCGACGGGGGCGCGTCGCGGTGCGCCGCGCGCGAACGACGGCCTCATCCGGCTCGATGCCGACGGAGTCGTGACGTTCGCCAGCCCGAACGCCCTCTCGGCGTTCACCCGCCTGGGCTTCGCGGACGAGCTCGAGGGTGAGTCGCTGGCGGAGGTCACGGCCGCGCTTTCGGACGCCTCCATCGACGCGGACGAGTCGCTCCCCGTCGTCGCTTCCGGTCGCGCGCCGTGGCGCACCGACATCCATGCCCGGGGCGTGGCGGTGGCGCTGCGCACCATCCCGCTCAGCGAGAACGGCCGCCGCACGGGTGCCATCGTGCTCTGCCGCGACGTGACCGAGCTGCGCAACCAGGAGCAGGAGATCCTCACGAAGGACGCGACGATCCGCGAGATCCACCACCGGGTGAAGAACAATCTGCAGACGGTCGCCTCGCTGTTGCGCATCCAGGCGCGCCGCACGCCGTCCGACGAGGCGCGGGATGCGCTCGGACAGGCCATGCGTCGCGTCGCATCGATCGCGGTCGTTCACGACACGCTCTCGGAGGGGCTCAGCCAGAACGTCGACTTCGACGTCGTGTTCGATCGGGTGCTGCGGCTGGTCGCCGAGGTGGCCGCCGCTCCCAACACCCTGGCGCGCACGCACCGGACGGGCGAGTTCGGGGTGCTGCCCAGCAAGTACGCCACGCCGCTGGCGCTGGCGCTGACCGAGATCGTCACGAACGCGGTGGAGCACGGGCTGAAGGACACGGACGGCGACGTGGAGATCAGTGCCGACCGCAGCGAGGAGCGCCTCGAGGTGCGGGTGCGCGACACCGGCGCGGGGCTACCGGCGGGGCAGGTCGGCCGGGGGCTGGGAACGCAGATCGTGCGGACCCTCATCCAGGGGGAGCTGGGCGGCTCGATCGACTGGACCTCGCCCGAGGGCGGTGGCACCGAGGTGATCGTCGACATCCCGCTGCGCTGGATCGCGCGCTGAGAAGCGTCCGTCCGCGGTGCCGCCGCGACACCCGAGGCGCCGGGCGGACGCGAAAAACGGCCCCGACGAGGGACCGTGATCGCGCGGTGCTTGTGCCGCGGAGGTGTCAGCTGGCGCGGCGGGCGCGGGCGGCGCGGCGCTTCAGAGCGCGACGCTCGTCCTCGCTGAGGCCGCCCCACACGCCCGAGTCCTGACCGGTCTCGAGGGCGTACTGCAGGCAGACCTCGGTGACGGTGCAACGGGCACAGACGGACTTGGCCTTCTCGATCTGGTCGATGGCCGGCCCGGTGTTCCCAACGGGGAAGAAGAGTTCGGGGTCAACGGTGAGGCAGGCGGCCTTATCGCGCCAGTCCATGATGGTGCTCCTCGGTGTGGTGGGAAAGGGTTGCGATGCCAGCGGCGATTCGGGTGAGGATTACGCTGGGATATGCCGCGAGCGCCGCTCGCTCCCACCACGCTGTGGGGAAACATACCGTTAACAAGTCTCTTACAGATGGAGACGCGAGTCAACGGTTTTCTGAATGGATCAAGAATCGAATCGCGCATGACGACCCCTTCTCCGGCCCCCCTTCCGGCACGCCTGGCAGCCGCGCTGTTGGCGCTCGAGGCGCTCGCGCTGCTCGTGCTGGCCGGCTGGCAGGTCGTTGCGATGCTCGGCGGCGACACCACGTCGCTGCCCACGGCCCTCGCGCTGCTCGTGTTCACGCTCGTGGGTGCGGCGGGGGTCGGCGCCTTCGCGTACGCCGTGGTCACCGACCGTTCCTGGGGTCGTTCCGGGGGCATCGTGACGCAGCTGCTCGTGCTGGCGGTCGCGCTGGGCGCGCTCACGGGTCAGTACGGTCACCCGCTGGTCGCGCTCGGGCTGGCGGTTCCCGCCGTGGTCGGGCTGGTGCTCATCGCCCGCGCGGCGAAGGCCGCCGCGCCGGGGGTCGAGCGCTAGAGGGCTCGGCGAGCTCCCGCGCGAGCAGGGCGGCGCCGGCGACGGCCGCCGGCATCACGGCGATCGCCCCGCCCGGCACGAGGAAGCACAGCTGGGTCGCGACCCCGAAGCCGAGCATGCGCGCCCGCGCGCCGCGACGAAGCCGCCGCCGCTCGGCAGGCCCGAGGCCGCGCGCCGTCAGTCCCCGCTGCGTGAGTTCGTCGGCGAGCGTCCATCCCGTCAGGCAGACACCGAGAACGGCCGCGAGCGCCGTGCCCGCCACCGGGACGAGGCCGACCAGCAGCGACGCGAGCGCGATCGCCGCGCCCCTCAGAACGAGCGAGAGGGCGTCGCCCGCTGCGTGCCGCATCGAGTAGCGCGCCTCGGGCACCGCACCGCCGGTGTCCCGTTCCACCGACTGCCAGATCCGCTGGTACACCAGCTCCCCGACGAGCAGCACGACCGCCGTGAAGGTCGTGACGGCCAGCGCGATCGCCCCCGCGAGGACGGCGAGGGCGATCAGGACGCGCAGCGCCACGGCCCAGAACCCGTCCCAGTGCTCGGCGAAAGGCGTCGCCCACTCCACGAGGCCGGGGAGCGCGAATCCGAGGGCGAGCAACCCGACCGCGAACACCACGGCGACGACCGCCGCGGGCGCCAGACCCATCGCCATCAGACCCGGGCGCCGTCGCCACCAGGCGAAGCCGCGACCGAGCGTCGCCACCCCTCGCCAGAACTCCCGCATGCCGCCAGTCTAGGAAGGGCTCAGGCGAACCCGAACAGGAAGGGGAAGGCCAGCGCCACGACCGCCGCCCACAGGGGGTACAGCGGCAGGAAGGATGTCTGCCAGCGTTCCAATGCCGCGAACCCGGTGCGGCGGCGCAGGAAGCGAAGCGTGAGCCACGCCTGCCACGTCAGATGCACGAGCAGGAGCAGGTTGAGTCCGAGAGCCGCCGTCTTGTTGGCGCTCACGCCGAACTCTGCGATGCGCGTGATCATCGCCGTCAGGGCGATGAGGTCGACCGCGATCGCCGTGACAAGCATCCCGAGCTGCAGGCCGTCGAACGCTCCGGCTGGGGCGAGCGCCTCACGCGCCGAGATCGTGTAGAGGGTTAGCGCGAGCACGAGGATGAGCACGCCGTCCATGAGGATCAGCAGCTCGCGGTCGACGGCGGCCAACGGACCGGCCGTGGCGAGCGCGACGAGCATCCACAGCAGCGCGAGCGTGGCGATCGGCGTGAAGACACGCGTGAGCACCGGCACGATGTTCTCGATCACGTTCTGCTTGGCCTCCACCAGCCAGGCCGCGACGAGGACCGCACCGGGAATGCACAGGCGCAGGATCCATTCGATGGGCGTGGTCGGATCCGTTCCCGCCAGCGACAGCACGGCGCTCGTCAGGCCGATGAGCAGCCCGCCGCCCAGCGCGAGGAGGACGAAGTACACGACGAACTCGCCCGTGAACCGCACGAAGTCCATGCGCGCGGTGTGGTCGCGCCAGCGTCCTCCCGCATAGGCGAGACCGACGAGACCCCACGCGGCGACGGGCAGATGGATCACCGCAAGCAGATGGGTCGCACCGGCATCGGCGCCGAAGGGCGTGAACACCTCGGCCGCTGCCAGGAGCGTGAACGCGATGGCGAGCGCGGCGATCGCGCGCGGGGCGGGGCGGCGCTTCCACGCGAAGTATGCGCCCAGGAAGGCGAGGACCACGAGCGGCAGGATGCGAAACAGCGCGTGGTCCGCGGCCGCGCTGCCCAACGGGCCGCCCCACGAGAACACCAGGATGAGCAGAGTGACGCAGACGCCGGCACCGGCACCCAGCCCGACCGCGACGGCGGGCTCCCTGCGGTCCGGGGGCGTGTCCTCCGCCGTCGCGGTGAGCTGCTTCCACATGCGCTCCGTGTGCTCCCTGGCGAACTCGCGCGAGATGGCATCGGAGCCGCCCATTCGCCGGATGGCCACGAGGAAGGCCTCGTCGTCGGCCAGCCCCGCCGACCGGAGATCGTCGATCTGCGCGCGCAGATGGTCTTCCAGCTCGTCCAGGTCGGCGACGGCGATGGCGCGATGATGCTGCAGGTAGCCGCGCCACTGCCCGATCTGTTCCTCGACCTCGGCACGCAGCGCCATCAGGCCCACGCTCCCGCGTCGGTCGCCATCGTAGGGCGGGCCTCCCACACGTGCCGCATGACATCCGCCACCACCTCCCACTGCGCGCGGCGCTCCTCGAGCAGTGCGCGACCCGCGTCGGTGATGGCGTAGTGCTTCCGTCGTCGGCCGCTCTCCGATGCGCCCCACGACGCCGTCAGCAGCCCGGCCCGTTCCAGTCGGTGCAGCAGGGGATACAGCATGCCGTCGGTCCATTCCATGCGGCCGCCCGACAGCTCGCTCACCCGCTTCAGGATGGCGTAGCCGTAGAGCTCGCCGTCGGCGAGGATCCCCAGCACGAGGGGAGTGGCGGAGGCCGCCACGAGGTCCTTGTCGATGCGCATCCGCGCCTCCCTGATGCCTTGTACCTCTAGGTAACACAAACCTAGCGCATCTAGGTATGAAACGGGAGGGGCGCCGGTGCGGGAATAGGCCGAGCAGCGTCTCGGTTCAACTTGATACAACCGCACTCAACTTCTAAAGTTGATTGTGCACCGCTCAAGTTTTAGGAGACAGGAATGCCCGACTTCCCCCAGGACGGTCTCGGCGCGTTCGACGAGTTCCTCGCGCGCTATCTGCAGGGCGAGCGCGCCCGCTCGGCGCGGTCGATCGACCTCAGTCGCTTCCTCAGCGCACGCACACAAGACCTGCTGCAGCGCGCCGCCGCGTTCGCTCACGCCCGCGGCCAGCAGGAGATGGACGCTCTCCACGTGCTGCGTCTGCTCCTGGACGACGACACGATCGTGCAGGCCGCCTCGCGCACGGGGGCGGACCTCGACGCTCTGCGCGCCGAGACGGAACAGCGCCTGCCGCAGGAGGGTGCGCCGGTGCACAGCGCCGAGGCGGTCATCACGCCCGCGGTGCAGCGTGCGATGTTCCACGCGTACCAGGTGGCCCGCTCCGCCGGTGCCACGTACATCGACCCCGAGCACGTCTTCTTCGCCCTCGTACTGGCGCAGGACTCCCCGGCCGGGCAGATCCTCGCGCGCGCCGGCGTGACGGCCGAGGCGCTCACACAGGGCGCCCGCGAGGCGGTGACGCCGCAGGGCGCGCCGGAGGCGCCGCCGTCGGGCGGCGGCTCGATGCTCGAGAAGTACGGCCTCGACCTGACTGCGCGCGCGGAGGCGGGGGAGCTCGATCCCGTGATCGGCCGGGCGGACGAGATCGAGCAGACCATCGAGATCCTCTCGCGCCGCACGAAGAACAACCCGGTGCTCGTCGGCGAGGCCGGTGTCGGCAAGACCGCGATCGTGGAGGGGCTGGCGCGTGCGATCGTGGCGGGCGAGGTGCCGGAGCAGCTCCGTGACAAGCGCGTCATCGCGCTCGATCTGCCCGCCATGCTCGCCGGCACCCGCTACCGGGGCGACTTCGAGGAGCGTCTCACCCAGACGATCGACGAGGTCGCGGAGCGCAAGGGCGAGCTGATTCTGTTCCTCGACGAGATCCACACGGTCGTGGGCGCGGGCGGCGGGGGCGAGGGCGCCATGGACGCGGGCAACATCCTCAAGCCCCGCCTGGCGCGCGGCGAGCTGCACCTCGTCGGCGCCACGACGCTCAAGGAGTACCGCACCATCGAGAAGGACGCCGCGCTCGAGCGCCGCTTCCAGCCGGTGCGCGTGGGGGAGCCCTCGCTCGCCGACGCGATCGAGATCCTGCGTGGTCTGCGCCCGGCGTACGAGGAGCACCACGGCGTCTCCTACACCGACGACGCCCTGCGCGCGGCCGTGGAGCTGAGCGACCGGTACCTGACCGAGCGCGTGCTGCCGGACAAGGCGATCGACCTGATCGACCAGGCCGGCGCGCGCCTCCGGCTGCGCCTGGGCGCGCCCGTCGACACGTCGGAGCTCATGGAGAAGCTCGCCACGCTCGAGTCGGAGAAGAACGCTGCCGTCGCGACGGAGCGCTACGAGGAGGCGTCGCGGATCCGCGATGAAATCGCCGCGGTCCAGAGCCGACTCGAGGAGGCCGCCGCCGGCGGGAGCCGCCGGGAGGCCGTCGTGGACGAGCCGGAGATCGCCGCCGTGGTGAGCCGCGCCACGGGCATTCCCGCCAGCCGCATCACCGAGACGGAGCGGGCGCGCCTGGCCGGCCTCGAGGACGAGCTGCATGCGCGGGTCATCGGGCAGGACGACGCCGTGCGCGCGGTGGCGCGTGCGGTGCGCCGCAGCCGCACCGGCATGGGCGATGCCCGCCGGCCCGTCGGCTCGTTCCTCTTCCTGGGCCCCACCGGCGTCGGCAAGACCGAGCTGGCCAAGGCGCTCGCCGCGAGCCTGTTCGACGACGAGGGCGCCATCGTGCGCTTCGACATGAGCGAGTTCGGCGAGCGTCACACCGTCGCCCGACTGGTCGGTGCCCCTCCCGGATACGTCGGATATGACGAGGCGGGGCAGCTGACCGAGCGGGTGCGGCGCAACCCGTACTCGATCGTCCTCTTCGACGAGATCGAGAAGGCGCACCCCGACGTGTTCAACCTGCTGCTGCAGGTGCTCGACGACGGCCGCCTGACCGATGGGCAGGGACGCACGGTGGACTTCCGCAACACCGTGGTCGTGATGACCTCGAACCTCGGCTCGGAGTTCCTCGCCGCGCGCGGCGGCGCCATCGGGTTCTCGGCGAGCGGTGCCGAGTACGACGAGAAGGACCTGCACGATCGGGTGATGGGCCGGCTGCGCGAGTCGATGCGTCCGGAGTTCCTCAACCGGATCGACGAGATCGTGCTGTTCCGCAAGCTGGACCGCGAGCAGCTGCGGCGCATCGTCGAGCTCATGCTCGGCGCCACGCGCTCCCGCCTGGCCGCGCGCGAGGTGTCGCTCGAGGTCACGTCGTCTGCCGTCGACTGGCTCGCCGAGCACGGCTACGAGCCGGAGTACGGTGCGCGCCCGCTGCGCCGCCTCATCCAGCGCGAGGTCGATGACCGGATCGCGGATCTGTTCGTCTCGGGTGAGTTGACCGACGGTGGGCGCGTGCGCCTCGACGCCGTGGGTGGCGAGCTCGTGGTGACCGCCGCGGCGCTTCTGGCCTCCTGAGTCGTCCCACGCCGAACCCGCCCCCGCCTCGGGGCGGGTTCGGCGCATCGCGGCGACGTTCCGCGGGAAACTAGGATCGACCGGTGACCACCAGCATCATCCTCGACGTCGACACCGGGGTGGACGACGCCCTCGCCATCCTGACCGCCGCGCTGTCCCCGCAGATCGAGCTCGTCGCATGCACCACGACGTGGGGCAATGTGGACGTGGACACGGCGGCGCGCAACACCGCGTACGTGCTGACGATGGCCGGCCGCACCGATGTCCCCGTCGCGCGCGGCGCGGAGGGGCCGTCCAACGGCGCGCCCGCGACGTTCTCGACCGGCGTGCACGGCGAGGACGGGCAGGGCGGTCAGGCCGACACGTCCTTCGTGCCCACCCTCACCGCCGAGAGCGCGCCGGAGCTCATCATCCGCTTGAGCCACGAGCGGCCGGGCGAGCTGCACCTCGTCGCGGTCGGTCCGCTCACCAACGTCGCCGACGCGCTGGCCGCCGACCCGACGCTGCCGGAGCGGATCCGCGAGGTCACGATCATGGGCGGTAACTTCCTCGCCCCCGGCAACATCACCCCGGCGGCCGAGGCGAACATCTGGCACGACCCGGAGGCGGCTCAGCGGGTCGTCGAGGCGGGGTGGGCGTGCACCTTCGTCGGGCTGGACGTGACCATGCGCGACATGCTCGAGGAGCACCACCTGTCCGAGCTCGCCGCGGGAGGCGAGATCGGCCGGTACTGCGCGCGCATCCTCGACGCGTACTACGACTTCTACCGGGGCGAGACCGGCCGGCGCTGTGCCGGCAACCACGACGCGCTCGCCGTGGGCGTGGCGGCCGGCCTGGCGACGGCCACGCTCGCGCCCGTCGTGCCGATCGAGATCGACACCACCGTCGGACCGAACCGGGGCCGCACCACCGCCGACCTGCGCGGCATCCACAACGCCTGGCCGGTCGTCGCCGGCGCCCGCCACCGTGCCGTGCTCGCCACGGAGCCGGGCTTCACCGAGCGGATGACGCGCCTCCTGGCCGGCGCCTGACCGCGCCGCCGCACGGCACGGCCGAGCGCGGCGCCGACCGGCGCTTCAGTCCTTCAGGCGTACGAGACGCTCGTGGCCGCTCTCCTGCACCTCTGCGAGCTGATCGCGCGACTTCACGAAGTCCGTGAAGGAGCGGAAGCCGAGCTTCTTCTCGCTGAAGGACGGGTCCATCCGGCGCATGTGCTGCTTGATCGCCGAGGTGTGCAGCCACTCGGCGTCGTCGCCCTTGTCGCGCCCCAGACGCAGGGCCCGCTCCAGCAGGCGCGACGCGGCGGCGTGCAGGTCCTCGGGCGGGATCTCGTCGAAGGGAACCATCGTGTCCTCGTCCACGGGCTCCTGCTTGGCGCGAGAGGAGCGGCGGCTGCGCTTGGCCTCGCCCTCGGCCTTCGGCGCCGACTCCGCCTTCTCCGCCGGCGCGGGCTTCGAGGCGGCGCCGGACCTCGCGGTGGCCTTCGGCTTCTCCGGCACCGTCACGCCCGGCAGCGTGTCGTAGGACTCGAACTCGTCGCACGCCGCCGCGAGAGACTTCGCGGTCGACCCCGCCACGCCGACGCCGACGACGTAACGGCCGAGCCGCCGGCAGCGCTGCGCGAGGGGCACGTAATCGCTGTCGCCGCCCACGATGACGACGTGCGTGAGATCGGGCAGCCGGAACATGTCCTCCACCGTGTCGACGGCAAGGCGGATGTCGGCGCCGTTCTTGGCGTACGCCGCCGCGGGGAACAGCTGCACGAGGTCGACCGCGCGGGCCACCAGCTGCTGCCGGTACTCGGCGTTGACGGGCGAGGACCAGTCGGCGTACGCGCGGGTGAGCACGAGCGTGCCGAACGACGCGGCGTAGTCGATGATCGCCCCCACATCGATCGTCGCGCGCTGCAGCCGCTCCGCGATCTCGGGGTCGGTGGGGTCCTCCGCGATGCGCGAGCGGTCCCGCGAGTACGAGTTGCGCCCGTGGACGCGGTCGTACCAGCTCATGACGATGTTGTCGAAGTCCAGGTAGACGGCGACGCGGGTGTCGGTCACTTCGGCTCCATTCGGTCGCTGACGGCGTCGGCGGGCAGGTCGGTCTCCGAGGGGTAGGACACCCCGATCTGGCGGCGGATCTCGTCGAGGGTGCCCATGATGGCGACGGTCTCGTCGATGGGGAGCACGTCGCCGGCGAGGTTGCCGTCCGCGACGAGGCGCTCCGCGGCACGGGCCTCGAAGTGCATGCCGCGCCCCTCGATGCGCGTGGCGAATGTCTCGAGCACCTCGCCGGAGGGGTCGCTGAGCCGGAACGAGGTGGGGCCGTAGAAGGCGCGGTCGATGTCGATGCGAGCCTCGGTGCCGATGATGTGCGCGGTGGTGGGACCGGCAGCCCGCGACGACGACAGCGTGGTCGACAGCGCGCCGCCCTCGTGCGTCATGATCGTGGCCACCTCGGTGTCCGCGCCCGTCTCGCCCAGGCGCCCCGTGGCCGTGATGCTCGTGGGAGCGCCCAGCACGTCCCACACGAAGGAGATCGGGTAGACGCCGAGGTCGAGCAGCGCGCCGCCGCCCAGCGCGAGGGCGTTGAGGCGGTGGGCGGGGTCGCTGGGCAGCTTCTGCGTGTGGTCCGCGTGCATCGCGCGGATCTCTCCCAGCGCCCCGGACGTGACGAGCTCCCGGATGCGCACCATGTGCGGCAGCCAGCGGGTCCACATCGCCTCCATGACGAGCAGACCCCGCTCGGCGGCCAGGTCGCGCAGGGCGGCGGCCTCCGCCTGGTTCACCGTGAAGGCCTTCTCGACGAGCGCGTGCTTGCCGTGCTCGAGGGCGAGCCGGGCGGCGGCGTAGTGCATCGGGTGCGGCGTGCCGATGTAGACGATGTCGACGTCGGGATCCTCGACGAGTGATTCGTAGGAGGCGTGCGCGCGCGGGATCTCGAACTCGCGCGCGAACGCCTCGGCGCTCGCGGCGGAGCGCGATCCGACGGCACGCAGGTCGTGCCCCGCGATGCGCAGGTCGCTCGCGAACACGCCGGAGATGCGGCCGGTGGCGAGGATTCCCCAGCGAAGTCCTGTCATGCTCCCGAGCCTACGCGCTCGCCGAGCGGGCGCCCGGCGCGTCGCCGTCCCGGACGCACGGAGCGTGCGGGAAGGAGGCGCACGACGCCCGCCGCGGCCCGCGTCAGAGGCGGTCGAGTGCCTGAGCGAGGTCGGCGATGAGCTCCGACGGGTCCTCCAGCCCGACGGAGAGCCGGACGGTCGCGTACGAGATGCCCGCCGCGGACAGCTGGTCGCGCGTGAGGTGGTTGTGGGTCATCGTCGCGGGGTGGCAGGCCAGCGAACGCGCGTCGCCGATGTTCGCGACGAGACGGATGACGCGCAACGCGTCGATGACGGCCTCCGCCCGGGCGTAGTCGGCCTCGTCGTCGCCCATGCTCTCGAGCTCGAACGCGAACACCGACGGCACGCCGCGCGGCAGGTACCGGTCGGCGAGCGGGTGCCAGGGGCTGCTGTCGAGGCCGGGGTGATGCACGGCGGCGACGGCCGGGTGCCGCGAGAGGAAGCGAGCCACCGCGAGGCCGGAGGCCGCGTGACGGTCCACCCGGAGGTTGAGCGTCTCGATCCCCTCGATGATCTGGAACGCGTTGAACGGCGACAGGGCCGGCCCGAGGTCGGCGATGTACTTGGACTTCACGAGGGTGGTGAACGCCCCCTCGCGCCCGAAGGCCTCCCACAGCGGCACCCCGCCGAAACGCCAGTGGGGCTCGGTGAGCGCGGGCCAGCGCTCCGGCTGCGCCCCGAAATCGAAGGTGCCGAGATCGACGACGACCCCGGCGAGGGATGTGCCGTGCCCGCCGAGGAACTTCGTGGCGGAGTGCACGACGATGTCGGCGCCGAACCTCTTCGGGCGCAGAAGGGCGGGCGTCGCGACGGTGTTGTCGATGACGAGCGGCACACCGGCGGCGTGCGCGATCTCCGCGACCGCGGCCATGTCGAGCACCTGCGCCACCGGATTCGCGACGCTTTCGGCGAAGAACGCGCGCGTCTGCGGGCGCACGGCGTCGTGCCAGGCGTTCAGGTCGTCCTGGTCCACGAACGTCACGTCGATGCCGAAGTCCGCGAGGGTGTCGTGGAACAGGTCGACGGTGCCGCCGTACAGCTGGCTGGCCGCGACGATGTGCCCGCCGTGCCCCGCCAGCGCGAGCGTCGCGACGGCGGTCGCCGCCTGGCCCGATCCCGTTGCCGCCGCCGCGACACCGTCCTCCAGCGCCGCCACCCTCTGCTCCAGGACCGCCTGGGTCGGGTGGGAGTTGCGGCTGTAGATGAAGCCCTTCTCGCGCAGCGCGAAGCGCTCGCGCGCCTGCCGCAGCGAGTGGAACTGGTACGCCGATGACTGGTGGATCGGCACGGCGACGGTCTGCTGCGCCACGGCGCCCGGCTCGTAGCCCGCTCCGAGCTGGGCGGTGACGAATCCTTCGGGCAGCGCGTCGGTCATCCTCCCATCCTGACGGACGGCCGCGCGCGACCCGGAATCGGGCCGTCACACGGCGACACGGATCCGCCGCATCGGTCGCTCGCTCGTCCGTGGTCGAGCCGAGAGACCGACGACGGCGCGCCGGTCAGGGCACGACGACCAGCTTGCCCGGGGCGCCGGCCTCGCTCGCGCGCTGCGCCTCGGCGGCCTGGTCGAGTGCGTAGCGCTCGCCGAGCTCGATGCTGAACCGGCCGGCGGCCATCAGCGCGAGGGTCACGGGAATGGCCTCGGCGCGCAGCGCCTTCTGACGCTCCGTGAGGGGAGTGGGGGATCCGGCGCTGAACGCGCGGATGCCGAGGTCGGGTGCCTGGGAGCCCGCCACGATCGTCGCGATCCGGGATCGATCCGCCAGCAGCTCGAGCGACTGCGCCAGCGCCTCGTCCGTGCCCGCGCAGTCGAGGATCACCGTCACACCGTCGGGCGCCGCCTCGCGCACGGCGTCGACAAGGCCCGGCCCGTAGGGGAGCGGCTCCGCTCCGAGCCCGGCGACCCGCTCGGCACGGGCGGGGCTCGTCGTCGCGATGACGCGCGCCCCCCACATCACCGCGAACTGGATGGCGGCCTGTCCGACCGACCCGGAACCGCCGTGGATGAGCAGGGTGTCGTCGGCGCGCAGCCCGAGCGAGCGCAGCGCCTGATACGCCGTGCCGCACGGGATCGGCACGCCGGCGCCCTGCGCAGCCGAGACGCCCGGCGGGCGGAAGGAGACCTTGCCGGCATCGATCGCGATGTCGGTGGCGTACGACCCGCCGGCGCTGGTGAAGACGACGGCGTCGCCCACCCGGAAGCCGTCGACCCCCTCGCCCACGCTCGTGATGTACCCGGCACCGTCCTGCCCCGTGCCGCGGGGCGCGGTGAGAGGACCCGCCGTCCCGCGACGGCGCATCTTCGCGTCGACCGGATTGACGCCGGCGGCTTCCACGCGAACGGTGACCTGCCCGGGGCCTGCCACGGGGTCGGGGATCTCCTCGATCCGCAACACCTCGGGGCCCCCGTGCTCGCTGTATCGGATCGCGCGTGCCATGCCCCGAGCGTAGCCAGATCGTGCCCGCCGTGCGGCGCCCGCGAGGCCCACTATTCGTTTTGCGGATACCCCCGATCGTCGAGACGTGCTTCTGCCTGGCGGATCACCCCCGATAGCGTCCTCACAGTCGCCACCCCGCCGTGGCGCAACGTGCCGATCACCCGAGGGCACATCCGTTCACAGTGTCGTGAAAGGGACTGACATGAAATCCACGCTGTTCCGCGCCGGGGCCGCCTTCGCCGCCGCCGGCCTTCTGCTGGCCGTTGCGGCTTGTTCGTCGCCGTCCCCGGCGCCGGCGCCCGCCGACGGCGGCGACGGTGAGGCCGCGGACGACGTGACCGTCACCGCCGGCTGGGTGAGCGCGATCGATCAGATCGGCCTGCCCGCCGCGCTCGATCAGGGCTTCTTCGAGGAGGCCGGGCTGGACGTCGAGATCGCCGAGCCGTTCGCGACCGGCGTCGATCAGCTCAACGCGCTCGAGACCGACCAGATCCAGTTCGCCCAGGTGGGGGCGCCGTACATCGGGGCGAAGCTCTCCGGCGCCGACTACGTGCTCGTGGGCAACTACACCGGAAGCGCGTCGCAGTTCGGTATCGACGAGACCATGGCGGTCGTGGCCCGCGACGGATCCGGTGTCGCGGAGGGCGACCTCGCCACCCTCGAGGGCAAGAAGATCGGGGTCGCCGTCGGCTCGATCAATCACCTGTACCTCCTCGCCGTACTCGAGGACCTCGGGCTGCCGTCGGACAGCGTCGAGATCGTCAACACCGCTCCGCCGGACCTCGGGGTGGCACTGCAGACCGGCGGCATCGATGTCGCCATCGTGTGGGACCCCTGGCCGTTGCAGATCCTCGAGCAGGTCGAGGGCAGCTACGAGGTCGCCCGCGGCGGCGGGTACATCGGGTACCTCGGGTACATCGTCACCAAGCGGGCGTTCGCGGAGGAGAACCCGGACGTGGTCGAGCGGTTCCTCACCGCCCGGGCGGCGGCCGACCAGTGGATGCGGGAGAACCCCAGCGAAGCCGCGGGCGTCGCCGCACGATGGCTGTCGAGCCTCGACCCCGCCATCGCCCAGGCGGCCATGGAGTTCAACATCAAGCAGCTCGACCCCCGCATCTCGGCGTGCAACTACGCCGCCCTCGATGCCGCGCAGACGACGCTCCACGAGCTCGGCTCGATCGACGGCACGTTCGACGTCAACGAGGCGTTCCTGCCCGGGCCGATGACGAACGTCCTGGCATCGTCCCCGGAGCTCTTCGACGACCTCAGCGCGATTCCCGGGAGCGCGCAGATCGGCGACGGCTTCGCGTTCGATCCGGCGGGCGGCCAGTGTCCGCGGTGAGCGCGCGGGGCGTGGGGGTCTTCGCCGCGAAGACCCCCACGCAGCGGGTGAAGGCCCGCGCCGCCGATGTGGCCTGGTTCGTCAGCCCGTTCCTCCTGCTGCTGATCCTGTGGCTCCTCGTCATCCCGCTCGGGGGAGTCTCGCCCCGCACCTTCCCCTCCGCGCAGGCGGTGTGGGCACGGTTCATCGAGATGACGGCCGACGGCACGCTGTGGCTGCACCTCGGAGCCACCCTGAACCGCGTGTTCCTGGGCGCCGGCGCGGCCGTGCTCCTCGGTGTGCCGTTCGGGATTTTGATGGGCATGAGCCGGGCCGTGGCCGGATTCTTCGAGCCGCTGCTGCGCTTCTCCGTCGCGCTGGCGGGCATCGCGTGGATCCCCTTCGCCACCCTCGCCTTCGGCTACGGCGACGGCGCCGTCATCTTCGTCGTCTTCAACGCGGTGTTCTTCGCGATCGTCTACCAGACGCTGCTGGGCGTGCGACAGATCCCGATCTCGCTGCTGCGGGCGGCGCGCAGCCTCGGGGCGCACCCCGTGCGGATGGTCTGGGAGACGTATCTGCCCGGCGCCGCGCCGAGCATCGCGGTCGGGTTGCGGGTGGGCCTCGGATTCGCCTGGCGCGGCGTGATCGCCGCCGAGATCATCGCGACGAGCCTCGGGCTGGGCTACAGCCTGTTCCTCGCCCGGCAGTACTACGAGACCGACGTCATCATCCTCATGATGGTCATCATCGGCGTGCTGTGGATCCTGATGGATCGTCTCCTGCTCGCACCCTTGGAGCGGCGAACCGTCGAGCGCTGGGGCGGAAAGAGGGCCGACGCATGACCACCACCGGAATCGCCGTCGCCCGCGTGGGCTTCTGGCCCCGTCTCCAGCACGGCCTCCTGCGCGTCCCCGGAATCCGCACGTGGGGCCCCTTCGCCGTCGTCGCGGCGCTGTGGGCGGCAATCGCGGCGGCTCAGGTCTTCCCGGACGCCTTCTTCACCGGCCCCGCGACGGTGTGGGACACCACGGTCGAGCTCGTCCGCAAGGGCATCCTCCCCTCGTACATCGCGGATTCGGCCGCCCGCCTGGCGATCGGTGCGCTCTACGGGCTCGCCATCGGCATCCCCCTGGGATTCCTCGTGGGCCTCAACCGATACGTTCGCCGCTTCACCTGGCCGGTGCTGCTGTTCTTCCAAGCGATCGGAGACATCGCGTGGTTGCCGATCCTCATCATCTGGTTCGGGTTCAGCCTGACGTCCGTCACGATCGTCATCGTCTACACCGTCGTGTTCCCGCTCATCATCAGCATCGTCGCCGCGATCGACGGGATCCCGCAGAACCTCCTGCGCGCCTCGGGCAGCCTGGGCGCGGGGCGGTGGCAGCGGGTGCTCTACGTCGTCCTTCCGGGCGCGCTGCCCGGCGTGTCGAGCGGCATCCGCACGGGGCTCGGGTACGGGCTGCGGGCGCTCATCGCGGCGGAGATCATCATCGGGACGAGCGGCGTCGGGTTCATGATGTTCGACGCCCGCCGCCAGGGGGAGATATCGCAAGTGTTCGTGGGGATGATCGTGCTCGGCATCCTCTGGTACCTGCTGGACGCGCTGGTTCTCGCACCGTTCGAGAAGCAGACGGTCGAGCGTTGGGGAATGGTCGAAGGAGTAGGACGATGAGCAGCACGCTCAGCATCGAGAACCTGAATCAGACGTACATCGATCCGTACTCCGGCGAGGCCACCATCGCGGTGGGGGACGTGTCCTTCACGATCCCGGAGGGACAGTTCGTCTCCCTCATCGGACCGTCCGGATGCGGCAAGACGACGGTGCTCAACACCGTGGCGGGGTTCATCCCCGCGACCGCCGGCCGCGTGCGGGTGGGGGGCAAGGACGTCGCCGGCCCCGGACCGGACCGGGGCGTCGTCTTCCAGGACTTCGCGCTGTTCCCGTGGATGACCGTGGAGGCGAACATCGCCTTCGGGCTCAAGATGCGGGGCGTGCCCAAGGCCCAGCGCCGCACCACGGCGCGAGAGATGGCCGCGCTGGTGGGCCTCGGCGGGTTCGAGAAGAAGTTCCCGCACGAACTCTCCGGCGGCATGCGGCAGCGTGCCGGTGTGGCCCGTGTCCTCGCGACCGAGCCGACGATCATGCTCATGGACGAGCCCTTCGCGTCCATCGACGCGCAGACGCGGCGCCTGCTGCAGCAGGAGGTGCTCGGCATGTGGGAGTCCCAGCGCCCCACCGTGCTCTTCGTCACGCACGACGTCGAAGAGGCGATCTTCATGGCGGATCGCGTGATCGTGCTCAGCGCCCGACCGTCCGTCGTCGCCGCCGACATCGCGGTCGAGCTGCCACGGCCGCGGGCCTGGCGCGACGTCCAGACCCACCCCCGCTTCCTGCACCTGCGCGCGGAGTTGCTCGCCATGCTCGGTGTGGAGGACGACGCCGAGATCTCCGTCGCCCCCGGATCGGCCGGCTGATGATCGCGCGCATGCTGCGTACCCGCCTCGTGCGGGTCCTCGCCGTCGTCGCGATCCTCGCCGCCGCGTGGCAGGCCTTCCTCGCCTTCCGCGCGCCCGGGGTCGTCGACCCCGCGGTCGCGGCGGAGGTGCCCGTGGAGAGCTCGCTGCGCGTCGAGGTGGTCATGGACTTCGCTCCGGAGCGGTTCCACACGCTCTTCCTGCAGTCCTACGGCCGCATCAGCGGCTCGGGGGAGGACTTCGTCCGGCTGCGCGACGTGCGGCCCGAGTCGGTCGGCATGCTGGCGCGGGTCTACTGGATCGAGTCGATCCGGCCGTGGAGCGAGGGATGACCGCGTCGGCCGCGCTCTCGCGACTCGGCACCGAGCGCCTGATCATGGTGGTGCGGGGCGCGCACGTCGCCGCGGCGCGCGCGGCGATCGATGCCGCCGTCGCCGGTGGTCTCCGCGCGGTCGAGGTCACGTTCACCGTGCCGGGCGCGCTGGAGCTCATCCGCAAGGTGCGGGACGCGCACCCGGACGTGCTCGTCGGCGCCGGCACCGTCGTCGATCCAATGATGGCGCGCGACGCCGTCGACGCCGGCGCGCGGTTCCTCGTGAGCCCGGGCCTGGATGAGCGGGTCGTGGCGCTCGCCCGGGAGCGGGACATCCTCATGCTGCCCGGCGTGCTCACCCCCACCGAGGTGCAGCGGGCGCTCGCCGCCGGTGCCCTTGCGGTGAAACTCTTCCCCGCCGACGCCCTCGGCCCCCGCTACCTCCGCGCGCTCGCCGGCCCCTTTCCCCAGCTGGCGGTGGTGCCCAGCGGCGGCATCTCCGCCGCCGATGCGGGGGAGTGGATCGCCGCCGGCGCGCTCGCCGTGGGGGTGGGCGGCGGGCTCAGCCCCGCGGCGGCTGAGCCCGACACCGCGGCCGTCCGTCAGGAGGCGGAACGGCTGCTCGCGGCCGTTCACGTCGCCTGACTCCGATCTTCACGTTGACCTTTGACAAGGAGGACCCATGTCCATCGAGTTCCCCGACGAGATCATCGCGGCCTTTCACCGCATCACGACCCCCTCCGTCTCGGACGCGCTGCAATCGCTCGGCGTTCACGGGTACGTGTCCTCGCGTATCCACCGGATCACCGGCACGAAGATCGTGGGGCCCGCCGTCACGGTGAAGGAGGAACCGACGGACGAGCACGTGCCGCCGGTGCACGCGCTCGAGGCCATCGACGAGGCACCCGCGGGAGCCGTCATCGTCATCGACAACGGCGGCGAGGCCGAGGTCGCCGGCTGGGGCGGGATCATGACCGCCGGCGCCGTGGCGAACAAGCTCGCGGGCGTGGTCCTCGACACGGGAGTGCGCGATGTCGACGAGATCGAGCGCGACTACGGGTTCACCGTGTTCGCCGTATCACAGAGCCCGTCGACGACGCTGGGGCGATTCCGGACGGTGTCGAAGGGGGAGCCGGTGCACATCGGCGGTGTCGCGGTGGCCCAGGGCGACCTCGTCGTCGGCGATCGGGACGGCGTCGTGATCGTGCCGCGCGCCCTCGTCGACGAGGTGCGCCGGATCGCCGAGGACATCGAGGAGCGGGAGCGCCAGCAGGCTCGGCTCATCCTCGAATCCGGCTCGCTGGCGCAGGGCATCGCTACCTACAACCGCATCTGAGAGGCAGATCCATGCCCGATATCGTCTCCTTCGGGGAACCGATGGTGGAGTTCAATGCCGAGGCCGTCGGCGGCCCCCGCTCGGGCTCCGTGTTCACGGTGGGCTACGGCGGCGACAGCTCGAACTTCGCCGTCGCGGCGAGCCGCCTGGGCGCGCGCTCCGGCTATCTCACGCGCGTGGGTGCCGACCCGTTCGGGGCCATGCTGCAGGGGTTGTGGCACGACGAGCGCGTCGACGGCTCCCACGTCATCGTGGACGAGCGTCATCCCACCGGTCTCTACTTCATCCTGCGCCATGGCGCGATGAGCGAGTTCGTGTACCGCCGCACCGGCTCGGCCGCTTCGCACCTTTCCGCCGACGACATCCCGCACGGCTGGATCGAGTCGGCGCGGATCCTGCACGTCACCGGCATCACGCAGGCGATCAGCACGTCGGCCCGTGAAGCGGTCTTCGCGGGCATCGAGCGGGCACGGGCGGCGGGCGTGACGGTCACCTACGACCCCAACATCCGTCCGGCGCTGTGGTCGCTCCACGCCGCCCGCGCCACGGCGCGCTACACGATCCCGCTCTGCGATGTGGTGCTTCCCAACCTCGAAGAGGGTCGCATGCTCACGGGGAAGGAGGATCCGCGCGCGATCACGCGCGAGCTGCTCGCGATCGGGGCGAAGATGATCGTTCTCAAGATGGGCGGATCGGGCGCCGTCGTCGCGACACAGGACGACTACATCCCTGTGCCGACGCGCGCCGTGCTGGCCAAGGACGCCACGGGCGCGGGCGACACCTTCGACGCCGGTTTCGCCGTCGCGCTGCTCGAAGGCCGCGCGCCCCGGGAGGCGGCGATCTTCGCCGCGGCCGCCGCGTCGCGGGTGGTGGAAGGGCTCGGCGCCGTCGGTCCCATTCCCCGCCGACACGAGGTCGACGGGCTCGTGGAGGAGCTGCTCGCGGCGCTCTAGCGGGTCATGCCCGCCGCTGGTAGCTGCTCACCTCCGCCGGCACGGGCACCTGCACGAGGAGGTCCATCAGGGCGCGGGCCGCCGGCTGCATGGGGCGCGACGAGTTCCAGAAGACGCTGACCAGTCGGCGATTGCCCGAGTCGAGCAGCGGGATCACCGTGAGATCGCCGGCGGCCGTCCCGCTGAGCAGGTCGCACACGCCCACGCCGAGGCGCCGTCGCACCAGGCCCGCCAGCGTGGCCGGCTCCCGCGTGCGCAGGACGACGCGCGGCGACACCCCGGCGGTGCGGAACGCGCGGCGGATCTCGTCGGGGTGGTCCGGGTCGCCGTGGGCGTCGCCGAGCAGCACGAGAGGATGCGCCGCCAGCTCGGCCACGGAGATGTACTCCGACGCGGCAAGGGGATGATCGGGCGGGGTGAGAGCGACCAGCGGCTCCTCCCAGAGCGCCTGGTAGAGCAGCGACGCGTCGCGCACGGCCGGAAGCACGGGCCGGATCGCGAGGTCGATGTCGCCGGACCTCAGCGCGGCGGCGAGGGCCTCCGACTCGTCCTCGACGAGCTCGACCTCGATGTGCGGGTGCAGCCGTCGGAACGCCTCAAGCGACGCGGCGACGAAGGTGGGTCCGGCGCCGGCGTAGCTGCCGAGGCGCACGTGGCCGCGGAGCATTCCGAGCACCGCCTGCACCGACGCGGTACCCGTCTCCAGTGAGCGGACGACCGCCCTGGCATGCTCGAGGAACGCGATGCCCGCCTCGGTGAGGCGCACGGGGCGCTCGTGGCGATCGATCAGCACGACGCCGAGGTGCCGCTCGAGCTGCGCCACGTGGGTGCTGACGCGCGGCTGAGAGCGATAGGTCGCCTCCGCCCCCGCCGCGAACCCGCCGAAGTCGACCACGGCCAGAAAGCTCGTGAGCCACTCGAGGCGGTAGCCGTCGATGCTGCGCGTGTTCATCGGACTACGAGCGGATCCGCACCACGAGTTTCCCTCGCACGTGCCCGGTCTCCGCGCGGCGATGGGCGTCCGCGACTCGTTCGAGCGGAAACACCTCGTCCACGTGAACGCGGAGGCGACCCTGCTCGATGAGGTCGGTGATCTGCGCGAGCCGGCGCCCGTCGGGCGACACCTTGTAGGTCGTCCCCCGCAGCCCGGCCGCCGCGGCCTCCTCGTGGAAGGTCGGCCAGCTGCCCGTCGGGACGTTGACGATGATGCCGTCGGCGGCGAGCACCTTCAGGGACCGGCTGCCGGTGTCGTCGGCGACGTTGCCGATGAGATCGATGACGGCGTCGATGTCGCCGACGACCTCCTCGAAGCGCTCGCTGCGGTAGTCGATCACACGATCGGCGCCGAGGCTGCGCACGAAGTCGGCGTTCGCGGCGGACGCGGTCGCGATGACCTCGGCGCCCGCGATCTTCGCCAGCTGCACGGCGAAGTGGCCGACGCCACCCGCGCCGGCGTGCACGAGCACGCGCTGCCCGGCCTGCACGCCCGCGCCGTCGTGCAGGGCGCCCCATGCCGTGAGAGCGGCGAGCGGCACGGCGGCGGCGTCCACCAGTTCGAGGTTCTGGGGCGCCCGCGCCACGCCGAGCGCCGAGATCGGCGCGTATTCGGCAAGGCTCCCGCTGGTGCGGGGCACGGGGATCATGCCGTACACGCGGTCGCCGGGTTGCAGCGGGTACGCGTCGTAGGGGCTCGCGGCGACCACTCCCGCGAAATCGCTTCCCAGGATCGCGGGAAAGGCCGGGATCGCGGCCGAGACGCCCTTGCCGCCGCGCGTCTTCGCGTCGATGGGGTTCACGCCCGCCGCGTGCACCTCGACGAGCAGCTCCGCGCTGATCGGGAACGCGCGAGGGACCTCCGCGATGCGGAAGACCTCGGGGCCGCCGGTTGCGTCGATCACGGCGGCGCGCATCGTCTCGGGCAGGGCAGAGTTCATGGGAAGAGCCGTCCTCTCTGGCGGGCACTCGGGTCGCGCGGCGACAAGGTCCACCATACTGACCGGCTCCGCGCCGTCCCGGAAGGACGAACGGCCCGCCCTCGCAAGGAGGGCGGGCCGTTCGAGAGCCTGCGCGATTACAGCGCGTCGATGGCCGCGTTGAACGTGGCGGAGGGGCGCATGACCGCCGCCGTCTTGGCCACGTCCGGGCGGTAGTAGCCGCCGATGTCGGCGGGGTTGCCCTGCACCGCGACCAGCTCGTCGACGATCGTCTGCTCCTGCGCCGTCAGCTTCTCGGCCAACGGGCCGAACGCCGCCGCCAGCTCGGCGTCGGTCGTCTGCCGCGCCAGCTCCTGCGCCCAGTACAGGGCGAGGTAGAAGTGCGAGCCGCGGTTGTCGATCGTGCCGAGCTTGCGGCCCGGCGAGCGGTCGTTCTCGAGGAACGTCGCCGTGGCGGCGTCGAGCGTGTCGGCGAGCACCTGGGCCTTCGCGTTGTCCTCGCGCTGTGCGAGGTGCTCGAAGGAGGCGGCAAGCGCGAAGAACTCGCCGAGCGAGTCCCACCGCAGGTAGTTCTCCTCCACCAGCTGCTGCACGTGCTTCGGGGCCGAGCCACCGGCGCCCGTCTCGAAGAGGCCGCCCCCCGCCATGAGCGGAACGATCGAGAGCATCTTCGCCGACGTGCCCACCTCGAGGATCGGGAACAGGTCGGTGTTGTAGTCGCGCAGCACGTTCCCGGTGACCGAGATGGTGTCGAGCCCCTGGCGAAGGCGGTCGAGCGAGAACTTCGTCGCCTCGGCCGGCGCCATGATCCGGATGTCCAGGCCCTCGGTGTCGAACTCCGGCAGGTAGGCGTTCACCTTGGCGATGAGGTTCGCGTCGTGGGCGCGCGTCTCGTCGAGCCAGAACACCGCGGGGGTGTTCGACAGGCGGGCACGTGTCACGGCCAGCTTCACCCAGTCCTTGATGGGCTCGTCCTTGGTCTGGCAGGCCCGCCAGATGTCGCCCGGCTGCACGTCGTGGCTCAGCACCACGTCACCGGCGGCGTTCACGATGCGTACCGTGCCGGCCGCGGCGATCTCGAAGGTCTTGTCGTGCGAGCCGTACTCCTCGGCCTTCTGCGCCATGAGGCCGACGTTCGGCACGGTGCCCATGGTCGTCGGGTCGAGCGCGCCGTTGGCCTTGCAGTCCTCGATCACCGTCTGGTACACGCCGGCATAGGACGAGTCGGGGATGACCGCGAGGGTGTCCGCCTCCTTGCCGTCCGGGCCCCACATGTGGCCGCCGATCCGGATCATGGCGGGCATGGAGGCGTCGACGATCACGTCGCTGGGCACGTGCAGGTTGGTGATGCCCTTGTCGCTGTTGACCATCGCGAGGGCCGGGCCCTCGGCCAGCTGCGCGTCGAACGCGGCGCGGATCTCGGCGCCGTTCGGCAGCTGCTCGAGGCCGGCGAAGATCGCGCCCAGGCCGTCGTTGGCGGACAGGCCGGCGGCCTCCAGATCGGCGCCGTACTTCTCGAACACGGGGGCGAAGTAGGCGCGCACGATGTGGCCGAACAGGATCGGGTCGCTGACCTTCATCATCGTGGCCTTGAGGTGGGCCGAGTAGAGCACGCCCTCCTCCTTGGCCTGTCGCACCGTCTCGGCGAGGAAGGCGTCGAGGGCGGCGGCGCTCATGAAGGTCGCATCGACGACCTCGCCGGCCAGCACCGGGAGCTTCTCCTTGAGCACCGTCACGGTGCCGTCCTCCGCGACGTGCTCGATGCGCAGGGTGTCGTCGCCGGCGGAGACGAAGGACTTCTCGTTCGAGCGGAAGTCGTCGTGACCCATCGTCGCCACGCGGGTCTTCGAGTCCGCGCTCCAGGCGCCCATCGAGTGAGGGTGTGCCTTGGCGTACGCCTTCACCGCGCCGGGCGCGCGGCGGTCGCTGTTGCCCTGACGCAGGACGGGGTTCACGGCCGAGCCCTTGACCTTGTCGTAGCGGGCCGCGATGTCTTTCTCCTCGGCCGTCTGGGGGTCCTCCGGCAGGTCGGGCACGTCGTAGCCCTGCGCCTGCAGCTCGGCGATGGCGGCCTTCAGCTGCGGCACCGACGCCGAGATGTTGGGCAGCTTGATGATGTTCGCCGAGGGCTCGAGCGCGAGCTCGCCAAGCTCGGCCAGCGCGTCGCCGATCCGCTGCTCCTCGGTGAGGCGCTCGGGGAACTGCGCGATGATGCGGCCCGCGAGGGAGATGTCGCGGGTCTCGAACTCCACCCCCGCCTTCGCCGCGTATGCCGAGATGATCGGCAGCAGCGAGTACGTCGCCAGCAGCGGCGCCTCGTCGGTGTGGGTGTAGATGATCTTCGACATGCGGTGGCGCTCCAGTGATCGGGGATGTGCCGGGAAACTATCTCGATATCAAGATACCTGAGGCGGGTCGCCGGACCCGACGTCCATCCTCCCGGGTGGCCGCGCGCCGGGCAACTCGCGCCGGCGATCCGCACCCGGCCACCTCGCCCCTGGGGTCACGCCTCGCCGGTGGCCACGGGGCGGCCGGGGGAGTTGGACCACTGCGACCAGGAGCCCGGATAGAGGGCCGGTCGCAGGCCCGCGAGGGTGGCGGCGACGAAGGCGTGGGAGGCGCTCACGCCCGAGCCGCAGTAGAGCCCCACCGGCGCATCGGGCCCGGCGCCGACGCTCGCGAACCGGGCGCGGATCTCCTCGGCGGGCAGGAACCGCCCGTCGTCGCCGATGAGGCCGGCGGTCGGCAGGTTGCGGGCGCCCGGGATGTGTCCCGCGACGGGGTCCATGGGCTCGACCTCGCCGCGGAAGCGCTCGGGGGCGCGCACGTCGAGCAGCACGCCCGACCGGCCGAACTCCGCCGCGTCGTCGATCGCGAGCCGCGGCAGCCGACCTAACGCGAGCGTGATCGAGCCCGGTTCCGGGGCATCCTTGCCGGTCTCCAGCGGATGCCCGGCGCGGATCCACGCCGACAGCGCACCGTCGAGGAGGCGCACGTTCACGCCGGCGTCCGCGAGCATCCACCACGCCCGCGCGGCCGACATCGAGCGGGTGTTGTCGTAGACGACCACCTCATCGCCGTCGTTCAATCCCCAACGGCGCGCGGCCGCCTGCAGAGCGGCCGTCTCGGGCAGGGGGTGGCGCCCGTCCGAGGGCGCGCGGTGGGCGGACAGTTCGGTCTCGAGGTCGACGTAGACCGCGCCGGGGATGTGCCCGGCCTCGAAGTCGGGGCGTCCGTCGGGTCGGTCGAGCCACCACCGCACGTCGAGCACGCGCAGCGTCGGTTCGCGCCCGATGCGCGCGGCCAACTCGTCGACGGTGATGAGGATGTCGCTCATGAGGCCACGATAGGCGCTTGCCCGGGCGTCCGGATCACGCCTTCAGTGCCTTCTGCACGCGCTGAACCGACACGGCCTCCGCCGTGCCGAGGCGCTGCGCGAAGAGGCTGACGCGCAGCTCCTCGAGCAGCCAGCGCGCCGCGACGAGCCGAGGGGCTGCGTCACCGGGGAGCGGGACGGTCCCGCCCGCCTCGGTGAAGGCCGCCGCGGCGCGCTCGTACTCCGTCATCCAGGCGCGGTCTCTGCCCGGGTTGTCGGGCAGCTGCTCGAGCCGGATGCGCGCGGCCTCCAGGTAGCGCGGCAGGTGCCGCAGGCGCTCGAGACCCGTGGCCAGGACGAACCCCGGATGAACGAGCCCGGCGAGCTGGCCGCGGACGTCATTGAGGGCGCCGAGCAGCGTCATCGAGGTGGCGCGCTTCATGGCCTTCTCGACGTCGCGCGCGGCCGTGAGGATGCGCGCGACGAGCGAGACCGTCGCGAGCACGTCGTCCACCGAGCCACGGCTGACCTCGTCACGCACCGCCTCGAACTGCGCGCGCGTGCGGACGGCCCCGTGGCGGTCGAGCACGGCATCGGCGACGGCGGCGCGGCAGTCCTCGATCACCGCGCGCGCGGACGGGTAGGGCGAGGCGGCCAGCGCGAGCTTCTCGTTCGCCGTGAGGTGGTCCTGGATGTACGACACGGGGCTCGGCACCTGCAGCAGCACGAGTCGCCGCACGCCGGTGCGGCTTGCCCGCTGTGCGGCCTCGGCCGTGGCCTCCACGCGCAGCGCCACGCCGTCCTTCGTGTCGACCAGGGCCGGGTACCCGCGCACCACGCCTCCGGCCACGCGCGTGTCGACCACCTCGGGCAGGTCGCCGAGATCCCAGTCCGTCAGACCGGTGCGCTCGATGGAGGAGTGCACGGTGGTCGCCTGCGCGACCCGGTCGGCGCCCTTCGCGGCCCGCTGGCCCGCGCGGTCCAATTGTCGCGCCACGCTGTCGCGCGCCTTCCCCTCGAGCCGCCGCTTCAGCGCCTCGAGGTCGCGGTCCGATCCCACCGCGCGTCCGCGCGGGTCGACGGCACGGAACGACATGCGCAGGTGCTCGGGCACGCGATCGAACTCGATGTCCGCCGCGCTCACGGGCTGATTCGCCTGCCGCTGCACGAGACGGGCGAGAGCATCCGCCAGGGGGAGCGGCGGGCGGCCGGCGTGGTCCTCGGGGCCCTGCCCCCGCAGCTCCTCGGAGAATCGCGCGGCCCAGTCCGCGGCGGGGACGACGTGGCGGCGCATCGCCTTCGGCAGCGCCTTGAGCATCGCCGTGATCAGCTCGTCGCGCATGCCGGGCACCTGCCAGTCGAACCCGAGGGGTTCGACCTGCGCGAGCAGGGGGAGCGGGATCACCACCGTCACACCGTCGTCGGGGGCGCCCGGCTCGAAGCGATAGGCGAGCCCCAGCGTCTGGTCGCCCTGGGTCCACTTCGTCGGGAAGTCCCGCGCGTCCGCCGTCGCGGCGCCGTCGACGAGGTCCTCCTCGCGCATGGTCAGCAGCCTCGGCTGCCGCTTCAGGCCCTCCCGCCACCAGGCCTCGAAGGAGCGCACGTCGTAGACGTCCTGCGGGATCCGCGCGTCGTAGAAGGCGAAGACGGCCTCGTCGCCGGCGAGGATGTCGCGGCGGCGCTCGCGCTCCTCGAGCTTCTCGAGTCGGCGGCGCAGCTCGGCGTTCTGCCGCAGGAACTGAGTGACGTTCTGGGGCAGCACGGAGGGATCCCACTCGCCCTCGACGAGAGCGTGGCGCAGGAACAGCTCGCGCGCGGCGGGCCGGTCGACGCGGGCGAACGGGATGCGTCGGCGCGGCACGATCTCGACGCCGAACAGCGTCACCTTCTCCGAGGCGATCGCGGCGCCGGCGTCTTTGGACCAGTGCGGCTCCGACACCTGGCGCTTGGCCAGGTCGCCGGCCAGCGGCTCGGCCCACGCCGGGTCGATGCGCGCCACGGTGCGAGCGAACAGGCGCGAGGTCTCCACGAGCTCGGCGGCCATGAGGGCCTGCGGGCGCTGACGCCGCAGGGCCGATCCGGGGAAGATCGAGAAGCGGATGCCGCGCGCGCCGCGGTACTCGGCCGGAGCCGGCCGGCCCTTCCGCGCCGACGGGGCTTCTCGGGTGTCGAGCGTGCCGATCTGCGACAGCAGCCCCGCCAGCAGGGCGCGGTGGATCGCGTCGCCCTGCGGGTGACCGGTCTCGGGGCCGGCACGGTCCGTGCCCGCCTCCGCGCCCGCGGCGCCGCGCGGGTCACGAGCGCGCGCCGCCGGGTCGGGCTGGGGGGAGCGGCCCCGGCGCGGGGCGGCCTGACCCGCCGCGCCGTCGCCGCGCGTCGGCTTCGGGAGCATGCCGCGCAGCTGGCGGTGCACGTCGAACCACTCGCGCACGCGCACGTAGTTGAGGAACTCCTGCCGGCACATCCGACGGAAAGCGCTCGAGCCCAGCTCGCGCTGCTTGGCGCGCAGGTACTCCCACAGCCGCAGCAGCCCCAGGAAGTCGCTGGCCGGATCGGCGAAGCGGGCGTGTGCCTGATCCGCCTGCTCGCGCTGGTCCTCGGGGCGTTCGCGCACGTCCTGGATCGACAGCCCCGACACGATCGCGAGCACCTCGTCCTGGACGCCCGTGCGTCCCGCCTCGACGAGCATGCGCGCGAAGCGGGGATCGATCGGCAGGCGGG
Organism: Microbacterium sp. Marseille-Q6965; assembly: GCF_946151065.1. Classification (GTDB taxonomy): domain Bacteria; phylum Actinomycetota; class Actinomycetes; order Actinomycetales; family Microbacteriaceae; genus Microbacterium. Next base: position 741,655 of record NZ_CAMGZA010000001.1, on the reverse strand, counting down.
CGATGTCGCGGCCGATGCGCGTCAGGCGAGGCTCGCCGCGGCCCAGCTGTACGGCACCGAGCTCGACGAGCAGGTCGAGCGCGGCCTTGACGCCCCGCGAGTCGGGCGGGGTGAGGAAGGGGAACTCGCTGATGTCGCCGAAGCCGAGCGCGAGCATCTGCAGGATCACCGAGGCGAGCGAGGTGCGCAGGATCTCGGGCTCGGTGAACTCGGGTCGCCGCGCGAAGTCCTCCTCCGCGTAGAGCCGGATCGCGATGCCCTCGCTCGTGCGGCCCGCACGTCCCGAGCGCTGCTGCGCGGAGGCCTGGGAGATGGGCTCGATCGGCAGGCGCTGCACCTTCGCGCGGTTCGAATACCGCGAGATGCGCGCCGTGCCCGTGTCGATGACGTACTTGATGCCCGGCACCGTCAGCGACGTCTCGGCCACGTTGGTCGCGAGCACCACCCGGCGGCGCAGGCCCGCGACGGTCGACCGCTCGAAGACGCGGTGCTGCTCGGCGGCGCTCAGGCGGCCGTACAGCGGCAGCACCTCGGTCGGCGCGGCCTGGTTCGCGAAGGCACCCCGTACGGCGTCGGCGGCGTCCCGGATCTCGGCCTCGCCGGGCAGGAACACGAGCACGTCTCCCGGCGCCTCGCGGTCGAGCTCGCGCAGCGCGGCGACGATGCCCGACACCTCGTCCTCCGCTGCATAACGAAGGAGATCCGCGCCGGAAACCGCGGAGCCGGGGGACTCGGCCGGTGCGGGCAACGAGTCTTCCTTCGTTGTGCCGACGGTGTCATTCGCGACGAGCGGCCGGTAGCGGATCTCGACGGGGTAGGTGCGGCCGGAGACCTCGATGATCGGGGCGGGGGTGCCGTCCGGTGACGCGAAATGCGCCGCGAAGGACTCGGGGTCGATCGTCGCCGACGTGATCACGACCTTGAGGTCGGGCCGCTCCGGCAGGAGGCGCTTGAGGTAGCCGAGCAGGAAGTCGACGTTGAGGGAGCGCTCGTGCGCCTCGTCGACGATGATCGTGTCGTAGCGGCGCAGCAGCCGGTCGCGGTGGATCTCGTTGAGCAGGATGCCGTCGGTCATCAGCGCGATCCGCGTGGCGTCGGAGACCTGGTCGGTGAAGCGCACCTTGTACCCGACGAGCCCTCCGAGCTCCACCTGCAGCTCCTCGGCCACGCGCTCGGCGATCGTGCGGGCCGCCAGCCGCCGCGGCTGCGTGTGGGCGATGCGCTCCCGGCCCAGCTCGAGCGCGATCTTGGGCAACTGCGTCGTCTTGCCCGATCCGGTGGCGCCGGCGACGATCACGACCTGATGGGCGCGCAGCGCCGCGGCGATCTCGTCCCGCGCGGCGCTGACGGGCAGCTCCGGCGGATAGGCGATCGTGGGCTCGGGCATAGCCCTCCAGTCTATGGCCGATGCACCGCGCCCCTGGCGTTCAGCCGACGTTCCTGGTTCCGTAACACGCATGACGCATTCGAACCCGCAGACTGGCGCGATGAGCCGTCGACTCGTCATCGTCGTCCGTGCCGATCCCGTCATCTGCGGGCACTCCGGCGAAGCCCGCAACCTCGCGGAGGCCGCGCTGCTGCGCGGCTTCGACGACGTGCGCATCGTGACCTGGCCGATCGAACGGCTCGAGTCCGCCGGGCTGCCGCTGAAGCCGCTCGACACGGTGCTGCCCTACAGCGAGGGCATCACCGTGGAACGGCCCGAGCCTGTGGGCGACTACAAGGTCGTGGACGGCCGCTACATCGGCGGCCTCGTCGGGCGCCTGGTGGAGCTGTTCACCGACGGCGTGCCGACGGTCGCGATGTCGCTCTACCTCTCGCCGCACACCACCGCGGTGACCGACGCCGTCGAGGTCGCCCGCCGCACGGGGCTGCCCGTGAACGTCATCACGGTGGCGGAGGCGGTCGGATCCGACATCACCAACGTCGTCCGCCAGTGCATCGAGGCGGATCGCTTCGGCGCGGCCGCGCACGTGCTCGAGTCGTACCTGGCCAGCGACGTCTGCGTCGCGGTGAGCCAGTACACGAAGGACCTCATCGTCGAGGAGGCGCGTCACCTCGACGCACGCCACGGCACGAACTACGCGGCGCGGTGCCAGGAGCGCGTGGCGATCTCCTACCCCGCCATCAACGCGGCGCTGTTCATCGGTCTCGACCCGGAGGAGGTGGATCGGCATCTCGCACGCCGAGGCCTCGCGCGCGACGGGTACGTCTTCTACCTCTCCCGCCTCGCCCGCGCCAAGGGCGTGGATGACCTCATCGCCGGTTTCGCCGCGTCGGAGCAGGCCTCGGATCGCGAGCTGGTGATCGCGGGCCGCGGGCCCGAGGAGGGAGAGCTGCGCGAGATCGCCGCGGCCTCTCCGGCCGCCGATCGCATCCGCTTCCTCGTCGACGTGGACGACGCCGAGAAGCCGTTCCTCTTCGCCGGCGCGGCGGCGTATGTGCTGCCGACGAAGCCGCGCCCCGAGTTCATCGAGACCTTCGGCATCGCGCTCGCCGAGAAGGCGCTCTCCGGCGGAGGGCCCGCCATCACGACCCTCACCGGGGGAGTGGGTGAGGCGGTGGGCGATACGGCGATCATCATCGACGTGGACGCGCCCGACCAGATCGCCGCGGCCATCGACCGGGCGCTCGCGATGGACGCGCAGGAGCGCGCCGCCTGGGAGGGCCGTGCCCGCGAGTACGCGCTGCAGTTCGACCGGGCGAGCGTGTTCGACGCGCTGTTCGAGCGCGTCGCGGCGGTCGAGGCCGAGCGCGAGCGGGTGCGCGCGCTGTCGTGATCGCCCCGTCCGCGCCGGTCGCAAGGCGCGGGAGCGCCGGCACGTCAGCCCGTGCCGTCGCGGGTCTTAGGCTGGTGGCATGACCGTTCCCACCGTGAAGCTCAACTCCGGTTACGACATCCCCCAGCTCGGTTTCGGCGTCTTCCTCGTGCCGCCGGCAGAGGCCGAGAAGGCCGTCAGCGAGGCCCTGGAGGTCGGCTACCGCCACATCGACACCGCCGCGATCTACAAGAACGAGGAGGGCGTCGGCGCCGCCATCGCGAAGAGCGGCATCGCTCGCGAGGAGCTCTTCATCACGACGAAGCTGTGGAACGACCGCCAGTCGGGCGACCAGCCGCACGACGCGATCCGCGAGAGCCTCGACAAGCTGGGCCTCGAGTACGTCGACCTCTACCTGACCCACTGGCCGACGCCGCAGCGCGACACCTACTCGAACGCCTGGCAGAAGCTCATCGAGATCCGCGACGCGGGCCTGTCGCGTTCCATCGGCGTCTCCAACCACCTGCCCGAGCACCTCGACCGCATCGTCAAGGACACCGGCGTGGTGCCGGCCGTCGATCAGATCGAGCTGCACCCGGCGTACCAGCAGGCCGACGTGCTCGCGTGGGGCGAGGCGAACGGCATGAAGATCGAGTCGTGGGGCCCGCTGGGCCAGGGCAAGTACCCGCTGTTCGAGAACCCCGCCGTCGCGTCGGCGGCCGAGGCGCACGGCAAGACCCCCGCGCAGGTGGTCATCCGCTGGCACCTGCAGCGCGGCTTCATCGTCTTCCCGAAGTCGGTGCGCAAGGAGCGCATGGCCGAGAACTTCGACGTGTTCGGCTTCGAGCTCACCGACGCAGAGATGGACGCGATCACCGCCCTCGACCCGGGCGACGGCTCGGGCCGGGTGGCGACGCACCCGCTCGAGTTCAACTGAGCGCGTCCGCGCGACCCGCGGCGAAGGGCCGGTCCTCGTTCGAGGACCGGCCCTTCCGCGTCATACCCAGCCGGGAAGCCACATGTGCAGATACCAGAGCCGGTAGGGCTCGAGGATGCCGGTCGACAGCGGCAGGAACCACACGGCGTTCGCGCCCGCGAGGGCGAGGTAGGCGGCCGACGCGACCATCCATGCCCGGCGCTGACGGCCCGCGTGCGCCACGGCCAGGGCGCGCTCGTCGGCCGTCGGGTCGGGAAGCAGGACCGGCTCGCGCTCGCGGCACAGGTACTGCAGCGCCAGAGCGAGCCCGAGGCACACGAACGGCAGCATCGCGATGGAGTAGAACTGGAACGTCGTCCGCTCGGGGTACAGCAGCCACGGCAGCCAGGTGACGCCGACGCCCACGAGGGGCACGGCGAAGCGCGTGCGGCGGGTGCGGACCAGCGCGACCGCCAGCACGATCAGCGCCGCCATGCCCGCGTACCAGACGACCGGGTTCGGCAGGCTGGTGATCACCGCGAGGCAGTCGTCGCTGCCCAGGCACGACGCCTGCCCGACGTCGGGGCGATCCGTCCACATCGCCGTGGGCCGCAGCAGCAGCGGCCACTGCCATGCGGGGCTCTCGTACGGGTGGCTCGTGCTCAGGCCCACGTGGAAGCCGTAGACGGCGCGATGGTAGTTCCACAGGGCGACGAGGGCGTTCGGGTCGGACTGGCGGTCGTAGCCGCCCGCGGTGGCGAGCCACCCGGTCCACGACGCGAGGTACGTCGCCGCGGCCACGGGAACGAGAAGCAGGAACGAAGCGGGGCCCTGTCGCACCACCGCCGACGGCAGCCAGCCCTCGATCCGTGCCCGTCGCCGGTCGAGCGCGTCGCGGGCGACCAGCCACAGCCCGAGCCCGGCCAGTGCGTACAGGCCGGACCACTTCACGGCCGTCGCCGCCCCGAGCGCCACGCCCGCGGCCAGCACCCACGGCCGTCTCCACAGGACCGGTCCGAGCGCCGTCCCCTGCGCCGCCTGGAGGCGTCGGCGGGCGCCCTCGTGATCCATCACGAGGAACAGCACGGCGATCAGGACGAACAGGGCGAGGAAGCCGTCCAGCATGGCCACGCGGCTCATCGCGATGCCCAGCCCGTCGATTGCCATCAGGCCCCCGGCGACCGCGCCGACCACCACCGACCCCGAGAGGCGTCGAGCGATCGCGTAGAGCACCGGGACCATCGCGATGCCGGCCAACGCCACGGCGATCCGCCATCCCGCGGGCTCGCCGGGCCCGAAGGCCGCCATTCCCAGGCCGATCAGCCACTTCCCGAGCGGCGGATGAACGACGAAGGACGGGTCGGAGGTGAACGCCTGCGTGTCTCCCGCGGCGAAGGCGGCGTCGATGTCATCCGGCCAGCGGGCCTCGTAACCGAGGTTCCACAGCGACCACGCGTCCTTGACGTAGTAGGTCTCGTCGAACGCGAGCTCCGGCGGGCGGCCCAGGGCGATCAGGCGAGGCAGCGCCGCCAGGACCGTGACGAGCACGGGTGCGATCCACTCCCACGCCCGCGCTCGGATCCTCACCGCTCCAGCCTATTGCCGGACCTCGCGCGCCCTACGCAGTGGCGGGGGACGCCGGAGCGTGCGACGGTCAGAAGACGTCGCGGTGCGAGAACTGCTCGCGTCCGATGATGCGATGCCGCACGGCCGCCGAGAGCTGATCGACGACGATCGTGACGACCACCGTGACGAGAAGCGCGATCCCCGCGCGCGCCCACTCGCGGCCGTTGAAGAGCTGGTCGAAGAGGAATCCGATGCCGCCGAGGCCCAGCATGCCGAGGATCGCGCCGGCGCGGATGTTCACCTCGAAGCGGTAGAGCCAGAACGAGACGATCTCGGGCATCACCTGCGGCAGCATGCCCCACCGCAGCACCGACAGACCCGATGCGCCCGCGGCGCGCAGTGCCTCGACGGGGCCCGGCTGCAGGTCCTCCAGCGCCTCGCTCGTGAGCTTGCCGAGCGTGCCGATCGATCCGACGCCGAGGGCGATCGCGCCGGCAGCGGGGTGGAAGCCGAACAGCGGCAGGAGGAACACGATCGCGAGGATGAACTCGGGGATCGCGCGGATCACGTTCAGGATCGTGCGGCTGATCCACACGAGCCACGCCGGCGCGACGTTGCGCGCCGCGGCGAACCCGAACGGCACCGACAGCAGGGCGCCGATGAGCGTGCCGATCCACGCGATGGAGAGGGAGTCGAACATGAAGTCGAACGCCACGGTCCACCACTCGCGCTGGGGATCGGCGAACGGGTTGGCCCAGAAGCCCTCGGTGAGCAGGCGGGTGTAGGTGACGATGCGCTCCGGCAGGCCGAGCAGTGCCGGCCAGTCGGCGCGCAGCGCCACGGCGCACACGACGACGACGGCGGCGACGGCGACGAAGGCGAGGGTGGCGGGGAGCTTCGACGGCGCGGGAGGGCGCGCGGCGGGGAGGCCGGCGGCGCTCACATCAGCCTCCTTCGCAGGGTCTGCGAGACGATGTCGAGCACGATGACGATGACGATGAAACCGACGACGATGGCCGAGACGTTGTCGTAGTTGAATCGGGCGCGCTCGACGTTGAGGGCCTGACCGATGCCCCCGGCCCCCACCATGCCGATGATCGCGGAGGCGCGCAGATTGATCTCGAACACGTACAGCACGTAGGAGAAGTACCCGGGCCAGATCTGGGGCAGCACCGCCGTGGCGATGCGCTGCATCGTCGACGCCCCCGCCGCGTCGGCGGCCTCGACGGGGCCGCGGTCGATGCCGTCGATCGTCTCGCTCGTGAGCTTGGCGATGATGCCCATGTTGAAGACGACGAGTGCCAGCACACCGGCGAGCGAGCCGATCCCCACCATGGCGACCATGAGGTACGCCCACCCGATCTCCGGCAGTGAGCGCAGCACCGACAGGAGCGCTCGCACCGCCCGGAGGAACCAGGCAGAGCGGTTCGAGCGATGCGAGCCCATGAGCGCGAAGACGAGCCCCAGCACGGCACCGGCGAAGGAGGCGATCACCGCCATCAGCAGCGTCTCGAGCCACTGCGGCCACACCTGCAGCACGAAGGCCCAGTTGGGGTTGAGGTACTGCTCGATGATGCCCGCGGCACGCGGATTGCCCTCGAGGAGGGGCATGAGCGTGAAATCGATCTGGACGGCCGACCACACGGTCATGGCGACGGCGACGATGCCCGCGACGATGAAGAACGGCCGGGGCGCCGGCTTGCGCGGCCGGGGCGAGACGCGGGCGGGTGGCGCGCTCATGCGCCGTCCGGCAGGTCGATCTGCGCGGCGGGCGAGCCGGGCAGCACATCCTCGGCGCTGAGCGAGCGGCCGTAGATCTGCTCGAAGACGGCGTCGTCAGCCTCGGACGCCGAGCCGTCGAAGACGACGGCGCCCGCGCGCATGCCGATGATCCGATCGGCGTACCGGGTGGCGAGGTCGAGGAAGTGGAGGTTCACGATGACCGTGATGCCGAGCTCCCGGTTGATGCGCTGCAGGTCGCGCATCACCATGTTGGCGGTCGGTGGGTCGAGCGAGGCGACGGGCTCGTCGGCGAGGATGACCGACGGCTCCTGCGCCAACGCCCGGGCGATCGCCACGCGCTGCTGCTGGCCGCCCGAGAGCGCGGACGCCCGGTTGTAGGCCTTCTCGACGATGCCCACCCGCTCGAGCGCCTGGAAGGCCAGCTCCGTGTCGGCCTTGCGCCACCACCCGAGCAGCGCTCGCCACCAGGGCGTCGTGTGCAGGCGGCCCGTGAGGACGTTGTTCAGGACCGTGGACCGCGGCACGAGGTTGAACGACTGGAAGATCATGCCCACGCGCGAGCGGAGCTGCCGCAGCCGTCGCGGCGAGGCACCGTCCACCCGGAAACCGTCGACCTCGAGGCTGCCGGCGCTCGTGCGCACGATCCCGTTGATGGCGCGGATCAGGGTCGACTTGCCCGCTCCGGACAGCCCGACCACGACGACGAACTGACCGTCGGGGATCTCGAGGCTCACGCCGTCGAGCCCCTTCGTGCCGGTGGGATAGGTGACGGAGACGTCGTCGAATCGGATCACGTGTCGTTGCAATCGCCGAGGGGATGGGGTGGCGGGCTCGGCCGGGGCCGGAGGGTCACTGCTCGCCGAAATTCGCCTCGACCTCGCGCGCGGCGTCGAGCGCATCGAGGTCCGCCGCGACGAGGCCGTCGATGTTGTAGACGGCCTGCAGCACGGCGACGCCCTCCTCGGTGTCGGCGATCGCCAGGAACGCATCGGAGATCTTCTGCTGCCACTCCTCCGACAGGTCGCTGGAGACGGCGACGCCGTCGTTGGGGATGTTCTGCGACCACGCGAAGACGGTCACGTCCTCGCCGATCGTCGGGCGCTCTGCCACGACCTCTGCCCGGGCGTCGTCGAAGCTCACGCCCACCGTGGCGTCGCCGTCGTCGACCGCGATGACCGCGTTCGGGTGGCCGCCCGCGAAGGTGGCCCCCGTCAGCGCAAACGGGTCGAGGCCCGCCACCTCCTGCAGCTGCGTGGCCGGGTAGTAGTAGCCCGAGGCCGACCCCTCGTCGACGAACGCGATCCTCTCGTCCTGCTCGATGAGGGCGATCGCCTCCTCGCCCTTCGGGCCGCTGACCTCGTCCGCGTCGGTGCCGTTGCAGAAGGTGAAGACGCCGTCCTCGGTCTCCTTCTCGACGATCTCGTCGAGGCAGAAGCGATCGGTGTCCGTGGTGAACCACTGCGTCACATACGTCGACGAGCCGTAGCGGACCGATTGCAGGATCGGCACGGCGCCGGCCTGGTCCGCCGCCTGGACGAGGGCGATGGGGCCGAACATGCCGATGTCGGCCTGCCCGGCCTGCATGGCGGTGACCAGCGCGGCGTAGTCGGTGGTCACCTCGGCGGTGACGGGAATGTCGAGCTCGGCGGAGAGCATCTCGCCGAGCTCCTCGGCGTCGAGCACGAGCTGGTCGACGTCCTGGGAGGGGACGAGGCCGAGGACGAGCTCCGAGGGCGCGTCGCCCGTGCCGGCGTCGCCCTGGCCGGATCCACCGCAGCCGGACAGGAGGAGGGCAAGCGTCGCGGCACTCGTGACGGCGATGGCCGCGCGCTTCGTGAACGTGCTGTCAGTCAAGGTTCTTCCTTCGGGACGGCGCGCGATGCAGGCGCGGTGCGAGCGGAGCGCGCCCGGGAGCAGGGCGCCCACTCCAGACGGTAACGCGCGCCGTGCGCATCGGACAGGGCCTTCACGAGGATGTAACCGGCCGGTGCCGCCGCGGACCCGGATCCCGCCGTGGCGTCGCTCAGGGGTGCAGCGGCCGTCCGCCCCACTCGCGCAGGAACGGCAGGAGCTCCTCGAAGGAGCGCGCCCGCACGTCGGGGGTGCCCGCGGCTCGGCCGAAGGGATCGATCAGTGCCGTGGCCGCGCCGCGCTCGGCGGGGACGGCCAGATCGTTGACCCAGATGTCGCCGACGCTCAGCACACGGTCCTTCGAGACGGGATGCCCCAGCCGGTCGATCACGTCGCCGAGGCCCGAGGGCTTGCGTGCCTCGGCGACGACCTCGTCGAAGGAGTCGGCGAGTCCGAGGCGCGCGAGCATGCGGTCCAGGCCCACCTCCGGCGCGTTCGTCACGAGCAGCACACGTGTGCCGTCGGCGCGAAGCTCGTCGGTCAGCGCCGCCAGACCCTCTGGCGCGCGGGTGCCCAGACCGTCCTCCGCCAGCTGCCGGCGCGCTTCGAGGAAGGCGGCCTGCAGCCGCGAGACGGGAACGCCGAGCGCGATGGCCGCGTCGGCCACGGCGAGGTAACCGTCCAGTGCACCCTCGAGACCGGGCACCTGCTCACCCGCGCAGTAGCGCGCCACCCGGTCCGGAAGGTCGGCCAGGTCGGCGTGCAGGCCGGACGCCTCGCGCGCGTACGCGAGGGCCGGTCCGTGCCCGACGCACACCGTGCCGTCGAAGTCCAGGATGAGGGTGCGCCCGATCACTCGCAGAACGCTACCCGGCGTAGCCTGGGGGCGTGATCATCCTCGCGGCCACGCCCATCGGCAACCTCGGGGACGCGTCCCGCCGCCTCATCGAGGCGCTCGAGGCGGCACCTCTGGTCGCGGCGGAGGACACCCGCACGGCCCAGCGCCTGTTCGCGGCGCTCGGCATCGCCAATCGCCCCCGTCTCGTGGCCCTGCACGACCACAACGAGAAGCAGGTCGCCGCCGAGCTCGTGGAGCGCGCCCGCGAGCAGGACCTCGTGGTGCTCACGGACGCCGGCATGCCGACGGTCAGCGACCCCGGCTACGGCCTCGTCGCCGCCGCGGCCGAGGCGGGCGTGACCGTGACGGCGATCCCGGGGCCGAGCGCGGTGCTCACGGCGCTGGCGGTGTCGGGGCTGCCGACGGATCGCTTCGCGTTCGAGGGCTTCGTGGCGCGCAAGCCGGGGGAGCGGTCCCGAGCGCTGGCCGCGTTGGCCGCGGAACCGCGCACCCTGGTCTTCTTCGAGGCGCCGAGCCGCGTCGCGCAGACGCTCGCCGACATGGCGGGCGCGTTCGGGGCCGATCGGCGCGCGGCGGTGTGCCGCGAACTGACCAAGCTGCACGAGGAGGTCGCGCGCGGCACGCTGGCCGAGCTGGCCGCCTGGGCGGAGGAAGGGGTGCGCGGCGAGGTCGTCATCGTCGTGGCCGGCGCGGTCGCCCGTGAGGTCTCGGCCGAGGACGCGCTCGCGCAGGTCCGCGCGCTCGTCGCCGGCGGCACCCGGCTCAAGGACGCGGCGCGCGAGGTCGCCGAGGCGACGGGGCTGTCGTCTCGCGACCTGTACCAGGCAGCGCTGGCCGCACGCTGACGCGCGTCATGGCCCGGCGGCGCCGCAACTAGACTGCTCTGGTGACTTCCGGGCGTTCCTTCTACATCACCACCCCGATCTACTACCCGAGCGATGTGCCCCACATCGGGCACGGGTACACGACGGTGGCGGTGGACGCCCTCGCGCGCTGGCACCGCCAGGCCGGCGACGACACATGGATGCTCACGGGCACCGACGAGCACGGCCAGAAGATGATGCGTGCCGCCGCGGCAAACGGTGTCACGCCGCAGGAGTGGGTCGACAAGCTCGTCACGGAGGCTTGGTTCCCGCTGCTGGACACGCTCGATGTCGCCAACGACGACTTCATCCGCACCACCCAGGAGCGCCACGAGACCGCTGCGGCGAAGTTCTGGCAGGCGATCCACGATCGCGGCTACGTGTACGCGGGCGAGTACGAGGCGCTGTACTGCGTCGGCTGCGAGGAGTTCAAGCCCGAGAGCGAGATCGTCGACGGCACGGGGCCCTTCGAGGGCCTCAAGGTGTGCGCGATCCACTCGAAGCCGCTCGAGCTGTTGCACGAGAAGAACTACTTCTTCACCCTCAGCAAGTTCCAGGACCGGCTGCTCGAGCTGTATCGCGAGCGCCCCGACTTCGTGCAGCCGGAGTCGGCGCGCAACGAGGTGGTCGCGTTCGTGCAGCAGGGACTCAAGGACCTGTCGATCTCGCGGTCGGCGTTCGACTGGGGCATCCCCATCCCGTGGGACGCCTCCCACGTGCTGTACGTGTGGATCGACGCGCTGCTCAACTACGCCACCGCGATCGGCTACGGCGCCGACGAAGCCAACTTCGAGCGGCGCTGGCCGGGCTATCACGTCGTGGGCAAGGACATCCTGCGCTTCCACGCGGTCATCTGGCCCGCCATGCTCATGGCGGCGGGGCTGGAGGTGCCCAAGGGCGTCTTCGCGCACGGCTGGCTGCTCGTGGGCGGCGAGAAGATGTCGAAGTCCAAGGCGACCGGCATCGCGCCCGAGACGCTCGTCGACACCTTCGGCAGCGACGCCTTCCGCTTCTACTTCCTCTCCGCGATCGCGTTCGGCCAGGACGGCTCGTTCTCGTGGGAGGACATGGCCGCCCGCTACCAGGCGGAGCTCGCCAACGGCTTCGGCAACCTGGCCTCGCGCACCGTCGCGATGATCGGCCGGTACTTCGACGGATCCGTTCCCACGCCGGTCGAGTACGCCGAGGAGGACCTGCGGATCCAGCAGGTCGTGGCCGCGGCGGCCGCCGACGCGGACGCCGCGATGGAGAAGTTCCGGATCGACCAGGCGATCGACGCGATCTGGACGATCGTCGACGAGCTCAACGGCTACATCACCGACAACGAGCCGTGGGTGCTCGCGAAGGACGAGGCGCGTCGCGACCGCCTGGCGACCGTGCTCTACACGTGCGCCGAGGGGTTGCGCGCGCTGGCCGTGCTGCTCTCGCCGGTGATGCCGAAGTCGACCTCCAAGCTGTGGGTCGCGCTGGGCGCCCAGGACGCACTCGGCGAGCTCGGCGCGCAGGACGTGCGCGCCGCGGGCACGTGGGGGGTGCTTCCGGCGGGCGCCGCCGTGCGCTCCCTCGACCCGCTGTTCCCGCGCATCGAGACGGAGTGAGGTCGCCGTGTCGGGAAACGGTGCGGTCGGCGAGGGCACGCGCGAGACGTACGTCGAGAAGCGCTCCACGAAGGGGCGCAAGGACCTGACGCATCCGGAGGCGCCCGAGCCCCTGGTCGTGCCCGTGTACGACAACCACTGCCATCTCGAGATCGAGGACGGCGACGACCCGCTCTCGCTCGATGAACAGCTGGAGCGCGCCCTCGCCGTCGGCATTCACGGCGTGGTGCAGGCCTCGGGCGACATCGAGTCCTCGCGCTGGGCGGTGGCCGCAGCGGAGCGGCACCCGCGCGTGCTCGCGGCCGTCGCGATCCATCCGAACGACGCTCCGGCCTACGCCTCGCAGGGGCGGCTCGATGAGGCGATCGCGGTCGTGGACGAGCTCGCGGCTCACCCGCGCGTGCGCGCGATCGGCGAGACGGGGCTCGACTTCTTCCGCACGGGCGAGGAGGGCCGGCCAGCCCAGTTCGAGTCCTTCGAGGCGCACATCGCGCTGGCCAAGAAGCACGGCGTGGCGATGCAGATCCACGACCGCGAGGCGCATCGCGAGGTGCTCGACACGCTCGCGCGCGTGGGGGCCCCGGACAGGACGGTGTTCCACTGCTTCTCGGGCGACGCCGAGATGGCGCGCGAGGCGGCCGAGCGCGGCTACTACCTGTCGTTTGCGGGGAACATCACCTTCGCGAACGCGCAGAACCTGCGCGACGCCCTCGCCGTGACACCCCGCGAGCGCATCCTCGTCGAGACCGACGCCCCGTTCCTCGCGCCGGTGCCCTACCGCGGTCGTCCCAACGCCCCGTACCTCGTACCCCTCACGATGCGCTTCATGGCCTCCGAGCTGGGGGCCGATCTGGACGAGCTGTGCGCGCGGGTGGCGGCGAACACCCTCGAGGTCTACGGCGCGTTCTGACGCGCCCGGCGCGGTCCCGGCCCAGAGCCCGGGCCGGGACCGCCCGCGTCAGCCGGAACGCAGGGTGAGCCACAGTCCGGACCACTGCAGGGGCGTGAGGTCCCGCGGCAGCGCCGCGCCGCCGACGCCGTGCTGCTGCAGCGCGCGGGTGCACCGCGCGCGGCTCGCGCCCGTGGCCTGCTGCAGGACGGCCCGCAGCGTGCCGCCGCGGCTCGTGAACACGGCCCGCACAAAGGCCTGATAGTCCCGCTGCTCGCGGTGCGGCACGAGCGGCTCGGCGCGCCGGGACACCGCGAGAAGACCTCCGTCCACGCTCGGACGCGGCGCGAATCGGTGGCTCGGCACGCGCTCGTGCAGGGCGAAGGTGAACCACGGCGCGCTCTGCGCCGTGAGCATGGTGCCGCCGCCCACGCCGGCGCGCTTGCGGGCGACCTCCCACTGCGTCAGCAGCACGGCGTGTCGCCACGGCGTGCAGGACGCGCACCCCGGGCAGGGCGTGCCGCAGCCGAGCCACGCGATGCTCGTCGAGGTCGATCGCGGTGAGCGGGCGGCCGAGCGCCGCGAGCGGACGGGTGAGGGCGCCGTCGCCCGAGCCGATCTCGAGGATCGAGCCGTCCGTGCGCGAGACCAGCCCGACGATGCGTGCGATGGTGGGACGGTGGGTCAGGAAGTTCTGGCCGAGCTCGTGTCGGCCGCCGGAAAGAGAACGAGGCATGGGTGCGCTCCGAGTGCGAAGGGAGCACCGGGGGCGGCGCGCAGCGAGAGGCGCGAGAACCGGCCCGGGTGCGAGGACTCTTCGGCGACGGCGCGCAGGCGCGGGAATGCGTCCGGACGCCGTCAGGAGCGGCGGTCGCGGAACACGGCGACGCGCGTCGTCACGAGCGCGGTGCACAGGGTTCCCATGGCTACGACCGTAACAGGCGGCACTCTCACGCTTCAACCGTGACCGTCCCGCGCCGCCCGCCCGTCCCCTCGGCGCCCGTGCGAAGGAGAGGGCGGGCGGTCCGCGTCACGGCGTGAGCGCGACCTCCGCGAGCGCCCCGTCGCGAAGCTCGAGCGTGAGATCGGGTTCGAGGCGGCGCAGGAAGGCGTCGTCGTGACTCACGATGAGCACCGCGCCGCGGAACGCCCGAAGGGCGGCGAGCAGCTGTTCGGCGGTGGCGATGTCGAGGTTGTTCGTCGGCTCGTCGAGGACGAGCAGCTGCGGTGGGGGATCGGCGAGCAGCAGGCGCGCGATCGCCACGCGGAAGCGCTCGCCTCCCGACAGCGAGGCGATGGGCCGGTCGGCGGCGGCGCCCCGGATGAGGAACCGCGCGAGACTGTTGCGCAACTGCGCCGACGGCACGCGCGGCGCCGCCGCCTGCACGGTATCGAACGCCGACGCGGCATCGTCGAGACCGTCGATCCGCTGCGGCAGATAGCCGACTCTCTCCGTGTGCAGCCGCGAGGCGCCCTCGCCGCGTAGCAGTGATTCCAGGAGCCGCGTCTTGCCCGCACCGTTGGGGCCGATCAGGGCGACGCGTTCCGGCCCCTGCACGACCCAGTCGCGATCGCCGTCGCTGATCGTGGCGATGCGCCGCCCCGCCGCGACGGCGGGGTCGGGCAGGTCCAACCGGATCGCGTCGTCGTCTCGGACCCGCCGCTCGGCGAGGTCGAGGGCGGCGCGGGCCTCCCGCTCCTTCTCGCGTACCTCGCCGCGCAGCTTCCCCGCCGACACCTGCGCCTCGCCCGCCTTGAGCTTCATAATGACCTTCGGCCGCCGCAGGTTCTCGTAGTCGGTCTTCGCGTACCGCTGCCGGCGCGCGAGCTTCGTCTCGGCCTCGATGCGCTGCCGCTTCTCCTTGGCGAGCGACTTCCTCGCGTCGACCTCGGCCTGCCGCGCGGCCTCCTGATCCGCCTCCAGCGCCGCGCGCCACTGGGAGTACGGTCCACCGAACACGCTGAGCGCGCCGTCGTACAGCTCGGCGGTCTCGTCCATCAGCTCGAGAAGCGCGAGGTCGTGCGAGACGACGATCAGCGCACCCCGCCAGCCGCGGACGAGGTCGTAGACGCGGGCGCGCGCGTCACGGTCGAGGTTGTTCGTCGGCTCGTCCAGCAGGGTGATGGGGGCGCCCCCGAGCCGGATGCCGGTGAGGGCCGCGAGCATGGCCTCGCCGCCGGAGAGTTCGCCGACGCGGCGGTCGAGCATGTCCGGTGCGAGTCCGGCCTCGGCGAGCGCCGCGTGCGCGCGGGCCTCCACGTCCCAGTCGTCGCCGACCTCGTCGAAGCGGGCAGGCTCGACATCGCCGGCCTCGATGGCGCGCACGGCGTCGAGCGGCGCGGCGATGCCCAACAGCTCGGCGACGCGCATGCCCGTGTCGAGGGTGAGCTTCTGCGGCAGGTAGGCGACATCGCCGTCTGCGACGATGCGGCCCGTCGTGGGCACGAGCTCGCCCGCGGCCAGGCGCAGCAGCGTGGACTTGCCGGCGCCGTTGCGTCCGACGAGTCCGGTGCGGCGCTCGCCGAAGGCGCCGGAGAGCTCGCGCAGTCCGACGGATCCGTCGGGCCAGGTGAAGGAGAGACGATCAAGGATGAGAGCAGGCATGGGACCTCCCGGGTATCAGAGCAGGGGTGCGCTGATACCGCGGCAGAGGGCCTGCACGCTCGGAGCGAGCATCGACGGATCAGCGCGAGAGGCGCTGATCGAGCTCGGCGAACCGGAGTCGACGGTCAGCGCGGATTACGCGATGGCGTCGATGAGCTTCAACGGTTCGTTCCGATCCTCGGGGGCAGGTCGGCTCGATTGTACGCATTCGGCCCCCCGAGCGACACCCCGAGAAGACGGTGTGCGGTGCCGGCCTGCGAGAATGGACGGAATGGACACCTCGCTGCGTGACCGGATCGCCGGAACCGGCAGCGATCCCGACGGGCTCTACGACGCCTTCGTCGGCTGGGCCTCTGACGGCGGCGTGACGCTCTATCCCGCGCAGGACGAGGCGGTCATCGAGCTCGTCTCCGGATCGAACGTCATCCTCGCCACGCCCACGGGCACAGGCAAGTCGCTCGTCGCGGTCGCGGCGCACGCCGTCAGCATGGCGCGCGGCGGGCGCAGCTACTACACGGCGCCGATCAAGGCGCTCGTGAGCGAGAAGTTCTTCGCCCTCGTCGACCTCTTCGGCGCGGAGAACGTGGGGATGGTCACGGGCGACTCGTCGGTGAACCCCGACGCACCCATCGTCTGCTGCACCGCCGAGATCCTCGCCAACATCGCCCTGCGTCGCGGGGCGGAGGCCGACGTCGACATGGTGGTGATGGACGAGTTCCACTATTACGGCGATCGGGAGCGAGGGTGGGCGTGGCAGGTGCCCCTGCTGCTGCTGCCCCGCGCGCAGTTCCTGCTCATGTCGGCCACGCTCGGAGACACCGCGGCCATCGAGAGCGACCTCACCCGCCGCACCGGCCGGACGACGACCCTCGTCGCCGGTGCGGAGCGCCCCGTGCCGCTGCACTTCGCCTACGAGAAGCGCCCGGCCCACGAGGTGGTGGAGCGGCTGCTCGAGGAATCGGAGGTCCCGGTCTACATCGTGCACTTCTCGCAGGCGGCGGCGATGGAGCGCGCGCAGGCCCTCGCGAGCGTGCGGGTCGCCAGCCGCGAGCAGCGCGACGCGATCGCGGAGGCGATCGGCGACTTCCGGTTCACGACCGCGTTCGGCAAGACGCTCTCCCGGCTTGTGCGCGCGGGCATCGGCGTACACCACGCCGGCATGCTGCCGCGATACCGGCGGCTCGTCGAGACCCTCGCGCAGCGGGGCCTGCTGCGGGTCATCTGCGGCACCGACACGCTCGGCGTGGGCATCAACGTGCCGATCCGGACCGTGCTCGTCACGGCGCTGTCGAAGTTCGACGGCACGCGCATGCGCCGCCTGTCGGCCCGGGAGTTCCACCAGATCGCCGGCCGCGCCGGGCGGGCAGGCTACGACCCGTACGGCAACGTCATCGCGCTGGCCCCCGAGCACGACATCGAGAACGAGCAGGCGCGGCGCAAGGCGGGCGACGATCCGAAGAAGCTGAAGAAGATCACGAAGAAGAAGGCGCCCGACGGCTTCGTGAACTGGAGCGAGGAGACGTTCGAGCGGATCGTCCAGGCGCAGCCCGAGCCGCTGCAGCCGCAGCTGCAGATCACCTCGGCGATGCTCATCAACGTGATCGGGCGCGGCGGGGACGTCTTCGGTCACGTGCGGGGCCTCGTCTTCGACAACCATCAGCCTTCCGCGCAGCGTTTCGCGCTCGCCCGCCGCGCGCTGGCGATCTTCCGCACGCTGCGCGAGGCGGGCGTGGTCGAGGTCACGGGCGACGGGGAGATCCGGCTCGTCG
The DNA here is from genome assembly GCF_946151065.1 of Microbacterium sp. Marseille-Q6965. Classification (GTDB taxonomy): domain Bacteria; phylum Actinomycetota; class Actinomycetes; order Actinomycetales; family Microbacteriaceae; genus Microbacterium. The sequence continues at coordinate 724,237 of NZ_CAMGZA010000001.1, read as the reverse complement.
TGGAGCTGCAGCCGAACTTCGCGCTGAACCAGCCGCTGTCGCCGTTCGCGCTCGCCGCGATCGATCTGCTCGACCCCGAGGACGGGGCGGAGGGGGCCGGGACGGGGCATTACGCGCTCGACGTCGTGAGCGTGATCGAGGCGACCCTCGACGATCCGCGGCAGATCCTGTCCCAGCAGGAGTACCGGGCGCGTGGCGAGGCCGTCGCGGCGATGAAACGGGAGGGCATGGAGTACGAGGAGCGCATGGACGCGCTCGAGGAGGTCACCTACCCGCGGCCGCTGCGGGAACTGCTGGAGCAGGCGTATGCCGTGTTCGCCTCCAGCCAGCCGTGGATCCGGGACTTCCCGCTGCGGCCGAAGTCGGTCGTGCGTGACATGTACGAGCGTGCCATGAGCTTCGCGGAGTTCGTGGGCTGGTATCAGCTGGGGCGCAGCGAGGGGCTGGTGCTGCGCTACCTCAGCGACGCGTACCGGGCCATTCGCCAGACGGTGCCTGCCGAGGCCCGCACCGAGGAGCTGGAGGACATCATCGCGTGGCTCGGAGAGCTGGTGCGACAGGTGGACTCGAGCCTCGTCGACGAATGGGAGGCCCTGGCGGCCGGCGCCGATGTCTCGGACGAGCCCGACGCCCTGCCGCCCGCGCCACCGTCTCTCGTGGCCAACCGTCGCGCGTTCACGGTTCTCGTGCGCAACGAGCTGTTCCGGCGCGTGCAGCTCGCGGCGCTCGAGCGCGACGAGGAACTGACCGCGCTCGATCCGCTCATCGACTGGCCCGCCGTGCTCGATGCCTACTACGCCGAGCACGACGAGCTGCTCACCGGCGGTGCCGCTCGCTCCCCGGCCCTATGCCGGATCGAGGAGGAGCCCGGCACGTGGCGCGTGGAGCAGACGCTCGTGGATCCGGCGGGCGACCACGACTGGCGGATCCGCGCCGAGGTCGACCTGGCGGCAAGCGACGAGCAGGGGTCCGCGGTCGTGCACGTGACATGGGCCGGCCGGCTCTGATGGGATGATGGGCGGATGACCGTGACGCTGCTCGGCCCGTCGGAGATCCGCACGCTGGCCGCTCGACTCGACGTCACGCCGACGAAGAAGCTGGGGCAGAACTTCGTCGTCGACGCCAACACCGTCCGCCGGATCGTGCAGGTCGCGAGGGTGTCCAAGGACGACCGGGTCGTCGAGGTGGGCCCGGGGCTGGGCTCGCTCACGCTCGCGATCCTCGAGACCGGGGCCGCGGTCACGGCCGTCGAGATCGACCACCGCCTGGCCGCGGAGCTGCCGGCGACGGCGCGCGCTCACGGGGTGCCGGAGGGCGCCCTCACCGTCATCGACGCCGATGCCCTGAGGGTCGCTGAGCTTCCCGGCGACCCGCGCGTGCTCGTGGCCAACCTGCCTTACAACGTGTCGGTGCCCGTGCTGCTGCACTTCATGCAGACCTTCCCCGCACTGGAGCGCGGCGTCGTCATGGTGCAGGCCGAGGTGGGGGAGCGGCTGGCTGCCGCCCCGGGCAGCAAGGTGTACGGCGCGCCGAGCGCCAAGGCCGCGTGGTACGGGCCGTGGCGATTGGCGGGCACGGTGTCGCGACAGGTGTTCTGGCCGGTGCCGAACGTCGACAGCGTGCTCGTCGCCTTCGACCGTGACGTCGAGCCCCGCGGGCCGGAGGGCGAGCGGGACGCCACCTTCCGGATCGTCGACGCGGCGTTCCAGCAGCGGCGGAAGATGCTGCGACAGGCCCTTGCCGGTGAGCTCGGCGGATCGGCGGCGGCGTCCGCCGTGCTGGAGCGCGCGGGCGTGGATCCGACGGCGCGGGGCGAGGCGCTCGGCATCGCGGACTTCCACCGCATCGCGCTGGCCATGTGACGCCCGCGCTTCGAACCCGCCGTGTGTCGGCGGCGCGGGCGTGGGTAGGGTGAAGCCATGAGCGAGAGCCCCCGATTCCGCACGGTCGCCGACATCGCCGACATCCACCGGCCCTACGCGGCGCACGAGGGGCGCTACGCGCGCAACGACTACCGGCAGGTGGGCGACTCGGGGCTCTACCTGCCGCCGCTCTCGCTCGGCCTGTGGTGGAACTTCGGCGACAACGTCCCGATCGACAACCAGCGCAGGCTTCTGCGCCACGCCTTCGACCGCGGCATCACGCACTTCGATCTCGCCAACAACTACGGGCCGCCGTACGGCTCGGCCGAGAAGAACTTCGGCCGCATCTTCGCCGAGGATTTCCGCCCCTACCGAGACGAGCTCATCATCTCGTCGAAGGCCGGCTTCGACATGTGGCCCGGCCCGTACGGCGACTTCGGCTCGCGCAAGTACATCCTCGCCAGTGCCGAGCAGTCGCTCGCGCGGATGGGCCTGGACTACGTCGACATCTTCTACTCCCACCGCACCGATCCCGTCACTCCTCTGGAGGAGACGATCGGTGCTCTCGACACGCTCGTGCGCCAGGGCAAGGCGCTGTACGTGGGCATCTCGTCGTACTCGGCCGAGCGCACGGCCGAGGCCAAGGCGATCGCCCGCTCGCTCGGCACTCCGCTGGTGATCCACCAGCCCTCCTACTCGATCCTGAACCGCTGGATCGAGGACGGCCTGACCGGCGTGCTGCGTCAGGAGGGGATGGGGGCCATCGCCTTCACGCCCCTGGCGCAGGGCCTGCTGACGTCGAAGTACCTCGGCGACGGCACCGCCGAGCGCGCGCAGCAGCGTCGCTCCCTGCCGAACAGCCGCCTCTCGGACAGCGCGCTGGCGACGCTGCGCGGCCTGGACGTGATCGCGACGGAGCGGGGCCAGACGCTGGCCCAGCTGGCCATCCAGTGGGTGCTGCGTGATCCGGTGGTCGTCTCGGCGCTCATCGGCGCCTCCCGCGTCGAGCAGCTGGACGAGAACCTCGCCGCCCTCGACGGTCCCGCCCTCACGACCGAGGAACGGGAGCGGATCGACGCGCTGGCCGACGGGGTCGGCGCGCAGCTGTGGGCGACATCCCCCGCGACCGAGTGAGCGGGCGCCGATGACTCTCGCGGAGATCTTCCCCTCGGTGCGAGTGCGTGCCCCGGGCAAGATCAACGTCTTCCTGCAGGTGGGGGGCCTCGACGACGACGGGTACCACGAGCTCGCCACGGCCTTCCAGGCCGTCTCGCTCTACGAGGACGTCGTGGCGACCTACGCCGATGACTTCACGATGGCGGTGAACGGATCGGTGCCCTTGGAGGGCGTGCCGGTCGACGACCGCAACCTCGCCCTGCGGGCGGCGCGGCTGCTGGCGGCCGAGACCGGGTACGAGGGCGGCGTGCACCTCGAGGTGCACAAACAGGTGCCGGTGGCGGGCGGCATGGGCGGCGGCTCGGCCGACGCGGCGGCGGCGCTCGTCGCGTGCGACGCCCTGTGGGGCACCGAGCTGCCCACCGGTGAGCTGCATCGGCTTGCGGCGCGGCTCGGCGCCGATGTGCCGTTCGCCCTGATGGGCGGCACCGCGATCGGCGTCGGTCGCGGCGATCGGCTCAGCCCCGCCCTTGCGCGCGGACGGTTCGACTGGGTGCTCGTCACGAGCGAGGAGGGTGTGTCGACCCCGGCGGTCTACGGTGAGCTCGACCGGCACCGCGAGCGGCACCGCGTGGACATCGGGCCGGTCCCGGCCGTGCCGCAGGTCGACGCCGACGTCCTGCACGCCCTGCGGGCCGGGGACGCCCGGATGCTCGCCTCGACGCTGCGCAACGACCTGCAGGCCGCCACGCTGCAGATGCGTCCGGACCTCGCCCCCGTGCTCGAGCTGGGCGAGCGGGAGGGCGCGCTCGCCGGCATCGTCTCGGGCTCCGGTCCGACGCTCGCCTTCCTCTGCGGGGGGCCCGAGGAGGCGATCGACCTGCAGGTGACCATGAGCGCCGCCGGCCACGTCGCGCTGCACGTGCACGGCCCCGTGCCGGGAGCCCGCGTCGTCGGCTGACCGGCCGCGTCCGCGTCACATTCGCGAAAGGCGAGCCCGATGTCGGTGCCCGACGGTATCGTCGGAACACGCCCGAAACCGACCGACTGGAGGGGCGATGAAGGCACTGTGGCGCGACCGGGTGGTCGCGGAGGCACCGGAGGACGAGCTACTGCGGATCGACGGGGCCTGGTATTTCCCGCCGAGCCGCGTGGACCGCGACCTGCTGTTGGCGTCGCCCACGCCGTACACCTGCAGCTGGCGCGGTGAGATCCAGTACTACTCGCTGACCGCGGACGGCGAGACGGAGCGCGACGCGGCGTGGTGCTACCCGTCGATGCCGCCCGAGGCGATCGAGCGGATCGGCACGGACGCGAGGCAGTACATCGCGTTCAGCCCCGCCGTGACGCTCCTCTGAGCGGATGATCGAGTTCCGCTCCGTTCGCAAGGAGTACGCGGGAGGCACGGTCGCCGTGGCCGACGTGAGCCTTGTCGTGCCGTCGCACAAGACCGTCGTGCTGGTGGGTTCCTCGGGTTCCGGCAAGACGACCCTGCTGCGCATGGTGAACCGCATGGTGGAGCCCACCAGCGGCGCGGTGCTGATCGATGACGAGGACGTGAAGGACCGCGACCCCGTGCGCCTGCGCCGAAGCATCGGCTACGTCATGCAGAGCGCCGGTCTCATGCCGCACGTGCGCGTGATCGACAACATCGCGACGGTGCCGCTGCTCAACGGCGTGCCCAAGCGGGAGGCCCGCGAGCGGGCGCGCGAGCTCATGGACACCGTCGGCCTCGACGCTGCCCTCGCCACGCGTTACCCGGCGCAGCTCTCGGGCGGGCAGCAGCAGCGCGTGGGGGTGGCGAGGGCGCTGGCGTCCGACCCGAACATCCTGCTCATGGATGAGCCCTTCGGCGCCGTCGACCCCATCGTGCGGCGCGAGCTGCAGCGCGAGCTGCTGCGGCTGCAGAGCGAGCTGGGGAAGACCACCGTCTTCGTGACGCACGACGTGGACGAGGCGTTCCTGCTCGGCGACGAGGTCGTGATCCTCGCCCAGGGCGGCCGCATCGTGCAGCAGGGCACGCCCGACGAGATCCTCGAGGACCCGGCCGACGACTTCGTGCGCGAGTTCGTGGGGCTCGTCGACGGTCGCCGCGGACTGACGCTGCGTGAGACCCGCAACGGCACCGCGGTGGTCGACGGGTCGGGGCGCATCCAGGGCATGTTGCGCCCCGAACTCGCCGCGCCCGCGGCCGGGGCGCGGAGCGAACCGACGTGAGCTGGACGCTGGACAACCTGGGGTTGATCGGCCAGCTCACGGTCGAACACCTGCGCCAGAGCGTGCCCCCGATCCTCTACGGGTTGCTGCTCGCGGTGCCGCTGGGCTGGATCGCGCACCGCTTCCGCCGCGTGCGTGGCCTCGTGCTCACGGTCACGGGCATCCTCTACACCCTGCCGTCGCTCGCCCTGCTGCCGCTGCTGCCCCTGGTGTTCGGAACGAGCACGCTGAGCCCGCTCAACCTGGTGCTCGCCCTGACCATCTACGCCGTCGCGATCCTCGTCCGCTCCGTGGCCGACGGCTTCGACGCCGTGGACGAGGACGCGCGGCGGGCGGCCGTCGCGCTGGGTTACGGCCAACTGCGCGGCTTCTGGGCGGTTGAGCTCCCGCTCGCGGGGCCCGTCATCCTGGCGGGCCTGCGTGTGACGGCGGTCAGCACGATCTCACTCGCGACCGTGGGCATCCTCATCGGCGTGACCAACCTCGGCTACCTGTTCACCAACGGGTTCCAGCGGCGGATCGTCGAGGAGATCCTCGCGGGTGTCGTAGCGGTCGCGCTCGTCGCCCTGCTCGTCGACGCCCTTCTCGTGGTCGCCGGACGCGTGCTGATGCCGTGGGCGACGGCGACGGCCGGCTCGTCCCGCATCGCGACGGTCGCGGGAGGGCACGCATGAACCTGCTGGTCGACGCCCTCGCCTGGCTGTTCTCACCCGAGCGACTCAGCGGCTCGAACGCGCTGCCGGCCGCCCTGCTCGCGCATCTGTTCTACACGTTCGCGTCGGTGGCCATCGCGGCGGCCATCGCGATCCCGCTCGGCTGGTACATCGGTCACACCGGTCACGGCCGCGAGATCGCGGTGGCGGTGTCGGGCGCCGCCCGTGCCCTGCCCTCGTTCGGGCTGATCCTGCTGCTCGTGCTGCTGCTGGGCGTGGCCCGCAAGCCGGAGGCCGCGATCACGGCGTTCGTCCTGCTGGCGATCCCCTCCATCCTGGCCGGCGCCTACACCGGGATCGACGCCATCGATCGGCGCACGATCGACGCGGGTCGTGCGATGGGCATGACCGGGTGGCAGGTGCTGTGGCGCATCGAGGCGCCGCTGGGGCTGCCGCTGCTCGTGGGCGGCCTGCGCTCCGCCGTGCTGCAGGTGGTCGCCACCGCCACCCTCGCGGCGTACGTCAACCTCGGCGGCCTCGGCTACGACATCATCCAGGGCATCCAGCTGAGGCGCTTCGAACAGGTGCTGGGCGGCGCGCTCGCCGTCGCGGCCCTGGCCCTCGTGCTCGACGCCGTGTTCGCCGTGATCCAGCGCGCGTCGATCCCGCGCGGCACCCTCGACCCGGCGCCCCGCGCCGCCCGACCGAACGAAAGAAGGCGATTCGCATGAACGCACCTCGCTCCCTCGCCCTTGGCGCCACCGCGCTGCTCAGCCTCGCGCTGGCCGGCTGCGCCTCCGCCGACCCGCTCGCGCCGCAGACGCAGGAGCCGGGCGGCTCCGGCGGCGACGAGACGATCGTGGTGGGCTCGCAGGCCTACTACTCGAACGAGATCATCGCCGAGATCTACGCGCAGGCCCTCGAGAACGCGGGCTTCACGGTCGAGAGGCAGTTCAACATCGGTCAGCGCGAGGCCTACATGCCCTCCCTCGAGAGCGGCGAGATCGACCTGTTCCCGGAGTACACCGGCAGCCTCTTGCAGCAGGAGTACGACCCGGAGACCTCGGCACGCACGGCGGACGAGGTCTACGACGCGCTCGTCGAGGCGCTGCCCGAGGGGCTGACCGCGCTCGACCAGTCGACCGCCACCGACCAGGACTCGTACACCGTGACGGCCGCCTTCGCCGAGGAGCACGGCCTGACGACGATCGCCGACCTCGCAAAGGTCGACGAGCCGCTCACGCTGGGCGGCCCGCCCGAGCTCGAGGAGCGTCCGTACGGCCCCCGCGGCGCGCAGGAGGTCTACGGCCTCGACCTGCAGTTCTCCGCCACGGGCGACACGACCGTCGAGGACCTGTTGGCCGGCACGATCCAGGTGGCGAACGTCTTCACCGCCGACCCGCGCATCCAGACCGAGGACCTCGTGCCGCTGGAGGATCCCGAGGGCCTCTTCCTCGCCTCGAACGTCGTCCCGATCGCGTCCTCGGACGTGGCGGACGAGATCGCCGACGTGATCGACCCGATCAGCGCCGCGCTCACTCCCGAGGGCCTCGTCGCGCTGAACGTGCAGAGCACGCAGGAGCAGATGTCGCCCGAGGAGATCGCGACGGGGTGGCTGGAGGAGCAGGGACTGCTCTGAGCCGCGCCCGGGTGACTCCGGCTCGCGCCGTGCGTCATACTGTGGGAAGCGATGTGACCGTGCGCATCGCGGAGACGGTGAAGGACGAGACGGCTGTGGCGAACGCGACGGAGCGGCCCCGGATGCCGAGCATCCGCGACGTGGCGCGCCTCGCGGTCGTCTCGCATCAGACCGTGTCGCGGGTTCTCAACGGACATCCGTCGATCCGCGAGGAGACGAAGCAGCGCGTCCTCGACGCCATCCGCCAGCTGGATTACCGACCCAATCAGGCTGCGCGCGCGCTCGTCACGTCCAAGCTCAATCTCATCGGCGTGCTCTCCGCGACGGTGGGGGAGTTCGGACCCACCGCCTCGATCGCCGCGATCGAGGAGGCGGCGCGCGCCGAGGGGTTCTCGGTGACCACGCTCAACCTGCCGGACACGAGCGCGGAGGCGATCGGAGCGGCGGTGCGTCAGCTGCTGCGCGAGCAGGTCGACGGCATCGTCGTGCTCGCGCCGCAGGTGCGCGTCTTCCACGTGCTGCGCGGGATGGCGATCGGCGTTCCGTTCGTGAGCCTGCAGACCTCCTCGGGAGAGGCCACCGCCCACGTCGCTCCGGATCAGCTCGAGGGGGCCCGAATCGCGACGCAGCACCTCGTCGACCTCGGCCACACGGACATCCTCCACCTGGCCGGGCCCCAGGACTGGATCGAGGCCGACTCCCGCATGCGCGGCTACCTGCAGGCGTTGCGCGATGCCGACCTGCCGACCATCCCCCCGATCCGCGGCGACTGGACGGCGGACTTCGGGCACTACGCCGGGATGGAGATCGCGCGGCGACAGGACTTCACGGCGGTCTTCGCCGCGAACGACCTCATGGCCATCGGTCTCATGCACGGGTTCCGCGACGCGGGGCTCGACGTCCCGCGCGACGTCAGCGTCGTGGGGTTCGACGATATTCCCGTGGCGGCACATGTCTGGCCGCCGCTCACCACCGTGCACATCGATTTCGCCGATCTCGGCCGCCGGGCGATCGCCAGCCTGCTCGCGGCGCTGCGCGAAGAGCCCGCCCCGAAGGAGGAGCGCCCCGCACCCGCCCTGGTCGTGCGCTCGTCCACCCACGCGCGCCGTTAGCGAGATGTGACAGAGCGTCGGCTTGACACCCGGCGCGAGCCGGTGCACGATGAAACGCGATGTGAACGGTCACACGTAGTCGTGAGGCCCCGACGAGGAAGTCCCGAGAGCACCAGTCCCGACCTCCTCGTCGGCGCATTCCTCCCGCCATCGCGGCGAGGGGCCGAGTCCTGTGATTCAGAGGAGAACACTGTGAAGAAGCACCTTCTGCTCGTCGGCATGGTTGCCGTCGGCGGACTGGCTCTCGCCGGCTGCAGCGGCGACCGCACCGGAGGCGGCGGAGCCGGGGCCGGCGAGGATGTCGACGTGAGCGAGCTCATGATCGGCGTCGCGATGCCCACGCAGCAGTCCGAGCGGTGGATCGCCGACGGCGAGAACGTCCAGGCCACGCTCGAGGACATGGGGTACCAGGTCGACCTGCAGTACGCCAACGACGACATCCCGACCCAGGTGTCGCAGATCGAGAACATGATCTCGAGCGGCGCCGACGCGCTCATCATCGCCTCGATCGACGGCACGACCCTGACCGACGTCCTGCAGCAGGCCGCAGACAACGACATCCCCGTCATCGCTTACGACCGCCTCATCAACGGCACGGAGAACGTCGACTACTACACGACGTTCGACAACTACCAGGTCGGCGTGCAGCAGGCGACGAGCCTCCTGACGGGGCTCGGCGTGCTGGACGAGAACGGCGAGGAGACGGGCGAAGAGGGCCCGTTCAACATCGAGCTGTTCGCCGGCAGCCCCGACGACAACAACGCCAACTTCTTCTGGGACGGCGCGATGGACACGCTGCAGCCGTACCTCGACTCGGGCGTGCTGACGGTCCCGTCGGGCCAGGTGGAGTTCGATCAGGCCGCGATCCTGCGCTGGCTGCCGGAGACGGCCCAGGAGCGCATGGAGAACATCCTCACGATCATCGGTGACACCCGCCTCGACGGCGTGCTCTCGCCCTACGACGGTCTGTCGATCGGCATCATCTCGGCGCTCACGAGCGGCGGGTACTCGGCCGACGACCTGCCGGTCGTGACGGGTCAGGACGCCGAGGTCGGCAGCGTGAAGTCCATCCTCGCGGGCGAGCAGTACTCGACGATCTTCAAGGACACCCGCCTGCTGGGTGAGACGGCCGCCGAGATGGTCGACGCCCTCATGCACGGCGAGGAGCCCGAGGTCAACGACACCGAGACGTACGACAACACCGTCAAGGTCGTCCCCGCCTACCTCCACGACTCGGTCATCGTCACGGCCGAGAACTACGAGGAAGTGCTCGTCGACAGCGGCTACTACAGCGCCGACGAACTCCAGTAATCGGCTGCATCACGGTCCGCCGCGCCTCGCGCGGCGGACCGTGGTCCGCCATCCGTCAGACGAGAAAGCGAACGCGTGAACACCATCCTCGAGATGCGCGGCATCACCAAGGAGTTCCCGGGCGTCAAGGCACTGCAGAACGTCACGCTCGAGGTCGAGCGCGGCACCGTCCACGCCATCTGCGGCGAGAACGGCGCCGGGAAGTCGACCCTCATGAAGGTGCTGTCGGGTGTCTACCCGCACGGGACCTACGACGGCGAGATCGTCCTCGAGGGCGAGACGGCGCAGTTCCGGGACATCCGCGACTCCGAGCGCGCCGGCGTCGTCATCATCCACCAGGAGCTGGCACTGAGCCCCTACCTCTCCATCGCCGAGAACATCTTCCTCGGCAACGAGCGGCAGAAGAACGGTTTCATCGACTGGCACGACACGAACGTCGAGGCGCAGAAGCTCCTCGCCCGCGTCGGGCTGGGCGACAACCCTGCCACCCCGGTCCGCGAGATCGGGGTCGGCAAGCAGCAGCTCGTGGAGATCGCCAAGGCGCTCTCGAAGCGCGTGAAGCTGCTCATCCTCGACGAGCCGACCGCCGCGCTCAACGACGAGGACTCCGCCCACCTGCTCGACCTGATCCGCCACCTGAAGGGGCAGGGGATCACGTCGATCATCATCAGCCACAAGCTCAACGAGATCAAGGCGATCGCCGATCGCGTGACGATCCTCCGCGACGGGCGCACGATCGAGACGCTCGAGCTGAACAGCGGCGAGGTCTCGGAGGACCGCATCATCAAGGGGATGGTGGGCCGCGACCTCGAGCACCGCTACCCGGATCGCACGGTGGAGCTGGGCGAGGAGGTGTTCCGCATCGAGGACTGGTGGGTGAGCCACCCGACCGAGCCCGAGCGCGTGATCATCCACGGGGCCAATCTGTCCGCCCGCGCCGGCGAGGTCGTCGGCATCGCGGGCCTCATGGGCGCCGGCCGCACCGAGCTCGGCATGAGCGTGTTCGGGCGGTCCTACGGATCCCGCATCTCCGGCCGGGTGTATGTGCGCGGCAAGGAGGTCAACACCAAGACGGTGGCCGACGCGATCGATGCCGGCATCGCGTACGCGACGGAGGACCGGAAGGTCTACGGCCTCAACCTCATCGAGGACATCAAGCGGAACATCTCGCTCGCGTCGCTGCGCAAGCTCGCCACGCGCGGCTGGGTCGACGCGGGGCAGGAGTACCTCGTCGCCGACCGGTACCGCAAGAGCATGAACATCAAGGCGCCGTCCGTCGGCTCCGTCGTGGGCAAGCTCTCGGGAGGAAACCAGCAGAAGGTCGTCCTCTCGAAGTGGCTGTTCTCGGACCCCGAGGTGCTCATCCTCGACGAGCCCACGCGCGGCATCGACGTCGGCGCGAAGTACGAGATCTACACCCTCATCAACGAGCTCGCCGCGCAGGGCAAGGCGATCATCGTCATCTCGTCCGAGCTGCCCGAGCTGCTCGGCATCTGCGACCGGATCTACGCGATCTCGGAGGGTCACATCACGGGCGAACTGCCCATCGAGCAGGCGACGCCCGAGTCGCTCATGCAGCTCATGACAAAGGAGAAGGAAGCCGACCATGTCCTCAGCTAGCGTTCCCGCGCCGTCGTCCCTGCGCAGCGCGCTCGGGTTTCTGACCTCGCGGATCCGGCAGATCGGCATCTTCGTCGCGCTGATCGTCATCGTCCTGTTCTTCCAGCTCGTCACCAACGGCCGCCTGCTGACGGCGGGCAACGTGTCGAACATCGTGGTGCAGAACAGCTACATCCTGATCCTGGCGATCGGCATGGTGATGATCATCATCGCCGGGCACATCGACCTTTCCGTGGGTTCGGTGGCGGCGTTCGTGGGCGCGGCATCGGGCGTCATGATCGTGCACTGGGGATGGCCATGGTGGGCCGGCATCCTCGTCTCGCTGCTCATCGGCGCCGCCGTCGGAGCATGGCAGGGCTTCTGGGTCGCGTTCGTCGGGATTCCCGCGTTCATCGTGACATTGGCGGGAATGCTGCTGTTCCGAGGGCTCACGCAGATCGTGCTGGGCAACACGCAGATCACGCCGTTCCCCACCGAGTACCGTCAGCTGGGCGGTGGCTACCTCTTCCCGCAGCTCTTCCCGGCATCGAGCTCGCCGGCGGAGTGGATCACGGTCGGCCTGGGCGTGCTCGCGCTCGTGCTGTACATCACCAACACGCTGCGCGAGCGCGGCAAGCGCGTGAAGCTGGGCCTGGAGAGCGAGCCGGCCTCGTGGTTCTACGTGAAGGTCGCGTTCATCTCGCTGCTCATCGCGTACCTGACCTACCTTCTGGGCGTCGCGCCCGGCTCGCGCGGCACGCCCATCGTGCTCATCGTGCTGGCCGTGCTGATCCTCGGCTACTCGCTCGTCATGAACCGCTCGGTGTTCGGCCGCCACGTCTACGCGATCGGTGGCAACCGCCACGCGGCCGACCTGTCGGGCATCAAGTCGAAGCAGGTGGACTTCTACCTGTTCGTCAACATGGGCGTGCTCGCGGCGCTCGCCGGCCTCGTGTTCACGGGTCGCCTCAACTCCGCCGGCCCCGGCGCGGGCAACCTGTTCGAGCTCGACGCGATCGCGGCGGCGTTCATCGGCGGTGCCGCGGTGCAGGGCGGTGTCGGTACGATCATCGGCGCCATCACCGGTGGTCTCATCATGGGTGTGCTCAACAACGGCATGTCGCTGCTGGGCATCAGCACCGACTACCAGCAGTTCATCAAGGGCCTCGTCCTGCTGCTGGCGGTGGCGTTCGACGTGTGGAACAAGCGCCGCACCCGCGCGCGCTGACCGAGCGAGACGGCGGAGGGGCCGGGGCGTCTTCGGACGCCCCGGCCCCTTGCGTTGCGGGCTCAGGTCGGGGGCAGCTGGAGCCGGTAGCCCATCCCGGGTTCCGTGAGGAGGAACCGCGGGTTGGCCGGGTCGGGCTCGAGTTTCTTGCGCAGCTGCGACACGTACAGGCGCAGGTAGCCCGTGTCCTCCACGTGATCGGTGCCCCACACCGAGGCCAGCATGTTCTGACGCGTGACGAGCTTGCCGGCGTTGCGGATGAGCAGCTCGAGCACCTGCCACTCGGTGGGCGTCAACCGGATCTGGCGGGGGTGCCCGCCGTCCCTGCGGGTCACGCTGCGCGCGGCGAGGTCGACCGTGATCTCGCCCAGCGCGACGGAGGGGGCCGCCTCCGCCTGGGGCACGCGGCGCGTCAGCGCACGGATGCGGGCGAGCAGCTCCTCCACGGAGAAGGGCTTGGTCACGTAGTCGTCCGCGCCGGCATCGAGTGCCTCGACCTTCTCGGCGGCCCCCGCACGGCCCGAGACGACGAGGATCGGCGCCTGCGACCAGCCGCGAATGCCCTGAATCACCTCGATGCCGTCCAACCGCGGCATGCCCAGGTCGAGCAGGAACACGTCGGGTCGATGCGCGATCGCGGCCGCGATGGCCTCGGCCCCGTCCGCCGCGGTATGCACCTCGTAGCCGGTGGCGCTGAGCGTGATCCGCAGCGCGCGAAGCAACTGCGGGTCGTCGTCGGCGATCAGGATCCTCATGTGTCCTCCGTGCCTCTCGCCTCGTCGGAATCGTCGGCCAGGGGCAGCGAGATCACCATGGTCAGGCCGCCGCCCGGCGTCTCCTCGGGCGTCAGAGCGCCCTGCATGGCCTCCATGAACCCGCGCGAGAGGGCCAGCCCCAACCCCAGGCCCGTCGCGTTGTCGTCGTCTCCCAGACGCTGGAAGGGCACGAAGACGTCATCCCGTCGCTCCGGGGGGATCCCCGGGCCGTGGTCGACGACCCGGATCTCGAGGCGCGGCCCGAAGGTGCTCGTCGAGATCCGCACGGGCGTGCCCGCGGGGGAGTGACGTCGGGCGTTCGCGAGCAGGTTGACGAGCACCCGCTGCAGCAGCACGGGATCGGCCAGCGCGCGCGCCGCGCCGTGCTCCAGCGCCAGTTCCACCTCGGCGGGCCCCAGGGCCAGCTCGTCCAGGGCGGGCGCGATCGCCTCGCCGGGATCGACGTGGACCGCGGCGATCGACAGCGCCCCGGCCTGCACCCGGCTGACGTCCAGCAGATCGGTGACGAGCGTCGACAGGGCGGACAGGCTCTCATCGGCGGCGTCGAGCAGCTCCCGGCGGTCGGCCTCGTCGAGGGCGACGCCCTGCGTGCGTAGCGCGCCGACGGCTGCGGTGGCCGCCGCGAGCGGTCGACGGAGGTCGTGGCTGAGCGCCGACAGGAGCGCGCCGCGCACGCGGTCGGAGGCCACGATCGGCTCGATCTCGCTGGCGGTCTCGGCCAGTCGCTGGTGCTCGAGCGCGGCCCGCAGCTGGGCGGCGACGACCGTGAGCAGCCGGTGGTCCGAGGCCGGCAGGTCGGCGCCGTGCAGCTCGAGCACGGCGTCGTCGGTCAGCGGCACGGACGTGTGGCGGCCGTCGGGCAGGGGCTCACCCGACCGCGCCAGCACCCGCTCGCCGGCAACGACCCGCACGCCGGGCAGCCGGAACGCCTCGCGCGTGCGCTCCACGAGCGCCTGCACGGCGCTCTGCCCCCGCAGCACGTTGCCGGCGATCGCCTGCAGCAGCTCGGACTCGGCGGCGGCACGGCGGGCGGCGCGGGCCCGCCGCGCGGCCCGGTCGACGACGTAGCTCACGAGGGCGGCGATCGTGACGTAGAGCAGCAGCGACACGACGTCGAGCGGGTCGGCGACCGCCGCCGTGTGCAGCGGCTCGATGAAGAAGTAGTTGAGCGTGAGCCCCGACATCACGGCGGCGAAGAGGGCCGGCCAGACGCCGCCGACGAGCGAGACGATGACGACGAGCAGCTGATAGGCCAGCACGTCGCTCGTGAGCGTCTCGGGGCTGCGCAGGACGACGAGCAGCCACGTCAAGGCGGGGCCCGCCGCGAGGGCCAGCACGAACCCGGCGATCCGGCGCCTCATCGTGAGCGCCCCGCCGATGCGCGGCAGCGCCAGCCGGTCGCTCGCCGCCGCGTGGGTGACCATGTGCACGTCGATGTCGCCGGACTCGCGGATCACGGTCGCGCCGATGCCGGGACCCGCCAGGGCCGCGGCCAGCCGGCCGCGGCGACTCGCACCCAGGACGAGCTGCGTGGCGTTGTGGGAGCGGGCGAACTCCACGAGCGCGGTCGGGATGTCGTCGCCCACGACCTGGTGGTAGGTGCCGCCGAGCTTCTCGGTGAGGGAGCGCTGCTGCGCGAGGGCGGCGGGGTCGCCCGCCCGCAGCCCGTCCTGGGTCAGCACGTGCACGGCCAGCAGATCGCCGCCCGCCGACCGCGCCGCGATGCGGGCGCCGCGGCGCAGGAGCGTCTCGCCCTCGGGCCCGCCCGTGAGCGCGACGACCACGCGCTCGCGCGCCTCCCACCGGCCCGCGATCCCGTGCTGTTGTCGGTAGGAGGTGAGCGCCTGGTCCACCTCGTCGGCGAGCCACAGCAGCGCGAGCTCGCGCAGGGCGGTGAGGTTGCCGAGCCGGAAGTAGTTCGACAGGGCGGCGTCGATGCGCGGCGCGGGATAGACGAGGCCGCCGGCGAGGCGGTCGCGCAGCGCCTGCGGGTCGAGGTCGACGACCTCGATCTGGGCGGCGCCGCGCAGGAACGCGTCGGGAACCGTCTCGCGCTGCGGCACGCCCGTGATCTGTTCCACAGCGTCGTTGAGCGATTCGATGTGCTGCACGTTCACCGTGGAGATGACGTCGATCCCGGCCGCCAGCAGCACCTCGACGTCCTGCCACCGCTTCTCGTGGCGCGACCCCGGCGCATTCGTGTGCGCCAGCTCGTCGACGAGGGCCACCTGGGGGCGGCGCGCGAGCACCGCGCCGAGGTCCATCTCTTCCAGGTCAACGCCCCGGTGCGCCACGCGAGCGCGCGCAACGGCGGGCAGGCCGGCGGCCATGGCGGCGGTGGCCTCCCTGCCGTGGGTCTCGACGAAGCCGATCACCACGTCCTTGCCATCGGCGAGCAGTTGGCGGCCCTCCTCGAGCATCGCGTAGGTCTTGCCGACCCCCGGGGCAGCGCCGAGCAGCACCCGCAGCCGCCCTCGTGTGCCCATCTCAGCCCTCCCGCTCGTCCAGGGCCAGGTTAAGGGTCACGACGTTCACCGCGGGGTCGCCGAGGAATCCGAGGGCGGGGCGGGCCGTGTGCGCGTCGATCAGCTCGAGCACCTCCGCCAGTGGCACGCCGCGCGCCTGGGCGACGCGTTCGGCTTGCAGCCGCGCGTAGGCGGGGCTGATGTGCGGATCGAGGCCGGAGGCCGAGGCCGTCACCGCGTCGGACGGCACGTCGGCCTCGGCGACGCCGTTGAAGGCCGCGATCTCGGCGCGCCGCTGGACGATCGCGGCCACGAGGTCGGCGTTCTCGGGGCCGAGGTTGCTGCCGGCCGAGGCGGTGGCGTCGTATCCCTCGCCGGCCGCCGACGGCCGCGGCTGGAAGAACTGCGGCAGCGGCGCGCCGTCTGCGGCGGCGAACGACTGACCGAGGAGCGCCGAGCCGACGACCCGGCCGTCGTCGTCGCGGAGGAGCGTGCCGTTCGACGGGGCGGGGAACAGCAGTTGACCGGCGATCGTGACGAGCGCGGTGTAACCGAGGCCGAGCGTGGCGGTGAGCACGAGCAGGGCGCGGGCGGCGACCCACAGGGTGCGTCCGCTCGAGCGGGTGGTGGCGTTCATGGAGACCTTCCTGAAGATCAGAAACCGGGGATGAGGCGCACGAGCTGGTCGATGACCCAGATGCCGAGGAACGGAGTGAGGACGCCGCCCAGGCCGTAGACGGCGAGATTGCGTCGCAGGATGCGGGCGGCGCCGAGCGGCCGGTAGCGCACACCCCGCAGCGCGAGGGGCACGAGGAGCACGATGACGATCGCGTTGAAGATGACGGCGGAGAGCACGGCGGACGCGGGCGAATGCAGTCCCATGACGTTCAGGACGGCCAGCCCGGGGAAGACGCCCATGAACATCGCCGGAATGATGGCGAAGTACTTCGCGATGTCGTTGGCGATCGAAAAGGTCGTCAGGGCGCCGCGCGTGATGAGCAGCTGCTTGCCGATCGCGACGATGTCGATGAGCTTGGTGGGATCGCTGTCGAGGTCGACCATGTTGCCGGCCTCCTTCGCGGCGGAGGTGCCGGTGTTCATTGCGACGCCGACATCGGCCTGCGCGAGCGCGGGCGCGTCGTTCGTGCCGTCTCCGGTCATCGCCACGAGCCGCCCGCCCTCCTGCTCGCGACGGATGTACGCGAGCTTGTCCTCTGGAGTGGCCTCGGCGAGAAAATCGTCGACGCCGGCCTCCTTCGCGATCGCCGCGGCGGTGAGCGGGTTGTCGCCCGTGACCATGACGGTGCGGATCCCCATGGCGCGCAGCTCCGCGAAACGCTCCGTGAGGCCCTCCTTCACGACATCCTTGAGATGGATGACCCCCAGCACGCGGTGCGCCCCGTCCGCGGAGCGTGCCGCCACCGCCAACGGCGTGCCTCCCGACTCGGAGATGCGCGCGACGTGCGCCTCGAGGTCGGCGCGCACGTCGGCGGGAAGCGGCGAACCGCCCGCCTCCGCCCACGCGGCGACGGCGGATGCGGCGCCCTTGCGGATGCACGTGCCGTCGGCGAGGTCGAGGCCCGACATCCGCGTCTGCGCCGTGAAGGGCACGACCTCACCGGCCGCCCCCTCCGGCGCGCCGCCCTGTGCCCGCGCCAGGTCGACCACCGAGGTGCCCTCGGGGGTGGGGTCGGCCAGGGAGGACAGCGCAGCCGCCGTCACGAGCTCCTCGAGCGGCACGCCGGAGAGGGGGAGGAAGGCGCTGGCGCGGCGGTTGCCGTAGGTGATCGTGCCGGTCTTGTCGAGCAGCAGCGTCGTCACATCGCCCGCCGCCTCGACCGCGCGCCCCGACATGGCCAGCACGTTGCGCTGCACGAGCCGGTCCATGCCCGCGATTCCGATCGCCGACAGCAGGGCGCCGATGGTCGTCGGGATCAGGCAGACGAGCAGCGCGACGAGGACGGTCACGCTCACGGGCGCGGCGGGGTAGGAGGCGATCGGATTGAGCGTCAGGGCGACGGCCACGAACACGATCGAGAGCGATGCGAGCAGGATGTTCAACGCGATCTCGTTGGGCGTGCGCTGGCGCGCGGCGCCCTCGACGAGGGCGATCATGCGGTCGACGAACGTCTCGCCGGGCTTCGAGGTGATCCGCACGACGATCCGGTCGGAGAGCACGCGCGTGCCGCCCGTGACCGCCGAGCGGTCGCCGCCCGATTCGCGCACGACCGGTGCGGATTCTCCGGTGATCGCGGACTCGTCGACGCTGGCGATGCCCCACTCGATGTCGCCGTCACCGGGGATGAGATCGCCGGCCGCGACGACCACCGTGTCCCCCAGGCGCAGCTGCGCGGACGAGACGTCCTCGAGCGTGGCGTTCGCGGCCGAGGGGTCGCGGGCCGGGTCGTAGTCGACCACGCGATGCGCCGTCGTGCTCGTGCGCGTGCGGCGCAGGGTCTCGGCCTGGGCCTTGCCACGCCCCTCCGCGATCGACTCCGCGAGGTTGGCGAACAGGACGGTCAGCCAGAGCCACGCCGCGATGATCCCGGTGAAGGACGGCGGCACGGCGGCCCCGCCCGAGGCGCGCGGGCCGCCCAGGAACGGTTCGGCGATCGCGAGCAGGGTCGCGAGCGCTGCCCCGACCCAGACGAGGAACATGACGGGATTGCGCCACTGGGCGCGCGGGTGCAGCTTGCGAACGGCGCCGGGCAGGGCGGCGCGCACCTGCGCTGCCGTGAGCGTGCGGCGAACCGCCGGCGTCGGGGCGCGGCGGGGACGCGGAGGGGGAGGGGTGGATGACGATCGACATGGTTCAGAGCAGCCCTTCCGCGAGGGGACCCAGTGTGAGGACAGGGAAGAAGACGAGCGCCGTCACCAGGATTCCGGTGCCGACGGTGAGGCCCACGAACAGCGGGCGATGAGTCGGCAGCGTGCCGGCCGACACGGGCACCCGTTCCTGGGCGGCGAATGAGCCGGCCAGTGCCAGCACGAGCACGATGGGCACGAAGCGGCCGAGGAGCATCGCCACGCCGAGCGCACCGGTGAGCCAGTCGGTGGTGGCAGTGAGTCCGCCGAACGCGGATCCGTTGTTGTTGGCCGCGGAGGCGAAGGCGTAGAGCACCTCGGACAGCCCGTGCGGGCCGGTGTTGGCGAGGGAGTCGTCGACGATGCTGGCTCGCAAAGCCGGCACCCCGAAGCTCAGTGCGACCCCGGCGAGCACGATGATCGGCATGACGAGGATGTACAGGCTCGCCAGCTTCATCTCGCGGGGGCCGATCTTCTTGCCGAGATACTCGGGGGTGCGGCCGACGAGCAGTCCGGCGATGAACACCGCGAGGATCGCCACGATGAGCATTCCGTACAGTCCCGACCCCACGCCGCCCGGGGCGATCTCACCCAGGAGCATGTTCAGCATCGGCATCATGCCGCCCAACGCGGTGTACGAGTCGTGCAGGGAGTTGACGGCGCCCGTGGAGGTGAGAGTGGTGGTGGCGGCGTAGAGCACTGACTGCGCGAGACCGAAGCGCACCTCCTTGCCCTCCATCGGCGCACCGGCGAGCTCGGGTGCGCTGCCTCGTCCGGCGAACTCGAAGGCGGCCAGGGCGGCGAGCGACGCCAGAGCCAGGACGAGCATCGCGGCGAGGATCGCGTAGCCCTGTCGCGAGTCGCCCACGATCCGTCCGAAGGCGCGCGGCAGCGAGAACGGGATGAGCAGCAGGAGGACGATCTGCAGCAGGTTCGTCCACCCGAGGGGGTTCTCGAACGGGTGGGCGGAGTTGGCGTTGTAGAAGCCGCCGCCGTTGGTGCCGAGCGCCTTGATGGCTTCTTGCGAGGCGACCGGCCCGCCGGGGATCGACTGCGTGCCGCCGGAGATCGTGGTGATGTCGGTGAAGCCGTTCAGGTTCTGCACGACGCCCCCGGCGACGAGGGCGAGCGCCGCGAGGACGGCGAGCGGCAGCAGCACGCGGAAGCACCCGCGGACGAGGTCGACCCAGAAGTTGCCGATGGTGCCGGAGCGGCGCGCGGCGAGACCGCGCACGAGGGCGACCGCGACGGCCAGCCCCGTCGCGGCCGACACGAAGTTCTGCACCGTCAGCCCGAGGGCCTGCACGGTGTGCGCCAGGCTCTCGCCGGAGTACGCCTGCCAGTTCGTGTTGGTCACGAAGGAGATGGCGGTGTTGAAGGCGACCGCCGGGTCGACCCCGGCCAGGCCCTGCCCGAACGGCAGCACGGATTGTGCGCGCTGCAGCAGATACAGCAGCAGCACACCGGCGAGGGAGAACAGCAGCACCGACCGCAGGTACGCCTGCCACGACTGCTCGCGCCCCGGGTCGACGCCGATGGCCCGGTACACGCCGCGCTCGACGGCGAGGTCGCGCCGGCTCGTGAGCGCCCACGCCAGGTAGTCGCCGACGGGTCGGTGCAGCACGCCCAGGATGAGGACGAGCGTCGCGACGCTCGCGCCGAGAACCGCCCACTCCATCAGAACCGCTCCGGCTTCACGAGGGCGAAGAGGAGGTACCCGATCGCGGCGACAGCCAGCACTGTGGCGATCAGCTCGAACACGATCACAGCCGTTCCACCGCCTTCGCGACGACGCCGACGAGCGCGAACAGCGCGATCACGCCCAGCAGATAGATGAGGTCGCTCACCCCAGGACTCCGTTTCCACCGTCGGGCGGCCCGGTGTGGGGCCGCGTGCCCGCACACCGGGCACAGCTGTCGATGGAACACCTCTCGGGGGGAGGAATCGGGCGTCCTCACGGAACGCATACGGGGATGTGCTCGACCCTGACGCTTCCCTCACGGCGGCGGGCGCCGTGCCCCCGTCACGCCGTCAGAACGGCGGTCTTCGCCCCGATCCTCGACAGAGTGGGGGAGTCGGAGGCATCGGTGATCACGCCGACGGTCTCCTCCAGCGAGATGACCGGGAACGGGGAGGCGGCGCCGACCTTTTCAGAGGACCCGAGCACGTACGTCTCCGCCGCTCGGGCGGCCAACGCGCGCTTGATCGCCGCCTCCTCCGCATCACCCGTCGTGAGCCCGGTGTCGGGGTGAATCCCGGTGACCCCGAGGAGGAAGACATCGGCGTTCACGCGCTGTGCGGCCTCGAAGGCGACAGCGCCGTAGGCGACGGCGGAGTGCTTGAAGAGACGTCCGCCCAGGATGAGCACCTCGGCGGAGGGGTGATCGACCAGTGCGGCGGCGACCGTGGGGCTGTGCGTCACGATGGTGCAGGACAAATCGCGCGGCAGGGAGCGCACGACCTCCAGCGCGGTGGTCCCGCCGTCCAGGATCGCCGTGGCGCCCGGGCGGATGAGCCCGGCGGCCACCCGCGCGACGCGTCGCTTGCCCTCCACCGAGACGGACTGTCGCCCCGCGTAGTCGGCGACGGCCGGGGACGCCGGAAGAGCGCCGCCATAGACCCGTTGGCAGAGGCCGTCCGCCGCCATCTCACGCAGGTCCCGGCGAACGGTGTCCTCCGACAGACCCAGGCGAGCGGCCTCGTCCTTGGCGAGAACCTTGCCCTCCCGCCGCAGGATGTCGAGCAGGTGAGCACGTCTCTCCGCCGCCAGCATGTCATCCGACTCCTTCGCATTTGTGCACGTTTGTGCCTATTGTAGCCGCATGACGACACCGCAGATGATCTTGATCGCCGGCCCGTACAAGTCGGGAACCGGCGGAGACCCGGAGCTGATGGCCGCCAACCTCCGCAAGCTCGAGGAGGCGGCGTGGCCCCTTTTCGAGGCCGGCCACGTGCCGATGATCGGGGAGTGGGTCGCGTTGCCCGTCCTGAGCTCGGCCGGTGCGGGCATCACCGATCCCCTCGCCGACGACGTGCTGTACCCCACCGCGGAGCGCCTTCTTCAGCACTGCGACGCCGTGCTGCGCCTGCCGGGCGACTCGCAGGGGGCCGACCAGGACGTCCGCATCGCCCGGGAGCGCGGCCTGCCGGTCTACTACGACATCGCCGAGATCCCGAGGGCCGTCTAGGCGCGGCCCGCCCGTCCGCCCGGCGGCGGGGGTTCAGGAAGGCGCGCATACGATCGAGAGGATGTCTCACCCACACGCCGGCGGCCGTGTCCTGCCGCTCCCCGCCGCCGTGCGAGCGTCGACGCGGCCGTGGGTGATGGCGGTCTCTGCCGCCATCGCGTGGGTCGGCGCGATCGCGACCGCCCTGCTGTTCGCCTGGGCGGGACGCTCGCTCGACGGCGTGGCGACGGGGTGGGTGCTTCCGGCCCTGTGCGCGGTGATCGCCGCGGTGTGCGCGGGGGCGGGCCCCTGGTTCTCGCAGTGGGCCGGCTCAGAGGCCGAAAGGCGGCTGCGGCAAGCGGTCGTGAGCCGCGTCTTCGACCTCGGCGTGACGGGAACAGCGGGACGATCGGGGCAGCTGCTGTCGCTCGCGGCCGACGCCGTGGAGCGCACGGCACACTACCGGGCCGGCTTCCTGGGCCCGATCCTCGGCTCTCTCACGACGCCGCTCGTCGTGCTCGGGGTGATGGCGCTGACGGCCGACCCCGTCACGGCGGGCTGGCTGGCGCTGCTGATCCTGCTCGTGCCCGTGCTGATCGGCGGGTTCCGCCGCCTCGTCCGCCCGATCGGGGCCGCGTATCGGCGCACGCAGGGGCGGCTGACGGCCGGTTTCCTGGAGGCGATCCAGGCGCTCGACACGCTCGTGTACGCCCGTGCCGCCGAACGCGTCGCCGCTGACCTCGCGGCCCGCGGGGAGGAGCACCGCCGCGGCCTCATGCGCATGCTCGCGGGCAATCAGCTGCTCATCTTCGTCGTCGATGCGGCGTTCTCGCTCTCGGTGGTCGTCGCCGCCACCGCGATCGCGGCCGGCCGCACCCTCGACGGCCACATCACCGCCGGCGACGCGGTCGCGATCGTCCTGATGACCGTCCTGGTGATCGGGCCCGTCGATGTCATCGGCTCGTTCTTCTACGTCGGGATCGGCGGTCGGGCCGCCCAGCAGCAGATCGCGGCACATCTCGGCGACGCGGGCGGCCATCGCGCGTCGCTCGGAGGGAACGCGGACGCGAGGGCCCGCGCGAGCGATGCGGGCGCAGGCCGAGCGGTGCCGGCACCCGCGGGTTCGATCGTGCTCGAGGGCGTCACGGCGGGCTATCCCGGCGGCGAGCCCGTGCTGCGCGACCTGTCCCTGCGGGTCGAGCCGGGGGAGCGGGTGGCGCTGGTGGGGCCGAGCGGGATCGGCAAGTCCACGGTCTCGGCGCTCGTGCAGGCGCACGTGCGCCCCGCGTCCGGTGCCGTGCTCGTCGACGGTCTCGACACCGACGCCGTGCGCGGCGAGGAGGTGCGCGCGCGGCTGGCGGTGGTCGAGCAGCGCCCCTTCCTCTTTCTCGGGTCGATCGCCGAGAACCTGCGGTTGGCCGACCCGCGAGCCTCCGACGAGCAGCTGTGGGCGGCGCTGGAGGTCGCCGGCCTGCGCCGCGAGGTCGAGCGGATGCCGAACGGCCTGGACACCCCCGTCGGCGAGCAGGGCTCCCTGCTCTCGGGCGGGCAGGCGCAGCGCCTGGCGATCGCCCGCGCCGCGCTGCGGGACGCGCCGATCCTCGTGCTCGACGAGCCGACATCGCAGGTGGATCTGGCGGGCGAGGCCGCAATCCTGGCCGCACTCGACCGCCTCGCGGCCGGACGGACCGTGCTGATGATCGCCCACCGGCCCGGCGCCATCCTCGCCGCCGACCGGGTGATCGATCTCGGAGCGGGGGCGGTCGCGTGAGCCGCCTCGACCTGACCCGCTGGCTCATCGGCCACACCCGCCGGCTGCTCGCCCCCCTCGCCGTCTCCGTCGTTGCGCGGATCGCCAACCAACTGCTCGGCGTCGCGTTGCTCGCCCTCGCAGCCACAGCGGTCGTCCGCGCGGCGGAGGGCCGTCCTTTCGATCCGCTGCCGCTGGTGCTCTGGTTGGTGGGGATCGCGCTGACGAAGGCGCTGCTGCGCTACCTCGAGCACTACGCCGGGCACGCGGTGGCATTCACGGCCCTGCAGCGACTGCGCGAGCTTCTGTTCGCTCGCCTCATTCCGCAGGCGCCCGCGGCCACGCAGGGGCGCGCCGGCGCCGAGCTGACGGCCGGCGCCACGCGCGACATCGACCGTGTCGAGGTGTTCTTCGCTCACACACTGCCGCCCGCCGTGTCGGCCGTGGCCGTGCCCACCATCGCGCTGGTGTGGCTCGCCAGCGCGGCGGATGCCCGGCTCGCGCTCGCGTCGACGCCGTTCGTGCTCGCCACGCTGCTCGTCCCGTTGGCCGCCGGCGCGATCACGTGGCGCTCGGCGCGCGGGGTGGCCGCCGCGCGCGGCGCCCTGGCCGCCCGGCTGGGCGACGACATCCAGGGCGTGCGGGAGGTGCTCGCCCTGGGAGCCGCCCCGACCCGCCTGCGTCAGCTCGACGCCGCGGACCGCAGCCTCGGGGAGGCCCGGTCGGCCGCGGGGCGGGTGCAGGCCGGGCGCGGCGCGGTCATCGTGCTGTTGCAGGGGCTCGGGATCATCGCCGTCGTCGGCGTGGGCGCGGCCGCGGGAACGCCCACCGAGCCCGTGGCCGTGGCTCTCGCCGTCGCGGTCGCGCTCTGGGGCCCGGCTCGAGGCGTCGACGAGTTCGCCGCGAGTCTCGACGCGTCCTTCGCCGCCGCCGAGCGCGTGCGACGGATCATCGACGGCGAGCCGGCGGTGCGCGCGCCCGAGGCGCCCGGTCCGGCGCCGGCCGATGCGTCGGTCGATCTGCGCGACGCGACCGTGTCCTACGGGGGCATGCCCGCGCTGCACGCCGTCTCGGCGCGCTTCCCGGCGGGGGAGTGGAGCGTCGTGGCCGGGGTGTCCGGCAGCGGCAAGTCCACGCTCGCGTCGCTGTTGCCGCGCGGCCGCGACGTGCAGGACGGGGCGGTGCTGCTCGGCGGCGCGGACGTGCGCGACCTCGCCCTCGATGAGCTGCGGCGCCGCGTCGCGCTCGTCGCGCAGCGCCCGACCCTGCTGAGCGGCACGATCGCCGAGAACCTGCGCCTGGCAGCGCCGGACGCGACGGACGAGCGGCTCCGCGAGGCGCTCGCCGACGCGGCTCTGGACGAGTGGATCGACGCCCTGCCCGCGGGCCTGGACACCCCGGTGAGCGAACGCGGCGCCTCGATCTCGGGCGGTCAGCTGCAGCGCCTGGCGCTGGCGCGCGCGCTGGTCGCCGACCCGGAGGTGCTCGTGCTGGACGAGGCGCTCAGCCAGCTCGACGGCCCCACCGCGGCGCGCGTGCGTGAGCGGTTGCGCACGCGGCGTGCGGGGCTGACGGTCATCGAGATCACGCATCGTGTGGATCTGGTGCCCGACGACACGCGCGTGCTCGTCCTCGACGTCGGCAGGGTCGTCGACGCGGGGCGTGCGGGCGAGCTGCGGGCCGCGGGCGGACCCTTCGCGCGCCTTGAGGCTCGCGCCTGAGACCTCGCGCCCTCGCGTCAGCCGTCGAGCTGCTCGCCGAGCTCCAGCCAGCGCTCCTCGAGTTCGGTGATCTCGGCCATCCGGTCCCGCAGGTCGGCGTTCAGGGCGGCGAGCCCGTCGTAGTCGGCCGGATCGTGGGCCGCCATGTCGGCGTGGATCCGCGTCACGCGGGACTGCAGGTTCTGCAGCTTGCGCTCGATCGAGGCCAGCTCCTTCTCGGCGGCGCGGCGCTCGGCGCCCGACAGACCCGGGGAGGCCGCCGCCGGCGCGGGTGAGGGCGGGGTCGCACGCGCGGATCCCGCTCCCTCCCGGCGCAGCCGGAGGTACTCGTCCACGCCGCCCGGCAGGTGCCGCAGGTGCCCGTCGAGCACGGCGTACTGCTGATCGGTGACCCGCTCGAGCAGGTACCGGTCGTGCGAGACGACGAGGAGGGTGCCGGGCCAGGAATCCAGCAGATCCTCCATCGCCGCGAGCATGTCGGTGTCGAGGTCGTTGCTCGGCTCGTCGAGGATCAGCACGTTCGGCTCGTTCAGCAGCACGAGCAGCAGCTGCAGCCGGCGCTTCTGCCCGCCCGAGAGGTCGCGCACGGGCGTCGACAGCTCGGAGGATCGGAATCCGAGCCGCTCCAGCAGCTGCGCGGGCGTCAGCTCCTTCCCGCCCGAGACGTACGTCGACCGTTGCTCGGCGAGGATCTCGCGCACTCGACGGTCCATGACCGGGTCGAGCTCGGCCAGGCGCTGGTCGAGATAGGCCACGCGCACGGTCTTGCCGCGCTTGACCCGGCCGCTCGTCGGCTCGACGGTTCCGGCGATCAGGCCGAGCAGCGTGGACTTGCCGGCTCCGTTCGGGCCGAGGATGCCCGTGCGCTCGCCCGGGGCGATGCGCCACTCCACGTCGCGCAGCACCTGGCGGTCGTCGTACGCGACGCCCGCGTCGAGCAGATCCACCACGTCCTTGCCGAGGCGGGCGGTCGCGAGCTGCGCCAGCTGCACCGCGTCGCGCACCGGCGGTTCGTCGGCGATGAGCTGGTTGGCCGCCTCGATGCGGAACTTCGGCTTCGAGGTGCGGGCGGGCGCCCCGCGCCGCAGCCACGCGAGCTCCTTGCGCATGAGGTTCTGGCGCTTCTCCTCGGCCACGGCCGCCTGCCGCTGCCGCTCCACGCGCTGCAGCACGTAGGCCGCGTACCCGCCCTCGAAGGGATCGACGATCCCGTCGTGCACCTCCCACATCCGCGTGCACACGGCGTCGAGGAACCAGCGGTCGTGGGTGACGAGCAGCAGCGCGCCCTGGTTCGCCGGCCACCGGGTGCGCAGGTGCTCGGCGAGCCACGCGATGCCCTCGACATCGAGGTGGTTGGTGGGCTCGTCGAGCGCCACGACGTCCCACTCCTGCACGAGCAGCCGCGCCAGCGCGACGCGTCGGCGCTGTCCGCCCGACAGGGCCGAAACGTCGGCCTCGAGATCGAGGTCGTTCGTCAGCCCCGCCAGGACGTCGCGGATGCGGGCGTCACCGCGCCACGCGTGCTCGGGCGCGTCACCGACGATCGCGTGCCGCACGGAGTCGCTCTCGGTCAGCTCGTCGGTCTGGGCGAGCATGCCCACGCGCAGACCGCCGCGACGGGTGACGCGGCCGTCGTCCGGCTCGGTCCGCCCGGTGAGGATCCGCATGAGCGTCGACTTGCCGTCACCGTTGCGCCCGACGATGCCGACGCGGTCACCGTCGGCGACGCCGACGGTGACGCCGTCGAGGATCACCTTCGCGGGGAACTCGATGTGCAGGTTCTCGCCGCCCAGCAGGTGCGCCATCAGTGGTCGTCCCGGTCGATCGCGCGCATCCGTCCATTATCCCGTGCCGCCCTGTGCGACAGCCCCGGTGCTCAGGCGCCGGATTCGAAGCCGAGGCTGAGATGGCGCAGCAACGCCGCGAGCCGCGTGCGCTCGGCCGGCGAGAGCGTGCGCAGCAACTCGGCCTCGGCATCCATGAGGCGCGTGATGGCCGCGTCCACGCGGATCCTGCCCTGCTCCGAGAGGGTCACGAGGATGCTGCGACCGTCGCCCGGGTCGGCCTCACGCTGCACGAGCCCGCGCTGGACGAGCTTGTCGATGCGGTTCGTCATGGTGCCGCTGGAGACGAGCGTCTGCTGCAGCAGCTGCTTGGGACTCAGCTGGTACGGCTCGCCCGCGCGCCGCAGTGCCGAGAGCACGTCCCATTCCCACGGCTCGATGTCGGTGCGGGCGAAGGCCTCGCGCCGTGCGCGGTCGAGGTGGCGCGAGAGCCGGTCGACGCGCGAGAGCACTTCCATGGGAGAGAAGTCGAGATCCGCCCGCTGCGTGCGCCAGGCGGCGACGATCCGGTCGACCTCATCCGTTGCGCCCATCCGGTCATTATCGCGCGTGAGAGACTGATTCCGCGGTCGCTCGCGCGCGACGCGTCCGCGGTCCGCCATGGTGTAACGGCAGCACGACAGCCTTTGGAGCTGTGAGGACCAGGTTCGAATCCTGGTGGCGGAGCATGAACCACGAGAATCTGGCGATCGTCGTGTTGGCAGCCGGGCAGGGCACGCGCATGAAGTCCCGCACGCCGAAGGTGCTTCACCGGATCGGCGGGCGCCCGCTCGTCGGCCACGTCCTGCACACCGCCGAGTCGCTCGGCGCGCAGGTGATCGAGGTTGTCGTCCGACACGAGCGCGACCGCGTCGTCGAGACCGTCTCGTCGCACCCCGGTGTCACGGTCGTCGACCAGGACGACGTGCCGGGCACGGGGCGGGCGGTACAGCTCGCGGTCGACGCCCTGCCGGCCGGCTTCGACGGCGACGTGCTCGTGCTCTCGGGCGACGTGCCACTGCTCGATGCCGGCGCGCTCTCGGCGCTCGTCGAGCAGCACCGCGCGGCGGGGGCGGAGGCCACGGTGCTGAGCGCCCTGCTCGACGACGCGACGGGATACGGCCGCATCGTGCGCGACGCGGACGGCCTCGTGGAGCGGATCGTCGAGCACAAGGACGCAAGCGACGACGAACGCGCGATCGGCGAGATCAACGCGGGCGTCTACGTCTTCCGCGCCGCGGGGCTGCGCGAGAGCCTTCCGCGCCTGAACGCCGACAACGCGCAGGGCGAACTGTACCTCACCGACGTCGTGCGCCTGCTGCGCGAGGCGGGGCGCGCCGTCGCGGCGAGCATCGCCGCCGACGCCCGCGTGGCGCTCGGGGTGAACGACCGCGCCCAGCTGTCGGAGGCGGCCCGGATCTTGAACGACCGGATCGTGCGGCGCTGGCAGCTCGAGGGGGTGACGATCCAGGATCCGGCGACGACGTGGATCGACGACACGGTCACGCTGGCCCAGGACGTCACGATCCTTCCCAACACGCATCTGCTCGGCGCGACGATCGTCGCCGAGGGCGCGACGATCGGGCCCGACACCTCGCTGACGGACTGCGAGGTGGGGGAGGACGCCGTCATCCGCCGCTCCGACGCCACGCTCGCCGTCTTCGGGCCAGGCAGCACGGTGGGGCCGTTCGCCTACGTGCGCGCCGGCACGACCCTGGGCGAGGGCGGCAAGATCGGCACGTTCGTGGAGAGCAAGAACTCGCAGATCGGCGACGGCAGCAAGGTGCCGCATCTGTCGTACGTGGGCGACGCGACGATCGGCCGGCACGTGAACCTCGGTGCCAGCACCATCACCGCGAACTACGACGACGTGAACAAGCACCGCACGGTCATCGAGGACCACGTGCACACGGGCACGCACAACGACCTGGTGGCGCCCGTTAGACTCGGTGTCGGCGCGAAGACGGGTTCCGGAGCCGTGATCCGCAAGGACGTCCCGGCCGGAGCGCTCGCCCTCAGCGTGGCACCCCAGCGCAACTCCCTGGGGTGGGTCGAGAAGAACAGAGCGGGCACTCCCGCGGCGGACGCCGCGCGACAGGCCCGCGAAGCAGAAGAGGCGGCCGGTGGCTCAGAAGCAAAAGAAGGTTGAACTCGACCGCGAGCGGGGCATCGCCCCCGGCGTCGTCGCGAAGACGAAGAAGCGTCTCGTGGTGGTGACCGGTCGCTCGCACCCGGAACTGGCGCAGGCGGTCGCCGCGCAGCTGGGCATCCAGGTCGCGCCGACCGAGCACCGCACCTTCGCCTCCGGCGAGATCTACACGCGCTTCGAGGTGTCGATGCGCGGCAGCGACGTGTTCCTCATCCAGTCGTTCGGGCAGAACGTGAATGAGGACCTCATGGAGATGCTCATCATGCTCGACGCGCTTAAGCGCGCGTCGGCCAAGCGCGTCACCGTCGTCGCGCCGTACTACCCCTACTCGCGGCAGGACAAGAAGGGCCGCGGCCGCGAGCCGATCTCGGCCCGCCTGATCACCGACCTCATCGCCACGGCGGGTGCCGACCGGATCATGAGCGTCGACCTGCACGCCTCGCAGATCCAGGGCTTCTTCAACGGCCCCGTCGACCACCTGTTCGCCAAGCCGGTGCTGCTGAGCCACTTCCGCGAGACGATCACCGACGAGGAGCGCGAGACGCTCACGGTCGTCTCGCCCGACATGGGGCGCGTGCGCGTGGCCGACCAGTGGTCGGACTCGCTGAACGCGCCGCTCGCGATCATCCACAAGCGCCGCGACCCCAAGGTCGCCAACCAGGTGACGGTGCACGAGATCGTCGGCGAGGTCGCGGGTCGCACGTGCCTGCTCGTCGACGACATGATCGACACCGCCGGCACGATCGTGAAGGCGGCGCAGGCGCTCAAGGAGAACGGCGCCCGCAAGGTCATCGTCGGCGCGACCCACGCGATCTTCAGCGACCCCGCCACGGAGCGCCTGCAGGACGAGGCCATCGACCGCGTCGTCGTCACCGACACGGTGCCCGTTCCGCAGGACCGCCGCTTCGACAAGCTCACGGTGCTCTCGAGCGCGCCGCTGCTGGCGCGCGCGATCCGCGAGGTCTTCGACGACGGCTCCGTCACGAGCATGTTCGACGGGGCGGCATAGCCCTTTCGTCGTCAGGCCGAGTCGGCCGGCCGGGCGGGCAGGCGCACCTCGAACGTCGTGTCGCCCGGCTCGCTGCGCACCGTGATCGTGCCCTGGTGCGCCTCGACGATCGCCTTGGCGATCGCGAGCCCCAAACCTGTGCCGCCCGTCTTGCGCGCGCGCGAGGCGTCGCCGCGGGCGAAGCGGCCGAACAGCTCCTTCTGCAGTGCGGGATCGATGCCCGGGCCGTTGTCGTGCACCTGCAGCACCGCGCGGGTGCCCCCGCCGCTGCCCTCGCGCGCGATGCGGAGCGTCACCTCGGTTCCCGCGGGAGTGTGCGTGCGGGCGTTCGCGAGCAGGTTCAGGACGACCTGACTGAGCCGTGCCGCGTCCCCCGCGACGACGACCGGCTCCTCCGGCACGTCCGCCTGCCAGCGGTGATCCGGCGCGGCCACCTGCTGATCCGCCAGCGCCTCCACCGCCACCTGGGTGAGGTCCACCGCTCCCACGACGATCTCGGTCCCCTCGTCGAGGCGCGCCAGCAGCAGCAGGTCTTCCACAAGGCTCGTCATCCGGATCGACTGCGCCTGAATGCGCTCGAGCGACTGCTCGGTGGTGTCGCTGAGTGAAGGGTCGCGCAGCGACAGCTCGGAGTAGCCACGGATCGAGGCCAGCGGCGTGCGCAGCTCGTGGCTGGCATCGGCGACGAAGCGTCGCATGCGGTCCTCGTTGCGCTGACGCTCGTCGAGCGACGCGTCGACGTGGTCGAGCAGCGTATTGAGCGCGGCGCCCACCTGCCCGATCTCGGTGCGCGGGTCCGCCTGGTCCGCCGGCACCCGCTCGCGGATCGAGACCGCCCCGGCGTGCAGGGGCAGGTGCGCGACCCGCGTGGCCGTGTCGGCGACCGCCCGGAGCGGCCGCAGGCCGCGATGGATGACGGCGGTGACCGCCGCGCCGAGCAGGAGCAGACCACCGGCGGTGACGAACGCGATCGTCGAGAGCATCTGGCCCACCGTCGAGCGCACGCCCGAGGTCGACACCCCGATGAGGTAGGCGGCGCCGGGCACCTGACCCGAGGCGATGCGGAACTCGCCCTCGCCGGCGATCGTGACCGTCGTCGCGCGCTCGCTGCGCGTGCTGCGCGCGTCGGTGAGCTGGGCCACGCTGAGGCTCGTGACCTCGGGGCCGTCGCTGACCGCGCCGGAGACGGCGCCGGTGGTCGTCGACAGCACGATGAGGATGGTGCCGGGGAACGTCCGCGCGCCGGCGAGCTGGGACGCGGCGTCCTGCCCGGGCGACACCCACGACGAGGCGCTGTCGGCGAGGGACTCCACCTGCTGCGACAGCGACGACTCCAGCACGCGCCCGAGCACCAGGCTCATCACTGCCGAGACGACGACGAGGATCAGCGCGACGATCGCGAAGACGGTGAGCATGAGCTTCGTCTGGAACGACATCGGGGGGCGGCCGGCCGGCGCGGCCCCGGTCTCGGCGCCGACCCCGGCGGACGCCGCCTCGCGCCCGGGGCGCGGGGGGCCCGTGCGCGCCGCGCGCTCCTCGCCGGTCGCGTCGGTCACTGCGGGGCCTTGATCATGTACCCGGCGCCTCGGATGGTGTGGATGAGCGGCTCGCGCCCCGCGTCGATCTTCTTGCGCAGGTACGAGATGTACAGCTCGACGACGCTCGACTTGCCACCGAAGTCGTACTGCCACACCCGATCCAGGATCTGCGCCTTCGAGAGCACGCGCCGGGGATTGCGCATGAGGAAGCGCAGCAACTCGAACTCGGTGGCGGTCAGCTCGATCGGTTCGCCGCCGCGGTCGACCTCGTGGCTGTCCTCGTTCAGCGTGAGGTCGGCGACGCGCAGGATCGGCTCGCTCTCGGCGGTCTGCACCCCGGCCCGGCGCATGAGCGCGCGCAGCCGTGCCACGACCTCCTCGAGGCTGAACGGCTTGGTGACGTAGTCGTCGCCGCCTGCGGTCAGCCCGGCCACCCGATCGGCCACGGCGTCCTTCGCGGTGAGGAAGAGAATGGGCACGTCATCGCCCGCCTGGCGGAGCCGCTGCATCACGGCCATGCCGTCGAGGTCGGGCATCATGATGTCGAGCACGATCGCGTCGGGCCCGAACTCGCGCGCCGCCTGCAGGGCATCGAAGCCGCTCGATGCCGCTCGGACCTCCCAACCCTCCATCTTCAGCGCCATCGACAGCAGGTCGGTGAGCATCTGTTCGTCGTCGACGACGAGCACGCGGACGGGCGAACCGTCGGCGCGGGTGAGGGCGGGCTGCGGCGAGGTCATGGCTCCATTGTGCGCGCCGACCTATGCGTTTCCTATGGCGCGGCCTATGCCTGGGCTGTGAAGGGCCGGTGCGCGTCATAGCTCTTCCATAACGACGTCATGGGGCCCCCATGGAACGAATTCCTACCGTCGACTCCGGACATCCACTGAAAGGAGCCGAATGAACGGCAGATACCTGCGGCGCGAGCTCGCCGGCCGCAAGAAGCAGACGATCATCGTGGCGGCGGGGCTCGCCCTGGCCATCGCGCTCGTCATGGTGGTGGGAGCGCTCGCCAACGGCGTGCGCGACGCGCAAGCGGCAGCGCTCGCCTCCGTCTACGGCGTCGGCACGGATCTCACGCTCAGTGGCGCGGCCGCGGAGCCCGGAGAGGGCGGCGGCCAGCGATTCGAGTTCGGGGCCGAGGATGGGGCGACGGGGGAGGACGGCGCGACGCAGGTCAGCCAATCGCGGTTGGCCGTCGAGATGGGGCGCTCCACCCTCGAGGCCTCCGCGGTCGACACGGCGGTGGACACCGACGGCGTCGCGGCGGCATCGGGCGCGCTCGCCCTGAGCAACATGACGTTCGACGGCGAGCTGCCGTCGCCGCCCGAGGACGCCGGTGCAGAGGGTCAGGTGATCGAGGGCGCGCCGCAGGGCGGCCGCAGCGGCGGCTTCGGCGGCGGCTCCTTCGACCTCGCGCAGACGAGCGTGCTCGGCGTGGACGATGTCGCGACGTCCGTCGGGCCGTTGTCGTCGGTGTCGCTCACAGACGGTCGCACCCTTGCGGCCTCCGACGCCGGAGCCTCCGTCGCCGTCGTGGACGCGTCGTATGCGACGACCAACGAGATCGCGGTGGGGGACGCCCTCGATCTGGGCGGCGAGGAGTTCGAGGTGATCGGCGTCGTCGCTTCGGACTCCGACGCCGCGGACGCCGCGGCCGACGTGTTCATCCCACTCGACGTCGCGCAGGAGCTCTCGGGCGCGGGGGACGTCGTCTCCACCGTGTATGTGCAGGCCGAAGCCGCCGACGACATCGCGACCGTGCAGGCGGCCCTCGCCGAGGCACTGCCCGAGGCGACGGTCAGTTCCGAGAGCGACCTTGCCGCAACGGTGTCCGGATCGCTGTCGAGCGCATCCGCGCTCATCGCGGGCCTCGGCGCGTGGCTCTCGGTCGTGGTGCTGGCTGTGGCCGTGCTGCTGGCGATCCTTTTCACGGTCTCTGGCGTCTCGCGCCGCACGCGCGAGTTCGGCACCCTGAAGGCGCTCGGCTGGACGAACGGGCGCGTCGTGCGGCAGGTGGCCGGCGAGTCGCTCGTGCAGGGGCTCATCGGGGCGGCGGCCGGCGTGGTCCTCGGACTGGCGATCACCCTGGCCATCGACGTCATCCAGCCCACGGTGTCCGCCGTGCCGGCCGCCGAAGCGGCGCCACCCGGCGGGGGCGGCGGTTTCGGGGGTGTCGGCCCTGGGACGGCGCAGAACGGCGCCGCCGAGATCGCGCTGAGCGCGCCCCTCAGCATCGGGACGGTGCTCGCCGCCGTGGCCCTCGCGATTGCGGGCGGCCTGCTGGCGGGCGCGATCGGCGGCTGGCGCGCGGCCCGCCTGAGTCCCGCCGAGGCCCTGCGTGCCGTCGCGTGATCGATCCATGGACAAGGAGAAGGACCAGATGACCGCTCTGTACGAGCTTCGCGATGTCACGAAGACCTACGCGCAGAAGAACCGGAAGGTCACGCCGCTCGCGGGCGTCGACCTGACGATCGAGGACGGCGACTTCGTCGCGATACAGGGGCCGACCGGCGGCGGCAAGTCGACGCTCCTGCAGTTGCTCGGCGCGCTCGACACCCCTACCGCCGGCGTGGTCCGCCTCGGCGAGACGGAGCTGTCGACGGCGCGCGCCGACGTCCTCGGTCGCATCAGGGCGGAACGCATCGGCTTCGTCTTCCAGGGTTTCAACCTCATCCCGACGCTGAACGCGCACGAGAACGTCGACATGGGGCTGGAGCCGCTGCGTCTCCCGCGGCCCGAGCGGGATCGCCGCGTGGCCGAGGCGCTCGCCCAGGTCGGCCTGGCCGAGCGCGGCGATCACCTGCCGGGAGAGCTGTCGGGTGGGCAGCAGCAGCGCGTGGCGATCGCGCGCGCGATCGCGAAGCGTCCGGCGGTGCTGCTCGCCGACGAGCCCACCGGAAACCTCGACGAGCAGACGCGCGACGAGATCATGGAGCTGCTGGAGGGGCTCAACGCCGGCGGGCTCACCCTGATCCTCGTCACGCACGACTCGGCGGTCTCGCGGCGCGCGCGGCGGCGCCTCCGGCTCGCGAAGGGCGCCGTGACCGACATCACGCACTGAGCGACGTCTTGGGGGAGCGGCGTCTCCCGAGGCGCCGCTTCTCCGCGCTCCCCATCAGCCGCGGCGGACGAAGTACCAGTTGGCGATGAGCCAGACGACCGCCAGCAGGATGAGCATGCCGGAGCTGAGCAGCGCGAACAGGGGATCCTCGATCACCATGGCGATCGCCAGCTGCACCATCGAGGCGATCAGAGCGGTGACGCCCACCGTCGCGAGCGCCTTCCGGGCGGCGGCGCGGTCGCGCTCGTCGGCGAACTCCAGCGCGTTCACGCGTTCCAGGTCGCCCGAGCCACGTCGCCGGGCGTACGCCGAGGCGAGGGCGCCGAAGGTGGCGGCGAGGATCATGATGATGCCGGCGGTGAGGCGGTCGGATGCGATCAGCCAGACGCCGAAGAGGGTCGCGAGGCTGTAGATGACGGTGTTGACGATCGAGATGGGCCACCGGAAGCGCCGCCGGGGCCGGCCCTGCGGCTCCTGCTCATCCATCGACATCGAAGACCTCCTCCACGGGCGCGCCGAAGAAACGCGCGAGGTGCACCGCGAGCGTCAGCGACGGGTCGTATCGGCCCGTCTCGATCGCGTTGATCGTCTGGCGCGAGACGCCCACGGCATCGCCCAGCGCCTGCTGCGAGAGCCCGCGCTCGCCGCGCAGCTCCCTCACCTTGCTTCGCACGTTCTCCTCGGCACTCATGTGACTCATGTGTAAAGCGAACTTGACACTTTCGAGAGTGTCAAGCATGCTTGTCATGTCAAGGCCACTTTACACCGACCGAGGAGAGGTCCCATGTACGACGCGCTCGTCGCCTTCACCGAGTCCCTGCCCACGTGGGCCCACTGGCTGGGCGTCATGCTCGTCGCGGCCATCCCCTTCGTCGAGTCGTACTTCGGCACGCTCATCGGTGTGCTCGCCGGCGTGCCGACCGTCGTGGCGGTCCTCGCCGCGGTGATCGGCAACATCGTCTCGATGCTCGCGTTCGTCCTCGTCGGCGCCGGCGCGCGCCGGAAGGTGCTGGCCGGTCGCGGGGAGGGCGAGGGGGAGCCCGAGCTGTCGCCGCGCAAGCAGCGCTTCAAGCGCATGTTCGACCGCTTCGGCGTTCCGGGAGTCAGCCTGCTCGGGCAGACACTCCTGCCCAGTCAGATCACCTCCGGACTCATGGTCTCGTTCGGTGCCAGCCGCAACCAGGTGATCTTCTGGCAGATCGTCTCGATCATCCTCTGGGCCATCGCCTTCGCCATCCTCGGCAACCTGGGTCTCGTCGCCCTGCGGTGAGGCGTTGCGCGCCCGATCGGCCGGCGTCCCGCACGGGGCGGCCGGCCGATCGCGTGCGGGCCCTGTCGTCGTGTCGGAGGCGCGCGCTACCGTTCGTGCCATGACGACCCTCGACGACCTGCGCGCCGGCCTCGCCGGCGCGGTGCTGACGGCGGCGGATCCCGAGTGGGATGACGCTCGCCTGTTTCACTCGGGCATCGGTGAGCCCGAGGTCATCGTTCGACCGGCCGGCGTGGACGACGTGCGGGCGGCGGTGGCGCATGCCGCGCGCGCCGGCCTGCCCGTCACCGTGCGCGGCGGCGGGCACAGCGCCTGGGGATCGGTTCCCGGCGGACTGACCATCGATCTCGGCGCCCTGCGCGACATCGCCGTGGACGGCACGCGCGTGCGCGTCGGCGGAGGCGCGACGTGGGGCGAGGTCGCCGCCGCGCTCGCGCCCCGCGGCCTCGGCATCAGCTCGGGCGACACCGCGTCGGTGGGGGTGGGAGGGCTGACGCTCGGTGGCGGTATCGGCTGGATGGTGCGGGCCTGGGGCCTCGCCGCCGACCAGCTCGTCGGCGCACAGCTCGTCACGTCCGCCGGCGACGTGGTCGAGGTGTCGGACGACAGCGCTCCCGAACTGATGTGGGCGCTTCGGGGTGGTGGCGGCAACTTCGGGGTGGTCACCCGCTTCGACTTCGAGGCGCACCGGCTGCCGGGCGTGGTGTGGATCGAGCTCACGCTCTCGGGCGACGCGCGCCAGACGCTGCGCGCGATGCGGGACATCCTGCGCGATGCGCCCCGCGAGCTGACCGTCACGTACATGGACGTGCCCCCGATGGACCCGAGCGCCCCTCCCGGAGCCTCGCTCACGGCGTGCTGGCTGGGCGATGAGCAGGCGGCGCGACAGCTGCTGGCGCCGGTGCTCTCGCTGCCGGGCGTGACCGAGATGGCGTTTCAGACCGTGTCGTACCCGGAAATCCTCGGCGACATGCCGCCCTTCGATCCGGAGCGCCCCGCGCCGGGTTTCGTCGGCGGTAACTCCCTGATGCCCGAGCTGGGCGACGACACGATCGATCGCCTGACGGCATTCCGCGAGGCGCAGCCGGCGTCGGTGCTCTTCCTGCGGTCGCTCGGCGGGGCTTACGGAGACGTCGCCTCCGACGCCACGGCGTTCGCCGCGCGCGAGGCGACGTGGTTCGTCATGGCCGGTGCGTTCGAGGGGCCCCACGTCGACGACGCCGAGCGCGCCCGCGTCGCAGCCGACTGGGCGGCCATCGCGCGGGAGGGCGTCGGCGTCTACGGCAACTTCCTGAACTCCACCGACCCGGCGCTCGCCGCCACGCTCTATCCGGCCACCACCATGGCGCGGCTGGAGCGGGTCAAGCGCGCCTGGGATCCCGAGAACGTCTTCCGCCGAAACCACAACGTCCGGCCCGCCTGAGCGGACCGGACGTCGTGCCGACGGCGTCGGATGTCAGTGAGTGTCCTCGGCCTCGATCTCGCTGCGGTCGCCCGACCACAGGGTGTGGAAGGTGCCGGGCTTGTCGATGCGCTTGTACGTGTGCGCGCCGAAGAAGTCGCGCTGGCCCTGCACGAGTGCGGCCGGCAGGCGCTCGGCGCGGATGCCGTCGTAGTACGCCAGCGACGACGAGAACGCAGGGGAGGGGATGCCCGCCCGCGCGGCGGAGACCACCACGCGGCGCCACGCCGCCTGAGCGCGCCCGAACACCTCGACGAAGTACGGCGCCGTCATGAGCACCGGAAGATCGGGCGTGGCGGCGTAGGCGTCGCTGATCCGATTCAGGAACTGGGCGCGGATGATGCAGCCGGCACGCCAGATCTTCGCGATGGCGCCGAGATCGATGTCCCAGCCGTACTGAGCCGCGCCCGCCCGGATCTCGTCGAAGCCCTGCGAGTAGGCGACGATCTTCGAGGCGAACAGCGCCAGGCGAACGTCCTCGATGAACGCATCGACGTCGTCGACCCGGAAGGACTCTTCGGGACCGGGCAGGTCGGCGGCGACCGCACGCTGCTCGGGGTGCGACGACAACGACCGCGCGAACGTGGCCTCGGCGATGCCGGACACGGGCACACCGAGCGAGAGTGCCGTCTGCACGGTCCACGCGCCCGTGCCCTTGGCGCCGGCCTGGTCGAGGATGACGTCGACGAGGGGCTTGCCGGTCTCGGCGTCGACCTGGCGCAGCACCTCGGCCGTGATCTCGATGAGGTACGACTCGAGCTCGCCGCGGTTCCACTCGGCGAAGACGTCGGCGATCTCGGCGGGGCTCTTGCCCGTGCCGCGGCGGATGAGGTCGTACGCCTCGGCGATCAGCTGCATGTCGGCGTACTCGATGCCGTTGTGCACCATCTTGACGAAGTGTCCGGCGCCGTCGTGGCCCACGTGGGTGACGCACGGCTCGCCCTCGGCGACGGCCGCGATCGACTTCAGGATCGGCCCGAGCGTGACCCACGACTCGTCCGACCCGCCGGGCATGATCGACGGGCCGTGCAGCGCGCCCTCCTCGCCGCCCGAGATGCCCGCGCCGACGAAGTTGATGCCCGTCTCCCGCACGGCCTTCTCGCGGCGGATCGTGTCGGTGAACAGGGCGTTCCCGCCGTCGACGATGATGTCGCCCGGCTCGAACACCTTCACGAGCTCCTCGATGACGGCGTCGGTGGGGCCACCGGCCTTCACCATGATGATCGCCGTGCGCGGCTTCGACAGCGTGGCCGCGAACTCCTCGTAGCTGTAGGCCGGGAGGAAACCGGCCTCGGGGTGCGCGGCGACGAGCTCATCCGTCTTGGAGCGGCTGCGGTTGTACACCGCGACCGTGTTGCCCTCGCGGCTGGCGAGATTGCGAGCCAGGTTGGATCCCATCACGGCGAGTCCGACGACTCCGATGTTGGCCTGCGCTTCGAATCCGGACACGTGGGTGCTCCTCGAGGGTGTGTGGGTATCGGGACGGAGAGATCGTGACCAGGCTACCCGTGCCCTGCGGCCGCTGCGCCGCCGGCAGCGCGTCAAAACCCGGTCGGGCTGATGACGAGTTCGTCGATCGTGACGCCCGGAGGGGCGTCCAGCACGAACTGCACCGCGCGGGCGACGTCGTCGGGCGACAGCATGCGAGCGCGACTGTCCTCATCCGGCTGCACGGGGCGCAGTCGCAGGAACTCGCTGTCCACGTCTCCCGGCAGCAGGAGCGTGGCGCGGACGCCGTTGCGGCCCTCCTGGCCGTTGAGTGTCTCCGTGAGTGCCTTGAGACCGCGCTTGCTCGCGGTGTAGGCGACGCCTGCACCCGGTGAGAGGCGCCAGGCCGAGATCGACGAGACGATGACGATGGTGCCGCCGCCGGCGTT
Source organism: Microbacterium sp. Marseille-Q6965 (assembly GCF_946151065.1). Lineage (GTDB taxonomy): Bacteria > Actinomycetota > Actinomycetes > Actinomycetales > Microbacteriaceae > Microbacterium. Next base: position 684,624 of record NZ_CAMGZA010000001.1, on the reverse strand, counting down.
CCGCATCCCCGGAAGCGTCAGATCGATCGCCCGGGCGACGGACGTCAGATTCGTCTCCACGATCGCGGCGAAGTCCGACATCGACTGGTCCGCCCACGTGCGAGCGGGCGCGTTCAGGCCGGCCGAGAGCACGAGAGCCTCGACCGTTCCGAACTCGGCGCGGACGCGCGCGTGCGCTTCCGCGAGCGCGTCCGGATCCCGGACGTCGAGCGGCAGCACGAGCGGGGCGGGGCCGCCCGCGTCGACGATGCGCTTCGCGGTCTCCTCCAGCGAGGGCACTCGCCGTCCGCTCAACGCGACGCGCCGGCCCGAGGCACCCGCGCGGACGGCGCTCGCACGGCCCATGCCGCTGCCGGCCCCGGTCACCCACGTGCAGCGATCGGTCATCGCGGCGCTCACCCCTTCTCCGGGTACCGGATGGGCGATGCGTGCACGCGCGCGGCCGCCTCGGTCAGCACGCGGCCCAGATCGCCGGAGGCGGGGCTGAAGGTGCGTCCGTCGATGGCGAGCGGCGCCCCGAAGACGACGACGGGGGCCCCGGTCTCGGGACACTGGATGGCCTGCTCGATCGAGAGGCCCCCGACCGCCTGTACCGGCACGGTCGTCGCGGCGACGATGTCGGCCAGCTCGGTGAGCGGGCTGAGCCCGAGGTGGGGGTTGCGGTTGCGATGGTCGTAGCCGATGTGGTGGATCACCATCCCCACGCCCAGCTGCTCCAGCCGCACGCACGCCGCGACGCGGTCGGGTTCGGCGAGGTCGTCGCCCATGACGAGCATTCCGAATCGCTCACCCGCATCCACGACGGCCTCGATCGTGGCGTCGTGCGCCCGTGCCATCACGATCACGGCGTCGGCGCCGGCATCGCCCATCATCTCCGCCTCGAGGTAGCCGCCGTCCATCGTCTTGAGGTCGACGACGATCGGGTGTTCGGGGAACTCGCGGCGCAGGGCCCGCACCGCGTGCAGCCCCTCGGCGAGCACGAGGGGAGTGCCCACCTCGATCCAGTCGACGCCCGATTCGACGGCCACCGCCGCCGTGCGCAGCGCCTCATCGTTGTTCGTGAGGTCGAGCGAGATCTGTACGAGCGGACGGGCGAGGTTCGCTCGCGTGAGGTGCCGGATGGTCGTGGACATGGTGCTCCCGGGGCGGACGCCGGCGCTCAGCGCTCGACGACGTTGATGAGGGCGCGGCCGTCGAGCAGCGCGCGGAGGTTGTCGGCGATGAGCCCGGCGGCACCGATGGGGCGCCCGCCGGCCGAATGCGGGGTGATGATGACATTGGCGAGGTCCCACAGCTCGGAGGAGACCGGCAGGGGCTCCACCTCAGTCACATCGAGGGCCGCGCCGCCGAGCCGGTCGTGGCGGAGAGCATCGGCCAGGGCCGCCTCATCCACCGTGGCGCCGCGGCCCACGTTGACGACCCAGGCGCGGGGTGGCAGCAGGGCGATGCGCTCACGGCTCAGCGCCCCGCGCGTCTCGCCCGTGGCGGGGAGGATCATGATCAGCACGTCCGTCTCGGGCAGCACCGTCTCGATGTCCGCCTCCGCGACCACCGGGTAGCCGCCGCGCTCTCCGGCGCTGCGGGCGATGCCGGTCACCTCGGCACCCAGCGCTGAGAGGAGCGGCGCAAGAGTCTGGGCGATTCCGCCGAAACCCCACACGCTCACCCGTGCGCCCCGCAGCGTCGTCACCCGGTCGGGGTCGGAGAGGGGCTGGCGTCCACCGATCTCCGACGCCCAGCGGTGCCCGATTTGGGCGCGCACCAGGGTGTGGAGGCGTCGGGCGCCGGCGAGGGCGAGGGCGAGCGCGTGCTCGGCCACCGTGACGTCGTGCAGTGAGCGCCCCGAGGTGATCACCGCGTCGGGCGCGAATCCGGCGGCGACGACCTGGTCGGGGCCGGCGGCGAGCGTCTGCACCCACCGCACCGCGGTCAGCGCGGCCGCGGCGTCGGCGAGCTGCGCGTCCGAGTTGCCCCACACGACGAGCGCCTCGGCGTCGTGGTGCTCGGGAGGGATCGGCTGGGTGATGTCGTACGTGACGTATCGCACGTCCTCGAGCGACGGCATGTCGAGCGGGAGCGAGTCGGGAAGCAGCAGCTTCATGCCTGTGCCTCCGGGAACGCCACGCCGGCCGCGGCGCCGAGGGCGCGGAGCTCCTCGATCGTGGCGGCGGGCAGCGGCACGCCGTCGGCGGTGCGCGTGTCGCGCGCCCGTTCCTCGGGTTCACCAGGCACGAGGACGGCGTCGAACCCCGGTGCGGGGGCGATGGCGCGTGCCTCGGCGGCGAGGGCGTCCATGCGCGCGAGGAAGTCGGCCGGGGGGATGAAGCGGGAGATGTCGATGGCGATCATGAAGTGGCCGACGTCCTGCGGGCGTTCGAAGTCGGAGTACATGTTGCCGATGCCGTGGGTGACGGCGGCCCCCGTCAGCACGCCGCCGAGCACCTCGACGAGGAAGCCGAGTGCGTAGCCCTTGGGGCCGCCGGCCGGCAGCAGGGCGCGGATCTCGTGGGGGTCGGTCGTCGGCGCGCCCGACGCATCCACGCCCCAGTCAGGGGGCACCTCGCGCCCGTCGGCTCGCGCGACGAGCACCTTGCCCATGGCGGAGGTGCTGGTGGCCATGTCGAGGCTGAGGGGGGCGCCGCTCGTGGGGGCGGCGAAGGCGAGGGGATTGGTGCCGAAGAGCGGGTCTCGGCCCCCGAAGGGAACCACCACGGGCTCCGAGTTCGACACGACCACCCCGATGAGGCCCTCGGCGGCGAGGGCGCGCGCGTAGTAGCCGGCGGCGCCGAAATGGGCGCTGTTGTGCACGGCGACGGCGGCGACACCGTGCTCGCGGGCCGCGTCGCGCGCCGTCTCCGTCGCGGTGCGAGCCGCGATCTGCCCCGCCGCCCCGTTCGCGTCCACGCGGGCGGTGGCACCGGTCCGCGTGACGATCGGCTGCGCGGTGGCGCTGACGAGGCCGGCCTCGAGGCGGGCGCGATATGCGCCGAGGCGAATGACGCCGTGGGAGTCGACGCCGCGCAGATTGGCGTCGACGAGCGTGTCCGCGATGTAGGCGGCGTCGTCCGGGGCGTACGACCAGGTCACCAGCAGGGCGGTGACCCATTCACGCAGGCGGTCGGCGGCGATCGGCATTGGCGTTCCCTTCGGCTTCCTTGCCACGATGACGAATGATCGTATAGGTATTACTTATTAGATGTGGGCGGATCATCCCGCGTCAAGTCACCGACAAAGAGGTTGCCATGAGAATCAGCGTCTTCCCGAAGGGGGACCTGGCCGCGCTGAGCGATTCGCGCACGATGACCGTGTTCGAGTGGATCGAGAAGGCGGCGTCCCTTCCCGCCGACGGGCTCGAGCTCTACTCGGGCATGTTCTGGCAGAGCGACGACGATTACCTCGACGCCATCGGGGAAGCGCTCGCGAAGGAGGGGTTCGAGATGCCGATGCTGTGCACCTCGCCCGACTTCACCCACCCCGACCCGTCCGTGCGGTCGGCGGAGTTCGATCGCCAGGTCGAGATCATGCGCTACGCACGCCATCTGGGCGGGCCGGGCGCCAGCGCGCGCGTGCTCTCGGGGCAGAAGCACCCCGAGATCACGCGCGAGGAGGGGATTGGGTACGTCGTCGACGCCTACCAGCGGCTGCTGCCCATCGCTCGCGAGATGGACGTCACGCTCGCCATGGAGAACCACTACAAGGACGGCTCCTGGGCCTACGTCGAGTTCGCCCAGCGGGCCGACGTCTTCCTGGAGATCGTCGGGGCCATCGACGACCGTGTCCACTTCGGCGTGCAGTACGACCCCTCGAACGCCATCGTGGCGGGCGAGGACTCCGCCGACTTCCTCGACCTCGTCGTCGACCGCGTCGTGACGATGCAGGCCTCCGACCGCTTCCTCGCCCCCGGCACGAGCCTCGCCGACCTCCGGCAGGCCGACGGCACGATCGGCTACTCGCCCGCGCTGCAGCACGGCGTGATCGGTCAGGGGATGAACGACTACCCCCGCATCTTCCGCACCCTCGCTGAGGCCGGTTACGACGGCTGGATCAGTATCGAGGACGGCGTCAACGGCATGTCCGAGATGCACGAGTCGGTGCTGTTCCTGCGCGAGGCGCGCGATCGGTACTTCGGCGGGTCGACCGCCGTCCGCGTCGAGAAGCAGGAGGAGGCGCGCGCCGCCGCCGGCCTGCCGAGCCTGGCCCGCCCGGCCCTCGATGAGGACGCACGGGCCACGGGAAGGGCGGCCGCACGATGAAGGCGCTCGTCAAGTACGCGCTCGAGGATGGTGCCGTCGAGCTCCGCGACGTCCCGGCCCCTCAGCTCGAGCCGGGCCACGTGCTCGTCGCCGCGCGCGCCGTCGGCGTGTGCGGCTCCGACGTGCACATGTGGCGCAACGGGCAGAGCTGGGACATCACGCTGCCCCTCGTGCTCGGCCACGAGACCGCGGGCGTCATCGCCGCCGTCGCGGACGACGTGACGCAGTGGCGGGTGGGGGATCGGGTGGTGTGCGAGACGGCGGCGAAGATCTGCGGCGTCTGCGCGCTGTGCCGCACGGGGCGATACAACCTCTGCCCGCAGCGCGAGGGGTACGGGGCCATGCGCGATGGGGCGTTCGGCGAACTGCTGCTCGCGGAGCCCCGCGTCCTGCACCGCATCCCCGACAACGTCAGCTTCGAGCAGGCTGCCATGACGGAACCCTTTGCCGTCGCGTACACCGCGGTGGTCGAGCGCACCGACATCAAGCCCGGCGATCTCGTCGTCGTGCAGGGGGCGGGCACGATCGGACAGTTGACGGCGCAGATGGCGCGGCTGCGCGGCGCGGGAACGATCGTCATGCTCGGCACCGGAATCGACGCCGCACGCCTGGCGAAGGCGCGGGACCTCGGCGTCGACCACACGATCGACATCACCTCTCAGGATGCGGCGGAGTTCGTGCGGGGTCTCGGCGACGGCCTGGGCGCCCACGTCGTCATCGACGCAACGGGGGTCAGCATCGCGCTGCAGCAGGGCCTCGAGCTGGTGCGTCCGTACGGGACCATCGTCAAGGTGGGCTGGGGACCGCAGCCGCTCGGGTTCAGTCTCGATCCCCTCGTGGCGAAGGCCGTGACCCTCGCCGGGTCGTTCTCGCACACCTGGACGACCTGGGAGGCCGTGCTGTCGCTCTTCTCGAGCGGGCGCCTCGAGACCGACCGCGTGCTCGGCGGCGTCTACCCGCTGGAGGAGTGGGAGGAGGCCTTCGAGGCGATGGAGTCCGGCCGCAACATCAAGAGCGTCATGGTCTTCTCCTGAACGGCTCCACGGGGACGGCGTCGAAGGCGCCGGCCCCGTGGATCAGGAGAACTCGTCGAGCGTGTCGGTGACGAGCGCGCGCGCGAGCTGTTCGGCCCGCTCGGTGTCCCTCTCGGCGATGGCGTGCGCAAGCTCGCGGTGCGTCGTCAGCGACGTCTCGGTGATGTCGTGCATGCCGGGCCGGGTGTCCACCGCCCTCGCGTGGAGCGTGGCGCCGATGGTGTCCGACAGCTGCGCGATGACGGGGTTCCCCGTGCCTTCGAGCAGGAGCCGGTGGAACGTCGCGTCGGCGTCGAAGTAGGCGCGGAGGTCGTGCAGTTCGTGCATCGCGGCGCCCATGCCGTCGGCCGCGGCGATGAGCTGCTGCGCCTGTTCGGGGCTCATGCGCTCGCTGGCAAAGCGCGCCGCCACCTGCTCGAGCCCCAGTCGCAGCTCGAGCAGCTCGCGCATCTGCTCCCGATAGCCATGGCCCTGCGAGCGCCAATGCACGACGTGGGGGTTCAGCAGATCCCAGCGCTCGCGGGGCAGCACCCGCGTGCCGACCTGCGGCCGTGACTCCAGCAGGCCCATCGAGGCGAGCGAGCGCAGGCTCTCGCGCACGACCGAGCGCGAGACGCCGAAGCGCTCCGAGATCTGCTCGGCGAACACGATGCTGCCGACCGGGAGCGTGCCGTCGATGATCTCCTGGCCGAGCGCCTGGAACACGTGCGCGTACAGGCCTCCGCCCATGCGGGCGCGTCGCTGTGCGCTGGTGCTGTCGCGCCGTGCGGGGTCGACCATGGGCGTCCTTTGGAGTGGTGGGCGATCAGAGGGCATCGAGGCCCTCGGCGGCGGCGCGTTCGTAGGCGAGGCGCGGAACCTGCGTCGCGAGCTTCCCGCCGCTGATGTCGATCAACGTACCCGTAATGTATCGGGCCTGGTCCGAGGCCAGGAAACAGACGAGGTTCGCGATGTCCGACTTCTGGCCCCAGCTGCGCAGCGTCAGGGTGTCGAGCAGTCGGGCCTGCTCAGCCTCCTCACGCTCCGTGAAGTGGTTGAGCGTCGTGGGGATCATGCCGGGCGCGTACGCGTTGGCCGTGATGTTCCACGGCCCCACCTCTCCGGCAAGGGCGCGGGTGAACTGGGTCACGGCGGACTTCGATCCCGCGTACGCGGCCGCGCCGACGATCGGGACGATCGCGGCGAACGAGGCCGCGTTGATGATCCGACCGCGGCGCTGTCGCTTCATGACGGGGAGGACGGCCTGGCAGGTGAGGAACGTGCCCTTCACGTTGACGTCGAAGCAGAGGTCCCACGCCCTCTCCCCGAGCTCGGCGACGTAGCCGTCGCCGCCGACGCCGGCGTTGTTCACGAGCGTGTCGATGCGCCCGAAGCGGACATCGACATCGGCGACGATCTCCCGGATGCGGGCCGCGTCGCGCACGTCGCAGTCGTACTCGGCGTGCGTGCCCCCGATCTCGTCCAGCTCCCGGGCCAGGCTCGCCAGGTCGTCTCGGTCGAGATCCAGCGAGACGGTGGTCACCCCCTCGCGCGCGAGGGTGAGGACGATCTCCCGTCCGATTCCCTTGCCGACGCCGGTGACGATGGCGACCTGGCCGGTCAGATCGAGCTCCACGATGAGCCTCCTTGAAAGGTGGGGGACTGCTCCCGGATGAGACGAGATGCGATGGTGACTTGCGCCTCCTTCGCATATTAGTGTTACTTATAGGGGTTATCCGATCTGCACCACAGCGTGTCCGTCCACTCGCGGGCACACACCCGATGAAGGGAGATGCAATGACGCATCGTTGGATCAGGGTCTCGACGGCGACGGCCGCGGCCGCCGTGCTCGTGACCGGACTCGCCGGATGCTCCGGCGGCGGCGAGGGGGACGGCGGCTCGCAGGTGCTGCGCGTGACCCTCGCGAACCACGTCTGGACGGACATCGTCAAGGAGAAGATCGCCGAGTTCGAGGAGGCCAACGAGGGGGTCACCGTCGAGGTCACTCAGCTCGGGGAGGACCAGCTCTCGGACCAGTACAACGTCAAGCTCAACGCGGGCACCGACGAGATCGACGTGATGATGTACCGCCCCCTCCAAGAGGGCAAGCTGTTCGCCCAGAACGGCTACCTGGCCGACCTCACCGACTACGTCTCCGCCGACGAGGAGTGGGACTGGAGCGACTTCCAGGAGGCCCCCGTGGCGGCCGTCACGCACGACGACGCCGTGATGGGCGTGCCGATCATCACCGAGCAGGAGGTGCTGTACTACCGCACCGATGTGCTGGAGAACCTCGGCATCGCGGTGCCCGAGACCCTCGAAGAGCTCGAGGCCGCCGCGAAGCAGATCAAGGAACAGGGCGAGATGGCGGGCTTCGTGGCCCGCACGGGCGCATCCGCGGCCGTGACGCAGTTCTCGAGCTTCCTGTACAGCATGGGCGGTGACTTCACGAACGAAGACGCCACCGAGGCGACCGTCGACAGCGACGCCGCGGTCGAGGCCTACGAGCTGTACGGGCGGCTCATCGGCCAGTACGGTCCCGACAACGTCTCCACGGACATGAGCTGGCCGGACGCCGCTGCCCTGTTCGCGCAGGGCCAGGTCGCGTTCTACACCGACGCGTCGAGCCTGTACAAGAACCTCACCGAGGCCGAGAACTCGACGGTCTCCGAGTCCGTCGGCTTCGCGCCGTTCCCCGCGGGGCCCGCCGGCTCCGTGCCCTACAACGTCCCGTCCTGGGCGCTCGGCATCAACAGTGCCTCGCAGAAGCAGGACCTCGCGTTCGACTTCGTCAAGTGGCTGACCAGCCCCGAGATGACCCTCGAGGTGCAGACGGCGGGCGTGCCCGCGGCCCGCGCCTCGGTGTGGGAGAACCCGGAGGGCGTGTCGAGCTTCCCGCCGCAGCTCGCCGAGGCGATCGCGATCGGCTCGGAGACGGGTGTCGGCTACGACCGCCCGCGCGTGGTCTCGGTCGCCGAGGCGCGTGAGATCGTCGGCGCTCCGATCGTGGTCGCGATCACCGGGGGTGACGTCGAGGCCGCCATCGAGCAGGCGCAGACGGAGTTCCAGGCGTTCCTCGACGACGAGAACGACTGAGCGGCCCTCCGTCGACACCGGCGGTGGTGCGTCGGGGCACGACCGGCGCACCACCGCCATCCCCACGCCCGTCAGCGAGCGTTCTGGAGAGACCATGACGACAACGACCGCACCCCGCGCCAGGACGCAGCCGTCCTTCTCGGCGTGGGCGAACCATCACCGGAAGTGGGTGCTCGCGGCCCCCGCCATGGTGTTCGTGGCCATGCTGCTCGTGTTCCCACTCGCGTGGACCGTGTACCTCAGCCTCACGGACGCGTCTGGGTCGATCCGCGCGGAGCACGACTTCATCGGCATCGACAACTATGTCGAGATCCTCGGCGACACCGACCGCTTCTGGCCCGCCGTCCTCCGCACGGCCATCTTCACCTTCGGGGCGCTCGCCGTCGAGATGACCCTCGGCATGCTGATCGCGCTGCTGCTGTGGCGACCGTTCCGCGGCCAGGGCCTCGTCCGCATCATCATCCTCCTGCCGCTCGTCGCGACGCCCGTCGCGGTGGGCATGATGTGGCGGCTCATCTTCGAACCGTCCATCGGCTTCGCCAACCAGCTCCTGTCGTGGTTCGGCATCCCCGCGCAGCCGTGGCTCGCGGGGGAGGCCACCGCGCTGCCCACCCTCATGTTCGTCGACATCTGGCAGTGGACGCCGATGGTCGTTCTCATCCTCCTGGCGGGCCTGACCTCGCTCTCCGACGAGCCCGACGAGGCCGCGCGGGTCGATGGCGCCAACGCCTGGCAGCGCTTCTGGCACGTGACGTTCCCGCTGGTGATGCCGACCTTCATCACCGCGATCCTGCTGCGCGGCATCGACGCGCTGAAGACGTTCGACATCCTCTACGCCACGAAGGGCAAGGGAGGCGGATCGTTCCACGAGGTCGAGACGCTGAACGTCTACGCCTACGGGCTGAGCTTCGACTACAACGAGTACGGGGAGTCATCCACCGTGCTGGTGATCTTCTTCCTGATGATCATCGGCTGCATCTGGCTCCTCACGATCCGCAGGAAGAAGAGCGCCGTCTCATGACCTCGACCGCAACCTCCCTCCTGGCGACCACGTCGCCGCTGCAGCGACGGCGCCCTCGTGGTCGCGGCTACAAGGCCTTCCGCGCCATCATGCTCGTCCTCGTGGCGCTGGCCTTCCTGGCACCGATCGTGTGGATGGTCCTCGCATCGTTCAAGACGAACGTCGACATCTACAACTCCGAGGCGGCGTTCGTCTTCACCCCGACGACGGTCAATTACGAGACGGTGTTCGGCCAGGCCGATTACCTGCAGTTCATCTGGAACAGCCTCTTCGTCGCGGCAGCGGCGACGGCGCTGTCCCTGCTGCTCGCCGTGCCCGCCGCGTACTCGATGAGCCGCTTCGTGATGAAGAAGTCGGCCGTGCTCGTGCTGCTCGCCCGCGTGATCCCGGGCGTGAGCCTGCTCGTGCCGTGGTACTTCGTGTTCGCGAACCTGCGCGTCGTCGGCACCTACACGCCGCTCGTGCTCTCGCACATGTTCGTCTCGCTGCCGCTGATCCTCTACATCATGATGTCGTTCTTCGACTCCCTGCCGGAGGAGCTCGAGGAGCAGGCGCAGGTGGACGGGCTCACGCCGATCGGCGCGTTCCTGCGGATCACGCTCCCGCTGTCCATCCCGGGGGTGGCCACGGCCAGCATCCTGTCGTTCATCTTCTCGTGGAACAACTTCATGTTCGCGCTCGTGCTTTCGGGGGCGAGCACGAAGACGCTCCCGGTCGCGATCTTCGACTTCGTCGGGTACGCGTCCATCGACTGGGGCGGCCTGATGGCGGCCGCGGTCGTCGTGACCATTCCCATCATGGTCATCGCGCTGTTCACGCAGAAGTACATCGTGTCCGGGCTCACCGCGGGAGCGACGAAGGGATGACGCCGCCGGCCTCGTCGTACCCTCCCGTCGTCGTCATGGGAGTGCAGGGGGCGGGGAAGTCGACCATCGCGAACATGCTGGCCGAGCGGATCCGGGGGCGCTACGTCGACGGTGACCGGCTGCACTCGGCCGAGAACGTGGCGAAGATGGCGTCGGGCGTGCCGCTCACGGACGAGGACCGCGTGCCCTGGCTGCACGCGATCGGCGCGACGCTCGCATCGGGTCGCGATCGCGGCATCGTCGTGGTGTGCTCGGCGTTGCGCCGGGCGTACCGCGACGTGCTGCGCGCCGACGCCCCTGGGACGGTGTTCGTGCACCTGCACGGGTCGTTCGAGCTGATCTGGTCGCGGGTGAACTCCCGCAGCCACGAGTACATGCCGCCGGTCCTGCTGCGCTCGCAGTTCGACTCACTCGAACCGCTGCAGCCGGACGAGGCGGGAATCGTGCTCGACGTCGCCGAGACGCCGCATGCGCTCGTCGACGCCGCGGTGGCCTTCCTCGACCGCCGGCGCCGCGGTGGCGCGGCCTGACCGCGCGCGAGAGGTTACTTGCGGGAGCCGGCGCGACCGAGGGAGTAGAACGCGCCGACGATCAGGACGGCGGTGACGGCGGACATGCCGCCGATGACCCAGGTGATCACGTGCGACCAGGTGGCAGCGTCGAGCATGCGATGACTCCTTCGCGAGACGGGCGCCCCCGTTCGGGACACCCTCTCAGGCTATCGCTCGGCGTCGATTGTCGTTCCTTCGGGCGGTTCGGGTAGCATGGAAGCACCTCGGCGAGGGACGGCCGTGCGCGTGCGCGCCCGGTGTCCGTGATCGACGCGGTGTTGCGGGCCCCGTGGCTCTCCTCACGCGTTGCGTTCGAGTCGAGAAAGCAGACCACCGCGGCGGACGCATCGCCGTGTGCACGAGGAGAACATCAATGTCCGAGAACGCCACCCTGTCCGCCGAGACCCGCACCGAGTTCGGCAAGGGCTACGCTCGCCGCCTGCGCGCCGCCGGCAAGATCCCCGCCGTCATCTACGGCCACGGCGCCGAGCCGATCCACGTCGCCCTGCCGGGCCACGAGACGGCGCTGATCGTCCGCCAGGCCAACGCGCTCATCGACCTCACGGTCGACGGCACCGCGCACCTCGTCCTCGTGAAGGACGTGCAGCGCGACCCGGTGCGCCAGGTGATCGAGCACGTCGACCTGATCGTCGTGCAGCAGGGCGAGAAGATCCAGGTCGACGTCCCGATCGTCGTCACCGGCGAGAGCGCCCCCGGCACGATCCACATGCTCGAGGCGTCGTCGCTGACCGTCGAGGTCGAGGCCACGCACATCCCCGAGCAGCTCGAGGTGTCGGTCGAGGGCCTCGAGGAGGGCGCCCACATCACGGCGGCCGACGTCACGCTGCCGCAGGGCGCCAGCCTGGCGATCGACGCCGAGACGCTCATCGTCGCCGTGTCGACGCCGCGCGGTGAGTCGGCCGACGAGGCCGAGGGCGGCGCCGAGGAGTCGGCCGAGTAATCCCGATCCTGCCGGAAGGGGGTGCGACGATCCGTCGCACCCCCTTCCGCTGTCCACTGGAGGAGACGCATGGCCGACACATGGCTGGTCGTCGGGCTCGGCAACCCCGGCCCCCGCTATGAGCTGACCCGACACAACGTCGGCCAGCTCGTCGTCGACGAGCTCGCGGCCCGGATGGGGGCGTCGTTCAGCCCGCAGAAGCAGGCGAACGCCCGCGTCGCGGAGGGTCGCCTGCGCATCGGTGGAGCGAAGCTCGTCGCCGCCAAGCCGAACTCGTTCATGAACGTGTCGGGCGGCCCGGTCTCCTCGCTGGCGAAGTTCTTCAAGATCGATCCCGACCGGGTCATCGTCGTCCACGACGAGCTCGACATCCCGTTCGACACCCTCCGGCTGAAGGCCGGCGGCGGGCACGGTGGACACAACGGCGTGCGCGACGTGGCGAAGGCCCTCGGCACGCCCGACTTCGTGCGCGTGCGGGTGGGCATCGGCCGGCCTCCGGGTCGGCAGGATCCGGCGGACTGGGTGCTCGATCCCTTCGGCGCCACCGAGCGCAAGACCCTGCCGATCCTCGTCTCGGAGGCTGCAGACGCCGTGGAGCTGATCGTGGAGGAGGGCCTCGTCGCCGCCCAGCAACGGGTCCACGCGCCGAAGGCCTGAGCACGCCGTCCGCCAGGCCGGACCGGTGCCGGTCGCGCCGCGTAGACTTGATCGGTGACTGTGCACGGGATCTCGCGCGCCCTCGACCGCTCGGAGTCCTTCCGCGACGCGATCTCGAACGCAGGCGTCGATGCGGACCTCTCGCTCGTCGACGGACTCGACGCCCCCGCGCTCGCCGCGCTGCTCGCGCGCCGCGCGGCATCCGGCCGTCCCGCCGCGTTGCTCGTCATCGCGCCGACGGGGCGGCGTGCCGACGCCCTCGGCGCGGCGCTGCACTCGCTCGTGCCCGACGCCACTGTCGTGAGCTTCCCGGCATGGGAGACGCTGCCGCACGAGCGCCTCAGCCCGAGTGCCGAGACGGTGGGGCGGCGGCTGGCCACGCTGCGCGCCCTCGCCGCGTGGGACGGCTCCGCGCCGATCGTCGTGACCGCTTCCGTGCGCGCGGCCGTGCAACCACTGGCGCCGGGGCTCGCGGATGTCGAGCCGATCGTGCTGGCGACGGGGGAACGGGGGCACGACCTCGACGAGATCGTCGCCGCCCTCGTCGAGCGTGCGTACACCCGTGTCGACATGGTGTCGCGGCGCGGCGAGTTCGCCGTGCGCGGCGGGATCCTCGACGTGTTCCCGCCCGTGGCGGAGCACCCCTATCGCATCGAGTTCTTCGGCGACGAGGTGGATCAGATCCGGGCCTTCTCGGTGGCGGACCAGCGATCGCTCCCCGGCGACGTGGCACGCGTCGAGCTCGTGCCGAGCCGCGAGCTGCTGCTCACGGACGAGGTGCGCCAGCGCGCTCGTGCGCTGCAGGGAACCCTCCCGGGCATCGCCCAGTTGTTGGAGCGCATGGCCGAGGGCATTCCGTCGGAGGGCATGGAGTCGCTCACGCCGGTGGTCGCGGGCCCGCTGGTCTCGCTCGCCGGCTATCTGCCGCCCGGTGCCGCGGTGGCGCTCGTGGATCCCGAGCGGGCGGTGACCCGCGCTCTCTCGCTCGCCGACACGAACCGCGAGTTCCTCGACGCGGCGTGGAGCGCGGCGACGAGTGGCGCGAGCGCCCCCGTCGATCTCGCCAGCGGCGACTTCCTCACGATCGGTCGGCTGCGCGATGACGTGCGTGCCGGCGGCGGCGTGTGGTGGACGCTGAGCCCCTTCGACTCGGGCGCGGCGGATATCGCGGCGGAGCTCGCGGAGGCGGGCGAGGAGCACGAGGCCGTCGAGGGCACGCGGATCCGCGGATCGATCGTCCCCTCGTTCCACGGCAACGTCGACGGCGCCACCGAGCACATCGCCACGCGGGTGCGCGAGGGGTGGGCGGTGGTCGTCGTGGCCGAGGGCGCGGGGCTCGTCGAGCGCGCCCGCGACGTGCTGTCGGAGCGCGGCATCGCGGCACGCATCGTCGAGGCGCTGGACGAGTCGCCCGAGCCCGGCGTGGTCACGCTCGTGCGCGGCGCGATCGAGCAGGGCTTCGAGTCGGACGAGGCCCGCCTGGCGGTGCTCAGCGAGAACGAGTTCTACGGCCGCACGATCGGCGGCACGAGCCGCGGCCCGAAGAAGCTGGCCTCGCGCCGGCGCAACGTCGTCGACCCCCTGCAGTTGAAGCCCGGCGACTTCGTCGTGCACGCCACTCACGGCATCGGCCGGTTCGTCGAGATGACCAAGCGGCAGGTCTCCACGGGTGGGCGCAACGCCGTGAAGTCGGAACGCGACTACCTCGTGCTGGAGTACGCGCCCTCCAAGAGGGGCTACCCGGGCGACAAGCTGTTCGTGCCGACCGACCAGCTCGATCTGCTGTCGAAGTACGTCGGCGGCGAGAGCCCGCAGCTGTCGAAGATGGGCGGCAGCGACTGGGCCCAGGCCAAGAGCAAGGCGCGCCGCGCCGTGCGCGACATCGCCATCGAGCTCGTCAAGCTCTACTCGGCGCGCATGGCCGCGAAGGGCCACGCGTTCGGCCCCGACACGCCCTGGCAGCGCGAGCTGGAGGAGGCGTTCCCCTTCGCCGAGACTCCCGATCAGTTGCAGACGATCGACGAGATCAAGCGCGACATGGAGCGGCCGGTCCCGATGGACCGCCTGCTCTCGGGCGACGTCGGCTTCGGCAAGACCGAGGTCGCCGTGCGCGCGGCGTTCAAGGCGATCCAGGACGGCAAGCAGGTGGCCATGCTCGTGCCGACCACGCTGCTCGTGAAGCAGCACCTCGAGACCTTCCAGGAGCGCTTCGCGGGCTTCCCCGTCAAGGTCCGCCCGCTCAGCCGCTTCCAGACCGAGAAGGAGGCGCGCGAGACCGTGCAGGGCCTGCTCGACGGTTCCGTCGACATGGTGATCGGCACGCACCGGATCCTCACGGAGCGCGTGCGCTTCAAGGATCTGGGCCTGCTCATCGTCGACGAGGAGCAGCGCTTCGGCGTGGAGCACAAGGACGCGCTGAAGAAGCTCAAGACGAACGTCGACATCCTCGCGATGAGCGCGACGCCCATCCCGCGCACCCTCGAGATGGCCGTCACGGGGATCCGCGAGATGTCGACGCTGGCGACCCCGCCGGAGGACCGGCACCCGATCCTGTCGTATGTCGGCCCCCGCAACGACAAGCAACTGGCCGCGGCGATCCGGCGCGAGCTGCTGCGCGAGGGCCAGGTCTTCTACGTGCACAACCGCGTGCAGTCGATCAACTCGGTCGCCGCGCACCTGGCGGAGCTCGTGCCGGAAGCGCGCATCGCGGTGGCGCACGGCAAGATGGGCGAGCATCAGCTGGAGCAGGTCGTCGACGACTTCTGGGAGCGCAAGTTCGACGTGCTCGTGTGCACGACGATCATCGAGACCGGCATCGACATCGCGAACGCGAACACGATCATCATCGACCGGGCCGACAAGTACGGGCTGGCCCAGCTGCATCAGCTGCGCGGACGCGTCGGGCGCGGGCGCGAGCGGGCGTACGCCTACTTCGTGTACGACGAGCACAAGCCGCTCAGCGAGACGGCCGCCGACCGCCTGCAGACCATCGCGGTCCACAACGACCTCGGCTCCGGCACGCAGGTGGCGATGAAGGACCTCGAGCTGCGCGGTGCCGGCAACCTGCTCGGTGCCGAGCAGGCGGGCCACATCGCCGGGGTCGGCTTCGACCTGTATCTGCGCATGATCGGTGAGGCCGTCGCGGCGTTCCGCGGCGAGGAGAGCGAGGGGCCCACCGAGCTGCGCCTCGAGCTGCCGGTGGATGCGCGCATCCCCGAGTCCTACATCGACAGCGAGCGGCTGCGCCTCGAGGCGTACCAGAAGCTCTCGGCGGCCGCCGCCGTCACAGCCCCGGACGATGCGATCGACCTCGTCGTCGAGGAGCTCACGGACCGCTACGGCGAGCCGCCCGCCGAGGTGCAGGGTCTCGTGCGCGTGGCCCGGCTGCGGCGCCGGGCGGCGAGCGCGGGCCTGGCGGACGTTGTGGCGATGGGCAAGAACCTGCGCGTCGCGCCGGCGAACCTGGCCGACTCGATGAAGATTCGAGTGCAGCGACTGTATCCCGGCGCGAAGATCCTCTCGGGCGGCGAGGCCATGGTCGTACCGCTGCCCACGAGGATCGAACCGGGCGACGACGCCGCGCTGATCGGCTGGGTCGCTCAGCTGCTGGACGCGATCTTCCCCGTGCCTGAGCGGACCCCGACGGGGACGGTCCCGACCGCCGGGTAGGGTGGAAGGCGGTGTGCCGGGAAGTCTGGTCGGCGTCGCGCGCGATCCGCGCGCGTCTCTCCGACCCCGAAAGGACACGATGAAGCTTCTTCGCTCCGAGCGCTTCCCCGCCTTCCTGCTCCTGGGCGCCGCGGCGCTCGGCCTGATCGTCGCGAACCTGCCGTTCGGCGCCGACGTGATCGCGTGGAGCCACGCGCACCTGGCCATCCCGGGCACGGGCCTGGACCTGTCCATCGCCCACTGGGTGAGCGATTTCCTGCTCGCGATCTTCTTCTTCGGCGTCGCGGTCGAGCTGCAGTACGAGCTCACAAAGGGGCAGCTCAACAGCGCCCGCAAGGCGGTCCAGCCGGCGATCGCCGCCGCCGGGGGCGTGCTCGTGCCGATCGCCGTCTATCTGGTGTTCGCCGCGGGTGACCCCGCCACGCGAGACGGTTGGCCGGTGCCGACCGCGACCGACATCGCGTTCGCCCTGGGCGTGCTGGCCATGTTCGGCCGCGGGCTGCCGTCGCGGGTCCGCGTCTTCCTGCTCGCCCTCGCGATCATCGACGACATCGTCGGCATCCTGTTCATCGCGGTGCTGTTCGCCCACGACATCGACTTCGGAAGCCTCGCCATCGGCGCCCTGTTCGTGGTGGCCTTCGCCGTACTCAGCCGCTTCCGCACAGACCGCAACACGGTGGTGGTGACGATCGCCATGGTCGCGCTCGGACTCGCCGCCTGGGCGTTCGTGTTCCTCGGGGGGATCCACGCGACGATCGCCGGCGTCATGCTGGGTCTGGCGATCCGGCAGGATGAGGGCATGCGCGCGCGCCACGCGCTCGAGCCGTGGATCAACGGGCTGATCCTGCCGGTCTTCGCCTTCTTCGCGGCGCTCGTGATGATCCCGCAGGTGTCGCCGGCCGAGCTGTCGCCGGCGCTGTGGGGCATCCTCGTGGCGCTGCCCGTGGGCAAGCTCATCGGCATCTCGCTGTTCGGGTGGATCGCGGTGCGCATCCGCCCGAAGGGCGAGCCCGTCTCGATCGCGTTCCCCGACATCCTCGCCGCCGCCGCGCTCGGCGGCATCGGCTTCACCGTCTCGCTGCTCATGGCGAACCTCGCGTTCGAGGCGGGTGGCCTGCGCGATCAGGCCATCCTCGGCGTGCTCGGCGGATCGACGATCTCGCTGATCCTCGCCGCCGTGCTCGTCTCGCTGCGCGCCCGGCACCACCGGCGGCTGCAGAGCGAGGGGCGCGAGGACGCCGTTCCCGAGCGCGGCGAGCCGGACCCGCACGAGATCAAGGGACAGCTGGACTGACGCCGAGGTCCGCGCCGCCGCCGCTTACTCGGCGGCGCGGATCTCGTCCGCCAGATCGCGCAGACGGGAGCGCAGGGCGCGCTCGGCGTCCCAGCCCCGAGCGCGAGCGAGGGCGACCAGGCCCAGCAGGGTGTCGCCCAGCTCCTCCTCGGAGGAGGGGAGCGCCTCGACCCCCTCGGCCTGCTCGATCGCCTCGGCCGCCGCGATGTCCTCGAGCAGCTCGGCACCCACTCTCACCTGGGCGCCCTTGCCCAGCAGCTTCTGCGCGAGCGCGAGCGACGGCATGGAGGAGGCGACCCCGTCGAGCACCGAGGTGCGCTCGCGCTTCTCGGACGCCTTCGCGGCGGTCCATAGCTCCAGCACGCGCTCGGGCGTCTCCGCCGTCTCGCCGCCGAAAACGTGCGGGTGGCGGCGGATCATCTTCTCCGTCAGGCCGCGGGCCACGTCGTCGATGTCGAACGGGTCGTCCTCCCGCGACGACAGCTCCGCGTGGAACAGCACCTGCCACAGCAGGTCGCCGAGCTCCTCGCGCATCTCCGCGCGGTCTCCGCGCTCCACGGCATCGACGAGCTCCGCCGACTCCTCGATGAGGTAGGGCACGAGCCGCTCGTGCGTCATGGCCTGCGTCCAGACGCAGCGCTCCCGCACCTCGCGCATGGTGTCGGCCGCCCGCTTCAGCTCGTCTCCGAATCCGCTCACTCCTCCATCCTCCCGGATCATCGGGCGGGGGATGGGAGAATCGAAGCGCTATGGCTTCCGTGAACGCGCCGCGCGGCATGCGCGACTTCCTCCCGTCCGACAAGGCCCGCCGCGAGCGGGTGCTCTCCGTGATCCGCGAGCGCTACCGCGCCCACGGGTTCGACGAGATCGAGACGCCCGTCATGGAGGAGTACGGGCGGCTGCACGCCGGCATCGGCGGCGACAACGAGAAGCTCGCCTTCAACGTGCTCCGCCGCGGCCTGGACGCCGAGGCGATCCGCGCGGCGGCCGAGGACCCGGCGGCGCTGACCGACCTCGGTCTGCGGTACGACCTCACCGTGCCGCTGGCGCGCTTCTACGCCACCCACCGGGCGGAGCTGCCGGGAGTCTTCCGATCCGTGCAGATCGCCCCCGTGTGGCGCGCGGAGCGGCCGCAGAAGGGCCGCTACCGCCAGTTCATGCAGTGCGACATCGACATCATCGGCGACGATTCGGCGCGCGCCGAGGCCGAGCTCATCGTCGCATCGCTCGACACGCTCGACGCCCTGCGGCTCGAGGGGGCGACCGTGCGGATCAACGACCGTCGCGCGCTCGACGCGATGCTCGACGTTTTCGGGTTCGCACCCGACGAGCGGCCGGGCGTGCTCATCACCATCGACAAGCTCGACAAGATCGGCCCCGCCGGGGTCGCCGCCGAGCTGCGCGAGCGCGGAGCGAGCGCATCCGCGGTCGACGCGTTCGAGCAGTTCCTCGGCCGCGCACCCGGCGGGGAGGGCCCCTTCGGCGAGGCGCAGATCCGTGCCTCGCTGCCCGAGGGCGTCGGCGACGTGGTGATCGCGCACCTCCTCGGCATCGGAGAGGCTGTCGCCGCGGCGCGCGGTGAGGCCGTGCCTCCCCTCGTCTTCGATCCGTTCCTCGTCCGCGGCATGGGCTACTACACGGGCACCATCTTCGAGCTCGCCCACCCCTCGGTGACGTACTCCCTCGGCGGCGGGGGGCGCTACGACGGCATGATCGGCCGCTTCCTCGGCCAGGACGTGCCCGCGGTGGGCTTCTCGATCGGCTTCGAGCGGATCGTGGACCTCGTCGCGCTGGCCGACTCGGACGCCGCCCCGGCCGTCGTCCTCGTGCACGACCGCGACGTCGCCGTGGCCGAGCTCGTGGCCCTCAAGGCGGCACTCGTGGCGGAGGGCTCGCGCGTGCGACTCGAGAAGCGCACGAAGAACCTCAAGGGGCTCCTCGCCCGCGCGTCGGCCGACGGCTACTCGGCGTTCGCGACCGTGGCGGCGGGGACGACGCGCAGCGATCTCGAGCTCAAACCGCTCGGCTGATCCGGGCGCTTGCGCCGGCCGGCCTTCCCCGCGAGACTCGCGGGGAGAGGAGACGGCATGGCGCAGTCGCTGTACCTGTGGTTCCCCGGCACCGCGGCCGAGGCGCTCACCTTCTATCACGAGACGTTCGGCGGCGAGCTGGTGCTGCACACGTATGCGGACTTCGGGCGCGCGGACGGGCCGGGCGACGCGATCGCCCACGGCGTGCTCTCCGGTCCGGTGAATCTGTACGGCTGCGACGCGAACGGCGACGAGGACGCGGTCGTCATGCAGGGCGTGAGTCTTGCGTTGCTCGGCGTCGGGGATGCGGCGACGTCGGCCCGCTGGTTCGACGCGCTTGGTGCAGGCGGCACGGTGATCGACCCGCTCCAGGCGCGCGGCTGGGGAGCCCACGACGGCCAGGTGCGCGATCGCTACGGCGTGCGCTGGCTGATCGGCTACGAGGCCTGACGGCCGTCAGAAACCCACGGGTGTGACGGGATCGAGGCCGCCGTCTCGCAGGCGGTCCAGCACGAGCCGTTCGTGCGGCACGACCGGGTCGGGCAGGCCGCCCAGCGGGAACCACTGCAGCTCGGCGGCCTTGTCCTCCTGGAGCGACGGCTCGCCGTTCCAGCGGTCGCACGCGAAGAAGAAGTCGACCCGCTCGTCGATCGCGGCGCCGTCGCCCGTGCGGTGCTCGACCGTGAGGAACACGAGAGCGGAAGGGTCGATGACAACGCCGAGCTCCTCGAGCGCCTCACGCGAGGCCGCCTGCAGCACCGTCTCGCCACGCTCGACGTGCCCCGCCGCGCCGGCGGCCCAGTGGCCGTCGTAGTAGCCGGTGCCCGCGCGAAGCTGCAGCAGCACCTCGTCTCCGCGCCGCAGGAACACGTAGGCGGCGGGGATCACCGCGAAGCGGCCGTGACGGGCGGCGTAGGCCTCGGAATAGCGCTCGGTCATGGCCAGACCCCCGTGAGGACGCCGCCGACGGCGCCGACGATGACGACGATCCACGGTGGCAACCGGAAGGCGACCAACAGGACGAAGCAGACGAGCGCAAGGGCGAAGGCGGTGCCGCCGGTCACGGCGGTCGTGAACACGGGGTCGTAGAGCGCCGCCGCGAGGATGCCGACGACCGCGGCGTTCGCGCCGTTCATCAGCCCCTGCCCGTTCGCGCTGGTCCGCAGGGACGCCCAGAAGGGCAGGGCCGCGACGAGCAGGAGGAAGCCGGGCAGGAACACGGCCAGCAGCGCGATGAACGCCCCGGTCGCGCCGCCGGCGCCGTTGTCGCTCACGGCCCCGAGGAAGGCCGCGAACGTGAACAGCGGCCCCGGCAGGGCCTGGGCGACGCCATAGCCCGCGAGGAACTCCGGCGGCGCGACCCACCCCGCTGCCACGACCTCGCCCTCCAGCAGGGGGAGCACGACGTGCCCGCCGCCGAACACCAGCGCGCCGGCGCGATAGAACGCGTCGGCCAGCGACACGGCCGGGTCGCCGGCGGTCGCGGCGATGGGCAGGCCGACGAGGAGCACGACGAACACCGCGAGCGCGAGGAGACCGACCGTGCGTGAGACGGGCACGCGCAGGTGTTCCGACGGCGGAAGCTGCGCGGGCCGGCACAGCAGCAGACCGACGACGGCGCCGAGCGCGATCGCGGTCACCTGGCCCGATGCTCCGGCCGCCAGCAGAGCGATCGCCGCCGCGCCGGCGGCGATCGCCGCGCGGGTGCGATCGGGGGTGAGGGTGCGGGCCATGCCCCAGACCGCCTGCGCGACGATCGCGACGGCCACGACCTTGAGCCCGTCCAGAAGGCCCTCGCCGACCGGGCCTCGGAAGAGCGCTGCGCCGAAGCCGAACGCCACCATGAGCAGCGCCGACGGAAGGGTGAACGCGACAAAGGCGGCAAGGGCGCCGAGGGGACCGGCCCGCAGCAGGCCGATGGCGAAGCCGACCTGGCTCGACGCCGGCCCCGGCAGGAACTGGCACAGAGCGACGAGGTCGGCGTAGGAGCGGTCGTCGAGCCATCGCCGCCGCTCGACGAACTCGGCCCGAAAGAAGCCGAGGTGCGCGACGGGGCCCCCGAACGACGTCACGCCCAGCTTCAGGAACGCTCGCGCGACCTCACCCCAGCTTCCCCGCGCGATCGTGTGCACGCCCGGAGTGTATCGAGCGAAGGTGTACCGCCAGATTGACTGTGTTGTTCTAATGCAACTAGAATAACCCCGAGGAGGCCGCGATGCTGCTGAGGATCGACCCGACGCGGGACGAACCGGTGTACGCGCAGCTGGCCGCGTCGATCCGCGCGGACATCGCCGCCGGCCGCGTCGTGGCGGGCGAGCGGCTCCCGTCGGCGAAGGACGTCGCCGGTTCGCTCGACGTGAATCTGCACACGGTGCTGCACGCGTACCAGGTGCTGCGCGACGAGGGGCTCATCTCCATGCGGCCGGGCAGGGGAGCGGTCGTCGCGGAGCGCGGGGCCGCCGTCGCCATCCTGCTGCCGCGGATCGCGCGGCTGGCGGCGCAGGCGGACGAGCTCGGCATCGACCGCGAAACGCTCGCCTCACTCGTGCGCGATGCGGGCACCGAAGACATCCGGAAGGGAACGAGCGAATGACGACGACTCTCACCGGGCGGGCCGCCCGCCGCCGCTACGCGATCATCGCACTGGTGATCCCGCTCGCGCTGCAGGCCGTCGTGCTGCTCGCGCAGCTCGCTCTGGTGCCGCTCCTGCCCGACCCCGCTGCGTCGCACTGGGGCTTCTCGGGCGTGCCGGACGGCTTCACCTCACCGTGGCTGCTGCCGCTCGTCACCGCGGGAACCGGCATCGGCGTCACGCTTCTCGTCGGGCTCTCCCCGTACCTGGCGGACGCCGCTCCACAGGATCGGCGTGGCCGCCCGATGAGCTACCGCCTGTTCGCCGCCGTCGTGTGGGCCGAGACCGGCTTCGTCGGCACGCTCGCGCTGGCGACCTTCCTCCCGCAGGTCGGGCTCGACGACGCACGGGACGCGCTGCTGCCCGGCTGGTGGGCCCTCGTCGGCCTCGGACTCGCGGCCGTGCTCGCGCTCATCGCGTGGAAGACGGTCGTGGAACCGCCGCTCGTCGCGCAGGCGTCCGAGACGCCCGCGCCGATCATGCTTCGCGGCGAGGAGCACGCGGTCTGGCTCAAGACCGTGTCGATGAGCCGCGCCGGCCTCGGCCTCGTCGGGGTGCTGCTCGCGGTCACGCTGCTCACCACGGGCGCCACCCTGTACGCGCAGCTCGCCGCGGGGGCGCCCGTGTCGGGCGGCCTGCTCCTCAGCGTCGGCGTGCTGATCCTCGTCGCGCTCCTCGTCCTGACGAACACGGTGTTCCGTGTGCGGATCGACGATGCCGGCCTCGACGTGCGCTCGCCGATCGGATGGCCGCGCGTGCGAATCCGCCGCGACCGGATCCGCTCCGCCACCGTCGTGCACGTCAACCCGATGGGCGAGTACGGAGGGTGGGGCTGGCGCTTCAGCATCAACGCCGGCTGGGGCGTGATCCTGCGCACCGGCGAGGCGATCCGCATCCTGCGCACGGACGGGCGGGCGTTCACCGTGACGGTCGACGACGCCGAGACCGGGGCCGCCCTCTTGAACGGACTCATCGCCCGGGAGGGCGCCAACGGTGACGGACCCGAGGAGACGAAGCGATGACCACCGCCCATCTCACTCCGCAGGCGCGCGTGCCGTGGAACGCCGTCGCCCTGTTCACGGCCCTCGTGCTGCTGCTCGGATGGGCGGTGGCGCTCCCGCTGTGGCTCGGCGGGCTCGCCGGGCAACCCATCGCCACCGTCATCGTCTCGGCGATGATGTGGACGCCGGCGCTGGCGACGCTCGTGGTCGTGCTCGTCATGAGGGTGCCGCGCCGCGACGTCTGGCGATTCCTGGGCGTGTGGCCGCTGCGCCCCGTCGGTCGCACCATCGGCCTCGCGGTCGCGGCGCTGCTCGCGCCGGTGGTCATCACGCTCCTCGTCGTCGCGGTGTCGGCGTGGTTCGGCCTGGTGCGTCTCGACCTCGTGCACTTTTCGGGTTTCGCCGAGCAGCTCGCCGCGAGCGGCGTCGACCCATCGGGGCTGCCCCTGGGCGCGATCGTCCTGACCCAGCTGATCGCCGTGCCGTTCGCCGCCGTGATCCCCAACGCGATCCTCGCCTTCGGGGAGGAGGTCGGTTGGCGTGGCTGGCTGCTCGCCGCGCTGCGACCGTGGGGTCTCTGGCCGGCGCTGCTGCTGAGCGGCGTGATCTGGGGGCTGTGGCATGCGCCGATCACCCTGCTGGGGCACAACTTCGGTCGTACCGACGCCACCGGCGTGGTGTTGATGATCGGCGGCTGCGTGGCCTGGGGTGTGTTGCTGGGCTGGACGCGGCTGCGCACCGGATCGGTGTGGCCGGCGGTCTTCGCCCACGGCGCGCTGAACGCCGTGGGGGCCATCGTCCTCGCGCTCGCCGCCGCGGGGGAGCGGCCGGACATGGCCGTGGTCGGTCCGCTCGGAGTGGTCGCCTGGGTCGTGATCGCCCTCATCGTGGTCGTGATGGTGCTCGCGGGGGCGTTCCGCCCGTCGCGGCTGGAGCAGCCGGTCGGGGGTTGACCGCGCACGGCGGCGGGCGCTGGGATGGGGCCATGGCTGAACCGACGCCCGCGGCATGGGACGCCGCCGACCGCTACCTCGCCGACACGCTCGTCGGCCACGACCCCGCGCTTGAGGCGGCGCTCGCCGCTCAGCGCGCCGCGGGGCTGCCCGACATCGAGGTCTCGCCGCCGGCCGGAAAGCTCCTGCACCTCCTGGCTCGTATCGCGGGCGCGCGACGCGTGCTGGAGGTCGGCACCCTCGGCGGCTACTCGACGATCTGGCTGGCGCGGGCGGTCGGCGAGGAGGGCGAGGTCGTGACGATCGAGGCGGAGCCCGCGCACGCCGCCGTCGCGCGCGAGAACGTCGACCGTGCCGGCGTCGGCGATCGCGTCGACATTCGCCTGGGGGCAGCCGCCGACGTGCTGCCGACCCTCGTCCCCGGATTCGACCTCGTTTTCATCGACGCCGACAAGGAGCGCAACACGCTTTACCTGGACTGGGCCGCACGGCTCGGCCATCCCGGCACCGTGGTCGTCGTGGACAACATCGGCCGCGCGGGCGAGATCATCCATCCCGACACCGCCGACCCGCGCGTGCGCGGCACGCGCGAGGGTCTCGAGATGCTCGGCGACGATCCCCGGTTCGACGCCTCGGCGCTGCAGACCGTGGGCGCCAAGGGCTGGGACGGCATCGCCGTCGCCATCGTCGTGTGAGGGCGTGGGGAACACCGGCGCAGGGGCAACGGGCGGCCCCCGGGCACGACTAGGCTGAAATCGGATCGGAACCGGTCATCCCCACGTGCAGAGGAGTCACCCGTGGCACAGATCGAAGCAGTAGGCGCTCGCGAGATTCTCGATTCTCGCGGCAACCCCACGGTCGAGGTGGAGGTGCTGCTGGACGACGGGATCGTGCAGCGCGCGGCCGTCCCGTCCGGCGCATCCACCGGCGCCTTCGAGGCGTACGAGCTGCGTGACGGCGACAAGGACCGTTACAACGGCAAGGGCGTGCAGAAGGCCGTCGACGCGGTGATCGACGAGCTCGGGCCCGCCATCGAGGGCCTCGACGCGAGCGACCAGCGCGTCATCGACGCCACGCTCAAGGCGGTCGACGGCACGCCCAACAAGAAGCGCGTCGGAGCCAACGCCATCCTCGGCGTCAGCCTGGCCGTCGCCAAGGCTGCGGCCGACAGCGCCGACCTGCCCCTCTTCCGCTACATCGGCGGCCCGAACGCGCACGTGCTGCCGGTTCCGGCGCTGAACGTCATCAACGGCGGCGAGCACGCCGACAACGGCATCGACATGCAGGAGTTCTTCCTCGTGCCGCACGGCGCCGAGTCGTTCGCCGAGGCGCTGCGCTGGGGTGCGGAGACCTACCACGTGCTCAAGAAGGAGTTGCTTGCGGGTGGCTTCGCCACGGGCCTGGGCGACGAGGGTGGTTTCGCACCCGACCTGCCGAGCAACCGCGAGGGTCTCGACTTCCTCATCGGCGCGATCGAGAAGGCCGGCTTCACGCCGGGCACCGACATCGCGGTGGGCCTGGACGTGGCCGCCACGGAGTTCTTCAAGGACGGCGTCTACACGTTCGAGGGCAAGGAGTGGTCGAGCGACCGACTCATCGGCTACTACGAGGAGCTGCTCGCGAACTACCCGCTCGTGACCATCGAGGATGCCCTCGCGGAGGACGACTGGGAGGGCTGGAAGGCGCTCACCGACGCCATCGGCGGCAAGGTGCAGCTCGTGGGTGACGACCTCTTCGTCACCAACCCGGAGCGCCTCCAGCGCGGCATCGAGCAGGGCGTGGCCAACTCCCTCCTCGTGAAGGTGAACCAGATCGGCACCCTGACCGAGACGCTCGACGCCGTCTCGATGGCGCACAACGCCGGCTACACCGCGATGATGTCGCACCGCTCGGGTGAGACGGAGGACACGACGATCGCCGACCTCGCCGTCGCCGTCAACTGCGGTCAGATCAAGTCCGGCGCGCCCGCTCGCAGCGACCGGGTGGCGAAATACAATCAGCTTCTGCGCATCGAGGAGGAGCTGGGCGACGCGGCGACGTTCGCGGGACGCGGCGCCTACCCGCGATTCAAGGGCTGAGCGCACACGACGACCGGAAGGGGGAGCGGATGACCGGATCGGCTCCCCCTTCCCGCGTTCCGCGGCGTGGACCGCGCACGACGAGCGCCCGCGACTGGCTGGGCGGGCTGCGGCTGTCCGGCTTCACCGTGATCATGCTCGGCCTCGTCGTGCTGGGTGCGTTCGTGCTGGTGCCCACGGTGGGCACCTTCGTGGAGCAGCGCCAGAAGATCGCCGCGCTCGAGGAGGCCGTGCAGCTCACGGCCGACGAGATCGCTGCGCTCGAGGCCGAGCAGGAGCGCTGGCAGGACCCGGCCTACATCACGACGCAGGCCCGCGAGCGGCTCTACTACGGCCGGCCGGGGGAGGTCGTCTACCTGATCGACAACGACCTCGACGAGTCGCAGCTGCCGCGCGACGAGGAACCCGTCAGCGGCGAGGTCGAGGAGGCACCCGCCGACTGGACGGGCCAGCTCCTGCGATCGCTCGTCGCCTCCGGCCTCACGCAGACGGCGGTGGGTCCGCAGGGCTAGGCCGCGTAACGGTCCGGTCGCGAACCTGCGTGTCTGCCGATTGCCAGCGAAGCCCTTATAGCCTGGTCAGGTGACGACTCCGCCCTTCGAACCGGTTCGCGACGCCGACCTCCGGGTGGTCTCGGAGCAGCTCGGGCGGCCCGCTCGCGGCGTGGTGGGCATCGCGGCGCGCTGCGCCTGCGGCAACCCCACGGTCGTGGCCACCGCGCCCCGCCTTCCCGACGGCACGCCGTTCCCCACCTTCTACTACCTCACGCATCCCGCTGCCACGGCCGAGATGTCTCGGCTCGAGGCCGACCAGGTGATGGTCGGCATGAACGATCGCCTCGCCGACGACGCCGGACTGCGCGCGGCATACGCTCGCGCGCACGACGCCTACCTCGCCGACCGCGCCCCGTACGGCGAGGTGCCCGAGATCGCCGGCGTGTCCGCCGGAGGCATGCCCCGCCGGGTGAAGTGCCTCCACGCGCTCGCCGGGCATGCGCTCGCGGCCGGGCCGGGCGTGAACCCGCTCGGCGACGAGGCGCTGGCCCTGTCGGCATGGTCGCCGCAGCGGTGCGAGTGCGAGGACCCCGGGGCGGCGCTGGCCGGCGCGGACGGGGCAGAGGATGGCCGCTAGCCGACGCGCCAGGGTGCCGGCGGTGCTCGCGGGCGCGGCCGTCGCCGTCGTGCTGCTTACCGGCGCGGCCACCCCGACGCCCGCCCCCACGCCGAGCGCGGAGGCGGCGCCCGATGATCCGGTGCGCGCGGCGCAGTACTGGATCTCGGACTACGGCATCGACAAGGCGTGGGAGACCACCCGCGGCGAGGGCGTGACGATCGCGGTCATCGACACCGGCATCGCCGACGGCCCGCCGGAGCTGTCCGGAGCCGTCGCCGGGGGAACGGACGTCTCCGGCGTGGGCAGCGCCGACGGCCGCACCCCCGTGGGAGCGCGCGACCGTAATCATGGCACGCTCGTCGGTTCCATCGCCGCCGCGCGCGGCACCGGTCCCGACACCGGGATGATCGGCGTCGCGCCCGCCGCCCGGCTGCTGTCCATCTCCGTGGGCTTCGGCGCGTCGGCCGCCGTGCCGTTCGTGGACCAGGTGCCCGCGGCGATCACGTGGGCCGTCGATCACGGGGCCGACATCATCAACCTGTCGTGGACGACGAACACGCTCACGTGGGACCAGTCCTGGGACGACGCGTTTCTGCACGCGTTCGAGAACGACGTGGTGATCGTCGTGGCCGCCGGCAACCGCGGCAGCGGCACGGACGTGGTGGGAGCCCCCGCCACCATCCCCGGCGTGCTCGCCGTGGGCGGCGTGGACGAGAGCGGGCACGCCAGCGTGGAGGCATCGACCCAGGGCATCACGATCGGCGTCGTGGCGCCGAGCGAGAACCTCCTCGGCATCGCACCCGACGGGCAGCTCATGCGGTGGGACGGCACGAGCGGTGCGGCCCCGATCGTCGCCGGCGTCGCGGCGCTCGTGCGATCGGCGCACCCCGGGCTCGACGCGAACAACGTCATCAACCGCATCATCGCCACGGCGGACCGCGTGCCGGGAGCGAGCGTGCCCGACCCGGAGTACGGGTACGGGCTCGTCGATGCCGCGGAGGCGGTGGCCTCGGACGTGCCGGCCGTGGCCGACAACCCCCTCGTCGACGTCGAGCTGGAGGAGTGGATCCGCCTCTATCGCCGCGGCGATGCCCAGCCCGCGCCCCTCCCCGACGAGGTGGAGGTATCGGTGCCGCCGCTGCCGCCCGCGGAGGCCCCGAGCGAGGCCGGATCGCCCTGGCTGCCCACCGAGGCCTCGCTGCGAGAGGGGACGCTGCCGCTCGTTGCGGTCAGCGCGGCTAGTATCCTGATAACGCTCGGCCTCGTCGCTGTCGTCCGACGCATTCGAACGGCGCCCAGGCGCCTGCCCGGCAATCCACAGTCAAGGAGTTCGTGAAGTCGTGCCCAGGATCCTCATCGTCGGCGGCGGATACGCCGGTTTCTACACCGCGTGGAAGCTCGAGAAGCACCTCCGCAAGGGGGAGGCAGAGGTCGTCATGGTCGACCCGCTGCCCTACATGACCTACCTGCCGTTCCTTCCGGAGGTGGCGGCCGGGTCGATCGAGCCGCGTCACGCCGTGGTCTCGCACCGGCGGCACCTGAAGCGCACGAAGATCGTCAACGCGCGGGTCACGGGCATCGACCACGCGAACAAGATCGCCACGATCTCGCCCGAGGGCGGGGAGCCCTACGCGCTCGAGTACGACCACGTCGTCGTCACGGCCGGGTCGGTGTCGCGCACGTTCCCCATCCCGGGTATCGCCGACAACGCGATCGGCATGAAGTCCATCGAGGAGGCGGCCGCCGTGCGCGACCGCATGATCTCCAACTTCGAGAAGGCCGCGGCCCTGCCGAAGGACAGCGAGCTGCGCAAGCGCCTCCTCACGGTCGTCGTCGTCGGCGGCGGATTCGCCGGCATCGAGACGTTCGCGGAGCTGCGGTCGGCCGCCTCGGCACTGCTCGAGCGGTTCCCGGAGATCGCGTTCGAGGAGACGCAGTTCCACCTCATCGAGGCGATGGGGCGCATCATGCCCGAGGTCTCGCTTGAGACGTCGGAGTGGGTGCTCAAGGACCTCGCGAAGAAGGGCGCCTACGTCCACCTCGACACCCAGGTCGCCGACGCCACGGGCGGCGTCGTCAAGACCAACACGGGTGAGGAGTACCCGACCGACCTCATCATCTGGACCGCCGGCGTCATGGCCAACCCGCAGGTGGTGCGGGGCAGCGACCTGCCGACCGAGCCCCGCGGCCGCATCAGCACGCAGGCCGACCTGCGCGTCATCGACGCCGACAAGAACGTCGTCGAGGGCGCCTGGGCCGCCGGTGACGTCGCCGCCGTGCCCGACAAGACCGGCGGTCTGCCCGACGGCACGTGCGTGCCGAACGCGCAGCACGCGGTGCGTCAGGCCAAGCGCCTGGCGAAGAACCTCGTGGCGGTGCTGCGCGGCGAGGAGCCCGTGGACTACTACCACAAGAACCTCGGCGCCGTCGCGGGCCTCGGCCTGTACGACGGTGTCTTCCAGTCGGGCAAGATCGCGATCAAGGGCTTCCTCGCCTGGGTCGCGCACCGCGGCTACCACGGCCTGGCGATGCCGACGTGGGAGCGTAAGTGGCGCGTGCTCTGGGGTTGGTGGCACAACTTCTTCCTGGGCCGCGACCAGGTGCAGCTGAGCACCCTGACGAACCCGCGCGGCTTCTTCGAGGCTTTCGCCTCGCGCCCGAAGCCCCCGGCGGAGGAGGCCCCGGCGCCGGCCGAGAAGCCGGCCGCCGCGGAGAAGCCCGCCGCCGCCCGGCCGAGGCCCCCGCCGCCCCGGCCGAGGCCCCGGCCGAGAAGGTCCCCGCCGAGTAGTCCGCAGCGACGAAGGGCGCCCATCCTCTAACGTGGATGGGCGCCCTTCGTCGTCTGCTCGAAGACCCCCCGTAGCCCAATCGGCAGAGGCAGCCGACTTAAACTCGGCCCAGTCTGGGTTCGAATCCCAGCGGGGGGACGGCTTTCGGCGCGCCGCCTCAGACGGCCCGGACGAGGGTCGTCACGAGGACGAGGCGCGTCGCCGAGACCATCTGCGTCGCGCGCACCCAGGGCGAGGTCAGCGGCGCCACGCTCGTGTCGACGATGTCGTAGCCCTCGTCGAGCAGTCGCGCGATCTCGTCCGACGCCGCCGGGTTCTCCCAGGGGCCGTGGTCGTCCTCGGTCGCGTTCGGGTACAGGACGTGCGTGACGTGCCGGACATCGCGAGTCATCGGGCTCCTCATTCGGGTACGGTGCCGTCAAGCGGCGCGGGGTTCGCCGCAAAAAGTGCCCCAAGACTGTACTGCCGTCATCGCGACGGGCCAAGGGCTTGACTGCGCGGTCTCGAGATTGCTAGGGCGAGGCCGAGGGACGAACGACGATCGGCGGGGCCGCGCGCCCGAGAGGCCTGTCGAGCGGTAGCGTGGCCTGATGGCGAATTCCGGGGCAACGGCGGCGCGGACGCCCGGCTCGCTCCCGTCCGCGTCCGTCGCGGCGCTCACCCTGCGCACGCTGCGCCTGATCCTCGGCCTCGCGGTCTTCGGGATCGGCGTCGGACTGACCGTCATCGCCGGTCTCGGCCTGGACCCCTGGACCGTGCTCGCCGACGGTATCGCGCGCCGGACGGGCATCGGCATCGGCTGGACCAGCGTCGTGCTGGGGGCTCTCGTGCTGCTCGTCTGGATCCCGTTGCGACAGCGCCCGGGGGTGGGGACCGTGCTGAACGTGCTGCTCGTCGGCACGGTCATGCAGGTCACCGTGGATCTCCTTCCGAGGCCCGACCACCTCGCGCTGCAGGTGGTGGCGCTGCTGGCCGGCATCGTCGTGGTCGCCGTCGGCAGCGGCATCTACATCGGCGCGCACCTCGGGCCGGGACCGCGCGACGGTCTCATGACGGGGTTGCGCCAGCGGTTCGGCTGGCCGCACTGGCGCGGTCGCGCCACGGTCGAGCTGACCGTGCTCGCCCTCGGCTGGCTGCTGGGAGGCAGCGTCGGGATCGGCACCGTGCTGTTCGCGGTCCTCATCGGACCGCTGGTTCACGTCGCGCTGCGCCTGCTCGACCCCCGCGAGCGCGCGGCCCGCCGCGTCCCGTGACACCGTCGGCGGCGTTCACGAGACCGGCGCGCCGAGCGCGGCCCGCATGCGGCTGAGGGGCCAGAAGATCCGTCTGGCCGGCCGGCCCGTTCAGTGCGCCGCCAGCTCCTGTACGAGGCCCGCGGCCGCCATCTGGCCGGCGGCGGCCGCCATCACCACCGAGGCGACCGGGCCGGGGAGTGTCGCCCGGTGCGCGAGGTCGCCGGCCGCCGAGACGCCGGCAACGGAGGTGCGGCCGAACTCATCGATCTCGATGGCGCCCGACGAGAGCATCCGCAGCCCGAGCTGTTCGGCGAACGGGGCCCGCTGACGCATACTCCCCGTCGCGACGAAGACGCCGTCCACCACCACGTCGCCGACCGCGGTCTCCACTCGCACACCGTCACCGTCGGCGCGCACGGCGGCGGCGGGCGCGGCGTGAACCCGGGCTCCCCGCGTCTCCAGTGCGCGGCGCTCCTCGTCGGAGGGCGATTCTCCGAGCGGGAAGACCGTGATGCCGGCGGCGATGCGGCCCAGCAGCGCGACCAGGTGGGCCGCGCGCGCGGTGCCGAGGAGAGCGACCTGCCGGCCGGCGTGTTCGTGCCCGTCGCAGAACGGGCAGGTGAACGCGCGGCGGCCCCACAGCTCCGCGAGCCCCGGGATGTCCGGCAGGTCGTCGACCACGCCCGTGGCGAGGATGACGCGCCGCGCCCGCGCCGTGGTCCCGTCGTCGAGCGTCACGGAGAAGTCGTCGGCGGCCCCGGACACCGCGGTGGCGGTCGCCTCGCGCACGGTGACGTCGGCATAGGACTCCAGCTGCGCCCGCGCCACGGTGCGGAACTGCGACGGCGGGGTGCCGTCGTGCGTCACCACGTTGTGCATGTGCGCGACCGTCGCATTGCGGTACTCGCCGGAGTCGAGCAGCAACACGCTGCGGTGCATCCTTCCCAGGGTGAGGGCCGCCTGCAGGCCGGCGGGGCCCGCGCCGATCACGATCACGTCGTCCATGTCGATCCTTCCGTCCGTCGGACTTGCGTCGTCGGCCAGTGTGTGACTTCATGTCGACATGAAGTCAAGTGCGGAGGCCGCGCCAGGGAGATGGTCGGTCGGCGAGGTGGCCGAGAGGTTCGATCTGCCCACCCACGTGCTGCGGCATTGGGAGTCGGTCGGACTGCTCCGGCCGCGCCGTGACGCGGCCGGCAGGCGCCGGTATGGCGAGGATGATGTCGCGCGGATCGCGATCATCCTGCGCAGCAAAGCCGCGGGGATGTCGCTCGACCAGATCGCCGTGCTTCTCGACGAGGACGCGCCCGGCCGGCACGAGGTGCTCCAGGCGCATCTCGAGGATCTCGACCGGCGTATGGAGGAGATGCGGCGCTCGCGCGAGATGACCGAGCACGCTTTCCGCTGCACGGCGCACGACATCTCCACCTGCCCGCACTTCCGTCAGGGTGTCGCCGACATCCTCGCCCGCTTCTAAGCGCCGGCGGGCGCGGGAACCGCCCACCCGCGGCCGCGTAGACTCCGATGCTCGTGAGGACGTCGCGAAGGGTCGCCGCGCTGCCACCCCGCGAGGGGATCGCGGCCGCGCGGCTGCGCGCGCCCGGCGGACGGGAAACGCACGACGCGGCGCACCTGCCCGTCCCCGCGACGGTGCGCGATTGGCTCGCCGGCACCGTCATCCCGACGACCATGGGGCGCGAGCAGGCCTTCGGTGAGAACCCGCTCACCCCCGAGTACTTCGTCGGCGCAGGCTCGCTCGTCGACGCGCGCGGCGTGGCGGTCGATCTGGACGATGCGGTGGAGCCGGGCGGCTTCTACTGGTTCCACAAGCCCATTCCGCATGAGGACCGCGTGCCGTTCGACGTGCGCGTCGTGCACGAGGACGACGACCTGCTCGTGGTGGACAAGCCGCACTTCCTCGCCTCCACGCCCAACGGCGTGTTCGTGCGGGAGTGCGTCGTGACCCGCCTGCGGGTACGTCGCGGCGAGGACGACCTCGTCGCCATCCACCGTCTCGATCGGGTGACGGCGGGGCTGCTCGTGCTGTCGCGCCGTCCCCGCACGCGCGGGGCGTACCAGGTGCTGTTCCAGCGCCGTGACATCGAGAAGACCTACCGCGCCCTCGCCTGGCTGCCGCAGGGGTGGTCGCCGGGGGAGGGGCTGCCGCTCGGCCTCGAGACGGGCGAGGACCGTGACGTGCGCAATCGGTTGCTCAAGATCGACGGGCACCGGCCGGTCCGCGAGGTGCCAGGCGAGCCCAACGCCCACACCACGATCCGCCTCGTGCGCTCGTTCCCGCACGCGGGCGGATGGGCGGGAGAGTTCGTGCTGCGCCCGCACACCGGTAAGACGCACCAGCTGCGCGTGCACATGAACGGCCTGGGTCTGCCGCTGCTCGGCGATCCGGTCTACCCGGTCGACCTGGGGCCCGACCCGTACGACTTCCGCCACGCCCTGCAGCTGCTCGCCGAGCGGCTCGAATTCGACGACCCGTTCACGGGTGAGCGGCGCGTCTTCACGAGCGGGCTGACGCTCGACCCTGCTCGGGCGTGAGCAGGAGCGGCTTGATCAGCGTCTCGAACTCCAGGTCGTCGCGGCGGGGCAGCCCGAAGCGCTCGTCGCCGTACGGGAAGGGCGTGCGCTCCCCGGTGCGGCGGTAGCCGCGACGCTCGTACCAGGCGATGAGGTCGTCCCGGGCCGTGATGACCGTCATGCGCAACTCGGCGAGGCCCCATTCCTCGCTGGCCACGCGCTCCGCCTCACAGAGCAGGGCCCGCCCGATGCCGTCCCCCTGAGCGCGGGGCGCCACGGCGAACATGCCGAAGTACGCGTAGTCGTCGCGATGCTCGAGGTGACAGCAGGCGGCGAGCCGGCCGCCGCGCTCGACCAGCAGGACGACAGACCCGGCGACGTTCAGCAGCGCCTCGACCTGCGCGGCATCGGTGCGTTGCCCGTCCAGCAGATCGGCCTCCGTCGTCCATCCGGCCCGGCTGGACTCGCCTCGGTAGGCGGACTCGACGAGGGACACGACGGCGGGCACATCGGCGGGGCCGGCCGTGCGGAAGGAGAGGGGGGCGCTCACGCCACGACGCTACCCGACGCCACGCTGCCGGGGCGGATGGGGCGATTCCCGGCGGGGACGGAAGATCGGCATCTAGGATGGGGTCCCGAACAGGGGGTTCTTCATGGAGTTGCTGATTCCGGTCGGGATCGTCGTGGCCATCGCGGTGATCGTCGGCATCTACCTGTGGGCGACGTACAACTCGCTCGTACAGCTGAACGTCCGGGTCGACGAGGCATGGAGCGACATCACGGTGCAGCTCAAGCGCCGCGCCGACCTGATCCCGAATCTGATCGAGACGGTCAAGGGGTACGCCGCGCACGAGAAGGCGGTGTTCGAGAACGTCACGCGGGCGCGGGCCGAGACGCTGCAGGCGACGACGCCGCGCGCGGCCGGCGTGGCCGAGGGCCACATGGAGCAGGCGCTGAAGAGCCTCTTCGCGGTCGCCGAGGCCTACCCGCAACTGCAGGCGAGCCAGAACTACCTGCAGTTGCAGCAGTCGCTCGTCGACACGGAGGACAAGATCCAGGCCTCGCGCCGTTTCTACAACGGCGGCGTGCGCGAGTTGAACACCAAGATCCAGGTCTTCCCGAACAACCTCTTCGCGGGCCGGCTGGGCTTCGCCGAGCGCGAGTTCTTCGAGGTGATCGACGGCGCGGCGATCGCCGAGCCGCCGCGCGTGCAGTTCTGACCCGACGGCCTTCGGTGAGCGCGGTCCGGTGACCGTCAGACGCCGACGCGGCGGAAGGGGTTCGTGCTGAGGCCCTGCGCGACGATGCGGGCTGACCACTCGCGCGCACTGTGGAGGCTGTGGTCGCGGTAGTTGCCGCAGCCGACGGCGCTCACGCCGGGCACGTCCTCCCAGGTCACGTCCTCCGCGATGGCGCGCAGGCTGTCGGCGACGGCTGGAGCGACCTCCTCGGGGGTGCGCTCGCCCCAGAGGATCAGGTGGAAGCCGGTGCGGCAGCCGAACGGCGAGCAGTCGATGACACCGTCGAGCCGGTCGCGCAGCAGGCTCGCGAGCAGGTGTTCGATGGTGTGCAGCCCTGCCGTGGGGATCTCGCCCTCGTTCGGCTGCACGAAGCGCAGGTCGAAGTTCGAGATCGCGTCGCCGCCCGGGCCGCGCTCGACGGCGATGAGGCGCACGTAGGGCGCCAGGACGGCGGTGTGGTCGAGCTGGAAGCTCTCGACATCGGCCATGATCTTCTCCTTCATCGGGTACCGGGAACGTTCCGCTCCCTCGACGTTAACCCGCACCCGTCCGGCGGGCGCGCGCATTTGTCGGATGCGACGGCTCAGAACACCATGAGCACGAGCTGCGCATCGCGGAAGGCGAGCGCGCCGCGCATAATCCAGTCGTCGGTGCGGTAGGAGAACGTGCGCGCGGTGCCGTCGTGTGCCGTTCCCGTCACCTCGGCGACGAGCGCCCCGCCCGTCGCCTCGAACGCCATCGCGGCGGTGTCGAGCGACACCTCGGGCACCCGCTCGACCGTGAACGCGACGCGCTCGAGCGCCCGCAGGTCGGCCGCCCACGGCACGACGATTCCGCACGCGTCGGGTATCGCGTCGGTCGCCGCGGCGCAGTCCGCGGCGTGCTCGGCGAGATGCTGCTGCACCACCGCGGTCGCGTCGTCGGCGATCGCGACATCCAGGTCGAGCGCTGCCGTCTCCTGACCGGGCAGGATCGCGACCTCGGCGGAGCCGCGCAGGACCTCCGCCGGCAGCGGCGCGACCTCGTAGAGCGCCGGGAGCAGCCGCGGGGCCTCGTCGGCGGAGAAGGCGGCGTCGCCGATGGCGAAGGCGTCTCCCAGGCCCGGCGTGACGGTCAACGCCGTGGCCGACTGCACGATCCACGTCTCGCCGAGTCGCCTCATCGGCACGGCCACTTCCGCGCGTTCACCACCGAGGGTCACGGTGGCGCGCAAGAGGGCATCGTCCCCATCGGTCTCGACGGCGCCGAGGGCGGCCCCCGAGGCGTGCTCGCGGGCCTGCGCGAACAGCGCCAGCGCGTCGTCGTCCGCGTCCGTGACGACGCGGAGGGCCTCCGCGTCGCCGGCGACCAGCGCGTCGAGGAAACGTTGCGCGGTCGCGCGCGGTTCGGAGCCGCCCGCGGTGAGCCACCAGGCGGTCGCCGCCCCGATGACCACCACCGTGATCGCGACGAGGGCGAGGACGAGTGCGGTGCGGCGTCGCGGGGTCTGGGCCGCGACGTCTTCCGTCACGAGGCCTGCTCCGTCTGCGCGGGCGGGAACGGGATCGCGGGGGCCAGGGGCGCGCGCGGATGATCGTGGCGCCGCGCACCCGGCAGTGCCTGTGCGATGTCGTGCGACGCGTCGCCCCACCCCGACACCGAGATCTGCTCGAGCCCCTGCCAGGCCGCGGCGCGCCGCAGCTCGGCGGCGATGCGCTCGGCGGCCTCCGCCGGGGCGTCGGGCTCCCACCACGCCGACTGCACGAGCAGGGTCGAGCCGGCGCGATCGGCCTTCAGATCGACGCGCGCCGCCAGGCGGTCGCCCACGAGAACCGGAAGGGAGTAGTAGCCGAAACGCCGACGATGGGCCGGCACGTAGATCTCGATGCGGTAATCGAACCCGAACATCCGCAGGGCGCGGTCACGGAACCACACGACCGGGTCGAACGGCGTCAGCAGCGCGACGCGGTCGAGGCGACGCGGCACCGGGGCGTCGCGATGCAGCCAGGCCGTCAGCGGTCGGCCGCCCCGCTCCCAGCCGGCCACGCGCACGGGCAGCAGCTCTCCGGCCTCGGCGAGCTGCGCGAGGGCCGGGGCCACGTCGCGCGCCTTGAGCCGGTAGTAGTCCGCCAGATCGGACGCGGTGGCCACGCCGTAGGCCCGGGCCGCCCGGCGCACCAGCTCGAGGATCGCGTCCGCGCGCGACACGTCGCGCGCGAGGGCCTCGGCGGGAACCACCCGCTCGGCGAGGGCGTAACTGCGCTCGAACCCCCGTCGCTCGGCGATGGCGACCTCGCCGAAGCGCCACATCATCTCGAGCCCGCGCTTGACGTCGTCCCAGTCCCACCACGGTCCCCGCGGCGCGCGAGGGGCGTCCTCGTGCAGGTCGGAGGGGCGCACCGCTCCTCGGGTGGACAGTTCCGCGCGCAGGCGATCCAGCGTCGGGGCGTGGGCTCGGGCCCACTCGCCGTAACGGGCGCGGAAGTCGTCCATCCGGAATCGCCACAGCGCCCAGTCGTCGGCGGGAATCAGAGCCGCCTCGTGGGCCACGTACTCGACGTACCGTGCGCGGCGTCCGAAGAGCATCCTGTCGAGCGCGTCGCGGTCATACGGGCCCAGTCGCGCGTAGTGCGGCAGGTAGTGGGAGCGCGCGAACACGTTCACGGAATCGATCTGCAGCGCGCCCATCCGTGCCATCGCCGCGTGCAGCCGCGCCGGCCCCACCGCGGCTGGGCGCGCCCCGCCGAAGCCCTGCGCGACCAGGGCGATCCGTCGCGCCTGCGCCGCGCTGAGGGTCTCGATCCGCTTCATCGCCACCGCTCCACGCTACTGCGGGCCTCCGACACCGCGGGTGAGACCCGGGGTGGGCGTCGTCGCCGCCTGCCATACTGGCGGCGATGTCTCGGATCCCTGCCTTCGCCCTCGTCTTCGTCGCGGCTCTCGGGCTCGTCGGCTGCGCCCCCGGCGACGACGGTCTCGACGATGCTCTCGCCGAGATCGAGTCCGCCCTCGAGCGTCACGAGCTGCCGGAGCTCGTGGACGGCGGGCACGACTTCGCCGCACTGGTCGAGCCGCTGGCGGGGCACCCGCTCGACCTCACGCTCGGCGAGGCCGAACGCGAGGGCAGCGTCGCGCGCGTGCCCGCCGTGTGGTCATGGGACCTCGACGGGCGGGAGTGGACATACGAGCAGACGCTCGAGCTGAGCCGCGACGGCGAGCCGCTCGCGTGGACGCTGCCGTGGTCGCCCTCGCTCGTCGCCGACGGCCTGAAGGAGGGCGAGACCCTGGCGGTGACGCGCGAGTACCCCGGCCGTGCACCCATCCTGGGCGGCGACGGCGAGCCGATCGTCACGGAGCGGCCCGTCACGCGGTACGGACTCGACAAGAGCTGGATCGAGCCCGCGCAGGTCGAGCAGAGCGCGCGCGACATCGCGGCCGCCCTGCAGGTGGACGCCGACGAGTTCGCGGCCCGTGCGGCGGCGATGGGGGAGCTCGCCTTCGTCGAGGCGATCGTGCTACGCCCCGAGGACGCAGCGGCGCGCGTGGCGCCCGGCTTCACCGAGATCCCCGGCGCGAGCGCCATCGAGGCCACCATGCAGCTCGCGCCGACCCGCACCTTCGCGCGGGAGGTCCTCGGCACCGTGGGGGAGGCCACCGCCGAGATCATCGAGAGCTCCGACGGGGAGATCGCGACCGGGGAGCAGACCGGTCTCTCGGGCCTGCAGGCGGAGTACGACGACCAGCTGCGCGGCGAGCCGGCCGTGACCGTGACGGCGTCGACGGGGGAGGAGGGCGCCGAGCCCCGCGTGCTGGCCGAGTGGCCCGCGGCGGACGGCGAGCCGTTGCAGACCACGCTCGACATCCCGCTGCAGCAGCGCGCCGAGAGCGTGCTCGCCCGTGTGGAGTCGGCCAGCGCGCTCGTCGCGATCCGGCCGTCCACGGGCGAGGTCCTCGCCGCCGCGAACGGCGAGGCCAACGGTGGCTTCGACGCGGCGACGACGGGTCGGTACGCGCCCGGATCGACCTTCAAGGTCGTCACGACGCTCGCGCTGCTGCGCAGCGGCATGGCGCCGGACGACGCCGTCGCCTGCGCGGAGGAGACGACGGTCGACGGCTACACCTTCCACAACTACGGCGGCTATCCCGTCTCGGCGCTGGGCGGCATCACGCTGCGCGAGGCCGTCGCGCATTCGTGCAACACGGCCTTCGTGGGGCTGCACGACCGGGTGACCGACGCCGATCTGCGCGACGCCGCGGAGGCGCTCGGCGTCGGGGGGCCGGACGACGCGGGGTCGCAGACCGAGCACGCCGCGAACATGATCGGCCAGGGCATCGTCACCGAGACGCCGCTCGGCATGGCGACGGTCGCCGCCTCGGTCGCGGCGGGCCGGACGGTGTCGCCCTTCCTCACGGAAGCGCCGGAGGAGGCGGAGTCCTCGCTGACCGCGGAGGAGGCCGAGACGCTGCGCGGGCTCATGCACGCCGTCGTCACGGAGGGATCCGGAACCGCGCTTGCGGGCCTGGGCTCGGACGTCGGGGCGAAGACGGGCACGGCGGAGTTCGGCCAGCCCGATGGGAACGGTGAGCTTGCGAGCCACGCGTGGATGATCGCGTTCCAGGGGGACCTGGCCGTGGCGGTCTTCGTGGAGCGCGGCGACGGCGGCGCCAACACCGCCGGACCGCTCATGGCCGACTTCCTCGACGGCTGACCCGCCGGTCGGGACGAGAAGAGCGCCGGGGATCGATAGATCCCCGGCGCTCTCATCCGCGGCGGTCAGGCTCGTCGGCGTCGCTGCAAAGCACGCAGCCCGGCGAGGAGCCCGAGCAGGCCCGCGGCGAGCACCGCCCAGGCCGCACCCTCGCCACCGGTGGCGGCGAGAGCCCCGTCGTCCGTCGCGCCGCCCTCGCCCCCGGCCGCAGGTTCCGGCTGCGTCGTGCCGCCGTCACCGGGCGCCCCGTCGCCGCCGCCGCCCGCTGATCCGCCGCCGCCCGCCGATCCGTCGCCGCCCGCCGCCGCGATCGCGAACGTCGTCGTGACGGGCTCGCCGTCGCGGGTGCCGATGCTCGGGGTGATGGCCAGCGCGTGGCTGCCGTCCCGGAGCGGCTCGGCGAGCGCGACGGTCCACGTGCCGTCGTCGCGCACCGTCGCGGTGTCGGCGGCGGCGGTCGGTGCCGCCGCGGTCGCCGCGGAGGTCGTGAGGATGCCGGCGGAGCCACCCGAGGTGCCGAGGCGCTCGACACGCACCTGCGTGCCGGGCACGCCCGTGCCGGACAGTTCCGAGATCACCGTGCCCGCGGGCAGCTCGCCCGACGGCAGCCCCTCGACGGCGAAGCCGTCCTGCAGATCGAGCCGGTTGTACAGGAAGTCGGTGGTCTCGAGCGGGCGGTCGACGATGCGGGTCTCGCCTACGCAGCCGTTCCAGCCGTTCGACGCCTCGTCATAGTTGAACACCGTGCCGATCACCCACGGGTACCCCGGCGCGAACGTCATGCCGTTCAGGTTCGTCGCGTTGCGCAGCACCGGCACGCCGTCCACGTACATGGTGGTCGCGTTGGAGGCGGGGTCGTTCACGGCGGCGACGTGGTACCACGTGCCGGTCATGATCTCGCCCGACCACAGCGAGTTCGGGTTCGTCCACGGGGTGCCGTTCGTCGTCGCCCACTGGAACTCCTTCAGGTTCGACACCGAGAAGAACGCGGGACCCATGTCGTAGTCGTACCGCTGCCACGCGACGGGAAGGGCCGAGCGCCGGCCGGTGCGGCTCAGCCAGCCGCCCCACTGGTTCTCCTCGACGGTCCATTCGTCGGACAGGAACACGAAGGACTCGATCGTGTACCCGTTCGCGAAGTCCTCGTGGGTGACCGGCACCTCGTACTCCGTGGTGAGGTAGTTCAGCCTGCCGGTGGTGCGGGAGGTGTCCGCGAAGCACACCGCGCCCGCGTCGGCCGACAGGCTCGAGACGTTCTCGTGCGTGATGGTCACGTCGTCCACCTCGGCGGGAGCATTGATCTGCTCCAGCGGCAGGCGGTACATCGGGTTCTCGCCCGTCTCGTCGGTGACCTGCGCGTTCTCGGGGAGCACGCCCTGCGCCTGGTCCCCGAAGCGCCAGTGCGCCACGGTGCCCGGCACCTCGACGTAATCCTCGCGGCTGCCCGCCGCCTGCAGGGAGCCGCCGCCGTCGCCGCCCTCCCAGCCCTCGAGCACGATCTGCTTGGCGCGCTCCGACAGGTCGGGGAATGCGCCGTCGCCGGGGCCAAAGCCCGACGCGAAGGCGAAGCGCTCCGAGAAGTCGATGTCGATGGAGAACTCCGAGCCGGGGTCCGTCGCGACGGGGGAGTCGCCGACGGTGAGCGTCTCGGGATGCTTCATGGGCACCCACGGCGAGACCGTCGCGAAGTCGATGCGGTCGTTCTCGAGGTCGAACTCGAGCACGTTCATCATGCCGTTGCCGCCATCGGCCGCCATCTGCCAGTCCGACAGGATCTGGTAGACCTCGTTGCCGGCGTCGTTCACGAGCACCCGCTCGGTCTGCCCGTGGAAGTGACCGTTCATCGTGAGGAAGATCTGGTCGTTGTGGCGGATCAGCTCCTCCCACATCTCCTGACCGAACCAGAACTCCGTCGCGTCGCCCGAGTTCTTGTCGATGTCGATGATGGCGTGCGAGGTGAGGATCGTCGGCAGCGTGGGGTGCGCGTCGAGCACCGACTGCGCCCACGCCCAGGTGTCGGCGCTCGCGTTCCAGCCGATGGCCAGCACGAGGAACTCCTGGCCCTCGGCCTCGAAGACGTGCGCGCTCGAGTAGCCGTTCTGGTGAGAGCTCACGTACGTGTCGGTGTCGTCGATGCGGCCGGCGGGGAAGTTGGCCAGGTAGTTCGGCGCCATCCACTCGCCGCTGCGGGCGCCCATGTCGGAGACGTCGTGGTTGCCCGGAAGGATCGAGTACGGCATGCCGCCGTCCTCGAGCACGCTGATGGCGCGATCGGCCGCGACCCATTCTCCGGCCTGACCCTGCTGGTCGACGACGTCGCCCAGATGGGTCGTGAAGGCGATGTTGAGCTCGTCGGCGTGCTCCACGATCCACTTCGTCTGCACCTCGAAGGGATCGGTGCCGTACCGGGGGCGGAACTGATCGGCCGAGTAG
This sequence comes from Microbacterium sp. Marseille-Q6965, assembly GCF_946151065.1. GTDB lineage: Bacteria > Actinomycetota > Actinomycetes > Actinomycetales > Microbacteriaceae > Microbacterium. Next base: position 642,518 of record NZ_CAMGZA010000001.1, on the reverse strand, counting down.
CGGGAGTAGAACTGCGTGTCGGGCAGGACGGCGACGGTGAAGCGCGACGCTCCCTCCTCCTCGGCCGCCTGCGCGGGCGTGGCCGCGAGCGGCACGGCCAGCGCCGCCCCGGTCGCCGCGACGCCGAGCAGGGCCGTCGCCCGCAGCGCGGCGCTCTTCTTCGTGTGATTCATGGTTCCTCCGCTGATGGTTCGGCGTGCGGGGTGGGCGGTCACAGTCCCGGTCCCCACGCCTCGAACTCGGACAGCGCCATCCAGGTGGCGTCCGACTTGTGCTCGATGACGGCACGGAAGCCGGTGGCCATCACGGGCGTGAACGCCGTCTCCAGCGCCAGGCGCCCGCCCTCGTTCACGAGGGGACCCGTCGACACGTCCTCCCAGCCGCCGCGCATGTTGCGGTACTGGAAGGTGACCGTGCCGATGTTGTCGGCGTCGGACGGTTCGAAGAGCGCGGCGCGGGTGATCTGGCGCGGGCGGTCGAAGTAGTACGCCACCCAGTTCGGGTTCGCGCGGTTGGCCGCGCCCCCGGAGCGCCACGTGTCGAACGCACGTGCGTCGCGGTCGCCGTCGGTGAGGGCGCCCAGGTCGGTGCTGCCGTTCACGTGCAGCTGCCACGTCCGGGCGCCCGTGAGGAGCTGATTGACCTCCCGCGGAGCGGTGAGCGCGATCCGCAGGGTCGCGGCGAAGCCGAGGTCGGGAGCCGCGTGCACGAGAACCTCGCCCTCCCGCGTCAGCGCGCCCGGGTCCACCGCGTCCCAGTCCCAGCGCACATCGGCCGTCACCGTCATCTGCGAGCCACTCACGGTGCGCTCGACGGTGCGCGGGGCGATCTGCCTCAGCGTGTCGACCATGACGCCGGCGTAGCTCGTCATGCTCGACTCCACGGCGTCGCCCACCGTGCCCACCGTGTAGCGGGCGTCGATGCGGACGGTGTCGCCGTACGGGCCGGCGGCCGTTCCCGAGAACTCGACGATGCCGTCCCGCTGCCACGCGTCGTCGGCGGGCATCTGCCACGCGATGTCGGTCAGCGGGGCGGTCGGGCCCCAGCCGTAGCGCGCCGTCACGGTCGCCGGCAGCTCGGGTGCCGCGCCCGGGGCGACCAGGCCCCCTATCGTGTCCGCGGTGCCCTGCACCGGGTGAACCCGCCAGGACTCGTTGTTGCCGAAGTCGCCCGGCGCGTACGTGCCGATCTCCGCGCCGTCGGCGGTGTTCCAGCCGAAGAGGTTGAGCGTGGACCCGCCGTTGTGGAACATCACGCGGTCGTCGTGCTCGGTGACGGTCCAGACGGCGAGCGGATCGCTCGCGGCCGCGTCCGGCGCGATGTCGAGCAGCGCGAGTCCGCCCTCGGGTGCGGCGAGCGCGAGGATCTCGCCCTCGGCGCTCGACAGGACGTACGCCGCATCGGCGCCGTCGACCGGGTACATCGACACGGCCTGGGCGCGGACGCCCTCCGGGTCGGCGGCGATCGTGCGGCTCGTCAGCGGCAGCTCACCGTCGCCGATCACGGCCGTCTTGCCGGTCGCGTGGGCGCTCTCGATGAGCACGAGCTGCGGCTCGCCCACGCCCAGATCCGCGGCGCTCGCTGCCGACCCGGCGGTGCTTGCGAGACCCGCGGCGATCAGCGACAGGCCGAGCACGCCCACCCCCGTCGCGCGCAGGACCCCTCCCGATTTCGTCATCTCTCTCCTTGTGTCGGCCCACGCGGGCGCGACACCGGTTCCGGAGCGCCGCGATCGCGTGGCCGCGTGTGGGCGCGGGCGAACGCAGCGCGCGGCGGTGAGCGTGGCGTGGGTGTGGCCGACGGCGACGCTAGGGTCACGAGGTGAACGCGGGGCGGAGCCGGGATGAACGAGCGCGGCCGCCGGCGTCACCGCTCCGTCGGCTCGGTCTGGTATCGTCGCGCGCCCTTCGGCCCGCATCCCAGTGCGGGCATATGACGTGGTCCTAGACTTGGCCAGATGAGCGATGAGAACCGCCCCTCGCTCGACTCGAACCGGGGGTTCTGGGACTTCCTGCGGCCGCGAGCGACCGAGGCGAGGCGGACGCCGATCGACGGTGTGGACGTCCCCATCGGCCTGCGCATGGCGACGGCCTACGCGTGGCGGCTGCTGATCATCGCCGCAGCCGCGGGCGTCGGCGTCTGGCTCGTCATCCAGTTCAAGCTGCTCGTGATCCCGCTGCTCGTGGCCATCCTCATCACGGCGCTCCTGTACCCCGGTTTCGCGCTCATGCTGCGGCTGCGGATTCCCCGCGTGCTCGCCATCGTCATCTCGGTGCTGGGCACGCTTGCCATCGTGGCCGGCCTCATCTGGCTTGTGGTCTGGCAGGTCAGCCGCGAGGCGGGGGAGGTCCGAGACCGCGCCGCCCAGGGGATCATGGACCTGCGCGACTGGGCGATCGCGAGCGGGCTGCTCACGGAGCGCCAGATCAGCGACGCCTTCGACACGGCGTTCCAGTTCCTCAGCGAGCAGGCCGAAACGCTGCTCAGCGGCGCCCTCACCGTCGGCACCACGGTCGGCCATCTCGGCACGGGCCTGCTGCTGGCGCTGTTCATCCTCATCTGCCTGCTCGCCGACGGCCGCTCCATCTGGCGCTGGACCCTGCGGCTGTTCCCGCGCGCGTCGCGGCAGGCCGTGGATGCCTCGGCCCGAAACGGCTGGCAGACGCTCATCAACTACGCCCGCACGCAGATCATCGTCGCCACGATCGACGCCGTCGGCATCGGCATCGGGGCCGTGCTGCTCGGTGTGCCGCTGGCCATCCCGATCGCCGTGCTCGTCTTCCTCGGCGCGTTCGTGCCGTTCGTCGGCGCGATCCTCACCGGCGCGGTGGCGGTCGTGATCGCCCTCGCCTACAACGGCATCTGGATCGCGGTGGCCATGCTCGCCGTCGTGCTGGCCGTGCAGCAGATCGAGAGCCACCTGCTGCAGCCGCTGCTGATGGGATCCGCGGTGAAGGTGCACCCGCTGGCCGTCGTCCTCGTGGTGGCGGGCGGATCGATGATCGGTGGCATCGCCGGCGCGCTGTTCGCCGTTCCGGTGGCGGCGTTCGTCAACGTCGTCGCCGTCACGCTCGCGAGCGGATCGTGGCGCACGGGCGCGCCGCCGGACACCGACGTCATCTGGACGACCGTGCCGCGGTCGGTCCGCGGTGACGGGCCACGACACGAGGCTGCGGGCACGGACCCGACCGGCGACGGCGCCGTCGGCGCCGGGACGACTCCGGACGCGACGTCCGGCGAGGAGGGGAGTCGGGGATGACGACGACCGAGCACACGCAGGGCATCTCGGCGGCACCGGGGCTCGCCGAGATCGAGGCCGCGGCGGCGAGCCTGGCCGGTGTCATCGAGCGCACGCCGCTGCAGCCCTCTCAGCACCTCACCGAGGTGCTCGGCCACCCCGTGAGCCTGAAGCTCGAAAACCTGCAGCGCACCGGCTCGTTCAAGGTGCGCGGCGCCACGTATCGGCTCTCACGCCTGACCCCCGAGGAGCGGGCGCGCGGAGTCGTCGCCGCCTCGGCCGGCAACCATGCGCAGGGCGTGGCGCTCGCCGCGCGCGAGCTCGGCATCCACGCCACCATCTACATGCCGCTCGGTGTGCCCGTTCCCAAGCTGCTCGCCACCCGGGGCTACGGCGCCGAGGTCGTGTTGCAGGGCGAGACCGTCACCGAGCCCCTGCGGCTGGCGGCGGAGCACGCAGAGCGCACGGGCGCCGTGCTCATCCACCCGTTCGATCACCGTGACATCGTCACCGGCCAGGCCACGCTCGGTCTGGAGGTGATGGACGAGGCGCCCGACGTGGAGACGATCGTCCTCGGGATCGGGGGTGGGGGACTCATCGCGGGCGTCGCCGCGGCGGCGAAGGCGCGGGCCGCGGCGGCGGGCCGCACGGTCCGGATCGTCGGCGTGCAGTCCGAGAACGCCGCACCGGTGCTGCCGTCGCTCGCCGCCGGGCACCCTGTGGCCGTCGAGACCACGCCGACGATCGCCGACGGCATCCTCGTGGCGCGCCCCGGCGACGTGCCCTTCGAGATCATCCGCGAGCTCGTGGACGAGGTCGTCACGGTCAGCGACGACGACATCGCCCGCGCGCTGCTCGCGCTGCTGGAGCGCGCCAAGGTGGTCGTGGAGCCGGCCGGCGCCGTGGGCGTCGCGGCGATCATGGCGGGCAAGGTGCGCTCGCAGGGGCACACCGTGGCGGTCCTGACGGGCGGGAACATCGACCCGCTGCTCATGCAGCGCGTCATCGCGCACGGGCTGGCCGCCTCCGGGCGGTACATGACCGTGCGCGTGCCGCTGCCCGACCGTCCGGGTCAGCTCGTGCAGGTGTCGCAGGTGATCGCCGACGCGGGCGGCAACGTCATCGAGGTGCTGCACACCCGGCACGGGCAGGGACTGCAGATCAGCGAGGTGAACCTGCAGGTGTCGGTGGAGCTGCGCGGCACCGAGCACCGCGATCTCGTGCTGCAGGCGCTGCGCGACGCGGGCTTCCGCCCCGAGCTGATGCCGGACTGAGTAGCCGAACACGTCGCGCGGGGGTGGTGGGGCGCGCGCCCCAGACCCCCGCGCGAGAGCCGGCGTCAGCCGACGAAGGTCTCGACCTTGATGATCTCGACGGGGATCTGCTTGCCGTTGGGCGCCTCGTAGGAGGTCTTGTCGCCCTCCTTGAGGCCCAGGATCGCCGCGCCCAGCGGGCTCTTCTCGCTGTACACGTCGAGGTCGGTGCCACCGGCGATCTCGCGGCTGCCGAGCAGGAAGCGCTCCTCATCGCCGAGGATGAGCGCGGTGACGACGGTGCCGGACTGCACCGTGCCGTCGGACTGAGGCGCCTCGCCGACGACGGCGTCCTTGAGCAGCGCCTGCAGCGTGCGGATGCGGGCCTCCTGCTTGCCCTGCTCGTCCTTGGCGGCGTGGTAGCCGCCGTTCTCGCGAAGGTCGCCCTCCTCGCGGGCGGCCTCGATGCGCTTGGCGATCTCCTCTCGGCCCACCGTGCTGAGGTGCTCGAGCTCGGCGGCGAGGCGGTCGTAGGCCTCCTGAGTGAGGAACGTGGTGTCGTTCGACACGGCTTTATCCCTTCGTAGCAGGATGTGAAAGACGCCCCGGCACCGGCCGGGGCGTCAAGGTTCTGGTGCGTCAGCCTACGACACCCGGCAGGAGTTCACCAAACCGGTCGTCGCCTCCGCGACGGTCGGCACGGTCTCCCGGTGCTGCTGCGCGTGACTCTCGGTGGCGGGGTACTCGAACACCTTCCATCCCACGACGCCGAAGTCCTCGTCGAGTGCCTCGAGCACACACACGACATCGCGGCCGAGGGGAGCGGTGAACTGGAACGACACCTCCACGGCGCGCTCATCGACCACCTCGAAGCCGAGGTCGTCGACTCCGACGTCGTCGATGGTGGACGCCACCGTCGTCCACGTCAGCCATCCCACCGCGAGCGCCGCGAAAGCGCCGATCGTGATCCATCCCGCGCGGCGACCGCGGCGAGTGCGTCCGTATCGCTCGTCGAGCTCGGCCTTGGTGGTCACGGAATCTCCGGGGGAAGGAACGTAGGCTGGTACTCCAGGCTACGTCGGGAATGAGGACAGAATGCACGGACTCGGCTGGATCGTCGCGCAGGCGGTCACGCCCACCCCCACCCCGACCGTCGACCCCGACCAGGTGACGCCGGGTCCGCTCGGCTTCGCCGTGGTCGCGCTCCTCGTCGTCGTGGTCGTGCTGCTCGTGCTCGACATGCTGCGCCGGGTGCGCCGCGTGCGGTACCGCGAGGAGGCGAACGAGGCGCTCGATGCCGAGGAGGCGGCCGCCCGCGGCGACGGCGTCGAGGACGACCGCGGCCGCTGAGCGGTTCGCCCGTCAGGCGGGACCGTTGAAGGGCGGGTTGATCGCCAGCAGCAGCGCGGCGGTCCAGTGGCACAGGAACGCCAGCACCGTGCACACGTGGAAGATCTCGTGGAAGCCGAAGTGCCGAGGCCACGGGTTGGGGCGCTTCATGGCGTACACGACCGCTCCGATCGTGTAGAGCACGCCGCCGACGATGACGAGGATCACCATTGCCAAGTTCGCCTCGAACAGCTGCGGCATGTACATCACGGCCGCCCAGCCGAGGGCCAAATACAGCGCCACGTAGAGCCATCGGGGAGCCCCGATCCACAGCACGCGGAACAGGATCCCCAGCAGTGCGCCGCTCCACACGACGACGAGCAGGATCGTCCCCTCCGGGAACGGCAGAGCGAGCAACGCGATCGGGGTGTAGGTGCCGGCGATCAGCAGGAGGATGTTGGCGTGGTCGATGCGCTTGAGGATCGCCTTGACGGTCGGGCTCCAGTCGAACCGGTGGTACATGGCCGAGTTGCCGAACAGCAGCAGCGACGACGCCATGAACACGGTCGACGCCCACTTCGCCGTCGCGCCCTCCGCGAGACTGATGAGCACGACCCCCGTGACGATCGCCACGGGGAAGGTACCGGCGTGGATCCAGCCGCGCCACGTCGGCTTGACGTCGACGACCGCGTCGACGGCGGAGGCTTCGATGAGGGGCAGCTGCGGGACCTCGGGGGCGCGCGAACGTCGGCTCATGGTCCGAGACTACGTGCGAATTCATGCCGCCCGGTGCACGCGTCGGCCGCGTCCAGGCATCCCGCCCGAGCGCGTGACTAGGGTGGATCCGTGAACAGCGGACGTTCGGGGCAGGGGCTCGGTCCCCTCTACCGGCTCTACACCGCGCGGCTGCGGCGCGAGATCGATCGGGCCGCCGTGCCGCACCATGTCGCGATGATGATCGACGGCAACCGGCGCTGGGCCCGACAGCTCGGCCTACGTACGCCCGCGGACGGCCACCGCGCGGGTGCCCGGAAGATGGTCGAGTTCCTCGAGTGGTGCGACGAGCTCGGGGTGGGCGTCGTCACGCTCTACCTGCTCTCCAATGACAACGTGCGCAAGCGCGACGCCGCCGAGCTGAGCGATCTCATCGAGATCATCGAGGGGCTCGCCCACCGCCTCGCGGGGCGGGGCGACTGGCGCGTGCAGCACGTGGGCCGCGTCGACGACCTTCCCGACTCCCTCGTCATGGCGCTGCGCGATGCGGAGGAGCGCACGGGCGGCAACACCGGCCTGCACGTCAACCTGGCCGTCGGGTACGGCGGGCGCGCCGAGATCGTCGATGCCGTGCGCAAGATCATCCAGAAGCACGACGAGCGCGGCGGCTCCCTCGAGGAGCTGGCGGCCAGCCTCACCCCCGAGGTCATCGGCGAGCACCTGTACACCGGCGGCCAGCCGGACCCGGATCTCGTGATCCGTACGAGCGGGGAGCAGCGACTCAGCGACTTCCTCGTGTGGCAGAGCGCGCACAGCGAGTTCTACTTCGTGGAGGCGCTGGGCCCCGACCTGCGGCGCATCGACTTCCTCCGCGCGATCCGCGACTACGCCAGTCGCGAGCGCCGTTTCGGCGGCTGACCCGGCGCCGCGTCCCCGCGGGTGTCATGATGATCGAGTGAGCAGCATCTCGGACTATCGGGCAACCTTCACCGGCGAGCCCGGTTACCTCAACTTCGCGGCGTTCGGGCCGCTCTCGGCGACGGTGCGGGACGAGGTCGTCGCCGACGTCAACATGCTCGGCACCGGTCGCGCGTCGAGCATCGACCACGTCGCCGGGCGCGTGCGCGAGGCGCGGGAGGCCGTCGCCGAGCTGCTGGGCGGCGTGGCCGACGAGGTGACGCTGCAGCCCTCGACCAGCTACGGCATGGCGCAGGCCGTGTTCGGGCTCGAGGGCGGCGTGCTGGCCTCGGCGGCCGAGTTCCCGACGATCCCGACCCTCATCGTCCGCGCCGCGGAGTCCTTCGGTCGGGTGACGCCGCAGTGGATGACCCCGCCGTCGGGCTTCGTCACGCCGGAGGCGGTCGCCGACGCGCTGCGCGACGACACGCGCGCGCTCGTCGTGAGCTCCGTCGATTCGCGCACCGGATTCCGCGCCGACCTGCGCGCGCTGCGCGAGGTGCTGGGCGAGGACCGGCTGCTCATCGTCGATGACACGCAGGGCTTCGGCACGATCGTCGCCGACTACGCCGCCGCCGATGTGGTCTGCGGCCACGGGTACAAGTGGCTGCGGGCGGGCCGCGGCACGGGCTTCGCGTGGTTCGGGGCACGGGCGCGCGAGGTCATCCGTCCCGTGCTCTCGGGCCACGTGGCGACCGAGGCGGGCATCGCCTTCGACGAGGTGCCCCCGCCCCACCCCACCGCCCAGGCCTACCGGCTCTCCGAGCCCGACTGGCTGGCGGCGAGCCGACTGGCCGCGGCCGTGAGCGAGGTGGCGGCGGTCGGCGTGGCGGCGATCCAGGACGAGCTGGGCTCGCTCACGGACCGCGTCATCGCGCTCGCCGACGCCCACGGCATGCGGGTGCTCACGCCGCGCGAGCCCGAGCGGCGCGCCGGATTCGTCGCCCTGGCGCCGCGACCCGAGCACGTCGCTCCGCTGGCCGCCGCGCTCGCGAACCGCGGCGTGACCGTGACCTCGCGCAGCAACCTCATCCGCGTCGCCCCGCACGTGGGCACGGACGACGAGACCTTCGGCATGCTCGCCGACGCGCTGGCCGCGGCGCCGCGCGGCGCGTAGTCGCCGGGAATTCACGAACCCGTAATCCGACACGCCCGGCGTGCCGTGCGCGCGGACGCGCGCGCGGCCATACGTTCATGCCATCGGACAAGGCGTCCGATCGGGTCGACCATCTGGATCTCGACTCGTGGCCAACGGTCGACTCGCTGTGAGCCGGGCAGAGCCCGGGGCGGGGAGTGGGTTGTGACCACTGGCAACACGGTGCAGCGTCGGCAGCGTTCCGCTCGCGAAACGGTGCAGGAGCAGGACCAGGATCTGCGGACGTATGTGCTCGACACGTCGGTGCTCCTGAGCGATCCGCGCGCGTTCTTCCGATTCGCCGAGCACTCCGTGGTGATCCCGGTCGTCGTGGTGGGCGAGCTCGAGGGCAAGCGCCACGACCCGGAGCTCGGCTATTTCGCCCGGCAGGCGCTGCGCCATCTCGACGATCTGCGCATCGAACACGGCCGCCTCGACTTCCCCGTTCCCGTCGGCGCGGGCGGCACGCTGCGCGTGGAACTGAACAACACCGATCAGTCGGTGCTGCCCAGCGGAATCCGGCTCAGCGACAACGACAGCCGCATCCTGGCGGTGGCGATGCATCTGCAGCAGGACGGGCAGTCCGTGACGGTGGTCTCCAAGGACCTGCCGATGCGCGTGAAGGCCGCCTCGCTCGGTCTGGCTGCCGAGGAGTACCTGGCGGAGCAGGCGGTGGACTCGGGCTGGACGGGCCTTGCCTCGCTCGCGCTGTCGGGCGACGAGATGGCCGATCTGTACGAGGCGGAGGTCGGCGTGCACGACGACCTCGTGGGCATCCCGGTCAACACCGGCCTCGTCATCCAGTCCGAGCGGGGGTCCGCCCTCGGCAGGGTCACGGGGGAGGGCGCGTATCGCCTGGTGCGCGGGGACAGCGATGTGTTCGGCCTGCACGGCCGCTCGGCCGAGCAACGGATCGCGATCGACCTGCTGACCGACCCCGAGGTCGGCATCGTCTCGCTGGGCGGCAAGGCAGGCACCGGCAAGTCGGCGCTGGCGCTGTGCGCCGGCCTCGAAGCGGTCCTCGAGAAGCAGCAGCAGAAGAAGATCATCGTCTTCCGGCCGCTGTTCGCCGTGGGCGGGCAGGAGCTGGGCTATCTGCCCGGCGACCAGGCGGAGAAGATGAACCCCTGGGGCCAGGCGGTGTTCGACACGCTCGGCTCGGTCGTGTCGCAAAACGTGCTCGATGAGGTCGTGGAGCGCGGGATGCTCGAGGTGCTGCCGCTCACCCACATTCGCGGCCGCTCCCTGCACGACGCGTTCGTGATCGTCGACGAGGCCCAGTCGCTCGAGCGCAACGTGCTGCTCACCGTCCTGAGCCGGATCGGGCAGAACTCCAAGGTGGTGCTCACGCACGACGTGCAGCAGCGCGACAACCTGCGCGTCGGGCGCCACGACGGCATCGCGAGCGTGATCGAGACGCTGAAGGGGCACGGCCTGTTCGCCCACATCACCCTGACGCGCTCGGAGCGGTCGGCGATCGCGGCGCTCGTGACCGACCTGCTGGAGGTCGGCGAGCTGGCCTGAGAGGCGCGGCGCACCCCGCCCGCATCCCTCGGTCGACGTCCGCCCCCGCGGCCGTCGACCGAGGCGTCAGGCGCGTCAGGCAGACGCGTCGACGGCCGTCGCGGCGACGCCCGAGCCGAGGCTAGGGCGTCAGCCCCGTGAAACGGGCGGCGAAGGCGAGCTGATCCGCGAACTCCCGGGCCTGCGCGTCGCGGGGCTTGCCCATGCCGTGACCGGCGCGGGTGTCGACCGAGAGCAGGATCGGTGCGTCCCCACCCTGCGCGTGCTGCAGGGCGGCGGCGAACTGGAAGGAGTGGCCCGGGACGACGCGGTCGTCGTGATCGCCCGTCGTGATGAGCGTGGGCGGATAGGCGCGCCCTTCGACGACGTTGTGCAGCGGCGAGTAGGCGCGCAGGTAGCCGAACGCCTCGGGATCGTCCGGGTCGCCGTAGTCGCTGGTCCACGCCCACCCGATGGTGAAGCGGTGGAAGCGCAGCATGTCGAGCACGCCCACGCCCGGCAGCACCGCCGCCCACAGCTCGGGCCGCTGCGTGAGCGCGGCACCGGCGAGCAGCCCGCCGTTCGAGCGGCCGTGCAGCGCGAGCTGCTGCGGCGTGGTGATGCCGTCGACGATGAGGCGCTCGGCGACGGCGAAGAGGTCGTCGAAGACGTTCTGCTTGCGCTCCTTCGTGCCCGCCTTGTGCCAGTCGGAGCCGAACTCGCCGCCGCCGCGCAGGTTTGGCACGACGAGCGTGCCGCCCGCCTGCACCCAGGCGGCGAAGATCGCGCGATAGCCGGGGTTCATGGGGATGTTGAAGCCGCCATAGCCCCACATGAGGGTCGGGCGCGGACCGTCGGGGGCTCCCTCGGGGGTGACGAGGAACGCCGGCACGACCGTGCCGTCGGCGCTCGCCGCGTGGATCCGCGTGGTGGCGGCAGGGATCGCGCCGGCGGTCGGGTCGGGCAATGTGCGGTGCGAGACGACCCGTCGTCCGTTCACGATGATCTCGTGGCGGGTGCCCGGGTCGACGAAGCCCTGCGTCTTCACAAACACGGTGTCGCTCGCCGCGACGGCGTCGGAGTTCTCGATGGAGACGCCGCTGCCGAGGGGCAGCTCGTCGCCGAGCGCGCCGTCGTCACCCGCCAGCTGCATCCGGTGCGACGCGTCGTGCGAGTACGTGAGCACGAGCCCGCTCGCGGTGAGGGCGGCGTCGAGCAGCACGTCCTCGGCATGCTGCGGCACGATCTCCCGCAGTGTGGCGGCGGGATCGTCCGCGGCGAGATCGAACGCGACGAGCCGGTAGCGGGGGGCGTCGGCGTCGGTGACGACGTACAGCAGGTCGCCACGAACGCCGACCGCGTTCCACTCGCGCTCATGACCGGTCGCGAGCGCACGCAGGGCAGACATCGGCTCCTCATGGCGCCTCACCGCCAGGTCGTTGCCGCTGGACGAGCCGGTGTCGGTCGAGAACACGAACCACTTGTCGTCGCGCGGCCACTGGCGGCCGAAGGTGCGCGGCTCCTCCGGCCGGGTGAACAGTACCTCGTCCTCGGAGACGGGCGTGCCGAGACGATGCAGCATGAGGCGGCCCGCGCCCATCTGATCCACCAGCGGGTCGTCGCTCGGGGCGTCGTATGCCCAGTAGGTGAAGGAGCGGCCGCCGGGCTGCCACACCGGCAGGTTCCACTTCGTCCACTCGATCACGTCGTCCACGTCGTCGCCCGTGGCGACATCGCGCACGCGGATGGTGCGCCAGTCGCTGCCGCCGTCCGCGACGCCGTAGGCCATGAGCGACCCGTCGGGGCTCGGCGACGTGGCCGTGACGGCCACGGTGCCGTCCGGGGAGAGGTCGTTCGGATCCAGCAGCACCCGTGCGTCCTCGAGGCCGTCGGCGTCGTCGGCGACGACGAGCACATCCTGATTGCGCCCATCGCCGTGCCACGCGAACAGGCGCCCGCCCCGCTGCAGCGGGACGCCGCGTGTCGGCCGGGAGAGCAGCTCGGTCAGGCGTTCCCGGAACGCCCCGCGGGCGGGCAGCGCCGCGAGGATCGGCTCGGCGAAGTCGTTCTGGGCCTCGATGAACGCGCGCGTCTCGGCGCTGTCGGCGTCCTCCAGCCACCGGTACGGCGCGGCGATCCGTTCCACGGATCCGTCGGGGAGGGTGAACTCGTCGATGGTGTCGCCGCGGCGGACCTCGGGATAGCGCATCCCCTCACCCTATTGCGAGCGCGTGCCGCGAGCCGGCGCGCTCCGGCACCGCCTACGCTGTGTGTGGTTGTCGGATCAAGGGATCCGCGCAGACAAAGGAGTCCAAGCCATGAGCCAGCAGACAGGGTCCGTGCCACAAGCGCCATCGGAGCTGCCACCCGTCGCCGCCACCGCGGAGCCGCGGTGGACGCCGTTGAAGATCGCCGTCTGGGTCGCGATCGCCCTCCTCGGCGGCCTGGCGTGGGTGATGCTCGCCATCGTGCGCGGCGAAACGGTGAACGCCATCTGGTTCGTGTTCGCCGCCGTGTGCACCTACCTCATCTTCTACCGCTTCTACTCGAGGTACATCGAGAAGAAGATCGTGCGCCCCGACGACACGCGCGCCACGCCCGCCGAGTACCGCGCGGACGGGAAGGACTACGTCGCCACCGATCGGCGCGTGCTCTTCGGTCATCACTTCGCGGCCATCGCGGGAGCCGGGCCTCTCGTCGGCCCCGTGCTGGCGGCGCAGATGGGATATCTGCCGGGCACCCTGTGGATCATCGTCGGCGTGGTGCTGGCCGGGGCGGTGCAGGACTACCTCGTGATGTTCTTCTCCATGCGGCGCGGCGGTCGCTCGCTCGGCCAGATGGCCCGCGACGAGCTCGGGCGCTTCGGAGGGGCGGCGGCGATCCTCGCGACGCTGCTCATCATGATCATCATCACGGCGATCCTCGCTCTCGTCGTGGTCAACGCCCTCGCCGAGAGCCCGTGGGGCGTGTTCTCGGTCGCCATGACGATCCCGATCGCGCTGTTCATGGGCGCCTACCTGCGTTGGATCCGCCCGGGCAAGATCGCGGAGGTCTCCCTCATCGGCTTCGTACTGCTCATGGCGGCGATCATCGGCGGCGGCATGGTCGCCGAGACGGAGTGGGGCCAGGCGCTGTTCACGCTCGACAAGGTCACGATCGCCTGGGGCATCATCATCTACGGGTTCGTCGCGGCCGTGCTGCCGGTGTGGATCCTGCTCGCGCCCCGCGACTACCTGTCGACGTTCATGAAGATCGGCGTGATCGTCGCGCTCGCCGTCGCGATCGTCATCGTACGCCCCGAGATCTCTGTGCCCGCCTTCAGCGAGTTCGCCGGCGGCGAGACCGGTCCCGTATGGGCCGGGCCGCTGTTCCCGTTCCTGTTCGTGACGATCGCGTGCGGCGCGTTGAGCGGCTTCCACGCGCTCATCTCGTCGGGCACGACGCCGAAGATGGTGGAGAAGGAACGGCAGACGCGCTTCATCGGCTACGGCGGCATGCTCATGGAGTCGTTCGTCGCGATCATGGCGCTCGTGGCGGCCATCTCGATCGACCGCGGCATCTACTTCGCGATGAACTCCTCGGCCGCCGCCACGCTCGGCACCGTCGAGGGCGCCGTGGCGTGGGTGAACAGCCTCGGACTGACGGGTGTGAACCTCACTCCCGAGGCCCTCACGAACCTCGCCCATCTCGTGGGCGAGGAGACGATCGTCTCACGCACGGGCGGCGCCCCCACCCTTGCGGTGGGCCTCGCCGTCATCATGGGGCAGTGGATCGGCGGCCAGGCGATGATGGGCTTCTGGTATCACTTCGCCATCATGTTCGAGGCGCTGTTCATCCTCACCGCCGTCGACGCCGGCACGCGCGTGGCACGCTTCATGCTGCAGGACTCGATCGGCAACGTCGTGCCGCGCTTCAAGGACACCTCGTGGCGGCTCGGCGCATGGCTGTGCACCGCGATCATGGTGGCAGGGTGGGGTGCCGTGCTGCTGATGGGCGTGACCGATCCGCTCGGCGGCATCAACACCCTCTTCCCGCTGTTCGGTATCGCGAACCAGCTGCTGGCGTCCATCGCGCTCGCGGTCGTGCTCACGATCGTCGCGCGCCGGCGCACCTTCCGCTCGCTCTGGATCGTCGCGCTGCCGCTGGCGTTCGTCACCGTGGTGACGACGGTCGCGTCGCTGTACAAGATCTTCTCGCCGGTGCCCGCGGTGGGCTACTGGGCGCAGCACGTCGCCTTCCGCGATGCGCTCGCGGCGGGGGAGACGTCGTTCGGCACGGCGCCCGATGTGCCGGCGATGGAGGCGGTCGTGCGCAACACCTTCATCCAGGGCACGCTCTCGATCGTGTTCCTCGTGCTCACGCTCATCGTCATCACGGCCTCGATCGTGCGGGTCGTGCAGGCACTGCGTGCGGACGCGGTGATCGACAACGAGGAGCCCGCGGTCCCCTCGCGCCGGTTCGCGCCGGCGGGGCTCATCCCGACCGCGGAGGAGCGTGACCTCGAGAAGCGGTGGGAGGCCCTGCCCGAGGACGTCAAGCCGGTCAGGGGGCACTGATGTCGGGCTTCGCCTCTCCCGCTGCCGGCGTGCGAGCCGTGCTGGCGCGCGGTTGGCGGGCGCTGAGCTGGTACGCGCGGGGTGTGACGGGCGAGTCGCGGTATGACGCGTATGTCGCGCACGCGCGCGTCGCGCACCCCGACTGCGAGCCACTGAGCGCACGCGAGTACTGGCGGCGCGTCTACCGCGAGCAGGGCGCCAATCCCGGCGCGAGGTGCTGCTGATCGAACGCGATCGGCGAGGGGACGGCGGGCACACCCGCCGTCCCCTCGTGCGTCTGTGCGTGCGCGTCATCTCGCCCGAATAGAATCGTGCGGCTTGACACAGAGAGGGCAACCGTGACGACACAGACCCCACCGACCGCACCGCCATCGTCCCCGAGCCGCACGCCCGCGCGAGGGGCGCTCGGGTACTTCATCTTCGCGAGCCGGTGGCTGCAGGCCCCGCTCTACGTGGGACTGATCGTCGCCCAGGTGGTGTACGTCATCGTCTTCATGGTCGACCTGTGGCACCTGATTGAGACGGTCTTCCATGACATCTCGCACCTCAACGAGGCGACGATCATGCTCGCGGTGCTCGGCCTCATCGACGTCGTCATGATCGCGAACCTGCTCATCATGGTGATCATGGGCGGCTATGAGATCTTCGTCTCCCGCCTGCGCATCAACGACCACCCCGATCAGCCGGACTGGCTCAACCACGTCAACGCCAATGTGCTGAAGGTGAAGCTGGCGATCTCGATCATCAGCATCTCGTCGATCCACCTGCTGCGCACGTTCATCGAGGTGGGTGACATCGGCGCCCACACGGACGAGTCCGTCACGGGGGAGACCTACACGAGCGAGGGCGTGTTCTGGCAGGTGGTGATCCACCTCGCCTTCATCGTGTCGGCGCTCGCCCTGGCGTGGATCGACAAGGTCTCGGCGCGGCATCCGGCGGTCGAGCCGTCGGAGATCCCCGCCGACATGCGCTGAGTCCGGGCACGGCAAAGGGGCGGCGGGCCCGGCCCGCCGCCCCTTCGCGTTCCCGGCTCAGCCCGGGTGGGTCATCGAGAGCAGGTCGAGGCGCTCGTCCAGCTCCGCCTCGGTGATCTCGCCGCGCTCCACGTAGCCGAGGTCGATGACCGCCTCGCGCACCGTGATGCCCCTGGCGACCGAGTGCTTGGCGATCTTGGCGGCGGCCTCGTAGCCGATCACCTTGTTCAGCGGCGTGACGATCGAGGGGCTCATGCCCGCCAGCGCCGTCACGCGCTCGAGGTTGGCCTTGAGACCGACGATCGTCTTGTCGGCCAGCACGCGCGTGGCGTTGGCGAGCAGACGGATCGACTCCAGCAGGGCGGTGCCCATGACGGGGATCGCCACGTTCAGCTCGAACGAGCCCGACGCGCCGGCCCACGCGACCGTGGCGTCGTTGCCGATGACGCGCGCGCACACCATCAGGGTGGCCTCGGGCACGACCGGGTTCACCTTGCCCGGCATGATCGACGAGCCGGGCTGCAGGTCGGGCAGGTGCAGCTCGCCGAGGCCGGTGTTCGGGCCGGAACCCATCCAGCGCAGGTCGTTGTTGATCTTCGTCAGCGACACCGCGATCGTGCGCAGCGCGCCCGATGCCTCGACGAGTCCGTCGCGGTTCGCCTGCGCCTCGAAGTGGTCCTGCGCCTCGGTGATGGGCAGACCGGTCTCGGCGACCAGCAGCTCGAGCACCTTCTGCGGGAAGCCCTGCGGGGTGTTGATGCCGGTGCCGACGGCCGTGCCGCCCAGCGGCACCTCCGCCACGCGGGGCAGGGCGGCCTCGACGCGCTCGATGCCCAGGCGCATCTGCCGGGCATACCCGCCGAACTCCTGCCCCAGCGTCACGGGGGTCGCGTCCATGAGGTGGGTGCGGCCCGACTTGACGACCGTCTTCCACTCCTCGGCCTTGTCCTCGAGGGCCTTGGCGAGGTGGTCGAGCGCGGGCACGAGGTCCGAGACGAGCGCCTCGGTCACGGCCACGTGCACGGAGGTGGGGAAGACGTCGTTCGAGGACTGGGAGGCGTTGACGTGGTCGTTGGGGTGCACGTCGCGACCGAGACGCTGCGTCGCGAGCGTCGAGAGCACCTCGTTCATGTTCATGTTGGACGAGGTGCCGGACCCGGTCTGGTACGTGTCGACCGGGAACTCGCCGTCGTGCGCGCCCGTGACGACCTGGTCCGCGGCCCACGCGATCGCGTCGGCGATCTCGCCGTCGAGCGTGCCCAGCTCCTTGTTGGCGAGCGCCGCGGCCTTCTTGATCCGGGCGAGTGCGGCGATCTGGCGCGACTCGAGGCCCGTGCCCGAGATCGGGAAGTTCTCGACCGCGCGCTGGGTCTGGGCGCGGTACAGCGCGTTCTTGGGAACGCGCACCTCGCCCATCGTGTCGTGTTCGATCCGGTACTCGGTCTCGGTCACTTCTTCCTCCGGAGTTCAGGCCGCGGACGCGGCTCCCAGGACGACGTCGGGCACGACCGTGCCCTCGGCCAGGCGGTAGTTGGCGCCGACGATGCCGAGGCGACCCTCGGCGACGGCGTCGCTGATCAGTTCGGACGACTGCAGGATCGCCGTCACGGTCTGGCGCAGGTGGCGACGGCCGACCAGCTCGGCGTCGACGGTCTCGTACGTGACGCCATCGGCGGCCCCCGCGTGCAGCTCCGCGCGCACCGACGGCACGATGGGCGAGATGGTGCGCCAGATGTGCGGCGGCAGCGGCGGCTGCGCGACATCGAAGCTGTCGATCGCGGCGCGCACGGCGCCGCACGCGTCGTGTCCGAGCACGACGATGAGGGGAACCTTCAGCACCTCGACGGCGTACTCCAGCGAGCCCATGATCGACTCGCCCGTGACCTGGCCGGCGTTGCGCACGACGAACAGGTCTCCGAGGCCCATGTCGAAGATGATCTCGGCCGCCAGTCGCGAGTCCGAGCAGCCGAACAGTGCCGCCCGCGGCGTCTGCGCCGCGGAGACCTCCGCGCGCCGGGCCACGTCCTGGTGGGGGTGGGCGGGGGTGCCCGCCACGAACCGGGCGTTGCCTGCCATCATCTCTGCCCAGGCCTCTGCCGGGGCGATCGCGTCCGTCATTCCGCTCCTTCCTGCAGCGCACGCACCTGGTCGGCCACAAGCCCGGCCAGTTCGGCGGTGGTCTCGGGGGAGGCCGATCCGTACAGCAGCACGTGATCGGCTCCCGCCTGGGTGCCCAGCGCGTACGAGACATTCCCATGGTCCTCGGGGCGCGAGATCTCGTAGCGCTGCCACGCGACTCCGTCGATCGTGATCTCGCCGGTCGGTGCCGCGCCTCCGAGCTGCTGCGACGCCCACGTGTCGTCCGCGTCGAATCCCTGCGCCAGGTCGAGGAAGCTGATCTCGTCGGGGGTGTACACCACCTGCCACACCGAGGGCGCGCCGGGCTGGACCTCGGCCACATTGACGCCCCACGACGCGGGGACCTCCGCGACGACGACGTCGCGCTGATACGTCTCCGAGACGCGCGAGGCGACCTCGGCGACGTCGATGGGGGGCCGCTCCGGGGGCGTGCCCCGCGGCACGGCGAAGAAGATCACGGCCACGACCGCCACGCTCACGGCAAGGGCGATGAGGAGGTTGGTGAAGGTCTGGCTCTGTCGGTACGCCGCCGAGCGCGCGGCCTTCTGGGCGGCGATCTCCTCCGCCGACTGCTCGGGGTACTCCGCCATCACTCGTCCTCGTCGGCGCCGGGGCGCGCGGCGTCGAGCCGGCTCTTCGCGCCGCGCAGCCACTCCTCGCAGCGCGCCGCGAGTGCCTCGCCGCGTTCCCACAGGGCCAGCGAGTGCTCGAGCGTCGGTGCGCCCTGCTCCAGCTCGGCGACCACGCGCACGAGCTCGTCGCGTGCCTGTTCGAACGAGAGCTCCGCGACGTCGGCGGGAGCGGGCTGGTCGGTCATCCCTTCCATCCTATTCGGCGGCGGGAACGCCCGCCGGTCCCTGGTCCGCCGGCCCCTCGCTCACGGCGGCCACGGAGCCGCGATCGAGAGTGACGACGAGGCGCGTGCCGGCCGGTGCCTGCTGGGCGTCCCGCACGATCACGCCGCCGTCCGTATGCGCGATGGCGTAGCCGCGGGCGAGCGTGGCGGCGGGGGAGAGAGCGCGCAGGGAGGCCCGCAGCTCGGCGGTGCGGGCCTCGGCGGTGTGGATGCGGCGGCCCACGAGGTCGCGCCCCCGCGCCGCGAGCAGGAACACCTCCTGTGCGCGGTCGCGCACGATCCGCTCCGGGTCGCGCAGGGCGGGGCGGGAGCGCAGCTGCTCCAGTTGCGCGATGTCGTGCTGCACGCGCTGCGTGACGCGCATCCTGGCCCGCGACCGCAGTTGCGCGACGAGCGCGCGCTGCTCGCCCACGTCGGGGACGACGCGCTTGGCGGCGTCCGTGGGCGTGGAGGCCCGCAGGTCGGCGACGTCGTCGAGCAGCGGGCGGTCGTTCTCGTGCCCGATCGCGCTCACGACGGGCGTGCGCGCGGCCGCGACGGCGCGCAGCAGCCGTTCGTCACTGAACCCGAGGAGCGTCTGCGGATCGCCGCCGCCTCGGGCGATCACAATCACGTCGACCTCGGGGTCCTCATCGAGCCGCTTGAGCGCCGCGAGCGTCTCCGGAACGCAGCGGTCGCCCTGCACGGCGGCGTACTCGGTGCGGAAGCGCACCTCGGGCCAGCGAAGCTCGGCGTTGCGGTGCACGTCCTTCTCGGCATCGCTGCGCTCGCCCGTGATGAGGCCGATGCAGTGCGGCAGGAACGGCAGCGGCTTCTTGCGGGCGGCGTCGAAGAGCCCCTCGGCGCGCAGCTGCGCCCGCAGGCGCTCGAGGCGCTCGAGCTGTTCGCCCAGCCCGACGTGCTTCATGGCCGTGACCTGGAAGGAGAAGTCGCCGGCCCGCACGAAGTAGTCGGCCTTGACGCAGGCGACCACGTGATCGCCGATCTTGAGGTCGGCCGGGATGCGCGCGCGCACGCTCGACCAGATCCGGATGGAGATCTGTGCCTCGGACTGGCTGTCCTTCAGCCGCGCGAAGATGTTGCCCGCGCGCACGTTCCACGACGTGATCTCGCCCTCGACCCACACGGAGCCCCAGCGCTCGATGAAGCCGCGGATCGTCTGGTTCAGCCGGGCGATCGAGGTGGGCGCGCTGGGCGTGGAATCGCGCGGCGCGACGCTGTCGGGAGGGGGCGCCTGACCCGGTACCGGATCGGCCTGGAAGGTGGTCACGGCGGCTGCCTTCCTGAGGTCGTGGACTCGGCCGACGCTCATGTGCCGACCGTAGACTGGGCGGGTGAGCACCACCGCCATTTCGCTTCCCATGCCGCGCATCCCGGCACGTCGTGAGCGCCTCCAGGATAACGAGGTGCGCGGACACAAGCGCGTGCTGCTCGCGGCGCCCCGCGGCTACTGCGCCGGCGTCGACCGTGCGGTGATCACCGTCGAGAAGGCGCTCGAGCGCTACGGCGCCCCCGTGTACGTGCGCAAGCAGATCGTGCACAACATCCACGTGGTGCGGGAGCTCGAGGAGAAGGGCGCGATCTTCGTCGAGGAGGTCGACGAGGTGCCCGAGGGCGCGCACGTCGTCTTCAGCGCGCACGGTGTCTCGCCGGCCGTGGTCGACGCGGCCGCCGACCGTGGCCTTCAGGCCATCGACGCCTCCTGCCCGCTCGTGACCAAGGTGCACCGCGAGGCCAAGCGCTTTGCCCGCGATGACTACCAGATCCTGCTCGTCGGCCACGAGGGCCACGAGGAGGTGGAGGGCACGGCGGGGGAGGCCCCCGAGCACGTCACCATCGTGAACAACCCCGACGAGGCGGACACCGTCGAGGTCGCCGATCCGTCGAAGCTCGTGTGGCTGTCGCAGACCACGCTGTCGGTGGACGAGACGATGGAGACCGTCCGCCGCCTGCGCGACCGCTTCCCGCAGCTGCAGGATCCGCCCTCGGACGACATCTGCTACGCGACGCAGAATCGCCAGGTGGCGATCAAGAAGGTGGCGAAGGACGCCGACCTCGTGATCGTCGTCGGATCGGCGAACTCCTCCAACAGCGTGCGCCTCGTCGAGGTGGCGCTGGAGTACGGGGCCAAGGCCGCCTACCGCGTCGACTACGCCGACGAGGTCAAGCAGGAATGGCTCGACGGCGTCGAGACGATCGGCGTGACGAGCGGCGCATCGGTGCCCGAGGTACTCGTGCAGGAGCTGCTGCGCGAGCTCGCCCACGCGGGCTATGTGGATGTCGAAGAGGTGAAGACGGCCGAGGAGGATCTGATCTTCTCGCTGCCCAAGGAGCTCCGCGGCGACGGCCAGCCTCGCGGCGGACGGGTCGGGGCCACGGCGTGAGTGAGGCGCTGCCCCCTCGCCCGCACGGCGACGAGCAGCCCCGGCCGCCGCGCCCGCAGTTCGGCGAGTACGCCTCGCCCGAGGAGCAGCAGCGCCGCATCCAGGCCAACCCCCTCCCGGTGCCGACGCCGGCACCGGCCGCGGGGGCGGAGGAACCGGCCCCCGTCGTCCCCGTCGCCGGCAGCGGGGCGAGCACGGGCCGCCTCATCGACCGCGTCGTCACCGTCGCCCTGCTCGTCTACGGCCTGCTCAACGTGATCGTGACGATCCCGCAGCTCACCGACTACGTCACGTACGCCGAGAACCTGCTGGGGATGATGGGCGTGGACGCGACGCTCTCCGATCCGGCCGGCGGGCGGGGATGGGGTGTGGCGGCGGCGCTCGTGATGGGCCTCGGCTGGCTCGCCACGGCGGCGCTGTCGTACCTTCGCCTGCGCGCCGGGCGGACGGCGTTCTGGATCCCGATCGTGGGCGCCGTCGTGTTCCTCGGGGCGTCGGGCCTGCTGATGACGGTGCCGCTGCTGAACGATCCCGCCGTGCTCGATGCCATCATGCGCGCCGGCACCCCGTAGCGCCATCACACGACAAAGCGCCCGGTGCCACCGGCACCGGGCGCTTTCGTCGGGTGGAATCAGCCCTTGCTCTGACCGGCCGATCCGAGCTGCTGGGCGGCCTCGACGACACGGGCGGCCATCGCCGTCTCGGCGACCTTGCCCCACGCGCGCGGGTCGTACTGCTTCTTGTTGCCGACCTCGCCGTCGACCTTCAGCACGCCCTCGTAGTTCGAGAACATGTAGCCGGCGATCGAGCGCGTGAACGCGTACTGCGTGTCGGTGTCGATGTTCATCTTGATCACGCCGTTGGCGACGGCGGTGGCGATCTCCTCGGCGGTCGATCCGCTGCCGCCGTGGAAGACGAGGTCGAGCGGCTTGGGGCCGGTGCCGAACGCCGCGGCGATGCCCTCCTGGATCTCGCCCAGCAGCTCGGGCCGCAGCTTGACGCCGCCGGGCTTGTAGACGCCGTGGACGTTTCCGAAGGTGAGGGCGGCGATGTAGCGGCCCTTCTCGCCGAGCCCGAGCGCCTCGACGGCCTTCGTCACGTCGCCGACGGTCGTGTAGAGCGCCTCGTTCGAGCCCTCGTGCTTGACGCCGTCCTCCTCGCCGCCGACGACGCCGACCTCGATCTCGAGGATCGAGCCGATCGCGCTGGTACGGGGCAGCAGACCCGCCGCGATCTCGATGTTCTCGTCGAGCGGCACGGCCGAGCCGTCCCACATGTGGGAGTTGAACAGCGGCTCGCCGCCGGCCTTCACCTGCTCCTCGCTCGCCTCGAGCACCGGCAGCAGGAAGCCGTCGAGGGCCTCCTTCGGGCAGTGGTCGGTGTGCACGGCCACGGTGGTGGGATAGTTCTTGGCGACGGTGCGCACGTACTGCGCCATCGCGATCGCACCGGTGGCGCGGCCCTTGACGGTGTGGCCGGCGAAGTAGTCGGCGCCGCCCGTGGTGACCTGCAGGATGCCGTCGGATCCGGCCTCGGCCAGCCCCTGCAGCACGGCGTTGATGGTCTGCGAGCTCGACACGTTGATGGCGGGGTAGGCGAAGCCGCCCGCCTTCGCGCGGTCGAGCATCTCGGCGTACTGGTCGGGTGTGGCGACGGGCATGTCTGGCTCCTCCGGTCGACGTCTGTCGCGTCTCACTCTACTCAGCGGTGGCCCGCCAGACACCGTGCCGGTGAGGCCCGGGCGCGGCGTGAGACATGACAGGAACGAAAGAATCGACGATCCTTCGCGAGCCGCGCGCCCGCCGCTCCGGTCGTCGCCGCATGCGTCCGCATAGGCTCGCAGCATGCAGACCGCCGACGACATGATCCCGCTCCGTCCCGACCGCAACATCGCCCTCGAGCTCGTGCGCGCCACCGAGGCCGCGGCGATCCGCTCCGTGCCCTTCATCGGCCGCGGCGACAAGGAGGCGGCCGACGGCGCGGCGGTCGACGGCATGCGCGCGTTCCTCGCGACGGTCGACTTCGACGGCGTCGTGGTGATCGGCGAGGGCGAGAAGGACAACGCCCCCATGCTCTACAACGGCGAGCACGTGGGCACGGGCGAGGGGCGCGCCTACGACATCGCGGTCGATCCGATCGACGGCACCTCGCTGACGGCCGCTGGGCGTCAGAACGCGCTCTCGGTCATCGCGCTGTCGGACCGCGGCACCATGCTCGACGCGTCGAGCGTCTTCTACATGGACAAGCTCGTCACGGGTCCCGCGGGGGTGGGTGTCGTCGACATCCGGCTGCCGATCGGCGAGAACATCCGGCGGCTGGCCAAGGCGCTCGACAAGCCCGTGGACGAGATGGTCGTCTCGGTACTCAACCGCCCGCGGCACGAGAAGCTCATCGATGAGATCCGGGAGGCCGGCGCCGGCACGCGGCTCATGTCGGATGGCGACGTGGCCGGCGGCATCAACGCGGCGCGCCACAACGCGCGCACCGACATGTGCGTGGGGATCGGCGGCAGCCCGGAGGGGATCGTCACGGCGTGCGCCATCAAGGCGCTCGGCGGGCACATCCAGGGCCGGCTGTGGCCCCGCGATGATGACGAGCGGCAGAAGGGCATCGACGCGGGTCTGAAGATGGACCACGTCTACGAGGCGGACGAGCTCGTCCGTGGCAACAACACGCTCTTCGTCGCGACCGGCGTGACCGACGGCCAGCTCGTCGCCGGGGTGCGCCGCAGCGGCGACTACGTCTACACCGAGAGCGTGGTGCTGCGCAGCCACTCGGGCACGCTGCGTCGCGTCTCGTCGGAGCACCTCGTCTCGAAGTGGCTCTGAGCGCCGGGCGCACAGGGCCGGCGCGCCGGGCGATCGTGACGGGGCTGTGACGGCCCCCTCGCCTCCGACCGTGGCACAATCGAAGGAGGCGGTCGAGAAGGGGCATCGCGTCCGCGATGTCGAGCGCCGGGAGCAGACGGATATGGCGACGCAGAACTCATCAGGTCCCGTCACGGGCGCTCAGGCGGTCGTGAAAGACGCCGTCGACCCAGCACGTCGGCCCGACGTGCTGCTGCGGGTCCGGCGCGAGCCGGGCGAGGAGCTCAGCCCGTGGTGGAACATCGGGGCCTTCGTTGTGTTCTCCGTCGCCGTGGTGAGCCTGCTCAGCTTCATCCCCTGAGCCGGCCCGTCGCGGATCCGCGCTGGCGCTGGGCCCCTAGAGGCGCCCCCGCACGTCGCCGAGATCCGCGGCGATCGAGCCCGCCTCGACATCCGCGTCGAGGTCGAGCAGCTCGGGTGCCGTGAGGGGTCGCGGCGTCGCCTCGAGCGGCGCCGGCGCCTCGGCCTGGCCGAGTTTGGAGCCGTCGATGCCGGGGAAGCGCCGCGCGGTGACGAGCACGCGGTTCTCGAGTGAGCCGACGAGCTGGTTGTACGCCTCCACGGTGCGCTCGATCGCGCGGCGCATGCCGTTCGCGTGCGACGCGAGTGACCCCAGGCGGTCGTAGAGCTGGTTGCCGAGCTCGAAGAGCGTGCGCGCCTCCTGCGAGACCTCCTGCTGGGTCCACGAGTACGCGACCGTCTTGAGCACCGCCCAGAGGTTGACCGGCGAGGCGAGCGCGACGCGCTTGCCGAACGCGTACTCCAGCAGCGTCGGATCCTCCGACAGTGCGGCCGACAGCACCGCCTCGGACGGGATGAAGCACACGACGAACTCGGGCCCGGCGTCGAGGCCCGCCCAGTACGACTTCTTCGCGAGGGCGTCGACGTGGGCCCGCACGGCCCGCACGTGCTTCTGCAGCAGCGCCTGGCGTCGCGCGAGCTCGTCGGCGGCGGCGGCGTCCGGGATCGCCGCCGCGTCGAGGAAGGCATCGAGCGGGGCCTTCGCATCCACGGCGATCGAGGTGCCACCGGGCAGGCGCACGACCATGTCGGGGCGGCCCGCCCCTGCGTCGGAGGTGATCGACGCCTGCAGGTCGAAGTCGACGCGGTGCAGGAGGCCGGCGGCCTCGACGATGCGACGCAGCTGCGTCTCGCCCCACACCCCGCGCGATGTCGTCGAGCGCAGCGCGCCGGCGAGCGACTCGGTCGTCGCGCGCAGCTGCTCGTCGGCGGCCTGCGCGGCCCGCAGCTGCTCGGCCACCTGCCCGAACTGCTCCTGACGCGCGCTCTCCATGGCGTCGACGCGCTCCTGCATGCGCCGCAGGCTCTCCTGCACGGGCGACAGCGCGCGCAGCACGGCGGCCTCCTGCCGCGCCCGCTCGGCCTCCTGCGCCCGCTCCGCGCGGGCGTGCTCGACGGCGTCGCGCCGCAGGTCTTCCGCGCGTTCCAGCGCCAGCCGCAGCCCGGCGAGCTCGGCGTCCCTCGCCGCGAGTGCGGCCGACGCGCGGCCGTCCGCGTGTCCCGCCCGGGCGGCGCGAGCGAGCCAGCCGAGGGCCGCCCCGGCGAGCAGGGCCAGCGCCACGAGAACCACCGTCGTCGCATCCATGCGTCCCATCCTGAAGGGGGCCACCGACACCGCGGTGCCGCCGAGCCGCCGGCGGCGGCGACACGCCGAGGGGCACGCGCGCTCGCGGCGCGCCGCCGGGGCTGGGCGAGGGACGCGCTGAGAATGGAGCCGTGGGTGTGGACTTCTGCGCGATCGACTTCGAGACGGCCAACTCCTCGCCCGCGTCGGCGTGCCAGGTCGGCCTGGCGCGCGTGCGCGACGGCGCCGTGGTCGAGACGGCCTCGTGGCTCATCCGCCCCGTCTCCGGCCACGACGAGTTCAACGTGTGGAACACACGCATCCACGGCATCACGGCCGATCACGTGGCCGACGCGCGGGGATGGCGCGAGCAGTTCCCGCAGCTGTGCGACTTCGTCGGTGATGACGTGCTCGTCGCGCACAACGCGGGCTTCGACACGGGCGTGCTGCGCAAGGCGACCGCGGTCTGCGGCGACCCGTGCCCGGAGTACCGCTACCTGTGCTCGCTGCAGGTGGCGCGCCGGGTCTACGACCTGCCGTCCTACAAGCTGCCGCTCGCCGCCGAGGCGGCCGGCTTCACCGGCTTCACGCACCACGATGCCGCGGCCGACGCGCTCGCCTGCGCCCACATCGTCATCGACGCCGCGCGCCGCCATGAGGCGTCGGACCTCGACGACCTCGCCGTGCGCATCGGCGTGACCGTGCGCACGCTCGAGGCCGTCCTCGAACCCGTGGCCTGACCCGGATCCGGCCGCGCGGGCCGTGACGCGCGCTCAGTCGCCCGCGGTGTGCACGCCCTCCGCGGCGTCGGCCGCCCGTACCTGGCGTTTCACCCACGGCGCCAGCAGGAACAGCGCCGCCGCGAACACGACCGCGACGACACCCGTCCAGCCGAAGTAGGCGGTGTCGGGCACGTCCTGCGTGACCTGCACCACCTGCGCCGTGATCGCCGTCCCGGCCGCCGGTGCGAGGAACCACAGCCCCATCGCCTGCCCGCGGAACGCGCGCGGTGCGAGCAGCGTCGTGGCGGCGAGCCCGACGGGGGAGAGGAACAGCTCGCCGAGCGTCTGGATGACGTACACACCGATCAGCAGCAGCGCGGGCGTCCGGTCGCCGCCCGCCACGGCGGCGCCGGCGGAGAGCACGAGGAACGAGGCGCCCGCCAGCAGCAGGCCGATCGCGAACTTGTACGGCAGCGCCGGGCGGTCGTGCGTCTTCAGCCACAGCCAGGCGAAGACGGGGGAAAGGATGATGATCGACAGCGGGTTGATCGATTGGAAGAACTCCGGTTGCAGACCCAGGCCGAACACGTTGAGTTCGGTGCGCTCGGCGGCGTACGTGGTCAGAGTGGTGGCGGCCTGTTCGAAGATCATCCAGAAGAGCATGGCGGCCACGAACAGCGGGATGTAGGCGAGCAGGCGATGCCGCTCGGGGTCGGTGACCTTGGGGGAGCGGTACATGACGACGAACGCAGCGACGGGGGCGACGAACGCGGCGTACGAGAGGGCGTCGACGAGCGTGGTCATGCCGAATCCGCCCGTCACAAGCGCGGCGATGACGGTCAGCAGCGCGAAACCGGCCAGCACGATCGCGAACAGCCGGATGACCTTCGGCCACTCGTCGTGCGCGATGGGGTTGGGTGCCACGTCGCCGGCCCCGCCCAGCGCGCGCCGCCCGCCCACATAGAACGCCACCGCGATCGCCATGCCCACCGCCGCCACGAGGAAGCCGGCGTGGTACCCCCACAGCCCGCGCACGAAGCCGACGATGAACGGCGAGAAGAACGAGCCGATGTTGATGCCCATGTAGAAGATCGAGAACGCCGAGTCGCGGCGCTCGTCGTCACGCTCGTAGAGCTCGCCGACCATCGACGACACGTTCGCCTTGAGCAGGCCCGTGCCCACCGCCACCAGCGCAACACCGAGGAACGAGAACGCCGCGCCCGGTATGGCCAGCACGACGTGTCCGCTCGCGATGACGACACCGCCGTAGAGCACGGCGCGCCGCGCCCCGATGATCCGGTCCGCCAGCCACCCGCCCGCGATCGTCAGCAGGTACACCCCGGTGCCGTAGATCGCCACGAGCGCCTGCCCGATGGCGGTGTCCAGGCCGAGGCCGCCCTCCGCCATCTCGGAGGTGAGGTACAGCAGGAGGATGGCGCGCATGCCGTAGTAGCTGAAGCGCTCCCACAACTCGGTGGTGAAGAGGGTGAACAGCCCCAGCGGGTGCCCGAAGAAGCGCCGGTCGTTCCGCACGCGAACAGCCGCGGTCTCTCCCGACCCGATGGGATCGGGGCGTGCGTTGGGCGCCGGCTCGGCTGCGGTCATGCCGCGATGGTCCCACCGCGGTTCCGAATGCGCGAGGGGGTTGCCGGGCGGGTTTCGCCCCTCGCGCACGTGCGGCGGGGCTGCAGGCGCGCCCGCCTAGACTGGACTCCCGTGGCCCTCACCATCGGTATCGTCGGACTCCCCAACGTGGGCAAGTCCACGCTCTTCAACGCCCTGACCAAGAACACCGTGCTCGCGGCGAACTACCCGTTCGCGACGATCGAGCCGAACATCGGGGTGGTCGAGCTTCCCGATCCGCGCCTGGACCGTCTGGCCGAGATCTTCGGATCGCAGAAGATCCTGCCCGCGCCGGTGTCGTTCGTCGACATCGCCGGCATCGTCCGCGGCGCGAGCGAGGGCGAGGGTCTGGGCAACCAGTTCCTCGCCAACATCCGCGAGGCCGACGCGATCGCCCAGGTGGTGCGCGGGTTCTCCGACTCGGATGTCGTGCATGTCGACGGCAAGGTCGACCCCGCCAGCGACATGGAGACGATCAACACCGAGCTGATCCTCGCCGACCTGCAGACCCTCGAGAAGGCCCTGCCGCGCCTCGACAAGGAGGTCAAGGGCAAGAAGACCGACGCGTCGGTGCTCGACGCCGCCAAGGCCGCGAAGGACGTGCTTGACGCGGGCAAGACGCTGTTCCAGGCGGGCTTCGACGTCACGCCGATCAAGGAGCTGGGGCTGCTCACCGCCAAGCCCACCCTGTTCGTCTTCAACGTGGACGAGGGCGTGCTCACCGACGCCGACCGGATGGCGGAGCTGGCCGCGCTCGTGGCCCCGGCGAAGGCCGTCTTCCTCGACGCGAAGGTGGAGTCGGAGCTCATCGACCTCGACGCCGCCGAGGCGCTGGAGCTGCTCCAGTCGCTCGGGCAGGAGGAGTCGGGCCTCGACCAGCTCGCCCGCGTCGGCTTCGAGACGCTGGGCCTGCAGACCTACCTCACGGCCGGGCCCAAGGAGGCCCGCGCCTGGACGATCCGCAAGGGCTGGACCGCGCCGCAGGCCGCGGGCGTTATCCACACCGACTTCGAGCGCGGCTTCATCAAGGCCGAGATCGTCTCCTTCGCCGACCTCGACCGTTACGGCTCGATGAACGAGGCCAAGGCCGCCGGCCGCGTCCGCATGGAGGGCAAGGACTACGTCATGCAGGACGGCGACGTGGTGGAGTTCCGGTTCAACGTGTAGTTCCGGTTCGACATCTGGGGCCGGCCGTGCTTCCTGACAGAGCCAGTCACTCGGCTTGGGTGAACCCGTAGCGCGCTGGATTGGCAAGAACCGTGTCGACCGTGAACATGGCCTGTTCGTCGTTCAGCGCCACACGCTTCAGGACTGCGATTGCCCGCTCGCGATCGCCCGCTGTGATCGCTTGGTCCCACGCGCCAAGCAGATTGGCGGCGGCAAGGCGCTCGTTCACGGTCATCCCGCCGAAGTCCTCACGCTCGCTCGTCATGAAAGCAACCTACGCTCTCGGCACCGATCGCAACGCCAGAGGTTGCTCGGTACCGGAACGTCGTGGAGTTCCGCTCAACGTGTGAATCGAGGCTCTCGCTGGGCCGAGTGAGCGCGCTACGCTGGTCTCAGCGTCGCGTGCCGGTCGCAGTCCGTGTCAGGCATGGAGGCGTGGGACCCGAAGGAGACTGACGTTGATGACGTCACTTCCTTCGCTCTCGTGTGACTGAGGGCGAGAAGACCAGGCTGATGGCCTGGAGTGATGAGTTGCGCCACGTGCACGCGCGATTGCGCAAGGCCTTGGTGGTTACGCAGGAAGCGGTCGCAAGCGGCACACCCGCCCGGCCTGCGAGCCGAGACCTGTTGCTGTTCTGCCATGGCTTCTGCAGCGCTCTCACCGGGCATCACGTGGGTGAAGATGGCGAGCTGTTCCCTGCCATCGCTGCAGAGCACCCGGAACTGCGCGAGACGTTGCGGAAGCTGGAGCAGGATCACTCGATGATCGCGCACCTGGTGGGCGCGCTGCAGATGGCGATCGATGTCGGGTCGTCGCCAGAAGATCTTGCACGGCACCTCGAGGGCATTTCGGCGATCATGGAGAACCATTTCCGCTACGAAGAGCGGCAACTGCTCGCCGTGCTCGAGGCGCTCGCCCTCGATGTCGATCCGGGCCTAGTGCTGGGACCACTCTGAGACGTTATCTGGTGACGCGACGTGGTGGAGTTCCGCTTCAACGTGTGATTCGTGTCTGTCCTAGGCGCTCGCAACGCAGCACGCAGGAGGTGCTCGGCCCCGTAGGGTGAGACCGTGGTCGCCGATGTCATCGTTCTGACTGGTCCTCCGGGCGCAGGCAAGTCGACCACTGCACGCGAGCTTGCCCGCCAGTACGACCGTGCCGTGCATCTGCATACCGATGACTTCTGGGGGTACATCGCAGCCGGCGCGATTCCTCCTTACCTGCCGGAGTCCGAAGAGCAGAACCACACAGTGATGCGAGTGATCCGGGACGCGGCATTCGCATACGCCGAAGGCGGATTCGTCACCGTCGTCGATGGCATCGTGGGGCCGTGGATGGTCAACTACTTCGTGCCGATTGCGAACGGGCAAAAGATCCCGGCGGTTCACTACGTCGTGCTTCGGCCGGGGCGCGATGAGACGCTTCGGCGGGCACAGGGGCGGACGGCGCCGGATGCGTTGGTCGATGCCGAGGCCATCGACTCGATGTGGAAGCAGTTCGAGCACCTCGGGGACTACGAGCGCCACGTCATCGACACGACGGAGCAGTCGTCATCCGAGACAAGAAGCGCTGTGGCGAATGCCATCTCGAGTAAGAAGTGCCTGCTCCGTCCGCGACCTTCCTGAACGCCGCAACGGCGTGTCCGTGCCGACGAGTGGTTAGCGCCACTACGAGCTCTCGTATCGAGAAGCGGGCCCTGCGGCACCAGCTGGAGGACATCAAGCCGCTGCAGTCAGCCTGAGCGCCGCTTGTCGGTTGCGTGGTCGAAGTGTGCGCCCCGTCGGATGGACGTGAACACCGTGACCGCGCGCGTCGGCGGCATGACGGAGCGATCAGCGCAGCCGATCGATGTGAGGTGAGAGATGCTTCAGGACGGAGCGGTGCACGTCTTCATTGGCACTGATCACGGCGCCGTCGGCGAGGTGCAGCGGTTCCCCGTTCAGCGCGGTGATGACACAACCGGCAGCCGCAGCGATGGCGATCCCCGCTGCGAAGTGCAGGTCATCGCGAAGCGGTCCATCGGTGACGTAGGCGGCACGGCGACAGGCGGCCACCCACGCAACGCCCAGCGTCGAGGACAGGACGCGAGGTGCGAACTCGGACCGGAACGCAAGGTCGATCACGAGCTGGGCGCTTACCGATTGCTCGTGGCGCGGCCGGTCCGCGTTGATTTCCACCAATCGTGACGTGTCCGTCGGATGGAGCGGATGGTCCTCGCCGTCTCGTCGGACAAAGGCGCCCCGTCCTCCGTCAGTCCAAAACACCTCGCCCGACACGGGTTCCGCGGAGGCTGCCACGGAGGTTCTGTCGTCGACGACGAGTGCCACGTTCACAGCGGCAAGTGGGGTTGAAGCGGCGAAATTAAGGGTTCCGCAGAGCGGATCAACAAGCCACCGCCGAGCCGCACCGTCTGCTCCGGCGTGCCCGAGTTCCTCACCCAGGACAGCGTCATTTGGCCGATGCGCGTGCAGGACGGCCCGAATCGCCTTCTCGGAATCGATGTCGGCCCGAGTAGCGAAGTCCGTCGCCGACTTGGCGATCCGTTCTGGTTCGCGCCCGTACGCACGTCGAATGACCGCAGCGCCTGCCTCTGCCGCTGCGATGCAGGTCTGTGCGTCTGAGAGTCGCATGTGGCGACCGTACTTCGCCGGCCCAGACGGTGCGGCCGGACACGGCGTCACATCGGGATAACGAGACGCACCCAAGCCCGGCACGGCGAGGTGATCGTGACGTTGGTTCTCTGCGGAAGGAGGCCGGCGAGATCGAGGCCGCCGTGCTCACTCGTCCGTGACGGGGCGGCGTCCCATGATCAGGGCGAAGATCGCCCCGGACAGGTTGTGCCAGACCGAGAACACGGCGGCCGGCAGCGCCGCGAGCGGCGAGAAGTGCGCGGCGGCCAGCGAGGCGGCGAGCCCCGAGTTCTGCATGCCGACCTCGACGCTGATCGCCCGTCGCTCGCGCTGGGTCATGCGCAGTCCCCACGCGGCGAGGTAGCCGAGCAGCAGGCCGAAGCCGTTGTGCAGGAACACGGCGAGGAAGACGAGCAGGCCCGCCTCGACGATCTTGTCGGCGCTGCCCGCGACGACGGCCGCCACGATCAGGGCGATCGCGATCGTCGACAGCCACGGAAGCGCGGGCTGCGCGCGCTCGACCCAGGTGCGCAGCAGGAGCCGGACCACCAGGCCGGCGACGACCGGCAGCAGCACGGTCTGCAGGATCGACATCATCATCGACGCGAACGGCACGGCGAGGAACTGCCCGGCCAGCCACAGGGTCAGCAGCGGCGTGAGCACGGGCGCGAGGAGCGTCGAGCAGGTCGTGACCGTCACCGACAGCGCGGTGTCGCCGCGCGAGAGGTACGTGACGACGTTCGACGCCGTGCCGCCCGGGGCGCAGCCGACGAGGATCACGCCGGCGGCGAGCTCGGCGGGGAGCTGAAGCGCGAGAGCGATGAGCCACGCGGTGAGGGGCATGATGAGGTACTGCAGCACCACGCCGATCGCCACCATCCACGGGCGCTTCAGGATTCGCGTGAAGTCGGGGAGGGTGAGCGTCAGGCCCATCCCGAACATCACCACGCCGAGCAGCCACGGCACCGCCTGCCCCAGCGGAGCGACGGCGTCCGGCAGCACGAACCCGATGACACCGGCGACGATCACGAGAATGGGGAAGACCGTGACGGCGAGCCGTGCGGCGCGATCGGCAGTGGGGGAGGCGACGTCCGGGACGCTCCGGGTGGTGCTCATCATTCATGACTATCAGATCCCGGCCGCGCGACGCGCAATCTGCACACTTCGCGCGTCGCGGTCGCGCTGTCGTTGAGCGAAACGCACGAGTGTGGCGCGCCGAGCGCCGCCGCCGCGAGAATCGACCCGTGACCTCGATCCAGACCCTCAGCGACTCAGACCGCCGCGTGATCGCTCGTTGGGCGGCCGCGTGCGCGCAGCGCGTGCTGCCGCTCTTCGACGGCGACGCCGACGCGCGATCGCTGCTCGAGGACGCGATCGTTCGCACCCGCGCGTACAGCGAGGGGCGCGGAACGGCCGCCGAGGAGATCCGCAAACGACTGGTCGGCGTGAAGGCCGCCGGTGCGGCGATGACGCCCGCCGGGGCGGCTGCGGCGCGCGCCGCCGGGCAGGCCGCGGCCGTCGCACACATGGGCGCGCACGCCCTCGGCGCCGCTGCCTATGCGGCGAAGGCGGTCTCGCTGGCGGAGCCGGGGAGGCCCGAGGCGGTGCAGGCGGAGATCCGCTGGCAGCTGGCGGATCTGTCGGACGGGGAGCGCGAGGTGCTGCGGCGGCTGCCGCCGCTGGGCGCGGATGGTGCCGGTCCGCTCGGTGCGGGACTGCTCTCCCGCGGCATCCTTGGGGCGACGATCCAGCGGATTCAGGCGGCCGTGGGGTCCGCGTCCGTCCCGTCCTAGGGTGGCTCAGTCGTCGGCGACCGGTTGTTGCGGTGCGGCGGACGGCGAGGCGGGACGGTGCGATCAGGTCGGGCGGCGCTCCGTCGCCAGGCCGAGGCTGACCGC
Organism: Microbacterium sp. Marseille-Q6965; assembly: GCF_946151065.1. Taxonomy (GTDB): domain Bacteria; phylum Actinomycetota; class Actinomycetes; order Actinomycetales; family Microbacteriaceae; genus Microbacterium. The sequence continues at coordinate 608,987 of NZ_CAMGZA010000001.1, read as the reverse complement.
GCCCTCGCATGACTGCAGAGCGCCTGCGTAGCGTCCAGCGACGAAGAACGGCTTGTTGCACGACGGCTTCGTAACGCGTCCCGCGGCCTCCTTCACGAGCTTCAGATAAGCGCGGATCGAGGCTTCGTGGCGCCCTTGCTCGCGCGAGGCGTCCGCCATAAGCGCGCGGCGAATCCGGCTGTGTCGATGCCTGCAGGAGCGACTCGGCCTCACGGATGCCGCCCCGCAAGGCCTCCAAAGCGTCGCGCGCCTCGTCGTCGCGGTGGACGTCACGGAAACCCTCGATGTCGTCGATGACGGGAAGGAGTGATTCCGGGTTGGTCTGCCAGCCCGAGTCGACCACGCAGTCAGATGTCGGAGAAGTCGTTGCCCCACTGGATTTCTGTGACGATGTCGCCGTCGAGCGTGAAGAGGAAGTACTCCCGCCCCACCTCGCCCGGTCGCGTCAGTGACCGCGTGCCCTCGACGTCGCGCGGCTCGGAGCCGAGGTAGTCAAAGACGCCGTCGCCGTCCGCGTCCCACTGGTCCCATCCGCCGGCGGCCAGCACCTCCTGTCGCGACGCGCCGACGGCGAGCCCGGCCCGCGTCCGGATCGGCACCCCGCCCACCGCGGCCTCGTCGATGGAGAGGAAGGCATGGCCGGCCTCATCGACGCCCACGCTCACGCCGTCGAAGTGCGACAGCCTGTACCAGACGGCGTCGCCGTAGGGCTCCTTCACTTCCTCCACCTGCGGGTTCGCACCCGTCAGTGATTCGAAGAGTGAGACGACGCCGGCGCCGTCCTCGAAGCCGATCTCTCGCGTGGAGGACCCGTCGTCGTATTGAATGACGTCGAGTGAAACGATCAACTCGGCGTCGGCCGCGGGAAAAGACGGAGTCGGGGTCTCGGGGCGAGGTGTGGTGACGTTCGGGGAGTGGGCGGTGGATGGCGCGTCCGCGTCGGTCGGTGCGAGTGAAGCGCAACCAGTCAGTACAGTCGCGGCGGCCACGAGAAGCGGTGCGTACGGGCGCATGTGCTCAACGTACCGGCTCGGCACGCCGTGATCGACCAGGAGCCTCGGCGGCGCCCCGGCCGGACGGTTTCCGGTTTCCGTCTTCCGGCGCGCGGGCGATGATGGGGGAGGCTGGTGAGTGGTCGGCCACGCGGCGTGGTTGCCGTCTTTTCAACGCGTCGCCCCCGAGGAGACGGGCGGCGTCCACGTTCCCGTGGGGTCGATCGCCGCGTTGATCGCGCGGCTGATGGCACCGAGCTGGCGGACCTGTGCCTCGCTGAGCGGTTCGAAGACGAGCCTCTCGACGAGGGCGTGGTGTGCAGGCGTCGACTGCTGCAGCAGATCGTGTCCGTCGTCGGTGAGTATGGCGAGCGAGACGCGACCATCGTCAGGGTCGACCTCGCGCCGCACCAATCCCCTCTTCTCCAGGCGCGTGACCGCGCGGGACAGACGCGAGAGCGTGCAGTTCGCGTAGCCGGCGAGCGTGCTCATCCGCAGCGTACGGTCGGGCGCCGTACCGAGGGCGAACAACAGTCCGTGCTCGAAGTGGGTCAGGTCGCTGTCACGCTGCAGCTGGGCGTCGAGGGCCGCAGGCAACCGTTCGAGGAGCGTGGCGACGGCCGCCCACACCTCCAGGCGTGCGGCGTCAAGGCCGGCAGGCAGCGAAGGGTGTGTCATGAGTCGATCGTACCGTTGCTTGCTCAGGAAAGTAACGTGGTCTAGGGTTACTTGCCCAGGCAAGTATCGGTACGCGGGGCGCCGCCGCGGGAACGGACGAGATGGATCTGCAGCTCGAAGGAAAGACGGCATTCGTGAGCGGGTCGACGCAGGGGATCGGCTTCGCGATCGCCTCGGCGCTCGCCAAGGAGGGAGTGCGCGTGATCGTCAACGGACGCACGCGGGACCGAGTGGAGGAGGCCGTGGCGAGGTTGCGTGCGGCCCATCCCTTCGCCAACCATGGCGGTCTCGCGGCGGACTTCGCGCGGCCCGAGGACGTCGCCCGTCTGCTCGACGACCTGGAACCCGTCGACATTCTCGTGAACAACGTCGGCCTGTTCGGCTTGGCGGACTTCGACGCGATCCCAGACGAGGAGTGGGCACGGTACCTCGACGTCAACCTCATGAGCGGGGTGCGCCTGTCGCGCCGCATCCTCCCGGGGATGCTCGAGAGGGGATGGGGTCGAGTGCTGTTCATCAGCAGCGAGTCGGGAGTGAACGTCCCCGCCGATATGGTGCACTACGGCGTCACGAAGGCGGCGATGATCGCCCTCGGCAACGGCCTCTCGAAGCTCACGAAACGCACGGGTGTCACCGTCAACACGGTGCTGGGTGGGCCGACGTACTCCGACGGCGTCGCTGCCACGGTGGAGTCGATCGCCGACATGGAGTCCGCCCCCGTCGAGACGATCAAGGCGGCGATCATCGGCCAGAACGCGACCACGCTCCTCGAGCGCTTTCTCGAGCCCGACGAGGTGGCCCACCTCGTCACATACCTCGCGAGCCCCCGGGCATCCGCCACCAACGGTGCGGCCATACGTGCGGACGGCGGTGTCCTCACCGCCATGCTGTAACGCCCCGGACGAACGTGCCCCTGCTCGGATGGCGCACCCCACGCGGAACGCGCCGAAGCGCTGGAAGGGGAGGGGCGACGCGAGCGCTTCGGCGGGCGAGTTCGCGGGCGTGAGAGTACCGTGAGGCGCAGGAGGCGCCATGTCGAGCGAAGAGCACATTGAGCCGGGATCGCCGATCGACCTTGCGATCGAGCGCGCGCTGCGCGAGGCGCACCTGCGCGCCGGTGGGACGACGGAGACGGTGACGGCCGCCGTGGTCGAGGACCGCGAGCCGAGCGCGATCGATTCGGGTGATGGCGCCGACGCCGATTAGCGGGCTTGGGCGCGATAGCGTCGTGCCGTGAAGAAGATCGGCCTCATCGGCGGGATGAGCTGGGAGAGCTCTGCTCTCTACTACCGACTGATCAACGAGGGCGTGCGGGATCGCCTCGGCGGTCTGCACTCGGCGCGTTGCGTCATGGGGTCCGTGGACTTCGCCGAGATCGAGCGCATGCAGACCGCGGGCGAATGGGCGGCCGCAGGAGAGTTGCTCGCGCGAGAGGCGCGCTCGTTGGAGGCGGCCGGCGCCGAGCTCATCGTGCTCTGCACGAACACGATGCACAAGGTGTCGGGCCACATCGAGAACGCGGTCGGCGTCCCGTTCCTCCATCTCGTCGACGTCACCGGGGAGGCGATCCTGGAGGCCGGGCTGTCGAAGGTCCTGCTGCTCGGTACCCGCTTCACGATGGAGGAGGCGTTCTACCGCGAGCGGATGGACGCGAACGCGGTGCAGACCATCGTCCCCAACGCAGACGGGCGGGCGACGGTGAACCGGGTGATCTACGACGAGCTCGTGCTCGGCGTCGTGAGCGACGAGTCTCGGCAGGCGTTCCGCGGCATCATCGAGGACGGCGTCGCCGAGGGAGCCGAGGGCGTCATCCTCGGGTGCACCGAGATCGAGCTGCTGATCGGGGAGGAGGACGTGTCCGTCCCCGTCTTCGCCTCGACGACCCTGCACGCCGCCGCCGCGGTCGACTTCGCGCTCGCCGGGGGCCGGCGTCGCTGAACCCCTGACGGTCCGGGATGGGAAGCAGCGAACGAGCGCTGAACGAGACGAGGGGCCGGTGCCACGACACCAGCCCCTCGTCGTGTCCGCGGATCAGTCGTCGGTGTCGCGCGACTCGATCGCGAAGTCGGTGGTGAGGTCGAGCTCGACCGTGCGGCCGTCGCCCGTGAGCACGGTGACGTCGTACGGCGTGCGCCCGTCGTCGCTGCCGAGCTCGATGATCGTGCCCTCCGTGTCGGCGAGCGCCGCCTCCACGAGCGAGGTGATCGTGTCGGCGTCGAGCACGTGCTCGGGGGTGCGGTCGTCGCCGTCGGCCGCCTCCGTGGCGACGACCTCGGCGGTGCCGTCGGGCGTGACGCGCACCTCCGACTCGTCGCCCGCGGCGGTCTCGAGCTGCACCTCCCACGTGCCGTCGCGCTCGGCGTCGATGCTCACGACGTCGCCCTCGGCTGCGGCACGCGCCGCCTCGGCGATGTCGACGATCGCCGGCGCGGTGTCACTGCCGTAGGGCGTCGCAGCCGCGGCGGAGTCGTTCGAGTCGGCCCCGTCGCGGTCGTCACCGTCGCGGTCATCGTCCGCCGACCCCGCGTCGCCCTCCTGCGAGGAGCTGGCCACGTGATCGTCATCGTCGTCGTCGACGTCGGCGAGCGCCGCGCCGGCCGCGACGCCGCCGCCGGCGAGCAGCGCGGCGGCGACCACGCCGCCGGCGATCCACAGGCCGCGCTTGCGGCGCGGTTTCGTCGGTGCGGAAGCCCGCTCGACGGCGGGTTCGGTCGTCGCCGGAGTGGCCGGCTCGGGGCTGGCGTGAGTCTGGGGTGTGTTGTCGTGATCGCTCATGATCCGATGGTGCATCGAGGGTGCTGAAGCGGGTCTGAAGCGTCCTGAAGACCTCTTCAGGACGCCGCCGGGAGCGTCATGGTGAAACGCGCGCCGCCCCAGCGGGACTCGTCCACCGCCGCGGTGCCGCCGTGTGCCGTGGCGATCCCCTGCACGATCGCGAGGCCGAGCCCGCTCCCGCCGGCATCGCGCGCGCGGGCCTCGTCGAGGCGCACGAAGCGCTCGAACACCCGCTCACGTTCGGCCGCCGGGATGCCCGATCCGTCATCCTCCACCGTCAACACCACCCGGCCGCCGTGCTGTCGGGTCGAGATCGCGATGCGACCCGCCGCGTGCCGGGAGGCGTTGTCGCAGAGGTTCCGCAGCAGCTGGGCCATCAGCCGCCCGCTCCCGGTCACGCGCGCCGCCCCGATGCCGGACGCGTCGACGTGAAGGCCCTGCGCGCGCAGTCGCGCGGCCTCGGCGAGAGCCAGGTCGTCGACATCGACGGTCTCCGCCGCCTCCTCGGCGCCCTCGCTGAGGCGGGCGAGCAGCAGCAGCGCGTCGACGATGCCCTGCAGGCGCAGCCCCTCCTCGTGCACGACCTCGGCCAGCTCGGTCACCGACGTGATCCCGGGGTGCGCCTGGGCGAGCTCCGCGTGCTGACGGATCGTCGCGAGCGGCGAACGCAGCTCGTGAGAGGCGTCAGAGACGAAGGCACGCTGCGCCCGCGCGGAGCGGTCCAGCCGATCCAGCATGGCGTTCATCGTGCGTGCGAGCGCCGCGATCTCGTCGGAGGATTCGGGCACGGGCACCCGCCGTTCCAGGTGCTCGGCGGTGATGCCGTCGACCTCGCGGCGGATTCGCGTGACGGGGCGCAGCGCACGCCCCGTGACGATCCAGGTTGTCGCGGCGACGAGCGCGACGACGACGGGCACGGCGACGGCGAGCATGACCGCGACCGTGGCGAGGGTTTCGAGTTCGTCGTCGATCGGAATGCCCACGACGACGTGGCCGGCGCCACCCGTGCCGCCCCCGCTCTCGACGCTCTCGGAGACGAGCAGCACGGCGTCGTCGTCGAGCATCACGACCGCGGGATCATCGACCGGCGGCAGCCGCAGGCCTTGCGCGTCTTCTGCGGCGGCGAGCACGGTGCCGGCACCGTCCACGACCTGCACGAGCTCGTCGTCCAGCCCCGACACTGCGTCGACGCCGTCCGACTCGACCGCCGAGACGAGCTGCTCGGCGCGGGTCTCCGCGCCACGCTCCGCCGTCGCGAGCACGTTCCCACGCAAGACGAAGAAGAACGCGACCGCGCCCACGGCCAGCGCCACCGCCACCACGATCGTCGCGCCGAGCGTCGTTCGCGCGCGCACCGACCCCCATGCCCGTTTAGCCGCCATCGGCCGCCAGACGATAGCCGACCCCGCGGATCGTCTCGATCGCCGCCCGGTCGAAGGGCCGGTCGAGCTTGCGGCGCAGATGACCCACGTACACCTCGACGATGTTCGGATCTCCCTCGAAGTCGTCGTTCCAGACCCCGGCGATCAGGTCGCGCTTGGACACGACGTCGCCCCGATGCCGGATGAGGTGCTCGAGCACGGCGAACTCGCGCGCCGTGACGGGGATCTCGGTGTCGCCGCGCCAGACGCGATGAGAGGCGGGGTCGACGCGCAGGTCGCCCGCCTCGTGTACGACGGGCCGCTCGACCGCGCCGCGGCGGATCAGGGCGCGCAGCCGCGCGACGAGCACCGCGAACGAGAAGGGCTTCGTCACGTAGTCGTCGGCCCCGTTCTCGAACGCCTCCAGCTGATCCCACTCGCCGTCCTTCGCCGTGAGCATGAGCACGGGCGTCCAATTGCCCTCGGCGCGCAGGGCCGCGCAGACCTTCCAGCCGCTCATGCCCGGCATCATCAGATCGAGCGCGATCGCGTCGTACGCCGTCTCGCGTGCGCGCCACAGCCCATCCACGCCGTTGTGTGCGACGTCCACGGCGAATCCCTCGGCCTCGAGACCGCGCCGCACGCCCTCCGCGAGACGCTCCTCGTCATCGACCACCAGGATCCGCATGCGCCCAGTGTGGCGGAGAAGCGCTGAACCCGGGCTGAAGCACGTGTGATGCGTCGCGCGGATCCGGCGCGGGGGTGACCGCGGCGGGCCGCGAATGCGACGATACGAACGCGCAGTCCCCAGGCGGGCGGGGGCGAGGAGAAGGCGAGGCGACGTGATGAGGCGATACGAACCGGGTCCGAGGCAGTTCCTCTTGGGCGACGGCGGCGGCCGGGAGCAGCAGTGCTCCGCCGACGACGCCCAGCAGGCGTATGACGCCTTCCGTGCCTTCTTCGATGAGCTGCGGGCCGACGGGGCGACGATGCTCTCGATCGAGGATCCGGCCGCGGAGGAGGGGCTCGCGCTGATGCTCGGCAGCGGAGTCGCCGTGCGGATCCGCGGAGGTGAGGACGCGCGGACCGAATACTCGCGTGTGGAACCAGCGAACCGGTTCGGCGCCTTCGCCATGCGGTTCTTCGAGGGCGGCTTCGACGGGCTGTCGTTCCTCGGGGAGTGGTACGCCGAGGCCGCGGAGCTCGACGCCTCGCCGGAGGATCGCGGCGAGCGGCGCGCCGCCGCCGCCTCGACCGAACGCGAGGCGCTCGACGAGGTCCTCGCCATCTGGCACGATGCTGGATACATCGACCCGAGCGATCGGTACTACGTGTTCTTCGACAGTCACACGCTGGCGGAGCCGCGGGCGGATCGCGCGGCGCTCCTGACGCTGATCGAGAAGCTCGGCCTGCAGCGCGTCGACCCGCCGGCCGGCGCGACCGAGGGCGAGGTGTGGGTGCTCCGCGACCCCCGGATCGACGCGGAGCTCGAGAGCCGGTCCTGACAGCCGTCGGCACCGAGCGGCACCGCGGGCCGTTGTGTCGCCGCGGGTTCGCGGCCACGATGTGCTCATGGGCACCCTCAGTTTCACCGCGACCGTCTCGCTCGACGGCTACGTGGCCGACGCGAGCGGCGACTTCGGGTGGTCGACTCCGAGCGATGAGGTCTTCCGCTTCCACGTCGAGCGGATGTCGGCGGTGTCGACGGAGGTGCTGGGCCGGCGCACCTACGAGCTGATGCGGTACTGGCTCACCGATCCGGACGACGGGTCGTGGAGCCCCGACGAGCACGAGTTCGCGCGGCGGTGGAGAGGGCTGGACCGGGTGGCCGCGTCCTCGACGCTGGAGCAGGGCGCCGTCGCCGCCGATGGCGCTCGCCTCGTCCGGCGGCTCGGACTCGCCGAGCTGGAGCAGATCGTGCACGATGCCGCGGGCGAGGTCGAGATCTTCGGACCCACGACGGCCGCCGCCGCGATCCGGGCGGGCGTGGTCAACGACTACCGGTTCTTCATCGTCCCGCAGACGATCGGCGGGGGCGTGAGCGCGCTGCCCGAGGGGGCGCAGCTGGATCTTCGCCTCGTCGAGCACCGGGTGTTCGCCAACGGCACCATCTACGCGCACTACACCTCGCCGGCCGCAGCCGACGCGTGGCGGACGCGATCAACCCGATGAGCGCAGGCCGCGGAGTGCCGCTTGGGGCCGATGGTGCCAGCGACGATCGCTGCTCGTCGTCCGAAGGGCAGCGAGCCTCTGAACCAGCGGCATGTGCGCCGCCGGTACCCGCAGCACGCCGTGGAGCAGCGTGAACGCGAGAAGGGCGATGAAGCCCGAGAGGAGCTTGTCCACGATCGACGTGACCACGTTGGCGGCAAACACCGAGGCCACGAACGGGACCTGCAGCGCCTCCAGGGAAAGCACCGCCTGCTCGGACGCGTGGCCGTGCCCGCCGTGGAACGCCGCGACGACGATGGGGGCCGCGACGAGAGAGCATGCGAGGGCCGTGAGCACGTTCAGCGAGACGAAGCGGGAGAGGCTGGCTCCCAGGTCGAGGCGACGGACGGCGTAGCCCCACACGAGAGCGCCGATCACGTTCACGGGAGTGAATGGGAGGGTGTGGAGATCTCCCGTGAGAAACCCCAGGCTGTTCGTCGCGACGGCGACCGCGGCGCCGTGCCAGGGCCCGAGGACGAGAGAGGCGATCGCCGTGCCCACCATGTCGAGGTAGACGGTGAGCCGAAAGAGCCCCGCGACAAAGAGGCCGAGGAGGTTCACGGCCACCGCGCACAGCAGGAACAGCAGCATGGCGGCGGAGGGGAGCGCCGCGGGGCCGCGATCGGCGAGGTCGGGGGCGGAAGGCAGCTGTGTCGCGGCGTCACCGGCGCCTCGACGGTGGGCTTCAGCCGCCCTGCGCGCTGCCTGGCTGCGCCGCACCCACGCTTGCGCCTCCTCGTCCGACGCGCCCAGGCAGAGCACGATGTCGCGCAGCAGGTCGGCGTCGAGCCGCGCTCTGCCGGTGCGGAACGCGTTGTACACCGTCGAGCGCGCCGGGGCGGCCGCTGCGGGGCGGATCCCGCGCTCCAGCCGGCGTTCCGTGATGCGACGCACGAGTTCGGCGTAGGAGACCGGACCGGCCTGCTCCCGGAGCGTCTGCAGGTCGCGGGCGATCTCATCGAAGGGGCCGGGGGACATGAGCTCCGAAGCGGTCCCGGGCTGCCTCTCGCGCGTCATCATTCCCCTCCCGTATCGGTGGCACGCCCACTGTCTGATCGCGATGCTCAGACTACTGAAGCTGCCGCGCTGTCCAGAGTTGTTCCAAAACGGCGGAGGGCCACCGCCCGACGCGCGGTTCGGCGCGTCGGGCGGCCACGATTGGTGGAATGCAGCATTCACCGATCTACACCACCGAACCCATGGTGACGCGCGCGCTCGCCGCCGAGATCCGCCACGACGCTTCGCGATTCCTCGAGCTTCTTTATGCTCGCAGCGGCGAGGCCACCTTCGGGCGGCTGCAGACGGTGACCTGTGAGGCCGAACAGAACATCGATGTGAAGCTGGAGTTCGACCGAGAAGGATCCAGCCCGTACAGGGTCGGCATCGAGGGCGCCTATCTCGCCAAGGGTTATACGGACGGCTGGGCCATCGGGCCGAAGACCGAGAAGGTCGGCGTGGAGGGCCTCGACGAACTCGCGCGGATCACGGCGGAGGTCTTCGACCGCTGGTATGCCGCTGAGACGGCCCGATGACCCCCCGCACCCGGCGCCGTCCGTTCGTGCTCGTCCTTCGAGTCGCGCTGTCCGCGGCGATCGCGCTGACGACGGTGATCCTCGACCAGCTCTGGATGAGGGCGGGGGACGGCATGGCGGTCCCCGGAGTGATCGTGGGCTCCGCCACGACCGTGCTTCTCCTGGTGGGGCCTCCTTTGCTCTGGAGCCTCGTCCCCTATCTGCTCCTGGTGGCCATCAACGTGCTCATGACGTTGCTGTTTGCGGGGATTGTCGCCGGCACCCCCGCGGCGGGCATGGGCACTGTGGTCGCACTGCAGTGGGTATGGGCTGCCCTCGGCCTGGCACTGCTCGTCGTCGTGCCGCTCGAGCGGCGCCAGCGCGAGAACGCGCGCTGGGACGCCTATGCCGATCAGCTGATGCACGAGCGCGCGGCGGCGGAGCAGGAGGCCGTCACGAGGGCGCGGCGTGCGGAGCTCGCATACGCCGCGGAGGTCGAGCGCCTCAAGAACGCGACCGAGAGGGCGAGTGCGCCGGGGGAGATGACCGGCTACGAGCCTCGAGTCCTCGAAGCGATCACGCTCGTGCGACCTGCGCACATGCACGGCGAGCCCGGTGCGGGGCTGAGCGGCTCAGGCTTCGAGGAAGCGCGCGTGAAGCGGGGTCAGGAGGGGGAGCTGAACCTCGCCAAGGCGCTCCAGATGCGCGGACTGCACGAGCGCTTCGCCTCGTTCTGGTCGGTGCACATGCCCGACGAAGCGATCGGGGCGAGCGCGGTCTTCCAGACCGACGTCGACTGCGTCCTCGCGACCGGCTCGACGCTCTGGCTGGTGGATGTGAAGAACTACCGCCAAGGAGGCGTCATCTGGAGGGTGGACCACCAAGCGGACGGAACCCCGTTCTTGTGCGCCATCGACCGGCAGACCGGGGGCTATGTCGGCCCCCGCGCTCGCGAGATGAGCCACAACATGCGGATGGCCGCGGAGCGATTCGCGACGCGCTTGAAGCGGTCGGGGCTGAGCCTCGACGTGAAGCCGGTCGTGGTGATGATGCCGCAGGATGACGGCTTGGGAACGATCGAGGACATCTTCTATCCCGGTGGCATCCCCGCGGTCGGCCTGCCGGTGCTGCTCGAATGGCTGAGCGCGGAACCCGCCTTCCAGCCGGAAGGCGATGAAGGCACTCTGCTGACCGCGATCCTCTCCTCGTTGCTGAAGGAGGAAACAGGATCCGCCATCATCCCCGACAGCTTCATGGGGCGGGACGCGGCCAACGCCGAGTACGCGAGGATCTTTGATAACGAGCGTCACGAGGGTGATCCCGGCGTCTCGTGACCCTAATGCGGGCCCACCGGAGCCTCGTGCGCCTCGTAGCATCGTGCAAGTGAAGGACGAAGTGCTGATCCGGCACTCACGCGGCGAAGAGGAGTACCCCGCGCTCGTGGAGATCTGGCGAAGCGCCGTCATCGCCACCCATGATTTCCTCGCCAAGGAGCACTTCGCGGCGATCGAGCGGCGCCTGGCGAAGGACTACCTGCCCCACGTGAGCCTGGTGGTCGCCGAGCGTGACGGGGCGCCGGTGGGGTTCGCCGGCACGGACGAGGGCAAGCTCGAGATGCTGTTCGTCCACGCGCAGAGCCGCGGCGCGGGAATCGGTCGGATGCTGCTGAAGCACGTCATCGCGGAGAACGGCGTGAACGCCGTGGACGTCAACGAACAGAACGAGCAGGCGGTGGGCTTCTATGCCCATGCAGGCTTCGCCGTGACGGGCAGGAGCGCCGTGGACGGCGAAGGCTGGCCGTACCCCCTGTTGCACATGCGTCTCACCGGTCGCGCCGACGGATGACCGTGCAGAGCGTCCGAGGCCTCAGCGCTGCGGGAGCGGCGGCCGCGCCCCGGGGGTGATCCGCCGCAGACAGGCGAGACTCACCGCCTCATCGACGCTGACGAGTTCCCAGCCCCGACCCTCCAGCACCTCGACGGCCGACAGCACGGTATCCATCATCTGGTTCCGGTACCGCGCCACGAGTTCCTTGCTGTGCCAGACGACCACATAGCGGAACGGGTACCCGTCGCCCGTCCAGCGACCCTCGAGCACGTCCTTGGCCGGGATCATCCGTGCCGGGCGCTTCTCATTCGCCATGGTCCCGACCCTATCGGCCGCTACCGCCGCGCACACGCATGCAACCGCGGGGTGCGCGTGCTCAGCGGCTCTCGCTCGCCGGCAGCGAGGCCTCGCGCACGCGGCGCTCCATCCGCTGGGCCGCGACGATGAGCTCCTCGGGGCCGACGATGCGGAAGGCGGCGTCGAAGCGCAGGATCGAGGCCAGCAGGCCCGTCCACGACCAGGATCCGGTCCTCACGCGGGTGCTGCCGGGACCGATCGGCTCGACCTCGCCGTCGTGGATCCAGGGGGTTACGTGCCGCGCCGGCAGATCGATCTCCACGGTCCCCACGCACGGCCACGCATCAGCGTTCGTCGCGCCCTTGAAGCGCGCGGACACGAACGATCGCGGATCGCCCGTCGGCACCGGACGCGACGCGAACGCGGGTCCGATGGGGCGGCGCGGCGCGAGGCAATCCAGACGGAAGATGCGCCAGTCCTCCCGGTCGAGGTCCCACGCGACCAGGTACCAGCGTCCGCCCTGGGCGACGAGTCCGTGCGGCTCGGTGCGGCGCGGCGGTCCGTCCGCTTCGCCGTAATCGAAGCGCAGGGTCATGCCGCGCCGCACGGCCTCGCTCACCGCTTCGAGCACCTCGGCGGCAACCGACGGCGGGGGTGCGTTGTCCTCGAAGCGGACGCCGTCGATGCGGTGCCGCAGGTGCGACGGCATGACCTGCTGCACGGTGGCGAGGGCACGCTGCGCGGCTTCCTCGATGCCGACACCGGTCGCCGCGGCGCTGCGCAGCGCGATCGCGATGGCGACGGCCTGCTCGTCGTCGAAGCGCAGCGGCGGCAGTTCGGCGCCGGCCTGCAGCCGGTAGCCACCGTCCGGCCCCTTCAGCGCGTGGATCCGGTAGCCGAGTTCGCGCAGCCGGTCCACGTCCCGCCGCACCGTTCGCGTCGTGACGCCCAGCCGGTCGGCTAGCGTCCGGCCCGGCCAGTCGCGCGGCACCTGGAGCAGCGACAGCAGCGTGAGCATGCGGGCGGTGGTCTCCATGACCCCAGTCTCTCGCAGTAGAGGACTTCCGCTGTCCTCTACCTTCGCGATGATCGCGAGGACGGCGAGACGCGCCGGACCGATCACGAGGAGCGACACACATGTCCCTTTCCACCACCACCCACCTCAACCTGCCCGGCACGGCGCGCGAGGCGCTCACCTTCTATCAGGGCGTCTTCGGCGGGCACATCCACGTCACCACCTACGGCGAGCTCGGCATGCCGCAGGACGCTCCCGACGCCGGCAAGGTCGTCTTCGGCTCGGTGCAGGCCGACAACGGCTTCCGCGTGATGGCGTACGACATCCCCGGCCGCTCGGAGCCCTTCGCCGGCCGCACCACCCGCGAGCACGGGATGACCCACACGGAGGCCCCCTTCTTCCTGTCCGTGCGCGCCGACTCGCTCGACGAGGCGCGCGGGTACTGGGACAAGCTCGCGGACGGCGCGACGATCATCGAGCCGCTCGCGGCGTCGGAGTGGAGCGCGGGCTTCGGCATGCTGACCGACGCGTTCGGCGTCACCTGGAGCGTCGACGTCGCCTCGAGTCGCGCCGCCTGACGCGACGGCCAGGAGCTCCGAGCGCGCCTCGGGGCTCCTGCCTCGCTCGACGCTGTAGCCTCGCGGCGTGAGTGGCGCGCAGGATGACAACCTTCGCGGGGAGCGGCGGCAGGGGATCCTGCTGACCGTCATCGGGCTGGCCTTCGTCGGCATGGGCGCCCTGCTGATGGTCGGCGGCGACACCTTGTTGGGCCTGATGTCGGTCGTCCTGTTCGGGGGCTGCGCGCTCGTCGGGTTCGCGCAGGCGGTGCGGCCAGGGGCCGGGCTACCCGCCTGGGTGGGCATCGCCGGATCGATCTGCTTCGCCGTGACGGGGCTGCTGCTGATCGTCGGGCACCTTGCCGCCGCGCCCCTGCTCGAGCCCGGCGGCGGCATGGCGCTGCCCGCCGGCATCCTCGCTCTCGGATTCTTCGGGCCGGGCGCGGTCGTGCTCATCGTCCGCGATGTGCGCCGGCGCCGGAAGCGCTGAAGGCGGATCAGGTCTGGCGCACGGCGGCGGCGGACGCCCCGCGCCAGGGGGCGCCGTGACCCGGCAGCACCCACGACGCCGGGTCGGGGTGAGCCGCTCGAGCGACGGATCGGCGCGGGCGGCAACGCAGGTGATCGCCTCGCTCCGCTGAGCGAACGTGGAGGCTCCCGGGCTGAGCGCATCCGCGACGGGTGCGGGAGGATGAGGGGATGACCGGACCCTTCCGCGGCCTCAGCGCGTTCCCGCTCACACCGTTGCGCGACGACCGCGTGGACGAGGTCGCCTTCGCGGGGCTCGTGGAGCGCCTCGCGGCATCCGACGTCGATTCCATCACGGCGCTCGGCTCCACCGGGGCGTACGCGTACCTCGACACGGACGAGCGTTCCCGCGCGGCACGGATCGCCGTGGAGCGGGCGGGGGACAAGCCGGTGTTCGTGGGCGTCGGAGCGCTGCGGACCTCGCACGTGCTGCGCAACGTCGCCGCGGCGGAGGACGCCGGAGCGGCGGGCGTGTTGCTTGCGCCGATGACGTACCTGCCCCTCACGGACGACGACGTGTTCGAGCTGTTCCGCGCCGTCTCCGAGCGCACGACGCTGCCCGTCATCGTCTACGACAATCCCAGCACCACTCGGTTCACCTTCACGAACGAGCTGTACGGGCGCATCGCGCAGCTGCCCGGGATCGCGTCGATCAAGATCCCCGGCGTGCCGACGGAGCCGTTCGCGGCGCGGGCGCACGTGGCGACGATCCGGGCCGTGCTCCCGCCGCACGTGACGGTCGGGGTCTCGGGCGACGCGTCCGCCGCGGGCGGCCTGCTCGCCGGATGCGACGCCTGGTACTCGGTCATCGCCGGCACCCTGCCCGAGGCGGCGCTGCGCATCTCCGACGCCGCGGCGGGCGACGACGCGGAGGCGGCGCGCGCCGAGTCCGACCGGCTCGCGCCGCTGTGGGAGCTGTTCGGCAGGCACGGCGGCAGCCTCCGGGTGATCGCCGCGATCGCCGAGCACCGGGGGCTCGTGCCGCCCGGGTGCCTTCCGTTGCCGATCCGTGGGCTGTCCGGGGAGGATCTCGCGGAGGTCATCCGAGTCGCCGACGCTCTCGGGCTGCGCTGACGCGCGGCCACGCGGCGGGGATGCCCGCGGCGCGGGTGACAGGATGGGCGGGGGCGCTCAGGCGCGGCGCGTCGCCGCCGCGGCCCGAAACTCGCTGCCCGCCCGCACTCGCTGTCGATGGAGGAATCCGATGACCCTTGCCCTGACGAACGCGCACGTGATCCCCGTGGTGGGGGAGCCCTACGACGGCACGATCGTGGTGGGTGACGATGGTCGTATCGCCGCGGCGGGGGCGGACGTCGCGGTCCCCGAGGGCGCGGAGGTGCTCGACCTGAGTGGCGCGACCGTCACGCCGGGGCTCGTCGACGCGCACGTGCACCTCGGCGTGCACCCGGAGGGCGATGGCCCCGGCGCGAGCGACACGAACGAGATGACCGGCCCGAACCAGGCGGCCGTGCGCACCATCGATGCGATCGATCCGTTCGACGAGGGCTTCGACGTCGCCCTCGCCGGCGGCGTGACCACCGTGGGCGTGAACCCCGGTTCGGGCAACCCGATCGGCGGCCAGGCCACCGTGCTGCGCACCCACGGGCGGATCGTCGACCGCATGGTGCTGCGCGCGCCCGCCGGCGTGAAGTCCGCCCTCGGCGAGAACCCGAAGCGTGTCTACGGCGAGAAGAAGCAGACGCCCTCCACGCGCCTCGGCAACGCCAAGATCATCCGCGAGGCGTTCGTCGCCGCCCAGAACTACATGCGCAAGCACGAGGCCGCGGAGGAGGGCAAGCCCGCCGAGGTCGACCTCACGCACGAGGCGCTCGCCGCGGTACTGCGCGGCGAGATCCCGTGGCGCCAGCACGCCCACCGGGCCGACGACATCGTCACGGCCGTGCGGCTGGCCGACGAGTTCGGCTACCGGCTCGTGATCGACCACGGCACCGAGGCGCATGTCGTAGCCGACTACCTCGCCGAACGGGGCGTGCCCGTGCTCATCGGTCCGCTCTTCACGACGAAGTCGAAGATGGAGCTGCGTGGCCGCTCGATCGCGAACCCCGGCAAGCTCGCCCAGGCGGGTGTCGAGATCTCGATCATCACCGACCACCCGGTCATCCCCATCAACTTCCTCGTGCACCAGGCGTCGCTCGCCGTGCGCGAAGGGCTCGACGAGCGCACGGCGATCGAGGCGATCACGATCAATCCGGCGCGTGTGCTCGGCGTGGATGCGGAGGTCGGATCGATCGAGCCGGGTAAGCGTGCGGACCTCGTGGTGTGGAACGGCGAGCCGCTCGACGTCATGGCGCGGCCCGCGCGCGTCCTGATCGACGGGCGCACCGTCTACGAGTACGACCGCGCCGCGCGCACCGAGAGCGTCGCGCCCCGCCACGCGGCCTGAGGGACTCGCTGTCACGTCGCTCAAGACGCTTGAACGTGCGACGAGCACCTGCGTAGCGTCGGCGGCATGACGACACTCACCTTCTCGACCGTGCTGGAAGCCTACGGCCCGGCTGCCGCCATCATCCTCACCGACCAGCAGGTCGCGCACCTCGGCGGGGCGAGGAACGCGCCGGTCGTCGTCACCATCGGCGACCGCACGGCCCGCCTGCGCCTCGCGAGGATGGGCGTCGACAACCTCATCGGTCTGAGCAAGGCCGCGCGTGCGGAGCTGGACGTCGAGATCGGCGACGCCGTGGAGGTCGTCATCGAGCTCGACACGGCCGAGCGCACCGTGGACGTGCCGGACGCGCTGCGCACCGCGCTCGCCGCCGACGCGGACCTGCAGCGGCGCTTCGATGCGCTGTCGTACTCCCGTCGGAAGGAGTTGGCCCGGTCCGTGGCCGACGCCAAGCAGGACGCGACGCGCGAGCGCCGCGTGCAGAAGGCGCTGGACGAGCTCCGCGGCTGAGACGACGACACGCCACCGCGTCTTCGCGCCGGCGCGTCGCCCCCTCGGGCACCGCCGCCCTGCCGGTTGTCGCCCGCGGTGTCAACCGGATGCGGCGGTCGCGGGGCGCGACGTATCGTGGGCCGCCGTTGATGGTCGTCGTGCCCGGTGCACTCCCGCGACGCGACGCGAAGCCGGCGGGCACGACCGCCGATCTACGGAAGGACGCGAATGAGTCACGACGCTCCCGACACCGGCACGATCGCCGGACGCCGGACGATCCGGAAGGCGATCGCCGCATCCGGCGTCGGAAACGCCACGGAGTGGTTCGACTACGGGATCTACTCGGTCTCCGTGGCGTACATCACGGCGAACTTCTTCCCCGGCGGCACGGTGTGGGCCCTCGCGACGTTCGCCATCTCGTTCCTCGTCCGCCCACTCGGTGGCCTCGTCTGGGGACCCCTCGGCGACCGGCTCGGCCGCAAGCGCATCCTCTCGCTGACGATCCTGCTGATGGCCGCCGGCACCTTCGCGATCGGCATCCTTCCCACGTACGACGCGATCGGCTGGTGGGCGCCGGCGCTGCTCATCTTCCTTCGGATGGTGCAGGGCTTCTCGACGGGAGGGGAGTACGGCGGCGCGGCGACGTTCATGGCCGAATACTCGCCCGACCGGCAGCGCGGCTTCTTCGGCAGCTTCCTGGAGTTCGGCACCCTGCTGGGCTTCGTGCTCGGCACGGCGCTCGTGCTGCTCCTGCAGATCGTGCTCGGCGAGGCCGCCATGTACGACTGGGGATGGCGCATTCCGTTCCTCATCGCCGGCCCGCTGGGGCTGGTCGGCCTCTACCTGCGCAGCCGGCTCGAGGAGACCCCCGTCTTCCAGGAGCTGAGCGACAACGACGAGCAGGAGCACAGCGCGGCGGCGACGTTCCGTGACCTCCTGCACTACTGGCGCCCGCTGCTCGCCATGGGCGGGCTCGTGATCGCGCTGAACGTGGCCAACTACACGCTCATCAGCTACTCGCCCACGTATCTCGAAGCTCAGCTGGGGATGGACGCCGACGCGGCGCTCGGGCTCATCCTCGTCGGGGAGCTGCTCATGATGGTGCTCATCCCGTTCGCCGGCACGCTGTCCGACCGCATCGGGCGCAAGCCGGTGTGGGCCATCTCGATGGCCGGCCTGTTCGTCGCGGCCGTGCCGCTGTACTTGCTGATCGGAACGGGCTTCCTCGGGGCGCTCATCGGCTTCGCCGCCCTCGGGGCGCTGTACGTGCTGCAGCTCGGCACCATCTCGGCGACGTTCCCGGCGATGTTCCCCACGCAGGTGCGTTACGCCGGGTTCGCGATCACCTACAACGTCTCCACCGCCCTGTTCGGCGGCACGGCGCCGCTGTTCAATGAGGCTCTCATCGAGGCGACGGGCAACCTGCTCATCCCCGCTTTCTCGATGATGGCCGCCTGCGCGGTGGGACTGATCGCCCTCATCTTCGTACGCGAGACGGCGAACGCCTCGCTGCGCGGCACGGATCTGCCCATCGCTCCGGGCGCGCGCCCCTGACTCCGGTGCCGGCCGCGCCGAGACGCGCGGCCGGTACCGACCCCGGCGGCGGATTGCAAGCCCTGGCGTCGCCCGGTGCCACGGGCGTAGCGTCGCGGCATGGCACTGGACACCATGCTCGCGGCAGACATCGAACAGCAGCTCAAGGCCATGGACGAGACCGAACGCGCGCAGTTCACGCTCGACCTCGTCGAGCTGGTGCATCGCTACGCGTCCTCCGGCGCGATGGGGGAGGCGCGCCTCGACGACAGCGAGGCCCGCGGTCTTGGTGAGGTCGTCGAGGCGGCGCGCCGTCACCTCGACGTGATGCGCCAGTCGCCCACGGACTGAGGGTCAGTCGCCGGCGTCGTCGCGCTCGCGGCGCACGCGCCGGCCCGAGACGCTCGCCGGTCGGAAGCGCAGGTGCAGCTCTCGCGTGCCGCCGGCCCACGGGATGACACGCGTCGGATCCTCGATGGCCGACACCTGGTCGGGGTCCATCGCCTCCACCGAGCCGTGCATGAGCACGCTCCAGCCCACGCCGCGGTTGCCGTCCTGGTGATCCACCTGGAACGACACGGGACCGTCGGCATGGGGCAGCGTGCTGAGGACACCGTCTGCGGTCGTGCGCACGACGATGTCGCTCCCGTGCAGCTGGTAGTTGACGGGAATGATCTGGATCTGGTCGTCGTGCAGGAAGCCGAACCGGCCGACCGACGCGACCGACAGCAGGTCGAGGCTCGCCTGCTCGCTCAGTGTGATGATCATCTGCGCCTCCTTCGCCGCGGACCACATCCCTCACTGCCCGCTCGTGCTCTCGCTGGTGGGTGTGCGAGCCCGGACGCGCCGGGGCTCGTGGCCGACGATACGCCAGCACGCGCGACGACGGCCGCCGATTCACGGGGAGTCGGCGGCCGTCGTTGACACATCAGGCGTGCTGCTCGGCGTGCTTGCCCTCGGCGATCTCCTCGACCGTCTTGGCGCAGAACGCAGGCAGATCATCGGGGGTGCGGCTCGAGACCAGACCCGCGTCGACGACGACCTCCTCGTCGACCCAGTTCGCACCGGCGTTCTGCAGGTCGGTGCGCAGGCTGGGGTAGCTGGTGATCGTGCGGTCGCGCACGACGTCGGCCTCCACGAGGATCCACGCGCCGTGGCAGATGACCGACACGGGCTTGTGCTCGGTGAAGAAGGATCGTGCGAACTCCACCGAGGCGCCGTCCATGCGCAGGTGGTCGGCGTTCACGACGCCGCCGGGCAGCACGAGGGCGTCGAAGTCGGCGCTCGATGCCTGTGAGACGGGCAGATCGACCGCCTGCGAGTGTCCGTTCTTCCCGCTGATCTCGCCGTCGGCGGGGGAGACGAGCACCGCCTCGGCGCCGTTCTCGGTGACGGCCTCCCACGGGCTGGTCAGCTCGCTGTCCTCGTATCCGTCGGTCAGCAGGAACGCGACGCGCTTACCGGTGAGTTCGGCCATGGTGCCTCCTCGTATCGTCGTTATGGGGTCACCGGCGACGTTACGGAGGAGGCGTCGCGGCGTCACGGGGGTTGCGTGCGCCCACGACCGTCGCTAGTTCGCGCCCGCCGAACAGCCGTCGCCGAGGCGGCGGTGTGGGCGCCACGATGAGTGCCAGCGTCCGCTCCCGGCGTTGAGTGGCGCGTGTGGGGGCTGAGTGCCGCGCCGACTGGCCTAGCCTGGCGCGATGGCATTCGAGCACCAGCACGGCGCCGACGACGACGCGACCTACGCGGCGCGGCGCCACACGGCTCCCGAGACGCCCGTCCTTCCGGCGCCCCTCACCCTGCTCGGCGGCTCCCGCGGCGCCGGCGTGTGTGCGAACGGGGTATGCGAAATCCCCGAGGGCTGACGAGAGTCGGCCCCCGGGGATCTGCGGATGGGATCAGTGCCCGGCGGGTGCGGCCGGCCCCTCCTGATCCGCAGGCTTGCGGATGAGGAACGACAGCGCCACGGCCACGATCGCGACGATCGCCGCCACGAGGAACGCCCCGCGGGCCCCCGGCGCGCCCGCGGTGGCCGCGTCCAGCCCCTCGGCCTCACCGGCGTGCAGCGCCGTGGAGTAGATCGAGATGAGCAGCGCGGTGCCGGTGGCGCCGGCCACCTGCTGCAGCGTGTTCAGCGCGGCGGACCCGTGCGAGTAGAACCGGCGCTCGAGCGAACCGAGAGACGCGGAGAAGAGCGGCGTGAAGGACGCCGCCAGACCGAGCGACATCGCCGTCTGCACCGCGATGAGCACCCACACGGGCGTGTGGGCCCCGAGCGTCGAGTACACGAACATCACGACGGCGATCGCGATGGTGCCCGGGACGAGCAGCGTCTTCGGGCCCCGCGCGTCGTAGATCCGGCCCATGAGGGGGCCGAGCAGACCCATCAGCAGTGAGCCGGGCAGGAGCACCAGGCCTGCCTGCAGCGAGTCCAGCCCCGCCACGTTCTGCAGGTACAGCGGCAGCAGCGAGAACGTGCCGAACATCGAGAACGCGACGACGGCCATCACCACGACGGCGACCACGAAGTTGCGCGACGTGAAGACCCTCAGGTCGAGCAGCGCGTCGTCCTTGCGCTGCAGCACCAGCTGACGCCACACGAACACGGCCAGCGCCGCGGCGCCGACCGCCATGACGACCCAGCCGATCGCCGCCGAACCGGCCGCGCTCTCGCCGTGGCCGCCGAACTGGCTGAGGCCGAAGACGATGCCGCCGAAGGCGAGCGCCGACAGGACGATCGACAGCACGTCGATGGGCGCGTGCGTGGTCTCGCCGAGGTTGAGCATCCACTTGGCGCCCAGCGCCAGGGCGATGATCGCGATCGGCAGCACGATGGCGAACAACCAGCGCCAGCTGAGGGTCTCGAGCACCGCGCCCGACAGGGTGGGGCCGATGGCGGGCGCCAACGAGATGACGAGGCCGACGCGGCCCATCATGCGGCCGCGGGAGTGCGGCGGCACGACGTTCATCATCGTGGTCATGAGCAGCGGCATCATCACGCCGGTGCCGGCTGCCTGCACGACGCGACCGATGAGGAGCACGGTGAAGCCCGGCGTGACGAGGCAGATGAGCGTGCCGAGCGTGAACGAGATCATCGCCGCGAGGAACACCTGGCGCGTGGTGAAGCGCACGAGCATGAAGCCCGTCGTGGGGATGACGACGGCCATGGTGAGCATGAAGGCGCTCGTCATCCACTGGCCGAGCTCGGGCGGCAGGCCCAGGTCCTCGTTCAGGTGGGGGATGGCGATGCCCATCGTCGTCTCGTTGAGGATCGCGACGAAGGCGGCGACGAGCAGCAGCCAGATCACCCGCATCCCGCGCGGGTCGATGGTGTCGGGCGCCTGAACGGCGCGAACGGTTCCGGTATCAGTCGTCAAGGAGTACTCCGTGCTGAAGAAGACAAGTCGCCCCGGGCCAGAGGATCCCAGACTCGTCCTCTCGCGGGCGACGATCAACCCTAACGGTGACTCGATCCGCCCGATTCCCGTTGTGCGAACATTTCACGTGCTCGTCAACTCGGTGGCCCCGTCGCACTCAGCGACGGCGTCGCACGCCGGCCCTAGTCTGAGCGGGTGAGCATGGGACGAGGCATGGGCGGCGCGCGCGGCATGCGCGGGGTCGACGAGGCGGCGCTGCGCCGGCAGAATGCCGAGGCGCCGAAGGTGCCCGACCTGGGCCGGCGGGTGGTGGCGCTGTTCGCGCCGTATCGCGGCCGCATCGCCGTCACGGCGCTGCTCGTGGTGGTGGGAGCGGCTCTCGGGGTCGTCCCGCCGCTGATCATCGAGCGCGTGTTCGACGAGGCGCTCTTCCCGCCGCAGGGCGGCGTGCAGATGGACCTGCTCGGCCGGCTCGTGGCGCTCATCATCGGCCTGTACGTGCTGAGCGCCATGGTCGGGGTGGTGCAGACGTGGTTCACCTCCAACGTGGGCAACCGGGTGACGGGCGACCTCCGGGTGCGCATGTTCGAGCACCTGCAGTCGATGGAGCTCGGCTTCTTCACCCGTACGAAGACGGGCGTCATCCAGTCTCGCCTGCAGAACGACGTGGGCGGCGTCTCGGGCGTGCTCACCAGCACGTTCACGAGCATCCTCGGCAACACCGTCACGGTGATCGCCTCGCTCGTGGCCATGCTCCTCATCGACTGGCGCCTCACGCTCATCGCGCTCGTCATCCTGCCGCCGCTGGTGATCGTGCAGCGGCGAGTGGGTCAGGTGCGTGCTCGGATCGCCTCGGAGACGCAGCAGTCGCTGTCGGAGCTGACGGCGATCACGCAGGAGACGCTGAGCGTGTCGGGCATCCTGCTGTCGAAGTCGTTCAATCGACAGCGTTCGGAATCGGCGCGGTACGCCACCGAGAACGCCAACCAGATCCGGCTGCAGGTGCGGCAGGCGATGAGCGGTCAGGGTTTCTTCGCGGTCGTGCACGTGCTCATGGCGTCGGTGCCGGCTGTCATCTACCTCGTCGCGGGCGTGATCATGCTCGGCGACCCGGGGGCGATCACCGCCGGCGCGGTCGTGGCGTTCACCACCGTGCAGGCGCGGCTGCTGCAGCCGCTCACGAGCCTCATGCGCGTCGCCCTCGATGTGCAGACCTCGGCCGCGCTGTTCGCCCGCATCTTCGAGTACCTCGACCTGCAGCCCGCCATCACCGACGCCCCCGGCGCGATCTCGGTGGCGCAGGCGCCCGGTCCGCTGGGGCGGATCGAGTTCCGGGACGTCACGTTCCGCTACCCCGACGCCGCCGGCGACTCGCGACCCACGCTCGACGGCGTCAGCTTCACGGCGGAGCCCGGCCAGCAGGTCGCGTTCGTCGGCCCCAGCGGCGCCGGCAAGACGACCGTGCTGTACCTGACGCCGCGGCTGTACGAGGCGTCCTCCGGCTCGGTGCTGTTCGCGGGGGCCGACGTGCGCACGCTGCGCCAGGAGTCGATCATCGACCACGTCGGCATCGTGTCGCAGGAGACCTACCTCTTCCATGCGACGATCCGCGAGAACCTGAGGTACGCGAAACCTGACGCCACGGACGACGAGATCGAGCAGGCGTGCCGCCAGGCCAACATCCACCACGTCATCGCCGGATTCGAGCGAGGCTACGACACGGTGGTGGGCGAGCGCGGCTACCGCCTCTCGGGCGGCGAGAAGCAGCGCATCGCCATCGCGCGCGTGCTGCTGAAGGACCCGCCCGTGCTCCTGCTCGACGAGGCCACGAGCGCGCTCGACACGGTGTCGGAGCGGATCGTGCAGGAGGCGCTCGAGGCCGCCGCCCGCGGCCGCACCACGCTGTCGATCGCGCACCGCCTGTCCACCGTCATCGACGCCGACGTCATCCACGTGGTCGAGGGCGGCCGGATCGTCGAATCCGGCACGCACTCGGAGCTGCTCGCGCGGGGCGGTCTCTACGCCGAGCTCGCCGCCGAGCAGCTCGCCTCCACGCGGGTGCTGGAGGCCGAGGAGGAGATCGACGGCCGCCGGGCCTGATCAGGGCAGCAGCAAGGCCACCTCGCGGCGGAAGTCCTCCAGCTCGGCCGCGTACGCGGGGTCGGGATGGTCGAGCGCATGCCCGCCGAGGCGGGGCACATCCATGGTGAGGATCGTGCGGGCACGCGCGAGCACGGCCGCCTGCGGGCCGCGACGGCGAAGCACCTCGAGCCCGGTCCGCATCGCGGCCAGGACGGCGCGCAGAACGTCGATGCGTGCCTCGCCCTGCGTGATCGACGATCCGTCGGCACGCACGCGCCACTGGACGACGGGATCCGCGACGGTGTCGATCCACCGCGCGCTCGTGTACAACTCCTGGGCAATCAGCTGGTCTTCGTACAGGCCCGCGGGGAACCGCACGTCGCCCCACATCTGCGATCGAGACACCTTCGACCACGCGACGATGTTGTTGACCACCTCCGGATGCTGCTCGAGCGTGACGCGGCGGCGCGACGGGGCCGTCGACGCGGCGACCCAGGGCTGTACGTCGCCGAGGAGGTAGCCCTCGGTGCCTGGCCGCAGCCGTCGGTAGGCGCCCACCGCGAGGTCGCTGCCGCTGTTCTCCAGCGATCCCACCAGCAGGGCCAGGGCGCGGGGCTCCATGACGTCGTCGGCGTCCAGAAAGCCCACGTACGGGGTGTCGACGAGTTCCAGGCCGCTGTTGCGCGCCGCGCCCAAGCCGCGCCGCGAGGTGTGGTGCACGGCCGTGAAGCGCGTATCCCACGCCGCGAAGCGGTCGAAGACGGTGCCCGTGCCGTCGTCCGAACCGTCGTCGACGAGGATCGCCCGCCAGTCCTCGCGCGTCTGGGCGTGCAGCGACGTCAGCGCCTCCTCCGCGTACCGGGCGACGTTCCAGCCCGCCACGATGACGGTGACGACCGGGCTCACGTCGGGGGACCGGTCTCGGCCAGTGCCACCTCGGCGTTGTAGCGGAACAGGCGTGCGGGGCGGTGCTTGCCGGTCCGGAACGACTCGGTGGGCACGAGCGCCTCCGAGCCCTCGATGAGGCGGCGGAAGTTGGACGGGTCGAGCCGGCGCCCCAGCACGGCCTCGTACACCTCGCGCAGCTCGCTCAGCGTGAACTCGTCGGGCAGCAGACCCGCCGCGATGCGGCTGTACGCCACCTTGTTGCGCAGCCGCCAGAGGGCGTAGGCGATGATCCGGTCGTGGTCGAACGCGAGCGTCGGGAGGTCGTCCACATCGAACCAGGCGACGTTCTCGGGCGCCGGGCGCGTGGACAGCTGGGCATCCACGAGGTCCTGGCGCAGCAGGGCCCAGTACGCGATCGAGACGACGCGCGTGGGGGAGCGGTCGACCTCGCCGAACGCGTACAGCTGCTCGAGGTAGCTCGCGCTGAGGCCGGTGGTCTCGTCGAGCGTGCGCGCGGCGGCGTCGTCGAGGCCCTCGTCCTCGCGCAGCCAGCCGCCCGGAACCGCCCAGTGGTTGAGGAACGGGCCGCGCGTGCGCCGCACGAGCGGCAGCATGAGCGCATCGGGGGCGTCGGGACGCGACCGCAGCGAGAAGATCACGGTCGAGACGGCGACGCGGATACCCTCACTCACGATACGAGGGTATCCGCGTCGGCGAATCGGACCGGACGGCCCGGGATCACTCCGCCGGGATGACGAGACCGTCGTAGGTCTCCTCGATCCACTCCTTCGTCTCGTCCGAGGTGAGCAGCTCGTAGAGCTTCTCGACCCGCGGGTCGTCCTGCAGCTCCGGGCGGGTGGCGAGGATGTTGAAGTACGCGCTGTCCTGGCCCTCGCTCAGCAGCTGCAGGTCGCTGGAGATGCCGGCTGCCGAGGCGAAGTTGAAGTTGACCACCGCAGCGTCCATCTGCTGCAGCGCGGCGGGCAGGGTGGCGGCGTCGATCTCGCTGAACTCGAAGCCCTTCGGGTTCGCCGTGATGTCGCTGATCGTCGTCGGCGCATCGGTGGTCTCGATCAGGCCGGCCGAGGCGAGCAGCAGGAGCGCGCGCGACTCGTTCGACGCGTCATTCGGCAGCGCGATCGTGGCCCCTTCGGGAAGGTCCTCGAGCGACTCGAAGGTCTCCGAGTACAGCGCCAGCGGCGGCAGGTAGACGGGACCGACGTTGACGAGGTCGTCACCGGCGTCCTCGTTGTAGAGGTCGAGGAACGGCCCGTGCTGGAACAGGTTGGCATCGTTCGCGCCCTGCGACAGCGCCGGGTTCGGCGTGTTGTAGTCGCTGTACTCCTGGATCTCGATCGTGAGGCCCTCGGCGGGAGCCAGCTCGTCGGCGACGAACTGCAGCAGCTCGCCGGCAGGCACGGCGGTCGCGCCGACCGAGATGCTGCCGAGGCCCTCTCCCTCGGCCTCGGAGGATCCGCCGCAGGCCGTCAGGCCCAGGGCGAGTGCGGCGACGCCGGCGACGGCGCCCGCGGAACGGATGAATCGGGACATGGTGGTGCCTTTCGGTGGGCGGGAACGGAGGATCAGGACGCGGCCTGCGCCGCGACGGCGGCGCGACCGGCGGAGCGCTCGTGGTCGAGGCGCTTGGCGAGCCACTCGCCGAGCGTCTGCAGCCCCTGCACGAGCACGACGAGCACGATGACGACGCAGATGATGTACTCGGTGCTGTAGCGCTGGTGGCCGTAGCGCACGGCGAGGTCGCCGAGCCCGCCGGCGCCGATGGTGCCGGCGATCGCCGAGAAGTTGATGATCGAGACGACGGTCGTGGCGAAGCCGCGGATCATCGCCGGCAGCGACTCGGGAACGAGCACCTTGGTCAGGATCTGCCAGCGGGTGCAGCCCAGCGCCTCGGCCGCCTCGATGCGGCCATCCGGCACCTCGCGCAGCGCGATCTCGGCCAGCCGCGCGAAGAACGGGATGGCGGAGATCGACAGCGGCACGATGGCCGCCGTCGAGCCGAAAGACGTCCCCAGCAGCAGGAACGTGAACGGAATCAGCGCGATCATCAGGATGAGGAACGGGATCGAGCGCGTGATGTTCACGACGACCGAGAGCACGAGGTTGATGGTCCGGCCGAGTGCGCGGCTGCCGAAGGGCCGCTCGAGCACGCCGCCACGATCGGTGGTCACGAGAAGCACTCCCAGCACGAGACCGAGCACGAAGGTGACCACCATCGTCGCGCCGACCATGTAGAGCGTCTCGAGCGTCGCCTTCCAGAGGTTGGCGAACAGCGTGGGCCAGAAGTCCGGCGATGTCACATCGATCACGCGGCGACCTCCTCGACGACGATGCCCTGGTCGCGCAGCAAGGCGATCGCCCGTGCCACGTCGGCGCCCTGGGGCAGCTCGAGGCGGGTGCGCCCCGACTGCACGCCGCCGATCGTCTCGATCGCCGCGCCCAGCAGACCGATGTCCAGTCCCTGTTCGCGTGCGAGCCGCGCGATCACCGGATCATGGGCGGTGAGCTCGGTGAAGGTCAGGTCCAGCACCGTCGAACCGGGCGTGACGGGGGCCTCTCCGAGCGGGAACAGCTGCCGCGCGATGACCGACCCGGGCGTGCGCAGGAGCTCTCGCAGCTGGCCGGACTCGACGATGCGGCCGCGCTGCATGAGAGCCGCCGACGTGCAGATCTGCTTCACGACGTCCATCTCGTGCGTGATGAGCAGGATCGTCAGCCCCAGCTCGCGGTTGAGTCGCTGCAGCAGGGCGAGGATGCTCGCGGTGGTCTCGGGGTCGAGCGCGCTGGTGGCCTCATCGCTGAGCAGCACCTTCGGGTTCGTCGCCAGTGCGCGCGCGATGCCCACGCGCTGCTTCTGACCGCCCGACAGCTGCGCCGGGTAGTGGCCGGCGCGGTCGGCCAGGCCCACGAGATCGAGGATCTCGGCGACGCGCGCCCGGCGCGCGGCCCGGCCCAGCCCCTGCGCCTCGAGCGCGAGCGAGACGTTGCCGGCCACCGTGCGGCGCGAGAGCAGGTTGAAGTGCTGGAAGATCATGCCGATCCCGTGCCGCGCCGCGCGCAGGGAGGCGCCGCTGAGGCCGGTGATGGGGGTGCCGTCGACCTGAACCGTACCCGAATCGGGCCTCTCGAGGCCGTTCACGGCGCGGATGAGCGTGGACTTGCCGGCGCCGGAGGTGCCGACCACGCCGAAGATCTCGCCGCGCTCGACGGTCAGCGAGACGTCATCGAGCGCGCGCGTGGGGCCGTAGCTCTTGACGAGGTGGGAGATGGTGATCATGTGCCTGTTCAGGCGGCGCGACGACGCCGGCGGCGTCCCCGCACCGCCGTGGTGTCGTCCGTCCTCCATTCTCACGGATGCACCGCGTGGGCCGGACCGCTGTGACCTTCTGTGACAAGAACGACCCGTATTGCGGGTGCCAACCCGGTATGTAGGATGGGGCGAAACGCACCCTCATCTCAAGGACGAGAGACATGGCTGATTGGCAGATCCTCACCGTGACGGCCGTCGCGATCCTCGCGGTCGTGCTCCTGATCGTGAAACTCCGCGTGAACCCCGTGGTCGCGCTCGTACTCGGCGCCGCGGGCCTCGGCCTGATGTCGGGGCTGGGCGTGACCGACACCATCGACACCGTCATGCACGGCTTCGGCGACATCCTCTTCGAGGTCGGCCTGCTCATCGGCTGGGGCGTGCTGATGGGCGCGCTGCTGAACGAGATGGGCGCGATCCAGCGGCTCGTGGCCGTGCTGTTCCGCGCGTTCGGCAAGCGCGGCGTGCCGTACGCCTTCGGCGTCACGCTCGGCACCGCCCTGCAGTCGATCTTCCTCGACGTGCTGCTCGTCATGAGCGCGCCCCTCGCCAAGCGCATCGCGCCGCGTCTCGGCCGCAACGGCGTCGGCAAGCTCTCCGCCGCGATGGCCATCGGCCTGGAGTGCGGCATCGTGCTCATGGTGCCCGGCGTGGCGGCCGTCTCGCTCGCCGGGCTGCTCAAGGTGCCGCTCGGCATCATGCTGCTGTGCGGCCTGCTCGTCATCGTCCCGACGATCCTCGCGGCCATCTTCACGATGAACGTGCTCTTCGACCGCGGCTTCTGGAAGCCCGAGAAGGACGAGCAGCCCCGCGACGACGACGGGCAGGACGAGGCGCTCGCCGAGGCGGGCGCAGAGCCGGCCTCGGCCAACGGCAGCCGCCCCCTCCCGATCGCCACGAGCACCGGCGGGGTCAGCCAGCTCACCAAGGTCGGCATGCTGCCGCGAGCCGGCGTGCGGCGCCAGCGGGACGGCGAGGCCCCGCTCGTCCTCCTGTTCGCGCCCATGCTGTTGTCGCTCGTCCTCATCGCGGGCGGAGCCCTGCTCGAGATGGCCGGCGTCGTGCACCCCGTCGTGGAGTTCCTTTCCGCGCCGGTGATCGCGCTGCTCATCGGTCTGCTCGGCACGAGCGTGGTCGCCCGCTACACGGTCGGCGGCGAGCGGGTGGAGAAGGGGCTGGCCACCGGTTTCCGTGAGTCGGGCCAGATCCTGCTGCTCACCGGCGCCGGGGGATCGCTTGCCGCCATCGTGGGCACGTCGGGCATGGGCGACCTGCTCGGCCGGTACTTCACCGCCTCGACGGTGGCGCCGCTCATCGTGGTGTGGGCCGTGGCGGCCGTGCTGCACGTCGCGGTCGGGTCGGTCTCGATCTCGGCCATCACGGCCGCCGGTATCCTCGCCCCGATCGCAGGCCAGATCGGCCTCAACCCCGTGCTCATCGCGCTGGCGGCCGGGGCCGGGTCGCTGTTCCTCGTGCACGTGACGTCGAACACGTTCTGGCTGCTGCAGTCGATGCTCGGCCAGACGACCGCCGGCACGTTCAAGACGTGTTCCATCGGCGTCTCCGTCGCGAGCGTCTACGCCCTCGTCTTCACGCTCATCCTCGGCATCTTCATCTAGAAGGACGGATCATGACCGATCGCACCGACCTGCCTCTCGCCGGCGTCCGCGTCGTCGAGCTCGGCAACTACATCGCCGCACCCACCGCGGGCCGCATGCTCGCCGACTTCGGCGCGGAGGTCATCAAGATCGAACGCCCCGGCACGGGCGACGAGCTGCGCAACTGGCGGCTCCACCGCGGCACGACGTCCATGCTGTACCGCACGATCAACCGCAACAAGAAGTCCGTCGTGCTCGACCTGCGCTCCGAGGACGGGCGCGAGGCCGTGCTGGAACTCGTGCGCCGCAGCGACATCGTGCTCGAGAACTTCCGGCCCGGGACGCTCGAGAAGTGGGGGATCGGGCCCGACGTGCTCGAGCAGGCGAACCCCGACCTCGTCCTGGTCCGGATCTCGGCGTTCGGGCAGACCGGCCCGATGTCGTCGCGCCCCGGCTTCGCCGCCGTCGCCGAGGCGTACGGCGGCTTCCGCGAGCTCGTGGGCGACCCGGATCGTCCGCCCGTGCGCGTGGGCGTCTCCATCGGCGACTCCATCGCCGGAATGCAGGCGGCGTTCGGTGCGTGCATGATGCTCTTCGCGCGCCAGCGCGGCCGTGACGGGGGCATCGCGAGGCGCACCGTCGACGTGGCGCTGAACGAGGCGATGTTCTCGGTGATGGAATCGCTCGTGCCCGACTATTCGGCGTTCGGCGACCTGCGCACGCGCACGGGCGGCCGGATGCAGGGCATCGCCCCGTCGAACGCATACACCTGCGGCGACGGCAAGTCGGTCGTGATCGCCGGCAACGGCGACGGCATCTTCGCCCGGTACATGCGGGCCATCGGGCGCGAGGACCTGGCCGAACGACCCGACCTGCGCAGCAACGCCGGGCGCTGGGAGGCGCGCGACGAGCTCGACGACGCGATCGGACGGTGGTGCGCGCAGCGTCCGGCCGCGCAGGCGCTCGAGGTCCTCGAGGCGGCGGGCGTGCCGGCCGGACCGATCTACACCGCCGAGGACCTCGTCGCCGACGAGCAACTGCGCTCGCGTCGCATGCTCCAGTCGTTCGACGTCTCCACGGGCGACGAGGTGATCCCCGATGTCGACTTTCCCGGCGTCACGCCGGTGCTCGGCGACGGACCGGTGGAGATCGCTCACCTGGGACCGGACCTCGGCGAGCACACGGACGAGGTGCTGGCGTGGCTGGAGTCGGAGCGAGAGGCCGAGCGCGTGGCGGGGGTGGCGCGATGACCGTGCGGTTGCGGGACGTGACGCTGCGCGACGGCCTGCAGCTGACGGGAGGCATGATGCCGACGGACGAGAAGGTCCGTCTCGTCCGTGAGCTCTTCGCGGCCGGCATCAGCGACATCGAGGTCGGATCGATGGCGCGTCCCGATCTCGTCCCACCCCTGGCGAACACCCTCGAGGTGGTCGCTCAGCTCACGCCGGAGGAACGGGAGCGCTGTTGGGTGTGGGTGGCCACGCCACGTAACGTGCAGCGGGCGGTGGACGCGGGCGTCACCCGCATGCAGTACTGCCTCTCGGTCTCGGACGCGCACAACACGGCGAACGTCGGGCGCACCACGGAGCAGTCCATGGCGGCGCTGCCGGAGGCGCTGGACATCGCCGGCGCCGCCGGGGCGGAGCTGCAGCTGTGCCTCGCCACGTCGTTCACCTGCCCGTTCGAGGGCGCGGTGGACCCCGAGCGCACGCTGGCGCTCGTGCGTGACCCGCGCGCCGAGCGCTGCACCGACACGGTGATCTGCGACACGCTGGGTCAGGCCGATCCGCGCACGGTGTCGGAGCTCGTCGCGGCCGCCGCCGCCGCACGCCCCGGGCACGGGGTCGTGTATCACGGCCACGACACGTGGGGACTGGGCGTGGCGAACACGCTGGCGGCGATCGACGCGGGAGCCACGATGGTCGACGGCGCGCTCGGCGGGCTCGGCGGCTGCCCGTTCGCCCCCGGCGCGGCCGGCAACACCTCGACCGAGGACATCCTGTTCGCCCTGAAGCCCGACTGGCTCACCCCCGAGCGCTTCGGCGACATCGTCGCGCTGGGGGAGCGGGTGACCAGCGCGCTCGGGGAGCGCAGCACGTCGCGCTCGGCCGCCGGTGCGCGGTCGACGGCGAAGGCGTTCGAGTGGGTGATCCCCGACTGAGGCCGCCTCAGCGCTCGTCGGGGTGGCGGCCTCCCATGGTGCGGGTGAGCCGCTCCGCGTGCTCGAGCAGGTAGGGCACCCAGTCCTCCAGCACCTCCCGGCCCATGCGGGCCGTGGGACCCATGATCGTGAGGGCGCCGAAGAGGTCGCCCTGCGCCGTGAAGATGGGGGCCGACAGCCCGCTGGAACCGGACTGTCGCTCGCCCGTCGTCATGGCGTAACCCTGGTCGAGCGTCTCCCGCACGACCCGCAGGAGCTCGTCGGGATCGGTGATGGTGTCGCTCGTCAGCGGCTCGAGTCCCCGCCGCAGCGCCTCGTCCACGAGGCCGGGCGTGAAGGCCAGCAGCACGCGCCCCGCCGAGCCGGCGTGCAGCGGCATCACCTGGCCGACGCGCATCGCGCGCCGGACGATCTCGCGGGTCTCCGCGAGCGCCACGCACACGCGGTGACCCTGCGACTCGCGGAACACCCCGACCGTCTCGCCGATCTCGTCGCGCATCTCGGTGAGCACGGGACGCATGATCTCGATGGCGTCGATGCCCTGCGTCGCGGGAGCGGCCCAGTACGACATGCGCACGCCGACGCGGTAGCCGCCGGCCGTGCGGTCCAGGAAGCCCTGGTCGACGAGGTTCGCCACGAGCCGCTGAGCGGTCGAGGCGGGAAGGCCCGTCCGCTCGCGGATCTGCGCCAGCGTGAGCTCCGGCTCGGCGAGACCGAAGGCGTCGAGGATGGCGGTGATCTTCGTCAGCACGAGCAGGTGCTGACCGCGCGGCTCCGGGGTCGTCATGGTCCCATCCTGCCGCGCGGCGACCCTTCCGCGACCGCGCCGGCCCGCGCAGCGCCCCCGCGGCGGTGTGCGGCCCGGCGTCATCTCCTCGAAACCTTCGTGCCGCTAGCATGGAGCCACAACCGAACACGGGCCCCACGACCTGTCGCGGGAGAGCTCCGGTCATGCACCGGGCACCGAAGGAGCAAGCCTCCCCGCCAATCTCTCAGGTACGCGTACCGCGCAGGCCGGGCCACTCTGGAAAGCGGAGCCCATGCTCCCGCCGACGGTGAAAGACGGGCGCGCCCGTCGAAACTCTCAGGCCGATGACAGAGGGGGAGTTCGCACGCCGCCGACCGGCGCGTGCCGGACTCAGGGAGCCCCCGATGGACGATTCCGCGGCACCACCGGCTGTACCCCCGCGCGAGAGCCCGCTGCGTGCCGAGCACGAAGCGCTCGGGGCGAGCTTCACCGACTTCGGCGGCTGGATGATGCCGGTGCGGTACGGGTCGGACCTCGCCGAGCACCACGCGGTCCGCACCGCCGCCGGACTGTTCGACATCTCGCACATGGGGGAGATCGTGGTGGCCGGTCCGCGGGCCGGCGCTCTCCTCGATCTCGCGCTCGCCGGCCGGCTCTCGACGCTTGCGGTCGGGCGTGCGAAGTACACGATGATCCTCGCCGAGGACGGCGGGATCGTCGACGACCTCATCGTCTACCGACTCGCGGACGACAGGTTCCTCGTCGTCGCCAATGCCGGCAACCGTGAGGTCGTCGCCGACACGCTTCAGGAGCGGGTCGGCGCGTTTTCGGCGTCCTCCGCCGTCACGGTGGAGGACGTCTCCGACCAGTACGCGCTTGTCGCGGTGCAGGGCCCGGCGGCCCAGGCGATCCTGGAGGCCACCCCGGGCATCGCCGAGCTCGGCACGCCGTGGGGGCAGCAGCGGTACTACGCGTGGACCGACGCCTCCTTCGACGGCGCGCCGCTGCTGATCGCGCGCACGGGCTACACGGGCGAGGACGGCTTCGAGCTGATGATCCCCGTCGGCCGTGCCGCCGCTCTGTGGAAGGCGCTGCGGGCCGCGGGCGAGCGGCACGGCCTGGTGCCCGCCGGCCTCGCCGCGCGCGACACCCTGCGCCTCGAGGCGGGCATGCCGCTGTACGGTCACGAGCTCACCCGCGACGTCGTGCCGGCCCAGGCCGGGCTCGGCCGCGTCATCCCGACCGACAAGACCGGCTTCGTCGGCGAGGCCGCGAAGGACCCGCGCCCCGAGGCGCCCGTGCTCGTCGGTCTCACCATGGAGGGCCGCCGCGCCGGGCGCGCCGGCTACGCCGTGCACCGCGGCGACGAGCGCGTCGGCGAGCTCACGAGCGGTGCCCTCAGCCCCACCCTCGGCCACCCCATCGCCCTGGCGTACGTCCGGCCGGACGCCGCCTCCGCCACCGACCTGACCATCGACGTCCGCGGCACGCGCGTCCCCGCCGTCGCTGCCGCCCTGCCCTTCTACCGGAGGAACTCATGACCGACCTCGCCGCCCTCACGTACACCGCCGAGCACGAGTGGGTCGCCGTCGACGGCGACATCGCCACGATCGGCATCACCGACTACGCCGCCGAGCAACTGGGCGACGTCGTCTACGTCGACCTTCCCGCGGCCAACGCCACGCTCACGGCCGGCCAGGTGATGGGCGAGATCGAGTCGACCAAGTCGGTCTCCGAGCTGTACGCGCCCGTCGACGGCGAGGTGATCGCGCTGAACGGCGAGGTCGACGCCGATCCCTCGCTGGTGAACCAGGACCCCTACGGCAAGGGCTGGCTCGTGCGCGTGCGGCTTTCGGGACAGCCGCTGACGGGTCTCATGGACCGCGCGGCCTACGAGCAGCTCACGGGCGGCGACAAGTGACCTCGGACTACGTCGCCCGGCACATCGGCACCTCGGGCGCCGATCGCCGCGCGATGGTCGAGGCGCTCGGCCTCGAGGTGAACGCGGAGGCCTCCGACCGGCAGACGACCGAGCCGCTCGTCGCCCAGGCGATTCCCGCCGCCATCCGCGCGGACGGCGCGACCTCCGGCGCCATCCCCGTTCGCGGCGCGAGCGAGGCCGAGGCGCTGGCCGAGCTGCGCGCTCTCGCGGCCAAGAACCGCGTGCTCGCGCCGATGATCGGGCTGGGGTACAGCGACACGATCACGCCGAGCGTCATCCAGCGCAACGTGTTCGAGAACCCGTCCTGGTACACGGCGTACACGCCGTACCAGCCCGAGATCTCGCAGGGCCGGCTGGAGGCGCTGCTCAACTTCCAGACGATGGTGGGAGACCTCGCCGGCCTGCCGGTCGCGAACGCGTCGATGCTCGATGAGTCGACCGCGGTCGCGGAGGGCATGCTGCTGGCGCGCCGCGCCGTCCGCGGCGGGTCGAACGTGTTCGCCGTCGACGCCGACGCCCTGCCGCAGACGAAGGCCGTGCTCGCCGTGCGTGCCGAGGCCGTGGGCATCGAGCTGGTGGAGGTGGACTTCGCCGCAGGCGAGACCCTGCCGCCCGCGCTCTTCGGGGCGCTGATCCAGTACCCGGGTGCCTCCGGGAGGGTATGGGATCCGACCGGCGTCATCGATGCGGCGCACGTCGCGGGCGGCCAGGTGGTCGTCGCCGCCGACGTCATGGCGCTCGTGCTGCTGCGCTCGCCCGGGTCGCTGGGCGCCGACATCGTGGTGGGTTCGACGCAGCGCTTCGGCGTGCCGCTCGGCTTCGGCGGTCCGCACGCCGGTTACATGGCGGTGCGGCAGGGCCTCGAGCGTCAGCTGCCCGGGCGCCTCGTGGGCGTCTCGGTCGATGCCGACGGGGCTCCCGCGTACCGGCTCGCCCTGCAGACCCGCGAGCAGCACATCCGCCGTGAGAAGGCGACGAGCAACATCTGCACCGCGCAGGTGCTGCTCGCCGTCATGGCCGCCATGTACGCGGTCTATCACGGCCCGGACGGGCTGCGGAGCATCGCCTCGACGATCGCGGTGCGCACGGGCGTCCTGGCGCAGCAGCTCCGCGCCGGCGGCGTCGAGATCCTCCACGACGACTTCTTCGACACCGTCCGGGCGCGCGTGCCCGGCCGCGCCGGGGCGATCGTGGCGACGGCGCGCGAGCGCGGCGTCCTGCTGCACCTCGTCGACGAGGACACGGTGGGCGTCTCGGTCGGCGAAGCGACGACGGACGCCGACGTCGCGGCCGTGCGCGACGCGTTCGGCGTCGCCGCCGACGCGCCGTTCGGGCGAGACCTCGGTGGTGCGGCGCGGATGGTGTCGATGCGCGACGCGGGCATTCCGCGCGAGCTTCTCCGTCGCGACGACATCCTCACGCACCCGGTCTTCCGCACGCATCGCTCGGAGACGGCGATGATGCGTTACCTCAAGCGCCTGGCCGACAGCGACTACGCGCTCGACCGCGGCATGATTCCGCTCGGCTCGTGCACCATGAAGCTCAACGCCGCCACGGCGATGGCGGCGGTGTCATGGCCGGAGTTCTCGCGCATCCACCCGTTCGCGCCGCGCGAGGATGTGGCCGGTTCGCTCGAGCTCATCCACCAGCTCGAGGGCTGGCTCGCCGACCTCACCGGCTACGACGCCGTCTCGCTGCAGCCGAATGCGGGGTCTCAGGGCGAGCTCGCGGGCCTGCTCGCCATCCGCGGCTATCACCGCTCGCGCGGGGACGAGCATCGCGACGTGTGCCTCATCCCGTCGTCGGCACACGGCACGAACGCCGCGTCCGCCGTGCTGGCGGGCATGCGGGTGGTCGTCGTCGCGTGCGACGAGCTGGGCAACGTCGACCTCAGCGACCTGCGCGCGAAGATCGCCGAGCACGCCGACGCGATCGCCGCGCTCATGATCACGTACCCCTCGACGCACGGCGTGTACGAGGCCGACGTGCTCGAGATCACCGCGGCCGTGCACGAGGCCGGCGGCCAGGTGTACATCGACGGCGCGAACCTCAACGCGCTGCTCGGCCATGCCCGCTTCGGCGACCTGGGCGGCGATGTGTCGCACCTGAACCTGCACAAGACGTTCGCCATCCCGCACGGCGGCGGCGGCCCGGGCGTCGGCCCCGTCGCGGCGAAGGCGCATCTCGCCCCGTTCCTGCCGAACCACCCGCTCGCGCAGGACGCCACGGAGGGGATCGGTCCCGTCTCCGCCGCGCCGTACGGATCGGCCAGCATCCTGCCGATCTCGTGGGCCTACATCCGGATGATGGGCCTCGAGGGCCTCACGGAGGCGACCGACGCCGCGGTGCTCGGCGCCAACTACATCGCCGCGCGCCTGGCGGAGCACTACCCGGTGCTCTACGCGGGCGCCGAGGGGCGCGTGGCGCACGAGTGCATCCTCGACCTGCGCCCCCTGAAAGCGGAGACGGGCATCTCGAACGACGACGTCGCCAAGCGGCTCATCGACTACGGCTTCCACGCGCCCACCATGTCGTTCCCCGTGGCGGGCACGCTCATGGTGGAGCCCACGGAGTCGGAGGACCGCGCCGAGCTGGACCGGTTCGTCGACGCCATGATCCGCATCAAGGCGGAGGCCGAGCGCGTCGCCGCGGGGGAGTGGCCCGCCGACGACAACCCGCTCGTCAACGCGCCGCACACCGCCGCGACGCTCGTGGCGGAGTGGGACCACGCCTACTCCCGCGAGGAGGCGGTCTTCCCGGCGGGCATCACGGCCGCCAAGTACTGGCCGCCGGTGCGCCGCATCGATCAGGCCTACGGCGACCGCAACCTCGTATGCGCCTGCCCGCCGATCGAGGCGTTCGCCTGACCGGCTAGAGACCGGCCTCGCGCAGAGCCGGCAGGATCCTCGTCATCATGAGCGGGGCGAGGTCTCCTGCCGGCTCCGCCGTGTCGGGCACCCAGCGGATCTCCTCGATCTCGGCGGCCGGGCGGATGTCTCCGATCGGCGGGTGCACGAACACCGTGCCGCGCACCGTCCATCCCGACTCGTTCGCGGCGGGGGCGTCGAAGGTGCCCAGCAGGGTCATGCGCGACGGATCGAGCTCCACCTGCAGCTCTTCGCGCAGCTCGCGCACGGCGGCGTCGAGTGCCGACTCGCCCGGCTCCGGCTTGCCGCCGGGCTGCATGAACGTCGTCGTGCCGCGCTTGCGCACGGCGAGGATGTGGCCCGACTCGGGGTGCCGCAGCACGACCGCGCTGACGGTCACCACGCGGGCGGCGTGGTCGAGCGCGTAGTGCGCGCTCACGCGGTCTCCGCCGCGGCCTCGAGCCCGGTGGTGGTCTCGAACCGCGCCGACCCCTCGTGCGTGAGGGCCACGAGGATGCGCTCGCGCATGTCGTCGCTCATCCGCTCCTCCGCGAGCCGGTCGATGGGGCACCACCACGCGCGGGCGTTCTCGCCGTCGGCGGGGTGCGGGTCGCCCTCGGTCCAGCGGCACCGGACGGTGATGTCGAGGTACTGCGCCAGGTCGCCGTTCGGGTACCGCATCGGGGGAAGCGCGTGCACCCACACCACGGCCTCCGGCTCGGCGACGACGCCCGCCTCCTCGAGCGTCTCGCGCACCGCCGCCACGGCGGGCTGCTCGCCCGGGTCGACGATTCCGGTGACGGGGGTGACGCTGCCGTTGTCGGCGCGCTCGACCAGCAGAACGGCGTCGTCCTTCACCACGACGGCCGTCACGCCGGTGAGCCAGAGCAGCTCGTGGCCGACTCTTTCGCGCAGTCGCAGGATGAAATCGGGCGTCGCCATGCCCCCAGCCTACGAGCCGTGGGTCGTCCCTTCTCGGCGCCCCTGCTGCGAGGCTTCGGGCGCGGGTCATACGCTGAACCGGTGAGCTTCGTCGACACCCCCGTCCTCCGCAACGACGTCGTGCGGCTGGAGCCGCTGGATCCCGCGCATGCCACGGACCTCGCGGAGGCCGTCGCGTTCGACAACCTGTGGCGCCGCGCGTGGTTCTCGCGCCTGCCGGCCCCCGAGGACGTGCCCGCCGAGATCGAGAAGCGGCTCGCACGCCAGGCGGCGGGCGAGATGGCGCCGTGGGCGATCGTCGATGCACGCACCGGGCGTGCGATCGGCATGACCTCGATCTGCGGCGTCTCACCCCACGACCGGCGGGCGGAGATCGGCTACACCTGGCTCCGCGCCGACGCGCAGGGCACCGGCATCAACGCCGCCGCCAAGCTGCTGCTCCTCACGCGCGCCTTCGACGATCTGGGATGCGTGCGGGTCGAGTTCTGCACCCACTGGCACAATCAGCGCTCGCGGGCGGCGATCGAGCGGCTGGGGGCCAAGCTCGACGGCGTGCTGCGCAGCCACACGCGCATGCCCGACGGGCACTGGCGCGACACCGTGGTGTACTCGATCCTCGCCTCGGAATGGCCTCAGGTGCGCCGCGGCCTCGAGGCCCGCCTGGAGGCGCGCGCCGCGCGCTGACGGCCCCGCAGCCCGGCGCCGCGCCTCACGCCGCGTGCAGGACGCGCGTGAGCACCGGGCGTGTGGCGAGCAGGGCGAGCCACACCAGCGCGATGCCGACGGCGAAGCAGCCGGCCACGACCGCGAGCGAGAGCGGCGCGACGATGAGGGCCATGCCGGTCAGCGGCAGCAGCAGCACCCCGGCGGCGGCCGACGAGGCGATCACGACGAACAGCAGGGGCGCCATCGTCGTGCGCGTCCGTGCTCGCTCCATCACCCGGCGCGGCATGCCGATGCGGTCGAGGCCGACGTACAGCTCTCGACGGTCGAGGATCGCCGCCGCCTGATTCACGCCCACCGAGCAGGCGACCATGAGGAACGACACGACGAGGGTGATGAGGATGCCCGTGCTGATGTCGGCGGTCAGGTGCGCCTCCGCGCCCGTGGCGGGGTCGACGGACGAGGCCAATGCCATGCCCGATCCGCCCACGACGGCGACGAAGCTCGTCATCGCCATGCCGCTGACCTGACGCCATGCCGCCTTGGGCGATTCCAGGATGCCGCGGGCGGCGATGAGCTTGGCCGGGGTCCTGGCGCTGCGCACCTGCATGCGGGCGAGGACCCCCACGGCCCACGGGCCTGCGGCGTTCAGCACCGCGATCGTGGCGGCGAACGTGCCACCCAGCGCCACGGCCATGAACACCATGCCGGGCATGGCGCCGAGGGCCTGCAGGATCACGTACGCGGCTGCCACGACGGTGACGGCGGCGACGACGCGGACGGCGCGCAGGCGGGGAGGATCCTGCCGCGTGCGCACGCCCAGCGGCGAGACATTGACGGCGCGCAGGCCGACGGCCGCGCTGGCGGCGGCAAGCAGCGCCACGGCGAGCACGACCGCCGCGAGGGCGATCGGTCCCACCCACAGGGCGGCGGCCCCGATGGGTGCGCCGCCGAAGGGGACGAGCCCGACGAGGGGCATGAGCGCGAGGTAGAGCACCACCCCGGCCAGGGCGCCGGCGAGGGCGACGGCCGTCGATTCGATGATCGTCATCGCGGTGACGACGGCGGGCGTCGCGCCCAGCAGCCGGAGGGTGGCGAGCCGGTCGTCGCGTCGCCGCGCCGACAGCCGTGCCGCGGCCCCGCCGAGCGCGAGCAGGGGCATCGCCATGAGCGCCAGCGCGACGACGCTGAGCAGCTGATAGAGGTCGGCGAGGGGATCGGTCCATCGCCAGAACATCAGCGTGCCCCCGAGCACGACGAGCAGGAGGGCGGTGGTCACGGCGAACGCCACCGCGGGCAAGACGATGGCCGCTGCGGACTGCGCGCTCGGTCTCCCCAGCAGCCACGTCAGGCGCGCGACGGGTGCCCGTCCGCGGGAGGGGGGCGCGAGCGGCGCGGGGGTCGCCTGCCTCACGGCGGTCGCGCCGGTCATCGCGCGGCTCCCGGCGCCGCGATCGGCGCGGGCGCGTCCGGCACCGCGCCGCCGTCGTCCGCCAGCCGCCCGTCGCGCATGCGCACCGTGCGGGTGCAGCGGGCCGCCACCTGCGGGTCGTGCGTGACGACGACGAGGGCGTGGCCCTGGCGCAGGGTCGAGTCCAGCAGCGCCGTCATGACCTCGGCCGACGTGGCCGAATCGAGGGCGCCGGTCGGCTCGTCGGCGAAGAGGATGCGCGCGCCGCCCGCCTGCGCACGGGCGATCGCCACGCGCTGCGCCTGCCCGCCCGAGAGCTGACCGATGCGGCGCTGCTCCATGCCCGCCAGCCCGAGCGCCGCGAGCCACCCGGCCGCGTGCGCCTCGGCCGCGCGCCGGTCGTGCCCCGCGAGCATGAGCGGCAGGGCGACGTTCTCGACCGCCGTCAGCTCGGGCACGAGCAGGCCCTGCTGGAAGACGAAGCCGAGCTCCTCCCGTCGCAGCCGGGAGCGGGCGGCCTCGCCGAGCTGGTCGACCCGCACTACCCCGGAGCGTGTCTGCAGCGCGACGGTGCCCGCGTCGGCGGGCACGATGCCCGCGAGCACGTGCAGCAGCGTCGTCTTCCCGGATCCCGAGGCCCCCATGATCGCGACGGCCTCGCCCGGCCGCACGGAGAGGTCGACCCCCGCGAGCGCCTGCGTCGGGCCATAGCTCTTGAAGAGCCCGCTGCCGCTGAGCAGGGGCACGGGCCGATCGTCGTGACGTGTGACATCCATGCCTCCACCCTCGCGGCCCGCGCGCCGCGCACGCGTCGGCCGCGGGGCTGATCCGCATGGTCCCGCGGTCGTATTCCTCGGCGGCCCTCTCGCCCCCTCGGGGGATCAGGGCAGATACGGGGCCGCGAGGGGGTAGCCGACGAAGGCGATCGTGTCGATCAGGGTGTGCGCGATCACGAGGGGCATGACGCGGCGCCATCGCAGGTACACCCACGCGAAGACGACCCCCATCGCCACGTTCCCGAGTGCCATGGCCGGACCCTGATACGCGTGGTAGGCGCCGCGCAGCAGGGCGATCGCCGCGATCGTCGCCCACGGCCGCCACCCCAGCTCGCGCAGGCGCTCGCCGAGGTAGCCGTTGAGGATGACCTCCTCGAGCAGGCCGGCGCGCACGGCCGACAGCAGCAGGAGGGGGATCGTCCACCATGCCGCGTCGAGCTCGGACGCCTGCACCTGCACGGTGAGTCCCAGCGCACGCGAGCCGGCGTACAGGGCGAGGCCGGGCACGCCGATGACGGCCAGCAGCGCGACGGCGAGCCCGAGGTCGCGGCCGACGCGTGCAAAGTCCAGTCCCATCCGCCGCAGCGCGCTGCGGCCGGGCTCCCACAGGAGGTAGACGACGAGCGCCACGAGAGCGAGATCGAAGAACACGTCGAGCACGCGGTAGAGGGCGTCCCAGAGCGCGTCGTCGGCGCGCGAGGGGTTGAGGGCCGCCGACTGGTCGGCGAGCGGTGCCCGCGTCAGCGCGCGCACCAGCGACAGCACGGAGTAGAGGGCCGACTGCCCGAGCGAGAGTGCCAGGACGATGCCGATCTCCCACCACAGCCGTGCGCGCGCCATTCCGTCAGCGTGCCACAGGCTGTCGGCGGGAACGGCGTGACGGAGGGCTCCCAGGCGCGCGTTACGGCGATGTAACAGTTCGCGATGCGAGTTTGTGCGGTCGTCCTCGCGTGCTTATCGTCATCGCTATCGCCTGCACCCCGAGTGGGCAGGCTCAACCCTTCCCTGGAGGAAACCCCATGAAGCGCAACAAGGTCGCCCTTTCGGGCGTCGCGCTGCTCGGCCTCGGCGGCATCCTGCTCGCCGGCTGCGCGAGCGGCGACGGTGGCAACGGCGACGGCGGCAGCGGTGCCGCCGGCGACGCGGTCATCACCACCAACGGCACCGAGCCGCAGAACCCGCTGATCCCGACCAACACCAACGAGGTCGGCGGCGGCAAGATCCTCGACAGCATCTTCTCGGGCCTGATCTCGTACAACGCCAACGGCGAGGTCGAGAACGAGGTCGCCGAGTCGATCACGGTCGACTCGCCGACGCAGCTCACGGTGAAGATCAAGGAAGGGCTGACCTTCACCGACGGTGAAGAGGTCACGGCCGACAACTTCATCAAGGCGTGGAACTACGGCGCCGCCCTCGACAACCAGCAGCTCTCGAGCTACTTCTTCGAGGACATCGAGGGCTTCAGCTGGGACGAGAACGTCGAGGAGCTGTCGGGCCTGCAGCAGGTGGACGACTACACGTTCACCATCACGCTCAACAAGCCGGCCACCGACTTCGCGCAGCGCCTCGGCTACTCGGCGTTCTACCCGCTCCCCGACGTGGCGTTCGAGGACATGGAGGCCTTCGGCGAGTCGCCCATCGGCAACGGTCCGTACAAGCTGGCCAGCGAGGACGCCTGGGTCCACGATGAGGGCATCTCGCTCGTCGTGAACGAGGACTACGAGGGTCCGCGCGAGCCGCAGAACGACGGCCTGGAGATCCGCTTCTACGCGTCGCAGGACGCGGCGTACGCCGACCTGCTCTCGGGCGAGCTCGACGTGCTCGACCAGATCCCCGAGGCGGCGCTCGAGACCTACCAGGACGAGCTCGGCGAGAACTGGGTCAACCAGCCCGCCGCGATCTTCCAGTCGTTCACGATCCCCGAGTACCTCCCGCACTTCGCGGGCGAGGAGGGCCAGCTCCGCCGTCAGGCCATCTCGATGGCCATCAACCGTGAGGAGATCACCGACGTGATCTTCCAGGGCACCCGCACCCCGGCCAGCGACTTCACCTCGCCGGTGATCGACGGCTGGAGCGAGGAGCTCGAGGGCAGCGAGGTCCTGGACTACGACCCCGAGACCGCGCAGGAGCTGTGGGCTCAGGCCGACGCCATCAGCCCGTGGGAGGGCTCCTTCCAGATCGCCTACAACTCGGACGGCGGTCACCAGGGCTGGGTCGACGCCGTCGCGAACTCGATCGCCGGCACGCTCGGCATCGACGCGTCGGGCGCCCCGTACCCCGACTTCGCCGGTCTGCGCGAAGAGGTCACCAACCGCACCATCACGACGGCGTTCCGCACCGGCTGGCAGGCCGACTACCCGGGCCTGTACAACTTCCTCGGCCCGCTCTACGCGACCAACGCCGGGTCGAACGACGGTGACTACTCGAACCCCGAGTTCGACGAGCTGCTCTCGCAGGGCATCAGCTCGACCGACCCCGACGCCGCGAACGAGCTGTTCCAGCAGGCGCAGGAGATCCTGCTCCAGGATCTGCCCGCCACCCCGCTGTGGTACTCGAACGTGACCGGCGGTTGGGCCG
The DNA here is from genome assembly GCF_946151065.1 of Microbacterium sp. Marseille-Q6965. Classification (GTDB taxonomy): domain Bacteria; phylum Actinomycetota; class Actinomycetes; order Actinomycetales; family Microbacteriaceae; genus Microbacterium. The sequence continues at coordinate 565,446 of NZ_CAMGZA010000001.1, read as the reverse complement.
ACACGGTCGACAACGTCGAGTTCGGCTGGAACTCGGTGCCGCTGCACTACAACATCACCAAGGGCTGATCGGCCCGAGATGATCCGCTGCGAGGCGGTGGCGTACGCGCCACCGCCTCGCATCATGTCGCGCGGCACACCGTTCTCCCAGTTAGGGAGGCGGAGGATGTGCGGGCGGGTCCACCCGATGGGCCCGCTTTCTCCTGTTCCCCTCGTCCCGACCCGCGGGTCGAGGTCCTTCCGTGTCGTGTGACCTCGTCATCCCCAGAAGGGAGGCACGAGGGTGGCCACTTACATCCTCAGACGCATGCTGCAGGTGATCCCCGTGTTCCTCGGGGCGACTCTGCTGATCTACTTCATGGTCTTCGCCATGCCCGGCGACCCGATCGCCGCGCTGTTCGGCGACAAGCAGCCGCCGCCGCAGCTGCTCGAGCAGATCCGCGCGCGCTACCTGCTCGACCAGCCGTTCATCGTCCAGTACCTGAACTACCTGGGCGGCATCCTGCGCCTCGACTTCGGCGTGGGCTTCAACGGCCAGCCGGTGATCGAGACCCTCGCGCGCACGTTCCCCGTGACGCTGCGCCTGGCGATCATGGCCGTCGTGCTGGCGTTCGTGCTGGCGATCGTCGTCGGCGTGACCTCGGCCCTCCTCAAGGGCACGGTGTACGACCACCTCATGCTCGTCGTCGCGCTGCTGTTCGTGGCCGTGCCGGTCTTCGTGGTGGCCTTCGCCGCGCAGTTCTTCCTCGGCGTGCAGCTGGGCTGGTTCAAGCCGACCGTGGGCGCGGACAACGACTGGGGCGGGCTCTGGCTTCCGGCGATCGTCCTCGCCTTCAGCATCTACGCCACGATGATGCGCCTCACGCGCGCATCGACGATCGAGACGCTGCAGCAGGACTGGGTGCGCACCGCCTACGGCAAGGGCCTGTCGCGCTCGCGCGTCATCCCCGTGCACGTGCTGCGCAACTCGATGATCCCCATGGTCACCGACACCGCCTCGCAGTTCGGCATCCTCATGGTCGGCGCGACCGTGACGGAGGGCATCTTCAACGTGCCCGGCGTCGGAAACCAGCTGTACTCCGCGATCATCAAGCACGAGACGCCGACCGTGGTGTCGTTCGTGACGATCTTCGTCGTCGTCTACGTGCTCATCAACCTGCTCGTCGACCTGCTCTACGGTCTGCTCGACCCGAGGATCCGCTATGTCAAGTAGTACGCATTTCGTGGCGCCCGTGAAGGAGGCGCAGGTCCAGGTCGACCAGGTGCATCTGAGCACCCGCAAGAGCAACCTCTGGCTCGACGCGTGGCGCGACGTGCGCAAGCGCCCGCTGTTCTGGATCTCGATGGTGTTCGCGGTGATCGTGATCATCATGGCGATCGCGCCGGGCCTGTTCACCCAGGTGGCTCCGGCCGGCGGCGCCTGCCAGCTCGGCAACAGCAACGGCGGCCCGGCCGCGGACCACCCGCTGGGCTTCAACCGCCAGGGGTGCGACATCTGGTCGCGTCTGGTGTGGGGCACCCGCACGTCGATGACGGTCGGCCTGCTCGCCACCATCATCGGCACGCTCATCGGCCTCATCATGGGCGCGCTGGCCGGGTTCTACGGCGGGTGGCTGGACTCGCTGCTCTCGCGCATCGGCGACATCTTCTTCACGATCCCCTACATCGTCGCGGCGATCGTGGTGATGACGGTCCTCTCGAGCGCGCGGAACGAGCTGACGCTCGCCTTCGCGATCGGCGGGTTCTCGTGGGCCTCGACGGCGCGCATCGTGCGCGCGGAGGTGCTGCGCGTGAAGCAGTCCGACTACGTGATGGCGTCGATCGCCCTCGGTCTGTCGCGCTTCAAGACGCTGCTCGTGCACGTGCTGCCCAACGCGATGGCGCCGGTCATCGTCGTGGCGACCATCAGCCTCGGACACGCCATCGTGGCGGAATCGACGCTGTCGTTCCTCGGCGTCGGTCTCGGCGGCAACACGGTCTCGTGGGGCGCCGACATCAGCCAGGCGCAGGCGACCATCCGCACCGCGCCCATGGCGCTGTTCTGGCCCTCGCTGGCGCTGACGATCGCGGTGCTCGCGTTCATCACGCTCGGCGAGATGCTGCGTGACGCCCTCGACCCGAAGGCGCGGGCGCAGCGATGAGTGAAGGAATCCCCATGACGGATGCACTGCTCCAGATCCGTGGCCTCAAGGTGGCCTTCGGGACGGGCGCGAAGCAGCGTGAGGTGCTGCACGGCGTCGACCTCGACGTCTTCCCCGGCGAGACGGTCGCGATCGTCGGCGAGTCGGGCTCGGGCAAGTCGACGACGGCCTCGGCCGTGATCGACCTGCTTCCCGGCACCGGCTCGATCACCGCGGGCACGATCTCCCTCGAGGGGCGCGAGCTCACCACCGCCAGCCGTCGCGAGATGGAGCGGCTGCGCGGGCGTGAGATCGGCTACGTGCCGCAGGACCCGATGTCGAACCTCAACCCCGTGTGGTCGATCGGCTTCCAGGTCAAGGAGGCGATCCGCGCGAACGGGCTCGCCTCCGGCCGCAAGGAGGTCGAGCGCCGCGCGATCGAGGTGCTGCAGCAGGCCGGCCTGGCCGACGCCGAGCGGCGCCTGCACCAGTTCCCGCACCAGTTCTCGGGCGGCATGCGACAGCGCGCGCTCATCGGTATCGGCCTCGCCGCCGACCCGAAGCTGCTCATCGCGGATGAGCCGACGAGCGCGCTCGACGTGACCGTGCAGCGGGTGATCCTGGATCACCTCGCCTCGCTCACGCGCGAGAAGGGCACCTCGGTGCTGCTCATCACGCACGACCTGGGCCTGGCCGCCGAGCGCGCCGACCGCATCGTCGTGATGAACCAGGGCGAGGTCGTCGAGTCGGGGCCGAGCCGCGAGATCCTCGAGGACCCGCAGCACCCGTACACCCAGCGGCTCGTCGCGGCGGCGCCGAGCCTGGCGTCGCAGCGCATCCAGGCGAGCGTGCAGCACGTCACCACCGAGACCGAGATGCTCGCGGAGGCGGCGCCCGTCGTCGAGGTGCGCGATCTCGTCAAGGAGTACCGCATCCGCAAGGGCGGCTTCTCGAGCGAGCCGTTCCGCGCGGTCGACGGGGTGTCGTTCCAGATCCCGCGCGGCAAGACGCTGGCGCTGGTGGGGGAGTCCGGCTCGGGGAAGTCCACCGTCGCCAAGATGGTCCTCCAGCTCGAGGCGCCCACGAGCGGAGACGTGCTCATCGATGGCGTGCAGACGTCCACGCTGCGCCCGCGCGACGTGTTCGGTCTGCGCCGCCGCATGCAGCCGGTCTTCCAGGACCCGTACGGATCGCTCGACCCGCTGCGCTCGATCGGCACCCTCATCGCGGAGCCGCTGCGCGTGCACGGGGTGGGCGATGCGGCATCGCGTCGGGAGCGCGTGCTCGAGCTGCTCGACCAGGTCGCGCTGCCGCGCGAGCTGGCCCTGCGGTACCCGAACGAGCTGTCGGGCGGTCAGCGCCAGCGCGTCGCGATCGCACGCGCCCTCGCCCTCAAGCCCGACATCGTCGTGCTCGACGAGGCGGTCTCGGCCCTCGACGTGCTCGTGCAGGATCAGATCCTCACGCTGCTCGCGGAGCTGCAGGCCGAGCTCGGACTCACCTACCTCTTCATCACGCACGACCTTGCGGTGGTGCGCGTCGCGGCCGACATGGTGTGCGTCATGGAGCGAGGCAGGGTCGTCGAGCAGGGCACCGTGGACGAGATCTTCGCCAACCCACAGGAGGCGTACACGCGCCGCCTGCTCGATGCGATCCCCGGGGCGTCGCTTCCCCTCGGAGCGCGCTGACCGTGTCGCACGCAGCCGCCGACTACGAGCCCGGCGATGAGCTCAGACGCGAGATACGCCCCACCTCGGGGCGGGTCTGGCTGATCCTCACCGCCGTGCTCGTGGTCAGCCTGCTCGGCGATGCGGTGATCCGCGGCGGCTGGCTGCAGGCGGCGCTCATCGCGCCGTGGCCGCTCGCCCTGCTGTGGTTCATCTACGTCTTCGTCTACGCACCCCACGTGGTGGCGGACGAGGCGGGCGTGACGGTGCACAACATCCTGCGGATCACGCGCGTGCCGTGGGGCGCGATCGAGGACATCGCGATGCGGTGGCAGCTCGAGGTCCGCCTCACGCGCGAGGCGGGCGGGCGCACCATCCAGGCGTGGGGCGCTCCCGCGCGCCGGCCGCGGGGACGGGTGCGGGATCAGCCCGCCGACCTCGAGGCCGAGATCCTGCGCGAGATGAAGGTCAACGCCGACGCCTCCCCATCGGGCGCCGGCGTGACCCGGTCGTGGGACCTGCTCGGCATCGCCTCGCTCGTGGTGATCGCCGTCTGGGGCGCGATCGCGGTCGGCGTCACGACCTGAGCGCGCGCGAGCGATCCTCCGTTCCGCGCCGTCCGCCCAGGTGGGCCGCGATAGGATGGGATGCCCCGCCTCCGGGGCACCTCCCACAGAACGCAAGGATCCCTTTCATGGCGCGCGCCCTCCGTCCGGACCTCCGCAACGTCGCGATCGTCGCGCACGTCGACCACGGCAAGACGACGCTCGTCGACGCCATGCTGCGTCAGACCGGCTCGTTCGGCGAGCACGCGCACGTCGAGGAACGCGCGATGGACTCGAACGACCTCGAGCGCGAAAAGGGCATCACGATCCTCGCCAAGAACACGGCGATCACCTACAACGGCGCGCACACCGACATCCCGATCACGATCAACGTGATCGACACCCCCGGCCACGCCGACTTCGGCGGTGAGGTCGAGCGCGGACTGTCGATGGTCGATGGTGTCGTGCTGCTCGTGGACGCCTCCGAGGGCCCGCTGCCGCAGACCCGCTTCGTGCTGCGCAAGGCGCTCGAGGCGAAGCTGCCGGTGATCCTGCTCGTGAACAAGACCGACCGGCCCGACGCGCGCATCCAGGAGGTCGAGGGCGAGGCCCAGGATCTGCTGCTCGGCCTGGCGAGCGACCTCGTCGACACGGTGCCCGACCTCGACGTCGACGCGCTGCTCGAGGTTCCCGTCGTGTACGCCTCGGGTCGCGCGGGCGCCGCCTCGCGCAACCGCCCGGCCGACGGCTCCCTGCCCGACAACGACGACCTCGAGCCGCTGTTCCAGGCCATCCTCGAGCACGTGCCCGCCCCCGAGTACGACGACGAGGCGCCGCTGCAGGCCTGGGTCACCAACCTCGACTCGAGCGCGTTCCTCGGTCGCCTCGCGCTGCTGCGCATCTTCAACGGCGAGCTGAAGAAGGGCCAGACGGTCGCGTGGGTCCGTCAGGACGGCACGACGCAGAGCGCGCGCATCACCGAGCTGCTCATGACGAAGGCGCTGGACCGCTACCCGGCCGAGAAGGCCGGCCCCGGCGACATCGCCGTGATCGCCGGCTTCGAGGACATCATGATCGGCGAGACGATCGCCGACCCCAACGACGTCCGCCCCCTGCCGCAGATCACGGTCGACGAGCCGTCGATCTCGATGACGATCGGCACCAACACCTCGCCGCTGGTCGGCAAGGTGAAGGGCCACAAGCTCACGGCGCGCATGGTCAAGGACCGCCTGGACCGTGAGCTCATCGGTAACGTGTCGATCCGTGTGAAGGACATCGGTCGCCCCGACGCGTGGGAGGTGCAGGGCCGCGGTGAGCTGCAGCTCGCGATCCTCGTCGAGAACATGCGCCGCGAGGGCTTCGAGCTCACCGTCGGCAAGCCGCAGGTCGTCACGCGCAAGGGCCCGGACGGCAAGGTCCAGGAGCCCTACGAGCACCTCACGATCGACGTGCCCGAGGAGCACCTCGGCGCCGTGACCCAGCTCCTGGCGGCACGCAAGGGCCGCATGGAGAACATGGTCAACAACGGCACGGGATGGATCCGCATGGAGTTCATCGTGCCGTCGCGCGGCCTCATCGGCTTCCGTACGCAGTTCCTGTCGATCACGCGCGGCACGGGCATCGCCAACGCGATCGCGCACGGCTACGGCGACTGGGCGGGTCAGATCGTCGCGCGCCAGAACGGCTCGATCGTCGCCGACCGGGCCGGCGTGGCCACGCCGTTCGCGATGATCGCGCTGCAGGAGCGCATGACGTTCTTCGTGAACCCGACCGACGAGGTCTACGAGGGCATGGTGGTCGGCGAGAACTCGCGCGCCGACGACATGGACGTGAACATCACCAAGGAGAAGAAGCTCACGAACATGCGCTCCTCCACGGCCGACACGTTCGAGTCCATGACCCCGCCGCGCATCCTCTCGCTCGAGGAGTCGCTCGAGTTCGCGGCCGAGGACGAGTGCGTCGAGGTCACGCCCGAGGCCGTGCGCATCCGCAAGGTGATCCTCGACGCCACCGTCCGCGGGCGCGAGGCGTCGCGCCGCAAGCGCCAGGACGCCAACGCCTGAGGTCGGCTCCCGATCCCCGCTCGGCCCGCGGGCGGGTCAGCGCCGGTCGATGAGCGCCTCCGCGACGCGACGCGCGGTCATGCCGTCGCGCCCGGGGGAGCGCAGCCGCATGGCCAGCTCGCCGGTGACGACGAGCAGGATCTCTTCGGCGAGCTCCGCGGCCTCGTCGCCGGCGATCGGCTCGGCGAGCTCCGTCAGTCGGCGCCGGAAGCCGTCGGTGTCGTCTCGGATCGCGGCGGCGACGTCGGCGGGAGGATCGGGCAACTCGGCGGCGGTCCCGAGGAACGCGCACCATCGGGCGGCGCCCGGGCGGTGCCGGAACTCGTCGAGTGCGGTGAAGACGGCCAGCAGCCTCTCGCGCGGTGACGCTGCGCGTGCCACCGCGTGCTCCCACGTCTCGCGCCACGCCCGCTCGCGACGCCGGAGCGCGGCCGCGAGCAGCGCCTCCTTGCTCGGATAGCCCCGATACAGGGTCGCCGCCGAGACGCCGGCGCGCTCGGTGATGGCGTCGATCGGCGTGGCGACGACGCCCCGTGAGAACAGCAGGGCGTCGGCAGCGTCGAGCAACTTCGTCTCGGTGGTCGCGCGGATTCCCATGACGGCACTCTAGAGTGGGCAAAGTGAAACGCCCGTTTTCGTTTGCTGGAGCGGCACGGCCGGGTCTGCTCGTGGCGGGAACGGCGCTGATCGCGGCGACCTACGGTCTTGTCCGCTTCGCCTACGGTTTGTTCCTGCCCGACGTGCAGGCGGAGCTGGGGTTCGGGGCCGGCGCCGCGGGCGCCATCTCGGCGGGCGGCTCGGTGGTGTACGGCGCCGGGGCGGCGGCGGGCTTCCTGCTCGCGCATCGCCGCGCGTCGCTGCTCGCGATCGCCGCGGGGCTGAGCGCGGGCGCGGGCGCGGTCGGCATGGCGGCGGCGGGCTCGCTTCCGCTGTTCGCCGCGTGCGCGGTCCTCTCCTCGGCGGGTGCGGGGCTGGCCTCGCCGGCCCTCGTCGACATCCTGCAGCGCAACCTGCCGCCGGCGGAGAGCGAGCGCGGTCAGGCGATCGTGAACGCCGGCACCGGACCCGGCCTCGTCGCCGCCGGTTCGCTCGCGCTCACGCTGCTGCCTGACTGGCGCACGGCATGGCTGCTCGCCGCGGGGATCACGCTGCTGGCCGCGTGCGCGGTCGCGGCGCTCGACCGGCGCCGGCCCGAGCGCGGGCGCCCCGCCGCGCTGCTGCCGTCCGCGCCATGGTTCGCGGCCCACGCGAGGGTGGTCGTCGCGGCGTTCCTGCTGGGTGCGGGGTCGGCCGTCGTCTGGACCTACGGCCGCGTGCTGCTCACCGAATCCGGCGTCACCGAAACGGTGTCGGTGGTCGCGTGGATGGCGCTCGGCGCCGGTGGCGCCGCGGTCATCGGCACCGCCGGGGTCATGGCGCGCCTCGGGCCGGGCATCGCCTGGTCTCTGACGAGCGTCGTCCTCGCGGCCGCCACGGCGGCGCTCGTCGGCGCCATCGCGGTGCCGTGGCTCGCCGTGGTCGCCTGCGTGGTCTTCGGGTGGGCGTACACGGCCGCCAGCGGCGCCCTCATCGCCTGGACCTCCGAGATCCATCCGGCCCGGGCGGCCACCGGCACCGCGCTGCTGTTCATCGTGCTCGTCCTCGGGCAGGCGGTGGGAGCGGCCGCGTGGGGTCTCGCCATCGACGAGGCCGGGTACCGCACGACGTTCCTCGCCGCGGCGGCGGTCGCCGTGGCGGCGGCGGTGCTGGGCCTGCGGAAGCGACGAGGACCGGTACCCTCGGACGGGTGAGTTCCCCGTCCCCCTCCGAGCGCCGGGGAGCCTGGCGTCAGGGCATCGCGGTCGCGCTGCCGACGAGCGCGTACGGGGTCTCGTTCGGCGCTCTCGCCACCGCCTCCGGGTTGGACGTGTGGCAGACGTGTGTGCTGAGTCTGCTGATGTTCTCGGGCGGATCGCAGTTCGCGTTCATCGGCGTGCTCGGGTCGGGCGGCGGGGGGCCGGCCGCGATCGCCTCGGCCGCGCTGCTCGGCGTGCGCAACGCCGTCTACGCCGCGCGGATGAACCCGATCGTCGGCCGCACCTGGCCGCGGCGTCTCGCGGCGGCGCAGTTCACGATCGACGAGTCCACGGCGGTCTCGCTGGCCCACGAAGATCCGGCGGCGCGCCGCATCGGGTTCTGGGTGACGGGCCTGGGCATCTTCATCGGCTGGAACCTGGCGACGCTCGCCGGGGCTCTGCTGGGGGACGTGCTCGGCGACGTGCGTGCGTACGGTCTCGACGCGGCCGCGGCCGCCGCGTTCCTCGCCCTGCTCTGGCCGCGCCTGCGCTCCCGCCAGGCGGTCGCGGTGGGCGCCGCCGCGGCGGTCGTCGCGGCAGTGGCCACGCCGTGGCTCGCCCCCGGCGTGCCCGTGCTGCTCGCCGCCGTCGTCGCCGTGGTCGTGGGGTGGACGAATTGGCTGGGCCGCCGCGCGGCCCAGCCCGCGCCGGGCGACGCCGGATCGGAGGCGGCCGGATGAGCGCCTGGACGGCGATCCTGCTCGCCGGCATCGCGGTGGCCGCTCTCAAGCTCGTCGGGTACCTCGTGCCCGAGGAATGGCTGGAGCGCCCGCGACCGGCGCGGATCACGGACCTGCTCACGGTGGCGCTGCTCTCGGCGCTCGTGGCCGTGCAGACGCTCGGAGACGGCATGGCGATCCGTCTGGACGCGCGTCTGCCCGCCGTGGCCGTGGCGGCCCTCCTGCTGTGGCGCGGGGCGTCGTTCCTCGTCGTCGTCGTGGTGGCGGCGGCGACCGCGGCCCTGCTGCGCCTGCTCGGCTGGGCGGTGTGACAGCGGCCACGGCGTACGCTGATCCCATGCGCTCCGTGTGGCCCATCCGCCTGCTGACCTGGGCCGGCGCCTTCGTCGCCGGCGCCGTCTACGGCATCGCGGGGACCGTGATGCACTCGGCGTCCGTCATCCCCACCGGCCTTGCCGGGCTCATCGTGCCGCTGGGGACGATCCTCGCCGCGGTGGGTCTGCTCGCGCTGCTTGTCGCGGTGCGCTGCCTCTCGGAGGGGCGCGGCACGGTCCTCGCGGCGGGGCTGGGTGCCCTCGCGATGTTGCTGGTGTTCTCGGGCGAGGGCCCGGGTGGATCGGTCGTCGTGCCGCGGGCGGCACCCGGTGAGGCGCCGCTCGGCGTGATCTGGTCGTGGGTCGTCGCGATCGTCGTGGTCGTCGTCGTCGCCTGGCCCGACCTGCGCGGCGTGCGTGCCGGTTCGGGGAAGGGTCAGCGAGCCGGAGCGTAGAATCGACACGTGACTTACGTGATCGCCCTTCCGTGCGTGGACGTCAAGGACCGCGCCTGCATCGATGAGTGCCCGGTCGACTGCATCTACGAGGGTGAGCGCAGCCTCTACATCCACCCGGACGAGTGCGTGGACTGCGGCGCCTGCGAGCCCGTGTGCCCCGTCGAGGCGATCTACTACGAGGACGACCTGCCCGAGGAGTGGTCCGACTACTACAAGGCGAACGTCGAGTTCTTCGACGAGATCGGCTCGCCCGGCGGTGCCGCCAAGGTCGGCGTGATCCCGAAGGACCACCCGATCATCGCCGCGCTGCCGCCGCAGGGCACGCACTGAGCGTCCGCCTGACATGGGCATCCGCGATCTCGACGACTACCCCTGGGACGCCGTCACCCCCTTCGCCGAGCGCGCCGCGGCGCACCCGGACGGGCTGTGCGACCTCTCGATCGGCTCGCCCGTCGACCCGACGCCGCGCGTCGTCCGCGACGCACTCGTGGCCGCCACCGACGCGCATGCGTACCCGCAGACTGTCGGGACGCCGGCCCTGCGAGAGGCGATCGTCGACTGGTACGCGCGCCGTCGCGGCGTGACGGATCTTCAGCCGCGCAACGTGCTGCCCACCATCGGGTCGAAGGAGCTCGTCGCGCTGCTGCCCACCCTGTTGGGCCTGGGCAGCGGCGACATCGTCGTGCACCCGCGTGCCGCATACCCCACCTACGCGGTGGGCGCGGCCGTCGCCGACGCGACCGCGGTCGCCGCCGACGACCCCGATGAGTGGCCCGAGGGGGCTCGGCTCATCTGGATCAACTCGCCCGGCAACCCCGATGGCCGCGTGTGGGGCGTCGAGGAGCTGCGGCGCGCCGTCGTGCGCGCGCGCGAGCTGGGGGCCGTGCTCGCGAGCGACGAGTGCTATGCCGAGCTCGGCTGGGACGGCGAGTGGGTTGCGGGCCCGGTGCCCAGCGTGCTCGACCCGCGCGTCACGGGCGGCAGCCGCGCGGGCCTGCTGAGCGTGTACTCGCTCAGCAAGCAGTCCAACCTCGCCGGGTACCGGGCCGCCTTCGTGGCCGGCTGCGCGCAGATCGTCGGAGAGCTGCTGAAGAACCGCAAGCACCTCGGCCTCATGCTCCCGGCGCCCGTGCAGCACGCCATGGCGGCGGCGCTGGGAGACGACGCGCACGTCGCCGAGCAGCGCGAGCGCTACCGTGTGCGTCGCGACGTGCTCAAGCCGGCGCTCGAGGCGGCGGGCTTCCGGATCGACCGCAGCGAGGCCGGTCTGTACCTGTGGGCGACGGAGGGGCGCGACGCGTGGGAGACGATGGACCGTCTCGCCGGCCTCGGCATCCTCGCCGGGCCCGGCGTGTTCTACGGCCCGTATCACCCGCAGCACGTGCGGTTCTCGCTGACGGCAACGGACGAGCGCATCCGGCAGGCGGCCGATCGCCTGCGGTCATCCGCACGCTGATCAGCGGCTAGGGTGGATGACGGCCGCGCGCGGATCCGCTCGGCCCATTCGCGCGAGTACCAGCATCCCGAATCGCAAGGAGGCGCCGTGAGCGACGCAGGAAGCCTGCCCGAGAAGGCCGTTCTGACGGTCGGCGACAAGACCGCGGAGTTCCCCGTCCTGCCCGCCACGGACGGAAAGTCCGCGATCGACGTCTCGTCGCTCACGAAGCAGACCGGCTTCACGGCGCTCGACTACGGCTTCGTCAACACGGCCTCCACGATGTCGGACATCACCTACATCGACGGCGACCAGGGCATCCTGCGCTACCGCGGCTACCCCATCGAGCAGCTCGTGAAGGGCGAGGCCAGCTTCCTCGAAATCGCCTGGCTGCTCATCTACGGGGAGCTGCCCACCGCCGACCAGCTCTCGCAGTTCGACGACAGCATCCGGCACCACACGCTGCTGCACGAAGACCTCAAGAACTTCTTCACGGCCATGCCGGCCGGCGCGCACCCGATGGCCGTGCTCTCGTCGGCCGTCGCCGCACTCTCGACCTACTACGAGAACGACTCTGACCCGGACAACCCGGAGCACGTGGACCTCACCACCGTCCGGCTGCTCGCGAAGCTTCCCGTCATCGCGGCGTACGCGCACAAGAAGTCGATCGGGCAGGCCTTCCTGTACCCGGACAACTCGCTCAGCTACGTCGAGAACTTCCTGCGCCTGAACTTCGGCAACATGGCGGAGCCGTACGAGATCGACCCCGTCATGGCCAAGGCGCTCGAGCGGCTGCTCATCCTGCACGAGGACCACGAGCAGAACGCCTCGACCTCGACGGTGCGCCTCGTCGGCTCGACCGGCGCCGACCAGTTCGCCTCGATCGCCGCGGGCATCCAGGCCCTCTCCGGCCCCCTGCACGGCGGCGCGAACGAGGCGGTGCTGAACATGCTCAGCCAGATCCAGGAGTCCGGCCAGGGCGTCAAGCGCTTCGTCGAGAAGGTGAAGAACAAGGAAGAGGGCGTGAAGCTCATGGGCTTCGGGCACCGGGTCTACAAGAACTACGACCCGCGCGCCAAGCTCGTGAAGGAGTCGGCCGACGAGGTGCTCTCGGCGCTCGGCGTGCACGACCCGCTGCTCGACCTCGCGAAGGAGCTCGAGGAGATCGCGCTCGAGGACGACTACTTCAAGGAGCGTCGCCTCTACCCGAACGTCGACTTCTACACCGGCGTCATCTACAAGGCCATGGGCTTCCCGACCCGCGTCTTCACGGTGCTGTTCGCCATCGGGCGCCTGCCCGGCTGGCTCGCACACTGGCGCGAGGCGAACCTCGACGCGCGCGGCAAGATCGGCCGCCCGCAGCAGCTCTACACGGGCTCGCCGGAGCGGGCCTACCCCGGCGCCTGATCGGAACACGCGAACGGCCGCCGCTCCCTCGGGAGCGGCGGCCGTTCGCGTTTGCGGCTCAGTGCAGGGCGGCGTTGAGAACCACGCCGACGCCCTCGCGCCGCACGGCCTCCACCGCGCCGTCGAGGGAGTTGCGGCGCAGCAGCAGGCCGCTGGATCCCGACAGCTCCGCGCCCTTGACGACGGAGCCGTCCTCGAGACGGATCTTCGTACCGGCCGTGACGTACAGTCCCGCCTCCACGACGCAGTCGTCGCCGAGGGAGATGCCGATGCCGGCGTTGGCGCCGAGCAGCGTGCGGGAGCCGATGGACACGCGGTGCGTGCCGCCGCCCGAGAGCGTGCCCATGATCGAGGCGCCGCCGCCGATGTCCGATCCGTCGCCGACGACCACACCCTGCGAGATGCGGCCCTCGACCATGGAGGCGCCCAGCGTGCCCGCGTTGAAGTTCACGAAGCCCTCGTGCATCACGGTGGTGCCAGGGGAGAGGTAGGCGCCGAGGCGCACGCGCGAGGTGTCGGCGATCCGCACCCCCTCCGGCGCGACGTAGTCGGTCAGGCGCGGGAACTTGTCGAGCGAGACCACCTGGACGCCGTCGCGCTGCAGGTAGGGGCGCAGGCGCGCGGCGTCCGCGGCCAGCATCGGGCCGGCGTTGGTCCAGGCGACGGTGGGCAGGTGGGCGAAGATGCCGTCGAGGTTCAGCTCGTTGGGACGGACGAGTCGGTGCGAGAGCGCGTGCAGGCGGAGGTAGGCGTCCGACGTCGAGGCGGGCGCGGCGTCCAGGTCGATCTCGACCGTGACCACCTCGACGGTCACGCCCCGCTTGTCGTCCGGGGCCGCGAGTCGGTCCAGCGACTCGATCTCGTCGCTCACGTCGCCGGCGCGGCCGGGCTGCGGGGCGGGGTACCAGGTGTCCAGGACGGTGCCGTCGGCCGCGATCGTCGCGAGCCCGACACCGGAGATCCAGCGCTCATCCGTCATGGTTCAATCCTAGGGATGCGCGCGTGGCGACTCGCCGAGCGCGCCTAGGCTGGGGGCATGCCGACGCTCGACCTGACCGCCTCCTCCGCCGACCTCACCCGCGCGATCTGCGACATCCCGAGTGTCTCGGACGACGAGACGACGCTCGCCGACGCGATCCACGACGCGGTTTCGGCCCTGCCCCACCTCCAGGTCCTGCGCTTCGGCGACACGATCGTGGCGCGCACCGACCTCGGCCGGGCACAGCGTGTGGCCATCGCGGGGCACATCGACACCGTGCCGATCAACGGCAACCTGCCCACGCGCGAGGTCGAGGAGGAGGGCGAGGCCGTCATCTGGGGCCGCGGCACCGTCGACATGAAGGCGGGGGTCGCGGTGCAGCTCAAGCTCGCCGCCGAGCTGACCGATCCCGCCGTCGACATCACGTGGATCTGGTACGACCACGAGGAGGTCGAGGCGTCGCGGAACGGCCTCGGCCGCATCGAGCGCGAGCGGCCCGACCTCCTCGCCGCCGACTTCGCCGTGCTGGGCGAGCCGACAGCGGGCGAGGTGGAGGGCGGCTGCAACGGCACGCTGCGCGCCGTCGTGCGCACGCACGGCGTGCGCGCCCACAGCGCGCGCTGGTGGATGGGAGAGAACGCCCTCCACGCCGCGGCGCCGCTGCTCATGCGTCTGGCGGAGTACCACCCGAAGACGATCGACGTCGACGGCCTCGCGTATCGCGAGGGCCTCAGCGCCGTACGCATCGAGGGCGGTGTGGCCGGCAACGTGATCCCGGATCTCTGCGAGGTCGAGGTGAACTTCCGCTTCGCCCCGAGCCGGTCGGTCGAGCAGGCGTCCGCACACGTGCGGAAGGTGTTCGAGGGCTACGACGTGGATATCACCGACAGCGCGTCCGCCGCCCGCCCCGGACTCGACGCGCCGCTCGCGCAGGACTTCCTGCGCGCGGTCGGTGGTACCGCGCGGCCGAAGTACGGCTGGACCGACGTGGCCCGCTTCTCGGCCCTCGGCGTGCCGGCCGTCAACTACGGCCCCGGCGACCCGTCGCTGGCGCATCACGATCAGGAGCGCGTGCCCGTCGCACAGATCGAGCGGGTGGAGCGGGGCCTGCGAGCGTGGCTGAGCGGGTCCTGACGCCTCGCCGACGGCGCGAGGACGGCGTAGGGGCCGCCTGGCGCGGCCTGCCCGCCGCGCTTCGCATCGCGGTGGTGTACGCGTTGGCGCGGCTCGTCACGGTCGGATTCATCCTCCTGGCGGGGGCGCTCGCCTCGGCCCGCACCCAGCTTCCCTCCGCGAACCCGCTCGCGGACTTCGCGCTCGCGTGGGACGCGCAGTGGTACTGGACGGTGGCCTACGAGGGTTACCCGGCCGAGTTGCCGCGCACGGCCGAGGGGCAGGTGACCGAGAACGCGTGGGCCTTCATGCCGGTGTACGCATACCTGGCGCAGGCGGTCGCCACGGTCCTGGGCGTCCCCTGGGGCGCGGGCGGCTTCCTCGTCTCGTTCGTTGCGGGCTACCTCGCCTGCCTGGCGCTGTTCCGTCTCCTGCGGGCGCGGCAGGGCGAGGGCGAGGCCATGTGGGCGGTCGCGCTGTTCGCATCCGGACCGCTCGCCGGACTGTTCCACGCGGGCTACGCCGAGTCGCTTTTCCTCCTGCTGCTGTTCCTCGCGCTGACGTGCGTCGTCCGGCGCCGCTGGTGGTGGCTCTATCTCCTCGTCCCGGTGATGGGCTTCACGCGTCCGGGCATCCTCGCCTTCGCGCTCCTGCTCGGGCTGTACAGCATCCACCGGTGGGTCACGCGCCGCACCGACCCGCTGCGGACGGCCGAGGTCCTTCACATCGTGGCGCTCGGCGCCCTCTCGACCGCCGTCGGCTTCGCATGGCAGGTGATCGCGGCCGTCGTCACCGGTGAGCCCGGCGCCTACCTCGACACCGAGCTGGCCTGGCGGCGCTCGTGGGTGGGCACCGAGCACTTCCTTCCGGTGGAGGGGTGGTTCCAGGGCGCCGACGTGTGGTTCCGCGTGTGGGGACTGCCCGCCTGGCTCGCTCCGGTCGCCGTGGTCGCGCTCATCGTCACCGCCGCCGCACTGCTCGTGCTGCCGCGCGCCGTGCGCCGCGTGGGACCCGAGCTGCGGCTGTGGGCCGCGAGCTACCTCGTGTATCTCTTCCTCGTGTTCTTCCCGCAGTCGAGCGTCTTCCGCCTGCTCGCGCCCCTGTCTCCGCTGTGGGGCGCATTCGCGGCGGTGCGGGTGCGTGGCATCCGGATCGCCGTGCTCGCGCTCGGACTGCTCGCCCAGTGGTGGTGGATCTGGAATATGTACGGGCAGGGAAGCGCCTACTGGCAGATCCCGTGAACCGCGCCGGCACCAGGTCTTAACCGTTCGGGAATGGACCAGGCGTGGCCGACCGATAAACTAGGGAAGCAGACACCTAGGAAAGGGAGCCCGCCATGGCAGCCATGAAGCCCAGAACCGGTGACGGACCGATGGAGGCCGTGAAGGAGGGGCGCCTCATCATCGTTCGCGTGCCACTGGAAGGCGGCGGCCGCCTGGTCGTCTCGGTCAACGACGACGAGGCGAAGGAGCTCTACGGCGTCCTCGGCGAGGTCGTGAACGCTGCCTGACCGCTTCATCCGAGAAGGCCCCGAGCATGCGCTCGGGGCCTTCTCGCGTTCCGGCGGGGCTCAGGCGGCCGCGACCGTCGTGAGCTGCAGCAGCCCCTCGCCGATGGGGGCCAGCGACGCGACGACGGCAGGGGACTCCTGCGTTTCGCGCAGGAGCGTGCGGTAGGCGGTCGTGAGGTCGTCGCGCTGCACGGGATCGGCGACGCGGCCCCCCGCGAGCACGCGCGGCACGAGCACCGTGCCGCCGGGGCGCGCGAGGCGGAGCCCGTGCCCCACGTAGTCGATGACGCGCTCCGGGTCGGCGTCGACGAGCACGAGGTCGTATGCCGCCTCGTTCATTCTCGGCAGCACCTCCGCGGCGCGCCCGGTGATCCAGCGCACACGCGTCGACGGCACGCGCGCCGACTGGAACGCCTCGCGCGCGGCGGCGAGGTGCTCCGGCTCGCTGTCGATGGTCGTGAGCGTCGCCTCCGGGGCGCCGTGCAGCAGCCACAGGCCCGAGACGCCGGCGCCGGTGCCGACCTCGATGATCGTGCGCGCGCCCGTCGCGGCCGCGAGGAAGGCCAGCTGCGCGCCCACCGCGGCGCTCACGGGCGCCGCGCCCAGCTCGCGGGCGTGCTGCCGCGCGCGGGAGATGTGCTCCGGCTCGACCACGCTCTCTCGGACGAATCGGGCGATCGCATCGTGCTCGCTCATGGTCAGAAGCCTACGGCGCCGCGACACGAACCGCGGTCGGCGCCGCCGTGGGGCGGGGAGAAGCACACCCGCCGCGGGTACCATGAAGCCCGTGGAGTTCGGCCTGTCCTTCGAGAAGATCATCCTGATCGGCGTCGTGGCCGCGCTCCTGATCGGTCCGGAACGGCTGCCGCACTACGCCGAGCTGCTCGGCCAGTTCGTGCGGCGGGCCCGCGACTGGCTGCAGGGCGCTCAGGACCGCGTGAAGCGCGAGATGGGCGAGGACTTCGAGGACGTCGACTGGCGCAAGCTCGACCCCCGGCAGTACGACCCGCGCCGCATCATCCGCGAGGCGCTGCTGGAGGAGCCGGCGGTCGCCGCGACCGCCGCGCCGCGCAGCGCGGGGGCCGCGGCGCAGCGCACGGGCGCCGGGCGACCGGGCGCCGCGATCGCCCCCGCCAAGCCCGCGGTGCGCCGCCACTTCAGCGCGGCCGAGCCGCCGCCGTACGACCCCGAGGCCACCTGAGGTTCTCCGCGCCGCCGGTCAGGACGGTGCGACGGGCAGACGGCGTCCCGTGAGGCCGCGCGGCTGAGAGGCGATCGCGGCCGCGAGGCCGGCGATGGCGGAGGCGGCGGGATCGGAGGGTGCCGCGACCACGACGGGTTCGCCCGCGTCGGCGGCGATTCGCAGCGCGGGGCTGAGCGGGATCGCGGCCAGCACGGGCACCTCGATGTCCTGGCCCTCGGACAGCGTGCGTGCGACCTCGGCACCGCCGCCCGACCCGAACAGGTCGAGCGTCGTGCCGTCCGGCAGCGTCATGGCCGTCATGTTCTCGACGACCCCGATGACGCGCTGCCCCGTCTGACGCGCCACCAGCCCACTGCGCGCGGCCACGTCGGAGGCGGCGGCCTGCGGGGTGGTGACCACGAGCACCTCGGCGTGCGGCAGCAGCTGCCCCACGGAGATCGCGACGTCGCCCGTCCCGGGGGGCATGTCGAGCAGCAGCACGTCGAGGTCGCCGAAATAGACGTCGGTGAGGAACTGCTGGACGGTGCGATGCAGCATCGGTCCCCGCCAGGCCACGGCCCCGAGCCGCCCGCCCTGCCCCCGCTGGAGGAACATGCCGATCGAGATGGCCTTCCCCCCGTGCGCGACGGGCGGCAGCATGAGGTCGTCCAGCTGCGTGGGCTGGGCGATCTCACCGCCGCGCGCCAGGCCGAGCAGCGCCGGGATCGAGAAGCCGTGCACGTCGGCGTCGACCAGCCCGACCTTCAGGCCCCGCTGGGCGAGGGCCACCGCGAGATTCGCCGTGACCGTCGACTTCCCGACGCCGCCCTTGCCGCTCGTGACGGCCACGACGCGCGTCAGCGAATCCGGCCCGAACGGCATGACGCGCGCGGCGCCGCCACGCAGTCGCTCCGTGAGGGCCTGCCGCTCGGCCGGGGTCATGACCCCGATCTCGAGGGCGACCGCGTCCACGCCGGGCACGCTCTCGGCCGCCCGGCGCACGTCGGACTCGATCCGGTCCGCGGCGGGGCAGCCGACGATGGTGAGCGCGATCTGCACCCGCACGTCGCCGCCCTCGGCCGTCACGCCGCGCACCATGTCGAGCTCCGACAGCGGGCGCCGCAGCTCGGGGTCCGCGACGCGGCCGACCGCCGCGCGCACCCGCTCGGCGAGATCGGTCACGCCCGCTCCCTCCGGGACCCCTCGTCCTGACGCTCGTCGCCGCCCTCGCCGGTGTCGCCGAGCTCGGTCAGCAGGGCGCGCAGCTCGTCGCGCAGCGCCTCGCGGGTGACCTGCTGCTCGCGGAGCTCGTCGATCGTCATGCGCAGGGCCACGATCTCGCGCGCCATGTACTCGGTGTCGGCGAGGTTGCGCTCGGCGCGCTGGCGGTCCTGCTCCATCGAGACGCGGTCGCGGTCATCCTGCCGGTTCTGGGCGAGCAGGATCAGCGGGGCCGCGTACGACGCCTGCAGCGAGAGCATCAGGGTGAGCGCCGTGAAGCCGAGCGCTGCGGAGTCGAAGCGCCAGGCCACCGGCGCGAGCGTGTTCCAGCCCATCCACAGGGCGCAGAACAGCGTCAGCGCGAGCAGGAACCAGGGGGTGCCCATCGCCCGGGCGATGAGCTCGGTCGCCTGGCCGAACCGGTCGCTCTGGCGCGGCTGGCTCTCGACGAAGCGCGGCGTGCGTCCCCGCGGTGCCTCGAGGTCGTGAGCGCGGGCCATCAGCGCGCACCTCCCGGCGGCAGCGAGATCGTGCCGGTCTCGGGCGGCGCCGTGATGCGCTCATCGTTGGCGTCCTGCGACCGCCAGTCGTCGGGCAGCAGATAGTCGAGCACGTCGTCGACGGTCACGGCCCCGACGAGGCGGTGCGCCGCGTCCACCACGGGCATCGAGACGAGGTCGTAGCTCGCCAGCCGCCGCGCCGCCTCGGCACCGGGAGCCGTGACGAGCAGCGGCTCGAGCGTGTCGTCGAGGATCGCGCCGATGCGCTCATGCGGGGGGTAGCGCAGCATGCGCTGGAAGTGCACGGCGCCGAGGAAGCGGCCCGTGGGCGTCTCGTACGGGGGAAGCGTCACGAACACGCTCGCCGCCAGCGCGGGGTGCAGCTCGTGGCGACGGATGAGGGCGAGTGCCTCGGCGATCGTCGCGTCGGCGGGCAGGATGATCGGCTCGCTCGTCATCAATCCGCCGGCGGTGTCGGGTCCGTAGCGCAGCAGCATGCGCACGTCCTCGGCCTCGTCGGGCTCCATCAGCCCCAGCAGCTCCTCGAGGCGCTGCTGGGGCAGCTCGGCGAGCACGTCGGCCGCGTCGTCCGGATCCATCGAGTCGAGGATGTTCGCCGCGCGCTCGTCGCCGAGCCGCTCGAGGATGCGCACCTGATCCTCCTCCGGCATCTCCTCGAGAGCATCGGCGAGGCGCTCGTCGGAGAGCTCCTCGGCGACCTCGATGAGGCGGGCCTCGGGAAGGTCCAACAGGGTGTTCGCGAGATCGGCCGGCTTGAGGTCGGCCAGGCTCTGGGCGAGCTGCTCGGCGGACTGCGCCTCGCCGGGGCGGCGCTGCTCCCGCACCTCGGCCCAGGTGGCCGACGTGGTGGGGCCCTTCGCGAAGGGTGAGGCGCTCGTCTTCGGCTTGCGCAGGAACAGCTGACCCACCGACCACTCGCCGAGCCGGTTGGGC
Source organism: Microbacterium sp. Marseille-Q6965 (assembly GCF_946151065.1). GTDB lineage: Bacteria > Actinomycetota > Actinomycetes > Actinomycetales > Microbacteriaceae > Microbacterium. The sequence continues at coordinate 545,463 of NZ_CAMGZA010000001.1, read as the reverse complement.
TCGATGGCGACGTCCTCGATGACGGCGGTGCCGGTGCCGTCGACGAACTCGACGCGGCGCCCGATCATCTCCGCCATGACGCGGACCTCGCCCGCGCGGGGCTGGAAGCGGCGCACATTGATGAGGCCGGTGGTGATCACCTGGCCCGTCGCGATCGAGGTGATCCGGCCGATGGACAGGAACACCTGGCGACGCCCCGGGATCTCGCAGACGAGCCCGATCACGCGCGGGGAGCCGGAACTTCGGTACACGACGACGACGTCGCGGACGCGACCGAGACGGTCGCCGGAGGGATCGAAGACCGGGCACCCGGCCAGGCGCGCCACGAACACCCTCTGCGTACTCACGCATCCAGCGTAGACCGCGGGACTGTGCCCGGGCCGGCGCCGGGCGGGGTCGCCGACGACGCCCACAGCACAGTGGATCCATAGGCGACGCAAAGGTGCCGGCTGCGCCCGCGTGGGATGATCGTGGCATGAGCATGATGGGTGGGACCGGTCGGACCCCGCAGAACGTCGGCGAGACGGTGGCGCGCTACGGGGACTACGAGAGCGCTCAGAAGGCGGTGTCGCGGCTCATCGAGGCGGAGATCCCCGCCCGTGAGATCAGCATCGTGTGGGCGGGGCTCAAGGCCGTCGAGATGGTGACGGGCCGCATGGGCTACGCCCGCGCGGCGTGGTCCGGCGCCCTCAACGGCGCCTTCCTCGGCCTGATGTTCGGGGCCATCTTCACGCTGCTCTCGCCCACCCTCTCGATCCAGGTGCTCCTGGGCTGTCTGCTGGTGGGCGTGGCGATCGGCATGCTCATGCAGATCCTGACCTACTCGCTGACGCGTCGCCGGCGCGACTACACGAGCATCACCGCCCCGATCGCCGACCACTACGAGATCGCCGTGTCGGGTTCGCACGTCTCGAGCGCGCGGCGAGTGCTGGGCGGCGGCGACCGTCCCGCCGGCCCCCAGGCCGCGGCGCCCGCGGCACCCGCGTGCGGGCCGTCGTCCCAGGAGCCGCCGCGCTACGGCATCCGAATCGACGACCGGCCGGTCGCGCACCCACACGCCTCCGCTGCCGCCCCAGGCGCCGCCGGTGCCGCCCGCTCCGCAGGCCGAGGCGCTTGCCGCGCCCCGCCCCGCAGCCCCGGCCGCCGACCCCGCGCCGGCCGCCGCGGCCGCGGACGCGGAGGTGCCGGCGGCCGCGAGCCCCGCGCAGCGGCCCGAGGACGAGGGCCAGGCAGACGGCGCGGCCGACGGCGAGCGCCGGGAGGGCGACGAGCCGACCGGTCGCGCGTGACCGACGAGGAGCGCATCCGCGTTCCGGTGGCGCTGCCGGCCGGCCGGGTCGAGATCGGCGCCGCGTGGAGCGGACCCCGTGACGCGGCGCAGACGGTCGTGATCGCGCACGGCGCGGGCTCCGGGATGGATCACCCCTTCCTGCGGGGGTTCGCCGCGGGGCTGAACGACCTCGGCGTGCGCACGCTGCGGTTCGAGTTCCCCTACGTCGCCGCCGGCCGGCGCATGCCGGGACCGGCCGCCCACGCGATCCTCGCGTGGCGCGCCGCCCTCGCCGAGGCACGCTCACGGGCGGAGCGCGTGTGGGCGTGTGGCAAGTCGTACGGGGGACGGATGGCGTCGATGGTCGCCGCGGAGGGCGATGCGGACGTGGAGGGTCTGGTGTACCTGGGCTACCCGCTGCACCCGCCCGGCCGCCCCGACAAGCCCCGCACCGAGCACCTGCCCCGTGTCGTCCCTCCGCAGTTGTTCGTCGAGGGTGAGAACGATCCGTTCGTCGACCCGCACGCGCAGCTCGAGGAGGCGGTTGCCGCGTGCCGCGACGCGCGGATCGCGTGGGTCGCGGGCGCGGGCCACTCCTTCGAGGTGAAGGGCGCTCGCCGGCCCGCCGACGAGATCGGGCGCGGCCTCGCGCCTCTCGTGGCGGACTTCGTTCTCACCGCGTAGACCCGAGGCCGCCGCAATCTTTCGTCACATGCCGCCGCATCGCGGGGGGAGTGCGGCAGGCTGACGACGTGATCCTCACCTGTCGCTGTTGTCGCTGAGCGCGCTCGCGCGCTCTTCCGGCAGCCATCGACAGCATCCGCGCCGCGGCGCGGCTCCGAGAGGAATCACCCATGCGCTACGCGCGCACCATCGCCGACCTCGTCGGCAACACCCCGCTCGTGCGGCTCAATCGCGTGACCGAGGGGATCGCCGCCACGGTCCTCGCCAAGGTCGAGTACTTCAATCCGGGCGGCTCGGCGAAGGACCGCATCGCCACCCGCATCATCGACGCGGCCGAACGCGACGGACGTCTCCGGCCCGGAGGCACCATCGTCGAGCCCACCAGCGGCAACACGGGAGTCGGCCTGGCTCTCGTCGCGCAACAGCGCGGCTACCGCACGATCTTCGTCGTGCCCGACAAGGTCTCGCCGGACAAGCGCGCGGTGCTCCGGGCGTATGGGGCGGAGGTGGTCGTGACGCCCACCGACGTGTCGCCCGACGACCCCCGCTCGTACTACAGCGTCTCGGACCGCATCGTGGCCGAGACCCCTGGCGCGTACAAGCCGAATCAGTACGACAACCCGCACGGCCCCCGCAGCCACTACGAGACCACCGGCCCCGAGATCTGGCGCGACACCGACGGCGCCGTGACGCACTTCGTCGCCGGAGTCGGGACCGGGGGCACGATCACGGGCACCGGGCGGTACCTGCGCGAGGCGTCCGCGGGCCGCGTGCGCATCGTCGGGGCGGATCCCGAGGGGTCGATCTACTCCGGCGGCCCCGTGCACCGTTACGCCGTCGAGGGCGTGGGGGAGGACTTCTGGCCGGGCACGTTCGATCCGCGGGTCGTCGACGCCTACGAGCGTGTCTGCGATGCCGAGTCGTTCGCCATGGCGCGTCGGCTCGCCCGGGAGGAGGGGCTGCTGGTCGGGGGCTCCAGCGGGCTCGCCGTCGTGGCCGCGCTGCGGGTGGCCCGAGACCTTCCCGCCGATGCCCTCGTCGTGGTGCTGCTGCCCGATCACGGGCGCGGGTACCTCGGCACCGTGTTCGATGAAGCCGGCGGCGCGCACCCTGGGACCGCCGCGCCCGTCTTCACCCCCACCATGCCCGCCCGCCGAACGCCCGCCCGCCGGCTGCGACCCGGCGCCGGCGACCCCCGAGCCTGACGAGGAGACCATCATGAACGACGCTTCCGCCCACCGCCCCCGATTCGACACCGAGGCGGTGCACGCCGGACAGCACGCCGATGCGATGACGGGCGCCGTGATTCCGCCCGTCCATCTCTCGTCCACCTACGTGCAGGACGGGATCGGCGGCCTGCGCGACGGGTACGAGTACGGCCGCAGCGGCAACCCCACGCGTACGGCCCTGCAGCGGCAGCTCGCCGCACTCGAGGGCGGGCGGCACGGCCTGTCGTTCGCGTCGGGGCTCGCGGCCGAGGACGCGCTGCTGCGCGCCCTGCTGCAGCCGGGCGACGCGGTGCTGTTGGGCGACGATGTGTATGGCGGCACTTATCGGCTGCTCACCCGCATCCTCGGCCCGTGGGGTGTCCGCGTGACGGTCGCGGACCTCGGCGACGCCGAGGCGGTCGCGGAGGCGCTGCGGCGCGAGGGCCCGCGCGTGGTGTGGCTCGAGACTCCGAGCAACCCGCTGCTGAGGATCGTCGACATCGCGGCATTGGCCGGGCTCGCCCACGAACACGGCGCGACGGTGGTCGTCGACAACACCTTCGCCTCGCCCGCCCTGCAGCGCCCGCTCACGCTCGGGGCCGACGTGGTCGTGCACTCGACGACCAAGTACCTCGGGGGGCACTCCGACGTCGTCGGCGGGGCCGTGGTACTCGACGACGACGCGCTCGCGGAACGGGTCGGCTTCCTGCAGTTCGGAGCGGGTGCTGTCTCCGGGCCCCTCGACGCCTGGCTCACCACACGAGGAATCAAGACGTTGGGTCTGCGGATGGAGCGGCACAGCGCCAACGCGCGGCGGATCGCCGATTTCCTGCACGAACACGACCGCGTCGCGCGCGTCTTCTACCCGGGCCTGCCGACGCACCCGGGGCACGAGATCGCCGCACGCCAGATGTCGGGTTTCGGTGGCATGGTGTCCCTCGCGCTGGAGGATGCGGCCGCCGCCCGGCGCTTCGCCGAGGGCACCCGCCTCTTCCAGCTCGCCGAGTCGCTCGGTGGCGTGGAGTCGCTCGTGAACTACCCGGACGCGATGACGCACGCCTCCGTCCGCGGCACGGCGCTCGCGGTGCCCCCGGAGGTCGTGCGCCTCTCGGTCGGCATCGAGGACGTCGACGACCTGTTGCAGGACCTGGACGACGCGCTGCGCTGAGGCCCGACCGTCGCCGACGGCCTCAGCGCCGCGCGGTCAGTGGGACAGACGCGCGATCCAGGCTTCGACCTCGTCGGCCGTCCGCGGGATGGCGGCGGAGAGGTTCACCGGGCCGTCGGCGGTCATGAGGATGTCGTCCTCGATGCGCACGCCGATGCCCCGGTACTCCTCCGGGACGGTCAGGTCGTCGATCTGGAAGTAGAGGCCCGGCTCGATCGTGAAGACCATCCCCGGCTCGAGGATGCCGTCGTAGTACATCTCGCGGCGAGCGGCGGCGCAGTCGTGCACGTCGATGCCGAGATGGTGGCTCGTCCCATGAACCATGTAACGGCGGTGCTGGCCGCCACGGTCGGCGTCGAGGGCCTCCTGCGCCGTGACGGGCAGGAGCCCCCACTCCGCCGTGCGAGCCGCGATGACCTCCATGGCCGCCTCGTGCACGGTGCGGAACGGCACGCCGGGCCGTGCCGCGGCGAATGCCGCGTCGGCTGCCTCGCGCACGGCCTCGTACACGCGGCGCTGCACGGGGCTGAAGGTGCCGTTCACCGGCAGCGTGCGCGTGATGTCGGCGGTGTAGAGGCTGTCGACCTCCACGCCGGCGTCGATGAGGACGAGGTCTCCGGGCACGACGCGCCCGTCGTTGCGCGTCCAGTGCAGGTAGCAGGCGTGCGGCCCGGCGGCGGCGATCGTGTCGTAGCCCTCCCAGTTGCCGTCGCTGCGGGCCCGCTGGTGGAACACGCCCTCGATGATCCGCTCCCCGCGCGGGTGCTCGATCACGCGGGGCAGCTCTCGGATGATGTCGTCGAAGCCGCGCGCCGTCACGTCCACGGCCAGGCGCAGCTGCGCCACCTCGTAGGCGTCCTTGACGAGCCGCAGCTCGGAGACGAATCGGGTGAGCTCGGGGTCGTCGTCCACGACGAGGTCGCCCTCGCGGGCCTCGAACGCGTCGACATGCGCCGTGGCGATGCCCAGGTCGGCGGCGACGGCGTCGAGCGACGGGCGCGGCCCGATCCAGAACTCGCCGATGGAGGCGTCCGAGTAGAACTCGGCCGTCGCGCGGTCGGCGCGCTCGCGGAAGTAGAGCGTGACGTCGTGGCCGTCGTCGGTCGGCTCGAACACGAGCACCGAGTCGGGCTCCGCGTCGCTGCCCCAGCCGGTGAGGTGGGAGAAGGCGGAATGTGCGCGGAACGGATAGTCGGTGTCGTTGCTGCGCTGCTTGAGCGATCCGGCCGGCACCACCAGTCGTTGACCGGAGAAGGCCGCCGACACGGCGGCGCGCCGGGTGGCGGCGTAGGTCGCCTGCTCGCGCTCACCGGCGGCGGGCGCGGTCCGGTCCGCCCAGCCCTCGCCGATCGTGTCGAGGAACCCCTGCGGGAACGGCTGCTTGCGGTTCGAGATCGCCTGCGCCTGCTGCTCTTCCGCGGTCGTCGTGTCGCTCATGCCTTCCAGTGTCTCACCCGGGGCGCTGCGGCGTGCGGTGCGCGTATCAGCCCGTCGGCTCGAGCTGCACCACGAGCGGGCGGTGGTCGCTGCCGGCCTCATCGAGGTTCGTCAAGACGAGCGAGCCCGTGGGCCGCCACGCGTCGGAGTGCAGCACGTGGTCGATCGGCGTGCCCAGCAGCGAGGGGATGCTCGTGGGCCAGGTGCCGACGGCACCGTTGCCCGTCTCGGCCGCCGCGTCGGAGCAGTAGCCCAGATCGTGCCCCTCCATGCCGAAGCGCTGCATGTGGTCGATCGTCGCGTTGAAGTCGCCGGCGATGATCACGTTGCCCTCGGCGCACTGATCCGCGATCCACCGCAGGTCGTCGCGCCACGCGTCCATGTACTCCGCGCGGGGCGCCACGGCGTGCACGGCCACGACGATCGGCCCCGTGCCGTCGACGGGCATCGCCACGGCACTGGGCAGCACGGCGGTGTTGCTCGACCCGTCGCTCGAGGACTCGATCACGGAGTAGTCGCCCAGCTCGGGGGAGATGAGGATCGTCGTCTCCCACGCCTGCGGGGTCGGCACCTCCTGGTCGTTGTACGCCACGTGGTGCACCCACATCGGCCGGCCGAGTTCGCGCATCTCGATCGCCACCTGTTCGCCCACGGACTGTGCCGTCTCGGGGAGGGCGATGATGTCGGCGTCCATGGCGATCGCCGTCTGTGCCACCCGGTAGGCGCCCGTCGCGTCGCCGGCGGTGTTCCACGTCATGACGCGCACGCTCGTCTCGGTGGCGGCGGGCAGCGAGTCGTCGCCGTAGCCGCGCATGCCGAGCGTGACGCCACCGACGATCGCGCCGATCGCCGCAACCATCGCCATCGACAGCGCGAAGCCGCGCATGGCCCGGGAAGCGGCCAGCAGCAGGAAGAACAGCGCGACGCCCGCGAAGCACACGACGAGCACGCCGCGGACGGCGATGATCTGCGCGATGGGGAAGGCGTGTTCCACGCGGAAGAACTGTGGGAACGAGAGCACCGCGGTGGCGCATGCGAACAGCACCGTGATGAGGAACCCGAGCAGACGCACGACAGGGAGCCTACGGTCGACACCTGGGCAAAAGGCGGATGTCGACCGTGTGCCGTCTCGTGTCAGCCCTCCCGCCCCCGGCCCGCGCACGCGCGCGCATTACCATCGGGGGAATGCGCGAAGAACGAGCGGCCGGCCCCGCGGACCTGCACCTGCACTCGGCCTGCTCCGACGGCACAGAGCCACCCGCCGCCGTCTGCGTCGCGGCGCACGCGGCCGGCATGCGCACGATCGCCCTCACCGACCACGACACGACCATCGGCTGGGACGAGGCGGCCGACGCCGCCGCCTCGCTCGGCATGACGCTGCTGCCCGGTGCGGAGGTGTCGGCGAAGCACCGCGGTCGCAGCGTGCACGTGCTGGCGTATCTTTTCGATCCCGCCGAGCCGCAGTTGGCGGCCATGATGCAGCGCGTGCGCGAGGACCGGATCGGCCGCGCCGAGCGACTGGTCGGCAACCTGGCCCGCGACTACGACATCGCGTGGGAGGACGTGCTCGCGCAGCGGACGGGCGACGCGACGGTGGGGCGCCCGCACATCGCCGACGCGCTCGTCGCGAAGGGCATCGTCCTCAGCCGCGAGGAGGCCTTCGCCGAGATGCTTCATCCGGCCAGCCCGTACTACGTGGCGCACTACGCGCCGTCGCCGCGGGACGTGGTGCGGGCGATCGCGCGCGCCGGGGGAGTCTCGGTGATCGCGCACCCGGCCGGGCGCGGCATGCTGCCGATCCCGGTGCTGGAGGAGCTCGTCGAGGCCGGGCTGGGCGGGCTGGAGATCGATCACCGCGAGAACACCGCGCCCGGGCGCGCCACGCTGCGCGAGCTCGCCGACGCACACGGCCTCATCGTGACGGGATCGAGCGACTATCACGGATCGGGCAAGCCGAACCGGATCGGGGAGAACACCACCTCGGCGGAGATGGTGGAGCGGATCATCGCCGCCGCGACGGGAACCGAGCCCGTCTCCCCGTGAGACGCGTCAGCGCGTGCGGGCGTACTCCGAGCCGCTGGGCGTGCGCTCCAACAGCTCGTAATCGACGAGGTAGCGCCGCAGCACGGCGACGTCGTCGGTGAAGGCCCCCAGGCGCGCGTTGAGCTCGCGCTCCGTCAGAACCTCGTCGGGACGCAGCGCTCGCTCGGCGACGAGGGCGAGCAGCTCCCCGCGGGTCGTCTTGTTCGCGGGGTACTGCGTGATCCGGCCGTGCGCGTCGAGGAAGCGCTCGGGCCCCGTCGCGCGGGCCGGCGCCGGCGCGTCGCGCAGCGCGGTACGGAACGGCTCACCGTCGGCGGTCCAGCTGTCGCCGTCCCGGGCGATGAGTCCTGCGCCGAGCAGGGTGTCGACGACGTGTCGTCGTCGCGACGGGCTCAGCCCGTCGAAGGCCCGAGCGGGGTCGCCGGCGACGATGCGGGCGTAGGCCACGCGGGCGGCGTCGTTCGCGAGCGCCGCGACGATCGCCCGCCAGCTCTCCACGCCCGCTCCGCGCGCCTCGGGATCAGGCGCCCTGTGCGGCCTGGCCGGGGGAACGGCGGCGACGACGGCGGCGACGCGCCGCGGCGGGCCGCCCGTCGTGGTGCTCCTTGCCCGTGCCGTCGTGCGTGCCCGCGCCCTCGGCACGCTCCGTGCCGTCGCCGGGCGCGGCGGCCTGCGTGCCCTCGCCCGCCTCCGACCCGCCCGTGCGGCGGCGACGGCGACGCGGCGCGCGCTCGCCCGCACGCTCGCCGGACGGCTGGCGCCGCTCGGCCTTCGGAGCCGTCGCGATGCGACCCTTCGTGCCCTCGGGGATGTTCAGGTCGGTGAACAGGTGCGGGCTCGACGAGTACGTCTCGGTCGGCTCCGGCTGCCCGAAATCGAGCGCACGGTTGATGAGCGCCCACTTGTGCAGGTCGTCCCAGTCCACGAACGTCACGGCGATGCCGGTGCGCCCCGCGCGGCCCGTGCGGCCGGCGCGGTGCAGGTACGTCTTCTCGTCGTCGGGGATGGTGTGGTTGATCACGTGCGTGATGTCATCCACGTCGATGCCGCGGGCGGCGACGTCCGTTGCGACGAGCACCGAGATCTTCCCGGCCTTGAACGCCGCCATCGAGCGCTCGCGCTGCTCCTGGCCCATGTCGCCGTGCACCCCGCCGGCGTTGAAGCCACGGTCGTTGAGCTCGTCCACGAGACGCTGGGCGGCCCGCTTCGTGCGCGTGAAGATGACGACCTTGCCCACGCCCTCGGCCTGCAGGATGCGTCCGATGATCTCGTCCTTGTCGAGCGAGTGCGCCCGGTAGACGATGTGCTTGATGTTGGCCTGCGTCAGCCCCTCGTCGGGGTCGGTCGCGCGGATGTGGATCGGGTTCGACATGAAGCGCCGCGCGAGCGTGAGGATCGGCCCCGGCATCGTGGCGCTGAACAGCTGCGTGTGCCGCTTGGCGGGAAGGCGCGAGAAGATCTTCTCGATGTCGGGCAGGAAGCCGAGGTCGAGCATCTTGTCGGCCTCGTCGAGCACCACCTCGCTCGCGTGCGAGAGGTCGAGCAGCCGCTGGTTGGCGAGGTCGATGAGACGGCCCGGCGTGCCGACGACGATCTGTGCGCCGGCCTTGAGCTGGTCGATCTGCCCCTCGTAGGCCTTGCCGCCGTAGATCGCGACGACGGTGGTGGATCGGTTCGAGGTGAGCAGGTCCATGTCCTCGTACACCTGCACCGCGAGCTCGCGGGTGGGCACGACGATGAGGGCCTTCACGCCGGGCTCGGGGTCGGCGCCGAGCCGCTGCACCACGGGGATGCCGAAGCCGAAGGTCTTGCCGGTACCCGTCTTGGCCTGGCCGATGACGTCCTGGCCGGGCAGCGACAGCGGGATCGTCTGCTCCTGGATGGGGAAGGCGTCGGCGATGCCCTTGGAGGTGAGTGCGTCGATGATGTCCTGGTCGACACCGAGGTCGGCGAATGCGGTCACTGTGAATCAAGCCTGTCCGGCGGCGCGCGCCGCCCGTGCGAAGAGCCCACGCCCTTCTCGATTCCCAGGCGCGGCGCCCCGCGTCCGTCGGCGGGGCCGTGTTCCAGCCTAGGGGATGGCGGCGGGGAAGCCGCTGAGCGGCGCGGGGCGCAGCGCATCCGCGCCTCCCGACCGGCGCCGCGTAGGATCGCTGCGTGGTGAACTGGTTCTGGAGGCGCCGACCGCCCGCGCGCATCCTGAAGCTGCGCTCGCGCGGCGATCTGGGCGATGCGCGACGCGTGGACTTCGCGGAGCTGGCGCCCGACGTCGCGACGTTCCTCGGCCAGGCGGCGTATCTCCAGCTGGGGTACTTCGAGACCCTCACGAGGCTCATTCGCGCCACGCCGGAACTGGCCGAGAAGGAGGCGCTCTCGCTCGCCGCCGGCCGCGCACTGCGCAAGCACCGCCAGATCGTGCGGCTCATCCAGGACCGCGTGGGCGATCCCACCGAGGTCATGCTGCCGTTCCGTGAGCAGCTCGACGCCTTCCGGGGCGCGACGATCGGCGCGCGTCCGCGGGAGACGATGCTGTCGGTGTACATCACCGCGGGCATGCTCGACGACTTCTACCTCGCCCTCGCCTCGGGCTACGGCACCACCGGGCGTCGGGTCTCGGAGATCCTCGGCGAGGCGAGCGACCGCGAGCAGCTCGAGGAGCTGCTGCGAGCGACGATCGAGAGCGACGACGAGATGCGCTCGCTCCTGTCGATGTGGGCCCGCCGACTCGTGGGCGACACGCTGCTCGTGGCCCGCGCGGCGCTGGCTCCCGAACGGCTGGGCCTCGATGACGAGAAGCGGGTCGAGCCCGTCTTCACGGCGCTCATGGCCGCGCACGCGCGGCGCATGGACGCGCTCGGCCTCGCGGCCTGATCGGCCGGATCGGCGCCGGGGCGGTCAGGCGATCCGGAGTCGCCGGCGCTCCGCCTCGTCGCGCCGGGCGCGCAGGGTGCCGAGCACGACCGTCACCACGACGGCGACGACGACCGCCGCGCCGAGGGTCGCGACCCACTGCCAGACGTTGTCCTCGCCCCAGCCAAGCCACGTCAGCACGGCGTAGACCACCGCGGCCGCGAGCGCGGCGACCCCCGGTGTCAGCACGACGCCGCGCGTGTCGCGCTGCGGCAGCGCGTAGTGCAGCGCGATGCCGAGACCCGCGGCGGCGATGAGCGCCAGGAGGATGTACATGTCAGGAGACGAAGCCGACCGGGCGCTTGCCCTCGGAACCGATCTCGACGTACGCGAGGTTCGCCACGGGAACGAGATACGTCGTGCCCTTCGTGTCGGTCAGCTCGATGTGCATGGTGCCGTCCTTGAGCGCCGTGGCGACGGTCTGGCGGACGGTCTCGGCCGACTCGGAGGACTCGAAGCTGAGCTCACGGCCGGAGTTGGTGATGCCGATGCGGATCTCCACGGGTGACTGCCTTTCGTCGCGCGCGCCACGGCCGGTGCCGGGCTGACGTCAGCCTATGCGATCGGCCGGGGCGGGGGCGGCGCGCACGCTGACGGCGAACAGGGTGCGCCCCGCCGCGATCCGGCCGCGGGATGTCGGTGCCGCTGGTTACGTTGGAGTTGTGCCCCTGGAGACCCCCGACCTCGCCCAGCGCGCGGTGGTCGAGCTGCCCGCCGAGGCGTCGGGCACCGTGATCGGCGCGCCCGGCACGGGCAAGACCGCCGTGCTCATCGAGCGTGTCGCACGCCTGCTCGGCTCGGGTGCGCTCGCGCCGGAGGCTCTGGTCGTGCTCACGCCCACGCGGCCCTCCGCCACGCGGCTGCGGGACGCACTCGGCGTGCGGGTGGCGGTGGCGACTCCCGGTCCGCTGGCCCGGTCCGTCGGGTCGCTGGCGTTCCAGATCGTGCGGGCCGATACCGTGCGCCGGGGCGAGGAACCGCCCCAGCTGCTCACCGGCGCGGACCAGGATCGGATCATCGCCGAGATCCTGGAGGGCGACGAGCTGGACGAGCGCGCGGGGCTAAGCCGCTGGCCGGCACACCTCGGACCCACGGTGCGTCGGTCGGCGGGTTTCCGCTCCGAGCTGCGCGCCTTCCTCTCCGAGCTGACGGAACGCGGCGTCCAGCCGGGCGAGCTGGAGTCTCTCGGGTCGGACACGTGGGCGGCCGTCGCGGGTTTCGTCCGCGACTACCGCAACGTGCTGGCAGGCATGCGGGCCTCGCACCGCGACAGCGCCGAGCTGTACCGTGAGGCTGCGGAGGTGCTCGCGGGCGGGCACCGGCTGGGGGAGCTGGATCGCCTGCGCGCCGTGCTGATCGATGACGCCCAGGAGCTCACGCGCGGCGGCGTCGATCTCGTCGAGGCGCTGCGCGCCCGCGGCGTCGCGGTGCTCGCCTTCGGCGATCCCGACATCGGGTCGGGGGCGTTCCGCGGTGTGACTCCCGAGCTGTTCGCGCGCCTGGCGGGTGCGCTCGGTCCGGTGCACGTCCTGGACGGCGACCACCGCGGTCACGCGGCGATCTCGCGGCTGGCGCGCGCCGTGACGCAGCAGATCGGTGCCGGCGGCCGCGTGGAGCACCGCCGCGCCCCCGGCCCGGAGATCGAGGCGCCCGGGGTCGTGGAGGCGAGGGTCGCAGCGTCGCCGTACGAGGAGGCCGACCGGATCGCCTGGACGCTGCGTTCCTGGCACCTGGACGACGGCGTGCCGTGGGACCGCATGGCGGTGATCGCCCACGACACCCGGCAGATCACGGCACTCGAGACCGAGCTCGCCGCCCGAGAGGTGCCGACCCGGGCGGCGGGCGTGCAGCGGCCGCTCGGCAGCGAGCGGGCCGTGCGCGAGCTCGTCGAGCTCGTCAGGCTCGGGCTGACGGTGCCCGAGCAGCGCGAGGGCGACGCGCTGCTGGAGGCGCTTCGCTCGCCGTTCGGGGGACTCGACGGGGTCGGGGTGCGCCGGCTGCGCGCCCGCCTGCGGCACCGCGAACTAGAGTCCGGGGGCACGCGCCCCGCACGCGAGCTGCTGCGCGAGGCGCTCAACGAACCCGTGCATCTCACGTTCATCGACACCGCCGAGGCACGTGCGGCGCACAGGCTCGCCGAGACGCTCCGCCGCCTCCACGAGATGGGCCGTGCGGGCGCCACCATCCACGAGCTGCTCTGGGAGGCGTGGGATCGCGCGCGCACATCGGACGGACGGCGACTGTCGGGGGCATGGCACGAGGTGGCCGTGTCGGCGCAGCCGCTGGCCGCCGAGACCGGGCGCGCGCTCGACGGGCTCGTCGCGCTGTTCGACGCGGCCAAGCGCTACAACGAGCGCTCGCCCGGCGAGGGGCCAGAGCCGTTCATCCACGACATCCTCGACAGTGATGTGCCCGAGGATTCGCTCACCGCACCGGAGCGCCCCGGCACCGTCACGCTCATGACGCCGGCGATGGCGCTGGGCACCGAGTTCGACGCGGTCGTCATCGCGGGCGTGCAGGACGGCGTGTGGCCCAACGTGCGCCTGCGCGGGGGGCTGCTCGACTCGTGGCGGCTGGGTGACGCCGTCGCCGCGGCGCGCTCGGGTACCGCGGCGCCCGAGCCCGCGGGCGTGCTGGATCGGCGACGTGCGGCGCTGCACGACGAGCTGCGGCTGTTCGTCCGCGCCGTCTCGCGGGCACGCTCGCGCCTGCTCGTGACGGCGGTGGACGACGATGCCAGCTCACCCAGTCCGCTGCTGAGCCTGCTTCCCGAGGGCCCGGACGACGCGGCCGCCGAGCCGATCGAGCACCCGCTGACCTTGCGCGGGCTCGTCGCGCGGCATCGCCGCACGCTCACCTCGGCCGCGCCCGACGCCGCGAAGCAGCAGGCCGCCGCGCAGCTCGCCGTGATGGCGCGCGAGGGCGTACCCGGTGCCGACCCTGCCCAGTGGTACGGCGTGCGCGGCCCGTCGACGACGGCTCCCCTCATCGATCCCGACGTGCGGCCCGTGCGGGTCTCGCCATCGCGCGTGGAGACGTTCGAGGCGTGCGGGTTGGACTGGGCGGTGCGCGCGCTCGGCGGCGACACGGCGGGCGCCCCGTCGGCCGGCATCGGCACGATCCTGCACGCGGCGCTCGAGGCCGCGCCCGACGGAGATCTCGACACGATGCGCGGCGTGCTGGACGCCCGTTGGGGCGAGTTGGAGTTCGAGGCCGGCTGGATCGAGCGCAAGGAGCGTCGTCGCGCCGAGGAGTACGTCGAGCGCCTGCATCACTACCTGCGACACGTGCGCCACGAGGGCGGCCGCCCGGTGGCGGCCGAGGCACCGTTCCGCCTCGCCGTCACGCTCGACGACGAGCCGCGCGTGGTCGGCATCCCGGAGGGCGCGGAGCGAGCGGAGCTCGGTCCGCACGCGCTCCTCAGCGGCATCATCGACCGCGTCGAGGCGTATCCGGTCGGTGCCGGCGAGCACGCGGAGGCGCGCGGACGCGGATGGACCCCCACGCGCCCCGCGGACGCTTCAGCGGGGGAGACCGTCGTCATCGCCGACCTGAAGACCGGCCGGTACGAAGACCGCACGTCCGACATCAAGGTCGCCGAGGACGCGCAGCTGGCCGCCTACCAGCTCGCGGTCGAGGCCGGCCTCGTGCCCGGAGCAGATCCGGGATCGCTCGCCGGCGCCCGGCTCGTCGTGGTGTCGCAGAAGACGGCCAAGTCCGCCTACCGGGTGGCTCACCAGCCCGCGCTCGGTCCCGAGGCGCGGGCGGCGTTCCTGCGGCGCGTGGTCGACGCGGCCCGGGGCATGTCGGCCGCCGGCTTCACCGCCAATGTGGATGTGCACTGCCAGGGCTCGCACCGACCCACGCTGTGCCGACCGCACACCGTGAAGGCGGTGAGCGCCTCGTGAGCGCGCCCGCCGCCGTCGCCGTCGCCCCGGTATGGACCGGACCGCTCGCGCTGTCGGCCGATGTCATCGCGACCGCGCTGGGTCAGCCCACGCCCACGGCGGCACAGCGCGAGGTCATCGAGGCGCCGGCCGGACCGGCCCTCGTCGTCGCCGGCGCCGGCAGCGGCAAGACCGAGACGATGGCGGGGCGCGTCGTCTGGCTCGTCGCGAACGGCCACGTCGACGCATCGCAGATCCTCGGGCTCACCTTCACGCGAAAGGCCGCCGGCGAGCTGGCGGAGCGGATCGGCGCGCGATTGCAGCGCATCGGCGAGTTCGGCGAACGCGGTCTGCTGCCGCACCTGCCCGAGATCGTCGCATCCGGCGCCCTCGACCGCATCGCGGCGGCGGCACCCGAGGCTCAGCGCGCCGTGCGCCGTGCCGTGCTCGATGAGCTGGCCGCCGCCTACGACATCGGCTGGGACCCGGCGCGCGCCTCCGGCATCGCCGGTCTGCTCGAGCGCCCGCGCGTGGCGACCTACAACGCCTTCGCCGACGCCATCGTGCGCGAGCACGCCGCCCGCATCGGGCGCGATCCCGAGGCGGCGCTGCTGTCGCAGTCGGCGTCGTGGCTGCTCAGCCGCGCCGTCGTGATGCGGGCCGACGAGGCGGGGCTCGACGAGATCGATCCCGCCCTCTCGACCATCGTGGAGGCCGTGCAGCGGCTGGCCGGCGACGCGCTCGACCACCGCGCCGACCTCGACGCGGTGGCGCGGCATGCCGCGGATCTCGCCGAGCGCATGGAGCCCTTCGCGAACCGCGATCGCGCGACCAAGGGCGACATCGAGAAGGCGTGCGACAACCTCCGGGCGCTGCCGCGGCTGCTGGAGCTCGTGCGCGAGTACGGCGCCGAGAAGGACCGGCGCGGCGTACTCGACTTCGCCGATCAGGTGACAGGGGCGCTCGAGATCATCGAGGCGGCGCCGCAGGTGGGTCGCGAGCTGCGCGAGCAGTACCGCGTGGTGCTGCTCGACGAGTACCAGGACACCTCGGTCATTCAGACCCGGCTGCTGGCCACCGTCTTCCGCGATGCGGCGGTGATGGCCGTGGGCGACCCGAACCAGTCCATCTACGGGTGGCGCGGTGCCAGCGCCGACAACCTGCACGCGTTCGCGACGGCGTTCGCCGACGACGTGCCGGCGTCGCGCTACGACCTCATGATCAGCTGGCGCAACGACCGTGCCGTGCTGCGCGCGGCCAACCGCCTGCTCGCACCGCTGCGGCAGCCCGGGCGTCTTCCCGTCGAACCCCTCCGCGACCGGCCGGGCGTCGGCGAGGGGCGGGTCGAGCACCGCTTCACGGCGACGGTGGACGAGGAGGCCGAGGCGGTCGCGGAGTGGTTCGCGCAGGTGCGCGGCGAGGCGGCGGACCCCGCGGCCGGGGGCGACCCCGCGCGCAGCGCCGGGCACGCACCGAGCGGGGCGATCCTGTTCCGCGCGAAGAAGCACATGCAGACGTTCGCGGATGCGCTGGACCGCCGCGGCATCCCGCACCGGATCCTCGGACTGGGAGGGCTGCTCGCCACGCCCGAGGTCACCGACGTCCTCGCGGCCCTGCGCGTCATCCACGACCCCACGCAGGGCTCCTCGCTCATCCGGCTCCTCGTGGGGCCGCGTTTCGGGGTGGGGGTGGCCGACATGGCGGCGCTGTACGACCTCGCCACCACGCTCTCGCGCCGCGACGGTGCACTCATGCCGCTCTCCGACGAGCTGCTCGCGCGGATCCGCGCCTCCTCGGGCGCCGACGAGCAGGTGTCGATCGTCGACGCGCTGGAGTTCGTGCGGTCCGTGCCGGACGACTACCGGCTGCTGCAGGCGATCACCCCTGAGGGGCGCGCGCGCCTGCGCGAGGCGGCGAGCGTCTTCGACCGGTTGCGGCGGGCGGCGGGGCAACCCATCCCGGAGCTGATCCGCCTCATCGAGCTGGAGCTGCGCCTCGACGTCGAGCTCGCCTCGAACGAGGCCCGCGGCCCCGCGCGCGTGGCCGCCACGCAGCTGCGGGCGTTCGTCGACGAGGTGCGCGCCTTCCTCGACGCCGACGAGCGCGGCACGATCGGCAGCCTGCTGGCGTGGCTCGCGCACGCCGAGGAGACCGACGAGCTGATGCCCCGCATCGAGCCGCCCGAACCCGGCGTCGTGCAACTGCTCACGATCCACGGCGCGAAGGGTCTGGAGTGGGACGCCGTGGCGGTGGTGCGCATGGTCAAGGACGAGCTGCCCAAGAGCCCGCCGAGCACGTTCGGCTGGCTGGGTTTCGGTCAGCTGCCCTACGCCTTCCGCGGCGACCGCGACGCCCTTCCACACCTCGACTGGCGGCCCGGGCCCGAGAGCACCGCGAAGGAGCTGGGGGCGGCGATCGCGGCGTTCAAGGCGGCCAGCCGCGAGCACCAGCTCGAGGAGGAGCGCCGCCTGGCGTACGTGGCCGTCACGCGCGCACGCTCGCACCTGCTGCTGACGGGATCCTCGTGGGCGGGCCAGTCGAAACCGCGCGATCCCAGCATCTACCTGACCGAGGTGATCGACGAGCTCGGCCTGGCGCCGATCGAGCCGGCCGACGTCGACGAGAACCCGTACGACGGTGAGGGTGGCACCCTGCAGTGGCCGCTCGACCCGCTCGGGTCCCGCCGCGGCGCCGTGGAGCGCGCGGCGGAGCTGGTGCGCGCCGCGCAGGACTCCGAGCCGACCGAGCCGACGCCGCAGCTGCGCCGCCTGCTGGAGGAACGGCGCCGTCGAGACAACGGCCCGGCGCTGCGCCCGCCCACGCGCGTGCCGGCATCGCGCTTCAAGGACTACGTCACCGACTACGCCGGCACCGTGTCGCAGATCGCACGCCCCATGCCCGAGCGTCCGTATCGCCAGACGCGCCTCGGCACCCTCTTCCACCAGTGGGTGGAGCAGCGCTCCGGACTGGTGGGCCGCGGACCGTCGCCGGACGACGCCCTCTGGGAGAGCGACGACGAGCTCTTCGGCGACGACGCTGCGGGTGAGGTCCTCGGCGAGGCGCTGTCGGCCACGGACGAGGCAGAGCTGGCGCGACTGCGCGCGATCTTCGAGCGCAGCGAGTGGGCCGACCTTCAGCCGCTCGAGGTGGAGACCGAGATCGACTTCGTCCTGCCGGGGCGCGCCGGGGAGCCGCCGCACATCGTCATCTGCAAGCTCGACGCCGTCTATCGCCGTGGGGATCGCATCGAGATCGTCGACTGGAAGACGGGCGCCGCGCCCCGCACCGAGGCGGAAAAGCGCGACCGCATGCTGCAGCTGGCGCTGTACCGGCTGGCGTACCACCGCCGGCACGGTGTGCCGCTGGACCGGATCGACGTGGCGCTGTTCTACGTGTCGGACGAGCTGGTGCTGCGCGGCGGGGAGGTCTGGTCCGAGGAGGAGCTCGTCGAGCGCTGGAGGTCGGCGACGTCGATCGGCTCGGTAGGCGAGGGCTCCCCGGCGTCCTGACGCGCGCCCGGCGCGTCGCCCTCCCGCTCCCCGCCGTCGGCGTCGTCCCACGGCACGTCCGCGGTGAGCGACAGATCGGCGGGATCGTAGGCGTCGGTCTCCATGGCGATGCCGCCGCCACCCGCGGCGCGCTCGGCGCTCTCGGGCACGCGCCCGAGGACCGCGATGGCGTCGTCCATGTCGGTCTCGCCGTCGCGACGCAGCCCGGCGAGCAGGTCGTTGTCGCGCACGCCCTCGGCGAGCGACTCGAGCAAGCCGGCCGCGTCGTCGACGACATCGGCCCGGTGCGTCTCGAGGCCGTGCAGCAGCCAGCGGGCGAACTCGAGCTCGGCGTGCAGCCGCGCCCGCACCTCGAGCGCGTCGTCCGGGGCGCGGTGAGCGGCGGCCGCATAGGCCGAGAAGACGTGCGGGGCGGCGTCGGGGGCCGAGGCCACCCACTGCAGGTCGATGGCCGGGTCGTCGATCGACAGCCCGTGCCAGTCGAGCACCCCGGTCACGACCGGCGCGTCGCGCGCGTCGTCGGTGAACACGAACGACGCCGCCTGCGTGCCGCCCAGGCCCACGGCGGACTCGAACGCCCACAGCCGGTCGTCGTCGGCCGCGGCACGCCACCGCACCGTGAGCCGCACGGGGACCCGGCCGCTCGCGGCCGCGGCATCGATGACGCGCGACACGTCGGTGCGCGACTGCTCGGGGGTGCGCTCGGGGAGCCCCGCGGCGCGGACCACCGACGGGGGGAGAGCATGGATCGCGGCGATCGTGCGGCCGATCGAGGTGGCGGCGCCCTCGCCGGGCGGGATCTCGGCCGCGTCGATCTGATAGCCCGGCAGCATCGTCATGGCCGTGGCGCGCCCCTCACGCAGCACCGCCGATCCGAGGTACTCGGGCACCGCGACCGGGAGCAGCTCGCGCACGCCGGGCGTGAGCGCCCGCAGCGCCACCGCCTCGGCCGCCAGCTCGCTCTCGGCCGACTCGTCGACGGGGGTGCGGATGACGACCTCGCTCCCGTCGGTCAGGGTCGCGACCGCGGAGTCGTAGCGCCCGGCCCCGTCCGCCGTCAGCGGCCGAGTCGCGACGACCTCGGCGCCGGGCACGGCCGCCGTGACCGCCGCCGCTAGAGTGAGGGGAGAGCGTGCCATGCGTTTCAGGGTATTCGGGCGAACCGCCCGGCACCCGCGCCACGCCCGCGAGCACGCCACACGCGAACCGCGCTCGGGCGTGTCCCCCAGGGGAGCGCCCGTCGCACGCCGGCGAGGAGTTCCCGACACGCCCGTGACGCGAAAGAGGTCCCGCATGCCCCGTCCCGCCCCCGTCGGAACCGTCGAACGCAGCGCCGCGGAGCGGGAGCGGGACGGCCTGCTCGACGCGCTCCGCGCCGACAGCGACGCCCGCGTGCTCGTCGTGCGCGGCGATGCGGCGCCCCGCGCGGCGGGCGAGACGCCGGCGCTGCGCTGGGTCGCGCCGGAGGAGGTCACGGCCGGCGCGGAATGGGCCTTCCTCGGCCGTGACGAGCGCGGGGCGGCCGTGCTGCTGGCCGCGTGGCACGGCGAGGGTGACCCTGTGGCTGCGCCCGACGGCTGGGTCGCGCTGCGCGAGATCGGTGCCGACCTGCCGCCGGGGGAATCCGAGACGTTCGTCGTGGCCGTGAGCCTGTCGCGGTTCCTCGGCGAGGGCTTCTGCCCGGCGTGCGGCTCGCCGGCGCCGCTCACTCTCGCCGGCTGGGCGCGCCGCTGTGCGGGCTGCGGCCGTGAGGTGTTCCCCCGCACCGATCCGGCGGTGATCGTCGCCGTCGAGAGCGAGGACGGCCAGCGGCTGCTCCTGGGCGCGAACGCGGCATGGGGTGGGCGCATGCACTCCTGCTTCGCGGGCTTTGTCGAGGCGGGCGAGTCGCTCGAATCGGCGATCCACCGCGAGATCGCGGAGGAGGCCGGCGTCCGTCTGATCGACGTGCGCTACGCGGGATCGCAGGGCTGGCCGTACCCGCGTTCCCTCATGCTCGGCTTCCACGCGCGCGCCGTCGCGGACGGGGAGGCGCGCGCGGACGGCACCGAGATCGTCAACGTGCGGTGGTTCACACGGGACGAGATCCGGGAGGGCCTCGCCGGCCGGGGTGTGGGTCTGCCTGGCCGCGTCTCGATCGCCCACCGGCTCATCCGCGAGTGGGCGGAGCGCGACGGGGAGCCGGCGTGAGCGCACTGGATGCGCTCGACGAGCGCCAGCGCGAGGCGGCCGAGATGCTGCGCGGACCGGTCGCCGTGCTGGCCGGCGCCGGCGCGGGCAAGACGCGCGTGATCACGCACCGGATCGCGTACGGGGTGGAGACGGGCGAGTACTCGCCGCAGCGCGTCATGGCCCTCACCTTCACGACGAAGGCCGCGGGCGAGCTGCGCGGGCGCCTGCGCGCGCTCGGCGTCGACGGGGTGGCGGCGCGCACGTTCCACTCGGCCGCGCTCGCGCAGCTGAACTTCTTCTGGCCGACGGTGGCCGGCGACGTGGCGCCGAAGATCATCGACAACAAGGTGCGCCTGCTGGCCCATGCGGCCGACGGCGTCGGTCTGAAGCCCGACACGGCGACGCTGCGCGACGTGGCTGCCCAGATCGAGTGGCGCAAGATCACGATGCGGTCGATCGATCAGTACGCGCGGCTCGAGCGACGCGTCGGAGCGATCGGCCCCGACGCGCTGGTGGCGCTCATGCGGTCGTATGAGGCGCTCAAGGACGAGCGACGCCAGCTCGACTTCGAGGACGTGCTGCTGGCGTGCGCCGGCATGCTCGAGGCCGAGCCGCGCGTGGCCGCGGCGGTGCGTGAGCAGTACCGGCACTTCACGGTGGACGAGTACCAGGACGTCTCGCCGCTGCAGAACCGGCTGCTCGAGCTGTGGCTGGGGGAGCGGCGCGACGTGTGCGTGGTGGGGGACGCGAGCCAGACGATCTACTCGTTCGCCGGTGCCGACGCCCGCTTCCTGCTCGATTTCGAGCGGCGCTATCCCGACGCGACGGTCGTGCGCCTGGAGCGCAACTACCGCTCGGATCGCTCGGTCATCGACGTCGCCAATGCGCTCATGCGCGGCCGACCCGGTGCCCTCACGCTCGTGTCGGGGCGTGAGGAGCGCCTCTCGCCGACCCCGACGGTGACGGAGTACCCCGACGACACGGCGGAGGCGGCGGGGGTCGCGCTCGCCATCGAACGGCAGCTGCAGAAAGCACGCCCCGATGAGATCGCCGTCCTGTATCGCTCCCACGCGCAGTCGGCCGCCCTGCAGCAGGCGCTCGCGGCCCGGGGCGTGGCGACGTCGGTGCTGGGCGGCACCCGGTTCTTCGACCTGCCCGAGGTGCGCCAGGCGGTGCTGGCGCTGCGGGGCGCCGCCGTCGCACCGCAGGAGCACGCCGACTTCGTTCGCACGGTGCGCGATGTGCTGCGGAGCCTGGGTCACGACGCCGAGCCGCCGGCGGCCGGCGGTGCCCTGCGCGACGCATGGGAGGCGCGGCAGGCGATCCTCCGACTGGCGGAGGAGGCCCGGCCCGGCACGACGCTTCGCGGCTTCGCGGACGGGCTGCTGGCGCGGGCGAAGGACAACCACGAGCCGTCGCTGCGCACCGTGACGCTGGCGACCATCCACGCCGCCAAGGGCCTCGAGTGGCCGCACGTGCACCTCGCCGGCCTGTCGGAGGGGCTGCTGCCGATCTCGTACGCGACGACCCTCGAGCAGATCGACGAGGAGCGGCGCCTGGCGTACGTCGGCATCACGCGGGCCGCGCGAACGCTGTCGCTGTCGTGGTCGCGGGGCTCGGGCCGCACGGCGCGCCGGCCGTCGCGCTTCCTGACGGAGATCGCCGGTCCTCGTCCGGCATCAGGCGGCACAGGCATTCTGCGTGCGGTCGATGGGAGCGCCACCGCCGGCGGGAGTCCGCGCCGATCCTGACGGATCGCGACCGCTCGGACCTGCCGGGCTCGGGCTCGTCGTCGAGCAGGCGAGCCGCGAGGGCGGCCGCCTCCACGGCGAGCGGCAGGGGGATCTCGGGCGCCCGGCGGGCGAGGAGCTGGGCGGCGAGCGTGGGCCAGGCGGGATCGCCGTCGCGGTCGTGCAGCGCGAGGCAGCCGAGGCACGCGGTGCGTCCGGGCAGAACGAGGGGGCCGATGTCGGCGCGCCCTCCCGCGAACACGATCGGAAGGTGGGGGGCGTCGGCCCGTTGCAGCGCCGCCCAGAGGTACGGCGCGACGGCGTGGGCAGCCAGCAGCAGCACGGGGATGCGTTCGATTCGGCCATCACGCACGACGGCGGGGGGCTGACCCGGAGCGATCCAGGCGGGCTCGCAGCCGCACCCCTCGAGGGCATCGAGCACGTCGTGGACGGCGCGCTCCGGGAAGCCGTCGGCGGCGATCACGGCGACGCGACGCGGCTCGTCCTCACGACGCAGCACGGGGGAGAGCCGGTCGAGGAGCGCTTCGAGCGCCTCGCGGGGCACGCGCAGGGCGGCCGCCAGCCGTTCGAGGCGCCCCGGATCGGCGCCGCGCTCCAGCTCGGTGAGGATGCGCTCCTGCCACGGCGCGGGGTCGTGCAGCACGACGGCGCCCTCGCGCCCGAACTGCAGCGTCGAGCCGTCGCGCCAGAGGGGCACGTGTGCGGGGTCGAGTCGCAGCGGGGTCATGCCGCGATTCTGTCGCCGCGACGGCCGTCAGCGGTCGTTATCCACAGGGCGGAGCGGGAGGGGCGCCAGGCGGCGCCGGTGGGAGCGGGCCGATACCGACGCGCCGCGCCACCGGGGCGGGTCAGACGGCGCGCGGGCCCTCCGGGCCCTCGCCATTGTCCTCGCGCGAGTCCGGGGCGTCGCCGGGCACCTCTCCCTCCGCGGGCCGGTCCGCGCGCTCGTCGGGTGCGCCCGGATCGCCCTCGGCCTCGGCAAGCAGCTGCGCGAGAGCGGCGTCCATCTCGTCGGGCTCGGGCTCGTCGCCGCGCGCCTTGGCCTCGAGCCGCGCGATGAGGCGGGAGGGCTCGTCGATGTCCTCGCCCTGCGGCATGAGATCGGGGTAGTCCCACAGCGCGTCGCGCGCCGTCACGCCCACCGCCTCGGTCACGGCTCGCCACATCGCCGCCGCCTCGCGCAGTCGGCGCGGGCGCAGCTGCAAACCCACCAGCGCCGCGAGGGCGTCCTCGGCGGGTCCGCCGGCGGCCCGGCGCCGGCGGATCGTCTCGGCGATCCGCTCGAGATCGGGCATCCGGTTCGTCGCGTCGGCGGTCACGACGTCGACCCAGCCCTCGATCAGCGCGAGCAGGTTCTCCAGGCGGGTCAACGCCAGGCGCTGTGCCTCGGACTGCTGGGGCAGCAGCGCGCCGCTCTGCAGCGCGTCGCGCAGCTCCTCCGGGTTCTGCGGGTCGAAGCGTGAGGCCATCTCCTCGAGCCGCTCGACGTCGATGTCCACGCCGCGTGCGTACTCGGTGACCTGTGCGATCACCTGCAGGCGCAGCCACTTGGCGTGCCGGAACAGGCGCGCGTGGGCGAGCTCCCGTGCCGCCACGTAGATCGCCAGCTGGTCGTCCGGGATCTCCAGGCCGCGGCCCAGATCGGCGAAATTCTGCGGCAGGATCGCGGCGGTGCCCGCCGGCATCACGGGCACGCCCACGTCGCCGCCCGAGATCACCTCCAGCGACAGTCGCCCGATGACCTGCCCGAACTGGGCGGCGAACAGCTGGCCGCCGATACCGCGGATGAGTCGCCCGGCGCCCTCGAGCATGGGCCGCATCTCCTCGGGCGACTGTGTGCGCAGCGCCTCGATGAGCGCGTCGGCGATGCTCGTGGCGACCGGCTCGGCGAGCTCCTGCCACACGGGCAGCGTCAGTTCCACCCAGGCACCGCGCGTGATGGCGCGAGGGGTCTCGGTCAGCTCCGAGATGGCGGTCGCCTCGCCGAGCCAGAGGTTGGCGAGGGCGAACGCCTGATCGAGGTCGGTGCGCTGCCCGTCGGTCACCCCCTTGCCGTCCTGATTGGCGATGTGCAGTGCGCCGCGCTTGGTGGCGTCCCACGAGATGCCGTCGCCCGCCTGGGCGAACGCGCGCTGCATCTGCTGCATCATCTGCTGCAGCATCGCGGGGTCGAACGGCAGGCTGCCCGAGCCGTCGCCCATCGCCTCCGAAAGCCGCCGCAACTGCTCGGGATCGAGGGATCCGCCGGGGAATCCGCCGGGCATCCCCTCGAACATGCGCCGCAGGAACTCGGGCAGGTCGTCATCCGGTCGGGGGTCGTCCTGGGACACGTCAGCCGCCTCTCGTGTGCGCCGTATCAGCGCGCCAGAAGGTATTGCGTTCTACGCTAGTCGCGCCGTTGACGACCAGCACGCCGGGCGGGTGATCCGCCTTACGCCGGGCGCGAACGGCCACGATTCACAGGGAGATGGCACGCGCGTGAGCCTGTTCGACGAACCGGGGGAGAAGCCCGGATCCACCCCGCTGTCGGCGATCAGGCGGATGTCTCGCCGCACCGCGATCGGGGCGGTCTCGCTCGCGGTCGCCCTCGTGGTGCTGTTCGCGCTGACGCTCATGCCCTCCGGGTACGTGATCCAGCAGCCCGGCCCCGTGTACAACACGATCGGCGTCGCCGAGAACGCCGAGGGCGAAGATGTCCCCCTCATCGAGGTGCAGGGCGCCGAGACGTACGAGACCGGCGGCAGTCTCGATCTCACCACGGTGCAGGTCGTCGGCAACCGGGACTGGACGCCGCGGTGGATCCAGGTCGCCGCGGCGTGGCTCGATCCGTCGAAGGCCGTCGTGCCGCTCGACGCGGTGTTCCCCCGGGGCACGACGAGCGAGCAGCGCGAGGAGCAGAACGCGATGCTCATGGTCGACTCGCAGGCGGATGCGACCGCCGCGGCGCTGCGACAGCTCGGCTACGACATCGGCTCGCGCATCCAGGTGGTCTCGCTCACCGACGACTCGCCGGCGAACGGGTTGCTGCACGAGGGCGACGTGATCACCACGGCCGACGGCGCCGAGGTCACCGACGTCGCGCGCCTGCGTGAGCTGATCCAGCGCAGCGAGGGAGAACCGATCGAGGTCGGCTACGTGCGCGAGGGCGAGGCAGGCGTGGCCGAGATCACGCCCGCACGCTCGGTGATCGAGGGCGAGGAGGCCTGGGCGATCGGCGTCAGCCTGACGACCGACTACGACGACTTCCCCGTCGACGTGCACATCCAGCTCGACAACGTGGGTGGACCGAGCGCGGGGACGATGTTCGCGCTGGGGATCATCGACGTGCTCACGCCGGGCGAGGCGACCGGCGGCGAGGACATCGCCGGCACGGGAACGATCGACGGCGCCGGCGAGGTAGGGCCGATCGGAGGCATTCGTCAGAAGCTCCACGGCGCCCGCGACGCGGGGGCGGAATGGTTCCTCGCGCCGCGGGACAACTGCGATCAGGTGGTCGGGCACGTGCCCGACGGCCTCACCGTGGTGTCGATCGCCTCCCTCGACGACGCGGTGGCGGCCGTCGAGGCGATCGCGGCGGGCGACGCGGACGAGCTCCCGTCCTGCGCGGCCGGGTAGGTCCGCAGGCGAGAGCGCCCGTCCGCGCCCGGCCGGGCGGCCGGCGCACGGGGGGAATCCCCCGAATCCGCCGGGGGGCCGCCTCCCCGGCGCCCCCGCGCGACCCGGCCCGCCTAGGATGACAGGGTGACATCGACCTCAGCGCCGACGCCCGCCACAGCCCCCAGTCCCTTCCGGCGAGTGGTGACGATCTCGCTCGTCGTGATCGCCGCGCTCGTCGGAGCGTTCTTCGTCTTCGCGACGCTGTACGCCGACTTCCTCTGGTACGAGCAGCTCGGGTACGACTCCGTGCTGCTGACACAGTGGCTCGGCCGCGCGCTGATGTTCGTCATCGGGTTCGTCGGGATGGCGGCGCCGATCTGGGTGTCGATCTTCCTCGCCTACCGCATGCGGCCCGTCTACGCGCGCCTGAGCTCGCAGCTCGACCGCTACCAGGAGGTCGTCGAGCCGCTGCGCCGCCTCGCGATGTGGGGCATCCCGGTCTTCTTCGGGTTCTTCGCCGGCTTCGCCGCGTCGGCGCAGTGGGAGTCCGCCGCGCTGTGGTTGAACGGCGTCTCGACCGGCGAGGCCGACCCCGAGTTCGGCATGGACATGGGCTTCTACCTGTTCTCCATGCCGTTCTACTCCGGGGTCGTCGCCTTCGCCTCGGCCGCGGTGCTCATCAGCTTCGTGATGGCGGCGATCGTGTCGTACCTGTACGGATCCGTCCGGATCGGGCAGGGCGAGCTGCGCATCTCCAAGCCCGCGCGCATCCAGATCGCCGTGACGGCGGCGGTCTACATCCTCATCCAGGCCGTGAGCCTGTGGCTGGACCGCTTCAACACGCTCGTGGCCCCGAGCGACCGCATCACCGGCCCCGGCTACACCGGCGTCAACGCGCAGATCCCCGGACTGACGATCCTCGCCATCGCCGCCATCGTCGTCGCGGCGCTGTTCATCGTCACCGCCGTCATCGGCCGCTGGCGCCTCCCGCTCGCCGGCACGGCGCTGCTGCTGGTGACGTCGCTCGTCGTCGGTGTCGGCTATCCCTGGGTCGTCAACACGATCCAGGTGCGTCCCAACCAGCTGGCCATGGAGCGCGACTACTACCAGCGCAACGTCGACATGACCCGCGAGGCGTACGGCATCGACACGATCGAGACCACGGAGTACACGGCCGAGACCTCGACCGAGGCGGGCCAGCTGCGCAACGACGCCGACACGACGGCGTCGCTGCGACTCATGGACCCGGGCGTGATCAGCCCGACCGTGCGCCAGCTGCAGCAGTTCCGCCAGTACTACAGCTTCGAGCGCAACCTCGACGTCGACCGCTACGAGATCGACGGCGAGGTGCAGGACACCGTCGTCGCCATCCGCGAGCTGAACCAGGCGCAGCTGGAGAGCCCGTCGTGGCAGAACACCGCCATGGTTTACACCCACGGCTACGGCCTCGTGGCAGCCAAGGGCAACGAGCGCACGAGCGAGGGCCAGCCCGTCTTCATCGAGGACGGCATCCCGTCGCAGGGCTTCCTCACCGAGCAGGACTACCAGCCGCGCGTGTACTTCGGCGAGAACTCGCCGCAGTACTCGATCGTCGGGGCGCCGGAGGGTGCCGAGCCGATCGAGCTCGACTACCCGCGCGGCGAGGAGGGCGCCGGCGACACCAAGACGACGTTCGAGGGCGACGGCGGTCCGAGCGTGGGCAACCTGCTCAACAAGATCGTCTACGCGCTCAAGTTCCAGTCGGAGGAGATCTTCCTCTCGCAGTACGTGAACGAGGAGTCGCAGATCCTCTACGACCGCGACCCCAGCCTGCGCGTGCAGAAGGTGGCGCCGTACCTGACGATCGACAGCGATCCTTACCCGAGCGTCGTGGACGGGCGCATCGTCTGGATCGTCGACGGCTACACGACGAGCGCGAGCTATCCGTACTCGTCGACGGTGAGCCTGTCGGACGCGATCAGCGACTCCAACGTGCCGACGCCGCAGCTGCTGGTGGATGAGATCAACTACATCCGCAACTCGGTCAAGGCCACGGTCGACGCGTACGACGGCAGCGTGACGCTGTACGCGTGGGACGAGGAGGATCCGGTGCTGCAGGCGTGGCAGAAGGTCTACCCCACGACCGTCGAGCCGATCAGCGAGATGAGCGGCGAGCTCATGAGCCACGTGCGGTACCCCACCGACCTGTTCAAGGTGCAGCGCGCCATGCTCGGCGTCTACCACGTGGACGACGCCAACAGCTTCTACCAGCGTGACGACGTCTGGGCCACGCCGGCCGACCCGCAGGACCCCGACACCAAGCAGCCGCCGTACTACCTGACCATGCAGATGCCGGGTCAGGAGGAGCCGGCGTACTCGATGTTCACGACGTTCATCCCGCCGGGGACGGGCGAGAACAGCCGCGACGTGCTCATGGGCTACCTGGCGGTCGATTCCGATGCGGGATCCGAGGCCGGCGTGAAACGGGAGGACTACGGCACGCTGCGCCTGCTCGAGGTCTCGGCCGACAGCACCGTGGCCGGTCCCGGCCAGGTGCAGAACACCTTCGACTCTGATCCGGAGATCGCGGACGAGCGCAACGTGCTGCAGCTGGGCGACTCCGAGCTCGCGCTCGGCAACCTGCTCACGGTGCCCGTCGGTGGCGGGTTCCTCTACATGCAGCCCGTGTACGTGCAGTCGACGGCGGGCACCTCGTACCCGCTGCTGCGGAAGGTGTTCGTCTCGTTCGGCGACCAGATCGCGTTCGAGGACACGCTCGCCGAGGCGCTCGATGTGATCTTCGGCGGCGACTCGGGATCGGAGACGGGTGACGAGGACATCGAGCCGACCGACCCGGCGGATCCCGCGGAGCCGACGGAACCGACCGATCCGGACCAGGGCGGCACGCCGGCCGACCCCAGCGAAGAGAACGCGCGCGAGACGGCCCTGGCCGACGCGGCGGAGGCGGTCGACGCCAAGAACACCGCACTGGCCGAGGGCGACATGGTGGCCTACGCGGAGGCCGACGCTCGCCTGATGGACGCCCTGCAGCGTCTGCTCGATCTCGAAGGCGCCTCGGCGCCGGAGGGCGGCGAGGAGTAACCCTCTCTCCACTGCGCGATGCGCCGGGCCCCTCGGGGACCCGGCGCATCGCCGTTTCAGCGTGCTCCGGCACACCTCGGCAGGCCCGATTGGCGCACTCGTGAATCCCGTGCTAGGCTTATCTCTTGTGCCGCGGGGTGGAGCAGTTCGGTAGCTCGCCGGGCTCATAACCCGGAGGCCGCAGGTTCAAATCCTGCCCCCGCAACAAGAAGAAGGCCCGGATCCCTTGGATCCGGGCCTTCTGCCATGTCGGGAACGGGAAGCGCGACGGCCTCGGGCGCGCTCATGGGAGGATGGGCGCATGCCCAGCCCGGCCGAGGAAAGCGCGCAGTACCGCAACGAGACGCCCGCGGAGCGCTACGACCGCAACTGGCTCGAGGCGCTCCAGGAGCTGCGCGTGCTGCAGACGGGCACGCAGATCATCACGGGCTTTTTGCTGGCCCTGGCGTTCCAGCCGGCGTTCGCCGATTTGGACGAGGGGCAGCGCACGTTCTACCTCGTGCTCGTCGCCCTCTCGGGGCTGAGCGCCGTCATCGCGCTCGCGCCTGTCGCGCTGCATCGCATCGCCTTCCGCGGCGGCATGAAGCGCACGATCGTCTCGTACGGGCACGTCGCGCTGCTCACCGCCCTGGTGATCGTCTCGGCGCTGCTCGTGGGCGTGGTGGGCTTCGTGTTCGAAGTCGTGCTCGGAAATGCTGCGGCGTGGCTCGCGGCGTCGCTGCTGGCGGCGTTCGTCCTCGTGCTGTGGCTGTTCGTGCCGCTCGTGCTGCGCGCGCGGCGAGCGGGGGAGGTGTCGTGATGGCGGCGGTCGGCATCGCCGTGGGGCAGTTCGCGCCCACGGCAGACAAGGCGGGCAACCTCAGCGAAATCGACAGGCTCGCGCGCGAGGCGCGGTCATGCGGCGCCCGCGTCGCGCTGTTCCCCGAGTACTCCAGCTACTTCGTCAATCCGATGGATCCCACCCTCGCGCGCGAGTCGGAGCCCGTCGATGGGCCCTTCACGGCGCGGCTGCGGGCCCTGGCGGCCGAGCTGGACATGACGCTCGTCGCGGGCCTCATCGAAACGGGAGACAACGGCCGCGTGCGCAACACCGCGGTCGCCGTGGACGGGTCGGGGGTCATCGCGGCGTATCGCAAGCAGCACCTGTACGACGCCTTCGGGCAGCGGGAGTCCGACTGGGTCGAGCCGGGCGCGCCCGAGCAGCCGCACACGTTCGCGGTGGACGGCCTCGCGTTCGGCCTCATGACTTGCTACGACCTGCGCTTCCCCGAGATCTCCCGCATGATCGTCGACGCGGGCGCCGAGGTGATCCTCGTACCGGCCGAATGGGTGCGCGGCCCGCTCAAGGAGCACCACTGGACGACCCTGCTGGCCGCCCGCGCCATCGAGAACACCGTCTTCGTCGCGGCGGCGGATCATCCCGCGCCGATCGGCGTCGGGCGCTCCGCCGTGCTCGACCCGCAGGGCGTCGCCCTCGCCGGGCTGGGCGCGGAGCCCGGGCTCGCGATCGCCTGGCTCGACCCCGACGCGATTCGGCGCACCCGGGCGGTCAATCCCGCGCTGGAGATGCGCCGCTACGGCGTCGTGCCGCGCCGCTGAGACGCTCGTCCAGACGCGGCGGGGGACCGGTCCCCGCCAGCGCTTCGGGGCCGGTGTCAGGCCGGCGCGGCCGCCAGACGCGCCGCGGCATCCTGCAGCACCTCGATCCGCTTGCACGAGGCGAAGCGCACGAGGGTGCCGTACTCGGGTCGACGCGCGGGCGTGACGAACGCGGTCAGCGGTACACCGACCACGCCGGCCCGGTCGGGTAGGGCGCGGCAGAACTCCGCCGCGTCGCGCGCGCCCAGTGGCGCGGCATCGGCGACCGTGAAGTACGAGCCCTGCGGATCGAACACCGCGAAGCCGGCGGCGCGCAGGCCCGCGCCCAGCACGTCCTTCTTGCGGCGCATGTCTTCGGCGAGGCCGCGGAAGAACGCGTCCGGCAGGCCCAATCCCACGGCGATGGCCGGCTGGAACGGTGAGCCGTTGACGTAGGTCAGATACTGCTTCACGGTCAGCACTGCCGTGACGAGCTCGGCGGGACCCGTGATCCACCCGATCTTCCACCCGGTGGTGCGGAAGGTCTTGCCCGCCGACGAGATGCTGAGCGTGCGCCGGCTCGCGCCCGGCAGCGTCGCCATCGGCACGTGCCGCCCGTCGAACACGAGGTGCTCGTACACCTCGTCCGTGAGGATGACGGCGTCGTGCCGCTCCGCCAGCTGCGCGATGAGCGCCCGCGTCTCGGCCGAGAACACCGCTCCGGTCGGGTTGTGGGGGTCGTTGACGAGGATGACGCGCGTGCGGTCGGTCACGGCGGCGGTCAACTCGTCGAGGTCGGGCTGGAAGTCGGGGGCGCGCAGCGGCACGGTGCGCAGCGTGGCCCCGGCGAGCGCGACGCAGGCCGCATAGGAGTCGTAGTACGGCTCGAAGACGACCACCTCGTCGTCCGGGCCGTCGACGAGCGCGAGCAGCGCGGCCGCGAGCGCCTCGGTGGCCCCGGCCGTCACGAGCACCTCCGTCGCGGGGTCCAGCTCGATGCCGTAGAAGCGGTGTTGGTGCGCGGCGATGGCCTCGAGCAGCGCGGGGACGCCCCGGCCGGGCGGGTACTGGTTGGCGCCGTCGGCGATGGCGCGTCGGGCGGCCTCGAGCACCTCCGCCGGGCCGTCCTCGTCGGGGAAGCCCTGGCCGAGGTTGACGGCGCCCGTGCGGGCCGCAAGCGCCGACATCTCTGCGAAGATGGTGGCGGCGACCGAGCCGTCGTCGGAGAGAAGTCCTGCCCCGGCGGCGGTGCGCCGCCAGGCGCCGGGTACGGATCGCATCGTTCCAGGCTACCGTCGGCGCCCCGGGCGGTCGTTCCGGCCTCACGGAGACGTCAGAAGCGGGACATAGGAAGCGCAAAGGTTGGCGGATCACCCTGGAGGGGACTCGTCAGAAGGAGCACCCGATGGACAACCAGGCACCCGGTACCGGCAGCGCCCCGGCCGAGAACGGCACCCCTCAGGAGCGTGCGTCGCACGTGGTCCCGCCGCGGCCCGTGATGTCGGCAGCCGACGCCGCCGCGCGGCACGCCGCGCCCCCGACGCTCTCGCAGCCGTGGGCGACCGGCCGCACCGACGAGCACCCCACCACCCCGCTCACCGGCACGACGACGGAGCTGCCGCCGTACATCGCCCCCGAGGACCGCGCGCCGGGCGAGGGCACCACCGACCGGCCCGCCGAGCGCAAGGGCCGCGGCCGCCTTCTGGTCGGCGCGCTCGTCGCGGCGGCCGTCGTCGGCGGCGCCTCGGGCCTGGGCGGATCGTACGCCGGCTCGCAGCTGTGGGCTCCCGCCGCGGGCGGCGGTGCCGAGAGCCCGTCGTCCATCACCGTCAACAACCCGGGCTCGGTGAACGAGGCCACAGCGATCGCGGCCGAGGCGCTGCCGAGCACCGTGACGATCTCGGTCACGACCGGGGACGCGGGCGGCAGCGGAACGGGCGTCGTGCTCAGCGAGGACGGCTACGTCGTCACCAACACGCACGTCGTGACGCTGGGCGGTGCCTCGGCGGACGGCGCCATCCGGGTGACCGACGCGAACGGCCGCATCTACGATGCCGAGATCGTCGGCACCGACCCCGTGTACGACCTCGCCGTCATCAAGCTCGAGGGCGCGGAGGGTATGACGCCCATCGAGTTCGCCGACTCCTCCGAGCTGAACGTCGGTGACACGACGGTCGCGATCGGCGCCCCGCTCGGGCTGCCGAACACCGTCACGACGGGCATCGTCAGCGCCCTGAACCGCAGCATCCAGATCGCCTCGGCCGCCGCGCCGGACAGCGCCGACCAGGAGCAGGACTCGGATCAGGGATCGGGCGAGGACTCGCCGTTCTTCTTCGACATTCCGGGTCAGGAGGAGAACCAGGGCAGCGCCAACGAGACGATCTCGATCGCCGTCATTCAGACCGACGCGGCGATCAACCCCGGCAACTCCGGCGGTGCCCTCGTGAACTCGGAGGGGCAGCTGATCGGCATCAACGTGGCGATCGCTACCGCGTCGGGCAGCACCTCGGAGGAGTCCGGCTCGGTGGGCATCGGGTTCTCGATCCCGTCGAACGTCGTTCAGCGCGTGACGGACGAGATCATCGAGAACGGCGCGGCGAGCCACGGCCTGCTGGGCGCCAGCGTCACGAGCGCCGCGGCCTACGAGGACGCCGAGATCGAGGGCGCGATGATCGCGGAGGTCGTGCAGGGCGGGGCCGCCGCGGAGGCCGGCCTGCGCGAGGGCGACATCGTCACGGAGTTCAACGGCGTGCCGATCACGAGCTCGACCGACCTCACCGCCCAGGTGCGTGCGGCCGCGGGCGGCAGCGACGCCACGCTCACCTACGTGCGCGACGGCGAGGCCCACACGGTGGACGTGACGCTGGGCACCCTCGAGTAGGGCGCTCGCGTCGGGGACGCCGCCTCGCGAGATCGTCTCGCGAGCCTGGGGGACACTGCGTCGGGGACGCCGCCTCGCGAGATCGTCTCGCGAGCCTGGGGGAGTCGGCACTGCGTCGGGGACGCCGCCTCGCGAGATAGTCTCGCGATGTGGCGTCTTCGTTTTCGTTCGGTGCGGGCAACGCGGCCAAACTGCTCCGGGCTCCGCTCTACCTGCTGGGGCGCCTCGTCACTCTCGTCGTGCCGCGCGGTGAGCGCTGGGTCTTCGGATGCGGTGCCGGGATCGGCGACGGTCCTCTCGCGCTCTGGCACGTCGCGGCGGCCGACGGGCTCGACGCGGTGTGGCTCGTGCGCTCCGACGACGAGGAGCGCGAGGCGGCAGCGCGCGGCATCCCGACCCTGCGGCGCGATTCCCTGCGCGGCTTCTGGGCCACGGCCCGCGCGCGGGTGCTCGTCGTGGCATACGGACTCGGCGACGTGAACCCGTATGCCGTCTCGGGTGCGTTCGTCGTGCAGCTGTGGCACGGCATCCCGCTTAAGCGAATCGGCCTCGATTCCCCCGAGACGCTGCGCAGCCCTCTTCCCTTCGCGGCGGCGGCGATCAGCCGCCTGCTCGGTGTGCTGTACCGGGCCTCGCAACGCCGCATCGACGTGCTGCCCGCCGCGTCGCACCTCGTGCGGGGGCGCCTGGAGTCGGCGTTCGGGCTGTCGGGGGAACGGGTCGTCGTCACGGGCGAGCCGCGCGTGGACCCGCTCTCGGCCGGCACGGCGACGGAGCGTCGGTCGCGGGCCCGTGCGGCGATCCGCGCGGCGGTGGGGCCGCTGGGCGACGACACCCGCCTGGTGCTGTACGCGCCGACGTGGCGGGACGGGGCACCCGATCCGGCGGTGCCGACGGCGGAGGACTGGGACCTGATCAGCGCCACGCTCGAGCGTCACAACGCGGTCCTGCTCGTGCGTTCGCACCGCCTGGGAGCGGGGGAGTACGTCCCGCCGTTCGCGACGGATCGCGTGCGCCCGCTCGGGTCGGACGTGCTGGGCGACGTGACCGCCGCGCTGCCCGGCGTCGACGTGCTCGTGACCGACTACTCCTCGCTCGCCTACGACGCGGCCCTCGTGCCGCTGCCGGTGTTGTACCTCGCGCCGGACGAGGAGGAGTACGCCGCGCGCCGCGGCTTCTATGGCACGTACGCCGACGTGGCGGGGCCCGACCCCGCGAGGTCGTGGCGGGATCTCCTGCACCAGCTGGACGTCGTGCTGGCCGACCCCGACGAGCGCGAGGAGCGCGTCGCCCGGGCGGAGGCGCTCAGCGCGCGCGTGCACGCGTATCGTGACGGACGGAACACCCGTCGCCTGTACGACCTCGTGCGGGCGCGACTGGATGGGCGGAACGGACCGCCGAGGGAAGGCAGCGAATGACGACGGCCCGGTTCATTCCCGACGGACCCGCGCTCCTCATCGAGGGCGAGGGCGCGCGACCCGAGCGGGCGGCGCTCATCGGACCCCGCGCCGCGGTGACGGGGCGCCTCACGGGGCGCGGCAAGACGTGGAAGGCGCGTTTTCCGCTCACGGCGGCGCGCTGGGGCGGGCCGGAGCTGCCGCTGCCGTCGGGGTCGTATCGCGTCGAGATCGACGGCGTGCGCGTGGCGCTGAGCCTGCCGGCCACGATGCTGCCCGGCCTGCGGGCCTCGGCCGCCGAGGACCGGGTGGAGATCGGCGCGCCGGTCGACCCCGCGTACAGCTCGGCGGAGGGCCAGCGCGCTCTGGAGCTGCGGTACGCCTCGCGGGCCGACCCCCTGGAGAACGCCGTGTTCTTCGAGAGCTTCTACGGCAGCGCCGCAGGCTGCAACCCGCTCGCGCTCGACCGCGAGATCGCGCGGGTCGCGCCGGGCGTCACACGCTACTGGAGCGTGCGCGACGGCTCGGTCCACGTGCCCGACGGCGCCGTGGCGGTCATCGAGGGCACACCCGAGTGGTGGCGCGCCCGAGGTGTGGCCCGGCTGCTCATCGTCAACGACTGGCTGCGCCGGCGTTTCGTGCGCCGTCCGGGGCAGCGGGTGCTGCAGACGTGGCACGGCACGCCGCTGAAGCGATTGGCGCTGCACCGGTCCGGCTTCCAGCCGCGGCGCTGGGGTGCCGTCGTCAAGGAGTCACGGCGCTGGGACGTGCTGCTCGCGCAGAACACGTATGCCGAGCGCATCCTGCGCAAGGCATACGCGTTCTTCGGGCGACCGGTGTGGGTCGAGGGCTACCCGCGCAACGACGTGCTCGTGACCGGCACGGCCGAGCACGTGCGCGCGGCGCTGGGCATCCGCGCCGACGAGCGCGTGCTGCTCTACGCGCCGACGTGGCGGGACGACCGGGCCGAGATGGTCGACTTCATCGACCCGGCGCGCCTGGCGGCGGACACGGGGTCGGTCGTGCTGGTGCGCGGCCACTCCCGCACCCTGCAGCCGGGCCACGATGTCGCCGGGCCCCGGGTGATCGATGTGACGGGCTACCCCGACACGGCGAGCCTGCTGCTCGTCGCGGACGCCCTCGTCACCGACTACTCCTCGGTGATGTTCGACTACTCCGCCACGGGAAAGCCGATGTACTTCCTCGTGCCCGACCTCGAGCACTACCGCGGCGAGCTGCGGGGCTTCTACTTCGACCTCGCCGCGCGCGCGCCCGGCCCGCTCGTGCGCACGTACGACGATCTCGTGCGCGCGCTCGGTCAGGAGCCGTCGGCGTACGCCGACCGCTACGACGCGTGGCGCCAACAGTTCAACTCCCGCGACGACGGCCACGCCTCCGAGCGGGTGGTGGCGCGCCTGCTCGATCAGGGCTTCATCGAGCGGTCCTGAGGCGGCCCGCGCTACGGCAGCGGGGTGTTGCGGCCCGAGAGGCGGGAGGTGTCCACGGTGTCGTGGGCGCCGCGCAGGGCGCCGCCGAGGAAGCCGACGCCCCATGCGAGGTGCATCGTCGGCAGCACGGCGAGGGTCCACAGCTTGTCACGCCAGCCCCGGCCGCCGCCCTTCCCGGCCGCGACCAGCGCCACGAGCCCGATGTAGGCGAGCACCGGCACGTAGACGAGCGCCGCGATGAGCGCCCACGTGCCGGCCAGCGCCCGCGTCAGGTGCAGCAGGCCGACGACGACGGCGGTGAGCACCGCGAGCACGAGCGCCGGGGGCGCGAAGAAGCGCAGCGAGTTGCGCAGCCCGTAGCGGCGCACCAGCTCACCGCGCCACGTGCCTGTGGCGTGAAACTGCCGCGCCAGCCGCACCCAGCTGTCGCGCGGCCAGTACGTCACCGACAGCTCGGGATCGAACCACACGAGGTATCCGGCGGATCGGATGCGCAGGTTCAGCTCCCAGTCCTCACCGCGGCGGATCGTCTCGTCGAACCCGCCGACCTCCTCGATGACGGCGCGGCGCATGACGCCGAGGTAGGCCGACTCGGCCTCCTCCTCGCGCCGTCCGCCGTGGTACGCGCCGCCGCCGAGGCCGATGGGGGAGTTGTAGGCCCGTGCCACGGCTCGCTGGAAAGGCGTGCGGCCCTCGGCGTGCATGACGCCGCCCACGTTCGCCGCGCCCGTGCGCCGCAGCGTCTCGAGCGCGCGGGCGGTGTAGCCCGGGGCGAGCTCGGAGTGCGCGTCGACGCGGACGATGGTGGGGTACCGGCTCGCGCCGATCGCGCGGTTCAGCCCGACGGGGATGTCGGCGGCGGGGTTGTCGACGAGCACGATCCGCTCGTCTTCCTCGGCCAGTTGGCGGGCGAGGTCGTTGGTGCCGTCCGAGGACGGACCGAGCGCCAGCACCAGCTCGACGGGGCCGTCGACCTGCTGCTCGAGCACGGTCTCGACCGCCCGGCGCAGGTAGGCGCGCTCGTTGAGCACCGGCATGACGAACGACACGCCGCTGCCGGGCGGGGGCACCGGGGCGCTGCGCCGGGGGACGCGGGCGCGGCCGGTCTCCGGGACGCTGTGCATGGCTCGATCATCGCATGCGCCGCATGCGTGACCCGTGATGCCCGGTGACGCGCCCGGGCCGTCGCCCGCCCAGGGCGATTCCAGTCCGCCCGGATAGCGTGGAGGGTGTGGGAGTCGTGAGAGATGCGAAGAAGGCCGTCGACCTGGTGCGCAAAGCGGTCAAGGGCCGCAACGCATACCGTGCCGTCCGGGCCGCGCTGACCGAGCGAGGGCCGCTCGAGCGGGGGCGGTACCAGATCGCCGTCTACTTCGCCGACAGCGACGTGAACATGTACCAGATGCGCCAGTGGTACAAGCCGCTGCAGGAGCTGGCCAAGACGTGGCCGGTGCTGGTGCTCGCCCGCAACGCCGCCGGGGCACAGGCGCTCATCGCCGACGGGGCGTTGCCGGTCGCCTTCGTGCCCGAGGTGCGCGGCATCGAGCGGCTGCTGCGTCGCCAGGACATCCGCGTCGTGCTGTACGTGAACCAGAACACGCGAAACTTCCAGATGTTCCGCTACGGGCGCCGCTGGCACGTGTTCATCAACCACGGCGAGTCCGACAAGATGTACATGACGACCAACCAGTACAAGGCGTACGACTACGCGCTGGTGGCCGGTCAGGCGGCGCGCGACCGGTTGTCGCGCACGCTGTGGGACTACGACGTCGAGCGGCGCACGATCGAGATCGGCCGCCCCCAGGCCGACCACTACTCGGGCGTCGTTCCCTACGAGCCCGACGACCGCACGGTGGTGCTGTACGCCCCCACATGGGAGGGCGACCGTCCGGCCGCCTTCTACGGCTCGGTGCGCTCGCACGGCGAGGCGCTCGTGTCCGCGCTGCTGTCCGATCCCCGTTACCGCGTGATCTACCGCCCGCACCCGCGCAGCGGCGTCGTCGACCCGGAGTTCGGCGAGGCGAACCGGCGCATCATCCGCGCCCTTCGGGCGGCGAACCAGGCCGACCCCTCGGCGCACCATGTGTACGACGACCGGCCGGAGCTGGGATGGCAGCTGGCGGCGGCGGATGTCGCCATCGTCGACATCTCGGCGATGGTCTACGACCGGCTGGCCGCGGGCCGGCCACTGCTCGTCACGCGACCGGTGGACGAGCGCGCCCAGGTGGACGAGGGCGGCTACCTCGGCGCGTGCGAGTGGCTGCACGCCCGCGACGCGGCCGACGTCATCGCGCAGGTCGAGCGCGTGCGCAGCGACGCGGAGGCCACGGCCCGCCTGCAGCACTGGGTGCGCCACTACTTCGGCGACACCGCACCGGGCGCGCCCACGCAGCGCTTCCACGCGGCGATCGAGCGCCTCATGGGCGAGTGGGAGGCGTGGCACACCCGCACCGACGAGGACGTCGCCCCGGACGAGGGCGACGACGAGGGCGAGGACTGACGCCCGCCCCGGCGGCTACTTCGCCGCGCGCGGGTGGTAGTACCGCGACTCCTTGCCCCTGATGGGCGAGTCGTCGGGCACCATCTGACCGCGGCTGGCGCGCCGGATGTCGCGCACCATGCCGATGGCGAGCGCGAACGTGATGGCCCAGCTCAGCCACTGCAGTGCCACGCGCCACGTGAACGGCTGCTCACCGGCGCCGCGGAGCAGCGAGATGCCGCTGAGCACGGCGCCGACGATTCCTGTCCCTGCTACATACTTCCGCATCCCCATGTCAACCACGCTAGCGCGCAACGTGCCCGACACGCGCTCGCTGATAGCCTGGCGATCCCGGCAGAAGGACGGTCCCGGAGCGAATGGCGACCCGGGACAGAGGACGAACCCCGGGGCAAGGGAGACAGTCATGCAGAAGGCCGATCTCGTCGTGGTCGCCAATCGTCTGCCCGTCGATCGTGTGACGGAGGCGGACGGAAGCGAGACCTGGCGGCGCTCGCCCGGCGGCCTCGTCACCGCGCTCGAGCAGGTGATGGCGAAGACCGATGGGGCGTGGGTCGGCTGGGGCGGCAAGGCCGACCTCGAGATGGATCCGTTCGAGTTCGACGGCACGCTGCTCGTGCCCGTGCGGCTGTCGGCGCAGGAGCTGCACGACTACTACGAGGGCTTCTCGAACGGCACGATCTGGCCGCTCTATCACGACGTCATCGCGGCGCCGGTGTACCGCCGGTCGTGGTGGGACGCGTACGTGCGCGTGAACCGCCGGTTCGCCGAGGCGGCGGCGGAGGCGGCCGAGCACGAGGCGTTCGTCTGGGTTCAGGACTACCAGCTGCAGCTCGTGCCGCAGATGCTGCGGGAGCTGCGGCCCGACCTCACCATCGGGTACTTCCACCACATTCCCTTCCCGGCATACGGCCTGTACTCCCAGCTGCCGTGGCGCCGCCAGGTGCTCGAGGGGCTGCTGGGCGCCGACGTGCTCGGTTTCCAGCGCGTGGCCGACGCCGGCAACTTCCAGCGCTCCGTGCGGCGCATCTTCCGCTACCCGACGCGGGCCAGCGAGATCGCGGTGCCGACCCCCGAGGGCGGATCGCGCAGCGTGATCGCTGCGCCATTCCCGATCTCGATCGACGCGCAGGCGTTCATCGAGCTGTCGCAGCGGCCCGAGGTGCGGGCCCGGGCCGCCGAGATCCGCGAGCAGCTGGGCAACCCCGACAAGATCCTGCTGGGCGTCGACCGGCTCGATTACACCAAGGGGATCCGCCATCGCCTGAAGGCGTTCGGCGAGCTGCTGGACGACGGCAAGGTGACCGTGGGCGAGGTCACGCTCGTCCAGATCGCCAGCCCCAGCCGCCCGGGCGTGGAGGCGTACCAGGAGCTGCGCGACGAGATCGAGCTCACGGTGGGTCGCATCAACGGCGACTACGACACGATGCACCACACCGCCGTTCGCTACCTGCACCAGGGCTTCCCGCGCGAGGAGATGGTGGCGCTGTACCTGGCCGCCGACGTCATGCTCATCACGGCTCTGCGCGACGGCATGAACCTCGTCGCGAAGGAGTACGTGGCGGTGCGCACCGACAACCGCGGCGTGCTGGTGCTCAGCGAGTTCGCCGGCGCCGCCGACGAGCTCAACACGGCGCTCCTCGTGAACCCGCACGACATCGACGGCATGAAGGAGGCGATCCTGCGCGCCATCAACATGCCGGCCGCCGAGCAGTCGCGCCGCATGCGGGCGCTTCGCCGCAAGGTGCTCGAGAACGACGTCGAGGCGTGGGGCCAGAGCTTCCTCCGGGCGGTGGACGCGGTCCGACGCAAGCGCGCCACGGGCGACCCCATCCCCGTCGACGTGAAAGTGAAGCCGACCCTCAGGAAGAAGCCTCGCGAATGACAGACACGCAGGACGACTGGCGCACCGCGCTCACCCGCATCGCGCACACCGAGCGCCTCCTCGTCGCGCTCGACTTCGACGGCACGCTGGCCCTGCTGCAGGACGACCCGATGTCGGCGCGCGCGCTGCCCGAATCGGCGGCCGCGGTGGCGCGCATCGCGGCGCTGCCCGACACGGTCGTCGCGTTCGTCTCGGGGCGGAGCCTGCCCGACCTGCGCGTCATCGCCGAGCACGACGACGACTCGCTCGTCTGGCTCGCGGGCTCCCACGGCGTGGAGTACTGGCGCCCGGCGCACGCCGCCGTCGTCGAGGCCGAGGCGGCGGCGGCCGCCGACGACGCGCAGGAGGAGCAGTTGCTGCGGCGGCTGACCGACGAGGCGGGCCAGCTGGTGGACGGCATCGAGGGCGCGTGGATCGAGAAGAAGACCCACGGATTCGCGGTGCACACGCGGCTCACGCCGCGCGAGCTGGCGCCGGGCGTGCAGGGCGTCGTCGACGCGCTCGTCTCGCGGGAGGCGCCGCACTGGCGCCGCCGCTCCGGACACAACCTCATCGAGTACTCCTGGCGGCAGGAGGGCAAGGACGCGGCGGTGGCGCGGCTGCGCGCCGACACGGGCGCGACGGCGGTGCTGTTCGCCGGCGACGACGTCACGGACGAGGACGCGCTGGCGAGCCTGGAGCCGCACGATCTCGGCGTGCGCGTGGGCCCGGGGGAGACCGCGGCGAGCGTGCGGGTGCAGGACGCCCGCGAGTTCGCCGACCTGCTCGCCGAACTGGCCGATCTGCGCGCATCCTGACCGGCCGTCGCGCGGCGGTCGCAGCGGATCGCACACGCGTCACGGGGCACGGTTCGCGCGCGCCTAGACTCGGGATCATGGCCGAAGCAGTCCCCAGCGCATCTATCGACATCAAGCCCCGCAGTCGCGTCATCACCGACGGGATCGAGGCCACCACCTCACGGGGCATG
Organism: Microbacterium sp. Marseille-Q6965; assembly: GCF_946151065.1. Classification (GTDB taxonomy): domain Bacteria; phylum Actinomycetota; class Actinomycetes; order Actinomycetales; family Microbacteriaceae; genus Microbacterium. Next base: position 504,093 of record NZ_CAMGZA010000001.1, on the reverse strand, counting down.
CTCCGTGCGGTCGGCATGGGCGACGAGGACTGGGAGAAGCCCCAGATCGGCATCGCGTCGAGCTGGAACGAGATCACCCCCTGCAACCTGAGCCTCGACCGGCTCGCGCAGGGCGCCAAGGAGGGCGTGCACTCGGGTGGGGGCTACCCGCTGCAGTTCGGCACGATCAGCGTCTCGGACGGCATCTCGATGGGTCACGAGGGCATGCACTTCTCGCTCGTGAGCCGCGAGGTCATCGCCGACAGCGTCGAGACCGTGATCATGGCCGAGCGCCTCGACGGCACGGTGCTGCTGGCCGGGTGTGACAAGTCGATCCCCGGCATGCTCATGGCCAGCGCGCGCCTGGGCCTGTCGAGCGTGTTCCTCTATGCCGGATCGATCGCGCCGGGCTGGGTCAAGCTCAGCGACGGCACGGAGAAGGACATCACGATCATCGACTCGTTCGAGGGCGTGGGCGCCTGCCGCGCCGGCCTCATGAGCGAGGAGGACCTGAAGCGCATCGAGTGCGCGTTCGCGCCGGGTGAGGGCGCGTGCGGTGGCATGTACACCGCCAACACCATGGCGTCCGTCGCCGAGGCGCTCGGGCTCAGCCTGCCCGGCTCGGCCGCGCCGCCCAGCGCCGACCGCCGCCGCGACTACTTCGCGCACCGCTCCGGCGAGGCCGTCGTCAACCTGCTGCGCCAGGGCATCACGACGAAGGACATCCTCACGAAGGAGTCCTTCGAGAACGCGATCGCGCTCGCGATGGCGCTCGGCGGATCGACGAACGTCGTGCTGCACCTGCTCGCGATCGCGCGCGAGGCGCAGGTCGAGCTGAGCCTGCACGACTTCAACCGCATCGGCGACAGGGTGCCGCACGTGGCCGACATGAAGCCGTTCGGCAAGTACGTGATGAACGACGTCGACCGCCACGGCGGCATCCCCGTCATCATGAAGGCGATGCTCGACGAGGGGCTGCTGCACGGCGACGCGCTCACCGTGACGGGCAAGACCGTCGCCGAGAACCTGCGCGAGCTGAACCCCGACCCGGTCGACGGCGAGGTCATCCACCGCTTCGACGACCCGATCCACGCCAGCGGCGGCATCACGATCCTGCACGGGTCGCTGGCCCCCGACGGCGCCGTGGTGAAGTCGGCCGGCTTCGACGCCGACGTCTTCGAGGGCCCGGCCCGCGTGTTCGAGCGCGAGCGCGCCGCCATGGACGCCCTGGCGAACGGCGAGATCGGCGCCGGCGACGTGATCGTCATCCGCTACGAGGGGCCCAAGGGAGGGCCCGGCATGCGCGAGATGCTCGCGATCACTGCGGCCATCAAGGGCGCTGGGCTCGGCAAGGATGTACTACTCTTGACGGACGGTCGATTCTCCGGCGGCACAACCGGCCTGTGCATCGGCCATATTGCACCCGAGGCGGTGGACGCAGGTCCGATCGCCTTCGTGCGCGATGGTGATCTGATCAGGGTCGATATCGCGGCTCGCACTCTCGACCTACTCGTCGACGACGCTGAGCTCGAATCCCGCCGTTCCGGCTGGGAGCCCCTGCCTCCGCGCTACACCCGCGGTGTTCTGGCGAAGTACTCGAAGCTCGTCCGCTCCGCGGCGGAGGGCGCCACGACGGGCTGACGCGCGTCCGCGACCAGCCCCGCATCTCAGATCCAGGAAGCATGTACATGTCATCCGACACTGCCTCGGCCGTGCCCCGGCCGCCTGCCCGCACCGCGAACGCGCCCGTGCTCACGGGCGCCGAGGCGGTCGTCCGCTCGCTCGAGATGCTCGGCGTGACCGACGTTTTCGGCCTGCCCGGGGGCGCGATCCTTCCCGTCTACGACCCCCTGATGTCGGCGCAGAAGCTGCGCCACGTGCTCGTGCGTCACGAGCAGGGCGCCGGCCACGCCGCCGAGGGCTATGCCTCGTCCAGCGGCAAGCTCGGCGTCGCGATCGCCACCTCGGGCCCCGGCGCGACCAACCTCGTCACGGCCATCGCCGACGCCTACATGGACTCGGTGCCGATGCTCGCGATTACCGGGCAGGTGTTCTCGACGCTGATGGGCACGGACGCGTTCCAGGAGGCCGACATCGTCGGCATCACGATGCCGATCACCAAGCACTCGTTCCTCGTGCGCACGGCCGAGGACATTCCGGGTGCGCTGGCGGCGGCCTACGAGATCGCGACCACGGGGCGCCCCGGTCCCGTGCTCGTCGACATCACCAAGGACGCGCAGCAGGCCGAGCTCACCTTCGAGTGGCCGCCCAGGTACGACCTGCCGGGCTACCGGCCCGTCACCAAGGCGCACGGCAAGCAGATCCAGGCCGCCGCGGCCCTCATCGCGGAGGCGAAGAAGCCCGTGCTGTACGTGGGCGGCGGCGTGATCCGCGCCCGCGCCGCGGCCGAGCTGAAGACCCTCGCCGAGACGAGCGGCGCGCCCGTGGTGACCACGCTGATGGCGCGCGGGGCGTTCCCCGACTCCCACCCGCAGCACCTCGGCATGCCCGGCATGCACGGGTCGGTGCCGGCCGTGCTCTCGCTGCAGGAGGCCGACCTCGTCGTCGCCCTCGGCGCGCGCTTCGACGACCGCGTCACCGGCAAGGCGAGCCAGTTCGCCCCGCACGCCAAGATCGTGCACGTCGACATCGACCCGGCCGAGATCGGCAAGATCAAGGCCGTGGACGTGCCGATCGTGGGCGACCTGAAGGACGTCCTCGTCGACCTCGACGCCGCACTGCGCGTCACGGAGCGCGCCGACACCGACGAGTGGTGGGCCTACCTGCACGGCCTGCAGGACCAGTACCCGCTGGGCTACACGCCCACGAGCGACGGCCTGCTCGCGCCCCAGCACGTCATCCAGCGGATCGGCGAGCTCACCGGCCCCGAGGGCGTGTACGCGGCGGGCGTGGGCCAGCACCAGATGTGGGCGGCGCAGTTCATCAAGTACGAGCGCCCCAACTCGTGGCTGAACTCGGGCGGTGCCGGCACGATGGGCTACGCCGTGCCCGCCGCGATGGGCGCGAAGGTCGCGCAGCCGGACCGCGTCGTGTGGGCGATCGACGGCGACGGCTGCTTCCAGATGACCAATCAGGAGCTCGCGACCTGCGCGATCAACAACATCCCGATCAAGGTCGCCGTCATCAACAACTCCTCGCTCGGCATGGTCAAGCAGTGGCAGACGCTCTTCTACGACGGCCGCTACTCCAACACCGAGCTGAACACGGGTGCCGGCTCCATCCGGATCCCCGACTTCGTCAAGCTCGCCGAGGCCTACGGCTGCCACGCCATCCGCGTGGAGCGCGAGGACGAGGTGGACGCGGCGATCCAGGAGGCGCTGGCGATCAACGACAAGCCGGTCGTGATCGACTTCGTCGTGAGCGCCGACGCCATGGTGTGGCCGATGGTGCCGCAGGGCGTCAGCAACAGCTACATCCAGTACGCGCGCGACAACGCGCCCGCATTCGACGAGGAGGCCTGAGATGTCGACGCACGTGCTGAGCCTGCTCGTCGAGGACCGCCCCGGTCTGCTCACGCGCGTGGCGGGGCTGTTCGCCCGCCGCGGCTTCAACATCAACTCGCTCGCGGTGGGGGTCACCGAGATCCCCGGCCTGTCGCGCATCACCGTGGTCGTGGACGTCGACGAGCTGCCGCTGGAGCAGGTGACGAAGCAGCTGAACAAGCTCGTCAACGTCATCAAGATCGTCGAGCTCGACCCGGCCTCGTCCGTGCAGCGCGAGCACATGCTCATCAAGGTGAAGGCCGACAACACCAGCCGCTCCAACGTGATCGAGGTCGTCAACCTCTTCCGCGCCCAGGTGGTGGACTACGCCCCCGACGCGCTCGTGATCGAGGTGACGGGCGACAAGGGCAAGGTGGACGCGCTTTTGAAGGCGCTCGAGCCCTTCGGCATCAAGGAGCTCGCCCAGTCGGGCCTGCTCGCCCTCGGCCGCGGCGGCAAGTCGATCACCGAGCGCGTCCTGCGCGGCTGACCCACCCGCTCCACTCAGACCAGCAACACCAAGGAGAGAACCAGTGACCGAGATCCTCTACGACGCCGACGCCGACCTGTCGCTCATCCAGGCCAAGAAGGTCGCCGTCGTCGGGTACGGCTCGCAGGGCCACGCCCACGCACAGAACCTGCGCGATTCCGGCGTCGAGGTCGCCATCGCCCTCAAGGAGGGCTCGAAGTCGATCGCGAAGGCCCAGGAGGACGGCTTCGAGGTCAAGTCGGTCGCCGACGCGACCGAGTGGGCCGACCTCATCATGATCCTCGCGCCCGACCAGCACCAGCGCTCGATCTACGCCGAGGGCATCGCGCCGAAGCTCACCGCGGGCAAGACGCTGGCCTTCGCGCACGGCTTCAACATCCGCTTCGGCTACATCCAGGCGCCCAGCGACGTCGACGTCATCCTGGTCGCCCCGAAGGCCCCGGGCCACACGGTGCGCCGCGAGTTCGTCGCCGGGCGCGGCATCCCCGACATCATCGCCGTCGAGAACGACGCGTCGGGTCAGGCCTGGGACGTCGCGCTGTCGTACGCGAAGGCGATCGGCGGCACGCGCGCCGGCGTGATCAAGACGACGTTCACCGAGGAGACCGAGACCGACCTGTTCGGCGAGCAGGCCGTGCTCTGCGGTGGCATGAGCCACCTCGTGCAGGCCGGCTTCGAGGTGCTCACCGAGGCGGGCTACCAGCCGCAGATCGCCTACTTCGAGGTGCTGCACGAGCTCAAGCTCATCGTCGACCTGATGTGGGAGGGCGGCATCGCCAAGCAGCGCTGGTCGATCTCCGACACGGCCGAGTTCGGCGACTACGTCTCGGGCCCGCGCGTGATCGACGCCGACACGAAGCAGCGCATGAAGGACGTGCTCGCCGACATCCAGTCGGGCGCGTTTGCGAAGCGCTTCATCGACGACCAGGACGCCGGCGCGCCGGAGTTCAAGGCCCTCCGCGAGAAGGAGGAGTCGCACCCCATCGAGGCCACCGGCAAGGAGCTGCGCGCCCTCTTCTCCTGGAAGAACAGCGACGACGACTACGTCGAGGGCAGCGCCGCGCGCTGACCTCGCCGTAATCGTTCCACGGCGGTGCTTGTCGGCTCGCTCCGCTCGCGGCGTCCCTGCGGGACGCGGGTCGAGGGCAGCGCAGCGCGCTGACCTCGCCGTAATCGTTCCACGACGGTGCTTGTCGGCTCGCTCCGCTCGCGGCGTCCCTGCGGGACGCGGGTCGAGGGCAGCGCAGCCCGCTGATCCTCCGATCGCCGCATGCTCGGCCCCCGCGCTCACGAGGCGCGGGGGCCGAGTTGCGTCTGCAGGGGGATCTCGGGCCGGCCGCGTAGAATGATGCGGTTTGCGTCACCGATCCACGAGGAACTCCATGCGAATCCCCACTCTTCGCCGCGCGCTCGCGCTGACCGCCGCGGGCGCGACCGCCGCCCTCGTCCTCGCCGGCTGCGCGGGCGGCACTCAGGAGCAGGCCGCCGACACCGAGGCGCCGCTGTACGAGGCGCTGCCGCAGGACATCAAGGACGCCGGCAAGATCGTGGTCGGCGGCGACATCGCGTACGCGCCGATGGAGTACTACGACGAGGACGGCACGACCATCCTCGGCTTCGACAAGGAGCTCACCGACCTGTTGAGCGAGCAGCTCGGCGTGCCGTTCGAGTGGAACAACGTCGTCTTCGACAGCCTCATCACGCAGCTGAACTCGGGCCGCATCGACATCATCGTGTCGGGCATGAGCGACAACGAGGAGCGCCAGCAGGAGATCGACTTCGTCGACTACTACATGGCGGGCGCCGTCCTGCTCGTCCCGAAGGGCAACCCCGAGGGCCTGAGCGGCATCGCGGACCTGTGCGGGATGACGATCGCCGTGCAGCGCGGCACGGTGCAGGAGGGCTACGCGCAGGAGCAGTCGGCGCAGTGCGAGACCGACGGCCAGCAGCCGATCGAGATCCTCTCGTTCGACCGCGAGACCGAGGCCATGCTGCAGATCAAGAACGGCCGGGCCGTGGCGGGCATGCAGGACTACCCGGTCGCCGCGTACAACGCGCGCGTGTCGGGCGATGGCGAGGACTTCGAGGTCGTGGGCGACCAGGTGCAGGCCGGCCCGATGGGCATCGGCGTGGCCAAGGAGGACACCGAGCTGCGCGACGCGATCCAGCAGGCCGTGCAGGCCGTCATCGACAACGGCGAGTACGGCGAGCTGATCGAGAAGTACGAGACGCCGCTCGGCGCGGTCGACGAAGCGACCATCAACGGCGGCTGACGTGGACGAGCCGACGATGACCACGGTGCCGGTGCGCCACTGGGGGCGCTGGGTCACGGGCGCCGTGGTGCTCGCTCTGCTCGCCGCGCTCGTCTACGCCTTCTCCCAGGCCGACATCCAGTACGACGCGACCCTGCGCTTCCTCACGGTCCCCACGATCCTGCAGGGCATGGCGGGCACGCTGCTCATCAGCGTCGCCGCCCAGGCGCTCGGCATCGTGCTCGGCGTCGTCGCCGCCATCATGCGGCTGTCGCGGAACCCCGTGGCGCGCGCCGTGGCCGGCGGCTACGTGTGGCTGTTCCGCGGCACGCCCGTGCTCGTGCAGCTGCTGCTCTGGTACAACCTGTCGCTGGTCTTCCCCGAGGTGTGGATCCCCTTCGCCGGCTCGGTCGACACGAACACGATCATGACGCCGTTCCTCGCGGCGCTGCTGGGCCTCGGGATCAACGAGGGCGCGTACATGGCCGAGATCGTGCGCGCCGGCATCGCGTCGGTCGACAAGGGCCAGATCGAGGCGGCCAAGTCGATCGGCATGCGGCCCGGCCGCACCATGCGCCGCATCGTGCTGCCGCAGGCGATGCGGGTGATCGTGCCGCCCACCGGCAACGAGTTCATCAACATGCTCAAGACGTCGTCGCTGGCGTACACGATCCAGTACGGCGAGCTGCTGCTGTCGGCGGTGACCATCTACTCCAACAACCTGCTCGTGGTCGAGCTGCTGCTGACGGTGTCGATCTGGTACCTGATCCTCACCACCGTGTTCAGCGTCGGCCAGTACTTCATCGAGCGTCGCTTCGAGTACTCCTCGGTGAGCGACGCCTCGAGTGTCGGCGACGTGCTGCGCCGCGTCCTGCCCGGGAGGACCCGATGACCGCTGCGCTGGTTCAGGCCGTCGGTGTGCGCAAGCGCTTCGGCGACAACGAGGTGCTCAAGGGTATCGACCTGGCCGTGGCGCCGGGGGAGGTCGTGTGCCTCATCGGCCCGAGCGGATCGGGCAAGTCGACGTTCCTGCGCTGCATCAACCACCTCGAGCGCATCGACGGGGGCGCGCTGCGGGTCGCGGGGGAGCACGTCGGCTACCGCGAGAGCAACGGCAAGCTCTACGAGCTGCGCGAGAAGGAAGTGGCCGCGCGCCGCGCGAAGATCGGCATGGTCTTTCAGCGCTTCAACCTGTTCGGCCACATGACGGCGCTCGAGAACGTCTCGGAGGGGCCGATCGGCGTGCGGGGCGTGCCCCGTGCGCAGGCGCACGAGGAGGCGCGGGCCCTGCTCACCCGCGTGGGGCTCGCCCACCGCATCGATGCGTATCCGCACGAGCTCTCGGGCGGTCAGCAGCAGCGCGTGGCGATCGCCCGCTCGCTCGCGATGAAGCCCGAGCTCATGCTCTTCGACGAGCCGACGTCGGCGCTCGACCCCGAGCTGGTCGGCGAGGTGCTCGACGTGATGCGGGAGCTCGCCGCCGAGGGCATGACGATGATCGTCGTCACCCACGAGATGGGCTTCGCCCGCGACGTGGCCGACCGCGTGATCTTCATGGACGGCGGTGTCGTGGTCGAGGAGGGTCCTGCGGCCGAGGTCATCGAACGCCCGCAGCATGCCCGCACGCGCGAGTTCCTCGGCAAGGTGCGCTGACCGCGTCAGGTTATGCCGGATCGAACGCAGAGTTTGATCCCCGCCCGTTCCCTTTCTCTCAGACAGGCGTAGCGTGGAGGCATAGCTTCTATGCATCTGAAAGGAACTGAGATGACCACATCCGTCCGCGCCGCCGTGCTCCACGGCGTCGACGAGCCGTTCCGCTTCGAAGACCTCACCCTGGCCGATCTGCAGCCCGACGAGGTCCTCGTCAAGATCGTCGCCACGGGCCTGTGCCACACCGATCTCGCCGTGCAGCACGGCCACATTCCGGGTGCCTTCCCCTTCGTGCTGGGCCACGAGGGCGCCGGCGTCATCGAGCAGGTCGGCTCGGCGGTCCACGGCCTGGCCGTGGGCGACGCCGTCGGCCTGTCGTACGCCGCGTGCGGCCACTGCCGCAACTGCCTCGCCGGCCGCGAGGCGTACTGCCTCAACTTCATGCCGCTGAACTTCGGCGGAGTGCGCGAGGACGGCACGACCACGCTGAGCGCCGCCGACGGCAGCCCCGTGCACGGCAGCTTCTTCGGGCAGTCGTCGTTCGCCACGCACGCGATCGCGTCGGCGAAGAACGTCGTCAAGCTGCCCGAGGGCACCCCGGTCGAGCTCGCCGGCCCGCTCGGCTGCGGCATCCAGACCGGCGCCGGCACGGTGCTGAACTCGCTCGACCTGCCGGCCGGCTCGACGATCGTCGTCGCCGGCACCGGCGCCGTGGGCCTGTCGGCCATCATGGGCGCGAAGGTCGCGGGCGCGACGACGATCATCGCGGTCGACGTGATCCCGGAGCGTCTCGAGTTCGCCCAGCGCCTCGGCGCGACGCACCTCATCAACGGCAAGGAGGAGGACACCACCGCCCGGATCCTCGAGATCACCGGCGGCGGCGCCCCCTACGCGGTCGACACGACCGGTGTGGCGCCCGTCATCGCGCAGCTGATCCAGGCGACGGCCTTCGGCGCGAAGATCGCGCTCGTGGGCGTGCCGAAGCCGGGCAGCACGCTCGACCTCGGCCTCATCGCCGCCTCGGGCAAGACGCTCGTCGGCGCCATCGAGGGCGACGCGATCCCGCAGAACTTCATCCCGGAGCTCATCGCGCTGCACCAGGCGGGCCGATTCCCGTTCGACGAGCTCGTCACGACCTACCCGTTCGAGCAGATCGAGCAGGCGATCGCCGACACGCAGTCGGGCGCGACGGTCAAGGCCGTCCTCGTCATGCCCTGAGCGGTCAGTGCGCCGACGGCCCCGCCCCGATTCCGGGAGACGGGGCCGTCGGCGTTTCGGCCCGCGCACAGTCCGCAAGAATGAGGGTTTGCTCCACAGATCGCCCCGCCGCGCCCGAGCCGTCGCCGGGTGGGTGAGCGTGGAGGGATGGCGGATCACTCCACGGGCACCGACCCGCGCGCTCTCGAGGTGCGCGGGGACGAGAGCCTCGAGCGGCTCGTGCGCGAGCTGTTGCAGCGCGCGTACGAGCAACGCGTCTGGCTGGTCTTCCTCGACGCGCGCGGGCGCCTGAAGGACCCCGTCTTCCCCGTCGAGGGACTGCCGCGCGACGCGCGTGCGAGGGCGGGTGACCCCGAACTCGGCGACGTCACGCACGCCGAGCTGCTGGCCCGCCGCGCGGCGCGCGTCGCAACGCGGGTGAGCGCCGCCGCGGTGATCATCGTCTGGGAACGGCCGGGGCGGCACCGCGTGGGCGGCGCGCTGCGGGAGTGGATCCGGGGCGTCGCGGCGGCCGCCGAAGGTGCCGGCCTCCCGCTGCGGGCGCAGGTGGTGCTGTCCTCCTCGGGTGCACGGGTGGTGCGGCCGGATCAGCCGGGGTCGTGAGCGTGCGCGGGGGCCGGTTCGGTGGTGCCCGCGGCGAACGGCATGAGGCGCGCCGCGAGCGCGACGGCGTCGTGCGGGGCATGGCCGCGCGCGTCGTTGTCGAAGTACACGTAGACATCGCGCGGGCGGCCGTCGGGCGTGCTCGATCCGTCGGCCCACGCGCCGATCCGCGCGGCCCAGTCGTCGAGTTCGTCGGGGGAGTAGCCGCTGGCGTAGAGGTCGTGCGCGCCGTGCAGCCGCACGTACGCGAAGTCGGCCGTCACCTCGCCGAAGCGCGGCCACCGCCCCGCGGCGTCGGCCATCGTGAGGGCGACGCCGTGGCGGCGCAGCAACTCGGGCACTCCGGGGTCCTCGAAGCTCGCCGCGCGGGGCTCGAGCGCGTGCCGCAGCGGCACGTCGGCGGCGATCTGCAGCCATGCCCGGCCCTCGAGCCGCTCGTCGTGCTGCCGGGCGAGCGCGAGCGCCTCGCCGGTGGTGCGGGGGAGCGCGGAGAGGAAGGCGTCCAGGCCCTCGGCGTCGAACTCCTGCCGCTCGGGCAGCTGCCACAGGAAGGGACCGAGCTTGGGGCCCAGGGCGAGCACGCCCGAGGCGAAGAAGTTCGCCATCGCCGCCTCGGCTTCGCGCAGCCGCAGCATGTGGGTGATGTATCGCGAGCCCTTCACGGCGAACACGAAGTCGTCGGGCACGGCGTCGCGCCAGCGCGCGTAACTGGCCGGCCGCTGGAGGGAGTAGAACGACCCGTTCAGCTCGAGCGAGTTCATCCGCTCGCCCACGTAGGCCAGTTCGAGGCGCTGGGCCAGACCCTTCGGGTAGAAATCGCCGCGCCAGCTCGCGTACCGCCAGCCCGAGATGCCCACGCGCACGCGCCCCGTGGTCGCGCCCTCGGTGTCCGCCGTGCGGCTCGCCGTGGCGCCCATGGCCGCCTCGCCCGCTCCCTTCGTCATGAGGGCAGGCAACCATCCGGCTCCGGGCGGGAGCAAGCCCCTTGCGGCGGGCGCGCGTCCGGCGCCAGGCAGCCCGGCCGCGTCGCTCGCGCGACCGCTCACGGACGGGGGCGCGGGGTCCGGTGCCGGCAGCTCCCGCGACCGATGCCGGGACGCGGGGACCGGCGCACCCCCCGCGACCCGCACCCGGGCCGGCGCACGGCGTCCGCCCCCTCCGGACGTCAGCCCCGGGGCGGCTCGGTGCGCACGACGAGGCGCGGCTCGACGAGCACGTGCGCGGCGCGCTCGGCGGGGTCGATCACGGCGCCCTCCGCGCCCGCGAGCAGCTCGAGCGTGCCGGCCGCCACGTCCTCGGGGCGCTGCTCAATGCTGCTGAGGCCCATGGCCTCGGCCGCCGGGGTGTTGTCGAAGCCGACGATGGGCAGCGTCGGCCGCCCGGCCGTGACGGCGGCGAGGTGGGCGCCGATGGCGAGGGTGTCGCTCGCGCACACGATCGCGTCCGGCGCGTCGCCGCCCGCGCGCAGCGTCTCGGCCACCGCCTCGCGGGCCGGGGCGACGCCGTCCACGGCGGTCAGTCGCACGAGCGGAGCGCCCTCGGGCATGGCCTCGCGCCAGCCGCGCTCGCGGTCGTCGCCCGTGTCCGATCCTGCCGGCCAGCCGAGGAACGCCACGCGCGGACCGGCGTGTGCGAGCGCCCACGTGGTCGCCATGCGGGTGCCGGCGGCGCCGTCCACGTCGACCCAGGAGTGCGACGGCGCGGCGTCGTCGTCCCACGGGCGGCCGAACGAGACGAACGGCGCGGCGTGCGCGGCGAGCCAGGCGGTGCGCGGATCGCCGCGGAACGTGCCCGTCAGCACGACGGCGTCGATCTCGCCGCCGTCGAGCAGATCGCGGATGCGGTCGATCTCTTCCTCGGCCGTGCGCGCGGCGTACAGCAGGATGCGCAAACCGCGCGCGCTGGCGCGCTCGGTGAGGGCGTGCACGAAGCGGTCGAGCACGACGCCCGAGACGCCGCCGGAGTAGGGGTCGAGGCGGATGCCGAGGGTCGAGCTGCGGCGCGTGCGCAGCCGGCGCGCGGCGGCGTGCGGGCGGTAGCCGAGCTCGGCGATGGCGCGCTCCACGCGCTCGCGCGTGGCGGGGCGGACGATATCGGGGGAGTTGAGCACGTTCGACACCGTCTGGCGCGAGACGCCGGCGGCTCGTGCCACGTCCTCGACCGTCGGTGCCTTCGCCACGCATCCTCCTCGCTGCCGTGCCCGGCTTCGTCCGTCATCCTAGGGCGCGCCGTTCGGCTTGACAGTGGCGTGCCCGCGTCCTTACCGTGGAAACGCACGGAACTTGAACGATCAAATTCCGCGGGGTCATCCTCGCACCGTCGCCTGGCTCATCAAGGGAGAAGAGACAATGACACGGCACACGACACGCAGAGCGCTCGGGCTCGGCGCGTTCCTCGCGACCGGCGCGCTCGCGCTCACGGCCTGCGGCTCGGGCTTCGACGAGCCCGCCGAGACGAACGGGGGCGGCGGCGACGGGCTCACGGTGCTCATCGGCTCCTCCGGCGATGCCGAGACCCAGGCGGTGGAGGCCGCCGTCGACGCCTGGTCGCAGGAGTCCGGCACCGAGGTGGAGGTGCAGGTGGCCAATGACCTGCCGCAGCAGCTCTCGCAGGGCTTCGCGGCGGGCTCCCCGCCGGACCTGTTCTACCTCGCGCCCGAGCAGATCGCCGGCTACGCCGAGAACGGCTCGCTCGCCGCGTACGGCGACGACCTGGCGAACAAGGACGACTTCTACCCGTCGCTCGTGGAGAACTTCACCCTCGACGGCGAGTTCTACTGCGCCCCGAAGGACTTCTCCACGCTCGCGCTCGTGATCAACACGGCGCTGTGGCAGGAGGCCGGGCTCACCGAGCAGGACTACCCGACGACGTGGGAGGAGCTGGCCGCGGTCGCGCAGCAGCTCACGACGGACGACCGCGTGGGCCTCGTCTTCAGCGCCGAGTACCAGCGCCTGGGCGTCTTCCTCGCGCAGGCGGGCGGCGGCCTCGTGGTCGACGGCGAGCCGGTGGCCGACAGCGCCGAGAACGTCGAGGCGCTCGAGTACGTCAAGACCCACCTGAACGACGGATCCTTCGCCTTCGCCGCCGACGTGGGCGCGGGCTGGGGCGGCGAGGCGTTCGGCAACCAGAGCGCCGCCATGGCGATCGAGGGCAACTGGATCACGGGCGGGCTGGCCAACGACTTCCCCGACGTGGAGTACACGGTCGTGCCGCTGCCGGAGGGCCCCGCCGGCCCCGGCACCCTGCAGTTCACGAACTGCTGGGGTCTCGCCGCCGACAGCGCGAACCAGGAGCAGGCGCTCGACCTCGTCGAGTTCCTCACGAGCACGGATCAGCAGCTGGCGTTCTCGGAGGCGTTCGGCCCGATGCCGTCCATCCAGTCCGCCGCCGACGCGTGGACCGAGGCGAATCCCGACCTGTCGGCGTTCCTCGACGGCGCGGAGTACGCCCAGTTCCCGCCGAACCAGGCCGGTGCCGCCGACGTGATCACCGACTTCAACGCGCAGCTCGAGTCGCTGCGCACCGCCGACCCCGCCGAGATCCTCTCGTCGGTACAGGCGAACCTCGAGGCGATCGCCGAGTAGGCGGATGTCGACGTCCACCGCTGAGACGCGCTCTCGCCGCGCCGGGGCCTCGGGCCTGCGGCGCGGCGAGGGCGCCGCGGGTTGGCTGTTCACCCTGCCGGTGATCCTCATCCTCGGCGTCTTCCTGCTCGTGCCCGTGCTCATGGCGCTGTGGGTGAGCCTGTCGGACTGGACCGGCCGCGGCAGCCCGTTGTCGTCGGACGTGAACTTCGTCGGGCTCGACAACTACGCCGCCGTGACGAGCGGGGGCGGGCTCGCCGAGCGCGACTTCGGCATCGCCATGCGTAACAACGCCTGGTACGTGCTGCTCGTCGTGCCCCTGCAGACGGCGCTGGCGCTCTTCCTCGCCGTGCTCGTCAACCGCGCCGTGCTGCGCGGGCGGGGCCTGTTCCGCACGGCGTTCTACTTCCCGTCGGTCACGAGCTCCGTGGCGATCACCGTGCTGTGGCTGTTCCTCTTCTCCACGTCGGGCGTGATCAACGAGGTGCTGTCGTGGATCGGCGTCAACGGACCCAACTGGTTCAACGATCCGAGCGGCATCATCCACAACCTGCTCGCGGGTATCGGCGTCACGTCCGGCCCGGAGGCGCTGACGAGTGGCGCCTTCCTCGGGGTCTCGTGGTGGGACTGGCTGGGCGGGCCGTCGGTGGCGATGTTCGCGTTCATTCTCATGGCCGTGTTCACCACGTCGGGCACGTTCATGCTGCTGTTCGTCGCCGCGCTGCAGAACCTCGGCGGCGACGTGCAGGAGGCGGCGATGATGGACGGCGCGAACGGCTGGCAGCGCTTCTGGCGCGTGACCCTGCCGCAGCTGCGGCCGACGCTGTTCACCGTGCTGACCCTCGGCCTCATCGGCTGCTGGCAGGTGTTCGACCAGATCTACACCGGCACGCAGGGCGCCCCCGGCAAGACCACGCTCACGCCGGCGTACCTCAGCTACCAGTCGGCGTTCCTCTCGCAGGAGTGGGGCAGGGGAGCGGCGATCGCGTTCATCCTCTTCGCGATCATCGTGCTCATGACGATCCTGCAGCGCTGGCTGCTGCGCGATCGCCCCGTCTCGCGCCGCCGCGCGCGGATGTACGAGGTCGCCACCGGGGGAGGTGCGCGATGACGCCCCCGTGCCGCCCCGCCTGGCACACCCCCCCGCCCGGCCCCCGCGCGGCCGGCCGTGCGCCGCTCGCGCCGGCCGATGCTCGGGCAGGTGGCGCTGTACGTGCTGCTCACGGCGATCGCCGTCGTCTACGTCTACCCGTTCCTCGTGCAGGTGGCCACGTCGTTCAAGACCGACGCCGAGGCGGCCTCCGACCCGACGTCGCTGTTTCCCGCCACGGTCACGTGGGCGGCGTACGAGCGGCTGTTCCTGAACTCCGACTTCCCGGTCTGGTTCGCCAACTCCGCCGTCGTGACGATCCTCGTCACCGTCGGGCGGGTGTTCTTCGACTCGCTGGCCGGCTACGCCCTCGCGCGGCTGCGTTTCCGCGGGCGCGGGGTGATCTTCGCCGCGCTCGTGGCGGTGATGTCGGTGCCGACCGTCGTGCTGCTCATCCCGAAGTTCCTCGTCATCAACCAGCTCGGCATGTACGACTCGTACACGGGCATGGTGCTGCCGCTGCTGGTGGACGCGGCGGGCGTGTTCATCATGAAGAACTTCTTCGAGTCCATCCCGGTCTCGGTCGAGGAGCAGTCCCGGATCGACGGGGCGGGGGTGTTCCGCACCTTCTGGTCGGTGGTGCTGCCGATGGCGCGCCCGGCGCTCGTGACGATCGTGATCCTGTCGTTCCAGGGATCCTGGAATGAACTGAGCCACTTCGTCGTTTCGACGCAATCGCCGGAGCTGACCACGCTCACCAAGGGTGTGGCGTCGCTCGCGAGCGGACAGCTCAGCCAGGGCAGTCAGTACCCGCTCAAGCTCGCCGCGGCGGCGATCATGACGATCCCCGTGGCCGTGCTGTTCTTCATCTTCCAGCGCCGAATCATGAACGCAAGCGAAGGAGCCGTCAAGGAATGACACCTGCCCAGACCGTTGCCGAGCCGCAGCCGCCGCTGCAGCCCCTGCTCGACGACGCGGTCATCGCGCTGCGCGCCCCCACCCAGGTGTGGTCGGGGCGGGATGGCGACCTCGGAGCCGCGGCGATCGACGGCATCTTCCACGGCGACGTGCGGCACGTGCGCGAGATCACCACGACGTGCGCCGATTCGCGCATCGAGTGGATCTCGCTGTCGACGCACGGGCCCTCGCGCGTCGTCTTCGCGGGCCTGCTGCGCGGACTGGATGAGGAGTGGGTGGCCGACCCGAAGGTGCGGATCGTGCGCGACCGCACCGTGGACGGGCGGCGGGTGAGCGAGTCGTGGCAGCTGCGCAACGGGCGCGACGTGCCGGTGGGCACCACCGTGTCGATGCGCTTTGTGCCGGAGTTCGCCTCGCTGCACGACGTCAAGGCGGGCGGCTCGACGCCGGGCGCGTTCGATGTCGAGATCGGCGACGGTGAGGCGCGCGTGCGGTCGGGGGCTCAGAGCTTCGCGCTCGCCGCGCCGGGGGCCGAGCTGGGGGAGCAGGACGGCGCGATCGTCGTGACGTGGCGCCTGGAGGCGCCGGCGCGGGGCGAGGCCCGGGCGTCGTGGGAGCTCGCGCTGCACGACGAGACGCTCGTCGTGGAGCCGGCGCGGCGGCCGGCGCCGTGGGATGCCGGCGAGGTGATCGGCGAGGTGGCCCAGCGCCACCCGCGCCTGGCGCGCTGGCTCGAGACAGCGCTCGGCGACCTCGACGCGCTGCGCCTGGCGCTGCCGGGCAACCCCGAGGACGAGTTCTACGCCGCCGGGGCGCCGTGGTTCTTCACGCTGTTCGGCCGCGACTCCATCTGGGCGGCGCGCCTGATGCTGCCGCTGGATGCGGCGATCGCGGCGTCGACGCTGCGGGTGCTGGCGCGCCTGCAGGGCGACGTGGACGACGCCGAGACGGCGCAGGAGCCGGGCAAGATCCTGCACGAGCTGCGCTCGTCGACGCTCGAGATCCCGGGCGAGAACGTGTCGCTGCCGCCGCTGTACTACGGCAGCGTCGACTCCACGCCGCTGTGGGTGTGCCTGCTGCACGACGCGTGGCGGGCGGGCATGCCCGAGGACGAGGTGCGCCCGCTCATCCCGGCGCTGCGCCGCGCGCTGGCGTGGCTCATCGAGTACGGCGACAGTGACGGCGACGGCTTCATCGACTACATCGACCGCACCGGCCGCGGCCTGGCGAACCAGGGCTGGAAGGACTCGGGCGACTCGATCCAGTGGCGCGACGGGCGCCTGGCCGAGGGGCCGATCGCGCTGTGCGAGGTGCAGGCCTACGCGTACGAGGCCGCGCTCGCCGGGGCCGAGCTGCTGGAGCGTTTCGGCGAGGGCGACGAGCCGCACGGCCCGGCGGAGCTGCGGGCGTGGGCGGCGGAGCTGCGCGAGCGTTTCGCCGGGTCGTTCTGGGTGGAGACGCCGGAGGGCCGCTACCCGGCCGTGGCGCTGGATCGCAACAAGCGCCCGGTCGACACCCTCACGAGCAACATCGGCCACCTCATCGGCACCGGGATCCTGGAGCCGGACGAGGAGCGCCACGTCGCCGAGCTGCTGCTGGGGGAGTCGATGGCCTCCGGCTTCGGCATCCGCACGATGTCGACGGGCGCGGCGGGCTACTGGCCGCTGTCGTACCACGGCGGCAGCGTGTGGACCCACGACACCGCGATCGCGGTGCACGGCATGGTGCGCGCGGGCCTGGTGGACGAGGCGAACCGGGTGGTCGACGGCATGCTCGACGCGGCGGAGGGATTCGTCTACCGCGTGCCCGAGCTGCACAGCGGCGACCCCCGCTCAGAGACCGACGTGCCGACGCCGTACCCGGCCGCGTGCCGCCCCCAGGCATGGTCGGCCGCGGCCGCGGTGACGGCGCTGACCGCGGTGCGGGCGCAGTAGGCGGCGGCGGGGCCCGTGCGATCAGGACGGGCCCCGCGGATGGGTCAGGCGCTGCCCCAGGCCTCGAGGAGGGAGGCGGAGGGCAGGACGAGGCCGAGGTGCAGCGACATCATCGCGAGCGCCGCGGCCTCGAGGTGCTCGTCCGTGCCGCGCACGAGATCGTTCGGGACGACCACGCGGTAGCCCAGATTCGACGCGTCGAAGGCCGAGTTGAGCACGCAGCAGTCGGCCATGATCCCGTCGAGCACCACGGCGCGCACGCCCATCTGGCGCAGCAGGAAGTCGAGGTCGGTGGGGTAGAAGGCCGAGAGGCGCTTCTTGCCCGAGACGATCTCGTCCTCCGGCGCCACCTCCGTGACGAATTCCGTCCAGCGGCTGCCCTCGAGCGCGTGGCCGTCGGCGCCAGGGATCTCGCCCACGTGCTGAGGGAAGGTGAGCCGCCACGCGCTGGGGCTCGCGCCGCGCACATCGTCGACGCCCGAGGTGCGCACCGTCGAGCGCACGTGGATGACGGGCACGCCGGCCGCGCGGGCGGAGCGGTGGAACGCATCGACGGCCCCGATGATCTCGCGTCCCCGCGGTGCGGGGCAGGGACAGTCGGGGTCCTCCGAAAGGTGGCCCTCGTGCATGTCGATCGAGACGACGGCGGTGTGGCCCGGATCCAGCCACGCGGCGAACTCGCCGCTCGGGTCGATCCGGTGCTCGCGGCCGTAGACGTCGGTCGTGATCATGCGTGTGCCTCCCGGGCGTTGTCGCGCCGCTCGACCGCGGGGCGGATGAGGTGGTTGACGAGCCCGTGCAACGCGAGCAGCAGGAACATGCCCATCATCATGGGGCTCGTCACGACGGTGGCGATCGACTCGGGCATCGCCGCCGTGATGTCGGCGGGGATGAACTGCGCCCCGAGCGCGACGATGAACGAGACGGCGGCCACGGTGAGGTTCAGGTCGTCCCACTTCACCCCCGCGAGCATCTGGATGCCGCTGATCGCGATGATCCCGAACAGGATCGTCGAAGCCGCGCCGAGGACCGGGGACGGGATGCTCGCGAGCAGCTGGGCGACCGGGGGCAGGAACGCCAGCGCCAGCGAGATGACGCCCGCCGTGAGCGTGACGAATCGGCTGCCGATGCCCGAGACGCGCACGATGCCCGCGTTCTCCGGGTACGACGTCGTGCCGATGCCGCCGAACAGCGCGCCCACGACGGTGCCGCCGAACTCCGAGAAGAGGCCGCGATTGACGCGCACGGTGTCCATGCGCTGCCCGCCCCAGCTGGCCACGAGCGAGTACATGCCCATCGACTCGGTGCCCGCCTGCAGGAACGCCACGAGCATCAGCACGACGACGCTGATCTCGACGCCGAAGCCGTAGGGGAGCAGGTGCGGGGTGCCGATCACCCCGCCCGCGAGCAGATCCGGGAACGCCCACTGGCCGAGCAGGAGCGCGACGACGGCGCCCGCCACGATGCCCCAGAAGATCGCGCCGCGCTTGAGGATGCCGCGCCCGCCGACGAGGCAGGCGATGACGACGACGGCGGTGACGAGAGTCACGGCGAAGCTCATGCCGCCGTAGGAGGGCGTGCCGGCCGTGCCGAACCAGTTGCCGGCGCCGATCGATGCGAGCTGCGCGCCGATGATGACGAACAGCGTGCCGAGCACGACGGGCGACGACACGAAGCCCGCCACGTGCCCAAAGAGGCCGAAGCGCTTGAGCGGCAGGCTCAGCGCCATGAAGATCAGGCCTGCGACCGCCATGGACCCGAACGCCGTCCCGAGTCCGAAGGCCGCGCCGGACGAGATGATCGCCGCCCTGAAGGCAGCCGTCGGGCCCTGCACGATCGGCAGGCGCAGGATGCGGCTCGACTGCAGGATGGTGACGAGGCCGGTGAGCAGGAAGCACGCCTGGATCATGAGCGCCACCTCGGCCGTCGTCAGACCCAGACTCGAGCCGATGACGTTGGGGAACACCCAGATGCCCGTGAGGGCGAGCAGGTGCTGCACGGCGAACAGCGTGGTGCGCGATGCCGGCAGCTTTTCGTCGAAGCCGACGACGAGGGGAGACGTGGTCTCGACGAGGTGCGGAGGTGCGGCCATGAGGGGCTCCCAGGGATGAGACTCGGCGTGGAGTTGCAGTGTGAGAGCAATGGTTGCACTGTGGCTGTTACGCACATGTTTCGTTCGTGTCGGAAATGATGCAACCGGGTAACAATGGACGACATGAGCGATCCCCTTTCACCCGACGGCGGCAACGGCGCCCTCGGCGGTCTCGTCCGCGACAT
Source organism: Microbacterium sp. Marseille-Q6965 (assembly GCF_946151065.1). Taxonomy (GTDB): domain Bacteria; phylum Actinomycetota; class Actinomycetes; order Actinomycetales; family Microbacteriaceae; genus Microbacterium. The sequence goes on along the minus strand of NZ_CAMGZA010000001.1, from coordinate 484,595 downwards.
CGGCGAGCGCGTGCGGGCGCTGCGACAGCGCAACGAGTTCACGCTGCAGGACCTGGGTGAGCGGACGGGGCTGAGCCTGTCGATGCTGAGCGCCGTGGAGCGGGGCAGGACGTCGCCGTCGCTCGGCACGCTGCACGCGATCGCCACGGCGCTCGGCGTGCAGGTGGCCGCGCTGTTCGCCCGCAGCGGGGGCGAGGACACGCCGATCACGCCCCTGGCGGATCAGATCGTCGACACCACTGACGGAGGCATGGTGCGCCGCACGGCCGCCTATCGTGCGGATCACGACCTCGAGGTCTACGTGGACGAGTGGGCGCCCGGCACCGCGCACGCGCGCCGGCCCTCCCAGCACCCGGGGATCGAGGTGGGCGTGGTGCTCGAGGGCACCCTGGACGTGCAGCTTGGCGACGACATCTACACCGCCGAGGCGGGAGACGTGGCACAGTTCAGCGGGCGGCGGCCGCACCGGATCAGCAACGAGGGGAACCAGACGGCGCGCGCCGTCTGGATCAACCTCCGGCGCCTCTGACGGTCCCGCGTTCCATCTAGGATGCAGTAGTTGCATTCGGGATGGAGAAGAGTGAACGGGACCCGCGCCGTCGTCGCCGTCGTGTCGCTCCTGGCGGCGATCGTGCTCGGCGGCGCGCTCGCCACCGTGCCGACGCCGCTGTACGGCGTCTACTCCGCGGAGCTCGGTCTCGACGCCCTGGGCGTGACGGCGACGTTCGCGGTGTTCGCCTGCGGTGCGGTGGGCGGCCTGCTCGCCGTGGCGGCGCTGTCGCGGGCCCTCTCGCGGCGCCGCGCGTATGTCGCGGCGAGCGTGCTGCAGGTGGCCGCGGCGATCGTGCTCGGCCTCGACCTCGGGCTGCCCGGCTTCGTGGCGGGGCGCGTGCTGACGGGGCTCGGTGCGGGCGCGCTCGCGGCCTCGGGCACGGCGTTCCTCACGGAGGTCGCGTCGCGGCTGCCCGGGCGCGCGCGGCGCGCACTCGCTGCCGCAGCACCGGCGGCCGCATACCTTGCGCTGGGATCGGGACCGCTGCTCGGGACTCTCGCCGATTTCAGATCGCTCGCGGGCGTGCACGCGCTGTTCCTCGGGATCGCGGCGGCGATCGCGCTCGCCCTCGTGGTATCGCTGCTCGCGCTGCCGTGCGATGCCGGCGCCGCGACGAATGCGCCCTCCGCCCGCGCGGCGTTGCCGCCGGCGGCCGGGCTCGGGGCGTTCGCCGCGTTCATGACCACGGGACTGTTCGGCTCGGTGACGACCGCGATTCTCGCGGCGCTGGGCTCTGCCGACGCAGCGGGCGCGGGCGCCCTCGCCGGCGCGGTGTTCGTTGCCGGCGCCTGCGGCGTCGCGTTCCTGGGGCCGCGTCTCGCACTGCGGGCGGCGGCGGTTGCGGCTCCCGTGGCGCTGTGCGCGGTCGCCGCCGCGGTGCAGCTCTTCGCTCCCGCCGCGTTCGTCGTCGCGGCCCTGGCCGCGGGAGCCGGCAGCGGGGCGCTGTTCGCGCGCAGCCTGCGCGTCGCGGTCGCCGCTGTGCCGGGCGCCGCCTTCCGCCAGACCTCGCTCGTCTTCGCCTGCGGCTACGCGGGACTGGCCATGCCCGTGCTCGGACTCGGCGCCGCCCTGCGCGTGCTGCCCCTGCCGGCCGGGCTATGGTGCTTCGGGGCCGTCACCGCCGTGGTCTGCGGCGGGGCGTTCGCGCTCGCGCGCCGCTGATCCGCCTCAGCCTCTGAGCCGGCGCCGCCCGGACCGCGTGGACCACAGGGCCCACGCGACGAGCACGGGCTGGAAGAACAGCCGCGCGAACCGCTTCTCCTCGGTGTCGAGCCCGAACCCGTCGCGCTCGTGCATCCACTGCGCGACGTTGCCGGGGAAGATCGCGACGAAGAAGGCGGCGGCGATCCATCCGACCAGCCGCCGCCGCTTCCGCGCGAACAGCAGCGATGCCCCGAGCCCGATCTCGGCCACTCCGGACGCGACAACCGTCGTGTCGGGATCGAGCGGCACGAACTCGGGCACCTGTGCCCGGAACTCCTTCCGCGCCACGGTGAGGTGCGACATCCCGGCCCCGACGAGAGCGGTGCCGAGCAGGACGCGGGCGATGCGGCGCGGGACGGTCATGAGGTGAGGGTACGGGGCGGAGCGTGTCGTCGGGAAGCCGCGCGCCCCTGCACAGGCGTCGGGCTAGTGTGCACGGTCCGCCTGCTGCATGCTCTCGAGAAGGCCGCCCTCGGTGCGGACCCACCGGTGATTGGATGCGTCGCGGAACGTGAGGGAGGCGATCCGGCGGTCCTTCGACTTCGTCACGGGACGAACATCGTTACCGTAGCGCGCGGTCCCGCTCGCGAAATCCCATCCGTACGGGCGCGTCTTCTCCGCGATGAAGTAGGTGCCGGGTGGAACCATCGTGAGCGCGATCTGCGGAAGCCCCGCCCGCCCCGATGACGTCGACCTGGACGTCGTACACAACCTCGTCGGACGCGTTGGACACGATAACGCCGTAGACGTGGTTTGGCTTTTGGCCGGTGGCTTCGTCTGTAGCCGGCGCTTGCGCGGCGACCGCCACCCATGCAGAGACGCGTCTCGCAACGGCGCGCTTGCGCTCAACTGCGGCGTGCTCGTCTCGCTCGGACTCCGTGCGCAGCAGTTTCTTGGTATGCCTGGCCGCGACGATCGCCGCGCCCAGCGCGCCGAGTGCGGCGACGGCGGCGACCGACTCAGCGATGGCCGAGATCCACTCGTCCACGCCGGCATGCTAGCGGTGCGTCAACAGCGCCTGAAAAGCGCGCGGGGGCGGTAGCGGCGTCCTGCTCGGCGATGAACCGGGCGCAGGGGATTCCTCGGGGCTCCGTCGGCGTCTCTCCACGTGGCGCCATATCCGTTCCGCGACCGGGCCCAAGGTGAGGAACACGGATGTCCGAGGTCTGTGCCACTATCCATATGCACCTGGGCAGTGGCGTGCCAGCTCGCGATGAGTGCGTACGCCCGCGGTGATTGTTGCAACCGATCAGTGAGTGAAAGTGATGACGTCGGTGACCCGATACTGGTTCGTCCGTCCCGGCCGCAAGGCCACATATGATTCAGAGTTCCTCGAATCGAGCGAGGTGGGGATCGGCTTCCTTGGCGACGTGGACCTGTCAGAAGAGGCAGGCAAGGATCTCGACGCGTTCTTGGACCGCTGGCACCCGGTGCTCGCCGAGCGCGAGCCTGATCGATCGAAGGTCTCCCGCGGTCTGGCTCTGGGAAACCTTTACGTGGTCACCCAGGGCATGCGCGAAGGCGACGTCGTCATGAGTAACCTGACGGACGGCACGATTGCGGTGGGCACGATCGCGGGCGGTTACTTGTATCGGGCGGGGCGTCCGCTTCCGCACCGGCGACCCGTTCGCTGGGATTCTCAGCGGCTGCAGCGATCGGATATGACCCCTGAGCTGGCGAACGCCGTCAAGTCGCTCATGAGCGCCTTCAACCTGGACCGACATCGCGATGAGATCGACGCCCTTCGTGGCGGATCGCTCGACGTGGGCGACCCGAGTCAGGGCTTTCGCCTCGAGAAGCACCTCGAGGATTTCCTGATCGAGAACTGGGACCGAACGCCGCTCGGAAGGAGCTTCGAGGTCTTCCGAGACGAGGTGGAAGGAGTCGAGGGCCAGCAGTTCGACACCCAGGTTGGCCGAATTGATGTTCTCGCGGTGTCGCGTGACGGGAGCGAGCTGCGAGTCGTGGAACTCAAGCGTGGCCGCACGGGCGATCAGGTCGTCGGGCAGGTGCTGCGTTATATGGGCTGGGTGCGCGAGAACCTCGCGGAGCCGCACCAGCGAGTGACCGGCCTCGTAATCGCGGGTGAGGCGGATGAGAAGGTCAAGAGCGCGCTCAGCATGGTGCCCAATGTCGACTTCATGACGTACCGCGTGCAGTTTGATCTCGAGTTCGTCCCGTTCGAGCGCTACGTCTGAGGCTCGCGAACTGCACGCGAGGAGTGCCGGTGCAGAACGGGCGGTCGCACCCAGCATGCGCTCCCCGGATGGGCGATCGTGCGAGAGTGAAGAGTCTGCGTCGATACCGGTGTGTAGGAAGGCCGCGGGTGCGGCGGATGTGGGATGAGTGGGAGAACGTTGAGCAACCTGGGAAGCTTCGTCTGGTCGATCGCGGACCAGCTGCGTGGGGTCTACAAGCCGAACCAGTACGGCGGGATCATCCTGCCGTTCACGATCCTGCGGCGGCTGGACTGCATGATGGACGGCCAGCGTGAGACGATGCGTGAGCTGGCAGCGAAGTTCGAGGGTGGCGTGCTCGACGCGCAGGTGAAGCGCAAGACGGGGCTCGCCTTCTACAACACGGGCCAGTACGACTTCGCGCGCTTGCTGCAGGACCCGGAGGGGTTGCGCGCGAACCTCATCGACTACGTCGCCGGGTTCTCCGCGAACATCGACGTGTTCGAGCGCTTCGGCTTCGAGCAGGTGATCGACAAGCTCGCCGAGAAGAACCGGCTCTACCTCGTGGTGTCGAAGTTCGCAGAGATCGACCTGCACCCCGACGCCGTGCCGAACGCCGCGATGGGCGACCTGTACGAGCACCTCATCTACAAGTTCGCCGAAGCCAGCAACGAGGAGGCCGGCGAGCACTACACCCCGCGCGACGCGATCCGACTCATGGTCGACCTGCTCTTCGCGGAGGAGAGCGACGCGCTCATGGAGCCGGGCGTCGTCCGCTCGATCTACGACCCCACGGCCGGCACCGGAGGGATGCTCAGCGTCGCCGAGGAGCGCCTGTACGAGCGCAATCCGAACGCACGCCTACGGCTGTATGGGCAAGAGATCAACGACCAGTCCTACGCGATCTGCAAGAGCGACATGATCGGCAAGGGGCAGGACGTCGACAACATCCGCCTCGGCGACACCCTCGCCGACGATAAGTTCTACGACCGCACCTTCGACTTCTGCATGTCCAACCCGCCCTACGGCGTGGACTGGAAGGCGAGCGAGGCCGCGGTCAAGGCCGAGCGCGCGAAGACCGGCGCCGCCGGCCGCTTCGCGCCCGGCCTCCCGCCGATCAGCGACGGGCAGATGCTGTTCCTCACGCACCTGGCGCACAAGATGCGCCCGAGGCACGAAGGCGGGGGACGGGCCGGCATCGTCCTCAACGGATCGCCGCTCTTCACCGGCGCGGCAGAGTCCGGGCCGAGCGAGATCCGGCGCTGGCTGCTCGAGAACGACCTCGTCGACGCGATCGTCGCGCTGCCGACCGACATGTTCTTCAACACCGGCATCGCCACTTACATCTGGATCCTCGACAACCAGAAGAAGCCCGAGCGCGAGGGCAAGGTGCAGCTCATCGACGCCACGAGCATGTGGGTCAAGATGCGCAAGGGCATGGGATCGAAGCGCCGCGAAATCAGCGCCGAGCAGCGCGACGAGATCGTGAAGCTCTACGACGCCTTCGAAGACGGCGAGAAGTCGAAGATCCTCCGCACCGATGAGTTCGGGTACTGGACCATCACCGTCGAGCGCCCGCTGCTCGACGAGAACGGCGAGGTGGTGCGCGACCGCAAGGGCAAGCCCAAGCCCGATGCGAAGAAGCGCGACACCGAGAACGTGCCCTTCACCTACGGCGGCAACACACGCGGAGACGCGGGCCGCGACGCGACCATCGCCGCATACTTCGCCGCGGAGATCGCCCCGCACGTCCCGGACGCGTGGGTCGACACAGCGAAGACAAAGGTCGGCTACGAGATCCCCTTCACGCGGATCTTCTACACCTACACACCGCCGCGCCCGCTCGAGGAGATCGACCGCGACCTCGAGCAGCAGATTGCGGAGATCCTCGAGCTCCTGCGGGAGGTGGAGGCGTGACTCGCAAGTACGCAGGGATGCGGCCAAGTGACATCCCCTGGCTCCGCGAGATTCCGGAGCATTGGAGGGTTTCGCCAATGCGCGCGGTTGCGTTTCCGAAGCAGGTTCGAAACACAGCCATGATCGAGTCGAATCTGCTGTCGCTGAGCTACGGTCGCATCGTCCGCAAAGACATCACTACGTCGGACGGTCTGTTGCCCGAGTCGTTCGAGACTTACCAGATTGTCGACCGTGATGACGTCGTGTTTAGGTTTACCGACCTTCAGAATGACAAGCGAAGCCTGCGTTCGGCTCTTGTCGCTGAGCGAGGCATCATCACGTCCGCGTACGTAGCCGTGCGGCCGAAGGATGTTGAGCCGCGATTCTTTGCCTACGTGATGCGCGCCTGGGATCTGTCGAAGGTGTTTTACGGTCTCGGGGGCGGCGTGAGGCAGAGCCTGAAGTTCGCCGACGTGGCGCGGTTGCCTGTGCTCCTGCCGAGCCCAGGGGAGCAGCGGGCGATCGCGGACTACCTCGACCGCGAGACCGCGCAGATCGACACCCTGATCGCCAAGCAGCAGCGCCTCATCGCCACCCTCCGCGAGCGTCGCGTGTCGGCGGTACGAAGTGGCGTGACGGGAACTTTTCTGCCGGGATCGCGGAGACGCACCACGTCTCGTTTCTTCCCCGATCTCCCTGACGACTGGCGACTCGTGCCGCTTCGTAGGCTCGGAGACAGTAAGGCGGGTTCAGGATTTCCTCCGCACCTTCAGGGGCGCACCGACCTCGAGCTCCCATTCTTCAAGGTGAAGCACCTCGCCGCTGCTGACAGCGAGGGGTTGCTTTCGGTCGCGGATGACTACGTGAGTCGCGAGACCGCTGCAGCGCTTCGAGCCACCGTGTTCCCTGCGGGGACGGTGGTTTATGCGAAGGTCGGTGCCGCACTAATGCTGGGGCGCGTGCGTACGCTCGCCACAGCCAGTTGTCTGGACAACAACATGGCGGGGTTCATGCCTCGCTCCGATCTCGTCGGGCGCTTTCTCCACCACGCGATGGCAACTATCGCGTTCGACTACCTCGTGAATCCGGGAGCGGTACCGTCCTTGAGTGACAAGAACATGATGGCGATGGAGATTCCGGTGCCGTCGGAGACGGTGCAGCGGGCAGCGGTCGACTGGATCGACGAGCAGACCGCCCGAATCGACACCCTCATCCAGAAGTCTGAGCGTCTCATCGAGCTCTCGCAGGAGCGTCGGGCGGCGCTGATCACGGCCGCGGTGACCGGGCAGATCGACGTGCGGAAGGCGGCGTGATGGCACAGCACAACGAGATCGAGTACGAGCGTGAGATCTGCGAGTACCTCGAGGAGCGCGGCTGGCTCTACTCGCGCGACGACAAGGGCTATGACCGCACCCGCGCGCTCTACCCCGAGGACGTCTTCGCCTGGCTCGAGGCCGCGAACCCTGACGCGCTGGCTCGGGTGATCAAGCCCGAGTCGAAGGACGTCGAGAAGCAGATGGCGCAGCTGCTCGATCGGCTTGCAGCCGAGCTGGACAAGCCGATGACGGCCGGCGGCGGCACGCTCAACGTGCTGCGCAACGGGTTCAAGTTCCTGAACTCCGGCCAGCTGCAGATGGCGCAGTTCAAGCCCGAGACCACGCTGAACGCGGCCGCTCTCGAGAAGTACGAGGCCATGCGGCTGCGCGTGGTCCGGCAGGTGCACTACGCGCCCGGCGACAACCGCTCGATCGACCTCGTGTTCTTCGTCAACGGGCTGCCGGTCGCCACCGCCGAGTTGAAGACCGAGAACACCCAGTCCATCGAGAACGCGAAGAACCAGTACAAGCGCGACCGCCTGCCCAAGGAGAAGAACGGCGCGGCCCACGCCTTGCTCGGTTTCGGCACGCGCGCGCTCGTGCACTTCGCCGTCTCCGAGGACGAGGTCTGGATGACCACCAAGCTCGACGGCGAGCGCACGCACTTCCTCCCGTTCAACCGCGGCACCGAGGACGGCGGCGCCGGCAACCCGCTGAACCCCGACGGCTGGAAGACCTGGTACCTCTGGGAGCGCGTGTTCCAGAAGGACGCGCTCCTCGCGATCCTCGGCCGCTTCATGTACGTGAAGCACGAGAGCCGCATCGATCCCAAGACCGGCAAGACCACGAAGACGGCGAGCCTGCGCTTCCCCCGGTTCCACCAGTGGGAGGCCGTCGAGAAGCTCGGCTCCGCCGTCGCCTCCGAGGGTGTCGGCAAGCGCTACCTCATCCAGCACTCCGCCGGATCCGGCAAGACCGACTCCATCGCCTGGACCGCGCACCGCATGGCACGCCTGCAGGTCGACAACCAGAAGGTCTTCGACTCGGTCATCGTCGTCACCGACCGCACCGTGCTCGACGCTCAGCTACAGGAAGCGGTGCGTCAGCTCGACAAGCAGGACATCGTCGTCACCGTCGACGAGAAGACGACCCGGGCGGCCGGCACGTCGAAATCGGGCGTGCTGGCGCAGGCGCTCGCGACGGGGAAGCTGATCATCGTCGTGACGATCCAGACGTTCCCGTTCGTGCTCGAAGAGGTCCGCAAGAACAAGGGGCTCAAGGGCAAGCGGTTCGCCGTCATCGCCGACGAAGCCCACTCGTCGCAGTCGGGCCAGGTGGCTGCGAAGCTCAAGGCCGTCCTGAGTGCCGACGAGGCGAAGGAGCTCGAGGACGGCGGCGAGATCGACATCGAGGCGGTACTCGCGGCCGAGATGAGCGAGCGCGCCAATAGCGAGAACATCTCGTTCTTGGCCTTCACGGCCACGCCCAAGTCCAAGACCCTCGAATTGTTCGGACGGGTACCCGACGGCGGCGACAAGCCCGAGCCCTTCCACCTGTACACGATGAAGCAGGCGATCGAAGAGGGCTTCATCATCGACGTGCTGCGCGGCTACCACTCGTTCAAGATGATCTTCGAGCTGGGGGAGAAGGCCGCGGGCGCGCTCGATCACGAGGTCGACCAGGCGCGCGCGGCGAAGGAGATCATGCAATGGGTGCGGGTGAACCCGCAGACCATCTCGCAGAAGGCCGCCGTCATCGTCGAGCACTTCTCCCGCAACGTCGCCCACCTGCTCGAAGGCGAGGCGAAGGCGATGGTCGTCGCGCCGTCGCGCAAGGCCGCTGTCCGGTACAAGCTGGCGATCGACGACTACATCGCGAAGAAGGGCCTCGGCTACAAGACGCTCGTGGCGTTCAGCGGATCCGTCGTCGACGAGGAATCGGGCCCGGACGAGTTCACCGAGGCATCGATGAACCCCGGCGCTGGCGATCTGCGCGAGGCGTTCCGCGACGAGAACTGCCGGGTGATGATCGTCGCGAACAAGTTCCAGACCGGCTTCGATCAGCCGCTGCTCTGCGCGATGTACGTGGACAAGCAGCTCTCGGGAATTACCGCGGTGCAGACGCTCTCGCGACTCAATCGCACGCACGTCACGCGTCATGGCGTCGTCAAGGATGCGTCGATGACGCAAGTCGTCGATTTCGTGAACGACCCGAGCGAGATCCAGGCTGCGTTCGAGCCCTATTTTGTCGGCGCGCACGTCGAGGAGACGACCGACCCGAACCTCGTGCACGACCTGCTGTCCAAGCTCGATACCGCCGGCATCTATACGCAGGACGAGGTCGAGCAGACGGTCAACGTCATGCTCACTGAGGGCGTCGGCGCGGGCTCGAAGGTGAACTCGAGGCTTGCCGCGGTGCTGGGACCGGCGAAGGAGCGCTTCCGTGGCCGCTGGCAGGCAGCCGTCGACAGCGACGACAAGGTCGAGCGCGAGCTCCTCGAGCTGTTCCGCAAGGACGTCGGCTCGTTCATCCGCCTCTACGACTTCATGAGCCAGGTGTTCGACTACGGCGACATCGACATCGCGAAGAAGCACATCTATCTCCGCCTGCTTGCGCCTCACCTGCGCACCGAGCAGCTCATCCCCGGCATCGACTTCTCCGACATCGAGCTGACCAAGCTCCAGCTGCGCGACGAGGGCAAGGTCGATGTCTCGCTCACGGGTGGGGAGGCGCTCAAGCCGGTCGGCGTCGGTGGCGGTGAAGCACGGGACCCGAAGATGGTCGCGCTGGCCGAGGTCCTGCAGCTGCTGAACGAGCGCTTCGGCCATCCCGACGCGCATAACGAGTCCTGGCTGCAGGAGGTGACGCAGTCGCTGCTGGACGACAAGCAGCTCGTCACGCAGGCGCGGACTAACACGCCGACGCAGTTCGCCGATAGTCCCGACTTTGAAGACGCCCTCACGGCCGCGGTCACGGACACGCACGAGTCCCACGCCAAGCTGGTGGACTTCTTCTTCAGCACAGACCCCGCAACAGCACAGGTAAAGAAGGCGCTGCTGCGGTACTTCTACGAGGCGGCGCGGGGTGAAGCGGCGTGAGGCACGGGCGGACGACCCGCTACTGGCACTCGCACGGTGCATCAAGTCGGGATAGGCCAGCAGCTATGTCTGGAGTGGGATCGCGTTGAAGCTAGTGCGACTGGATGTGAAGTCCTTCCGATCGTTTGTGAATGGGATCGATGTCCCCCTGGTGGGTGGCATGAACTCATTCGTTGGCCCCAACAATTGCGGCAAGTCCAATCTTGTGCGCGCTCTCAAAATGGCACTCGACCCTGCGTACGACTTCGTTGCAGAGCGTGATGTACCAGGTCAACTGTTATATGCCTACCCCCGAACCACCCTGACCTTCAAAATCGCACCACGCAGCAGTCCGGAGCGCACACTGCTTCGCTACCTTCATGAGTACGAAGAGAGCGTTGTCGGCGTGGGTAACGCGACGTATGCGGCTAACAACGAGTTGAGACTTGTCGTCACCTACCGTGGCAGTCGCGCCACTGGGCTTGTCCGTCAGGAGTATTTCGCCGCGAAGGGTGTGGGCGACCGTCGTGGCGACGCCGCTCTAAACGAGAGGGCGCTCCGCCAATTCCGCAAACTGGTGCGGTTCGTTTCAGTCGAGAGTGGCCAGAGCATTGAGATGCTACTGGTCGGCCAGTTTCGTGAGATCCTTCACTCGGTGCTGAGGGAGGAGTTGGGCGAGGCGTACAGCAATTCCGAGCACGCACGGACTGCCTACGCTGAGCATTTACAAGAGGGGCTCCTCGCGCCGATGCGCGAGAAGATTTTGAGTCTCAGCAAGCGGTTGTTTCCGGAGGTGAAGGGCATTGCGCTCGTTCCCTCGGTCACGTCGCTTGAAGAGACCTTGTCAAATATCCGCATCCGTTTGGAAGACTCGGTTGAGACCGATCTGGCTTCGAAAGGGACCGGCGTCGCTGGTGGCGTCCTGATTGCGTTGCTCCGCTATCTGAGCGATGCCAGCAAGCAGTCCATCATCTTTGCGCTCGAGGAGCCCGAAGCCTTTCTTCACCCGGCGGCGCAACAGTCACTGCGCGATGATCTCGAGCGACTGGCAGAGCGAGAAGACGTAACTTTGCTTGTCACATCGCACTCCCCGTACATTGTCTCGAGATCGGCAAACGCGCAGGTTGTTGCGCTTGAGAAGGGCATTGAGGACGGCGTATCGAGAGTGGTTGGGTCCGCGTTGGGGAACGCTGGGCACGCAGACGTGCTTTCCGGCCTTTTCGTGGACTCAGTCGTCCCGGAACTGCTTGATCGATATCATTCGGTTCCGTCCGACGCGAACATGCTGCTAGTCGTCGAGGGTGAGAGCGACAAGCGGTTCATTGAACTTGCGGCGGCTTCCCTCGGTCGGTCTGAGGATCTTTCAGACTTGGCGATCATCGCGTGCAAAGGTGCTCACTCAGTCGTCGCGCAATCTGTGCTCCTGCGAGCGGAGGCCCCCCAAGCTGTCATTGCGCTTTTCGACTCGGATCAGGAAGGGCGGTCTGCCAGGGACTTGATGCGAAAGAGATTCGATTTCGCGAAGGAGACTGTGCTCGAGTACCGAACTTTCGTGAATGATCAGGAAGACGCGGAAAGCGAGTGGCTCTTCCCGGCTTCGCTGATGCAGAGGTTCGTAGATGACGCAGGTGAGGAACTAGTGCTGAAGTCGAAGTCTAAGCGCGGCGGCGAATATCGTTACGACTTCACTCCGCGCGGGAAGCAGCAGTTCCCGGCATGGCTCGAATCGAATGCAAAGCCCAGCGACTATGTCCGCTCGGCGAGTCTGATTGACGAACTGGCGTTGCGCCTTAGCGACGCGCGTCCCCCGTCTCCTGTCGCTCACGCGCAGGGAGTCGCGGAATCACAGAATGGGTTGAGGGCAGGGGGTCGAGCGGTTTCCTGAGTGCATGGGGCCGTGGCTGGGTCCAGTGTGGCCTGTTGAGCCGGGAATACCCCACCCCACCCCCCGCGTTCCCTCTGGTAACCTGAAGTGTCACGCGTGTGCGTGGGGTCTGGCGTGCTCGCCGGGCAGGCCCACCGCGTGACGTACGACAACCAACCAGACCGCTTCGGTTCATCCGCGGTCCCGCACGTCCGTGAGGGATCCCGATCCGAGGCCCGACCTCAACCCCATAAGGCAAACCAACTACATGACTAACGCAACGACCGCCCCGGCCACCAAGCAGGTCGCGATCAACGACATCGGCTCTGCTGAGGACTTCCTGGCCGCGGTCGAGAAGACTCTCAAATCCTTCAACGACGGCGACATCATCGAGGGCACGATCGTCAAGATCGACCGCGACGAGGTTCTGCTCGACGTGAGCTTCAAGACCGAGGGCGTCATCCCCTCGCGTGAGCTCTCCATCAAGCACGACGTCGACCCCAACGAGGTCGTCAGCGTCGGCGACGTCGTCGAGGCGCTCGTTCTCCAGAAGGAGGACAAGGAAGGCCGTCTGATCCTGTCGAAGAAGCGCGCGCAGTACGAGCGCGCCTGGGGCGACGTGGAGAAGATCAAGGAGAACGACGGCGTCGTCACCGGCACCGTCATCGAGGTCGTCAAGGGCGGCCTCATCGTCGACATCGGCCTGCGCGGCTTCCTGCCGGCCTCGCTCATCGAGCTGCGCCGCGTCCGCGACCTCACGCCGTACCTCGGCCAGGAGATCGAGGCGAAGATCCTCGAGCTCGACAAGAACCGCAACAACGTCGTGCTCTCGCGCCGCGCCCTCCTCGAGGAGACGCAGTCGGCCACCCGCACGCAGTTCCTCAACAACCTGCACAAGGGTCAGGTCCGCAAGGGCGTCGTCTCGTCGATCGTCAACTTCGGTGCGTTCGTCGACCTCGGCGGCGTGGACGGCCTCGTGCACGTCTCGGAGCTGTCGTGGAAGCACATCGAGCACGCCAGCGAGGTCGTCGAGGTGGGCCAGGAGGTCACCGTCGAGATCCTCGAGGTCGACCTCGACCGCGAGCGCGTGTCGCTGTCGCTCAAGGCGACGCAGGAGGACCCGTGGCAGGTCTTCGCCCGCACCCACGCGATCGGTCAGATCACGCCGGGCAAGGTCACCAAGCTCGTTCCGTTCGGTGCGTTCGTTCGCGTCGCCGACGGCATCGAGGGCCTCGTGCACATCTCGGAGCTGTCGAACAAGCACGTCGAGCTCGCTGAGCAGGTCGTCTCGGTCGGCGAGGAGGTCTTCGTCCGCGTCATCGACATCGACCTCGACCGCCGCCGCATCTCGCTCTCGCTCAAGCAGGCGAACGAGATGGTCGACCCCAACGGCACCGAGTTCGACCCGGCGCTGTACGGCATGACCACCGAGTACGACGAGAACGGCGAGTACAAGTACCCCGAGGGCTTCGACCCGGAGACCAACCAGTGGCTGGAGGGCTTCGACGAGGCCCGCCAGAAGTGGGAGGACGAGTACGCCGCCGCTCAGGCTCGCTGGGAGGCCCACAAGGCGCAGGTCGCCAAGGCCCTCGAGGCCGAGGCCGCCGCGGGCGACGACTTCGGTGGCTCGGCCGGCCAGAGCTTCAGCTCTGAGTCGACCGGCTCCGGCACGCTCGCCGACGACGAGGCTCTCGCCGCGCTGCGCGAGAAGCTCGCCGGCGCGTAAGCACCGCTGACACGAAAGGCCGGATCCCCTCGGGGGTCCGGCCTTTCGGCGTTCGCGGGCGCCGACGCTCGTCCGAGGAGACCAACGCGCATCGCGGATCCGTCACGCGCCCGAGAGACTATTGAGGATCTCAACCATCTGTGCTCTACTGGGCAAGTCCCATAGGCCACAGATTCGCGACTGATCGACCCGCATAGTGCGTTCCGTGGCCGCACCACATCGACACAAGGAAGTGCGATATGCGGAAGACCCTGCCCACCCTCGCCGTCCTCGCCGCAGCGGGCCTGCTGCTGAGCGCCTGCGGCGCGAGCCCCAACGCCCGGCCCGCGGCGGGCACCTCCGAGGGCCCGAGCGAGCTGACCTTCGCCGTCGTGCCCACCGACGACAGCGAGGCGCTGGAGCGCTCGTTCCTGCCGATCGTCGCCGCCATCGAGGAGGCGACCGGCATCCCCACCACGATCGAGGCGGTCTCGAGCAACGCCGGCGTCATCGAGGCCCAGGTCGCCGAGCGCGTCGACATCGCCACGTACGGCGCCTTCTCGTACTACCTGGCGAAGGACGTCGCCGAGATCACGCCCGTCGCCAAGGACCAGCGCACCCCCGAGCCGGGCTCGGGTGCGGTGCAGTCGATCGGCGTCACCACCCCCGACTCCGACATCGCCTCGATCGAGGACGTCGCCGGTCGCGACGTGTGCTTCACCGACGCGGCGTCGTCCACCGGCTACCTCGCCGCGGCGGCGGGCCTCGTCGACGCCGGCATCGACCCCGAGGAAGACATCAACCCGCTGTTCGTCGGCTCGCACGACGTCGCCGTCACACAGATGCTTGCGGGCGACTGCGACGTGGCCTTCGTCGCCGCGACCTTCGTGACCGACATCCTCCCGGCCCGCGGCGTCATCGCCGAGGGCGACACCAAGACGGTCTGGACGTCGGAGGACATCCCCGGCACGCCTCTCGTCGTGGGCGACTGGCTCGGCGACGAGCTGAAGCAGCAGATCACCGACGCGGTGCTCGAGTACAACGCCGTCACCGCCGCCGAAGCGGGTCTGTGCGACGACCAGCAGCGCGAGGCGCCGGCCGAGTGGGGCGAGGAGTACGCCGGGCAGATGGCGTGCGAATGGGGCGGCACGGGCGCCTTCGCCTTCGAGCCCGCCACCGATTCGGACTACGACATGATCGACGAGATCTGCGAGGCGACGCAGTCCGAGGTCTGCCGCAGCGAGTGAGACGGGATCGGGAAGCAGCATGACCATCGCAGCGCAGGAGAAGACCGTGAGCACCCCCACGACGCAGCCCAGCGTCGCCATCGAATCCGTCAGCATGCGCTTCGGCGACAACACCGTGCTGCGCGATGTCGACCTCGCCGTGCACCCCGGCCAGTTCGTCGCGCTCATCGGCCCCTCCGGCGCCGGCAAATCGACCCTGCTGCGCCTGATCAACGGCGGTCACCGGCCCACCGCGGGCCGGCTGACCGTGCTCGGCACCGACCCCGCCGCGTGCGGACGCCGCGAGCTGCAGCGGCTCCGCACGCGGGTGGGCTTCGTGTTCCAGCAGTTCGGCCTCGTCGGCCGCGTCAGCGCGATGGAGAACGTGCTGATGGGGGCGCTCGGCTCGCTGCGCCTGCCGCGCTACGGCATCTCCACCTACCCGCGCGCCCTGCGCGAGAAGGCCGTCGCCAACCTGGAGCGGGTCGGCCTCGCCGACAAGCGCTTCCAGCGCTGTGACACCCTCTCGGGCGGCCAGCAGCAGCGCGTCGCCATCGCGCGCACCCTCATGCAGGACGCCGAGCTCGTCCTCGCCGACGAGCCGGTCGCCTCGCTCGACCCGAACGCGAGC
The DNA here is from genome assembly GCF_946151065.1 of Microbacterium sp. Marseille-Q6965. Lineage (GTDB taxonomy): Bacteria > Actinomycetota > Actinomycetes > Actinomycetales > Microbacteriaceae > Microbacterium. Next base: position 468,947 of record NZ_CAMGZA010000001.1, on the reverse strand, counting down.
GTCTCGGTGCTCGAGACGCTCAAGAAGCTCAGCGCCGAAGACGGCTTCACCGTCATCTGCTCGCTGCACCAGGTCGATCTCGCCCTCGCGGTGTCGGATCGCGTCGTCGCGGTGCGCGACGGATCGTTCATCCTCGACGCACCGACCAGCCAGACGACCGAGGCCGAGATCCGCGCGGTCTACGAGCGAGCGAAGGCCACGAAATGACCCAGCTGCTCGAGGCGCCGCAGGCGCCACCGGTGGCCCCGCGGCTGCGCCCGCCGCGCGTCTCGCCCGCGACGATCGGCATCCCGATCGCGTACCTCGCCGTCACGGTGTTCGGCGTGTGGTGGATCGACATCCGCCCCGATGCCCTCGCCGCCGGCCTCGGCGACCTCGCACGGCTGGTGGAGCGCATGGTGCCGCCGTCGGCGGAGAACGTTCCCGGCATCCTCAGCCTCGCCCTGCAAACGCTGTGGATCGCCATCGCCGGCACGGGCATCGCGGCGCTGCTGTCCATCCCGCTCGCCGCCGCGGCCGCCCGCACGTACACCGGGCCGCGCGTGGTGCAGGCGCTTGCCCGCGTCGTCATCGTGCTCACGCGCGCCGTGCCCTCGCTCGTGTTCGCCCTCGTCTTCGTGCGGATCTTCGGGCTCGGGCCGCTTGCCGGCGGCCTCGCGATCGCGTTCCACTCCGTCGGCATGATCGCCAAGATGATGGCCGACGTGTTCGAGGAGCAGGACGCCGCGCCGCGCGACGCCATCGCCGCGGTGGGAGCCAGCCGCGTGCAGAACTTCATCGCCACCACGCTCAGCCGCGCGCTGCCCTCGATCACGTCGCTCGTGCTCTACCGGCTCGACATCAATATCCGCGCCTCGGCGGTGCTGGGCCTCGTGGGCGCCGGCGGGATCGGCGTGGCGCTGCAGACGGCGATCGGCTCGCTCAACTACCGCCGCGCGGCGGGCATCATCATCGTCATCGTCGTGATGCTGCTCGCGCTCGAGCTCGTCTCGTACCTCGCCCAGCGGGCGGTCGCCGAGCACGCCGAGGAGCACACCGTCGCCCAGCTCTACGGCGCGGGCACCGACGCCGCGGCGCCCGGCTGGAACCGCGCCCGCGCGCTGCGCGTCGGCGGGGGAGCGGCAGCCGTCGCGCTGTTCCTCGCCTCGCTCACGCAGCTCTCCTTCGACCCCGCCCGGCTAGGCACCGCTTGGGCGAACGCCACCGCGCTGCTGAGCGGCTTCATCCCGCCCGCCTTCTCGACCGACGTGATGCTCGGCATCTTCGAAAGCGTCGTCATGGCGCTCACCTCGACGACGTTCGGCGTGCTGTTCGGGCTCGTGATCGCGGTGCTCTCCACGCGCCACCTCATCCGCTTCGAGCCGCTGTCGATCGCGCTGCGCGGCCTGATCGTGGTGGTGCGCGGCGTGCCCGACATCGTCTACGCGCTCATCTTCGTCGCCGCCCTGGGGCTCGGGCCGTTCGCCGGCTTCCTGGCGCTGACCATCTCGAGCACCGCCCTGGCGTCGAAGTTCTTCACCGACTCACTGCAGGCCGTCGACCCGGCGCCCATCCGCGCCCTCGAGGCGACCGGCGCCAACCGCGTGCAGGTGTTCGTGAGCGCCGTGTGGCCGCAGTTCGTGCCCAGCTTCATCGGCAACAGCCTGTTCACGTCCGACCTGTCGCTGCGCGAATCGGCCGTGCTCGGCATCGTCGGCGCCGGCGGCATCGGGTTCCTGCTCGACGAGTCGATCGCCACGCTGCACTACGACGTCACGGCCGGCATCCTCATCGGGCTGATCGTCGTGGTCGTGCTGCTCGAGGGCGTGGCCCGCTGGGCGCGGAAGAAGGTGATCTGACATGGCGATCTGCCCGTTCGGATACGGCAGCGACGCCGCGGTCGACGCGACGCCGCGAGCCGAGCGCGGCTCGGAGTGGGCGCCCGCGCTCGATGAGACGTTCGGCAGCGCCCACCACGACTACGCCGCCCTGCGGCGGGAGAACCCGTTCCCCTGGAGCGAGGAGTTCGGCGGGTTCTGGTCGGCGATGACGTACGACGACATCGTCGCGATCGCCCAGGACGAGCGGTTCATCACCTCCGTGCAGAACGTCGTGCCGCACGTGCCGCGCTCGTCGCGGCGCCCGCCGCTGCACTTCGACCCGCCCGAGCACGACGCCTACCGCGAGGCCATCGATCCCGTGCTGCGGCGCGCGGTGGTGCGCGAGCGGGAGGACGGCTTCCGCGCCAGCGCCGAGCGCCTCGTCGACGCGCTCGTGGCACGCGGACGCGGCGACGGCGTGGCCGACTTCGCGGCGCCGTTCGCGATGGACTGCTTCGCCGCCTTCCTCGGCATGTCGATCGAGCTCACCCGCCGGATCCGCGAGATCGGCGTGCGCTACGGGTTCGCGATCCAGGACATGGACGAGCCGGTCATCGCCGAGTGCAGCGCGCAGCTGTACGAGATCGCGGAGCAGGTCTACCGCGACCGGCTCGCCGCCGGCGCCGACCCGCGCACCGACCTCGTCGCGAGCCTGCACGCGGCGGCGCTGGACCCCGCCAACCACATCACCGAGAAGACCGCGATCGCGACGATCCGGCAGATGATCGTCGCGGGGATGGCCGCACCTCAAGCCGTGCTGGGCAGCTGCCTCGTGCACCTCGCCACTGAGCCGGAGCTGCAGGATCACCTGCGCGCGCATCCCGAGGACCTGCCGGCGGCGATCGAGGAGTTCCTGCGCCTGCACGCCCCCTACCGCGTCTTCGCCCGCACGGCCCGCGAGGACGTCGTCGTGCACGGCCGCGTCGTGCGGGAGGGCGAACCGGTGGCGCTCGTGTTCCCGTCCGGCAACCGCGACGCGGCGGCCTTCGACGCCCCCGACGCCTTCGTGTTGCGCCGCCCCGGCAACTCCCACCTCGCGTTCGGCCGTGGGCCGCACCGCTGCCCGGCCGCGACGATGGGGCGGCTGGAACTGCTCATCGCGCTGCAGACGGTGCTGGAGCGCACGGAGCGGTTCGCCCTCGCCGGCGAAGTCGAGATGATGAACTGGCTCGAGTACGGACCGCGCTCCGTCCCCCTGACGCTCGTGCCCGCCGCCCGCCCGGCGTCGGCCTGACGGATGGCCCGCAGGTGGGAGGATCGGACGGTGTCGCACCCGACCGGCTCCACGATGCCGCGGTTCCAGCAGGGGCCGCGACCGCAGCAGCTGCTGACGGTGCTGCTGGGCGACCACTGGTACCTGCGCAGCGAGCCGGTGCCGTCGGCGGCGCTGGTCGACCTGCTCGCGGTGTTCGACATCACGGCGTCGGGGGCACGGGCGGCGATCCAGCGCCTGGCACAGCGCGGGTTCTTCACGCTCGTGAAGCAGGGGCGCCAGACCGCCTACTCCGTTCCGCCGATGAGCCAGGAGCGCGTCAACGAGCACGTGCGGCGGCTCTTCCTCAGCCACCTGCCGCCCGAATGGGACGGCACCTGGACGCTCGTCGCCTACTCCCTGCCGGAGGACGCGAAGGAGGTGCGTCGAGCGATCCGGGAGCGACTGCGTCAGCAGGGCTTCGGCAATCTCTACGACGCGGTGTGGGTGCGACCTGGCGACCATGCCGAGCAGGTGGCCCAGGTGCGCCGCGCCTTCCGCGGCGCCCTGCGGGCCGAGCAGCTCACGGCGTTCACCGGGGCGCGCCTGCCGGAGCAGGCCGGCGCCCGATCGATCCGCGACGCCTTCGGGCTGGCGGAACTCGCGCGCGACTACCGGGCGTTCAACCGCCGCTGGCGCCCGGTGGCCGAGAGGGTGGAGGCCGCCGCGAACGCGACCGATCCGGGACTCGGCGGCGAGGCCCTCCGCGTGCGCGCATCGATCATGGCCGACTGGCGGCGCCTGCGGCATGCCGATCCGCTGCTCCCACACGAGCTCCTCGGCGACGACTACCCGCTGCACGAGGCCGTCACCATCTGCACCACCGTCTACGACGGGCTGGGGCCGTACGCCGAGGCGGCGTTCCGCCGCATCCTCGGCGCGCACGCGAGCGAGCTCGCACCGCTCGTCTCGCACCACACCTTCGCGGCGTCCACGACGCTGCTCGCCTGACCGGCGACATCCGCACCACCACCACGCGGCACGCTCAGCGCTGAGCGAGCGCCTCGACGTCGAGGCTGCCGCGGAAAGGACCCCTCATGACCCTGCGACGCGTTCGCATCCCCGCCGCCGCGGCGGCCGGCCTCGCGCTTGCCGCGGCCGCCGCGCTGGCACCCGCCACGCCGGCCGTCGCCGACGAGCTGCGCGGTTCGCTGCCCAGCGGCGGCACGTACGTCCTTCACACCCCCGACGACTGGAACGGCACCGCCCTCGTGTGGAGCCCCGGATACGGCGGGGGAGGCGGCAATCCCTCGGCCGGGCCGTCGGCGGCGGTCGTCGACTGGCTGCTCGGCGAGGGGTACGCCGTGGCCGGAGCCAGCAGCAGCACCGGCGGTTGGGCGGTCGAGGACCTGCTCGTGGACCAGCGCGACCTCGTCGACGTCATCGCGGCGGAGCTGGGCGAGCCCGACGACGTCATCGCGTGGGGCTCGTCGATGGGCGGCCAGGTCTCGGTGGCGCTCATGGAGGCGCACCCCGACGCGTTCGACGCCGCGCTGCCGCTGTGCGGATCGGTGGCCGGGGCGATCCCCATGCTCAACGGATCCCTCGACGGCACCTTCGCGCTGCGCACCCTCCTGGCGCCCGACGACGAGCGCCTCGAACTCGTGAACGTGAAGGACGAGCGCGCGCGTCAGGCGGCGTTCGGTCAGCTCCTGGACGAGGCGCAGCAGACCCCCGAAGGACGGGCGCGCATCGCGCTCGCCGCGAGCCTCGCGCAGGTGCCCGTGTGGACCGAGGTCGGCAGCGCCGAGCCGCACCCGCGCGACTGGGCGGAGCAGCAGCGACAGCTGTACGAGATCTTCATGTGGGGTGTCGTCTCGCCGCGGCAGCCGCTCGAGGAGCGCGCCGGCGGGAACTTCTCGTGGAACACCGGCGTGGACTACTCGCGCGCGCTCGTCGCCTCGGGCAACAAGCGCCTCGTCAGCGAGCTGTATGCGCAGGCCGGGCTCGACCTCCGCGACGACCTGGCGACGCTGGCCGGAGCCGAGCGCATCTCGGCCGACCCACGCGCGGTCGCCTACATGCAGGCCAACGCCACGCCCACCGGCGACATCGCCGGTCCGGTTCTCACGCTGCACGAGACCGGCGACACCGCGCCGATCGTGGCCCAGGCGCGCACCTATGCCGATCGCGTGCGCGCCCACGGCGACAACGCGCTGCTGCGCCAGGCCTTCGTCGACCGGCCCGGACACTGCGCCTACGCGGACGCGGAGATCGCGGCGATGGTCACGGCGCTGCAGGAGCGGCTCGACACCGGCCGCTGGGCGAACGTCGCCACGCCGCGCGCACTCAACGCCAGCGCCGACGCCATCGCGGCGCGCGACGGCCTCACCCGCGGGGACGGATCCTTCGTCTCGTACACGCCCGACGCCATGCTGCGCCCCGAGCGGGAGGAGAACCGATGAGGCGGGGAACGGTGGCCACCGCGCTCGCGGTGACCGCGCTGATCGCGCCGCTCGCGGTCGGGTCCCCGGCCGCCGCCGCCGACGGCGAGCGTGCCGACGAGGGCACGCTGCTCGGCGGCGCCGCCTATGCGCTGCGGCAGCCCGTCGACTGGGAGGGGGCGCTGATCGTGATGCCGGGGCGCGGCAACCTCGACGCGCCCATCGCCGACTGGCTCGTCTCCGAGGGGATCGGGGTGATCGGATACGACCTCAGCGACGACTGGGACCTGGAGCAGGATCGTGACAACGCCGCGGCGGCGCGCGAGCGCTTCGCCGGATTCGCCGGCGCCACCCCGGAGACGACGATCGTCGCGGGGCGCTCGCAGGGCGGGCTGACGACGCGCATCGTCGCCGACGCGCAGCCCGAATGGCTCGACGGCGCCCTGCCGATGTGCGGGGGTGGCGCGGGCAACATCAGCACCTGGAACTACAAGCTCGACACGGCCTTCGCCCTGCGCGAGCTCGTCGATCCCGACTCGCCCATGCGCATCACGGGGATCGAGGACGCCGGCGCCGAGCTCGCGGCCATGAACGACCTCGTGGCGAAGGCGGGCGCGTCCGAGGAGGGCCGTGCGCGCGCCGCGCTCGCGGCCGCGCTGTCGAAGATCCCCGCCGTGGACCGCGCGACGGGCCAGCCGCTGCCGGCCTCCGACCTCGACGCGCGGATCGATCGCTACCTCGAGCACCTGCCGTTCGCCATGGGATCGCACGTGCGCGTGGGCTACGAGCGCACGGTGGGCGGCGTGTTCTCGTGGAACACCGGCGTCGACTACGAGCGCGCGCTGCACGAGTCGGGGCGCTGGCCCGAGGTGGTCGCCGCGTATCGAGAGGCGGGCCTGTCGCTGCAGGACGACCTCGACACCCTCGCGGGCGCCGAGCGGCTCTCGGCCGATCCCGCGGCGGTGGCGTTCGTCGAGCGCACGTCGACCTTCACGGGCGAGCTGTCGGCGCCCGTGCTGTCGCTGCACACCACGGGCGATGGGGCGGGATCGACGCAGGACGACGAGGCGTACGCGCAGACCGTGCGCGCGGCCGGCGCGGCGCCGCTGCTGCGCCAGCTCGTCGTCTCGGCCGACGGGCACTGCACCTTCACCCCCGGCGAGGAGGCCGTCGCGATCCGCGTGCTGCTCGATCGAATCGAGACCGGGCGCTGGTCGGCGACGTCCCCGGCGGCGCTCGAGCGCGAGCTGACGGCGCTGCAGGCGCACGCCGACATCGCGCTCGGCGACGCGCGATTCGTGCAGCAGCCGCGGCTGGGCACACCCGCACGGCCCTGGGATGCGGGCGACTGGGGCACCTACAGGGGCTGATCGAACCGGGCCGGCGCGGGAGGCGGCAGCGCCCCCGCGCCGGCCCGCGCCCGTCCGTGCGGGAGCCGCGGCGTTGATAGCGTGAACAGCATGACGACGGGACTGCCGGTGAGCGGGGGACTGCCACGCCCGGAGGCGCGGCGGAAGTCGCGCACCGTCATACTGAACCAGCTGCTGTTCGCCGCCGTCGTCGCCGTGTCGACCGCGCTCGTGGTGCTCCTCGACCCGCAGATGCGCGTGCCGGCGCTCATCGCCGCCGTCACGATCGTCGCCGTCGCGACGGGCCTGGCATTGGCCATCCCGTGGCATCTGGTGCCGCGGGTGCTGATCATCGCCATCCCCGCGCTCGACATCGTGGCCGTCGGCGTGCTGCGCGAGGCCGGCCCCACCTCGGGGCTCGGCTTCATCTGGGCGTTCCCCGCCATGTGGATCGCGTGGTCGTTCGGCATGGTGGCCGCCCTGGTCGCCGGGGCCGTGATCGTCGCGATCTTCCTGCTGAGCCTGGCCTTCGACGCCGAGACCGGGGTGGCGGCTTCGACGTTGCTCCTGCCCTTCACGATCATCGCGCTCCTCGCCGTCAGCAACGTCATGTCGCGCCGCATCTCCGCGCAGCGGGCGCTGCTGGACGAACAGTCGCGGATGCTCGAACGGGCGGCTCAACGCGCTCATCGCGAGGAGGACACGCTGCGCGAGGTGCTCGACGCGGTCGACTTCGGCGTGACGCGGTACTCCTCCGACGGGCGCGTCGTGCTGCGCAATGAGGCGCAGGTGCGCCTGCAGTGCCAGCACGAGCGCCGCCTCTACGCGGCCGACGGCGTCACGCCCATCCCGTCGCACGATTCGCCTCAGGAGCGCGCGCGTCGCGGCGAGGCGTTCGAGAACGAGCTGGTCTGGTACGGCGAAGCGGGGGAGGATCGCCTCGCCCTCAGCGTCACCGCCCGCAGGCTGGGCGGCGGTCACCGCCGCGGGGACGACGCGGATGTCGACGGCGACGACGGGGGGATGATCGTCGTATCGGAGGACGTCACGGCCGAGCAGCTTGCCCTGCGCGCGCGGGAGGACCTCATCTCCTCCGTCTCGCACGAGCTGCGCACCCCACTGACGTCGATCGTGGGGTATCTCGACCTCGCGCTCGACGACGCGTCCGTCTCGCCATCGGTCGCCCACAGCCTGTCCGTCGCGCAGCGGAATGCGGAGCGGCTGCTCGACCTCATCGCCGACATCCTCACCGCCTCTGCGGGTTCTCGCGGTGCCGACCGGATCACCATCCGACCGGCCGCCGCCGACCTCGCCGACATCGTGCACGCCGCGCTGGAAGCGGCGGCGCCGCGGGCCTCCGAGCGCGGCATCCACGTCGACGCCACGGCGCTCGAGCCGGTCACGGCGCGCATCGACCCGCTGCGCATCCGTCAGGTAGTCGACAACCTGCTGTCCAACGCGATCAAGTACAACCGCCCAGGCGGGCGGGTCGAGGTCTCGTGCGGCAGCGGCGAAGGGGCGGCATGGATCGTCGTGCGTGACGACGGCGAGGGCATCAGCCCCCAGGAGCTTCCCCATCTCTTCGACCGGTTCTTCCGCGCCGACACCGTGCGCAACACGGGCATCCACGGCAGCGGGCTGGGTCTGGCGATCAGCCGAGACATCGCGCGGCGCCACGGCGGTGACATCGAGGTGCAGAGCGCGCCGGGGGAGGGGGCGACCTTCGTCGTCCGCCTGCCCGTCGCGGTCCCCGCGGAGGTTCTCTGAGCCGGCCGAAGCTCACCGGGCGGTGAGCCGGTACCCGATACCGCGGACCGTCTCGATCCAGCGCGGCTCGCTCGGCTGGTCGCCCAGCTTCCGGCGCAGGTTCGCCACGTGCACCTCGATCGCGCGGATGTCGCTCTCGCTCACGTACCCGCTGCCACCGGTGTGCCGCTCGCCGCGCAGCAGCAGCACGAGGCTCTCCTTGCGCACGACCCGCCCCTGGGCGCTCAGCAGCTCGAGGAGGATGTCGAACTCGCTGCGGGTGAGCGCGACCGGTGCGCCGTCGGCGGTCGCGATCCGCTTGGCCTCGTTCACGCGGAGCCCGTCGTGCTCCACCCACTCGTCGTCGGCGGGCACGCTCTGGGGCGCCGCCGCGGGGACGGGGTCGGCCTGCAGCGTGCGCGGGCGGCGCAGCATGGCCTCGACGCGAGCGCGCAGCTCGCGCGGGCGGAACGGCTTGGTCACGTAGTCGTCGGCGCCGGATTGCAGCCCCTGGAGCGTGTCGATCTCGTCGGTCCGTGCGGTGAGCATCACGAGATACGTGCTGCTGAACGTGCGCAGACGCTTCGCGACCTCGAAGCCGTCCATGCCGGGCATGCTCACGTCGAGGGTCGTCACGACGGGATCATGCTCGCGCACCAGCGCGATGCCTTCCGCCCCCGTGCCGGCGGCGCGCGTCTCGAAGCCTGCCTGCTCAAGCACCTCGCACACGAGGGAGCGGATGTCCGGCTCGTCCTCGATGACAACGGCCACGCGCGCCTGCTCCATTGCTGGTTCTCCCGAAGTGAGTCGCCGCACCTGCGATATATCGTCGGTGGGCGACCAGAATATCAGCGGCTGAGGCCGCTCCCGCTCGCCACGCGGGGGAGAGCAACGCATGTTGCGGGCCGGGCGACGCGCCGTGGGCGCACCGCGGTGGGAACGCCGCCGTCAGGGACCGGGATCCCACGTCCCGGAGGTCACGGGCGCCGTCACGTGGGCGCGATCCGTCCAGCTGGCGCTGGTCTCGGCATGCCCGCCGGCGGCTGCGGTTGTCGCGCCGGCGATCGCCAGCAGCAACGCGACGAGGGTGGCGGCGTGGCGGGCGGGCGAGCGCGGACTCACGGGGAGCTCGGTCCGGGGAGCGCGGCGGCGTCCACCTCTGGATCCCCCGCCGGCGCGCGGCGGGGTCGGGCGTCCGCCGGCGCGAGGAGCGTCAGGCCCAGGAGCCCCATCAGCCCGCACAGCAGCGGCGCCGCCACGACCGGCGTGGCGAGGCGGGTCATCGCCGCGCCCCATCCCGGCAGCTGGAGGGCGGGTTGCCACACGTGGCCGGAAACCGCGTAGTCGACGGCGTCCGAGAAGGGGTTGTTGTCGCCCTTCAGGGTGAGCAGGAGCCCGCCGGATCCGTCCGTGGTGATCTGCTCGATGCGGTGCGTGACGAGGTCGTCCGTGAGCGGGCTCGGCAGGCTCACGACATCGCCCACGCGGAGACCGGCCGTCGGGACCTTCCGTGCGATGAGGAGGTCGCCGGTCATGATCTCGGGCTCCATGGAGCCCGAGACCACGACCAGCGGCTTGATGAGCCCCGCGCTCGTCGCGGCCGACGTGGCGCCGCAGAGAAAGCCGAAGCCGGCGAGCAGCCACAGTGCGGTGAGGGCGGTGCGGCGCAGGAACTGCATCATGGTGTCTCTTCTAGGGAAGCGCGGTCGGGGTCGGCCGAGCCTCAGGAGGCGACGGCCTGGCCCGAGATCGTCACGACGATCGACGCCGACTGGCCCTGGTTGCTCGTGCTCCAGTCCTCGGGCGCCGTGACCGTCAGGGTGAACTCGTCGGCGGTGTTCGCGAACAGCGGGGTGGCGAGACCGTCGACGGTGGCGGTCGGGTTGGTCGTGAAGGTGCTGTTGCTGAAGACGACGCTCGACGAGAGTGCGGCGCTCACCGAGCCCACGTTCCGCACGTGCAGCGTGACGCTGCGGCTCTCGCCGGGAAGCAGGTCGGCGAACGTGCTCGCCGGCACGGCCAGCTGGATGGCGGCGGGGTCGTCGGACTCGACCCAGGTGGCGCCGTCCATCGATCCCTCGAGATCGAAGGTGGCGGCGTCGGCGCTGGCCGAGAAGAGGGTGTTGTCGGTCCAGGCTGCGGTGGTCACGGCGGCACCGATGCCGCCGACCGCGAGAGCGGCGAGGGCGACGGCGGCGATGGGGCGGCGAGCGCCGGCGCGCCGCGGGGAGGGGGTGGCGGGAGATGGTCATTGTTCTGCTTTCGGGGTGATGGATCGTGCGGTGGCGCGTTCTCTGGCGCTTCCGCCGTCCGCCACGGTAGGCATGACGACCAAACGAGGGGTCAGTCGCTCCTCAAGGCGATCCACGTATTGGCGAAGGGATCCCCGGGGATTACCTGGGGAGCGCGGGGACCTCCTGTGGAGCACCGGACCGGGCGGCACGAAGTCCCGGGTGCGCCGTGAGCGCGTCTGCCGCCGAGTGACAGACTGGGGGCATGCCTCTCGTCGCGCTCACCGGGGGAATCGCCTCCGGCAAGTCCACGATCGCCCGCCGGCTGGCCGACCGCGGGGCGGTCGTGATCGACGCCGACGCTCTCGTCCGCGAGCTGCAACAGCCGGGCACCGAGGTGACGCGCGCGATCGGCGAGGCCTTTTCCGGCGTCGTCCGCGACGACGGATCGCTCGACCGGGCCGCGCTGGGCTCCGTCGTCTTCGGAGACCCCGACGCGCTCGCGCGGCTCAACGCCATCGTGCACCCCGCCGTGAGGGCCGAGTCGCAGCGCCGCTTCGCCGAGGCGCTCGCCGCCGACCCGCGCGCGGTCGTCGTCTACGACGTGCCGTTGCTCGCCGAGGCGCGCGGCACGGGGGAGTGGGACCTCGTGGTGGTGGCGCACGCCCCGGCCGGAGTGCGCGAGGAGCGGCTCGTCGCCGAGCGCGGCATGACGCACGCCGACGCGCGGGCCCGCATCGCGAATCAGGCCAGCGACGCCGAGCGCCTCGCCGTGGCGGACGTCGTCATCGACACCGCGGGCACGCTGGACGACACCCTGCGCCAGGCCGACGATCTCTGGGAGCGGCTCACCGGCTCAGCGGCGCAACGCCTCGAGCAGTGAATCGGGCGTCACGGTGAACCCGAAGCACTGCCGCACGTTGTAGACGGTCGCGTCGTAGCAGTACGCGGGCGAGGTCGTGGCGCTTGCGCCCTCGACCATGACGACGTCGTACCCCAGGCACGCCGCGTCCATGAGCGTCGCGGCCACGCACTGATCCGCGTTGACGCCGGCGAACAGCACGGTGTCGATGCCGCGCGCCTTCAGGACGGAGTCGAGCGGGGTGTCGAAGAATCCGCTCATCCGGAACTTGTCGACGTGGACGTCGGAAGGGCCGGGCGAGAGCTCGTCGACGATCGCGGCGCCCCAGCTGCCCCGGGTGAGCACGGCCTCGCTCCTGCCGGCGGGCTGGCCGATGCCTCCGCCCGAGCCGTCGGCGTCGTACACGTGCAGGACGTTGGGCGGCAGGTTCGCCCGATCGAGGCGATTGCCCCAGTTGAGCCAGATGACTGGAACGTCGGCGTCCCGCAGCGCGGGCAGGATGCGCTCGAGATGCGCAATCGCGGCTCGGGCGGGGGAGACGTCGACGCCGATGCTGTCGAGCCAACCGCCCGCGGCGCAGAAGTCGTTCTGCATGTCGACGACGATGATCGCCGTGCGCTCGAGATCGACGGTGAGCCGCTGCGGGGCCGCCGCGATCTCGACGGCGCGCACGGGGAGTTCGGGTCGCCGCAGGTCGACGTGCGTCGCGTCGCGCGGCCAGTCGCGGATCCGGGCGGTCATTGGAGCGCACCCGACGGCGACGGCACGAGCGTCGGGAACGCGAAAGCCCGCACCTCCTCGAGCACCTCCGCGAGCATCCCCACCTGGCTGGCGACGATGAGGTCGCCCGTCTCGCGCGACGCGGCTGTCGGGTCCCCGATCGTCCCGGAGGCCGACACATCGTCGGTGACCCAGGCGGTCGGGACGGTGCCCTCGAGGGTGAGGTGCTTCATGCCGGCGTAGACCTCGCCGAGCACGTCGCCGTCCTTCCGCGCCTGGTCCATCTGGACCAGGTCGGGTCGGATCGACCAGACAATGCTCGTCTCGATGTGGCCGCCGTGGATGCCGTAGTGCGGGTCGGCCGGCTCGATCCCCTCGGGCAGCGGAAAGCGGCCGGGCATGAGGGGGAACACCTCCAGGCCGGTCTCGATGCGAATGTCGCGCGCGACCATGTCGAGCAGGTTCGGCTGACCCCCGTGTCCATTGACGAACACGAGTTTGCGGAACCCGCTCGCGGCGAGCGAGCGGCCGAGATCGAGGCACACGGCGATCAGTGTGCTGGCCGACATCGCGATCGTGCCGGCGCGGCCCAGGTGCTCACTGGATTTGCCGTACGAGAGCGTCGGCAGCAGCCAGACGTTGCTGTCCGGACCGAGCGAGGCGACCGCGCGCTCGGCGATCGTCTCGGCGGTGAGCGCGTCGGTCAGCACGGGCAGGTGCGGACCGTGCTGTTCGATGGCGCCGATGGGTTGCACCACGACGGCATCGCGCTTGTCGATCGCGGCGATCTGAGCGGTGCTCAGCTCTGCCAGGCGGTATGTGGGCATCATTCCTCCTCGGGAAGGGCGGACTCGTGCCAGCGCTTGAGCAGCTGACGCTCGATCAGCGCGACGGCGCCGAAGAGGATCAGGGAGACGATGCTGGCGAGCAGGACGGCGACGAAGAGCTCCGCCGTGCGCAGCTGCGTCGCGTTCAGCGTGATGATGTATCCGAGCCCTCCGTCGCCCCCGCCGATGCCGGCGACGAACTCGCCCACGATCGCGCCGATCACGCTCGATCCGGCGGCGATGCGAAGCCCGGTGAGCAGCGCCGGGAGGGCCGAAGGCACGCGGAGCGAGAACAGCTGGACGAAGCTGCCGGCGCCCGCCATGCGATAGAGCTGGACGAGATTGCGATCGGTCGACTTCATGCCCTGCAGGCCGTTCGCCGCAACGGGGAACACCGCGATCATCGCCGCGATCAGGGCGTTGGTGCCCACCCCCGCGCCGAACCAGACGACGAAGAGCGGGGCGATCGCGATGATGGGGATCGTCTGCAGGATGACCAGGTACGGGTAGAGCGCGCGCTCGGCGACGTCCCACCGGGCCATGATGAGCGCGGCGATGAAGCCCGAGACGGAGGCGAGGACGAACCCGAGGTACGACTCCTGCACCGTCACCCACGTGGCGGGGAGCATCTCGACCATGCGGTCGCCGATCGCGGCCGCGAAGTCGAGGGGGCCGGGCATGAGGTAGGGCGGAAGACCGAAGACGCTGACGATCGCCTGCCACAGCACGAGGAACGCCACCAGCGCGACGACGGGTGGGAGAACGGCGCGCCGGATCCTGCGGGCCCGCGCGCGTCCGGCCGGGCGGGCACCGGGGGAGGTGGCGGTGGAGGTGGTGCCGACCGGGGAGGGGACGGTGATCGTCATCGTTCGCCTCCTGCGAGCATGGCGGAGATCTCGGAGCTCAGCTCGGCGAGCGCCTGCTCGTCGCGCGGTGTGTCGCCCTTGTCGGGTGGGCTCGGCGAGGTCAGGACGGCCGCGATGCGTCCGGGCTTGGACGCCATGACGACGACGCGGTGCCCGAGCGTCACCGCCTCGCTGATCGAGTGCGTGATGAACATGGCGCTGAAGTCGTTCGCGCGCCACAGGCGCAACAGCTCCCGCTGCATCGTCGCGCGCGTGAACTCGTCCAGCGCGGCGAACGGTTCATCCATCAGGAGCAGGTCGGGCGAGCCGGTGATGGCGCGCGCAAGGGAGACACGCATCTTCATGCCCCCCGACAGCTGACGCGGCAGCGCCTTCTCGAACGCGCTGAGCCCGACCGTCTCGATGGCACGGGTGGCAGCCGCGCGTCGCGTCTCCTTGTCGACGCCCTTCAGCTTCGCCACGAGTTCCACGTTGCTGCGCACGTTTCGCCAGGCGAGCAGCGTCGGATCCTGGAACACGTACGCCAGCTCGTCGGTGCGGCGGGTCAGCGTCCCGCCGGTGATCTTCGAAAGCCCGGCGGCCATCCGGATGACGGTGGTCTTGCCGCATCCGGAAGGACCGACCAGCGAGACGATCTCGCCACGGTCGACGCTCAGGTCGAACGGAGTGACGGCTTGGAATCCGTTGCTGTAGGTCTTCTCGACGCGCGAGAACTCGATGAGCGGCTTCGCGGTCTCCTCGACGACGACGTCCGCAAGCGTGGCAGTGGTCATGGCGACTCCAGGTGTTCCGGGGACCGGCCGGCCCTGCGTGTGGCAGGGCCGGCCGGAGGGATGATCAGTAGCTGCCCTCGGGTGCGGGCGGGAGCTCCGTCGGGGCGGCGATGTCGGGCAGGAACGAGGCGTCGAACACCTCCGACGGCTCCAGCGGCTCCTCGAGCCGGCCGAGCTCGACGAACTGGTCGATGAGCGTCGCCCACCGCTCCTCCGTCATCGTGCCGAGCTGCCCGGCGCCCTCCTCGGCGACGATGTACTCGCGCTGCCGGTCCCAGCCGTACCACTGCAGCTCCGGCGACTGCTCCTCGTTGTCGGCGAGCAGCAGCTCGTTCCCGGCCGTTGCGGCCTCGATGTCGCTCATGTACTCGTACCAGCCCTGCATCGAGGCCTCGAGGAAGTCCCGCACGACCTCGGGGTTCTCCGCGAGGAACTCCTCCGTCGTGAAGATCACGTCGTTGTACGGGTTGATGCCAGCCTCCGCATAGGGGAAGAAGTCCGTCTCGACCCCCTGCTCGAGCGCCTGATAGGTCTCGTTGGTCGGCCACCCCTGCTGCACCAGCGAGTCGTCGTTGATGAAGTTCGCGATGGAGCCGCTGTAGGCCTGCGTCTTCAGCTCGACGCCCAGCTGCCTGCCCACCCACTCGGGACCGATCTGGCCGGTCTGAGAGACGAAGGTCATGTCCCGCATGTCCTCGAAACTCTCGACGCCGCGCGAGGCGTGCACCATGACGCCGACCGGGTTGATCTGGTACATGGCGGCGATGGCGACGATGGGGATCCCCTCGGCGCGCGCCTGCAGCACGGCGCCGGCGTCGCTCATGCCGAACGCGGACCGACCGCTCGCGACGATCTGGGTGGACGACACATTCGGGCCGCCGGGGGTGAAGGACACGTCGAGATCGATGTCGTCGTAGTAGCCGAGCGCTTCGGCCGCGTAGAAGCCGCCGCTTTCAGGGTCGGGGTACCAGGCGAGCACCATGTCGAGCGACGTGGCTTCGTCCGCGGACGCCGCCGTGTCCTCGGACACCGCGCACGACGCGAGGGACAGGGCGGTCGCGAGCGAAAGCGCCGCGACGGTCGTCATGCGACGACGGGGGGAGCGTGTGGTCATGATTCTCCGTGGGTGAGGTGGTGCGCGATCAGGAAGCGGTGCGGGAAGGAGCAAGATCGAGGGCGCGTCGCACGAGGGCGGCGTCGCTTCCCGCCGGGCCGACGAAGCCGAGCCCGACGGGCAGGCCGTCGACACGGAGCAGCGGCGCCGAGAGCGCGGGGAGCCCGGCGAGGGACGCGAGGAAGGTGAGGCGGAGCGTGTCGGCGCGGTCGGCGTCGATGGCCTCCTGCACGGCGTCGAGGCGTACGGGGGGATTCGCCGTGCTGGGCAGGACGAGGATTCTGCGGGCCAGCAGTGCGCGGACGGCGGAGCGCGCCTCGGCGACCACCGCGCGGGCGGCAGCGGCGTCGGCCTCCGACACCTGCGCCGCCGCGGCGAAGCGCGCGGCGACATCGGCGCCGAGACTGCCGGGGTGGGCCGCGATCCAGGCGCCGTGCGTCTGCCAGGCCTCCCACGCCTGCAGCGTGCGGAAGGCCGCGAACCACTCCTCGAGCGGGAGCTCCACGTCCAGGGGCCGAGCGCCGATGCGCGCCGCTTCATCCTCGAACACCGAGCGAACGGGGGTCGAGGCGAGCGAGGAGAGGACCGAGACCGACACCACCTCGGCATCGTCGAGGGGCATCGTGGCGGAGTCGGGGAGCATCGTGCCGGCGATCCGCTCGAGGAGAGCGCCCTCACGCGTGATCCATCCGACGGCGTCGAACGAGGGCGCGAGCGGCACGACGCCCTCGAGCGGGACCGCGCCGTGCGAGGTGCGCAGACCCCACAGACCCTGATACGACGCCGGCACGCGCACCGATCCCGCCGTGTCGGTGCCGAGCCCGACCGATGCCTGCCCCCGCGAGACGGCGACCGCCGGCCCCGAGGACGAGCCTCCGGGGATCCGGTCGGGCGCGGCCGGGTTCATCGGCGTTCCGTAGTGCGAGTTGATGCCCGAGAGGCTGTAGGCGAACTGGTCGGAGTGAGCGATGCCCACCACGGCGGCGCCCGCGTCGAGAAGACGACCGACGGCGGGAGCATGGCGTTCGGCACGGGGCTGTGCGGATCGGAAGGCGGGGACGCCGGCGCCGACCTGCAATCCCGCCACCTCGAAGAGATCCTTCACGGCGACCGTGACGCCGTCGAGCTCCCCGGATCGCGTCGGCGCGATCAGCGGGTCTCCGGCCGCCACCCAGACCGTCGCGTCGATCGGCTTCGCGGCCGTAGAGGAGACGTGGGCAGCGACGATGCGCCACATGCCATGACGTCGACGCCAGACGTGCGTCTGCTGTCCGCGGGCGCCGGAGGGTGACTGCAGCATCGCGATGACCACGGCGGCGTCGTCGCCGAGCGGCCTCACGTGGAGCGTCTGGACGGTGCGCCGCGGGATGCCGCCGCGGGCCGAGCGGAACGAGCTGATCGCCTCCCGCCCCCGCAGCATCTGAGTTCCGTCGCCGCGGAGGGCGAAGTCCGAGTCCTCGAACGCGTCGTCGAGGGCGTCCACGTCGTCCGCGGCGAGCGCTCGTTCGTACGCATCGAAGGCGTCGAGGAGCCCCTCGGGCAGAGGCCCGTCGGCGTCCAGCGCAAAGCCGGGCATCAGAGTGGTCAGACCAGTGAGTGTCATATCCGCGTTCGTGGTGTCAGAGGATCAGCGCGTCCCGCTGTGGATTGGTCCGACTGTAGGCGCGTCGTTTCGCGCGAGCCGGCGAATCAACGAACGCGTGACGAACACTTCACACCGCCGAAACAAACGGATGTCGAGTTCGAAACCGGGAGGGGGGACGCTTGTATGGTCTGACCACTTGACCTCGGAGGCGCCCATGACGAACATCCCGCCGCTTGCCCGTCGCTCGCGGAGCCTGGGGGCGGAGGTGGTGGCGCACCTCACCGATCTGCTCATGAGCGGGCAGCTGAAGCCCGGTGACCGCGTGCCGTCGGAGCGTGCGCTTGCGGAATCGCTCGATGTCTCGCGCGCCACCATCCGCCAGGCCCTCGCCGAGCTCGAAGCGCGGGGGCATCTGATCAGGCGGCACGGGCGTGGCACGATCGTCGCCGAGCGGGCCGGTCTGGCGGCTGCCCTGTCCTCCTCGCTGGGGTCGACGGGGGCCGATTGGCAACAGATCGCCGACCTCGAGGACCTCATCGAGCCCGGGGTCGCGCGGCGCGCCGCACGGCGAGCCACCGAGGCGATGACGTTGCTGCTCGAGGATCTGCTGGGCCGTGCGGCCGAGACGAGCGACGTGGCGGCGTCGGCCGCCGTGGACCGCGAGTTCCACCTCGCGCTCGCCGAGGCGACGGGAAATCCCCTCCTGGCGGCGTCGGTGGGCGCGATGCGCGCGCCCTCGGACGCCATCCTGCCCCTCGTGCACGAGACGTCGATCGGTCGTGAGGTGGCATTGGCGGGACATTGGGCGATCCTGCAGGCCGTCGTGGCGCGAGACGGGTCGGCGGCCGCCGCGGCGATGGCCCGTCATCTCGAAGAGGTCCGGCGGGTGGTCAAGGACGCCCAGCGCCGCGCGTGACATGACCGTCACACGGCGGGGCTAGGGTGCGCGAGTGCCCTCACCTGATGTCTTGATCACCCATGCCCGCCTCATCGTCACGGCGGACCGCGTTCTCGATGACGCCTGGATGCACGTTCGCGACGGGCTCGTGGCAGCCGTCGGCGAGGGCGCGCCGCCGAGCGTCGACGTTCCCGTCGTGGATGTCGGTGGGGCGTTCGTCGCGCCGGGCTTCGTCTCGTCGCACTCCCACCTGGCCACCAGCGGTTCGCGGGGCCTCGGCAACGACGAGCCGCTGTACGGCTGGTGCGAGAAGATGTACGGCGTCACCCGCAACGCCCGTGCCGAGGACATCTACTGGTGCACGCTGCACGGCGCGCTCGACGTCCTCGCGGCCGGCATCACGACGGCATGGGATTTCACCGAGCGCCGAACGACCTGGGAGCCGATGCGCGACGGTCGTCGCGACACGATCGGCCGGCTCCGTGAACCGGAGTTCTCGCTTCGTCAGCTCGACGCCAAGCTCGATGCGGGGATCCGCTTCGTGCACGCGGAGTACCTCGACGAGGGACACGGCGACGACGCCGCCACGGTCGCTCGCGTCGAGGACGTCCTCGCGTATGCAGCGGGCAAGCGCGGCGACCGGTTCCTGGGCGTCGCGCTCGCGGGTGGACAGCAGTGGTCGTCATCGCCGCGCACGGCCGAGATCGAGGTCGAGCTGATGCGCCGGCACGGGCTGCGGAATCAGGCCCATCTGCTCGAGACGAACAGCCGCGTCGACATCCAGCGCACGAAGTTCGACTGGTACCGGGACGCGGGCGCGCTCGGGACGACGATGATCTTCGGCCACTTCGTGCACGCGGGCGACCGGATCGTGGCCGAAGCCGCCGAGGCCGGGTGCGGTTTCTCGTGGCAACCGACGGCGAACGGGCGACTCGGCTCGGGCATCGCGGATGTCGCCCAGTGGCGGCGCAGGGGCGCCCGCGTGGGCCTCGGCATCGACGACCAGGCGTGCACGGACCTCGCCGACCCGTGGCAGAACATGCGGATGGGTCTGTACGCCGTGCGCGCGGCCGAGCAGGACCCGACGGTGCTCGGCGCCGCCGACGTGCTGCGGATGCACACGGCGGGCGCCGCCGACCTGCTCGGCGTGGGCGACAGGGTGGGCACCCTGGAACCGGGCAAGAGCGCGGACTTCCTCGTCGTCGATCCGCGCTCGCCCGACGTCGGACCGGTGTGGGACCCGATCGGGACGTACGTGCTCGCGTGCGGCACGCGCAACCTGCGGGAGGTGTGGGTGGGCGGCGAACGCCTCGTCAGCGAGGGGCGCGTCGAATCGCCCCTGGCCGCCGAGGCGTCGCGCCAGATCCACGAGCGCCTTCCGCGGCTCGCCGCCCAGGGCTGACGCGCGCGGCGGTGAGCCGCGGTGGTCGGTTGTCTGACCACGTCGTCACGCCGCCGAAACATCAGCATGCCTAGATTGCTCACGCCGGTCGCCACCCGCCGGCCCCGCCGAACGAAAGACGGATCATCATGGCCGACGCGCCCGTACTGAAAGACACCCGCGACCTCACGTGCTACCGCATCACCGCCGAGGACACGGTGCGGCTCGTGCCCCTGACCGGGCCGATCGACGGTTCCCCGACGAGCGTGTTCTTCGAGATCTGGGACCCCGAGGGCGTGCAGCCGGACAACTCGCATCCCGCGTCGGTCGAGATCTTCCTCTTCATCCAGGGCAGCGGCGTCGCGTACAGCGACGAGCACAGCGTGGAGGTCTCGGCGGGGGATGTCCTCGTCCTGCCTGCCAACTCGGTGCATCACATCAAGAACACCTCGACGACCGACCGCCTCTACGCCGTGACGATCATGGCGAACGACCTCGGTTCACAGCCGGAGGAGTCGAGCGTGCCCGGCTTCTACGATCTGGTCGCGAGCGGCGAGCCGGTCGAACTGGACGCTGCGGACCGCGAGGTCTATCACCGCAACGCCGGTCGGATCGCGACGTTCGCCGCGTCGGCCTGATCGCTGCGGCCCCGGGCCGTCCGCCCGGGGCCGGATCCCGTGTCGGAGGCCGCGCCTAGGCTGGAGGCATGGAGACCACGCGCAGCGTGCGGCCGTTCGAGGTCGTCAGCGAGTATGAGCCCTCCGGCGACCAGCCCAAGGCGATCGCCGAGCTCGCCGCGCGCATCAACGCCGGCGAGACCGACGTCGTCCTGCTCGGTGCCACGGGAACCGGCAAGTCCGCGACGACGGCGTGGCTCATCGAGCAGGTGCAGCGCCCGACACTGGTGCTCGCGCACAACAAGACCCTCGCGGCGCAGCTGGCGAACGAGTTCCGCGAGCTCATGCCCCACAACGCGGTCGAGTACTTCGTCTCGTACTACGACTACTACCAGCCCGAGGCGTACGTGCCGCAGACGGACACCTTCATCGAGAAGGACTCGTCCATCAACGCCGAGGTCGAGCGCCTGCGCCACTCCACGACGAACTCGCTTCTGAGTCGCCGCGACGTCGTCGTGGTGAGCACCGTCTCGTGCATCTATGGCCTCGGTTCGCCCGAGGAGTACCTGCGTGCCCTCGTCGCGCTGCAGGTGGGGGAGCGGTACGACCGCGATGCGATCATCCGGCAGTTCATCGCGATGCAGTACAACCGCAACGACGTCGACTTCTCGCGCGGCAACTTCCGCGTGCGCGGCGACACGATCGAGATCATCCCCGTGTACGAGGAGTACGCGATCCGGATCGAGATGTTCGGCGACGAGATCGAGGCGCTGTACAAGCTCCACCCCCTCACGGGAGACGTGATCGAACGGATGGACGCCGTCGCGATCTTCCCCGCCACCCACTACGCGGCCGGTACCGACACCGTGCAGCGGGCGATCAAGACGATCGAGGAGGAGCTGAAGCAGCGCCTCGACGAGCTGAACCGTCAGGGCAAGCTGCTCGAGGCGCAGCGCCTGCAGATGCGCACGTCGTTCGACCTCGAGATGCTGCAGCAGCTCGGCTTCTGCTCGGGCATCGAGAACTACTCGCGTCACCTCGACGGCCGGATGCCCGGCGAGCCGCCGCACACGCTGCTCGACTTCTTCCCCGACGACTTCCTCATGGTCATCGACGAGTCGCACGTCACCGTGCCGCAGATCGGGGCCATGTACGAGGGCGACGCCTCCCGCAAGCGCACCCTCGTCGAGCATGGCTTCCGGCTGCCCAGCGCCATGGACAACCGGCCGCTGCGGTGGGACGAGTTCAAGGAGCGCATCGGCCAGACCGTGTACCTGTCGGCCACGCCGGGCAAGTACGAGATGGGCATCGCCGACGGCGTGGTCGAGCAGATCATCCGGCCGACCGGCCTCATCGACCCCGAGATCGTCGTGAAGCCGTCGAAGGGCCAGATCGATGACCTGCTCGAGGAGATCCGGGTGCGGGTCGACCGCGACGAGCGCGTTCTCGTGACCACGCTCACGAAGAAGATGGCCGAGGAGCTGACCGACTTCCTCGGCGAGCACGGCGTGCGCGTGCGGTACCTGCACTCCGACGTCGACACGCTGCGCCGGGTCGAGCTGCTCACCGAGCTGCGCCAGGGCGTGTACGACGTGCTCGTCGGCATCAACCTGCTGCGTGAGGGCCTCGACCTGCCCGAGGTGTCGCTCGTCGCGATCCTCGACGCCGACAAGGAGGGCTTCCTGCGCTCGGGCACCTCGCTCATCCAGACGATCGGGCGAGCCGCCCGAAACGTCTCGGGCCAGGTGCACATGTACGCCGACACGGTCACCGAGTCCATGCGCAGTGCGATCGAGGAGACCAATCGCCGCCGCGAGATCCAGATCGCCTACAACAAGGAGAACGGGATCGACCCGCAGCCGCTGCGCAAGCGGATCGCCGACATCACCGACGCGCTCGCCCGCGAGGGCGCCGACACGGCCGAGATGCTCTCGAAGCGCGACGCCTCCCGCACCAAGTCGGGCAAGGGCAAGAGCCCCACGCCGCTGCGCAAACGCGAGGGCATCGCCGCCGAGGGCGCCACGCAGCTCGAGGAGACGATCGCCGACCTCACCGCGCAGATGCTCACCGCGGCGGACGAGCTGAAGTTCGAGCTGGCCGCGCGGCTCCGCGACGAGGTGCAGGACCTCAAGAAGGAGCTGCGCGCCATGGAGCGCGCCGGCCACGCCTGACCCGCCCGCTGCCGGAAGGGCGCTCGGGCCCTCGCTAGGGTGTTCGCATGTCCGCGCCCGAGGCCCCCGCCCCGCCGCAGACGCGCCGCGCGTGGCTGCCCGCGCTCGTCACGGCGCTGTTCCTCGTCGTCGTCGCAGCCGCCGCCTGGCAGGGCCCCGCCGGGTTCGAGCCGCGGTTCGCGTGGGAGTCGGGCGCCCCGGTCGACATCCCCACATCCGATCCGCGCCCGACCGTCACGCCGACCCCCGAACCGGGGCCGGAGATCGACATCGCGCCCGGACCCGACCCGACGCTCGGCGCGATCACCGCGCTCATGTACGCGATTCTGGGGATCCTCGTCCTCATGGCCGTTCTGCGGTCGCTGCGGTCGATGCGCGCGGCCGGCGCCGGGGCCACGAACGCCGACATCGACCTGCTCGCGCCCGCGGACGCCGCACCGGCCGACCCCGATGCGCGCCGCGTGCGCACGGGACTCGCGTCGGCGCTGGCCCGCCTTGAGGAGCCGGGGGACGCGCGCGACGCCATCGTCGCCGCATGGGTCGGTCTCGAGGCCACGGCCGCCGCGGCCGGGCTCGCGCGTGGCGTCTCGGAGACGCAGGCCGAGTTCGCCGTCCGTGCGCTCGGCCGCACCGGCGCCGAGGAGGCGATTCTGGCTCTCCTGAGGATCTACGAGAACGTGCGCTACGGCGGTCGCACGCCGACCGGCCGTGACGTCTCCGAGGCGCGCCGGCTCCTGCGTGAGATCCGGGAGGCGTGGCGATGACTCTCGTGCGCGCGCTCCTCGTCGGCCTGCTGGGACTGCTCACCGCGGTCGTCCTCGCGGTGATCGGCTTCGAGCTGGTCTTCGCCGTCGCCTGGGGTCTCGCCGGCGCGGCCGCCGGCGCGGCCGTCGTCATCGGCAGCATGTCGTCACCGGCGCCGCCGCTGCCCGACCCGCCCGTCGAGGCGCGGCTCGGTCTGCGGCACGACGTGCGGCACCTCTCCTCCCGGTTCGACGGGCGCAGCGGCACGGCACGCGACGAGGTTCGCGCCCGCGCGCGGCGGCTCGTCATCCGCGCGCTCCGCCACCGCGGCATCGAGGCCGGCGCCCCTGACGGCGCACGCCGCGCCGCGGAGATCCTCGGGCCGGTCGCCCGCGACGTGCTCGGGGGCCGTCCGCTCACGCTGACCGCCCTCGACGACCTCCTCACCCGCCTCGAACGATCCGATCCGTCCCGCAAGGAGCAGCCATGACCCGCATCGCCCAGGCCTCGCGCGCCGTCCTCGACCGTGTCGGCATGGCGGTGGTCGGCATGCAGGAACCCCTCGAGATCGCGCTCGCCGCGATCCTCGCCGGGGGTCACGTGCTGTTCGAGGACGTGCCCGGGCTCGGCAAGACGCTTGCGGCACGCAGCCTCGCACGCGCGCTCGGGCTCGATTTCCGACGGCTGCAGTGCACGCCCGACCTGCTGCCGGGAGACGTCACCGGGTCGTTCGTGTACGCCCCGGATGCCGGCACGTTCGAGTTCCGCCCCGGGCCCCTCTTCACGGGGCTGCTCCTGGCCGACGAGATCAACCGCACCACTCCGAAGACGCAGTCGGCGTTGCTGGAGGCGATGGCCGAGCGGCAGGTCACGGTCGAGGGGCGCACCTTCCCGCTCGCCGAGCCGTTCCACGTCGTCGCGACGTCGAACCCGATCGAGTACGAGGGCACGTACGCGCTGCCGGAGGCGCAGCTGGACCGGTTCATGGTGCGCCTCGCCGTCGGCTACCCCACGCCCGACGGCGAGACGGAGATCCTGCTGGGCCGTATCGCGCGGCAACGGGAGTCCGTCGACGTGCAGCCGGTGGTCGATGCCGCGGGGCTGCGTGCACTGCAGGCGGAGGTCGAGCGGATCCACGTCGCGCGGGACATCGCGCGGTACTGCGTCGACCTGGCGCGCGGCACCCGCGAGGACGAGGACGTCGCGGTCGGCGCCTCGCCGCGCGGATCGCAAGCACTGCTGCTGCTGGGGCGGGCGCTGGCCGCCATCGACGGACGAGACTTCGTCCGCCCCGACGATGTCAAGCGCGTCGCCGTGCCGGCGCTGGCCCACCGGCTCACCCTCACGACGCAGGCGTGGGCGGCGGGCGTCGCGCCCGCGGCGATCGTCGAGCGCGTCGTCGCGCGGGTGGCGGTACCGCCCACCGTGGAGCGGGTCGGGTGAGCCGCCGAGGAGTGCTCGCGCCCGGCGTCGCAGCCGGGGCGGTGGGCGCCGTGCTGCTCGGTGCCACGGGCCTCGCGACCGCGCGCCCCGACATCGCGCTCCTCGGCCTGCCGCTCGTCGTCACCGCCGCCATCACCGTCGCGCGCCCCGGCCCGAGCGGGAACCCGCACGTTGTGGTGACCGACCCGGTTCCCGCCGGTGAGGGCGAGGTGTCGACCGTGCTCTGCGCCGGCGCGCTCGGGGCCGAGGCGGTGCAGGTGCGGACGGTGCTGGGCTCCCGGGTCACGCGTGACCTTGTGCTCGCGCCGGGGGAGCGCGCCGAGGCGCGCAGCGGTGCACGGCACTCCGGCCCGTGGTTCCCGGTCTCCCTCACGGCACGCATCGTCGACCTCGAGGGATCCGACGGCGGCCCGGCCGCCGAGCCTGTCCTCGTCGCGCACGCGATCGCGCCGGCCGAGCACCAGATCGCGCAGCTCCCGCTGCCCGATCGCCTCACTGGGCTGCATGGCGCGCACGCGGGCCGTCGTCCCGGGCAGGGCGGGGACCCGCGTGACGTGCATCCCTACGCGCCGGGCGACGAGCGCCGCCGCATCGACTGGCGCGCCACGGCGCGGCTGGCCCGGCGCCCCGGCGACCTGTTCGTGCGACGCACCGACGCCATGAGCGACGCCTCGGTGGCGATCGTCGTCGACGGCGTGGACGATCTGGCCGGGGACGCGCTCGACTGGTCGCAGGGGGAGCGTGAGGGCGTCACGTCGCTCGATATCGCGCGCGAGGCGGCGCGCGCGATCGCGGCCGCCACCGTCGCGCAGGGCGACCGGGTGGGGCTGCACGAGCTCGGGCGCGGGGGCCGCACGGTGCGCGCAGGCGCGGGCGGGCGCCACCTTGCGCGGGTGAGCGCCGCCATCGCCGGCATCGCGCCGCGCCCCGCGATGGCCCGGCGGGTGCGCATGCCGCCGCTGCCTCGGGGCGCGATCGTCTACTTGCTCTCGACGTTCCTCGACGGCCAGGCCGCGCAGTTCGCGGAGGCGTGGGCGAGCATCGGCCACCGCGTCATCGCGATCGACACCCTCCCGCACACCGACGCGACGCGGCTCGACGCCCGCGAACGGGTGGCGCTGCGGCTGCTGCTCGCCGAGCGCACGCAGACCGTCGCGGAACTGCGCCGCGCCGGGATCGAGACCCTGCGGTGGACCGATGACGGTGCCGCCTCGTTGCGGAGACTCGCGCGGAGGCGATCATGACCGCACGGCACCGCATCGTGCTGCCTCGCGCCCTTCCGGCCGCCGTGCTGCGCGTGCTGCTCGGGATCGCGGTCGCGGGCGGAGGCGCCGCGCTCGTGCCGGTCCTCGGCTGGCAGCTTGTCGCCGTCGCTTTCGGCGCGGTGGCGGCCGTGTTCCCGGCCACGCGGGTGTCGTATCTGGGGCTGCCCCTCATCGTGCTCGGGATGCTGATCACGGGGCCCCATCCGGCTCAGACCGCGCTCGCGGTGTTCGTCGTGCACGCCATCCACACGCTCACGTCGATCGCTGCGCTGCTTCCGGCCGGCGCGCGCGTCTCGTTGCGTGCCCTCGGCCCCCTCGCCGCACGGTTCGCCGTCGCCCAGCTCGTGGCTCAGGCCGCCGCGTTGACCATTGCACAGCTGCCCGTGGGTGGCGGGATGCCATGGCTGGCGCCCGTCGGCGCACTCGCCCTGGCCGGGATCGCCGTCGTCTTCCTGATCCGCGGGAACCGACGCGAGCCCCGCTCGGGCCGCGCGTGAGCACCGCGCCCCGGTCAGGAGGCGGGGCAGTGCAGGGCGCCGTCGCGCTCGATGTGGTCGTCCTTGTACTCGCCGCAGCGCGAGCACGGCGTTCCGCGGCCCTCGCCCAGCTGCGGCGGCCCGGCCACGCGGATGAGCGTGGTGTTGAACCAGTTGTAGAAGCCGCCAGCGGCGCGGATCTGCTCCCGGAGGGGGATCTTCCTCGGCATACTCGTTAGTGTACTAATGATTTGGAGGCGTAGGATCAGCACGTGTCCGATCAGCGCACCGACCCCCGCGAGCATCTGCTGAAGCTCGACAATCAGCTCTGCTTCGCCCTTGTCACGGCGGCCCGCAACGTCGTGTCGATCTATCGGCCGATCCTCGAGCCGCTCGGGCTGACGCACCCGCAGTACCTCGTGATGCTCGCGCTGTGGGAGCGATCGCCGCGTTCCCTGCGCGAGCTGGCCGACGCGCTGGCGCTCGAGCCGGCCACCGTGTCGCCGCTCGTGAAGCGGCTCGAAGCGCAGGGGCTCGTGCGGCGCCAGCGCCGTGACGGTGACGAGCGGCGTCTCGACATCGGCCTGACCGACGCCGGGGCTGCGCTGCGGGAGCGCGCGCTGGATGTTCCGGGCCAGGTGATGGCAAGGACCGGCATGAGCGAGCAGACGCTGAGCGCGCTTCGCGACGCCCTGCAGGACTTCGCGGGCGGGCGCTGAGCGCTTCCCCAGGTGGCGCCGGATCCCGTGTCGGAGGCCCCGCCTAGACTTGTGGGGTGCCCATCGTACCCGTGAAGAACGCCGGAAAGATCAGTGTGCGCGGTGCCCGCGTCCACAATCTGAAGAACGTCGACCTCGACATCCCCAGGGACTCGATGGTCGTGTTCACGGGCCTGTCCGGGTCGGGCAAGTCGAGCCTCGCGTTCGACACGATCTTCGCGGAGGGGCAGCGCCGCTACGTCGAGTCGCTGAGCGCCTACGCACGCCAGTTCCTCGGTCAGGTGGACCGCCCCGACGTCGACGTCATCGAGGGGCTGAGCCCCGCCGTGTCGATCGACCAGAAGTCCACGAACCGCAACCCGCGCTCGACGGTCGGCACGATCACCGAGATCTACGACTACATGCGTCTGCTGTGGGCCCGCATCGGCGTGCCGCACTGTCCGGAGTGCGGCGAGCGGATCCAGCGTCAGACGGTGCAGCAGATCGCCGACCAGCTGGTGGCGTTGCCCGAGGGCACGCGCTACCAGATCGTCGCCCCCGTGGTCACGCAGAAGAAGGGCGAGTTCGTCGACCTCTTCAAGGAGCTCGCCGCCAAGGGCTACGCCCGCGCCGTCGTCGACGGCGAGCTCGTGCAGCTCGCCGAGCCGCCCACCCTCAAGAAGTCGTACAAGCACGACATCGCCGTCGTCGTCGACCGCCTCGTCGCGCGCGGCGACATCCTGCAGCGCGTCACCGACTCGGTCGAGACGGCGCTCGGGCTGGCGGGCGGCGTGCTGCAGGTCAACTTCGTCGACGAGGAGGGCGAGGCCGCCTGGCAGTCGTACTCCGAGAAGCTCGCCTGCCCCAACGGGCACGCGCTGCAGCTGACCGAGATCGAGCCGCGCACCTTCTCGTTCAACGCGCCCTTCGGTGCCTGCCCCGCCTGCTCGGGCCTCGGCACGCGCATGTCGGTCGACGTCGAGCTCATGCTCGGCGACGAGGACCTGTCGATCCGCGAGGGCGTCATCGTGCCGTGGACCACCCAGGGCAAGGGTCTGTTCCAGTACTACGAGCGTCTGCTCGAGGGGCTGTCGCGCGACCTGTCGTTCTCGCTCGACACCCCGTGGCGCGCCCTGCCGAAGGTGGTGCGCGACGCCGTGCTCTACGGCGAGGACTACAAGGTCAACGTCAAGTTCAAGAACCGCTGGGGCCGCGAGGTCCGTTACGCGAGCGGCTTCGAGGGCGTCGTGCCCTACATCGAGCGGCAGTACAACCAGGCCGAGAGCGACAACCAGCGTGCCCGCTGGGGAGAGTACCTGCGCGAGGTGCCGTGCCCCGTGTGCGGCGGCGCGCGCCTCAAGCCCGAGGTGCTCGCCGTCAAGGTCGACGGCCGCTCCATCGCGGAGGCCGCCGACCTCAGCCTCGAGGATGTGATGGGGTTCGTGAACCGCATCACGCTCACCGATCGCGAGGCGATGATCGCCGCGCAGGTGCTGCGCGAGATCCGCGTGCGGCTCGAGTTCCTCATCCGCGTGGGCCTGAACTACCTCACGCTCAGTCGCTCCGCCGGCTCCCTCTCGGGCGGCGAGGCGCAGCGCATCCGCCTCGCCACGCAGATCGGCACCGGCCTCACGGGCGTGCTGTACGTGCTGGATGAGCCGTCGATCGGCCTGCACCAGCGCGACAACCGCCGGCTCATCGAGACGCTCGAGACGCTGCGCGACCTCGGCAACACCCTCGTGGTCGTCGAGCACGACGAGGAGACCATCGAGGCCGCCGATTGGATCGTCGACATCGGGCCGCGCGCCGGAGAGGGCGGGGGAGAGGTCATCCACTCCGGGCCGTACGACGAACTGCTGCGCGAGCAGCGCTCGCTCACGTCCGACTACCTCTCGGGCCGCCGTGAGATCACCACGCCCGCGAAGCGCCGCAAGATCGACCGCAAGCGCATGGTGTCGGTCGTCGGCGCCCGCGAGAACAACCTCAAGAACGTCACGGCCGACTTCCCGCTCGGCGTGTTCACGGCCGTCACGGGCGTGAGCGGGTCGGGCAAGTCGACGCTCGTGAACGACATCCTGTACGAGGTGCTCGCGTCACGACTCAACGGGGCGCGCACCGTCCCCGGCAAGCACACGCGCGTCACGGGGCTCGAGCATCTCGACAAGGTCGTGCACGTCGACCAGGCCCCGATCGGTCGCACCCCGCGGTCCAACCCGGCCACGTACACGGGCGTGTTCGACAAGATCCGCAACCTGTTCGCCGAGACGCCCGAGGCGAAGGTTCGCGGCTACCAGGCGGGCCGTTTCAGCTTCAACGTGAAGGGCGGGCGCTGCGAGGCGTGCTCCGGCGACGGCACCCTCAAGATCGAGATGAACTTCCTGCCCGACGTGTACGTGGACTGCGAGGTGTGCCACGGCAAGCGGTACAACCGCGACACCCTGCAGGTGCACTACAAGGGCAAGAACATCGCCGAGGTGCTCGAGATGTCGATCTCGGAGGCCGCGGAGTTCTTCGAGCCGATCCAGTCGATCCACCGCTACATGAAGACGCTCGTCGACGTCGGGCTGGGGTACGTGCGCCTCGGCCAGGCGGCCACGACGCTGTCGGGTGGCGAGGCGCAGCGCGTCAAGCTGGCCACCGAGCTGCAGAAGCGCTCGAACGGCCGCAGCATCTACGTGCTGGACGAGCCCACGACCGGCCTGCACTTCGAAGACGTGCGAAAGCTCCTCGAGGTGCTGAACGGCCTCGTCGAGAAGGGCAACACGGTCATCGTCATCGAGCACAACCTCGACGTCATCAAGTCGGCGGACTGGATCATCGACCTTGGCCCCGAGGGCGGATCGGGCGGCGGCCAGATCATCGCCACCGGCACGCCCGAGCAGGTGGCGGGTGTCGAGGGCAGCCACACCGGCGCGTTCCTCGCCGAGACGCTCGGGATCGCGGAGCGCGCGCGAGGCAAGAAGGTCGCATAGCGGATGGCCTCGCAGCTTCCGTACAAACCGAAGCAGGGGGAGATCCCGACCGATCCCGGCGTCTACCGGTTCCGCGACGCGAACGGCCGGGTGCTCTACGTCGGCAAGGCGAAGAACCTTCGGCAGCGGCTGTCGAACTACTTCGCGCCCCTGCACACGCTGCACGAGCGCACCCGACGCATGGTCACGACGGCCGCCTCCGTGGAGTGGACCGTCGTGCCCACCGACGTGGACTCGCTGCAGCTCGAGTATCAGTGGATCAAGGAGTTCGATCCGCCGTTCAACGTGCGGTATCGGGACGACAAGTCGTACCCCTTCATGGCGATCACGCTCGCGGACGAGGCGCCGCGCGTCATGGTCACGCGTAACCGGCGCATCCGCGGCGCCAAGTACTTCGGCCCCTATCCGAAGGTGTGGGCCGTGCACGACACGATCGACCTCATGATCCGGGTCTTCCCGATCCGCACCTGCAGCGACTCGTCCTACAAGCGGGCGATGCAGACGGGCCGGCCGTGCTTTCCGGGCCAGATCGGCAAGTGCGGCGGGCCGTGCTCGGGCCGCGTCACGATCGAGGAGCACCGTGCCATCGTCGACGACTTCATCGCCTTCATGCAGGGCGGCGACGAGCGGTTCACCAAGGAGCTGACCGCCAAGATGAGGGCCGCCGCGGCCGCCATGGACTACGAGGCCGCCGCGGTGTACCGCGACCGGCTGCAGTCGATCGAGGCGGTGCTGAACAAGAGCGCGCTCGTGTTGCCGGAGAAGGCCGACGCCGACCTTTTCGGCATCGCCGAGGACGAGCTCAGCGCCGCCGTGCACCACTTCGTCATCCGCGGCGGGCGCGTGCGCGGCGTGAGCTCCACCACCATCGACAAGGAGCTCGACATCTCGGGCGGCGACCTCGTGGGGCAGATCATCGAGCGCGCGTACGGCGACGCGGCGGCGGCCGACGTTCCCCGGCGCGTGCTCGTGCCGGCGCTGCCGCCGGACGCCGACGAACTGCAGCAGTGGCTGCGCGACAAGCGCGGCAAGGCGGTGGAGCTCGCCGTCGCGCACCGCGGCCAGCGCGCCGAGCTGATGCGCACCGCCACGCTCAACGCGCAGCAGGCGCTGCTGCGCCACAAGACCCGCCGCACCAGCGACTACGTCGCCCGCACCCAGGCCCTCACCGACCTGCAGGAGGCGCTGGGACTGGACGAGGCGCCGCTGCGCATCGAGTGCTTCGACATCTCGCACCTTCAGGGCACCAACGTCGTCGGGTCCATGGTCGTCTTCGAGGACGGGCTGCCCCGCAAGGACCAGTACCGCTCGTTCTCGATCGCCGAGACGACGGACGACACCGACTCGATCCATCAGGTGCTCACGCGCCGCCTGGCCCACCTCGACCGACCGGAGGAGGAGCCCGACGTGCCCGCCGCGGACCCCACCGCCGACGGCGTCGTGGTGCAGACCGAGCCCGCGCGCCGGCGGCGCTTCGCGTACCCGCCGCAGCTGCTGATCGTCGACGGTGGCAAACCGCAGGTCGACGCCGCGGCGCGCGCACTGCGCGAGACCGGGCACGAGGAGATCCCCGTCGTCGGCATCGCGAAGCGCCTCGAGGAGATCTGGCTGCCGGACGACGATTTCCCCGTCATCCTGCCGCGTTCGAGCGAGGCGCTGTACCTCGTGCAGCGGCTGCGTGACGAGGCCCACCGCTTCGCCATCACCCATCAGCGCAAGCGCCGCCGCCGCGACATCCGCACGGTGCTGAGCGAGATCCCCGGTTTGGGGGAGGCCCGCATCAAGGCGCTGCTGCGGCACTTCGGCTCCGTCACCGCGCTGCGCGGGGCGACGGTGGAGCAGATCCGCGAGCTGCCCGGCATCGGCCCGAAGCTCGCCGAGACGGTCCACGCGGCGCTGCGCACCGGGGCCGGCCCGGAGGCGGCGGCCGACGCGCGCCTTGCCGGCGGCGAAACCGACGCCCGCGGCGAGGAGCCGGGCGCCGAGGGAAGCGAACCCCTCGAATTCGACGCGGTGACGGCGCCGCAGGGCGTCGCGCCGGGCGGTGCGGTGCGCTCGACCGCCGACGGCGTGCGGGCGCCCGAGCCGAGCCAATAGGGTGGGAGCGTGAGCGAGGCGGAAGCGACGACACCCACCAGTGAGGTGCTCATCGTCACGGGCATGTCGGGCGCGGGCCGCTCGACCGTCGCCAATGCGCTCGAAGACCTCGGCTGGTACGTCGTCGACAACCTGCCGCCGCAGATGCTGCGGCCGCTGCTCGATCTGAGCGGTCGGCTCGGCAGCCAGCTGCCCCGCGTGGCCGCCGTGGTCGACGTGCGCGGCCGCGACCTGTTCAGCGAACTGCCCGAGCGGTTGCTCGAGCTGCGCTCACGCAGCAATGTGCGCCTGGTGTTCCTCGACGCCTCGGACGAGGTGCTCGTGCGCCGCTTCGAGGCCGTGCGTCGCCCCCACCCCCTGCAGGGGGACGGCACGCTCGTCGACGGCATCCGCCGCGAACGGGAGATGCTCGCGCCGATGCGCGAGAAGGCGGACGTCGTGCTCGACACCTCCTCGAGCAACATCCACCAGCTCGCCACGCGCGTGGCCGATCTCTTCTCGGAGGCGGGCTCGGCGCGGCACACGGTGACCGTGATGAGCTTCGGATTCAAGTACGGCCTCCCGCCCGACGTCGACCTGGTCGCCGACATGCGGTTCCTGCCCAACCCCCACTGGGACGACGCGCTGCGCCCGCTCACGGGCGAGGACGACGCCGTGCGGGACTACGTGCTGGCGCAAGAGGGCGCGTCCGAGTTCCTCGACGCCTACGCGGCGGCGCTGCGGCCCGTGTTGCAGGGGTATCAGCGCGAGAACAAGCGGCACTCGACGGTCGGCGTCGGATGCACGGGCGGCCGGCACCGCTCCGTGGCCATGGCGAGGGCCCTCGCCGACCGACTGGCGGGCGAGCCCGGCGTGGCGGTCCGCGTGCGTCACCGCGACCTCGGGCGCGAGTGACCACGCGCGAGCGCCGCCACGGCGCGCGACCTTCCCCCAGAGATACCGCATCCGCCTGAGCAACTCCCTCGGCGCTGCGCGAGCCGGGCGGGTAGGCTGGAACATCCCGCCGCGCCGACAGATCGAGCGCGCGGAGGCCTGCGCCGGAGTGACCGCGCGGCTCGAGATGTGAGGGAGATCCGTGACACTGACCGCCGATGTCAAGGCCGAGCTGATCACCGTGCGGGACCCCCGCCCGACGGTGCGGGTCGCCGAGTCGACGGCCCTGCTGCGCTTTGCCGGCGGGCTGCACTCGATCGCCGGCCGCGTCGCGGTCGAGGCCGAGGTGGATTCGCCGATCATCGCCAAGCGCGTGGCCCGTGACATCGCCGAGATCTACGGCGTGCGCCCCGAGATCGCCCACGTGCAGGCGTCCGGCACCCGGGACGGCGACTTCTTCGCGGTGCGGGTGATCGACGGGGGCGAGACGCTCGCCCGGCAGACCGGCCTGCTCGACGCCCGCCGCCGCCCGGTGCGCGGCCTGCCGAACCGCCTCACGACGGGCGCCCCGCACGACCTCGCCGCCGTGTGGCGCGGCGCCTTCCTCGCCACAGGCACGCTGTCCGAGCCCGGGCGCTCGGCCGCGCTCGAGGTGACGTGCCCGTCTGGTGAGGCCGCCATGGCTCTCGTCGGCGCGGCCCACCGCATCGGGGTCGCCGCGAAGGCCCGCGAGGTGCGCGGCGTGCCGCGCGTCGTGGTGCGCGAGCCCGACGCCATCAAGGGCATGCTCGTCGCGATCGGCGCCGTCAACACCGCCTCCGAGTGGGACCAGCTGCGCCAGCGCCGCGAGGTGCGCGCCGGCGTGAACCGCCTCGTCAACTTCGACGACGCGAACCTCCGCCGGTCCGCGCAGGCCGCCGTGGCGGCGTGCGCCCGCGTGGAGCGCGCGCTCGAGATCCTCGGCGAGGAAGTCCCCGAGCACCTCCGCCAGGCCGGCCAGCTGCGCCTCACGCACCGCGACGCCAGCCTCGACGAGCTCGGCCAGCACGCCGACCCGCCGCTCACCAAGGACGCCGTCGCCGGACGCATCCGTCGCCTGCTGGCGATGGCCGACAAGCGTGCCGAGCAGGAGGGCATCCCCGGCACGGAGGCCGCGGTGGCCGCCGCGGAGGCCGCGGAGGCCGCGCGCACGGCCTGAGCGCTGGCACGACCGGGCCCGATCCGCAAGGCCGCCCCTCGCCTCCCGGACCGCATTAGGCTGAGTCTCACCGGCCCCTCACCGGCCGGGCGATCCCTTCCGGGACGGACGATCGACGAGCGCCGCTGGCGCGGCGCGGATGGGAAGAATCGATGGCGACCTACACGCTCCCCGAGCTGACCTACGATTACGGTGCGCTCGAGCCGCACATCAGCGGCCAGATCATGGAGCTGCACCACTCCAAGCACCACGCCACCTACGTGGCCGGCGCGAACACCGCGCTCGAGCAGCTGGCGGAGGCCCGCGAGAAGGGCGACTTCGCGAACGTCAACAAGCTGGAGAAGGACCTCGCCTTCAACCTCGGCGGTCACACCAACCACTCGATCTTCTGGACCAACCTGAGCCCCGAGGGCCAGGAGCGGCCCGAGGGCGAGATCGCCGCCGCGATCCAGGAGTACTTCGGCTCGTTCGAGGGCTTCCAGGGCCACTTCGGCGCCGCCGCGCTCGGCATCCAGGGGTCCGGCTGGGCCGGCCTGTTCTGGGACTCGATCGGCCAGCGCCTGATCATCCAGCAGTTCTTCGACCAGCAGACGCAGCTGGCGGCCGGCACGGTGCCCGTGCTGCTGCTCGACATGTGGGAGCACGCCTTCTACCTCGACTACAAGAACGTCAAGGCCGACTACGTCAAGGCGTTCTGGAACATCATCAACTGGGAGAACGTGCAGGAGCGTTTCCAGACGGCCCGCGAGAAGACCGCGGGGCTGCTGGTAGCCTCCTGAACAACGGGGGTGGCCCGGCAGGGTGCGTGCCGGCCGGGCCACCACACGTCCCGTCCGAAGACGTCATTCGACGCACGAATAGCAATCAGGAGACCTCAGTGTCCGTCAGGATCGGAATCAACGGCTTCGGCCGCATCGGCCGGAACTTCCTCCGCGCGGCCCTCGCGCAGGGGAGCGACCTCGAGATCGTCGCGGTCAACGACCTCACCGACAACAAGACCCTCGCGCACCTGCTCAAGTACGACTCGATCCTGGGCGTGCTCAACGAGGAGGTCACGTACGACGAGACCTCGATCACCGTCGGCGGCCGCAAGATCGCCGCGCTCGAGGAGCGCGACCCCGCCGCGCTGCCGTGGGGCGAGCTCGGGGTCGACATCGTCATCGAGTCGACCGGTCGCTTCACCAACGCCGACGACGCGCGCAAGCACATCGAGGGCGGCGCCAAGAAGGTGCTCATCTCGGCCCCCGCCAAGGGCGAGGACGCCACGTTCGTGATCGGTGTCAACGAGCACCTCTACGACCCCGAGAACCACCACATCATCTCGAACGC
This sequence comes from Microbacterium sp. Marseille-Q6965, assembly GCF_946151065.1. Lineage (GTDB taxonomy): Bacteria > Actinomycetota > Actinomycetes > Actinomycetales > Microbacteriaceae > Microbacterium. The sequence goes on along the minus strand of NZ_CAMGZA010000001.1, from coordinate 433,217 downwards.
GTCGTGCACTACCAACTGCCTCGCGCCGCTGGCCAAGGTGTTCAACGACAAGTTCGGCATCGAGCGCGGTCTCATGACGACCGTGCACGCCTACACCGCCGACCAGAACCTCCAGGACGGCCCGCACAAGGACCTGCGTCGCGCCCGCGCCGCGGCCCTGAACATCGTGCCGACCTCCACCGGTGCCGCGAAGGCCATCGGCCTCGTGCTGCCGGAGCTCAAGGGCAAGCTTGACGGCTTCGCGCTGCGCGTGCCGGTGCCCACCGGCTCGATCACCGACCTCACGGTGGAGACCTCGCGCGAGCTCACGCTCGACGAGATCAAGGCCGCGTACAAGGAGGCCGCGGAGGGCCCGCTCAAGGGCATCCTCAAGTACACCGAGGACGAGATCGTCTCCAGCGACATCGTCACCGACCCGCACTCGTCGATCTTCGACTCGGGCCTGCTGCGCGTCATGGGCACCCAGGTCAAGCTGTCGTCGTGGTACGACAACGAGTGGGGCTACTCGAACCGCCTCGTCGACCTCACGGAGATCGTCGCCAGCAAGTTCTGAGCGGATTCCCGCAAGCGATGGCCGTCCTGTGCTGCAGGGCGGCCATCGCTGTAGAGTCGCAGTGATGACACTCCGAACTCTCGACTCACTCGGTTCCCTCGCCGGCAAGCGCGTGATCGTGCGCTGCGATCTGAACGTTCCTCTCAAGGACGGCGTGATCGGCGACGACGGTCGCATCCGCGCGTCGCTGCCCACGATCCAGGCGCTGCTCGACCAGGGCGCCCGCGTCGTCGTGATCTCGCACCTGGGCCGACCCAAGGGCGAGCCCGACCCGCAGTACAGCCTCGGCCCCGTCGCCGAGCGGCTGGCGCAGCTGCTCGGCCGCCCCGTCGCCTTCGCGAGCGACACCGTCGGCGCGTCGGCGCAGGAGACCGTCGCCGGCCTCCACGACGGCGGCGTGGCGCTGCTGGAGAACCTGCGCTTCAACGCCGGCGAGACGTCGAAGGACGACGGCGAGCGCCTCGCCTTCGCACGCGACCTGGCGGCGCTGGGCGACGCGGTCGTCTCTGACGGCTTCGGCGCGGTGCACCGCAAGCACGCGAGCGTCTACGACCTCGAGGGCCTGCTGCCGAGCGCCGCCGGGCTGCTGATCGCGGCCGAGCTCGACGTGCTCGACCGCCTCACCGAGAACCCCGAGCGCCCCTACACCGTGGTGCTCGGCGGCTCGAAGGTGTCCGACAAGCTGGGCGTCATCGACCACCTGCTGCCGCGGGTCGACCGCCTGCTGATCGGCGGCGGCATGCTCTTCACGTTCCTCGCCGCGCAGGGCCACAAGGTGGGTTCCTCGCTGCTCGAGGCCGACCAGATCGACACCGTCAAGGGCTACATCGCCACGGCGGCCGACAAGGGCGTCGAGCTGGTGCTGCCGACCGACGTCGTCGTCGCGGCCTCGTTCGCCGCCGACGCCGAGCACGAGGTCGCCGCCGCCGACGCGATCGAGGAGACCGAGTTCGGCGCCGCCGGGGTGGGTCTCGATATCGGACCCGAGACCGCCGCGGCGTTCGCGGATGCGATCTCCGGATCGCGCACAGTGTTCTGGAACGGCCCGATGGGCGTGTTCGAGTTCCCGGCCTTCGCGGCGGGCACGCGCGCCGTCGCGCAGGCCCTCACAGAGGTCGACGGGCTGAGCGTGGTGGGCGGCGGCGACTCCGCGGCGGCCGTGCGCACGCTCGGCTTCGCCGACGACCGGTTCGGTCACATCTCGACGGGCGGGGGCGCCAGCCTCGAGTTCCTGGAAGGCAAGAAGCTCCCCGGTCTGGAGGCACTCGGATGGGCGTGAAGGATCGTACCCCGCTGATCGCGGGCAACTGGAAGATGAACCTCGACCACCTGCAGGCGGTCGCGTTCGTGCAGAAGCTGCACTGGGCGCTGAAGGACGCAAAGCACGACTTCGAGAGCGTCGACGTCACGGTCTTCCCGCCGTTCACCGACCTGCGCAGCGTGCAGACGCTGCTCGACGCCGACAAGATCCCCTTCGGGCTCGGCGCCCAGGACTTGTCGGTGCACGACTCGGGTGCCTACACCGGTGAGATCTCGGGCGCGTTCTTGAAGCGCCTCGACGTCGCTTCGGTGATCATCGGTCACTCCGAGCGCCGCGAGTACCACGCGGAGGGCGACGACGTCGTGTCCGCCAAGGTGCAGGCCGCGCTGCGTCACGGCCTCGTGCCCGTGATCTGCGTGGGCGAGACGAGCGAGGACCTCGAGAAGTACGGCGCGAGCGCGGTGCCGGTGGGCCAGCTCGAGAAGGCGCTCGAGGGCGTCGCGGCGGACGCGGAGATCGTCGTCGCCTACGAGCCCGTGTGGGCCATCGGTTCCGGCCAGGCCGCCACGCCGCAGCAGGCGCAGGAGGTCTGCCAGAAGCTGCGCGACGTGATCGCGCAGCGGCTGGGCGAGGACGCGGCGGCGAAGACGCGCGTGCTGTACGGCGGCTCCGTGAAGGCCTCCAACATCGCCGGCTTCCTGCGCGAGCCCGACGTGGACGGCGCCCTCGTGGGCGGCGCGAGCCTCAAGGTCGACGAGTTCGCCTCGATCATCCGGTTCCAGAAGCACGTCGGAGTGTAGGCTTTCGCTGTGGTCGTACTCGAGTTCATCCTCCAGGTCCTGCTGGGCCTGACCAGCCTCATCCTGACGTTCTTCATCCTGCTGCACCGTGGGCGCGGCGGAGGCCTGTCCGACATGTTCGGCGGCGGAATGTCCCAGGCGGTGGGCTCGTCGGGCGTCGCCGAGCGCAACCTCAACATCATCACGGTCGTCGTGGCGCTGGTGTGGTTCCTCTCGATCGTCGGCCTCGGCCTGATCACGAAGTTCCAGGTGATCTGACGTGGCGGTCGGCGGGAACGCGATCCGAGGCACGCGCGTCGGCTCCGGGCCGATGGGCGAGCAGGACCACGGTCACCACACCGACCGGGTCGCCGTCAGCTACTGGGATGCCCTCGGCAACGAGACCGTCCGCTACTTCGCGGCCGGCCTGCCCGAGGAGGAGATCCCCGAGATCATCGACCACCCGAACTCCGGGCTGCCCGCGGGGCGCGACAAGGACAACCCGCCGCAGGTCGCCAAGAACGAGCCCTACAAGACGCACCTCGCGTACGTGAAGGAGCGTCGCACCGACGACGAGGCCGAGGAGCTGCTGGAGGAGGCGCTCCAGAAGCTGCGCGAGCGACGCGGCGAGGTCTGACGGCCGCCGTTGACACGAAGAACCCCCGGTGGATTCCACCGGGGGTTCTGTCGTGTCGCGCGGGGATCAGTAATCCGGGTCGATGAGATCCTCGGGCACCTCGGCGGCCGCGTCTTGGTCGACGAAGATGACGGTGCGCGCGGTGCCGTACGCCCCGGCGGCGGGCACGCTGAGGTAGCTGGCGCCCGCGAGCACGAGCCCGAGCGCGGGCGCCTTGTCGGTGCCGGAGACGACCATCCACACGCGGACCGAGGAGTTGATGACCGGTCGCGTGAAGGTGATCCGCTCCGGCGGCGGCTTCGGCGATTCGCGCACGGGCAGCACCGCACGGTCGGTCACCCGAACCTCGCCGCGGTCGGGGAACAGCGAGGCGATGTGCCCGTCGGGACCGACGCCCAGGAAGCACACGTCGAAGAGGGGCCAGGGGCGCTGCTCGTCGCCGAACCGGGCCAGCTCGGCCGCGTAGGCCTCGGCGGCCTCGTCGAGCCCCACGCCCTCGCCCGCGGCGGCGGGCTCGTGGACGTTCTCGCCCGGGATGTCGAGAACGTCGAGCAGAGCGCGCCGCGCCTGCAGCGCGTTGCGCTCGTCGTCGTCGCGCGGCAGGAAGCGCTCGTCGCTCCACCAGAAGTGCACGCGCGACCAGTCGATCATGCCGGCGCCCGGGTGAGCCGCGACCCGTTCGAGGACCGCGGCGCCCATCGATCCGCCCGTCAGCGACACGTGCACGGCGCCCTGCGACTGCGTCAGCTGCACGAGCTTGCCGACGAAGCGCGTCGCCACGCTCTCCGCGAGCGTGGCCTTGTCGGACTCGACGACGACGCGGATGGCGCTGGGGTCGGGGTTCATCCGTCCACCTCCTCGGCCGAGAGCGGGGGAGCGAGCCGCTCCCACCCTTCGGTCAAGACACGACCGTAGAGCAGATCGGCGTCCAGACGGCGCAGCTCCTCAGCCAGGCATTCGCGCAGCGAGCGTCGCGGCAGCAGCAGCTCGTGGTCGGGCTGCCCCGGCTGCGTCAGCAGCGCGACGGAGTCGTTGTGGCGCTCCAGCAGAATGTCGCCGCTCGGCCGGCTCAAGCGCACCGAGTGGATGCCGTGGTCCCACACGGCCGGATCCTCGTACGCCCAGGTGACCGGCAGGTCCAGCGCCATGCCGAGCCACGCCGCCAGCAGGGCCGTCGACGGCGAGGTCGACGCGCCGCGCACCTCGACCGCCGTGACCGGCTCGTACGGCGGCTGGTCGAGCACGGCCGCGAGCTGCTCGCGCCACCGGGTCAGCCGCGTCCACGCCAGGTCGGTATCGCCCGGCGTGTACGTGCGGCCGAGGGCCGTGAGACGCTCGGTGGTGGAGGGCGAGGTGGACGTGTCGGTGATGCGCCGCTGCGCGATGCGACCGAGCGGGTCTGCGCCGGGCACAGCCGGCGGCTCGTCGGGCCACCACGCCACCACGGGAGCGTCGGGCAGCAGCAGGCCGGTGACGAGGCCGTCGGTGTCGCGAGCGGTGTCGCCGGAGGCGTGCAGCACGACGACCTCGCTCGCGCCGGCGTCGCCGCCCACGCGAATCTGAGCGTCGAGTCGGGGCGGTCCCTCGGGGTCGCGGACGAGCACGATGACGCGCATCGGGTGCTCGCGCGACGCGTCGTTGGCCGCCTCGATCGCCGCCTCTCGGGGCCGGTTCCGGCACTCGATGACGAGGGTCAGCACGCGCCCCAGGGCGACGGCGCCGCCCTCCTCACGGACGGTGACGAGCCGCTTGGCGACGGTGCTGACGGTGGTGTCGGGCAGATCGTAGATCACGGGCGCCTCCAGACCCTGCCGTCGCGGGCCATCATCTCATCGGCCGAGGCGGGACCCCACGAGCCGGGCTGGTACTGCTCGAGCGGCTCGTCCAGGCTCGCCCAGTACTCCTCGACGGGATCGAGGATGCGCCACGACAGCTCGACCTCCTCGTGCCGGGGGAACAGCGGCGGATCACCCAGGAGCACGTCGAGGATGAGTCGCTCGTACGCCTCGGGGCTCGCCTCGGTGAAGGCGTGGCCGTAGCCGAAGTCCATCGTCACGTCGCGCACGTGCGTGCCCGTGCCGGGCACCTTCGATCCGAAACGGATGGTGACGCCCTCGTCCGGCTGCACCCGGATCACGAGCGCATTCTGACCGAGCTCGGCGGCCTGGGCGCGCGCAAACAGGTGCTCGGGAGCGCGCTTGAACACGACCGCGATCTCGGTCACGCGGCGGCCCAGGCGCTTGCCGGTGCGCAGGTAGAACGGCACGTCGGCCCAGCGGCGGGTGCCGATCTCGAGCTTGATGGCCGCGTACGTCTCCGAGCGGGAGTCGGGGTTCATCCCCTCCTCCTCGAGGAAGCCGCGCACCTGCGCGCCCCCCTGCCAGCCGCCCGCGTACTGGCCGCGCGCGGTCGCGAGCGAGAGGTCCTCCGGCAGCCGCACGGCCGCCAGCACCTTCTCCTTCTCGGCGCGCAGGTGCTCGGCCGAGAGGCTGATGGGCTCTTCCATCGCGGTGAGCGCCAGCAGCTGCAGCAGGTGGTTCTGGATGACGTCGCGCGCCGCACCGACACCGTCGTAGTAGCCGGCTCGGCCGCCCACGCCGATGTCCTCGGCCATCGTGATCTGCACGTGGTCGATGTGGTTGCGGTTCCAGATCGGCTCGAACAGCTCATTGGCGAAGCGCAGCGCCAGGATGTTCTGCACCGTCTCCTTGCCGAGGTAGTGATCGATCCGGAAGATCGCGTCTGCGGGGAACGCCGCCTCGAGGGCGTCGTTCAGGGCCCGCGCCGAGGCGAGGTCGTGACCGAACGGCTTTTCGATGACGACCCGTCGCCATCGTGTGGGATCGGGCTCGTCGTCGACGAGGCCCGAACGCAGCAGCTGCTGTGCCACCGTGGGGAACGCCTTCGGTGGGATCGACAGGTAGAACGCGTGGTTCCCCATGGTCCCGCGTTCGGCGTCCAGGCGCTCCACCGTCTCGCGCAGGCGCTCGAACGCGGCGTCGTCGTCGAACTCGCCCTGCACGAAGCGGATGCCGGCGGCCAACTGCTGCCAGGTCTCCTCGCGGAACTCCGTGCGGGAGTGCTGCTGGACGGCGTCGTGCACCACCTGCGCGAAGTCCTCATCGTCCCAGTCGCGGCGCGCAAAGCCCACGAGGGCGAAGCCCGGGGGCAGCAGGCCGCGGTTGGCGAGGTCGTACACCGCCGGCATGAGCTTCTTGCGCGACAGGTCGCCCGTCACGCCGAAGATGACGAGCGCGCTGGGCCCGGCGATCCGGTTCAGTCGAAGGTCGTCGGGATCGCGCAGCGGGTTGACGCCGCGCGAGATCTGAACGGTCATGGGTGCGGGGGCCTTACTGGGCGGCTTCGTAAAGCGAGAGCACGTCGGCCTGCGGGTCCACGAGGGTCAGCGTGACCACCGGGCGACCGTGCTCGGCCAGCACCGCGGCGTCACCGTTGGCCTGCGCCTCGATGAGCTGCCCGAACGTGAACGGCCGCTCGGGGATCTCCACGTCGGTCTCGGTGCGCTCGGTGATCTGCAGGAACACGCCCTGTGCGGGGCCGCCCTTGTGGTACTGCCCGGTCGAGTGCAGGAACCGCGGGCCCCACCCGAAGGTGGTGGGGCGACCCGAGTCGGCCGCCACCATCTCGCGCAGACCCTGCAGCTGCGGCAGCTCCAGGCGGTTCACATACGCCTGGATCGCGACGTAGCCGTCCTCGGGCAGCGCGGCCCACAGCGCGTCCAGCACGCCGGCGATCGTGCCGGACGCGGCCAGCGCCGGGTCGGTCACGCGCACCTCGATGCCCTGCTCCGTGAAGGCCGGGGCCGCGGGCTCGGGGCGCGCGTCGAGCAGGCCGCGGGCGGCCTGCTTCGCCGACTCGACGTCGGGCTGGTCGAACGGGTTGATGCCCAGCAGGCGACCGGCGATCGCCGTGGCGTACTCCCACACGACGAACTGCGCGCCCAGGGTGCCGCTGACGAGGATCTCGTCGGGGTGGCGGTGCGCGGCCTCGCGCGCGTCGTCGACGATCCGCACGACCTGCAGGTCGGCCGGTCGGGACTCGAGCTCGGGGGACACGGGCAGGAGCACGACCGGCAGGATGCCGGTGCCCTGCTTGCCCGTCGACTCGGCGACGAGCTGCTCGATCCAGTCGGGCAGGCCCACGATGTGCGTGCCGTCGGTGACGAGCGCCATCTTGTCGCGGCGCGGCGCGGTCGCCGCGATGGCGGCGCCGAGCACGAGCGCGGGGTTGTCGGGGGAGTCGATCGCCACCTGCAGCGAGATGGCCTCGGCCTCGTCGAGCAGCTCCGCGATGTCGGCACCCGCCAGGCCCGCCGGCACGAGCCCGAACGCCGTGAGGGCCGAGTAACGGCCTCCCACGGTGGGATCGGCGTTGAACACCCGGTAGCCCGCGGCGCGCGCCGACTCGTCCAGCGGCGAACCCGGATCGGTGACGACGATGATCCGCTCGGCCGGGTCGATGCCGAGGTCGCGGAACGCGGCCTCGAAGGCCCGGCGCTGCGAATCGGTCTCGACCGTCGAGCCGGACTTCGACGACACGACGAGCGCGGTGCGCTCGAGTCCGCCGTCGAGCGCCGCGAGGACCTGCCCCGGGGCGGTGGAGTCGAGGATCGTCAGCTCGACGCCGGCGGTCTGGGTGATGACCTCGGGCGCGAGCGACGAGCCGCCCATGCCCGCCAGCACGAAGCGGTCGACGCCGCGGGCGTTCAGCTCCTCGCGCAGGGCGAGGATCTCGGGCACGAGCGGGCGCGACACGGAGACCGCGTTGACCCACCCGAGACGCTTCGACGCCTCGTCCTCGGCCTCGGGGCCCCACAGGCTGGCGTCGCCGGTGGTGATGCCGGAGGCGACGAGATCGGCGACGAGCGTGGGGAGCGTGCGCTCCACGGCCGCCCCGGCGGCGCCGGAGACGTGGATCGAGAAGGTCACGCCGTCGCCCCCTTCAGCGCCGCGGCCACGGTGGCCTGCAGCTCCTGCCACGAGGCGACGAACTTCTGCACGCCCTCCTCCTCGAGCACCTCGGTGACGTCGTCGAAGTCGATGCCGACCGACGCGAGCGCGTCCATCACGGCGTGCGCCTCCGAGTACGCCCCCGTCACGGTGTCACCCGAGATGACGGCGTGGTCGAAGGTCGCCTCGAGCGTCTTCTCGGGCATCGTGTTGACGGTGCCGGGCGCCACGAGCTCCGTCACGTAGAGCGTGTCGGGAAGCGACGGGTCCTTGACGCCCGTCGACGCCCACAGCGGGCGCTGCACATTGGCGCCGGCGTCGAGCAGGGCCGTGGCCCGCTCCTCGGCGAAGCGCTGCTCGAACAGCTCGAAGGCGAGGCGGGCGTTGGCCACGCCGGCCTTCGACTTGAGCGCGGCCGCGTCGGGCGACTCCAGCGCGGCGAGGCGCTTGTCGACCTCGGTGTCCACGCGCGAGACGAAGAACGACGCCACCGACTGGATGGTCGACAGGTCGATGCCCGCCTCACGCGCCTTCTCGAGCCCCGCGAGGTAGGCGTCGATGACCGCGCTGTAGCGCTCGAGCGAGAAGATGAGCGTCACGTTGACGCTGATGCCCGAGCCGATCACCTCGGTGATGGCCGGCAGGCCGGCCTTCGTCGCGGGGATCTTGATGAGCGCGTTCGGCCGGCCCACCCGGTCGGCGAGGTCGCGCGCCTGCGCGACGGTGCCCTCCGTGTCGTGCGCGAGCTCGGGGGAGACCTCGATCGACACACGGCCGTCGACGCCGCCGGTCGACTCGAACACGGGCGCGAACACGTCGCACGCGGAGCGCACGTCGTCGGTGGTGATCGTGAAGATCGCCTCGTCCACCGTCGCGCCGGCGGCGGCCAGCTGCGTCACCTGGGCGTCGTAGGCCTCGCCGTTGGCGAGGGCGCCGGCGAAGATCGTCGGGTTGGTCGTGACGCCCGACACGTTGCGCGTCGTGATCAGCTCCTGCAGGTTGCCGCTCTGGATCCGCTGGCGCGAGAGATCGTCGAGCCAGATGCTCACGCCCGCGTCGGCGAGCTGTGCGGTGGGGGTGGTGCTCACTTCGACTCCTCGATGGACTCGCGTGCCGCCTGGGCGACGGCCTCGGCGGTGATGCCGAACTTCTCGTACAGGGTCTGGTAGTCGGCCGACGCGCCGAAGTGCTCGATCGAAACCGAGCGACCGGCGTCGCCGACGATGGCGTGCCACGGCATCGCGATGCCGGCCTCGACCGACACGCGGGCGCGGACGGACGACGGCAGCACGCTCTCGCGGTACTCCTCGTCCTGCTCGGCGAACCACTCCAGGCACGGCGCCGACACGACCCGCGCCTGCACGCCCTCGGCGGCCAGCTGCTCGCGGGCGGCGACGGCCACCTGCACCTCGGATCCGGTGCCGATCAGGATGACGTCGGGCTCGCCGTGCGGCGCGTCCGCGAGCACGTACGCGCCCTTGCCGACGAGCGACGCCGACGCGAACTCCGTGCGGTCGAAGGTGGGCACGCCCTGGCGCGTGAGCGCGATGCCCGCGGGACCGCCGCGGCGCTTGAGCACCTCGAGCCAGGCGTAGGCCGTCTCGTTGGCGTCGGCCGGGCGGACCACGGCCAGACCCGGGATGGCGCGCAGCGCCGCGAGGTGCTCGATCGGCTGGTGCGTGGGCCCGTCCTCACCGAGAGCGATGGAGTCGTGCGTCCACACGTACACGCTCGGGATGCCCATGAGCGCCGCGAGGCGCACGGCCGGGCGCATGTAGTCGGCGAACTGCAGGAAGGTGCCGCCGAACGCCCGCGTGGGACCGTGCAGCACGATGCCGTTGACGATGGCCGCCATGGCGTGCTCGCGGATGCCGAAGTGCAACACACGGCCGTAAGGGGTGCCCGCCCACTCGTGCGTCGACCACTCCTCGGGGATGAACGAGGGGGCGTCCTTGATGGTGGTGAGGTTGGACTCGGCCAGGTCGGCCGATCCGCCCCACAGCTCGGGCATGACGCCGGCGATCGCGTTGATGACCTGGCCCGATGCGGCACGCGTGGCCACCGACTTGCCGGCCTCGAACTGCGGCAGCGCGTCCTCGAGGCCCTCGGGCAGCTCCGTGGCCTGCAGTCGGTCCCACAGCGCCTTGCGCTCGGGGTTGGCCGTCGCCCAGGCGTCGAAGCGCTCCTGCCAGGCCTCGCGCTCGGCGCGGCCGCGCTCGCGCAGCGCCCGGGTGTGGGCCAGCACGTCCTCGGCGACGACGAAGTGCTGCTCGGGGTCGAAGCCCAGCACCTCCTTGGTGGCGCGCAGCTCGTCGGCGCCGAGCGCCGAGCCGTGGATCTTCCCCGTGTTCTGCTTGCCGGGGGAGGGCCAGCCGATGATCGTCTTGAGGACGATGAGCGACGGCTTGTCCGTCTCGGCCTTCGCGGCCTCGATCGCACCGTAGAGCTCGTGGATGTCCTCCGAGTACTCCCCGGTCTTCTTCCAGTCGACGGTCTGCACGTGCCAGCCGAGCGCCTCATAGCGCGCGGCGACGTCCTCGGTGAAGGCGACGTTGGTGTCGTCCTCGATGGAGATCTGGTTGGCGTCGTAAAGGACGACGAGGTTTCCCAGCCGCTGGTGGCCCGCGAGCGAGGAGGCCTCGTTCGTGACGCCCTCCTGCATGTCGCCGTCGGAGGCGATCACGTACACGAAGTGGTCGAAGGGGCTCTCGCCGGCGGGCGCCTCCGGGTCGAACAGGCCGCGCTCGTAGCGCGCCGCGTAGGCGAAGCCGACCGACGATGCCAGGCCCTGGCCGAGCGGGCCGGTCGTGATCTCGACGCCGTCGGTGTGGCCGTACTCGGGGTGGCCGGGGGTCTTCGAACCCCACGTGCGCAGCGCCTCGAGGTCTTCGAGCTCGAGACCGAAGCCGCCGAGGTACAGCTGCACGTACTGCGTCAGCGACGAGTGACCCGCCGACAGGATGAACCGGTCGCGGCCCGGCCAGTGGGTCTCGCTCGGGTCGTGTCGCATCACCCGCTGGTAGAGCAGGTACGCCGCAGGCGCCAGGCTCATCGCCGTGCCGGGATGGCCGTTGCCGACCTTCTCCACCGCATCCGCGGCCAGCACGCGTGCCGTGTCAACGGCCCGCCGATCGATCTCGTCCCAACGCAGCTCCGACACGGGACCGCCTTTCGTCTGGATGGAGCGCCCGCGCAGGATCCGGGGTCGTCGTGTTCGCACGGCGGCGGCGCACGGGCGCGCGTTTCAAGGCCAGCATAGCGAGCAGCGCACGCCCTGGTTCCGGCCTCGACCGCGGCGCTTCCGGCGAGTATGGTGGCCGCCCGTCGCGCCGGCGCTTCCGGTCAGCGCATGCCGCTCGCGGGGGCGATCCGGTGTGGCATCCGCGCGGCCGTGGAGCGGCTTCCCAGCAACCTCATGCCGTAGACTGAGGCGGTCTGTGCCGGTGTGAAGCGAGGGGACGAGGGGCGATGACCACGACCGTTCCGGATCCGCGCACGGCGCACGACGGGCCGAGGTCCTCGGGGCTTCGCCGGAAGATCCGCGCGTACGTGGCGCTGACCAAGCCGCGGGTGCTCGAGCTGCTGCTCGTCTCGACGATTCCGGTGATGTTCCTCGCCGCCGACGGCCTGCCCGACCTGTGGCTCGTGCTCGCGACGGTCATCGGCGGCTCGGCGAGCGCCGGTTCCGCGGCGGCGTTCAACATGTACCTCGACCGCGACATCGACGCGCACATGCAGCGCACGAAGAACCGGCCGATCGTCACGGGCGAGGTCACTCCGCGCGCCGCGCTCGTCTTCGCGTGGACGCTCGCGATCGGATCGACGGTCTGGTTCCTCGCCTTCACGAACCTGCTGACGGCCTCCCTGTCGGCGATCGCGATCTTCTTCTACGTCGTCATCTACACGATGATCCTCAAGCGCCGCACCGAGCAGAACATCGTGTGGGGCGGCATCGCCGGTTGCTTCCCGGTGCTCATCGGCTGGGCCGCCGTGACGGGAACGCTCGACTGGCCGGCGCTCGTGCTGTTCGCCCTCGTGTTCCTCTGGACACCGCCGCACTACTGGCCGCTGTCGATCAAGTACGCGGCCGACTATGACGAGACGCACGTTCCGATGCTCGGCGCGACCCGCTCGGGTACGCAGGTGGGCCTGCAGATCATCCTCTACGCGTGGGCGACCCTGGCGTGCTCGCTGCTGCTCATCCCGGTCGCGGGCATGGGCGTCGTCTACACCGTCTCGGCGCTCGTCTTCGGCGGCTGGTTCGTGTACGAGTCGCACCGGCTGTACACCCGCACCGTGAAGGGGCAGAACGTCGGCCCCATGCGGGTCTTCCACGCGTCGATCACGTATCTCTCGCTCGTGTTCATCGCCGTCGCCGTGGACCCGTTGCTGCCGTGGTGAGCGCCCACAGCGGGCAGAGCACGCCGGGCTCCGTCCCGCATCGCTGGCGCGCCTTCGCGGTCTGCGCCGCGGTGGCCGCCCTCACGATCCTCGACATGTCGAAGGTCAACGTGGCGCTGCCGGCGATCCGGGAGGTGCTCGACGCGGGCTCGACCGAGCTGCAGCTGATCGTCTCGGGCTTCGTGCTCGCCTTCGGACTGCTGCTGGTGCCGATGGGGCGCCTGGGCGACCAGCTCTCGCCACGACGTTTGTTCGTCATCGGTCTCGTGCTCTACGCCCTCACGAGCGCGGCGTGCGCGCTCGCGCCCACCGCCGAGCTGCTCATCGCCGCGCGCGTCGCGCAGGGCGTGGCGGCGGGCATCCAGATGCCGCAGGTGATGGGCGTGCTCCAGCGCGTGTTCACCGGGCGCGAGCGCGGCATGGCGTTCGGATTGTTCGGCGCGACGATCGGCCTGGGCACGGCGTTCGGGCCGTTCATCGGCGGCGTGTTCGTGGAGCTCGGCGGCGGTGACGACGGGTGGCGCGGCATCTTCTGGATGAACGTGCCGCTCGGGCTGGCGGCCGCCGTGCTCGCGCTGTGGGCGCTTCCCGACCTGCGCCCCGAGCGTCGCGGCCGAATCACGCTGGACCCACTCGGCATCGTGCTGTTCGGTGTCGCGGTGCTCGCCCTGATGCTGCCGTTCCTGTTCACGACCGGCGAGCCCAGCGACGATCCGCGCCGCTGGTGGGCCCTTGCCGTCTTCGTTCCCGCGGTGGTCGCGTTCATCTGGTGGGAGCGGCGCTACGAGGCCTCCGGCCGCGCGCCGCTCGTCCCGCTCGGACTGCTGCGGATCCCGTCGTATCGCAACGGCACATTGCTGATGACCGCGTACTTCGCGGGCATGCCGTCGATGTTCATCATCACGACGCTGTACCTGCAGACCGGCCTCGGGGTCGGCGCGATGGCCGCGGGCCTGACGACGATCGGCTTCGCGCTGGCCAGCGCCGCGACGTCGGTCATCGGCGGGCGGCTCGTGGCCCGGTTCGGCCGCCCCCTCGTCGTGGGGGGACTGGCGCTCGTGCTGCTGGGCGTGGGCGGCCTCGCCCTCGTCGCCGCCGTGGCCCCCGCGGAGGCGGTGCCATGGCTGTCGGCGGCGGCGCTGCTGCTGGGCGGCATCGGCGGCGGCTTCGTCATCTCGCCGAACCAGACGCTCACACTCGCCGAGGTGCCGCCCGTGCAGGGCGGGCTCGCCGGCTCGGTCGGTCAGCTCGTCCAGCGTGTCGGCTCGGCGATCGGCATGGCGATCGCGCTGTCGCTGTTCTACGCCACGGTCTTCGGCGAGACCGACAGCGAGCCGCAGACCACGGTGTATCGCGACGCGTACCTGCACGGGCTCATCGTCGTCGCGGCGTGCATGATCCTGGCGCTCGTCGTCGGACTCATCGACCTGCGATCGCGCCGCATCGGGGCGCGCGAAGAGGCCGGCGGCTCCTGACATCGGTGTAAATAATTCTTGACATGGTGTCGTCGACGCTTTACGTTGACGATGTCGGGAATTCTTTACACGAGGAGATGGCTCATGGTCACGTCGATGGCTCCGGAGGAGCGCCGCGCGTGGATCGGCCTCGTGCTCGCGCTCGTCGGGTACCCGGTCTATCTCCTGCTGCTGTTCACGGGCCCCGACGTACCGCTCACAGAGCGTCCCTTCGCCCTGCCGATGGTCTGGACGATCGGGGGCTCCGTGATCGCCGCCATGGTGCTTCACGCGGTTTTCCGTGTGTACACCGACACCGGAAGCCCCGAGCCCGACGAGCGAGACGTCGCCATCGCGCGGCTGGGCGAGCGTGTCGGATCGGCCTTCATCGTCGCGGGGGCGCTCATGGCGCTCGTCCTGGCGATGCTCGATCAGGACGCGTTCTGGATCGCGAATGGGATCTTCCTCGGGTTCTTCCTGTCCGCCGTCGTGGGCGGTATCGCCCGCGTGGTCTGCTACCGCGGGGAGTTCGACCCGCGGTGGTGAAGCCCACGAAGGTGACCAACAGCATCCGTCGCCTGCGGTTCGAGGCGGGCGAGATGACCCAGGCCGAACTTGCGCAGCGCGTCGGGGTGACCCGACAGACGCTCATCGCCATCGAGCAGGGCCGATACTCGCCCTCGCTCGAGGTGGCATTTCTCATCGCCCGCGCCCTCGGGGCGCGGCTCGACGACGTGTTTTCGTATCCCGAGCAGCAGTGACCCGAACTGAGGAGCACACATGAAGGCGATCGTGCAGGACCGATACGGCGGTCCCGAAGTGCTCCGGCTCGCGGAGCGTGGTGAACCCACTCCCGGTGCCGGGGAGGTCGTCGTCGAGGTGGTGGCGACCGGCGTCGACGCGGGGACCGTGCACCTCCTGGAGGGGCGGCCCGCTCCCGTCCGCCTGGCCATGCCGCTGAAGGGCGAGCGGGTGCTCGGGATGGAGGTCGCCGGCAGGGTGCGGGCCGTGGGCGACGACGTGACGGACCTCTCGGCAGGGGATGCGGTGTTCGGCAGCGCGCGCCTGGGACACGGAGGCCTCGCGGAGTACGCGGTCGTGCGGCGGGACCGGCTCGCCCGACGCCCCCCGGGCGTGACCTTCGGCGAAGCCGCGGCGCTCGTGGTCTCGGGCAGCGCGGCGCTCAAGGCCACACAGGCGGCCCGGATCGCCGAAGGGGATCGGGTGCTCGTGCTGGGTGCGGCGGGCGGGGTGGGCCACCTCGCCGTGCAGGTCGCCAAGGCCGCAGGAGCGATGGTGGTCGGGGCCTGCAGTCGGACGAAGACGGACCTCGTCGCGTCGGTGGGGGCGGACGAGGTCATCGACTACACCGCCGAGGACCCGCTGCGGCGCGGTCCCTTCGACGCGATCATCGACACCGGCGGCCACCGGCCGCTGCGCGCGCTGCGCCGCGCCCTCACGCCACGGGGCGCGCTCGTGCTCGTCGGCGCGGAGCCCGAAGGCGCACCGATGGCCGGGCTGGGGAGGGCGATCGTCGCCGCGATGCTCGACCCGTTCGCGCGGCAGCGCCTTGTGATGCTCGCGTCAACTGAGTCAGTGGCGGCTCTCGACACGCTCGCGGCTCACGCGGCCGCCGGGAAGCTGCGACCCGTCATCGATGCCGAGTATCCGCTCGAGGCCGCCGCCGAGGCGATCGCGCGGATCGGCCACGGCAAGGGGCGTGGCAAGGTCGTCGTCCGCGTGCGTCCGGAGTGACGACCCTCGTCACGCGTCCGCTGATCGCGGTGGGTCCCCTCAGGAGTGCCGGGGCTCGCCCCACCACAGCGCGGTGTCGCCGTAGGTGCGTTCGCGCAGGGACGCCAGACCCGCGGCCGCCCAGTCGGGGGAGGCGGACCGCGAGGCGCGCTCGACGATGACGATGGCATCGGGGGCGAGGAGGGGCGCGAGCAGGCGCAGGTCCTCCGCGACCGCATCGTCCGGAACGTCGTAGGGCGGATCGAGGAAGGCGAGATCGTACGTGCGCTGCGCACCGCGCAGGAACGCCTGCACGGACGACGCGTGCACGGTCGCCTCTCGCCCCGCCGCCTTCGCCACGCGCGCCGCATTGGTGCGCACGACACGCGCCGCCCGCGGGGCGCGCTCGACGAGGTCGACGGCGGCCGCGCCCCGGCTGAGCGCCTCCAGCCCGAGCGCCCCCGAGCCCGCGTACAGGTCGACGACCGTGGTGGCCTCGAGCAGGCCCGTGGTATCGAGGGCGCCGAAGAGGGATTCCCTCACCCGGTCGCTGGTGGGGCGCGTGCCCGCGTCGGGCACGTCCAGCCGCACGCCGCGCGCCGCGCCCGCGATGATCCTCGTCACCCGAAAACGATAGCCGGACCCCGCGCGACGGGCCGCGTCCGAGGGCCGATCTAGACTCGCCACATGCCGTTCACGCTCGACACACCGCTCGCGGGCGCGCTTCCCGTGAAGGAGGCGAGCGGGTTGAAGAAGACGTTCGGCATGGAGACCGTCGGCGACCTCGTGGCGCACTACCCGCGCCGTTACGCGCAGCGCGGCGAGCTCACGCCCATCGCGGGGCTCGTCGAGGGCGACACGGTGACGATCGTCGCCGAGGTGGTCGGCGTCAACACGCGACCGATGCGCAATCGCCGGGGCAGCATCCTCGAGGTCGTCATCAGCGACGGCCGCGGCCAGGCGAGCCTGACGTTCTTCAACCAGCCGTGGCGCGAGAGCCAGCTGCGCGTGGGCAGCCGCGGGGTCTTCTCGGGCAAGGTGGGTTGGTACCAGGGACGACTGCAGTTCGCCCACCCCAACTTCCAGCTCTTCGACGAGGACGAGGATGCGCGCCGCGGCGCTGAGGAGTGGGCGAAGCAGCCGGTGCCGCTCTACCCGGCGACCGCGGCGATGCCCAGCTGGGACATCCAGCGCGCGATGGGCATCGTCCTCGACGGGCTCGGTGACATCCCCGACCCGGTTCCCGACGAGCTGCGCGCCCGCGAGTCGTTGCTTCCGGCCCGCGAGGCGCTGGAGCTCGTGCACCGACCCGCCACCGAGGAGCAGGCGCATGTCGCGCGCCACACGCTGCGCATGCACGAGGCTCTCGTGCTGCAGGCGGCGCTCGCGCAGCAGCGCCAGCTCGTGCGGACGATGTCGTCGACGCGGCGCGAAGCCACGCCCGGCGGCCTGCTGGAGCGCTTCGATGCCGCGTTGCCGTTCGAGCGCACACCCGATCAGGTCTCCGTGGGCGCAAGCATCGCGGCCGACCTCGTCGCCGACTGGCCCATGAACCGGCTCGTGCAGGGCGAGGTCGGCTCGGGCAAGACGCTCGTCGCGCTGCGGGCCATGCTGCAGGTGGCCGAATCGGGCGGGCAGTCGGCGCTCATCGCACCCACCGAGGTGCTCGCCGCCCAGCACCTGCGCTCCATCACGCGGATGCTCGGTCCGAACCTCGCCCCGCAGCTGATGCCCACGCTGCTGACGGGTCAGATGGGCGCCGCCGAGCGCCGCAAGGCGGCCCTGCGCGTGGCATCGGGTCAGGCGCTCATCGTCGTGGGCACGCACGCGCTGCTGAGCGAGAAGACGACGTTCGCCGACCTGGGTCTCGTCGTGGTCGACGAGCAGCACCGGTTCGGGGTCGAACAGCGCGAGACGCTCCGCGCGAAGGGCACGACCCCGCACGCGCTCGTGCTGACGGCCACCCCGATCCCGCGCACCGTCGCGATGACGGTGTTCGGTGATCTGGACGTGTCGACGATCCGCACGATGCCGGCCGGTCGCGCGGGCATCGAGACCTTCGTCGCACCCGTCGGCGAAAAGCCCGCGTGGTTCGCACGCGTGTGGGAGCGCGCGGCGGAGGAGATCGACAAGGGGCATCAGGTGTTCGTCGTGTGCTCCGCGATCGACGTGGAGGCGAAGGGCGCCGCGGCCGTCGAGGACGACCCCGATGCGCTGGCCCCGCCGGTCGAGGGCGAGCAGACGGGGCCCCGCTGGGGCGTCGTGCAGGTGGCCGAGATGCTCGCGACGCACCCGCGCGTCGGTCGGCTGCGCGTCGCCACCCTGCACGGCAAGATGCCGGGCGAGGAGAAGGACCGCATCATGCAGGCCTTCGCGGCGGGTGACATCGACCTGCTGGTGGCCACGACGGTGATCGAGGTGGGCGTGGACGTGCCGAACGCCTCGACCATGATCATCCTCGACGCCGACCGCTTCGGGGTCTCGCAGCTGCACCAGCTGCGCGGCCGCGTGGGCCGCGGGGAGGTGCCCGGGCTGTGCCTGCTCGTCACGGAGGCGGCCGCCGAGACGCCGGCCCGCGCGCGCGTGGAGGCCGTCGCGGCGACGCTGGACGGTTTCGAGCTCGCCGAGGTCGATCTCGAGCTGCGCGGCGAGGGGGATGTGCTGGGCGACGCGCAGTCGGGCGCCCGCTCGTCGCTGCGCCTGCTGCGCGTCATCAAGGACGCGGACCTCATCGCACGGGCCCGCGGGGCGGCGGAGGCGATCCTGGCGGACGACCCGCTCCTCGAGGCACATCCCGGGCTGGCCGACGCGCTGCGCCGCCGTGTGACACAGGAGGAGCGCGCGGCCCTGTCGAAGGCGTGACGGGGCGGGGGGGGCGCGCCGCAAGGCGGCCCGCGCGGAGCCATTAGGCTGAGGATCATGAGCAGCCGGATCGCCGTCGTGCCGGGATCGTTCGACCCGCCGACCCTCGGACATCTCGACGTGATCCGCCGGGCGGCCCGCCTGTACGAACAGCTGCACGTGCTGGTGGTGCACAACCCCGACAAGGAGGCGATGCTGCCCATCGCGCAGCGTCTCGCGCTGCTCGAGGAGTCGATCGCCGAGGCGGGGATCGAGGGCGATGTCGTCATCGGCTCCTGGAGCGTGGGCCTGCTCGTGGACTACGCGCAGGAGGTCGGCGCGGGCGTGCTCGTGAAGGGGATCCGTTCGCAGGCCGACGTCACGTACGAGACGCCCATGGCGGTCGTGAACAACCACCTGGCCGACGTCGAGACGGTCTTCCTGCTGGCCGACCCGGCGAACTCCGTCGTGTCGAGTTCGCTCGTGCGCCAGGTCGCCGGCCTCGGCGGCGACGTGTCGCCGTACGTGCCGGGGCCCGTGGCCCGCTACCTCTCGCGGGCCACCTCGAGCGAGTTCTGACCGGCCCTCGCCGTGCCCGTCGCCGATAGGATGGATGGGTGAAAACGCGAGTGTCCGGACCGTTCGTGCTGCCCGTGCGCGACATCGTCCGCAAGCCGGGCGAGATGCGGGAACACCGCATCGTCGTGCCCGCGCCCGAGCGCTGGGGCGAGGGGATCGTCTCGGTGGAGAAGGGGCGCGAGCTCGACCTCGACGTGCGGTTGGAGTCGGTGCACGAGGGGATCCTCGTCACCGGGGATGTCGAGACCGTCTATGAGGGGGTCTGCGGGCGTTGCCTGCGCGACCTCGCCGAGCGCGTCGAAGTCGAATTCCAGGAGCTTTTCGAGTACCCTGGTCAGGAAGCGGCTGACTTCGAAGTTCAAGACGACCACGTGGATCTTGAAAATCTGGTCAGAGACGCCCTCGTCCTCGCGCTTCCCTTCCAGCCGGTGTGCCAGCCGGATTGCCCCGGGCTCGACCCGAACACGGGTGAGCGTCTGGCGGAGAGCTCCGGTGCAGCGCAGCAGGCGCCCGTCGATCCTCGGTGGGCCGCGCTCCAGGAATTCACCGACCCGAATGGTTCGGCGCGTTAAGGCGCCGCCCTCAGCACAGAAGAGAGTCAGTCATGGCAGGTAACCCCCCGAAGCGGAAGGTCTCCCGTTCCAACACGCGCTCGCGTCGCGCGCAGTGGAAGGCCGAGGCGCCCGCCCTCGTCAAGACCGTGGAGAACGGCAAGGTCGTCTACAGCCGTCCGCACCAGGCCAAGGTCGTGACCGACTCGCAGGGCACCGAGCTGTTCCTCGAGTACAAGGGCCGCAAGGTCGCCGACGTCTGATCCCCGTCACGTGACGGAGATCCAGGACCACAGGTCTCTCATCGAGAAGCTCGGCGTCGACATCGACGCCGAGCTTCTCGATTTGGCCCTCACGCACCGCTCCTACGCCTTCGAGCACGGCGGCATCCCGCACAACGAACGCTTGGAGTTCCTCGGCGACTCCGTGCTGAGTCTCGCCGTGACGTCCATGCTCTACGAGCGCTTCCCGAGCGATGCTGAGGGCACCCTGTCGCGTCGGCGCGCGGGCGTCGTGTCGATGGTGGCGCTGGCGGCCGTCGCGCGCGAGCTCGGCCTGGGCGCACACCTCAAGCTGGGGCGCGGCGAGGAGCGCACGGGCGGCCGCGACAAGGACTCGATCCTCGCCGACGCCACCGAGGCCATCTTCGGCGCCGCCTACCTCTCGGCCGGTCGGACGGCGGCCCTGTCGCTCGTGCAGCGCCTGATCGCGCCGCTCGTGGACGACCCGGACCGGTACGGCGCGGTCGGCGACCCGAAGACCGCCGTGCAGGAGCTCGCGGCCCGCATGGGTGTGGCCCCGCCGGCCTACGAGGTCACGGCGGAGGGCCCGGCGCACGACCGCCGCTTCACCGCCGTCGTGCGCGTGGGGGATCGCGAGGCGACCGGCCAGGGCGTCAGCAAGAAGCAGGCCGAGATGGCCGCGGCCCTGCGGCTGTGGCAGGACGCGCAGGACGCTCCGGCCCGTGCCTGAGTTGCCCGAGGTCGAGGTCGTCCGATCCGGCCTCGCGCCTGCCGTCACCGGCGCGACCATCCTCGGCGTGGAGGCGTTCGACCCCCGCGCGCTGACCCGGCACCCGGGCACCGCGGCGGACTTCGAGGGGCGACTGGCGGGGCGTCGCGTGCTCGGTGCGGCCCGGCGCGGCAAGTTCCTCTGGCTGGCGCTCGCCGACCTCGCCGCCTCCGGGCCCGAGGCGCTCATGGTGCACCTCGGCATGAGCGGACAGATGCTGCTGCGGGCACCGGGCGCGCCGGCCGAGCGACACGAGCGTGTGCGTTTCGCGCTCGCCCACCCCGAGCACGGCGAGCTCGCCATCGTGTTCGCGGATCAGCGCACCTTCGGCTCCCTCGCCATCGATGACCTCGTCCCGACGCCCGATGGCGCGCCGGGGGGCTTCGGCGACGCCGCGCCGCTCGTTCCCTCACAAGCAGCGCACATCGCGCGCGACCCCCTCGACCCCGCCTTCGACGACGCCGCCTTCCGGAGCGCGCTGGGCAGCAAGGCGTCGGCCATCAAGCGGGTCCTGCTCGACCAGACGGTCGTCAGCGGGATCGGCAACATCTACGCCGACGAGGCGCTGTGGGCCGCCCGCGTGCATCCCGAGACGTCGGCCGCGGCTCTGTCGACGCGCGCGGTGAACCGGCTGCTCGCCGAGGTGCGCGCGGTGCTGCGCAAGGCGCTGGCCGAGGGCGGCACGAGCTTCGACGCGCAGTATGTGAACGTCAACGGCGAGGCCGGCTACTTCGCGCATTCGCTCAACGCCTACGGGCGCACGGGGCAGCCGTGCCCCCGCTGCGGGCGCGCGATCGTGCGCGTCGCGTTCGCCAACCGCTCGAGCCACTACTGCCCGGCCTGCCAGCGGCGGCGTTAGCCGGGTTGCGCCTGGACCGACCGACGACCGACGGCGATCAGTGCCGTCGGTCGTCGGGCCTCGTCTCGCCGCGGGGATCGAAGAGGTCCTCGATGCGACAGGCGAAGACCGCGGCGAGGCTGAATGCCAGCGGCAGGGACGGATCGAATCGACCCTGCTC
Organism: Microbacterium sp. Marseille-Q6965; assembly: GCF_946151065.1. Taxonomy (GTDB): domain Bacteria; phylum Actinomycetota; class Actinomycetes; order Actinomycetales; family Microbacteriaceae; genus Microbacterium. The sequence goes on along the minus strand of NZ_CAMGZA010000001.1, from coordinate 411,427 downwards.
GATGGAGATGATCGTGCGGCGGGACACGCCGAGTGCGTCGGCGAGACGCTGCTGGGACCATCCGCGTTCCCTTCGGCGCTCCTGCAGGCAGTTCTTCATCCTCAGCCTCGTGCTCGAGCGACCAGGTACCGCACGCCGACGCTGAGCCCCGCGATGACGATGACCCCGATGAGCGCCCATGTTCCGTCGATGCGGATACGTGCGAGCGAGAGGACGGCCAGCGCCAAGCCCGTCATGAGGATCAGGTCGGTGAGCGCGCCGCTCTGGGCGGACTCGAGCCATTGCGATTCGACGGACTGCTCCGGCTTGTCGATGGCCCCGCGAAGGGTGCGTCTGTCGACGACCAGTGCCCAGACCAGGCCGATGCAGCCCCACGACATGACGAACGCCGTGACTCCTGCAACCAGCAGCGCGTGATCGCGCGGCACGACGTCGGTGAGGAGGGTGAGCGAGCCGAAGCCGGCGGCCGTCAGCAGCCCCGCCGGGATGGCCACCGCCATCGCGGGGGTGCGGCCTCCTGCGAACTTCACCCGTCCCCAGCGCGTGCGATTGTCGGCGCGAGCGTCGGTCATGATGCCTCCTGCGTGACGAACTCTGGATGTGAAGTTAGTTTCACATGTGAAGTGGGCTTCACGCAAGCAGATCGGCTGACGGCCAGTGCGACCGTGCCCCGTGGGCGTTCCCCGCTGTCGAGGTCGTCGAGGCGGACCTCGCACGTTGTGGCCTCACGCGGAGATCATCGCGACGCGGGAGGGATGACGCTTCGAGGCGCGGCTGCGGCGGGATCCTCGCGGCTGAGTCAGGCCAGGTCGGCGGCGAGGGCGAGGGCGTCGGCCGCGAGCTGCGCGGAGGTGTCGTCATCGCGCATCCAGAGCGGCACGGCTCGCGTCTCGATCCCGATGTCGCGGATCGACGACACCGATGCCTCGTCCTCCTCGGCCACGAGCCAGCCGTCCAGCACGCCGCCCGCACCTCGCGCGCCGTAGTGGCGGGCGACCGCCGCGGCCGACGTCTCGACGCCGATCGCGGCCAGGCACGCGTCGGCCATGCCGCGCACGGCGGACCCGCCGATGATGCCCGAGACGCCCACGATCGGCGCCCGCGCGCCGCGCAGCGCCTCGCGCATGCCGGGCACGGCGAGGATCGGCCCGATCGACACGACGGGGTTCGAGGGCGCGAACAGGACGATGTCGGCCAGCTCGAGAGCGCCGAGCGCGCCGGTGGACGGTTGTGCCAGCGCGATGCCGTGCTGCAGGAAGCCCATGGCGGGCACCTGCGCGCGATGGCGCACCCACCACTCCTGGAAATGGATCGCCGATCCGTCCTCGAGCAGCACGTGGGTGTCGATCTCGTCGTCGGTGGCGGGATGGAGGGTCGCTCCCAGCTGCCAGCGCGCGCCGAGCCGCCGATACACCTCCGACACCGTCGCGCCGCCGCGTAACCAGGCGGTGCGCGCGATGTGCGTGCCGAGGTCGAGGTCGCCGAGCGTGAACCAGTCGGGTGCGGTGCCCCACACCGCCAGCTCGGCGGCGACACGCTCGCTCTCGTCGGCGCGCCCCCAACCACGCTCGGCGTCGTTCACGCCGGCGAGGGCGTAGAGGATGCTGTCGTGGTCGGGGGCGATGCGCAGGCCCGACACCCACCAGTCGTCGGCGGTGTTGACCACCACGTCGATGCGGGCGTCGAGACCCGCGCGCCGCACGTGCTCGCGCACGCCCTTCACGAAGCGGGCGCAGCCCACCCCGCCCCCGATCACGACGATCCTCTGAGCCATGCCTCTACGGTAGGGCGTCAGCCGATCCGCTTCTCCCACGCGCCGCCCGACACGATCGGGGTGAATCCGACCGCCTCGTTGACGTCGAGCATGTAGCGGTTCTCCTCGGCGTTGAACGTGACGACGCACGGCGAGGTCGGCACCGCCTCATGCCAGCGCTTGAGCCCGACGCACTTGACGATCGAGCCGAGCTTGCGTCCGCGGTGCTCGGCGAGCACGAGCGTGGCGTATTGGTTCGTCACCTCCGAGCGGTCGGCCGGGACGCCCAGCTCGTTGAACGCGGCCACCGTCCCCGTCGGCACGTGAATGACGGCGGTGACGCCGAGGAGAGCGCCGGCCCGCTCGATGCGCGCCTCGCGCCGGCGGAGGCGATCCGCCGTCCACGGGGTCTCCTCGACGTCCATGTCGCCCGACGGCGCGTCGGTCGACATGCGGGTGATGGCGGCGGCGAGGCCGTCGAGGTGCTCCTCGGGAGTGGCGCCCGTCCACCACTCGACGCGGTAGTCGGGGCCGGCCGTCTCCAGCGCGCGCTCGAGCAGCGCGTCCACGCCCTCGTACGAGCCGTGCAGGTCGAACACGCTGCCGCGATCGACCTGCTGCAGCGCGAACCCGTTGCGCAGGAGACGCTGCGTCACGGCGTCGCGGCGCAGCGATCCGGCCCGCGTCGGCGGCACGATCCGCTCGCCGCCCTCGTCGTAGCGGTGGTGGCTCCAGGTCGCGATGACCGAGCGCCCCTCGGCCCGGGCGAGCTCTTCCGTCGTACGCCACAGGGCGTCGGCGAGCTGCTCGGACTCGTGGGCGGCGTCCATCGCGATCTCCGCCTCACACGTGCGCTGCGTGCCCCGGTCGTACTCGACATACCCGACGCCGATGATCGCCGCGCCCTCGCGGGCGACGAACGCCGCGCGCCGAAAGTCCTCCTGCGCCTGATACTGCGACAGCAGGTTGTCGGGGTGGCGTTTCACGAGGTCGCTGCCGCCCTCGCGCAGCGCCTGCGCGTTCAGCAGCTCGACGAAGGTCGCGAAGTCGTCGCCCCCGGGGCCGTCGAGGCTCCCGGGGACGACGAGGGGTTCGACGATCATGCGCTCATCGCCGCGTCGAGCCGCTTCTCCCACGCGCCGGCGTAGGCGAGGGGGCGGAAACCGACGCGCTCGTTGACGTCGAGCATGAAGCGGTTCTCCTCGGCGTTCCACGTGATCACGCACGGCGACTCGGGAACGGCCTCGCGCCAGCGCTTCAGGCCGACGCACTTCACGATCGACCCCAGTCGGTGCCCGCGGTGCTCGGGCGCGACGAGCGTGCCGTATTGCTCCGTCGGCTTCGTGCGGTCGGGACCGATGCCGAGGTCGTTGTGCGCGGCGACCTGGCCGGTGGGCTCGTGGATCACGAGGACCACGCTGAGCAGCCGGCCCGCACGCTCGTGACGCTCCTCGCGGCGACGCACGCGCTCGGCGTCCCACTCGCTGGCCTCCGCCACCATGTCGCCCGACGGCGCGTCCGTGGACAGCCGGCCGAGGATGGCCGCATAGCCGTCGATGTACTCCTCCGGCGCACGGCCGGTCCACGAGACGACCCGGTACGACGGGCCGGCCGCGGCCAGCGACTCCTCGAGCAGCCGGTCGACCTCATCGAAGGAACCGTGCAGATCGAAGATGCTCGTGCGCTCGACCTGCTGCAGCGTGTAGCCGTTGCGCAGCATGCGCTCGGCGAACGCGTCGCGCGGCACGCGGCCGGACCCGGTGGGAGAGGGGAGCATGTCGCCCGACCCCGCCGCCGGATGGATGGTGTAGGACTGCAGCGCCGTGCGGCCGTCGTCCGCGGCGAGCGTCTCCGCCTCCGCGAGCATGCGGTCGTGGAGCTCCTCGTCCTCGAACTCCTCGGCGAGGTTCACGTACACCTCCGCCGCCTGCTCGGTGGCGTTGTCGTAGGAGCACGCCGCGACGGCCGCGATGCGACCGTCGCGACGTGCGACGACGGCACGGTTGGTGTAGTCGGTCGTGCTCTGCCAGCGGGTGAGCACGTCCAGCTCGTCCTCATCGAGCAGGCGGGTGCCGGCGGCACGCGCCCACTCGTCGTTGCCGATGCGCACCATGGCGCGGAAGTCGGCGGCGTCCGGCGCGTCGAGCGACGCGGGGACGTGCAGCGGGGTGATGGTCAGCGTCTCGCTGATCATGGTGTTCTCTTTCGTTCGTCGGCGCGGATCACGCGTAGGGGTGGCGGGGGCCGGTGAGCCCCAGCGTCAGGTGGGCCTGCAGGAGGCGGCGGCGCTCCAGGAGAGCCTCGGCCTCGTCGCGGCGGATGTAGGTGGGGCGGGTGCCCCACAGCATCAACCACAGTCCGATCCGCATCGCGACGCGGTCGGCGAACGCGGTGCGAGGAGCGCGCGACTCCAGCACGGCGATCGCCTCGGACGGGGGACGAGGAGGTTGGGGCGGCCGCGGCTGCTGAGCGGCGAGCGCACGGTCACGGGTGGGGTACTGCACGGTCTGCGACATGAGTGTTCCTTTGTGAGGGGGGGGATGAACGAATCGCGGGATGTGCGATCCGCACGCTAGCGAGGGCCGCCGACATCTCCGCGTCCTGCGGGGACGTCGAAAGAACCCGTCGGCGGACGGGGGGAGACGGCGGCCGGACGCGAGTGATCGCGGGGCGGGTCCGCCTGTGGGCGACGCGCGCCGATCAGGGGCGGACGCGTCGGCGCATCAGCAATGCGGCGACCCGGGGGTCGCGGCGATGCGCGGGGTGCGGGAGGGCGTCAGCCGCGTCGACCGCGAGGGAGCCCGAGGTCGTGCCCGGAATTCCCGGCCCCGAGGAGCGCGGCGTCGACGACGGCACCCGTGCGGGTGTGCGTGGTCGTGATCATCATCGCGATCTCCTCTCGAGCCGTCACGCGCCGAATGCGCGCAACCGGATGTCACGATAGGGGATGCGCGCCGCAGGCGTCAAGGTTTCTCCCAGAATTCGTGCCCTGCCGGGCGTGTCACGGCTCGTCGGGGGAGCCGGATCCGGGCCCGCGCGGCGCGGAAGGACGGGCCTCTCGCGGGGTGTCGGGTAGCGTGGATCGACACATCGGAGGAGGAACGCGGATGCACCTGAAGAGCTTGACGCTCAAGGGGTTCAAGTCGTTCGCGCAGCCGACCACCTTCGTGCTCGAGCCGGGCGTCACGGCCATCGTCGGACCGAACGGATCGGGCAAGTCGAACGTCGTCGACGCCCTCGCCTGGGTGATGGGGGAGCAGGGCGTCAAGAGCCTGCGCGGCGGAAAGATGGAGGACGTCATCTTCGCCGGCACGGCGACACGAGGCCCCCTCGGTCGAGCCGAGGTGCAGCTGACGATCGACAACACCGACGGCGCGCTGCCGATCGAGTACAGCGAGGTGACGATCAGCCGCACGCTGTTCCGGAACGGCCAGAGCGAGTACGCCATCAACGGCGAGTCCTGCCGGCTGCTCGACGTGCAGGAGCTGCTGAGCGATTCTGGCCTCGGCCGCGAGATGCACGTGATCGTGGGACAGGGGCGACTCGACGCCGTGTTGCAGGCGACGCCCGAGGACCGCCGCGGGTTCATCGAGGAGGCCGCGGGCATCCTCAAGCACCGTCGCCGTAAGGAGAAGACGCTCCGCAAGCTCGAGGCGATGGAGCAGAACCTGACGCGCCTCAGCGACCTGGCGGGGGAGATCCGGCGGCAGCTGAAACCCCTCGGGCGACAGGCCGAGATCGCGCGGGAGGCGCAGACCATCGCCGCCGTCGTGCGCGACGCCAAGGCGAGGCTGCTGGCCGACGACGTCGTGCAGCTGAGATCGGTGCTGGCCGACCACCACCGCAGCGAGCAGGAGCGGCACTCGGAGCGACTGGTGCTGCAGGAGCAGGCGGACGGCATCCGGGTGCGGATCGCCGCGCTCGAGGCGCAGCAGAACGCGGAGGCAGTGGACGAGGCCCGCCGCGTCGCGTTCGCGCTCGAGCAGGTGCAGGAGCGGCTGCGCGGGCTCTACACGCTGGCGAATCAGCGGCTGGCGCTGCTGGGCCAGGATCAGGAGGACCCCTCCGCGGCGATCACGGTGACGCAGGCGGCCATCGACGAGGCCAGGGCCGAGATCGACCGCATCGGCGATGGTCTCGGTGCCGCGCAGGACGCCGTGGGGGTCGCGTCGCGGGAACTGCTGACGGCGCGTGCCGAGCTGGACGCACTCGACCAGGACATCGCGGAGCAGAGCGCGCTCGTGTCGGAACACGACATGCGGATCACGGCGCTGCGCGGATCGGCGGAGGCCGCGGAGTCGGCGCTCGCCGCGGTGCGCGCTGCCGTCGAGCGTCAGCAGCGGGCGCTCGACGCGGCGCACGCGCGGCGGGTGGAGGCGGCGGCCGCCTTCGAGGCGCTCGAGACCCTCGAGGAGACCACGGGGACCGCCGCGCAGTTCCAGGCGGCCTACGAGGACGCGCAGCAGGCCGCGACCGAGGCGGAGGCGCAGCTGGAGCGGATTCGTGAGCAGCACCGCGCTGCCGAGCGCGAGGCGGATGCGCTCACCGCGAAGGCCGCCGCGCTGCGCAGCGCGCTGGCCGTGCAGAATGGCGCGGCCGAGCTGATCGAGCGCGGCGGCGACGGCATCCGCGGGCTCGTCGGCGATGCGGTGCAGGTCGCCGCCGGATACGAGGCCGCGATCGCCGCCGTGCTGGGGCCGCTCGCGGAGGGCGTGCTCGTCGGCACGCCCGACGAGGCCCGTGCCGTGGCCGCGCGGGCGAGCGACGTGGGCGTGGTGGACATCGTGATCGGCGACGCGGACGCCGCGACACCCGCTTTCCCGACGCTCGAGGGCATCACCCCGGCGCGTGAGGTGGTGAAGGCCCCGTCCGGTGTGCTCGGCGTGCTCGCTTTCGTGGCCGTCGCCGATGATCTCGACGCCGCGCTGCGTGCGGCGCCGGCCCTGTCCGAAGTGGGGATCGGCGGGCCCGTCACGATCGTGACGCGCGCTGGCGAGGTGCTCACGTCGCACACCCTGCGCGCCGGGTCGGGCGAGGGGCGCTCGCGCCTCGAGCTGCAGGCCGAACATGACGCGGCGGCCGATCGGCTCGCGGAGGTGCGCGTGCTCGTCGATGACCTCGGCGTGCAGCGACGGGAGGCGACCGAACGGCTGCAGTCCGCGCGCGCCCGTGCGAAGGAGGCGCTGCAGGAGCTGCGCCAGCACGACGCCCAGCTCGCGCAGCACGCCGAGCACGTGAACAAAGTGACCGTGCGGCACGAGGCGGCTGTCGCCGAGTGCGAGCGTCTCGAGACGGGGCTCGCCCAGGCGCAGGGTGCCGTCGCGGAGGCCGAGGGGAGGGCGCGGGCCGCCGCGGACGAGCTCGACCGAGCGCTTCAGCAGCCGCGGCCCATCCTCCATGCGTCGGCCCGCGACGGTCTGCTCGCGGCGCTGGAGAAGGCGCGCGAGGGCGAGATGGCCGCCCGGCTCGAGGTGGAGACGCTGCGTGAGCGAGTGCGGGCGGCGGAGGCGCGCGCCGTCGGGCTCGAACGCCAGCGGGAGCGCGAGCGCGAGGCGGCGGCGCAGGCCGCCCGGCGCGCGGTCATCCGCCGGCGCCAGCGCGAGATCGCCGCCGGTGTCGCGGCCGAGCTGCCGCACCTCATGGACTCCGTCGACCGATCGGTCACGCAGGCCCGGCTGGCGCTCGCCGAGGCCGAGAGCGCCCGCTCGGCCATGTCGGAGGAGCTGCGCGATCTGCGGCGCCAGGAGACGCAGCTGCGGGAGCGGCTGAGCGGCCTCACCGAGAGCGTGCACGGGCTGGAGCTGCAGATCCACGAGAAGAAGGTGCAGCTCAACAGCCTGCTCGAGCGGGTCTCCTCCGAGCTCGGGCTCGGCGAGGAGGTGCTCGTGGCCGAGTACGGGCCCGACCAGCCCGTGCCCCGCGACGTGGCCGACATCACGCCGGCGCGGGCGCCGGAGGAGGTGCTGCACGCCGGCGGTGAGGCGCTGCAGCCGCGTGGCAACGACGCGCCCGTTCTCGCAGCGGAGCCCGTCGAGCGCACCGCCCCGCAGACGGGTGGGGATCCGGCGGAGGACGGCGAGGCCGCGACGATCCCGTACGACCGGCGGATGCAGGAGCGTCGATTGCGCGATGCCGAGCGCAAGCTCGCACAGCTGGGGCGGGTCAATCCGCTCGCGCTGGAGGAGTTCGCGGCCCTGGAGCAGCGGCACAAGTTCCTCACGGAACAGCTGGACGACCTCGTCCGCACCCGCAAGGACCTCATGACGATCATCGCCGAGCTCGATGAGCGGATGCAGGCGATCTTCGCCGAGGCGTTCGAGGACACCAAGGCCGCGTTCGGCGAGGTGTTCCCGATCCTGTTCCCTGGCGGCACGGGCTCCATCGCGCTGACCAATCCCGACGACATGCTCACGACGGGAATCGAGGTCTCGGTGCGGCCGGCCGGCAAGAAGATCGAGCGGCTGTCCCTGCTGTCGGGCGGCGAGCGCTCGCTCGCCGCGGTGGCGCTGCTCACCGCCATCTTCAAGGCGCGACCCAGCCCCTTCTACATCCTCGACGAGGTGGAGGCGGCGCTCGACGACGCCAACCTCGGGCGCCTGCTGGGCGTGTTCGAGACCCTGCGCGAGAACAGCCAGCTGATCGTCATCACCCACCAGAAGCGGACGATGGAGATCGCCGACGCGCTGTACGGCGTCTCGATGCGTCAGGACGGCGTGTCCGCCGTCGTGGGTCAGCGCATCAGCGAACGCGCCACGGCATGAGCGGGCGCTCGTGAACGCGCGGGAGTGGTTCGACGCGCACGCGGCACGCATGCGGCGTCGCCCCGATCTCGAGGCGCATGATCTCGTCGCCGCCGACGCCAGTGACCGGCTGCTCCTCGATGCGGCGGGCGATCTGAGCGGTGACGACGCGGTGGTGATCGGCGATCGCTATGGCGCCGTCGCGCTGCCGTTGGCGGCCACGGGCGTGCGCGTGCGCGCCCACCAGGACGCGCTCACCGGGGAACGCGCGGCGCGGCTGAACGCCGTCGACGCGGGGCTCTCGGCGCCGGCCGATCCGGACGCGATCGTCGTGCCGGGCGTGACCTGGCACGACCTCGAGCCCGATCTCGTGCGCGGAGCGCGCAGGGTACTGCTCCAGCTGCCGCGTTCTCTCGACGCGCTGGACGAGATCGCCGGGTTGGTCGCGGCGCACGCGGACGCCGCCGTGACGCTGGTCGGGGTGGGCCGGGTGAAGCACATGAGCCACGCCATGAACGACGTGCTCGCGCGGCACTTCACCGCCGTGACGGCGGATCGCGGCGTCGGCAAGTCGCGCGTGCTGCGGGCGGCGGGGCCGCGGCCCGATACGGGATCGGGGTGGCCACGGGTCCTGCGGCACGACGACCTCGGCCTCACCGTGTGCGCTCGTGGCGCCGCGTTCGCCGGGACCTCGATCGACATCGGCACCCGGTTCCTCCTGGGCTTCCTCCATGACATGCCGGAGGTGACGGACGCCGTCGATCTGGGGTGCGGGACCGGTGTGCTCGCCGCCTCTTACGCCCTCGCGTACCCGGGGGCGCGCGTGCTCGCGACCGACCGCTCCGCGGCGGCGGTCTCGTCGGCCCGTGCCACCGCGGCGGCCAACGGCGTGGCCGACCGCGTGGAGGTGAGTCGGGACGACGCCGTGTCGTCGCGGCCAGCGGCCTCCGCCGACCTCGTCCTGCTCAATCCGCCGTTCCACTCCGAGGCGGCCGTGACCGCGCAGCTCGCGCCGCGTCTCTTCGCCGACGCGGCGCGCGTGCTGCGCCCCGGCGGCCAGCTGTGGTGCGTGTGGAACTCGCACCTGGGCTATCGCCCGCAGCTCGAGCGCCTCGTCGGGCCGACGCGACAGGCCGGCCGCAACGCCAAGTTCACCGTGACGGTGTCGGAGCGCCGCTGAGCGCGTCGGCCGCGTCCGTCGAGGCCGCCCGCCCCGACGGTCGATAGGCTCGAACCAGGCCGAACCACGTCAGGAGCCGCGCATGGCACAGCACATCGGGATCGTGTGGAACCCCACGAAGACCTCCAAGGACGAGATGGTCCACGCGCTGGAGGAGATCCTTGTCGGCGTGGAGGTCGAGCCCCGCGTCACGTGGGTCGCCACCGAGCCCGACAACCCGGGCCGCGGCGCGGCCGATGCCGCGATCGCGCAGGGGGCCAATCTCGTGATCGCGGCCGGCGGCGACGGCACCGTGCGTGCCGTCGCCGAGAGCGTCGCCGACGCGGAGGGCGTGGAGCTGGGGATCGCGCCCCTGGGCACGGGCAACCTGCTGGCGCGCAACCTCGACGTGCCCATCAACGACCTGCCGGCCGCGTTCGCCCGCGCCCTGGGGAACGAGTCCACGCCCCTCGACCTGGGCTGGGTCGGAATCGACGTGAACGGCGTGCGCGAGCGCCACGCCTTCGCCGTGATGGCGGGGTTCGGCATCGACGCGCACATGATCACCGAGACGAGCGACGATCTGAAGGACCGGGTGGGGTGGCTCGCCTACGTGGAATCGCTCGGGCGGGCCGTCTCGGCGAGCGAGGTGATCGACCTCCGCGTCTCGGAGAACGGCGCTGACCCGATCGTCACCGCCGCGCACACCGTGCTCGTGGGCAACTGCGGCACGGTGCAGGGCGGTATCACGCTGCTGCCCGGGGCCGATCCGCGCGATGGGGCACTCGATGTGCTCGTGCTCGATGCTGCCGGGCTCGGCGGGTGGCTCGACACCATGCGCAACATGCTCTGGGACAACGGGCTGAGGCGCCTGCTGCCCGGGGGCGGCGACGAGGCGCAGAGCAGCCGATCGACCTCCCACCACCGCGTGACGTCGCTGACCGTCGAGCTCGAGGAGCCGCGCGAGCTCGAGATCGACGGCGACATCCTGGGCGCGTTCTCGCGCATCGAGTTCGAGGTGCAGCCCGCCGCCCTGAGGGTGCGCTGAGGCGTCAGGCGCTGCGGACTGCGGTGTAGAGCGCCGCGGTGCGATCGGCGATCGACGACCACGCGAACTCCCGCTCCGCGCGGCGTCTGCCCGCCTCGCCGAGCGCGCGGGCCCGGTCGGGGTCCGACACCATCTCGGTGAGGGCATCGGCCAGGTCCGCCACGAAGCGGTCGGGGTCGGTGGGCGTGCCCGTGCCGTCGCTCAGCTGCTCGATCGGCACGATCGCGCCGGTGACGCCGTGTGCGACCACCTCGGGGATGCCGCCCGTGCCGGTGCCGACGACCGGCGCCCCGCAGGCCATCGCCTCGAGGTTCACGATGCCGAGCGGCTCATACACCGACGGACACACGAACGTCGTCGCGGCCGACAGGAGCGCGCACAGCTCGTGTCGCGGCAGATGCCGGTCGATCCAGACCACCCCGCCCCGCTCGGCGTGCAGCTCGGTGACGAGCGCCTCGACCTCGGCCATGATCTCGGGAGTGTCGGGGGCTCCGGCGCACAGCACGAGCTGCACCTCGGGCGGCAGTCGCCGTGCCGCGCGCAGCAGGTATGGCAGGCCCTTCTGACGAGTGATGCGGCCGACGAAGACGACGGAGGGACGGTCCGGATCGACACCCAGAGCCCGGACGGTGTCGGGATCGTTTACGCGCCGCCAGTCGTCCAGGTCGATCCCGTTGTGGATCACCCGCACGCGATCGGGGTCGAGGTCGGGGTAGACGCGCAGCAGGTCGCGGCGCATCCCCTCGCTCACGGCGACGACGGCATCGGCCGCGGTCAGCGCGTCCCGCTCGATCCAGCTCGAGAGGCGGTAGCCGCCGCCCAGCTGCTCCGCCTTCCACGGGCGCAGCGGCTCCAGGCTGTGCGCGGTGGCGACGTGCGGAATGCCGTGCAGCATCTTCGCGACGTGCCCGGCGAAGTTGGCGTACCAGGTGTGTGAGTGCACGAGGTCCGCCCCCGCCGCGTCGCGGGCGATCTCGAGATCGACCCCCATCGTCTGCAGCGCCCCGTTGGCGGCCTGCAGCTCGGCGGGCACCGCGTAGGCCACCGTGCCGGGTTCGTCACGCGGGGCGCCGAAGCAGCGCACGAGCACCTCCAGCCCCGGCCGGTCGCGCAGCGCCCTGGCGAGCTCCGCGACGTGCACGCCGGCGCCTCCGTACACCTCGGGCGGGTACTCCCGGCTGAGCAGATCGACGCGCATGCGAACAACGTACTGCCCCGGGTCGATCCGCGGGGTCGTATGGCCCGCGGGGGGCGAATATCAAGCCCTCCCTTTCGCTGCGACGCCGCACTAGGGTTCGGGCAAGGGCGCGAGGAAGGGCGGCACTCCATGGCGGCGACGAAGAAGGTGCTGGGCATCGTCCTCGCGGGTGGTGAGGGCAAGCGGCTGATGCCGCTCACGCTCGACCGCGCCAAGCCCGCCGTGCCGTTCGGCGGGCACTACCGCCTCATCGACTTCGCACTGTCGAACCTCATCAACTCCGGCCTGCGTCAGATCGTCGTGCTCACCCAGTACAAGTCGCACAGCCTCGACCGCCACATCTCGAAGCTGTGGCGGCTCAGCGGGCTGCTGAACTCGTACGTGACCTCGATCCCTGCGCAGCAGCGGCTCGGCAAGCGCTGGTACCTGGGGTCGGCCGACGCGATCCTGCAGAACCTCAACCTCGTGCGGGACGAGGCACCCGACTACATCGTCGTCGTCGGTGCGGACCACGTCTACCGCATGGACTTCGAGCAGATGATCGAGGCGCACATCGCGTCGGGCGCCGAGTGCACCGTCGCGGCGATCCGTCAGCCGATCTCGCTCGCCAACCAGTTCGGCGTGATCGAGACCGAGGCCGAGCGCCCCGGCGTCATCCGCGAGTTCCTCGAGAAGCCGGAGAACCCCGAGGGCCTCGCGGACGCGCCGCACGAGGTGCTCGCCTCGATGGGCAACTACGTCTTCACCACCGAGGCCCTCGTCGAGGCCGTGCTGGCCGACGGCGAGAACGAGGCCTCGAAGCACGACATGGGCGGCGACATCGTTCCGTACTTCGTCGAGCGCGGTACCGCCGCCGTCTACGACATGAAGGACAACGAGGTGCCGGGCAGCACGCCGCGCGACCGCTACTACTGGCGCGACGTGGGGACGATCGAGTCGTACTTCGAAGCGCACCAGGACCTCATCTCGGTGCTGCCCATCTTCAACCTCTACAACGACGAGTGGCCGATCTTCAGCCGGCAGGACAACATGCCGCCGGCGAAGTTCACCCGCGACGCGCGCGGCACGCTGAGCACCGTGATCGACTCGATCGTCTCGCTGGGATCGGTGATCTCCGGCGCCCACCTCGAGCGCAGCGTGGTCGGGCCGCACACGATGGTGGAATCGGGGGCGCTGTTGAGCGACTCCATCGTGTTCGATTACGCCCGCGTGGCCGCGGGCGCCACCGTGCGCCGGTCGATCCTCGACAAGAATGTCGTCGTCGACGCGGGCGCCGCGATCGGCGTCGATCCGGCAGCGGACCGCGCGCGGGGCTTCACCGTGACCGACACGGGCATCACCGTGGTGGGGAAGAACGCGCACGTCACGCGCGAGTGACGAGCGAACTAGGCTTGTCGGCATGGCAGAACGGTGGTCCCTGGGGCGTGCCCTGCGCGGCATGTTCGTGCGTCCGAAGATCGACGACGACACGTGGGACGACCTCGAGACGGCGCTGCTGACCGCCGACTTCGGCCCCGACATCACCGAGGAGGTGATCGAGGACCTGCGCGAGAAGGTCGCCCGCTACGGCACGACGGATCCCGCCGACCTGCAGCGCATGCTGCGCGAGTCGCTCGAGGAGCGCTTCGCGCGGTTCGACACCACCCTGACGCTCACCGAGCGCCCCGCGGTCGTGCTCGTCGTGGGCGTGAACGGCGTGGGCAAGACGACGACGATCGGCAAGTTCGCGCACTTCCTGCGCCGCTACGGGCGCTCGATCGTCGTGGGCGCGGCCGACACGTTCCGCGCCGCCGCGGTGGACCAGCTCGCCACGTGGGCCGAACGCGGGGGAGCGGCGATCGTGCGCCCGCAGCAGGAGGGACAAGACCCCGCGTCGGTGGCCTTCCAGACCATCACCTACGCGAAGGAGACCGGCACCGAGATCGTGCTGGTGGACACCGCCGGCCGACTGCACACCAAGGGCGGCCTGATGGACGAGCTGACGAAGATCCGTCGCGTCATCGAGAAGCAGGCGCCCATCAGCGAGGTGCTGCTCGTGCTCGACGCGACCACGGGTCAGAACGGCGTGAAGCAGGCCGAGGCGTTCCTTCAGCACGCCGGCGTCACGGGGCTCGTCATCACCAAGCTCGACGGCTCCGCGAAGGGCGGCTTCGTGCTGTCCGTGCAGGAGCGCACCGGCATCCCGGTGAAGCTGTTGGGCCAGGGCGAGGGCATCGGCGACCTCACCGGTTTCACCCCGCACGTCTTCGTCGAGCAGCTCGTCTCCTGAACGCGGCGCGCCCGGGCGGCTCCGTGTCTGGCCCCGCCGCGACGATGCTGGTTGTATAGCGCCATGGCGATCGAACACGACTTCTTCGGACTGCTGGAGACGGGCCCAGACGGCTCGATCTTCTGGTCCGAGAACGTCGAGCTGGGGGACATGCGGGTGACGGTGGATCTGACCGCCCCCGACCAGGACGAGGTGACGCAGGACGCGCTCGACGCGGCGGCGGCGATCGTCTCGAGCCTCGAGGAGATCGACCGTCGTGCGCGGATCGCGATGCTCGGAGAGGTGGACAATCGGGCCAGCGAGGTCACCGAGTACATTTTGATGCAGCAGGAGCAGCTCGGTGACCAGCTCGAGGACTTCCTCGTCGACGTCTCGGGCGACGCGCCCGTGGACATCATCCGTTCCATGCAGCTGACCAGCGTCACGATCCTTGCCGACGAGCACGGCGGCTCCGATCCGTTCGCCGTCATGGAGTACGCGCTCGACCCCGACGCGGCCGACGACGTGCTGCTGGTGAACCTGTCGGGCGACGGCGAGATCCAGTCGGTCACGAGCGCCGACTGAGCGTGGCGATCGCGAGACGGGAACCCGCGCGGTGAGCGGGCAGCTGCTGCCCGCCGTCGTGGCCGTGCTGCTGGGCGTCGTTCTCGGCCTGGCGCTGTTCGTGCCGTTTGTGGCGGTGCAGTACCGCCGTCAGGGCCGGCTCACCCTCGGACAGCTCGTGCTGTGGGGGTCGTTCCTCGTGTACGGCCTCGCGTTGTGGACGTACACGCTGCTGCCGCTTCCCGCCCCGGGCGAGATCTCCTGCGTGGGCGCGCAGCTGCGCCCGCTGCAGTTCGTCGCCGACATCCGATCGTTCCCGCACGCCTCGCTCACCGAGCTGCGACACAATCCCGCCTTCATGCAGGTGGCGCTGAACGTGCTTCTGTTCGTGCCGCTCGGGTTCTTCCTTCGGCTGGGCTGGCGCCGCGGGCTGGTCGCCTCGGCGGTCGCCGGGTTCGCCATCTCCCTGCTGATCGAGACCACGCAGCTCACGGGTGTGTGGGGGATCTACCCCTGCGCGTTCCGCTTCTTCGATGTGGACGACCTGCTCGCCAACACGACCGGCGCGCTCCTCGGCGGCGTCCTCTCGCTCGCCGCGAAGCCGTGGCTCTCGCGCCGCACACACGCCGTGACGGCGCCCGTCCGCCCCGTCAGCGCCGGACGGCGCCTGGTCGCCATGCTGTGCGACGCGCTCGCGATGACGATGCTCGGCATGATCGTGGGCGTCGCGATCAACGCGTACCAGCTGTACGTGGGTGCGGTGCCGGCGGCGCAGGTGGACACCGCCGTGGCGGGAACGTGGGCCGCGGTCGTCCCGCTGGCCGCCTTCGGGCTGCTGGCCCTCTCGACCGGGCGCACGGTCGGCGACCTCGCGGTCATGGTGCGGTGGGAGGGCGGCGCCCGCCCCGGGGTGCTGCGGGGGCTCCTGCGATACCTGGGCGGCATCGGCGGATGGCAGCTGTTGGGCATCGTCACGCCCGGCGCCGACGCGCTGTTCGCGCTCGCGAGCGTCGTGCTCGTGTTCGCCGCGCGCCGCCGCGGCGGGCTGCCCGGTCTCGTCTCGGGGGCGCGGCCGGTGGACGCGCGTCAGGAGCCCGCCGCGATGAGCTCGGCGGTGAACGGGTCGGCGGGCGCCGCGTAGACCGCCTCGGTCGGCCCCGACTCCACCACCCGGCCGTCGCGCATCACCGCGACGCGATCGCTCACCCTGCGCACGACGGCGAGATCGTGTGAGATGAAGACCATGGCGAGGCCCTCGTCACGCTGCAGGCGCAGCAGCAGGTCGAGAATGCCGGCTTGCGTCGTGACGTCGAGTGCGGAGACCGGCTCATCGCAGACGAGCACGTCGGGGCGCGCCGCGAGCGCGCGCGCGATCGCCACGCGCTGGCGCTGGCCGCCCGAGAGCGTGACCGGCCGTCGGTCGAGCACCGTCGGCGGCAGCCCGACCCGCGCGAGCAACTCCGTGGGTTCCGGTGCGTCCCCGCGCCGCGAATGGCGGAGGATGCGCTCGACGGTGTGGCGGGGGTCGAACGAGCCGAGCGGATCCTGCGGCACGAGGCGGATGCACGACGCCGCCCGGTGGACGACGCCGTCGTCGGGGCGCTCGGCACCGATGAGGAGCCGGGCGAGCGTCGACTTTCCCGAACCCGACTCGCCGACCACCCCGACGACCTCACCGGCGTGCACCTCGAGGTCGACGGCGTCGACGGCGACGACGTCGCGGTAGCGCTTGGTGACGGCGCCGGCGCTGATCAGCGGGGAGCGAGGTCGCTCGTCGGTCGCCGAGGACGCGGAGCCCCTCGGCTTCGGGCCGGAGGGGACGGCCGCGAGCAGCGCCCTTGTCACCTCGTGGCGCGGATCCGTCAGCACACTGGCCGCCGCGCCCTCCTCGACGACCCTGCCGGCGTCGAGCACCGCGATCCGGTCGGCCACGCGCGCCACCGCCCGCAGATCGTGGCTGACGAGCACGAGCGCCGCGCCCTCGTCGCGCATGCGGCCGAGCAGGTCGAGCACGCGCACGGCGGTGGTCGCATCGAGCGCGGTGGTCGGCTCATCGGCGACGAGCACCCCCGCGCCACCCACGACGGCTGAGGCGATGAGCGCGCGCTGGCGCATTCCCCCCGACAGTTCCCCCGACCGTCGTCGCAGCAGCGCCTCGACGTGCGGCAGGCCCGCCGCGGTGAGCGCCTCGAGCACGCGCCGCCGTCGTTCCGCGCGCGGCACGCGGCGCACCGCGAGGGCTTCGGCGACCTCCGCCTCGATCGTGCGGAGCGGGTCGAGAGACTGCAGCGCATCCTGCAGCACGAGCGCGACATCGCGGCCGCGCATCGCGCGGCGGCCGCTCCGGCTCAGGCGCCGCACATCGTGGCCGGCGATCTCCAGAGCATCGGCACGCACGCGTGCCCCGGCCGCGTCGTGCGTGAGACCGAGCAGGGTGCGGGCGAGCACGGACTTGCCCGCACCGGATTCACCGACGATCGCGACGCACTCGCCGGCGGTGACGGTGAGCGATACGTCGCGGAGGACCTCGCCGGCTCCCGGGAGCGCGACGGAGAGGCCCCTGACCTCCACGGCGTTCACGACTGCCTCCCGGCCAGGCGGCGGCCGAGCACGGTCAGGATCGTCGCCGTGGCGACGATGGCGAGACCGGGGAACACCGTCATCCACCATCCCGTCGAGATGTACACGCGTCCGGCGTTGAGCAGGGCGCCCCACTCCGGTGAGGGCGGTGGCGAGCCGAGGCCGAGGAAGCTCAGCGCGGAGACCCACACGATGGCCTGGCCGATGCCGAGGGTCGCCGTCGACACCAGCGGCCACAGCGTGTTCGGCGCGATGTGCCGCGCGAAGAGGGTGAGAGGGCCGCTGCCCTCGAGACGCGCGTAGCCGACGTAGTCGCTGCGCGCGACGCCCCGCACCCGCGAGCGCAGGATGCGGGCGTAGCCGGGCGCCGTGGCGAGGCCGATCGCGAGCACCGAGCTGCCGGTGCCGGCGCCGAGGATCGCCACGAGCAGCAGGGCCATGACGAGCGTGGGGAGCGCGAACAGCACCTCGATCGCGCGGCCGAGCGCTGCATCGAGCCACGCGGGACCGAGCCCGGCGGCGAAGCCGATGACGAGCCCCAGTCCGATGCCGAGGGCCGTCGCGGCCAGTCCGATGCCGGCGGAGGCCGCCGTGCCGTGGACGACCCGGGTGAGGATGTCGCGTCCCGACTCGTCGGTGCCGAACGGATGCGCGGCGCTCGGCGCCTGGAACGCCTCCGCCGGCGCGATGGCAAGCGGGTCCCCGGGCGCGACCAAACCCGGCGCCACGACGGCGATGAGGAGGAGGGCGAGGCACGCCAGCGCGATGATCCCCGTGACCCCGAGCCCGCGCAGCGGCCGCGTCGTGGCGACGGGGGTCACGATCCCACCGCTACATCGGGCGCGCGCAGCGCGGCGGGCCGCGGGCCGCGCAGTCGCGGGTCGACGAACAGCTCCGCGACGTCGGTGAGCACGACGACGGCCACGTACAGCAGGGCGACCACCGTGACGGCGCCGATGACGAGCGGCACGTCGCGCGCGAGAGCGGCGTCCTGCAGCAGGCGGCCCAGTCCCGGCCGCGCGAACAGCACCTCGACGACCACAGCGCCCGAGAGCAGGTTCCCGAAGGCCCAACCCGACAGCGCGAGGGCCGGCAGCGAGGCATGACGCAGGGTGTGCCGCAGCAGCACGCGCGGCTCGCTCGCGCCGCGCGCCCGGGCCGTCACCGCGAACGGCGCCGCATCGGCCTCGAGGAGCGCGTCGCGCGACACTTGGGCGAGGAAGCCCGCGATCGGTACCGCCAGCGTGACGACGGGCAGGACGAGCCCCGCCGGGTGGGAGCCCTGACTCGTCGCGGGGAACAGTCCGAGCGACGACGCGAACACGAGGATCAGCACGGCGCCCAGCCAGAACCCCGGCGTCACCGTCGCGACGATCTCGGCGCCCCGCAGGATCGCGTCGGCGAGTCGACCGAGTCGGCCGTGGGTCGAGGTGGTGATGATCCCGCCGACGACCGCCAGCGCCCAGGCGAGGGTGAGCGCCAACACCGCCAGCAGGAGCGTGCCGGGCAGCTGTTCGGCGATGAGATCGCCCACCGGCTGACGGCGGGCATAGGAGTCGCCCAGCTGCAGCGTCGCGATGCGCCACAGCTGCACGAGGTACTGCACGACCAGCGGCTGGTCGAGTCCGTACTGCTCCCGGGCCGCGGCGACGGCCTCCGGGCCGGCCTGCGACCCCGGGCCGCCCAGGATCGCCTCCAGCGGGTCCCCGGAGGACCGCAGCGCGAAGAACACGATGGTCGCCACGAGCCACACCACCAGCAGCGCGCCGCCGATTCGCCCCGCGATCCATCGCAGCGCGGGGAGCGCCCGCGCCCGCATCATCCCCGCAGCTGGGCGTTCAGCAGCAGCGGCGTCGAGATGGTGTGCAGCGGCTCGACGCCCGTGACGCCCTTCGTGAGGAAGTGGTTCTGCTGGTCGTACAGCGGCAGCACGGTGTAGCTGTCGAGGATGATCCGCTGGGCCTCGGCGTAGAGGTCGGCCCGCTCGGCATCGTCGGTCGTGGCGAGGGCCGCCTCCAGCAACGCGTCCAGCTCGGGATCCTGGAGCATGGCGTGGTTGGCGAAGTAGCCCGACGGCGCGGGCACGGTCCCGTCGGAGTGGTAGAGGATGCGCAGCACATCGGGCCCCACCGTCGTGTAGGGCGCCGACACCGCCTCGTACTCATGCGCCGCCAGTGCCGCGTACCAGCTGGACAGGTCGACCGGCTCGAGCTGGACGTCGAAACCGACGGCGGCGGTGTTCGCCTGGATCTGCTCGAACAGCGACTGCTCGGCCGCCGTGGACTGGTTGGTGGACACCGGGAAGCGCACGGTGAGCGGCACCCCATCCTTCTCGCGCACGCCGTCGCCGTCCGCGTCGTCCCAGCCGGCCTCGTCCAGCAGCTCGGCAGCGCCGTCGGGGTCGGTGGCGAACAGCTCCTCATCGGACACGCCCATGGGCTCGACACTCGAGAGCACGGAGTAGGAGCGTTCGGCCGTGCCGTGGAAGAGCGATTCGATGCCGGGGTTCGGGTCGGCGGCGCGGACGAACGCCTCGCGCACGAGCGGGTCGTCGAACGGCGGCTGGCTGGAGTTGAGCTCGATGCGGTTGGACGACGCCGGGCGCGGTGCGTCGATGTGCTCGATGCCCTGGCCCTCGGCTGCCGCGATGTCGGACGGCAGCGGGTTGTCGATGACGTGCACCTCGCCCGAGGCGAGCGCGGCCTGTCGGGTGGCGGCATCGGGGATGAAGCGCCATTCGACGCGCTCCACGTAGGCGGGACCGTCGTGCCCCTGGGGGTTCGTGGGGACGTAGTCGTCGTTGCGCGTGAGCACGACGCGGTCCTGAGGCGTCCAGCTCTCGACGACGAAGGGGCCCGTGCCGATGGGTGCGCGGCAGTTCTCCTCCTGGCCACGCGCGATGCCGGCGGGCGACTGCATCGCCGCCCAGTGCTGGCTGAGCACCTCGAGCAGCGCCGACTTGGGCGTGGAGAGATGGAAGCGCACGTGCGTGGCATCGACCGGCTCCACGGAGTCGATCTGCTGCACGGCGAGCCAGCCGGTGGACGACCCGGTGTCGGGATCCTGCAGGTGCTCGATGTTCACCTTGACGGCCTCGGCGTCGAAGGGCGTGCCGTCGGTGAACGTCACGTCGTCACGCAGCGTGAGGTCCCACGTCAGCCCGTCCTCGGACGTCGACCACTCGGTCGCGAGCCACGGCACGATCTCGCCGTCCTCGCTGCGCCCCACGAGCGGCTCGAGGAACTGCGTCGCCAGCAGCGCCTGCGGGTAGTTGCCGCCGACGTGGGGGTCGAGGCAGGTGGGCTCGGCGTCGCCGGTGGCGTAGACGAGCGTGCCGCCCTCGACCGGCCCGCTGCTCTCATCGGGGGAGCCGCCTCCGGTGCAGCCGGCCAGCAGCAGGGCGAGCATTCCCGCGGCGAGCGCGGGCAGGGCACGACGATTCATGACGTCCTTCGGGTGAAAGATGGATCGCGTCCAACAATGGATCGCAGTGGTCCAGCCTACCGCGAGCCTGCGTTCCGGGCGCCGCCTCGAGAGACTCAGACCGCCTGCGCGAACTCGGCGGGCGCCTCGTCGACGAGGTGGCGCAGGTGCTCGGGGACGTCGCGACCCTTCTCGCGCATGGACTGGGCCCAGAGCCGCCCTGCCCGGTACGAGGAGCGCACGAGCGGGCCGGCCAGCACGCCGAGGAAGCCGATCTCCTCGGCCACCTGCTTCAGCTCGACGAACTCGTCGGGCTTCACCCAGCGCTGCACCGGCAGGTGGCGCGGGGAAGGACGCAGGTACTGGGTGAGGGTGATGATGTCGCAGCCGGCGTCGTGCAGATCGTGGAGCGCCTGAACGACCTCCTCTGGCTCCTCGCCCATGCCGAGAATGAGGTTCGACTTGGTGATGAGTCCCGCGTCGTGCGCCTGCGTGAGGACGCCGAGGGAACGCTCGTACGTGAAGGCCGGCCGGATGCGCTTGAACACCCGTGGCACGGTCTCGACATTGTGCGCGAACACCTCGGGCCGCGCGTCGAACACCTGCCCGAGGTGCTGCGACTTGCCCGACATGTCGTTGGCGAGCAACTCGACGCCGGTGTTCGGGTTCAGCTCGTGGATGAGCCGCACCGTCTCGGCATTGAGCCACGCGCCTTCGTCGGGCAGGTCGTCGCGGGCCACGCTCGTGACCGTCGCGTAGCGCAGCCCCATGCGCCGCACGGACTCCGCGACCCGTCGGGGCTCGTCGGTGTCGTACGCGGCGGGCTTGCCGGTGTGGATCTGGCAGAAGTCGCAGCGGCGCGTGCACTGCGAGCCGCCGATGAGGAACGTCGCCTCGCGGTCCTCCCAGCACTCGTAGATGTTGGGACAGCCCGCCTCCTGACACACCGTGTGGAGGTCCTCTCCCTTCACGAGCTCGTGGAGCTGTCGGTACTCGGGGCCCTGACGCACGCGGGTCTTGATCCAGTCGGGCTTCTTCTCGATCGGCGTGGCGGCGTTGCGCACCTCGAGGCGCAGCAGGCGGCGCCCGTTCGGCGCGGTCGTCGGGGAGGAGGTGGGGGAGCAGGCACTCACGCGGGGGTCCTTTCGAAGACGGTGCGGAAGGCGTCGGCGACGGCGTCCTTGACGTCGCGAGGCGACAGGTCGCGGCCAGCCTCGCGCGCGATCGTGGTGGTGCGGGCGTCGCTCAGACCGCACGGCACGATCTGCTCGAACGGCGCGAGCGGGTTGTCGCAGTTGAGGGCGAAGCCGTGCATCGTCACGCCCTGCTGCACGCGCATGCCGATCGCCGCGATCTTCGCCGCGGGTTCCGCGCCGCGGTCGACCCAGACGCCGCTGCGCCCCTCGATGCGCCGCCCGTCGACCCCGTATCGGCGGAGCACGTCGATGAGCAGTTGCTCGATGGCGCGGACACACGCGACGGCGTCGCCGCGGTCCGCCACGCGCATGATCGGGTATCCGACCAGCTGCCCCGGGCCGTGCCACGTGATCCGACCGCCGCGGTCCACGTCGATCACCGGAATGTCCGATCCCCGCGGCCGGTCCTCGGGGCGCGTGCGCGAGCCGGCCGTGAACACCGGTTCGTGCTCGAGCAGGATCAGCGTCTCGCTGCGCTTGCCGTCACGCACCTGCGCGTGGATGTGGCGTTGCAGCGCCCAGCCGTCGAGGTAGGGGACGACGTCCGGCGCGAACCCCGCATCGAGCACATCGATCATGGCGAGCCTCCCCGTCCGGCCGGACATCGTCCCCCGTATTACTGGACGGTGTCCAATAATAGCCGCGAGCCTACACTGGTGCCGTGCAGAACGCGGCGGGACGGCCCGGCAGGCCGAAGGCGATCTCGCGCGAGATGCTCGCGGAGGCCGCCTGCGAGCTCTTCCTCGAGCGGGGCTTCGACGACACCTCGGTCGCGGACATCGCCCGTCGGGCCGGGATCGCGCGGTCGAGCTTCTTCAACTACGCCCCCTCCAAGTCCTCGCTGTTGTGGGCGGGGCTGGACGAGCGGATCGACGCGCTCGCGGCGGACCTCGGCGCCGGGGCGGATCCGGCGGCGGCCGTGGTGGGCATGGCCGACGGCTTCGCACCGGACGCCCTCGCGCTCGCGTATGCGAACGTCGCGGCGATGGGCATCGAGGCGGAGCTGGAGCGAGAATCCGCGCTTCGTCTGGTGCGCATGGGCCGTCTCGTCGCCGAGGCGCTGCGGCGCCGTGGGGAGGGAGAGCTGGCCGCCGACGTGGCAGGGGCCGCATACGGCGCAGCGGTCATCGCGTCCATACGGCACTGGTCGCGGATCGGGCCGGGCGCGCGCCCGCTCATCGCGGTGCTCCGCGAGGCCCTGGCGGCCGTGCCCGGCGCCCGGGCCGGCCAGCCCTGACGGGATCGCGTCGAGGGGGAACGACCGTACCCCGGGCGGTCCTCCACCCGGGGCACGGTGCATCGGTGCGGGCTCAGCCGAGGGCGACGGCCATCTCGTTAGGAGCCTCGTCGAGTTGGGTCGACGCGACGACCTCTCCCGTGGTCAGGTCGACGGCGTGAACGCTGTTCGCCGCCGGCTCGGTGACATACGCGATGTCGCCGTTCACGACGATGGCGGGGTGCGGGTCCTGCCACTCGGCGGGGCCCTCCCACCGCTCGATCACGGGGAACTCGTCCACGAGCTCGCCCGTGGCGGGGTCGAGCACGTGAATCGATCCGTCGGTCGCGAGGATGTACGCCCGGTCCTCCGGGCCACGGGCCACGTCGCGGAAGGTGTACTCGATCGGCAGCTCGACGACCTCGTAGGTCTCGGCGGCCGTGTCGATGAGCGTCACCGCGTGCAGGAGGTAGCCCTCGGCATCGGGGTCGTCCTTGTAGTCGCCCACCACGATGGGGCTGCTCTCCGACACGTATGCGTTGCCCATGCGACCGTACTCGGCCGGTGCCTGCAGCTTCACGAACTCGCCGTCCTTGTAGAGCAGCGCGCCGTTCTCGCAGCCGAACACCACCACCTCGTCCTGGGCCGTGCCCTCGCCGTGGATCCCCGGGCACTGGTCGGAGACCGCCAGCTCGTCCCAATGGTCCTCGTGCGGCTCCAGCGCCATCGCCCCCGTGCGTCCGTCGGCGTCGCCGACCGTCGTGAGCAGCGTGCCGTCCTCCAGCACGATCGAGACCCCGTGATGGGCCGCCTCGGCGCGGTGGGTCTGGGTCTCGGGCAGCTCGCCCTTCGCGTCGGCAAGGGCGTGGGTCTCGAAGATGGTCGTCTCGCTCGTGCCGTCGGCATACAACACGGTCTTGCCGCCGTGCCGCACGACGTGGCCGGCCGTATCCGCCTCGAAGACGAGGTCCGTCAGCTCGGGGGCGGCGGTATCGAGCACCTGGAAGCCCTCCGACGTGGTCACGAGCACGTGGCGCCCGTCGCCGGCGGCGTTGAGCCGCGTGAACTCCTCGGTCTCGAACTCGCCCACGATCTCGAGGGTCTCCGGATCGAGCACGGCCAGCCCGTTCTCGAAGGCCACGGCCAGGCGGCCCTCGACCGCCGGGGTCTCGGGCGCCTGGGCCTCGGCGTCGGCAGAACCCGGCGAGGTCGCGCAGCCCGCCAGGAGCAGCCCTGCGGCGCCGAGCGCGGTCGCCGCTGCGAGCAGCCGGTGGTGTCGTCGTCTCATGGTGTTTCCCTTCATTCGGCCCCTCATCGGGAGAGGCCCTCGGTGATGCGTGCGCTGTTGGTGCGCATCATGGACAGGTACGTGTCGGCGCCTCCGCCCGCGGCGGTGAGCGACTCGGTGAACAGCTCCGTCACCTGCACGTCGATCCCGGCCTCCTCGGCGAGCACCTGCATGAGGCGATCCGGCTGCGAGGACTCGGCGAAGATGGTCCGCACCCCCGCGGCGCGGATCGCGTCGGTGAGCCCGCGCAGGTCGCTCGCGCTCGGGGCAGCGAGCGTCGTGCCGCCCGGGATGACCGCGCCGACGATCTCGAAGCCGAACCGCTCGGCGAGGTAACCGAACACGTGATGGTTGGTGACGAGCTGTCGCCGCTCGGCGGGGACCTCCGCGAACGCGGCGGACATCTCCTCGTCGAGCGCGACGAGGTCCGCGCGGTATGCCGCGACGTCGGCCTCGAGCCGCTCCGGGTCGAGGCCGTCCAGCGCGGCGAGCTCCGCCTCCAGCGCATCGACGACCGCGAGCATCTGCGCGGGGTCCGTCCAGAAGTGCGGATCGTCCGCACCGCCGGCCTCCTCGCTCGCATAGGCGAGGACCTCCACGTGGTCACCGGCCACGAACGTCGTCACGCCCTCGGCCGCCGCCCGGTCGAGGTGCTGCTGCAGGCCCTCCTCAAGTCCGAGCCCGTTGGAGACGAGCAGGTCGGCATCGCTCATCGCCGCCGCCTCCTGGGCCGAGATCTCGAAGGAGTGCGGGTCGGCGTTGGGGCGCATGAGGACGGTCACGTCGGCCCGCGAACCGGCGAGGTTGCTCACCACGTCGCCGAGGATGTTCGTCGTCACCACGATGTCGGGACGGTCGTCCCCCGTCGGCGCGCCGGCACATCCGGCGAGGGCCGCACCCGCGAGGGCGACGAGGGCGAGGCGCGTGGCGCGAATCATCGACCCACCTCCACGGCGAAGGCGCCGACGGGAATCTCGAACGTCCGCGCCACACGCGCTCCGTCGGCGTAGGCGATCTCCGAGACGATGCCGTCGGTGGGGGAGGTGACGTACGCCCGTTCCGCATCGACCGTGAGGTGCGCGGCTCTCGGGGAGCCGGCGTCGAGAGGCGCCCCGGCGACGACGGGTTCGGTCAGCGCCAGCTCGGCACCCGTCTCGTCGAGCACACGCAGCCGCCCTTCGGTGTCGAGCACGACGAGGTGGCCCGCCTCGTCGTCCGCGGTGGAGGCGGCGACGAGACGCGTCGCGGTGGGCACGAGCGACCAGGAGCGCTCGCGCGTGTCGAGGAGCCACACACCGGCGTCGCCTGCGAGGCCGGCCACGGTGGGGCGCCCCTCGCGGTTGGCGAAGGACGTGGCCGCGGGGGCGGTGGCGCCCGCGGGGTACGGGATGCGCTCGAAGAGGGGCGAACCGCCCTCGCCGGTGACGAGGAGCGCCCCATCGGTGCAGCCGATGACGAGCCCCACGCGCGTCGTGATGGCGCCGGCCGCATCGAGGCACTCGGCGGTCTCGCCCGGCGCGCCGTCGGAGGAGTGGTGCCGCACGGCGGTGACGCGGCCGGAGTCGTCGGGCACCGTGACGACGCCCCCGTCGCCCAGCGGCGCGACCAGTCCGCGGTGCGGCGCCAGCTCGAGGCGGAACGATTCGCGCACCTCGCCGCGGGCCAGCGCTTCGACATCGAGCAGCACGGCCTCGCCGGTCTCGGGGAAGAACACCCCGGCAGAGCCGGTGGTGGACGAGTTGCTCGTGACGATGACCGCTTCGCCCGAGCCCGGAACGGTCCCCAGCACCGAGGGTGTGCCGCGGTAGTAGTGGAAGTGGTCGACGTGGTCCCACGTCCACATGCCGCTGTCGACGATCTCGACGCCGGCCTCGGTGGTCGCGAACGCGTATCGCCCATCGGTGACGACATTGGTGGGCGTCCCGATCGACCCGATATCGCGCCGCTCCTCGCTGAGCAGATCGATCGACCCCACCGCGCCGTTCGGCGCGACGGTGACGAGGTGCAGCTGCGGTTCGGCGACCTCTGCGGCGCCCTCGACGGCGCCGTGTCCGTCGGATGCGGCGGCCTCGGACGGCGCTGCGGAGGGTGATTCGGACGGGGCGGCACAACCGGCCAGCAGGCCGGCGGCGAGGACGAGCGAGACGGGGACGCGGAGGCGGGGATGTGGCATGGAACTCTTCCGGTTGCGGGTGTGTCAGGAGGAGGCGGACGCCGCCGGCGAGGGCCGGGATGCATGGGAGGCGTCGCGCGAGGCGGCCCGATCCCACACGGCGCGGGCGAGTCCGCTCGCGACGGCGATGGCGATGGAGGATGCGGCGATGCTCGCGCCCGCCGCCGTGCCGGCGTGCCAGGAGACGAGCAGCCCGGCGACGACCGCGAGCATGGCGAGGGCCGCCCCGACCGCCATGCGCACCGGGATGCGTCGCGTCCAGGGCCCCGCCGCGATCGCGGGTGCGAGCAGCAGTCCCACCACGAGAAGCGATCCGACGGCCTGATACGACGCGACGACCGCGAGTGTGACGAGCCCGACGAGTGCCACCTGTGCGCGCAGAGGGCGCAGTCCGAGCACATGCGCGACGCGGGCGTCGAAGGCGGCGGCGACGAAGGCGCGGTGGCCGACCGTGGTCACGGTGAGCGTGACGACGAGGGCGATGGCGATCGTCGCAAGCTCGGGGCCGCGGATGGCCAGCACGTCGCCGAAGAGCATGGTGGTCGCGTCGGTGGCGAAGCTGCGCGAGTGCGACACGATGATCACGCCGAGCGACAGCATCCCGACGAACAGCAGCCCGATCGTGGAGTCGAACGACAATCGACCGCGCCGCTGGAGGGCGCCGATCGCCGCGCTCATGGCGATCGCGCTCGCCGCCGCGCCGGCGAGCGGGGGAGCGCCCAGCACGGTCGCGAGCGCGACGCCCGGCAGCATGCCGTGGCCGATCGCCTCGCCGAGGAACGCCATCCCGCGGATGACGACCCACGTGCCGACGACGGCGCAGATGGCCGCGACCATGGCGCCGCCCAGCAGGGCGCGCTGCATGAAGTCCACGGCGAAGGGTTCGACGATCCACGACATGATCACCGACCGTACCGAGAGTGAGAACGATTATCAAAAACGGGTAGAGTGGTCGGCGTGTCCGTCCTCTCCACACGCCCCGGCCCCGCTCGGCCGCTCCGCGACCCCCGGCTGCGCGCCCGGGATGTCTGCTTCGCCTACGACGGCGCGGATGTCGTCCATGCCGTTTCCGTCGAGCTGGCGCCGGGGACCGTGACGGCGCTGTGTGGCGAGAACGGCTCGGGCAAGTCCACGCTCGTCGAGCTGCTCGCGGGCGTGAAGCGTCCGCGCGCGGGCACGATCGTGCGGGGCGGTTCGCTCGCGCTGGTCGTGCAGCGACCCGACGTACCCGATGCGCTGCCGCTGACCGTCGACGACGTCGTGCGCATGGGCACGTGGGGCTCGCCGCGGCGTTCGCGGGCGCGTCGTCGCCGCGACGTCGCGGCGGCCATCGCGCGCGTCGGCCTGGCCGGGATGGAGCACCGCCGCCTCGTGGAGCTCTCGGGCGGGCAACGCCAGCGCGCGCTGCTGGCGCAGGGGCTGGCGCGCGGCGCCGACATCCTGATTCTGGACGAACCCGCCGCCGGCCTCGACGCGGCCAGCCGCGACCGCGTGCGGGTCGCCCTCGCCGACGAGGCGGAGAGGGGAGTGGCGGTGTTGTGCGTCACGCACGACGACGACGCGATCGACGCGGCCGACCGGGTGATCCGGCTCGAGAACGGAATGATCGTCACGGACGGTGTGCAGGCGGCCCTCGCGTAAACTCGTAGCACCATGGCTGCATTCGGCGATCTCTCCTCGCGTCTGACCGAGACGTTCCGCAATCTCCGCACGAAGGGCAAGCTGTCGGCGGCGGACGTCGACGGCACCGTCCGCGAGATCCGGCGCGCCCTGCTCGACGCGGACGTGGCCCTCGAGGTCGTCAAGGCCTTCACGGCGAGGGTGCGCGAGCGCGCCCTCGGCGATGAGGTGAACCGCGCGCTGAATCCCGCGCAGCAGGTCGTCCAGATCGTCAACGAGGAGCTCATCGGCATCCTCGGCGGAGAGCAGCGCCGGCTGGAGTTCGCCAAGACCCCGCCGACCGTCATCATGCTCGCGGGTCTGCAGGGATCGGGTAAGACGACGTTCGCCGGCAAGCTCGCCAAGATGCTGGAGAAGGACGGCCACACGCCGCTCCTGATCGCCGCCGACCTGCAGCGCCCCAACGCGGTGAACCAGCTGCAGGTGGTCGCCGAGCGCGCCGGCGCCGCGATCTACGCACCCGAGCCGGGCAACGGCGTGGGCGACCCGGTGCGCGTCGCGCGCGACGGCGTCGCGTTCGCCACCCAGAAGCTTCACGACGTCGTCATCATCGACACCGCCGGCCGCCTCGGCGTCGACGCGGAGCTCATGAAGCAGGCCTCCGACATCCGCAAGGCCACGAACCCGGACGAGGTGCTGTTCGTCATCGATGCGATGACGGGTCAGGACGCCGTGAACACGGCGCGCGCCTTCCAGGAGGGTGTGGGCTTCACGGGCGTGGTGCTGTCCAAGCTCGACGGCGACACGCGCGGCGGTGCCGCGCTGTCGGTCGCGTCGGTCACCGGTCGGCCCATCATCTTCGCGTCCACGGGCGAGGGACTCGACGACGTCGAGCCCTTCCACCCCGATCGCATGGCGAGCCGCATCCTCGACCTCGGTGACATCCTCACCCTCATCGAGCAGGCCCAGCAGGCCTTCGACGAGGAGGAGGCCAAGAAGGTCGCCGAGAAGCTCGCGAAGGAGGCCTTCACGCTGGAGGACTTCCTCGAGCAGATGCAGCAGCTCAAGAAGATGGGCTCGATGAAGAAGATGCTCGGGATGCTCCCGGGCATGGGCCAGATGAAGCAGCAGCTCGAGGACTTCGACGAGCGCGAGATCGACCGCACCGAGGCGATCATCCGCTCCATGACACCGGCCGAGCGGCAGAACACGAAGATCCTGAACGGCTCGCGTCGTGCCCGCATCGCGCGCGGCTCGGGTGTGACGGTCACCGACGTGAACCAGCTTGTGAACCGGTTCGAGCAGGCGGCAAAGATGATGAAGACCGTCGCACGCGGCGGCACGCCGAACATTCCGGGCATGGGCGCCATGCCGGGCATGGGTCGCCCCGGTGCGAGTGCGAAGCGCGGCAAGCAGGCCAAGAAGAAGGGCGGGTCGCGTTCGGGCAACCCGGCCAAGCGCGCCGCGGAGAACGCCGGCCTCTCGACCCAGCAGCAGCCGAGCGGATCGGGCTTCGGGCTGGGCGCCGGCGCCCCTCAGCCGACCGAGGCCGACCTCGCGGAGATTCAGAAGCTCTTCGGCCGCCGCTGACACCGGGCGCCTTCCGCGGGCATAATCGCGGCGTGGGCATCGGAACGGCGGCGTGCGTGCCGACGGCCTGCCCGGCCGTCGGCTGGATCAACGAGCTGACCGTCGAGGTGCGTGGCGATGTCACGCGCGTGGCGGAGCTCGTCGCGTGCGTGGATGACGAATGCGCCCCGGCGGAGGCCCGCTCGGGCGACGTGTGGGTCTTTCCCGTGGGCATGAGTTCGCCCGACCGGATCACCGTTCGCCTGCTCGATGCCGAGGGAGTCGTCCTGGCGCAGGAAGACACCACCCCGCGGTGGATGCGCGTGGGCGGGTCCGAGGAGTGCGGCGGTCCGCACGAGGCGACCGTCGCCGTGGATCTGCACGGGCTCTGACACCGGCGGGCATGGCGAAGGGCCCGGAGCCACGGGGCTCCGGGCCCTTCGCGATCAGGCCGGGATCAGTAGGTCATGACGAGCGAGTTCGACACGGAGACGATCGACACGACGACGGCGTTGAGGATGCCGGCGATGTACGGGTTGTTCGTCTCGCGGTAGATCTTGCGCGTGACCACCGCCGTGAACGCGAGGATCACGATCACCGGGAACAGCCAGATGCTGTAGATGCCGCCGAAGCCGGGCACGAGATCGCCCGTCACCCAGAAGGTGAGGTACTGCAGCAGCACGAGCACGATCGGGCCGAGCGAGTTGAACAGCGCCAGCACGGCGGTGTTCACCCACTCCTTGCCGGCGAGCGTGAAGCGGCTGAACACGTTGATCGACACCGAGTTGGCGACGAAGTAGATCAGGAACAGCGGCAGCAGGAACAGGCCGTACCAGATCTTGTCCTGCGGGAACACCTTCACGGCCAGCACCCAGAGTCGGAAGTCGGTCTTGAAGAAGTAGTCCGCGAGGAACACGAGCATGAACGTCGCCACGCTCGCGACGGCGGCCAGCCCGACGCTCTGCAGGAGGCGCTTCCACCCCGGCCAGATGCCGAGCTCGCGCGGGTTCTGCCCGGCCTTGCGACCGTACAGGAGGTACGACACGAGCATGATCGCGATCGCGGCCACGCCGTTGACCGCCGCCCAGACGGCGATGAAGAACACCGAACCCGTCGGAACGATGTTGGGCACGGCGTTGTGGACGATGCCCGTGAGCCACGACTGCTGGCTCAGCCAGACGTACGACAGCGCGGAGATCGCCGCCGAGACGACCAGGCCGCCCCAGAACCACGCGAGGCCCCTCGTGGTCGTCTTGGTGGCCGGCGCCGCCTCCTGTCGCAGCCCGGCGAAGGCGCGCGTGAACAGCAGCTCTCGCGTGAACACGACGAGGAACATGCCGAAGCCGATGAGGCCGAGCGCCGTGAACAGCTCCTTCCACTGCCACACCTGAGAGGTCGGCTCGATCGGGTTCGGCGCGCCGAGCGTGGTGTCGAAGAAGTCGACGACGTCGGCGGTCGTGTACTTCGACTGGGTGCTCCAGGGGTGCGTCTGCGCGGGGGTGCTGAGGAAGCGCACGGCCTCCTCGCCCTCGATCGTCTGCGTGTAGTACTCGTCGGGCACGCGCTCGTCGAGACCGGTGGGGTCCTCGCCGAAGTGCAGGAACGACTGGGCGTTGGGCGTGCCGGCGAACTCCCGGGGAGTGGTCGCGACCGTGCCGTCGGCGTTGTACGAGCGGAAGAAGAACTCGTCGTACTGGTCGGCGACGAGACCCACGTCGCGGGAGCCGTAGTTGTTCGTGTAGGCGCCCTCCTCGTCGGTGTAGAACGCCTCGTTGTCGACGAGCATGACGGAGGAGATGAGCTGCTCGTCCGCCTCGTTGTCGAGCTGGACCGAGAAGTTCGCGGCGCGCGCGCCGTTGGAGTGGCCGGTGACGCCGATGCGGTCGACGTCGACGTAGGGCAGGTCGGCCAGCAGCTTCACCGCGTCGTACATGCCCGTGCCGCCCACCTGCAGCTCGTCGGCGGGAAGCGGGTCGGAGTTGCCGTGACCGTACATGTCGATCGAGAGCACCACGAAGCCGCGGCGGGCCAGCTCGACGTAGTTGGCGGTCTGCATCTCGCGGTTGTTCCACCAGCCGTGGCTGACCACCACGGCGGGAGCGGGCTCATCGGCCGTCGCGTTCTCGGGGACGAACAGCAGCGCGTTCATGGCGCGACCGGAGCTCGTCTCCCAGGTCAGGTCCTTGACCTGGGTCGAGCCGGCGCCGGTCTGCACGATCGCGGCGCCGACGGCCGAGATCAGGCAGAGCACGAGCGACAGGATCACGAGCGCGCGGTTGCGCCGGCGTGACGTCGTTGTCATGGGAATGGGGGCTCCTTCATCGGGTGTAAGGGATGCGAGCGTCTGCGCTCGCGAAAACCCGCCCGCAGGTGCGGACGGGTTCACGACACGCGCGTCAGCGCGTGGCGTAGTCGGGGAGGCTCACGCCGTGCTCCTCGCGCAGCAGGGTCACCGTCTCGGCGAGCTCCTGCTCGCGCCGACCCTCGTCCCAGCCGAGGATCGGGGAGAGGGCGTCGGCGATGGCCGCGAGCGCGTCGAGGTCGGCGCGGCCGGTGAAGGCCAGCGACGTGCGGCGCAGGACGACGTCGGCCAGGTGCACCACGTGCTCCTCGCGCACCATCCAGTCCAGCTCGCGCGTCGACAGCTCGCCGTTCAGGAGCGTCTCGTCCGCGCCCGCGGCGAGGTGAGCCCACACATCCGCGGCCCGAGTGCCGTAGCGCTCGAAGAGCAGGCGCGTGCGGTCGCTCTCGCCGCCCAGGTTGCGGCGCAGCCAGACGGCCCGGTCTCCGAGGGTGCGGGGATAGTCGCGGCCGCCGCCGATCGGCAGCCCCGTCGTGCTTTGCCGACGGGGCGCGCCCAGTCGCTCGAGCACGCGCGTCGACAGCGTCTCGCCGAGCGCGCGGAAGGTGGTCCACTTCCCGCCGATCAGACTCAGCACGGGAACCCCGCCGAGCTCGCCGACCTCGATGCGGTAATCGCGCGAGATCTGTCCGGCGATCGTGGCGTCGCTCTTGGGGAGCGGGCGGATGCCGCTGAAGCGGTAGACGATCTGGTCGCGCGAGACGTGCACGTCGGGGAACACGTTGGCGATGAGGTCGAAGAAGTACGACACCTCCTCCTCCGTGCAGCGGACGGGCTCCCGAGGATCCGCCGGGATGTCGGTGGTGCCGACCATCGCCATCCCCTTGATGGGGTAGATCAGCACGATGCGGCCGTCCTCGTGCTCGAAGAAGATCTCGCGCCCGCCGGTCGCCTGCACAAGCTCGGGGTTGTCGAGCACGATGTGCGAGCCCTTCGTGCCGCCCATGTAGGTCGTCGCGTCGCCCAACGCCTCGTTGGTGACGTCCGTCCACGGTCCCGAGGCGTTCACGACGACGTCCGCCGCGACCGAGAACTCCTCGCCCGTGCCGTTGTCGCGCAGCACGACGGACCGCCCGTCACGCCCGACCGCCTCCACGTAGTTGAGCGCGCGGCCGCCCGCGCGCACGCCATCGCCCAGCACGTCGAGCGCCAGCCGCTCGGGATCGTGCATCGACGCGTCGTAGTAGGTGGCGGTGTACTTCACACCCGGGTTCAGGCGCGGCAGCTCACGCAGCGAGCGGGAGCGCCCCCGGAACGCGTGCCGCGGTGTCGCGCGCCCGGCATTGGCGAACAGGTCGTACATGACGAGCCCGACCTTGATGATCAGCGCACCGCGCTCGGACGGCTTGCCGGAGCGGTTGAAGAGGAACTTCATCGGCGCGTTCAGCAGGCCCGAGAAGAACGAGTAGATGGGGATCGTGGTCTTGAGCGGCTTGACGTAGTGCGGCGCCGTGGCGAGCAGGCCGTTGCGCTCCTGCACCGACTCGTGCACGAGCCGGAACTCGCCGTTCTCGAGGTAGCGGATGCCGCCGTGGATCATGTGGCTCGATGCCGCGGAAGCGCC
Source organism: Microbacterium sp. Marseille-Q6965 (assembly GCF_946151065.1). Lineage (GTDB taxonomy): Bacteria > Actinomycetota > Actinomycetes > Actinomycetales > Microbacteriaceae > Microbacterium. The sequence goes on along the minus strand of NZ_CAMGZA010000001.1, from coordinate 377,726 downwards.
CGAGGCGAAGTCGCCCCGCTCGACGAGGAGCACGTCGATGCCCTGCAGCGCGAGGTCACGGAAGGTCGCGATGCCGTTGATGCCGCCGCCGATCACGAGCACCTGGGCGCGACCCGATTCGCGAATCGCGGAGATCGTCTCCTCGCGGCGGTGCGTGGCTGCAGGCGTGCTCATCGGGCTCCTTCTGCTCGGGGGAACGCGCGGCCATGATGCCGTGCTCAGGACTAGGCTGGGCGGGTCGGAGAGGATGCGCAAGGCGAGTGCACGAACGTGCAGATGGGTGCAGGAATGACGAACGCGATCGGGGCCGAACCGGGAATCGGCTCGCTCGCACACGCGAACGACCCCAAGCTCGTGCGCGCCCTCACGGCCGCCCAGCTGTACTACCTGCAGGACCTGACGATGGACGCGATCGCGCGCGAGCTGCACACCTCGCGTTCCTCGGTGTCGCGACTGATCAGCCACGCGCGTGAGACGGGGCTCGTCGACATCCGGATCCACTCGCCGCTCGAGAAGGGCGCGGCCATCGAGAAGCAGATCCGGGATCGCTTCGGCGTCGCCGCTCACGTCGTGCCCGTGGGGCCCGACGTGAGCGAGGTCGACCGGTTGGAGCGCGTGTCGATGACGGCCGCTCGCCTGATCTCTCAGTTCGTCGACTCCAACATGGCCATCGGTGTGGCGTGGGGTTCGACCATCGGAGCCATCAGCCGGCACCTGCCCGCGCGGGACACGCACGGCACGACCGTCGTACAGCTGAACGGGGCGGGGAACACCCAGACCTCGGGAATCGAGTACGCCAGCGAGATCCTGCTGCGGTTCGGCCAGGCCTTCAACGCCCGCGTGCAGCAGTTCCCCGTCCCGGCGTTCTTCGACGATCCCGCGACGAAACAGGCGATGTGGCGGGAACGCAGCACTCGACGGGTGCTCGGCATCCAGGACCGCATCGACATCGCGATCTTCGGCCTCGGCTCGCCGTTGGCCGAGGTGCCCAGCCGCGTGTACGTGGGCGGCTACCTCGAGCAGGCGGACTACCGCAGCCTGCGAGAGGACGGCGCGGTGGGCGACGTGGCGACGGTGTTCTTCCGCGCGGACGGGACGTGGAAGGACATCGCCATGAACGCGCGGGGCACGGGTCCGGGCATCGACCGGCTCCGGCGTGTGCCGCGTCGCGTGTGCGTCGTCTCGGGCACTCCCAAGCTGCCGGCGGTGCGGGGCGCGCTCGCGGCGCGCGTGATCACCGACCTCGTGCTCGACGAGGAGCTGGCCAGGCACCTCGTGGCCTGAACGCACGTTCGTGCACCGGCCGGTGGGTTCGCCCACGCTCCCCTCTAGCCTGGTGCCACGACCCGAACGAGGCAACGAAGGAGTACCGCCGTGTCGAACCCCCAGTACATCGTCGCGATCGACCAGGGCACCACGTCGACGAGGGCGATCGTGTTCGACCGGAGCGCGAAGGTCATCGCCATCGGCCAGACCGAGCATGAGCAGATCTTCCCTCGGCCCGGGTGGGTGGAGCACGACGCCCTCGAGATCTGGCGCAACACCCGCGAGGTGATCGGGCAGGCGCTCTCCAAGGCCGAGATCACCCGCCACGACGTGGCCGCGCTCGGGATCACCAACCAGCGCGAGACCGTGGTCGTGTGGGAGAAGGCCACCGGCCGACCCATCCACAACGCCATCGTCTGGCAGGACACGCGCACGCAGGACCGGATCGACGAGCTCGCGGCCGACGGCGGTCATGGGCGCTTCGCCGACATCACGGGTCTGCCCCTGAACGCCTACTTCTCGGCCTCGAAGCTTGCGTGGATCCTCGAGAACGTCGACGGTGCCCGCGAGCGCGCCGAGGCGGGGGAGCTGCTGTTCGGCACCATCGACACCTGGCTGCTGTGGAACCTCTCGGGGGGCGCAGCGGGCGGCGGCGTGCACGTCACCGACGTCACCAACGCCAGCCGCACCCTCCTCATGGACCTCCGGACGCTCGACTGGTCGGAGGAGATGCTCGCGGTCTTCCGGGTCCCCCGCGCGATGCTGCCGCAGATCCGCTCGTCCAGTGAGGTGTACGCCGCCGCCAACCCGCACAGCCTGCTGCGTGAGACGCCGATCGCCGGCATCCTGGGCGACCAGCAGGCCGCGACCTTCGGACAGGCGGCCTTCCGCCGCGGCACGTCGAAGAACTCCTACGGCACGGGCAACTTCGTGCTGTTCAACACCGGCGAGGAGATCGTGCGCTCCGAGCACGGGCTCATCACCACGGTCGCGTATCGACTGGGGGAGCAGGCCCCGGTGTATGCGCTCGAGGGATCCATCGCCGTCACCGGCTCGCTCGTGCAGTGGTTGCGCGATAACCTCGGCATCATCCGCAGTGCTCCCGAGGTCGAGACGCTCGCGCGCACCGTCGACGACAACGGCGACGTGCACATCGTGCCGGCCTTCTCCGGTCTGTTCGCACCGTACTGGCGGTCCGACGCGCGCGGCGTGATTACGGGCCTCACCCGCTTCGCCCACAAGGGACACTTCGCGCGGGCCGCGCTGGAGGCCGTGGCGTTCCAGTCCCGCGAGGTGATCGACGCGATGAACGCCGACGCGGGGGTGCCCCTCGCCGAGCTGCGCGTGGACGGCGGCATGGTGCACAACGAGCTGCTGATGCAGTTCCAGGCCGACATCCTCGGCGTGCCCGTGGTGAGGCCCGCCGTGTCGGAGACGACCTGTCTGGGCGCCGCGTTCGCGGCCGGCCTGGCGGTGGGCTTCTGGGACTCCGTCGAGGAGCTGGAATCGCTGTGGGCGGAGGATCGCCGTTGGGAGCCCGCAATGGACGAGCGCGAGCGCGAGCAGCGCCTGGCCCGGTGGAAGGAGGCGGTGGCCCGCACCCTCGACTGGGCGTGACGCGGCGTTACTCGTTCTCGGCGCGCCCCAGGCGCCAGTAGCCCATGAAGGCCACGGCGCGTCGGTCGACGCCCACCTGCTGCACGAGATGGCGGCGCAGCTGCTTGACGGCGCTCGCCTCGCCCGCGATCCACGCGTACAGCGGCGCCGACTTCAGCGCGGCGCCCCCCTTCGCCGTGCGGGGCACCTCCCACAGCAGCCCGGCGTCGATGTCGATCTCCTCCACCTCGGCGCCGCGGCCGTTCGGGCAGAGCACCTCGGCGTGCGCCTCGACGGCGCGCAGGAGGTGCTCGTGGCGCGCGCCGGAGTCGCGGCCCGCGGCATAGATCCGGAAGCCGGGGTGCGTGGGCAGGTAGGCGCAGTCGCGCTCATCGGGCACCTCGAGCACGACGACGCCGGTCGCCTCTCGCGGCAGTTGCTCGAGCATCACGGCGATCGCGGGGGCGGCCGTCTCGTCGCCCACGAGCAGGTACTGCTCCGTCCGCGCCGGCGGCACGAAGTCGATGCCGAGACTCACGCCCTCGTGATGCACGGTCGGCGCGAAGATCATGACCTCGTCGCCGACGCGGGCGCTCTCGATCCACGCCGAGGCCGGACCCTGCACCCCGTGCGCCACCATGTCGATGTCGACCTCGCGCGCCTCCGGTCGCACGGCGCGCGTCGTGTAGGTGCGAAACGGCGGGCGGCTGGCCGCCGGCAGTTCGCGCCAGCGTACGTACCAGTCCTCACCGTCAGGCATGGCGTCGAGCGTCGCGGTCGGAGTGGGGAAGACCACCTTCACGCGCTGGTCGAACCCGGTGTCCGCGTACTCGTCCATGTCGTCGCTCGTGAACGTGAAGCGGCGGAAGCTGGGCGTGAGGTCCTGGATGCGCACCACGCGGCCGCGGAAGAAGCGGTTCGGGCGGGTGTCGACGGCCGTCATGGTCATGCGTGTGCTCCCTGTGGGGTCGCGGCGGCCGGCTCGGCGTGGCCGTCGTCTGCGAGAACGTGGTGGCGACCCCGCGGCAGGATGAGCGGGGTCCCGGAGACCGGATCGGGGATGACGTGAGCATCGAGGCCGAACACGTCGCGGACGAGCTCCGCCGTGACGACCTCGCTCGGGGCGCCCGACGCGACGAGCCGCCCTCCGCGCATCGCGAAAAGGTGATCGGCGTACCGGGCCGCCAGATTGATGTCGTGCAACACCATCGCGACGGTCGTGCCGCGCTCACGATTGAGATCGGTGAGCAGGTCGAGGACCTCGACCTGGTGCGCGAGATCGAGATAGGTCGTCGGCTCGTCGAGCAGCAGCACCTCGGCCTCCTGTGCCAGGGCCATGGCGATCCACACGCGCTGCCGCTGGCCGCCCGAGAGCTCGTCGACGGCCGCGTCGGCGAGCTCTGCGGTGCCGGTCTCGGCGAGGGCGCGTGCGACAGCGAGCTCGTCCTCGGCGGTCCACGAGCGGAACAGCTTCTGGTGCGGGTGTCGACCGCGCGAGACGAGGTCGGCGACGGCGATCCCCTCGGGCGCGACGGGCGCCTGTGGCAGCAGGCCGAGCGTGCGTGCCAACTGCTTCGTGGGCAGTGCGTCGATCCGGCTGCCGTCCAACAGCACCGAGCCGTCCTGCGGCGCGAGCAGCCGCGCGAGCGTCTTGAGCAGCGTCGACTTGCCGGACGCGTTGGCACCGACGATGACGCTGATCTTGCCCGGGGGCAGCGCGAGGTCGACGCCGTCGACGATCGTGCTGCTGCCGTAGCCGGCGCGGAGCCCCTGCGTCTCGAGGATGTGGGTGGGGGTCATGAGCGACCTCGCTTGGCGGAGCGGATGAGCAGATACAGGAGGTACGGCGCCCCGAGGACGCCGGTGATGACGCCGACGGGGAACCGGGTGCCGAAGGCGAACTGGCCGAGCAGGTCGGCCGCGAGCACGAGGCACGCGCCCACCAGCGCCGCCGGGACGACGAGGGACGAGCCGGCGCCGACGATGCGCGCGGCGATCGGGCCGGCCAGGAAGGCGACGAACGCGATCGGCCCCGTCGTCGCCGTGGCGAAGCAGGCCAGCGCGACGGCACAGACGATGAGGAGCACGCGCGCCCGGTCCACACGCACCCCGAGCGCGGCGGCCGAGGCGTCCCCGAGCGCGAGCGCGTCCAGATCGCGCGAGAGCAGCAGGACCAGCGGCACGAGCAGGACGACCGCGACGAGTAGCGGCGGCACGTCCTCCATGCGCGATCCGTTGAGGCTTCCGGTGAGCCAGCGCATCGCCGTGGCGACATCCCATTCGGCGGCGCGCTGAATGAGGTAGGAAACGACCGCATCGAGCATGGCGCCCACGCCGATCCCGATGAGGATGAGACGCCCGCCCGTGGCGTCGCCGCCGCGCGCCGCCAGGTAGATGACCACGGCGGTCGCGATGCCCACGCCCAGGGCGAGCGCCGTGGTCGCGCCGCCGGAAAGGTGGAGGATGACGAGTCCGAGGACGGCCGCGGCGCTCGCCCCTGAGGTGATGCCGATGACATCTGGGCTCGCGAGGGGGTTGCGCAGGAGCGTCTGGAACGTGGACCCGGCGATCCCGAGCGCGACGCCGGCGAGCACCCCGGTGACGGCGCGGGGGATGCGCAGTCGCCCCACGGTGAACGAGGCACCCGGGACGTCCTGGCCGCTCAGTACCGCCAGAACGTCGGAGACGGGATAGATCGTCGAACCAAGCATGACCATCGCGACGAGGAGCGCGACGAGCAGAACGGACAGCGCCGAGACGCCGATCACCCGGCGGCGCGCGCGCCGGCGCCGGCCGCGACGCAGCGCGGTCACGTCGATCGCCGCGTCTGGGACGAGGAGCGTGATGGCGGTCATCACAGAGCCCTCATCCGGGTGCGGCGGGCGATGATCACGAGGACGGGTGCGCCGAGGAAGGCCGTCAGGATGCCGGCCTCGACCTCGCCGGGGGAACCGATGACGCGACCCGCCGTGTCGGCGAGCGTGAGCAGGACGGCGCCGCCGAGCGCGGACAGCGGCAGCAGCCAGCGCTGATCCGGCCCGGTGAGCAGTCGCACGGCGTGCGGGATCATCAGCCCCACGAAGGCGATCGGGCCGGCCACGGCCGTCACGCCCGCGCACAGCACGACGCCCGCGAGGGCGGCCACGGCGCGTGTGCGGCCCACACGCACGCCCAGCCCCACGGCGACATCGTCGCCGAGGGCGAGCGCGTTGAGCGCCGGTGCGAGCGCGAACGCGGCCGCCGCGGCGACGGCGAGGAGCGGGGCGACGACCGCGATGTTGTCCCACGTCGCGCCGCCCACACCGCCGACCTGCCAGAACCGGAACTCGGTCATCGCCTGCGCGCGCGGCAGCAGCACCGCGCTCACGAGGGACGAGAGCGCCGCCGTGCTCGCCGCACCGGCCAGCGCCAGCTTGATCGGCGTGGCGCCGCCGGGGCCCACCGACCCGACGAGGTAGACGAACGCGGCGGCGAGCAGGCTGCCGGCGAGCGCCAACCCGAGGAACTGGAAGGCGGTGGTCATGCCGAAGAACGCCATGCCGCACACCACGAACAGCGCGGCGCCGGTGTTGACGCCGAGGATGCCGGGGTCCGCGATCGGGTTGCGTGTGATGGCCTGCATGACGGCGCCCGACATCGCGAGCGCCGCCCCGGCGACGAGGGCGAGCACCGTCCGCGGGATCCGATCCTGCACGGCGATCGCGCCGATCTCGGCCGGGAGCTCGCCGCGGACCCAGGTCGACAGCCCGTTCGCGACCTCCGCCAGGCTCACGAGCCGCGAGCCGAAGGCAAGCGAGAGGACGATCGAGACACAGACCGCGGCGACGCCGACCACGAGGACGACGCCGCGCCGGGGCGCCCGCACCGTCGTGGTGGGGGCGCCCGCGTGCGCGGTCAGGCCCGTCGTCATCGCCGTGCGCTCACTCCGCCGTCGCGGCGGCGTCGCTCAGCAGGCCGACGTATTCATCGAGCATCCACGGAATCGACAGGGCGGTGGCACTGACCGCACCGCTGAGCGGTTCGCCCGCGCCGACCGTGACGACCGCGCCGTTCTGCACGGCGGGCACCGTGTTCCACAGCGGGTCGGCCTGCAGCGCCGCCAGCAGCGAGTCGTGACCGTAGGTGACGATGACGTCGACGTCGGCCAGGCGGTCGGCGTTGTCGGCGGCGATGTCGGCGTAGAAGGTGCCGCTCTCGGCGGCCTCGATCGCGACCTGCGGCATCTCGAACCCGAGGTCACCGAGGAAGGCCGAGCGCACGTCGCCGTCGGTGTAGACCGACGTGGTGGACAGATCGGCCTCATTGAAGGAGAAGAAGGCGGCCGTCTTGCCCTCGAAGCCCGCGTCGGCCGTTGCGTCGGCGATCTGCTGCTCGAGGTCGGCGATCAGCTGCTCACCCTCCGCCTTGCGGCCCAGTGCCTCCGAGTTGAGGGCGATCGAGTCGCGCCAGCTCGTGAGCCAGGGCACGCCGGGGTGGGCGACGACGGGGGCGATCTCGCTGAGCGTCTCGTAGTCCTCCTCGGTCAGACCCGACTGCGCGGCGATGATGAGGTCGGGGGCCGTCTCGGCGATGGCCTCGAAGTCGACACCGTCGGTCGTGTCGAAGACGACGGGCTCTTCGGCGCCGAGCTCGTCGTACGCCTCGAGCGACCATTCGTAGATGCCGAGGCCGTCGCCGCCGTCCATCGACCACGTCTGGTCGTCCACGCCCACCGGCGCGATTCCGAGCGCCAGCGCGGTGTCGTGGTTGCCCCAGCCGATCGCCGCGACCCGTTCGGGGTTCGCGGGCACCTCCGTGGTTCCGAGTGCGTGCTCGATCGTGATGGTGTCGTCCGAGGCGCCCGCCTCTGCGGGGGCATCGGACGTGGCGCACGACGCGAGGAGCGCGATCGAGCCGACACCGGCGGCAAGGGCGAGGAGGGGCCTGCGGAGCACGGGGGCCTCACTTTCGGGTAGTCACATCGGGAAGAGGCGAGGAGAGGTGAGGCTCACCTAACAAGGTGGGCCGTGAGCAAGGTTTGCCTAACTTCCGCAGATGTGCAAGTCCGCAGTCGTGCGGGGTTGCCGGGAATCCGCCGAGGGTCGCGCCGTGTTGGATTCGTCGGTCGGCGGGCGATCTGGCAGAATAGAGGTTTGGAACGCGCGCTCGACCCTCTATCCAGCGCGGCGATCCGACCCCTTTGAGCTTCCGCCGGCGTGCATGACCCCACGCGATCGGCGAATGGTTCGTTCACTTTCACACACCCACAGGAGAATCGTGGCTGTCAAGATCCGTCTGAAGCGCCTGGGCAAGATCCGCGCGCCGTACTACCGCATCGTCGTCGCCGACTCGCGCACCAAGCGCGACGGTCGCGTGATCGAGGAGATCGGCAAGTACCACCCCACCGAGGAGCCCTCGTTCATCGAGGTCGACTCGGAGCGTGCGCAGTACTGGCTGAGCGTCGGCGCGCAGCCGACCGAGCAGGTGCGCGCCATCCTCAAGCTCACGGGCGACTGGGGCACCTTCAAGGGCGACAAGGACGCGAAGTCCACCGTCCAGGTCAAGGGTGAGAAGGCCGCGTTCGAGCCCGACGCCAACAAGAAGTCGGTCGTCAAGCCCAAGGCCGAGAAGAAGGCCGAGGAGCCCGCTGGGGCTCCCGCCGAGGCCGAGGCTCCGGCCGAGACCGCCGAGTAATCGCCGTGCTGGCCGCCGCGCTCGAGCACGTCGTCAAGGGGATCGTCGATCGCCCGGACGACGTGCGCATCGTGTCCTCGTCGTCCCCGCGGGGTGACGTGCTCGAGGTGCACGTCGCCCCCGAGGACCGGGGTCGCGTGATCGGGCGCGGCGGTCGCACCGCGAAGGCGCTGCGCACCGTCGTGGCCGCCCTCGCGGACGGCAGGCGCGTACGCGTCGACGTCGCGGACGGCTGACGTGGCGAAGCCGCGCGCAGGGAAGACGCAGCTCCGCGTCGGTCGCCTGCTGAAGGCGCACGGCCTCAAGGGCGCGCTCAAGGTGGAGCTGTACACCGACGACCCCGATCGCCGCTTCGTGCCGGGGGCGTCGTTCACGCTGCAGGTGCCGGAAGGCTCCAAGTGGCACGGCAAGCATGTGACCGTGCGTGAGTTCAAGTGGATGAACGGACACCCGGTCGTCTTCCTCGAGGGCGTCGAAGACCGCACCGAGGCCGAGACGCTCGTCCGCGCGATCCTGTGGGTCGACCAGGATCAGGACGAGCCCGCCGAGGCCGACGCCTGGTACGACCACGAGCTCGTGGGTCTCGACGTCGTGCGAGACGGATCCGTGGTGGGCAAGGTGGCCCGCGTGGACCACTTCCCGGCGCAGGACCTGCTGATTGTGAAGGCCGGCGAGCGCGAGGTGATGGTGCCGTTCGTCTCGGCGATCGTGCCCGAGGTGGACATCGAGGGCGGCCGCATCGTCGTGACGCCGCCCCCGGGGCTCTTCGAGGACCTGCCGGACGAGCCGGCGGACGAGGACGGCGCCGAGAGCTGACATGCGCATCGACATCGTCACGATCTTCCCGGCGTTCTTCGATGTGCTCGGCGTCTCGCTCGTCGGCAAGGCGCGCGAGCGCGGCCTGCTCGACGTGCGCGTGCACGACCTGCGCGACTGGACCCACGACCGTCACCGCACGGTGGATGACACCCCCTACGGCGGCGGTGCCGGCATGGTGATGAAGCCGGAGCCCTGGGGCGAGGCGCTCGACGAGATCCTCGGCGACGAGGCCCTGCTCCTCGTGCCGTCGCCCGCCGGGGAGCGGTTCACTCAGCGCATGGCACGCGAGCTGGCGACGGAGAGCCAGCTCGCCTTTGCATGCGGGCGATACGAGGGCATCGATCAGCGCGTGATCGACGAGTACGCCGAGCGCGGCAGGGTGCGGCTCGTCAGTCTGGGCGACTACGTGCTCAACGGCGGCGAGGTCGCCGCGATGGCGATGATCGAGGCCGTGGCACGCCTCATCCCGGGTATGGTCGGCAACCCCGAGAGCCTCGTCGAAGAGTCGCACGAGGACGAGGGTCTGCTGGAGTACCCCATCTACACCAAGCCCGCCGTGTGGCGCGGCCGCGCCGTGCCCGACGTGCTGCTGAGCGGCAACCACGCCCGGGTGGCGCAGTGGCGCCGCGAGCAGAGCCTGGAGCGCACGCGCCGCGTGCGCCCCGACCTGCTGCCCGACGACGCGCGGCCCGACGCCGACGACTGAAAGCCCTGCGCCGCGCCGCGTCGCGTCAGAGGTGCGAGCGGTCGGTGAGGATGATCGGCCCGTCCTCGGTGATGGCGATCGTGTGCTCGGAGTGGGCGCCGCGCGATCCGTCGGCCGCGCGCAGCGTCCAGCCGTCCGCGTCGGTGTACAGCTCGTCCGTGGTCTGCAGCAGCCAGGGCTCGAGCGCCAGGACGAGTCCGGGCTTGAGGGGGTAGCCGCGGCCGGCGCGGCCGTTGTTCGGCACGTGCGGGTCGCCGTGCATGGTGCGGCCGACGCCGTGGCCGCCGAAGTCCGTGTTGATCGAGTAGCCGTCGGCGTGGGCGACGGAGGCGATGGCGGCCGAGATGTCGCCGATCCGATTGCCGACGACCGCGGCCCCGATGGCGGCCTCGAGCGCGCGCTCCGTCGTGTCGATGAGGCGCAGATCCTCGTCGCGCGGCGTGCCCACGACGAACGACACGGCGGAGTCGGCCACCCAGCCGTCGACCGACACCGCGAAGTCCAGGGTGACGAGGTCGCCGTCGCGCAGGTTGTAGTCGAACGGCAGGCCGTGCAGCACCGCGTCGTTGATGGACGTGCAGATCACCTTGCCGAACGGCATGGCGCCGAACGACGGGTGGTAGTCGATGTAGCAGGACTCGGCGCCGGCGGCGCGGATCATGTCGTGCGCGCGCCGATCGATGTCGAGCAGGTTCGTGCCGACCTTCGTCTCGTCCTTCAGGGTGGCGAGCGTCTCGGCGACGAAGCGGCCGGCGGGCCGCATCTGCTCGATCTCGGCGGGGGTGCGCAGTTCGATCATGGGTCCATTCTCGCGGATGATGCGCGGGGGGACGTCGCGGGGCGCGTTTGGGCGGGTTGCCGATCCGTGGCAGAATAGACAGCTGTGCCGTGGCACGGTGCGCCGTTGCGCGCCGCCGCTTCGGTTCTGCCTCAGGGGAGCCGAGGGCCGGGATCCGGCCTCACCGCACAGAACAGAATCTTCAACCGACAGCGGTCGACCTGTGGCGGCCGCAGAGAGATAGCGCCATGAACATCCTCGACGCCGTCGACGCGGCCTCGCTCCGCTCCGACATCCCCGCCTTCGGCCCCGGTGACACCGTCAAGGTGCACGTCAACATCACCGAGGGCAACCGCTCGCGTGTCCAGGTCTTCCAGGGCGTCGTGATCGCCCGCCAGGGCGGCGGCGTGCGCGAGACCTTCACGGTCCGCAAGATCAGCTTCCAGGTGGGCGTGGAGCGCACGTTCCCGGTGCACTCGCCGATCATCGACAAGATCGAGGTCGTCACGCGCGGTGACGTGCGACGCGCCAAGCTGTACTACCTGCGCGAGCTGCGCGGCAAGAAGGCCAAGATCAAGGAGAAGCGCGAGAACGCGTGACCTCCTCGAGAGCGCCCCGGTCTGCGGACCGGGGCGCTCTCGCGTTCGCCGGGTTTCTCGGCGGACCTTCGGCGGGCCGGTCGTGGACGGGGCGTCCGGATGTGCGACGCTTGATGCAGCGCCCGCACTCGGGGCATGACGAAGGATCACATGAGCAGTTCAGAGACCGCCGACGCCCCGCCCCGAACCCGCCGTCGGGGGTTCGTCCTCTTCGCGAGGGACATCCTCGTGATCGTCGTGATCGCGGTCGTGGTGTCGTTCCTCGTGAAGACCTTCGTGGTGCGTTCGTTCTACATTCCGTCGGCGTCGATGGAGGACACCCTCCTCATCAACGACCGGATTCTCGTCGATGAGCTGACGCCGAACTGGAACGGTTACGAGCGCGGCGAGATCGTCGTGTTCGCCGACCCGGGCGGGTGGCTCGACACGCCCCCGCCGCCCGAGCGCTCGCCCCTCGAGGAGGGCGTCGACTGGTTCCTGACCCTCGTCGGCATCTCGGCCTCGGACTCGGAGGATCACCTCGTCAAGCGCGTCGTGGGCCTGCCGGGGGACCATGTCGTGTGCTGCAACGCGATGGGTCAGATCACCGTGAACGGCCAAGCGGTCGATGAGCTGTCGTATCTGAAGCTTCCCGCCGGAGACACGCAGGCCTCCAACGACCCGTTCGATGTGACGGTGCCCGAGGGGTCGATCTGGGTGATGGGCGACAACCGCGACCAGTCCGCCGACTCGCGGGCCAACCGCGACAAGCCCGGAGACGGCTTCGTGCCGCTGGACAACGTGGTCGGCAGGGTGTTCCTGCGCACCTGGCCGATGGACCGCATCGGCACCATCGAGGGGACGAAGGCGTTCACGAGCGTGCCGGACGGAGAGGCGTCACAGTGACCGTCGTCGCCCCGCGCCTGACCCTCGAGCGGCGGCTGCTGCGCGAGACGTCGCTCGTGTTCGCGTGCGACGAGGTCGGTCGCGGGGCCCTCGCGGGCCCCGTCGCGGTCGGGGCGTCGGTGATCGACGCCGCGGATGCCCGCCGGCGGGTGCCGGAGGGGCTGCGCGACTCGAAGCTCGTCGTCGAGGCACGCCGCCCCGAGGTCGCCGAGCGCGCGGCCTCGTGGGTGCGCGCGAGCGCCGTCGGGTGGGCATCGGCCGCCGAGATCGACGAGATCGGCATCATGCGCGCCCTCGGGCTCGCCGCCCTGCGGGCCCTCGCGGCGGTCGAGGAGCAGGGGTTCGCGGCGGCCGCCGGCGTCGTGCTCCTCGACGGCAATTACGACTACATCACCCCGGCGGGCGGGCGTGGGCTCGATGTGCGGCCGGTGGTGAAGGGCGACCGCGACTGCGCGTCGATCTCGGCCGCGTCGGTCATCGCCAAGGTCGCCCGCGACGCGCACATGACGCTGCTGCACGACGAGCATCCGCCCTACGAATGGGGGCGGAACAAGGGCTATGCGAGCCCGACGCACCGCGACGCGATCCGCGAGCACGGGCTGAGCCCGCACCACCGCCGGTCCTGGGCCATCGCCGACGCGCCGACCCTGTTCTGACGGTGACGGGCGCGGGCTCCCGGCCGCGACGGCCGCACCGGGCGTGGACCCGTCCGCGCCTGCGGCACATAGGATGGACGCACCATGGATGACGATGTCTTCGAGGACTACGACCGCGAACTCGAGCTCGCGCTGTACCGCGAGTACCGCGATGTCGTCGGTCAGTTCCAGTACGTGATCGAGACCGAACGGCGCTTCTATCTGGCCAACGAGGTCTCCGTCGTCCGCCACGACACCGAGAGCGACTTCTACTTCGAGCTCACGATGAGCGACGTGTGGGTGTGGGACATCTACCGCGCCGATCGCTTCGTGAAGTCGGTGCGGGTGTTGACGTTCAAGGACGTGAACATCGAGGAGCTCACGCGGCGCGATTTCCAGCTTCCCGAGGAGCTCTCGCTCGACGGCAAGTGAGCCCGACACCGTCTCGCGCGCGCGGGCGGCCCGCTCACACCTGACGGATCCGAGCGGATCGGCACCGCTCGTCCACATTCGCTCGCTCCCTGCCGCGCGTCACGGCGGTGCCCCGCGACGCTGGTCGCATGGCACGCAAGGACGAATTGGGACGGGCGGGTGAGGACCGGGCCGCGGACCACCTGAGGTCGCGCGGGTACGAGATCCTCGACCGCAACTGGCGTTGCGATCAGGGCGAGCTCGACATCGTCGCGCTGGGCGACGACGGCGTCGTGGCGGTGGAGGTGAAGACCCGCAGCGGCACGCGATTCGGCCACCCCTTCGAGGCGGTCGACGAGCGCAAGCTGCGGCGGCTGTGGCGACTGGCGTACGCGTGGCGTCGCGCTCACCCGGAGCTGGCGCGAGGCCGGCGCCTGTGCGTCGATGTCATCGCGCTCATCGGGCCGGACCCGGCCGTGGCTCTGCTCGAGCATGCCGAGGGGTTGTGGTGAGCGTCGCTCGCACCTGGGCGGTGGCGCTGAACGGCCTGCGCGGGGCGCTCGTCGAGGTCGAGGCGGATGTCACCTCGCACACTCCGGAGTTCCGGATCATCGGGCTGCCCGACAAGACGCTCGGGGAGGCCGCGCGGCGGGTGGTGAGCGCCTGCGAGAACAGCGCCCTGGCGTTGCCGCGCCGCCGCATCACCGTGAACCTGTCGCCCGCCGCGCTGCCGAAGCACGGTTCCGGTTTCGACCTGGGGGTGGCGGTGTCGGCGCTCGCGATCGAGAGGGTCGTGGAGCCGGCATCGATCGCGCGCACGGTTCACCTCGGTGAGCTCGGCCTCGATGGGCGGCTGCGACCGGTGCCCGGGGTGCTCCCGGCCGTGCGCGCCGCCGCGGCCCGCGGCTTCGAGCGCGTGGTGGTGCCGCATGCGAACCGCGCGGAGGCGGAGCTCGTGCCCGGTGTCGAGGTCGTGGCCGCGGCGTCGCTCGCCGAGGTCGCCGCGCGCCACGGGGCCGAGATCGACGTGCCCGACGTCGTGCCCGTTCGGCCCGATCGGCGTCCCGCCGGTACCGACGAGCCGGGGGACCTCCGCGAGGTGGTGGGGCAGCGCGAGGCGGTGGAATCGCTCATCGTCGCGGCCGCCGGCGGGCACCACCTGCTGATGACGGGGCCACCCGGAGCCGGCAAGACGATGCTGGCCAGCCGACTCCCCGGCATCCTGCCGCCGCTCGACGACGACGCGGCGCTCGAGGTGGCGGCCCTGCGTTCGCTGGCGGGGGAGGAGGTCGACGGACTGTCCCGCCGTCCTCCGTTCGAGGCACCGCACCACAGCGCGACGCCGGCCGCGCTCGTCGGCGGCGGATCGCGCTCCGCGCGCCCTGGCGCGATCTCGCGGGCCAGCCGCGGGGTGCTGTTCATCGACGAGGCCAACGAAGCCCGCTCCGGCCTGCTCGATGCGCTGCGGCAGCCGCTCGAACTCGGCAGGATCGACATCCACCGCGCGGGGTTCACGGCGAGCTACCCGGCGCGCTTCCAGCTCGTGCTCGCCACCAATCCGTGCCCCTGCGGGGAGTTCGGGGTGCGGGGCGGCACGTGTCTGTGCGCGCCGAGCGTCGTTCGCGCGTACCAGCGCCGGCTGTCGGGACCCCTGCTCGATCGCATCGACATCGAGTTGCATCTCACGCGCGTCACGGCGGCGTCGGGCAGCGGCGACGTGTCCTCGGCGGCCGCCCGCGAGCGCGTGGTCGCGGCCCGCGACCGCGCGGCTCGGCGTCTGCGCGGCACGCCCTGGCGCGTGAACGCCGACGTGCCGGGCGCGTGGCTGCGCGGTGACGGGCCCGCCGTCCCGACCTCAGCGCGCGGCTCCCTCGACGCGGCGCTGAGGCGCGGAGCGATCACGCTGCGCGCCTACGACAGGATCCTGCGCCTTGCGTGGACGATCGCCGACCTCGCCGAGCACGACGTTCCCAGCGCGGCCGACGTGGGCCGTGCCCTGTACCTCAAGCGAGGGGGAGAGTCGTGAGCGGCATCCTGCGGGAGCGGGCGGTACGCGACGCCGCCGCGCGCATGTGGCCGCGCGCGGACGTCGCAGAGCGGCGGGCACGCGTCGCGCGCGCCGCCTGGTCGATCCTCGCCGAGCCGGGCGATGGGGCCGCCGGGCGGCTGGTCGCCGCGCTCGGCCCCGTCGACGCCCTCTGCGCCGTCGGGCGTGCGGAGCAAGCCGCCCCCGGGTTTGACCCGGCGGCCTGGCGTTCGGCCATCGCACGCTGGCGACCGCGGCTGGCCGAGGGCGCGCGCCTCGTGGCCACCGCGCTCGAGGCGGCGCAGCGGCGCGGGCTGGCGCTGCTGGTGCCCGAGGACGAGGGGGCCTGGCCGCGCCAGTTGGGGGACCTGGGCGACCACGCACCCGCGGCGCTGTGGGTGCGCGGCGACGTCGGCGCGCTCCTCGGCCTCGAGCGGTCGGCCGCGATCGTCGGGGCTCGCGCCGCCAGCGGCTACGGCGAGCATGTCGCCACGGAGATCGCCGGCGACCTCGCGGCCGACGGCATCCCCGTCGTCTCGGGCGCCGCGTACGGGATCGACGGGGCCGCCCATCGCGCCGCCCTGCGGGAGGGCGGCCCGACGGTCGCGGTGCTCGCGGGCGGCGCGGACCGCGTGTATCCCGCGGGGCACACCCACCTGCTGGCGTCGATCGCCGAGTCCGGTGCCGTTGTCAGCGAGGTGGCACCCGGCACACCGCCCACGAAGTTCCGCTTCCTCATGCGCAACCGGCTGATCGCCGCTCTCGCCGGCGCCACGGTGGTGGTGGAAGCGGGATGGTTCAGCGGCTCGCTCAACACCGCCTCACACGCGGCGAGCCTGGGCCGCCCGCTCGGGGCCGTCCCGGGGTCGATCGTGTCGGCGACGTCCGCGGGCTGTCACCGGTTGCTGCGGGAGTTCGACGCCGTGTGCGTCACGGGCTCGGCCGACGTGAAGGAGCTGCTCGGTCTCGGGCCGCCGGGAGACCGGGGTGTCGGCGATGCGCGCGAGGACCCGACCGTCACGCGCGTCGCCGACGCCCTCGGAACACGGACGTGGCGAACCGCCGACGAGGTGGCGCTGGGCAGCGGTGTAGCGGTGGCCGAGGTGGAGGGCGTGCTCGGCATGCTTGCGCTGGAGGGCCGGGCCCAGCGCGACGGTGCGACGTGGCGCCTGGCCCGCTGACGGGACCCGGGCGGCGCCGCCGCCGCGGCTGTGCGACCGCTCTACGCCCGACGTCCGCCAACCGCAACCCCGTTGTCGCGATCGCGCCAGCGACGTGGAGTGGACCACACACCGCACCGGTCGAGGGAGGCAGCATGAAGGCGATCGTCTATCAGGGTCCGCGGGACATGCGGGTCGAGGAGGTGGAAGACCCTCGGATCGAATCACCGCTCGACGCGATCGTGAAGATCACCACGACGAACATCTGCGGGTCCGACCTCCACCCGTATGAGGGCAGAGCACCAATGGACCCCGGCACGGTGATCGGTCATGAGAACACCGGCGTGGTGGTCGAGGTCGGCGCGGGAGTCGACCGCATCTCGGTCGGCGACCGGGTCTCGGTGCCCTTCAACATCGCCTGCGGCACCTGCCGCAACTGCACCAAGGGATTCACCTCGGCGTGCCTGCGTGCGAATCCCTCCGGAAACCCCGGCGCCGGCTACGGGTACCCGATGATGGGACCGTATCGCGGCGGGCAGGCCGAGTATCTGCGGGTGCCCTGGGCCGACTTCAACCTCCTCCATCTGCCGGAGGGCACAGAGCACGAGCTGGACTTCGCGATGCTGAGCGACATCTTCCCGACCGGCTATCACGGCCTGGAGCTCGCCAAGCAGCTGCCCGGTGAGACCGTGGCGATCTTCGGCGCCGGGCCGGTAGGGCTCATGGCGGCGCACTCGGCGCAGCTGCGCGGCGCCTCCCAGGTCTTCGTCGTCGACAAGGAGCCGGACCGTCTGGCCCTCGCGGAGAAGTTCGGGGCGATCCCCGTGGACTTCTCGTCGACGGAGGCGGTGCAGGCGATCATGGACGGCACGGACGGCTTCGGCGTTGATGTCGGAGTCGAGGCTGTGGGGTACCAGGCGCACGACGCGTCGGGCGAGGAGCAGCCGGAGCTCGTGCTGGACGAACTCGTCAAGGTCGTGCGCGCCACCGGACGCATCGGCGTCGTCGGCGTCTATGTCCCCGAGGATCCCGGTGCGGCGACGCCCCCTGCGCAAGAGGGGCGGATCGGCTTCGACTGGGGCGCGGCATGGGAGAAGGGGCTCGCCATCGCCACGGGGCAGTGCCCGGTGAAGCGGTACAACGAGCACCTGCGGGACCTCATCATCCGCGGCCGAGCGCATCCGGGCCAGATCGTCTCGCACGAGATCGGTCTCGACGAGGCGCCCGAAGCATACGAGCGGTTCGATAACCGCGAGGACGGCTGGACGAAGGTGGTCCTGCACCCCGAGGCCGCGTGAGGCCACGAGTGGCGAGAAGGAACGGATATGAGCGACATCGAGCCGGAGGGTGCTCCCGCGCCCGCCGACACGCAGGGGGCCGCACATCGGCTCACCGGGAACGACGGCCAGCTGGGGACGGACGCCCTCACGGGCGATGCCGCTCTCACGGGCGGCGATGAGATCGGCGGGGCGACGCTGCCCGGCGGCGCGGACACGCCGAGTGAGGTGTACGGCAATGAGGACCTGGACGAAGCGCCGGGGCCCGACGCCCCTGACGAGGAGGAAGGACAGATATGACCGACGACCAGCCCAGCGACAAGGCGATGCAGGACGCGGCGGAGTACAACCGGATCGCGTCGGACCACGGGGTCGCCGATCCCGGCGGATTCCCCGGGCCCGAGGCCGGACAGACCGACGCGAGTGACCCGGAGAACCGGCCCGACGCGGTGGAGTCGTCGCTCGAGTCGGCGTCGGACGACGAAGGCGAACCCCTGGCGCCCGACGACGACGCCGACGACGCCGTGGAGGAGTTGGGGCCGCCGCAGTAGCCGCGGTCGCCCGCCGACGGGCCCGGCCCGCCCGCGGCACGGACGCGCGGGCGCGGTCGGCGATGTGTGGCCCCCTCGCGCCATGGCGCGCCCTGCGCGAGGGAGCCGCGCGCCGCGCGCCGCGCCGGCCCCGCGCGCGGCATGCTGGAGTCATGCTGTTGGGACGGGCCGCCGAGGCGTTCGCCGACCACCTCGACCGCGTGCGTCGGCTGTCGCCGGCGACCGTGCGGGCGTATCGGAACGACCTCGGCGATCTGCGGACGACGATCGGTGATCTCGAGCTGGCCGACATCGACATCGAGCACCTGCGCGAGTGGTTGTGGGCGGCGACGAAACGCGGCGACGCCCGGTCCACACTGGCCCGGCGCACGTCCTCGGCCCGCTCCTTCTTCGGATGGGCGCGCGAGGAGGCGCTCATCGCTGCCGACCCCAGCATCCGCCTCGTCACGCCCAAGCGCGGCCGCACCCTGCCGCAGGTCGCCGCGGCCGACGCTCTCGCGGCCGTCCTGGAACGCGCCGCCGCGGCGGCCGCCGAGGGCGACCCGGTGGCCCTGCGGGATCACGCGGCCCTCGAGCTGCTGTACGGGGCGGGGATCCGCGTGTCGGAGCTCTGCGGCCTGGACGTGGACGATCTCGACGCGGACCGCTCGACCGTCCGCGTGCTCGGCAAGGGCTCGAAGGAACGGGTCGTGCCCTTCGGCGCGCCGGCCGGCCGCGCCGTGGCGGCATACCTCACGCGCGGCCGGCCGGTGCTGGCGGCACGCGCTCGCGAGGCGACGCCCGCCCTGCTGTTGGGTGCACGGGGGCGGCGCGTCGGCCCCCGCGCGGTCTATGACGTCGTGACGCGGCACGTGGCCCCGGCTGTCGGCTCGTCCGCCGTCGGCCCGCACGCCCTGCGTCATTCCGCCGCGACGCATCTGCTCGACGGAGGCGCGGATCTGCGCGCGGTGCAGGAGATCCTCGGACATGCGAGCCTGGGGACGACGCAGATCTACACGCACGTCTCCTCGGAGCGCCTGCGGGCGGCCTACGCGCTCGCTCACCCTCGGGCCTGACGCGCGCGATCAGCAGCACGGCAGCAGCACCGCCCGTGGCACGCCACCCAAGAGCAGCAGCGGGTTGACGTAAGCGCCCTGCAGACGCACCCCGAAATGCACCGCGCCGGCCGGTGTGTGCCCACCGACGGCGACCCGGCCCACGACATCGCCGCGGGAGACGGCATCACCGGGGGAGAGGTCGGTGGTGACGGGCTCGAGTGTGGTCACCAGACCGTCGCCGTGATCGATCGTGAGGAGCGGTCGGTCGACCACGACTCCCGCGAACGCGACGGTTCCCGAGGCGGGCGCTCTCACCTCGCCGTCGGCGGCGAGGTCGATGCCCCGGTGTCCTGCGCCGTAGGCGTGCGGCGGGGCGACGTAGGGGGAGACGATGCGCACGGGGCTCACGGGCCATCGCCACGTTTCGCGTGACGGGATCCGCGCCTCGCCCGACTCGGTCGACACCACGATGCGCGCCGGCGTCGTCACCGCCGCGTCGGGAACCGACCACCCGCCGCCGCCCGCGGGTGGAGGGGCAGCGCCCGCGGGCGTGGGTGCGACGAGGACGAGGAGCGCGGACAGGAGGAGCGCAGCGGCGAGACGGAACATGCCCCCACGATCCGCGGGCGCGCCCGGCGGCGGGACGCCGTGGACGGCGTTGTGGAGGCAGGGGCGCCCGCGGTGGCGCTGTGGGCGAATCGAGCGGCTCCCGTGACGTCACGGCAGCGGCCCGCAGGGTGGCCGACGCGGCACGCGGCCGCGGCCGCGTGCCTGGTATGCTGAGACGGCACCTCGCTTGTCGGGGTGACTTCGCGTGTCCACAGCGATCTTGATCGCGACTCGTCTCCCCACGGTCCCTCGGAAGAGGGCGGGAGCGCGTCGGGCACCAGGCTCGCCGGCCGACCGGTCCGGCGTCACAACCGCAACAGAAGGAGAACGGCCATGGCCGTCGTCACCATTCGCCAGCTGCTCGACAGCGGCGTCCACTTCGGACACCAGACCCGTCGCTGGAACCCGAAGGTGAAGCGCTTCATCCTTACGGAGCGCTCGGGCATCCACATCATCGACTTGCAGCAGTCGCTCGCCTACATCGACAAGGCGTACGACTTCGTCAAGGAGACCGTCGCGCGCGGCGGCACGATCCTGTTCGTGGGCACCAAGAAGCAGGCGCAGGAGGTGCTCGCCGAGCAGGCGACCCGCGTCGGCCAGCCCTACGTCAACGAGCGCTGGCTCGGTGGTCTGCTCACCAATTTCCAGACCGTCTCGAAGCGCCTCGCTCGCATGAAGGAGCTTGAGGAGCTCGACTACGACAACCCCGCCGAGTCCGGCTTCACGAAGAAGGAGCTCCTTCTCAAGAAGCGCGAGCTCGACAAGCTGCACAAGTCGCTGGGCGGTATCCGCAACCTCACCAAGACGCCGTCGGCGCTGTGGGTCGTCGACGCCAAGCGCGAGCACCTCGCGATCGACGAGGCCAAGAAGCTGGGCATCCCGGTGATCGGCATCCTCGACACGAACGTCGACCCGGACGACCTGCAGTACCCGATCCCCGGCAACGACGACGCGATCCGTTCGGTTTCGTTGCTGACGCGCATCATCGCCGACGCCGCGGCCGAGGGCCTGCAGCAGAAGCACAACCCCGAGGGTGACGCCGAGCCGCTCGCCGAGTGGGAGCAGGAGCTTCTTTCGGGCGACGCCGAGGCGCCCGCCGCCGCGGCCCCGGCCGAGGCGCCCGCCGAGGCTGCAGCCGCCGAGTAATTCTCCCGATCCGCCGGTCCCGCCAGGGGCCGGCGGATCACCCGAAACGAACCAAGGAGAGCCAGGACACATGGCCAACTTCAGCATCGCCGACATCAAGGCCCTGCGCGAGCAGCTCGGCACGGGCATGGTCGACACCAAGAAGGCGCTCGAGGAGGCCGACGGCAACGTCGAGAAGGCCATCGAGATCCTCCGCCTGAAGGGTGCGAAGGGCAACGCGAAGCGCGCGGACCGCGCCACGAGCGAGGGCCTCGTCGTCGCCCGCGAGCAGGCCGGCAAGGCGACGCTCATCGAGCTCGCGTGCGAGACCGACTTCGTCGCGAAGAACGACCGCTTCATCGCGCTGGCCGACAAGGTGGCCGACGCGGTCGCCGCCGTCGCCGCCGAGAGCGTCGAGGCCGCCCTGGCCGCGCCGGCGGGCGAGCAGACCGTCGAGCAGCTGATCGCCGACGAGGCCGCCATCATCGGCGAGAAGGTGGAGCTGCGCCGCGTGGCCACGCTCAGCGGCGACGCGTTCCAGGTGTACCTGCACAAGACGAGCAAGGACCTGCCGCCGCAGGTCGGCGTGGTCGTCGCCTACACGGGTGACGACGCCGAGACCGCTCGCAGCATCGCGCAGCACATCTCGTTCGCCGACCCGTCGTACCTGACGCGCGACGAGGTTCCCGCCGAGGTCGTCGACAAGGAGCGCGACATCGTCACCGAGATCTCGCGCAACGAGGGCAAGCCCGAGGCCGCCCTGCCGAAGATCGTCGAGGGCCGCGTCAACGCGTTCTTCAAGCAGGTCGTCCTGCTCGACCAGCCGTACGCGAAGGACAACAAGCTCTCGATCGAGCAGGTGGCGAAGGACGCCGGGATCACGATCACCGGCTTCGCCCGCTTCAAGGTCGGCGCGTAAGTATCGCCGGAGGGGGCTCGGATCCACGGGATCCGGGCCCCTTCCCATGCCCGGGGCCATCGCTCACGGGCTCAGCACAGAGTCTGCCGACCCCGTCGCGATACGGTGAGAGGCGGCACGAGGGAGACAACATGCGAGAGAGCACCGGACGCCGCCGCGTCCTTCTGAAGCTGTCGGGAGAGGCGTTCGGCGGTGGCCAGCTGGGCGTGAACCCGGATGTCGTCAGCCAGATCGCGCGCGAGATCGCGGCCGCCACAGAATCGGTCGAGATCGCGATCGTCGTGGGAGGAGGCAACTTCTTCCGCGGTGCGGAGCTGAGCCAGCGCGGCATGGATCGCGGCCGTGCCGACTACATGGGCATGCTCGGCACCGTCATGAACTCTCTCGCCCTGCAGGACTTCCTCGAGCAGGCCGGCGCCGCCACGCGCGTGCAGTCCGCCATCGAGATGACGCAGGTGGCGGAGCCGTACATCCCGCGGCGCGCCGAGCGCCACCTCGAGAAGGGCCGCGTCGTGATCTTCGGTGCCGGTGCAGGCCTGCCCTACTTCTCGACCGACACCGTCGCCGCTCAGCGGGCGCTCGAGATCCGCGCCTCCGAGGTGCTGGTCGCCAAGAACGGCGTGGACGGCGTCTACACGGCCGACCCGCGCACCGACCCGACGGCGACGCGCCTCGACCGCGTCACGTATGGCGACGCCCTGCAGCGCGGACTGAAGGTGGTCGACTCGACGGCGTTCAGCCTGTGCATGGACAACGGCATGGACATGCGGGTGTTCGGGATGGAGCCTGCGGGCAACGTCACGAAGGCCCTGCTCGGCGAGCCGATCGGCACGATCGTCACCGCCTGATCCGGCCGCGAAGCCCGCGCGACCGGCGCATTCCCGGGTGCGCTCGCACCCGGCGACTAGACTCGACCCAGTTCCCCACGACGAATGGAGTGACCCGTGATCGCGGATGTCATGAGCGAGGCGACCGAGCGCATGGACCGCGCCGTCGAGGCGGCGAAGGAGGACTTCGCCACCGTGCGCACCGGACGCGCCAACCCCCAGCTGTTCCAGCGCCTGATGGTGGACTACTACGGCACTCCCACGCCGCTGCAGCAGCTCGCGTCGCTGCAGAACCCGGAGGCGCGCACCCTCATCGTCACGCCGTACGACAAGTCGGCGCTGAAGGCGATCGAGGACGCGATCCGCGACATGCCGAACCTCGGCGCGAATCCCACGAACGACGGCAACATCGTGCGCATCACGATGCCGGAGCTGACGGCCGAGCGCCGCAAGGAGTACGTGAAGCTCGTCAGGACGAAGGCCGAGGACGCGAAGGTCCGCATCCGTGGTATCCGCCGTCAGATCAAGGACGACCTCGACGCGCTGAAGGACGAGATCGGCGAGGACGACATCGTGCGCGCCGAGAAGGAGCTCGACGCGCTGACCAAGGCCCACGTCGACAAGGTCGACGAGGCGCTGAAGCACAAAGAGGCCGAGCTCCTCGAGGTCTGAGGCCGGCAGATGACCGACTCTCCCGACGACGCCTCGGTTTCGCCGCGAACCCGCCGCGAGGCGGCTCGCCGCGATCGGACGGTGGCGCCGGGCGCGGCGACCGGGCGCGCCGCCGGGCGCGACCCGCTCGAGCACGCCCGTGAGCACCTGGAGCTGGCGCGCGGGCATGCCCGCGACCACCTGGGGCACGCGCGCGAGCAGTTCGAGGCGACCAACGAGCGGATCAAGCAGCGGACGGGTCGCGACCTGCTGCTGGCGATCCTGACCGGCCTGCTGCTCGGGGCGCTCGTGCTCGCGTCCCTGCTGTTCGTCAAATGGACGTTCGTCATCCTCGCCGTCGCCGCCGCGGGCCTCGCCACCTTCGAGCTGGTGCGCGCGCTGCAGACGGGTGGGCGCCGGATCGACGTCGTGCCCCAGCTGGTGGCGGTGCCGCTGATCCTGCTGCCGGCCTTTGCCTCCGCGCACTGGCTGCACTGGACGGCGCTGTTCGGCGCGGTGTTCCTCATCGTCGTGTGGCGGCTGCTCGTGCAGATGGCCGCGCGCGACGGGCGCACGTACGGCGATGTGTTCGCCGATGTGCTGGCCTCGGGACTGGTTCCCGTGTACGTGTCGCTGCTGGCCAGCCTCGCGCTGGCGCTGCTGCGGCAGCCGGAGGGCGAGTGGTGGGTGCTGGCGTTCCTCATCACGGCCATCGCGGCCGACACGGGCGCCTACGCTGCAGGGCTCGCGTTCGGCCGCCACGCGATGGCGCCGCGGATCAGCCCGAAGAAGACGTGGGAGGGCTTCGCCGGCGCGGCGCTGGCGGCCCTCGCCGCGGGTGCCCTGCTCGCCGAGTTCCTGCTCGGGCTGCCGTGGTGGTCCGGCCTCGTCTTCGGCGCGGTGATCCTCGCCACGGCGACGGTGGGCGACCTGGGCGAGTCGATGCTCAAGCGCGATCTCGGCATCAAGGACATGAGTTCGTGGCTGCCCGGCCATGGCGGCGTGCTCGACCGGCTCGACAGCATCCTGCTCTCGGCGGCGGCGGCGTACGCGCTGCACGGCGTGCTCGCGCCGCTGGGCGGGCTGTGAGGCGGGCATGCGCAGGAGCGACGGACCGAACGACACCGAGTCGGACGACAGGGAGGCGGATGTGACGCACGAGACGGAGCGCGCGGACGCGACCGGCGCGCACCCGGCGATCGGCGGCGTGACGGCGCTGCTCGACGCGATGCGCGACGACCGGGGCGACGCTGCCTCCACGCCTTCGGACGAGGAGGTCGGGGACGGCGCCGCAGCCGCGGGCCCCGAGGCGGACCGGCGTCGTGCCGACGAGCCGGCACCGACGGTGCGGATGGAGACCCCCGAGGCCGTCGCGCGGGCGACGGCGGCTCCCGCCGGCGCGGGCGAGCCGCTGCCCGGGGCTCCCTCCCCGCACGAGAGCGCCGCCGACGGTGCGGAGGGCGGGGCGGGGGCGAAGCCGTTGCCCTTCCCTGTCATGCACGGTCGCGATCGGGGCTACCGGCGCGACGCCGTGGAGGCCTTCATGGCGAAGGCGCGCGCGGCCTTCGAGCGGGGCGACGACGAGTTCGATGCGAGGGTCGTGCGGCAGGTCGGCTTCCCGCTCGCGCGGGAGGGCTATCAGATCGCCGCCGTGGACGCGGCCCTGGGCCGCATCGAGGACGCGTTCGCGGCACGTGAGCGGCAGGCAGCGATCGCGGCCGAGGGTGCCGAGGCGTGGGTCGAGCGGGCCCGTGCCGAGGCACAGGAGATCCTCGACCGGCTCTCGCGCCCGCCGCGCCGACGGTTCGACCGCGTCGGCCCGCTGTCGTTCGGCTACGCCCCCAAGGAGGTCGACCTCGTGGCCGACCGCATCAGCGCGTTTCTGCAGGACGGCGATCCCCTCACTGCTGAGCAGGTGCGCTCGGCCGCCTTCCGGATGTCGCGTGGCGGGTATCGCGAGGAGCAGGTCGATGCCGTCCTGGACGCCGTGGTCGACGTGATCCTCGCGGTCCGCTGAGCGGCGAATCAGATCACGGAACCGTAACGACCCTGCTACAGTAGGCCCCACTGTGACTTCCGCACCCGAACACCCCACCCGAAAGACGTTGTCGCGGCGCGAGACCCGAGCCCTCGTCGCCCGCGCCGGCGTCGCCCCGTCGCGTCCCGCGACGGCTTGGTCCGCCAAGCGCGTGGTCGCGAGCGTCATCGCGGGCGCCGCCGCCGTCGGATTCCTCGCCTCCTACCTCGCTCCGACGGTCGCCGCCATGGCGGAGCCGGTGCAGGAGGACGTCACGACGAGCTACGCCGAGGCGGTGGCCGACGCTCAGATCTACACGGCGCCCGCCGATCTCACGGCGGCGACCTCGCTGTCGAGCACTGCGTACGAGATCTACGTGACGCCCACGCCCACGCCGACCCCCACGCCGGAGCCGGCCGAGGTCGACGCGCAGGACGCCGCGCCCGCCACACCGGTCATCCCCGCCTTCGTGGCGCCCGACCCGGGCAGCGCGCAGTCCGTCGCGTACGGCATGGTCGCCGCGCGCGGCTGGGGCGAGGACCAGTTCTCCTGCCTCGTGGCGCTGTGGAACAAGGAATCCGGCTGGCGCGTGAACGCGTACAACGCCTCCAGCGGCGCGTACGGCATCCCGCAGTCGCTGCCCGGCAGCAAGATGGCTAGCCATGGCGCCGACTGGCAGACGAACCCCGCCACGCAGATCGCATGGGGGCTCGACTACATCGCCGGCCGCTACGGCACGCCGTGCGGCGCGTGGGGCCACTCGCAGTCGGTCGGCTGGTATTGAGCCGTGCCGCGGTCGAACCGCCCGCGAGGGCGTCGATCCGGCGACGGTGAGGAGTCCGGCGACGCGTCGTTCCAGCGACTGCTCGCGGGCTGGAAGCGGACCGAGACCCGCCGTGGCCGCGCATACACGGTGCAGCCCGTGACGGGCGCGCGCACGGAGAAGACGTACACCTGCCCCGGGTGCGGGCAGACCATCGAGGTCGGCACGCCGCACGTCGTGGTGTGGCGCGAGGACGGCATCCTCGGCCCCCAGGCGGATCTCGCGGCGCGGCGGCACTGGCACAACCACTGCTGGAGGATCCACGGATGACCGACGAGACCGCGAACGCCGCCGAGCCTATCGAGATCCGTGGGGCCGCGCTCCTTCCCGCCCGACGCGAGGACATCGAGCTGCGCACCGCCGACGGACTGACGCTCGTGGGTGAGCTGTCGCTGCCCGCCGACCGCGAGCCCGTCGCGACGCTCGTGACGCTGCACCCGCTGCCCACCGCCGGCGGATTCATGGACTCGCACATCATCCGCAAGGCCGCCGCACGCCTGCCGGCCCTCGCCGACCTCGCCGTGCTGCGCTTCAACACCCGCGGCACCACCTCGCCGCGCGGCACGAGCGAGGGAGCGTTCGCGGAGGGCATCGACGAACGCCACGACGTCGCCGCCGCCATGGCCTTCGTCGCCGCGCGTGAACTGCCCGACCCCTGGATCGTCGGATGGTCCTTCGGCACGGAGCTCGCGCTCAAGTACGGCCGCGACCACGACATCCGCGGCATGGTGCTGCTCTCGCCGCCGCTGCACCGCGCGACGGACGACGACCTGCGCGCCTGGAACGGCGACCCTCGCCCGGTCATCGCGCTCATCCCCGAGTTCGACGACTTCCTGCGGCCGGCCGAGGCGGCCGAGCGCTTCGCCGTGGCGCCCGGCATCCGGCTCATCGACGTGCCGGACGGCAAGCACCTGTGGGTGGGGGAGAAGCAGACCTACCGCGTGCTCACCGAGATCGTGAACGCGGTCAACCCGAGCGCGCTGCCCCTGCCGACCACGTGGCCGCCCGCCTGAGATGGACCGCTCAGCGCTCGTTCATGCGCGGAATGATCACCTGGCGATAGATGATGAGCACGCTCGCCGCCACGGGGATCGCGATGAGCGCCCCGAGGAGCCCGAGCAGTGCGCCGCCCGCGAGCGCCGCGACGACGACCACGCCGCCGGGCACGGACACCGCGCGGCTCATGACGCGTGGCGAGACGACGTACGCCTCGATCTGCATGTAGATGAGGTAGTAGATCGCCGCGATGAGCGCCGTCGCGGGTGAGCCGAGGCCGGGCACCAGGCACGTGAGCACGATGATCGTGGACGCGGACAGCGTGCCGACGAGCGGGATGAGCGACCCGAGGAAAGCGACCACCGCGAGCACCGCCGGGAACGGCGCGTCGATGATCGACAGGAAGACCGCGCTGAGCACTCCGTTGATGATGCCGAGCGTCACCTGTCCCATGACGTAGTAGCCGACCGAGTCGGTGATCTGGTCGGCGAGACCGATGAACGTGTCGCGCTTCGAGGCGGGCACGAGCTGGTACACGGCGCGCTTGAGCGACGGCGTCGAGGCCGTGAGGTAGATCGTGAGGATGATGACGATGAAGGCGCCGAACAGGCCGCTCACCACGCCGAACGTCGCGCCGAGGACGCCCTCGCTGATGGTGGTGATGTTGTCGATCAGCCACTGATTGACGTTCTCGAAGATGTCGTCGATGGCCAGGCCGGGGAACATCTGGTCGAGCCAATCGCCCAGATCCGTCTGCCAGGTACCGCGATCGATCAGCTGCGTGATCTGCGTGACGAGCTGCGAGATCTGCTGGATGAGCGTCGGCAGGATGATCCACACGATGCCGGCGAACAGGCCGAGCACGAGGATGAGCGTGATGAGCACGGCGGCCCATCGCGGCAGACGCCGCCGCTCCAGCCACGACACCAGTGGATCGAGACCGAGGGAGATGAACAGCGCGGTGCCGACGTACAGCAGGATCGTCGACAGCGACTGCACGCTCTGGATCAGGAGGATGCCGAGCCCCACCCCGAGGGTCGCCACGAGGGCCACGCGGAACGGGTTGTGGATCTTCATGTGTCTCCTTTTGGTGTCCTCGACACAGGATAGGGTCACGCGGGTGCGCGGGCCGGGAGGACGGGCCGGGAGCACTCCCTGGGGATATCCAGCGGTCGGTTCGCTAGTCTGGGATGTCGAGTTCTGTGCGATCCGCGGTCTGCCGGCACGGCCGGATGGTCGACCGGGCGGATCGCCGAGGGAGTGATGCCGTGCGTTTCGTGTGGGCTGTGGTGTCGTTCGTGCTCGCCGCGGGGCTGATCGGCGCGGGCATCGCCCAGCGCACGGTCTGGCTGGGGCCGTCCGAACGAACCGTTGCGGTGGATGTGGAGGACGGCGCGCGTTACGTGCTCCTCGATGACGACGTCTTCACGGCGCTTCCCGAGTCGTTGGAGGGCCGGGCGGGCACGCTCGACATCTCGGGCGACGGCGCGGTCTTCGCCGCGTACGGCCGCGAACACGACATGACCGCTTGGCTCGCCGACCAGGCGTACGTGCGCGTGTCGGTCGCGGACGGCGAGCAGGCCGCGGACATCGTCGCCACCGACACCGTTGCACCCGAGATCACGCCCGAGGACGGACAGGAGCCGCCCACGCGCGACCCTGCCGGCTCCGACCTGTGGTTCGAGGAGTTCGCGGGCGACGGCGCACTCTCGCAGAGCTTCACGTTCCCCGAAGGCGGCCAGATGAGCGTCCTCATCGCCTCGGACGGCAGCGAGCCCGCGCCGAGCGAGATCTCGCTGACCTGGCCGATCGACAACAGCACCCCGATGGCGCCGTGGCTCATCGGGGGCGGCGCGGCGCTGCTGCTGCTGGGCCTCATCCTCTACATCTCGGGCATCGTGCACTCCCGTCGCTCCCGCGGTCCCCGCCGCAAGGGGCTGCCGGTGCCGAAGACGGAGCCGATCAAGGTGTCCGATCAGATCGAGGGCGCCCACGACAAGGGCGTGATCTCGGGGACGCCCCCGCGTCGCGCCATCGGCCGGAAGCGCCGCAGCCTCATCGCGGTCCCTGCCGTCGGGCTGTCGCTCGCGCTGATGACCGGTTGCACGGCCGACGCGCTGCCCGAACCGACCCCGACGCCTACCGAGACGGTCCTCGCGCCGGAGAACCAGCAGGCGCCGGCGATCACCGACCCGCAGGCGGAACGGATCGTGGCGGACATCTCCGCGACGGTGGCGGAGGCGGATCAGGCCAACGACGCGTCGATCGCGGAGCGGCGGCTGACGGGCATGGCGCTGACCATGCGCCAGGTCAACTACGACATCCGGTCCCAGTTCGGCGACTACGCCGCGCTGCCCACGATCCCGGCCTCCCCGATCCAGATCCTGCTGCCCCAGGCGTTCGACGAGTGGCCCAGGACCGCGCTGGTCGTCGTCTCCGACGAGGCGGACGCCTCGGCCGCGCCGACGATCCTCACCATGACGCAGGACGACCCGTGGTCGCGTTACCGGGTGTCGTATGCCGCGAGCCTCGAGCCCAGCGCGCAGATCCCCGATCTCGCGCCGTCCTACCAGGGCGCCGCGCTGGTGCCGCCCGCGTCGTCGTTCCTCGCGATCGCTCCGGAGAACCTCGCCGCGGCGTACGCCGACGTGCTCGGCAACGGGGAGGACAGCGAGTTCGCCGCGCTCTTCGAGGCGGAAGGCGACACGTTCCGCACCGAGGTCGCGCGCGTGCGCGACGAGACGGCCGCCGAGTTCACCCAGGAGGACGTGGCCGGCGAGATCGCGTTCGGACAGTCCGCCGCCGACACTGAGCCCGTCGCGCTGGCCACGGTGCACAACGGCGCCATCGTCGCCGTCGCCGTGAACCGCACCGAGCGCGTCACCGCCACCGACGACCTGGGTGTGGTGCGCCACGGCGATCGGGCGCTGGAGGCGCTGACCGGCGAGACGGAGACGGCCGGCAGCTTCGAGCGCACCGACAGCAGCCCCCTGTTCTTCTACGTGCCCGCTCAGGGCACCGACGAGAAGATCCGCCTGCTGGGCTGGTCGTCCAGCGTGACCGCGGGCACCGTGGAGTGAGAGCAGGCCGGATGGGCCATCGAATCATGCACCTCGAGGAGAGCCGATGAGCGACTACGCACCCTCCGCCGCCCTGCGCGGCGCCGTCGATCTGTCCGCACTGCGCAACCGCCCCGCGAGCGCACCGGCGCCCGGCGGCGGGCCCGCCGGGGGAGCGCCGAGCGGCGCGGGGTCGGGCCAGAGCCGCCTCGTCTTCGACGTCACCGACGCGACGTTCGGCGAGGCGCTCGAGCTCTCGCGCACCGTGCCCGTGGTCGTCGACCTCTGGGCCGAATGGTGCGGTCCCTGCAAGCAGCTGAGCCCGATCCTGGAGAAGGTCGTCCGCGAGCACGCGGGGCGCCTCGTGCTGGCGAAGGTCGACGTCGACGCGAACCCGCAGCTGATGCAGGCGTTCCGCGCCCAGTCGATCCCGCTGGTGGTCGCGCTCGTGGCGGGGCAGCCCGTGCCGCTGTTCACGGGTGCCGTGCCCGAGGAGCAGGTGCGCCAGGTGTTCGCGCAGCTGCTGCAGCTGGCGGCGCAGAACGGCGTCACCGGAACGGTCCCGACCGACGGCGACGACGAGGCCGCAGGCCAGCCGGAGGAGCCGCCCCTGCCGCCGCTGCACGCCGAGGCCTACGAGGCGATCGAGGCGGGCGACTACGCGCGCGCCATCGCGGCCTACGAGAAGGCGCTCAAGGAGAACCCGCGCGACGCCGACGCCCAGGCCGGTCTCGGCCAGGTGCGCCTGCTGGCCCGCGTTCAGGACACCGACCCTGCGACGGTCCGCGCGGCCGCCGCGGACGGGCCGCTCGACATCGACGCGCAGCTCGCGGTGGCCGACCTCGACATCGCCGGCGGGCACGTGGATGACGCGTTCGACCGTCTGCTCGACCTCTTCGCCGGCCTGCCGGCGGATCAGCGCAAGCCGGTGCAGGAGCGGCTCGTCGAGCTGTTCGGCGTGGTCGGCGCGGCGGACCCGCGGGTCGTTCGTGCCCGCGGGCGCCTCACCAGCCTGCTGTTCTGATGTCCCCGAGCCGATGACCGTCTACCTCGACCACGCGGCCACCACGCCGCTGCGGCCGGAGGTGCGAGACGCCTGGCTTCAGGCGCACGAGACGGTCGGCAACGCGTCGTCCATCCACGGGGCGGGGCAAGCCGCGCGCCGCGTGCTCGAGGACGCCCGCGAGCGCCTGGCCGCGGTGTTGCGGGCTGAACCGATCGAGGTCGTCTTCACCTCGGGCGGCACCGAGTCGATCGGGCTGGCGCTGCAGGGGCTGTGGCGGGCGCGGTCACAGGGGCAGGGCGCCGTCGTGCTGCCGGACGGCGAGCACCATGCGGTGCTCGACACGGTCGCGTGGCTCGCATCCCACGAGAGCGCCCGGATCGAGCCCGTCGGGCTCGATGAGCTCGGGCGCATCCCGGTGTCGTCCTTCGCGGCGGCGGTGGAGACGGCGGGGGTGGCCCTGGCGACGGCGATCGTCGCGGGCAACGAATCCGGAACGATCAACGACGCACCCGCCCTGGCCGCGGCGGCCGCCGCCGCGCGGGTGCCCCTGCACCTCGACGCAGTCGCGGCGCTGGGGCGGATCCCCGTGACCTTCGCGGGCTGGCGGGCCGACGCACCCGCCGGATCCGGACTGGTCGCGCTCAGCGTGTCGGGCCACAAGCTCGGCGCCCCGGTGGGCACGGGCGCTCTCGTCGTCTCGCGCACGGTCGCGCTCGAGCCCCTCCTGCACGGGGGTGGCCAGCAGCGCGGGCTCCGCGCCGGAACGCAGGATCTCGCCGGCGCCGTGGCCCTGGCCACGGCCGCCGAGCTGGCGGAGCGGGAGCGCGAGGGCGAGAGCGCGCGCCTCGCGGAGCTCCGCGATGACTTCCTCTCGCGGCTGCGTGAGGTGCTGCCCGAGGCTCTGCTGCTCGGCGACCCGCGCGACCGGCTGCCGGGGACGATCCAGCTCCTCCTGCCCGGCGCGGCGGGCGAGTCGCTGCTGTTCCTGCTCGATCAGCACGGCATCGCCGTGTCGACGGGTTCGGCGTGCCAGGCCGGTGTGGCGGAGCCCTCGCACGTCGTACTCGCCATGGGGCGCTCGGAGACCGAGGCGCGTCAGGTGCTGCGCATCACGCTCGGGCGCACCACGACCGGGGACGACCTGGACGCGCTGCTGCGGGCGCTGCCCGTCGCCTACCGGCGTCTCGTGCGCTGAGCATCATCCGATCACGGGTCGGCACCCAGACGACGCGCGTACGCTGGAGGCATGCGCGTGCTGGCAGCTATGAGCGGCGGGGTCGACTCCGCCGTCGCTGCCGCGCGCGCGGTGGAGGCCGGTCATGAGGTGGTCGGCGTGCACCTCGCGCTGTCGCGCGCGGGCGGCACCCTCCGCACCGGCAGTCGCGGCTGCTGCACGATCGAGGACGCCATGGACGCGCGCCGCGTGGCCGACCGGCTCGGCATTCCGTTCTACGTCTGGGACTTCTCCGAGCGCTTCCGCGACGACGTTATCGAGGACTTCGTCAGCGAATACCGCGCCGGGCGAACCCCGAATCCCTGCATGCGCTGCAACGAGCGGATCAAGTTCGCCGCGCTCCTCGAACGCGCGCTCGAGCTGGGATTCGACGCCGTCTGCACGGGGCACTACGCGATCCTGCGCGAGGGGGAGGGCGGCCTGGAGCTGCACCGATCCAGCGAGGCGGCGAAGGACCAGTCCTACGTGCTCGGCGTGCTGACGGCGGATCAGCTGGCGCATTGCCTCTTCCCGTTGGGAGAGACGCCCTCGAAGTCCCTCGTCCGCGCGGAGGCCGAGGCGCGCGGTCTGGCCGTGGCCTCCAAGCCCGACAGCTACGACATCTGCTTCATCCCGGACGGCGACACGCGAGGATGGCTCGCCGAGAAGGTCGGCACGGCGGCCGGCGACATCGTCGACCGCACGGGCGCCGTGGTCGGATCGCACGACGGCGCGCACGCGTTCACCGTGGGGCAGCGCAAGGGCCTGCGGCTCGGCGTGCCGGCAGCCGACGGCAAGCCCCGGTTCGTGCTCGAGGTGCGACCGGTGTCGAACACGGTCGTGGTGGGACCGAAGGAGGCGCTCGCCATCGGCGAGCTCGCGGGGTCGCGCTGGTCGTGGGCGGGGGCCGCTCCCGAGAACCCGCACGAGGAGTTCGCGTGTGAGGTGCAGGTGCGCGCCCATGCCGACCCGGTGCCCGCGACGGCCGTGGTCGCCGACGGTGAGCTGGTCGTGCGCCCCGATGAGCCGCTGCATGGGGTCGCGCCCGGGCAGACGGCGGTCGTCTACGTCGGCACACGCGTGCTCGGCCAGTGCACGATCGACCGCACGGTGTCCGCCGTTCCCGCCCAGGTCTGATCCGCCGCGCGCGCCCGCGCAAGCCCCCGGTGGATGTCGCATGCGCTCCCTAGACTCGGGGTGTGGCGGATGAGATCGAGCAGCTGTCCCTCGACGAGGCGCGCGCGGAAGCGCGCAGCCTGACGGAACGGATCCTCGAGGCGAAGGACGCGTACTACGGGCGCGACACCTCCCTCGTGGACGACGCGACGTACGACGCCTGGATGCGGCGGCTGGAGGCCCTCGAGCGCCGCTACCCCGAGCTTGAGGGGCAGGACTCACCGACGCAGGCCGTCGGGGCCGCCGACGGCACGGAGCTCGCGACGATCGAGCACGCCGAGCGCATGCTCAGCCTCGACAACGTGTTCTCCGTCGACGAGCTGCGCGACTGGTGCGCCAAGACGCAGGCGTCGGCCGGGCGCCAGGTGGCGTGGCTGACCGAGCTCAAGATCGACGGCCTGGCCATCTCGCTGCGCTACGAGAACGGCGTGCTCACCTCGGCCGCCACCCGCGGAGACGGGCGCGTGGGTGAGATCGTCACCGAGAACGCGCTGCGGCTGGCCGACATCCCCGAGCGGCTCGCCGGCGAGGGCCACCCCCCGATCGTCGAGGTCCGCGGGGAGGTGTTCATCCCCGTCGCGGCGTTCGAACGGCTCAACGCGCTGCAGGCGGAGTACCGCGATCGTGCGGTGGCCGACGCTCGCGAGCGCGCCGCCGGCCGCGGGCGCGAGTTCGACGAGGAGCGCGCGGTCGCGGCCGCCGCCCGGCGCTTCCCGGCGTTCGCCAACCCGCGCAACGCCGCCAGCGGCGGGCTGCGCCAGCAGATCGACAAGAAGCAGGGCCTGGAGCTCGAGGCGGCGAAGGAGCGCGTCGGATCGCTGCGGCTCTACGTGCACGGCTTCGGTGCGTGGCCCGACCCGCCGGTGTCCGCCCAGAGCGAGGTGTACGAGCTGCTGTCCGCATGGGGCCTGCCGACGAGTCCGCATGCGCGTGTGTGCCGCGGCGTGGACGAGGTGATCTCCTTCGTCGAGCACTATGGCGAGAACCGCCACTCGGTCGAGCACGAGATCGACGGCATCGTCGTGAAGGTCGACGAGCTCGCGCTGCACGACGAACTCGGTATGACAAGCCGCGCCCCGCGCTGGGCGATCGCGTTCAAATACCCGCCCGAGGAGGTGCACACCCGCCTGCTCGACATCGTCGTCTCGGTCGGCCGCACGGGGCGGGCCACGCCGTTCGCCGTCATGGAGCCGGCGCACGTCGCCGGCTCGGTGGTGCGGCAGGCGACCCTGCACAATCAGGAGATCGTCAAGGCCAAGGGCGTGCTGATCGGCGACACGGTGGTGCTGCGCAAGGCCGGCGACGTCATCCCCGAGGTGCTCGGCCCCGTCGTGGAGAAGCGCGACGGCAGCGAGCGCGCCTTCGTGATGCCCCAGGAGTGCCCCGAGTGCGGCACGCCGCTGCGGCCCATGAAGGAGGGCGACATCGACCTCCGGTGCCCCAACGCGAAGGACTGCCCCGCCCAGGTGCGCGGCCGGGTGGAGCACATCGGTTCGCGCGGCGCCCTCGACATCGAGGCGCTCGGCGAGGTGACGGCGGCCGCACTCACCCAGCCCGACGTGCCCGCGGATCCGCCGCTGCGGACGGAGGCCGGCCTGTTCGAGCTGCGGCTCGAGGATCTGTTCCCCATCGACGTGGTGGTGCGGGACCCCGAGACCGGTCTGCCGCGGGAGGACGCCTCCGGGCGCGCGAAGCCGCGCAGCCCCTTCCGTCGCAAGCGCCGCCTCTCGGGCAAGGATGCCGATCCGCCCTTCGACCCCGACGGCCCCTTCGACGGCGACGAAACCCACATCGTCTCGTCGCAGGCGCTGAAACTGCTCGACGAGCTCGAGAAGGCGAAGACGAAGGACCTGTGGCGGCTGCTGGTCGCGCTCAACATCCGCCACGTCGGTCCCGTCGCGGCCCGCGCTCTGGCCGGCTGGTTCGGCTCGCTCGACGCGATCCGCCAGGCCAGTCGCGAGGAGCTGGCGGCCGTGGAGGGCGTCGGCCCGATCATCGCCGACTCCCTGCGGGAGTGGTTCGAGGCCGACTGGCACCGCGAGATCGTGGAGCGCTGGGCGGCGGCCGGCGTACGCTTCGCCACCCCGGGGCACGCCGGTCCCGGCGCGGCGTCGGCGGGCGGGGTGCTCGAGGGGCTCACGGTGGTCGCCACCGGCTCCCTCGAGGGGTACACGCGTGAGGGCGCGCAGGAGGCGATCATCCGCGCCGGCGGCAAGGCCGCCTCGAGCGTGAGCAAGAAGACCGACTTCGTCGCCGCCGGGCCCGGTGCCGGCTCCAAGCTCGCCAAGGCGGAGGCGCTCGGGCTTCGCATCATCGACGCGGCGCAGTTCCACCTCCTCGTGACGGAGGGGCCGGGGGCGCTCCCGGGGGTCGACGCAGGCTGACCGGTGTCGCCGGGCCCGCGATCGCACCACCGGAGGGGACCGGATCGCACGCCGCCGCCGTAGGCTGGGCGCATGGAGCAGCGCACCCTGGGACGCACCGGACGAGACGTCTCGATCATCGGCCTCGGCACCTGGCAGCTCGGCGCGGACTGGGGTGACGTCGCCGAGGCCGACGCCCTCGCGGTACTCGACGCCGCGCACGAGGCGGGTGTGACGTTCTTCGACACGGCCGACGTCTATGGCGACGGCCGCAGCGAGCAGCTCATCGGCCGCTGGTTGCGCGCGCACGCCGACGCGGGCGTGACCGTGGCCACGAAGATGATCCGCCGCGCGGAGGCCCCCGACCTCGCGCACGCGACGCTCGAGAACTTCCGCGCGTGGACCGATCGCTCCCGGCGCAACCTCGGCGTCGACACGCTCGATCTCGTGCAGCTGCACTGCCCGACAAGCGACGTGTACGACGCCGACCGCGTCTTCGACGACCTGGACACGCTCGTGGCAGAGGGCGTGATCGCGAACTACGGCGTGAGCGTCGAGACGGTCGCGGAGGCGCGCCGCGCGATCGAGCGCCCCGCCGTGGCCAGCGTGCAGATCATCCTCAACGCCTTCCGTCGCAAGCCGCTCGACGAGGTGCTGCCCGCGGCCGCCGAGGCGGGCGTCGGGATCATCGCCCGCGTGCCGCTTGCGAGCGGGCTGCTCAGCGGCCGGTACAGCCGTGACACGACGTTCGCCGAGAACGACCACCGCACGTACAACCGCCGGGGCGAGGCATTCGACGTGGGGGAGACCTTCTCGGGCGTGGACTTCGAAACCGGCGTCGACGCCGCGCAGCGATTCGCCCAGCTCGCCCGCGCCGCGGGGCTGGAGCCGGCCACGGCCGCCCTGGCCTGGGTGGCACAGCAGCCGGGCGTCACCACGGTCATCCCCGGCGCGCGCAACCCCGAGCAGGCCCGCGCGAACGCGGCCGCCGGCGCGGTCCACCCGCTGCCGCAGGACTTCCTCGACGGTGTGCGGGACCTCTACGACGAGTCCATCCGCCCGCTGGTGCACCACCGCTGGTGAGCACCGGCGCCGCTGCGGCGCCGCACACGGAGGCCGCTAGAGGCGGCTGCCCGGCGGGCGGGCGGCCCCGTACGATGGCAGGGTGACCACGGTGTTCGACCCGCCCCGCCCCTGGACCACCTCCTACGCCGAGGGCGTGCCGGAGGACCTCGCTCCCATCTCGGGGTCGCTGATGGACCTCGTCGTGGATTCGGCCCGCGACTTTCCCGACGCCCCCGCGCTGCAGTTCTTCGGTCGGGAGACGACGTACGCGGCGCTTGCGGCCGCGATCGAACGCGCCGCGGCCGGCCTGCGCGCCCAGGGGGTCCGCAAGGGCGACCCCGTGGCGATCATCCTGCCCAACTGCTCCCAGCACATCATCGCCTTCTACGCCGTCCTGCGCCTCGGCGCGATCGTCGTCGAGCACAACCCGCTCTACACGCCGCGCGAACTGCGCAAGCAGTTCGAGGACCATGGCGCCAAGCACGCCATCGTCTGGAGCAAGGTCGCGGCGACGGTGCAGGAGTTCCCCGCGGACCTCGCCGTCGACACACTCGTCTCGGTGGACGTGACCAAGGGCATGCCCACCGTCATGCAGCTCGCGCTGCGGCTGCCCATCCCCGCGCTGCGGGAATCGCGCCGCCAGCTGACCGAGCCGGTGCGGGGAGCCATCCCCTGGGAGCGGATCGTGGGGCACGCCCCGCTGGACCCCGACGTCCCCGGCCCCGGTACCGACGACATCGCGATCATCCAGTACACGAGCGGCACGACGGGCGATCCGAAGGGTGCTGCGCTCACCCACCGGAACCTGCTCGCCAACGCCGCGCAGGCGCGCGCGTGGATCCCCGAGGTCAAGCGCGGCGTCGGCACCGTGGTGTACGCGGTGCTGCCGATGTTCCACGCGTACGGCCTCACGCTGTGCCTGACCTTCGCGATGTCCCAGGCCGCGCGCCTCGTCCTGTTCCCGAAGTTCGATCCGGACATGGTCCTCGCCGTCACCAAGAAGCACCCGGCGACGGTGCTGCCCGCCGTGCCGCCGATCGCCCAGCGGCTGCTCGCGCGCGCTCAGGAGAAGGGCGTCTCGTTGGAGGGCACGCGGATCGGCGTCTCCGGCGCGATGGCGCTCGACCCGGCGCTCGTGGAACCGTGGGAGGCGGAGACGAAGGGCTACCTCGTCGAGGGGTATGGTCTGTCGGAGTGCTCGCCCGTGCTGATCGTGAACCCCGTGGCGCCGAACCGGAAGGCCGGAACGATCGGTCTGCCTTTGCCCGGCACCGAATGCCGCGTCGTCGATCCCGAGACGGGGGAGGACGTCCCGCAGGGGCAGGCGGGCGAATTGCTCGTGCGGGGTCCGCAGGTCTTCGGCGGCTACTACGGCAAGCCCGAGGAGACCGAGGCTGTCTTCCTCGACGGCTGGTTCCGCACGGGAGACATCGTCGAGATGGACGAGGACGGCTTCTTCCGCGTGGTGGATCGCCTGAAGGAGCTCATCATCACGGGCGGGTTCAACGTCGCTCCCACGGAGGTGGAGATCGCGCTGCGGCAGCACCCCGCCATCGCCGACGCGGCGGTCGTCGGTCTGCCCGGTAAGAACGGGGAGGAGGTCGTCGCCGCGGTCGTGCTCGACGGCGCCCCAGACTTCGATCCCGAGGAGGTGCGCGCGTTCGTCAAGAAGGTGCTCACGCCCTACAAGGCGCCGCGCCGGCTCGTGGTGGTCGACGAGCTGCCCAAGTCGATGATCGGGAAGGTGCTGCGCCGCCAGGTCAAGCAGCAGCTGCAGGGCCAGCTCGGCGCCTGACGAGGCGGGCAGAACTGCCCGTCACCCGCTCTGCGGGCGGCGACGGTGCGTGGCTAGCATGAAGGACGTGCGCTCGAACGACGAACTCGCCGAGATCGGCCAGCTGGTGTCCGACCGCCTGCGAGATGCGGTGGCGACGCAGCCTCCGACGCGCCGACAGAACGCCACCGCTCGCTCGGACGACGGCGACGTGACGGTCACCGTGGACGCGCGGGGATTCCTCGCGCACGTCCAGTTCGGCTCGGGCATGGCCGAGCTGACCGCGGAGGAGCTCGAGCGGGAGCTGCTCGACACGCTGCGCAGCGCTCAGCAGGCGCTCGTGCCCGCGCGACCCGCGGGAAGCGCCGCGGCGGCGCTGCACGACGACACCGTGGCGCGTCGTCTGCGGGAGGTGTTCGAGCGGAGGATGCGCGAAGCGAAGGGGGACGAGGCATGACCGAGGTGAGGGCCGAGCTGGGGGCGCTGCAGGGCTGCGCGAGCACCATGAGGTCGTCGGCCAGTGCGCTCGACGAGGCGATCTCGGCGGCGCAGTCGAGCATGGGATTGAGCGTGGAGGCATTCGGGCTCATCAGCGGCGCCATCTTCACGCCCCCCGTTCTCGGGCTGTTCGCCGCTCAGACCGCGGCGCTGCAGGGCGCCCGGCTCCTCATCGACACCATGGCGCAACGCGTCGAGGCGTGCGTGCGCGATTACCGCGAGGCCGATGAGCGTGCGGCCCAGGACTATCGCCGCATCGACCCGAGCGCGCCCGGTTGGCGCCCGATCGATGAGGACACGGTGATCGTCTGATGAGCGATCTTCTCGTGACCGAGGACGGCGACGACGGCCGCTACCTCCACGATGCCCTGCAGGGGGAGTGGAGCGGAGGGCAGGCGATCGACGCCCTCAGCTTCTACCCCGGCCCGGGGCAGGCGGCCGCGTCGATCGCCGCCTTCGGTACCGGCGACTGGGCCGACGGCATCACCTACGGGCTGTCGTCGGCCGTCAGCACGGCCGCGCTGATCGCCGACCCGCTCGGCACTCTGCTCTCGTCGGCCGCGTCCTTCCTCATGGAGTACATGTGGCCGCTGCCCGACTTCTTGGACTGGCTCGCCGGCGACCCCGAGCTCGTCGCGTCGCTCGGCCAGTCGTGGGAGAACATCGGCGCGCACATCGACGGCTACGTTCAGGACCTGACGTCGCAGGTCGAGCAGGCGCTCGCCAGCTGGGCCGGCCCCGCCGCGGAGGCGTACCGGCGGCAGATGGAGGTCGTGGTGGCGCACGTCGAGGCCCTCGCGGGCGCGGCGGGGGCCACGGGATCCGGGCTGCGCGTCGCGAGCACGGCCGTGGAGATCATTCGCACCATCGTCCGCGAGCTGATCGCCGACCTCGTCGGCCGGCTCATCGCGTACTGCGTGCAGCTGGGAGCGACGCTGGGGGCGGCGCTGCCGGTCGTCATCGGCCAGGCCACGATCGCGATCTCCTCGACCGTCACCGACTGCTCGCGCTACATCGACGAGCTGGTCGCCTGCATCCGGACGGGCGCGGACGCGGGCAAGGGCCTCGCGGATGCCCTGAGCACCGTCCTCAAGGGCGTCACCGCGCTGGCGTCGGGAGCGGATCAGGGCGGAGACGAGTACGGATGGTGAGCAGCGAGCCCTTCGACCTCAGCACGGTTCGGCTGGGCGACGCGGACGCGACGCACGCCGTCCTCGCGCGGATCCGCGAGACGGCGGCCGCGCGCGCCGCGACCGCGCGTGCCGCGGTCTCGGCGTTCTCGCGCCTGTCGGCGGAGGCGTGGTCGCCGCGGCGCGAGGCGCGGGTCCGTGTGGGAGCAACGGGCCTCGTCGAGGAGGTCACCTTCGCGGACTGGGCGCCGCAGGAGTCGCCGCTCGCCCTTGCGACGGCGGTGCAGCGAGCCCACGACGACGCGCTGCGTCAGTGGTACGCGGCATTCGTGGAGACCGCGCAGGAGCAGTACGCCGCCGCGCCGGAACTGCTGCGCGCAACCATCGAACGGACGCGCGCAATGCTCCCCGAGCGGATTGTGGGCGAGGGGTGACGGCGCCCTTCGCCGCCCAGCGCGCGGCCTGGGCGGGGGAGCACGGCTGGGAGTTCGTGCCCGAACGCACCGCCGCACCGGATCTGTTCGGCACGCTGTCGTGGCGCGGACCGGGCGAGCGCGACCGGCCGGTCGAGGTGGAGGGCGAGATCACCGGCGCGTACGGGGCGCGACGCGCCTTCGCGCACGACCGTCCGCTTCCCCTCGTGCGGGCCGAGGTGCGCGCGCAGGTCCGCTACGGCCGGATCTCCGGGGTGTCGACGCACGCCGAGCTGCCCGTCGCCTTCGTGCTGCTCGTGCGGAGCGGCTTCTTCGCGTCGACCTATCCCATGCCGTGGGCGGACGGGCTGACGTGCACGCGGCGGCCGTTCGGCACGGCGACGGCCGTCTGGTCGCAGCCGGGCACCGAGCAGCTCGTGCTCGGCGCGCTGGCTCCGCTGCTGCAGAACGCGGCGCAGATCCTCAGCGGCGGCAGCGACCGAGAGTATCTCGTGGGGGTCGGCGGCGCGGCCGTGCTCGTGGGCGAGCCGTTCCACAGCGATCCTGCCGCGGCCCTGTATCGGATGGGCCTGGCCGATGACGTCGCGACCCGGCTCGAGAACGCCGTCGTCTCGGCGGTCTCGCCCGGGCGCGACGAGCCGCGATGATGCTGCCGAGGTGAGCGCCGGGACGTTGTCGGCGCCTGCGGCACGTCGAGCGCGCGCACGGCGGACGGTACGGCCCCGCCGGGCGAACTAGACTCGTGGGGTGTCTGAAATCACTCCCGATCTCGTGCGCCATCTCGGTGTGCTCGCCCGGATCCAGCTGAGCGACGAGGAGGTGACGAGCCTCACCCGCGAGCTCGACGTGATCGTCGAGAACATCGCCAAGGTCAGCGAGGTTGCGTCCGCCGACGTCCCCGCGACGAGCCACCCCATCCCGATGCAGAACGTGTACCGGCCGGACGAGGTCGGCTACATGCTCTCGACCGAGGAGGCGCTGCAGAACGCTCCGGATCGGGACGGCGATCGGTTCCGCGTGACGGCGATCCTGGGGGAGGAGCAGTGATGGACGACGTCATCCGGATGTCGGCGGCCGAGCTGGCCGCGCACCTCGCCGACGGCGAGCTGTCGAGCGTCGAGGCGACGCAGGCGCACCTCGACCGCATCGCCGCCGTTGACGGCCGCGTCAACGCCTTCCTGCACGTGAGCGACCGCGCCCTCGAGGTGGCGCGCTCGGTCGACGAGCGCCGCGCCGCCGGTGAGGAGCTGCCTCCGCTGGCGGGCGTGCCGCTCGCGATCAAGGACGTGCTCGTCACCACCGACATGCCGTCCACGTCGGGATCGAAGATCCTCGAGGGGTACATGTCGCCCTACGACGCGACGGTCGTGGCCCGCGCACGCCAGGCCGGACTCGTGCCGCTCGGCAAGACGAACATGGACGAGTTCGCGATGGGTTCGTCGACCGAGCATTCGGCCTACGGGCCGACGCGCAACCCGTGGGATCTCGACCGTATCCCCGGCGGCTCGGGCGGCGGTTCGGCCGCCGCCGTCGCGGCCTTCGAGGCGCCGCTCGCCCTCGGTTCCGACACCGGTGGCTCCATCCGGCAGCCGGCGCACGTCACCGGCACGGTCGGCGTGAAGCCGACGTATGGTGCGGTCAGCCGCTATGGCGCCATCGCGTTGGCTTCCAGTCTCGACCAGGTCGGGCCCGTTACCCGCACCGTCGCGGACGCCGGTCTGCTGCAGGACATCATCGCCGGGCACGACCCGAACGACTCCACGTCGATCCCGGACGCATGGCCCTCGATGGCGCTGGCCGCCGCGGAGGGCGCGTCGGGCGAGGTGCTCAGGGGCCTGCGCGTGGGCGTGGTGAAGGAGCTGCCGGACGGGGGCTTCCAGCCGGGCGTGGCGAGCTCGTTCCGCGATGCGCTTCGCAAGCTCGAGGCCCACGGTGCCGAGGTCGTCGAGATCAGCGCGCCGCACTTCGAGTACGCCGTCGCCGCGTACTACCTCATCCTGCCGGCCGAGGCGTCGAGCAACCTTGCCAAGTTCGACTCCGTGCGCTTCGGCATGCGCGTGAACGTGCCGGGCGGCACGGTGGAGGACGTCATGTCGGCCACGCGCGACGCCGGTTTCGGGCCCGAGGTGAAGCGCCGCATCATCCTCGGCACCTACGCCCTGTCGGCCGGCTACTACGACGCGTACTACGGCAGCGCGCAGAAGGTGCGCACGCTCATCCAGCGTGACTTCGCCGAGGCGTTCGGCCGCGTCGACGTCATCGCCACCCCGTCGGCGCCGACCACGGCGTTC
This sequence comes from Microbacterium sp. Marseille-Q6965, assembly GCF_946151065.1. Lineage (GTDB taxonomy): Bacteria > Actinomycetota > Actinomycetes > Actinomycetales > Microbacteriaceae > Microbacterium. Next base: position 334,331 of record NZ_CAMGZA010000001.1, on the reverse strand, counting down.
AAGATCGGCGAGAAGATCGACGATCCGCTGTCGATGTACCTCAACGACCTCACGACGATTCCGGCCAACCTCGCGGGCGTGCCCGGCATCTCCGTGCCATCGGGTCTCGCGGCCGACGACGGACTGCCGGTCGGCATCCAGTTCCTCGCCCCGGCGCGGGAGGACGCCCGGCTCTATCGCGTCGGCGCGGCGCTCGAGGCCCTGCTGCAGGACGAGTGGGGCGGCTCGCTGCTGAACCGCGCTCCGGCGCTGGACTGAGCCCGCTTTCCGGCGCCTGATCGGCCGGGCCGGCGGCCGGCCGATCAGGCGCCGTAGCGCAGCACGAACTTGGCGTTGTCTCCCCGCAGCCGGCGGCGCACGTAGAAGACGGGGGCGCCCGCGGCGTCGGCGGTGACGCCGTCACGCACGAGCAGCGCGGTCCCGGTGGGCACGTCGAGCAGGCGCGCCTCGTGATAGTCCGCCGCGACGGCGGAGAACGCACGCCACCGGTAGGACAGATCCAGGCCGAGCCCGTCCCGAAGCGTCGCGATCACCATGCCGTGCTCGCCGAGGGCCTCCACGACGCCCTCCAGGCGCCGCGGGAACCAGTAGCTGTTGACGATCCACGCCTGGCCGGACCGCACCATGACGGTGTCGAGGCGGAAGAGGTCGGCGAGCGGCACGCCGAGTTCGCGTGCGGCGAGCTCGCCGTACCGGCCCGAGGCCTCGGTGACCGCCTCGATGCGCTCCTCGACGCGGAGCAACGGCCGCGTCGGCAGCAGGGTCTCGACGACGCCGTCGGAGTGCCCCGCGAGCGCCGCGTGCGTGGCGTCGTCGTCCGGCGCCGGCGCGGGGATCCGGGCGATGATCTCGACGAGGTCTGGCGGGGCGGCCACGAAGGTGCCCGTGCCGCGGCGGATCTCCACCGCGCCGAGGCGCTGCAGCTCGACGATCGCCTGTCGCACCGTGAGGCGGTTCACCTCGAACTCCGTCGCGAGCTCCGGCTCGCTGGGCATGCGGTCGCCGGGCCGCAGCGTGCCGTTCTGGATGCGCTCCCACAGCTCGGTCGCGATCCGCCGATAGAGGGGGATGCCGCCCTGCCGGGTGCGCGGTGCGTGACCCATCCTTCTCCTCTCCTTCCTCGGCGCGTCATCGACCGTTCACGTTGCCCGTTTAGACATCTAGATGTCCTGCTTCAACGGGCGCCGATCCCGCCCGGGCGCCCCTCAGAAAGGTAGCCCATGTCACGCAAGCTCCTCGTCCTGCCGCTCGTCGCGGTGTCGGGGCTCATCCTCGCCGGCTGCGGGTCCGCCGCCGGCACGAGCACCGCAGCGACCGGGTCGGCCGCGGCCGACACCGAGGCCACGGTCCACCTCCAGGTCGGGCTCGAGCCGACCAGCCTCGACGTGAGCGCGCAGTCCGGCGCGTCGCTCGAGCAGCTCCTGATCCCGAACGTCTACGAGGGCCTCGTCGACGCCGACGGTGAGGGCGGCTTCGAGCCGGCTCTCGCCACGGAGTGGAACGTGAGCGAGGACGGGCTCACCTACACCTTCACGCTCCGCGAGGGCGTGACGTTCCACAGCGGCTCGCCGGTCACCATGGACGACGTCGTGTGGTCGCTCGAGGCGGCCGCCGCGGACGACTCCCTCAACCCCGACGCGGGGCTCTTGGCGGGCATCGACGAGATCGAGCCGGTCGACGACGCGACGCTCGAGATCACGCTCGCCTCTCGTGACTCGGACTTCCTCGAGTCGCTCACCTCGAACGCTGGCGTCATCCTGGAGGAGGGCGCCGACGTGGACCTCGCCAATGAGACCAACGGCACGGGCCCGTACACCGTGACCCAGTGGAACCAGGGCAGCACGATCACGCTGGAGCGCAACGACGACTACTGGGGTGACGCGCCCCTGAACCGCGAGGTCGTCTTCCACTACATGACCGACGCCACGACGGCCGCCAACGCGCTCCTCGCCGGCGAGATCGACATCCTGACGACGACGACCGCGGACACCCTGCCCATGTTTGAGGGGGACGACGCCTTCACCCTCACGGAGGGAGACTCCCGCAGCTGGATGACGCTCGGCTTCAACAACGCCGTCGCTCCCCTCGACGACGAACGCGTGCGCCAGGCCATCCGGCGTGCGATCGACAAGGACGGTCTCATCGAGGTCCTGGGCGGCCAGGCCACGCGCGTGGGGAGCATGACCAGCCCCTCCGACCCGTGGTACGAGGACCTCACCCACATCGACGCGTACGACCCCGCCTCGGCGCGCGAGCTGCTTGCCGAGGCCGGGCAGGAGGACCTGGAGCTCACGTTCCGGGTGTCGAACACCTACGACACCCGCATCAGCGAGTACGTCGCGGCGCAGCTCGCGGAGGTCGGCATCACCGTGACGATCGAGCAGATGGAGTTCTCCACGTGGCTCGAGCAGGTGTTCACGGGCGGCGACTACGAGCTGACGATGGTCCTTCACGTCGCTCCGGCGCTTGCCAAGAACTACAGCAACCCGGATTACTACTGGAACTACGACGACGCCACGGCGCAGCAGCTCGTCACCGCTGCCCGCGAAGCACTCAGCCCGGAGCAGCGCAACGAGAACCTCCGAGAGCTGGCGCGGCACATCAGCGAGCAGGCCGTGAGCGACTGGCTCTACTCGCCCACCGCCACGATCGCCGCGAGCGCCGATGTCACGGGGTTCCCGGTGGACGGCATCGCCAACCGCCTGCCCGTGTCCGGGATCCAGGTCGCCGCGCGGTGACCCTCGCGACCGAACGCGGTGCCGCGGAGCAGATCGTCTCCGCGGCACCGCCGCGCGCGGCCGCTGCGCGCCTTGGCGCGAGCACGCTGCGCCTCGTCCTCGGCCAGCTCGTCGTGCTCGTGGGATCGCTGCTGACGGCGAGCGCGGTGATCTTCTTCGCGATCGACCTGCTTCCCGGAGACCTCGCCCTGACGAAGGCGGGGATCGACGCCTCGCCCGATCAGGTGGCCCTCATTCGTGCCGAGCTGGGACTCGACCGGCCCTCGATCGTGCGCTACCTCGAGTGGCTCGGCGGCGCGCTGCGCGGTGACCTGGGCGTCTCCCTGCTCGACAATCGTCCCGTCGCCGACGCGATCGCGGAGAAGATGCAGGTGACCCTGCCGCTGTGCATCCTCGCGCTGGGCATCAGCGTGGCGGTCGCGCTGCCGCTGGGCGTCCTCGCCGCCGTCGGCCGGGAGCGCTGGTACGGGCAGCTGATCGGCGCGTTCACGCAGCTCGGCATCGCGGTGCCCGCGTTCGTTCTCGGGCTGCTGCTCGTGACCGTCTTCGCCGTCCGTCTCGACCTTCTCCCGGTGCAGGGCTTCCCGCGCGAGCGCTGGGCGGATCCCGCCAGCGCGGTGGCCTCTCTGCTGCTGCCGGCGGTGACCCTGGCCGTGCCGCAGGCCGCCGTCCTCGCACGGTTCGTGCGGTCCGCCATGTCCGACGCGCTGTCGCAGGACTGGGTGCGCACGGCCCGCGCGCGAGGATGGCGGCTGCCGGCCATCGTGTGGCGACAGGGGCTGCGCAACACGGCGCTGCCGCTCATCGCGGTGGTGGGGCTCGAGGCGGCCGGGCTCATCACCGGCGCCGTGATCGTCGAGCGGGTGTTCGCCCTTCCGGGCGTCGGCTCGATGATCCTCGCCGACGTCGACACGCGCGATCTCGGAAAGGTCCAGGGCACGCTCCTCGTGCTCACCGCGGCGATCATGATCATGACGCTCCTGCTCGATCTCGTCTACCGGATCGTCGATCCCCGGCTGCGGGCGGCCCGAGCATGATCGGCCGCCTGCTCTCGCGCCCCGACGGCGCCTTCGGCCTCGCCGCGGCCGCGCTGCTCATCGGCTGCGCGATGCTCTCGCTGGTCTGGACGCCATACGACCCGCTGGCCGTGGACCCGGCCGCCAGCTGGCAGCCGTTCTCGTTCGCGCATCCGCTGGGCACGGACTCCCTCGGTCGCGACCAGGTGAGCGCCCTGCTCGTCGGCGCACGGGTGACGTTGTTCGCCACCGTCGTGGCCACCGCCATCGCCGCGGTGCTGGGCGTGGCGATCGCGTTCGCGCTGGCCCTCGCGCCGCGAACGCTGTCGTCGCTGCTGGAACGGGCCGTCGACGTGGCCATCGCGTTTCCGACCCTGATCGTCGCGATCATCCTCGTCACGGGCTTCGGCGCGTCGACCTGGGTCGCTGCCGTCTCGATCGGCTTGGCCGCATCCGTCGTGGTCGCCCGCACCGTGCTGCCCGAGCTGCGTCGTGCGCTCCTGAGCGACCACGTCCTCCTGGCGACCGCCTCCGGCGCCGGCACCTGGCGCATCGTGAGCCGCCACGCCCTCCCCTCCGTCCTGCCCACGCTGATCGTGCGCCTGACGCAGATCATGGCGGCGTCGGCGCTGGCCGAGGCGGCGCTGAGCTATCTCGGCTTCGGCACGCCGCCGCCCACCCCCAGCTGGGGGCGCTCGCTCTCCGATCTGCAGTCGCAGATCGTCATCCGCCCGGAGTACCTCATCGCCCCGGCCGTGGCGATCGTCATCGTGGTGCTCGGATTCAACCTGCTCGGCGACGCGCTTCGCGACGTCCTCGACCCGCGGTCGCGCGTGACGGCGGTCGAGGACGAGGCGGCGCCGCGCCCAGAACGAAAGGGAGCCACCCTGTGACTCTTCTCGACATCACCGACCTCACGATCGAGATCGGCGGCCGGCGACTCGTCGACGGCGTCTCGTTCGCCGTCGCACCGGGGGAGCGCGTGGGTCTCATCGGCGAGTCGGGGAGCGGGAAATCGCTGACCTGCTTCGCCCTCACCGGCCTGCTGCCGCCGACCGCCGTCGTGACCGGCAGCATCGTGTTCGAGGGGGAGAACCTCGTGGGGGCGGACGAGCGCCGGCTGTCGGCGATCCGCGGGCAGCGGGTCGGCATGGTGTTCCAGGAGCCGGCGACGGCGCTCGACCCGCTGCAGCCCGTCGGCCGTCAAATGGTCAGCGGTATGGCCGCGCGGCGCAGGCTCTCCCGCACCGATCGGCTGCGCGAAGCCCGTCGGCTCGCCGTCGAGGTGGGCCTGCCCGAGCCGGAGTCGATCGTCCATCGCTACCCCCACGAGCTCTCGGGCGGGCAGCGTCAGCGGGTCGTGATCGCGGGTGCGATGGCCACGGCGCCGTCGCTCGTCGTCGCCGACGAGCCGACCACGGCGCTCGACGTGACGGTGCAGGCCAGGGTGCTCCGTCTTCTCGAGGAGCGATGTGCCGCGGCCCACAGCGGTCTGCTGCTCGTGACGCACGACATGGCGGTGGCCATGCAGAGCTGCGATCGGATCGTCGTGATGCGGCGGGGACGCGTGATCGAGGAGGGCACGCCGAGCCGGCTGATCGCGTCGCCGACCGACCCGTACACCGCGATGCTCATCGATGCGGCCTACGAGACGAGCTGGCAGCCGACGCAGGACGAGCCCGTGGGGGTGGCGGCGTGAGCGAGCTGTTCCGGCTGACGGAGGTGGGCCACCGCTACGTGCGGGGTGCCGCACCGGCCCTCGAGGACGTCTCGCTCGCCCTGCGGCAGGGCCGCAGTCTGGGCATCGTGGGCGAATCCGGCTCGGGCAAGACGACCCTGACGCGCGCGCTCCTGGGGCTGCTCGCCCCGTCGACAGGCAGCGTCACGTACCGTGGCGAACCCGTGCCGCTCGGCCGGCGCGGCGGCGCGGCGGCGCGGCGATTCCGTCGCCGCGTGCAGCTCGTGCTGCAGGACCCGTTCGCGTCGCTCAACCCGCGTGCGCGGGTGGGGGAGATCGTCGCCGAACCCCTGCGGATCCTCGAGCCCCGCAGCGATCCCCGGCCCCGGGTGGCGGAGGTCCTCGCGGCCGTCGAGCTGGACCCCGGTCTGGCGCGACGATGGCCGCACGAGTTGTCGGGCGGCCAGCGGCAGCGGGTGGCCATCGCCCGGGCGATCGGCCCGCGGCCGGAGGTGATCGTGGCCGACGAACCCGTCTCGGCGCTCGACGTATCGGTGCGCCGCAACGTCATCCGGCTGCTGCGGCGTCTGGCCGAGCACGAGGGGGTCACGCTCGTCGTCGTCTCTCACGACTTCGGGATCGTGCATCGCCTGTGTGCCGAGACCGCCGTCATGCACGGCGGACGCATCGTCGAGCAGGGGGAGACGCGGGAAATCCTGGAACGCCCGGAGCACCCGTACACGCGCGGCCTCCTCGAGAGCATCCCGCGGCTGCCGCCGCGGAACGCCCGGGAGCGCGCCGGAGGCGCCGCATGAGCGCCGTGCTGCACAACCTGCGAGACGTCGGCGGCCTCCGGGCGCGCGATGGCGTCGTGACGACGGGCCGCCTCTACCGGTCGGCCGCGCCGCTGCGCGACGACCCCGGCATCGGCGACATGGTGCGTGCGTTGGGGATCGGCACGGTGGTCGATCTGCGCGATCCCCGCGAGCGCGAGCTGAGTCCGGCGGTCTGGGCGCGGGCGGGGCTTCACGTGCGGGAGGTGCCGGTGTTCGGCGGGCGCCTCGCGAGCATCCGCTTCGACACGCTCGGCGAGCTGTACGAGGTGATGATCGAGCGTCACATCGCGGCCGTCGTGGCCGCCGTGGAGGCCGTGGCGAGCGCGCCCGGCCCCGTGCTCGTGCACTGCACGGCGGGCAAGGACCGTACGGGCGTGGTGACCGCGCTGATCCTCGAGGCGCTGGGGGTGGCGCGGGAGGACGTGCTCGCCGACTTCGCGCGCTCCGAAGAGGTGCTGGGCGAGGCGTACCTGCGCGATCTGTTCGCGGGCGTCGACATGTCGCGCCTGCCGGGCGGCGCCGCGCATCGCGCCGTGTCGTCGCCGCCGCACCTGCTGCGCGGCGCGCTCGAGCGGATCGACGCACGCCACGGCGGGGCGGAGGCGCTGCTGCGGGAGCACGCGGCGTCGGACGCGGTCGGGTCGCTCACCGCCGCGCTCATCGTGCCGGCCGCCGAGGCCGCGGCGCGGATCGGGCACCCCGCGGCGACGACCTAGGATTGAACCCATGGCCCACGCGGAACTCATGGACTTCGACAAGGCGCTCGAGCTGTTCGAGCCGGTGATCGGCCTCGAGGTGCACATCGAGCTGAACACGAAGACCAAGATGTTCTCGCCCGCGGGGAACCCGGCCAACACCGACAACCACGACGCGGCACCCAACACGCTCGTCGCGCCCGTCGACATGGGCCTGCCCGGCTCGCTGCCCGTCGTCAACGGCGAGGCCGTGCGCAAGTCGATCAGCCTCGGCCTGGCCCTGGGATGCTCGATCGCGCCGTCGAGCCGTTTCGCTCGGAAGAACTACTTCTACCCCGACCTGGGCAAGAACTATCAGATCAGCCAGTACGACGAGCCCATCGCGTTCGAGGGCTCCGTGGAGGTGGAGCTCGCCGACGGCACGACCTACACGGTGCCGATCGAGCGTGCCCACATGGAGGAGGACGCGGGCAAGCTGACCCACGTCGGCGGGGCCACGGGCCGCATCCACGGCGCGGAGTACTCGCTCGTCGACTACAACCGTGCGGGCGTGCCGCTCGTCGAGATCGTCACCAAGCCGATCCTCGGGGCGGAGCACCGCGCGCCGGAACTGGCGAAGGCGTATCTGGCCACGATCCGCGACATGGCGATCGCGCTGGGCATCAGCGAGGCGCGGATGGAACGCGGGAACATCCGCTGCGACGCGAACGTGTCGCTGCGTCCGCGGGGCGCGGAGAAGCTCGGCACCCGCACCGAGACGAAGAACGTCAACTCGATGCGCTCGGTGGAGCGCGCCGTGCGCTACGAGATCCAGCGCCAGGCGGCGATCCTCGCCGGCGGGGGCCGCATCGTCCAGGAGACCCGGCACTGGCACGAGGACACGGGGGTCACCTCGCCCGGCCGCCCGAAGTCCGACGCCGACGACTACCGCTACTTCCCGGAGCCCGACCTGCTCCCGGTCGAGCCGTCCGCCGAGCTGATCGAGCAACTGCGCGCGGCGCTGCCGGAGGCGCCCGCGACCCGTCGCCGCCGGCTGAAGAACGAGTGGGGCTTCACCGACCTGGAGTTCCAGGACGTCGCCAACGGCGGACTGCTGGCCGAGGTGGAGGCGACGGTCGCCGCGGGCGCCGCGCCGCAGGCTGCGCGCAAATGGTGGACGGGAGAGATCACCCGCATCGCGAACGCGCAGGGCCGCGAAGCGGCCGAGCTCGTGTCGCCGGCCGATGTGGCAGCGCTGCAGCAGCTCATCGACGCCGGCACGTTGACCGACAAGCTGGCACGGCAGGTGCTCGAAGGCGTCATCGCCGGCGAGGGCACGCCGCAGGAGGTCGTGGACGCGCGGGGTCTGGCGGTCGTCTCGGACGACGGAGCGCTCATCGCCGCGATCGACGAGGCCCTGGCCGCGCAGCCCGACGTGCTCGAGAAGATCAAGGGCGGCAAGGTGCAGGCGGCCGGCGCGATCATCGGCGCCGTCATGAAGGCGATGAAGGGGCAGGCGGACGCCGCGCGCGTGCGCGAGCTCATCCTCGAGCGCGCGGCGCAGTAGCGGGTCTGCCCGCCTGTCGGTGGACGGCGGGAGAATGGACGCATGGGTCGGGCGGACGGAACGGGGCGGCTGGTATCGCCGCCCGATGCCGACGATTCCGGAACCGGCATCCTGCACGTCGACATGGACGCGTTCTATGCCGCCGTGGAGGTGCTGGACGACCCGTCCCTGAGGGGCAAGCCCCTCATCATCGGGGCTCCGGAGAGTCGGTCGGTCGTCTCCAGCGCCTCGTACGAGGCGCGTCGCTACGGCGTTCGCTCGGCGATGCCGGTCGGGCAGGCGCTCCGGCTGTGCCCGCAGGCCATCGTCGTGCCGCCGCATTTCGACCGGTACCGCGCCGTCTCGGCGCAGGTGATGGAGATCTTCCGAAGCATCACGCCTCTCGTGGAGCCGCTGTCGATCGACGAGGCGTTCCTCGACGTGCGCGGGGCGCGCCGGTTGTGGGGCAGCCCCTCGCACATCGCCCGCATGATCCGCACGCGGGTGGAAGACGAGGTCGGCATCACCTGCAGCATCGGCGTGGCGGCCAGCAAGCACGTGGCAAAGATGGCCTCGACCCTCTCGAAGCCCGATGGTCTGCTCGTGGTCGCCGGTGCCGACACGCTGGACTTCCTCGAGCCGCGCTCGGTGCGAGCGATGTGGGGCGTGGGCCCGAAGACGGCCGACGCGCTGGAGAGCCGCGGCATCCGCACCATCGGCGACATCCGCCGCACGCCCCTGCCCGTGCTCGAGCGGGTCGTGGGGCAGGCGTCCGCTCGGCGGATCTCGGAGTTGTCACGCGGAGTCGACGTGCGCGAGGTGCAGACGGAGCGCGCGGAGAAGAGCGTGGGCCACGAGGAGACCTTCGCCGAGGACGTCGCCGACGTCGAGATCCTTCGCGCGGAGCTGCTGCGCCTGGCGGATCGCGTGGCCGTGCGTCTGCGCCGCGCGGGCTGGGAAGCCGCCGGGGTCGCCATCAAGGTGCGCTTCGCCGACTTCTCCACCATCACGCGCTCGCAGACTCTTGCCGAGCCCACCGACGTCGGGCAGCGCATCGGCGAGGCCGCGCGCGAGATGTTCGCCGCGGTCGACCTGCGCGCGCCGGTTCGTCTGATCGGGGTGCGCGCCGAGCGGCTGCAGGCGGCGGGGGGAGGTGCCCTCGCTCTGTGGGACGAGGACGAGGACTGGCGCCGGGTGGAGGGCGCCCTCGACGAGGCGGTGGCACGGTTCGGGTCGGGAGCGCTCACCCGCGCCGCGTTCCTCGGTCGCGACCGCACCGCGCGCCTGCCGGCGCACCCGAGGCCTCCGGAGGGAACCGACTGACGCGGTGGACGCGGAGGGGTCGTCCGTGGGCGCGAAGCCGGGTAACGTGGGCCCATGCCCAACATCGCGATCGAACTCGGCAGGATCTCGTCCCAGCTCGGCGTGAACGCGTCGTACGGTGAGCCGCAGGACGTCGACGGGGAGAAGATCATCCCCGTCGCCGCGACGTGGTCCGGGTTCGGTGGCGGATCGGATGAGGCGGGCAACGGCGGTGGCGGCGGTGGCGGCTTCACGGCACCCGTCGGCGCCTACGTGCGCCGCGACGGCGCGCTGCGGTTCGAGCCGAACCTCATCGCGCTGCTCGCCGTCGGCATCCCGTTCGTGTGGGTCGCGGGCGGGGCGCTGCGCAAGATCATCCGTGCCCTCAAGAAGTAGCGACCCGTTCGGCGCGGCCCTCGACGGCGCGCTTCAGACCGTGGTGGCGGCCGTCGTCGCGCGGGGCCGTCCGCGCCCGTGCGTCCTGATCGACGGGCGCAGCGGCTCGGGCAAGACGACCCTCGCGGCGCGGCTCGCCGAGGGTTGGCCGCTCGCCGAGGAGCCCCAGGTCGTGGCGATGGACGACTTCTATCCGGGATGGGACGGGCTCGACGAGGCGTCCCGGATGCTTGTGACGGACATCCTGAGACCGCGCGCGGACGGGGGAGCGGTCCGGTACCGCCGCTGGGACTGGGAGGCGAGTCGCCCCCGAGGCCTGAGCGAGGCCGGGCGCGTGGCCCCGGACCGAGGTCTCGTGATCGAGGGATGCGGCGCGCTCACGCCGCAGAGCCGGCCGTACGCCGATGTCGCCGTGTGGGTGGACGCCCCCGAGGCGTCGCGTCGGGCACGGGCGCTGGAGCGGGACGGCGACGGTTACGCCCCGCACTGGGAGCGGTGGGCACGGCAGGAGGACGCACACATCGCCGCGCACGCACCGACCCGCCTGGCCGACCTCGTGTTTCGGCTGCCCTAGGCCGCTGTCAGCGCGACTCCTCCGCCGCCTGCACGAGACCCTCGAGGCGGTAACCGAGCCAGTCGTACACCGCGAAGCGCGGATCGGAGGGATCACGATCGTCCTCGGTGCGAACGCCGAGGCGGTTCGCGATCACGAGCCGCACGGCGGTGAGCGTGCGCAGCCACGAGTCGATGGCCTCGTCGGAGATCGCGATGTCGACGGGGGTGAAGTCGGCGTCGCTGCCGTCGGCGTGCTCGATGCCCTCCAGGGCGCGCCGCACGACGGCGGCGTCGTGTGCGCGCCGGTGCAGCAGGTCGCCGCGCGTGAGGGTGCGGAACTCTCGCGACGCCTCCGGGTCCTCCGGGTAGGCGTCCGGAGTGAGCCGATCCAGTGCCGGGTCGGGATCCGTCGGCGTCGCGTTGACGAGATCCGTGAACTGGCCGATGAGATCCGCCAGATGATCGGCCTCGATCCGCGTGAGCGTGAGCATGATGATCCGGTCGCTCATGCGCGGCCTCCTTCCCGCACGGTGGCCCACAGGCCGTAGTCGTGCATCGCCCGCGCGTGGAGCTCCATCTGCTCCCGCGCGCCCTCCGCCACGACGGCGTGGCCGTCGTGATGCACCGCGAGCATCAGCTGGGTGGCGCGCTCCTCGGTGTACCCGAAGTACTCGCGGAACACGCGCACGACATAACTCATGAGGTTGACGGGGTCGTTCCACACGACCGTCTGCCAGGGTCCGCTCGTGGCCGGGCGCAGGTCCATCTGCTCGTCCAGCTCAGGGAGTGCCGTGCTCATGCCCAACCCAGTTCGTGAAGCCGCTCGTCGTCGATTCCGTAGAAGTGCGCGATCTCGTGCACCAGCGTGGTGTGAACCTCGTCGCGCAGCTCTTCCATCGTCTCGCACTGGGCGAGGTGCGGCTCACGGTAAACGATGATCCGATCGGGCAGCTCGCCCATGCCGTATCGATCGCGCTCGGTGAGCGCGAGACCGTCGTAGAGCCCGAGCAGGTCGAGTCCGCCGTCCTCCGGGCGATCCTCGACGACGAACACGACGTTGACGAGGCCGTCGACCATCTCGTCGGGGAGCTGGTCGAGCTCCTCGACGACGAGCGCTTCGAACTCCTCGCTGCTGAGCTGCAGAGGAAGGGTCGTCGACGCGGGATCGATCATCTGGGGTGGCTAACCGGGCTTGAACCGGCGACCTCCTGGACCACAACCAGGCGCTCTACCAACTGAGCTATAGCCACCGTGGCCCCCATCCGCGAGCGGTGCGGGGACAACCGCTCCATTCTGTCACACTTCCGCGCCGAATGACGAAACGACGGCCGAGGCGATGGCGCGGGCGCCGTCGCTCGTGGGGCCGGGTTCGGGCACGAACACGGCGCGTCGGTAGTACTCGAGCTCGCGGATCGACTCGAGGATGTCGGCCAGGGCGCGGTGCCCGCCGTCCTTCGCGGGGGCGTGGATGTAGGCACGCGGGTACCAGCGGCGCGAGAGCTCCTTGATGCTGGAGACGTCCACGCTGCGGTAGTGCAGGTACTCGTCGACCTGAGGCATGTACTTGGCGAGGAACATCCGGTCGGTGCCGATCGTGTTGCCGGCGAGCGGGGCCTTACGCTCCTGCGGCACGAAGCGCTTGATGTACTCGAGCGACATGCGCTGCGCCTCCTCGAGCGAGACGCCGTCGGCGAGCTCGTCGTATAGGCCGCTGGACTTGTGCATGCGCGTGACGAACTCGCCCATGTTCCGGAACGCGGCCTCGCTCGGGCGGATCACCACCTGGAAACCGGGATCGAGGATCCGCAGGTTGAAATCGGTCACGACGATCGCGATCTCCACCAGCTCGTCGACCGTGAGGTCGAGGCCCGTCATCTCGCAGTCGATCCAGACGAGCCGGTCGTTCTCGGAAGCTCCCACCATGGGTCCCACCCTAGCCGTGGGGCCGGACGAGGCCGCCGAGAGCCCGTGCATCGGTGGCGGGGAGCGAGGATTCGGGTCCCCCAGGCACGATTCGAACGTGCGACCGGCGGATTAGAAGGCCGCTGCTCTATCCACTGAGCTACTGGGGGTCGTCCTCCAGATTAGCGAGCCTTCCTGGTCGGCGGACGCGCGTCCGCTCGCCCACGCGCCCGGGGCAGCGTCAGCGGGAGTGGCGGAGGGCGGCGACGGCCTCGTCCGCCGTCCAGAACGCGCCGAAGTCGATGAACGCGCCGGTGGCGCGGTGCAGGCGCTCCGCGCGGTACCGCAGGCCGAGCGGGTCCCCGACGACCCGCACATGACCGATGACGCGTTCGTTGTGCGCAACCACGCGCCACAGGTCGGCGGCGGCGCGCACGAGACGCTCTCGCGGGTCGCGCAGCGGGGGAGTGGCGTAGGGCACGCGCGGGGCGGTCTGCAGATCGGTCATGGTCATCTCCTCTCCGCGCGCCACGATACGAGGGGCCTCCGACATCGGCGCCGGTGCGGCCCGCACTGACTACGCTGGAGGGATGCAGACCTTCGTGCTCGCCGGTGGATGTTTCTGGTGTCTCGACGCCGCGTACCGCGCTCTCGACGGCGTGGAAAGCGTCGTGTCCGGTTACACCGGCGGCACGGTCGCGAACCCGTCGTACGAGCTCGTCTGTACGGGGGCGACGGGTCACGCCGAGGCCGTCGCGGTCACCTTCGACCCCTCGCGCATTCCCTCCGAGGTCATCCTCGACGCGTTCTTCACGATGCACGACCCGCGCCAGCTCAACCATCAGGGTGCCGATCAGGGCACGCAGTACCGCTCGGCGATGTTCTTCGCCGATGACGAGCAGCGTGCGCTGTTCGAGACGGCCCGCGAGCGCGCGACGCAGCTCTGGGACGCGCCGCTCGGCACCACCGAGGGCACCGTCGTGACGACGATCGAGCCGCTCGGCGCCTTCTACGACGCGGAGGACTACCACCAGGACTTCTTCGCGAAGAACCCCACCCAGGGCTACTGCCTCGCGGTCGCGGTGCCGAAGGTGAACAAGGTTCGCGCGTCGTTCTCGCAGTACATCCGCTGACGCGACTCGCTCACAGCCGGCGTCCGCCGCGCCGGCCGTCCACGATCGTGTGCCGAGCCCGCACGCGCCTCCGTGCTCGCGGCACGCTGAAGAACGATCCGCACGGATCGCTTCAGCGAGAGGACACACCATGAGCGACATCATCACGATCGCGGGCAACATCGCGACCGAGCCGAGTCAGATCACCACCCCGAGCGGCGCCGTGATCACCCGCTTCCGCGTGGCCAGCAGCAGCCGCCGCCGCGACGCGAGCACGGGGGAGTGGATCGACGGACACACCAACTGGTACACCGTCTGCGCCTACCGCCATCTCGGCGCGAACGCCTACGCCTCGCTGCGCAAGGGCGAGCGGATCGTCGTCTGCGGTCGACTGCGGCTGCGCCGTTGGGAGAACGAGGACCGGCACGGCATGGAGGCCGAGATCGATGCCGACTCGCTCGGCCACGACCTGCTCTTCGGTACGAGCGCGTTCGCGCGGGTGTCGCGGCCCCAGTCCGAGACGGTGACCGCCGAGACGACCGCCCGGGCGGGCGCCGGCTCCGGCCACGGTCGGGGAGCGGACAACGCGTGGGCGGTCGCGCCCGAGGGGGACGTGGGGCAGGAGGGCCCCGCCGCCACGCGCGAGGGTGAGAGCGTGCCGTTCTGACCCGACAGGCGGTCGTGGGACGCGCGAGCGACCCGCCTGCGTCCGCACGGTGCCCGCCGTCGCCCGCCTACACTCGGCGCATGAGCACCCGCCGGGCCGCCCTGCGCTCCCTTGCCCTCATCGCGCTGACGTGGGGCGCGTTGGGGCTGGCCGCGTGCGCGCCGGAGCCGAAGGCGGCGTCAACGGCAACCGCGACCCCGGCGCCCGCCGTGCCGGCGCCGACCGCGTCCGCGGCCGCCGAGCCGGTAGTCATCCCTGACGGCACGGCGACCGACAACCTTCCGGTGTTCGCGAGCGTGGTTGCGCAGGTGTGGGCCTCCGAACGCCGCGCGGAAGGACGCGCCTATGTCGATGCCCTCGTCGCGGCGGGATTCGACAAGGGTGCGATGCAGGTGACGCGAGACCTGTCCACCGTCGGCAACCCCTCCGAATCGATCCTGTTCTCGGTGCGGTGGGGCACGGAGTGCCTGATCGGCCAGGTGGGCCCCGAGACCGGCGAACCCGTCGCGACCGTGCAACCGGCGCTGGGCGCACGGCAGGCCTGCCTGCTCGGCGACACGCGGCCGATCGACTGGTAGCGCCCGACCGACCCGCCGCGGCTGCACGGTGCGACGTGGTTCGCGCCGATGCCGCAGGGATTCGGCGCGCGCGCGGGCGGGGCCCCTAGACTGGGTCACGCTATGGCGGAATATATCTATCAGATGGTCAAGGCCCGCAAACAGGTGGGCGACAAGCTGATCCTCGACGACGTGACGATGGCGTTCCTTCCGGGCGCGAAGATCGGCATGGTGGGCCCGAACGGCGCCGGTAAGTCGACGATCCTGAAGATCATGGCGGGCCTGGACACCCCGTCGAACGGCGACGCCACGCTCTCGCCGGGCTACTCCGTCGGCATCCTCATGCAGGAGCCCGAGCTGGACGAGTCGAAGACCGTGCTCGAGAACGTGCAGGACGGCGTGCGCGAGATCAAGGACAAGGTCGACCGCTTCAACGAGATCTCCGGTCTCATGGCCGATCCGGACGCCGACTTCGACGCCCTGCTCGACGAGATGGGCAAGCTTCAGGAGGCCATCGACGCCGCCGACGCGTGGGACCTCGACGCCCAGCTCGAGCAGGCCATGGACGCCCTGCGCACGCCCCCAGGCGACGCGCAGATCTCGAACCTCTCGGGTGGTGAGAAGCGGCGCGTCGCGCTCTGCAAGCTCCTGCTCGAAAAGCCCGACCTGCTGCTCCTGGACGAGCCCACCAACCACCTCGACGCCGAGAGCGTGCTGTGGCTCGAGCAGCACCTGCAGAAGTACGCCGGAGCCGTGATCGCCGTCACCCACGATCGCTACTTCCTCGACCACGTCGCGCAGTGGATCGCCGAGGTCGACCGCGGACGCCTCTACCCCTACGAGGGCAACTACTCGACGTACCTCGAGAAGAAGGCCGAGCGCCTGGACGTGCAGGGCAAGAAGGACGCCAAGCTGCAGAAGCGCCTCAAGGACGAGCTGGAGTGGGTGCGCTCGAACACGAAGGGGCGCCAGGCCAAGTCCAAGGCGCGTCTGGCTCGCTACGAGGAGATGGCCGCCGAGGCCGAGCGCACCCGCAAGCTGGACTTCGAGGAGATCCAGATCCCGGCGGGTCCGCGTCTCGGCTCGATCGTGATCGAGGCGAAGAACCTGCAGAAGGGGTTCGGCGACCGCACGCTCATCGACGGGCTGAGCTTCAGCCTGCCCCCGAACGGCATCGTCGGCGTCATCGGCCCCAACGGCGTCGGCAAGACGACGCTGTTCAAGACGATCGTGGGGCTCGAGCCGCTCGACGGCGGCGACCTGAAGATCGGCGAGACGGTCAAGATCAGCTACGTCGACCAGACGCGTTCGAACATCGACCCCGAGAAGAGCCTCTGGGAGGTCGTCTCGGACGGGCTCGACATCATCACGGTGGGCAAGACGGAGATCCCCTCGCGCGCCTACGTGTCGAAGTTCGGCTTCAAGGGCCCCGACCAGCAGAAGAAAGCCGGCGTGCTCTCCGGTGGTGAGCGCAACCGCCTCAACCTTGCGCTCACCCTGAAGGAGGGCGGCAACCTGCTGCTGCTCGACGAGCCGACGAACGACCTCGACGTCGAGACCCTGCAGTCGCTCGAGAACGCGCTGCTGGAGTTCCCCGGCTGCGCCGTGGTCATCACTCACGACCGGTGGTTCCTCGACCGCGTCGCCACGCACATCCTCGCCTACGAGGGCACCGAGGAGAACCCGGCGAACTGGCACTGGTTCGAGGGCAACTTCGAGGCGTACGAGGAGAACAAGATCGCGCGCCTCGGCCCGGACGCGGCGCGCCCGCACCGCACGACCTACCGCAAGCTGACGCGCGACTGAGCCGCACGACGAAGGCGCCCCCCGGATCCGATCCGGGGGGCGCCTTTGCGTGGAGCGGGGCCGATCAGCCGATCACTCGGTGACGATCGTGTCGAACGCGTCGGGGTTCTCCTCGAGCCAGGCGTCGATGGCCTCGGCCTCCTGGCCCTCGCCGTACTCGTTGACGACGAGGTCCTCGAGTGACGCGTACTGCTCGTCGTCGAGCTGGATGCCGGCGATCAGCTCGGCCGCCTCGGGGAACTCCTCCGCGAAGCCGGAGGTGCCGAGGAAGTGCAGGGCCTCGTTGCCGCCCATGCCGCCGTTCGGGTCCTCGAGGTCCTTCACGTCGTACGAGCCGTAGGCCCAGAACGGGCGCCACAGCGTGACGACGATGTCCTCCTCGTTGTCGATCGCGTTGCCCAGCTCGGTGAGCATGGCCGCGGTCGACGACGTGACGAGCTCGTACTCCTCGTCGAGGCCGTACTCGGGCATCGCGACGTCCTGCGTCTGGGCCGTGAGGCCGGCGCCCGGCTCGATGCCGATGATCTTGCCGTCGAAGCGGTCCGCGTTGCCCTTGAGGTCCTCGATCGAGTCGATGTCGTCCATGTACGACGGCACGGCGAGCGTGAGCTGTGCACCCTCGTAGTAGGCGCCGAGGTCCTCGATGTCGTCGCCGTACTCCTCCATGTACGAGGCGTGTGTGAGCTCCGGCCACGCCGACGGGTAGATGTCGACGTCGCCCTGCGCCAGGCCGGCGTACAGCGGGCCGGCCTCGGTGAGCGTCTGCATCTCGACGGTGTAGCCCAGCTTGGTGAGCTGGTCCTCGAGCAGGTAGGCGGTGCTCAAACCGTCGGTCCACGAGGGGATGTAGCCGAGCGTGATCGTGCCGAGGTCGCCGCCCTCGGCGTCGCCGTCGCCGGCGCCGCCGTTGGCGCACGAGGTGAGCGCGAGCGCGCCCACGGCGCCCATCGCGAGGATGCCGGTCAGGTGTCGCTTCTTCATGATGTCCTTTCGTGCCGCGCCGGTCGGCGCGGACTGGGGAGGGGATGTGCAGGTGGGAGGGGCCGCACTTGTCGGTGCGGCAGCGGAGCGGATGCGCGTCGCACCGCCCGGACGCGGCCCGTCGGGCGCGTCAGGCGCCGGTCGGCACCGGCGCGCGGCGCGGCGAGGCCTGCTCGCGCGCGATCTCGTCGGAGATCGTCGTGGTGGCGCGCCGCGTGGCGCGACGCTGGCGCAGCATGCCGAGGAGCGAGCTGCGGTAGTCGGCGGGGTTGCCGAGCGCGGCGGTCACGCGATCCAGGAACACGGCGAGGAACACCACGCCCAGGCCGTTCTCGACGCCCTTGGCGATGTTGATCGTCGAGATCGCCTCGACGACGTTCTTGCCGAGGCCGTCGGCGCCGGCGATGCCCGCGATGACGGCCATCGAGAGCGCCAGCATGATCACCTGGTTGACGCCCGCCATGATGGTGGGCACCGCCAGCGGCAGCTGCACGCCGCGCAGGATCTGACCGGGCGTGGCGCCGAAGGCCTGGCCGGCCTCCACCGTCTCGGCGTCGACGCCGCGAATGCCCAGCTCGGTCATGCGCACGCCGGGGGGCAGCGCGAAGATCATGGTCGCGATGACGCCGGGGACGACGCCGATGCTGAAGAACACGATGGCCGGGATGAGGTACACGTACGCCGGCATCGTCTGCATGAAGTCGAGAATCGGCTTCACGACGGCGCGCACGGTGGCGTTCCGTGCCGACCAGATGCCCACCGGGATCGAGATCGCCACCGCCACGAGGGCCGCGATCAGCACGAGCGCGAGCGTCTGCATCGCAGGCTCCCACACGTCCATCGCGGCGATGAGGGCGAACGTGACGAGCGTGCCCACGCCCATCTGCCACGACCGCACCAACCAGCTCAGCAGCGCGGCGACGAGTATGGTCACGACGAACGGCGTCGCCACGAGCGCGTCGGTCAGGGTCTCGACGAGAAGGCGCACGACGAGCGAGATGGCGTCGAGCAGCCACTCGAGGTTGTCCTTGATCCAGTCGACGCCGGTCGCGATCCACTCGCCGAGGGGAATGCGGAAGCCCTCCATCAGCGCACCTCCTCGGTCGTCTCGGCACGCGCCTCGGTCTCGGCGAGCAGCTGGTCGATCACGGTGGTCGGCACGGGCGGCTGCGGCAGCGTGATCTCCTCCGTCGCGCCCGGCCCGGGGCCGAGCGCCGCCAGCAGCGTCACGCGCGGAATGACGCCGAGCAGCCGGCCCGACGCGTTCGTCACGGCGACGGGAAGCTTCGACTCCACCGCGGGCACGAACAGGTCCATCAGCACCGCGTTCTCGTCCACGGTCACCGCGTCGCGCTTGACGATGCCCCCCAGGGCGTTCTCGCCGCGGCGAACCAGCTTGATGGCGTCGCGGTCCTCGACCGTGCCGACGAGGCGGCGGTCGCGGTCCACGACGTACGCGGCGGCCGATTGGGCGTCGCGCATCGTGCGCAGCGCCGTGCGGGGGCCGGCGGACTCGGCCACGACGGGGCGCGGACGCTCCATCACGGCTGAGGCGGTGAGCACGCGGGCACGGTCGACGTCCTGCACGAACTGTTCGACGTAGTCGTTGGCCGGATCCGTGAGAATGTCCTCAGGGGTGCCGATCTGGACGATCCGTCCGTCGCGCATCACCGCGATCCGGTCGCCGAGATACATCGCCTCGTTGAGGTCGTGCGTGATGAAGATGATCGTCTTGCCGAGTGAGGCCTGCAACTCGAGGAGCTGATCCTGCATCTCCCGACGGATGAGGGGGTCGAGGGCGCTGAAGGCCTCGTCCATGAGAAGGATGTCGGTGTCGGCGGCGAGGGCGCGGGCGATGCCGACCCGCTGCTTCATCCCGCCGGAGAGCTCGGCGGGCAGTTTGCTGCCCCAGCCGGCGAGACCCACGAGCGTCAGGATCTCCTCGGCCTTCGCGAGTCGCTTGTCGCGGGCGACGCCGCGCAACTCGAGCGGGTAGGCGACATTGTCGGCGACGGTGCGGTGGGGCAGCAGCGCGAAGTGCTGGAACACCATGGAGATGCGCTCCCGCCGAAGCTCGCGCAGGCGGGCGGGTGAGACCCCGGTGAGCTCGTCCGTGCCGACCCGGATCGTGCCGGCGGTCGCGTCGTGCAGGCCGTTCAGCATGCGGATGAGCGTCGACTTGCCCGATCCCGACAAGCCCATGACGACGAAGATCTCGCCGCGGCGCACCTCGAAGGAGGCATCGATGACGGCCGCGGTCGTGCCGCCGCCGAGCCGATCGCGCGGCGTGCCGGAGCGCAAGCGCTCCACGGATTCCTGTGGACGGCGGCCGAAGACCTTGTACAGGCCCTCGGCGCGGAGTGCGATGTCGCTGTCGGTCAACGTTCTCCTCTGCCGGCCGTGCGCGGGCGGCCGGTGATCGGTAACGGTCCGGGCAGACGGGTTCCACGGTCGTCTCGGGTGTGACGGTGGTGGATCGCCGGCCATACGCCCGCCGCGGGGCGGCGTTCGCGGGCCTGGTTCGGGAGGAAACCGACGTGCGGTTCCCAGTGGTCGGACGGCGGTACGCATGCCCGACCGGCGCGGCGATGAGTCTATCGATCCCTCGGAAAATGTCTACTCAGATGCGACGCGCCGAGGTACCTAGACCCGGGGAACGAGTTCTCAGATCCGCGGAATCATGCGGTTCTCAGGGCGATGGTCATCGTTATGCGACCGTGACTCAGGCGCCCTGCGAGAATGACCGGATGACCCGCCTGCATGTGCCCGTGCATCTTCGCTGGGGCGACCTCGATGCGTTCCAGCACGTCAACAACGCCAGCTTCGTGAAACTGCTCGAGGAGGCGCGCTTCCGTGCGTTCTGGCTCCACGAGGATCCTGCCAAGGCGACCCCGTTGGCCGTGTTCGACGCCGATCTGCGTGTGGCCGGCGAGGGACCGTTCTATCCCCTCATCGCGGCGCAGCAGGCCGAGTACCTCGCGCCGATCCCGTACCAGCAAGACCCTCTCGACGTGCGCATCTGGTTCGGTCGGCTGGGCGGCGCGTCGGCGGAGCTGAAGTATGAGGTGTGGGGCGGCGTCGGCGGCGGCACGCTGTTCGGTCGGGCGAGCGTGACCGTCGTGCTGGTGTCGCCGGACACCGGGCGGCCCGTGCGCATGCCCGACGCGATGCGGAGAGCCTGGGAGCCGTACGTCGAAACGTCGGAGGCGAACTGACGGCGCCCGTGGAGCCGAACTGCGAGAGACTGGAAGGGTGACCCTCCAGTCTGCTCGTTCCCTCGCACGCGTGGGTGCCGCCGCGCGCGCCGACTTCCCGTACTTCGCCGCGCATCCCGATACGGCATACCTCGACTCCGGAGCGACGTCGCAGCGTCCGGCGTCCGTCATCGATGCAGAGGCCGCATTCGCCCGCTCCGACTACGCGGCTGTGCACCGCGGGTCGAGCATGGCGACCGGCGAGGCGACCGCCGCCTTCGAGGATGCGCGCGAGCGGGTGGCGGCATTCGTCGGCGCGGGGGAGCGCGAGATCGCGTGGCAGGCGGGCGCCACGGACGCGCTCAACACGATCGCGCTCGGCATGTCGGACGCCTCGCTCGGACTGGGCGACGAGCGCTTCGCGCTGCGCGAGGGCGACGAGATCCTCGTGACGGAGGCCGAGCACCACGCGAACCTCATCCCGTGGCAGCGGCTCGCGCGCCGCACCGGTGCCGTGCTGCGGCACGTCCCCGTCAACGACGCCGGCATGTGGACGATCGACGACCTGCGGGCGCAGGTCGGCCCGCGCACGCGGGTGGTGGCCTTCGCGCACGTGTCGAACGTGACCGGTCAGATCGCCCCCGTCGCGGACGTGGCCGCGGCGGCGCACGCCGTCGGCGCGTACACCGTGCTCGACGCGTGCCAGTCGGTGCCGCATCTGCCCGTGGACCTCGCGGCGCTGGGCGTGGACTTCGCCGCCTTCTCGTCGCACAAGATGCTCGGCCCCACGGGCATCGGCGCGCTCTACGGCCGCGCCGAGCTGCTCGACGCTCTGCCTCCCGCGCGCACGGGCGGCTCGATGATCACCACCGTGACGATGGAGGACGCGCAGTTCCTGCCGTCACCGCACCGGCTCGAGGCCGGCACGCAGCCGGTGTCGCAGGCCGTGGGCTTCGGCGCGGCCGTTGACTACCTCTCCCGCGTGGGCATGGATGCCGTCGCCGCCCACGAGGCCGAGATGGCGGCGTTGCTCGTTGACGCCGCCGCCTCGGTTCCCGGCGTGCGGGTCGTCGGCCCCGCGGCGGGCGAGCCGCGGGCGGCCCTCGTCAGCGTGATCGTCGACGGCGTGCACGCGCACGACGTCGGTCAGTTCCTCGACGACCGTGGGGTGACCGTGCGCACGGGCCACCACTGCGCGCAGCCGCTGCACCGGCGGCTCGGCGTCGCCGCCACCACCCGTGCGAGTGCCTCGGTGTACACCACGGCGGACGACGTGGAACGCTTCAAGGCCGCGCTCGGCGAGGTGCGGGCGTTCTTCGGGGCGGACCGATGAGCGGCGAGCTCGAGGGCCTGTACCGCGAGCTGATCATGGATCACTCGCGCGACCCGCACGGCAAGGGCGACCCCGCCGGTCTCGCGCACACGCACCACGAGCTCAACCCGTCGTGCGGCGACGAGATCACGCTCGGCGTCACGCTCGATGCCGACGGCCGGATCGACCGGCTCGCCTGGGACGGCCAGGGATGCAGCATCTCGATGGCCTCCGCGTCGATCATGTCGGAGCTGCTCGAGCACGCCGACCGCGACGAGGCCTTCGCTCGCATCGGAGAGTTCCGCGAGATGCTCCGCTCGCGCGGCGCGGTCGAGCCGACGGAAGCGCTCGGCGACGCGGCGGCGTTCCAGGGCGTGGCCAAGTACGTCATGCGCGTCAAGTGCGCGATGCTCGGTTGGGTGGCCCTGGAGGCGTGCCTGACGGCGTCCCGCGCGGCGTGAGGACGTCGTCGGCGACGCTCAGGCGCGGTCGGGAACCCGCAGCATGATCTCCTGCGCCACGGTGGCCACGAGCGCGCCGTCGCGGCGGTAGAGGCGACCGAGGGCGAGCCCGCGCCCACCCTGGGAGCTCGGCGACTCCTGCACGTACAGCAGCCACTCGTCGGCCCGCGCGGGCCGGTGCCACCAGATCGCGTGGTCGAGGCTCGCGGTCTTCACGCCCCGGTCGCTCCACGCCACGCCGCTCGCGCGCATCACCGGCTCCTGGATCGTGAAGTCGCTGAGGTAGGCCAGCGCCGCTCGGTGCAGCGCCGGGTCGTCGCCCAGGGGGCCACGGATCCGCGTCCACACGGTCTGCTGCGGCGACGGCTCGTCGACCCGCAGCCAGATGTCGCCGGTGGTGTGCCGCACCTCGATGGGGTTCGCCCGCAGCAGCAGGCCCGACTGCGGATGATCGGCATGCGTCTGTGCGGGGTCGGGCAGATCCTCGGGCGCTGGTACGTCGGGCATGGGCATCTCGTGCTCCATGCCCGGATCGTCGTCCTGGAACGAGGCGATCCCCGAGAAGATCGGGACCCCCTCCTGGTACGCCTGGATGCGGCGGCGTGAGAAGGAGCGCCCGTCGTGCACGCGGTCCACAGCGAAGGTGATGGGTGCGCGCACATCCCCGGGCCGCAGGAAGTAGCCGTGCAGCGAGTGGGGGTGGCGATCGTCGGGCAGGGTACGCGTGGCGGCCACGACGGCCTGCGCGAGTACCTGCCCGCCGAAGACGCGGCCGCTCGGCATGGGGTGCGAGGTGCCGACGAAGATGTCGTTCGAGGTGCGGGCCCCGGTCTCGTCGAGCGCGAGCACCTTCCGCAGCATCTCGACGGGATCGGAGGGAAGGTCGCGGGTCACGAGAAAGTAGTCTAGGTCGGATGGCCCCCCGACTCCTGCTGGCCGACGCCGACTCCGCCCGCGACGCCCTCACCTTCGCGGGGCGCGCGGCCCAGGCGGGCGCCGAGGGGGTGCGCCTCCAGGGAGCCGGGGGAGTGCTCGCGATGACGAGCGCGGCGCTCGCGCCGCGCGGCCTGCTGGACCGCACGCCGACCGTTCTGGCCATGCGCGTGCTGGCGGCCGATCCCGAGCTGGAGTGCGATCTCGTGGTCGCCGAACTCGCGGCCACGGACGAACCGTCCGCGTTGGCGCTGCCGGACACCGCCATCGCGCCGGCGTGGGCGGGCATCGCGCCGCCGCGTGGCGGTTGGGAGCCGCGCGGCGAGATCGCCGCCGCCACGCTGGCGGGTCGGGCGCAGTGGGGGATCGCGGCCGTGGCCGAGCGCCTGCCGCAGAACCCGGGCGAGGACGTGGTGCGCGCCGTGCGCGGCTCGGTGTGGAGCACGCCGGACGACGACCTCGGAGGTCTGCCGCTCGGCGTCGCGTTCGCGGCCTTCACGTTCGGGTTCATCGGCGGCGAGGAACAGGCCCGCGTGACCGTCTCGGGCCGGTGGACGCGCGTCACGCTGCGCCGCGGCCACGTGCTCAGCCGCGGCCCGGCCGCATCGGGTCTGACCGACGTGCGGCCGACCGGCCGCTGACGCGTCTCAGTCGCCCGCGGGCGCGGCTCCGGGCGTCGGCTCGAACGTGTTCACCATGGCGTGTGCCGCGCGCTGCAGGTAGTCCCACAGGGTCGCCTCGTGCAGCGGGGAGAGGCCGAGCTCGTCCACGGCCGCGCGCATGTGCGCGAGCCAGCGGTCGCGTGCGTCCGGGTTGACGTGGAAGGGGGCGTGCCGCATCCGGAGCCGGGGGTGACCGCGCTGCTCGCTGTACGCGGTGGGGCCGCCCCAGTACTGCTCGAGGAACAGCAGCAGGCGCTCTTGCGCGGGCCCCAGGTCCTCCTCCGGGTACATCGGTCGCAGCACCGGGTCGTCGGCGACGCCGCGGTAGAACGCCTCGGCCAGCCGGGCGAAGGTCGCGCGGCCGCCCACCTGCTCGTAGAAGCTGGTCTCGTCGGTCACTTCTTCTCCTCCCCGGAGCGCTCCGCGTCCGGCTCGGCTCGGTCCCGTTCCGGGCCGCCGCTGCGCTC
The DNA here is from genome assembly GCF_946151065.1 of Microbacterium sp. Marseille-Q6965. Taxonomy (GTDB): domain Bacteria; phylum Actinomycetota; class Actinomycetes; order Actinomycetales; family Microbacteriaceae; genus Microbacterium. The sequence continues at coordinate 309,536 of NZ_CAMGZA010000001.1, read as the reverse complement.
TGTCGCCGCCGCGGCCCGGCGCGGGTGCCACGTGGGGCGGGCGGGAATCGTCTGGGGCCGCGTCGGCGGGTTGACGCCCCGCACGCGCAGCGCGCCCTGGGCGCCGGTCAGGTCGACGCTCGCCACGCCGGGCAGCTCGACGCCGCGCGCGCGGAGCTCGTCGCGCAGACGCTTGCGCAACTCGGCCGCGACGTCCTCCTTCGTGCTCGGCTTCGACTTCACGACGAGGCGCATCACGAGGGTGTCGCCGCTGACCGACTCGAGCCCCCACACCTCCGGATCGCCGATCAGGCGGGAGCGCCACGCGGGATCGTGTGCGAGCTCCGCGGCGACGCCGCCGAGGGTCTGCTCGACATCGTCGACATCGACGTCGGCGGGCAGGCTCACGTCGAGCACGACGCGCGACCATCCCTGCGACATGTTGCCGATGCGCAGGATCTCGCCGTTGCGCACGTACCAGAGCGTGCCGTTCACGTCGCGCACGTGCGTGATGCGCACGCTGACGTACTCGACGACGCCCGAGGCGAGCCCGACATCCACCACGTCGCCGATGCCGATCTGGTCCTCGGCGACGATGAAGATGCCGTTGAGCACGTCCTTGACGATGTTCTGCGCGCCGAAGCCGAGGCCCGCACCGACCGCGGCGCTCAGCAGAGTGAGGGAGCCGAGCAGGTCGGGCGCGAGGATCCCGATGACCAGGAGCGCCGCGATGACGAACAACGACACGTTGACGATGTTCGTCAGGATCGACCCGAGGGTCCGGGAGCGCTGCACGATCCGCACCGATGCCAGCGGTGAGCGCTCGATCGCGCGCGTGTCGGCGACGTCCGCCTTGCTCTTCGCGCCCTCGACGATGCGATGCACGACGCGCTGGATGACGCGGCGCAGCACCCACGCGATGAGCACGCAGACGGCCACCGTGACGGCCGCCCAGAGCACCTGCAGCCCCACCTGCCGCAACGTCTCGAGCACGCCGAGCCAGAAGTCCGGATCGACGGGCGTGTCAGTCCCGGTGTCGAAGGCACGCATCTGCCGCGCTCCCTCCGTCGCTCCGCGTCACTCCGCGTCGCGCGACTGCGCCGTGAGCGCGCGCTCGACGCCCGCGAGGCACTCGTGCACGAGGCGACGCAGGGCGGCGGGAGCGTCGGCGTGCGCCGCCAGCCAGGACCGCGTGGCGTCGCGGAGCGCCACGTTGGCCAGCGGTGCCGGATACAGCAGCTCGATGAGGTACGAGGCGATCTGGTAGGTGCGCCCCTCCCACACGGGCAGGAGCATGTCGAAGTACTTCGGCACGAACGCCTCGAGCTGGTCGCGCGTGGCGGGGTGGACGAACCCGGTCGCGGCCGAGCGCACGACCGTGTTCGGCAGGGAGGCGTCCTCGACGAGCGACGCCCACGCGGCCTGCTTGGCCTCGGGTGTGGGCAGGGCGGCGCGTGCCTGCGCGGCGAACTCCCCGCCCTTGGCGGTGTTGTCGGCGGCGAGCGCGGCATCGATGGCCGACTCGTCGGCGACGCCGCCGGCCGCAAGCGAGATGAGCAGCTGCCAGCTCAGATCGGTGTCGATCTGCAAGCCCTCCAGCGCGAGCTCACCGTCGCGCAGCCGGCGCACGTTCTCCCACTGCGCCGGCGTTGCCGCAGCCGAGGCGAAGGCGGTGGCCAGCTGCAGCTGCAGGTCGCTGCCGGGCTGCGCCTGCTGCAGCAGCTGCCAGAGGCCGTCGGCCACCTTGGCGCGCGTGTCGTCGCGGCGATCGGGCGCCACGTACGCGTTCGCGGCCAGCTGCAACTGGGACAGCGTGGTGCGGATCGTTGTCGACTCCGTCTCGGAGCCGATGTTGCGCAGCACGAGGTCGACATAGTCGCTGGCGGCGGTCTCCGCATCGCGCGTCTGGTCCCACGCCGCACCCCACACGAGCGAGCGCGCCAGCGGATCGGCGATGTCGGAGAGGTGGTCGATGGCGGTCGCCAGGCTGCGGTCATCGAGGCGGATCTTCGCGTATGCGAGGTCGTCGTCGTTCAGCAGGACGAGGGCGGGCCGGGGTCGGCCCTTGAGCTCGGCGATCTCCGTCACATCGCCGTCCACGTCCACCTCGACGCGGTGCGTGCGCACGAGCGCGCCGCCCTGGAGGTCGTAGAAGCCGATGCCGAGGCGGTGCGGGCGGATCGTGGCGTAGTCCGCCGGTGCCGTCTGCAGCACGCGGAACCGCGTGATCCGACCGTCCACATCCTCGTCGATGGCCGGCGACAGGGTGTTGACGCCTGCCGTCTCGAGCCACTTTCGCGACCACGTGGACAGGTCACGGCCGCTCGTGCGCTCCAGCTCCACGAGCAGATCCGTCAGCTCGGTGTTCGAGTACGCGTGCTTGCGGAAGTAGGCGCCCACGCCGGCGAAGAACGCGTCGATGCCCACCCACGCCGCCAGCTGCTTCAGCACCGATCCGCCCTTGGCGTAGGTGATGCCGTCGAAGTTGACCTGCACATCCTCGAGGTCGTTGATCTCCGCGACGATGGGGTGGGTCGACGGCAGCTGGTCCTGCCGGTAGGCCCAGGTCTTCTCCATGGCGTTGAACGTCGTCCACGCCTCGGTCCACTCGGTCGCCTCGGCCGTGGCGATCGTCGACGCCCACTCGGCGAACGACTCGTTCAGCCACAGATCGTTCCACCACTTCATGGTCACGAGGTCGCCGAACCACATGTGGGCGAGCTCGTGCAGGATCGTGACGACGCGGCGCTCCTTGACGGCGTCGGTGACCTTGCTGCGGAAGACGTAGGTCTCGGTGAAGGTCACCGCACCGGCGTTCTCCATGGCCCCCGCGTTGAACTCGGGCACGAACAGCTGGTCGTACTTCGCGAACGGGTACGGGTACCCGAACTTCTCCTCGTAGTACGCGAAGCCCTGGCGGGTCTTCTCGAAGATGTAGTCCGCGTCGACGTGCTGCCACAGGCTCCTGCGGGCGAACACGCCCAGCGGGATGACGCGGCCCTCGGCGTTGGTCAGCTCGGAGCGCACCACCTCGTACGGCCCTGCGATGAGGGCCGTGATGTACGACGAGATCCGCGGCGTGGGCTCGAAGCCCCACGTGGCGGTCTCGTTGTCGTCGTGCAGGATCGGCTCGGGCGTCGGCTGGTTCGAGACGACCTGCCAGGTGGCGGGCGCCGTGATGGTGAACTGGAACGTGGCCTTCAGGTCGGGCTGCTCGAACACCGCGAAGACGCGGCGCGAGTCCGGCACCTCGAACTGCGTGTAGAGGTAGACCTCGCCGTCGACGGGGTCGACAAAGCGGTGCAGGCCCTCGCCGGTGTTGGTGTACTCGCAGTCGGCGTCGACCACGAGCTCGTTCTCGGCCTGCAGGCCGTCCAGGCGGATCCGCGAGTCGGCGAACACCTCGGAGGGCTCGAGCTGGACGCCGTTGAGCGTGACCTCGCGCACCTCCCGCGCGATGAGATCGATGAAGGTCGACGCCCCCGGCGTCCCGGCGAAGCGCACCACGCTGCGGGACCCGAAGACCTCGTCGCCCTTCGTGAGGTCGAGCGTGACCGCGTACGAGCGGGTGTCGACGACCGCTCGGCGCTCCTGCGCCTCGATCCGAGTGAGATTCTCTCCAGGCACTGCGCAACTCCCTGGTGGATGAAAACGATCGGGGGAGCCGCGCCGGCGGGCGCGGCGACTGGTCAAGCCTACGTGCTCGGGCGTCGTCGCCGACGGAAAAGACGGCGCGGTCGTCCGATCCGTCGATCCTGCATGGCGGCTGGGGGACTTCTTCTACGCCGGTGCGAAGATGGCGGTGTGAACAACCCCGACACCGAGGTCTCCGTCCCGTTCGCCTCCGCTCCCGCTGCGAGCGGGGCCGCGCACGTCGAGGCTCCCGTCGCCTACGACGGCATTCTCCTCGCCAGCTTCGGCGGGCCCGAGGGACAGGAAGACGTCATCCCGTTCCTGCGCAACGTGACGCGCGGCCGTGGCATCCCGGACGAGCGGCTCGAGGAGGTGGCCACGCACTACCGCCACTTCGGCGGAGTCAGCCCCATCAACGCGCAGAACCGCGAGCTCAAGCGCGCGCTGGAGGCGGAGCTCGCGCGGCGCGGCCTGGACCTGCCCGTGTACTGGGGCAACCGCAACTGGGCGCCATACCTCGACGAGGCGGTCACGCAAGCCGACCGCGAGGGGCGACGCACGCTCTTGGCCATCTCCACGAGCGCCTACAGCTCGTTCTCGAGCTGCCGACAGTACCGCGAGGACTTCGCGCGGGTGCTCATCGACAACGACCTCGGCGACCGCATGACGATCGACAAGGTGCGCCAGTTCTTCGATCACCCCGGTTTCGTGCAGCCGTTCATCGACGGGGTGGAGGCGGCGATCCGCGCGTACCTCGGTGACGGGATTCCCACGGACACCGTCCAGGTGCTGTTCTCCACCCATAGCGTGCCGATGCAGGATGCGCAGCGCTCCGGGCCGCGCGACGTCGACTGGGGCGAGGGCGGCGCCTACGCCGCCCAGCACCTCGCGGTGGCCGAGGCCGTCATGGCGGACATCGCCACGCGGCTGCCGGAGGCGGGCGACGTGGCGTGGAAGCTCGTCTACCAGTCCCGGTCGGGCCCCGCCTCGCAGCCGTGGCTCGAGCCCGACATCAACGACGTCATCGAGGCACTGCCCGCGGCCGGTGTGCAGGCGATCGCGATCGTGCCGCTCGGGTTCGTCAGCGACCACATGGAGGTCCTGTGGGACCTCGACAACGAGGCGAAGGACACGGCCGAGAGGGTCGGCATCCGGGCAGTGCGCACTCCGACGCCCGGTGTGGACCCGGCCTATGTCGCGGGACTCGTCGACCTCGTCGAGGAGCGTCTGCGCGGCACACCGGCCGCCGAGCGGCCCCATCGCACGCCGCTCGGCCCCTGGTTCGATGTGTGCCGCCCGGGGTGCTGCGAGAACGTGCGGGCGGGCTTCAAGCCCGCCGCCGCCGGCCTTGCGCCCTGAACGGAGCGGCATAGGGGAGAATCTGAGCATGCGGATCCACATCGCGACCGACCACGCCGGCCTCGAGTTCTCCACCCAGCTGCAGCACCACCTGGCAGGTGCCGGCCACGAGGTGATCGATCACGGGCCGGTCTCGTACGACCCCCTCGACGACTACCCGGCGTTCTGCATCCGGGCGGCGCAGGCCGTCGTCGCCGATCAGCAGGCGGGCGTGGAGGCGCTGGGCATCGTGTTCGGCGGATCGGGGAACGGCGAGCAGATCGCGGCGAACAAGGTCACGGGGGTGCGCGCGGCGCTCGTGTGGAGCATCGCGACCGCCGAGCTCGCGCGCGAGCACAACGACGCGAACGTCATCGCCATCGGGGCCCGCCAGCACACCTTCGAGGAGGTGGCCCGCTTCATCGACCGCTTCATCGAGACGCCGTTCTCCGGAGAGGAGCGTCACGTGCGCCGCATCGGCCAGATCGCGGCGTTCGAGACCGACGGCACCCTCGAGCCGGATCCGCGCGCGGGCGAGTAGGCATGCCAGAGGGCCATTCCGTCCACCGCATCGCGCGCCAGTTCGAGCGCAACTTCGTCGGGCGCCCGGTGCGGGCCAGCAGCCCCCAGGGCCGGTTCGCCGAGGGCGCGGCGATCCTGTCCGGGCGCACCCCGACCCGGGCGCAGGCGGTCGGCAAGCAGATGTTCCTGGAGTTCGACTCCGGGGTGTGGCTGCGGGTGCACCTCGGGTTGTACGGCGCATGGGACTTCGCGGGCGAGATCCTCGTCGACCCCACGATCGCCTCCGCGAACGGCCGGATGGGGCAGACCAACCAGCGCGGCACCGTGGTGGAGGACGCACCCATCTTCGACGACGCCGGCGAGAACTCCCTCTCCTCGATCGGTGCGCCGCGGCGCACCCGCGTCCACGTGCGCATGTCGGAGCAGACGAAGGGGCTCGACGAGGCCGACGGACTCGAAGCGCCCGACGCCGAATGGCCGCCGCCCGTCGTGGGCCAGGTGCGCCTGCGGCTGCTCACCGACGCGACCTGTGCCGACCTCCGGGGCCCCACCGCGTGCGTCGTCGAGACCGCCGAGCAGGTCGCCGCGGTCATCGCGCGCCTCGGCCCTGATCCGCTCGTCGGAGATCCGGCCGAGAACGAGGAGCGCTTCGTCCGCGCGGTACGCTCGCGCGCGGTGGCGATCGGTCAGCTGCTCATGGATCAGTCGGTGGTGAGCGGCATCGGCAATGTGTACCGGGCCGAGATGCTCTTCCGCGCGCGACTCGATCCCCACACGCCCGGCCGCGCGATTCCCGAAGAGGTCGTGCGCGGGCTGTGGCGCGACTGGGACGGGTTGCTGCGCATCGGCGTCGAGACCGGCCAGATGATGACGATGGACGGGCTCGAGGGTGAGGCCTGGCGGCGCGCCATGGCCAGCCGCGACGACCGCCACTGGGTGTACCACCGGGCAGGGCTGCCCTGCCGGGTCTGCGGCACGGAGATCGCGCTGGAGGAGATGCAGGCGCGCAAGCTGTACTGGTGCCCCAACTGCCAGAGGTGAGGAGCGGGATGGACGTCGGAGCCGTCGTCGACGTGATCGCGAACGCACGGATCGCGGGGGAGGGGCGCGAGCTCATGCCGCTCGCGCTCGTGGAGCCCGACGCGCCGTACGACGTGTTCCTGCGCAACGGTCGCATCCTCGACATCGCCCCCGCCGGCTACGCGCGGCACGAGGGGGCCGTGCTTGACGCGGAGGGCGCGTGGCTCGTGCCCGGCCTGTGGGACCACCACGTGCATCTGCGGCAGTGGGCGCTGTCGCAAGCGCGCCCCTCCGTCGCGCACGCGCACTCCGCCGAGGAGGCCGCGGCTTTCGCTGCGCGGCACGCGCCGGGGGACGACGGGCGCCGGGTGCTGCAGCATTGGCGCGAGGGGCTGTGGGCGGTGCCGGCGAGCCTCGAGGCGCTCGACGCGACGACCGGTGAGGTGCCGACCTATCTGCTCGGCGCCGACTCGCACTCCGTCTGGATGAACAGTGCCGCCTTCCGTCGCGAGGGCCTCGCCGCCGATCCGTCGGGCGTGCTGCGCGAAGGGCCGGCGTTCGCGACGATCGTCGCCGTGAACGCCGTGTCGGACGCCACGGCGAATCGCGCGGTCGCGACGGCCGCGAGCGCCGCCGCCGGGCGGGGCGTCGTGGGGGTCTGCGACCTCGAGTTCGGTGCCGAGCTGCACGCGTGGCGTGAGCGGGCGTCGGCGGGCTGGCAGGCGCTGCGGGTGCACGTCGCGATCTATCCCGACCACCTCGACGAGGCGATCGCCGCAGGGCTCCGCACGGGCGATCCGCTCGACGAGGGCGGGCTGGTGCGCCTGGGCGTGCTGAAGGTGCTCGCCGACGGCTCGCTCGGCACGCGCACGGCCTGGACGAGCGGCGCGTACGCCGACGATCCGCACCATCACGGCGGGCACAACGTCTCGCCCGACGAGATGACGAGGCTCGTCGTCCGCGCGGCGGCGGCGGGGATCGCGACGACGATCCACGCGATCGGCGACCTCACCAACGCGGCCGCGCTCGACGCCTTCGCGCGGGCGGGCGTGCCGGGACGGATCGAGCACGCTCAGCTCGTGACCGCGCCCGATGTGCGGCGGTTCGCGCACCTGGGTGTGGCGGCCAGCGTGCAGCCGCAGCACGCGATGGACGACCGAGAGCTGACCGAACACCACTGGGGCGCACACGCCGCCATTCCCTACCCCCTGCGCTCCTTCCGCGATGCGGGGGTGCAGTTGCTGTTCGGCTCCGACGCGCCCGTCGCCCCGCTGGACCCGTGGATCGGCATGGCCGCGGCCGTGTTCCGAACCGATGACGACCGCGAGCCGTGGCGACCCGACCAGGCCGTGGATGTCCGCACGGCGCTGGCGGCGTCCACCGCGGGGGGATCGACCGAGCCCCAGACGATCGAGCCGGGCGCACCGGCCGATCTCGCCATCGTCGGGCACGACCCGATCGCGGCCGACCGCGACACGCTGCGCGCGATGCCCGTGCACGCGACGATTCTGGGTGGCCGACTCACACACCTGGCCTGAACGCGGCAATGCCCCGGACCGAAAGTCCGGGGCATTGCACGTTGCGGCTTACTCGGCGACGTGCGCGACGAGGAACCAGCGGTCCTTCTCGAGGCCGCCCTTGATGCCGATCGCGACGTCCTGGCTCGTGAGGTCGATCTCGTCGAGCCCCTCGATCGCGGCGTCGAGGTCGGCGATGACGGCGTCGATGTCGGCGACGACGTTGGCGATGAGCCGGTCGGACTGCTCGAACCCGGCGCCCACGTGCGTGGCGGGCACCTTCTCAGCGATGGTGTCCAGGCGGGCGTCGATCGGCAGCCCGAGGGCGATGATGCGCTCGGCGGCCTCGTCCGCCCAGCCGCCCGCGTGCTCGACGAGCGTGTCGAGGAACTCGTGCACGCCCACGAAGTTCGCGCCGCGCACGTGCCAGTGCGCCTGCTTGCCGTTGACCACGAGGGCCTGCAGGCCCAGCACGACGGGCGACAGGAACTGCGAAGCGGCCGCGGCGACGGTGGGGTCGGCGGCGGTGGCCGCGATGGTCTGCTTGCTCATGGTGATACCTCCCGTTGGTCACCGAGCGGAGTCCGTCGAATGGATCCTCCGTCGTTGTCAACGCTGCCCCACCCGATGGCATTCCGCAAGCAAGCTGAGGCTGGGCTAACGGGCGGCTGACCTGGCCGAAACGCGCCGCGGCGGCGACGTGGCACGATGGGCGCATGAGCGTCGCCGCCACCGCGTCCGTGCGTGCCCTGCCGGGCGCCGAGCCGTCCCTCGCCGCTTCCGCCTACGTCGCCGACGGGGCCCGCGTCATCGGCGCGGTCGAGCTCGGGGAGTCGGCCAGCGTCTGGTACAACGCCGTGCTGCGTGGCGACGTCAACGCCATCCGCGTCGGCGCGCGCAGCAACGTGCAGGACAACGTCTCGATCCACGTGGACCGCGATCATCCCGCACGCATCGGCGCCGACGTTTCGATCGGGCACAACGCGGTGGTGCACGGCTGTGAGATCGGCGACGGCTCCCTGATCGGCATGGGAGCGGTCGTGCTCTCGGGAGCGGTCGTGGGCGAGGAGTGCCTCGTGGCCGGGGGAGCGGTGGTGCTCGAGGGCACCGTCGTCCCGCCGCGATCACTCGTCGCCGGCGTGCCGGCGAAGGTGCGCCGCTCGCTGACGGACGAGGAGGTCGCGGGCCTGAGAGACAACGCCCGCCGGTACGTCGACAACGCCCGCCTGCACGACGTCCGCGATGCGGCGCACTGAGGGACGCGAAGGGGAGCGATTCGGAGGCCGCTCGCGCGTCGGCTAGACTCGAACCCGCTGCCCGGCAGCTGCGGGGATGTAGCTCAATGGTAGAGCCCCAGTCTTCCAAACTGGTGGTGCGGGTTCGATTCCCGTCATCCCCTCCACATGCTTGTTCTGTTCCCGCGGGCGCTCCGTCGTGGCGCGCCCGCGAAACGGCCGTCAGGTGACCGGGCGGGACGTCGGCTAGACTCGTTGGGGCCGTTTCGCACTCCCGCTCCGGTGGGAAGCCCCGGGGCGTAGCTCAGCTTGGTAGAGCGCCCGCTTTGGGAGCGGGAAGTCGCAGGTTCAAATCCTGTCGCCCCGACGAACGGCCCGAAGACCTGAACCCCGTGCGGATCACGTGCGGGTCCGTCACGAGGAGAAGCAACCAGCATGGTCAACAGCACCGTCGAGAAGCTCAGCCCCACCCGGGTGAAGCTGCACATCACGGTCAGCCCCGAGGAGCTCAAGCCGAGCATCCAGCACGCCTACGAGCACATCGCGCAGGACGTGCAGATCCCCGGCTTCCGCAAGGGCAAGGTGCCGGCGCCGATCATCGACCAGCGCATCGGTCGCGTCGCCGTGCTGGAGCACGCCGCCAACGAGGGCCTGGACGGCTTCTACCGTCAGGCGGTCGCCGAGAACGACCTGAAGGTCCTCGGCCGTCCGAGTGCCGAGATCGTCGAGTGGCCCAACGAGAAGGACTTCTCGGGCGATCTGGTCGTCGACATCGAGACCGACGTGCGCCCGGAGTTCGAGGCGCCCGCCATCGAGGGCCTGAAGGTCGAGGTCGACGCGATCGAGGTCGACGAGGCCAAGATCGACGAGGCCCTGAACGACCTGCGCGCCCGCTTCGGCACGCTCGTCACGGTCGACCGCCCCGCCACGAACGGCGACTTCGTCGAGCTCGACCTCGTCGCCACGATCGACGGCAACGAGATCGACCGCGCCGAGGGCGTGTCGTACGAGCTCGGCTCGGGCCAGCTGCTCGAGGGCATCGACGAGGCGATCGAGTCGCTCACCGCCGGCGAGGCCACGACCTTCACCTCGACGCTCGTGGGCGGCGACCACGCGGGCGAGCAGGCCGAGGTCTCGGTGACGGTCAAGGCCGTCAAGGAGCGCGAGCTTCCCGAGGCCGACGACGACTTCGCGCAGATGGCAAGCGAGTTCGACACGATCGCGGAGCTGCGCGAGAGCCTCGCCGAGCAGACGACGTCGCGCGGTGCGTTCGCGCAGGCGTCCGCCGCCCGCGACAAGCTCATCGAGACGCTTCTCGAGAAGGTCGAGATCCCCGTTCCCGCCCAGCTCGTCGAGGACGAGGTGCACCGCCACCTCGAGGCCGAGAACCGTCTGGAGGACGACGAGCACCGGGCCGAGGTGGCCGAGGCCAGCGAGAAGCAGTTCCGCACCCAGATGCTGCTCGACGCCTACGCCGAGCAGCTCGACGTGCAGGTCTCGCAGGACGAGTTCACGCAGTACCTGATCCAGTCGGCCGGCCAGTACGGCATGGCGCCGCAGGACTTCATCCAGGCCATCCAGCAGGGCGGCCAGCTGCCCGCGCTCATGGGCGACGTCGCGCGCAACAAGGCGCTGTCGATCCTCCTCGGCAAGGTGGAGGTCGTCGACACCAACGGCCAGCCGGTCGACGTCTCGGACTTCGCGCTCGTCGAGGACCAGGCGGCCGAGGACGAGGACGACGCCTCGGACGCCGAGAAGGCCGAGTAAGCAGCCTCACACGAAGGGGCGGGCGCGTGGCGCCCGCCCCTTCGTCGTACCCGCCCTCAGCCGAGCGCGCGCAGCTTCTCGAGCAGCGGCTCGGCCACCTCGTCCAGGAAGCGCTGCTGGTGCCGATCGCCCACCTGCACGAGGGCGATGTCGGTGAACCCCGCGTCGAGGAAGGGACGCACGCTCTCGGCGAGGGCGTCCAGGTCGGGCCCGCACGCGATCGACGACGCGACGTCCTCGGGGCGCACGTACTGCGACGCCTGGGTGAACCCGGCGGGCGTGGGCAGATCCGAGTTCACGCTCCACCCGCCGGCGAACCAGCGGAACTGGTCGTGGGCCAGCGCGACCGCCTCGTCGGCATCCGGCGCCCAGCAGATCGGCACCTGCCCGATGGCGCGCGGCTCGTCGGCCTCGGTGCGGGCCTTCCAGCCGTCCACGAGGGCCGCCTCGGGCTCGGTGGTGATGAGGTGGTCGCCGATCGGGGCGAATCGCTCGAGCGACTTCTCGCCGGACACGGCGATGCCGATCGGCACCCCGCCCTCGGGGGCGTCCCAGATCCGCGCCGAGTCGACGCGGAAGTGCTCGCCCTCCACCGTGACGAGATCTCCGGTGAGCAGCTCCCGGATGATGAGCGCCGCCTCCTCGAGCATGTCGTGGCGCTCGTCCACGCCGGGCCAGCGCTCGCCCACGACGTGCTCGTTGAGGTTCTCGCCCGCGCCCAGGCCCAGCGTGAACCGCCCGTCGGAGAGCAGCTGGATCGTCGCGGCCTTCTGCGCCACGACGGCCGGGTGGTAACGCATGGTCGGGCACGTCACGTACGTGGCCAACCCGACGCGCTCGGTCGCGTGGGCCACGGCGCCCAGCACCGACCAGGCGTAGGGGGCGTGCCCCTGCGAAGCGAGCCACGGGGAGTAGTGATCGCTCATGACCTCGAAGTCGAAGCCCGCCCGCTCCGCGTCGACGGCGTAGCCGACGAGCTCCTTCGGTCCGCTCTGCTCGGTCATCAGGGTGTATCCGAATCGCGTCATGGTCACCTCTCTCTGTCGATGCGGCCGCGGCGCGGCGGCCGCCGCTGCCCACGCTAGGACGCCCGCGCGCGATGCGCTCGGGGGTTGGAACGCGGCCGCCCCGCGTGCTAGACGGCGGTGGTCGGACACGCGCCTATGCCCACGGCGAACACGGCCGGGCGCGCGATGGGCCGCCGGTAGTGTCGTATCGACGCACCATCGAATGGAGTGAGAATGCCCGAACCGCTGATGGCACAGAGTGTCTTCGACCGGCTGCTGAAGGACCGCATCATCTGGCTTGGCTCGGAGGTGCGCGACGAGAACGCGAACGAGATCTGCGCGAAGATCCTCCTGCTCGCCGCCGAGGACCCGAACAAGGACATCTATCTCTACATCAACTCGCCCGGCGGGTCGATCACGGCCGGCATGGCGATCTACGACACGATGCAGTTCGTGCCGAACGACATCGTGACGGTCGGCATCGGCATGGCGGCGTCGATGGGACAGCTGCTGCTGACCAGCGGCACGAAGGGCAAGCGCTACATCACGCCCAACGCCCGGGTGCTGCTGCACCAGCCGCACGGCGGATTCGGCGGCACGGCGAGCGACATCCAGACCCAGGCGCAGCTGATCCTCGACATGAAGCGCCGCCTCGCCGAGATCACCGCCGCGCAGACCGGCAAGTCGGTCGAGCAGATCAACGAGGACGGTGACCGGGACCGCTGGTTCTCGGCCGAGGAGGCCCTGGAGTACGGCTTCGTCGATCACATCCGCGAGCACGCCGTCGACGTGACCGGCGCCGGTGGCACCGACCGCGCCGCGAACTGAGCGCCGGAATCCGAGCACAGAGAAGGACGTATCGAGAATGCACACCCCCTACACCGGCGCCACCTCGCCCCAGGGCCTGCAGCTGCCCGGAAGCCGCTACATCCTGCCGCAGTTCGAGGAGCGCACGGCCTACGGCTACAAGCGCCAGGACCCGTACAACAAGCTCTTCGAGGACCGCGTCATCTTCCTCGGCGTGCAGGTTGACGACGCGTCGGCCGACGATGTCATGGCGCAGCTGCTCGTGCTGGAGAGCCAGGACCCCGACCGCGACATCATCATGTACATCAACTCGCCCGGTGGCTCGTTCACGGCCATGACGGCGATCTACGACACGATGCAGTACATCTCGCCCCAGATCCAGACGGTCGTGCTGGGCCAGGCGGCCTCCGCGGCCGCCGTGCTCCTGGCGGCGGGTGCGCCCGGTAAGCGCCTCGCGCTGCCGAACGCCCGTGTGCTGATCCACCAGCCGGCCGTCGGCGAGGCCGGCCACGGCCAGGCATCGGACATCGAGATCCAGGCGGCCGAGATCCTGCGGATGCGCACCTGGCTCGAGGAGACGCTGTCGAAGCACTCCAACCGCTCGGTCGAGCAGGTGAACAAGGACATCGACCGCGACAAGATCCTGGGCGCCCAGGAGGCCGTCGAGTACGGCCTCGTGGACCAGGTGCTCACCACGCGTAAGCGCGGTCCGATCTCGAAGTGACGGACCCGAAGGCCCCGGCGGAGACGCCGGGGCCTTCGTTATCGACCGGATACCGCGGGAACGCGTGGCGACGCGCCGGTGTCGGCGGCAGCGGCTAGGCTCGGGAAATGACCCGACAGGATCAGCACAGGAGGACCCATGGCTCGCATCGGTGAGAGCGCCGACCTGTTCAAGTGCTCCTTCTGTGGCAAGAGCCAGAAGCAGGTCCAGCAGCTGATCGCGGGGCCGGGCGTGTACATCTGCGACGAGTGCGTCGAGCTGTGCAACGAGATCATCGAGGAACGGATGGCCGAGTCGTCCTCCGACGGCGAAGCCGCCGAGTTCGATCTGCCTAAGCCGCGCGAGATCTTCCACTTCCTCGAGGAGTACGTCATCGGGCAGGAGGACGCCAAGCGCGCCCTGTCCGTCGCCGTCTACAACCACTACAAGCGCGTCCGCGCGCGCAGCGAGCTGCGTCCCGCTGAGCAGAAGGCGGAGGACGTCGAGGTCGCCAAGAGCAACATCCTGATGCTCGGCCCCACGGGCTGCGGGAAGACCTACCTCGCGCAGACGCTGGCGAAGCGTCTCAACGTGCCCTTCGCCGTCGCCGACGCAACCGCCCTCACCGAGGCCGGCTACGTGGGCGAGGACGTCGAGAACATCCTGCTCAAGCTGCTCCAGGCCGCCGACTACGACGTCAAGCGCGCCGAGACCGGCATCATCTACATCGATGAGGTCGACAAGATCGCGCGCAAGGCCGAGAACCCCTCGATCACGAGGGATGTCTCGGGCGAGGGCGTGCAGCAGGCCCTGCTGAAGATCCTGGAGGGCACGGTGGCGTCGGTGCCGCCGCAGGGCGGGCGTAAGCACCCGCACCAGGAGTTCATCCAGATCGACACCACGAACGTGTTGTTCATCGTGGCGGGCGCGTTCGCGGGCCTCGAGGACATCATCTCCTCCCGCGTCGGCAAGCACGGGGTCGGCTTCGGTGCCCCGCTGCACGACAAGAGCCAGCAGGACTCGCTCTTCAGCGAGGTGCTCCCCGAGGATCTGCACAAGTTCGGGCTGATCCCCGAGTTCATCGGCCGCCTGCCCGTGATCGCCTCCGTGAACCCGCTGGATCAGGAGGCTCTCATGGAGATCCTGACCGCACCGCGCAACGCGCTCGTGAAGCAGTACCAGCACATGTTCGCGCTGGACGGGGTGGAGCTCGAGTTCGAGGAGGACGCGCTGCGGGCGATCGCCGATCTCGCCGTCACGCGCAAGACGGGGGCCCGCGGCCTGCGGGCCATCCTCGAGGACGTGCTGGGCCCGATCATGTTCGACATCCCGTCCGACGAGGACGTCGACAAGGTGGTCGTCACGCGCGCCGCCGTGACGGAGGGCGCCGAACCGACCAGGGTGCTGCGGCAGCGCAAGAAGACGGCGTGACACAGGAAGGCCCCGGATCCGCGGATCCGGGGCCTTTCTCGTGTCTCAGGCGGTCAGTCCGCGCCGCGTGAGCAGCGGCTCGATGTCGGCGTCGCGACCACGGAAGTCGCGGTACGCCTCGAGCGGGTCCTTCGAGCCACCCACCCCGAGCAGCCGCTGTCGGAAACGGTCGCCGTTGGCGCGCGTGAGCCCGCCGTTCTCGTGGAACCACTCGACGGTGTCGGCGTCGAGCACCTCGCTCCAGATGTACGAGTAGTAGCCGGCGCTGTAGCCCCCGGCGAACACGTGCTGGAAGTAGGTGGACGAGTAGCGCGTCGGGACCGCGGGGTCGTCCAGGCCGATGTCGGCGAGGGCCGCCGCCTCGAACGCCGCGACGTCGCGCACCTGAGCCGCCTGCTCGACCGTGAGCGTGTGCCAGGCCTGGTCGAGCCACGCGGCGGCGAGGTACTCGCTCGTCGCGAAGCCCTCGTTGAACGCGCCGGACGCCTGCAGTCGCTCGATCACGTCGGCCGGCAGCGGCTCGCCCGTCTCCACGTGCACCGCGTAGTTGCGCACGATCTCGGGCCACAGGATCCACATCTCGTTCACCTGGCTGGGGAACTCGACGAAGTCGCGGTACACCTGCGTGCCGCCGAAGTGCGGGTACGTCACGGTCGCGAACAGCCCGTGCAGCGCGTGACCGAACTCGTGGAAGAGCGTGTTCACCTCGTCGAGCGTGAGCAGCGTGGGGGAGCCCGCGGCCGGCTGCGGCACGTTGAGGTTGTTCACGACCACCGGGTGCTCGTCGCCGAGCAGCCGCGACTGCACGACGATCGAGTTCATCCAAGCGCCGCCGCGCTTGGTGTCGCGGGTGTACAGGTCGAGCAGGTACAGGCCCAGTCGCGAGCCGTCCTCGTTGAAGACCTCGAACGTGCGCACACCGGGGTGGTACGACGGGATGTCCGCCCGCTCGCGGAACGTGAGGCCGTACAGCAGGTGGGCGGCATGGAAGACGCCCTGCTGCAGCACCCGCTCGGCCTCGAACCACGGGCGCAGCGCGGCCGTATCGAGGTCGTACTCCGCCTGGCGCACCTTCTCGGTGTAGAACGCCCAGTCGTGCGCCTCGATCGTCGTGCCGGCGATGCGCTCGAGCGCCTCCTTCTCGCGCTTCGCGTTGCGCGCCGCGGGGCCGGCGAGGCGGCGCAGCCGCTCCTCCACGGCGGCCGGGGAGCCGGCCGTCTGGTCCGAGGTGATGTACTCGGCGTGACTGGCGTAGCCGAGCAGACGCGCTCGCTCCGCGCGCAGGCGCACGATCTCGAGGAGCACCTCGGAGTTGTCGTTCTCGTTGCCGCGCGAGGCGCGGGCGCGCGAGGCGTTCATGAGGCGGGCGCGCACGTCGCGGTCGGTCAGCGACGCGAGATACGGGTGCCCGGTGTACAGCGTGAGGGAGACGAGGTAGCCGTCGATGCCGCGTTCGCTCGCCGCTTGGCGTGCGGCCGAGATCTCGCCGGGGGTGAGGCCGTCGAGCGCTGCGGCGTCGTCGACCACGAGCGCGAGGTCGTTGGTGTCGGCGAGCAGGTTCTTCTCGAACTGGGTGGTGAGCGTGGAAAGCCGCGTGTTGAGCTCGGTGAGGCGCTCCTTCGCCGCCTCATCCAGGCCGGCGCCGGCGTGCTGCATCTCGCGATAGCGGCGCGCCACGAGGTAGCGCTGCTCGGCGTCGAGGCCGAGATCGTCGAGGCGCTCGTGCAGCGACGCGATGCGGCCGAAGAGCGCCGCGTCGAGCTGGATGGCGTCCTCGTGTGCCGCGCGCATCGGCGCGAGCGTCTCGCCGATCGCCTGGATCTCGGGCGTGGCATGCGCCGAGTTGACGGTGTAGAACGCGCGGCTCACGCGGTCCAGCAGCCGCCCGGAGCGCTCGAGCGCCTCGATCGTGTTCTCGAAGGTCGGCTCGTCGGTCAGCGCGGTGATCGCGGCGACCTCGGCGCGGTGCTCCGCGAACGCGCGCTCGAACGCGGGCAGGTAGTGCTCGGGGCGGATCGCGGCGTAGTCCGGCACGCCGTACGGCAGCGGCGACGGCGCCAGCAGGGGGTTCAGGTCCAGATCAGTCACCCCGTCAGCCTACGGCGACCCGTGGCGGCGTCCGTGCGCCCGGCCGAGACCGGGCGCACGGACGCTCATTCCATCGGATCGAAGCGGCCGGCCACCGCGCGGCCGTCCTCGTCGAGGCGCACCTCGAAGCCGGTGTCCAGCTCGGCGATGGGGCGGCCCTCCAGCCAGGTGAGGGTCCACGAGGGCGCGGGCTGGCCGGGCGGCAGCGTCGCCTCCACCCGCGCGATCTCCTCGCGAAGCTCCTTCGGTACGGACGCCGGCGGCTCGTCGCCCGCGGGCCAGCGCGTTCCCAGCTGCATCATGCCTCCTCGGGGGCCAGGTCGATCCGGGTGACGGCGAGCTGCTCGCCGTCGGCGAACTCCAGCTGCGCGATTCGGCCGACGGCTCGCAGGTCGGCCTCGGCCGCCCGCAGCAGCTCGATCCGCTCCGCGGGAGCCGCGACCACCGCGGCGGCGACGGGGGTCTTCTGCGAGGCCTTGGCCTCGGTCTTGGCGCGACGGATGCCGATGAGCGCCTCGCTGGCGGCGGCCAGCACGGCGGGGTCGCCGCCGAGGCCGGTCGGGACGGGCCACGGCGCGCGGTGCACCGACCCCTCCTGGAACCAGGACCACACCTCCTCGGTGGCGAAGGAGATCACCGGGGCGAGCAGGCGCAGCACGATCGACAGGGCGGTGCGCAGCGCCACCGCCGCCGAGGCGCCCGCGTCGCCGCCCGTGTACGCCCGCTCCTTGACGAGCTCGAGGTAGTCGTCGCAGAACGTCCAGAAGAACGCCTCGGTCACCTCGAGGGCGCGCGCGTGGTCGAAGTCTTCGAGCGCCTTCGTGGCCTGTGTCACGACATCGTCCAGCGCCGCGAGCATCGACAGGTCGAGCGGCTCGGTCACCCGCGCGCCCTCCGGCGCGTCGAAGCCGAGCACGAACTTCGCGGCGTTGAGCACCTTGATCGCGAGGCGCCGGCCGATCTTGATCTGCGTCGGGTTCTGCGGATCGAAGGCGGCATCGGCGCCCAGGCGGCTCGAGGCCGCCCAGTAGCGGACGGCGTCCGAGCCGTGCTGGGCGAGGATGTCGGCGGGCGTGACGACGTTGCCCTTCGACTTCGACATCTTCTTGCGGTCCGGGTCGACGATGAACCCCGAGATGGACGCGTTCGTCCAGGGGGCGCGGTCGTCCTCCAGCGCGCTGCGCAGCAGCGTCGAGAACAGCCACGTGCGGATGATGTCCTGGCCCTGCGGCCGCACATCGAACGGCGCCACGAGGTCCCACAGCTCGGCGTCGCGCTGCCAGCCGCCGGCCAGCTGCGGCGTCAGGGACGACGTCGCCCACGTGTCGAGGATGTCGGTCTCGGCCTCGAAGCCTCCGGGCGCGCCGCGCTGGTCCTCCGTGTAACCCGGGGGGACGTCGCTGGTCGGGTCGACGGGGAGGCTCGCCGCGTCGGGCACGAGCACCCGCGCGTAGTCCCGTTCGCCGTTGTCGTCGAGGGCGTACCAGACGGGGATCGGCACGCCGAAGTAGCGCTGGCGCGAGACGAGCCAGTCGCCGGTGAGCCCGTTGACCCAGTTCTCGTAGCGCACGCGCATGAACTCCGGGTGCCAGTCGATCTGCCGGCCGAGCTCCAGCAGGCGCGCGCGGAGCTGCTCGGAGCGCGCGCCGTTGCGGATGTACCACTGACGCGTCGAGACGATCTCGAGCGGGCGGTCGCCCTTCTCGTAGAACTTCACGGGGTGCTGGAAGCTCTTGCCGACCTCAAGGAGCTCGCCGGACTCCTGCAGGAGCTCGACCACGCGCTTGCGTGCGCTGAAGACGGTCTTGCCGGCGAGCTCGGCGAACGCGGCGCGGCCGGCCTCCGAGACGATCGCCTCGGGAGCCTCCGCCACGACGCGGCCGTCGCGCCCGATGATCGTGCGGTTGGGCAGGTTCAGCTCCCGCCACCAGACGATGTCGGTCATGTCGCCGAAGGTGCAGATCATGGCGATGCCCGAGCCCTTGTCGGGCTGTGCGAGCGGATGCGCGAGCACCGGCACCTCCACACCGAACACGGGGGTGGTCACCGTCGTGCCGAAGTACGGCTGATAGCGCTCGTCGTCGGGGTGCGCGACGAGGGCGACGCACGCGGCCAGCAGCTCCGGACGCGTCGTCTCGATGTGGATGTCGCCCGACCCGTCCACGCGGTGGAAGGCGAGGCGATGGTAGTTCGCGGGCTGGTCGCGGTCCTCGAGCTCGGCCTGGGCGATGGCGGAGCGGAAGTCGACGTCCCACAGAGTGGGCGCGAGGTCCTGGTACGCCTCGCCGCGCTCGTAGTTGCGCAGGAACGCGAGCTGACTCGTCCGGATCGTCTCGTCCGAGATCGTGCGATACGTCTGGGTCCAGTCGACCGAGAGGCCCAGCTCGCGCCACAGCGACTCGAACGTCTTCTCGTCCTCGACGGTGAGCGCCTCGCACAGCTCGATGAAGTTGCGGCGGCTGATCGGCACCTGGTCGGCCGGCTTCACGCTCTTGGCGTTGCCCTGGAACGGCGGGGTGAAGTGGGGATCGTACGGCAGGGAGGGATCGCAGCGCACGCCGTAGTAGTTCTGCACGCGGCGCTCGGTCGGGAGTCCGTTGTCATCCCACCCCATCGGGTAGAACACGGTCTTGCCGCGCATGCGCTCGAAGCGCGTCTTGACGTCGGTGTGCGTGTAGGAGAACACGTGGCCGATGTGCAGCGATCCCGACGCCGTCGGCGGGGGAGTGTCGACGGAGTAGACGCCGGCGCGGCCGGAGGCGCGGGCGGCGTCGCGGTCGAACAGGAACGTGCCGTCCTGCTCCCAGCGCTCACCCCACTTCGCTTCGAGACCCTCGAGAGCGGGCTTGTCGGGAAGGGCGGCCATACGAAGATCTCCTCGCTATGTGCGGCACGGTGTGTGCGTGCCTGAGTGTGGGGTTGTGCGCCGAGTCTACCGGCCCGGCGTGAGAGGCATCCCGCGACGGGTGCGCGCGATGCGGCAGGTGGGCCGAACAGCGTAGAATCGTCGCAAAGCATCGATCCGGCCATCACCGGGGAGCTCGCGGAAGAACGGGGTCTCGGCCCTCAGTAGAACCGCGCGGGGCAGGCCCGTCACAGCCGCAGTGAGAGTGGCGGCGTCCGCAGCGGCGGGCGGCGCAACGCGGGGTGGTACCGCGGCCGGCGCTGGAGAGCACGGGTCGTCCTCGCAGTCCCCATGGAACTGCTGGAGTGAGATGACCTACCCGAAGTCCCCGTTCGGACCCGCGGCCGACGCCGCCGCCCCGTCGAGCGTCGTGGCGAGCCCGCGCTTGCCCGATATCGAGCGGGAGATCCTCGACTTCTGGGCCGCCGACGACACCTTCCGCGCGTCGATCGAGGCGCGCGAGGGCGCGGACGAGTGGGTGTTCTACGACGGCCCGCCGTTCGCCAACGGCCTGCCGCACTACGGCCACCTCCTCACCGGCTACGCGAAGGACCTCTTCCCGCGCTTCCAGACCATGCGCGGCAAGAAGGTGGACCGCGTCTTCGGCTGGGACACCCACGGTCTTCCCGCCGAGCTCGAGGCGATGAAGCAGCTCGGGATCACCGAGAAGAGCGAGATCGTCGACATGGGCATCGCGGCGTTCAACGGCAAGGCCCGCGAGTCGGTGCTGCGTTACATGGACGAGTGGGAGGCGTACGTCACCCGCCAGGCCCGCTGGGTCGACTTCGAGAACGGCTACAAGACGCTCAACCCCACGTTCATGGAGAGCGTGCTGTGGGCCTTCAAGACGCTGCACGACCGCGGCCTCGCCTACGAGGGCTACCGCGTTCTGCCTTACTGCTGGCGCGACCAGACGCCGCTGTCGAACCACGAACTGCGCATGGACGACGACGTCTATCAGATGCGGCAGGACCCGTCCGTGACGGTGTCGTTCCCGCTGACCGGCGAGAAGGCCGAGGCGATGGGCCTCGACGGCGTGCGGGCCCTGGCCTGGACGACGACGCCCTGGACCCTGCCGACGAACGCGTCGCTCGCGGTCGGGCCCGCCATCTCCTACGCCGTCGTGCCCGTCGGCCCGCACGGCGCCAAGGAGGGGGCCGAGGGGGCCGAGTTCCTGCTCGCGGAGGAGCTGCTGGGCGGGTACGCGAAGGACCTCGGCTACGAGTCGGCGGACGACGCCCGGGCCGCGATCCGCCTCCGGGTCTCCGGTGCCGAGCTGGGCGGGGTGCGCTTCGCGCCGCTGTTCGACTACTTCGCCGACGTGGAGAAGTGGGGCATGCAGAACGCCTGGCAGATCCTCGTCGACGACTACGTGACGACCTCGGACGGCACGGGCCTCGTGCACCAGGCGCCCGCGTACGGTGAGGACGACAAGCGTCTGAACGACGCCGCAGGCATCCCGACGATCGTCTCGCTCGGCGACGACGGCCGGTTCCTGTCGTTCGTGCCCGACTTCGCCGGCCAGCTGTGGCTCGACGCGAACCGGGACATCGTCCGCAAGCTGCGCAGCGAGGGGCGCCTGCTGCGCCTGCAGTCCTACGAGCACAGCTACCCGCACTGCTGGCGCTGCCGGAACCCCCTCATCTACAAGGCGGTCTCGAGCTGGTTCGTGCGCGTGACCGACATCAAGGATCGCCTGCTCGCGAACAACGAGCAGATCACATGGGCGCCCGAGAACGTCAAGCACGGCCAGTTCGGCAAGTGGCTCGAGGGGGCGCGCGACTGGTCGATCAGCCGCAACCGGTTCTGGGGCTCGCCGATCCCCGTGTGGAAGTCGGACGACCCGAACCACCCGCGCGTCGACGTGTACGGCTCGCTCGAGGAGCTGGAGCGCGACTTCGGCACGTTGCCGCGCAACGAGAAGGGCGAGGTCGACCTGCACCGCCCGTACATCGACGAGCTGACCCGCCCCAACCCCGACGATCCGACGGGGCGGAGCACGATGCGCCGGATCGAGGACGTCTTCGACGTGTGGTTCGACTCCGGATCGATGCCCTTCGCGCAGGTGCACTACCCGTTCGAGAACAAGGACTGGTTCGACACCCACGCGCCGGCCGACTTCATCGTCGAGTACATCGGTCAAACCCGCGGGTGGTTCTACGTGATGCACGTGCTGTCGACCGCGCTGTTCGACCGCCCGGCGTTCACGGGCGTCTCGTGCCACGGCATCGTGCTGGGCAACGACGGGCAGAAGATGTCGAAGTCGTTGCGCAACTACCCGGATGTGTCCGAGGTGTTCGACCGCGACGGCTCCGACGCCATGCGTTGGTTCCTCATGTCGTCGAGCGTGCTGCGCGGCGGCAACCTCATCGTCACGGAGGAGGGGATCCGCGCGGGGGTGCGGGAGTTCCTGCTGCCGCTGTGGAACTCGTGGTACTTCTTCTCGACGTACGCGAACGCGGCGGGCTACGAGGCGACGCGCCGTACCGACTCGACCGACGTGCTGGACCGGCACATCCTGGCGCTGCTCGGCGACCTCGTCCGCGAGGTGGCCGACGATCTCGAGCGCCTGGACTCCACCACCGCGTCGGGGCGTCTGCGCGATTTCGCCGAGGTGCTCACGAACTGGTACATCCGCCGGTCGCGCGACCGGTTCTGGACGGGCGTGACGGACGACCCGAAGAGCACGGAGGCGTTCGACACGCTCTTCACGGTGCTCGAGACGCTGTGCCGGGTGGCGGCGCCGCTCATCCCGCTCGTCGCCGAGCGGGTGTGGCAGGGCCTCACCGGGGGGCGCAGCGTGCACCTGACCGAGTGGCCCGATGCGGGCGAGTTCGCGCCCGCCGAGGACATCCGCCGCGCCATGGACGCCGTGCGCGAGGTGTCGAGCGTGGCGAACGCGCTGCGCAAGCGAGAGGGCCTGCGGGTGCGCCTGCCGCTCGCGCAGCTCACGGTCGTGGCCGAGCGGGCCGACGGCCTGGCCCAGTTCGAGGACATCCTCCGCGACGAGCTGAACGTCAAGAGCGTCTCGCTCGTCGAGCTCGGCGCGGACACCGCGGCGGCCTACGGCATCTCTCATCGCCTCACCGTCAATGCCCGCGCGGCCGGCCCGCGTCTGGGCAAGCAGGTGCAGCAGGTGATCGCGGCAGCCAAGAGCGGCGACTGGTCCGAACGCGACGGCGTCGTCACCGCCGGCGGCATCCCGCTGGTCGAGGGCGAGTACGAACTCGTGCTCGAGACGACGGGGCGGCCCGAGGGCGAGGCTCTGGCGCTGCTGCCCGGCGGCGGCTTCGTGCTGCTCGACACCGTCGTCACGCCCGACCTGGCGGCCGAGGGGCTCGCGCGCGACGTCATCCGCGCCGTGCAGGACACGCGCAAGACGGCGGGCTTCGATGTCAGCGACCGCATCCGCCTCGAGCTCGCCTTCTCGTCCGCCGAGGATGCCGCCGCGGTGCGGCAGGCGTTCGACGCGGCGGATGTCGCCGGCGAGACGCTCGCCGTCGCGGCCGAGGTGCGCGACGGGGCGTTCGACGGCGAGGCCGAGCACGTGACCACGGTGCCGTCCGGCACCTACGCCAACGCCGGGGACTTCCAGGTTGCGGTGACCCGCGCGGTCGTCGCCGCCGAGATCGGAGAGCGATGAACGACCGGGAACGCGCCGACGCCGTCTACGAGGCGCTGCTCGCCCGCGCGGGCGAGCGTTGGGTGCAGCCGCGCAAGGAGCGCACGGGCCGCGTGCTCGAGCTGCTCGATGACCCGCAGCGGACCTATCGGGTCGTGCACATCACCGGGACGAACGGCAAGACCTCGACGGCACGGATCATCGAGAGCCTCGTGCGGGCGCACGGCCTGCGCACCGGCCTGTTCACGAGCCCGCACCTGGAGCGCTTCACGGAGCGGATTCAGATCGACGGCGAGCCGATCTCCGACGCCGCGGTCGCCGACGCGTGGGACGAGATCGAACCCTTCGTCGGCCTCGTCGACGCCGAGCTGGCGGCGGCCGGCGAGGAGCCGTTGACCTTCTTCGAGCTGCTCACGGTGCTGGCCTTCGTCGCGTGCGCGGATGCGCCCGTCGATGTGCTCGTGCTGGAGGTGGGCATGGGTGGATCCTGGGATTCCACCAACACGGCGGACGGCGACGTCGCGGTCTTCACGCCCATCGACCTCGACCACGCTGATCGGCTCGGCGACACGATCGAGAAGATCGCCGAGGTGAAGGCGGGGATCATCAAGCCCGGCGCTCGCGTGGTCTCGGCCCGACAGACGCCCGCGGCCGAGGCCGTGCTGCGTCGGGTGGCGGGGGCGCAGGACGCGACCGTGGCGTTCGAGGGGCGTGACTTCGCGCTCGGCGACCAGAAGCTCGCGGTGGGCGGGCAGCTCATCACGGTGCGGGGCCTGGCCGGCGAGTACGCGGAGCAGTATCTGCCGCTGTACGGGCGGCACCAGGGCCAGAACGCGGCGCTCGCGATCGCGGCTGTCGAGTCGCTGATCGGGGATGCGTCGCACGCGATCACCGACGAGGTCCTCACGGAGGGCCTGCAGGAGGCGACATCGCCGGGGCGGCTGCAGCTGGTCGGCATCGACCCGTCGGTGGTCGTCGATGCCGCCCACAATCCGCACGGCGCGGCCTCCCTCGCGCTCGCACTGCGTGAGTCGTTCGATTTCGAGGAGTGGGGCGTCGTGCTCGGCGTGCTCGCGGACAAGGATGCGCCGGGCATCGTCGCGCAGCTCGCGCCGGTCGCCGCGCACGTGTTCGCGACGAGCCCGGTTTCCGAGCGCGCCGCCTCACCCGACGACATCGCGGATCTCGCCGAGGCGGCGGGACTGCGGGTGACCGTCCATCCGGGCCTGTCCGACGCCGCCGACGCGGCGCGCGAGTGGGCCGCGTCGGCACCGAAGCGCGGCGTCGTCATCGCGGGCTCCGTGGTTCTGGCCGGTGAGGCCGTCGTGCTCGCGGAGAGCGAGGACTGGAAGTCGGGGTGGAGCGCATGAGCCGCACGCGCCGGTACCGCACGCTCCCCGAGAAGCTGGGTCAGGTCGTCCTCGTCTTCGAGGCGATCGTCGTCTTCCTCGGCGGCCTCACCGTGCACGGGCTGAAGGCGGTGCCCGAGGGGATGCCGTCGTGGTGGGGGATCGTCGCCGGATCCGTCGTGGCGGTGCTCCTCTTCGTCGCGTCGGGCCTGCTGCGCTGGAACGCGGGCTTCGCGATCGGGTGGGCGCTGCAGGTCGTCGTCGCCCTGGGGGCACTGCTCGTCCCGGCGATCCTGCTCATCGCGCTCATCTTCGGCGGCATGTGGGCGTATGCGACGATCGGTGGGGCGCGCATCGAGCGCCGCGTGAGCGCGCAGCGCGCCGGAGCCGCCGACTGAGATCGCCGACTCGAGAACCGCAACACACGAAGGGACCATCCATGGCCACCGAAGAGACCCTCGTCCTCGTCAAGCCCGACGGCGTGGCGCGCGGCCTGACGGGCGCGATCCTGGCGCGCATCGAGGCGAAGGGATACTCCCTCGTCGACATCAAGCTCGTCGAGCCCAGCCGCGAGCTGCTCGCGAAGCACTACGCCGAGCACGAGGGCAAGCCGTTCTACGAGCCGCTCCTGGAGTTCATGATGTCGGGGCCGGTCGTCGCGATCCGCGTCGCCGGCAACCGCGTCATCGAGGGCTTCCGCTCGCTCGCCGGCGCAACCGACCCGACGACCGCCGCACCCGGCACGATCCGCGGCGACTACGGCCGCGACTGGGGCGTGGTCGTGCAGCAGAACCTGGTGCACGGGTCGGACTCGCCGGAGTCGGCCGCGCGCGAGCTCGAGATCTGGTTCTGACGGGCGCGGCATCCGCCCCGTCGACGCCCCCGCCCGCGCGCCTCTTCGGCGCTCGGGCGGGGGCGCTTAGCGTTGCAGGGTGAGCACGCGGCGCATCATGGGCATCGACCCCGGCCTGACGCGCTGCGGCGTGGGGATCGTCGACGTCGCGCCCGACCGCTCGGCCACCCTGGTCCACGTGGGCGTGATCCGCTCGGCGCCGGATGCCCCGGTCGCCGAGCGTCTCGCGACGATCGCGGACGGCATTCGGACCGCCTTGGCGGCACACCGCCCGGAGGTTCTCGCGGTCGAGCGCGTCTTCGCTCAGCACAATCTCCAGACGGTGATGGGCACGGCTCAGGCGTCGGGCGTGGCGCTCATGCTCGCCGCCGAGCACGGAATCCCCGCCGCCACGCACACGCCCAGCGAGGTGAAGGCCGCCATCACCGGCTACGGGTCCGCCGACAAGGCACAGGTGCAGCACATGGTGGCACGCGTGCTGCGGCTTGAGGAGCTGCCGAAGCCGGCCGACGCCGCGGACGCGCTCGCCCTGGCGCTCTGCCACGCGTGGCGCGGCAGCCCCGCCTCCGCCGACGAGGGTGCGCTCACGCCGGCCCAGCGCGCCTGGGCCGAGGCCGAGCGGCGATCGCGACGCCCCGCCGCGCGCCGCTGATCACGCGCGGCGGCCGCCGCGTGTCTCGAACGGATGTGCGAACGGATACGTAGGGTGGAGGCATGATCTCGTTCCTTCGCGGCGACGTCCTGCACGCCGGCCTCGACTCCGTGGTGCTCGACGTCGGCGGCGTCGGCTTCTCCGTGGCGGTCGTGCCCGTGGTCGCGCGCGGCGCGAGGGTGGGGGAGGAGCTCGCGCTGCACACGCACCTGATCGTGCGCGAGGACGCCCTTTCGCTGTTCGGCTTCGCCACGCGAGCGGAGCTCGACGTGTTCGGCACGCTGCTGGGCGTCAGTGGCGTCGGGCCGAAGTCCGCGCTCGGCGTGCTGGGCGCCATGAGCATCGATCGCATCGCCGAGGCGGTGCAGGCGGAGGACGACCGCCCCTTCCGCAAGGTCACGGGAATCGGCCCCAAGACCGCCAAGCTCATCGCGGTGCAGCTGCAGGGCAAGCTCTCGCCGCCCACCACGCCCGCGACCGCGCCGGCGGGGGTGCCCGACGACGTCCTGGGCCGGGTGACGCAGGCGGTCGCCGGGCTCGGCTGGCCGGAGCGGGTGGCCGGAGAGGCCGTCGCGGCCGCGGCCGAGGGCGCGTCGGAGTCGGACCGCGCCTCCGTACAGGCGCTGCTGCGCCTCACCCTGGCGGCACTGGGTCCGGCGAACGGCGGCGCCCGTGTCTGAGCGCGACGTCGCATCGCCGCAGCCGCAGGACGAGGGCGAGCTCGCGATCGAGGGCGCGCTGCGCCCGGGAAGCCTCGCCGACTTCGTCGGGCAGCACAAGGTGCGCGGTCAGCTGCAGCTGCTGCTCGATGCGGCCAGGATGCAGGACCGGCCCGCCGATCACATCCTGCTCGCCGGTCCTCCCGGCCTCGGGAAGACGACCCTCGCGATGATCGTGGCGCACGAGAGCGCTCGGCCGTTGCGGATGTCGAGCGGCCCCGCGATTCAGCACGCCGGGGACCTCGCCGCGCTACTGTCCAGCCTCACGCCGGGCGAGGTGCTGTTCATCGATGAGATCCATCGGATGGCGCGCTCGGCGGAGGAGATGCTCTATCTCGCGATGGAGGACTTCCGGATCGACATCATGGTCGGCAAGGGCGCCGGCGCGACGAGCATTCCCCTTGACCTGGCACCCTTCACCCTCGTGGGTGCGACGACGCGCTCGGGGCTGCTGCCCAACCCGTTGCGCGACCGCTTCGGGTTCACGGCTCACCTGGAGTACTACGAGCCCGAGGAGCTGGAACGGGTCGTGGAGCGCTCGGCGGCCATGCTCGGCGTGCGGCTCGGTCCGGCGCAGTTGGCCGAGATCGCCCGGCGGTCTCGCGGCACGCCCCGCATCGCCAACCGTCTGCTTCGTCGCGTGCGGGACTATGCGCTCGTGCACGCGCACGGCGCCGCCCCGGAACTGGCCGACGTGCGGGCCGCGCTCGAGCTGTACGACGTCGACGCGCTCGGCCTCGACCGCCTCGACCGGGCGGTGCTCGACGCGCTCGTGCGCCGCTTTCGCGGCGGACCGGTCGGGCTGAGCACGCTGGCGGTCGCGGTGGGCGAGGAGGCCGACACGGTCGAAAGCGTCGTGGAGCCGTACCTCGTCCGCATCGGGTTCATGGGGCGCACACCGCGCGGGCGCGTGGCGACGCCCGAGGCGTATGCCCACCTCGGCGTGCCGCACGCCCTCGACGTGTCGGGGGCGCTTCCCCTCGATGACCTATAATCGCTGAAGACTTGCGCCGGCCCCGATTCGGCGTCTCTCTCACGCCATCGCCGCCGCCGGCGGGCGTTCACCCGAAAGGTCGCTGCACCCGCATGGATATGAATCTGATCCTCCTTGTCGTCCTGGCCGTGATGGTCGTGTTCATGTTCGTCAGCTCGCGGCGGAACGCGAAGAAGCGCCAGGAGCTGGAGGAGCAGCGCCGCACGCAGATGGTCCCGGGTGCACGCGTGATGACCCGCTCCGGTCTGTTCGGCACGCTCGTCGCGTTCGACGCGGAGGACCTCACGCAGCCCGCGAAGGTCGAGATCGCCCCCGGCGTCATCGCCGAGGTGCACGCGCAGGCCGTGGATCTCGTGCCCGAGACGGAGACGACCGAGCCGGCGGCGACCGACGTGGCCGACGACGCGGCCGAGGACGAGGGCTACACGCTCAACGGCGAGCGGATCGAGAAGCCCCGCGGCGACGACGACACCAAGTAAGCGCCCCGGAAGCGGAGACATGGCGACACCGACCCCCGTGCGCCGTGCGTGGCGCGCGCTCACGGGACTCCTCGTCCTGACAGCCGTGCTCGCGGGCGCCAACGCGCTCGGCGTGTACGTGTTCAAGCAGTCCTCCTGGCTGCCCGAGCTCGCCCTCGATCTGCAGGGCGGCACGCAGATCGTGCTCGAGGCGCAGACCGAGGGGGCCGATCCCTCCGGCGAGCAGATGCAGCAGGCGGTCTCGATCATCCGTCAGCGTGTCGATGCGTCGGGTGTCGCCGAGGCGGAGGTGACGACGCAGGGCGCGCGGAACATCGTCGTGCAGGTGCCCGGGCGCGTCGACGACGCGACGCGCGAGCGCATCGAGCGCAGCGCCCAGCTCGAGCTGCGCTCGGTGATCTACGCCGGCAGCGCGGCGACGACGTTCGTGGGCGAGGACGGCGAGGAGACGCCGTACCCCGCACCGGACACGGCCCTGCCTGCCACGCCGTCGATCGAGCCGACCGACGGGTCGGACCCGAACTGGGTGTCGGAGTACCTCTGGGCGCGCTACCTCGCCTTCGACTGCGCGAACCCCGATGTCGACCCCGCCTCGGCCCCGGCCGATGAGCCGGTCATCGCCTGCGACGACGCCGGGTCCAAGTACGTGCTGGGGCCGGTGGAGATCACGGGTGATTCCATCGACGACGCGGCCGCGACCGTCGACCAGACCAACGGTCAGTGGGCGGTTCAGCTCGACCTCGACGACGAGGGCACGCGCGTGTTCGGCGAGGTCAGCCAGCGCCTGTATGCGATCGGTCAGCAGAACGCGTCCGACCCGCGCAGCATGTTCGCCTTCGTCCTCGATGACATCGTCATCTCCGCGCCGCAGATGAACGGCGTGATCATGGACGGTCGCCCGAGCATCTCGGGATCGTTCAACCAGGAGAGCGCCACGCAGCTGGCCGACCAGCTCAAGTTCGGTGCGCTGCCGCTCAGCTTCACCGTCGTCAGCTCCGACACGATCTCGGCCACGCTCGGTGAGCAGCAGCTGCAGATCGGTCTCATCGCCGGCCTCATCGGCCTCGCGCTGGTGGCGATCTACTCGCTGCTGTCGTATCGCGCCCTGGGGTCCGTGATCATCGCGTCGCTCGCCGTGATGGCCGTCCTCACGTACATCCTGCTGTGCCTGCTGTCGTGGCGCCTCGGTTACCGCCTGTCGCTCGCCGGCGTGGCGGGCCTCATCGTGACGATCGGCTTCACGGCCGACTCCTTCATCGTGTACTTCGAGCGCATCCGGGACGAGCTGCGTGACGGCAAGTCGATCACGTCGGCGGTGGAGGACGGCTGGGATCGCGCCAAGCGGACGATCTACATCTCGAAGTCGATCAACGTCCTCGCGGCGGTGGTGCTGTACATCCTCGCCGACGCGACGGTGAAGGGCTTTGCCTTCACGCTCGGCGTGACCACGGCGCTGGACGTGCTGATCTTCGTGATCTTCACGCACCCCGTGATGCAGCTGATCGCCCGCACGCGCTTCTTCGGCGGCGGGCACCGCCTCTCGGGCCTCGACCCCGTGGCGCTCGGCGCCGTGTACCGCGGCCGCGCGGAGTTCAAGCGCTCCGTCGCGCCCGTCGCGCGCGCCCGACGCTCCATGGGCGAGGCAGAGCGACGCCAGACCATCGCCGAGCGCAAGCGGGCCGCGGAGCTCGCGGCCGCCGAGAGACCCGGCAAGACGGGGGAGGGAGACGCCTGATGCGCTCATTCAACGAGCTCGGCAACGACCTCTACACCGGCAAGACCTCGTTCCCGTTCGTCGGGCGGCGCAACCTCTGGTTCGTCATCGCGGTGGCGCTCGTGCTGCTGTCGGCCCTCGTGCCGTTCGTGCGGGGCATCTCGCCCTCGATCGAGTTCACCGGTGGCTCGCAGTTCACCATCTCGGGACCGGAGACGACCGATCAGCTCATCGCCTCGGACGTCGTCGAAGAGGTGGTGCCCGAGTCGGCCGCGAAGGTGACGACGATCGGCGGCCAGGACATCCGGGTGCAGACCTCGCAGCTGGACGATGACCAGACCCGCCAGCTCACCGACGCGCTGGCCGAGGCCTACGGCGTCTCGGCCGAGGAGGTCACGTCATCGTTCATCGGCCCGACGTGGGGCGCCGATGTCACCCGGCAGTCGCTGTGGGGCCTGGGGATCTTCCTGGCGCTGACCTTCCTCATCCTCGCCATCTACTTCCGCACGTGGAAGATGTCGGTCGCGGCGATCGTCGGCGTCATCGACGTGCTCATCGTGACGATCGGCATCTACGCCCTTGCGGGATTCGAGATCTCGCCGGCCGCCGTCATCGGCTTCCTCACGATCCTCGCGTACTCGCTGTACGACACGACGGTGGTGTTCGACAAGATCCGCGAGAACACGCGCGATGACGGGGAGATCTCGGACCGGACCTTCGGGGAGTCCGTGAACCTCGCGGTGAACCAGACGCTCGTCCGCTCGATCAACACCTCGATCGTCGCCGCGCTGCCCGTGGCCGCGATCCTGTTCATCGGGGCGCTCTGGCTGGGGGCCGACACGCTCTCGGACATCTCGCTGTCGATCTTCGTGGGCATCATCGTCGCGACCTACTCGACGCTGTTCGTCGCCGCGCCGCTGTACTCCCTCATGCGCGAGCGCGAGCCGGCGATCCGACAGCGCGACGCGCGGGTCCGTGACGCACGCGAGCGTGCCGCCCGAGTCGCCTGAGCCCCTCGCCCGCGGGCGTAGGATGAACGAGTCCGCGGGCTGGGGGAGGCGAGCGATGGTCGACACCGTGCAGCCGGCGTCGACGTCGTCGCTGCGACGTCTGGTGCCGCGCATCTTCTCGCGAGCGCCTCGCCAGGCCGACCTGGCGAAGCTGATCAACACCGTCAAGGCGAACCACCCGCGCGGCGACCTCGCCATCATCGAACGCGCGTACCGGGTCGCCGAGGAGAAGCACCGCGGACAGAAGCGCCAGAGCGGCGAGCCCTACATCACCCACCCGCTCGCGGTGTCGCAGATCCTCGCCGACCTCGGTCTCGGGCCGCGCGCGATCGCGGCGGCGCTGCTGCACGACACCGTCGAGGACACCGGCTACCCCCTCGACGAGCTGCGTGCCGAGTTCGGTGACGAGGTCGCCCTGCTCGTCGACGGCGTGACCAAGCTCGACAAGGTCAAGTACGGCGAGAGCGCGCAGGCGGAGACGGTCCGGAAGATGATCGTCGCGATGTCGAAGGACATCCGCGTGCTCGTCATCAAGCTCGCCGACCGCCTGCACAATGCCCGCACCTGGGGCTTCGTGCCGCCCGAGAAGGCGAAGAAGAAGGCGACCGAGACCCTCGAGATCTACGCACCGCTCGCGCACCGCCTCGGAATCCAGGCGATCAAGTCCGAGCTCGAGGACCTCTCGTTCGCCGTGCTGCACCCGAAGATCTACAACGAGATCGACAGCCTCGTGAAGCAGCGCACACCGCAGCGCGAGCAGTACGTGCAGCATGTCATCGACGACGTGGGGCGCGATCTGCAAGCGCTGCGTGTGAAGGGCACGGTGTCGGGCCGGCCCAAGCAGCTGTATTCCGTGTACCAGAAGATGGTGGTGCGGGGCCGCGACTTCGACGACATCTACGACCTCATCGGCATCCGCGTGATCGTGGGCAGCGTCCGCGACTGCTACGCGGTGCTGGGCGCCATCCACGCGCGCTGGACGCCGGTGCCCGGGCGCTTCAAGGACTACATCGCGACGCCCAAGTTCAACCTGTACCGCTCGCTGCACACGACGGTGATCGGTCCGGGCGGTCGCACCGTCGAGATCCAGATCCGCACGCAGGAGATGCATCAGCAGGCCGAGTTCGGCGTCGCGGCGCACTGGAAGTACAAGGAGCGGATGTCCGCCACCGGCGGCAAGCAGGACGAGCGCGCCTCGAGCCAGGACATGGCGTGGCTCGCGCGCATCTCGGACTGGCAGGCGGAGACGAAGGATCCCGGCGAGTTCCTCGACTCGCTGCGCTTCGAGATCGGCGCCAAGGAGGTATACGTCTTCACCCCGAAGGGGCGGGTGATCGGCCTGCCCGCGGGAGCCACTCCCGTGGACTTCGCCTACGCGGTGCACACCGAGATCGGTCACCGCACCATGGGCGCCAAGGTGAACGGACGCCTCGTGCCGCTCGAGTCGCAGCTGCGCTCCGGCGACGCCGTCGAGGTGCTCACCTCCAAGAACCCCGACGCGGGACCCAGCCAGGACTGGCTGACGTTCGTCAAGAGCACCCGCGCGCGCAACAAGATCCGAGGCTGGTTCACGAAGGAGCGCCGCGAGGAGGCGATCGAGCAGGGCAAGGAATCGCTGCTGCGCGCCATGCGCCGGCACCACCTGCCGTTGCAGCAGCTGAAGGACTCGCTCGGGGACGTCGCCCACGAGCTGCACTACGACGACGTCTCGGCTCTCTACGCCGCGGTGGGCGAGGGTCACGTCTCGAGCCAATCGGTGCTCGAGAAGGTGCAGGGGCTGCTCGAGACGAGCGAGCCGGCCACCGGCCCGATCGAGCTGCCGCCCCCGCCGACCCAGCGCCGCTCGCGCGGCGGCGAGTCCGGCGTGCTCGTGCGCGGGGCCGACGACATCCTCGTCAAGCTCGCCAAGTGCTGCACGCCGGTGCCCGGAGACGAGATCGTGGGCTTCATCACGCGCGGCTCCGGGGTCTCGGTGCACCGCGCCGACTGCACGAACGTGAAGTCGCTGAAGGAGGACCCCGCACGACTGATCGACGTGTCGTGGGGCGCCACGACGAAGAGCGTGTTCCTCGTGCAGATCCAGGTGGAGGCGCTCGACCGCTCGGGCCTGCTCTCCGACATCACGCGCGTGCTCAGCGAGCATCACGTCAACATCCTCTCGGCCAACGTCTCGACGACGAAGGAACGCCTCGCGATCAGCCGCTACGTGTTCGAGATGGGCGATTCGGTGCACCTCGACCGCGTGCTCAGCGCGGTGCGGCGCATCGACGGCGTGTACGACGTCTACCGCGTCACCTCCTCCTGAGCGCGCAGTCTCCTCAGGATCTCGGGCCG
This sequence comes from Microbacterium sp. Marseille-Q6965, assembly GCF_946151065.1. Taxonomy (GTDB): domain Bacteria; phylum Actinomycetota; class Actinomycetes; order Actinomycetales; family Microbacteriaceae; genus Microbacterium. Next base: position 275,858 of record NZ_CAMGZA010000001.1, on the reverse strand, counting down.
CCGCGGCATGCGGGCGCGGCGCTGCGCGAGCGCGGCGGCGTCGGCCAGGATGGTCCGGTTCCCCGCGAGCCGGCTGAGCGCCTCGGCGCGCGCGGCGACGGCGCCGCCGCCGACGATCTCGTCGCCCGTGAGGTCGACGAGCGTGCGCGCCGGCGTGCTCACACGAACGCCGCCGACCTCCTGCTGCTCCTCGACGGGCAGCAGCGCGTCGCGGATGCGTAGCCGGCCCGATCCGACGCGGCGGCCGCCGCCGGCGGTCGCCCGCTGCGCCTGGCACGGCTGAGGCAGCGTGGCCAGCGCGCCGTGAATCCAGGCGGCGGTGAGACCCACGGCGGCGAGTCCGGGGCGAAGGAGGGGAGCGAGCGAGGCCGCTCGCAGCGCGGGGGTCTGTATCGCGTCGGCGGGCACCCAGCCGGAGCCGAGCGGCACGAGGTCCCCATCGAGTGCCGCGGCGCGCAGCTCGGCGGCCGAGAGCGCGCCGGCGGTCGCGAAGTAGATCCGCATGCCCCGAGTGTCGCGCGCGGTGCGAGGCGGGGGAAGCCCTGTGGATGACGAACGGCCGGCCCCACGAGGGGAACCGGCCGTTCGCGCGGCGCGAAGGCTCAGCCGATGGCGTTGAGCCAGGCGCGTCGCACGTCGAGGGCCTCGCGCGCCTCCGCGGCCGCGCGCTTGTCGCCCGCCGCCTCGGCGGCCGCGAGTTCCGCCTCGAGCTTGGAGATCGAGTCCTGCAGCTGCTGCGCCATGTCGTTGGCACGCGCCTTCGTCTCCGGGTTGTTCTTCTTCCAGTCGACGTCCTCGCGGGCCTTGAGGTCCTGCTCGATGCGGCGCAGCCGGTCGTCGAGGGCACGCTCCGCCTCGCGCGGGAAGATACGGCCGACCTCATCCCACCGGCGCTGGATGTCGGTGAGCATCCGACGGGCGGCGACGAGGTCCTTCTCGGCGGCGACGCCCTGCGCCTCGACGAGCAGCTCCTCGCGAGCGGCGATGCGCGGCGCCGACTCGGCCTGCTCCGCCTGATCACGCTCGGCGCGCGCGCCGTACAACACGTCGCCGGCGGCCTTGAACCGTGCCCAAAGGGCGTCGTCGATCTTGCGGCCGGCGCGGCCGGCAGCCTTCCACTCGTCGAGCAGCGCGCGGTAGGCGGGAATGCCCTCCTCGCCGCGGGAGGCGAGCTCCTCGGCCCGCTCGACGATGCGCGTCTTGCGGTCGCGGGCCTCCTTGTGCGCCTCGTCGAGCTCGGCGAAGAACGCCCTGCGGTGCCGCTCGAAGGTCGCCCGCGCGTCGCGGAACCGCTTCCACAGTGCCTGGGCCGTCGCCTTCGGAAGCCGCGGCCCCGTCTTCTGGTGCTGCTGCCACGCGGCAAAGAGAGCGTCCAGCTCCGACGAGGCCTGCTTCCACTGGACCGTCTTCGGATCGCGCGCCGCCAGCGCCTCGACACGCTCGACGATGCCCGTGCGCTCGGCGACCGCGGCCTCCACCGCCGCGCGGTTGGCGGCCGCCTCCTCTTCGCTGGCCGCGGCGAGCTCGGAGGTGAGCGCGTCCAGGCGCGCGGCCAGGCCGAGCAGGTCGCCGACGGCGGCGGCGCCGACGACCTCGTCCTTCAGCGCGGCAGCCTGCTTGCGCAGGTCCGAGGCCGAGGCGCCGCCGCGCGCGTGCCGCTGCTCGAGCGTGACGACGCGCACCTCGAGGTCGTCGAACTTGCGGCCGAAGTACTGCAGGGCCTCGTCGGGGGTGCCGTCGGGGTACTCGCCGACGACGCGCCACTCGTCGCCCTCGCGCACGGAGACGGCGCCGTTGTCTTCGATCCGGCCCCACTCGCTGTAGTCCTTGCGGGCGACGACGGGGGCCGGGGCGGCGGGCGCCTTCGGCCGCGCGAGCGCGGCGGGCGAGGGCACGGGACGCGGCGTCGGGCGCGGCGCCGGCGACGGTGCGGGGGTGGCCGGCGCGGACTCCGTCGCCGGGGCGGCCGGCTCCGTCTCGTCGGCGGGCTGCTCGGAGGACGCCTCCTCGGGCGCGTCGCTGCGCTCGGGGCCGGGCTCGGACGGGGCCGGCGCGACGGCGTCGTCGGCGGCGGCCGTGACGGGGGCGTCGTCGGCCGGGATCCCGGCGTCGACGGGTGCGGACTCGGGGGTGTGATCGGACGTGCTCACGGAGACTCCTTGGCGGCTGACCGCGGGAAGGGAGGGACGCCGCCCAGCCTAAGGGATGAACGGATCGACGCAGATGGTCAGGATGCGGGTGTGACGGCCGGCGGGGTCGGCTCGACCGCGGGGGTGTCGGAGGCGGGCGTTTCTGGCGCTTCGGGCTGGGGCGCGCCGGGACCGCTCGCGTAGTACAGCGCCTGCGCGCCCACCGCCGCCAGCATGACGAGTCCGGCGACGATCGAGACGACCACGTTGTCGCGCTTGCGGCGGCGCAGCTGCGCGTCGCGCAGGGCCCTGCGCGCCTCATAGACCCTGGCGCGCTCGCGTTCCTCGCGCGTGAGCGACTTCGTCTTCACTGCCACATCGAAGAGCCTACGCGAGAGGCGGCGGCCCACCCTGCAGCAGCCGCCGTCGGTCGCCGCGCGTAGGCTGAAGGCGTGAGCCGATCCGCGCTGTTTCAGGGGCAGACCCCCCTGGCCGTGCGGATGCGCCCGGTATCGCTCGACGAGGTGGCCGGCCAGGCGCACCTGCTGCGACCGGGCTCGCCGCTCGTCGCGCTCGCGGACCCGGAGGCCACGAAGCCGGGAACGGTCTCGGTGATCCTGTGGGGCCCGCCCGGCACGGGCAAGACGACGCTCGCGCAGGCGATCGCGCGCTCCTCGGGACGACGTTTCGTCGAGCTGTCGGCGATCACAGCGGGCGTCAAGGATGTGCGCGAGGTGATGCAGGAAGCGCTGAATCAGCGCGATCTGTACGGTCAGTCGACGATCCTGTTCCTCGACGAGATCCACCGGTTCACGAAGGCGCAGCAGGACGCGCTGCTGCCGGGAGTCGAGAACGGGTGGGTCATCCTGATCGCCGCAACGACGGAGAATCCGTCGTTCTCCGTCATCTCGCCGCTGCTGTCCCGATCGCTGTTGCTCACGCTGCAGCCGCTCACCGACGACGATCTCGGGCGGCTGGTGGACAGGGCCGTGACGGACGCCCGCGGTCTGGCCGGCGCCGTGACCCTCGACGCCGAGGCCCGGCGGGCGCTCATCCAGCTCGCGTCCGGCGACGCGCGACGCGCCCTCACCGCCCTGGAGGCCGCGGCGGGCGTCGCCCTGTCGGAAGCCGCCGACGACGCCGACACGGACGCCGAGGCCGTTCCGGCGGTGACGGCCGAGCAGGTGGCGCAGGCCGTCGACCGCGCGCTGCTGCGCTACGACCGCCAGGGCGACGAGCACTATGACGTCATCAGTGCGTTCATCAAGTCGATCCGCGGCTCCGACCCGGACGCCACGATGCACTACCTGGCGCGCATGATCGAGGCGGGGGAGGACCCCCGGTTCATCGCCCGTCGGCTCGTGGTGCACGCCGCCGAGGACATCGGGCTGGCCGATCCCCGCGCCCTGCAGATCGCGGTGGCGGCGGCCGACGCCGTCGCGTTCATCGGGATGCCGGAGGGGCGCATCCCGCTCGCCGAAGCGGCCCTGTACCTCGCCACGGCGCCGAAGTCACCCGCCACGATCAACGCGATCGACGCGGCCCTCGCCGACGTGCGCGCCGGGCGGATGGGGCCGGTGCCGAAGCACCTGCGCGACGCCCACTACGCCGGCGCGAAGCGGCTCGGCCATGGCAAGGGGTACCGGTACCCCCACGACAGCGAGATCGGCGTGGTCGCGCAGCAGTACCTGCCCGACGCGCTGACAGGCCGACGCTACTACGAGCCGCGACCGCTGGGCGGTGAGCGCGAGATCGGCGAGCGCCTCGACAAGTTGCGCCGCATCATCGACGGCTGACCGGATGCGAGCGAGGAGAGGGACCGCGCGAACGCGATATGCCGGCCTTCCCCTCGAATGGGTTGCTGAGAACACACGCGCTCTGCCAGGGTGAGTTCCGCGGCCGTCGCTCGCGACCTCGACACGGTGCGCCCCGATCCTCCATCCGAAGGGACGACGCCGATGCTGGTGTTCCGCCGTGTGATCCTGCCCGTCGCCTGGCTCCTCGTGTTCGCCGTGATCGCCGTCGGGCTGATCAAGCTCGCGTTCTTCCCCGACACCGCGGGAGCCCCTGCGCTGGGCGGCGGGGAGGTGCCGACGGGCGAGATCGCGGAGCCCCAGGTGTCGGCGTGGCGCGACACCGTGCGCAACGACCTCGAGGTCGCCGCCACGGTGCAGAACGACCCGGCCGTGAATCTCACCGTGCACAAGCCCGGGGTCGTCGTGGACGTGTTCCGCGGCGTGGGTGATGTCGTCGCCAAGGGCGACATCGTGGCGAGCGTGCGCGAGGACGTGGCGCTCGAGGACGGCAGCACCTATGCGCTCTGGAGCGAGGTCGTCGCCACGCAGGGCGGCACGCTTTCCGCGTTGTCGCTCGTGAGCGGCGCGACCGTCGCCCCGGGCGACAGCGTGGGCGCCATCGCGCCGGCGAGCTTCCGGGTCCAGGGGTCCATCGCGCCCGCGGATCGCTACCGACTCCTCGCCGAGCCGACGGAGGCCTCCATCCAGATCACCAACGGACCCGCGCCCTTCACGTGCACCGGCCTCGTGCTCGAGACGCCGCTCCCGGGCGGCGACGGCGAGGAGGGCGCCTCGGGGGAGGTGACCACGACCGTACGCTGCCCCGTACCCGAGGGTGTGCGGGTGTTCCCCGGACTGGCCGCGACGATGACGATCGCGGGCGGCCTGGCGGAGGATGTCGTGGTGTTGCCGATCACCGCGGTGCTCGGCTCGGCCGGCACGGGCACCGTGTACGTGCCGGGCGCCGACGGGCTTCCCGAGGAGCGTGAGGTGACGCTCGGGATCGCCGACGCCGAGAAGATCGAGATCGTCGCGGGCATCGAGGAGGGCGAGACGGTGTACGAGTACGTGCCGACCTCGGTCATCCTCGCCGTCGACGAGCCGGGCGCCTGAGCGTGGTCTTCCTGCACGCGCGCGGCCTGACCCGCACGGTGGCGCTGCCCGATGCCGAGCCCCTGCACATCCTGCGCGGCGTGGATCTCGACGTCGAGGTCGGTGACCACGTGAGCATCATGGGGCGGTCCGGTTCCGGCAAATCGACGCTGCTGAACATCCTCGGCCTGCTCGACGAGCCCACGGCCGGTGTCCTGGAGTTCGACGGCGTGCCCGTGGACCGGATGAGCCCCGGCCGCCGGGACCGCACGCGCGGCCGCAGCGTGGGGTTCGTCTTCCAGCAGTTCAACCTGCTGCCGCGGCGCACGGCGCGCGAGAACGTCGAGATGCCGCTGCTGTACGACGGTGGCCGCGGCTTCTGGCGGCGCCGCAGGCTGGCGGCCGAGATGCTCGAGCGTGTGGGCCTCGGCGAGCGGATGGACCAGATGCCCGAGCGCCTCTCCGGCGGCGAGCAGCAGCGGGTGGCGATCGCCCGGGCTCTCGTGCGCGCGCCGCGGCTCATCCTCGCCGACGAGCCCACGGGCGCCCTGGACGTCGAGACCGGGTCCGTCATCATGAGCCTGCTCGACGAGGTGGCCACCCAGTCGGGTGCCGCGCTCATCACGATCACCCACGACCCGCACGTCGCTGCGCGCGCTCAGCGCGTGTATCGGCTGCACGCCGGGGTGCTCGAGTGGGTTGAGCCGGAGCTCGACGCACCGTCGATCGCGCGGAGCGTGACCGCATGAGGTGGGCCGCGAGCATGGCGTCGTCGCTGGCGGAGGCATGGCAGGAGCTGCGCGTGCACCGCATGCGCGTGCTGCTGAGCCTCATCGTCGTCGCCGTCTCGGTGGCCGCCTTCACCGCCGTCGTGGCGCTCGGGCAGATGCTCAACCAGGGCTTCCAGGAATCCATGGAGCGCAGCTCCGGAAGGCCCGCGCTCGTCAGCCTGTCCGCGTACAACCCGGAGACGGGCGCTTTGCCGGACGCTGCGGTGCTGGACCGCGCCTTCGCTGAGACCATGGAGCGGCACGGGATCGAGTGGTCGAGCCGCGCCGCCTGGCTGGAGGCCGTTCCGCCCGCGGACGGTTGGGCCGAACTGAGGGCCGTCGACGCCGACTTCGGCGTCATGCACCGGGTTCCGCTGATCGAGGGCGCGTGGTTCGGCGAGCGGGACGAGGCGCGGCTCGTGCCGACCGCGGTGATCAACGAGAGCTGGTGGCAGCGGCTCGGCGCCCCGGCGCTGGCATCGTCGCCGCGCGTGGAGATCGAGCTGCAGACGTGGAGCGAGGACGGCGCCCCCGCACCCTCCGGCTCCTTCGAGGCGATCGTCGTGGGCGTCACGCCCGACCAGAACACGGGAGGGCAGTACACCCAGACGGGTTACCTCCTCTATGAGCAGGCCGCCGCGCTCGTCGCCCCCGAGGTGCTCGGCTCGAGCACGCAGTACGAGGCATGGATCCCGCCGGAGACGGCGGAGGAACTGATGGAGTCCATGCGCGCGTCGTTCGGCCTGCACCTGGGTGACGGGTACCTCGTCGACGCGTACCGCATGGACTACGACGCCCAGATGCAGGAGGGGTACGACCCGTTCGGTCCGCTGCTGCTCGTGCTCGGCGGCATCTCGGTGCTCGTGCTGTCGCTGGGCGCCCTCAGCCTGCTCAACATCACGCTCGTGACGACCCGGTTCCGGATCCGCGAGATCGGCGTGCGCCGGTCCTTCGGTGCGACGGGAGCGCGCGTGTTCCTCTCCGTCATGCTCGAGAGCGTCGTCGGCACGGTCGTCGCCGGCGCGGCCGGGATCGTCCTGGCCATCTTCGCGCTGCGCCTGCCGATCGTGCAGGAGAACCTGTTCGCGGGGCTTCAGGACGCGGTGGCGTTCCCGATGAGCGCCGCCGTGACGGGGCTGCTCGTCTCGGCAGGCGTCGGAGCCCTCACCGGGCTCGTCCCCGCGCTGATCGCGATGCGGGTGCGACCCATCGACGCCATCCGCTTCTGAGCGCCGGGCGAGCCCCGTCTGATAGGCTGGATCGGCTCGAAATCCGAGCACATCCCATCTCGCCATCCCCGGCGGCAGTCCGGCGTACGCCGCGCACACGGGGGAGAGGGGTTTGTACGTCCGTCGGTCCGCGAGAGTCGCGGCCACGTGAAAGGGAGTCATGACCACCAAGTCCCAGGACCGCCGCAAGGTCCGCCTGTCGCGCGCGCTCGGCGTCGCGCTCACGCCCAAGGCCGCCCGCTACATGGAGAAGCGCCCCTACGGGCCCGGCCCCCACGGCCGCACCAAGCGCAAGGCTGACAGCGACTACGCCGTGCGCCTCAAGGAGAAGCAGCGTCTGCGCGAGCAGTACGGCATCCGCGAGAAGCAGCTGCGCATCGTCTTCAACGAGGCGCGTCGCACCGACGGCCTGACGGGTGAGAACCTCGTCGAGCTGCTCGAGATGCGTCTGGACGCGCTCGTGCTGCGCGCCGGCTTCGCCCGCACCACCGCCCAGGCCCGCCAGTTCGTGGTGCACCGCCACATCATGGTCGACGGCAAGATCGTGGACCGTCCGTCGTTCCGTGTGAAGCCGGGCCAGACGATCCACGTCAAGGAGCGCTCGGAGAGCACCGAGCCGTTCCAGGTCGCCGCGGCCGGCGGCCACGCCGAGGTGCTGCCCCCGGTTCCGGGCTACCTCGAGGTGGAGCTCGACAAGCTCCAGGCCAAGCTCGTGCGTCGGCCCAAGCGCGCCGAGGTGCCCGTCACGTGTGACGTGCAGCTCGTCGTCGAGTACTACGCGGCGCGCTAAACAGCGCTGCAGCGAAGGGCGCCGGGAGAGATTCCGGCGCCCTTCGTGTCTATACGATGGACTGAACGATCACGTGAGGACGGGTGACATGAAGAACGTGGTGTGGTTCCTGCTCGGCATCATCGGCGGATTCATCGCCGCGCACCTCATGAACAAGGACCCGCGCGGGCACGAGCTGCTCGGTGAGATCGACGCACGCGTCACGGAGTTCACCGACCGCCTGACCGACGCGTATCGCGCGCAGGAGGCGCGGCTCGGCAGCGACGTCGCCGAGTAATCCTCCTCCCGAGACGGACGCCGCGGCCCGAGCGGCGATCCCCGCACGCACCCAGCAAGGACGAAGCACACCCCCATGAAGACCGCGGACATCGCGAAGCGCTACCTCGACTACTTCGAGAAGAACGGCCACACCATCGTCCCGTCCGCATCGCTCGTGAGCGACGACCCGTCGATCATGTTCACGATCGCCGGCATGGTGCCGTTCATCCCCTACCTCACCGGGGTCGTGCCCGCGCCGCAACCGCGGATCGCGGACCTGCAGAAGTGCATCCGCACGAACGACATCGAGGAGGTCGGCCGCACCGCCCGCCACGGCACGTTCTTCCAGATGATGGGCAACTGGTCGTTCGGCGACTATTTCAAAGAAGGCGCGATCCGCTACGCATGGGAGCTGCTGACCACCAGCGAGTCGGACGGCGGCCTCGGATTCGACGAGCGTGACCTCTGGGTCACAGTCTACGAGACGGACGACGAGGCCGAGGAGATCTGGCGCAACGTCATCGGCATCGACCCCTCGCGCATCCAGCGCCTCGGCCGCGCGGACAACTACTGGCACACCGGCCAGCCCGGTCCCGGCGGGCCGGACTCCGAGATCTTCTTCGACCGCGGGCCGGCGTACGGCCGCGACGGCGGCCCGGCCGCGGACGACGGGCGGTACCTGGAGCTGTGGAACCTCGTGTTCATGCAGGACCGGCTCGAGAACGTGCGGTCGAAGACCGAGTTCGACATCGTCGGCGAGCTGCCGAAGAAGAACATCGACACCGGCATGGGCCTCGAGCGCGTGGCCTTCCTGAAGCAGGGCGTCGAGAACATGTACGAGATCGACCAGGTGCGCCCGGTCCTCGACCGTGCCAGCGAGCTGAGCGGCCGCCGCTACGGGGCGGATCAGGCCGACGACGTGCGCTTCCGCGTGATCGCCGACCACGTGCGCTCGTCGCTCATGCTGCTCTCGGACGGCGTCACCCCGTCGAACGAGGGCAGGGGCTACATCCTGCGCCGCCTGATGCGTCGCACGGTGCGCTCGATGCGCCTGCTGGGCGTCGAGGAGGCCACCTTCCCCGAGCTGTTCGCCACCTCGCGCGACGCGATGAAGGCCGGCTACCCGGAGCTCGAGACCGACTGGGACCGCATCTCCGCCTATGCGTTCGCGGAGGAGGAGACCTTCCTGCGGACGCTGTCCAGCGGTTCCACGATCCTCGACACCGCGGTGACGAAGGCGAAGGAGGCCGGTGCGCCCGCCCTTGCGGGCGACCAGGCGTTCCTCCTGCACGACACGTACGGCTTCCCGATCGACCTGACCATGGAGATCGCCGAGGAGGCCGGCCTCGGCGTGGACCGCGACGCTTTCGACGCGCTCATGCGGGAGCAGAAGCGGCGCGCGAAGGAGGACGCCAAGGCCCGCAAGCGCGCGATCGCCGACGTGAGCGTCTACCGCGAGTTCCGCGCGCAGGGTGAGACGGTCTTCACGGGCTACACGGATCTCGAGACCGAGTCGCACGTGCTCGGCGTCATCGTGAACGGCGCGCCCGTGCAGCGGGCGACGCAAGGCGAGATCGCCGAGGTGATCCTCGCCGAGACGGCCCTCTACGCGGAATCGGGCGGGCAGGTGGCCGACAAGGGCACGATCGTCGGTCCCGGGTTCGAGCTCGAGGTGCTCGACGTGCAGCGCCCGGTCGCCGGGCTCGTCAGCCACACCGTCGAGGTGACGCGCGGCGAGGTCGGCGTGGGACTGGCCGCGACGACGGTCGTCGACGCGGTCAACCGCCGCGCCGCGCAGCAGGCGCACTCGGCCACCCATCTCGTGCACGCGGCGCTGCGCGACACGCTCGGCAGGGGAGCGACCCAGGCCGGTTCGCTCAACCGCGCGGGCTATCTGCGGTTCGACTTCACGTGGGGCCAGGCGCTGTCCGAGGCCACGAGGAGCGAGATCGAGGAGATCGCCAACAACGCGGTGCGCGACAACCTCGAGGTCACGACCCGGGTGCTCTCGCTCGACGAGGCGAAGGCGGCCGGGGCCATGGCACTGTTCGGCGAGAAGTACGGCGAGACGGTGCGGATGGTCGACATCGGCGGCCCCTGGTCTCGCGAGCTCTGCGGCGGCACGCACGTGTCGTCGAGCGCCGAGGTCGGGCTCATCTCGCTGGTCGGCGAGTCATCGGTCGGCGCCTCCAACCGCCGCGTCGAGGCGCTCGTCGGGCTCGACGCGTTCCGCGAGCTGGCCCGCGAGCGCGCCCTCGTCGCAGAACTGACGAACGCCCTCAAGACCCCCAAGGACCAGCTCGCCTCCCGGGTGGCGGAACTCGCCGCCAGCCTCAAGGCGGCGGAGAAGCGCATCGCCCAGTACGAGGCGCAGGCGCTGCAGCAGCGCGTTCCCGAGCTGGTGTCGAGCGCCGCGCGCGCGGGTCGCGTGACGCTCGTGGCCCAGCACCTCGGCGCCGTGGGTTCGGCCGACGACGTGCGCTCCCTCGTCACACAGGTGCGGGAGCGGCTCGGTTCGGAGCCCGCCGTGGTGGCCCTCGCCGGCGCGGCGAACGGGCGGCCCGTGGTGGTCGTGGCGACGAACGACGGCGCCCGCGGCGCCGGCGCGAAGGCGGGTGCGCTCGTCCGGGCGGCTTCGGCCGTGCTCGGCGGCGGGGGCGGCGGCAAGGACGACCTCGCCCAGGGTGGCGGCCAGGACGCCGCCGCGATCCCCGCGGCCCTCGACGCGGTGCGCTCCGCGGTGGAGGCGCTGTAGGCGTGTCGGAGTTCCGGCGCGGCGTGCGACTCGGCATCGACGTGGGCCGCGCGCGAGTGGGCGTGGCACGGTGCGATCCCGACGGCATGCTGGCGGTGCCCGTGGAGACCGTGCCCCGCACGGAGGAGGCGATCGCGCGCATCCTCGAGCTGGCGCGCGAACACGAGCCGATGGAGCTCGTCGTGGGTCTGCCCCTGAACCTGCGCGGCGAGGACACGGCCTCGACGGCCGATGCGCGCGCCTTCGCGGGCGAGCTCGCGGCGCGCGCGGGGCGGCCGGTTCGTCTCGTGGACGAACGTCTGAGCACCGTCACGGCACACGCCGCGTTGCGTCAGTCCGGGCGCAGCCAGAAGCGTTCTCGTAGCATGGTGGATCAAGTCGCCGCCGTGGTGCTGCTGCAGCATGCCGTCGACAGCGAGAAGCGCACCGGGATACCCGCCGGTGAGCCGGTCCCGTCGATTCAGGAGTAGATCCGCATGCCCGAAACCCCCGGTTCGGACGCGCCGCGCCCCCTGTCGCGCCGCGAGCTGCGCGAGGCCCGTCGCGCCGCGGGCTCCGGAGAAGCGCCGGCCGGCGACGAACGGCCGCCCGCGCCCGCAACGTCGCCGCGGCGCGACGACGGGCCGGGCATCCCCGATCGGGCCTCGGAGAGCGGCCCCGTCGCGGCGCGCGACACGTTCCGCCCGGTGAACGCGCCGTCGACCGGTGAGACCGCCGCGCCGGTCCCGGCGGGCCGGTCCATCGTCGGCGGGAGCGCGGACGAGCCCGCCGCGTCGCGCAGCACGCTCCCGGACGCGGCGGAAGCGGAGGAACGGGACGAATCCGCGGGCTCGCTCGACGACCTCTTCGGCGAGGCGGAGCCGCCGCGCCGGCGCCGTCGCGGGCTCGGCTGTCTCGTCGCCTTCCTCATCGTGGCCGTCATCGGAGGCGGGATCGCCGCGGGCGGCTGGTGGGCATGGAACCAGTACGGCGAGCGGATCATGGAGCAGTTCGGCCTGGACGGACCGAGCGATTACGAGCCCGGTGAAGCGACCGGCGAGGTGATCTTCACGATCGAGGAGGGCGACACCGGCTCGTCCATCTCGCCGCGGCTGCATGCCGCGGGCGTCACGCTGAACGAGGACTCCTTCTACGACTATCTGATCCGTGAGAGCCAGTCGCCCACGTTCTACCCCGGGACGTACCGGCTGCAGGAGCGGATGACGTCGGAGGCGGTGCTCAGCGCGCTCGAGGACCCGGCCAACAAGCTCGAGGACACCGCCCAGCTGCGCGAGGGCCTGACGCTCGAGTCGAGCCTGCCGATCCTTGCCGACGGTCTCGGAATGCCGCTGGAGGAGCTACAGGCCGCGGTCGCCGACCCGAGCGCGTACGGCGTCGCCGCCGACAGCCTAGAGGGCTGGCTCTTCCCGGCGACGTACACCTTCGAGCCGGGAGTAACGGCGCAGGACGTGATCGGCACGCTCGTGAACCGCACCATCGAGTCGCTCGATGCGGCAGGGGTGCCGGAGCAGGAACGTCAGCGCGTCCTGACCATCGCGTCGATCATCGAGCGTGAGGCACGCTTCGAGGACGATTTCTATCGGGTCTCGCGCGTCATCCAGAACCGTCTGGACGACACCAACCCCGAGACGCACGGCTTCCTGCAGATGGACTCGACGGCCCAGTACGGCTACGGCGAGATCCACGATGGCACCGCGTCGAGCTCGCAGGAGGCGCTCGAGGACGACAACCCGTGGAACACGTACGTGCACCCGGGGCTGCCCGCCGGACCGATCTCGAACCCGGGCGACCGCGCGATCGATGCCGCCATGAACCCCGCCGACGGCCCCTGGCTGTACTTCGTCACGGTCAACCTCGACACGGGTGAGACGGTGTTCACGGAAACGTACGCCGAGCACCAGCAGGCCGTGGCGCAGTGGCAGGAATGGTGCTCGGCGAATCCCGACGCGGGATGCTGAGCGGACGCGCCACGCGGCTCGAGGTATGGGGCGACCCGATCGCCCACAGCCGTTCGCCGCAGCTGCACCGCGCCGCGTACGACGTGCTCGGCCTCGACTGGACGTTCGAGCGTCGCCGCGTGCCCGCGGCCTCGTTTCAGGCGGAGCTCGCGTCGCTGGATGCGACCCATCGCGGGCTGGCGGTGACGATGCCGGACAAGGAGCACGCCTTCGCGGTCGCCGCGTGGCGCGACCGGGGCGCGGAGTTGACCGGAGCCGTCAACACGCTGCTGCTGACGCCCGAGGGAGCGCGGGGGTGGAACACCGATGTCGGGGGCATCGTGCGGGCCCTGCGCGAGGCCGGCCTGGCCGAGGCGCGCAACGTGCGCGTGCTGGGCGCCGGCGCCACCGCGCGCTCCGCGGTCGTGGCACTGGCCGAGCTCGGCGCCGAACGGATCGCGGTCACCGCGCGTCGGCCCGAGCGGGCGGCGGCGCTGCGGGAGCTGGGGGAGCGGCTGGCGCTGCGGGTGGACGTGGCACCGTTCGACGCGGCCGCGCAGCCCGCCGAATTGACCGTGTCGACGCTCCCGGGTGCGGCGGCGGTGCCCGATGCGCCGCTCGATCGGCTCGCGGCGGCCGGTGGCCCACTCTTCGACGTCGCCTACAGCCCCTGGCCGTCCGCTCTCGCCGCGCGATGGCCGGCCCGTGCCGTGCCCGGCCTGGGCATGCTGCTGCACCAGGCGGTGCTGCAGGTGCGGGTGTTCACCGAGGGCGACGTGGATGCGCCGCTCCGCGACGAGCCGCGCGTGATCGCGGCGATGCGCGAGGCGATCGCCCACGAGTGACGCGCGGTGCAGGAGTCGCGCCCGCGCATGGGAGACTGGATCCCATGCTCCGCGTGCTCACGGCCGGCGAATCGCACGGCCCCGAACTCATCGCCGTCATGGAGGGATTGCCCGCGGGCGTCCCCATCCTGGCCGAGCAGATCCAGGCCGATCTGCAGCGCCGCAAGCTGGGCTACGGCCGCGGCTCGCGCATGAAGTTCGAGCAGGACGAGCTGACGATCTCGGGCGGCGTGCGGCACGGCCTCACGCTCGGCAGCCCCGTGGCCCTGCGCATCGGGAACACCGAGTGGCCCAAGTGGACCGAGGTGATGAGCCCCGCGCCGGCGGAGCTCACCGAGAAGTCCCGGGGCCGTGGCGCGGCGCTCACGCGCCCGCGTCCGGGGCACGCCGACCTCGTCGGGATGCAGAAGTACGGGTTCGACGAGGCGCGTCCCGTGCTCGAGCGCGCGAGCGCGCGCGAGACCGCCGCGCGCGTCGCGCTCGGCGCCGTCGCGCGCGCCTTCCTCGGCGAACTGGGCATCCGTCTCGTCAGCCACACCCTCTCGATCGGCCCCGTGCGCGTGCCGGAGGGTTCGCCGCTGCCGACGCCGGACGACGTCGAGCGCCTGGACGCCGATCCGCTGCGCTGCTTCGACGCCGCCACGAGCGAGGCGATGGTGGCAGAGGTCGACGACGCCCGCAAGGCGGGCGACACACTGGGCGGCATCGTCGAGGTGCTCGCCTACGGACTGCCGCCGGGGCTCGGGTCGCACGTGCACTGGGACCGCCGCCTGGACGGTCGACTGGCGCAGGCGCTCATGAGCATCCAGGCCATCAAGGGCGTGGAGGTCGGCGACGGCTTCCTCACCACCACGCGGCGCGGTTCGCAGGCCCACGACGAGCTCGTCACCGGCGAGACGGGCATCGGCCGCACCTCCGGTCGGGCCGGCGGCACCGAGGGCGGCATGTCGACGGGCACGCCGCTGCGCGTCCGGGCCGGGATGAAGCCGATCGCCACCGTGCCGCGCGCGCTGCGCACCGTCGACGTCGTCTCCGGCGAGGAAGCCTCTGCGCACCATCAGCGCTCCGACGTGTGCGCCGTGCCCGCAGCGGGCGTCGTCGCCGAGGCGATGGTGGCGCTCGTGCTGGCAGAGGCCGTGCTCGAGAAGTTCGGCGGCGACTCCGTCGCCGAGACCCGGCGCAATCTGGAGGGCTACCTCGCGGCCATCCCGCACAACCTCCGCACGAGCGACGACGACGACCTCGGCGACGGGGGCGCGATGGGCGATGGTCTCTCCTGAGTCGTCGGGCGCGCCCGTGATCGTGCTCATCGGGCCGATGGGCGCCGGCAAGTCGAGCGTGGGCAAGCGGGTCGCCAAGGCGCTGGGCCTGCGCTTCACCGACACCGACTCGGTGATCGCGCAGGAGCACGGACCCATCACGCAGATCTTCGAGCGGCGCGGCGAGGCGGCGTTCCGCCTCATCGAGCACGACACCGTGCGGCGTGCCCTCGGCGGCGGCGGCGTGGTGGCCGTGGGCGGCGGCGCGCCGCTGCACCCGGGCACGAGGGCCGCGCTGGCCTCGCTGCCCGTCGTGCTGCTGGACGTGGCGGACGAAGCCGTGGCGGGCCGGATTCGGGGGCAGAAGCGCCCGCTGCTGAATCGCGAGGACCGCGATCCGGTGGAGGAATGGGTGCGCATTCGCGAGGAGCGCCGGCCGGTGTACGAGTCCGTTGCCACCGTGCGTCTGGACACATCGGGGCGGCCGATGCAGGCGGTGGTCGACGAGATCGTCGCATGGGCGCGCGGTGAGGGGATCGTCCCCGGCGCCCGGGAGGAGTGAGATGACCGACATCACCACGATCGCCGTGAGCGGACAGCCCGGCTACGAGATCACCGTCGGGCACGGCGTGCGCGCGCGACTCGAGGCGGCCCTGCCGCCCGCCGCGCGGAAGGTCCTCGTGATCCACCCGCCCACGCTCCAGCGCGAGGCCGAGGCGCTGCGCGAGCGGCTCCTGGGGCAGCGGGAGGTTCTGCTGGCGGAGATCCCGGATGCCGAGAGCGGCAAACGGATCGAGGTCGCCGCCTTCTGCTGGCAGATCATGGGTCAGGCCGATTTCACGCGCTCCGACGCCGTGGTCGGTTTCGGGGGCGGCGCGGTCACCGACGTCGCGGGGTTCGTGGCGGCGACGTGGCTGCGCGGGGTGGCCGTCGTGCAGGTGCCCACGACCGTGCTCGGCATGGTGGACGCGGCGGTGGGTGGCAAGACGGGCATCAACACCGCCGAAGGCAAGAACCTGGTCGGGGCCTTCTGGGCGCCGCACGCGGTCCTGTGCGATCTCGAGCTGCTCGACACGCTGCCGCGCAACGAGGTCGTCGCGGGTTTCGCAGAGGTCGTCAAGGCCGGCTTCATCCGGTATCCGGAGATCCTCGACATCGTCGAGGTCGACCCCGAGCGCGCCATCGACGTCACGAGCGCCGAGTTCCGCCGGTGCGTCGAGCTGGCGATCCGCATGAAGGCGGATGTCGTCGGCGAGGACTTCCGGGAGGCGGGCCTGCGCGAGATCCTCAACTACGGCCACACCCTGGGCCACGCGATCGAGCACGCGGAGCGGTACCAGTGGCGACACGGTGCCGCCGTCTCGGTGGGCATGATGTTCGCGGCCGAGGTGTCGCGGCTGGCCGGCCGTCTCTCGGACGACGCCGTCGACCGCCATCGTGCGGTGCTGACCGCGCTGGGCCTGCCCACGACCTACCGCATGGGAGCGTGGACGCAGCTGCTGGCGACGATGAAGCGCGACAAAAAGGCCCGCGGCGACATGCTGCGCTTCATCGTGCTCGACGACATCGCGAAGCCGACGGTGCTGCAGGCGCCCGACGAGTCGCTGCTGTTCGCCGCGTACCAGGAGATCGGCGAGGAGCAGCAGCCGGGCATCCGGAAGGCCACGACCGTCCGCCTGTGAGCGATTGACCCGGCGACAGGGCGGACGGGGCGCTCAGCAAGCGGCCCCGGCGACCCGATAGAATCGTCCGTCGGGCCATCGCGCCCCCGCAGCTTCACATCACACGAAACGGAACTCATCCATGGCATCCACCGCAGACATCAAGAACGGCGTCGTGCTGTCCATCGACGGGCAGCTCTGGAGCGTCATCGAGTTCCAGCACGTCAAGCCCGGCAAGGGTGGCGCGTTCGTGCGGACGAAGCTCAAGAACGTCGTCAGCGGGAAGGTCGTCGACAAGACCTTCAACGCGGGTGCCAAGGTCGACATCCAGAACGTGGACCGCAGCGACTACCAGTACCTGTACAACGACGGCGAGTCGTTCGTCTTCATGGACGTCAAGGACTACGACCAGATCAATGTGCCGGCCACGGTCGTGGGCGACGCGTCGAAGTTCCTGCTCGAGAACATGAACGTGACGATCGCGATGCACGACGGCACGCCGCTGTACATCGACATGCCGCCGTCGGTCGTGCTGGAGATCACCTACACCGAGCCCGGCCTGCAGGGCGACCGCTCGAACGCCGGGACGAAGCCCGCGACCGTCGAGACCGGCGCCGAGATCCAGGTCCCGCTGTTCGTGGACGCCGGCACCAAGGTGAAGGTCGACACGCGCACGGGCGACTACCTCGGCCGCGTCAACGACTGAGTTGTCCGCACGCACCAAGGCGCGCAAGCGCGCCCTCGACATCCTCTTCGCCGCCGATGTGCGCGGCGATGCGATCCCCGTCGCGCTGGCGGCCGAGGCCAAGCGCGCGGTCAGCGAGCCGGCGCGGCAGGCGTCGTGGCTGTACGCACGAGAGATCGTGGACGGCGTGATCGACCACCAGGACGAGATCGACGAGCAGATCACGACCCACAGCCGGGACTGGAAGCTCGAGCGCATGCCGACGGTCGATCGGGCCGTGCTGCGCATCGCCACGTGGGAGATCCTCTACAACGACGAGGTCCCCACCGCCGTGGCGATCGACGAGGCGGTGGAGCTCGCCAAGGAGCTCTCGACCGACGACTCGCCGGCGTTCGTGCACGGGGTCCTGGCCCGCATCGCCAAGTCGAACTGACCGGCCCCTCTCCGCTGCGCCGCGCGGCGCAGGGTAGGCTGGGGGGAACGTGCACCTTTAACACCGTCCCGTGAGGCGGAGAAGGGAGCGGCGGATGAGCACGCGCACCGTGCTGCAGGAAGCCGACATCAGCCGGGCTCTGACCCGGATCGCCCACGAGATCCTCGAGGCGAATCGCGGCCCCGACGATCTCGTCCTGCTGGGCATCCCCACCCGCGGCGTGTATCTCGCTCGCCGCCTGGCCGCGCTCATCGAGCGTTTCGGGGGAGCACCGGTCGCGACCGGCGCGCTCGACGTCACGATGTACCGGGACGACCTCGCGCACCAGCCCACGCGGGCGCCGCGGCCGACGGAGATCCCCGACGGCGGCGTCGACGGCCGCGTCATCGTCCTCGTCGACGACGTGCTGTTCTCCGGACGCAGCATCGGCGCGGCTCTGGACGCGCTCAAGGACATCGGGCGTCCCGCCGCGGTGCGGCTGGCGATCCTCGTGGATCGTGGGCACCGGGAGCTGCCGATCCGCCCCGACTTCGTGGGCAAGAACCTGCCCTCGGCACGCACCGAGCGCGTGAACGTGCGGCTGACGGAGATCGACGGCGCGGACGAGGTCACGATCGAGGCCGCGCGATGAGGCACCTGCTCGACACCCAGACGCTCGCCCGCGACGAGGCGATCCGCATCCTGGACGTGGCGGAGGACATGGCCGCGACCCAGGGGCGCGAGGTCAAGAAGCTGCCGACCCTGCGCGGGCGGACCGTCGTGAACCTCTTCTTCGAGGACTCCACGCGCACGCGGATCTCGTTCGAGGCCGCCGCCAAGCGGCTGTCGGCCGACGTCATCAACTTCGCCGCCAAGGGTTCGAGCGTCTCCAAGGGCGAGAGCCTTCAGGACACGGCCCAGACGCTGCAGGCGATGGGCGCCGACGCGGTCGTGATCCGTCACGGCGCCTCCGGCGCGCCGCACACGCTCGCCACGAGCGGTTGGATCACCGCGGGCGTCGTGAACGCGGGCGACGGCACTCATGAGCACCCGACGCAGGCGCTCCTGGACGCCTTCACGATGCGCCGCCGCGTGCACGGCGGCGCCAGCCGGGGCCGCGACCTCGAGGGCGTGCGCGTAGCGATCGTCGGCGACATCCTGCACTCGCGCGTGGCGCGTTCGAACGTCTGGCTGCTGACGACGCTCGGCGCACACGTGACACTCGTCGCGCCGCCCACCCTGCTGCCGCAGGACCTCTCGGCGTGGCCGGTGACGGTGCGGTACGACCTGGACGAGGCGATCGCCGAGGGGCCGGACGCCGTCATGCTGTTGCGCATCCAGCTGGAGCGCATGAATGCGGCCTATTTCCCCTCTGAACGGGAGTATTCGCGCCGGTGGGGTCTGGACCCCGTGCGCCTGGCCCAGCTGCCTGCCGATACGATTGTCATGCACCCGGGCCCGATGAACCGGGGCATGGAGATCAGCGCCGCCGCTGCCGATTCGCCGCGTTCGACGGTGCTCGAACAGGTGACGAACGGCGTCTCGGTGCGCATGGCCGTGCTCTACCTGCTGCTGGCGGGCGAGCGGACGACGGAGGAACGCGATGCGCCGCAGTGAGCGACCGGAGGGAGCCGACATGGGCGAGGTGCTCCTCATCACCGGAGCGGCGATCGAGGGCGGAGAGCGAGCGGACCTGCTCGTCGCCGACGGCCGGATCGCCCAGATCGGGACGGGCCTGTCGCACGCCGGTGCGACGGTGATCGACGCCGACGGGCTCGTGGCGCTGCCGGGCCTCGTCGACCTGCACACGCACCTGCGCGAGCCGGGCTCCGAGGCGAGCGAGACCGTCCTCACGGGCACGCGTGCCGCGGCGGCCGGCGGCTTCACGGCGGTCTTCGCGATGCCGAACACGAGTCCCGTCGCCGACACGGCCGGCGTGGTGGAGCAGGTGCTCGCGCTCGGCGATGCCGCCGGCTACGCCACCGTCCAGCCGATCGGCGCCGTCACCGTTGGCCAGAAGGGCGAGCGGCTGGCCGAGCTCGGCGCGATGGCGTCGTCGCGCGCCCGCGTGCGCGTCTTCAGCGACGACGGCTTCTGCGTCTGGGACCCGCTCATCATGCGCCGCGCGCTCGAGTACGTGAAGGCGTTCGACGGCGTCGTCGCCCAGCACGCCCAGGATCCGCGCCTGACGGAGGGTGCGCAGATGAACGAGGGCGCCGTCTCGGCCGAGCTGGGCCTGGCGGGCTGGCCCGCCGTCGCGGAGGAGTCGATCATCGCGCGCGACGTGCTGCTGGCCGAGCACGTCGGATCGCGGCTGCACGTGTGCCACCTGTCGACGGCCGGCTCCGTCGACATCATCCGCTGGGCCAAGAAGCGCGGCATCGCCGTCACCGCCGAGGTCACGCCGCATCACCTGCTTCTCACGGAGGAGCTCGTGCGCGGTTACGACGCCCGCTACAAGGTCAACCCGCCGCTACGGCGGGACGAGGACGTGCAGGCGGTGCGAGAGGGTCTCGCCGACGGCACCATCGACATCGTCGCCACGGACCACGCCCCGCATCCGGTGGAGGCCAAGGCGTGCGAGTGGCAGGCCGCAGCGAACGGGATGGTCGGGCTCGAGAGCGCGCTGCGGGTGGTCGACGAGACCATGGTCCGCACCGGGCTGCTCGACTGGGCCGGTGTGGCGCGGGTGCTCTCGAAGGCGCCGGCGCGCATCGGTCGCCTCGACGGGCACGGTACCGACCTCGTCGCGGGAGCGCCCGCCGAGCTCACGCTCTACGACCCCTCGGCCGGCGGCACCTTCAGCGAGGCCGACCTGCGCGGCCGCAGCATGAATTCGCCGTACGTGGGCCGCGAACTCCCCGGCCGTGTCGTGTGGACGATCCATGGCCGGACGCCCACGCTGGCCGACGGCGAGCTCGTGGAGGTGGTCTCGTGATCGAGTACGTTCCCGGTGTCGCGCTGATCCTCGCGATCGTCATCCTCGCACTGTCCGGCATGTGGTGGGGATGGCGGCGACGATCGCGCGCGGCGGCCGCCCTCGGCGTGCCCTTCGGGCCGGCCTCGGGCAAGCCCGTCGCGACCTTCGGCGGCCTGTACGTCGCCACCACCGTGCACGACGAGCCGCTCCAGCGCCTGGCGTTGCCCCACCTGGGCTTCCGCGCGCGGGTGAGCGCCACCGTCACGACCGCGGGACTGGCGCTCGACATGCCCGGCGCCCCGACGGTCTTCCTCGCCGCCGCGCGCCTCGTCGGCGCCGGCCGCGCCACCTGGACGATCGACCGCGTCGTGGAGCGCGACGGCCTCGTGCTGATCGCGTGGACCACCGACGACGGCACGGTCGTCGACAGCTACTTCCGCCTGCAGTCCTCCGACCCGGACGCGCTCGTCGCGGCCGTCGAGGAGCTGCGCACCACCACGACAGGAGCATCCCTGTGACTTCGAACGCAGCATCGAGCCGACTTCTCGATCGCGATCCCGCCGTCCTCGTCCTCGAGGACGGATCCCGATTCCCCGGGCACGCCTACGGCGCGCGCGGCACCACCGTCGGCGAGGTGGTCTTCACCACCGGCATGACCGGCTACCAGGAGACGCTCACCGATCCGTCGTACGCGGGGCAGATCGTCCTGCAGACCGCGCCGCACATCGGCAACACGGGCGTGAACACCGAGGACCCGGAGAGCCGCAGGGTCTGGGTCGCCGGCTACATCGTGCGCGACCCCTCCCGCGTGGTGTCGAGCTGGCGCGCCGAGGAGTCGCTCGACGAGGCGCTCGAGCGTGACGGCATCGTCGGGATCGCCGGCATCGACACCCGGGCCGTCACGCGCCACATCCGCTCCGACGGGTCGATGCGCGGCGCGATCTTCTCGGGCGAGGCCGCCGCCATCGATTCCGAGGAGCAGCTGCGCATCGTCACCGAGGCGCCGCCGATGACCGGCCAGAACCTCTCGGCCCAGGTGTCGGTCGAGGCGGCGGAAGTCACGCCGGCGGTGGGGGAGAAGATCGGCAACCTCGCCGTCATCGACCTCGGCATCAAGCAGGCGACGGTGCTCAACCTCGCCCGCCGCGGGTTCGAGGTGCACGTGCTGCCGCACAACGTCACCTTCGCCGAGGTGAAGGCGATCGACCCGGTGGCCGTGTTCTACTCCAACGGCCCGGGCGACCCGGCGGCGTCCGACGCGCACGTGGCTCTGCTGCAGGACGCGCTGCGCGACGGCCTGCCGTTCTTCGGCATCTGCTTCGGCAACCAGCTGCTCGGCCGCGCGCTCGGCCTGGGCACGTACAAGCTGCCGTTCGGGCACCGCGGCATCAACCAGCCGGTGCTCGACCGCACGACCGGCAGGGTGTCGATCACCTCCCACAACCACGGCTTCGCGGTGGACGCGCCCCTCGAGGGCACCTTCGACAGCCCGGCCGGTTTCGGTCGCGTCGAGGTCAGCCACGTCGGCCTCAACGACGACGTCGTGGAGGGCCTGCGCGCCCTCGACATCCCCGCCTTCTCGGTGCAGTACCACCCCGAGGCCGCCGGCGGACCGAACGACGCCAACTACCTCTTCGACCGTTTCCAGGCCATGGTGATCGATCACCTCGGCAAGAAGGGCGCCAATGCCTAAGCGCGACGACATCCAGTCCGTCCTCGTCATCGGTTCCGGGCCGATCGTCATCGGCCAGGCGGTGGAGTTCGACTACTCCGGCACGCAGGCCTGCCGCGTGCTGCGCGAGGAGGGCGTGCGCGTCATCCTCGTCAACTCCAACCCGGCGACGATCATGACCGATCCCGACTTCGCGGACGCCACCTACATCGAGCCGATCACGCCCGAGGTGATCGAGACGATCATCGCCAAGGAGAAGCCCGACGCGATCCTTCCCACGCTCGGCGGCCAGACGGCGCTGAACGCCGCGATGGCCCTGCACGAGCGCGGGATCCTCGAGAAGTACGACGTCGAGCTGATCGGCGCGAAGGTCGACGCGATCCGCAAGGGAGAGGACCGCCAGGTCTTCAAGGAGCTCGTCGTCGCGGCGGGCGCCGAGGTCGCGAAGAGCCGGATCGCCCACACGATGGACGAGGTGCTCGAGGCGGCCGCGGAGCTCGGATACCCCCTCGTCGTGCGCCCGTCCTTCACCATGGGCGGACTCGGCTCGGGCTTCGCGTTCGACGAGGAGGACCTGCGCCGCATCGCGGGGCAGGGCCTGCGTGAGTCGACGACCACCGAGGTGCTCCTCGAGGAGTCGATCCTCGGCTGGAAGGAGTACGAGCTCGAGCTGATGCGCGACACGGCCGACAACACGGTCGTCGTCTGCTCCATCGAGAACGTCGACCCGGTCGGCGTGCACACGGGCGACTCGATCACCGTCGCCCCCGCCCTCACGCTCACCGACCGCGAGTACCAGAAGCTGCGCGACATCGGCATCGACATCATCCGCGCGGTGGGCGTGGACACGGGCGGCTGCAACATCCAGTTCGCGGTGAACCCGGAGAACGGCCGGATCATCGTCATCGAGATGAATCCCCGCGTGTCCCGTTCGTCGGCGCTCGCGTCCAAGGCGACCGGCTTCCCCATCGCCAAGCTCGCCGCGAAGCTCGCGCTCGGGTACCGCCTGGACGAGGTCCCCAACGACATCACGAAGGTCACGCCGGCGTCGTTCGAGCCGACCCTCGACTACATCGTCGTGAAGGTGCCGCGGTTCGCGTTCGAGAAGTTCCCCGCCGCCGACCCGACCCTCACGACCACCATGAAGTCGGTGGGCGAGGCCATGGCGATCGGCCGCAACTACACCACCGCGCTGCAGAAGGCGCTGCGCTCGGTCGAGAAGCGCGGGTCCTCGTTCCACTGGGGCGAGCAGCCGCGCAGCGTGGAGGAGCTGCTCGAGTCCATCCGGACTCCCACGGACGGCCGCATCGTCGACGTGCAGCAGGCGCTGCGCCTCGGCGCGACCGTGGAGCAGGTGTTCGAGGCGACGAAGATCGACCCGTGGTTCCTCGATCAGATCGTGCTCATCAACGAGGTCGCCGGGCTCGTCGCCGAGGCGGCCGAGCTGGATGTGCGGGTCGTGCGTCTGGCCAAGGAGCACGGCTTCTCCGACGCCCAGATCGCGCAGCTGCGCGGGATGAGCGAGGAGGAGGTGCGCGGCATCCGGCACGGCCTCGGGCTGCGCCCCGTGTACAAGACCGTCGACACCTGCGCCGGCGAGTTCCCCGCGCTGACGCCGTACCACTACTCCTCGTATGACGCCGAGACCGAGGTGGAGCCGTCCGACCGCCGCAAGGTGGTCATCATCGGCTCCGGCCCGAATCGCATCGGTCAGGGCGTCGAGTTCGACTACTCGTGCGTGCAGGCATCGTTCGCCCTCGGAGCCGCCGGCTTCGAGACGGTGATGATCAACTGCAACCCCGAGACCGTCTCGACCGACTACGACACGTCCGACCGCCTGTACTTCGAGCCGCTCACGCTCGAGGACGTGCTCGAGGTGCTGCACGCCGAGGCCGCGTCCGGCGAGATCTACGGCGTGGTCTGCCAGCTCGGCGGCCAGACGCCGCTCGGCCTGGCGAAGGGCATCGAGGCGGCGGGCTACCGCATCCTCGGCACGAGCCCCGCCGCGATCGACCTCGCCGAGGACCGCAAGCTGTTCGGCGAGATCCTCGAGCGCGGCGGCCTCACCGCGCCGCGCAACGGCACGGCGACGGACGAGGACGAGGCGGTCCGGATCGCCGAGGAGATCGGCTATCCGGTGCTCGTGCGCCCGTCGTTCGTGCTCGGCGGCCGCGGCATGGAGATCGTGTACGACACCCCCAGCCTGCGCGACTACTTCGCGCGGATCGCCGAGCACGCGATCATCGGCCCCGACGCGCCGCTGCTTGTCGACCGCTTCCTCGACGACGCCGTGGAGATCGACGTCGACGCGCTGTTCGACGGAGAGGAGCTCTACGTCGGCGGCGTGATGGAGCACCTCGAGGAGGCCGGCATCCACTCCGGCGACTCGAGCTGCGCCCTGCCGCCCATGTCGCTCGGCAAGGGGGAGATCGACCGGGTGCGCGCTGCGACCCGCGCGATCGCGGAGGGCGTGGGGGTGCGCGGGCTGCTCAACGTGCAGTTCGCCATCAGCGCCGGCGTGCTGTACGTCATCGAGGCCAACCCGCGTGCCAGCCGCACCGTGCCGTTCGTGTCGAAGGCGCTCGGCCTGCCGATGGCCCAGGCCGCCAGCCGGATCCTGGCGGGCGCGACGATCGCCGAGCTGAAGGCCGAGGGGCTGCTGCCCGAGCAGGACGGCTCCGTCGTGCCGGCGGACTCGCCGGTCTCGGTGAAGGAGGCCGTGCTGCCGTTCAAGCGCTTCCGCACGAGGGACGGCAAGGTCGTCGACTCGGTGCTGGGGCCCGAGATGCGCTCCACGGGCGAGGCGATGGGCATCGACCGGAACTTCCCGATCGCCTTCGCGAAGAGCCAGTCGGCGGCGTACGGCGGGGTGCCGGCGGAGGGCACCGTGTTCATCTCGGTGGCCGACGACGACAAGCGCGACGTCATCCTGCCCGCCCATCGGTTGCACCAGCTCGGCTTCCGCCTGCTGGCCACGGAGGGCACGGCGGAGATCCTCGTGCGCAACGGCATCCCCGCCGAGGTCGTAGCCAAGTACAGCGCCACGCAGGAGACCGGCGAGCAGAACATCGTCGACCTCATCAACGACGGTGCCGTCGACATCGTCGTGAACACGCCCAGCGGCATGTCGGCGCGCGCCGACGGCTACGAGATCCGTGCGGCCGCGGTCGCGGCGGACAAGGCGCTGTTCACCACGATCGTCACGCTGGGGGCGGCCGTGAGCGCCATGGACGCCACCCGCGGCGGCTACGAGGTCAAGAGCCTGCAGGAGTACGCCGCGGACCGCGCGGCGCGGGTGGGCGCCTGATGACGGTGGCCGGCTTCGGCGCGCGCGTGCGCGACGCGATCGCGCGGCACGGCCGCCTGTGCGTCGGGATCGATCCGCACGCGCCGCTGCTGGCCGCCTGGGGTCTGCCGGATTCGGCGGGCGGCGCGCGCGACCTCGGGCTGCGGGTCGTGGACGCGGCCGCGGGTGTCGCGGCCGTGGTCAAGCCGCAGGTGTCGTTCTTCGAGCGCCATGGCTCGGCGGGCCTCGCCGCTCTCGAGCAGGTGCTCGCGGCGGCGCGCGCGGCGGGCCTGATCGCGATCGCCGACGCCAAACGCGGCGACATCGGCTCGACCATGGACGCCTATGCCGAGGCGTGGCTGCGCCCGGGGGCCGCGCTCGAGGCGGACGCCGTGACGGCGAGCCCCTACCTCGGTGTGGGCTCCCTGACCGGCACCTTCGACCTGGCCTACCGCGAGGGCAAGGGCGTGTTCGTCCTCGCCGCGACGAGCAATCCGGAGGCGCGCGGCCTGCAGGGCGCCATCGCGGGCGGCGACACGGTCGCGGCGCGCGTGGTCTCGGAGGTCGCCGCCCGCAACGCGGCCGAGGTCGACGACGACGAGTGGGGCTCGCTCGGCCTCGTCATCGGCGCGACGGTGGATTGGGCGGACGCGGGACTGCGTCCGTTCGCGCCGGCGGCGCCCATCCTGGCGCCGGGCTTCGGCCACCAGGGAGCGGTGCCGAGCGACCTGAACGCGCGATTCGGGGCGTTGGCGCCGTGCGTGCTCGCCTCGGAGAGCCGCTCGATCCTGTCGGCCGGGCCCGCCGGCATCGCCGACGCGATCCGCGCGGCGACCGCCGCCTACCGCGCAGGGGAGGAGAGCCATGTCTGACACTCGCCGTCCGCCGGAGGTGGACCGCGTCGCCGCGTCCCGCAAGGCCGTCGCCGCCCGGCGGGCGCGCGCCGGGCTCAAGCGCGACATCGCGACGCGCGTCGTCACGCCCCAGGAGGTGCTGCGCCGCGCCGCCGCCGATCCCGCCTCGCCCGCGGGCACCCTGCGCGTCACCGAGTTCCTCACCTCGCTTCCCGCCATCGGTGAGGGCAAGCGCGACCGCATCCTCGCAGAGCTGCGGATCTCGGCGGTGAAGCGCCTGGGCGGCCTCGGTCCGCGCCAGCGCGCGGAGCTTGCCGCGTGGCTGGAGCGCCGGATGCCCGAGCCGCGCCCGCGCCCCGGCCGCAGCCGGCTCATCGTGCTTGCCGGCCCCACGGCGGTCGGCAAGGGCACGGTCTCGGCGTATATCCGCGAGCACTACCCGCAGGTGCGGATCTCCGTGAGCGCCACGACCCGCAAGCCGCGGCCCGGCGAGGTGCACGGCGAGCACTACTACTTCGTGGACGACGCCGAGTTCGACCGGATGATCGCGGAGGGGGAGCTGCTCGAGTACGCCACGGTGCACAACGCCTACCGCTACGGCACGCCGCGCCGGCCCGTGCAGGAGGCGCTCGACGCCGGGCAGACGGTGCTGCTCGAGATCGACCTGCAGGGCGCACGCCAGGTGAGGGCCGCCGACCCGAGCGCCACCCTCGTCTTCCTGCTGCCGCCGAGCTGGGACGAGCTCGTGCAGCGGCTCGTCGGCCGCGGCACCGAGGACGAGGAGGAGCGTGCCCGTCGGCTGCGCACCGCGAAGGTCGAGCTGGCGGCCCAACGCGAGTTCGACTTCTTCGTCGTGAACGACGTCGTCGCCGACGCGGCGGCGCAGGTCGTAGAATTGTCGGATGGACCCGCGCGCTGACGCGCCGGGGGACAGGCTTTCGATCCGTCGGATCGCGAATTCAGGAGGACGCGCATGGCCGCTGAGAACAAGGGCATCATCGACCCGCCCATCGACGAGCTGCTCGATCGAGTCGACTCGAAGTACCAGCTGGTGATCTACGGCGCCAAGCGCGCGCGTCAGATCAACGACTACTACACGGATCTGCACGAGGGGAACCTGTTCGACAACGTGGGTCCGCTCGTGGACTCCGAGGTCCAGGACAAGCCGCTCACGATCGCGCTGCGCGAGATCCACGAGGACAAGCTGCGCCTGCGTCCCCTCGAGTGATCGCATCCGGGGTCGGTGGTCGCTGTCATCATGGACGGCGACCACCGTTCCCGTTTCGGAACCCGTCCTGAGCCGCGCCGCGTCGGCGCCGCCGAGTCCGCACGTCCCCGGAGCATGATGAGCCTGCGCCTGTTCACCTCGGAGTCCGTCACCGAGGGTCACCCCGACAAGATCTGCGACCAGATCTCCGACAGCGTGCTCGACGCGCTCCTCGCGCAGGATCCGCGGGCGCGCGTCGCCGTCGAGACGCTCGTCACGACGGGGCTCGTCCACGTCGCGGGGGAGATTCGCACCGAGGGATACGCCGACATCTCGTCGATCGTCCGCGACGTGATCCGCCGCATCGGCTACACGTCCAGCGAGATGGGCTTCGATGCCGACTCGTGCGGCGTGACCGTCTCGGTGGGCGAGCAGTCGCAGGAGATCGGCGACGGCGTGACCTCCTCGGAGGAGCAGCGCGGCGGTTTCGCCGGCGACGACCTCGATCGCCAGGGGGCCGGTGACCAGGGCATCATGTTCGGGTACGCCACGAACGAGACGCCCGAGTACATGCCGATGGCCATCTGGGCGGCCCATCGCATGTCCGAGCGGCTCACGAAGGTGCGAAAGTCGGGCGAGCTGGCGTTCCTGCGTCCCGACGGCAAGACGCAGGTCACCCTCGGCTACGAGGGCCACACACCGCGGACGGTCGAGACGGTGGTGCTGTCGACCCAGCACCACCCCGACATCTCCCAGGCGGACCTCGCCGACGCGGTCGAGCGGGTCGTCATCCGTCCCGTTCTCGAGCAGACCGGTCTGGACGCCGAGGGCGTGCAGCTGCACATCAACCCGTCGGGCAGCTTCGTGCTGGGCGGGCCCAAGGCGGACGCGGGGCTGACGGGTCGCAAGATCATCATCGACACCTACGGCGGCGCGGCGCGTCACGGCGGCGGCGCCTTCAGCGGCAAGGACCCCTCGAAGGTCGACCGCTCGGCCGCCTACGCCATGCGCTGGGTCGCGAAGAACGCGGTCGCGGCGGGACTTGCCGAGCGCCTCGAGGTGCAGGTCGCCTACGCCATCGGCAAGGCGAACCCGGTGGGCCTGTACGTGGAGTCCTTCGGGACCGGGACGGTCTCGGATGAGGCCATCATCTCGGCGATCGGCGAGGTGTTCGATCTGCGTCCGGCCGCCATCATCCGCGACCTCGACCTGCTGCGGCCGATCTACGCCCAGACGGCGGCCTACGGCCACTTCGGTCGCGAGCTGCCCGAGTTCACGTGGGAGCGCCTCGACCGCGTCGACGACCTGCGCCGGGCTGCCGGCCTCTGACGGGCGTGACCGAGCCGCCCGATCCGCTTCCGGTCGCCGACCGGGCGGCGGAGACCGGCCCCGGCCCGCTGCTCGCCGACGTGCCGGGCGCACGCGAGCCGCGGCCCGTGGCGCGCGTGCTCATCGACTCGCCGCTGCCGCAGCTGGACCGCCTGTTCGACTACGCGATCCCTCCCGAGCTCGACAGTGCGGCGCTGCCAGGGGTGCGCGTCAAAGCCCCGTTGCGTACGGCCGGCCGCGTGATCGACGGGTTCATCGTCGAGCGTGCGGTCGAGAACGACGCCGACCGGCCGCTGTCCGAACTCGAGGCGGTGGTCTCGGCGGCGCCGGTGCTGCCCGAGCGCCTCTACCGTCTCGCTCGTCGCGTCGCCGATCGTGCCGCGGGCTCCGCGTCCGACATTCTGCGTCTGGCCGTCCCGAAACGCATGGTCAGGGCCGAGAAGGCGTGGCTGGCCGGTCCGCCCGCAGCGGTGCCGGTGGTCACGGCCGAGGCGCGGGAGCAGTCCTCCGCAGTGCTCGGCGAGTTCCCGGGGCTCGGGGAGCGGATCGCCCGCGGCGAGCGCCTCGCCGTCGACGCGCCCCCCGCCCTCGTCACGGTGGCCGGTGCCGCCGTGCCCGCGTGGGCCCGACTGCTGGCGGCTGCCGCGGCAGAGACGCTCGCGGGCGGACGCTCGGCGATCCTCGCCGTGCCCGATCACCGCGACCTGGACCGCCTGCAGTCGGCCCTCGAGCCGCTCGTGCCCGCCGACGCCATCGTCCGCCACGACGCGGCGCAGTCGGGGCCGGAGCGCTACGCCGGCTACCTGCGGACCCTCGAGGAGGCGCCGTGCGTGGTGATCGGCAACCGGTCGGCCGTGTACGCGCCGGTGATCGCCCCCGGGCTCCTGGCGCTCTGGGACGACGGCGACTCGCTGTTCGAGGAACCGCTGGCGCCGTACGTCCACGCCCGGGACGCGGCGCTCGTCAGGCAGGAGCTGGACGGTTGCGCCCTGCTCTTCGCCGGTCACACCCGAACCAGCGATGTGCAGCGGCTGGTGGCGATCGAGTGGGTGCGCGAGGTGCCGCAGGCGCGGCGGCCCGTGCCTCACGTGGTGCTCAGCCCCGTGCAGGAGGGCGAGCGTGGCGCGCGGGTGCCGTCGGCCGCCTTCCGCGTGGCGCGCGAGGCGCTGGAACACGGCCCCGTGCTTGTGCAGGTGTCACGGCCCGGGTACGCGCCGTCGCTCGTGTGCGCCGACTGCCGCGCACCCGCGCGCTGCGCCGCGTGCGGCGGGCCCCTGCACGCCCGGGCCCGCGGCGCCGTGCCGGTCTGCGGCTGGTGCGGGCGCTCGGCGCACGCGTGGAGCTGCCCGAAGTGCTCCTCGGTGCGGGTGCGGCTCGCCTCCTCCGGCAGCGAGCGGACGGCGGACGAGCTGGGGCGTGCCTTCGCGGGCACGCGGGTGATCGTGTCGGACGGCTCCCATCCGGTCACCGAGGTGGACGACAGGCCCGCGCTGATCGTCTCCACCCGCGGTGCCGAGCCGGTGCCGAGGGGCGGCTACCGCGCCGTGCTCCTGCTCGACGGCGAGCGGATGCTGCAGTCGCCGGACCTGCGCATCGGCGAGGCGTGTCTGCGCTGGTGGTCGAACGCCGCGGCCCTCGCGGCGCCGGGGGCACCCGTGCATCTCGTGGGCGTGACGGGGCCGGTGGCACGGGCGCTCGCCTCGTGGACGCAGCCGGCCTATGCGCGGCAGGAGTTGGCCGAGCGCGCACCGCTGCACCTGCCGCCCGCGGCGCGCATCGCGCGTCTGGACGGCGACGCGGCAGCCGTGGAGCGGGCGCTGGCGTCGCTGCGCGAGGACGTGCCCGACCTGCCGCACGATGCGGTGCTCGGCCCCGTCCCGCGCGAGACGGGCGAGGGCCCCGCGGGAGCCCGCGCGCTCGTCCGCTTCGACTACGCGAGGGGCCCGCGCGTGACCGCCTCGCTGCGCGCCGCGGTGGTCGCGGAAGCGGTCGCCGGCCGCCGCCGCCGGGGTGGCACGCGCCCCGGCGGCCCCGCAGGCTCCCGCAATACACTCGCTGTGCGGGTCGACATCGCCGATCCGGAGCTGTGAGAGGGTGCGCATCCGTCATGACCGAACCACTCGAGAGGACCGCATGAGGCTGATCTTCGCCGGCACCCCGGAAGCCGCGGTGCCGTCGCTGCGCGCGCTGCACTCCTCGGGCCACGAGATCGCCGCCGTCGTCACGCGCCCCGACGCGCCGCTCGGGCGCAAGCGCGTGCTCGCGCCCTCGCCGGTGGGGCGCGCCGCGGCGGAGCTGGGATTGCCCGTGATCAAGGCGGCCCGGCTCGACGACGCGGCGACCGAACGTATCCTCGCGCACGAGCCCGACCTGGGCGTCATCGTCGCGTACGGCGGACTCGTGCGCGAGCCGCTGCTCTCGGGCCCCGGGAGGGGGTGGATCAACCTCCACTTCTCGCTGCTGCCGCGGTGGCGGGGTGCAGCGCCCGTGCAGCACGCCCTCATCGCGGGAGAGGCCGTGACGGGCGCGACGGTCTTCCAGCTGGTGCCCGAGCTCGACGCGGGCGACATCCTCGGCATGGCGGAGCATGCCATCGCGCCCGACGCGACGGCCGGCGACCTGCTGCAGGCGCTCAGCGTCAGCGGGGCCGAGCTGCTGCGCGACACGGTCGACGCTCTCGCCAGCGGTGCGGCCATGCCCCGCCCGCAGGAGGGCGAGCCGACGTTCGCGCCCAAGCTGGCGCTCGAGGACGGGCGGCTCGACTGGGCGCGGGCGGCCGAGCACGTGCGCGACCGGTTCCGCGGCGTCACGCCGGAGCCGGGCGCCTTCACGACGATCGGCGAGGAGCGGCTCAAGATCCGGGGGCTGTCGCCGGCGCCATCCGACGCACCGGCGCTGGCTCCCGGCGAGATCGCCCCGGCGAAGGGCGGTGTGCTCGTCGGCACCGCCACCGTGCCGCTGCTCGCGACGCGGTTGCAGCCCGCCGGCCGCCCCGAGATGGCGGCGGCCGACTGGTTCCGCGGCTTGCGCGCCGTGCCGAGGCTGGGCGCATGAGCGGCGACGATTCGCGGCCGGGCCCGCGTCGCGACCGCGGCCGCGCCGCGGCACCCCGCCGCGCACCCCAGCGCAGGCGCGACGCACGGGGGCGTGCCGAGGTGCAGGCTGCACGACGCGTCGCGTTCGGCGTGCTGCGCGCGGTCAGCGAGACCGACGCGTATGCGAATCTGCTGCTGCCGCGCGAGCTGGAGCGCGCGCGCCTGAGCGGTCCCGACGCCGGCCTTGCGACCGAGCTGACGTACGGCACGTTGCGGCGCCTCGGCACGTACGACGCGATCCTCGCGGCGGCCGCCGAGCGCGACGCCGCGGACATCGATCCTGCCGTCCGCGACGCGCTGCGGCTCGGGATCCACCAGCTCATGTCGACGAGGGTCGCCTCGCACGCCGCCGTCAACGAGTCGGTCGAACTGGCCGCCGAGGCCGCCGGCAGGGGAGCGGCGGGGTTCGCCAACGCCGTGCTGCGGCGGGTGGCGCGCGACACACCTGGCACGTGGCTGGAGCGCATCGGCGCTGCGGCCCGCTCGGACGACGAGCGCCTGGGTCTTACAAGCGCGCACCCGGTCTGGATCGTGCGGGCACTGCGGCGCGCGCTGGCGGCGGAGGGGCGCGAGACCGAGCTGGACGCCCTCCTGGCCGCCGACAACGAGTCGCCGCGCGTGTCGATGATCGCGCTGCCGGGCCTTTCCGAGCCGCGTGAGCCGCTGGCGGACTACTCGCCCGTCGGCTTCCGCTTGGAGGGCGGTGATCCCGAGCCGCTCGTGCGCGCGTCGGAGGGGCGCGTGCGCGTGCAGGACGAGGGCTCGCAGCTCGTCGCCCTGGCTCTCAGCCGCCTTACGCCGATCCGCTCGGGCGAGCGGTGGCTGGACCTGTGTGCGGGCCCCGGCGGCAAGACCGCGCTGCTGGCGGCGGAGGCGCTGGCCGGCGGTGCGGTGCTCGAGGCCAACGAGGTCGTGCCGACGCGGGCGGGTCTGGTGCGGCGCGCCCTCGCGGCCGTGCCGCTCGAGGTGACGGTGCACGAGCGCGACGGGCGTGAGCTCGCCGCCGAGCATCCGGGCGAGTTCGATCGGATCCTCGTCGACGCGCCATGCACGGGGCTCGGGGCCCTGCGCCGCCGCCCGGAGGCGCGCTGGCGCAAGCAGCCGTCGGATGTGGCCGAGCTTGCGGCGCTGCAGGAGCAGCTGCTTCTCGAGGCCTTCGGCGCCTTGCGGCCCGGCGGCGTGGTCGCATACGTGACGTGCTCGCCGCACCTCGCCGAGACGGCCGCGGTGGTCGCGGCGGCCCGCGAGCGGTTGGGCGATGCCGCCGAGGAGCTCGATGCGCGCGGCGCCCTGCAGTCGGTCGCGCGACGCCCGCTCGATCTGCCGGAGCCCGCGAGCGGCGCGCGTCATGCCCAGCTCTGGCCGCATCGCCACGGCACCGACGCGATGTTCCTGGCCCTGCTGCGGCGCCGCTGAGCCGTGCCGCCGCGGCTGCGCGGGGGAGGCGCCGGCGGAGCCCATAGGCTCATATGTCTATGGCGACTTCCGAATCCGCGGCGCAGCGGGCGCGTTGGGCCGTCTCGGCCTGGTTCTTCCTCAACGGTGCGACGTTGGCGAACCTCGTACCGCACTTTCCGGAGATCAAGGCCGAGCTCGGCCTGAGCAACGCGTCCTACGGCTTGGCGATCTCCGCATCGGCGCTGGGCTCCGTGGTCGTCGGGCTCAGCGCGGGCTGGTTCGTGCAGAGGTTCGGCTCGGCGCGGACGGCCGCCTACGCCATGGTGCTCTCCAGCGCCGCCGCGGCGCTGGCCGCGCTGGCCCCGACGGGGCTTCTCTTCGCCGCGGCGCTGTTCGCGCTGGGCGCCACCGACGCCATCACCGACGTCGGTCAGAACGCGCACGGGCTGCGGGTGCAGCGGCGACTGGGCCGCTCGATCATCAACTCGTTCCATGCCATGTGGTCGGTCGGCGCCGTGGCGGGAGGCCTCGTGGCCGCGGGAGCGCTCGCGCTCGACGTGCCGCGCGCGTGGCACCTGGGCGTGATCGCGGTGGTGATCGCGGTCGCCGGCGTGCTCTCCCTGCGCCTGGCGCTGCCCGGAGCGGACGGGGACGACCTGGCCGAGCATCACGGAGCGGCACGCGCCGACCACTGGTCGCGCCCCCGCATCGTGCTCGTCGTGGCGGCGCTGGTCGTCATCGCGATCGCCGGCGCGCTCACCGAGGACGCCGGCAGCACGTGGGCCGCCGTGTACCTGTCCACCGAGCTCGGCGCCGCCACGACCGTCGCCGCCTGGGGCTACATCGCGCTCCTTGCCGCTCAGACACTGGGGCGGTTCGCGGGGGACAAGCTGATCGACCGGTTCGGTCAGCGGTTCGTCACGCAGGCGGGAGGACTGCTGATCGCGGCGGGACTCGGCGCCGCGCTGCTGTTTCCGACCATTCCCGTCACCATCGCGGGCTTCGCGCTGGCGGGGCTGGGATGCGCGACGCTGATCCCCACCGCGATGCACGAGGCCGATGCGATCCCGGGACTGCGGCCGGGGACGGGTCTGACCATCGTGTCGTGGCTGCTGCGGATCGGCTTCCTCGCATCGCCGCCCGTCGTGGGACTGATCGCCGACGCCAGCGCGATTCGGACGGGTCTGGGGATCGTGCCGGTCGCCGGCGTCCTCGTCATCGTGCTCGCCCTGGCGCTGCCGCGCCGGCCCGCGCAGGGATAATGGCGGCGTGACGCTTCCTTCGGCCCCCCGCATCCATCCGAGCATCCTGTCGGCCGACTTCGCCAACATGCAGGCGGAGCTGGCCCGCATCGTGGCCGCCGACTTCGTGCACGTCGACGTGATGGACAACCACTTCGTCCCCAACCTGACGTTCGGTCCGCAGATGGTGCGGCGCATCCAGGACACGAGCCCCGTGCCGCTCGATGTGCATCTCATGATCGAGGATCCCGACCGCTGGGCGCCGGGCTACGCCGAGCTCGGCGCGGCGTCGGTGACGTTTCACCTGGAGGCTGCGCGCGACGCGCTTGCGCTGGCGGCGCGCCTTCGCGCGATCGGATCTCGGGCGGGTGTGGCCGTCAAGCCCGACACACCGGTGGAGCCGCTCTTCGAGCACCTGGACGCCTTCGACCAGATCCTCGTCATGACCGTCGAGCCCGGCTTCGGAGGACAGTCGTTCCGGGCCGACCAGATGCCCAAGCTCCGCCGGCTCGCCGACGAGGCGCGGCGCCGCGGCTCGGACGTCTGGCTGCAGGTGGATGGCGGCATCTCCGCCGACACGATCGCGCAGGCGGCTGAGGCGGGGGCGGACACGTTCGTGGCCGGCTCGGCCGTCTACGGCGCCGACGACGTCGAGGCGGCGATCGCGGGGCTGCGTCACGCCGCCGCCCTCGCGCACCGGCACTGACCGCCGGGGCCGCCGGGCCGGCGCGACCCGGTAGCCTTGACGGGTGAAGACGTTCGACGAGCTGTTCGCGGAGCTGAGCGAGAAGGCCCAGACGCGGCCGGAGGGATCCGGAACCGTCCGACAGCTGGACGCCGGCGTGCATGCGATCGGCAAGAAGATCGTCGAGGAGGCGGCCGAGGTCTGGATGGCCGCCGAGTATCAGTCGGACGAGGAAGCGGCCGAGGAGATCTCGCAGCTGCTGTACCACCTGCAGGTGCTGATGATCGCCAAGGGCCTGACGCCCGCGGACGTGTACCGACATCTCTGAGGCGCGCCCGGAACCGTCATCCTCGACCCGAAAGACCCCATGCTCCGCATCGCCGTCCCCAACAAGGGTTCGCTGTCCGAGACCGCCATCGCCATGCTCGCGGAGGCGGGCTATGCGACCCGCCGCGACAGCAAGCAGCTCCACCTCATCGACGCCGCCAACGACGTCGAGTTCTTCTACCTGCGCCCGCGCGACATCGCGACGTACGTCGCCTCCGGCGCGCTGGACGTCGGCATCACCGGCCGCGACCTGCTGCTCGACACGCGCATGCCCGCGCGCGAGATCGAGGCGCTCGGCTTCGGCGAGTCGACATTCCGTTTCGCCGGTCGACCCGGCCGGTTCCGCTCCCTCGAGGACCTCGAGGGCGTGCGCGTCGCCACCGCATACCCCGGTCTCGTCGACGCCGTGCTGGACGAGCGCGGCATCGCGGTCGACATCGTCCCCCTCGACGGCGCCGTGGAATCGGCGGTCGAGCTCGGCGTGGCCGACGCCGTCGCAGACGTCGTCTCGACCGGCACGACCCTGCGCCAGGCGGGCCTGGAGATCTTCGGCGACGTGCTGCTGGAGTCGGAGGCCGTGCTGATCGCCTCTCCCACCGAGGCGGAAGGCACGGATCGGCTGCTGCGCCGCCTGCGCGGCGTGATGGTCGCCCGCCGCTACGTCATGGTCGACTACGACCTGCCCGCGGACCTGCTGGACCGCGCCGCGGAGATCGCGTCGGGCATCGAGTCGCCGACGGTCTCGCCCCTGCGGGATCCCGCGTGGGTCGCCGTGCGCGTGATGGTGCCGCGCAAGGGCGTGAACCGGGTCATGGACGACCTGTATGCGCTCGGAGCGCGCGCGATCCTCGTCACCGCGATCGACAACGCGAGGCTGTGATGGGCGTCGTGACGCGGGTGATCCCCTGCCTCGACGTCGCGGCGGGGCGGGTGGTGAAGGGCGTCAACTTCGAGAACCTCCGCGAGATGGGCGATCCCGTCGACCTGGCCCGGCGCTACTTCGAGCAGGGCGCCGACGAGATCACCTTCCTGGACGTCACCGCGACGGTGGACGAGCGGGCGACGACGTATGACGTCGTGCGCCGCACGGCCGAGCAGGTGTTCATCCCGCTCACCGTGGGCGGCGGTATCCGCACCGTGGACGATGTCGCGCGCCTTCAGGAGGTCGGCGCCGACAAGGTGGGCGTCAATTCGGCGGCGATCCGCCGGCCCGAGCTGATCACGGAGATCGCCGACCGCTTCGGCGCGCAGGTGCTCGTGCTCTCTCTCGATGTGAAGCGGTCTCCGCGTGTGCCGTCGGGCTTCGTCGTGACGACGCACGGCGGCCGGCGTGAGACCGATCTCGACGCCCTCGATTGGGCGCGGGAGGCCATCGCGCGCGGAGCGGGCGAGTTGCTCGTCAACTCGATCGACGCCGACGGCACGCGGCAGGGCTTCGACCTGGAGCTCGTGGGGCTCATGCGCGACCTCTCGAGCGTGCCGGTCATCGCATCGGGAGGGGCCGGCGACGTGTCGCACTTCGCGCCCGCGGTGCGGGCCGGGGCGGACGCCGTGCTCGCGGCGAGTGTGTTCCACTCCGGCCAGATGACGGTCGGCGAGGTGAAGGCGGCACTGAGCGCCGAGGGGGTGGCCGTCCGATGAACGCAGAGAGCGACGTGGAGACCCTGCTGGACGGGGTCCGGTTCAACGCCGATGGCCTCGTGCCGGCGATCGTGCAGCAGCACGACACGCGTGAGGTGCTCATGCTGGCCTGGATGGACAGGGAGGCCCTGCGGCGCACGCTCACCGGCGGCCGGGCCGTGTACTGGTCGCGCTCGCGCGGAGAGTACTGGCGCAAGGGCGACACCTCGGGACACGTGCAGGAGGTGCGCGGCGCGCGCATCGATTGCGACGGCGACACGGTGCTGCTGCTCGTCGAGCAGACCGGGCCGGCCTGCCACACGGGCACCCGCACGTGCTTCGACACGGAGGAGCGCGACCTCCTGCCGGGGCGGGCCTGATGCGCACCGCGCGACGGAGCGACGGCTGGGCCACCCGCCGCGGGCGTTCGGTCTCGGTGCTGCTCGTGCTTGCGGGCGGCGCGACGCTGCTGATCGGATCGACGCAGACGTGGCTGTCGGCCGAACTGGCAGAGACGACCCTGCCTGTGCCCGGCGCCGCGGCCTCACCCGTGCTGCAACCGTTGGCGCTGGCAGCGCTGGCGCTCTCGCTCGTGCTCGCCCTCGCGGGACGCGCGTTGCGGTACGTGCTCGGGACGCTGGCGGCCGTGCTCGGCGTGCTGCTCATCGCCACGATCGCGCCGATCGTCTTCGCGCCGCCGGTGTCGGCCGTCGCGTCGACCGTGACCGAGCACACGGGCCTGGCGGGGGAGCAGGCCGTCGGCGAGCTCGTCGTCTCGATCCATGCGACGGCGTGGCCCGCGTTCTCCCTCCTGTCGTCGGCGCTCGTCGTGCTCGGCGGCATCGTCGTGGTGGTCACGGCGGCCCGCTGGCGGCGGACCGGTCGGCGATACGAGACGGCGACCGCGGGCCCCGCCGAGGGCCCGCTCGACGCCATCGACTCCTGGGACGACCTGAGCCACGGCCAGGACCCGACCGCGCGCTGAACCGCCCTGAACGGTCGCGCGGCCACGGCCCGATAGACTCGATACGGTCCCACGCATCGAAGGAGCACCTACGAGATGAGCAACCCCCTCACCGACCCCGGCCACGGACACTCGCCCGCCGCGTGGACGGCGGTGATCATCATGCTGGTGGCGCTGGCCATCGGCACGGTGGCGCTGTTCCTCGGCGAGATGTGGCTCGTGTGGGCGTCGGTCGTGCTCTTCGTGGTCGGCCCCATCGCGGGATGGATCCTCTCGAAGGCCGGCTACGGCGCGAACGGTCCGAAGCACTCCGCCAAGGCACACTGATGTCGCTCCTGGCGGAGCTCACCGCCGGGTCGGTCGCGGACGCCCAGGCCCGCGAGGCCGTGCGCCCGCTCGCGGAGATCGAGCGCGCCGCGCTGGCCCAGCCGGCGGCGCGTGACGCCCTCGCGTTCCTCGAGCCCGCCGACCGGATCAAGGTGATCGCCGAGGTGAAGCGCGCGAGCCCGTCTCGCGGCGATCTCGCGGCGATCCCGGATCCCGCGCATCAGGCGGCGCTTTATGCGGCCGGCGGCGCCGCGGCGATCAGCGTGCTCACGGAGCAGCGCCGGTTCAAGGGCTCGCTCGACGACCTGACGGCGGTGAAGGCGGCCGTGCCGCTGCCCGTCCTGCGCAAGGACTTCGTCGCGACCCCCTACCAGGTGTGGGAGGCCAGGGCCGCGGGGGCGGATCTCGTCCTGCTCATCGTCGCCGCGCTCGAGCAGCCCGTGCTCGAGCGACTCTACGCGCTCGTCGTCGAGCTGGGCATGACCCCGCTCGTCGAGGCGCACACGGCCGATGAGGTCGCCCGCGCGGCGCAGCTGGGCGCGCGCCTGATCGGCGTGAACGCGCGTGACCTGTCGACCTTCGAGCTCGACCGCGACCTCTTCGGCCGGCTCGTGGACAAGATCCCCGCCGACGCGGTGAAGATCGCCGAATCGGCCGTGCTCGAACCGGCCGATGTCGCGCACTATCGCGCCGCGGGCGCCGACGCCGTGCTGATCGGCGAGGCGCTCGTCACCGGCGATCCGGTCGCCACCCTTCGATCCTTCCTGGAGGCGTCATGACCCTGCGCGAGCAGCCCGGGCCGTTCTTCGGCGAGTTCGGCGGGCGTTACATGCCCGAGTCGCTCATCGCGGCGATCGACGAGCTCGACGTCGCGCATCGCGAAGCGATCGCCGACCCTGCCTTCCGCGCGGAGCTCGCGGGGCTGCTGACCGACTACGCCGGTCGCCCCTCGGCTCTCACGGAGGTGCCGCGGTTCGCGGAGCACGCGGGGGGAGCGCGCATCTTCCTCAAGCGCGAGGACCTGAACCACACCGGAAGCCACAAGATCAACAACGTGCTCGGTCAGGCGCTGCTGACGCGGCGCCTCGGCAAGACGCGCGTGATCGCCGAGACCGGCGCGGGGCAGCACGGCGTGGCGACCGCCACCGCCGCGGCCCTGTTCGGCCTGGACTGCACGATCTACATGGGCGAGGTCGACACGGAGCGCCAGGCCCTGAACGTGGCGCGCATGCGCCTGCTCGGTGCCGAGGTCGTGCCCGTCACGACCGGGGCGCGCACCCTGAAGGACGCCATCAACGAGGCGTACCGCGACTGGGTCGCGAGCGTCGAGACGACCAACTACATCTTCGGAACGGCCGCCGGCCCGCACCCGTTCCCCGCGATGGTGCGCGACTTCCAGAAGATCATCTCGGAGGAGGCGCGCGCGCAGCTGCTCGAGCGCATCGGCCGGTTGCCGGACGCCGTGCTCGCCTGCGTGGGTGGCGGATCCAACGCGATCGGCATGTTCGACGCGTTCATCGACGACGAGTCGGTGGCGTTGTACGGCGTGGAGGCCGCCGGAGACGGCGTGGACACCCCGCGGCACGCCGCCTCGATCGCGCGCGGTCGCGAGGGCGTGCTGCACGGGGCGCGCACCTTCGTCCTGCAGGACGAGGACGGCCAGACGGTCGAGTCGCACTCCATCTCCGCCGGTCTGGACTACCCGGGCGTCGGCCCGGAGCACGCGTGGCTCGCGTCGATCGGCCGGGCCACGTACATCCCCGCCACCGACGACGAGGCGATGCAGGCGCTGCGCCTGCTCAGCCGGACCGAGGGCATCATTCCGGCGATCGAGTCGGCCCACGCCCTCGCCGGCGCGCTGCGCATCGGTCGCGAGCTGGGCCCCGACGCGGTGCTCGCCGTGTGCCTCTCCGGTCGCGGGGACAAGGACATGGACACGGCGGCCCGTTACTTCGGGCTGTACGACCAGGGAGCGGACGCGTGAGCTCGGCGGTCGAGGCCGCGATCGATGCGGCCAAGGCCGACGGTCGCGCGGCGTTCATCGGTTACCTGCCTGCGGGGTTCCCCGACTTCGACACCTCGCTCGAGGCGGCCGTCGCCCTGGCCGAGAACGGCGCGGACGTCATCGAGCTGGGCCCGCCGTACAGCGACCCGGTGATGGACGGCCCCATCATCCAGGAGGCCACCAACGCCGCGCTGGCGGCGGGGTTCCGCACGCCCGACCTGTTCCGCCTCGTGCGCGCCATCACCGAGCGGGTCAGCGCACCGGTGCTCGTCATGTCGTACTGGAACCTCGTGGTGCAGTACGGCGTCGACCGCTACGCCGATGACCTCGCCGCCGCGGGCGGTGCCGGCCTCATCACGCCCGACATCACGCCCGACGCGGCGACGGAGTGGATCGCCGCATCGGACCGCGCCGGCCTGGACCGTGTGTTCCTGGCAGCGCCGACCTCGACCGATGCGCGGATCGACCTGATCCGCGACGCCTCACGGGGCTTCGTCTACACCGTCTCGACGATGGGTATCACGGGCGAGCGCACCGAGCTGGATCGCGCCGCGCGCACGCTCGTTGCGCGCCTGCGCGATCGCGGCGTCGCACGCGCCTGCGTGGGCATCGGCATCTCGACCCCCGAGCAGGTGGCCAGCGTCGCCGAGTACGCCGACGGCGCCATCGTCGGCACGGCGCTCGTGCGCGCGCTGCGTGACGGGGGAGTGGCGGGCCTGTCCGCGCTCGCCCGCGACCTGGCCGCCGGCGCCCGCCGCTCGCGCTGACGGTCCGTCACGGGCGGCTCAGGGCGTCCCGGATCCTCTCCGCATACTCGGCGTGCCCGGCCGCGGTGAGGTGGATGTCGTCGCGGCCGACGGGCAGGTGCCAGTCCAGCGCCGACACGTAGGTCGCCCCGTGCGCGTGCGCCTCCGCGGCCAGGAGGGCATCGACCGCGGCCTCTCCGTCGCGTCCGGGCACGTCCATAGGTCCCACGACGACGATCCGGGGGACCGATGCGGCCGCATCGAGCACGGCGCGCACCGACGCGCGCAGATCGTCGGGGTCGGCGGCGACGTCGTTGAGGCCGCCCTGGATCACGAGCGCGTCGCCCGCAACGGCGGCGACCCGGTCGATGCGGTCGGTGAACGCCTGCGGCCCGCACGCGCCGTCGTTGACGAATCCCGTGAACGGCACCGCGTCGAGGCGCACGGTCAGCGCGGGGTCGGCCTGGGCGAGCGCATCCGTCCAGCGCGCGCCGCGATCGCTCCGCGCGTCGCCCGCGGCGTACGAGTCGCCGAGCACAGCGATGCGGTGCTCGCCCCCGCCGAGCGTCTCGATCTCGCCGTAGCGCTCCTGGTAGGCGCGGATGTCATCGCAGCCGGCGGGCGTGCCGGCGGCGCGCGTCAACGACACGGCGACCGCGGCGCCGACGAGCAGCAGCACGGCGGTGACGAGCGCAAAGCGGGCGGCGTGGCGGGTACGCATCGTGACAGTCTGCGCGCGCCACCTGCCGCGTTCCTGAGCGGTTTGCGGGGCAGAAGAACGCGATGCCGCGCGTGACGGGGCGACGCGCCGCCTGAACTAGACTCGCAGGCATGCTGTCTACTGCCCTGACGAACGTCGTCGCGAGCATCCCCAGCCCGCCGGTGAGCTCCTGGAGCTGGGAGTTCGGGCCGATCACCCTCGGTCCGTTCACGTTCGGGCAGTTCACGATCCACTTCTATGCCCTGTGCATCATCGCGGGCATCATCGTCGCGACGCTGATGACCAACCACCGGCTCACGCGGCGTGGTGCGGAGCGCTGGATCGTCATCGACATCGCCCTCCTCGCCGTGCCCCTGGCGATCATCGGGGCGCGGGCGTTCCACGTCGTCACACACCCCGGCTATTACTTCGGTGAGGGTGCGAATCCGTGGGACCTCACGCGGCCGGGGTCGGTATGGGCGATCTGGGAGGGCGGCATCGCGATCTACGGCGCCCTCATCGGCGGCGCGATCGGCGCGTGGCTCGGGTGCCGCTGGACCGGCATCCGGTTCTGGACCTTCGCCGACGCCCTCGCGCCCGGCCTGCTGCTCGCGCAGGCGATGGGCCGATTCGGCAACTGGTTCAACCAGGAGCTGTTCGGGTGGCCGACCGACCTGCCCTGGGGGCTCGAGATCGACCCCGACAACCCCGCGATCCCCGCCGGCCTGCCGGAGGACACGCTCTTCCACCCCACGTTCCTCTACGAGGTCATCTGGAACGTCGCGGGCGTCGTCGTGCTGCTGTGGCTCGGGCGCAAGCTGTCGTTCCAGTGGGGGCGCCTCTTCGCCGTCTACCTGATCTGGTATGGCGCGGGCCGGGTGGTGTGGGAGTCGATCCGCATCGATCCCAGCGAGGTCATCCTGGGCCTGCGCACCAACGTGTGGGCGTCGATCGCGGCGATCGTGCTCGGCCTGGTGATCCTCGTCCTGCAGCGCCGCCACACCGGCACCGAGCCGTCGCCGTATGTGCCCGGGCGCGAACCCACCCCTGAGGGCGGGGTAGAATCCGACGAAGGCTACGTCGACATCAGCGACCCCACGTCGACGGAAGCCCCTCTCGAGGCCGCCGCCACAAGCACCGCCGCCGCGAAGTAGCGCTTTCCGCTCCCCGCCCCGTACCGTCGCGTCACGGGACGCCGAGCCAGGCCGCTTCGCGCGCACGTCGCGGCTCCCATCCCGGGTCAGCGCCGCCCCGCTCAGCAACAACCTCAAGGACGGTCAGCCATGGCATCGACCCCGCGAAACGCCACGCCCCCCGGTGGCGTCCTGCCGCCGAAGCAGGGCATGTACAACCCCGCGTTCGAGAAGGACGCGTGCGGTCTGGCGATGGTGGCCACGCTCCGTGGCGAGCCGGGCCACGACATCGTCGACCTCGCACTCACCGCCCTGCGCAACCTCGAGCACCGCGGCGCGATCGGGTCGGACGCCGGCACGGGCGACGGCGCGGGCATCCTCACGCAGATGCCGGACGCCTTCCTGCGCGCCGTGGTCGGCTTCGAGCTGCCGCCGGTGGGGGAGTACGCCGCGGGAATGGCGTTCCTGCCCCGCGACGACGAGGCTAGGGCCGAACAGAAGCGGGGCATCGAGCGCCTCGCCGAGCGCGAGAACCTCGTGGTGCTCGGCTGGCGAGAGGTTCCCGTCGAGCCCGAACACCTGGGCAAGCTCGCGGACGACGCGCGGCCCGCCTTCGAGCAGCTGTTCCTCGCGCGCCCCGCGGTCGGCGACGACCCCGCGCTCTCGGGCATCGCGCTCGACCGCCGCGCGTACCGTCTGCGCAAGCGGGCGCAGCACGAGCTCGGCGCCTACTTCGTGTCGCTCTCCAGCCGCACACTCGGCTACAAGGGCATGGTCACGACCCTGCAGCTCGAGCCGTTCTACCCCGACCTGCAGGACGAGCGGTTCGCCACGCAGCTGGCCGTCGTGCACAGCCGCTATTCGACGAACACGTTCCCGTCGTGGCCGCTCGCGCAGCCGCTGCGCATGCTCGCGCACAACGGCGAGATCAACACCGTCGGGGGCAACCGGAACTGGATGCGCGCGCGTCAGTCGCAGCTGGCCTCCGACCTGCTGGGCGAGATCGATCCGCTGCTGCCCATCACGAGCGACACCGAGAGCGACTCGGCGTCGTTCGACGAGGTGCTCGAGCTGCTGACGCTGACGGGACGCAGCCTGCCGCACGCCATGCTGATGATGGTGCCCGAGGCCTACGAGAAGCAGGCCGACATCGACCCGGACCTGCGCGCGTTCTACGAGTACCACTCACTGCAGATGGAGCCGTGGGACGGTCCCGCGTCGCTGCTGTTCACCGACGGCACGCTCGTCGGCGGCATGCTCGACCGCAACGGCCTCCGGCCCGGCCGCTG
This sequence comes from Microbacterium sp. Marseille-Q6965, assembly GCF_946151065.1. Taxonomy (GTDB): domain Bacteria; phylum Actinomycetota; class Actinomycetes; order Actinomycetales; family Microbacteriaceae; genus Microbacterium. Next base: position 231,442 of record NZ_CAMGZA010000001.1, on the reverse strand, counting down.
GACCGTCACCACCGACGGCCTCGTCGTCGTCGGCAGCGAGACCGGCGTTCTCGACTTCGCCCCCGAGCGCATCGCCCGGCGCGGCCGGCTGCTGCCGGGCCGGATGTTCCTGGTCGACACGGCACAGCGCCGGATCATCGGCGACGACGAGATCAAGCACGAGCTGGCCACGATGCATCCGTGGCGGCAGTGGCTCGACGCGGGCGGGGTGCGCCTGGCCGACCTGCCCGAGCGGGAGCACATCGTGCACCCGATCGCGTCGATCAACCGCCGCCTGCGCACGTTCGGATACACGGAGGAGGAGGTTCGCATCCTCCTCAGCCCGATGGGCCGCACCGGCGCCGAGCCGATCGGCGCGATGGGTTCCGACACCCCGATCGCCGTGCTGAGCGAGCGGCCGCGGCTGCTGTTCGACTACTTCACGCAGCAGTTCGCCCAGGTCACGAACCCGCCGCTCGACTCGATCCGCGAGGAGGTCGTCACGAGCCTGCGCCTGGGCCTCGGCCCCGAGGGCAACCTGCTCTCGTGGGGCCCGGATCACACCCGCATGGTCGGTCTCGACTTCCCGGTGATCGACAACGACGAGCTGGCGAAGATCCAGCACATCCACACGGCTCTGCCCGGGCGCACCTCGGTCACGATCCGCGGACTGTACCGGGTGGCCGGCGGGCACAAGGGACTGCGCAAGCGGCTCGAGCAGATCTGCGACGAGGTCGACAAGGCGATCGAGGACGGCGCCGAGTTCATCGTGCTCAGCGACCGCGACAGCAATCGCGACCTCGCACCCATCCCCTCGCTGCTCATGGTCTCGGCCGTGCACCACCACCTCATCCGCAACTCCACGCGCATGCGGGTCGGGCTCGTCGTCGAAGCGGGCGACGTGCGCGAGGTCCACCACGTGGCGACGCTGCTCGGCTACGGCGCCTCGGCGGTGAACCCGTACCTCGCCATGGAGACCGTGGAGAACCTCGTCCGGCGAGGCACCCTTACGGGCGTGACCCCCGAGAAGGCCGTCAAGAACCTCATCTACGCCCTCGGCAAGGGCGTGCTGAAGATCATGTCGAAGATGGGCATCTCGACCGTGTCTTCGTACACGGGGGCGCAGGTGTTCGAGGCGGTGGGCCTCTCCCAGGAGCTCATCGACACCTACTTCACGGGCACCGAGTCGAAGCTGGGAGGCATCGGCCTCGAGCAGATCGCGGCCGAGAACGCCGCGCGGCACGCGTTCGCCTACCCCGAGGACCGCGCGCCGCGGGTGCACGAGCGGCTGTGGACCGGCGGCGAGTACCAGTGGCGCCGCGACGGCTCGCCGCACCTGTTCAACCCTGAGACGGTGTTCCGGCTGCAGCACTCGACGCGCACGAAGCGGTACGACATCTTCCGCGAATACACGCGGCTCGTCGACGATCAGGCGGCACAGCTGAAGACGCTGCGCGGCCTGTTCAAGCTCAGGACCGGCGGTCGCACGCCGGTGCCCATCGACGAGGTCGAGCCGGTCTCGTCCATCGTCAAGCGCTTCTCGACGGGCGCCATGAGCTACGGCTCCATCTCGAAGGAGGCGCACGAGACGCTCGCCATCGCGATGAACCGCCTGGGCGCCAAGTCGAACACCGGTGAGGGCGGCGAGGACGTGGAGCGCCTGCTCGACCCCGAGCGGCGCAGCGCCATCAAGCAGGTCGCCTCGGGCCGCTTCGGCGTCACGAGCATGTACCTCACGGAGGCGGACGACATCCAGATCAAGCTCGCCCAGGGCGCCAAGCCCGGCGAGGGCGGGCAGCTGCCCCCGGGCAAGGTGTACCCGTGGGTGGCGCGCACGCGCCACGCGACGGCCGGCGTCGGTCTCATCTCGCCGCCTCCGCACCACGACATCTACTCGATCGAGGACCTGAAGCAGCTGATCTTCGACCTGAAGCGGGCCAACCCGCGGGCACGGATCCACACCAAGCTCGTCAGCCAGTCCGGTATCGGCGCGGTGGCGGCCGGCGTGGCCAAGGCGCTCAGCGACGTCATCCTCGTCTCGGGTCACGACGGAGGCACGGGCGCGAGCCCGCTCAACTCGCTCAAGCACGCGGGCACGCCGTGGGAGCTGGGCCTGGCCGAGACGCAGCAGACCCTCATGCTCAACGACATGCGCGATCGCGTCGTCGTGCAGGTCGACGGCCAGCTCAAGACCGGGCGCGACGTCGTCATCGGCGCGCTGCTCGGAGCCGAGGAGTTCGGCTTCGCGACGGCGCCGCTCGTCGTGAGCGGCTGCATCATGATGCGCGTGTGCCACCTCGACACCTGCCCGGTGGGTGTGGCGACGCAGAACCCCGTGCTGCGCGAGCGGTTCACGGGCAAGGCCGAGTACGTCGTGAACTTCATGGAGTTCATCGCGCAGGAGGTGCGGGAGTACCTCGCCGAGCTGGGCTTCCGCTCGCTCGACGAGGCGATCGGCCGCGCGGACCTTCTCGACGTCAACGGCGCGATCGAGCACTGGAAGGCCAGCGGGCTCGACCTCTCGCCCATCCTGTACGGGCCGCAGTTCGTCGACGAGGCACCCCGCCGCCACGTGCGGGCGCAGGCGCACGAGCTCGAGGAGCATTTCGATGTGCAGCTCATCGAGCGCGCGCAGGATGTGATCGCGCACGGCGGCCGGGTGGAGATCGACCTGCCGGTGCGCAACACGGCCCGGGCCGTCGGCACGATGCTGGGCCATCACGTCACCAAGGCGCACGGCGAGCAGGGCCTGCCCGCCGGCTCCATCACGGTGTCGCTGCACGGCTCGGCCGGCCAGTCCTTCGGCGCGTTCCTGCCCAGCGGCGTCACGCTGCGCCTCGAGGGCGACTCGAACGACTACGTCGGCAAGGGCCTCTCGGGCGGTCAGATCGTCATCCGCCCGCCGCGTGGCGCGGCGTTCGACGCGTCCGAGAACGTCATCGGCGGCAACGTCATCGGCTACGGCGCCACGCGCGGATCGATGTTCCTCAGCGGCGTCGTGGGGGAGCGGTTCTTCGTGCGCAACTCGGGCGCGACCGCCGTCGTCGAGGGGGTGGGCGATCACGCCCTCGAGTACATGACCGGAGGCCTGGCGGTGATCCTCGGCCGGACCGGCCGCAACCTGGGGGCCGGCATGTCGGGCGGCACGGCGTACGTCTACCGCCTGGACGAGGAACTCGTCAACGCCGATGCCCTGCGCACCGGCGAGCTCACGCTCAGCCCGCTCGGATCCGGCGACGCCGAGATCCTGCGCGACCTGCTCCAGCAGCACGCGGAGCAGACCGGATCGGCACTGGCGGAGCGCCTGCTGTCCGATTTCGACAACGAGGTGGCGAACTTCGTGCGCGTCCTGCCGCGCGACTACGCCGCCGTCATGGAGACCCGCCAGGCAGCGGTCGCGGAGGGGCTCGACCCCGACGGCGACGTCGTCTGGAACCGCATCCTGGAGGTGACCGGTGGCTGACCCCAAGGGCTTTCTGAAGGTGACCGAGCGGGAACTGCCCGCCCGGCGCCCCGTGCCCGTGCGCATCCTCGACTGGAAGGAGGTGTACGAGCCGGGCGATTCGGCCGTGCTCCGCCGCCAGGCGAGCCGCTGCATGGACTGTGGCATCCCGTTCTGCCATCAGGGCTGCCCGCTCGGGAACCTCATCCCCGAGTGGAACGACCTGATGTACCGCGGCGAGGGCCGCGATGCGATCGAGCGGCTGCACGCGACGAACAACTTCCCGGAGTTCACGGGACGGCTGTGCCCCGCGCCGTGCGAGAGCGCGTGCGTGCTCGGCATCAACCAGCCGGCGGTCACGATCAAGCAGATCGAGGTCTCGACGATCGACGAGGCCTTCGCGAACGGCTGGGTCGAGCCGAAGGCGCCGTCGCGCCTGACGGGCAAGACCGTCGCCGTCGTGGGCTCGGGTCCCGCGGGTCTGGCCGCGGCGCAGCAGCTCACGCGTGCCGGCCACACGGTGGCCGTCTACGAGCGGGACGATCGAATCGGCGGTCTGCTGCGCTACGGGATCCCCGACTTCAAGATGGAGAAGCGTCACCTCGAGGCGCGGCTTCGTCAGATGCAGGACGAGGGCACGAAGTTCCGGGCCGGTGTCACCATCGGCGTGGACATCACATGGGACGAGCTGCGCAGCCGGTACGACGCCGTCGTGATCGCGACGGGCTCGACGCTGCCGCGAGACCTGCCGATCCCGGGTCGCGACCTCGATGGCGTGCACTTCGCGATGGAGTACCTCGTGGAGGCCAACAAGGCCGTCGCGGGCGACCAGGTGCCCAACCAGATCTCGGCGCACGGCAAGCACGTCGTCGTGATCGGCGGCGGTGACACCGGCGCCGACTGCATCGGCACGGCGCACCGCCAGGGCGCGCTCAGCGTGACGAACCTCGCGATCGGCAAGCGCCCCGCAGACGCTCGCCCCGACCACCAGCCGTGGCCCATGACCCCGCAGGTGTTCGAGGTGTCGTCGGCCCACGAGGAGGGCGGTGAGCGGCAGTTCCTCGCCACGACGGTCGAGTTCCTCGGGAACGAGGCCGGCGAGGTGCGGGCGCTGCGCGTGGCGGAGACGGAGTTCGTCGACGGACGCCGCGTGCCCAAGAGCGGCACGGAGCGCGAGATCCCGGCCGACCTCGTCCTCATCGCGATGGGCTTCACCGGCCCCGAGCGAGATCTGCTCGAGGAGCAGACGACGACGCGGTTCACGGACCGCGGCAATGTCGAGCGCGACGTCGACTTCCAGACGACGGTGCCCGGCGTGTTCGTCGCGGGCGACGCGGGGCGCGGTCAGTCCCTCATCGTGTGGGCGATCGCGGAGGGCCGTTCGGTCGCGGCGAAGGTCGACGCGTACCTCATGGGAGAGACGCTGCTGCCCGCGCCGGTGCACCCCACCGACGCTCCTCTCGGGCTGTAGCATGGCGAAGGCGGCCGGTCTCGGCCGCAACCCGGCATCGCGGCCCTCGTGCGGAGGGCGGGTCCGGGCACACTTGTGCGGAAGGTGAATCGTTGAGACGTGCCAAGATCGTCGCCACCCTCGGGCCGGCGACGTCGACGAAGGAGACAGTCAAAGAGCTCATCGGGGCGGGTGTGGATGTCACCCGCTTCAACCTGAGCCATGGCGACCACTCCGTCCACGACAACAACTACGCGAACGTGCGGGCCGCGGCCGAGGAGCTCGGCAAGCCCGTCGCGGTCCTGGTGGACCTGCAGGGCCCGAAGATCCGTCTCGGCAAGTTCGCGGAGGGTCCCCACGACCTCTCCGTCGGCGACATCTTCAAGATCACGACCGAGGACATCCTCGGCACGAAGGAGATCGTCTCCACGACCTTCAAGGGCCTGCCGGGCGACGTCAAGCCGGGCGACTTCCTGCTCATCGATGACGGCAAGGTGCGCGTCAAGGTGCTGGAGACCGACGGCACGGTCGTGACGACCGAGGTCATCGTGGCCGGCCCCGTCTCGAACAACAAGGGCATCAACCTTCCCGGCGTGGCCGTGAGCGTTCCCGCTCTGAGCGAGAAGGACGAGGACGACCTGCGCTGGGGCCTGCGCAAGGGCGCCGACCTCATCGCGCTGTCGTTCGTCCGCGACGCCGCCGACGTGCAGCGCGTGCACGAGATCATGGCGGAGGAGGGCCGGTTCGTTCCCGTCATCGCCAAGATCGAGAAGCCGCAGGCCGTCGACCACCTCGAGGAGATCATCGAGGCCTTCGACGGGATCATGGTCGCCCGCGGTGACCTCGGCGTCGAGCTGCCGCTCGAGGCGGTGCCCATCGTGCAGAAGCGGGCCGTCGAGATCGCCCGCCGCCTGGCAAAGCCCGTGATCGTGGCGACGCAGATGCTCGAGTCGATGATCGAGAGCCCGGTGCCCACCCGCGCCGAGACGAGCGACGTCGCCAACGCCGTGCTCGACGGCGCGGACGCGGTGATGCTGTCGGGCGAGACGAGCGTCGGCAAGTACCCGATCGTCACCGTGCAGACGATGGCCCGCATCGTGGAGTCGACGGAGGAGCACGGTCTGGAGCGCATCCACCCGATCACGGCGCGCCCGCGCACGCAGGGCGGCATCGTGACGATGGCCGCCGTCGAGGTGGCGGACTTCGTGGAGGCGAAGTTCCTGTGCATCTTCACGGAGGGCGGCGACTCGGCGCGGCGCATGGCGCGCCTGCGCTCCCGCATCCCGATGATCGCCTTCACGACGGACGAGGCGATCCGCCGCCGCATGGCACTGACGTGGGGTATCCGCTCGGCGCTCGTCGAGCCGGTGGACCACACCGACCGGATGTTCCCGCAGGTGGACGACTACCTGCTGTCGAACGACCTCGCGAAGGTCGGCGACAAGGTGGTCGTGATCTCCGGATCCCCTCCCGGGATCGCGGGCTCGACGAACGACGTGCGCATCCACAAGGTCGGCGACGCGGTGCACGGTGCCGCGCCGGTGTACCAGAACGCGGGCTGAGCACGCGCGACGAGGGCGGGCGGACGCAGGGCGTCCGCCCGCTTTCGCGTAGGCTGGGACGAGGCCGGCGTGGCGGAATGGCAGACGCGGCGCACTCAAAATGCGCTGTCCTCACGGGCGTGTGGGTTCGAGTCCCACCGCCGGCACGAAGGGACGGTGGTGGGCGAGAACCCACACCGGGCCCCCGCGGCGGAGGCTCCGTGCGCCGCGGATGCGGCGTGCGGAGGGCCGTCGGGGCGGGGTTCGAGTCCCACCGCCGGCACAGGCGATTGAGGCGAGTGGCAAGCGAGCTTGCTCGCTTGTCCGAGCCGATTGAGCCTGTTGACGAGCGCGAAGCGCGAGGAGCACGAGTTGTGATGTTGCTGGGAGCGGGGCGCCGCGCGGCGCGCTCCCGGGCCCGGGCACGGCCTGCGATTAGGATGTATCTGTGAGCGAAGAGCAGAACGAGCAGGCCACGGCGCCGCGCCGTGTGGTGGTGGCCGAGGACGAGTCCCTCATCCGTCTCGACATCGTGGAGATCCTCCGCGACAACGGCTTCGACGTGGTGGGCGAGGCCGGCGACGGCGAGACGGCGGTCCAGCTCGCGACCGAGCTCCGCCCTGACCTCGTCATCATGGACGTCAAGATGCCGCAGCTCGACGGCATCAGCGCCGCCGAGAAGCTCAGCAAGAACCACATCGCCCCCGTGGTGCTCCTGACGGCGTTCAGCCAGAAGGAGCTCGTGGAGCGCGCGAGCGAGGCCGGCGCGCTCGCCTACGTGGTCAAGCCGTTCACCCCGAACGACCTGCTGCCCGCGATCGAGATCGCGCTGGCCCGTCACGAGCAGATCATCACGCTCGAGGCCGAGGTGGCCGACATGGTCGAGCGCTTCGAGACCCGCAAGCTCGTCGACCGTGCCAAGGGTCTGCTGAACGAGAAGATGGGCCTGTCGGAGCCGGAGGCGTTCCGCTGGATCCAGAAGGCGTCGATGGACCGCCGCCTGACGATGCAGGACGTCGCGAAGGCGATCATCGAGCAGCTCGCTCCGAAGAAGGGCTGAGCGGCCGCCCCTCGCCTCGTGCGGACGCGAGCGGTGGGGCGAAACCGCTCCTAGGCGCGCTCCTCGCGGATCATGTTCGTGATCCGGATCGTCGAGCAGCGGCGACCGTTCTCATCGGACACGACGATCTCGTGGACGGTGAGGGAGCGGCCCAGGTGGAGCGGCGTGCAGACGCCCGTGACGAGGCCCTTCGTCGCGGAGGACGTGTGCGTCGCGTTGATGTCGATTCCCACGGCGTAGCGGCCGGTCCCGGCGTGGTAGTTCGCGCTCATCGAGCCCAGCGATTCGCCGAGCACCACGTAGGCGCCGCCGTGCAGCAGCATGCGCGGCTGCGTGTTGTCCTCGACCGGCATGGTGCCGACGGCGCGCTCGAGCGAGAACTCTGTGAAGCGGATGCCCATCTTGTCGGCGAGGGCGCCGAGGCCCCGCTCGCTCACCCATGCCAGACCGTCGGTATCGCTCATCCCGCTCCTCACACTGCGATGTCCGCCGCCCTCGTTAGGCTTGCAGGGTGACGGACTCCGCAAAGCCTACCCTTCTCGTGGTAGACGGCCACTCGCTCGCATACCGGGCCTTCTACGCCCTTCCCGTCGAGAACTTCTCGACGAAGGACGGCCAGCACACGAACGGGATCTACGGCTTCCTGTCGATGTTCGTCAACCTGCTCAAGGCCGAGAAGCCCACGCACGTCGCCGTCGCGTTCGACACCGCGCGGGAGTCTTTCCGCACCCGGGAGTATGCCGAGTACAAGGCGAACCGGTCCGAGACTCCCGCCGAGTTCAAGGGGCAGATCCCGCTGCTTCAGGAGTGCCTGCAGGCCATGGGCGTGCCCGTTCTGGCCAAGCCGGACTTCGAGGCCGACGACATCCTCGCCACGCTCGCGACGCGCGGCGCCGCGGCGGGGTGGAACGTGCTCGTCTGCTCGGGTGATCGCGACACGATCCAGCTTGTGAACGACGAGATCACGCTGCTGTATCCCTCGGTGCAGGGGGTGTCGCAGCTCAAGCGTTACGACCCGCAGGCGGTGCGCGACAAGTACGGCGTCGAGCCCGAGATGTACCCCGACATCGCGGCCCTCGTCGGGGAGACGAGCGACAATCTTCCCGGCGTGCCGAAGGTCGGCGAGAAGACCGCGGTCAAGTGGCTGACGCAGTTCGGGTCGCTGGACGCGCTGCTGGAGGGCGCGGACACCATCAAGGGCGTCGTGGGCGGCAATCTGCGCGAGCATCTCGACGACGTGCGCCGCAACCGCCGGCTCAACCGCCTGCTGCGCGATGTCGAGCTGCCGCTCGGCATCGAAGACCTCGCCCGCCAGCCTCTCGACGGCCAGGCGGTGCGCGACATCTTCGCGCGCCTCGAGTTCCGCGCGCTCCTGCCACGCGTGTTCGAGGCGGCGGGCGTCGCCGACGAGCCGGAGCCCGCGGCGGTCATCGCGGCCGCGCCGCAGGCGCGGGAGCTCGCCGCGCCCGAGCTCGCCGCGTGGATCGAGGCGGCGTCGCCGGCCGAGGTGGCCGTCACCGTCACGACGCTCGCCGGCCTGCCCGATCGCCTCGGGCTGGCCGTGGGCGACGAGGTGGTCGAGGCCACGTGGTCGGACGATGTCGCCGGGGCGGTACGCGAGTGGCTGGCGTCGGACGCGCCCAAGGTGCTCTCCGACGCGAAGCCGCAGATGAAGGCTCTGGGCCGTGCGGGCCTGACGCTGCGTGGCCTCACGTTCGATCCGCTGCTGGCGGGTTGGCTGCTGCGTCCGTCCTTCCCCGACAAGACCCTGGCGCATCTCGTGGAGCGGCTGCTGGGCGAGAAGCTGCCCGAGGCCGATCCGTCGCAGCTCGTGCCCGAGACGGAGGGCGCCACGCCCGGGCAGTTGTCGTGGTACGTGCTCCGCGTCACGCAGGCGCTGCGCGACGACATGCCGGAGCAGTTGCTTCGCGTCCTCATCGACATCGAGCTGCCCACGGCCATGACGTTGGCCGACATGGAGCTGGCGGGCGTGGCGGTCTCGCACGCGAAGCTGTCGGATTTCTCGCGGGAGCTCGGCGCGCGCGCCGAGGCGCTTGCGCAGCAGGCATACGACGCCATCGGCCACGAGGTGAATCTCGGCTCACCCAAGCAGTTGCAGGAGGTGCTGTTCGAGGAGCTGCAGCTGCCGAAGACGCGCAAGACGAAGACCGGCTACACCACCGACGCCGGCGCCCTCGCCGACCTGCAGGAGAAGGCGCCGCACCCGTTCGTGGGGGTGCTGCTGCAGCACCGCGAGGCGACGAAGCTGAAGCAGATCATCGACGGCCTCGACGCGGCCATCGACGAGACCGGCCGGGTGCACACCACATACGTGCAGACGGGCAGTCAGACCGGCCGGCTCTCGAGCACCGATCCGAACTTGCAGAACATCCCGGTGCGCACCGAGGAGTCGAAGCGCATCCGCGCCGCGTTCGAGGTGGGCGCCGGCTACGAGACGCTGCTCACGGCCGACTACTCGCAGATCGAGATGCGCATCATGGCGCACCTGTCCGGTGACCCCGGGCTGATCGAGGCGTTCAACTCGGGCGAGGACCTGCACCGATTCGTCGGTGCGCGCGTGTTCGGCGTCGACCCCGCCGACGTCACGGCCGAGATGCGCACCAAGGTGAAGGCCATGTCGTATGGCCTGGTCTACGGCCTGTCGGCGTTCGGGCTGTCCAAGCAGTTGCGCATCGACCAGTCCGAGGCCCGGCAGCTGATGCTCGAGTACTTTGCGCGCTTCGGCGCCGTGCGTGACTACCTGCGCGCGTCCGTGGAGGCGGCTCGGGAGGTCGGCTACACGGAGACCATCTTCGGTCGGCGCCGTCCGTTCCCCGACCTGAAGAGCCCCAACCGCGTGCTGCGCGAGAACGCGGAGCGCGCCGCGCTGAACGCTCCCATCCAGGGCAGTGCCGCCGACATCATGAAGATCGCTTTGTTCCGCATCCACGACGACCTGCGAGGCATGGGCTCGCGCGTGCTGCTGCAGATCCACGACGAGCTCGTGGTGGAGGTGGCGCCGGGGGAGTGGGACGCCGTGGAGGGGATCGTACGTCGACGCATGGGCGGCGCGGCGGAACTGTCGGTGCCCCTGGACGTGCAGGTCGGCCGCGGCTCCGATTGGAACGAAGCAGCACACTGACGCCGGCCCGCGCCGGCCGGGACGGGCACCGCAGCCCGCTGACGATTGGATGACATGACCGAGGAACGCACTCCCACCGAGATCGACCGCATCGCGGACGCCTGGGTCGACACCTCCGCGCGCCTGAGCCCGGAGCTCGGCACCTATATCGGCCGCGACGAGGGCCAGGATCGGTTCAGCGACTACAGCCCCGAGGGTCTGGAGGCGTGGGCCGAGGCGGCGCGGTCGACTCTCGCGCAGCTGCGTTCCGCGGCCCCCGTCGACGACGTCGATCGCGTCACGCAGCGCGACCTGGGCGAGGAGCTGCAGCTCGAGCTGCAGCTGCAGGAGGCGCGCTGGCCGCTGCGCGACCTGAACGTGATCGAAAGCCCCTCGCAGCAGGTGCGCAACGTCTTCGACCTCATGCCCACCGACACCGCCGATGATTGGGTGACGATCGCCCGGCGCCTCCAGGCGGTGCCGGACGCGCTGGCGGGCTACACCGAGACGCTGCGCCGCGGCATCGCGGAGGGCGTCGTGCCGGCCGCACGCCAGGTGCGCGAGGTCGCCGGGCAGATCGAGCGGTACACGGCCGAGGACGGCTTCTTCGCGACCCTCGCCTCCGGCGCGGCGGCGAAGGAGGGCGCGCTTCCCGAGGCGGTGCGCACCGAACTCGACAGGGGCCAGCGCGCCGCCCGGGAGGCCTATGCCGACCTGCGGGCGTTCCTGCGGGACGAGCTGGCGCCGGTCGCGGGCGAGACCGACGGGGTGGGACGCGAGCTCTACGCGCTGCACTCGCGCAGCTTCCTGGGCGCCGTCATCGACCTCGATGAGACCTACGAGTGGGGCGTCGAGGAGCTCGCCCGCATGACCGAGGAGCAGGAGCGCATCGCCGACCGGATCAAGCCCGGCGCGAGCGTCGAGGAGGCGATCGCGTTCCTCGAGCAGGACGAGACCCGCAAACTGCACGGCACCGCGGCGCTGCAGGAGTGGATGCAGCGCACGAGCGACGCCGCGGTGGCCGAACTGGGACGCACGCACTTCGACATCCCCGAGCCCGTCCGCGAGCTCGAATGCATGATCGCGCCCACTCAGGAGGGCGGGATCTACTACACCGGCCCGACCGATGACTTCTCGCGGCCCGGGCGCATGTGGTGGTCCGTGCCCGAGGGGGTCACCGAGTTCGACACCTGGCGCGAGCTCACGACCGTGTATCACGAGGGCGTTCCCGGCCATCACCTGCAGATCGGACAGGCGGTGTACAACCGCGCCGAGCTCAACTCGTGGCGGCGACTGCTGTCGGGCCCCTCGGGCCATGCCGAGGGATGGGCGCTCTACGCCGAGCGACTGATGGAACAGCTCGGGTATCTCGAAGACCCCGCCGATCGTCTGGGCATGCTCGACGGTCAGCGGATGCGTGCGGCTCGGGTCGTCCTCGACATCGGCGTGCACCTCGGCAAGCAGAGGCCGGACGGGCAGGGCACGTGGGACGCCGGCTACGCCCTCGACTTCATGCGCCGCAACGTCAACATGGACGACGGCTTCGTGCGATTCGAGGTGAACCGATACCTCGGGTGGCCCGGGCAGGCGCCCTCGTACAAGGTCGGGCAGCGCATCTGGGAGCAGGTGCGCGACGCGTACGCGGCCAAGCGCGGCGCGGACTTCTCGATGAAGGAGTTCCACAAGCGGGCGCTCGACCTGGGCGGGGTCGGGCTCGACACGCTCCGCATGGCCCTCGTCGGCTGAGGTCGACTGTTCCCTTGAGGGCACCGGAAGCTCTCGGGTGGCCGGGGGCACGCGGGCGGTGCAGTTAGGGTCGCTCTGACCATTAGTATGGCGACATGACCTCACCCTCGTCGCGTCTCGACGCCCTGCCGCTCACGCGCGCTCACGCGCGCGTCCTCGCCGGATCGGGTGCCGGCTGGGCGCTCGACGCCATGGATGTCGGGCTGATCTCGTTCATCATCGCCGCGCTGTCGGTGGAGTGGGATCTCACCCGCGCGGAAACGGGCTGGATCACGTCGATCGGCTTCCTGGGAATGGCAATCGGCGCGAGCGTGGGCGGGCTGCTGGCCGACCGCCTCGGGCGCAGGCAGGTGTTCGCACTGACGCTGCTCGTGTACGGGATCGCCACCGGCGCCAGCGCGCTGGCGGGCGGTGTGGCGGCGCTGATCGTGCTGCGCTTCCTCGTCGGGCTCGGGCTCGGAGCGGAACTTCCGGTGGCGTCCACGTACGTGAGCGAGCTGGCGCCGGCGCGCATCCGCGGCCGGATGGTCGTGATCCTGGAGGCGTTCTGGGCACTGGGCTGGACCGCCGCGGCCGTCATCGGCTACCTCGTCGTCCCGCTCGACGAAGGCTGGCGGTGGGCGTTCGCCCTCGGGGCGGTGCCGGCCGTATACGCCCTCGTCGTGCGGTGGGGCCTGCCGGAGTCCCCCCGCTTCCTGGAGGCCCGCGGCCGGAACGCCGAGTCGGAGCGCATCGTCCGCCACTTCGAGGCCTCGCCGGCGGTGCGTGGATCGGCTCCACGTCCGCCGGCGGCCGTCGACGCTTCGGCCCCGGTGGCACGCCGCGTCGGAATCGCCGACCTCTGGGCGGCGCCCCTGCGGCCCCGCACCGCTGCGCTGTGGGCGGTGTGGTTCTGCGTCAACTTCTCCTACTACGGCGCCTTCATCTGGATCCCCTCGATCCTCTTCGAGCAGGGCTTCGACCTGGTCAAGTCGTTCGGATTCACGCTCGTGATCACGCTGGCCCAGCTGCCCGGGTACGCCGTGGCGGCGTGGCTCATCGAGGTGTGGGGCCGACGGGTCACCCTCGCGACCTTCCTGCTCGGATCCGCGGCCGCCGCCCTGTGCTTCGGCCTGTCGACGGCCGAGTGGCAGATCATCGCCGCAGGGATGGCACTGTCGTTCTTCAACCTGGGTGCCTGGGGAGCCCTGTATGCCGTGGGGCCGGAGATCTATCCGACCGCGATCCGTGGCACCGGCACGGGCGCGGCGGCGGGCGTCGGACGGATCGCGTCGATCCTCGCACCGCTGTTCGTTCCCTGGGCGCTCGAGTGGGGGAGCGTGGGCCTGCTGTTCGCGGTCTTCGCCGCCTTCTTCGTGCTGGCGGCCCTCGCGGTGATCCCGCTGATCGACCGCACCGGCCAGGCGTTGGAGACCGAGCCGGAGGCGGTCGCCGCATAGGCTGGGCCCATGGCGGTGCGGTACGTCGCGATCGGCGACTCGTTCACGGAGGGCGTGGGAGACGAGCTGGAGGACGGCCGCCCACGCGGCTGGGCCGACCTCGTGGCACAGGGCTGGGCCAACGGCACCGGCCAGACCGTGCAGTACGCGAACCTCGCGATCCGCGGCCGGCTCGCCTGGCCGGTCGTCGCGGAGCAGCTGGAGCCTGCCCTCGCGCTGCGGCCGACGCACCTGTCCTTCAACGGCGGGGGCAATGACATGCTTCGCCCGCGCACGACGATCGCCCACATCGCGGACGCCTTCACGCACGTTCTCCGTCGTTGCGACGAGGAGGGCGTCGCGCTCGTCCTGCTCTCCGGCGCCAACCCTTCCGCCGGCCTACCGCTCGGCAGGCTCATCCAGCGCCGCGGCGACGAGCTGTCCGACGCGGTGATCCAGCGCTTCCAGGGGCGGGATGACGTCGTGCGCGCCCTGAACTGGCCAGACCGCGAGCTCACGGCGCCGCGGTTCTGGTCGCCCGACCGCCTGCACATGAACACGCGCGGGCACCACCGGGTCGCCGCGCGGGTGCTCGAGGCGCTCGGGGTGCCCGCCGAGCCGACGTGGTGGGATCTGCCCGGCGAGGCCGCGCCGCACCTGCGCGCGAGCGAGTACTACCGGGAGCACGTGCTGCCGTGGCTGCGCCGACGCGTGACACGGACGTCTTCCGGCGACGGGCGCACCCCCAAGTACCCGGACTGGATCGACATCGAACCGACGGGCACGACCACGGGCGAGTGAGCGCGACGGCCGCGCCGCTAAGTGGCGGGGCTCTGTCGGCCTGAGTAGCGCTGACGTAGTCTCGGTCGTGTGAGCCTGACTCCGACCGTGCACGACGACATCGTCGAATCCGCCCTCGGTTACCTGCGCGACGGTACGAGCGTGAGCCTGCGTGGGCTGCCCGGATCGGGACGATCGACGCTGTTGGGGCGGGTGACGACGCAGCTGAACGCGGCGGGGTGGAAGACGCTGGAGCTGCGCGGCAATCCCGCACTGCGCGATCGGCCGCTCGAGGCACTCGCGATCGCCGGGCTCGTGCCGGCGAACCCCACCCACACACGCAGCGCGGTCGCGGCGGCCACGGACGCGCTGCTGCGGTCCATCGAGCCGCGGCGCACCGTCGTCGTGGTCGACGACGCCGACGATCTCGACGCCGCGTCGATCGGCGCGATCTCCAGCGCCATCAACCAGGTGCACACCCCGCTGCTGTCGTCGGCCTCGACCGCCCGGCGCGCCCCCGACCTCTCGCTGGCGGCGCTCGTCCGGCCCGGCGTGCGGCTCAGCCTGCCGCCGCTGGCATACGACGAGTCCGCTCAGCTGGTGGAGACGATCTGCCACGGGCCCGTCGACCGCGCCACGATCGCGCTGATCCACGGTCGCGCCGCCGGCCTGCCGGCGCTCGTGCAGGCGATCGCCGACAACGCCCGTCGTGCCGGCGTGCTGCGCCAGGTCGGTGGCATGTGGACCGCGGGGCCCGACCTGTGGACCCCGCACCTCGCGCGCACCGTGGAGTCGTTCCTCCAGGGGCTGTCGCTCGAGGCGCGCGAGGCGCTCACGCAGCTGTCGCTGGTGGGCCCGGTCGAGGTCTCGGTCGCGCAGCGGCTGACCGGCTGGCCGGCGCTCGAGGAACTCGACGAACGCGGGTTGCTCGCGTTCGATTCGGCTCCCGGCTCGGTCTCGGTCATGGTGTCACCGCCGCTCGTGGCCGATCATCTGAACCGCGAGCACGTCGGCGCCCGGCGACTTCGTGTGGTCGGCGAGATCGGGGCGGCGCTCGGGGCAGCGTCGGGCGGCTCATCATGGCCGCTGCCGACGACCGCTCCGGCGCCCACCGTCGCCGACTTCGATCCCGTCGCGGGTGATCCTCGCCACGCAGACGCGGAGCTCAACCGGATGGTCGCGGAGCGCCACGCCGCGCAGGTGCTCGTTCGTCGCGCCGAATGGGAGCAGCGGCCCGACGCCCGCACGACCCTCGCCTATGCTCGCGCGCTGTCGTACCGGGGCGCCGACCTGGCGCAGCTCGACGAGCTTCTCGCTGCGCAGGCCCCGGGCGCCTCGCGCGATCGGGCGCTGTTGGCCGCGTGGCGGGGCCTCAGCATCGCCTTCGGGAAGGACGACCCGGAGGGCGCCCTCGCGCACTTGGCGAGTGAAGAGAGCGAGCCGTGGCACGGCGTGCGGGCCGCGGCGGCGCGCCACGTGCGTCTTTTCTGCGATCGCGTGCCCGATGACGCGGAGCCACAGGACCGGGATTCCTCCGCGGTCGAGCCGCTGCGACTCGTGCGGGGCGAGGAGCTGCTGGCCCGGGGACGAGGTCGCGAGGCCCTCGCGCAGTTCGACGCCGTCGGTGACCCCGCGCTCGCGGCGAGCGCGCGGATCGGCCGCGGCCTGGCGCTGCTGCTCGCCGGAGATATCGATGCGGCCGAGGCGCACGCCACCCGCGGGTACCAGGAGGGCCGGTCGAGCCGCGATCCCGAGTTGCTCGTGCCGCACGGCTACGTGCTGGCCCTCGTGCACCATCTCCGCGGCGACGAGCGCGCCCTGCGGGAGAACCTCGGCTCGTTGCTGTCGGTCGACGCGGTCGCGCTCATCCACACCCCGTACCGGTTGGGTGCGCTCGTGCTCGCCGCCCGGGTGGCGGCGAGGGCAGGACGCTCGCGAGCGGCGCGCTCCCTTTGGGAGCACGCGCAGGCACTGGGCCGGCACGCCGGCCCCTTCCCCGCGATGGCGACGGCGCAGGCAGGGGCGCACGCGCGCCTTGCCGAGGGGGAGGCCGCCGAATCGGTGGCCGACGAGCTGTGGGCGCAGTTCGAGGAGCTGCGCGAGCGTCGGTACGTCGCGGCCGCCGTCGTCGCGGGGATGTGGGCCGTGGAGGTCCATCCGGACGCGGCGCGGGCGTCGGAGGTCGTGCGGGCGTCGCAGGAGACGGACAGCCGGCTGCTCACGCTCATCGGCCGCTATGCGGAGGCGCTCTCCTCCACCGATGGTGCGGCGGTCGCGCGCGCCGGCGAGGATCTCCTCAAGGCCGGTCTGCGCGGCCCGGGCCTCGTCCTGCTCGCGGCGGCCTCACGCCGTCTCGCCGCCTCGGATCCCGATCGCGCCGCCGACGTCCTGCGACAGGCACGCCGGCTGGCGACGAAGCTCGGCGGCGATTTCCCCCGCGTCGTCGATCCGGTCCCTCCCCGATCGGCGCTGACCGCTCGCGAGCGGGAGGTGGCGGAGCTCGCGGCGCAGGGCATGTCGAACCAGGAGGTGGCCTCGACCCTCATGCTCAGCGTGCGCACCGTGGAGAACCACCTTCACCGCGCCTTCCAGAAGCTCGACGTCGCGTCTCGCGCTGCGCTCGGCGAGGCGTTGCGGGGCGCGCAGTGAGCCGCCGGGAATGCGCCACGATCCATGGCGTTGAATGAGTCCATGAGCACCGACTCCGACAACCCGACGAACGGCGAGGACCGGGTGGACGCCGACCCGAACGCCCGGCGCAGCCGCAAGAGCATCGGCTTCCTGTCCTTCGGGCACTGGACGCCGCACCCGGAGTCGGGAACCCGCAGCGCTTCCAATGTGCTGCACCAGTCGATCGACCTCGCGCAGGCCGCGGAGGATGTGGGCGCGGACGGTGCATACTTCCGCGTGCATCACTTCGCCCGCCAGCTGGCCTCGCCGTTCCCGCTGCTGGCCGCGATCGGCGCGCGCACGAAGCGCATCGAGATCGGCACCGGCGTGATCGACATGCGCTACGAGAACCCCATGTACTTCGTGGAGGACGCGGGCGCCGCCGACCTCATCTCTGAAGGCCGACTGCAGCTGGGCATCTCACGGGGCTCACCCGAGCAGGTGATCGACGGTTGGAAGTACTTCGGCTATCAGCCCGCGTCGGATCAGGACGTCGACGGCGCCGAGGCCGCCCGGCAGAAGACGCTGCTGCTGCTGCAGCTGCTCGAGGGGCAGGGCTTCGCCCAGCCGAATCCGCGCCCGATGTTCCCCAACCCGCCGGGCCTGCTGCGGCTCGAGCCTCATTCGGACGGTCTGCGTCAGCGCATCTGGTGGGGTGCCGGATCCGATGCGACGGCGGTCTGGGCGGCCGAGCACGGCATGCACATGATGACCTCCACCCTGAAGTGGGACGAGTCGGGTGAGCCGCTGCACGTGCAGCAGGCCACGCAGATCCGCAAGTTCCGCGAGGAGTGGGCGCGGCACGACTGGGGCTTCGAGCCGCGTGTGTCGGTGTCGCGATCGATCTTCGCGATCACGAACGACGTGGACCGCCGCTACTTCCTCGGTTCCGGCGAGCGCAGCGACAGCTTCGGCTACATCGACGAGTCCACCCGTGCCGTCTTCGGGCGCTCCTACGCGGCGGAACCCGACGAGCTGATCGATCAGCTGCGGCAGGACGAGGCGATCGCCGAGGCCGACTCGCTGCTGCTCACCGTGCCGAACCAGCTCGGTGTCGACTACAACACGCACGTCATCGAGTCGATCCTGACCCACGTCGCCCCGGCGCTCGGCTGGCGCTGACCGATGGATCGGATCCGCCCGTTGGGGCCGGCGGAGCTCCGCGGCGACGCGTTCCGGCACCTGCTATGGCTGGCCGCCGAGCTCGACGACGACGAGCTGTCTCGGATCGCGCGCGAAGAGCTGCCGGCGCTCACGGTGCTCGGAGCCCGCGAGGAGGGCAGAGTCGTCGCGTTCGCGGCGTTCGATGAGCGGACGCGTCCCGTGACGATCGAGTACATCGCGGTCGACGAGGGTGCGCAGAGCCGCGGGTGGGGCACCGCACTGGTGCATGCCGTGCGCGAGCGCGCGGGCGAGCGCGGTGTGCGCGCCGAGACCGACGACGACGCGGTCGGCTTCTACCGTCGGCTCGGCTTCGAGATCGTCGCGGCCGAGGCCGATCCGCGTTGGCCCGGTCGCGCCCGGTACGACTGCGTGCTCGGTCAAAGGCCCTGACCGGCCTCCCACAATCTCTCCGTCTGGCCGGCGAGGAGGGCGTCGAGCGAGCTCGCCTGCGCGTCGGTCAGCGACGCGACGTAGTCGATGATTCCGCGGCCCACCGCGAGGCGACGCAGCTGCGTCACGTCGGTGGTGTCGAGCAGGTCCGGCTCCTCGCGCCGGAGCCGCATGTAGTCCTCCGTGGCGAGCTCGACGACGTCGACGAGCCGGCGCGGCGCGCGGCGTGCGTCGCGCGGGTCGTCGAGCCACGCCGCGAAGCCGTCGACGAGGCGCTCGAGGACCGAGGCCCGCCCTCTCTGGTACACGGCCAGATCGGGGCGGTGCAGGATGAAGCGTTGGTGCAGGAACTTCAGCACCGCCACCTCGTGCCACGCCGTTCGATCGAGGCTGACGTGTCCTGACCGGATGTCGGGGGAGCGGTATACACGCACGCGCGCCTGCAGATGGGCGATCCAGGCGCTCGTGAAGCGCGCGAGCCCCCGCTCGGAGGCGAGCGAGCCGTCGAACGGGCGCAAAAGCAGGCCATCGACGACCTCGTCCGACACCCTTGCCACCGCCTCGTCGAACGCGTCCGGGTCCGCGATCCAGGGGTCCTTCTCGGCGAGACGCCGCCAGAGCAGTTCGAGCGATCGCCCGGGCACGCGCTCTTCCGCACGCAGGTCGGCCAGACCCAGCCCCCGAAGATGAGAGAGCTCGCTGCGCCAGGTGCGGAACTCGGCGGAGATGATCGTCTGGTCCAGCAGGCCCGCGCGGTAGAAGTCGTCGAGGTCGTGCAGCGAGTACGCGATGTCGTCGGCGATGTCCATCACCGAGCACTCCACCGTCTGCTGCCCGGGCTCGATGCGCGGATACGCGGCCAGCGCCTCGCGCTGATCGTCGATGTCGAGCGCGTAGTACGAGAACTTGCCGGAGCCGCCCCGGCGTGCGCCCCCTTCGCCGCGGAGCCAGGGGTACTTCAGCACGGCGGCCCGCACGGCGGCGGTGAGGTTCAGGCCGACGCCGGGCTCGTCGTGCTCGTCGAGGCGGGTGATGATGCGGAACGTCTGCGCGTTCCCCTCGAAGCCCTCACGCAACCCGAAGCGCTCCCTCGCGAGGCGATCGAGCGTCTGCTCCCCGAGATGCCCGAACGGCGGGTGCCCCAGGTCGTGGGCAGCCGCGGCGGCCTGCACGACAACCGGATGGCAGCCGCCGAGCTCCTCGATCAGCCTTCCGTCGGCTCCGGGCAGGCTCGAGAGGTGCGTGGCGATGGCACGCGCGACGGCCGCGACCTTGATGGAGTGCGTGAGCCGGTTGTGCACCGCGAGACCGGCCCCCGTCTGAGAGATCACCTGCGTCACGGCGGACAGGCGTGAGTAGTAGGGGGAGAACCGCAGTCGCTCCACGTCGACGCGATACTCGGGGTGGCGCTCCACGCCCTGAATGTGATCGAGCGGCTCGGGGATGCGACGGGCGGCGCGCGGGTCCTCTGAGCGGGCGCTGCCCGGTCCGGCGTCAGCAGTGATGGCCATCACCACAGTGTCGCAGAGGGCACCGTGGACTCGCCGTCCGACGCCGTCCCGCGCCGGACGTCACCCCGCCTCGTCCGCTTCGGGCAGCGGGGTGCCCTGATGGTGCACGATCCGCCAACCCTCGGCGTCCCGGCGCCACAGGGAGGTGCGACGGGCACGCCGGCCGGCGCGGACCGAGGTCCATGTTGTCAGGACGAGGCCCGGTCCGACCGGCCTGCCGGCGAGATCGTGCACCTCGATGGGAGCGGCGTCGGTTTCGGCCGCGAGCATCTCCACGGTCCGGCCGCGGTCCCAGGTGCGACCGGACGCCCCGACTTCCGTGAAGTCCGGCGCCAGGAGCCCCGCGAGACGCTCGGAATCCCGCCTCAGGTCGGGGCTGTGGAGCTGGCGTTCGCGTTCGAGCACCTCCGTGACGTCGTTCGGGGTCGCCGCTGCCGAACCGCCGCGGAATCCTGGGCGCGAGCTGCGCTGCTCGAGACTCTCCAGCTCCTGAAACAGCGTCACCTGCAGCTCGCCGGGTGTGCGCACGCGGGAGTTCAGCGAGCGCCACGGCGTGACGCGTGCCGACGCTTCGAGCTGCGCCCCCGCGTCGACCAGCCGGTCGGTCGTGGCGGTGGTGTCGTCCACCTCGAACGCGATCCGCACGCGCTCGCTCGTGCCGCCGTCCGTCTCGATGCGGTCGATCATGTCCACCTGCGCGAGATTCGCGATCTCGAGCGTCGCGGTTCCCGCTTCGAGGATCGCCACGCGGGCTTCGCCATCGCCCGTGAAGGCGGCGCGCTCGGGCAGACCGAGCGCGTCTCGGAAGAGGCGGAGGGTGGCGTCGAAGTCATCGACGCCCACCACGACGCGAAGCTGTCGTACCGGGAGGGGGTTATCGCTCATGCCGACAACGCTAGGCCTCGCGCGGGGGTGCTGTGTGGGCGGCGAGCCGTCGGGAAGGGGTCGGCGCCGTGACGCCCGCGCGCGTCGCGCCTCAACGCACGGCGGGCTCGGCCATCGCAGCGACCTCGGCGATCACCCGCGGGTGGGCGAGGATCCGAAAGTGCCCGCCCGTTTCGAGCACGACATTGCGCGCGCCGGAGAGCTCGCTGCCGCCCGGGATGTGCGGATCGAAACGCCCATACAGCGAGACGATCCGCGCGTTCACCGCGGTCTCGCGGGCGAGGGCAAGAATCGTCGCGTTCCGCGGGGAGAAGCTGCGCAACGTGGGGGAGAGCATGAGCTGCGCGTAGCGCGAGCCGCCGAAGGGGGTGGCAACCGCCACCATGCCGCGCACGCGCGCTGCCGCCGGCGCGAGCGCCATGACGTGCTTGCCGATCAGTCCGCCCTTGCTGTGGGCCACGAGCACGACGTCACGCAGGTCGTGCGCCTCCAGGTGCTCGGCGACGAGTGCGGCCCCCGTCGCCACGGGCCGGCGATTGTGCCGCAACGGCTCGACCACGTGCACGGGGTGGCCGCGCTCGTGCAGCGCCACGATGAGCGGTTGGAGGAACTTCCACGTCTCGTACACGCCGGGAATCACGAGGATCGGTGTCTGCTCGCCCGTGCGGAACTGCTCGGGGTCGGTGCGGTTGCCGAAGGACCGGGCCTGCCAGAACGCCGCGTACGCGTAGTCGCGGAGCCACCAGTCGAGCGCGCGGATGGCGTTCACGGGCGCGGTCGGCATGCGTGCCATCCTGCTCCCTGCGCGCCGCGGATGCGACCGGTTGACAGGGCGTCGCATCCGATCAGGAATCGAGAAGCGGGGGCCGTGGTCCCCGGCGTAGCGTGTGGAACGAGCCGAACGGAAGGAGTCACGATGGCGACGAACGAGGGTCTGACCGCGGAGGAGCGGAAGGCCATCAAGGAGACGGCGAAGGAGCGGCGCCGCCCGAAGAAGAACGACGCGGCGGCGCTGGCGGAGGCGATCGCGGAGATGCCGGATGCGGATCGGGTGATCGCGGAGAGGGTGCGGGAGCTGGTCGCCGAGAACGCCCCGGACCTCGCGGCGAGCACCTGGTACGGCATGCCGGCGTGGAAGAACGCCAAGGGCAAGGTGGTGGTGTTCTTCCAGGCGGCGGCCAAGTTCAAGGCGCGCTACGCCACCATCGGGTTCGACGAGGCGGCCGCGCTCGATGAGGGCACGATGTGGCCGGTGAGCTTCGCCGTCACCGAGCTCGCACCCGCCGATGAGGAGCTGCTCGCCACGCTCATCCGGAGGGCCGTATCCTGACGATCCCACGGCTGAGCGCGGGGCGGCCCGAGTAGGGTTCTTGGGTGGACCTCGAGCTCGTCACCATCCCGGCCGGGACGGTCACGCTGCACGACGCGCGCCGCCGGGCGCGGCGGGCGGTCACGCTCGAGGCCTTCGAGATCGGCGCCTTCCCCGTCACCGAGGCGCAGCTGGCGGAGATGCTCGGCGTCACGGCCGAGCACCCCCGACGCCCGGCCGTCGAGGTGTCATGGCAGCGGGCCATCGCGTTCTGCAACGCGGCTAGCGAGTGGGAGGGCCTCGACCCGGCGTACACGTTCGACGGTGAGGACGTCACGTGGCACGTCGACGCCGACGGCTATCGTCTGCCGACCGAGGCGGAGTGGGAGCACGCGTGCCGCGCGGGCTCGAACGGTCCGCAGTACGGCCCCCTGGCCGACATCGCTTGGACCGAACGCGACGGCGTGACGCATCCGCAGGATGTCGGCGGCAAGCTGCCCAACCTGCACGGGATGTTCGACACCCTGGGCAACGTGTGGGAATGGTGCTGGGACCTGCTCGATCCCG
This sequence comes from Microbacterium sp. Marseille-Q6965, assembly GCF_946151065.1. GTDB lineage: Bacteria > Actinomycetota > Actinomycetes > Actinomycetales > Microbacteriaceae > Microbacterium. Next base: position 208,409 of record NZ_CAMGZA010000001.1, on the reverse strand, counting down.
CGCGCTACGCCGACTACCGGGTGTTCCGCGGCGGTGGCTTCGCCGACGCGGAGTGGAGCGTGCGCGCGTCGACGCGTCGCGGCGGAGCCCCGCGCCTGCACCAGGACGACATCGGGTTCCGCGTGGCGCGCGGCGGTTTCGATGCCGTCGGCGAGGCGCAGGGCTGGTCCGCCGCGGCGGACGAGGAGCGCGCACTCTGGGACGCCCCGGTGCCGTTCGGCTGGACGCCCCTCGGGCGCTGACCTTCCCTCAGACGCGCTCGACGGGCAGCCACAGCTCCGTCGTCGCGGTGCGGAAGTCCGGCGAGCGATCCAGAACCGCCACGATCGAGGGGCCAGGGCGCAGGCGCCACGGGTTGGACGGGAACCACTCCGTCGCCGTCGCGGCCCAGGTCGCCTGCAACGCATCGGGGTAGGCGCCGGTGGAACGGAACACCGCCCACGCGCCCGCCGGCGCCGTGATCGCGTCGAGGTCGTCCGGCACCGTGGCGCCGTCTTCCACGGCCACGCCGTGCAGGTACGTCAGCTCGGTGCCCTCGGGGTCGTCGGGCTCGATGTCGGCCGTCACCTGGAGCAGGCCGCTCGGCTCGGAGCTGCTGAGCTCTTTGAGCCGGGCGTGCGCGCTCGGCGGCAGCGCGGCGACGTGCTCCTGGATCTGTGGATTGATGCCGGCGTGGATGAGCGGCACGCGGGCGGCATGTCCGATGAGTCGAAAGGCCGGGCGGTCGACGATTCGGGCGTCCATGGGGGTGTTCCCTTCTACGGTCAGGCGGAACCTGAGTTGCGGTTGCGAGCGAAGAGGTCCGCCGTGGCGACGCACGTCCGCGGGGCTCACGCCATGCACGGCGCGGAACGCGCGTCCGAACGCCTCGGTCGAGCCGTAGCCGAACCGCACCGCGATACCGAGCAGATCCGCGCCGTCGACGACGTCAGCCGCGGCAACCGTCATCCGCCGACGCCGGACGTATTCCGACAACGGCATGCCGGCGAGTGACGAGAACATGCGGCGCGCGTGGTACTCGGTCGTGCCGAGGGCACCGACGATCCCCGCCACATCGATGTCCTCGGTGAGGCGGTCCTCGATTGCCTCGACGAGGCGGTTGAGTGTGGCGATCACGGCGTCTCCCTTCGCACACCAGCCTGGCCGCAGGCGGGGTGCCGTACCCGATCGTGCCGGTCTGATTCGATCAGTCGGTTCCGTCGCGCGTCATCGCGCGCGTCGTGCGCGCGGTCGGCCGTGCCGCCCACGGATCCTCCGGCCAGGGATGCTTGGGGTAGCGCCCCCGCATCTCCTTGCGCACTTCGCCATACGCCCCGTCCCAGAACGAGCGGAGGTCGTCCGTGACTGCCAACGGCTGACGAGCGGGGGAGAGGAGGTGGAACTGCACGGGGACGCGCCCGTCCACGAGGCGCGGCGTCTCGGCGAGGCCGAAGACCTCCTGCAGCTTGACCGCGACGACCGGCCGGCCGTCGCGGTCGTCCGGATCGGGGTACGCGATGCGCACGCGCGATCCCGAGGGCACCGCAAGCTGCTCGGGCGCGAGGACGTCGAGCCGCGCGGCGTCGGGCCACGGCAGGAGCCCCCGCAGCGCGCCCCGCAGATCCAGCCGCGTCAGCGGCGCGCCGAGCGGCAGCGACGCGAGCGCGGGCCCGAGCCATTCGTCCAGCCCGGCCAGCAAGGCGGGCTCCGAGACGTCGGGCCAGGGTTGGCCGACCGTCCGATGGAGGAGCGCCATGCGCGCACGAAGGTGTGCCGCCCCCTCCGACCACGGCAGCGCCGCCACACCGCGGCGGCGGATGTCGGCGGCGAAGGCGTGCGCGGAGTCCTCGGGCCGCGGCGCCACCGGCGTGGCCGACAGGAGGATCGCCCCGACTCGCCGCTCCTCGCGCACCCGGACGCGCCCGTCCTCGACCTCGGCGCGTCGCTGCGTTCGCACGAGCGCCCGGGCGATCCGCAGGGCGTCGTCCTCGTCGATCGCGGCGGCGAGCCGGATGACGGCGCCCGTGCCGTCGCCGGCGCGGCCCTCCACGCGCTGCACGCCGCGCACGGCGATCCATTCGCTGCCCGCGAGCGGGCTGCCCTCTGGCAGGGAGGCGCGGGTGCCGCTGGCGAGCACGTACGCCCGCGACCCGTCGTCGGCGCGTCGACCGATCCACTCCGGGCGGGCGAGAGCGACGAGAATTCCCGCCGCGCCCGGCCCGTGCCCGCTCTGGGCCTCTGGCGCGAGCCGCTCCAGCCGCCGCACCTCGTCCTGCCAGCGTGCCGCACCGGGTGCTTCGCCGCGGCGCAGGCGGCGCACGAGCTGATCCAGATCTGCACCGGCCTCGCGGTGGTCGCCCGACATGGCCGCCACCACCTCGGCGGCGCGGCGGGGCGCGATGCCCTCGTGCGCCGCCCCGAGCAGGGCGCGTGCGTCGCGCACCCCGAGCGGAAGGCGAGCGACCCGCGCGCCTTCGCCCGTCACGCGGCCGTCGTCGTCGACGAGCTCCAACGCACGCAGCGCCTCCCGGGCCCCGGTCATCGCGGCGGCCGGTGGCGGTGTGAGCAACGGCAAGCCCCGCGCCTCTGGGGTGCCCCACGCCGCCAGCAGCAGCGCCGCGTCCGTCAGATCGGCCGAAGCGATTTCGGGGTCCTGCGCCGGTCGGAAGGCGGCATAGTCGGCCTCGGAGTAGAGGCGGACGACGCGCCCGGGTCCCTCGCGGGCGGCGCGTCCGGCCCGCTGGTCCGCGCTGGCGCGCGATGCGCTCACGGTGACGAGTCCGGTCATGTCGCGCGCGCGGTCTCGCCGCACCTCTCGCGAGAGCCCGGCGTCGACGACGAGGCGCACGCCCGGCACGGTGAGCGAGCTCTCCGCCAGCGCGGTGCTGACGACGATCCGCGCCGGCTCGGACGGCACCCGCCGGCCCCTGACCGCGCGATCCTGCTCCGCGGGGGGGAGGCGGCCGTGCAGGGGCAGCACCTCTGTGGCGGGGGAGAGGGCACGGATGCGCGCGACGACATCGTCGACCTCGCGCGCGCCCGGCACGAAGACGAGCGCATCACGGCCCGAGGCGGCCTGGGCGCTGACGGCTGTGGACGCGACGTGGTCGAGGAACTCGCGGGTGACGCCGTGCGGGCCGACACGAGGCGCGGACGCGGGCGCGTACTCCAGGACCAGCGGGTGAAGCGGGGAGGGCACATGCACGACCGAGGCGGCCTCGCCCGACCCCAGCAACCGTGCGAGGGGAGCGGCGTCGACCGTGGCCGACATCGCGGCGAGCAGCAGGTCGTCGCGGAGGGCGCGGACCTCCGTGAGGATGCCCAGCAACAGGTCGCCGTCGAGGGATCGCTCATGCACCTCGTCGAGGATCACCGCCCCCACGCCTTCCATCGCCGGGTCGTCGAGCAGCCGTCGCAGGAGCACACCGGGGGTCACCACCTCGATGCGCGTCTGCGCCGAGACGACGCGCTCGCCCCGCACGGTGAAACCGACGGGCCCGCCGACCGCCGTGCCGTCCAGGGCCGCGATGCGCCGTGCCGCGGCCCGAACGGCGACGCGGCGCGGCTGCGTCACGATCACCCGGCCTCGGTTCCCCAGGGTGTTCGCGACGAGAGGTGGGAGGAAGGTCGTCTTTCCCGTCCCCGGTGGCGCGGTGACCACCATCGATCCCGTCGCCAGGGCCGCCGCGAGCTCCGCGCGAGCCGCCGCCACCGGCAATCCCGTGCCGATCGCGTCGAGATCGAAGGCCTGCGTATCGGGTGCCACCGCGCCATCCTCTCAGGCCGCCGCGCGCCTGAGCGCGACGGGGAAGCTTGCTGGCAAGACGCTGGATCGGCTCGTTACCAAACCGTGACCCTGCTTATCGTGGGCGGACCCAGGCGAGGGCCGCCGTCGTGTCCGCCCGAGAGCCCTCGCACCATGACCCGAGTCGACTCCGGCCGGGCGGAGCCCGCATCATGCGGGAAGACGGGGCCGCGGAGGTGTCTGTGTACCTGAAGAAGAACCCGAACCGCTCGTCCATGTCGCGCGCGGCGCGCATCACGACCGGTGGCCTCGCCGTCGCGGGCGCCGCTCTCGCCGGTGCCGTCCTCGCGCCGACGGCGGCGAACGCCGCGGACGGGGCGACGTGGGACGCGCTCGCGCAGTGCGAGTCGGGCGGCAACTGGTCGATCAACACCGGGAACGGTTACTACGGCGGGCTGCAGTTCTCGATGTCGACGTGGCAGGCGAACGGCGGAGTCGGCAACCCGGCCGATGCGTCCCGCGAGGAGCAGATCCGCGTCGCGGAGAACGTGCTCGCCACCCAGGGCTGGGGTGCCTGGCCTACGTGCTCGGCGAAGATCGGCGCCTCGGGTGCGGCGGAGCCGAGCCAGGCGGCGCCCGCGCCGGCCCCCGCCGGCGACGCGCCCGCCGCCCCGGCGCAGCAGCAGCCGGCGGCCGCGCCCGAGCCGGACTACACGCTCCCCGACGTGGAGGCGTCTGACGAGACGTACACGGTGCAGTCCGGCGACACGCTGTTCGAGATCGCGCAGGAGCACGAGCTCGACAGCGGCTGGCTCGGCATCTACGCCGTCAACCAGGACGCCATCGACAACCCCGACGTCATCGTCACGGGCCAGGAGCTCGTCCTGCCCACGTCGTGATGTCCGGCCCCGTGGGCGCGCTCTCCGCGCCCACGGGGCGCCTCGCTCCGTCCCCGGCTCTGGCCGACGAGCGCTGGAGCCGTCACACTCGAGACATGACGGGCGATGACTGGGTCCTGCACGTGGACATGGATCAGTTCATCGCCGCGGTCGAGATCCTGCGCCGACCCGAGCTCGCCGGGCGGCCGGTCATCGTCGGCGGGCGGGGAGACCCCACGGAGCGGGCGGTCGTCTCGACGGCGTCGTACGAGGCCCGCGCGTACGGCATCCGATCGGGGATGCCGCTCAAGATCGCCGCGCGGAAGGCGCCGGACGACGCCGTGTTCCTTCCGGTGGATCGGGCAGCGTACGACGCGGCGTCGCACGACGTCATGGCGGCGCTGCGGTCGCTGCCGGATGTCGTCCTCGAGGTTCTCGGCTGGGACGAGTGCTTCCTGGGTGCGCACACCGCGGATCCCGAGTCCGTGGCGCGGGATGCGCAGGCGGCCGTGTGGGATGCCACTCGGCTGCACTGCACGGTCGGGATCGGCGACAACAAGGTGCGGGCGAAGATCGCAACCGAGTTCGGCAAGCCGCGCGGCGTCTACCGACTCACCGCCGACAACTGGTTCGAGGTGATGGGGGAGCGGCCCACGCGGTCCCTGTGGGGCGTCGGCTCCCGTGTGGAGAAGCGCCTCGCCGCGCGGGGGATCCATACGGTGCGTGCGCTCGCTGCGGCCGATCCGCAGGAGCTCGTGGCCGAGTTCGGTCCCAGGATGGGTGTTTGGTACCACGAGCTCGGGCGCGGGATCGGTCCTCGCGCCGTCGACGACTCGCCCTGGGTCGCGCGGGGTCACAGTCGCGAGACGACCTACCAGCGCAACCTCGTCACGCGCGAAGAGGTGCGCGAGGCGGTGCGGGAGCTGGCGGTGCAGGCCGCGGCCGACTGCGCCGCCGAGGATCGCCCCGTCACCCGTGTGCACGTGAAGGTCCGGTATGCGCCCTTCGAGACGCGCACCCTGGGGCGCAAGCTCCCCGCGCCGACACGGCGCACGGAGGACATCGTCGCGGCGGCCCTGGAGCTCTGCGACCGGCTGGAGGATCGCGAGATCCGCCTGCTGGGCGTCCGTGCCGAGATGGCGATGCCCGAGGGCGGCGATCCGGCCGAGCGCACGCCCGTGCGCGGCCGTCTGTGAGTGGGCCCCCGACGGCGCAGCATCACCCGCGGCGGGCCGCCCGGCGCTTCTCCGTCAGCGCCGACGCCCCTCGCCCGACAGTCCCGTGGTGAGGGCGTCGCTCGTCATCGCGCCTTCGCCGTCCCTATCGGCGTCGGTCTCTGCGGCGGCAGAGAACCCGCGCCAGACAGCCCTCAGCACGTCGACGACCTCGTCGGGGCGAGCTCCGGCGGCGTCCGCCTCGGTCACCAAAGCGCGAACGTGCCGCATGACCGACCGGGGGAACGCGGCCGCACCGGGCGCGACGCGGGTGCCCGCCGCTGTGCGGCTCACGACAAGCCCGTCCTGCTCGAGCATCTTGTAGGCCTTCGCGACCGTGCCGGTGGCGACGCCGAGATCGCTCGCCGTCTGGCGGACGGTCGGCAGCCGCTCGTTCACGCCGAGCTGTCCGGAGACGATCAACCCCCGCAGCTGCCTGTAGATGGCGATCGTCGGGCCTCCTTCGTCCGCCAGAGGCACGAGCGGGGCGGCCGTCACCGCACCGCTCCCACAAGGGCGGTCGGATCGGTTGCCGACCCGTGCGGATCGAGTGCCTCACGGCGACGCAACAGCCGAGTGGCGAACAGCAGCAGGACCAGGGCCGCCGTCTCGAGCACCGGCGCGCACCAGCCGGCGGCCGCCGCCACCTCCCCATACCGCCAGGCGACGTCGTACGAGGCGCCGCCGTTCACGCCCTCCACCACCAATCCCGAGACCGATCCGGCATCCCCGATGAGCCGCCACGCGGCCGCCAGCGCGAGCACAATGCTCGCCGTCATGATCCGCATCGTCCCGCTCGAGACCTCGCGACGAGCAACACGCTCCGCGCCGACGGTCTCCGGGCGGATGTACGGGCGCACGGCGTTTGCCTGCAGGCAGGTGAGCGTCACGACCAGCAACCCGCCCAAGCCGAGCATGACCGGCAGCCCGTACGCCCAGCCGTAAAACCACACGCGGATCGGATCGACCGAGGGCTCGTTCGGCACGGGCAGCTCAAGCCATACGTACCGCCCACGACCATCGGGCGAGGACGAGAGGCCGGCGCCGACGGTCGTGATGAGCAGGGTGACGAACGCCGCTGCGGCGGCCGCCACGCCCCAGCGGGGGGCGAAGGTCCACCAGGTGCGGCGCTGGGTCGTCATCGTCGGCGCCTGGGGCGCACGCGTGCCGCGGAGGACGATCAGGGCGGCGAGAACGATCAGCCCGATCGCGCTCACCCCCAGCGGGAGCACGTAGCGCCACCAGGAAACGGCGTCGTCGGGACGACCGACGACGCCTCCCACAGCCTGGCCGACGAACGCGACGAGCATCGCGATGGCTGTGACGCCCAGCGCCCGGCGCTCCGGCAGATGGCGCGCCTCCGCGGAACGGGCAACGCCGGCGCCCGCGGGCGTCACCCGCCGAACGGCTCGACTATGCGGGGTGAAAGCGACGACGCCGAGCGTGACGACGACGGCGGCGAGCAGGGAGGTGAGGGGCTGCGCGAGGGCCGCCGTTGCGAGACCGAGAGGGTCGATCAGGGTGGGTGCGTGGTGCGACATTTCGCCTCCGCTCAGGAACTTGTTCTGCATGTCTAGCACAAGTTGTGTCGATGTGCCGGTACAAATCGGAGCAAGGTCGGGAGAGGGCGCGATGGCCGCTTCCCGTCGCTTAGGCGCGCTTTGCCGCGAGCAGCCGCGTCAGGGGTGTGTCGAGGAAGAAGAGCGCGAAGGCGATGGATCCCACCGCCGGCGACAGCAGCACCACGGCGGCCGCGATGAGCAGGGCGCTGAGCGCCCCGCGCCCGGAGGCCGTGGCGCCGGCGGCGGTGAGCTCGGGCAGCATCACGTCGCGTCGGCGCATCGCCCACCGCCACTGCAGCCAGCTGCAGAGGATCGCGAGGAAGAACACCGTCGGCATCGCCAGCCTGCCGGCGAGGTACTCCGAGTACTCCGTCGTGAGCCCGGTCGCGAAGGGGACGAGCACGATGAAGAGCAGTCGGACGCTGTTGAGCCAGACCATGACCGCGTCAACGCGGGCGATGCGCTCGAACTGCTGCACGTGCACCATCCACAGCAGACACAGCAGCACGAAGCTGAGCACGAACGTGCCGAACAGCTCGGTCATGGCGCCGAGCGCCACCCACATCCGGGCGTCGGAGTCGACCCGTCCCAGAGAGTGCGTGGTGAGGTCGAGCACCAGAAGGGTGGCCGCGATCGCGAACACGCCGTCCGTGAACGCCTCGACGCGCCGCGTGGCCTGCGTCGCAGCGGGGTGCCGTCGCTGCCTGATCATGAGCGCGATGGTATCGCCCGCGCTGTCGTCTAGGGCGCGGGGAAACATCATCGCGGGAACGCGCCCGGGCGCGGTGCCGCGCGTCAGCGGATCATGCGCGCGGCGGTGATCGCGGGCGCACTCGGGTCGCGCTGCTCGACGCCGTCGAAGTGGAACCCGTTGCGCACGTAGAAGGCGATCGCTCGAGGGTTCTCCGTCGCGACCCAGAGCGTCGCCGGCTGCGTGCCGAGCGCCGCATCGAGCAGAGCTTGCCCGGCACCGGAGCCGTGATGCGCGGCCGATACGTAGAGCGCGTAGAGCTCTCGCTCGCGCGGGGGCGGCGCGTCGGCGAAGGGAGTCGCGGCTCCCGCCCAGGCGAAGCCGACGAGCGCGCCCGCGGCCTCCGTGATGCGCAGCGTGAAGTCCGCGCGGTCGTCCGCCAAAACCCGGTTCCACAGGCGGAGGCGAGCGGCGACGTACTCGTCCGAGAAGTAGCCGTCGGGAAGGAGAGGGGCATACGTCTCGCGCCACGCGGCCACGTGCAGCCGCGCGATGGCGCTGGCGTCGCTCGACACGGGCTGCCGAATCGTGAACGCCATGCGCTCATCCTGCCAGGATCCCGCGGCGCGGGCGGTCGCGCCCGACCGCACTCGCGATCGCGGGGGAGGGGTGCCGCGCTCTCGCCCCATCAGGAGCGCCCGAATGTTGGTCGCCGACGGTTGCGCGTCGCCGTGACGCCGGCGAGAGCCAGGGCGCAGACGAGGGCCGCCGCGCTGACGGCGTAGAGGATCGTCGACCACGGCGCACGATCGGCGCCGGAGATGCCGTAGGTGTCGGCCAGCGCCATGCCTGCTCCGAACGAGGCGACCGCGTAACCCGGCGCGCCGAGCGCGTAGGCGCAGGGGACCCCACGCGGACCGCGAACTCCGTGTGCGGCGCCTCGGGTGCGGGCAGGTCGGTCCCGACGGGGCGGGCTGTGACTTCGCGCACGAGGGCAACTGACACCGCACGGGCTGCGGAGGGTCGGGGTTTTCAGCGCAGCACGCCCCGAGTGTTGCGTCCTATGCGCCGGTCTCCTCCGCGGCCAGGATGCGCTCGATAGTGCTGCGGCCGAGTGCGCTCATCGCTGGGTTGGTCGTGGCGTAGTACCAGACGAGGCCGAGCGCCTGCTGCAGCGCCCAGGCGATGCTTCGTTGCCACTCGGTCTCGCTCGGGCCGACCCTCTCGCGGAACTCGTCGCGACGTTCGGCATCGAGCACGTGCCAACCGACAACAAGATCCAGAGCGGGGTCGGCGGGTCCGAAGCCGCCGGTGTCCAAAACGCCTCTCAGCCCGTCACCGGCGAGGAGATTGAAGGGGATGAGATCCTTGTGCGACATTACGTCTGGCTCGGCCCGCGGCGTCGCACGCAACCTCTCCCATAGATCACGAAGTCGTTCGGTCGGGAGGAGCGAATCGCTCTGCACGAGACAGTGGGCGACCCACGCGTCGTGACGCCGAAGTTCCCCTCCGCGTCCTGTGCCGGCGAACGACCGGCCTCGAACACTCACACTCCTCAGCTCGCCGACGAGGACCGCCAGATCGCGTGCGATCAGCGACGAGGATGCCGCTGAGTCAGGTGTCACGACCTCGCCGGGAATCCACGTCTGGACGGACCAGGGCATCGGATATGCGTCCGTCGGGCGCCCGATGAAGAGCATCCGCGGCGCCGGGAAGGAGCTTCCCTCCGCAAACTCACGCATCGCCGCGCCCTCCAGAGCAAGCTCCCGGCGGTAGGCAGCGGCGTCGCCGCTGTGCATGGGAAAGCGGGCGAGGAGGCCGGCACCGACACGGAACACATAGCTGGTCGTGGCAGCAGTCGGGAGCGGTCGAACTTCGCCCACGTCCGCGTTGAACTGATCCCACACCAGCTGAGCTGCCACCTCGGGATCGAGTCGCAATTGACCCTCATGCACCGCGAGCCCTTCTCTCCATTGCCCGAAACCTTATCCCGGGGGAGGCGGGTGCAGCCTTCGCAAACGGGTATCGCGTCTTCGTGCTGACATAATGTGCATTATCGGCTAGAACCCGTCAGCGGGAAGTGGAGGCTCCCGGCGCACGCCGACGGCCCACCGGTATTCCTCCGGTGGGCCGTCGCGGGGCGTCGGGAGCGAGGTTCGGCGCCCATTACGGGAGCGACGTTCCTCGTCATGACGTGAACGAGCGCCTCAGGCGGCGAGCACGACGACCTTGCCGGGAATCCGTCCGGCGGCAGCTTCCGCGTGCAGCGCCGGCAGTTCCGTGAGCGGGATCCGTCGCGTGACCTCCACGGTGATCTCGCCGTCGTCGACGAGAGCCACGAGCTGCTGGAGTCGCTCGCGGTTCGGGCGAACGAAGACGGTCGCCGCGCGGACGTCACGCGTGTCGTCACTCGGTGTCGCCATGAACGCCGTCGTGCTGACGACCGCGCCGCCGTCCCTGACGGTGGCGACGTAGGCCGCGAACTGGTCGGGCTCGATGGGCGCGAGGTTCAGCAGCACGTCGACCGGCGCCGCAACGGCGTCGAGCAGGTCGGTCACCGTGTGATCGATCACCTCGTCCGCGCCGGCGGCACGAACCGCATCGATGCTCCGCGGGCTCGCCGTGGCGATCACGTGCACACCGGCGCGCTTGGCGAGCCGGATGGCGTACTTTCCGACCACGCCGCCGGCGCCGACGATCAGCACGCGCTGCCCCGCCTCGAGCCGCCCCTCGTCGAAGAGCGACTGCCACGCCGTCAATGCGACCGAGGGCAACGCGGCGCCATCCGCGAGCGGGATGCTCGTCGGTGCTGGCACCAGCGCCTCCGCCGGGGCGACGACATACTCCGCCGCTCCCCCGCCGCGCTCCATCGGCAGGAAGCCGATGACCTCGTCGCCGACAGCCAGCCCGTCCACGCCCTCCCCGACGGCGTCCACCGTGCCCGCGACGTCGTACCCGGGCACGTGTGGCAACCGGATCGGAATGGGCAGGAACCCGGCGCGCATGCCGTTGTCTGCCGCGTTGAAGGCGGAGGCTGCGACGCGGAGCCGCACCTCCCCCGCCGCCGGTGTCGGCTGGTCGGCCTCCTCGTACCGGAGAACCTCGGGTCCGCCCACCTCGTGAAAACGCACTGCCTTCATGATCGTTCCTCTCGTCGGTGCTTCGAATTCGAAGCGATGTGGGCGACGCTAGCACTGCTTCGAACTTGAAGCAACTGCTATCCTGGGGGAATGACGGAGAACGCGGGACCGGCGGGGCTCAGCCCCGCGGAGCTGGGGGCCTACTTTGCGCTCATCGAGGTGAGCAGCCTGGTGCGGCACGCGGTGGAGCAGCAGCTGCGGGACGCGGGAGACCTGAGCTATGTGCAGTTCCAGCTGCTCGCCACGCTGGGCGATGCGCCGGGCGGCAGCCGGCGGATGACGGGGCTCGCCGACGGGGTCGTGTACAGCCGGAGCGGACTGACCTATCAGGTCTCGCTGCTGGAACGCGCCGGATACGTGACCCGCACGACGGCCGCGGAGGACGAGCGAGGGGTCACCGTGACGCTGACCGAGGCGGGCAGGGGCGTGCTCGCTGCCGTCTTCCCCGGGCACGTCGCTGTGCTGCGCGAACTGCTCTTCGACGCGCTCGACGACGAGGACATCGACTCGCTTTCTCGCGTCCTCACCAAGGCGCGCGAGCGGATGCGCTCCATTCCCCCGCGCTCGGCGCGGTCTCGCCGACGGAACGCCGGCCCCGCCTGAGCCGAGACGCGTTCGCGCCCGGAGCCGTGCGGGCGCGACGCCGACCCGCCCGCGCCGTCGCCACCGTGAGGCCGCGCGCGCGAGGGGTCAGGCGCCGACGTAGTCGGCCAGGTGCCGGCCCGTCAGCGTGGAGCGATCGGCGACGAGCTGGGCCGGCGTGCCCTCGAAGACCACTCGGCCGCCGTCGTGCCCGGCCCCGGGCCCCATGTCGATGATCCAGTCCGCGTGCGCCATCACGGCCTGATGGTGCTCGATCACGATGACGGACGTGCCCGCGTCGACGAGCCGATCCAGCATGTCGAGCATCTTCGACACGTCGGCCAGATGCAGGCCCGTCGTCGGTTCGTCGAGCACGTAGACCTCCGCGCCCTCCCCCATCTGCACCGCGAGCTTCAGGCGCTGTCGCTCCCCTCCCGACAGGGTCGAGAGCGACTGGCCGAGGCTGACGTAACCGAGCCCCACATCGCTCAAGCGCTGCAGGATCTTCGCCGCGGCAGGGATCCGGGCGTCGCCTGCGGAGAAGAACGCCAGCGCCTCCTCGATGGGCAGGTCCAGGACGTCGGCGATGTTCTTGCCGCCGAGCGTGTACTCGAGCACCGACGCCATGAAGCGGCGTCCGCCGCAGTCCTCACACGGCGTGGTGACCCCCTGCATGAAGCCGAACTCCGTGGTGATGGCCCCGTTGCCCTTGCACGTGGGGCACGCGCCATCGCTGTTGGAGCTGAACAGCGCCGGCTTCACGCCGTTTGTCTTCGCGAACGCCTTTCGGATCGGCTCGAGCAGGCCCGTGTACGTGGCCGGGTTGCTGCGGCTGGAGCCCTTGATGGCGCTTTGATCGACGAAGACGACGCCCTCGCGGCCGGCCAACTGCTCGTTCACGAGCGAACTCTTGCCACTGCCCGCCACGCCCGTGAGCGCCACGAGCACGCCCGTCGGCACGTCGACGTCGACGTTTCGGAGGTTGTTGGCCGTGGCACCGCGGATCTCGATGGCCCCCGTCGGCGTGCGCACAGACTCCTTCACCCGGGCGCGATCATCGAGGTGCCGGCCGGTGACCGTTCCGCTCGCGCGCAGACCCTCCACGGTGCCGGTGAAGCAGATCTCGCCGCCCGCTGTGCCGGCGCCCGGCCCCACATCGACGACGTGGTCGGCGATCGCGATCGTCTCGGGCTTGTGCTCGACGACGAGTACGGTGTTGCCCTTGTCCCGCAGCTGCAACAGCAGCTCGTTCATCCGCTGGATGTCGTGCGGGTGCAGTCCCGCGGTCGGCTCGTCGAAGACGTAGGTGACGTCGGTGAGCGGCGACCCGAGGTGCTTGATCATCTTGAGCCGCTGCGCCTCGCCCCCGCTCAGCGTGCCCGACGCGCGATCGAGCGAGAGGTAGCCGAGCCCGATGTTCACGAAGGATGCCAGCAGGTCGCCGAGGGCCGTCAGCAGCGGGGCCGCGCCCGGCTCCTCGAGACCGCGAACCCAGGCCAGCAGATCGGAGACCTGCATCGCGCACGCCTCCGCGATCGACACCCCCGCGATCTTCGACGAGCGCGCCGGTGCTGCCAGGCGCGTCCCCTCGCACTCGGGACAGGGACCGAACGTCACCGCCTGGTCGACCCAGGCGCGCACGTGCGGCTGCATGGCCTCGCGATCCTTCGACAGCATCGACTGGCGGATGCGCGGCACGAGCCCGAGGTAGGTGATGTTGATACCGCTGAGCTTGACCTTCGTCTCCTCGCGATGCAGGAAGTCGTGCAGCTGCTCCGGGGTGAACTCCCCCACGGGCCGGTCGGCGGGGAAGAACCCGGACTCGCTGTACTGGCGCACCATCCAGCCACCCGGCTTGTAACCGGGCACGAGGATCGCGCCGTCGTCCAGGGACAGGGACGGATCGTAGATCTGGGAGACGTCCAGGTCGGACACGCGCCCCGTGCCCTCGCAACCGGGGCACATGCCGCCGAGCATGGTGAAATCCGCACGTTCGCGCTTGGCGCCGCCGGTGCGCTCGACGACGATGGCACCCGACGCCTTCACGGACGGCGTGTTGAAGGAATACGCGTTCGGCGGGCCGATCTGCGGATCGCCCAGCCGGCTGAAGAGCACGCGCAGCATCGCGTTCGCGTCGCTGGCCGTGCCCACGGTGGATCGGATGTTCGCACCCAGCCGCTCCTGGTCGACGACGATCGCCGTCGTGAGTCCATCGAGCGAGTCGACATCGGGCCGGGCCAGCTGCGGCATGAACCCCTGCACGAAGGCGCTGTAGGTCTCGTTGATCATCCGCTGAGACTCCGCGGCGATCGTCTCGAACGCGATCGAGCTCTTTCCGGATCCCGACACTCCCGTGAAGACGGTGAGGCGACGCTTGGGCAGATCGAGATCGACGCCCTTGAGGTTGTTCTCACGTGCGCCGCGAACCCGAATGAGGTCGTGGGAATCGGCGGGATGGACCGTCATGGACGCAACCGTAGCGAAGGCCTACGACACCTGCTGGATGCGCAGCAGGTTGCCGGCCGGATCGCGGACCGCGCCGTCCCGGATCCCGTACGGCTGGTCGGTGGGCTCCTGCACGATCTCGGCGCCGGTCTGTGCAAGCCGCTCGAACACGGCACCCAGGTCGGTCGAGGCGAGATTCAGGCTGGCGTAGGTGCCCTTGGCCATCATCGCCTCGATGACGCGCTCCTCCTCCTCCGTGACGCCGGGGTCGGCGCCCAGGGGGTAGAGCACGATCGAGACGTCCGGCTGCCCAGCGGGACCGACCGTGATCCAGTGCATGCCGTTGTACCCGACGTCGCCGCGGACCTCGAAGCCCAGGCTGTCGCGGTAGAACGCGATCGCGTCCTCGTGACCGGTGTGCGGAAGCATCGTCTGATGGATGGTCAGGTTCATACGGGCAACGCTATTGCGCGTCGCCCCCCGGCGCTTCTCGATTCCTGATCGGTCGCGTGAAGCGCCGCACCATGCACGGAGGGACGGCGTCGAGCGCTCCGAAGGAGCTGCGGCGATACTCCGACGGCGACATGCCCACGAGCTCCTTGAAGCGCGTGCTGAACGTGCCGAGCGACTGAGCGCCCACGGCCAGGCAGACCTCGGTCACGCTCAGCTCCGTCTGCCGCAACAGGGCCATCGCGCGCTCCACGCGCCTGGTCATCACATAGCTGTACGGCGACTCGCCGTACTCCTCGCGGAAGCGCCTGCTCAGATGGCCGGCCGAGAGGTGCACCCCGCGGGCGAGCGCCTCGACGTCGAGCGGGCTGGCGTACTCGCGGTCGATGCGGTCGCGCACGCGCCGCAGCAGCACGAGGTCGGAACAGTCCGGGCGGGCGGGCATGCGGGTACGGAAAGCGGTCACCGATCAGCGCAGCGCGGCCGTCGGGCTCGTCGTCTCCGGCCACTTCGGCGGTGGTGGCGTCCACTGCAGGAAGCGGTCGAGTAGCTCGTCGGGATCGGTCGCGACGATCAGGTGATCGCGCAGCCCGTGCGCCACGAACCCCTCGTCCACGAGACGGTCCACCAGCGCGAGGGCGGGATCCCAGAACCCGTCGACGTCGTACAGCGCGATCGGCTTGGCATGGATGCCGAGCTGGAGCCACGTCCATGCCTCGAAGAACTCCTCGAGCGTGCCGATCCCGCCGGGCAGCGCCACGAATCCGTCCGCGAGATCGGCCATCCGCATCTTGCGCGCGTGCATGTCGGGGACGACCTCGAACGCGCTGAGATCGCGGTGCGCCAGCTCCTTGTTCAGCAGCGCCTGCGGCATGACGCCGATCACCTCGCCGCCCGCATCGCGTGCGGCGGACGCCACCGCACCCATGAGCCCGACGTTGCCGCCCCCGTAGACCAGGCCGTACCCGCGCTGCGCGATCCGCGTGCCCACCGCGCGCGCTGCCGTGAGGTAGGCCTCTCCCCTACCGGGCGAAGATCCGGTGAAGACGGTGATGCGCTCGAGAGTGTGGGGC
Organism: Microbacterium sp. Marseille-Q6965; assembly: GCF_946151065.1. Classification (GTDB taxonomy): domain Bacteria; phylum Actinomycetota; class Actinomycetes; order Actinomycetales; family Microbacteriaceae; genus Microbacterium. The sequence goes on along the minus strand of NZ_CAMGZA010000001.1, from coordinate 192,650 downwards.
ACCCGCCCAGCCTACGTTCTCGGCGGGCCCGGAGGCGGGAGGATCGGAAGGGGCGGCGTATCGTGGAGCGGGTGAGCACGCGAACGGGTGAAAGTATGCCGGCAGCAGCATGACCGCGGTGCTCACGGGTTACGCCGTCGTCGGGCTGGCGATCGTCATCGGATACATCGTCGGCCGCACCGGGATCCTCGGCGCGCAGGGCCGATACGTGTTGAGCCGTCTGACGTTCTTCGTCCTCAGCCCGTTCCTGCTGTTCGTGGTTCTCGCCGACGCCGACGTCACGGTGCTCTTCTCCTCGCTGTTGCCCGTGTCGCTCCTCGCGGCGCTGTCGATGTTCCTCGTCTACGCGCTCGTCGCGCGGTTCATCCTGCGCCGATCCCTCGGCGCGACCGTCATCGGATCGCTCGGGGCCGGCTACGTCAACGGCAACAACATCGGACTGCCGATCGCGACCTACCTGCTCGGCAGCGGGGCGTTCTCGGCGCCGATCATCCTCATCCAGCTGCTGCTGTTCACTCCCGTGGTGCTGACGATCCTCGACGCGATCTCGTCGGGCGCGGCGGAGATCCGGCTCGTGCTGCGCAGGACCGCCCGGAACCCCATGATCCTCGGCTCCCTCCTCGGCACGATCGTCGCGTTCACCGGCGTGGAGCTGCCGCCCGCCGTGATGGATCCGGCGCGGCTGATCGCGGACGCCGGGATCCCCGTGCTGCTGATCGGATTCGGGATGTCGTTGCACGGCAGCCGCGTGCTCACCACGCGCGGCACGCGTGCCGACGTCATCGTCGCGACGGCTCTCAAGCTGCTCGCCATGCCCGCGGTGGCCTGGGTGATCGCCCGTTTCGGGTTCGGGATGGACGGTCACGATCTGTTCGCGGTCGTGCTCATGGCCGCCCTCCCCAGCGCGCAGAACGTCTTCAACTACGCGCAGCGCTACGAGGTGGGCGAGACGATCGCACGCGACACCGTCTTCCTCACGACGATCGGCTGCATCCCCGTCATCTTCGGCGTCGTGCTGCTGCTCGGCTGAGGCAACACGTCACGGCCGGGCGAGCTCGGGCGCGTGGCCGGTCCCCACGGTCTCACGCCGCTCCCGTCGCACGCGCCGCCACTCCAGAACCCGGTCGACGACGATGCCGAGAAGCATGGCGAACACGATGCCGATGAGTGCGCCCAGCAGCGGGTCGTCGGCGAACCAGCGGCCCGACAGCGCCCCGATCGCGACCGAGTAGCCGGCCCAGCTCGCCGCGGCCAGAGCGGAGAGGCCGACGAAACGGGCGACGGGATACCTGGTTGCGCCCGCCGTGAGGTTGACGGCCACCCGACCGACCGGGATGTACCGTGCGACGAGGATCAGCGCGGCACCTCGCCGCCGCAGCCCACCGCGTGCCCAGTCCACCGTGCGGCGCGCCCGGGCACCGCGCATCCAGCGGAAGCGCTCGGTGCCGATGGCGCGTCCGAGCCAGTACGTCGCGTTGTCGCCCGCGAACGCGCCGAGGGCCGCACACAGCGCCAGGAGCAGCAGATTCGGTGCGCCGGTCGCGGCACCCACCGCCGCGGCACCCACCACGATCGTCTCGCTCGGCATAGGCGGGAAGAACCCGTCGACCGCCGCCATGGCGAACGCCACCACGAAGATCCACGGTGAGGCGATCGTGTCGAGCAGGGCGTTGAGGATGAGATCCACGGGACTCCTTCAGTCGCTTTCGACGCTACGGACCGGCACCGCGCTCCCGCGTCAGTCCCTGGTCGGATCCGCGTCCGCCGCGGGGATGACTCCAGCGTGCGCCGGGCGCGGCCCGTGTGCCATGCGGCCTGCTCCCGACCCTCGCCGGGGGTTCTCCCCCGCCCGCGAGGCGAGCCGCAGCGCCAGCGCCATGAGACCGGCGCTGAGCACGGCGACCGGCCAGCTCAGGCCGAGGACGAAGACCACGGCGATCGACACCACGCCGAGCGCCGCGGCGGCCGCCGCGCGCAGCCCGACCGCCGGTGCGCTCGCGCGGGGACGCGGCAGGCGCTCGGCCGCCGCCACGACGCCGGCCACGGCCAGGCCCGCGACCGCGAGCCACGCCGCGCGCGTCGACCACCATTCCGGCGAGCCGAGCGCGGGCAGGGGCAGCGCGCCGAGCAGGCTGAGCGCGGCACCGAGGCCGGCGAGCCCGATCAGGACCGGCATATGCCACAGGTAGATCGTCATGGAGCGTTCGCCGATGGCGTCCACGGCACGGCCCACCGGGGGCGCCTGCGCGAGGCGCCGCAGGGCCGGCTGCGCGAGGGAGAACAGCGACAGCTGCACGGTTCCCAGCAGCACGAGGGCGAGCGTCGGCGGGTTCAGGTTCACGTACATGTCGGGCGAGTACGGGCCGACCATCGTCAGCAGCAGGAGCAGCCCGAGCGCGGCAGCCGCCATGCCGAGCCGCGCGTCGCGCGACAGCTCCTCGAGCCGTCCGTCGGCGAGCAGGAAGCCCAGCTGCTGCACCAGCAGCCAGACGGCGGCGAGACCGAGGAACCCGATCGCCTCGATCCCTGTCGCAAGGCGCGCCATGTCGATCGCGATCACCGCGAGGAGGGGCCCCGCGATCCCCCAGACGGGGCGCCGCTCATGCAGGGCGGTCATCGCGGGGACGAGGGCCTGGACGAGGACGAACACGCCGAGGAACCACAGCGGCTGCGACATCCGGAACCCTGCGGTGGCGACGATGTCGGCCGGTACGCCGGCGACCGTCAGGGCGAGCAGTCCCCCACCCATCACCATCATCACGGTGAGCGCCGGCGCGATCAGCCGCTGCACCCGCGACGCGGCGAAGGTGCCGGCGGTCACGCCCCGTGCCCGCGCGCGGCGCCACGCGCCGAGCCCCGTTGCCCCGCCCGCGAGGAAGAACAGCGGCATCATCTGCACGAACCAGCTCACCGGTGCGAACCAGACCGTCTCCAACGCATTGGCGAAGACCGGTGCGCCATCGACCACCGTGACGCCGACCATCATGGCGTGCAGCAGGACGACGAGCACGGTGCAGCCGGCGCGCAGCAGGTCCAGGCTGCGATCGCGCGCGGGTGCGGCGGGTGTGGTGGCGCGCGGCGTGAGCAACGGCGCGGGTGCGACGGCGGTCATCGGTCCTCCTCGGGTGGGTTACCGGGAGACCGTAGGAGTGCGATGCCGGCAAGCGGATCACTCCGGGGAGTGAATCCGCGCCCGGTCGTGCCCCACCACGGGGTGAGGGCCCGTCCTGCCCCACCACGGGGTGAGGGCCTCAGCCGGGCTGCACGAGGCCCGCGTCGTAGGCGGTGATGACGAGCTGCACGCGGTCGCGCGCCCCCAGCTTCTGCAGCAGCTTGCCCACGTGCGTCTTCACCGTCTGCTCGCCGATGTAGAGCTCTGCCGCAATCTCGCCGTTCGACAGCCCTTGCCCGATCAGCACGAGCACCTCTCGCTCGCGGTCCGTCAGGCCGTTGAGCGTCAGCGCGGCGCGGGGGGTCTCGGCGGGCTGTGCGGCGAAGCGCTCGATGAAGCGGCGCGTCACGGTCGGCGCCAGGAGCGCCTCGCCTGCCGCCACGACGCGCACGGCGTGCACGAGCTCATCCGGCAGCGCGTCCTTGAGCAGGAAGCCGCTCGCGCCGGCCCGAAGAGCTTCGAGGACGTACTCGTCCACATCGAACGTGGTGAGCATGAGGATCCGGGGCACATGCGGCAGCGGCCGCTCGGGCCGCAGGATCCGCCTCGTCGCCTCGATGCCGTCACGCTGCGGCATGCGCACGTCCATCAGGATGACGTCCGGGCGCAGCTCGCGGGCGAGCCGCTCCGCCTCGACGCCGTCGCCGGCCTGTCCGACGACGCGGATGCCGTCCTGGGCGTCGAGGAGGGCGGCGAACCCCGCCCTCACCATGGCCTGATCGTCGACGACGAGCACGGTGATGCGATCGCTCACGGCGCCTCCTGCGGGGCGAGGGGCAGAGCGGCCGCGACCCGGAACCCGCCCGCTGCGGTCGGGCCGGCGTGCAGCGAGCCGCCGAGCAGGGCCGCGCGTTCGCGCATTCCCACGAGGCCGTGTCCCTCGCCGGAGCGAGCCGGCGTCTCATCGCCCGGAGCGTTGGCCACCTCGATGAGCACCGCGCCGTCACGGCTGGAGACGGCCACGTCGATGGCCGCTCCGGGTGCGTGGCGCACGGCGTTGCTGATGGCCTCCTGCACGATCCGGTACGTCGCGATACCGGTGGGGCGCGAGACGCCCTCGGTCACCGCCAGCTGCAGCCGCACCCGGGCCCCCGCCCTCTCGGTCTCGCCGATGAGCGCGGGGATGTCCTCGATCGACGGCTGGGGCGCGCGTTCAGCGGCGTCCTCACCGCGCAGCGCGCCGAGGAGATGGCGCATCTCTACCAGCGAGCTGCGCGCGGACCGCGCAATGTCCTCGAACTCCGAAACCGCTTCTTGCGGCAGGCCGGGCAGGCGGTAACGCGCCGAGGTGGCCTGCACCTGGATGAGCGACAGGCCGTGGGCCACGACATCGTGCAACTCGCGCGCGATGCGCTGGCGCTCCTCGGCGACGAGCCGGCGCTCGTGCTCGGCGGCGCTCACCTCTCGCTCCCGAGCGAGCTGGCCTGCCACCCGCACCCGTTCGTGCAGGAGCGCGCCGACCGCCAAGCCACCCGCTCCCAGCGAAAGCGCCACGATCGCGCTGGCGAGCGTCTGCGGGGCGTCGTCCAGGACGGCGGGGAGGGAGACGGCCACGGCGGGCACGACGTACGCGGCCGTCCCGAGGCGCCACCCGTGCACCGTCGCGACGATGCCGACGAGCAGCGTGAAACCGATGATCGCCGTGACGGACCACGGCCACGGCGCCGCGTCGGGAGCGGGTGCCAGCCGCAGTGCGAAGCCGGAGGCGGCGAAGGCCGCCAGGGCCCATACGGACCACCTCGCTGCAGCCACGAGCGCCGCGCCCTGCACGGCGGTGAGCAGCAGCGCCCACGGCACGGGCACGGCGTAGAAGACGGCCTCCACGGGCGCGGCGACGACCACGATCACGACCGCCGCCGCCGCCACGCACGCGTACCAGATCAGCCGCGCGCGCGGAGTCGCGCCGGCCCGCGCCGCACCTGCGCCGGCGCGCGGGAGCGCGGACGACTGCCGGGAGGTCATTCGGTCATCTTGTCACGCACGGCGGCGCGCCGGATCCCTCCGCGGAGGGACCGGCCGCGGGCGAGTTACGGGGCGACGAAGCTCGAGGTGTCGCCGAGCAGCAGCTCGTTGCCCTCCGGCACCGGCGCGACGGCCGCCTTGGCGATCTCGGCCGCGAACTCGGAGACGTTGTAGAGCCGCCCGGCGTCCTCGCGCCGCGAGGCGATCGCGCCGGGGTTGGCGCGCTCCAGCAGCGTGGCCGTGATCGTGCCTTCGATCATGTCTCCCGACACGACGACGAAACCGATCCCGGCCTCCTCGAGCGCCGGGATGCGCTCGCGCAGCGCGTCCTCGCCGGCGCGCTTCGACAGCGCGACCTGCTCGTACTCGGGCATCGTGGGCGTCGTGCGGATGAAGTGGGCCTGGTGGCTGGTGACGAACACCACGCGCGAGCCGCGTCCCATGAGAGGAAGAGCGGCTTCGAGCACGCCGACCTGGGCGTCGCGGTTGAGGCGCAGCGCGTAGTCCTCCGCCATGCCCGACTCCATGCCGCCCGAGGCGTTGAGGACGAGGATGTCGAGCGTGCCGAACTCGGCGCGGGCGGCGTCGAACATGGCGGCGACGGAGGCCGAGTCGGTGAGGTCTGCGCCGACGACGAGCGCCTTGACGCCGAGCTCGCGCACCTCCGCCGCGAGCTTCTCGGCACGGGGCGCCTTGTTGCGGAAGTTGATGACGACGTTCGCCCCGGCCTCAGCGAAGTACCGCACCGTGTCGGCGCCGATGCCGCGGGATGAGCCGGTGACGAGAGCGGTCTTTCCGACGAGGGATCCGGGGGCGAGGGGCTGCGACACGGGTGAACTCCTGCGTGAGACGACGAGGCCGGACGAAAGGACCGGCCGTCCCGAGACTAGCAACGACGTCCCCGCCCGCTCCGGAGACACTGTCCAACGGATCGCGCGAATCGTTGTCCACGGCCGTCATGTGCAGTTCTGCCCATGCGCAGTGTCGGCGCGAGACACCGCACATGGATAAGGTGGCCGCAAGGAGGGGGAACCTATGGACATCGCCGACTACGCCTGGATTGCCTGGCTTGCGGTGATCGCGATCGTGCTCGTCATCGAGATGCTCTCGGGCGAGTTCACATTCCTGATGATCGCGATCGGCGCCGCCATCGGACTGACGGCGTCGCTGCTGGGCGCACCGATCTGGCTGCAGATCATCATCGCGGCTGTCGCGGCCGTGGCGCTGCTGCTGTTCCTACGGCCGCCGCTGCTTCGCCGCCTGCGTCGCCCGCACGACCCGATGAAGTTCAATGTCGACGCGCTGCTCGGGATGGCCGGGACGGTGCAGCAGCCCGTCACGCCGATCGCCGGTGTCGTGAAGCTCGCCGACGGGCAGACCTGGTCGGCTCGCACCACTGGCGCGCTCGAGATCCCCGCCGGCGCCGTCGTCTACGTGCAGTCCGTCAAGGGCGCGCTCGTGTACGTGGGCGACCGTCCCCCCGCCGTCGATCCGACGCACTGACCCGTCCCCGGCCGAGAGAGAGATTTCCATGGACAACGTCATCCTCTGGGTGCTCGTCGCCGCGATCGTCGTCTTCGCGATCGTCACCCTGCTGCGCGCCATCACGATCGTGCGCCAGAGCGACGCCGTCATCATCGAGCGGCTCGGCAAGTACAACCGCACGCTGTACGGCGGCCCGCACCTGATCGTGCCGTTCATCGACCGACCGCGCCTGCGCGTCGATCTGCGCGAGCAGGTCGTGTCCTTCCCGCCCCAGGGCGTGATCACCGAGGACAACCTGACGGTGGCGGTCGACACGGTGGTCTACTTCACCGTCACCGACCCGCGGGCGGCGACGTACGAGATCGCCAACTACCTCGGCGCCGTCGAGCAGCTCACCATCACCACCCTGCGCAACGTGGTCGGCTCCCTCAACCTCGAGGAGGCGCTCGTGAGCCGCGACGTCATCAACGCCAAGCTGATGACCGAGCTGGACGAGGCCACCGGTCGCTGGGGCATCAAGGTGAATCGCGTGGAGCTGAAGGCGATCGACCCGCCCGCCTCGCTGCAGGACGCCATGGAGAAGCAGATGCGCGCCGAGCGTGACCGCCGCGCCGCGATCCTCACCGCCGAGGGACACAAGCAGTCGCAGATCCTCGTGGCCGAGGGTGCGCGGCAGTCCGAGATCCTCAAGGCGGAGGGTGACAAGCAGGCCCAGGTGCTGCGCGCGCAGGGCGAGTCGGAGGCCATCCAGACCGTCTTCAGCGCCATCCACGCCGGTGCACCGGACGACAAGCTTCTCGCCTACCAGTACCTGCAGATGCTGCCGAAGATCGCGGAGGGCGAGGCGAGCAAGCTGTGGATCATCCCGAGCGAGCTGACGGAGGCCCTCAAGGGCATTTCGGGCGGCTTCGCCGGCGGCCTTCCGGGTGCGCCGCGGCCGCCGCGCGCGCCGCGACCGGCCCCGTCCCGCGAGGCCGACCCGGACGTGAGCGACGCACTGAAGGCCGCGCAGGAGGCGATGAAGGCCGCCGAGGAGGTCTCGTCTGAGGCCGAGGCGTCGGCCTCGCAGGTCGGCGGGGCCGCCGGCGGCGCGCTTCCGCCCCGGCCGCCGATGGACGCCGCGGACGCCGCACGCCGCTCCGACGACCAGGGCGCGTGACACACCCCTACCTCTCGCACGAGGCGAGGCCCCGCGTGCTGGCGCACCGGGGCCTCGTGCCCCGCGATGCGTCGGGAATCGCCCCGAACACCCTGGCGGCGTTCGCCGCCGCGCACGCCGCCGGGGTGACCTACATCGAGACGGACTGCCACCTCACCGCGGACGGAGAGGTCGTGCTGTTCCATGACGCCACGATGGAGTCGATCACCGGCGACGAGCGCCGCGTGGACGCCGTCACTCTCGCCGAGATCGAGTCGCAGCTCGCCGACCACGGGGGCGCCCTCACGCTGGCCCAGGCGCTCGACACCTTTCCCGAGGTGCGGTTCAACGTCGATGTGAAGGCCGCGGCCGCCGCCGCACCGGCGGGGCGCATCGCTGCCACCGCGCCCGAACGCGTTCTTCTGACGAGCTTCTCGGACGCGCGGCGCCGCGCGTCACTCGCGGCCGCGGCACCCGCGCGGCCCGCGACCTCCGCGGGCCGCGGCACGATCGTGCGCTTCGCGTTGGCCGCCGCGCTGCGAGCGCGGCCGCTCGCCCTTCGCGCGCTGCGGGGCATCGACGCGTTGCAGGTGCCGGAGAGGCAGGGCCCCGTTCGGGTCGTCACGCCGCGCTTCGTCGCTCTCGCCCACGAGGCCGGCTGCGAGGTGCACGTGTGGACCGTGAACGATGTCGCCACCATGCGGCGCCTCGTCGCGATGGGCGTGGACGGTATCGTCACCGACCGCGCCGCCGACGCTCTCGACGCGTTTCGTTGACGCGCCGACAAGCCGTGTCCCGCCATCGTCGCCGCCTCGCGCCGTCGCCCGCCACGCGCGCGGCGAAGAGCGCTGAGCATCGGCTGGGAGGTGCCGCGCCGGGCCCGCCGTTCGGATGATCCGCACAGGCGCAGGCGTTATACAGAGGAGTTGACGAAAGGACCACACCATGGCAGACCGCAGCCTTCGTGGCATCCGACTCGGCGCTCAGAGCCTGCAGAGCGAAGAGGGCGTCGTGTTCATGGAGCGCACGCAGCACACGTACACCTGCAGCAAGTGCGGGCGTGACACCGAGCTCACCTTCGCGGCCGACGCGGAGCCGCCCGCGACGTGGGAGTGCCGCACCTGTGGCGGCGAGGCGCTGCTGCAGACGAGCACCGGGCAGGCCGAGGTCGACCACTCCGGTGACAAGGCGCCCCGCACCCACTGGGACATGCTGCTCGAGCGCCGCACGATCCCCGAGCTCGAGGAGATCCTCGCCGAGCGCCTCGCCTACGTGCGTGCGCGCCGCGGCGAGACCGACTCGTCGGCCAAGAGCGCCTGAGCGCGCGATCACGCGAACGCCGGTCCCTTTCGGGGGCCGGCGTTCCGCTTTGGCGTGGTCAATCGCGCACCGCATCATCGGTAATCTGAGGATCATGGCGAAAAGCGAGAATCGTGCGGTCGGCGTCGACGTCGGAGGCACCGGCATGAAGGCCGGCATCGTGGATCTGGACTCCGGCGAACTCCTGAGCGATCGCGTCCGGATCGACACCCCGGACGGTGGCCATCCCGCCGATGTGCTCGCCACGGTTCAGGCGCTGCTGGATCTGCTCGGTGAGGAGGCCGACGAGCTCCCGCTGGGCATCTGCTTCCCGACCATCGTCAAGGGTGGGCGCACGCTGTCCGCCGCCAATGTCTCGAAGGAGTGGATCGGGTTCGAGGCCGAGAAGTTCTTCGAGGACGGCCTGGGCCGCGACATCCACTTCGTCAACGACGCCGACGCCGCGGGCCTTGCCGAGCTGCGCTACGGGGGCGCGAAGGGACGGGCCGGGCTGACGATCCTCACGACGCTCGGCACCGGCATCGGGTCGGCGTTCCTCTTCGAGGGCAAGCTCGTGCCGAACACGGAGCTGGGCCACCTCCTTTGGAACGGCGAGTCGATCGAGCGTTACGCCGCGGCCACCGCCCGGGAGCGCGACGGGCTGTCGTGGGAGGAGTGGGCGCAGCGCCTGCAGAAGTTCTACGACCACGTCGAGTTCCTCTTCTCCCCCGACCTGATCCTCGTCGGCGGCGGTGTGTCGAAGAACCCCGAGAAGTTCATGCCTCTCATCACCACGCGCGCGGAGTTCACGACCGCCACGCACCGCAACAACGCGGGCATCATCGGGGCCGCGAGCCTCGCGAAGACGGACGACGAGTACCTCAGGGAGCTCAGCGGCGCGCCCGCGTAGACTGGGCGGGCGAATGGGTCGGCCGGACGGCCGCGTCGCGCGTGAGCGCGCCGAGGAACGTCCGGGCTCCACAGGGCAGGGCGGTGGGTAACACCCACCCGGAGCGATCCGCGAGAAAGTGCAACAGAAAGCAGACCGCCGGCTTCGGCCGGTAAGGGTGAAACGGTGGTGTAAGAGACCACCAGGGGCCGTGGTGACATGGCTCGCTGGGTAAACCTCGCCCGGAGCAAGACCAACAGGGGATGACGACGCGGCCCGCCGAGTCCCCGGGTAGGTTGCTAGAGCGGCACGGCAACGTGTCGCCGAGAGAGATGGCCGTCGAAGGAGCTTCGGCTCTGGAACAGAACCCGGCGTACAGGCCGGCCCATTCGCACCTCAGTCCTTCGCCGCGCTGGGACCGATCCGCACGTCGAGCGGGAACGCGATCGGAAACGAGCCGAACAGCAGGAGCCGTGCCGCTTCCGCGGCGTCGCGCACCGCGCGCGCCGCCTCCTCGGCGCGCTCGGCCGGGGCGTGCACGATCACCTCGTCGTGCAGGAAGAAGGCCAGGTGCGGGCGCCGCGCGAAGACCGGACCAGACCGGCGCGCCGCCTTCTCCTCCGATACGGGCGGGATCTCGGCGAGCCGCGCGCGGAGATCCGCCAGCCAGGCCAGCGCCCATTCCGCCGCCGTGCCCTGCACGACGAAGTTGCGTGTGAAGCGCCCGTGGTCGCCGGCCAACCGCTTGGCGCGCTGCTCCTCTGCGGCACCGGCCGACGAACCGCGCTGCGCCTCGTGCCAGGCCGCGCCCGGGGGCGGCGAGACGCGCCCGAGCCAGGTCGAGACCTGCCCGCCGCGCTCCCCCTCCCGGGCGGCCGCGTCGACGAGCGCCATCGCTCGGGGGAACGCCTGGCGCAGCCGCGGCACGAGCCGGCCCGAGTCGCCGGTCGTCGCCCCGTACAGGGCACCGAGCATCGCCACCTTGGCCTCCGCCCGCGTCGCGGCGGTACCGTTGGCGACCAGCCCCTCATAGAGGTCGGCGCCCGCTGCCCGCGCCATCCGCTCGTCGCGCGCCATGGCGGCCAACACCCGTGGCTCCAGCTGTGCCACGTCTGCGTCGACGAGAACCCACCCCTCGTCGGCGCGCACGGCGGCGCGAAGCCCGCGCGGCAGTTGCAGCGCACCGCCGCCGGAAGACGCCCACCGGCCCGTGACCACGCCCCCCGGCACGTACACCGGGCGGAACCGACCGTCCTGCACCCACTCGGCCAGCCATGCCCACCCGTTGGCGGTGTACAACCGCATCAGCCGCTTGTACTCGAGCAACGGAGCCACGACGGGATGATCGTGCTCGGCGAGTTCCCACTTGCTCGTCGACTCCACGCGCACCCCGGCACGGTGCAGGGCGCGCAGCAGTTTCGGTTGCGAGTCGAGCGACGCCGCCGGGTCACCGAGCGCCTCGCGTACCGCCGTCGCTGCCGCGGCGATGCGCGACGGCATGCCGCCCGCCCCGCGCTCCCCCAGCTGTTCGCGCAGCAACGCGTCGTGCCGAGCCTCGTCCCAGGGCAGGCCCGCAGCGCGCAGCTCGGCGGCGACGAGCGAGCCCGCCGACTCCGCGGCCAGCAGCAGCCGCAGGCGGCCAGGGTCCGCCGAGCCGGCGACCGCCTCTTCCTGGCGCTCGTGCTCGGCTACCGTGTGCGCGAGCTCGGTGGCCGTCGGGCCGGCGGGGTCCAGCGCGAACAGGGCGTCATCCGCCTCCGCCGCGGGCGGGGCGTCCCAGACCGGATGTGCCCCGGCCACCTGGGGAACGGCGAGCGTGAGGATCGTCCGACAGAGGCGCAGGTCGTGGCAGCGCGACACCCGCACGCCCGCGGCGAGCAGCGGTGGATACCACTCGGCCGTGCTCGACCAGATCCAGCGCACGCCGCGCCCCGCACGACGGGCCTCGGCCTCACGGGCGGCGACCCACGCGGGCAGCTCGGCGTCGCTCAGCGGCCTTCGGCCCGCCTCCTCGGCCCCGTCGAGCGCCACCGCGACGATCGCTCCCCCGGAGGTGCGGCCGAGCACGATGCGATCGGCCGCCGCCCATGGCGAGGCGGGCGTCCCGGGGTCGTCAGAAGAGCCGCTCACCGTCGACCGCGGCGGTCTCGGTCACCGCGGTGTGGCCGTCGAGGTCGCGCCGAAACGACAGGCGCTTGTCCATCGACTCGTTCGCCGCCGCATCGGCCAGCTTGTTCTCGTTGCGCGGCACCCACTGGAACGTGACGCGCCGCGACCCGATCAGGTCGCGCGCGCGGCGCGCGAGCCCCTGCATGTCGGGATGCTTGATCTTCCATCGCCCCGTCATCTGCTCGACGACGAGCTTGGAGTCCATGCGCACGTGGATCGCGTCGGGGTCGCGCTCGACCGCCGCGGCGATCCCCGCGATCATGCCGTTGTATTCCGCCACGTTGTTCGTCGCGACGCCGACGAACACGCCGAGCTCACTCAGGACCTCGCCGGTGTCGGGATCGATCACGACGGCGCCGCCGGCGGCGACGCCCGGGTTGCCCCGCGAGCCGCCATCCGCCTCGACGATCAGTGTGCGCGTCATTCGAACCGCACCCCGCCCTCGGCCGAGGCGTTGAGGCCGCTCTCGTTCGTACGCACCAGGATCGTGCCGCACTCGGGGCAGTGGGCCACCTCGTCGAGCGGGGTCGCGCGGACGGCCGAGATGTCGCTGGGCGAGAGCGTCATGCGGCAGGCGCCGCACGTCGTCCGTGTGAAGAGCGCGGCGCCGATCCCCCGGGCCGCCAGCCTCTCGTACTCGCTGCGCAGATCGGCCGGCAACCGGCCCGTCAGCGCCTCCCGGTCGCGCTCCAGCTCGGCGAGCTCGCGCGCGGCCGAGGCCACCGCCTGCTTGGCCTCCTCGCTGAGTCGCCGCCCCTCGCCGGTCGTCTCGTCCAGCAGCGCCTGCTGCTCCGCCAGAGCCGCCTCCGCCTCGTCCCGTCGCTCCATCAGCTCGAGCTCAAGGGTCTCGAGCTGGTCGATACGGTTGCCGAGGGCCGCGATCTCCTCCTGCATCGCCAGCGCGTCGCGGGCGATCGCGGTCTGCCCGAGGCGCTGCTCGTCACGCTCGCGTCGTTTGCGGGCCACGTCGATGTCGCCCTCGATGCGCCTCAGCTCGCTCACGACATCGTCGCGCGCGTTGGTGCGCGACACGAGCTCGCGCCCCAGGGCGTTACGGTGCTCGATGAGCTCCTTCACGCGCGCCGCCTGCGGCGGATTGGTCCGGGCGGTCTCGGCCGCCTTCATCCGCCGATCGATGTCGGCGAGGTCCAGAAGCAGGAGTTGATCCGCGGGAGAAGCCTTCACTCCTCCAGCCTACGGCGCGGGCCAGCGCCCCGAGCGAGGGAGGCCGCAGCGCGCCCCGATAGACTCACCGCAGGGGCCTTTAGCTCAGCTGGTAGAGCACCTGGTTTACACCCAGGGTGTCGTCGGTTCGATCCCGGCAGGGCCCACGAGAGCCTCGCTCACCCTCGATCGCGACCGTGCCCGCTCGCCCGGCTCAGCGCGTCGGGACGATCAGCAGGGACTGGCCCACGTGATCCGCGCCGTTCACCGTCGGAACGGCGCTGCACCTCGCCACGCGGGGGATGCACCGGCTCGGGCGCTGTGCGGCCGACACCTGCGACAACGTCGTCGACGTCACGGGGAACGGACGCCAGCGTTACTGCTCCGTCCGCTGCGCGAACCGGTCGGCCGTGCAGCGGCACCGGGCCCGTGCCCGCACGCGCGGCCGACGCGGGGCCCATCCGTCGCGCTCCGGCGGTCAGATCGAGTGCTCGCCAGAGGCGATAGGCTGACGAGGACACGCGTGCGGCGTCGTCCCGACCGGGACCCTGCGCGCGCCGGCAATGTACGCGGCACGAACTGCCGCACTGACGAAAGGTCATCCGGTGGCTGTTCACGATCAGGATCCGTACTCGCAGGGGCCGCAGGACAGCGATCCCGAAGAGACCAGCGAATGGCAGCAGTCGCTGGACGAGCTCGTCGCGGCCAAGGGGCCGCAGCGTGCCCGTGAGGTGATGCTGAGCCTGCTGAAGCGCTCGAAGGAGCGTCGCCTCGGCGTGCCGATGGTTCCCACCACCGACTACGTCAACACGATCTCGGCCGAGGACGAGCCCGCATTCCCCGGCGACGAGGAGCTGGAGCGCCGGTACCGCCACTGGATCCGCTGGAACGCGGCCATCACGGTGCACCGCGCGCAGCGCCCCGGCATCGGCGTGGGCGGGCACATCTCGACATACGCCTCCGCCGCGTCGCTGTACGAGGTCGGCCACAACCACTTCTTCCGCGGCCAGGACGCCGGCAACGGCGGCGACCAGATCTTCTACCAGGGCCACGCCTCCCCCGGCATGTACGCGCGCGCGTTCCTCGAGGGCCGCCTCACCGAGCAGCAGCTCGACGGCTTCCGTCAGGAGAAGTCGGCCGCGCCGGTCGGCCTGCCGTCGTACCCGCACCCGCGTATGATGCCGGACTTCTGGCAGTACCCCACGGTGTCGATGGGCCTGGGGCCGATCAACGCGATCTACCAGGCGATGACGAACAAGTACCTCGCCAACCGGGGCATCAAGGACGTCGCCGACTCGCACGTGTGGGCGTTCCTCGGTGACGGCGAGATGGACGAGGTCGAGTCGCGCGGACAGCTCCAGGTCGCGGCCAACGAGGGGCTCGACAACCTCACCTTCGTGATCAACTGCAACCTGCAGCGCCTCGACGGCCCCGTGCGCGGAAACGGCAAGATCATCCAGGAGCTCGAGAGCTTCTTCCGCGGCGCCGGCTGGAACGTCATCAAGCTCATCTGGGGCCGCGGCTGGGACGACCTCCTCGCCCGTGACGTCGAGGGCGCCCTGCTGAACCTCATGAACACGACCCCCGACGGCGACTTCCAGACCTACAAGGCGGAGTCGGGTGCGTATATCCGGGAGAACTTCTTCGGGCGCGACCCGCGCGCCTTGGAGCTCGTCAAGGACTACACCGACGAGCAGATCTGGAACCTGCAGCGCGGCGGTCACGACTACCGCAAGGTGTACGCGGCGTACAAGGCGGCCATGGAGCACAAGGGCCAGCCGACCGTCATCCTCGCCCACACGGTGAAGGGCTACGGGCTCGGCCCGCACTTCGAGGGCCGCAACGCGACCCACCAGATGAAGAAGATGACGCTCGACGACCTCAAGCTGTTCCGCGACACGATGGACATCCCCGTCAGCGACGCGCAGCTCGAGGAGAACCCATACCAGCCGCCGTACTTCAACCCCGGCCCGCAGGACGAGACGATCCAGTACATGCTGGAGCGGCGCAAGGCGCTGGGTGGTTTCCTGCCCGAGCGCCGGTCGACGCACGTGGGCCTCGAACTGCCCCAGGACAAGGACTACTCCCTGCCCAAGAAGGGCTCGGGATCGCAGCAGGTGGCCACGACGATGGCCTTCGTGCGCATGCTCAAGGACCTCATGAAGGTCAAGGGCTTCGGCAACCGCATCGTGCCGATCATCCCGGACGAGGCGCGCACGTTCGGTATGGACTCGTACTTCCCGACCGCCAAGATCTACAACCCGCACGGCCAGAACTACACGTCGGTCGATCGCGAGCTGCTCCTGGCGTACAAGGAGAGCCCCGAGGGGCAGATCATGCACGTCGGCATCAACGAGGCCGGCGCGACCGCGGCGTTCACCGCCACGGGAACGTCGTACTCGACGCACGGCGAGCCGCTGCTGCCGGTCTACATCTTCTACTCGATGTTCGGCTTCCAGCGCACGGGCGACGCGTTCTGGGCCGCCGCGGACCAGCTGGCGCGCGGTTTCATCATCGGCGCCACCGCGGGCCGCACGACGCTCGCGGGCGAGGGCACGCAGCACATGGACGGGCACTCGCATCTGCTCGCCTCGACCAACCCGGCCGTGCTCAGCTACGACCCGGCGTACGGCTACGAGATCTCGCACATCGTGCAGTCGGGCATCGAGCGCATGTACGGCGGCCAGCACCCCGACCCCGACGTCATGTACTACCTCACCGTGTACAACGAGCCGATGGTGCAGCCGGCCGAGCCCGAGGGCGTCGACGTCGAGGGCATCGTCAAGGGCATCCACCGCGTCGCGGAGGGCGAGGGCGACGGTCACCGCGTGCAGCTGCTCGCCTCGGGCGTCGGCGTGCCGTGGGCGCTGGAGGCGCAGGAGCTGCTGAAGAGCGACTGGGGCGTCGTCGCCGACGTGTGGTCGGTCACGAGCTGGACCGAGCTGCGCCGCGACGGCCTCGCCGCCGACGAGCACAACTTCCTGCACCCGGACGACGAGCCCCGCGCCGCCTACCTGACCGAGAAGCTGAAGCACGCCGAGGGCCAGCCGTTCGTCGCGACGAGCGACTTCATGCACGCCGTCCAGGACCAGATCCGGCCCTGGGTGCCCGGGCCCTACGGCACCCTCGGCGCCGACGGCTTCGGCTTCAGCGACACGCGTCCCGCCGCCCGCCGCTTCTTCAAGATCGACGGGCCGTCGATGGTCGTCAAGGCGCTGCAGATGCTCGCCGAGCAGGGCAAGGTCGACCGCGCGGTCGTCGGCCAGGCCATCGAGAAGTACCGCCTGCACGAGGTCGGCGCCGGCACGTCCGGCAACGCGGGCGGGGATGCCTGAGTCCCGCACGGGCGAGGGGGCGAACGAACCCGACAAGGTCGCCACCCTCGCCTGGCTCCGGCGCATCTCGGGCGACCTCGCCACCGCCACCACCCGGCGGCTGGAGGAGTCGCTGCCGTGGTTTACCGAGATGCCGGCCGGGCGCCGCTCGGCCGTGGGCCTCGTCGCGCAGGCGGGCATCTCGTCGTTCATCCAGTGGTACGACGACCCCACCACGACGCCGTCCATCGCGGCCGACATCTTCGCCGCCGCCCCGCGCGAGCTGCTGCGCAGCGTCAGCCTGCAGCAGACCCTGCAACTGGTGCGCATCACGGTCGAGGTGGTCGAGGAGCGCGTCGCGAGCAAGAGCGAGCAACTGCGCGAGGCGATCCTGCTCTACTCGCGCGAGGTGGCGTTCACCGCGGCCGACGTCTACGCCCGGGCGGCCGAGTCGCGCGGGCTCTGGGACGCACGACTGGAGGCGCTCGTCGTCGACTCGATCCTCACCGGCGAGACCGACGAGGAGCTCCCCAGCCGCATCGCCGCGCTGGGATGGCACGGTCACGGCGAATCGTGCGTGCTCGTGGGCACGACACCGCGCGGCTTCGATGTGGACCAGGTGCGGCGCACCGCCCGCAAACTGGGCGTCGACGTGCTCATCGGCGTGCAGGGATCGCGCCTCGTGCTCGTGCTCGGCCGCGCCCACGCGCCGCGCGCAGCGGACAAGCCGGAGCTGCCGTTCGGCGAGATCGCCCGCGGGCTGGAGCCGCACTTCGGCGAGGGGCATCTCGTTCTCGGCCCGACCGTGGCGGCCCTCGTCGATGCGAGCCGCAGCGCCCGCGCCGCCCTCGCCGGGTTCGCCGTCGCGCGCGCCTGGCGCGGCGCGCCGCGCCCCGTCGAGGCGGACGACCTCCTTCCCGAGCGCGCCCTCGCCGGCGATCCCGTCGCGAAGCGCACCCTCGTCGAGCGGATCTATCAGCCGCTCGCCGACCACTCGACGGACCTCGTGACCACCCTGTGGGCGTACCTCGACAACGGGCGCTCGCTGGAGGCCACGGCTCGTGAGCTGTTCGTCCATCCCAACACGGTGCGGTACCGCCTGAAGAAGGTGGGCGACGTGATCGGATGGGATGCCACCGGGCCGCGGGAGGCGCTCATCCTGCAGACGGCCCTGATCCTCGGGTCGATGGGTACCGAGGCGACGCGTCGACGCCCCGCCGTGCGCCGGCCCCGCTGACCGTTCTCACACCTCGTCACGACGCGCTGTGAAACATGCACAACGCTTTTCCCGATTCTTGTGAGGCCAGCTCCACCGGAGCGCCCCGGATGATTGGCAGACTTGCAGAGTGATCGTCGTCGTATGCCCCGGACAGGGGTCGCAGACTCCCGGATTCCTCTCCCCCTGGCTCGAGCTCGACGGGGCGCGTGAGCGCCTTCAGTCGTACTCCGACGCGGCCCAGGTCGACCTGCTCGCCGCGGGCACCGAATGGGATGCCGATCGCATCCGCGACACGAGCGTGGCGCAGCCCCTCATCGTCGCCGCCAGCCTGCTGTCGTGGGCGGCGCTCACCGCGTCGGATGACCGCCC
The DNA here is from genome assembly GCF_946151065.1 of Microbacterium sp. Marseille-Q6965. Lineage (GTDB taxonomy): Bacteria > Actinomycetota > Actinomycetes > Actinomycetales > Microbacteriaceae > Microbacterium. The sequence continues at coordinate 174,470 of NZ_CAMGZA010000001.1, read as the reverse complement.
GGCGGGCGTGGCGGGTCACTCCGTGGGCGAGCTCGCCGCGTTGGCCGCCGCGGGCGTCATCTCCGACGAGGCTGCGATGCGCGTGGTGGGCGCGCGTGGCCGCGCGATGGCCGAGGCCGCCGCGCTCGCCGAGACCGGCATGAGCGCGGTGGTGGGCGGTGTCGAGGAGCAGGTGCTGCAGGCGATCGCCGACAACGACCTCGAGCCGGCCAACTACAACGGCGGCGGCCAGGTGGTCGCCGCGGGCGCCCGCGCCGATCTGGCGCGCCTCGCCGAGAACGCGCCGCGTGGCGCCCGGGTGATTCCGCTTCAGGTCGCCGGCGCGTTCCACACCCGCTACATGGCACCCGCCCGCGAGGCGCTCCGCGACGCCGTCCACGCGGTGGCGGCCGAGGCCTCCGACCCGGGCATGCTGCTGTGGAGCAACAGCGACGGCCAGCCCGTCGGCACCGGCGCGCGTGCTCTGGAGCTCATCTTGCACCAGGTGGCCAGCCCGGTGCGCTGGGACCTGTGCATGGCGTCGTTCGCCGAGCGCGGCGTGACGGGCATCATCGAGCTCGCCCCCGCCGGCGCCCTCGTGGGCCTCGCCAAGCGCGGCCTGAAGGGCGTGCCGTCCGTCGCCGTCAAGACTCCCGAAGACCTCGAGGCCGCTCGCGAGCTCCTCGCGACCGCCTGAACGGAAAGACCCGCATGCCCCTTCTCAAGGAATCCACCGGCGCCGCGCACTCCCGCATCTACGCGATGGGCGCCGCGCGCGGTGAGAACGCCGTCCCCAACGAGGACCTCATCGAACCGATCAACTCGAGCGATGAGTGGATCCGCCAGCGCACCGGCGTGGTCACCCGCACGCGGGCGAACCGCGAGACGGGCGCCCTCGAGCTCGCGACGGCCGCCGCGCAGGAGGCCGTGGAGAAGTCGGGCATCGACCCCGCGCAGATCGACCTGGTGATCGTCGCGACCATCAGCAACGTGCAGCAGACGCCGTCGATCGCGGCCGTGGTGGCCGACCGGATCGGCGCCACCCCCGCGGCGGCGTACGACATGAACGCCGCATGCGCCGGGTACTGCTACGCCATCGCCCAGGCCGACGCGCTCATCCGCTCGGGCGGGGCTCGCTACGCCATGGTCATCGGTGCCGAGAAGCTCAGCGACGTCGTCGACCCCACCGATCGGTCCATCTCGTTCCTGCTGGGCGACGGCGCGGGCGCGGCGCTGCTCGGCCCGAGCGAGACGCCCGGCGTCTCGGCGACGAGCTGGGGTTCGGACGGGTCGAAGGCGGGCCTGGTCGGTATGAACGCCACGCTCACCCAGTTCCGCGACGGCGAGGCCGCGTGGCCCACGCTCCGTCAGGAGGGCCCGAGCGTGTTCCGCTGGGCGGTGTGGGAGATGGCGAAGGTGGCCAAGGAGACGCTCGACAACGCGGGCGTGAAGCCGGAGGATCTGGCGGCGTTCATCCCGCATCAGGCCAACATGCGCATCGTCGACGAGTTCGCGAAGCAGCTGGGGCTGCCCGACACGGTCGCGATCGCGAACGACATCACGACGACCGGCAACACCTCCGCCGCCTCCATCCCGCTCGCCGCGCACCGGCTGCTGCAGGAGAGGCCCGAGCTCAGTGGCGGACTTGCCCTGCAGATCGGCTTCGGCGCCGGCCTCGTGTTCGCGGCACAGGTGGTCGTCCTCCCCTGAACCCGCGCCGGGCGCTCATAGACTGAGCGTCGGTTCTTTCGATCCCATCCACCCACAACACGCCTGAGGAGACACCATGGCACTCACCAACGACGAGGTCCTCGCCGGCCTGGCCGAGCTGATCACCGACGAGACCGGCATCGACGCTTCGGAGGTGGCGCTCGAGAAGTCGTTCACCGACGACCTCGACATCGACTCCATCTCCATGATGACGATCGTGGTGAACGCCGAGGAGAAGTTCGGCGTCACGATCCCCGACGACGAGGTCAAGAACCTCAAGACGGTGCAGGACGCCGTCTCCTTCATCACCAACAACCAGTGACGGCGCCGGCGCCACGCCCACGCGGGCGTGGCGCCGCGACAGTCCCGGATCGAGGAACCACAGCATGACCAAGCGCATCGTCGTGACCGGAATCGGCGCATCGTCAGCCATCGGCGGCACCGCTCCGGAGAACTGGCAGAACCTGCTGGCGGGCGCCTCGGGCGCTCGCACGCTCGAGCACGACTGGGTCGAGGAGTACCAGCTCCCCGTCACCTTCGCCGCCGAGGCCGTCGTCCGGCCCGAGACGGTGCTCGACCGACCCATGGCGAAGCGCCTGGACCCGGCCTCGCAGTTCGCGATGGTCGCGGCGATGGAGGCCTGGCAGGACGCCGGTGCCCCCGAGGTGGCGCCCGAGCGGCTGGGCGTCGACTTCGCCACCGGCATCGGCGGTGTCTGGACGCTTCTCGACGCGTGGGACACCCTGCGTGAGAAGGGACCGCGTCGGGTCATGCCGATGACCGTCCCGATGCTCATGCCGAACGCCGCGGCCGGCAACCTGTCGCTGCACTTCAACGCGCGCGCCTTCGCCCGTACGGTCGCTTCCGCCTGCGCGTCGAGCGTCGAGTCGATCGCGAGCGCCTATGAGCACATGCAGCTCGGCCTGGCCGACGTCGTGATCGCGGGCGGCACCGAGTCGGCGATCCACCCCATCACGGTGGCGGCGTTCGCGTCGATGCAGGCGCTTTCGCGCCGCAACGACTCCCCGGAGACCGCGTCGCGCCCGTTCACCTCCGACCGCGACGGCTTCGTCATGGGCGAGGGCGCTGCCGTGCTCATCCTCGAGACCGAGGAGCACGCACTGGCGCGCGGCGCGAAGATCTACGCACGCCTGGCCGGTGCCGGCACGACGGCGGATTCGTACCACATCACGGCCAACGACCCCTCGGGTCAGGGCGCTGCCCGTGCGGTCAAGCTCGCGCTCGAGCAGGCCGGCGCGGCGCCCGACGAGGTCACGCACATCAACGCGCACGCGACGTCGACCCCGGTGGGAGACGTGGCCGAGTACGCGGCGCTGAAGTCGGTGTTCGGCGACCGCGTGCACGAGATCCCGATCTCCGCGACGAAGGCCTCCACGGGCCACCTTCTGGGCGGCACGGGCGCCATCGAATCGGTCTTCTCCGTGCTGGCCGTCAAGGAGCGCGTCGCTCCCCCGACGATCAACCTCGTGAACCAGGACCCGGAGATCCCGGTGCGCGCCTCGTCGCAGCCGCAGCCTCTGGGCGACGGCCCGCAGCTGGCGATCAGCAACTCCTTCGGCTTTGGCGGACACAACGCCGTGGCGGCGTTCGCCTCCTACGACGACTGACGCGTCGACCGACGCACTGCGGCCGCCCGGGATCCTTCACCGGGCGGCCGCAAGTCTTCCATGCCGTCTGCGCGGCGCGGGGGGCTCAGCCCACCTTGTGCAGCCACACGACGGGCGACTCGTCGCTCGCGTGGCGGAACGGCTCCAGCTCCTCGTCCCACGCCGCGCCCAGAGCGATCGACAGTTCGCGCTGCAGCTCGAACGCGTCGCCCGCCGCGACCTCCATCGCGTAACGGATGCGGTCCTCCGGGATGACGACGTTGCCGGCCGTGTCCATCTGTGCGTAGTGGATACCGAGGTCGGGCGTATGCATCCACCGGCCGCCGTCGCTGCGCGGCGTCGGATCCTCGGACACCTCGAAGCGCAGGTGCTCCCAACCGCGAATCGCGGTCGCCAGCGCGGCGCCGGTACCCGCCGGCCCCTCCCAGTAGAACTCCGCGCGGCGCGCGCCGGGCATCATCGGCTGGTCCGCCCACTCGAAGGCGACGGCGCGGCCCAGTGACCGCCCGACCGCCCATTCCAAGTGCGGACACAGCGCTTTCGGCGCGGAGTGGATGTAGACCACTCCGCGCGCCTGTGGTGTCGCCATGATCTCTCCGTTCGTCAGGTACGTCTTCCCCTACGACCTGACCGGCGATCCGGCTGACAGAAGTGTTCGGTTGCGCCTCGATTATCGCCCACACCCGCGCTAATCACAAGCGCGTCATTCTGCGGCGTGAGGCGCTTCTCAACCGCGACGGTGCCTCCACACGTCGGAGGTTGTCAAGGCGCTTTTGATGTCGGCGCGCGTGCCGTGGAATGCCGCCATGAGCACCGACACGCGAGACTTCACCCCCCAGACCGCCATCATCACTGCCTCCGACTCGGGCATGGGCCGGGCCACGGCCGTCGCGCTCGCCCGGGCGGGCCTCGACATCGGCGTGACATGGCACAGCGATGAGGAGGGCGCGCGTGAGACCGCGCGTCTTGTCGAGGCCGAGGGCCGGCGCGCCGTCGTCTCGCACCTCGACGTGACCGACATTCCCGCGTGCGGCGACGTGATCGACACGCTGGCGGACGAGCTCGGCGGCGTGGACGTGTTCGTCAACAACGCCGGCACCGGTGAGAGCACGCTGTTCGTCGACCTCGATCTGGAAACCTGGCGCCGCACCGTGACCACCGATCTCGAGGGCGCCTTCGTCGTCATGCAGCGCGCGGCGAAGCGGATGGTCGCGGCCGGACGTGGCGGCCGGATCGTCGGCGTCACGAGCGTGCACGAGCACCAGCCGAAGGTCGGCTCCTCGGCATACGACGCCTCGAAGCACGGGCTCGGCGGGCTGCTCAAGACCATGGCGATCGAGTTGGCCGATCACGGCATCACGGTCAACGCCGTCGCGCCCGGCCTCATCGCCACCCCCATGACGGGAATCGACCCGAGCGAGGCGTCGCAGACGCGGCGACCCGGCATCCCGATCGCGCGGCCCGGCGTGCCAGAGGAGATCGCCGCGGTGATCGCGTTCCTCTGCTCCCCCGCCGCCTCCTACGTCACGGGCGCCAGCTGGCCCGTCGACGGCGGCATGCTGCAGATGGGCCCGATGGCGGGCGCCAGCCTCGAGAGCGACGACTGGCGCAGTGTCTGACGCGGCGGCCGCCGCGGTGCGGTGCGGGGGCGTCCGCACGTGCAGGCGATTCCCCCACTCCGTGCCACGCTGGAGGCGTGACACCGACACACGGGCTCGTTCGCGCGGTCGAGGCGGCGGCGGCAGCCGAGGGGTTCGCGCTCGACCCCGATCAGCAGGGCGTGCTGCACCGACTGGCCGCGCTCGGGAGCGATCTTTCCGGTACCGCACCGGAGCGTGAGCCGGCGCGGGGTCTGTACCTGCATGGCGACGCCGGTCGAGGGAAGACGTGGTTGGCCGACGCCTTCTTCACCGCGCTGCCGATCCGCCGCAAGACCCGTGTTCACTTCCATGGCTTCTTCGACGAGCTCCACCGCCGGGTCTTCCCGCACCGCAGCGCGCCGGGCGCCCTCGAACGTGCCCTCGACGACGTGATCGGCGAGAGCCGCCTTCTCCTCTTCGACGAGCTGCATCTGCACGACTCGGGAGACGCTCGCCTGCTCACGCGACTGCTCGAGCATGTGTTCACCCTCGAACTCACCGTCGTCGCCACCTCGAACTACGCGCCAGACGACCTTTTGCCCGACCCGATCTGGCATCACACCGCCGAGCCCGGCATCGCCCTCATCAAGGGCAACATGGACGTCTGTGCGCTGCGGGCACCGATCGACTACCGCACGCTCGAGCACGATCACACGCGTGGCTTCGCCTCCGGCACCTGGTCGACCACGCCGCCTCCGCGCGCGGCACCCGAGCCGAAGGCCATCCACGTGCGGGGCCGCGCCTTCCTCGTGACGTCTGCGGAGGGCGGCGAGTTGACGGCCACGTTCGATCAGCTCTGCCGCACACCCACGTCGACCGCGGAGTACCTGGAGTGGTCCCGCCAGTACACGCGCTGGGCGATCACGGGCATCCCTGCCTTCGGCGCGGCCGATCCGCAGGCACAGCAGCGCTTCATCAACCTGGTCGATGTGCTCGTCGACGCCGACGTCCCGGTCCGCTTCTTCGCCGCGGTCGACCTCGACAGGTTCCTGGCGGATGCGTCGCAGCGCCCCGACGCGTTCCGCATGGCGAGCAGACTGCAGCTCGTGCGCACGGCGGACGCGGCCCTATCGCGCGGGCGGTGATGTCACCGCGCCGATCCGCGCGGGAAGGTGGCCCCGGAGGATGCCGCGCACGCCTCAGCGGCGCACGGCGGCCTGAGCCGCGATGCGGACGGGCGCGTCCCCCGGACCGTACCCGGTGTATCCGCCACGCCGTTCCACGACCTCCAGGAACAGGCCGCCGAGATCGCCGGTGTAGAAGTGCAGCAACTCGCCGGTCCCATCGCGGTCGACGAGGATCCCCAGATCGCGCCACCGCGCCAGCGTCTGGTCGTCGAAACCGAACCGCGCCCGGAGATCGGCGTAGTAGTTCTCGGGCGGTCGGAGCGGGGTGATGCCCGATGAGAGGAGACGCGCCGCCACCCCTTGGGCGTCGTCCGTCGCAAACGCCACGTGTGCCGAGAACCCGGTCGACGACAGTGCACCCAGCGTGCTGGGCACCTGGTTGAGAACCCAGCGGATGCCGCGGGCGGGCGACTCGAACACCTTGCTGCGAACGAGACCTCGCGGACTGGCGACATCCGCCTCCGAGCGTGCCTCCACCCGCAGCATCGACTCGAGGAACAGCGCTGCGGCATCGAAGCGCGTCCTCGCTTCGGGGGTGTTCACGTGATCGATGCGAAAGTCTCCCGGTACCGACACTGACGACGAACGGCCGAACTCCTGCATCCATCCGGACGACCGGTCGTCGACGAACACGAGCTCCCAGCCCCCGGGTGAGACGACGCCCGGCAGCTCCGCCTCACCGTCGGGAACGGGGCGCGACACGCGCCGTGCACCGAGGGCCTGGGCGCGCTGAGCCGCGGCGACCGCGTCGGGAAGGCGCACCGCGACGGACGCGACACGAGTGCCGCCCGCCGCTGCCGGGCTGATCACCACGCGCGCGTCGCCGTTCTCGAAGAGCTGCGCCTGCGAGCGCCGGTGCTGACCCACGAAGACGAACCCGAGCGCTGTCAGAACGTCGCCCACATCGCTCGGACGGTCGGTGCGCAGCTCCACGTGGTCGAACCGCTCCACCGGATCGATCTTGGGGACCGCCGTGAGCGCGGCGGCCTCCGCGCTTCCCGAGCCGAGAGCGCCACGAACGCGCTGCTGCAACCAGATGAGCGAGCGCATGCCGTCGACCGCCGTCTCGACGGCGTCCGCCTCGCGGAAGACGTCGTTGAAGATCTCGAGCGAGAGGGGGCCGTCGTAACCCGCGCGCATGAGCTGAGCAACGAACTCCGTCAGATCGAAGTCGCCCTCGCCGGGGAACAGCCGGTGGTGCCGGCTCCACGGCAGCAGACCCATGTCGAGCGCCGGCGCGTCCGCGAGCTGGACGAAGAAGATCTTCTCCGTGGGGATGTCGGTGATCGCCGCGGGACTGTCCCCGCGGGCGAGGATGTGGAACGAATCGAGGCACACGCCGAGCGCCGGATGGTCAGCCCGTCGGACCAGCTCCCAGGCGCGCCCGTACGTGTTGACGTGAGTGCCCCACGCGAGGGCCTCGTACGCGATGCGCATCCCGCGCCGTGCCGCCAGCTCCGCGGCGCGGCGCAGCTGATCGACCAGCGTGGCGGTGTCGTCCGTCGTCGCCGTGGCCACGTTCGAGCACACGAGGAGGGTGTCGGCCCCCAGTTGCTCCATCAGCGCGAGCTTCTCGTCGAGCCGGCGCAGATTGTCCTGGAACATCTCCTCGTCGACGCCCTCCAGATCGCGGAACGGCTGGTAGAGATCGATCGTGAGCCCCAGACGCTGCGTGCGGGCGACGATCTCCGGCACGCTGAGCGGAGACACGACGAGGTCGAGCTCGAAGATCTCGATGCCGTCGAATCCCGCGGCCGCGGCCGCCTCCAGCTTCTCCTCCAGCGTGCCCGACAAACAGACGGTCGCGATGGCTGTCCTCACGACTGCTCCTTCCTCTCGTCTCGCCGCTTCGCGGTCAGCGGCGAGCCCGGCCGGGTGGCGAGCCACCCGGCCCGGCTCGCGCCGCTTACGCCTTCGTGTCCTGCAGCCCCTTGGCCGCGGCGGTCTTCTCCCCGCCACGCGTGTGGACCTCGTCGATCTGCTCCAGGGTGAGGAATGCCGTCTCCCGGCCGGCGACCGCGGCGATGATCGACACGAGGCACATCGCGCTGACGAACACCGCGGGCAGGAGCCAGCCGTCGAGCTGCTCCCCTGCGAGGAGCGTGGCGGTCGCGGGGGCGAGCGCACCGGAGACGGCGAAACCGATCTGGGTGCCCAGCGCGAGCCCGGTGGCACGCACGCGGGTGGGGAACATCTCGGCGTACAGCGACGGCCAGATCGCGTTCGAGGCGGAGTACAGCAGTCCCGACATCAGGATGCCGAACAGGAAGATGAGCGGCCACGCGCCCTCGGCGATCGCCCAGAGGTACGCGTACATGAGGAGACCGGGGCCCGCCACGCCGACGATGAACACCGGGCGCCGCCCGACCCGGTCGGCGATGCGTGCTGCCACCGGGATGGCACCCAGCGCGACGAGGTTGGCGAGAACGGGAATCCACAGCATCTGCGACCGGTCCAGGCCGTGGCCGTTGGTGGCGAACGTGATCGACCACACGGTGAAGATCATGTTCACCGTGTTGACCATCGCCGCGACGGCGACCCGCAGCACCGCGAGCTTGTGGAACCTCAGCACCTGGGTCAGGGGCGAGACCCGGCGCTCGCCGTGCTGCACCTCCTCCTCGAACCGCGGCGGCTCCTCCAGGCTCCGGCGGATGAGGTAGGCCACCACGACCACGACGGCCGAGACCCAGAAGGGGACGCGCCAGCCCCATCCCTGCAGGTCCGGCTCCGGCAGGAACGCGGTGAACGGGATGAAGACGATGGTGGCGAGCAGCGTGCCGAACTGTGTGCCGTGCAGCGTCCAGCTCGTCGTGAGGGCACGGCGGTTCTCGTCCGAGTGCTCGAGCGAGATGGAGATCGCGCTGGCCTGCTCACCGGACGCCGACAGGCCCTGGAGGATTCGGCAGATCACCAGGAGCACGGGGGCGAGCAGCCCCACCTCCTCGTACGTCGGCAGGCACCCGACGGCGAAGGTCGCGCCGCCCATCATGAACAGAGTCAGCATGAGGACGAAGCGGCGTCCCAGCCGGTCGGCGAGCGGCCCCATCAGCAGCGCGCCGAGCGGCCGTACGGCGTATGCCACGCCGACGGTGCCCATCGCCAGCAGCACGCTCACGGCGGTGGGTGCATCCTCCGGGAAGAACAGGTGATTCAGGATGAGCGCCGCGGCCGTGCCGTACACGGCGAAGTCGTAGTACTCGAGCGCCGATCCGATCCAGCTCGCGATGGCGGCGCGCCGCGGCGTCCGTGCCGGGGCTTCGGGTTGTGGTGCGTGGGTCATGTCGATCTCCTTTGATCAGTCGGGATTACGTCAGGGCGCCGTCGACGCGGTGAGCGCCGGCGGTGCGGGAACGGTGATGGGAGCGCCGCCGGCGGCGGCGGAACGGCGGGCGGCGAGCACGAGACGCAGCGACTGCAGCCCGTCGCGTGCGGTCACCAGGGGCGCGGCGGCGCCGTCGACAACGTCGAGGAAGTGGTTCAGCTGCTCCGTCAGGGGGTCGACGGCGGCGAAGGGCACGACATCGCGCTCGGCCTGGCGCCACCACGACGCCTCCCCGACGGCCCGGGATCGGCGCAGCGTGGGGACGGAGAGCGAGCCGAGGCGACCCGCGAGGTGATAGCAGTCCTCGTCCTCGGCACGGTCGTACGAGGGATTCTCACCGCTGGTCTGCTCCCAGGAGCGGAACGACGATGCGGCGTCCGAGAGGATGAAGGTGCCGAGCGCACCCGAGGCGAACTCCAGCGTGAGCGCCGCGGTGTCCTCGACCTCGAATCCGCGCGCCTGCGAGGAGGCGACGCACCGCACGCGGACGACCTCGCCCGCCAGGTAGCGCATCGCGTCCACGTCGTGCACGAGGTTGATCAGCAACGGCCCGCCGCCCTCCTCGCGGCGCCACGGTGCCTCTTCGAAGTACGACGCAGGCTTGCTGAAAAGGGCCGAGCCCGTGACGGCCACGAGCGGACCGAGCTCTCCCGACTCCACGATCTGCCGCGCGGTGCGCAGCACCCCCGAGTAGCGGCGGTGGTGGCCGACGAGGATCGGCACTCCCGCGCGGTCCGCGGCCTCGATGATCCGGAGGGCCTCCTCCTCGGTGTCGGCCAGCGGCTTCTCCACGAGGGCCGGCGTGCCCGCGGCCACCGCGCGCAGCGCCACGTCGGTGTGCAGGACGTTCGGCGTCGCGATGATGACGCCATCGGCTTCGGCGTACACGCGCTCCGGGTCACCGAGGTGCGCTCCCTCGAGCTCGGGCGGAACCGCTGCCCCCGACGCGAGAACGGGGTCGATCACCGTCACCCTGTCGACGCGCTCGTGGGCGAGCAGCCGCGCGATGTGCTGGCGGCCGATGAGGCCCGCACCGATCACGGCGATGTGCGCTGGCATCGCATCTCTCCTTTGAGTTGCCATTATGCGGCAATCATTGCTAAACAGTGGGATCACACTATCGTGGTCGAGGGCGAGCACGTCAAGCGGCACGGAACGAGGGAGTGCGATGTCGACGAATGCGGGCGGCACCGTCGCGAAAGGGCTCGAGGCCCTGCGACTGCTCGGCGAGTTCCCCGAGGGCGCCACGGCCGCCGAGGTCGTCGCCCGGCTCGGGCACCCGTTCTCGACGACCTACCGGCTCCTGCATGCCCTGACCGAGAGTGGCTTCGTCGAGTACTCCCCCACCGACAAGCGATATCGGCTGGGCATCCCGGTGTTCGCCCTCGCCACGCGCGTCGCGCACGCCCGCGGCTTCGACGGCACGGCCCTGCCGGTGTTGCGCGAGTTGAGCCGCCAGACGGGCGAGAGCGTGCTCCTGCTTGCCCGCGACGGGGATGAGACCGTCACCGTTCACAAGATCGACGGCCCCCAGTTCCGCACGACCACCGACCCCGGCGACCGCGGACCGCTGCACTCGAGCGCCGCGGGCAAGATGCTGCTCGCCGCCCTGCCCGAGCGCGAACGGCGCGACACCGTCGCGCGATTGCGCCTCTCGGCCCGGACCGCCGCGACTGTGACCAGCGAGAACGAGCTTCTCGCCCAGCTCGAACGATTCGGCCGCCAAGGCTGGGCGGGGCAGAGCGAGGAGCATGACGCGGGCATGAGCGCGATCGCTGCGGTCGTCCCGCACGGCACGTCGCCGACCCTCGCGCTCGCGATCGCCGCGCCGCTGTTCCGCGTCGACCTTGCGGGACTGCAGAGGCACGCCCCGGCGCTTCGCGACGCGGCGGCCCGGCTCGGCGCCCTCCTGCCGCGCCCCTGACCGACAGCGGCGCCACGCGGCGCCGTCTCCCAAACGAGAGGATCCACCGTGACGACAGAGCGTCCCACCCCCCTACGCGTCGGGCTGATCGGAGCGGGCATCCAGCGGTCGCTCTCGCCCCTGCTCCACGAGGCCGAGGCGCGGGAGCAGGGATTCTCGCTGCGTTACGAGCTGTTCGACGTCGATGTGCTCCGGCAGAAGGACCCGGCACGGTTGATCGCGGCGGCGCGCGACCTCGGATACGCGGGGCTCAACATCACGCATCCGCTGAAACAGCGGGTCGTGCCGCTCATGGATGCGCTCTCCGATCAGGCCGCGGCGATCGGCGCGGTGAACACCGTGGTGTTCGAGCCGGACGGGCGCACGGTCGGACACAACACCGACGTGTCGGGGTTCGCCGGGATGATCAGCCGAGGCGTCGGGGATGTCCGCGGACACCGCGTGCTCCAGCTGGGCGCGGGCGGTGCCGGCTCGGCGGTGGCGCACGCCCTGCTCGCGATGGGCGTCTCGCGCCTCGAGATCCGTGACCTGGACGCGGCCCGCGCGGAACGCCTCGCCGCCTCCCTCGTCGGACGAGAGGTCGAGGTCGTCGGGGCCGGCTTGGATGGCGCCGCCCAAGCCCTCGCGGGGGCCGACGGACTGATCAACGCGACATTCGTCGGTATGGTCGGCCACCCCGGCACGCCGGTCCCTCTCGACGCCGTCCGCGCATCACACTGGGTCGCAGACATCGTGTACTTCCCCGCACGCACCGAACTGCTGCAGGGAGCGGAGGAACGCGGCGCCCGCATCGTGGGAGGTGCCGACATGACCGCCATCCAAGCCGCCGATGCCTTCCGCCTCATCACGGGCAGGGAACCCGACACGGAGCGCATGCTCGCTCACATCGCCCGCCTGGTACGCGATCGGCTCGCGGACGAGCGCGCGGGCACGGCGGTCTGACCCGCGCCGACCGTTCCGCGGGTCGTTTCTCCGCGCGCTTTTGAGAAGCGTCCGGACTGCAGCGGGGCGGCCCTCGAGTCGGTGGGGCGGGCGGGACTCGAACCCGCGGATCGTCGAGTTCTGCACGCACCGAGCGTCGGCCCTTGTCCCTAGTGATCGTAAGGGAAAGCCCCGGTACAGCACCAGTTTCTACGTGTCGCTAACAGGACGCGATGGCGAATGTGGACGGTAAGTGGACGCCAGACGAGCTAGCATCGATCTTCGTTCAGGACGTCACGGCGATCCTCGCTGTCCTTCACCCAATCTCCCAGACGGGTCGCGCCCCGTTGCCACCCAGGCCGATGGCCCCGGCTTGGAGACGAACGTCTCGGTGGTGCGCAGGCAAGCCGCGATCCTGTCTGAGTGCTTCGTCGAGCAACATCCGTAGATCTACGCGGCAGTTGAACGTCACGACGATCGCTGCAACTCATTCCAGAATGGGACGGCCCTCCTAGATTGAACTGAGCTGGCGTGATCAGGCGTGCCGGAAGCACTGTTTAGGCGCATCCGCTCTGATCCCTGCGTGTCTAGCCTCACAGTTGTGGGACGCGCGGCACCCAGTCACGTTCGAGCGCGATCGCGGCGAGCGGAGACGGAGTTGCGCCGGCCAGTGCGATCTGCGCGTGGATTACCCACTCCGTCGGGTATCGTCCCGGATCCAACTCATTATCGATCGCTCGCGGTTGGGAATCGCGTCCCATCGCTGGTGCCGCGGATGTCAGGCTGACCTAGACCGGAGGCGAGAGCCGTTTGATCCGGGCGCTGATCCTTGTCCTCGCGGGCCTGTATCGCGAGGAATACGGCGTGGCTTTGCTCAAGATTCATGAGTACTTTTCGGCGAGGTGCTCGGCGAGGGTGCGGGGAGGGGTTCCGGTGATCGTTTTGATCGCGTCGCTGACGGGGGCCATGACGCCGCTCGCGATGGCCGTGTAGGTGCTCACCCAGGCGTCGACCTGCCAGCTGGGCGCACCGTAACCGGCGCGGGATGCGTATGCCTCCTCGATCGTCTCGTCGTAAAAGGTCACCTTTCTCCCGCGGGCTTCGCTGATGACGTGCGCGACCTCGGCAAGCGTGAGCGCCTCACGCCCGGTGATCTCGTAGGTTCTGTAAGCGTGCTCGGTCGGGCTGGCGAGAATCGCGGCGGCCGCGCGTGCGACGTCGTACCGGGCGACGAGGGCGCAGCGCCCATCACCGGCCGGGCCACGGATGATGCCGTCGTCGCCGATCAGGGCTTCCATGAAGTCGATGTAGAAGGAGTTCCTGAGGAACGTCCAGGTCATTCCCGAGGACTTGATGTGTTCCTCGGTGGCGTAGTGGTCGCGGGCGAGGGTGAAGGTTGCGTCAGGAGCGGCGCCGATGAAGGACGTGTAGATGACGTGACGGACGCCTGCGGCGGCAGCCGCGTCGATAAATGCTCGGTGCTGGTTGACTCGCTCGGCGCTCTCAGAAGCAGAGACCATGAAGAGGGTATCGACGCCCTCAAGGGCGTTCCGGGAGGCGTGCTGATCGGCGTAGCTGAACGGGTACACGGTGGCGCCGGGCAGGATCGGCGCTTTCGCAGGGGTACGCACGAGGAGGCGCTGCGGAAGGTGGCGGTTTGCGAGCTGCTGCGCGACGAAGCCGCCGAGGACGCCGGTGGCGCCAGTGACGGCAATAGGGGCGGTGTTCATCAGATGTTCCTGTTGGTGGTTGCGAGCTGGTGGATGAGGTCCGCGGCGTCGCCGTCGATGCTGGCGCTCTGGCTTGCCAGGGACGCGGGGACGCCGGCGTGGTCGCGATTGATGCGGATGAGCTTTGCCCCAGGAATGTGGGCGGCAAGACGCTCCATCGGCCACCTGATGACGCCAGGGGTGTTGAAGCCGCTGCCGATCTCGAGGATCGCGAGGCTTTCGCCGCGCTCACGGGTCTGACCGAGCCACGCGTTCAGGCCGTCGAGCTGAGGGGTGAAGTGGTCGTTGATGTACCAGGCGCCGGCGTAGACGTTGAGGAACACGTCGCCGCCGCAGTTGGGGCAACTGGGGATTGCCGCCTCGGAGGTTTGACCGGTTGCGGGGTCGTAGTCCTTGAGCGCGTGGGCGATGATCGGGCGGGCGTCCCACACCTGCCGAGTGCACGGGGTGAGGCACTGGTAGAGCGCGTAGTCGCCTTGCGGCGTGTAGACGCGGTCATGGTCGAAGCCGTTGCGGGTGAAGAAGGCGTCGACGTTCGATGACATGACGAAGTGCTCGCGGTCGCCGACGACGTTCCGCAGGGCCTGGTAGAGCGGGTTGGGCTCGTCTCCGAGTCGAATATCGTCGACGTGCACGGCCCAGTAGCCCCAGTTGTATCGGGGCGGCAACGGGTGGCCGATGAGTTCGTATCGCGCGCTGAACCCGGCGGCACTGAGCGCCGGAAAGAGCTCACGAAACCGCGCCTTGTCGGTGTAGTCATACCCGGCAGCCGCAGAAAGACCCGCGCCGGCGCCGATGAGGACACGATCCGCGTCGCGGATCCATGACAGGGCGTCACCCAGGGAACCGTCACCGGCGACCAGCTGCGGGAACGAGTGATGATGGCGGCTCATCGGGCGACCACACCTTCCAGGGCGCCGCGGTATGCGGCCTCGTCCACGTCGGCGAAGAGGCTGACGATCACCCTCAGCGTGCTGTCCGGGTGGGACCCAAAGTGCTCCGTGATGGCCTCGAGGCAGATCTGGGCGGCCGGCGCCTTGGGGAAGCCGAACACGCCAGTGGAGACGCTGCAAAGCCCCACGCTCGCGATAGCGGGGTGCTGTTCGGCGGCGGAGAGGATGCTGCGGTAGCTCGAAGCGAGAGCGGCGCGGTGACCCTCATTGAGCGCCCCGGTCACAATGGGACCTACGGTGTGGATGACGTAGGAGGCCGGCAGCTGATAGCCACCGGTCACCACGGCCGTCCCTGTCGGTTCCAGATGGCCTTGCGCTCGCATGTGCTCGTGGCATTCGAGTCGCAGTCGAGGCCCGGCGGCTGCGTGGATGGCGTTGTCGATGCAGGCGTGGCCCGGCGTGAAACACCCCAGCATTTGAGAGTTCGCGGCGTTGACGATCGCGTCCGCTTGCAGGGTGGTCAGGTCGCCTCGCCAGAAGCCCACCCGGTCAGCTGGGAAGCCGGGCAGCTCCACCCCGTCGTCGACGAGGGTGGGGAGATCAGCCGCCAGAATGAGCTGGCGGTTCTCACGCTCGTGAGCCAGGAGCGCTTCAACACCCTCGAGGATGTGTGCGGGAATCGGCCTCGGCCTTCGAATTGTGAGCAGCGCCGCGAGCATCCGCCGCTGCTCGCCCGCGGCGTCCGGGGCCGGAGTGGCATGTGCGGCGCCCGTGCTTTCGAGAAGTTCCGCGGCGAAGTAGTCGACCAGTTCCGGCAGAGCAGCCGTCATGACGCAACTCCGAAGCGCTCGCGCGCCTCAAGGATCGGGCCCATATGCTCCTTCGCCCAGTCTTCAAGGGCCTTAAGCGGCTGACGAAGGGTCTGTCCGGCCTCGGTGAGCTCGTAGTCGACGCGGACCGGCACCGCAGCGGTGACGGTGCGCCGCACGAGCCCGTCCTGCTCCAAGGCGCGCAGCGTCTGCGTCAGCATCTTCTGGGAGACGCCGTCAATACGGCCCCCGAGCTCCGAGAACCGCAGCGGACCATCCGCCAACGCTCCGACGACAAGGACTGTCCAGCGATCGCCGATCCGATCGAGCAGCTTCCTTGTCGGGCAGTTGCGGTCGTACGGGTTCCACTCCACGAGCAACCTCCAGTATCAGAAAAACCAGCAAGGCACTTTCCGGTGCCTACTTCCTTTGGGCCTGTAGGTCTCTTATGGTAACTCATGCATCGACCAGCCGGACCCGGAATGGAAGAAGCGCCCTGGTGAGACCCGATCAGGGCAAAGGCAACACCTAAGGAATCCCGCCATGCCCCGCACCACCAATCGCGCTGCCGTTATCGGCGGCATCGCGATCGCCGCCTTCGTTCTCGCCGGCTGCACCAACACCACCACGCCCGATTCCGAAACTGAGGAGAACCCCATGGCTAACGAGCTGACCCCCGCTGAGATCGTCAGCACCGCAACGACCGCTGTCTTCGGCGAGCGGGACCTGAGCGCCATCGACGAGTACTTCGGCCCGACCTACACCCAGCACTCCACCCTCGCCGCCGATGGCCTCGAGGGGCTTCGCACCCTCGCGGGCTCGCTTCCCGACAACTTCCGCTACGAGCCCGCCCGCCTCCTCGCCGAGGGTGAGCTCGTCGTCACTCAGGGCACCTACTACGGCTTCGGCCCCGACGCCCTTACCGGGTACGACGTCTGGCGCGTTGAGGACGGGAAGATCGTCGAGCACTGGGACTCCCTGACCCCGGTGGTTGGCGAGACCGCCAGCGGTCGCAGCCAGACCGACGGCCCGACCGAAGTCACCGACCTCGACAAGACCGCCGAGAACAAGCAGCTGGTCACCGACTTCGCCGAGCAGGTCCTCGTCGGCGGCGACTACAGCCTGCTCACCGACTACATCTCCACCGAACAGTACGACCAGCACAATCCGGAAGCCGCCGACGGCCTCGCAGCCTTCGGCGCCGCCGTCGAGCAGTGGGCGGCAGAGGGCAAGACGCTCGACTACAAGAAGGTCCACCAGGTCATCGCACAGGGCAACTTCGTGTTCACCCGCGCCGAAGGCAACTTTGGTGTTCCCTCGATCTACAACGACCTGTGGCGCGTCCAGGACGGCAAGATCGTCGAGCACTGGGACGTCGTCATCCCCGTGCCGACCGAGCGGCCTCACACCAACGGCGTCTTCTGACGCCACCGAACAACGACCGACAGCACGCCGCCGGTCAGCCGGGCCCCTCAGAATCGACGCCAACTGAGGGGCCCGCCCCCGTCCTTAGCCCCTCTTGCAGGTCCGGCGGCGCCGTGCATGTGAAGCTGAGGCCATGACCACTCCGCTGCCGCTCGACCTAGGCGATCGCGTCGGCGTTGTCGGTGACGCCCACGGGAACACCCGCTTTATCGTCGAGGCGATCTGGTCTCTCGCTGAGCGGGGCGTTTCGAGTGTGGTTCAGCTCGGTGACTTCGGCTTCATCTGGCGGCGTGGCGACGCGGCCGGTGCGGCGCTTTCGGTCGTGAATGCTGCTTTGCGGATCGCTGACCTTGATTTGCTTGTCGTGCTCGGCAACCACGAGAACTACAACGTGCTGGCCTCGCTCCCCCGCGACGAGCACGGTTGTATCCGCATCGGGCGGGTCGTCATCCTTCCCCGCAGCGGCCGCGCCACGGCGGCGGGCCGCGCTGTCGGGTGGCTTTCCGGGGCATCGAGCATCGACCGTTCACGTCGGCGACGGGGCCTCGAATGGTGGCCAGCAGAGGTGCCTTCCGACGATGAGGCTGCCGCGCTGGTTGACGCGCCCGGGACAGCCGATATCGTCTTCGCGCACGAAGCCATACGGGAACCCGCCCTGCTTGCTCAACTAGAGTCCGGGTGGAGCGCAGTCGACGCGCAGTACGCGAACGACGCCCAGGAACAGTTCACCGCACGAATCGCCTCGGTACTCACCGACGGCGGTGTCGTCGTGTCCGGGCATCACCACCGGCGTCACACCGCCACCGCCACCCTCGCTCGCCCCGACGGCACGGAAATCCGGGCGCGAAGCGAGATCCTCGCCCACGAGTTCCAAGGGCCATCCGTCGGAATCCTCGACATCCCCACCCGGCAACTTGAGACGTGGATGCTCGACGAGCAACGTCAGCACCGAGCGGGGGCGGAGTTCGCGCAGCTGCGGAAACGACTCGTGGTGAATGACCGTGCGCTCGCCGCCCGGCTCGGCGTCGAACTCAAGACACTGCGGCGACTCACCACCGGCGCACTCCCTGCACCAGACAGCATGCTCACAACGATGCGCACCTGGCTGGAGACGGCCAGCTCGCACCCGCCACATCCCCGACGGGGGCGCGATGCCCACACCCCGGCCGAGCGCGGAACCGAAGTGGAGTAGCAGCTTGCTCCGACCACCCCTCCAAGGATCGACGGCGACGAAGATGACTGAGACATGCCACGATGCAGGTGTCGACGGGCCCGCCGTCGAGCGAGCCCCGTTGCGGCGGCCGGCGCCCACCGAGCGTGAACGCCGAGCCGCCGCTCGAGTAGTCGCGCGAGCCCGGCAGGCTCGCGGCGAAGCGATCCCGGAATGGATCGCAGAGCTTGCCAGGCAAGGCCCCAAGGGCCTCAGCCTTTGACACCGCCACACCAATGCGCCGCGTTGGGGGTCGAGACACGACATGACAGGCTGAGCCGAATCGCTGACTAGTGCGCCCAGCTACTTGGACATGCCGGCGTTTCGGCGCGCACCGACGAGGAACGTATATGCGGATGCGTGAAGCCCCCGCGCCGCCCGCGTACCTCCGCGGTCTTGCTCCCGTTCGATCGCACGCTCAACGCGTCGCGACGCAGCCCGCAGCGACCTGGCCGGAAGCGCAGTCAGCCGATCGAGCACTTCACCGGAGTACGGCTCCTCAAGAGAGGAGGTCATGCTCCCGAGCGACACGTGAGGCGCTCTCGTAGACGCAAGCGACCAGGCGGCGCGCCCCGCGCGGGCACCTCTACCCATTCGATCCGCCCGTGCGCTCGCGTAGCCTCTGACTAACCGACCACTCAATCGCGGGGGTGAGAGATGACCGGTGCAGGCGAAGGCTTCAACGTCCAGGTGGACGAGATGCGCGCGACGGGCGACCGTCTCGCAGGCGCACAAGACCGCGCCGCACAAGCCGCGACGGACGCGGCCGCGGTTCAGCTCTCCGCGTCGTCCTTCGGCGTGCTGAACAACGCGCTCGGCGCTGTCGCAGTCCCGCTGTCGGAGGTCGCGTCCGACATCCTGACCGCGCTGTCTCGCGCGACCGAAGCGTTCCGCCTCGGCATCCGTGCCGCCGCGGACGAGTTCGAGAACGCTGACCTCGAATCCGCGTCCGCCGCAAAGAAGCGCGAAGCAGACCTCGACGCATCGGACTGGGTCCGTGGCTAGCGCGATCATGGCCCATGACGGCGCCGGGACGCGAACGGTGATCAATCCCGCCGCCGCGGAGCTCGCGCGCGGAAGCTGGACGCAAGGGGTCGATTCCTATCGCCGGCCCCTACCTGTCGGTCTCACCCCTGGGGCGATCGAGCCGGGCGGGTACGGCGCCGACGCGCAGTTCCCACCGGAAGTTGCGCCACTCGTCGCGCCACTACAGGCTTTCGTCACCCAACTGCAGGGAGACGAAGGGACAGTCGAAGCGTTCGCTGTCGGATGGCGGCGCGTCGCCGGCGCCGTCGAGGACATCGGCCACGACATCGCCGCAACCCGCAGGCGCCTCGACGACATGGACGGCCGGACTGTCCGGGCGATGCGGAAGCGGTTCGACGAACTCGAAACCGAAGCCCGCGCCATCGCCGAGTGGGTCGGCGGCGCGGCCGACGCGCTGGACGACGCTTCCCGCATCGTCGTCTCCGTGCGGCGCATGGTCCTCGGCGCGCTGGAGCATCTCGCTACCAAAGCCGCGAAAGTGGTGAGCGAACCTCGCCTCACGCCAGGCGGGATCGTCGACCCGGCATTCACCAGAGAAGCGCGGCAGTCCGTCGCGGCATGCCAAGGCCTCATCGACCGGATGAACGTGGAGTTCAGCACACTGATCGTCCTCCTCCACACTATCGCCCCCACGGCGCAAGCGTCACTCCGAAACCTGAACGAGATCATCGCCGAGCTCGACACCACCGTCAGTATCGTCAGCGCGGGCGCAGTTGATGCATGGCTCGATCAATTCAGCGGCTACGACCAGCTCGCGACCGACGTCGATGCGGCCCTCGCGAAACTTGCCAAGAAGGAGTGGATCTACCATCCCGCACTGCGCCAGATCATTCGTGACGCGGTTAGAGACCTCTATGTGGCCGATCCGGAGGTCACCGAACTGCACCCCGGTGACCTCGACATGGAGGAACACGACCTGCTGGAACAGAACACGCGCGTCGGGGAACGCATCAGTAGACTCTCCGAACTCATCGAGGGGAACACGTTCGTCGACGATCTCGGGGGCCGAGACCGCACCGTGATCGATATCAAGAAGGTGGTCAGCGACCCCGCCACCGGGCAGTACCACTACATCGTTACTTTGCCCTCGACTCAGGACTGGAATCGGCTCTCCGGGTTCTTCGACCCCGAGGACGCCAACCCCTACGAGGATGCAGGGGCAACGAACGATCTGGACGCGAACATCGCGATGATAAGCAACAGCCTTGCTGACTCGGGCGCGAACACCCAGTACGAGCGCGCGGTGGTCCAAGCCATGCGCGCCGCCGGGATCACCGAGAACGATCTCGTGGTCTACCCCGGGTTCAGCCAAGGCGGAATCGCTGGTGCCGCGCTGGTCTCCGATCCTGCTACTCCGGGGAAGCCAATGGGGCTCGTTGTAGCTGGCTCGCCCGTCGACACCTTCCACATCCCCGCCGGCGTACCTGTCCTCGAGTACCAGCACCTCACAGACCCTGTCGCACACGCCGACCTCATGGGCGGCGGCAGCGCTGACGACAAGCACGTGGTGCACGCCATGGCGCCGAACGGCGAACTGTTCGCCGCTGCGCACAACAGCGAGCTCTACGCCGAGACCGCGCGAAACTACGACGACGAGCTCGCCGAGAGGTACTCTCACTTCCTCGGCACGGTCGTCGAACAGCAGCAGTACACATGGACGGAGCAGGCCGAGTGAGACGAAGGATACGCATCGCACTCGCCCTGGCCGCCGCCTCCTGCATGCTGGTCGCGTGCGGATCACCCGCCGGCGACCCTCCCACCGAAGCCGAGTCCACCGTGCCGGCGGCACTCGAAGGCGCCGATCTGGGCATCCTCGAGGCGGCCGCCAGCTTCTCCCTTGACGGGTTCACGTACAACTTCCGGGTCACCTTGCGCGTTGACCGAGACGTCATCAGCTCCGACGAGCTTCGAGAGATCCTCCAGATCATCGTCAACACGACAGGCGAGGACGCCGACATAACCCACCTCGGGCTGTCGGCGGCAGACGGAACGCAACCAGACACCGTCGACCCCGAGCATCTCGTCGACCTGCAGCGCCCCGCTCAGGAGCTGGGATTCGCGGAGTCGGTCGAGCGTGGCAACGCCGGGGTCTCCATCGCTTGGGACGAGGTCGCCGACTTCGTCCGGGAGTGAGTGGGGTTCAAGGAGAAGCAGATCGTCTTCACCACGCCCGCACTCTCCGGCACCCCGTCCCCCGCAGGACCGCCCCATCCCGTAGCCATCGGCAAGCTCACCTACGGCGCACCGGTGGATCGCAACGCCGCACGCCAGCGGCACGTCGCTGCATCCTGCGGCAGTGCGCCACGTCATGCCGGCGTGAGCAGGCCGAAGCGGCGGAAGCCCTCTCGTGGCTTGATGCTTCTCGAGTAGTCCCGCGAGGCCGGCACACTCGCGGCGAACCCCCTCCGAGTGGACAGCGGGGCTTGACGGACAAGGCCCACGGAACTCAGCCTCTGACCATCCGACCATTAGGAGCCGCAAGGGGGTACTTCCCCGAGCCCCTCTGGCAGAAGTAGAGAGTGCCCTGCTGCCGCGACGCGGTGGCTCCCGTGCACTCGCTCTCAGTCGCTTCTTCCCGGGCCATCGTCCGGCCAGGGGTTATTGCCGAGCAGCTGCTGGAGCATCGACGCGTCACCGACTGTCTTGAATGCGATGCCGATGTACTGGCGTCTGGTCGTGCTCTCATGCTGGTGTCCGAGCAGCGCTTGGGCGCGTTTGATGTCTCTCGAGGTCGTCGCAACGAGCGTTGCGGCGGTGCGTCGGAGCATGTGGGGCTTAAGCTCGTCGGGCTCGATACCGGTCTCAGCTAGCGCGGCGACCAGCTCGGGATCGTTCCTCACATCGCGGAGCTGACGGCGCACGTTCCGCGCTGAGACCCACCGTCCGGTCGCCTGTCCCTGAATCGCAGGCTTGTCCGGGTGGCGAGACGGCAGATCGCTTGCATTACGGCGCGCCTCGGCGAGGGCGGCCATGGCGAAGCCGGGCAGTTCAATGAACCGGGCCTGGTTCCGACCCTTCAACTCATCCTGACGAACGAGGTGCCACGTGTCGGCTTCGTCGATGAGGGTTCCCGTCACCTCGATGGTGTTGGTCTCCCAGTCGATGTCCCGGTGCCGGAGGCCGAGAACCTCAGCGATGCGGAGCCCCGAACCGAGCATCACCTCGGACACGATCCGGAGAAGAGCGACGGACTCACCGGTATAGCGCGCCGCACGCTCTTCACGTCGTCGGATGGCGGCCCGCAGCGCCCGCACCTGTTCGACGTTCAGCGCCTTCGGCCGCTGCTGCCGTCCCTTTCGCTTTCGCAGGCTGAGCAGCGGGTTGTGGTCGAGGGCACCTTCTTCGACAGCCACCACGAAGGCGCCTGAAAGCGCGGTGCGGGCATGATCGAGCGCGGCGCCGCTGCCACGGGCCGCTTCGATCTCGTCGAGGATGCGCTTGACCCTCGCGGGTCGGCACTCGCCTACCGGGATCCCGCCGACGATCGGCGTAAGCCACCGAACGATGTCCTTATAGAAGCGGTGAGATTGCGGGCGGATCTCACCTTCGCGATCTTCCAGCCACATCTGGAACAGATCCCCGAGCGGAGTGTCCGGGCCGATCTCCTCGCCCGCTACCGCAAGTCGGCGCGCTTTCGCCTGCAGCCGCTCGAGCGCTTCCTCTTTGGTTGCTCCGCGAGCCTGCGGGCGGTGAATCACCCCACCCGCGTCACGGGTCCGCGCGCGGGCGACAACGACGCCCTTGCCGGCATGGGCATAGGTGACGCCACCGAGCTCGCCAACACCGAGCGGTCGGCGCCCCATCAGCGGGCCGCCTGTTCGTCGAGCCAGCTGCGCACGTCTACTGGCCGATAGCGCACGTGCTTTCCCACGGTGATGGGCTTCGGCCCGTACGGGTTGCTCTCCCAGTTCGCGCGCCATGACTCAAGGGTTCTGACCGGGATGTGCAGGAGGTCCGACAGCTCTCTTGGGGTAAGGAGCGGCTCGAGGCCTTGGGGGTTCATCGTGTCCATGCAGAACACATGCACGGCATCGCGGCGGTCCCTCATACGCAGCGCGAAGTCCGCTTCCACGTGCCGCGTCACGGGAGTGTCACCGGACATTCTGCGCTCATCCTTGCGCCAGGCGGCGGGACCCAAGGAGGCAGCATACGGCGAGGCCGGCGAACTGATGCTCGCACGCTGGTCGCCGTCGGCGCGGCAGGTTCGGCGGCAATCAGTGGTTCTTCGTATAACAGCGTGTCCAATGAGTAGCAACTGCACGCTCGGTTGCGGAACGCGCTCAAAGTGGCCGGAAAGTGGACGCGGGCCTGATCGTGACACCGAAAAGATGATCGTAAAATCCGCCTAAAAGAGGCCCTGGCCAGGGGTTTTCGGGCGACTAGGTGGGGCGGGCGGGACTCGAACCCGCGGATCGTCGAGTTATGAGCTCGCTGCCTTGACCAGCTTGGCTACCGCCCCGTGCGAGACGAGCCTACCGCGAGGCCGCGTCCGAGCCGCCGTCGGGATGACGGCGGTTGAGCAGGTCGTCCGGGTCGCGCATCGCACGAAGTTCGTCGAGCGGCGTCGAGGCGCCCGGCCGCTGTTCCTCCGCGGTTTCGCCTGCCCGCCGTGTGACCTCGCCGTGCGCACCGTCTCCCGCACCGCTCCCCCGCGGGATGTCGAGCTTCTGGCTCTCGCTGATGACCTGCGGGTGGTGCCGGGCGAGGAGGAACACTCCCACCGCGGCGGCGGTGCCCGCCAGCACGAAGATCACGAGCGCCCACACCGGCGCATTCGCCGCCTCGCCCAGCACGAGCGCCCCGATGAGGACCGCGACGATCGGGTCGATGACCGTCAGCCCAGCGATCACGAGGTCCGGCGGACCCGAGGAGTAAGCGGTCTGGACGAAGTACGCCCCCACGGCACCCGCCGCCAGCAGCGCCACGAGGCAGACGATGGTGATCCATTCGAAGTCGCCGGCCTGGATCCGCTTGATGACGACCTTCGCGAGCGTCGCGACGAAGCCGTAGAGCACGCCGGCGGCCGTGATGTAGAACAGCGCGTTCAGACGCCGGCGAAGAATCAGCCACGCCCCACCGAGCAGGATGACGGTCACGAGCAGGATCGCGAGCACGATGAGCAGCTGCTGTTCCGTGAGAGGCCGCTCCGTGGCGAACGCCGCCGCCACGATGACGAACACGAAGATCCCGCCGATGCACAGACCGATCGCCGTCAACGACTGACGCGTGGGCAGATGCCCGGTCGCCTGGGCGTTCAACAGAGTGGTGATCACGAGCGATACCGCACCGAGCGGCTGCACGACGATCAGCGGTGCGACGGCGAGGGCACTGAGCTGGCAGAGGATGGCCGCCCCCAGCAGGAACGTGCCGATCAGCCAGGACGGCCGCCGCAGCAGATGTAGCAGATGGGCGCCGCCGAGGCCCGTCTCCCCCGTCTCGCCCGACAGCGTCTCGACCTTGCGCACGCCGCGGCTCTGGAACTGCGCGCCAAGCGACATGAACACCGCCCCCGCCAGCGCCAGCGGGATGCCCAGGAGCAGGCCGGGGTTCTGGAACGCCCCGACGAGCTGCTCGCCGACATCGTCCACTCCCGGACTCATGCCCCACATCACGCCTTCGAGCCTAAGCCACCGGGCGGGCAGCGCCCATGGGGCATGCCCCCGCATGAAGCAGGCCGCCCGAAAGTACGCTGGGACGATGGCCATTCTTCCCATCCGCATCTGGGGCGACCCGGTGCTGCACGCGCCCGCCGCGCCCGTCGAGGAGATCACGGACGAGATCCGCACGCTGGTCGCGGACATGTACGAGACGATGGACGCCGCGCCCGGCGTGGGGCTCGCCGCGCCGCAGGTGGGCGTGCCGCTGCGGCTGTACGTCTACTCGTACGAGGACGACGAGGGCAGGCCGTGGCGCGGCGTTGTGATGAACCCGGAGCTGTGGATGGTGCCAACGGAGCCTGGGGACCCGGACGACGAGACCGAGTCCGAGGGCTGCCTGTCGTTCCCCGGAGAGCGATTCCCGCTGCGCCGATCCGAGCGCGTGCTCGTTACGGGGACCGACCTGGAGGGCGAGCCGGTGCGGATCGAGGTGGACGGGTGGCGGGCGCGCATCATGCAGCACGAGTTCGATCACCTGAACGGGATCATCTATATCGACCGCGTCTCGGACGGCGACTGGAAGACGGCGCAGAAGATCTCGAAGAAGCGGGGCTGGGGGCGGCCGGGCGTGAGCTGGACGCCCGGGGTGGACGACCTCGAGGGCTGACGCGGGCAGTTCTCCCCGTCGCCGCAGCCGTCGGAACCTCAATACCGTGGAGGAACACACAGCACCACCCGAACGGAGAACGTCATGTCCCGCCCCCGCACCACCCGTCTTGCCCTTGCCGCCGGCGCCGCCGCGCTCGTCGCCGCCTCGCTGACCGGATGCTCCGGTCTCGTTACGCCGGTGGGTGGCGGCGCCACCCGCGACGAGGAGTCGCAGGAGGTCACCGAAGCGGGCACGGAATCGGTGTTCGAGATCACGGTCGGCGACTGCCTGCTCGAGCCCGATGGCGAGGAGGTGTTCGACGTCGAGGCGGTGCCGTGCGCCGAGGCGCACGACTACGAGGTCTATCACGAGTTCGAGGTCGACCTCGGCGACGAGTGGCCCGGTGAGGAGGCCATCGGTACGGCGGCCGACGAGGGCTGCTACGCCGAGTTCGAGAACTTCGCGGGGATCTCCTTCGAGGAGTCCGCGTCGCTGTGGTACACCGCGTTCACGCCGCTCGAGGCGTCGTGGGCCGATGGCGACCGTCTCGTGCAGTGCATCATCTACGAGGCCTCGGACGACTCGGGCATGGAGATCGCGCAGGTCGAGGGCTCGCTGGCGGGCGCTGCCCGCTGATCCGCTGACGGCGGGCGATCACCGCGCTGCGGCGCGAATCGCCCGCCGTCGCCGTACGCGCGGCGCCTCAGCGAGTGCGCCGGAACGCACCCGGCACAACGCGCGCGTGCAACTGCTCGAGGGTCGCGGCCTGTGCACGGGCGCGATCGGCGAGGGCACGGAATGAGTCGGCCGGAAGGCCCAGGTCGGGTGCGAGCTCCGCGAGCGTCTCCCAGCCGCCGAGCTTGCCGACGACGGCGCTACGCATCAGCTCCAACTCGAGCACGGGCGTCATCGGCGAGCCGGTGACACGACCGTTGGTCTTGAGTCGCCCCACTCGCTCGGCCAGCCACGCCACGGCCTGACGATAGGGCCGCCGACGCAGTTCCAGGCTCGGAATCAGCTCCCGCAAGAACGCCCGCTCTGCGGCGATCTCTTCCGTCAGCTGAGCCAGCTGCGGCGCCATGTCGGTGTCGGCGAAGGCCTTCGACATCCGGCGCAGCCGCGCGACCCCCGCCGTCGCGCCGGTGAGATGGTCGGACAGGTACAGGCCGAGGATCTCCCGCTCGATGTCGACGGGCACGCGGTGTCCGTCAGCCACCGTGGCGGTCGCATCGGAGCGATCCGCCGGCACGTCGCCGGGTGGCAGCTGATCGTCGGGCCAGCGGCGCCGGGCGCGCATCGGCGCGCTCGGCGTGCCCCGACCGGCCGCGATCGCCTCGAGCACCTCGCGCAACGTCTCCGCCGCGTCGTGGCGCGGCGACCAGCCCAGCTCGTCTCGGATGCGCGACGTGTCCATCACGGGCACACGCATGGCCATGTCGAGCCAGCCCGGATCGGCGGCCACCATGTGAGCACGCCACGCCACATGCAGCAGCGGTCGCAGCGCGGCCGGTGGCACCGCGACGTGGCGCCCACGACCGACGATCGCCGCGATCGCGTCGGCGTCCAGAAGGGGCTCGGTGGCGACGTTGAAGGCGCCGTCCGCGCCGCTGACGATGACCCGTCGGTAGGCGTCCGCGACGTCGTCGCCGTGCACGACCTGCATGCGCAGGCCGGCCGGCAACGGCAGAAGGGGCAGCAGGCCGGGCCGGAGCAACCGAGGAGGCACCAGCGCCCCGAGGAACAGCCGCGCGATCTGCGCGCCCGCGTAGCCGTCGAACACGAGCGCGGGCCGCACGCGCGCGACCGAAAGCCCGCGCGACTGCGCATCGTCCAGCACGCGCTCCTGATCCGCCTTGTCGGCCGAATAGTGCGAGCTGCGGATGCCCGCCGTCGGCCAGGTCTCGTCGCGACGCTCGTCGTCGTACACGCCGGAGTACGCCCCGACGGACGACGCGCACACCAGACGAGGCACGCCCGCGAGCAGCATCGCCTCGACGACGCGTCGTGTGCCGTCGACGTTCGTGCGGCGCAGGAGCTCGCGATTGCGATTCGGCTGGATGAGCCAGGCGAGGTGGACGACCACATCGGCCCCCGCGATGGCCTCGGCGAGCCTGTCCACCACCCGTCGCTCCCCCGCCGCACCGCCTACCGGCACCGCGATGTCGACACGCTCCCAGCGCGCCGCGCTGTATGGCTCCCGCGTGGCGTCGGGCAGGCGGCGGGCGATCCCGATGATCTCCTCCACCCGCTCCTCGTCTCGCAGCGCGTGCAGGAGCGCGGTGCCGACGTGGCCACTCGCCCCGACGATGGCGACCTTCATCCGTGCCTCCTTCGCGTGCCCTGCCACGATCCTCCGCCAACGCCGGAGCCGCGTCGAAGGGCTTGTCAGTGGCGACGCCCGCGACTAAGGCGCGCCGCCCCGCGCTCACCGGGGCACCGTGATGAGATCGACGCGGCCGAGGCGACCGGCTTCCACGGCGGCGGTCATCATCGTGCACGCCGGCTGGCGCCGACGGTCGGTGGGCGACCCGGGGTTCAGCAGGCGCATGCCGCGCGGCGTCACGCTGTCCCACGGGATGTGGCTGTGGCCGAAGACGACGAGATCGGGCCGATCCTCGCCCGCGAACGCGGCGTCCATGCGCCGCTCCCGGCCGCTTGCCGCTCCCGTCTCGTGCACGACGGCGACCCGCAGCCCGTCGATCTCCTCCCGCGCCACCTCAGGCAGACGCGCGCGCAGCGCGGCGCCGTCGTTGTTGCCGTAGACCGCGACGAGGCGGGCAGCCCGCTCCTCGATCGCATCGAGCGTCGCCTCGTCCACCCAGTCCCCCGCGTGGATGACCACGTCGGCGGCGTCGATCGCGCGCCACACGGCGTCGGGCAGGCGCTTGGCGCGCAGCGGCACATGGGTGTCGGAGAGGAGCAGCAGGCGCGGCGACATGCCCCCATCCTTCCGTGGCCGCGTCCCGTTGTCAGGGCCGCCGCGGCGACCTCTGCGCCTTTGCAGGCCTCGCGGATGACCCACGCGCGATCTCCGTCCTGTGACGGAGGCGCGCCGTCAGGATCGCGCCTATCGTCGGGGCCATGAGCGAATCAGGGGAAGGTCCCGAGAAGGAGAAGGGCGGCCAGCAGGGGCTGGCCGTCGGCATCGCGCTCGGCATCCCGTTCGGCTTGGTCTTCGGCATGCTGCTTTTCGACAACCCCGGCCTCGGCATCGGGTTCGGCCTCGCGATCGGCATCGCCGTCGGTCTTGCTCTCGACAGCCGGAAGAAGAAGTAGCGGGGCCGCTGCCGGCCTCAGCCCGCGCGACGCCGACGGTGTTGGTGCACGAGGAGGCCGCCACCGGTTCCAAGGAGCACCGCACCTGCAAGGAGCAGCCCGGCGAGATGCTGCGCCGATGCCCCGGTGCTCGCCAGGCCGGCCGAGTCGGCCCTCTCGTAGGTGTTGGTGACGGCCACCGTCGCGACCTCGTCGGCGGCGATCGTCACCGGACTGCCCTCGATCGTCGTCGTCACCGACACCGCCTCCGACGAACCATCCTCCGGCTCCGTCACCGCGCACACCGTGCCCACGGGAAGGTCCTCGATCAGAGCGGACGTCTGCCCCGCCGGAGCGTTCGCCGCCACGGTCAGATCCTGCTCCAACCCGTTGTCACACGACACATGCACCGTCACCGCACCCTGGTCCCCCGCCGCCGGGCCCGCGATCGTCTTGGTCACCTGCAGCGACGAGAGCACCGTCTCGTAGGTGTTGGTGACCGCCACCGTCGCGACCTCGTCGGCGGCGATCGTCACCGGACTGCCCTCGATCGTCGTCGTCACCGACACCGCCTCCGACGAACCATCCTCCGGCTCCGTCACCGCGCACACCGTGCCCACGGGAAGGTCCTCGATCAGAGCGGACGTCTGCCCCGCCGGAGCGTTCGCCGCCACGGTCAGATCCTGCTCCAACCCGTTGTCACACGACACATGCACCGTCACCGCACCCTGGTCCCCCGCCGCCGGGCCCGCGATCGTCTTGGTCACCTGCAGCGACGAGAGCACCGTCTCGTAGGTGTTGGTGACCGCCACCGTCGCGACCTCGTCGGCGGCGATCGTCACCGGACTGCCCTCGATCGTCGTCGTCACCGACACCGCCTCCGACGAACCATCCTCCGGCTCCGTCACCGCGCACACCGTGCCCACGGGAAGGTCCTCGATCAGAGCGGACGTCTGCCCCGCCGGAGCGTTCGCCGCCACGGTCAGATCCTGCTCCAACCCGTTGTCACACGACACATGCACCGTCACCGCACCCTGGTCCCCCGCCGCCGGGCCCGCGATCGTCTTGGTCACCTGCAGCGATCCCGTCTGGAAGAACTCGGCGGTGGCCGTGGCCAGCGTCGAGACTTCGGCGTCTTGGGCGAGGATGAGCCGTTGCGCATCGTTGACGCCGGGAGTGTTGCCGTCGTAGAGGTAGACGTTGCCGCTGGCCGCGCTGGCAACGCCCCGCGCATTCAGCGTGACCTCGCCTCCTGCACCGTCGCTGGGCAGCAGCCAGATCTGTGTGTTGTTGGGCACCGCCGCCCCGTCGTCGATCGGCACCGTGCCGTCCGGGTCCGCATACATCGTGCCGCCGTCGGCGCTCACGGTGATCTGCAACCCCGGCGTCTCGGAATCAGACGTCACGGTGTACGGGCCGAGAGGGGCGTCCGCGGGACCCGACGCGGTCTCGGGATCGACGACGAGGTTCGGGGGGCTCGGCTCCGGCAGCGGACCCGCCTGCAGCACGGCGGCCACGATCTCCTCGGTGAAGGGCCGGACGGGATCGGTGGGCGCCAGCACGTAGCTGTCGCTGAAGAACCAGATCGCCGCCTGCACCGCGGCTGCCCTCGCGTTGTCGCCGGGTGCTCCGGCGGGTTCGCCCGTGTTCGGGTAGTACTCGGCGAGGATCCTCGCGATATAGCCCACATGGGGCACGTTCGACTCGTCCCAGGTTCCGTTCTCGTAGCCGAGCCCCGGATAGGTGAGGGTTCGGATGTCGATGCAGAACATGGTGAGCGTCTCGCCGGTCGTCTCCGACTCGGCAACGATGATGCCGGCGAAACCCTCGTTGAGCGGCTCGAACCCCGCGGGCACGTCCGCCGGATAGCCGGCAGTCGGATTGAACGTCGAGCCGGCCGGCGCGATCCCTCCCGCTACCCCCTGGCCCGCCGCGGTGCCGGTCATCACGAGGTCGGTGTTCGGCCCTTCCCGGGGCGTGATGCCCGGGGGCCCCGGCGTGGCGGAGGCCGAGAGCGCGGAGAGGGCCACCATGGCCAGCGCCGCAACCGCCACCACAACGCCGCGCACACCAGCGCGGACCGCGGACCGTGCCATCTGGTCACCTCCATGTGAGAGGGGAAGAGGACCAACTCCCGCGCCCGACGCGTGCTGCAACGCGATAGTGCGCCCAGCCGCGGATCGACCGCTTCGGCTGGCACACAACCTAGCCCGAGCCCCTCGCGCGGTCCACCCCTGTCGTCGAACGCGTCGTTCGAGCCGACGACTCGGCAACGGGTCGGCCCCGCGTACGGTGTGCCCGTCCGCGTCGCTCTCACGCCACGGGAGAAGGGGTAGCGAGCCGCTTGACGCGGCTTCGACCAGGCGCCCTCTCGGCTCAGGCCCGCAGGTGGCCCCGCGCCCCGCACACGCGGGGGCCAACCGTCAACTCATGCCTCGCCGACTCCTCGGACTTCCTCGATCACGGCTACGGCAATCAGGGTCGCGACGAGGAGAGCCCCCGCACCTAGTGCGGGCAGGGAACCCCCCAGCATGCCGGTCGCCAAGCACACCGTGATCGCCGAGAGTCGGATGTAGGAGATACGTCCCGTCGCACGCAGCTGCAGGATCAGTTGAGCCGCGAGGAACAGGGCCGGCCCCGCGACGACCGCCGTCAGCTCCGGGCCGGCAAGCGGCTCGAGCGGGTGAGCGATCACGAGCTCGTCACCGACGGCCGTCAGGATGATCGCGGCGACGATCAGCACGTGACCGTACGTGTAGATGTCACGTGCCCGCTCGGTGCGCGTGGCCCCTGGCTCGAGCGAGTTCTCTCCGAGCCGGTTCGTCGAGGTGAAGTAGAGCCACCAGAGGGCAGCCGTACCCGCGAACGCGTTGGTGAAAGCCGCTACCGTCGCCGCGTTCAGGGGGTGTGCCGCCGTGGTCGCTCCCGTGAGCACGATCGTCTCGCCGAGTGCCGCGATGACGAACAGCCCGAATCGTTCGGCGAAATGCTCGGTGGCCACGTGCCAGGAGCGCCCCGCCAGCGGGGTTCTGCGCGGAAGCGGGAACAACAGGAGCGGGGCGACGTAGTCCAGGGCGAGCGCCAGGATCCACAGCCAAACCCGCGTGCCGCCATCAACGAAGCCACCGGCGATCCAGAAGACACCGGCCACCAGGAACCAGACGAGGATTCGCCCGTTGCGCTCCCGGTCAAGCGTGCCGCGGCGAGATACGACGAAGGTAAGGAACGCATGCCGCCCGGCCTGGATGGCGAGATAGGAGACGGCGAAGAGGAGCCCGAGGTCGCCGAAGGCGTCGGGGATGGCGATCGCCATCACCAGGCTCCCCGCCATCAGCGCGATCAGGAGGAAGCGCACCGGGTTGGTCTCCGGGTTCAGTTCGTTCGTCGCCCAGGTCGTGTAGTTCCACGACCACCAGACCGCGAGCAGAACGATCGTCGCCTCGCCTGCCCCCGCCCAGGTGAGTCGTTCCAGCAGAAGATGCGACACCTGGGTGAGCGAGAACACGAAGACCAGGTCGTAGAACAGCTCCAGCGTCGCGGCGCGCTGCGTCTGGGCATCGCGACGCCGGAGCGCTCCGATCACCACGGCAAGACGCCTACCCGGTCGGTCACGGTGCCCGTGGGGGTGGCGGCGCCGAGCGTGGCGATCCGCACGGCTGTCTCGGCTCCCTCTTCGATGCTCTGCCCGACGTGGCCGGTGAACTCCGTCGCGGTCTGACCGGGGTCGACGGCGTTGAAGCGGATGTCCGGGATCGTCTTGGCGTACTGCGTCGTGAGCATCGTGACCGCGCTCTTGGAAGAGCCGTACGCCGCGAGCGTGTACTGTGACTCGACCCGCGCCGGATCTTGGGTGAGGGTGAAGGATCCCATCCCGCTCGTGACGTTGATCACCGACGGATTGTTGCCGTTTCGCAGCAGCGGCAGGAAGGCGTGGGTGACCCGGACGAGTCCGAACACGTTGGTCTCGTAGACGACGCGGAGCTGGTCCGCCGTCATGTCCTCCGGCGCGGCCACCTCACCAAGGATCCCGGCGTTGTTGATGAGAATGTCCAGGTGACCGACCTGGTCGCGAAGAGTGGCCGCAGCCGCATCGACGGACGCGTCGTCCGTCACGTCGAGCGGCAAGAAGTGGGCCCCCAGGCGCGCGGCCGCTTCCTGGCCGCCCGCACGGTTCCGGGCGCCGATCCAAACCGAATGGCCCGCCTCGATCAGCCGGCGGGCGATCTCATGGCCGAGCCCGCGGTTACCGCCGGTGATGAGTGTCGTCGTCATGTGTTTCCTCTCGCGGTCTCATAGCGCGTCAGGACCGAACAGCCCAACCCGCATTACAAGTAACGCTTGTAACGAAACCTGCGAGCGACAACCTATCGATCAGAGTGCGTTACAGTCAAGACGTGTAAAGAAACGCCTACATGGGCGAGGAGGGACGAAGATGTCCAAGAGGACGACGGCCGCCGCGGAGGCCGCCGCTGCAGGCGGACGCCCCCGCAACCCGGCGATCGAAGACGCGATCATCGACTCGACGCGCGAGCTACTTGCCACAAAGGGGTACTCCGCGATGACGATCGGCGACATCGTTGCCGACGCCGGCACCACGCGCCCGACGCTGTACCGGCGCTGGCCGAACAAGTACGCACTGGCGTTGGACGCGCTGCGGTACGGTCTGCGCAAGCAGCGTGAGGCGTATCAGCCGCTGAACCTTGACCGGCTCTCGCCGCGGGAGGCAATGGTCGAGGCGGTGAGGCGGCTCGATCCGCGCTACCACAACCCGCGCGCCATGACGCTGCACGGCAACTTCATGGCGGAGGCGGAACGCGTGCCACACCTGCTCGCGCAGATGAGAGAGCTCGGGAACCAACCCCGCTGCCAAGAACTCACCGACGTGCTGACCGAGCTACAGCAGCGCGGCGCCGTGCGCACCGACGTGGATATCGACATGGTCGTGACCCTCTGCTTTGGCAGCTACTTCGCCGACTTCAACCGTTACGGCGGCGATGTTCCCGCCGATTTCGCAGAGCGCGTCGTCGCGACCTTGTGGCCCGCCCTCGCCACGGAGTAGGAGCCCGGCCGGGTGTCGAGGAGCGTCGTCAGCAGCCCTCTTCCGCGCAGCCGGCGAACGTGAGGTGATGGCGGACCGCAGGACAGCTCCATTCGAGCCGCGAGATCCCCTCGCTAGGACGCCGCTAGACGTTCCACGCGTCGAAGGATGAGGGCGGCCGCACCGCCGGTCGTGGCGGCCGTGATCGCGGCGGACACAACGACCCAGGGGAACCAGGCCGCGCCGCCGGATGAGGACACGGCGCCAACGAGGCCGATGATGAGCCACAGGAGAGCAGCCGCCGCAGCCGCCGACATGGCGCCCCCACGCACACGCGCCTGCCCAGGACCGCGGAGGTGCCGATCGGCAAGGAGAAGAAAGACAACTCCCCCGATCAGGCCGGCTGATGCGGTGACGCCGCCGATACCCGCTCCGGATGCGAGCAGAGAGATGAAGGCGCCCCATCCGCCCTGCGTCCGGTAATCCGGGTTGGCAACCAGATAGAACGACACGCCGAGGACGGCGCCGAAAGCGGCCCCCGCGGGCACGGCGAGGAGTATCGCGGACCGGTAGCGTCTCCACAGCACGCACCCACGCTACTCCGCAGCCCGCTCCTGATAGCGATTGATCGGGCCCACGGACGCGTGGTGAGTTAGCGCCAGTAAGGCCGAGCGAGCGTCGCCAGTTCCGCCACCTTGCTGACATCGATCCCGAGATGCGTCTCGTCGATGCCGAGCGCTGGCCACTGCATGACCAACTCGATAGGCCCCGCTGGTGGGAGAGGCCACAGCCACAGACGGTCAGCCGAAGAGTATGTGCTTCCCCCTCCACCACCTCCTTGCTCCCACCGGCTGAGGATGTATCCCGCGGGTTCGATCATCGGATCACGACCCTCGAAGGACGGGGAGGCGTCGGTGACCTTACTTCCGTCTGCGAGCAGGACGCCGAACCGCAATCGACCCGCGAGGTCGACGGGGCCACCGAACGACATGTGCTCCATGAATACGGCGCACAGCTCATTCCATTCGTTTCGCGGTAGACCGTTACGGCGCAAACGCCGTTCCACGCGCAGCTCGATCCCCTCACGGTGCACGGCGATCCCCACGAGGGCAATCGCGGCGTGATCCGTCGCCGCGAGGAGCTCCGAGATGCCGAGCAGAGCGGGCAGTTCATCCTCAGGCGCCTGCCACCAGCGAGGTTGGGACGATTCGGTCTCTTCCAGTTCGGGGATCTCAGGGTCTGGCGGAAAGAAGGTCATGGCGTCAGCCCACCACGTCGGGCTCTGACTCAGCAAGGACGCTTGCCTGCCGTGCAACGCTGCCCACAGACGTCGATGGCCCGCGATCCCTGCATCAAAGGATCACAGGCCATCGATTGGCTCCCCGGCTTGGACGCGAACCAAGAACCTGCCGTCTCGGCGGTGCTCAGGCGAGGCGCAAGCCTGGCTAGAAGTCTCACTGGGCAACTCCGGCGGGATTACGCGGAAGTTGGGCGCGGTGCGGCCCGATTCTTCCCGGCCGAGAGGGTCAGCCCGCCTTCCGACGGGCGATTTGCCCGAGAAGTAGCAGCAAGCAAACCCCTGGTCACCAGGCGTGTTCGGCTGCCCGGAGAGTTCGCTATGGGATCATCAGTGCGGCAACCGAGGCGACGAGGCCGACGCCCAGGACGGATGCGCCGCCGATCGCCACGATGCGCGCGCGATGAGCGGTCACGCGAGCTGCGGAAAGTGCCGCACCGAAGCCCAGTGCAAGCGCAAGGGCCGCGCCGACGAAAGCGATCGTGGCTTGCAGCTGGTAATCAGGACTCGGCAATGCCGGATACACCGGCATCACCGCGTATCGCAGCGATGCGACAGCGCAGAGCACGGCGACGACCACGAGCGTGATCACCCCAAGGCTCACCCAAGAAGCAATCCTCGACATCCTGCTCTTCTCCGTTGCGCGCACGCTCGCCTCCCCCGCCCAGTATGCCGATCTCGGACGCCCTTCGTCAGAGCCAAAACGCCATCAGCGCGCTTGCCTGCCTGAGCTGCGTCGCCCCGGCTTGTCCTCACCGCTCCTGGGCGCTGCGGCGGTCACGTCGAGTCGCTCCTGGCCGCTCAGAGAGCTCCACGAGCGGGCGCGGCCGCGTGCTGCGTGGCCGGATGCGCGTACGGCGCGTTCGTCGGCCCACCCGTTGAGGAGGTGCCCTGCGTGGCCGCGCACATGCTCGAAGGTGACGTCAGGTATGCCCGCGGCTCGGCGCGCGTCCCGAGCGGTGATCAGCTGCTCAAGGATCTCCTGGTTCGCCACCGGCTTCTTCGCGCTGGTGACCCAACCGCGGCGCCGGTGACCATCCATCCACTTCGTGTACGTGTCGATCGCGTACATCGAGTCGGCTTGGATGTGCAGGTGTGCCACGTCCTGATGCATCGTGATGGCGTGAAGCACTGCCAGCAGCTCGCCGATGTTGTTGGTTCCCTGCGGGACGGAGCCGGCAGCCCAGTGCCCGTCCTCGGCGACCCACGCCCATCCTGCCGGGCCCGGGTTGCCCTTGCAGGCGCCGTCGGTGGCGACGATGTACCTCTCCCCCATCACGCTTCCTCGAGCACGACGTTGACCTTCTGCACCCATGCGTCACGGGAACCGTCGTCATAGCGCACACGCACATCCGTGACGGTGCTTCCCGCATCCCCGACGATCTTGCCTTCTCGCTTGGTGCGACGGTGATGGAACCGCCTGCCTTTCATGCCCGCCACGGCGGCCTCCCTTCCTGGACCCGACGGCCCACGCTACTGTTCCTCGCGAACGGTTCTTGACGCCCCGCGCGTGTCCGCGACGCTGGCCCGCGCGAGGTCGTTCTCGGCGACCGCAAGCTGGCGCTTGAGGTCGGCGACCGTCGCCAACCACAGCTGAGCGAGCTGTTCCACGGTCGAGGCTCGAGTGACCTCAGCGAACAGGCCACCCCACACCAGCTGCGCCTTCGCCTTGACCGCAGTGATCACTTCCTCGGCACTGTCGGCGTACTCGGTGATCCGGACCTCCTCGCCGGCACCGTTGCGAACCTTCGCCCGCCCACGGAACCGGTCACCTCGCTGGTCGATCGTCACCTTGCCGAGCTGGCCGGGTGCTTTGCGAGGCCTAGCCACGACGGACGGTCCGCTTCTCGATGTAGTCGATCAGGGCCTGCTTGTGGTAACGAACGCTGTCACCGATCTTCACGAAGTCGGGGCCCTTGTCCGGCGTGGAACGCCACGACTGCACCGTGCGCACCGACACATGGAGGATCTGGGCGACGTCGTGCTCGTCGTACTGGGGGTAGATGTGCTCGGGGAACCCCTTGAACCCCTTCGCCTTCTTCTGCTTGCTCTTCTTGCCTGAGGCCGGTTGTGTGCTCATGCGTTTCACATGCACGGCATTTTTAGGAACCGGTCGTGCGGCAGCGATGCCACGTCGTAACAGATCGTAAGGCCCTTGGGAAAACTCGCCTTGACGGGGGTTTTGTGTGCGTTTTGTGGACCCGAATCGCCCATGCGGCTGAAGCACGAAGCCCCCTCTCCCTTGTGTTTACTAGGGAAGAGGGGGCTTGTTGGCTCCCCGGCTTGGACTCGAACCAAGAACCTGCCGGTTAACAGCCGGCTGCTCTGCCAATTGAGCTACCGAGGAATGCTGTCCGCTCTCGCGGCAACCAGAACAGCTTAGCAAATGTCAGGGGCTGTTCATGACACCGGCAGCCCCCGGGCGTGCCGGGTGTCCGGCGTGTGGATCATCCCCCCGGCCTCGCTGCGGGCGACGACATGCCCGCCCTGCAGGTGGAGCCGTTCGGCGCCCAGTTCGCGCACGAAGTCGGTGTCGTTCGTCACGATCAGCGACGCCATGCCCCATTGCCGGCGACGGCGCACGATCGCCTCGAACGCGACGTGCCGCACCTCGGGGTCGAGGTTGGCGAGGGGCTCGTCCGCGACGAGCAGTTTCGGGTCGAGCACGAGAGCGCGCGCGAGCGCGACCCTCTGGCGCATGCCGGCACTGAGCTCGTACGGGAACTTGTCGGCGGTGCCGATCGGCAGGTGAAGCTCGTCGAGGAGCGATGCGATGCGCACCCCGAGCGCCCGCTGGCTCACGCGGCGATCTCGGGAGACGAGCGGCTCTGAGAGCACGTCGGCGACCGACAACCGCGTGGGCAGGTCCGGGCCGGCGCCCTGGGGAAGGTAGCCGGCCCGGAAGGTCAGCACCCGCAGCGCCCGGCCGGGGCGTCGCACCGACACGCCGCACACCTGCGCGTCCCCGCCCGCGACGCTCAGGGAATCGTCGCGGCGCCCGGCGAGCGTTGCGACGAGGCTCGATTTGCCCGAACCCGTGGCGCCCGACACGCAAAGCGTGCCCGACCACGGCAGTGTGAACGAAACACCGTCGACGGCGCGGATCGCCGGGCCCCGCCCGGCGCGGGCGATGCTGAGGTCCTCGCACCGGATCGCGTACTCAGGATCCTCGACGATGCGCATTCCCCCATTGTGCCTGACGTACCGCGGTCAGTCCTCGGGGTGGAGGCGCCGGCGCTCGGCATCCAGGTCACGCAACTGCACGCGCAGCGCTCGCCCCTCTTCGGAGTCCGCCGGCACGCGCTGGATCGCGCCGAGCAGCTCGTTCTTGCGCTGCGCGATCGCTCCCAGCACGATCTGGCGGGCGAGGTCGTCGATCGAGGCGACCGCGTGGTTCTCGTCCCTGGCCGGGAAGTCGCGGGCCAGCAGCTCGCCCGCGAGCGTGCGATAGGCGGCCGGCGTGTTCTCGACCACCGCCAGGGCCCAGCCCGGCTTGGATCGGTCCGTGGCCTCGAGCGTCGCCCGCACGGCCTCGAGCGCCGGATGGTGGAACGGCACGGCCAGGGCGCGCAGGAACAAAACGGGGTCGACGCGGTGCCCGTACTGCAGGAAGCCCGTGAGCGCGTCGCGTTCGCGGGCCACGTCGACCGTGCGTGGCAGCGCGGCGAGCGTCGCCGCCGGCGGGGCCACGGCCGCTCCCCCGGTGTCGCCAGGCGCGGCCGCCCCGGGCTGCGCCGCGGCCGCCTGGCGACCGTCCGTGCCGCGGCGGGCCTCGGCGCCCGCGGCCGCAGCCCGCCGCTGCACCTCCTGGTGCACCTCCGTCGGGTCCATCCCGAGGCGCCGGGCGAGCACCCGCTCGTAGCCGGGGCGCAGCAACCGGTCGCGGATCTCGGCGACGATCGGCGCGGCGGCGCGGAGCGCGCCGACCCGCCCCTCCACCGAGCCGAGGTCGAACCCCGCGATGCGCCGGTCGATCATGAACTCGAACATCGGCACCTTGTGGTCCATCAGGGCCCGCACGGCGGCGTCGCCGCGCTGCAGCCGCAGGTCGCACGGGTCCAGTCCCTCGGGCGCGACGGCGACGTAGGACTGGGCGTTGAAGCGCTTCTCCTCGGCGAACGCGCGCACGGCGGCCTTCTGGCCGGCCTCATCGGGGTCGAACGTGAACACCACCTCGCCCGACGTGTCGTCGTCGCCCATCACCCGTCGCAGCACCGTGACGTGCTCCGAACCGAACGCCGTGCCGCAGGTCGCGATCGCCGTCGTGACCCCCGCCAGGTGGCACGCCATCACGTCGGTGTACCCCTCGACGACCACGACGCGCTTGGGGTCTCCTCGCGAGATGTCGCGCTTGGCCAGGTCGAGCCCGTACAGCACCTGGTTCTTCTTGTAGATCGGCGTCTCAGGGGTGTTGAGGTACTTCGGCCCCTTGTCGTCGTCGTAGAGGCGGCGTGCCCCGAACCCGATCGTCTGGCCGGTGACGTCGCGGATCGGCCAGACGACCCGACCGCGGAAGCGGTCGTAGACCCCGCCGCGCTGATTGGTGGAGACGAGCCCCGCGGTCGCCAGCTCCTCGCGACTGAATCCCTGCCCCGTGAGCGCCTTGAGCATGCCGTCCCAGCCCTTGGGCGCGTAACCCACGCCGAAGTGCGCCGCGGCGGCCGGATCGAAGCCGCGCTCGCCGAGGAACCGGCGCGCCGCCTCGGCCTCGGGCGTCACGAGCTGTGCACGGAAGAACTCCGCCGCGGCCGCGTTGGCCGCCAGCAGCCGCGCCCGCCCGCTCGTCTCGGGCGCCGGGCCGCCGTCCTCGTAGTGCAGCGTGTAGCCGATGCGCGCGGCGAGACGCTCGACCGCCTCGGTGAACGACATGTGGTCCATGGCGCGCAGGAAGCTGTAGACGTCGCCCGACTCACCGCAGCCGAAGCAGTGGTAATAGCCGTGCTGCGGGCGCACATGGAAGCTCGGCGACTTCTCGTCGTGAAAGGGGCACAGACCCTTGAGCGAGCCGACCCCCGCCGACTTCAGCGCCACCCGCTCCCCGACGACGTCCGCGATGTTCGTGCGCGCCTTGACCTCATCGACGTCGGCCTGGCGGATGCGCGGCATGTCAGCGCGCCCCCGCCGGCTGCGGCGTGCGGTCGGGGCTGCGGCGGCCGTGGCGCGGCGCCCAGATGCCCACCTCACCGGGGTCGATCTCGCCGACGAGCCGGTTGTGCCACGCCACCGCGGTCTGATCGGTCAGGCTCGCGATCTGGTCGATGATCACCCGTTTGCGTGCCGCGTCACTGTCGGCCGCATGAAAGTCCGCCGCGAAGGCCGGCTCGAGCGCGTCGGCTCCCGTCGACCACAGCGCGTCGGTGGCCAGCAGGGCATCCGCGATGCGCTTCAGCACCCGGCGCTGCTCCTTGTACACGCCCTTGCGCGCGTCGAGTGTGACGATCGCCGCGCCCATCAGCCCCTTCAGCACCGCGATCTCGACCTCGACGACGCGCGGCACCACGACGTGAGCCTGATAACGCGCGAGCGAGGCCGCGGGGTAGGCCTCACGCGTGGCGCTCACCGCGGCGCGCGCGAAGCGGCCGATGAGGTCGCTCGTGAGGTTCTTCAGCCGTGCGAGGTCCTGCCGCGAGCGGTCGAACCCCCGCAGCCACATCGGCTGCCGCGTCAGCCGGTAGAGACCGTCGGCGAGCTCGTCCCGCGTGTAGTCGTAACCCACCCACTGCTGGATCTGACCGACGAGCGGATAGTGCTCGACGGGGTCGCTCACCCGCGACAGATCGAGATAGCCGTTCAGCACCGCATCCTCGAAGTCGTGCACGGAGTACGCGATGTCGTCCGAAAGGTCCATCACCTCGGCCTCGATGCACCGCAGGCGCCCCGGCGCGTCCTGTCGCATCCAGTGGAAGACGTCCTCGTCCTCGGGATACACCCCGAACTTCAGCCGCCCGCCGGGATCCGGCAGCGGGTTGTCGACCGTCCACGGGTACTTGCACGTGGCGTCGAGCGACGCGCGGGTCAGGTTCAGGCCGAACGAGCGGCCGCCGTCCTCCACCTTCGCCTCGAGGCGCGTGAGGATGCGCAGGCTCTGCGCGTTCCCCTCGAAGCCGCCGATGTCCTCGCCCCACTCGTTGAGCGCCCGCTCGCCGTTGTGCCCGAAGGGCGGGTGCCCGAGGTCATGGCTGAGGCAGGCGGTGTCGACGACGTCGGCCGCCAGCCCGAGCGCGTTGCCGATCTCGCGGCCCACCTGTGCCACCTCGAGCGAGTGGGTGAGCCGGTTGCGCGCGAAGTCGGCGGGACTGGCGGGGCTGAGCACCTGGGTCTTGGCCGCGAGGCGCCGCAGCCCCGCGGAGTGCAGCACCCGCGCCCGGTCACGAGCGAAGTCGTCGCGTTCGGAGCGGTGCCTCTCCCGGAAGAAGCGCTCCGCGTCGGCGTCGGTGTAGCCGGCCGGACGCGGGGATTCAGCCGCCACTGGTGTCCAACTCCGCATCCGCCAGCGCCCGCGTCTCCGCCGCGTCCATCGTGCGCGACTCGAGCCAGCGATCGGGCAGCACCGTGCGCTTCGGCCGGCCCGCCCGCCGCGCTGCCCCTCCGCCGCCTCGCCGGGATAGGGGGCGTCGAGGTCCAGCTGCGCGATGAGGTCGTCGATGTGCGCGAGGCTCGTCACCTGAGCGAACTGCCCCCGCAGGTCGCCACCCACCGGGTAGCCCTTGAAGTACCACGCGGCGTGCTTGCGGATGTCGCGGCAGCCGCGCTCCTCGCTCTCGAAGAACTCGACGAGAAGCTCTGCGTGCCGCCGGAACG
The DNA here is from genome assembly GCF_946151065.1 of Microbacterium sp. Marseille-Q6965. Lineage (GTDB taxonomy): Bacteria > Actinomycetota > Actinomycetes > Actinomycetales > Microbacteriaceae > Microbacterium. The sequence continues at coordinate 132,468 of NZ_CAMGZA010000001.1, read as the reverse complement.
CCTGGGCCACGAACCCGAGCGTGGCATCGACCTGCACGCCCTCGCCGCCGAACGCGCGCGACAGGTCGCCGAACAGCCAGGGCCGGCCGAGGCAGCCCCGCCCGACCACGACGCCGTCGCAGCCGGTCTCGTCCATCATCCGCACCGCGTCGGCGGCGCTCCAGATGTCGCCGTTGCCGAGCACGGGGATGCTCGTCACGGTCTCCTTCAGCTTCGCGATCGCCGACCAGTCGGCATGGCCGGAGTAGAACTCGTTGGCCGTGCGCGCGTGCAGCGCGACCGCCTTGACGCCCTCGTCCTCGGCGATCCTCGCCGCGTCGAGGTACGTGAGGTGGTCGGCATCGATGCCTTTGCGCATCTTGACCGTGACCGGCAGTCCTCCGGCGCCCTCCACGGCGCCGCGCACGATCGCACGGAACAGGTCGAGCTTCCACGGCAGGGCGGACCCCCCGCCCTTGCGCGTCACCTTGGGCACCGGGCAACCGAAGTTCAGGTCGATGTGATCGGCGCGATCCTCCTCGGCGATGATCCGAGCCGCCTCGCGCGTGTAGTGCGGGTCGACGCCGTACAGCTGGATCGACCGCGGGGTCTCCGACTCGTGGAACTGCACGAGCCGCATCGTCACGGGGTTGCGCTCCACGAGCGCGCGCGTCGTGATCATCTCGCTCACGTACAGACCGCCGCCGTACTCGCGGCACAGCCGCCGGAACGCCGTGTTGGTGATGCCCGCCATGGGCGCCAGGACGACGGGGACATCCGAGCGGATGCCGCCGATCTGCAGACCGCGCGTGGCGGCGGGCGCGTCGAGTACGGAGGTCACGGGTTCATTCTCTCAGAACCGAGCCGTGCGACGGCCTTGCGCCGTAGGCTGACGGCATGGCCGAGACGCCCGACATCCGCCGCATCCCCTTCGCCGACGCGCGGGGCGAAGCGCGAACGCTGGCCGACTACGCCGGCGGACCCGTGCTCGTCGTGAACGTGGCCTCGCGGTGTGGATTGACCCCGCAGTACGAGCAGCTGGAGCAGTTGCAGCGTACCTACGGCGGCCGCGGGTTGACGGTGCTGGGCTTCCCGTGCAACCAGTTCATGGGCCAGGAACCGGGATCGATCGAGGAGATCCTGGATTACTGCGCGACCACCTGGGGGGTGTCGTTCCCGATTCACGACAAGGTCAAGGTCAACGGTCCGCACGCGCATCCCCTCTACAAGGCCCTCAAGAAGACGAAGGACGAGCACGGGCTGGCCGGCCCTGTGGCCTGGAACTTCGAGAAGTTCCTCGTCGCCCCGGACGGATCGGTCACCCGCTTCCGTCCGCCGACGAAGCCGGACGACCCCGCCGTCGTCGCGGCGATCGAGGCCGCGCTCGCCTGAGCGTCAGGCCCGCTTCTCGGCCCAGACCTGGCGCGCCACCTGCGCGAAGGCCTCCGGCGGCTGCGCGCCGCTGACGCCGTAGCGTCCGTCGATGACGAAGAACGGGACCCCACCGATTCCGTAGGCGCTTGCCTGCGCCTGGTCGGCCCGCACCGCGTCGAGGTAGGCGCCGGCCTCCAGCGCCTCACGGGCCGCGGCGCCGTCGAGCCCGACCTCCTCGGCCAGGGCGACGAGCTCATCGATACGCCCGACGTGCCGGCCCTCGACGAAGTATGCCGACAGCAGCCGCTCTTTCATCTCGAGCTGCTTGCCGTGCGCCTTCGCGAAATGGATCAGCTCGTGCGCCTTGACGGTGTTCGTGTGCTTCTGCAGGTCGAAACGGTAATGGAGCCCCGCCCCCTCCGCGATCTGCGCCACCCGGTCGTTCATCGCCTGCGCCTGCTCGATCGAGATGCCCTTGTGCGCCGCGAGGAACTCCGCGGAGCTGCCCTCGAAGTCCACGGGCGTATCGGGCGACAGCTCGAAGGAGTGGTACTCGATCTCCACGCGCGGCGCGTCGTCGTCGCCGGCGGTCTCGGCGAGCCCCTTCTCGAGATTGCGCTTGCCGATGTAGCACCACGGGCAGGCGACGTCGCTCCAGATGTCGATCTTGATGGGGGCAGGCGAGGAGGTCATGTCATCCTCAACGGATTCCGCGCGACGGCATTCCCGCATCGTCCGCCGGCGCGTCCACGGCGCCACCGAAGCGCCGATCGCGGTCGAGGAAGATCTGGATGCCGTGCCACAGCTCCTCGCGGCTGAAGTCGGGCCAGAGCGTGTCGAGGAACACCATCTCGGCGTAGGCGGACTGCCACAGCAGAAAGTTCGAGGTGCGCTGCTCGCCGCTGGAGCGCAGGAACAGGTCGACGTCCGGCATGTCGGGCACGTAGAGGTGCCGGCGCAGCGTCTTCTCGGTGATGGCAGCCGGCGAGATGCGGCGCGCGGCCGCCTCCTCCGCGATCCGTCGCACGGCGTCGACGATCTCGTTGCGCCCGCCATAGTTGATGCACATCGTGAGGGTGAGCACATCGTTGCGCGCGGTCAGCTGCTCGGCGAAGCGCAGCTCGTTGATGACCGAGCGCCACAGTCGGGGCGTCCGTCCCGCCCACCGCACGCGCACGCCCCACTCGTTGAGCTGATCACGGCGCCGGTGCAGCACGTCGCGGTTGAAGCCCATCAGGAAGCGCACCTCATCGGGCGAGCGCCGCCAGTTCTCGGTCGAGAACGCGTACACCGAGAGGTGCTTGACGCCGGCCTGGATCGCGCCGGCCACGACGTCGAGAAGCACCTCCTCCCCCGCACGATGCCCCTCGATGCGCGAGAGGCCGCGGCGGTTGGCCCAGCGACCGTTGCCGTCCATCACGATGGCGACGTGATTCGGCACCGGGCCCGGGAAGGCGGGAGGGTGTGCGCCCGTCCAGTCGAGCGGCCGGTACGGCACGGCGTCGCGGTGGGTGTACGGCTTGCTCAACGCTTTCCTCCGACGTGCGGGAGCGCGCGCAGGCCGCGCTCGAGGGTCCATTGCACGTATGCCGACACCAGCCCCGATGCGGCATCGAGCTCCCGCTGGTCGGCGACATCCACCACATCCCACTCCCCCGCCCGCAGCGCGCGCATCAGGTCGAGCGTGCGTCGTGGCACCCGCGCGCTGCCGGTGGGCGCGCACGATGCGCACACGATGCCTCCCAGCTGCGACACGAACGCGTCGTGCGGGCCGGGGGCTCCGCAGCGCGCACAGTCGTCGAGGGCGGGCGCCCAGCCGGACAGCGACATGGCCCGCAGCAGGTACGAGCTCATGATCGCGGGGGTGGGGTGTTCCGCCCGCGACAGCGCGCGCAGCGCTCCGACGAGCAGGAAGTAGTGCTGCGGCTCTGCGCCCGCCTCGTTGAGCCGGTCGGCGGCCTCGGCCATGGCGCTCGCGGCGGTGTAGCGGTCGTAGTCGGCCGCGATGTCGGCTCCGTACGCGCCGAGCGAGTCCGCCTGCTGCACGATGTCGAGGCTGCGACCGGCGTACAGCTGCACGTCGACGACCATGAACGGCTCCAGTCGGGCGCCGAACTTCGACGACGTGCGCCGCACCCCCTTCGCGACGGCGCGCACCTTGCCGTGGCGGCGGCTCAGCAGCGTGACGATCCGGTCGGCCTCGCCCAGCTTGTGGGTGCGCAGCACGACGGCTTCGTCTCGGTAGGTGGGCACCATCCGATTATCCGCCCCGGCCATGCGAGCGGCCTGAGGCGCGACGACGCGACGGACGATGCCTGGCACGATGGAGTCGTGGACGCCCCGCTTTTCGTGATCCCGCTGTGGGCCGACCTTCTCGCGGTGGCCCTCGGCGGCATCCAGGGCGCCGTCTTCGCCTCCGGATTTCAGGGCCAGCGCCGCCTCGACTGGCTCGGCGTCGCGATCATCGGGATCATGCTCGGCATGGGGGGCGGTCTCATCCGCGACATTCTGCTCGGCGTGACGCCGGCGACGCTGCAGTCGAACTGGTACCTCGTCACGGCGGTGGCTGCCTCGCTCACGGGCATGCTCCTGGCCGGCGTCTTCCAGCGACTGAACCCTCTCATCGTGGGGCTCGATGCCGTGGCGATGGGGCTGTTCGGCGCGGTCGGCACCTCGAAGGCCCTCGCGTACGGCCTGCCGATCGTGCCCGCGGTCTTCATCGGGATGTGCGCCGCGGTGGGCGGCGGGATCATCCGCGACATCGCGATGGGGCTGCCGGTCGCCATCATGCATGTCGGGTCGCTGTACGCGATCGCCGCCCTCGCGGGCGGTGCCGTGCTCGCGGGGTCCTACGTGCTCGGCGCGGACATCGCCGTGGCCGCCGTGATCGGTGCCGCCGTGACGGCGCTCATCCGCCTGCTCGCCGTGATCTTCGACGTGTCGCTGCCCGAGCAGCGCCGCATCCATCGCCGCAAGGTCGCGCTCGAGACCTCCGCGATCCCCGTCGTCACCGCCGAGGAGGTGCGCGAGGGCGCCCACATCCCGCTCACCGGTGCGATCGTCGTCCCGGATGCTCCGGGGCAGCGGCGGCGGTGGTGGTTCCGCCGCCGCTGACCGGTCAGACCGCGACGAGCTCGCGCTCGCGTGCCCGGATGGAGCGGTTCACCGCCGAGACGATGGCCTTCAGCGAGGCCATCGAGATGTCGCCGTCGATGCCCACTCCCCACAGGCGCTGTTCGTCCACCTGCAACTCCACGTATGCGGCTGCCTGCGCGTCGCCGGAGGCAGCCATGGTGTGCTCGACGTAGTCGTACAGCGTCACCTCGTGCCCGGCATCGCGCAGCACCTCGAGGAACGCCGCGATCGGCCCGTTGCCGCGACCGGACACGGTGCGCTCGTCGTCGCCGTCGCGCAGCGTCACCGACAGGGCCACGTCCGAGCCCGTGCTCTGCGTCTCGGTGGACAGGATCTCGAACCGGCCCCAGCGCTCGGCCGGGTCGGATGCGGGCAGGTACTCGTCGCGGAAGATCCGCCAGATCTGCTCGCTCGTGACCTCGCCGCCCTCGGCGTCCGTGTGGCTCTGCACCACGCCCGAGAACTCGATCTGCAGCCGCCGCGGCAGGTCCAGGGAGTGGTCCGCCTTCAGCAGGTAGGACACCCCGCCCTTGCCGGACTGCGAGTTGACGCGGATGACCGCCTCGTACGAGCGGCCCAGGTCCTTCGGATCGACGGGCAGGTACGGCACCGCCCACTCGATCTCGTCCACGTCCACGCCGGCCGCCTTGGCCCGGCCCTCCATCGCCTCGAAGCCCTTCTTGATGGCGTCCTGGTGCGAGCCGCTGAAGGCGGTGAAGACGAGGTCCCCCGCCCACGGGCTGCGCTCGGGCACCGGCAGCTGATTGCAGTACTCCACCGTGCGCTTGACCTGGTCGATGTCGCTGAAGTCGATCTGCGGGTCGATGCCCTGCGTGAACAGGTTCACACCGAGCGCCACCAGGTCGACGTTGCCGGTGCGCTCACCGTTGCCGAACAGGCACCCCTCGATGCGGTCGGCGCCCGCCAGGTATCCGAGCTCGGCGGCGGCGACCGCGGTGCCGCGGTCGTTGTGGGGGTGCAGCGACAGGATCACGTTCTCGCGGTGATGCAGGTGGCGCCCCATCCACTCGATCGAGTCGGCGTAGACGTTGGGCGTGGCCATCTCGACCGTTGCGGGCAGGTTGATGATGAGCTTGCGCTCGGGCGTGGGCACGAGCACCTCCATCACGCGGTTGCAGATCTCCGCGGCGAACTCCAGCTCGGTGCCGGTGTACGACTCGGGCGAGTACTCGTAGTAGACGGTCGTCTCGGGGATCGTCGCCTCGTACTTCTTGCACAGCCGCGCGCCCTCGAGCGCGATGTCGATGATCCCCTGGCGGTCGGTGCGGAAGACCACCTCGCGCTGCAGCACGCTGGTGGAGTTGTAGAGGTGCACGATCGCCTGGCGCGCGCCGCGCAGCGCCTCGTAGGTGCGGGCGATGAGGTGCTCGCGCGCCTGGGTCAGCACCTGGATCGTGACGTCGTCGGGAATCGCACCGTCCTCGATGAGGTCGCGCACGAAATCGAAATCGGTCTGGCTGGCCGACGGGAAGCCGACCTCGATCTCCTTGTAGCCCATCTTCACAAGCAGGTCGAACATCACCCGCTTGCGCTGGGGATCCATGGGATCGATCAGCGCCTGGTTGCCGTCGCGCAGGTCGACCGCGCACCAGCGCGGTGCCTTCTCGATGCGCCGGGAGGGCCAGCTGCGGTCGGGCAGGTCGACGGCGATCTGCTCGTGGTACGGCCGGTATCGGTGGACCGGCATGGGGGAAGGCTGCTGACGGTTCTGCATTGCTCTGCTCTCTCTCGCGAATGAATGCGGGCCACGCGAGACTCCGCGACGAGAGAGGCCCTAGAACGAGCTCTCGTCGCGGCAGCTAAGCAGAAGCAGGCCGGTCGGACGCACGTTCCCAGGCTACCACGCAATCTGCACGGTTGCAGGGCGCCGGCCGCCCCGACCCTGTGCATCCTGCTCACCGCAAGCAGGCCCGGGTCGCGCAACGCGCCCCGGGCCCGGCGGTCGACCGCGGTCAGCGGCTCTCTTCCTCGTGCTTCATCGCCACGCCCAGCGCGAAGAACGTGGGCGCCCACTCGCCGATGAACAGACCCCAGCGGTCGGCCTGCTCGCGGCGGTCATGCGTGAGCGTCAAGGCCCACTTCAGGAACGTCGCCGCGATGGAGAGGAACCCCGCGAGGTAGAGGTGCGAGCTGCGCACCCCCCACTTGCCGAGCAGCGTGAGAGGGTTCCACCGCGTCTTGGCGGCCACCTCCCGCACGGCACCCTGCGCCTGCTCCGCGGTCTCCTGCGCCTTGCTGGCCATATCGGTCATGGTCGTGCCTCCTCGGTCCGGATCTCGGTGAGACACCAGACTCGCCGCGCGAGCCCGCCGCGATGAAGGGACTTGACGGGTCCGGTCACGGCGGGTAGCCGCGTCCGGCGTGGATCAGAAGCCGAGACGGCCGAGCTGCTTGGGGTCGCGCTGCCATTCCTTCGCCACCCGCACGTGCAGGGCGAGGTAGATCCGCGTTCCGAGCAGCGGCTCCAGCTGCGCCCGGGCACGCGCCCCGACGTCCTTGAGGCGCGCGCCCTTGCGACCGATGATGATGGCCTTCTGGCTGTCGCGCTCCACCACGATGTTCGCGAATACGTCGGTGAGATCGTCGCGCCCCTCGCGCGGCGAGATGTCCTCGACCGTCACGGCGATGGAGTGGGGCAGCTCGTCTCGCACGCCCTCGAGCGCGGCCTCGCGGATGATCTCGGCCACCCGGTCCTCGACCGTCTCGTCCGTGACGACCCCCTCCGGGTAGAGCGCGGGGCCCTCCGGCATGAGCGTGAGCAGCTCGTCCACGAGCACATCGAGCTGCTCGCCCGACACGGACGACAGCGGGATCACGGCGGCCCAGTCCTCGCGGAGCGCGTTCACCTCGAGCAGCCGCTCCATGACCTCGTCCTTGGTGGCGGCGTCCGTCTTCGTGACGAGCGCGACCTTCTTGGCACGCGGGTAGCCGTCGAGCGACTCCGCGATCCGCCGGTCGCCGGGCCCGACCTTCTCGGTGGCCGGGGCGCAGAAGGCGATGACGTCGACGTCGCCGAGCACCTGCTCGACGAGGTCGTTCAGGCGCTGCCCCAGCAGCGTGCGCGGACGGTGGATCCCCGGCGTGTCGACGACGACGAGCTGACCGGCGGGTCGGTTGAGGATGCCCCGGATCGCGCGGCGGGTGGTCTGCGGCTTCTCGCTCGTGATGGCGACCTTCTCGCCGACCAGCGCGTTGGTCAGCGTCGACTTGCCCACGTTCGGGCGGCCGACGAAGGTCACGAATCCGCTGCGGTGCTCAGTCATCCGATCGATCCTTCCCCTTGCGGCCGCGAACGACCGGCGTCTCGCCCGTGGGTGTGCGGGCGCCCGGCACGGCGATCTCGCCCGTGCGCGGGTGGCGCGTGCGCGCCTCCGCGAGTGCCCTCAGCCCCTCGCCGGCGTCCACGAACACGGTGGCGAGTCCGCGCCCGCGCCCGCGCGAGGTGCCGCCGGTGATGAGCAGACCGTCGACCTCGACGGTCTCTCCCGGCTGCGGCACGTGCCCCAGGGCCTTGCCCAGCAGGCCGCCGATCGAGTCGACGTCCTCGTCCTCCAGCTGGATGCCGAAGAGGTCGCCGACCTCCGCGAGCGACAGCCGCGCGGCCACCCGGTAGCTGCCGTCGCCCAGTTCGACGACCTCGTTGGTGCGCGGGTCGTACTCGTCGGAGATGTCGCCCACGAGCTCCTCGATCAGATCCTCGAGCGTGACGATGCCGGCGATGCCGCCGTACTCGTCGACCACGAGGCAGACATGCACGGCCTCGCGCTTCATCTGCTGCAACAACGTCTCGGCGCGCATCTGCTCGGGCACGAAGACCGCGGGGCGGGCCAGCGGACGCACGCTCGCGTCGCGCCAGCCCGGCGTGTCGCGGAAGCCGAACTGGACGAGATCCTTCAGGTAGAGCACGCCCACGACGTCGTCCACCTCGCCGTCGACCACGGGCATGCGCGAGATGCCCGTGTCGAGGAACGCCTGCAGCGCCTCCCGCGTGGTCACCGACGCGTCGACCGTGATCATCTCCGTGCGCGGCACCATGACCGCGCGCACGACCTGGTCGGTGAACTCGAACACCGAGTGCACGAGCTCGCGATCGTCGTCGTCGATGAGATCGTTCGACGCCGCCTCGTCGACCATGCTGAGCAGCTGCTCCTCGGACTCGAAGCTGCGGCGTCCGCGACCGGGGGTCACCGTCGCGCCGATGCCCACGAGGAGGCGGGCGACGGGCCCGAGCACCACGCGGACGCCGTGCACGAACGCCGCCGTCGCGCGCAGCAGCGGGCCGGAACGGCGCCGGCCGACCGAGCGCGGGCTCGAGAACACGGCGACGAACGAGATGCCCGTCATCACGAGTGCGGCCGCGAGCAGCGCCCACCAGATGTTCTCGAACAGCAGCGTGAATCCGGCTGTCACGAGCACGGCGGCCGATGTCTCCGAGAGCACCCGCACGAATGCGACGGCATCGCCGTGCGCGTCGGGATCGTCCGCGATGCGCCCGAGCGCGCGCGCCTGTGCCGGGCGGGCCTCGGCCGCCAGATCGAACAGGTCGCCGCGCGAGGTGACGGCGAGGGCCGCGTCGATCGCCGACATCAGGCCGCCCAGCAGCACGAGCAGCAGCGCGGCGAGGAAGAGGACAGTCGCGAGCATCACCGGGTGCGGCGGCGTTCTTCGGCGGCGAAGGCGGCGATGAGCTCCTTCTGCAGGCCGAACATCTCCCGCTCCTCGTCCGGCTCGGCGTGGTCGAAACCGAGCAGGTGCAGCAGGCCGTGCGTGGTGAGCAGGATGAGCTCGTCCATCGTGGTGTGGCCGGCCGCAGCGGCCTGGGTCTCGGCCACCTGCGGGCACAGCACGATGTCGCCGAGCAGGCCAGCGGGCGTCGGCTCCTCCTCCGAACCCGGGCGCAGCTCATCCATCGGGAAGCTCAGCACATCGGTCGGGCCCGGCTCGTCCATCCACTGCACGTGCAGCGCCTCCATGGCGCCCTCGTCCACGAGCACGATCGCCACATCGGCGTCGGGGCTGACGCGCAGCGCGGCCAGGTTGTGCTGCGTCAGGCGCAGAAGCACCGCCTCGTCGACCTCGAAACCGGACTCGTTGTTGATGTCGATCATGCCCGTCCTCCGTGGCCTCGGGTGTGCCGCTCGCGGCGGATCGCGCTGCGGCGTTCGGCCCGGTTGGCGAACTCGCGCGCCTCCTCCCGCTCATGCTTGAGCGCGGTACGCCGCTCGTCATACTCACTGTAGGCGTCGACGATCTTGCCGACGAGCGTGTGACGCACGACATCGTCGCTCGTCAGCCGGGCGAAGTGGATGTCGTCCACCCTGTCGAGGATGCGGGTCACCAGCCGCAGACCGGAGGTGCCGCCCGGCAGGTCCACCTGCGTGATGTCGCCCGTGACCACCATGCGCGTGCCGAAGCCGAGTCGCGTCAGGAACATCTTCATCTGCTCGGGCGTGGTGTTCTGGGCCTCGTCGAGCACGACGAAGGAGTTGTTCAGGGTGCGCCCACGCATGTACGCGAGCGGGGCGACCTCGATGGTGCCGCTGGCGATGAGCTTGGGCACGACCTCCGGATCCATCATCTCGTTGATGGCGTCGTACAGCGGGCGCAGATACGGGTCGATCTTGTCGGTGAGCGTGCCGGGCAGGAAGCCGAGCCGCTCCCCCGCCTCCACGGCGGGGCGGGTCAGGATGATCCGCTCCACCTCGCGGCGCTGCAGGGCCTGCACCGCCTTCGCCATCGCGAGGTACGTCTTGCCGGTGCCCGCCGGCCCGATGCCGAACACGATGGTGTTCTCGTCGATCGCATCGACGTACGCCTTCTGGCCGGCGGTCTTCGGGCGGATCACACGGCCGCGCGACGACAGGATCGCCTCGGCCATCACGTCACGCGGGCGCGGCCCGCCCTCCTCCCGCATCATGCGGGCCGACGACGCGACATCCGCCGGGGCGAGCTCGTGACCGCCGCGGGTCAGCGCGAGCAGCTCGTCCACCAGCGCGCGGGCGGCGTGGACGGCCTCCTCGGTGCCCGTCAGGGTGATCTCGTTCCCGCGCACGTGCACGTCCACGTCGGGGTGTGCGCTCTCGACCATCCGCAGCAGTCGGTCCTGAGGACCGAGCAGCTGCACCATGGCCACGCCATCGGCGTAGACGCGTTCGGTGTACGAATCGGAATCAGCCAACGAGTCTCTTTTCCTCGAGTCCACCGGCCAGGACGTGGGCGTGGACGTGAAAGACGGTCTGACCGGCGCCGGCGCCGGTGTTGAAGATGAGGCGGTAGTCGCCGTCTGCGTGCTCGGCTGCGACGCGACCGGCCATCGCGACGACCTCTGCCAGCAGGGCCGGGTCGCCCGCGGCGAGCTCGGCGACATCGCGGTACCGCTGCGTCTTGGGGATCACGAGAAGATGCACGGGCGCCTGCGGTGCGATGTCGCGGAGCACGAACACGTGCTCGTTCTGCGCGACGATCTCGCCGGGGATCTCGCCCTGCAGGATCCGCGTGAAGATGGACGGCTCGCTCATGCGCTCAAGTCTAGTGACGCGGGGTTCCGCCGGGCGGCGGGGCGTCGGATCCGCGCCGACTCACCAGCGGCCCAGGCGCGCGTTGAGCACGGCGAGTGCAGCGGGTCCCGCGGTCGAGGTGCGCAGCACCGTGGCGCCGAGCCGCACGCGCGCCGCCCCGGCGGCGTCCAGCCGCTCCAGCTCGTCGGGGGCGATCCCGCCCTCGGGGCCGACGATGAGGACGAGCTCGCCGGCGCCGTCGATCGGCACGTCGGTGAGGGGCATGCTCGCCCAGGGGTCCAGGACGAGGACGAACGCGCCACCGGCGCGCACCGCGAGCTGCGCCGTCGTCGCGGGCTCCGCGACCTCGGGCACCCAGGGCCGGTGCGCCTGCTTGGCCGCCTCGCGCACGATGGCGTGCCACCGCTCGCGCCCCTTGCGTGCCTTCGGGCCGTCCCAGCGCGACACGCTCCGCGCGGCCTGCCACGGGATCACCTCGTCGACGCCCAGCTCCGTGGCGGCCTGTATCGCCAGCTCGTCGCGGTCGCCCTTTGCCAGCGCCTGCGCAAGCACGAGCCGCGGGTGCGCCATGGGCTCGTCGCGGCGGCCCGTCACGCGGACCCGCACGCGCCTCGGGTCGGCAGCCACGACCTCGCCGTCCAGCCATGCGCCGCGTCCATCGCCGACCGTGACCGCCTCGCCGGGCCGCACCCGCCGCACGGCGGCGGCGTGATGCGCCTCGGAACCCGAGAGCTCGATCTCGTCGCCGGCCTCGGCCGCGGACGCGGAGTCGTCGATGAAGTGCAGCGCCACGTCAGTTCCGGAACCGGTCGCGCAGCTTGGCGAACAGGCCCTGCTGGTGCTCGGAGAGGCGCGGCGGGTGTGGCCGCTGGCGCTGCGCCAGCTCCTCCACGAGCGCGCGGGTCTTCGCGTCCAGGCGGGTGGGGGTCATCACGCGCACACCGAGCCGCAGGTCGCCGCGGCGGGCGGTGCGAAGGCCCGTGATGCCGCGCCCCTCGATCCGCAGCTCCTCGCCCGACTGCACGCCCGGCCGCAGGTCAAGCTCGATCGGCCCGTCGAGGCCTTCCAGCACGACGTGCGTGCCGAGGATCGCGTCGGTCATGGCGACCTCCACCACCGCCGTCAGGTCGTCGCCCTCGCGCCCGAACACCGGGTGCGGCTCGATCTCCACCTGCAGGTAGAGGTCTCCGTTGGGCCCGCCCGCTTCGCCGACCTCGCCCGATCCGGGCAGCTGCAGGCGCAGGCCGCTCTCGACGCCGGCGGGGATGTCGACCGACACCGTGCGGCGCGCGCGCACGCGGCCATGGCCGTGGCACGTGGTGCACGGCGAGGGGATGACCGTTCCGTACCCCTGGCACGAGCCGCAGGGCTGGGTGGTCACCATGCTGCCGAGCAGGCTGCGCACCTGCGTGCGGACCTGCCCAGAGCCGCCGCACACGTCGCAGCGCTCGGGGTGCGTGCCGGGCTGGCAACACGATCCCTGGCAGGTCTCGCAGAGCACCGCGGTGTCGACCTCGATGTCACGGTGGGTGCCGAAGACGACGTCGCCGAGGTCGAGCGTGAGCCGCACGAGCGCGTCCTCGCCACGCTGCCGCCGATCGCGCGGGCGGCCTGCCCGGGCGCCCCCGGCGCCGCCGAAGAACGTCTCGAAGATGTCGCCGAAGCCCCCGAAGCCGCCGCCGCCGAACGGCGATTCATCGCCGCCCATGTCGTAGCGGCGGCGCTGCTCGGGGTCGCTCAGCACGTCGTACGCGTGCGTGACGTCCTTGAACTTCTCCGCCGCCTCCGGGCTGGGGTTCACGTCGGGGTGCAGCTGACGGGCCAGCTTGCGGTACGCCCGCTTGATTTCCTCGTCGCTCGCCTCGCGTGAGACGCCCAGAACCTCGTAGTGGTCTGCCACAGTCGCCTTTCCGGGACCGCCAAGGCGGTCCGTCGTCGCCGTATCCGTCGCGCCTCAGCGGCGCGCGGCATCCTCGTCCAGCAGCCTCGTCAGGTAGCGGGCCACGGCCCTCGCCGCCGAGAGGTTGCTCGGGTAGTCCATGCGGGTCGGCCCCATCACGCCCACGCGCGCCGTTCCGATCCGCGAGTCGTAGTCGCTGGCCACGATCGAGGCGTCGCCGAGACCGAACGCCTCGTTCTCGCGTCCGATGCTCGCCGCCAGGCCCTGGTCGTCCGGCTGCATCTCCGACAGCAGCCGCAGCAGCGTCACCTGCTCCTCGATGGCCTCCAGGAGCGGGTGGATGCTGCCGCGGAAGTCCTGCTCACGGCGCGCCAGCGTGGCCGCGCCGGCCATCACGAGCCGGTTCTGACGGAACTCCGCGAGCTCCTCGCCCACGACCCGTGCCAGCTCGCGCAGCGTCTCGCTGAGGCGGTCGCCGGGATCCGCGGCCTGTCCGAGCAGCGCCGCGACGCGCTCGGATCCGGCGCCGACCGCGCGGCCCGTGACCAGGGTCGCGAGCTGCGCACGCAGCAGCGCGACATCGGCCTCCTCGAGCACGGCCGGCACGAGCACGATCCGCTGGGACACGCGCCCGGTGTCGGTCACGAGGATCACGAGCATGCGCGACGGCTCGAGCGCCACCAGCTCGAGGTGGGTCACGTTGGCCCGCGCGAAGGAGGGGTACTGCACGAGAGCGACCTGGCCGGTCAGCTGCGTGAGCAGGCGCACCGTGCGCGCGAGCAGGTCGTCGAGGTCCTGCGGATCGGCCAGGAACGTGGAGATGGCGGATCGCTGCGCCGGCGACAGCGGCCGGATCTCCGCAAGGTGGTCCACGAAGACGCGGTAACCCTTGTCGGTCGGCACGCGCCCCGACGAGGTGTGCGGGGCGGTGATCAGCTCCTCGTCCTCGAGCATCGCCATGTCGTTGCGGATCGTCGCGGCCGACACGTCGAAGGCGTGGCGCTCCACGATCGCCTTGCTGCCCACGGGCTCGTGCGTGTCCACGTAATCCTGCACGATCGCGCGGAGCACCTGAAGGCCTCGCTCGGTGACCATCGCGCTCCCTCCTGGCACTCGATCCTGACGAGTGCCAATTCTACCGCCGTCGCGCGCGCAGCGCTCGAGGCGCGACCTACTCGGTCAGGGCGCGGACGACGGCGTCGGCGAGCAGCCGACCCCTGAGCGTCAGCACGAGCCGCCCGCGGATGGCGGCTGCGCCGTCGACGAGCCCGTCGGCGATGAGACCCGGCACCGCCTCCCGACGCCCGGCGGGCAACGCGGCGAGAGCCAGTCCCTCGCGAACCCGGCTCTCCAGAAGCACCCGCTCCAGCAGGCGGGCTGCCTCATCGGGGCGCTCGCGGCCCGCCGCCGGCGACTGCCCGGCGGCCAGGCGCTGCGCGTACGCGGCGGGGTGCTTGACGTTCCACCAGCGCAGGCCTGCCACGTGACTGTGGGCGCCGGGGCCGAACCCCCACCAGTCCTGCCCACGCCAGTAGTTGGCGTTGTGGAGCGAGCGGTGCTGCGGCCCGCGGGACCAGTTCGACACCTCGTACCACTCGAAACCCGCCTCGGCCAGGCGCGCATCGGCGAGCTCGTACATGTCGGCCTGCACGTCGCCATCCGGCTCCGGTACCTCGCCGCGCGCGATCTGCCGGGCGAGCTTCGTGCCCTCCTCGATGATGAGCGCATAGGCGGAGAGGTGGTCCGGATCGAGCGCGAGGGCCGCGTCGAGGGACGCCTCCCAGTCGGCGAGGGTCTCCCCCGGTGCGCCGTAGATGAGGTCCACGCTCACGTCGAGACCGGCGGCGCGCGCCGCGGCGACCGCCGTGCCGACGTTGGCGGGTGTGTGCGTGCGGTCGAGCGCCGCGAGCACGCGAGGCACCGCCGACTGCATGCCGATCGACAGGCGGGTGACGCCCGCGGCGGCAAGCTCCTGCACCACTGCGTCGGTGACGGTGTCGGGATTCGCCTCCACGGTGATCTCCGCACCCGGGCGCAGCCCGATGGCGCCGCGCACCGCGTCGAGCATCCTCGCGAGGTCGCCGGCCGGCAGCAGCGTGGGCGTGCCGCCGCCGAAGAACACCGTGGAGGCGGGTCGCATCGCGCCCGCGTCCTGGAGCACGTGCGTGGCGAGGTCGACCTCGCGGATCAGCGTGTCGGCGTACGTGTCCTGCCGGGCACCGCGCAGCTCGGTCGCGGTGTAGGTGTTGAAATCGCAGTAACCGCACCGCACCCGGCAGAACGGCACGTGCAGGTAGACGCCCAGCTCCGCGGACGGGTCGATCGGCAGGTCGCCGGGCAGCGAGCCGTCGGCGGGAGCGGGATCTCCGAGGGGCAGCGCCGCGCCCATCAGCGACGCACCGCCTTCGGGACGGGGCGGCGCATCAGGACGGCGTCGCGAACAGCGGCGAGATCGCGCGCAGGTAGCGGTCGAACAGAGCGCGCCGGCGGCGACGGATCAGGCCGGGGAACATCCGCCCGAGCGCGCGCGTCGGCCGGTCGAAGGCGCGAACGCTGAACCACACCTCGTCGTTGTCGCGCCACTCGATCATGAACGACTCCTCGCCGCTCACGACCGATCCGCCCACCGTGCCGAGGGCGAAGCCGACGCGACGCTGCTCCTCGATCACGAAGATCACGCGGAGCTCGCCGCCGGCATGATGCCCGCGCACGGTGCCCTGCAGTCGGACGGTCGCACCGGCGCTCACCAGAGGTGTGCCCGACGCGTCGAAGCGCTGCTCGCCCACCATTCCGGCCGGCGCGATCGGCCGCCCCTCGCCGTCGAAGCTCACCCCCGTGTAGGCCGGTCCCGCGGCGGGGCGCACCTCCACGATCCGCAGGCCCGCGCCTCGCTGGGCGGCCCACGACAGCAGCTCCTCCGCGGCCGCGCGGAAGCGCTCCTCACCGCTGCCGATACGCCACTCGGCCGCAGCCGGCAGGCTCTTCTCCGGCGGGTACTGCAGCAGGTCGTCGGCCTGCGTCCCGCCGACGGCGGCGTAGTCGACGGTTTCGTCTCGGAACGTGCCCCGGCGCATGGTCACAGCCTAACCGCGCCTACTTGCCCTTGGTCTCGACGTCGCCCGAGAGCGCCGCGATGAAGGCCTCCTGCGGCACCTCGACGCGGCCGACCATCTTCATGCGCTTCTTGCCTTCCTTCTGCTTCTCGAGCAGCTTGCGCTTGCGGGTGATGTCACCGCCGTAGCACTTGGCCAGCACGTCCTTGCGGATGGCGCGGATGTTCTCGCGCGCGATGATGCGCGCGCCGATGGCCGCCTGGATCGGCACCTCGAACTGCTGGCGCGGGATGAGCTTGCGCAGCCGCTCGGTCATCGTCGTGCCGTACGAGTACGCCTTGTCGCGATGCACGATCGCGCTGAAGGCGTCGACACGATCGCCCTGCAGCAGGATGTCGACCTTGACGAGGTCGGCCTCCTGCTGGCCGGCCGGCTCGTAGTCGAAGCTCGCGTACCCCTGCGTCCGGCTCTTGAGCTGATCGAAGAAGTCGAACACGATCTCGCCGAGAGGCATCGTGTACTTCAGCTCCACGCGCTCCTCGGACAGGTAGTCCATGCCCTCGAGGCTGCCTCGACGGTTCTGGCACAGTTCCATGACCGTGCCGACGTAGTCCTTGGGGGTGAGGATGGAGGCGCGCACGATGGGCTCGCTGACCGCGCCGATCTTCCCCTCCGGGTATTCGCTCGGGTTCGTCACGGTGATGCGCTGACCGGTCTCGGTGGTGACCTCGTAGATCACGCTCGGCGCCGTCGTGATGAGGTCGAGCCCGAACTCGCGCGACAGGCGCTCCGTGACGATCTCCAGATGCAGCAGGCCGAGGAAGCCGCAGCGGAAGCCGAAGCCGAGCGCGACGGACGTCTCCGGCTCGTACACCAGCGCCGCGTCCGACAGCTTCAGCTTGTCGAGGGCGTCGCGCAGCTCCGGGTAGTCGCTCGCGTCGATCGGGTACAGCCCGGAGAACACCATGGGCTTGGGCTCGACGTAGCCCGCCAGCGCCTCGACGGCGGGCTTCTTCGCGTTGGTGACCGTGTCGCCCACCTTCGACTGGCGCACGTCCTTCACGCCGGTGATGAGGTACCCCACCTCACCCACGCCGAGGCCGCGCGTGGGCGCCGGCTCGGGGCTCGACACGCCGATCTCGAGCAGCTCGTGCGTCGCTTTCGTCGACATCATCTGCACCCGCTCGCGCGGCTCGAGCCGGCCGTCGACCATGCGCACGTAGGTCACCACGCCGCGATAGGCGTCGTAGACCGAGTCGAAGATCATCGCACGGGCCGGAGCGTCGGCGTCGCCGACCGGCGCGGGGATCTCGCCGACGAGCCGGTCCAGCAGCGCGTCCACGCCCTGACCCGTCTTGCCGGACACGCGCAGCACGTCCTCCGGGTCACCGCCGATGAGATCCGCGAGCTCCTTCGCGAAGCGCTCCGGATCCGCCGCCGGCAGGTCGATCTTGTTGAGGACCGGGATGATCGTGAGGTCGTTCTCCAGGGCCATGTAGAGGTTCGCCAGGGTCTGCGCCTCGATCCCCTGCGCCGCATCGACGAGCAGGATCGCTCCCTCGCAGGCCGCCAGGGAACGGGAGACCTCGTAGCTGAAGTCCACGTGACCCGGGGTGTCGATCATGTTGAGGGCGTACGTGACCCCATCGACCTCCCAAGGGATCCGCACGGCCTGGCTCTTCACCGTAATGCCGCGCTCTCGCTCGATGTCCATGCGGTCGAGGTACTGGGCGCGCATGTCGCGGTCGGACACCACGCCGGTCAGCTGCAGCATGCGATCGGCCAACGTGGACTTGCCGTGGTCGATATGGGCGATGATGCAGAAGTTGCGGATGCGCTCGGGCGGCGTGGCAGCGGGCTCGAGCGGCTTCAGGGCGCGTGGAGACATGTTCGTCCGATTCTACGTTGCGCACCCACCGCCATAATGCGCCCGCCGCTCCGAGCAGATCGCTCAGATTCCGCCGGCGTGGGCCACTCAGACGCGGCGGAATGCTCAACAGATGTTGGTCACGGTTTCCTCACGAAGTACGACTCCGTAACATCCCCGGAACATTCGGTGTGTGAGAGTGACTGTCTATCCGGCACCAGTCGTCCGGAATACGGCAGTGACCGGAGCACCAGTCACGTCCCCGTGCACACACGAACACAAGGAGAAGGAATGCGTCTGCGACGTATCTACGCGGGAGTGGCCGCTGCGGCCGCACTCGGCCTGGCCCTGACGGGCTGCGCCCCCGCTGACACCGGCGATGGCGGCGACGGCGGCACGACCAGCCAGACGATCGGCGTCACGGTGGGGCCCAACGACTTCATCAGCTACAACGGTTTCACCCCCGAGACCTACAGCACCTACAACTCGGCGATCACCGACCTGACGCAGGTGGGCTTCAGCTACTTCGGGCCTGACGGCGAAGTCATCCCGAACGAGGACCTCGGCTCCTACGAGCTCGTCTCCGAGGACCCGCTGGTGATCGAGTACACGATCAACGACGACGCTGTCTGGTCGGACGGAACTCCCATCACGGTCGCGGATGTCATCCTCGCGTGGGGCGTGCAGAACCCCAACATCGCCTCGGGCGACGCCCCGCTGTTCAACTCGGTCTCGCAGGACCTCGGCAACACGGTTCCGGCCGGCCCGCAGGGCGAGCCGGACGGCAAGACCTTCACGGTCGAGTTCGCCGCCCCCGACCCCGACTGGCAGATCCAGACCTGGCTGACGCACCCGGCGCACGTCGTCGCGGAGCAGGCCGGCCTGAGCGTCGAGGAGCTGACCACGGCGATCCTCGAGGCGGACGCCGAGACGCTCGCCCCGGCCGCCGAGTTCTGGAACACCGGATGGCACACCGACCCGGGCACCCTCCCCGATGAGGCCCTCATCCCGTCGTCGGGTCCCTACAAGCTGAGCTCGTGGAGCGCCGGCGAGTCGGTCACGCTCGTCGCCAACGAGGAGTACTACGGCGAGCAGCTGGCCCCGCAGAACGACGAGGTCATCTTCCGCTTCATCGCCCAGGACCAGATGCCGCAGGCGCTGGAGAACGGCGACGTGGACGTCATCCAGCCGCAGCCGACCGTCGACACGATCGCGCAGCTCGAGGACATCGGCGACTCGGTCGAGGTCCTCACGCGCGAGACGCTGACGTGGGAGCACCTGGACTTCAACTTCGTCGAGGGCTCGCTGTTCGCCGACAACCTGGAGCTGCGCAAGGCGTTCGCCATGTGCGTGCCGCGCCAGCAGATCGTCGACAACCTCATCAAGCCGATCGACCCCGAGGCGCAGGTCATGAACGCCCGCGAGGTGTTCCCCTTCCAGGAGACCTATGAGGAGGTCGTCGACGCGGCCTACGACGGCCAGTACGACGAGGTCGACATTGAGGGCGCCAAGGCGATCGTCGAGGCACAGGGCGCCACCGGTGCCGAGGTTCGCATCGGCTACTCGGCCCCGAACCCGCGCCGCAGCGACCAGGTCGCGATGATCAAGTCGTCGTGCGACCAGGCGGGCTTCAACATCGTCGACGCCGGCAACGAGGACTTCTTCGCACCGGGCGGCACGCAGGAGCGCGGTGACTACGAGGTCGCGCTGTTCGCGTGGGCCGGTTCGGGCCAGATCACCTCGGGCCAGAACATCTACGCCACGGGCAAGCCGCAGAACTACGGCCAGTACTCGAACCCCGAGGTCGACGCCGCCTACGAGACGCTCGTCTCCACGCTCGACGAGAGCGTGCACCTCGAGCAGACCAAGGTGATCGAGCGCCTGCTGTGGGAGGACCTCTACGGCATCCCGGTCTTCGCCCACCCGGGCGTGGACGCCGCGGCCTCCGACATCGAGGGCGTCGTGCAGACGGCGACCCAGAGCGGCATCAGCTGGAACGCGTACAGCTGGTCGCGCGCGGAGTGATCTGACCGCCTGACCTCCGGTGTGTGGCCCGGCTCCTCGAGAGCCGGGCCACACACCCGTGAAGGCCCCCGGTATTCCGCCTCTCGCGAGCGCCCCGGGCCGCTGAAACAAGGAATCCACTAACGTGCTGATATTCATCCTCCGGCGCCTCGCGGCGGCGGTCGGCATCATGCTGGCCTCCTCCGTGCTGATGTACGTGCTGGCCATCAACTCGGGCGACCCGCTCTGGGACCTGCGCGAGAGCAACGCGGAGAACCGCGAGCTGCTCATCGAGCGCCGCATCGAGTACATGAACCTCGACATGCCCTGGTACCAGCGGTACCTGACGTGGCTGGCCGGCGTGGGCAAGTGCGTCATCGGCCAGTGCGACCTGGGCATGAACCGCAACGGCCAGGACGTCGCCGAGCTGCTCGGCCAGGCCGCCGGCTCGACGCTGCGCCTCGTGTTCCTCGCCACACTGATCGCGCTCATCGTGGGCATCGCCATCGGCGTGCTGACGGCCGTGCGGCAGTACTCGGGCCTGGACTACTCGGTGACCTTCCTCACCTTCCTCTTCTTCTCGCTGCCGGTGTTCTGGGCCGCGGTGCTCTTCAAGGAGTACCTGGCGATCGGGTACAACGACTGGTTGCGCGATCCCCAGTTCTCACCACTGCAGATCGCCCTCATCGCGATCGTCGCCGGATTCCTGATGCAGGTGTTCCTGGCGGGATCGATGCGTCGGCGCCTCATCACCTTCGGCGTGACGGCGGCCTTCTTCGCCGTCGCCATCCCCGTGCTGCTCGCGATCGACTTCTTCCGCCAGCCGCAGCTGGGCTGGGTCGGTGTCGCGGTACTCACCGTCGCGGCGGGCCTCAGCATCGTCGTGATGAGCGTGGGCCTGCAGAACCGTCAGGTGCTGTACCCGGTCCTCATCACCGCCGGACTGGTCATCGTGATGCAGTTCGCGCTGGTGAACGTGTTCATCTACTACATGAACTGGCCGATCCTGATCGCCGGCCTCGCCCTCGCGGTGGCCGTGCCGTGGGCGATCGGCCGCTTCATGGGTGGGCGCTATCGCAACGTGGCGATCGGCGCGAGCATCGCGACCGGCCTGATCGGTGCCGGTCTGACGGTGGTCGACCACATCTTCCGCACCTGGCCCGACTTCCTCTCGGCGAAGCCGCGCCCGATCTCGACGATCGGCTCGCACACGCCCAACTTCGACGGCACGTTCTGGGAGGTCCTGCTCGACCACGCGACGCAGCTGATGCTGCCGACGCTCATCCTCACCGTCATCTCGCTCGCCAGCTACAGCCGGTACACGCGCAGCTCGATGCTCGAGGTCAACCGCCAGGACTTCATCCGCACGGCCCGCGCGAAGGGCGCGCCGGAGCGCGTCGTCGTCTTCCGCCACGCGCTGCGCAACGCCCTCATCCCGATCGCCACGATCGCCGCCTTCGACTTCGCCGGCCTCATCGGCGGTGCCGTCGTGACCGAGACGGTGTTCGGCTGGAAGGGCATGGGTGATCTGTTCCGCACCGGTCTCGACCAGGTCGACCCGGCGCCCGTGATGGCGTTCTTCCTCGTCACCGGGCTCGCGGCCATCGTGTTCAACATGCTGGCCGACATCTTCTACGCCGTTCTGGACCCGAGGATCAGGGTATGAGCACCGACAACATCGCCCCCCACGAGTCACGCCCCGTGACGTCGACGGACATCTACGACCTCGCGGAGGCCGAGGACGCCGCCCTGCTCAAGCGGACCACCAAGCCGCTCTCACAGGGCCAGCTGGTGCGCCGCCGGTTCTTCCGGCACAAGCCGGCGATGGTCTCGCTCGTCGTGCTCGCGATCATCGTGGTCGTCTCGTTCAGCTCCGTCGGATTCCTCGGTCTTCCGGGCTGGTGGGGCAAGAGCTACCTCTACGCCGGCGAGGTCGTCAACGGCGGCGCCCCGACGCTGAGCCTCATCCCGACCTGGCTGGGCGGCGACGGGATCCACCTGGGCGAGCACCCGTTCGGCCAGGAGAGCACCGGCAAGGACTACTTCGCGCTCGTGATGACGGGCGCCCAGCGCTCCATCATCATCGGCATCGTCGTCGGCCTGATCTCGACCTTCATCGGCGCGGTCGTCGGCGCCGTCGCCGGCTACTTCCGTGGCAAGACCGACTCGATCCTGATGCGCATCACCGACGTGTTCATCGTGATCCCGCTGCTGGCGCTGGCCGCCGTGCTGGGAAAGATCGCCGGCAACATCGGCGACTCCGTGTTCATCCTCGCGCTCGTGCTGGGCGCGGTGTCGTGGACGGGCCTGGCCCGCCTCGTGCGCGGCGAGATCCTCTCGCTGCGCGAGCGCGAGTTCGTCGCCGCCGCGCAGTCGATGGGAGCCGGTCCGACGCGGGTGATCTTCAACCACCTGCTGCCGAACACGGTCGGCGTGATCATCGTGAACGCGACGTTCGCGATCGCCAACGCGATCCTGCTGGAGAGCTCGCTGTCGTACCTCGGGTTCGGCGTGCAGCCGCCCGAGACCTCGCTCGGCCTGCTGATCAGCCAGTACCAGGGGGCGTTCACCAACCGCCCGTGGCTGTTCTGGTGGCCGGGCGGGATCATCCTCGTCATCGCGCTGTGCGTGAACTTCCTGGGCGACGGACTGCGCGACGCGTTCGATCCCCGCCAGGGTCAGCGCATCAAGCGCGCCGGGCTGTTCGCCTTCTCGCGCAAGGACGGCGGTGCCCCCGCGCTGCCCGCCGGACCGAGCAACCCCGCCGCCCCCGACATGGAGGCCGGCATCGAGGCAGGAGCACGCCGATGAGCGTCAACGAGACCGCCGCCCCCGCACTGAGCTTCACCGACCTCAACGTGCGCTTCGCCACCGAGTCGGGCGAGGTGCACGCCGTGAAGGGCCTGACGCTGGACGTCCGGCCCGGCGAGGTCGTCGCGCTCGTGGGCGAGTCGGGTTCCGGCAAGTCGGTCACCTCCACGGCCGCCATGGGCCTGCTGCCCGGCAACGCCCGCGTGACGGGCGAGGCACGGGTCGGCGGCGTGAACGTGGTGGGCCTGGACGAGGAGAAGGTGCGCACCATGCGCGCCACCGAGATCGCGATGATCTTCCAGGAGCCCATGACGGCCCTCAACCCGGTGCTCTCGATCGAGAAGCAGCTGGTCGAGACGTTCGAGCTGCACGACGTGGCGTACGGCGCCGACGCGCGCGATCGGGCCGTCGAGCTGCTGCGCCTCGTGGGCATCCCCGACCCGGAGAAGCGCGTCAAGCAGTACCCGCACCAGTTCTCTGGCGGTCAGCGTCAGCGCATCGTGATCGCGATCGCCATCTCGCTGCGGCCGAAGGTGATCATCGCCGACGAGCCGACGACCGCCCTCGACGTGACGGTGCAGGCCGAGATCCTCGACCTGCTGCGCAGCCTGAAGGACGAGCTGGACTCCGGCATCCTGCTCATCACGCACAACATGGGCGTGGTGGCGGATCTGGCCGACCGGGTCGCCGTGATGTTCCGCGGCACACTGGTCGAGACCGGGCCCGTGCAGGACGTGCTGACCGACCCGCAGCACCCCTACACGAAGAAGCTGCTGGCGGCCGTGCCACGGCTCGAGCACGTCGAGCTCACTGCGGGACACGGCGAGGAGACCGCCGCACCCGGCCGAGAGCTCGTGCTCGAGGCCCGCGATCTCGTCATCGAGTACCAGATGCGCGGCAAGCGTTTCCGCGCGGTGGAGGAGGTCTCGTTCGACCTGGCGAAGAACGAGATCCTCGGCGTCGTGGGCGAGTCCGGATCGGGCAAGTCGACGATCGCCAAGGCGGTGCTCGGCCTCATCCCCGTCGCGTCCGGCACCCTCGCCGTGCACGGCGAGGACCTCGCGGCGATCTCCCGCCGGCGCGCGAAGGCCGTGCGGCGCCGCATCGGCGTGGTGTTCCAGGACCCCGCCGCCTCGCTCGACCCGCGCTTCCCCATCGGCGACGTGCTGATGGAGCCGATGATCATCCACAAGGTCGGCAGCCGGGCCTCACGGCTGGCGCGCGCCCACGAGCTGCTCGACGCCGTGCGCCTGCCGAGGGACGTCGTCAACCGCTACCCGCACGAGCTGTCGGGCGGTCAGCGGCAGCGCGTCTCGCTCGCCAGAGCCCTCATGCTCAAGCCGGAACTGCTGATCGCCGACGAGCCCACCTCGGCGCTCGACGTGTCGGTGCAGGCCGCGGTGCTCGACATGATCAAGGAGCTGCAGGAGGAGTACGCGTTCGCGTGCCTCTTCGTCAGCCACGATCTGGCGGTCGTCGACCTGCTGGCCGACCAGGTGCTCGTCATGAAGGACGGGCGCATGGTGGAGCACGGCTCCACGACGGGGGTGCTCCACCACCCGCAGGCCGAGTACACGCGGCGGCTGCTCGCGGCGGCGCCCGTGCCCGACCCGGCGGAGCAGCGCGAGCGCCGCGAGGCGCGCCGCGCGCTGCTGTCCGCCCAGTAGCGTGACTGGTCCGCCGGCGTGCCGGCGGGCCCGTCCCCTCGGAGGCTGAGACCGCGATGTCCGCACAGATCGTCCTCGTGCACGGCATTCGGACGTCCGCGACCATGTGGCGCGCGCAGGTCGCGCATCTGCAGCAGCGCGGCCTGGCGGTGCACGCCATCGATCTGCCCGGTCACGGATCGCGGATCGACGAGACGTGGTCGCTGGAGGAGGCGATCGCCTCCATCGACCGCGCCGTGGTCCGCGCCGTGGAGCAGGGACCGGTCGTGCTGGCCGGGCACTCGCTCGGCGGCCTGCTGTCGACCTCGTACGTCGGCCGCCGGGGCTCCGCGCCGCCCGTCGCGGCGTTCGTGGCGTTCTCGTGCACCGCCCTCCCCCGCGGCGCCGGCCTGCGGGCGTATCGCCTGATGGCACGCGGCTTCAACCGGCTGCCCGGGGGCGGCCGGTGGCTGATCGACCGCGCGCTCGATCTGCAGCTGCCCGACGAGACGCGCTTCGACCTCGCGGCCGGTGGCTACTCGCTGACGCAGGAGGACCGAGCCCTCGCGAGCCTCGGCGAGGTCGATCTGCTCCGCGCCCTGCCGCGCATTCAGGCGCGCAACATGCCGGTGTGGTTCGTCAACGGCGAATGGGACCAGCTGCGCGTCAACGAGCGGCTCTTCACGCGTCTGGTGCCGCGAGCCGAGCTCGTGCTCGCCCGGCGCTCGACGCACCTCGTGACCGTGATGCGCCCGCGCGTGGCCAACGCGGTACTCGATCTGGCGATCGCGACGGCCACTGCCCGGGTGGCGCTCCCGAGCGCCGAGCGATGACCTGCTAGACTCGACCCTTGGCTTGCGTGTGGGGCCACCCACACTTGCCACGCGACATCCCTCTCCTGTTGCGGGGCGACATCCGAATCACCTTTGAACGAAAGTCCTACGACACGTGGCAAACATCAAGTCGCAGATCAAGCGCATCAAGACCAACGAGAAGGCGCGCGAGCGCAACAAGGCCGTCAAGACCGAGCTGAAGTCGCTCGTCCGCAAGACGCGCGAGGCCGTGGCCGCCGGCGACAAGGACGCCGCTCTGGCCGCGTACACCAAGGCCGCGAAGAAGCTCGACAAGGCCGTGAGCAAGGGCGTCATCCACAAGAACCAGGCGGCGAACCGCAAGTCGGCGATCGCCAAGAAGGTCGCCGCTCTCTGAGCCCGACCCGTCGCTAGGCCCGTCCCGCAGGGGGCGGGCCTTTCGCGTTGCCGGGCCGGCTGCCCCCTTCGATCTGTCGTCCTCGTGGCGAAGGGTACGTCACCGAGGGCGCGAGACGGACCGCGAGCGCGCCGCGCTCACGTGCCGAAGGGGCGGCGTGTGGCGACGACGGTGACCATGCGCTCGAGCGCGAAGACCGGGTCACGCGAGGCGCCCTTCACCTCGGCGTCGGCCCGCGCGATCGCCTGGATCGCCAGCCCGAGGGTGCGCTCGCTCCACCCGGCCTGCAGGTCGCGGCGGGCGCGATCCACCTGCCAGTCGGCCATCTTCAGCTCCTGGGCGATCTGCCGCGACGCGCCGCGCCGGCCGGCGACGCGCGCCATGGTGCGCAGCTTCATCGCGAACGCCGCCACGAGCGGCACGGGGTCGGCGCCCGAGTCGAGTGCGTGTCGGAGCGCCAATAAGGCCTCTCCGTAGCGACCGGCGATCGCGGTGTCGGCCACGACGAACGAGTTCGTCTCCACGCGGCCGCCATAGTAGCGGTTGACGATCTGCTCCGTGATGTCGCCCTCGACATCTTGGATCAGCTGCTGGCATGCCGACGCCAGCTCGGTGAGATCTCCCGAGAACGCCTGCGTGAGCGCGTGCAGCGCCTTCGGAGCGATGCGGCGCCCGGCCTGCTGGAACTCCCCCGCGGCGAACGACTCGCGATCGCGGTCGTTCTTGATGGCGGGGCACGGCACCTCCACCCCGCCGCCGGTGCCCCCGCGGATCGCGTCGAGCAGCTTCTTGCCGCGCACGCTGGCGCCCGTGTGCCGGAGGATGACCGTGGCCCCCTCCTGAGGCGCCTCGATGTACGCGAGCGCCTCGGCAAGGAACGCATCACTGCACTTCTCCACGCCGCTCACGCGCACGAGGCGGGGCTCGCCGAACAGCGACGGCGATGTCACGCCGAGCAGCGTTCCCGCGACGTAGTCGTCCGCACGCACGTCGGTGATCTCGAGCGCCGGATCCTCGGCCTTGAGATAGTCCCGGATCCCGGCGATGGCGCGCTCGGCGCACACCTCTTCGGGCCCGGACACGAGCACGATCGGCGCCGGCTGGGGTTTGCGCCACGGCAGCTGCGGGATCGCGGTCCCCTTCGCCGCCCCGCGCCCCGACGAGGATCGAGCGGATGCGGCGGCCATGGTCACCAGCCTACCGGCGGCCGCCGACACGCCTCAGCCTCGCATCCGAGGAGTGTGGTCACGCAGCGGGCTGAGCAGTGTCGGTCAGCTCCAGGTGGAAGGTCGCCACGATCGACCGCAGCACCCCGGGGAACAGGGTCTCCAGGTCGGTCGCGCGCAACTCGTGCTGCCGGAAGCTGCCCTTCTGATCCACGCGGATGACCCCGGCCTCGCGAAGGACCTTCAGGTGGTGGGACAGCGTCGACATGCTGACCTTCTCCAACGCGTCGAACTGACCGCACACCACCCCGCCCGATGCCGCGAGCTGCCGGACGACGTCGAGCCGGATCGGGTCGGAGAGCGCCGAAAGCACGACCGGAAGCGTGATCGAGTCGCGAGAGGGATGGGCCAGGGCGCGCATGTCTCCAGCATAGGGCGCGTTTCGACAATTTGACGACTCTCGAAATGCGCGCATGATGGGAGGCATGACCACGACGCGCCCGCCGCTCCTCACGCCGCGCGACCGGATCCTGATGTGGGTCCTCTGCACGGCCGTCTTCCTCGACTCCATGGGCGTCTCGCTCATGTCGATCGCCGTGCCGGCCATGCAGACTGCGCTGGGCATGTCGCCCGACATGGCGCAGTGGGTCCTCTCCGGCTATACGGTGGCGTTCGGAGGCCTGCTCCTCCTGGGCGGGCGCTTGGTCGACGCGATCGGGCACAAGCGGACCCTGATCCTCGGCATCGCGCTGCTCGCCGGGGGCGGCCTGGCGTCCGGGCTTGCGAGCACTGGATCGCTCGTCATCGCCGGCCGACTCGTTTCGGGCATCGGCGCCGCCCTCGTCGCCCCGGCTTCGCTCGCGACGCTGCTGGCACACTTTCACACCGATGACCGACGAGGTGCCGCGATCCGCGCGTACGCCGCCGCCGGCGCGGTCGGCTACGGCGCGGGCCTGATCATCTCGGGCGCCCTGACGAGCCTCGATTGGCGGATCACGGTCCTGCTCCCCGCGGCCTTCGCCGTCATCCTGCTCGTGCTCTCTCTCGTCGTCGTGCCGAACGGCGACGTCTCCGGGCGCCGCTCACTCAACCTGGCCGGGTCGCTCTCGATCACCCTCACGCTTCTCGCGACCGTGTTCGTGATCGCCACCGTGCCCGTCCAAGGCTGGGGCACTGTCACAGTCGGCGCGGTCGTGCTCGCCGTGGCCGCGATGCTCGTCTTCCTGTTCGCTGAGCGGCGCCATCCCGAACCCCTGCTGTCGCGGGGGCTGGCACGATCCGGCACTCTGGTGCCGGGCAACGTGCTCGCCTTCCTGTGGGCCGCCGCCAGCATCGGATGGCAGTTCGTCGCCGCTCTGTACCTCCACGACGAGCTGCATCTGACTCCCCTTTTGTCGGGCCTGGCGATCCTTCCGCTTGCCGTCATGATCGTCCTCACCCAGGTGGTCGGTAAGAATTGGACGGCGTCGACGGATCCCCGGGTGGTCGGCGTTGTGGGCATGGTCCTGCAGGCGGCGGGCATCGCCTGGTTCCTCGTGGGCATCGGCAACGGCGACTACTGGACCGGAGCCCTGCCGGGCGTGATGCTGCACGGCATCGGCAACGGGCTGGCATTCCCGACGTTCTACTCTCAGGCCACGAGCGGGGTGGCGCCGGCGGCCACGGGCGTCGCGTCGGCCCTCGTCAACACCAGCGTCCAGATCGGCAGTGGGATCGGCGTCGCCTTGGCGAGCGCGCTCGTCGTCGCCACAGGCGGATACGGTCCGGCCTTCGTGGGGGCGGCCACCTTCTCGCTACTCGGAGCGGGCTGGTCTGCGCTGAAACTGCGCCGGCCATGAGGGTGAGGAGTTGGCCGCTGCACCGCCTCAGCCGCCGCGCTCGCGCCACACCGTGAGGGTCTCGCCGTCCCTCCCGACGAGAATCAGCCCGTCCTCGTCCGTGCGCCCGAGCGCCGAGCCGGTGGCGCGCAGTTCGTCGAGGATCGACGCGCGCGGGTGCCCGTAGTCGTTCTCCCCCACCGTGACGAGCGCCAGGGTGGGATCCAGCTGCCGGTAGAGCGCGTGGTCCTGGTCCGCGCTGCCGTGGTGCGCCACCTTCACCACCTCATACGGCCCCGCGGGTCGGCTGTGCGCGTCCATCGCCGTCTGCGCCTCGGCCGAGAGGTCGCCCAGGAAGATCGACCGCGGTAGCCCGCCGCCGGTGAACTCGACCACGACGCTCGCGTCGTTCCCCGGCGGGAAGGCCGAGGAGCGAGGGGCCGGCCACAGCACGCGCCAGCGCGCGTCGCCGAGCGGGCCCTGCATGCCCGCCTCCACCTGCACTCGTTCCGTCCCGTCGAGCGCTGCCCACGTCGCGGGCACCTCCGCGTCCGGCGGTCCGTGCATCACGAGCGCGACCCGGTCGGCGACCGCGGCCACGCCGCCGACGTGGTCGGCGTCGAAGTGGGTGAGCACGAGCAGATCGATCCGGCCGGCCCCGAGTCGGTCGAGGCACGCGCCCAACGGCTCGGGATCCGGCCCGGTGTCGATGAGGGCGATCGCGTCGCCCGAGCGGACGAGCACGGCGTCGCCCTGCCCCACGTCACACGCGGCGATGAGCCAGTCGCGCGGTGCCGTCAGCGGCCCGAGGACCGGACCGGCGACGGCACCTCCCGCCGCCATGAGCCCCACGGTCAGCGCGAGCACCGCCGCGGACGAGCGGCGCGCGGCGAGGGCGCCGGGTCCGTCGCGCGGGCGGAGGACGAGGACCGTCACGCACCCGCCCACGAGGGCGAGCGCGCCGAAGCCCACGGCCCCTCCCCACCAGGCCACCGTGGCCCGGGGCAGGGCTGAGACCATCTCGGCCGTCGCCGCCACCCACGACGCGGGCAGCCACGCCACCCACGCCAGCGCGTCGGCGATCGCGGGCGTGAACACGAGGAGGCAGGCCGCCGTGCCGAGCAGGGTCGCTGCCGGCGCCGCCGGCCCGGCGAGCACGTTCGCCACCACCCCGTACAGCGCGACCTCCGGGGCGAACAGCACGATGATGGGCCCGCAGACGAGCTGGGCCGACAGCGGCACCGCCAGCGCCAGCGCGATCGGCTGCGGCATCCACCGCTCCAGCCCGTCGGCCAGCGGTGCCGCGAGGAGCAGAAGCGCCCCCGTGGCCGCCGCCGACAGCAGGAATGCGTAACTGGTCGCGAGCCACGGATCCGCCAGCAACAGCACCGTCACCGCGCCCGCGAGCACCGCCACGCCGCCGCCCGCCCGGCCGAGCAGAAGGGCGAGCATGGCGATCGCCGCCATGCTCGCCGCGCGGATGACGCTGGGCTCGGGCGTCACGAGCACCACGAAGCCGGCGAGCACGACGAGCGCCACGCCGATCCGCGTGCGTCGGCCGGCCCCGCACCAGGCCGCCACAGCGAACGCCACGCCGACGACGAGTGCGCAGTTGGCACCCGAGACGGCCGTCAGGTGCGACAGCGACGACGACTTCATCGCCGCGTCGAGATCCGCCGTCACCGCACGCGTATCGCCGACGGCGATGCCCGGAAGGAGTTCGCCGCCACCGCCGGGGAGGCGCGCCGCGCGATCGACGAAGGAATCGCGCAGCCACGCGGCGATGCCCAGCACGTGCGGCGGATCGCGGACCGGGGAGGCGACGCGAGCGAAGATCACGAGAGCCTCAGCAGAGTCCGGGCCGCCGACCTCCGCTCCCCCACGCACGTCGACGACCGAGCCGAGGTCGAGCCGGTCGAACGCATCGTGCCCGCGATCGACGGCAACGCGCACCGGCACGGGAGGGGAGGCGGTCCGCTCGGCGCTCTCGAGCGCCCGCGCCACGCCGCCGAACCAGAGGCGGGGGCCGTGCGGCTCCACCTTGGTGGTGATCTCGACGAGGGCCTGCACCTCCCCGGCGGCGGCATGCTCAGCGGCGGCGGTGCGCGCCGGCACCGCGGTAGCCGCATGCAGCGCGGCTCCCCCGCCGGCGGCCACCGCCACGGCTGCGAGGGTGAGCCCCGCCCGTAGGCGCGGCCGCCCGATCGCGAGCGCGACCGCGGTTGCCGCCGCCGCGAGTGCCGCGGCGGCGATGGCCCATGCCACGGCCGGCAGCATGACCGCACCGAAGGCCCCCGCCCACGCGGTGCACGCGACCGGCAGCAGGCGCAGGTCGGCACGACGCGGACGAGCCCCACCGGGAGACGGCGCGCTCATACCGTCACCAGATCGCGCAACGCGGCGAGCGTCTTCTCGCCGATCCCCTCCACCGCCAGCAGGTCATCCACCGATACGAAGGGCCCGTTCTCGTCGCGCCACGCGATGATCCGCTCGGCGATGGCCGGACCGATCCGCGGCAGCGTGTCGAGCGCGGCGGCGTCGGCGGTGTTGAGGTTCACCTTGCCACCGCCCGAGGCGCCAGGCGCCCCTGGCTCCGTCGCGGGACCGCCGCCGCCCGGGGGCGGGACGGCGAGCTCTTCGCGCGTCGGCACGGCGAGCTGCTCACCGTCGGACAGCGGCCGCGCCAGGTTCACGCCCTCCACCGCAGCCTCGTCCGTGGCGCCCCCGGCCGCCGCGATGGCGTCCACGACCCGCGCGTGCGCCGGCAGCACGTACAGGCCGGGGGCATGCACGGCGCCGAACACGTGGACGTACAGCTCGCCGGCGGCGACGCTCACGGCCGGGGTCGGGCCGTCCGGCGCCTCAGTGATCCGCTCGACCGGCGCCGCCGCACCGCGCCACACCGCAACGCCGATCGCCACGGCGGCCACGGCGAGCACGAGCACGATGGCCGCGCCGACGCCCAGGCGCGCGCGGGGCGAGGCGCGGTACGCGTCGAGTTCGGCCATGCCGCGACGCTATGGCACCCTCGCCGGGTCTGCGCGCGATCCACAGCGCGCACGGCGCCGCGCACGGGTGTCTCCCGCTGTGAGCGGACGGCGCGAAGTCCGTCCGCACGGGTGCCGCCGAGCGGGGTGGATCGCCGGGAGGCACCGACCGCCCCTCGCTCCGGCGAACCAACGTCAGGGAACGCGCAGATCGCCCCTTCCCGAGCCCGGGCGCCGGGCGGGCTTACTTGACGACGAGGCTGACGATCTTCGGCGCCCGCACGATCGCCTTCACGATCTGCCCGTCGCCCACCGCGCGCTTGACGCGCTCATCGGCGCGGGCCAGCTGCTCAAGCGAATCCGTGTCGATCTTCGCCGGAACCTCCAGCTGCGCGCGCACCTTGCCGTTCACCTGCACGACCGCGGTCACCCGCTCCTCGACCAGCAGAGCCGGGTCGGCGGCGCGCCACCCCACGAGGCCCACGGAGCCCTTGTAGCCCAGGCGCTCCCACATCTCCTCGGCCGTGTGCGGCGCGAACAGGTCCAGGATCATCGCCGTCACCTCGGCGGCCTCGCGCACGGCCGGGTCGCCCGCGCCCGCGCCCGCGTCGATCGTCTTACGGATGGCGTTGACGAGCTCCATCAGACGCGCGACGACGACGTTGAACTTCGTCTGCTCGACGAGCGTGGGCGCGTCGGCCAGCAGGCGGTGGGTCGTACGGCGCAGCGCCTGGTCGCCCTCGGCCCACACCACGTCGGTGTCGCTCGTCACCTCGTCGGCGATGCGGAGCGCCCGCGCCAGGAACTTCTGCGCCCCCGTGGTGGAGACGTCCTTCCAGTCCTTGTCGTCCTCCACCGGACCGGCGAACGCCAGCGCCACCCGCAGCGCGTCTGCCCCGTGCTGCGCGAGCTCCTCGCTGAAGAGCACGAGGTTGCCCTTCGACTTCGACATCTTGGAGCCGTCCAGGATGACCATGCCCTGGTTGATCAGGCTCGAGAAGGGCTCGGTGAAGTCCACCAGCCCCATGTCGAACAGCACCTTCGTGATGAAGCGGGCGTACAGCAGGTGCAGGATCGCGTGCTCGACGCCGCCGATGTACGTGTCGACGGGCGCCCAGCGCAGCGCGTCCTTGGGGTCGAAGGCGACATCCGCGTTCCCGGGCGTGAGGAAGCGCAGGAAGTACCACGAGCTGTCGACGAACGTGTCCATCGTGTCGGGATCGCGCAGCGCCGCCTCGCCCGTCTCGGGATCGGTGGTCTCCACCCACCCGGTCGCGGCGCCCAGGGGCGACGAGCCCTTGGGCTTCAGGTCGATGTCCTTCGCCTCAGGCAACCGCACGGGCAGCTGCTCGTCGGGCACGGGCACGATGCGGCCGTCCTGCGTGTGGATCATCGGGATCGGCGTGCCCCAGAAGCGCTGCCGCGAGATGAGCCAGTCGCGCAGGCGGTACTGCTTCGCGGCGCGGCCGGTGCCCGCGGCCTCCAGCTGCTCGATGACCCGCGCGATCGCGTGGCGCTTGCTGAGCCCGTCGAGCGGGCCGGAGTTGATCATGCGGCCGTCGCCCGTCAGGGCCTCACCGGTCTCCACGGGGCTGGGCAGCGGCGTGTCGATGGGCACGCCGTCCTCGTCGACCTCGATGACCGGGATCGCTCCCGTGATCGGCGCCGTGGTGTCGACGACCACCTTGACCGGCAGGTCGTACGTGCGGGCGAAGTCGAGGTCTCGCTGGTCGTGCGCCGGCACCGCCATGACGGCGCCGTGGCCGTAGTCGGCCAGCACGTAGTCCGCCGCCCAGATGGGCAGCCGCTCGCCCGTGAGCGGGTGGATGGCGTAGCGCTCCAGGAAGACGCCCGTCTTCTCCCGGTCGGCCGCCTGCCGCTCGATCTCGGTCTGCTTCTGCGTCTTCTCCAGGTAGTCCTGGAAACGCATGCGCACCTCCGCCGGCGCGCCCGCGGCGAGCTCGGCCGCGAGGTCGCTGTCGGGCGCCACCACCATGAACGTGGCGCCGTACAGCGTGTCGGGGCGCGTCGAGAACACGGTGATCTTCTCGGCCCGACCCTCGATCTCGAAGTCGATGTCGGCGCCCACCGAGCGGCCGATCCAGTTGCGCTGCATCTGCAGCACCTTGTGCGGCCAGAAGCCCTCGAGCTGATTCAGATCGTCGAGCAGCCGGTCGGCGTAGTCGGTGATCTTGAAGTACCACTGGGTGAGCTTCTTCTTCACCACGGTCGCGCCGCACCGCTCGCACTGACCGTCGACGACCTGTTCGTTCGCCAGCACCGTCTGGTCGTTCGGGCACCAGTTGACGGGGCTCTCCTTGCGGTAGGCCAGGTCGCGCTCGTGCAGGCGCTGGAACAGCCACTGGTTCCAGCGGTAGTACTCCGGGTCGCTCGTGTGCAGCACGCGCGACCAGTCGAACGAGACGCCGTAGGCCTTCAGGCTCTCCCGCTGCTGCGCGATGTTGTCGTAGGTCCACTCCCGCGGGTCGGCACCGCGCT
Source organism: Microbacterium sp. Marseille-Q6965 (assembly GCF_946151065.1). Lineage (GTDB taxonomy): Bacteria > Actinomycetota > Actinomycetes > Actinomycetales > Microbacteriaceae > Microbacterium. Next base: position 98,482 of record NZ_CAMGZA010000001.1, on the reverse strand, counting down.
GGATCGCCGCGTTCTCGGCGGGCAGCCCGAACGAGTCCCAACCGATGGGGTTGAGCACGTTGTAGCCGCGGTGCCGCCAGAACCGCGCGACGATGTCGCTGTACAGATAGTTCTCCGCGTGCCCCATGTGCAGGTCGCCCGAGGGGTACGGGAACATGGCAAGCACGTACTTGCGGGGCCGCGTGTCGTCCTCGCCGCCGGCGAGGAACGTCCCGTTCTCCGCCCAGTACGCCTGCCACTTCGCCTGGATGGCGTGCGGGTCGTGAGCGGTTTCGGTGACGGAGGTCTGCGACACGTTGCGAAAGCCAATCGGATCGATTCGGGAGCGGGTGCGATACGCGCGCATGCGCGGAATCACGGGGGTTCCCAGGTTACTCCACCATTTCGGGCGGCTTTCCCGAGGGTTTCGCGCACGCCGTGCTCCTAGGCTGAGCGAGTGGGCTGGCTGAACGACGCGCTGAGCGCCATCCTCGACGCCGTGCAGAGCGTCGACCCGGTGCTGCGGACCCTCCTGGCGGGACTGGCGATCGCGCTCGAGACCAGCGTTCTGGTCGGCCTCATCGTGCCGGGCGACACCATCGTCATCGTCGCCGCCACGGGCACCGCCGACGCGGCGCAGGGCGTCGCCCTGGGCGTCGCCGTCGTGCTCGGCGCCCTCGCGGGCGAGAGCGTGGGCTACGCCCTGGGCCGCTGGCTCGGTCCGTGGATCCGCCATTCGTGGCTGGGCAGGCGAATCGGTGAGCGCAACTGGGCGCGCTCGGAGCGGTACCTGCGCCGCCGGGGTGGCGTGGCGATCTTCCTCTCGCGCTTTCTGCCCGTGCTGCATTCGCTCGTGCCACTCACCGTGGGCATGAGCGGCTACCCGTACCGCCGTTTCATCGCCTGGACCCTGCCGGCGTGCGTGCTGTGGGCCGGCATCTACATCTCGATCGCGGCGGCCGCGGCCGACTCCTACCGCGAGCTGTCCGACCGCGCCCACTGGGCGGGCTACGTCTTCGTGGGCGTCATCGCGGTGTTCCTTCTCGTGGTCTGGCTGGTGAAGCACCTGCTGCAGCGGGCGGAGCGGCGGCACATGGACGACGACACCGCGCCCGACCCCGCCCCCGGGGACGCTCCGACGGCGTGAGTCCGCGCGGGGCCAGCGCGGGCGGCCGACGCATGAAAGACTGGGCGGGATGCCCGATCCGCAGACTCGCGACAAGATCCATTGGATCGCCAAACTCGAGGGGCGATTCCACGGCTGGCGCGAGCGCCTCGCACGCCGCCGCGGCCGTCGACCCTCCGTGGTGCCGTTCGCCGGCTACGGGGGCGACGGCTGGGTGCGGGTGCTGGGGCGCGTGCTCATCGTGCCGCCGAGCAAGGCGACGCCCTCCGGCGAGCCGGCGAGCGTGCGCGGGTGGCGCGCCTTCCTCGGCATCCCGGTCGGCTTCGCGACCGTGACGATCACGGTCGGTGACCGCACGCACGAGGTCGTGGCGGACCGCGGCGGCGTGATCGACACCGTCATCGACGCCGATCTCGCGGCGGGCTGGCAGAGCCTGCATCTGTCGGTGGAGGGCGGCGAGGCATCGGAGGCGCGGGTCTTCGTCGTCGCGCCGGAGGTGCGCTTCGGCGTCGTGTGCGACGTCGACGACACCGTGATGGTCACCGCGCTTCCGCGCCCGCTGCTGGCGGCATGGAACTCCTTCGTGCTCGACGAGCACGCCCGTCAGCCGGTGCCCGGCATGGCCGTGCTGCTCGAGCGGCTCGCGCGCTCGCACCCGGGCGCGCCCGTGATCTATCTCTCCACCGGTGCGTGGAATGTCGCCCCCACGCTCACGCGTTTCCTGGAGCGGCACCTGTTCCCCTCCGGCTCCATGCTCCTCACCGACTGGGGCCCCACCCACGACCGCTGGTTCCGCAGCGGGAAGGATCACAAGCTCACCAACCTCCGCCGGCTCGCGCAGGAGTTCCCGCACGTGCAGTGGCTGCTGATCGGTGACGACGGCCAGCACGACGACGAGATCTATACGACGTTCACCCGCGAGCACACCACGTCGGTCGCGGGCGTGGCGATCCGGCGACTGTCGCCCGCCCAGGCGGTGCTGGCGGGTGGTCGCACGGCCGTCGACGACCACACCGCGGCCGGCGTGCCGTGGGTGACGGAGGACGACGGCGCCGGCCTCGCCGATCGCCTCGAGGCGATCGGGCTGCTGCCCGAAGGCTGAGCCGGCCCGCCCTCGCGGCGCATCGGTGGCGCCGCGCGGGGATAATCGGAGGATGACCGTGCCTGCCGAAGCCCGCGCCCACATCGACGATCTCGCCGCCTTCGTGGCGGCCTCCCCGTCGTCCTATCACGCGGCCGCCGAGGCGGCTCGCCGCCTCACGGAGTCGGGCTTCTCGCCCCTCGACGAGGCGGGCGCGTGGGAGATCATGCCCGGCGGCCGGTACCTCGTCGTGCGGGACGGATCCATCGTCGCGTTCGCGGTGCCCGAGGGCGCGACCGCGCTCACCCCCTTTGCGATCGTCGGTGCGCACACCGATTCGCCCGGATTCAAGCTGAAGCCCAAGCCCACCGTGATCGGTGCCGGCGGGTGGTGGCAGCTCGGCTGGGAGGTGTACGGCGGTCCCCTGCTGAACTCGTGGCTCGACCGCGAGCTCGAACTCGCCGGCCGCGTCGTGACGCTCGACGGCACCGAGCACCTCGTGCGCACCGGTCCCCTGCTGCGCATCCCCCAGCTGGCCATCCATCTCGACCGCGGCGTGAACAACGGCCTCGAGCTCGACAAGCAGCGTCACACCGCCCCCGTGTGGGGTCTGGGCGAGGCCGAGAGCGCCGACATCCTCGCCGCACTGGCGGCCGAGGCCGGCGTCTCGGCCGACGACGTCGGCGGTTACGACATCGTCGCCGCCGACACCCAGCAGCCGCGTGTGTTCGGCGCGGGCGATGAGCTGTTCGCCTCCGGCCGGCTCGACAACCTCCTGTCCACGCACGCGGGACTGGTCGCGATCCGCGACGCGCGCCCGGCGCACGCGATCGCGATGTTCGCCGCCTTCGACCACGAGGAGATCGGCAGCGCGTCGCGCTCGGGGGCTGCCGGTCCGTTCCTGGAGGAGACGCTGCGCCGCATCGGCGCCGCACTGGGTGCCGGCGCGGACGAGCAGGCGCGTGCCTTCGCCGCGTCGCTGCACGTCTCCAGCGACGTGGGCCACTCCATCCACCCGAACTACGCCGACAAGCACGACCCCGAGAACCGCCCGGTCGCGGGCGGCGGACCGATCCTCAAGATCAACGCGAACCAGCGCTACGCGACCGACGCGCACGGGGCGGCGGCCTGGGCCGCGGCGTGCGCGGCGGCCGGCGTGCCCTCGCAGGAGTTCGTCTCCAACAACACCGTGCCGTGCGGCTCCACCATCGGCCCGATCTCGGCCACGAGGCTGGGCATCCGCACGGTCGACGTCGGCGCGCCCATCCTGTCGATGCACTCCGCCCGCGAGCTCACCGCCGTCGTCGACCCGTGGTACCTCTCGCGCGCCATGGGCGCGGTCCTCGCCCGCTGATCCGATGACCGCTCCCGCCTCGCCCGTCCCGGCCGCCCCGCCCGTGTCGTCCGCCATGGTGGCGCGGCTCGAACCCGGGCAGTGGCGCGAGCGCGAGGCGGCGCACGAGGCCCGCGCCGAGGCGCTGACCGCGGCGCACCGGGCCCGAGCCGCGCGGGGCGAGAAACACCCGGTGTGGGACTTCCTGTTCACGTACTACGCCTACAAGCCCGCGGTGCTGCGGCGCTGGCACCCGGGCGCCGGCATCGAGCTCGCCGGCGCGGCCGGCACGCCGCGGGCGCAGTGGCGCTGGTATCGGCGGGGGTCGACCCCGGATGCCGTCGTGCCCGACGCCGCCGCATTCGCCGCCGAGAAGCCCCAGCTGGCGGCCCTCATCGAGCGGATCCTGCGCTCCACGGCCGCGAGACCTGGCCGGTTCGGCTGCTTCGGCCTGCACGAGTGGGCGATGGTCTACCGTCAGCGCGACCACCGCCACCCCCAGCCTCTGCGACTCGGACAGGAGGGCACGGACCGCGTCGTCGAAACGCACGACCTGCGGTGCACGCACGTCGATGCCTTCCGCTTCTTCACGCCGGCGGCCGCCCCACGTAACGCCCTGACGCCCACGCGGGAGGCTCAGCCGCTGCTGGAGCAGCCGGGGTGCCTGCACGCCGGCATGGATGTCTACAAGTGGGCGGTCAAGCTGGGACCGCTCGTGCCGGGCGAGCTGCTGCTCGATGCCTTCGAGCTCGCGCGCGACATTCGGCTGCTCGACATGGAGGCCGCCCCCTACGACCTGCGCGAGTGGGGGGTCGAGCCGGTGCGGATCGAGACGCCCGAAGGCAAGGCCGAGTATGTGCGCCGCCAGCGGGCCTTCGCCGAGCGGGCGAACGCGCTGCGCGAGCGGATCGTGCGGGCCTGGCTCGGGCCCGATGACGCCCGGGAACGTCAGCCGGCGGGCAGCAGCACGGTCTGAGCGCCGACCTGCAGCCGGAGCGCGAGCACCCGTTCCGCGGCTTCGCGCAACCGGCCCTCGGCGAGCGTGCCCTCGGCCACGGCCGCCGCGAGGCCGTCCGCGAGCCGACCCGCCGTGTCCGGGCCCGATCCCACCACGTGCACCACGAGGTCGGCGCCCGCGCCGACCGCCGCGACCGCGTTCGCCACCGCGTCGGCGTAGCGCGGATCTCCCGCCGCCAACAGCATGCCCAGGTCATCGGTGACCGCGACGCCCCGGAATCCCAGATCCTCCCGCAGAAGGCGGTACCACGCGGGCGAGAGCGACGCGGGCGCGTCGTCGACCTCCGGGTAGACCAGGTGCCCGCTCATGACGAGAGGAGCGCCGGCATCGATCCCCGCCGCGAACGGCAGAGCCGTGGACGAGCGCCAGTCGGCGAGGGACTGCCCGGCGACCGGAACGGTGTGGTGCGAGTCGGCCGCGACCTGCCCGTGACCGGGGAAGTGCTTGAGCGTGGTGAGGGCGAACGGCGCCTCGCCCTCCGTGGCCGCGGCGACCCGCTCGGCCGCGGCGGCCGGGTCGGCGCCGAGCACGCGCGGTGCGATGAACGACGTCGTGTCGCCGGTCGCATCGGCCACCACCCCGAAGTTCACGCCGATGCCGGCACGCGCCACGAGCGCGCCGCGCGCGGCGAACGCGGTCAGCGACGCCGCCGGCTCCGACGCCGCGAGCTCGCCGCCGGCCGGTTGGTGGTCCCACGGTAGCCGCGTGACGACACCGCCCTCCTCGTCGATGGCCAGCAGCGCCGGCACGGCACCGTCGCCGCGCAGCGACGCCGTCAGTGTGCGCAGCTCCCGCTCGTCCGCGGGCACGTTCGCCCCCATCAGCAGGAACGCGCCGATTCGGTTCTCGGCGAGGTAGGCCGCTCCCGCGTCCGGATCGCGTGTGGCGACGTGCCCCATCACCACGGCGCCGGCCAGCTCCCGCACGTCCATGCCCGCGGCGAGGGCCGAGGCCCGCTCGGCCGCGGCACCCGGCCCGGCCGCGACGACGGCGACGGGCTCCTGTTCGTCGAGTCCGGAGGCGGCCGACGCCGGCTTCACCGCCACGCCATACCCGGGGGCCACGGCCGCCAGCGCGCTCGCCAGGACGAGCGGCAGCACCCCACGGCGGACCGCGCCGCGCCCCGCACCACTCCTCGCGCGCCTCACTCCTTCAGCGTACGCACCGTGCCGAGGGCGTAACGTCGAAGGCGATGACGCAACCGCCGGCCTCCGCGCGAGAACAGCTGCGCGCGCTCGCGGGCGATCCCGCCGTCGCGGAGCGCTGGGCGGAGTTTGCGCTCTACGACCACTACCGCGCCGCGGCCGTGCTCGTCCTGTTCGGAGTGCTCGACGGTGCCCCCGCGGTCCACGCCGCCGGCGCGGTCTCTCGGGACCTCGACGTGCTGCTGCTCGCACGTGCGACGACGCTGCGCAGCCATGCCGGCGAGGTGGCGTTCCCCGGCGGCCGGATCGACCCCGACGACGCCGGGCCGGTCGACGCGGCGCTGCGCGAGGCCGTCGAGGAGACGGGCCTCGACCCGGCCGGCGTCGAGGTGCTCGGCACCCTGCCCGAAGTGCCGCTGCCGCCCTCCGCGCACCGCGTGACCCCGGTGCTCGGGTGGTGGGCGCGCCCCACACCCGTGCGGGTGGTCGACGACGGCGAGTCCTCCTCCGTCTTCCGTGCCCCGGTGGCCGACCTGATCGATCCCGCCAACCGCTGGACCACACGGCTGCGACGCGGCGGCCTCTCCTTCACGGGGCCGGCGTGGCGCGTGCGCGTGGATGGACGCGAGCACCTCATCTGGGGTTTCACGGCCAACGTCCTTGACGCCATGCTCGCCCGCCTGGGCTGGGACGAGCCGTGGGACCACGGCCGCGTCATCGATCTCTGACGGCCGCCAGACGTCGCCCGCCGGGCGGCACGGTCAGGCGGGAGTCGGCGCCGAGCCGGCCCCGGAAGCACGACGGCCTGCGCCGTGGCGGCGCACGATGCGCAGCACGCGCCGCACCGGTACGCCGACGGCGTAGGCGAGCGCGCCGCTGAGCGAGCGGTCGCGGTCGCCGAGGGCGAGTTTGCGTTCCCACGCGTCGCGCGCACGCCCGCCCACGAGACGCGGGACCGGTCGCGGCGGAAGCAGCCCGGCGCGCCGGCGCCGCACGAGCTCGGCCGTGCGCGCGAGCCAGTCGTCCTCGGCCCGATCGTGGAAGTAGTTGTCCCCCAGCCAGTCGGGCTCGGGGGTGCGGAACCGGCGCGCGACGACCTCATCGTCTCCCGCCAGCAGTCCGCTGCCCTCGAACACGAGGTTGATCAGCCGGCCGGAGACCCCGAACGTGTCGAGCGCGATCACGGGCACGCCCTGTGCGGCGGCCTCGATGGCGGCCGTCGAACTGACCGTGACCAGTCCCTCGGCGGTGGCGAGGGCCTCGACCATCGGGGCCGTCGAGGTGACGAGGTTCGGGGGCACCTCCCCCAGTTGCGCCATCAGCTCGGGGTACGACACGAGCTCGCGGTGCGTCTCGGCCTCGCCCGGGCGCGCGCGGAGCTTGAGCACCACTCGCCGATCGGGATGCGCGCGCGCCGCCCGGACGAGCAGGCGCGCGACGTGCTCGCGGTGCTCGCGCAGCGCTGGCACGATCGCCTGGGCGGCGAACACGAGGTCGGTGCCGTTCCGCTCAACGGGATTCGCCGCGCGCGCGAACGGCAGGGTGGCGAGGGCGAAGCGCTGGGCGATGCCGCGCGCCGCCGCCAGCGCGCGAAACTCCCGCACCTCGCGGCGCGAGTGCAGGACGAACAGGTCGCACCCGCGCCGGAAGTGCAGGGCCAGCCAGGTGGGCGGGATCGAGATTCCCGGCAGCCCCGTGAGGATCACGGGTGCCGGGTCGAGCTGTGCCGCCAGTCGCGCGAGCACCCGCACGAGCGGTCCGCGCGCGGCCAGCAGCACCGCGTCGGCGCCCGCCAGCAGTGTGGGGAGCTGGTCGTACGTCGCCCGCCTCACGCGCTTAAGCCCACTGCCCTCCAGGGCCGCGCGCTGCTGCGCCAGGCTGACGACCAGCTCGGTCTCGAGCACGATGAGCTCGGCCCCGGGCACCGGCGCCAGCAGGGCCGCCGCCCACTTCACATACGAGTCCGTGTCGGCGACCGCGACGATCCGCGGGTGGTCCGTGTCGGTCACGCGGGAACGCGACGCAGCTTCGCCATCGGCGCCTCCTCGCCCGGGAAGACCCGCTTCACCCCGTCACCGAACGCGTTCTCGATGATGCGGATGTCCCTGACGAGGTTCTTCAGGCCGGTGGGCTCGAGCGAGGCCGCGTGATCCGAGCCCCACATGGTGCGGTCGAGCGTGATGTGCCTCTCGACCACCTGCGCGCCCATCGCGACGGCCGCGAGCGAGATCTGCAGGCCGCGCTCGTGCCCCGAGTAACCCACCGGCACGCCGGGGTAGCGATCGCTGAGCACACGGATCATGCGCAGGTTCGCCTCCTCCGGCTCCATCGGATAGGTCGACGTCGCGTGCAGGAGCACGAGGTGCTCCGTGCCGAGCACCTCGATGGCGCGGTCGATCTGCTGCATCGTCGACATGCCCGTGGAGAGGATGATCGGCTTGCCGGTGGCCCGCAGCGCCTCCAGCAGCTCGGTGTCGGTGAGGCAGGCGGAGGCGACCTTGTGGGCGACCACGTTGAGGTCCTCCAGGAATTCCACGCTCGGCACATCCCACGGCGAGGCGAACCAGTCGAGGCCGCGCAGGGTGGCGTGGTCGCCGATCGCGACGTACTCCTCGCGCCCGAACTCGACGCGGTGACGGTACTCGAGGTAGGTCATGGTGCCCCACGGCGTTTCGCGCGGCATGTCGCGCATGTGCTCGGGGGTGGCGATCTCGGGGGTGCGCTTCTGGAACTTGACGGCGTCGGCGCCGGCCTCGGCGGCGACATCGATGAGCTGCTTCGCGAGCTCCACGTCGCCGTTGTGGTTGAGGCCGATCTCGGCGATCACGTACGCCGGGCGGCCCCCGCCGATCACGCGCGATCCGATGCGGACGGTCATGTGTTCTCCCTGGTTGGTGCGGTGGCGGCCTCGAGAGGCCACCGGGTCTGGTCGTCACGCGCGCGCAGCACGCGGTCGGCGAGGTCGCGCACGGCGCCGCCCCCGCCCGGTCGGTCGAGCACGAGGCGCGCGGCGGCGAGGACGAGCGGGTGCGCGTCGCGCACGGCGACGGGCCAGCCGACGATCTCGAGCGCCGGCAGATCGTTCACGTCGTTGCCCAGGTACGCCAGGCGCGAGAGGGGGATGTCGCGCTCCGCGGCCCAGCGGCGCAGAGCCGCCGCCTTGTCGTCCTGCGCCTGCAGCACGTCGACGCGCAGCTTGCGCGCCCGCGCCGTGACGACCGGGTGCGTCTCGGTCGAGAGGATGAGCATCGGGATGCCGGCCTCGCGCAGCAGGCGCACGCCCATCCCATCCGAGCGGCTGACGCGCACGTGCTCGCTCCCGTCGCCCGCGACCAGGACGGTGTCGTCGGTGTGCACGCCGTCGAAGTCCGTCACGACGGCGTCCACGTCGATCCGGTCGCCATCGGTATCCCCCGATCCGGCGGCCAGGACGCGGGCGAGCTCGAGCTGTTCGGGGGTGTCGATCTCGAGTGCGGTGCGCTCGGGGACCTCGATGAGCGAGATGCGGCCGAAGAAGCGGTGGCGCGCGGCCCGGAAGCCGTCGGCGTCCATGACGTAGAACGCGCCCGTCTCGAGGTAGTGCGGCTCGCGGTCCTGTCGGCGCGGGCGGTGCGCTGCGTCGTGGTTGACGCCCTCGGCGCCGGCGCGCGTGCGTCGCCAGAGGAAGCCGTAGCTCTCCACGGCCGAGAGCGTGCTGTCCGCCTCGCCCTCGCGAACCTGGCGCACGGCCTCGCTCAGCGCCACAGCGTCGATGAAGGGGGAGGTCGCCTGCAGGAACACGAGTACGCGCGCCTGCACACCGCGCCCGCCGAGCTCGTCGAGCGCGTGCAGCAGCGCGCTCTCGGAACTGGCGCTGTCGCCCGCCAGCTCGGCGGGGCGACGGACGACGTCGGCACCCCACTCGGCCGCGAGCGAGGCGATGTCGTCGTCGTCCGTGGTGACCACGACGCGGTCGATGCCCTCCGCCTTGCGCGCCGCCGCGATCGCGCGCGCGACGAGCGGCACGCCACCGACCGCACGCAGGTTCTTGCCCGGCACGCCCCGCGATCCGCCGCGTGCGGGGATGATCGCCACCGTCTCGCTCACGACGAGGCCTCCAAGCGTGCGCGGGGAGCGGGATCGCCGGCCTGGACGATCGTGCTGCCGCTGCCGGCCAGCACGATCGGCAGCGTCGTCAGCGTGCTCGACAGGAGCGTGCGCACCTCGATCGGGTGGTCCAGCCCCGCCAGCGCTACCTCCACGGGCAGGTTGAGCCGCACCACCCGCACCCCCGGGATGCGCGCGATCGCCTCGAGCAAGTCGTCGGGCTCGCGGCGGTGCGGCAGGTAGGCGACGGGGCCCGCCGCTGCCTCCCGTGCCACCCACGCGAGGTGCTCGGAACGCCTCATGTGACCGTCGACGGACCGCGCGGTGCCGAGCACGACCCGGTCGCCGCGCAGCGCCGTGGTGACGGTACCGCTCGGGGCGGAGGCGCGGAGCCACTCGAACGCGTGCCGTTCGACGCGCAGCGCGTACTCGCCCACGGCCGCCTCCCGCGCCGCGCCGAGCGGGAAGGCGGTGAACAGACCGCCGCTTCCGGCGAGCGAGCGCCGCCGCACGTGGTCGAGCGCGAGGGGCGCGATATGCGTCGTGAGACCGCGCTCGGTGACGCCCGGACGGCGGTAGGGGCGCGTGCCGGCGATCGCATCGGCGAAGGCCAGCGTGTTGAGCCCGTCGTCGAGGAAGGTCAGCCGCCGCGGGCGAAGGACGGCCGCCGCAAGCCGGAACTGTCCCGAGAAGCCGTCACCGACGAGCCAATGCTCGTGGGTGGCCAGCATCCGCCAGGGGATGCCGAAGTAGGGCTGCTTCTCACCGAAGGCGGCGCCGCGTCGAAGGAGCTCGTCGGCCGTCTCGGGAATCTGCGACGTGACGCGCGCCGCCAGGTCGACGGTGCGGCCGTGCGCAGCCGCCCACTCCGCCGCACCAACCAGCTGCAGAGGCGATTCCACCCACGCGAGCACCGATTCGCCCACCATGCGTTCACCCTGCGCCGCGGGGGTGAACGAATCCGCCGACGGAGGTTACGCGCAGGCAACGCGTTCGGGAACGGTGCGAATCGGGCGAGGGAGGGGCCCTCCCCGTCGCCCCGCGGGCGGCGCCCTATCCGTCGCCTCCGCGGGCACGCGTCACCAGCTTGTGCGTGCCGTCACACCAGGGAGGGATGCCGGTCGCGCCACAACGGCACAGCGCGAAGGTGCGCCGTCGAGGCTCGATCCGGTTGCCGTCCGCGTCGACGAGCTCCGTCACACCGCGCACGAGCAGCGGCCCGTCCGGGCAGACGGTGATGGTCGGCGTCTCATGCTGCATGGGCGTCCCCCCGATCCCTGTTTTCGTGCGCCGCCGCGGCGCGCAGCCGGCGCAGCGGCGATGCCGCGGTGCGGAGGCGTGACGGGCCGTACCGGACGCCGCCACGCGCGCGGGCCGCCACCGCGAGCCACGCCGTCACCGCGCGCTCGGCGAGCCAGAGCGGCGCCCAGAGGGCGGACGTGGGCGGGAAGGCCCGCGCCGCGCCACCGCGCCGTCGGCCGAACTCGGCGACGCACACGACCCCGGCGATGGCGCCGGCGAGGGTCTTCGCCCGCCCAGCCGCCATCAGGACCACGACGAGCGGGAGAACGGAGAGCTCTGCGAGCAGCCGCACCGGCTGCGCGAATCCGTCGTACGCCTGGCGCACCCGCTGCCCGAGGAAGTGAGGGACCGTGGGCGGGAGCCGGCGGACCAGCAGACCCAGAGGAACGTCGACGCTGCCGCCCTCCGCGCGGATGGTGCGCTCGAGCTCGAGGTTCTCGAAGAGCACGTCGGTGCGGTAGCCGCCGCGCCGACCGAGCAGGGGCGCGCGCACGCCCAGCGTGCCGCCGTAGTCGCCGCCGAGCGCGCGGTTCAGGAGGATCCGCCCGGTGTCCCAACGTGCGTGCCACGGCAAGGGGCGATAGGCGTTCTGCACGCGCACGACGTCGGCGCGCCTCAATCTGTCGTGCACGGCCTCCAGGTCGGCACGCGTGTATCGCACGTCGTCATCGGCGATCACCACGCGGTCATGGCGCGCCCGCAGCAGCCCGCTCACGGCGCCGCGGGCCTTGCCGTTCGTGCCGTCGACGAACGGCGCCGCGTGCCGGACCGTCGTCCCCGCCAGCGCCGCATCCAAGCGTCGGAAGAGCGGGTCGTCCGAGCCGTCGACGACGGTGACGTCCACCCACGAGCTCAGCGCCCGCAGGTAGCGGACGAGCTCCTCCTCCCCCGAGTCGTCGTTGCGCCGCAGGGGCAGCACGTACTCGAGGGCGAGGCGATCCGAGGCGGTCACGGCGTGGCCGCCTCCGCGGCCCGCAGGGCGCTGCCGCCGGAGCGCCATGCGGCGAGGACGTGGTCGGCGACGAGATCGTCCACCGCCAGGCACGCCGCGGCGCCGAAGAGGATGTCGGGCAGCAGCTCCGGGTGCTCCTCCCCCAGTCGACCCGCGAGATCCCTCCCGGCGATCTGCTCGTGCACGGCATCCGCTTCCACGTGCTCGTCGAAGTATTCCGTGACCTCGGGTCCGAAGCCCACGCGGCGCATCCCGTCGGCATAGCGTCGATTCGGCAGCGAGGAGGTCATCTCGAAGGCCGCGAGGTGCCCGACGATGGCGCCGAGCAGTCGGCGGTTCAGCCCGAACATCGACATCATGTTCTGCGCCGCCAGGGTGACAGCGGGCACCGCATCGACGTAGGCGCCATAGCGATCCTCCAGCCCCGCACCGCGCATGGCGGCGGCGTACAGGGTGGCGTGCATCCGCTCCGGCCGGCCGCCGCCGTACTCGTCGGACTGGATCTCGACGAGGGCCACCTTCGGGCGCCCCGTCAGGCGCGGTATCGCCCACGAATGCGGGTCCGCCTCGCGCAGCGTGTAGATGCTGCGCAGGACGAGCATCTCGCGGATCTGCTCCGCGTCCGCCTGCTTCTCGACGAACCGGGCCAGCCCCGGGCTCGGCTGCGGCGCGGTGAGCTCGAAAAGCACGGCCGCGATGCCGTCGGCGGTGGACGGATCCGGCGTCGGAACGGGCGGGGTGAGTTCGCGCACGCGGGCCTCGAACGCACGCTCCAGCCGCGCACGCGCCGTGAGGAGCACCGGATCCCACTCGGAGTGCACCCCGAACGAGCCGAAGGAGCCGTAGGCCGACCCGTAGAGAAGGAACAGCGCGAGCTGCACATCGTCGTCGGTGACGACATCCGACGCCCTCTCCAGCGCCTCGCTGACGGCGTCATCCAGCTCCCGCGCCGGCGGAGCGTGACCCTTATCGACGGCGATGATGCGCTCCCGCACCGTACGGCTGAGCGGACCGCGATCGTGGAATCCGAGGGAGGGAGCGGCGGTCGAAGACAGGATCGTCATGGTCCCACTCTGGCGTGACGCCCGCGATCGCGCACGGGCTTGATCACGCTCGCGCGGCGATGCTAGCCATCGCGCGTCGCGGCGACTCGGCGAGTCGCCCGGGCATCGTACGCGTTCCGCGCGCCGGCGAGAAGAGGCGGGCGCACGGCGGAGGGGCGCCGCACAATGACGACATGCCTCCGCTGCTCGCTCGCATCGCCGGCGCCGTGGTGCGCGGCCTGTTCCGTGTGCTGCTGCTCGTGCGACACCCGCGCCCCATCCACACGCGCGGGCACATGCTGCGCGGTGAACTCGTGTGGCTCGGAAACCCGCGGCGCTCGGGCGTGCACTGGATCGACAGCCCATCGGGCGCCTCCGTGCCCGTCGTGGCGCGTCTGTCTCGCTCGGTCGGCCTTCCTCCGGCGCTTCCCGATGTGCCGGGCCTCGCGCTGCGGATGGATGCCGGCGGGCGCCCGGCCGACGTGCAGCTCGCCTCCGCGGGGTTCGGCGTGCCCGGTCGCTTCCTGCTCGCCCCCACGCGCTCGGTTTCACGGGCACGGTTCACGACCGTGGTGCCATATCGCACGCCGAGCGGGCCCCTGCTGCTGGGGGCGCGCACGATCGCCGCTCCCCCACTCCCCGCGGGAGGCGCCGCGCTGAGACGGGCGCTGACGGGCACGCCGTGGCGGCTTCGCCTCTACTTCGCTCACCCTCGGGGCCTCTGGCACCCGTTCGCCGACCTGACCCTGCAACCGGCGCCGACGGCGGAGGACGTCCACTTCGACTCCTTCCGCCACCCGATCCCCGGGGCCGGGACGTATGCCTGGCTCCGCGCGCTACGCGAGCCCTCCTACCACCTCGTGCAGGGGTCGCCCGACGCGGACGAGCGGCGTCTCTTGGATGCCCTGGAGCGGCGGGTCGATGCCTGAACGGCGCTTCCTTCGCGGCGCCGGGAGGAGCGGGCCGCTCGCCGGTCAGGGGGCCTCACGGTCCTCCTGGTCGTCGGGTAGGTCCTGATCGAGCGGCAGGTCGGCGGCGGCGAGGGCGTCCTCCTCCGTCGCGGATCGCTCACCCGCGCCGGCCGAGGCGTCCTCGGTGAGCTCGTCGAAGCCCGCGAAGTCGGTGCCCCCGTGCGCGGCCGCCAGGCGGTCGGCGTCCGGCTCGTCGATCTGGGCCGCGTCCCCCGGGGGGATGTCCCCTGCCGTGCCGCCGTCGTGCTGTGCGTCCCTGTCGCTCATCGCTTCTCCCCGTCTCGTGAGTGCGCGTGTGCGCGCGAGGCGCCCACGCTATCGGGAATGCCCACGTCGCGGAAGCGCTGCACCCGCCGTCCCGCGCGCGTCAGCCGGAGGCGGCGTATCGCACGGCGGCCCGCGCCACCTGCGTCTGGTAGTCCAGTGTGTCGTTGTACGACCGGATGGCGCGGATCCACGCGTCCGAACCCTCGAGCGTCCCGTCCAATCGGCAGAGGTAGTCGGCGGCGGCGGCCGCGGCGTCATCGATGCTGTGCGGGCTCGCGGCCCCATCACCATTCGCGTCGACGCCCCACCGGCGCCAGGTCTCGGGGATGAACTGCAGTGGCCCGACGGCCCGGTCCCATTCGGTGTCGCCGTCGAGGGCACCACCGTCGGTGTCGGGGATCGCGAGCGTACGGTTCGTGCCGTCGAGCGGAATGCCGAGGATCTCCGGCCGCGCGAACCCGTCCGCTTGCACCTCGCCCCCGTGGAGGGCCCCGTGGTGGCTCTCGACCCAGCCGATGCCGGCCAGGGTGTTCCACCCGACGGCGCATCCGTCCTGCCGCGCTCGGGCGTCGGCCGCCGCGTACGCGGCCAGAGCGCGTTCCGGAATGCCCGTGGCACCCGCGACCTCTGTCAGCCACGTCGGTTCGATGGCGCCATCGGAGCCCACCGGGGCGAGCGCGGGGGCCGCCGACAGCGGGTCGGGAGCGCTCGGCGCGGCGGCCTCCGGCTCCCACCCCTCCGCCGGCCGGAATCCGCTGAGGGCGCCGACAACGGTCACGACGCCCCAGACCGCGACGGCGCCGACGACGGCCAGCACGACGCAGACCGTGCCGATGCCGGCGCCTCGCCTCTTGGATGCCATGCCACGATCCTCATGCAGCCTGCTGGGGGTTCGCCGGAGCACGGTCGTGCCGTGCAGCGCCCGCTGCGACGACAACCCCGATCCGGCGGCGGCTTGCAGACGCCCGCGGGTTCGTCAAGACCCCCGCGCCGCTTCGAGGACCCTCCGTAGCCTTGAGCGAGCGGGATCGTCCCGGTCGTCCAGGGAGGGCGTGATGACTTCACCGGCACCGGAGAGCACTGCGCCCCTGCTCGAGGGGCGCTACCAGCTCAGCGAGTGCGTCGGCGCGGGCGGCATGGCCACCGTCTACCGCGCGCACGACATCGCTCTCGGACGCACCGTGGCGGTGAAGATGATGCGCACCGGTCTGGAGGCCGGAGGCGTCCGCTCCGCGCGCAGCGAGTCGGCCGCCCTGGCGTCGCTGAACCATCCCGGACTCGTCACGCTGTACGACGCGCGTTTCGCCGCGGAGGGCCCGGAGTACCTCGTCATGGAGTACGTGGAGGGACCCACGCTGAGCGAGCGTATTCGACGCGGGCCCCTGCCCCCCGAGGACGTGGCCGACCTCGGTGCGGAGCTGGCGGAGGCGCTTCACGCGGTGCACGCCGCGGGCGTCGTGCACCGCGACGTCAAGCCGTCGAACGTCCTGCTGGCGCCGTCGGGACGGCCGGGGCGGGCGTATCGGGCCAAGCTCGCGGATTTCGGGATCGCGTACCTCTTGGGACAGGAACGTCTGACGTCGCCCGGCGTCGTCATCGGCACCCTCTCGTACCTCGCACCCGAACAGCTGCGCGGCGCCGCCCCCACCCCCGCCGCCGACATCTACGCGCTGGGTCTCGTGCTTCTGGAGGCCCTCACCGGCTCGCGTGCCTTCCCGTCGCTGGCTCCCCACGAGTCGTTGGCCGCCCGGCACGCGCTCACCGTGGAGATTCCCGACACCCTGCCGGCCGGGTGGGCGCGACTTCTGCGCCGGATGACGGCCGACGATCCTGCCGCGCGACCGTCGGCGACCGAGGTGGCTCTCGAGGCGCGCGCCATCGCGGCGCCGGGCCCCGAGACGGCACGGACGCTTCCGACGCGGCAGCTGGCAGCCGACCCGATCGAGCACGTGCCAGCCACCCTTCCGCTTCCGCACACGACGCCGATCTCCGCGCCGCCGCCGGCGAAGCGCCCCCCGCGCCGCCGCGCGCGCCGCACCGCCGCCGTCCTCGCCCTCGCCGCGGCGGCGGCCGCGGTCGGCGCCGCCTTCACCATCGAGGGGCTCGCTCCCACACAGGCACCCGCGGTCACGGAGCCCTCGGTGGTGCCGGAGGATTCCCGCGTGGTGCCGCCCGGGACCGCGCAGGACGGCGAGGGCTCCGACCCGGCGCCCTCGACGGGAACGAACCAGACGGACAACGGCGGCGAGGAGCAGGCGAGCGACCCCGTCACGGCCGTGCCACCGGCGAGCGGGAACGGCGGCGCTGCCGGGCAGACCGCTCAGGACAAGGCCGGGCAGGCTCAGCAGAAGGCCGCCGAGCGGGCCGCGGATGCGCAGCAGAAGGCCGAGGAGAAGGCGCAGGAAGCGCAGCAGAAGGCGGCGGAGCAGGCGCGCAAAGACGCGGAGAAGCGGGCCGAGGAGACGGGCAACGACGACGACGCGGAGGAGGCGGGCGGCGAGTAGCGGCGAACCGCCCCTCGTCCCGCCGGGCCCGCCGCGCTGGGCCTGGCCTACTCCGCGCGCACCAGCACCTTCGCTCCGTTCCCCGCGCGCAGCGACGTGATCGCGTCCACGACCTCGTCGATTCCGACCTTCTGCACCCAGCCCGTGGTGTCGTACTTGCCCTCCGCCATGGCCGCGATGACGTCGTCGAAGTCCTGCTGCGTGTACGCCAACACACCCTTGATCTCGGTCTCGCCCATCACCAGCGCGGTGGGCAGGAACTCGACGGGCCGCTCGTGGAGCGCCACGATCACGAGCCGCCCGCCCTGCACCAGGCTCGCCAGCCCGGAGAGCACGGCCGGACCGGCGCCCGCCGCGTCGAACGCGGCGTCCACGCCGTCACCACCCGTCAGGTCGGCGACGGCGGCGGCGAGGTCGCCGCTCACCGGATCCACGGTGCGCGCACCGAGGTTCTCGATGATCGCGCGCCGCTCGGCGCTGGGCTCGGAGACGAGGACGTCGTTGATGCCCTGAGCCCGCAGCGCGAACCAGACACCGATCCCGATCGGTCCCGCTCCGGCGACGAGCGCGGTGCCGCCCGGCCGGAGATTGCTCTTGCTGACCGCGTGCCACGCGACGGCCATCGGCTCGACGAGGGCGCCCATCGTGAGGTCGACGTTCTCGGGCAGGCGGTGCAGCTTGGACGCGTCGACCACCGTGTACTCCGCCATGCCCCCGCCGTGTGACTGGATGCCGTGGAAGGTGATCATGCGGCACGCGTTCGGCATGCCGCGGCGGCACGCTGCGCACTCGCCGCAGTTGTAGATGGGCCAGACGGCCACGTTGTCGCCGGGCGCGAACCCCTCGACACCGTCCCCCACCTCGACGATCGTTCCCGAGAACTCGTGGCCGAGGATCTGCGGCGGCATGGCGCCCGTGAGCGGGTGCGGGTGGTTCATGTCGACGCCGGCGGCGTCGGGAGCGTAGTAGATGTGCAGGTCCGACCCGCAGATCCCCGCGTACCCGTTGCGGAGCTTCACCTGGCCGGGGCCGGGGGTCGGCTCCTCGACCTCCTCGACGCGGACGTCTTCCTTGGCGTGGAACAGTGCTGCGCGCATCGTGATCTCCTCTGATCGCCCGGTGCCGGCGGGTGCGTCGACATGGCCATCGTGGCACAGCGGGGCCGCGACGGTCAGCCCCCAATCGACCGGCGGGCGCCCCCATCGGCAGGTGCCGGAGCCCCGATGCACTCAGTCCAGCGGCCGCACGAACGTGCGGAAGCGACCGCGTTCGGCGTGAAGCGACCACAGCCGATCCGCCAGCGCCTCCGGCTCATGATCGGGCTCTCCACCGCCGATGCCCAGCGGGATGATGAGTTGCGCCACATGGATGTTCTCGGGCGCGAGCGCGTCGTGCAGCAACTGCGCATAGGCGCTCTCCGCCGCGAACGCCACCGACGTGCCCGTCGCCGCGTCCCGCGGGCGGGCCGCCGACGCGCCGTTCGGGAAGAGCAGGGTGCCCCGCCCCATGCGCCGCATCCCGGGCAGCACCCGCTGGACGACGGTGACGGGGCCGAGCACCGACAGCTGCAGCGGGCCGACGAGGTCATCGGCGGTCGTGTCGAGCACGGGCTTCATGTACTCCCGGGCCGGCAACGGGCTGTACTGGACGATCTCGATCTCGCCCAGTCGGCCCGCCGCCGCATCGAGCGCCGCCTGCAGGGACGCGCGGTCACGCACGTCGGCGGCGAATCCCGCGGCGGTGATCCCGTCGACCCCCAGCTCCTGCGCGAGCGCGTCCAGCTTGCGTGCGTTGCGCGCGATGAGCGCGACCGCGAATCCCTCCCTGCCGAACCGGCGTGCCACGGCGAGCCCGAGTCCCGGACCCGCCCCGACGATCGCGAGGGTCGTCATGACCGTTCTCCTTGTCGTTCCGGTTGCCTCGGCCACCGCATTGACGAGCGGCCGTCCACGCCGCCCACGTTAGGACGGCGGCATTCGCCGACGGGAGGGCTTGCACCCGAGGAGGGGCGTGTGCAGCAGCTCGCGGCCACCCGGCCCGGTCGATAGCGTGGGGAGAGCGAGCTCCTCGACCGAGACGGAGGCGACCATGGCGGGAGGCATGCGACGGGCGGCGGCCGCCCTCGGCCGCGACATCGTCGATCAGCCGCGCCTGCTGCTCGCCGCCAAAGCGGCCGTCGCCGCCTCCCTCGCCTGGTACCTCGCCCCGCTCATCCCATTCGCGGCGAACGAGTACTCCTATTACGCCCCTCTCGGCGCACTCGTCAGCATGTATCCCACGCTGGCACGGTCCGCCCGCGCGGGGCTTCTCACACTCGTGGGGCTGGCGCTGGGCATCGCGGTCGGCATCTGCGGCCTTGTCATCGTCTGGGCGGGCATCGCGGGGGTCGTCGCGGTCGCGCTCGTCGTGGGGCTCGGAGTGGCGCTCGGGGGCATCCGGGCACTGGGTGCCGGGCGCGAGTGGATCGCGATGGCCGGGCTCTTCACGCTGCTGCTCGGCGGGCGGAGCCTGGAGGAGTTCTCGGTGTCGTACATCGTCACGATGGCGTTCGGCGTCGTCGTCGGCATCGCGGTGAACCTGCTGCTGTTTCCTCCCCTGTACGTGCGCCGCGCAAGTGACCGCCTCTCCGTGCTCCGCTCGACGGCGTCCGCGCAGCTGCGGAAGATCGCCGAGGCGGTGGAGTCGGGCTCCTCCTCCCCCGACGAGGTCGAGGTCGGGCTGCGCGGCTTGAACGAGACCGCCGCCGCGGTCGCCGAAGAGGTACGCGAGGCCGACGAGAGCCGCAGAGCCAACCCGCGCGCGAGGGGTCGCGCGCACGAACAGGAGCAGAACCTTCGGCGCCTGCGTGCGCTCGAGCGCACGACGGCGGCCACCCGGGAGCTCGCCGAGACGCTCGTGGGTCCCGATGCTGCGGATCTGCCGAGCAGCGATGACGTGCGCGCGCGCCTGACCGAAGCCATCACCCGCGCGGCCGATCTCGTCGATGCGGCGCCGGACGACTCCTCGGGCGCGGAGCTCCTCGACGCCGCGCAGGAGGCGGTGAGGCGCTACCGCGAGGCGGTGGACGCCCACAACGCGCCGCACCCTTCCTCGGCCGACTATCTCCTGGCCGCGGCGCTCTACCTGCAGCGGATCGTCAACGCCTCGCGCGTCTTCGTCTGATCTCGGCGCCGCTGGCACCGACGCGCTCTCCTACTTGGTCGCGCCGTCGCCGGTGTCCACCGTCGGGGCGTCGGGCGCGTCCTTCGCGGGACCGACGCCGGTCGGCACGGGCGCCTCGGGGTGATGCAGGTCGAACGCCGGGCGCTCGCTGCGGATGCGCGGGATCGACGTGAAGTTGTGGCGCGGCGGCGGGCAGCTCGTCGCCCATTCGAGCGAGGCCCCATAGCCCCACGGGTCGTCCACCGTGATCTTCGGCGCCTTACGGGCCGTGATCCACACGTTGAGGAAGAACGGGATCATCGACGCGCCCAGCAGAAGCGCGCCGACCGTCGACAGCTGGTTCATCCACGTGAACTGATCCTGTTCCGCGTAGTCGGCGTAGCGACGCGGCATGCCGTCGACGCCGAGCCAGTGGTGGATGAGGAAGGTCATGTGGAAGCCGATGAACAGCATCCAGAAGTGCACGTACCCGAGGCGCTCGTTGAGCATCCGCCCGGTGAACTTGGGCCACCAGAAGTAGAAGCCGGCGAACATCGCGAACACCACGGTGCCGAAGACCACGTAGTGGAAGTGCGCCACGACGAAGTACGAGTCGTGCACGTGGAAGTCCAGCGGCGGCGAGGCCAGGATGATCCCCGTCAGGCCGCCGAAGACGAACGAGATGAGGAAGCCGAGCGCGAACACCATCGGGGTCTCGAACGTCACCGAGCCGCGCCACATCGTGCCGATCCAGTTGAAGATCTTCACGCCCGTGGGCACCGCGATGAGCATCGTCATGAGGGAGAAGAAGGGCAGCAGCACCGCGCCGGTCGTGAACATGTGGTGGGCCCAGACCGATACCGAGTATGCCGCGATGGCGATCGTGGCGTACACGAGCGATTTGTAGCCGAAGATCGGCTTGCGGCTGAACACGGGGAAGATCTCCGAGACGATGCCGAAGAAGGGCAACGCGATCACGTAGACCTCGGGGTGGCCGAAGAACCAGAACAGGTGCTGCCACAGCAGCACGCCCCCGTTGGCCGGGTCGTAGATGTGAGAGCCGAGGATGCGGTCGGCCGCAGCCCCGAACAGTGCCGCGGCGAGGACGGGGAAGGCGATCAGCACAAGGATTCCGGTGATGAGCGTGTTCCACGTGAAGATCGGCATGCGCCACATCGTCATGCCGGGGGCGCGCATCGTGATGATCGTCGTGATGAAGTTCACCGCACCGAAGATCGTGCCGAAGCCCGAGATGCCCAGGCCCAGCATCCACAGGTCGCCCCCGACGCCGGGTGTGAAGGTCTCGTTGGAGAGCGGGTGATACGCCGTCCACCCGAACGACGCGGCACCCTGGGGCGTGAGGAATCCCGAGACGGCGATGCACGAACCGAAGAAGAACAACCAGAAGGAGAAGGCGTTCAGCCGCGGGAACGCCACATCCGGGGCGCCGATCTGCAGGGGCATGATGACGTTGGCGAACCCCGCGAACAGGGGCGTGGCGAACATCAGCAGCATGATCGTGCCGTGCATGGTGAACAGCTGGTTGTACTGCTCCTTGGTCGGCATGATCTGCATGCCCGGCGCGAACAGCTCGGCGCGGATCACGAGGGCGAGCACTCCCCCGAGCAGGAAGAAGAGCAGCGACGCGATCAGGTACATGTACCCGATCGTCTTGTGGTCGGTGGAAGTCACCCAGCGGACGACGATGTTGCCCTTCTGCTCCACCCGCGACGCCGCGAGCAGGGCGGCTTGTCGGGGCGGTAGCGTGGGCGGCGGCGTCGGGGACGACTGCGTGCGGGACTCCGTCGTGCTCATTCAGGCACTCCCTGCTCGAACCGACATGACGCTCCGGCAACGGGGCGCGTCAGGGCAACCCGACACTATGCGCGGGCGCACTCCGTGCCCACGGGCTTGCGCGCCGTCACGACCGGCGGTATACGCACCAGACGCGATTCATCAGACGGGAGTGTCCACCTCGGCGGAAGGGTCCCCGCGCCGAAGGGCGCGGCGCCGCCGCGCTCTGTCGAGCAGGGTCATCGCGGGTGTCGCCGCGATGCCGTGAACCAGCACCGACCCGATCACCACCAGGGAAGCGATCGCCCAGAGACGGTCGGCCTGCGCGAAGTCGCCGTTCTCGAGGGCGTAGGCGATGTAGAAGAGCGAACCCACTCCGCGCACCCCGAAGAAGGCGATCGCCCCGCGCTCCCGCGGCCCCGTCTTGCCCGGCGTCAACGCCACCCATCCGGCGAGGGGCCGGAGGATGAGCAGCAACCCCGCCGCGAAGACGATGTCCAGCGGCGTGAGCGCGTCGAAGAGTCCGCGCGCCACGGCGCCGCCGAGCAGGAGGAGGACCGCGACGGTGAGCAGACGCTCGACCTGTTCCACGAACGTGTGCAACACGGAATGCAGACCGTGGGCGTGCTCCCCGGCGCGGATCGTACAGGCACAGATGAAAACGGCGACGAACCCGTATCCCTCAGCGAGCTCCGCAGCGCCGTACGCAGGGTCGGGCAGGTCGGGAAAGAGCGCAAAAGCAGCCATGCCGGCCCCCGACGAACACCATCGGCATGGACACCGGCACTCTGCCGAGCAGGCGCGGCAGGAACGCCGCGAACAGCGTCGCGACGCTCGCCGCGACGTACAGCAGCGCAACCGGGTCCGGCCACATTCGCTTCGTCCTCTCGAGGGGCCGTCATCGGCGCATGAGTCAGCTCCGGCGCCCGCGCCACAGCCGACGCCACACCCGCCAGCCGCCCTCGACGGTGTTCGACGGCGGGTCCGGCACGTGAAGCGTGCCGTCATGCGGCGGCTGCGGGGACCGGCGGATGCCGACGAGTTCCATGTACCGCGCCGTGAAGGCGTCGACGACGCCCGGCAACACCCGCCGGATCGGCACCATCACCCCCTGAGCGCGCCCGACGACCCTGTTGCGGCGTGGACGCCGCGAGAGCCGGACGATCGCCCTGGCCACGCGCTCCGGTGCGACGACCGGAGGAAGCGGCCGGATCTTCCGGCCCGTGTGATTGGCGGCGTGCTGGTGGATCGGCGTGTCGATCGTCGCCGGCATCACGGTGCAGACGTCGACCTGGCCCCGCAGCTCGAGCCGCAGCCCCTTGGCGAACCCGGCGATGCCGTGCTTGCTCGTGACGTACGGGACGACATACGGCGCGGCGAGCTCGGAGAAGACCGAGCCGACGAGGATCATCACGCCGCGACGGCGGCGAAGGACGGGAATCGCGAGCCGGGCCGCCTCCATCGTGCCGATCAGGTTGACGTCGAGGATGCGGCGCACCATGTGTGCGGGCGATTCCTCGAAGCGCGAGAATCCGTACACGGAGGACGCCGATACCCAGACATCGATGCCGCCGTACGCCCTTTCGGTCGCTGCGATCATGTCAGCCACCGCGTCCGCGTCCGTGATGTCGAGCGGTGCGGTCGTCACCCGGGCCGCTCCGCGGGCCCGGCACTCCCCCGCCACGTCGTCCAGGCTCGACGAGCTGCGCGCCGCGAGGACGAGCCGGGCGCCGCGGCGCGCGAACGCGTGCGCCGCGGCGCGGCCGATACCGCTCGATGCCCCCATGACGACGACCACGCTGTCGCGGCCGATGCTGTGCCTTCGCATGAGCTCAGCCCCTGCGCCCCGCCCCCTCGTACGCCCGCGCCTGGGTGCCCTCGTCGGCCACGCGCACCCCGAAGCGGTACGCCAGCTCGCCGCCCAGGAACCCGGACGCACCGACGATCAGGAACGCGATGACGCTGACGACGAAGCCCCATACGCTGGGCTCCTCGGGCTCGCCGAGCCGGATCAGCAGGCTGACCAGGAACAACACCATCGCCGCGGTGTTCAGCGCGAGGTGCGCGAGGCCGGTGCGACGGGCCTTCGTCCCGGCGGCGAGGTTCGACAGGTCGAGCAGACCGAACACGGCCGCCAGGACCGCCCCGACCAGGCCGATGCCGATGAGCCACGTCGCGCCCACGGCGAACGACTCGTCGTCGGTGACGAGCGCGAGGATGTCGAAGACGATGCTGGCCGTCCATGCGCCGATCGGGATCGTGATGAGCATGGCATGGAACGGGTGGCCATAGGGCCCCGCGAGCGGGGTGCGCGGGTGCTTGGCCCGGTGGAGGGCCGAGTCGTGGCGAGTGGTGGACGTGTCGTTCATCGGAAGGATCCCTTCGTCTGGACCGGTGGCACGAGGGTAGCGAGGGCGAACGGCGCGACGCGTGGCCTTGCGCGCGGCGCCTCGACGCACTAGCGCGCACCCGAGGCCCGTGCGCGTGACGATCCCCGGCCCGCCTTACCGCGCTCGAGGGGGCGTGACAAGCGCTTGCGGGACGGGTGAGCCGCGGCGCTACCGTGTGGACCTGCCCGACCGCTGAGGAGGTTCATGCTCGATCCCTGGCTGTACTTCGCCATCGTCCTCGCCGTGTGGATCGTCGGGGCGGTGGCCGTCACGGCGCTCATCGCGCTCGCAATCCGGTTCTTCTCGCGACGCCGGGAGTGGCCGCGGCTGCTCATCACACGCGCCCGCATGCCGTTCCGCATTCTGCTCATGATCGTCGCCGTCTGGATGGCCTTCACCCTCGCCTTCCCTGAGCCCTCCGGTCGGGGACTTGTGAACCAGGTGATGAGCATTCTCACGATCATCGCGGCGGCGTGGTGGCTCGGCGCGCTCGTGATGTTCGGCACCGATGTGCTGTTGGGTCGCTACCGCATCGACGTGCCCGACAATCGGGTGGCCCGCCGCATCCGCACGCAGACGCTCATCCTCCGACGGCTCGCGGTCGCCGTCATCATCGTGATCGCCATCGGCGCCGTCCTGCTGACGTTCCCGGCCGTGCGCGTCGTCGGCACGAGCCTGCTCGCCTCGGCGGGAATCCTCTCGGTGATCGCCGGCCTGGCGGCGCAGTCGGTGCTCGCGAACATGTTCGCCGGCATCCAACTGGTCTTCAGCGATGCGCTGCGCGTCGATGACGTGGTGGTCGTGGAAGGCGAGTGGGGCAAGGTCGGCGAGATCACCCTGAGCTACGTCGTCCTGGACCTGTGGGACGACCGCCGCTTGGTGCTGCCGTGCACCTACTTCACGACGACGCCCTTCCAGAACTGGACGCGGCGCGGGTCGGAGCTGCTGGGCTCGGTCGAGCTCGATGTCGACTGGCGCGTCTCGCTGCCCGGTATGAGGGCGCACCTGGAAAGGGTTTTGGCCGACACGCCCCTGTGGGACGGGCGGGCCTCCGTGTTGCAGGTGACCGAGGCAACGGGGGGCCTCGTGCGGGTGCGGATCCTCGTCACGGCGCGCGACGCCCCGACGCTGTTCGACCTGCGCTGCATCGTCCGCGAGGCGATGGTCACCTGGGTGCAGGAGAACGACCCCAACGGCCTGCCGGTGCAGCGGGTGATGATGACGACCACGGCGCCCCCCGCCGCGGTGGAGCCCACCGCGGACGGGGGCGCGGCGAGCGCGCTGTTCAGCGGCAGCGATGCGGCCGAGGAGCGCGCCAGCCTGTTCACGCAGTCGGTTCCGATCGTGGACCGCGACCCCGGCGCACGTCGCACCTGAGCCCCGTGCCGGTGGTGGCGATCCCCGCCGCGGCTCAGGTGATGCCGTGGCGCTGCAGCCACAGCTCGAGCACCGCGAGCTGCCACAGCACGTTCCCGTTCACGGGGGTGAAGCGGGCGTTCGGCTCGCGCAGCAGCGTGTCGACGTAGTCCCGGCGGAACAGCCCGCGGCGACGACTCTCGGGTGATGTCAGGGTCTCGGTCACGAGGCCCAGCACCGCACCCTCCAGATGCCGCAGCACCGGCACGGGGAAGTACCCCTTCGGGCGATCGACGACCTGTGTGGGCAGGAGCCGGCGCCCCAACTGTTTCAGCAGGCCCTTGCCCCCGCCCCGCACCTTGAGCTCCGGCGGGCACGACGCGGCGAGCGCGACGAAGTCCTGGTCCAGGAAGGGCACGCGCGCCTCCAACCCGAAGGCCATGCTCATGCTGTCCACCCTCTTCACCGGGTCGTCCGGCATCAGCAGGTGCGTGTCGAGGCGCAGCACGGCATCGACGGGCGTATCGGCGCCGGGCTCGGTGAGCCGTTGCGCGAGCAGCTCTCGGCTCACGTCGCGGTCGCAGAGCCAGTCGGGCTCGAGCACGGCGACCATCTCGGCATGAGCGCGATCGGCGAACGCCGAGCTGAAGCCGTCCACGACCTCCTCCGCCGCCGCCGCCGCGTTGCGGTGGTAGGCGTACCCGGCGAAGACCTCATCGGCGCCCTGGCCCGTCTGGACGACCTTCACGTGCTCGGCGACGACCCGGGACAGCAGATAGAAGGCCGGCACGTCCTGGGTCCCCATCGGTTCGGTCATCGCGTCGACGGTTCGCGGCACCACATCGGCCATGTCGGCGTCGGCCACCCGGAGGCGGTGGTGGTCGGTACCGAAGCGGTCGGCGACGGCGTCCGAGTACACGAACTCGTCCCCCTCACCCCCCTCTCCGCTTTCGAAGCCGATGCTGAACGTCGGGATCCGCTCCCGGCCCGCCTCCGCGAGCAGGGCGACGATCAGGCTCGAGTCGAGTCCCCCCGAGAGCAGCACGCCCACCGGGACATCGGAGACGAGGCGGCGCCGCACCGCCGTGGACAACGATTCGTGCACCGCCTGCAGCCAGTCCTCCTGCGACCACCCCGAGCGCTCGTCGCTGCGGGCGTAGTCCGGTCGCCAGTAGGTGCGGTCCGTCGAGGTGCCCGACGCGTCGATGACGCGCACCGTGGCGGGCGGCAGCTTCCGTACGCCGGACAGGATGGTGCGCGGCGCCGGGACGATGGAGTGCCAGCTGAGGAAGTGGTGCAGCGCCACCGGGTCGATGCCGGTATCGACGTCTCCGCCGGCGAGCAGCGCCGGCAGTGTGGAGGCGAAGCGGAGGCGAGTGCGCGTCTTCGACAGGTAGAGCGGCTTGATGCCGAGCCGGTCTCGTGCGAGCACCACCCGTCGCCGCACGGGATCGACGATCACGAAGGCGAACATGCCCACGAAGTGCGCAACGCACTCCGTCCCCCACCGCTTGTACGCCGCGAGCACCACTTCGGTGTCGCTGTGCGAGTGGAACCGGTGCGCGTTCGACAGCTCGGCGCGCAACTGCTCGTGGTTGTAGATGCAGCCGTTAAAGACCAACACCAGGCCCGAGTCGTCGTCCGTCATCGGCTGCGCCGCGGCGTCGCTGAGGTCGATGATGCGAAGCCGGCGATGGCCGAGTGCCGCCCAGCCGTCGCTCCACATCCCCTCCCCATCGGGGCCGCGATCGGCCATGCACGCGGTCATCGCCCGAACCGCTGAGACGTCCGCGCGGTCGCCGTCGAACCGGATCTCGCCCGCTATGCCGCACATGGTCCTCAGCCCTCCTCCATCCGCCCACTCTCGTCGTCCGCTCGGTGCGCGGCGCCCCCTTGACAAGCTCCCCGCCGCTCGCGGCGCTATATGCGCCAGGCGCGGAACGCAACCCGGTGCGGAATCGGCCGGCGTGTGCCGATACTGAACCATGCGAACTTTCGGGGTGGAGGAGGAGCTGCTGCTGGTCGACGGGGAGACCGGGTCACCTCTCCCCCTCGCGGCGCAGGTGCTCGCCCTTCACGAAGCCGGTGACGGCGGCGGCATCGGCATGGAAGCCGAGATGCAGCAGGAGATGATCGAGGTCATCACCTCGCCGCACTCCTCGCTGGACTCTCTCACCGAGCAGATCCGCGCCGGCCGCCGATATGCCGACGCACGGGCGGCGTTGGTTGGCGCGCGAACCGCCGCCGTGGCGACGTCCCCGCTGACGGCTCACCCGCACGCGACGCGGAAGCCGCGGTACGCGAAGATGATGCGCCGCTACGGCGTGCTCGCGCGCGAGTGCCTCGCGTTCGGAATGCACACGCACGTGTCGATCTCCTCACGTGAGGAGGGCGTGGCCGTCCTGGACCGCATCCGTGACTGGCTGCCGGTCCTGATCGCGCTGGGCGCGAACTCGCCGTTCGCGGATGGTGAGGACACCGGGCACGCGAGCCACCGCGCCATCGCCTGGCGCGAATGGCCGTGCGCCGGGCCCATCGACGTCTTCGGGTCGGTCGAGGCGTACGACGCGTTCGAAGAGCAGCTGCTGGCGTCCGGGGTGATCCTCGACAGCGGCATGCTGTACTTCGACGCGCGCCTCTCGCACAACCACCCGACCGTCGAAGTCCGGGTCTCCGACACGTGTCTGCGCGCCGAGGACGCCGCGGGGATCGCGGCCCTGACCCGTGGGCTGGTCGACACGGCCGCGGCGGAGTGGCGGGCCGGCACACCGCCCACCGCGGCGCCCACGGCGCTGCTGCGGCTGGCCACATGGAAGGCCGCCCTGTGCGGCGTGCGGGAGCAGCTGGTGCATCCGGTCTCGGGCCGCTCGGAGCCCGCGCGGGCCGTCGTCGACGCTCTCGTGGATCATGTGCGGGCGTCTCTGACACGATCCGGGGATCTGGGCGCCGTCGAGGCGTTCGTCGAACGGGTCTTCCGGGACGGCACCGGAGCCGACCTGCAGCGCCGCTTCCTGCGGGAGACGGGCGAGCTCTCGGCGGTCGTGCGGCGGACGGTCGAGCTGACGCACCAGCAGGACAGGCCCGTCCCTACCCCCGCCTAGAGCCCCTGCTCGGGCGGCGCCCTCTCGCGTGCCCGGGCGTCGGCGCGGGGAGCGCGGTTGAATGGGGACATGAGCTACGCCGCGCACGAGACCACCTCGGAGTACACGGCGCGTCGCATCCGGATCGAGACGAACGCGCACTTCGACGCGTTCGTGTCCGCCTTCGAGAGCGCGGTGCCCGCGCTGCCGGAGGCGGAGGCCGCAGCGCGCGTGGCGGAGGACGGCGATTGGGCCGCGTTCGTGCGGGGCGTCCAGTGGGAGTCTCCCAGCGGCTTCGTGAGCGTGTGGAGCTCACGCCCCGACCGAATCATGCAATCCGCCGGCAGCGATGCCCGCAGCGCGGTGTGGCTGATCGTCCATCACGGCGTCGCGGCGCGCATGTTCCGCCACGACGCCGGCACCACGCTCTACTCCCCCATCCGCGTCGAGGCTCACACCGGTCGGGAGCCGGGCACCGTGCTGGGTGTCGAGGTGCCGAGCGCACCCCTGGCCTCGTACGGCATCAACAAGGTGGCGCAGGCCGGTGCCGAGCTCGACCGCGCCCTCGGCGACCTGCTCGAGGACCTCGGGCTCCCTCGGCCCACGGCCCTGCGCCGCTGACCTGCTACCACACCCGTGACCTCGATGTCAGCGGGCGGGACGCGACTAGGGCGCGCGCACGCTGCCGTTGTAGGGTCCGGGATGTGACGGGCGGAGGAGATGACGCATGACGAGGCCGCTTCCCTTTGACGTCGCGCCATGGAGCATCGGCCTCAGCGGCCTGAGCCTGTCGGCGCTCGCGCACCGCGAGTCGGTGTTCGCGCTCGGCAATGGCCACCTGGGCTGGCGGGGCAACCTGGACGAGGGTGAACCGCACAGCTCCCCCGGCAGCTATCTCAACGGGTTCTTCGAGCGGCACCCGATGCCGTATGCCGAGGGCGGGTACGGCTACCCCGATTCCGGGGAAAGCGTGGTGAACATCCCTGACGGAAAGATCCTGCGACTGCTCGTGGATGATGAACCATTCGACGTGCGGCGTGGACGCCTGACCCGCCACGAGCAGCACCTGGATTTCCGCGCCGGCACGCTGCACCGGGAGGTCACGTGGACCTCCCCCACCGGGCGGACGATCGAGATGACGTCCACGCGCCTCGTCTCGTTGACGCACCGCGCTGTCGCTGCGGTGCGATACGAGGTGCGCGCCGTCGACGGTCCCGTGACCGTGACCGTCCAGTCGGAACTCGTCGCGAACGAACCGCTGACCGAGGTGCATCACGACCCGCGCGTGAAGGAGGCGCTCACCGATCCGCTCGAGAGCCTCGGGCACTTCCTGCTCGGGACGGCCGCGACGCTCGTGCACGTCACCCGCGGGAGCGGTCTGGGGGTCGCCGTGGCCATGGACCACGCGATCCACAGCACGGGCTCGCACGCCCCCACGGTGACCACCGAAACCTCACCGCATCTCGCGCGCACGACCGTGCGCGCGCAGCTTGATCCCGGCGAGCGGATCGAGATCGTCAAGTTCGTGGGCCACGAGTGGTCCGCGTCGCCGTCCACCGCGGCGCTCCGCGACCGCGCGGAGGCTGCGGTCGTCGAGGCGTCCGAGGCCGGGTGGGAGGGGCTCGCCGCGGGTCAGCGCGAGCGGCTGGACGAGTACTGGGCGTGCAACGACGTGGTCGTGGAGGGAGAGCCGCGTCTGCAGCAGGCCGTGCGCTTCGCCCTCTTCCACGTGTTTCAGGCCGCCGCCCGCGCAGAGCTGCGTTCGGTCCCCGGGAAGGGCCTCACCGGGACGGGCTACCAGGGTCACACCTTCTGGGACTCCGAGATGTTCGTGCTGCCCCTGCTTACCGACACCGCGCCGGAGAGCGCGGAGCAGGCGCTGCGCTGGCGCCACGCGACGCTCGATCACGCCCGCGAACGCGCGACGCAGCTCGGGCTGCGCGGCGCGGTTTTCCCGTGGCGCACCATCAGTGGCCGAGAGAGCTCCGGTTACTGGCCGGCCAGCATGATCGCGTTCCATCTCAACGCGGACATCGCCGCCGCCGTGATGCGATACCTCCGAGTGACCGGGGACGAGGTCTTCGAACGCGAGGCCGGGGTGGAGATCCTCGTCGAGACGGCGCGGATGTGGGTGTCGCTGGGCAGGTGGGACGACGCCGGGCGATTCCACATCGACGGGGTCACCGGGCCGGATGAGTACTCCGCCATGGTCAACGACAACGTCTACACGAACCTGCTGGCGAGGGCGAACCTCGAGGGCGCCGCCGCCGCGGCGCGTCGCCACCGGGACGTCGCCGAGGCGCTGAACGTGACCGACGAGGAGATCGGCAGCTGGACGGTGACCGCGGCCGCCATCGCGATCCCGTTCGATGAGGAGCGCGGCGTGCACCCGCAGTCGGCGGGATTCACCGAGCGAGAGCGCTGGAGCTTCGAGGCCACCACGCCGGAGCAGTACCCGCTCCAGGAGCACTTCCCGTACTTCGACCTCTACCGCAAGCAGGTCGTGAAACAGGCCGACCTCGTGCTGGCCCTGTATGTGGCACACGAGGCCTTCACCGCCGAGGAGAAGGCGCGCGCCTTCGCCTACTACGAGCCGCTGACCGTGCGCGACTCCTCGCTCTCCGCGGGGATCCAGGCCGTCGTCGCCGCGGAGACGGGGCATCTCGAGCTCGCCGCTGACTACCTCGCCGAGGCCGCCACCCTCGACCTGGACGATCTCCAGGGCGATACGGCGGATGGTCTTCACATCGCATCGCTGGCCAGCCTCTGGACGGCCATCACGGCCGGGTTCGGGGGCATGCGCCACGGCTCCGAGGGGCTGCGCTTCGCGCCGCGCCTGCCACCCCAGCTGACGCGTCTCGCCTTCGGCATTCGCGTCGCGGGAGGCACCCTGCACCTCGACATCCGGCCGGATTCGACGCAGTACCGGCTGAGCGCCGGGCCCGCGTTCGCCGTGCAGCACTTCGACGAGCAGCTCGTGCTCCAGCCCGGTGTTCCGACGACCGCGCCGACGCCGCCGGCGATCGCCCCGGGGCCCCGGCCGACGCAGCCTCCCGGACGCCGCCCGCGCGCCTTCGACGCGGCTTTCGCCGACTGACCGCACCCGCCGGCACCCCTCCGATCCATCGCCGGATCCGGCCACGGCGCCGCGCGATCCCGTCAGTCGAAGTGCCCGAGGATGGTGACCTCGCGGGTTGCCGCATCCCAACGTCGCAACGTTCGGGCCGTGCCGTGCAGCTCGCCGCCCACCACGCCGAGCGCGCGCTCGATGTCGCTCGTGCGAAGCCGTCGGGCGAGGGTCACGTGCGGCGTCCACGACCCGGGGGCGGTGTGCGCGGCGTCGTCGCCGGGCCCCGCGGCCTCATGCACGGCGCGGTGCAGCGCAAGCAGCTCGTCGGACGGTACGACGCTGCGCGCCAGCACGCGGCGAGCGCCGGCGCCGAACAGCAGCGGCGCGCCCAAGCGCACCTCGAATGCCGGCCGCGAGGTGACCGCCGGCGCGTCGAGCGTCGCCAACTCGGTGCGGACGAGGAGGGTGATATGGGGCCGGTTGCTGGGGGCCGTGTGCGCGGCGAGGCTTGCCAGCCCCGCCACGGCCAGCGCGGCCCACTCGGCGCGCACGGCCGCCTCCGTCTCGGCATCGAGCAGCAGCTCGACGCTGATCACCGGCGCGCGCGTCACGCTGCCGACGATAGCGCGGCAGTAACACTCGTCGAAGCCGTGGCGAGGCGGCCATCGCCTACGTAGGGTGTCCCGTAACGCGGGACGGATGACATGGGAGACGGTGGCATGTGCACAGGCGCGAACTACACCACCCGGGATCACTATTTCGGGCGCAATCTTGATCTCGAGTTTTCCTACAACGAGACGGTCACCGTGACGCCTCGGAGCTTCCCCTTCGAGTTCCGCAGAGCCGCGCCGCTTTCGACCCACCACGCCATCATCGGAATGGCGACCATCGCGGACGGGTATCCGTTGTACTACGACGCGACGAACGAGAAGGGTCTGAGCATGGCCGGGCTGAACTTCCCGGGCAACGCCGACTACAAGCCTGAAGCGCAGGACAAGACCAACGTCACCCCGTTCGAGTTCATCCCGTGGGTCCTCGGGCAGTTCGAGTCCGTGGACGAGGTGGAGACGGCTCTGGCCGGGCTGAACCTCGTCGATATCGACTTCAGCGAGACCTTCCCGCTGTCACCGCTGCACTGGATCATCTCCGACCGTCATCGGTCCCTCACCGTGGAAAGCGTCCGGGATGGCCTACAGGTGTACGACAACCCCATCGGCGTCCTCACCAACAACCCGACGTTCGATATTCAGTCGTTCAACCTGAACAACTTCATGCACCTTTCCACGCACCCGCCGGAGAGGCACTTCTCCGACGAGCTGGAGTTCGACGTCTACAGCCGTGGAATGGGCGCAATCGGTCTTCCCGGCGACCTGTCGTCTTCGTCGCGCTTCATCAAGGCCGCCTTCACCAAACTGAACTCCGTCTCGGGGGAGTCCGAGTCGGAGTCCATCAGCCAGTTCTTTCAGATCCTGGGTTCCGTCGCACAACAGCGTGGATGCGTCGAGGTCTCGCCAGGCAAGTTCGAGATCACCATCTACTCCTCGTGCTGCAACACCGACAAAGGGATCTACTACTACACGACCTACGAGAACAGTCAGGTGACGGGCGTCGACATGCACAACGAAGATCTCGACGGCAGTGCACTCGTCGACTATCCCCTGATCAAGGGACAGCAGATCCACATGCAGAACTGACCTGCCTGTTCGCGGGAGCCCGAGCGCTCATGACGTTGGCACATCGACTCGCCAGCTCGGTCCTCGCGGCCGGTGCGCAGCGGGCGCCCTCCACGCGTCATCCAGCCGGGGCGTAGATCACGACCCAGTGATCCCGTTCGGCGTCGTGCAGCATCTCGCTCTGAAAGACCTGCCATCCGCGCGTCGGGTGGTACAGGTGCTTCTCGGCGGACTGCGCGACGGACACCTCGCCCCGCGCCCAAGAGCTGCGGAAGGCCGCGCTGTTCGTCGAGAGATCGGCCAAGAGCGACCGGAGGTACTCATCCCCCGGGTATCGCGCCATCGCCGCGCGCAGCTCGGCGGCTGCCCACCGGCCGTACTCGTGTGCTCCCTTGTGCCCGAGTACGGCTCGTGCATGAGCCGTGAACCCTTGCCAGACGATGTTGCGCCGAAAGCGCCCATCGGTCGGGACGGGGCCGAGCAACTCGGTGGCGGCCGCGTTGCGCGCGACGACATCCAGCCGTCCGTCGTGAACCGTGACGGGGACGGTGTCGTCGAGGGAATGCAGCAATCGGCGCAGTCCTGGGCGCAGTTCGCTGTCGGGCGCCAGCGGCTCGGGCGGTAGCTCGCCGGCCAGTCGGAAGAAGTGGTTGCGCTCGGCGACCGTGAGGCCGACGGCTCGGGCCAGCGCGGTGAGGACCTCGCGTGACGGCCGAGGAGCACGCCCCTGTTCAAGACGGGTGTAGTACTCGACGGATATGCCCGCGGCCTCCGCCAGTTCCTGCCGACGCATCCCAGGAACGCGTCGCCGTGTCGTCGCTCCTGATGACCCCGGACCGGGAGCGGCCATCTTGTCTCGTCGGCTGCGCAAGTACGTCGCGAAGTCTGCCCTTGTCTCCGTCGGCATGGAACAAGTATGTGTCGTCGGGCGTCGACTGGCCCTGCCAATACCAGGTTGAAGAGGGCCTTCCCCTCCCCGCGGCAGCGGCGCAATGTCGCCGTAGAGCACGCCTCGTCCACGCAGGCACCGCTCACCGAACAGCAGCAGACCATCCAGAGGGAGACGCCCCGTGGCCACGAACCGCATCGCACTCATCACCGGAGCCAACCAGGGCATGGGCAAGCAGGTCGCCAAGGAGCTGGTCTCCGACGGGCTCACGGTGTATGTCGGGTCCCGCGACGTCGCGCGCGGGGAGGAGGCGGCGCGCGAGATCGGCGATGGCGCCACCGCGCTTCAGCTCGACGTGACCGACGCCGCGTCGATCGCCCGCGCCGCCAGTCGGATCGAGGAGGAGGCCGGCCGCCTCGACCTGCTCGTCAACAACGCCGCGATCTCCGGCACCCGCACCGGCGTCCAGGATCTGGCGGAACTGCGCGAGCTGGCGCAGCCCAGTGTGGTCTCGATCGATGAGGTGCGCGCCGTGTGGGATGTCAACGTCTTCGGCGTCATGGCGGTCTATCAGGCGATGCTGCCGCTGCTGCGCAAGTCGTCGGGCGGGCGCATCGTGAATGTCAGCAGTGCGCAGGGCTCGCTCACCATCATGGCCGACCCCGACTTCCCGTTGCGCAGCACGTTCGAACCGGTCTACTCGGCGTCGAAAACCGCACTCAACGCCGTGACGCTGTCCATGATGATCGAACTGGCGGCAACTGATATCAAGGTGAACCTCGTCTCGCCGGGGTTCGCCAACACCGCCCTCGTCAACTTCCAGGGCACGGAGTCGGTCGAGGACGCCTGCCGCGAGGTGGTGCGCGTCGCTCGGCTCGGGCCGGAGGGCCCGGGCGGCACCTACACCCGCTGGGAAGGCGTCGCCCTCCCCTGGTGACCGTGCGTCCATCCAACTCGCGCTGGCTTCCCGACGCGGACGCCGTCGCTCAGGCGATGGACATCGGCTGGTGGGGCGGCGGTGCCTCTTGCTCTTACACCGCACCCGATGCTGCCTGTGCAGCGCCCGTCCATCGCGTGAGTTCGGCGGACAGCGCAGCAGCAGCGTCGATCTGAATGAGATGCCCGGCGTCAGGGATCAACGTGACCGTGGCGTGGGGCATCGCGGCTTTGAGGCGTTGCGCCCGGTCGGCAGGAATCCACGTGTCCTCCGCTCCCCAGATGATGTGCACGGGCTCGGTGATGCTGCCGAAGAGCGGTTCAATCTCCGTCGTGAAGGACTCGTCTGCTTGCGCGATCTGACGGTAGAACGCCGCCTGACCAGCTGGTCCGGTCCACGGCTCGACGAGCATTCGGAGGTCAGCGGCTTGGAGGCCCCGGTGGCTGGCGCCACTGATGTATGCCTCCACCGCGCCGCGGTGTATCGCAGGCGGGAGCTGTTCGAAGACGCTCGCGTTTGCCTTGACGAGATTGAAGAAGGGTGAGCCCCAGGGAGCGAGCGCGACCACGTCGGTCAGGCACAACGAGGCGTACGCAGCGTTATGGAGAAGACGCGCTCGGAGCGCGACGGCCCCACCGAAATCGTGGGCGATGACGTGGGGGCGCGCGAGCCCCCAATGTTCAAGGAGTGCCGCGAACAGTTCCCCCTGCACGCCGAGGTCGACTCGATGAGACGGCTCCTTGGATGACGCCCCATACCCGGGCATGTCCCACAGATACACGGTGAACGTCTTCGCCAGCGCGTCTGCGATGGGACGCCACAGCTGCGACGACCAGGGTGTGCCGTGGAGGAACACGAGCGCGGGACCGTTGCCGGAACGATCCCAGCGGACAGTCCGCCCGCGCCAGGAGAACTCCTGAGTCAAGAGCGATGCCATCTCTCGATCCTTCCAGTTTCGGCACCCGGGCCGTCCTGTCGGCCAGCCGCGGGCGGCTGCACCGCCAAAGGAGGGAAAGTGGGGATCGATACCGCTCGAAGGACGCGGCGAAAACAGAAAATCCCCGGCTGACCGGGGATTTTGTGGACCTGAGGGGACTCGAACCCCTGACCCCCTGCATGCCATGCAGGTGCGCTACCAGCTGCGCCACAGGCCCAGATGTCATCCGGTAGAAGCCCCGGACAACTCATTCAGCTTACAACATGCTCCGCGAGGCGAGAAATCGGCTCACTCCCCGGGCGTGCCGAGCACGGGGCGCTCGGGCAGCGTGATCGGAACGACCGGGCAGTCCTTCCACAGGCGCTCCAGCGCGTAGTACGCACGCTCCTCCTGGTGGAACACGTGCACGACGAGGTCGCCGAAGTCGAGCAGGATCCAGCGCGACTCCTGGCGACCCTCACGACGGATGCGCTTGAAGCCGCCCTCGTGCAGCTTGTCCTCGATCTCATCCGCGATCGCGGCGACGTTGCGCTCATTGCGGCCGGTGACGAGGAGGAAGACATCGACGAGCGGCAGCGGCTCGGAGACGTCGAGCGCGACGAGGTCGTCCCCGCCCTTCGCATCGGCCGCCTCGGCGGCCAGCTGCAGCATCTGGAGGGACGTGGGGGTGGGGCTCAACCGAAAACTCCTGTCGCGAATGCGTAGATGATGACGCCGACGAGGGCGGCGCCCAGGCCGCCCGCCGTGATGCCGAGGGTCAGCATCAGGCCGTGGTTCTTCTCGCGGGCGGGCGGGCGGATGACGTCTCCCGGCGCCTTCGAAGTGCTCACGGCGGCGCTCGCCGAGATCGGCGTGGGCGACGAGTGCAGCGGGATCTCGCCGTCGAGCAGCGTCGCGTCGACGTCCTTGCCGTCCGTCGTGCCGGCGGCGGCGCCGCGCGATGCGAGGCCCGTGGGCAGCACGTGGGAACTCGTGATCAGCAGCTCGCCCGTCGCGGTGACGGGAGCGCTGAGCGATGCCGTTCCCGGCATGTCGTGCAGGATCAGCGAGGTGCCGGTGGCTGTCGAGCCACCCGCGTCGAGCGAGCGCTGGAACGCCTCGGCGAACACCTCGTCGGCGTCGATCGCGGCGGCATCCTCCGCGCCGGTGGTCGCGGTGGCCTTCGTCTCGCGGCGGTGCAGCGCTTCGCGCTCGGCGGCCTCACGCTCGAGGCGCTGCCGTTCCTCCGCCTGCTGGAAGACGGCCGCGCCGAACGCCGCGCCGACCTTCGGGCCGTCGTCCTTCGCGCCCGCGTCCGCGGGAGCGGGCTGCGCAGGCTCGGGGACGGACCGCGCGGGCTCGGCGGCCTCCGACTCCGGCCGGACCGGCGCGGGCTGCACGGGAGCGGCGGGCTTCGCGGGCGCCGGGGCGAGGCGATCCGTCAGACGATCCTCGCTCGGCGGGGCGGCCTGCGTCGGCACGGCGTCCGCGAACCCGGCTGGCAGTTCGACGGCGGGCGGTTCGGGCGCCGTCTCGACCGCGGCGGACGCCTCGCCGTCCGTGACCGGTACGGAGTTGGTCCGCAGGGTGCGCGCCTGACGCCGTGTGAGTGGCCGCCCGCCGCTCTGCTCCTGCGACGTGCTCTCACCTTGGGCGGGCGCATCCTGCGCGGGCTCGTACGGCGTCGCGGTCTCGACCGCTTCGGGCTCCGGCGCGGGCGTCGGCCTGCGCTCCTCGTCGCGCTTCGGCGCTGCCGCGGCGGGCTTGTCGTCGGCGGTGGCCGGCTGGCCCTGCTGCACGGGCGTCGCGCCAGGCACGACCACGGGCAGCTGACCCGTCATGCGCAGCTCTTTCAGCTGGCGACGGGTGAGGGGACGCTCCGGGGTGCTCATTCGCTGCTCCGATACAGGTGATGCTTCGCGATGTACTGCACGACGCCATCGGGAACGAGATACCAGACAGGGAACCCGCGTCGCACGCGGTCTCGGCAGTCGCTCGACGAGATGGCGAGGGCGGGAATCTCGAGACGACTCACGTCGTCGGTCGGCAGGCCCTCGATGTCGAGCACGTGGCCCGGGCGCGAGACGGCGACGAAGTGGGCGAGATCCCACAGTTCATCATGGTCTCTCCAGCTGAGAATCTGCGCTACGGCGTCCGCCCCGGTGATGAAGTAGAGCTCGGCGTCGGGCCGTTCCGCCTTCAGGTCGCGCAGCGTGTCGACCGTGTACGTCGGGCCTTCGCGGTCGACGTCCACCCGGCTCACCGTGAAGCTGGGGTTCGAGGCGGTGGCGATCACCGTCATCTCGTACCGTGCCTGCGCGGGTGAGACGGCCTCCTTGTGCGACGGCTGTCCCGTCGGCACGAACACGACCTCGTCGAGCCCGAACGACTGCGCGACCTCACTCGCGGCGACGAGGTGACCGTGGTGGATGGGGTCGAACGTGCCGCCCATCACCCCGATCCGCGGCGCGCGGTTCTGCTCGGTCACCGCACCCCGACCTAGTGGCCGTGTCCCTCGTGCGAGGTCGCTCGCTCGACCTTGTCCGCGTGGCGATTGGCGACGTTGCGGTACGAGAAGGCCACGAGACCCAGAACGGCGAAGACGGCGGCGGCAACGATGCCGTAAGGAAGGGTCTCCAGCGCGACGTTTCCGTGTTCTTCGGTCTCGGCGAGGACCGCAAGAGCGGCGGGGAAGTTCATCCTGACTCCGTTTCGGTGCGTGGTCTCCCTAGCCTACCGCTCAGGCGCGCACCTGCCCGGCACCGCGCACGAGCCACTTCGTGCTCGTCAGCTCGGCCAGTCCCATCGGGCCGCGCGCGTGCAGCTTCTGCGTCGAGATGCCCAGCTCCGCTCCGAAGCCGAACTCGCCGCCGTCGCTGAAACGCGTCGAGGCGTTCGCCATGACCACGGCCGAATCGACCTCGCGCAG
This sequence comes from Microbacterium sp. Marseille-Q6965, assembly GCF_946151065.1. Taxonomy (GTDB): domain Bacteria; phylum Actinomycetota; class Actinomycetes; order Actinomycetales; family Microbacteriaceae; genus Microbacterium. The sequence continues at coordinate 59,500 of NZ_CAMGZA010000001.1, read as the reverse complement.
GAAGCGCTCGGCGTTGCGCTGGTCGGTCGTGATGATCGACTCGGTGTGGCCTGTGGAGTACCGCCGAATGTGAGCCATCGCGTCGTCGAGGGTGTCGACCACGCGGATCGCGATCTCGAGCGCCAGATACTCCGTGGCCCAGTCCTCCTCGGTGGCCGGGACGACGTCGCCGGCGAGGGCACGAACCGTTTCGTCGCCGTGGATCGTGACGCCGTGCTCACGCAGGGCGGCGACCACGACCGGGACGAGGCGCTCGGCCGCCTGGCGCAGCACGAGCACGGTCTCGACCGCATTGCAGACACTGGGCCGCTGCACCTTGGCGTTCACGACGATGTCTCGCGCCCAGTCCTCCGGCGCCGACTCGTCCAGCACGATGTGCACGACGCCCGCGCCCGTCTCGATGACGGGCACCGTCGACTCGGTGACGACGGTCTCGATCAGGCCCGCGCTGCCGCGAGGCACGAGCACGTCGACGAAGCCACGACCGTGCATGAGCGCCTTCGCACCCTCGCGACCGAAGTCATCGACCGACTGCACCGCGTCCGCCCCGACGCCCGCCGCCGCGAGGGCGCCGCGCATGGCATCGATGAGCGCCGTGTTGCTCTCGCGCGCTGCGCTCCCACCGCGCAGCACGACCGCGTTGCCCGAGCGCAGCGCGAGCGCGGCGATGTCGACCGTCACGTTCGGCCGCGCCTCGTAGATGGCACCCACGACGCCGAACGGCACGCGCACCTCCTCGAGCGCCGCTCCCGCGGGCATCCGATGTCCGCGCACGACCTGACCGATCGGGTCGGGCAGCGCCGCGATCTCGCGCACGGCCGACGCGAGCGCGGCGATTCGCCGCTCGTCGAGCGCAAGCCGGTCGAGCAGCCCCTCGGTCAGCCCCTCGTCGCGGCTCCGCTCGAGGTCGGCGGCGTTCGCGGCGAGGATCCGGTCCTGCGCCGCGAGGAGCCCGTCGGCCATCGCGTGCAGCGCGGCGGCCTTCTCGTCGCTCGTCAGCCGCGCCGTATGCCGCGCCGCCTCCTTCGCGCGGACGAGGCGATCCTGCACCGTGTCGACGGGCGCCGTGCTGCCGGGAACGAGGGTCTGACTCATCGGGCCAGTGTATCGACGGGGCCGGTGAGCGCGGCGTTCGCGACGTCTGCCGGTTCGAACCACGTGCCCACCTCGTCGCCCGCCAGCGCCTCGGCGACCAGGTCGGCGCTCGTCACGAGCACGCCGATGCCGGCGCCGGCGGCAAGCCTCGCGGCCGACGCCTTGGTCGACGCTCCCCCGGTGCCGACGCTGTTCACGATCGTCGATCCGAACTCCACGTCGCGCAGGTCCTGCCCGAAGGCGATCGTGTCGATCCGCTCCGCGCCCGGCTCGGTCGGCGGCTTCGTGTACAGCGAGTCGACGTCGCTCAGCAGCACGAGGGCGTCGGCGCCGACGAGGCGCGCCACGAGTGCGGCGAGCCGGTCGTTGTCGCCGAAGCGGATCTCGTGGGTTGCGACCGTGTCGTTCTCGTTCACGATCGGCAGGATGCGCAGACCCAGCAGCCGCTCGATCGCACGACGCGCGTTGCTGCGCGGCACCGCGTCGTCCAGGTCGCCCGCGGTCAGCAGCACCTGGCCCGCGACGATGCCGAAGGGCCGCAGCGCCTCCTGGTAGCGGTACACGAGGATGTTCTGCCCCACCGCCGCCGCGGCCTGCTGCGTGGCCAGATCGGTGGGCCGAGAGTCGAGCCCGAGGAAAGGCATCCCCGTCGCGATCGCGCCGGAGGAGACCAGCAGCACCTCGGCGCCGCGCCCGTGCGCCTCGGCGAGGGCGTAGACGAGCTTGGGGATGCGCCACGACGACGTGCCGCTGATCGATGACGACCCCACCTTGACGACGATCCGTCGCGCGGTGGGCAGATCGGCTCGCACCCTGGCGGTCACCTCGGTCAGTCCTCCTCGTCGTCGCGACGTGCCAGACGTCGCGCCTCTTCCTCGGCACGCTCCGCGGCGCGCGCGTCCATGACGGCGTGGTAGCGCTCGCGACGCTCCGTCGTGGTGCGCCGACGGTTGTCGGCAAGACGCGGATCGGTGCCGCGCGGGGCGGCGACCAGCTCGGCGGCCGAGCTGATGGCCGGATCCCAGTCGAACACGACGCTGTCGCCCTCGCCGATCAGCACGGTGGCACCCGGCACCGCGCCGGCCTTGAACAGGGCGTCCTCGACGCCCAGCTTCTCGAGCCGGTCGGCGAGGAAGCCCACGGCCTCCTCGTTCGTGAAATCGGTCTGCTGCACCCAGCGCACCGGCTTTTCGCCGAGGATGCGGTACACGTTGCCGTAGGTGCCGCCCTCCACACGGATCTCGAACTCCTTCTCGGATCCGCGGGGCCGGATCACGACACGCTCGCGCGGCGGTGCCGGCGGCTGCGCCTTCCTATGCTCCTCGATGATCTCGCCGAGGGCGAAGGTCAGCTCGCGCAGGCCTTGGCGCGCCACCGTCGAGATCTCGAACACGCGGTAGCCGCGGGCTTCCAGGTCGGGCCGGACGAACTCGGCCAGCTCACGCGCCTCGGGCACGTCGGTCTTGTTGAGCGCGATCAGCTGCGGGCGCTCGAGCAGCGGCACCTGCCCCTCGGGCACGGGATAGGCCGCGAGCTCGGCGAGGATGACGTCGAGGTCGCTGATCGGGTCGCGTCCCGGCTCGAGCGTGGCGCAGTCCAGCACGTGCACGAGCGCCGTGCAGCGCTCCACGTGTCGCAGGAACTCCAGGCCCAGACCGCGTCCCTCGCTCGCTCCCTCGATCAGGCCGGGCACGTCCGCCACGGTGAAACGGGCATCACCGGCCTGCACGACACCCAGATTGGGGTGCAGGGTGGTGAAGGGGTAGTCGGCGATCTTCGGCCGCGCGGCCGAGAGAGCGGCGATCAGGCTGGACTTGCCGGCCGAGGGGAAGCCGACGAGCGCCACATCGGCCACGGTCTTCAGCTCGAGGACGACATCGCCCTCCCAGCCGGGCGTGCCGAGCAGGGCGAAGCCGGGGGCCTTGCGCTTGGGCGACGCGAGCGCCGCGTTGCCGAGGCCCCCCTTGCCACCGGGCGCGACCACGAAGCGCATGCCCGGCTCGACCATGTCGACGAGCACCTCGCCGCTGGGGTCCTTCACGACGGTGCCGACCGGTACGGGCAGCTCGAGGTCCTCGCCCTGGGCGCCCGCGCGCATGTCGCCCATGCCGAAGCCGCCGTTGCCGGCGGAGCGGTGCGGCGAGTGGTGGTAGCTCAGCAGTGTGGTCGTCTGCGGGTCGGCGACGAGGATGATGTCCCCGCCGTCGCCGCCGTTGGCCCCGTCGGGCCCGGCGAGCGGCTTGAACTTCTCACGCCGCACCGACACGCAGCCGTTCCCGCCTTTGCCGGCGCGGAGGTGCAGCGTGACCTCGTCGACGAACGTGACCATGTTCCTGCCTTCGATCCTGACGCCGGCACCGGCTGCGCCGGCGCCCTCGCGTCCTCACTGTATGTTCACCGACCAGCGGCCGCTGAATGCGGGAACGGGGCGAGCCGAAGCTCGCCCCGTTCCGGAAAAACTCCTCGCGTCTGCGAGATCACTCGCCCGCGACGATGTTGACGACCTTGCGGCCGCCCTTGTTGCCGAACTCGACCGCGCCCGCGGCGAGGGCGAACAGCGTGTCGTCGCCACCGCGGCCGACGTTGACGCCCGGGTGGAAGTGCGTGCCGCGCTGACGGACGAGGATCTCGCCCGCGTTGACGACCTGCCCGCCGAAGCGCTTCACGCCCAGTCGCTGGGCGTTGGAGTCGCGACCGTTACGGGTGGAGCTTGCGCCCTTCTTGTGTGCCATTTCGCTGAACCCTTCCGCGCTTACTTGATGCCGGTGATCTTGACGCGCGTGAGGTCCTGACGGTGGCCCTGGCGCTTCTTGTAGCCGGTCTTGTTCTTGTACTTCTGGATGACGATCTTCGGACCGCGCAGGTCCTTCACGACCTCGGCCGTGACCTTGACCTTCGCCAGCTTCTTCGCGTCGGTCTCGACCTTGTCGCCGTCCACGAACAGCACGGCGGGGAGCTCGATGGTCTCGCCCGCGGCCGCCTGCACACGGTTGAGCTGAATCACCGAGCCGACCTCGACCTTCTCCTGACGGCCGCCGGCGCGCACGACTGCGTAAACCACTTCACACCTTGTTTCATTAGGGAGAACCCGGATCGTCGGGTCTCCGGATCTCTCACGGGAAGACTTCGCTTGCATTCGCTGGTTGCGAGTGCGTCTGCAAGACTTTCGTCGCCGCACTGCTTGAGCACGCGACAGGGGACGCACCAACCGTCTACTTTACCCGATCCCCTGCCCATCCGGCAAAAGCGCCGCTCGGCGCGTCCTTCACGCCGCTGCCGCCGTAGGCTCGAGGGCGTGGCGATACTCGTGGACAGCCCGATCTGGCCGGCTCACGGCCGACTCTGGGCGCACCTGGTGAGCGACGCCGACCTGGACGAGCTGCATGACTTCGCCGCCACCCACGGCGTCCCGGCGCGCGCCTTCGACCTCGACCACTACGACGTGCCCGCCGACGCCGTCGACCGGCTCGTGGCCGGCGGGGCGCTGCGCGTCACCGGCCGCGAGCTCGTGCGGCGGCTGCAGGCCTCGGGCCTCCGCGTCTCGCAGCGGGAGCGACGCGGGCTCTGAGCCCGCGTCGCTCCCGCTCCGGCCGCTCACTCCGCGGGCGGGACGACCGGGTTGACCGACACCGCGGTGCCCGTGAGGGCGGCCGTGGTGACGCGGCGGCTGCGGTTGCGGCCCTGACCCGGCGCCTTCGGCTCGGGAAGCGCGCTGAGCACTGAGTCGAGCAGCTGCTGCGCCTCGGTCGTCGGCGCCGCGGGGCGCTCCGCGCGCTCCGGCCGTTCCGCGCGCTCCGCACGCTTGCGGCGCTTGCGCGGGCGCTCTTCGCCGCCCTCCGAGCGCGAGCTGTCGGCCCGTGGGCCCTCCGGCAGCTCGATCGCGATGTCCGGGGTGACCTTGGTCGGCTCCGCGGGCGCGGCCGACGGAGCGGCGATCGTCGAGGCGGCGATCTGCGCGAGCGCCGACTTCACGCCCTCCGTGATGACGTGCGTGGTCGCCGATGCACCCGAGGCCGCCGCCGGCGCCCCGGGGGACGAACCGCCGTTGCCGCGCGAGCGCCGGTTGGACCCGCCGTTGCCCCCGTTGCCCCCGTTGCCCGACGGGCGGTGCTTCACGACGGGATCGTGGTGCACGATGAGGCCCCGACCGGCGCAGACGTCGCAGGGCTCGCTGAAGGTCTCGAGCAGGCCGAGGCCGAGCTTCTTGCGCGTCATCTGCACGAGGCCGAGCGAGGTCACCTCGGCGACCTGGTGCTTCGTGCGGTCGCGGCTGAGGCATTCGACGAGGCGTCGCAGCACGAGGTCGCGGTTCGACTCGAGCACCATGTCGATGAAGTCGACCACGATGATGCCGCCGATGTCGCGCAGGCGCAGCTGGCGCACGATCTCCTCGGCTGCCTCGAGGTTGTTCTTCGTGACGGTCTCCTCGAGGTTGCCGCCCGAGCCCACGAACTTGCCCGTGTTCACGTCGACGACGGTCATGGCCTCGGTGCGGTCGATCACGAGCGAGCCGCCCGAGGGCAGCCACACCTTGCGGTCCAGGGCCTTCTCGATCTGCTCCGTGATGCGGAACTCGTCGAACGGGTCCCGCTCCCCCTCGTAGCGTTCCACGCGCTCCAGCAGGTCCGGCGCCACCTGCTCGAGGTACGTCGTGATCGTGCTGTACGCGTCGTCGCCCTGGATGAGCATCTTCGTGAAGTCCTCGTTGAAGACGTCGCGGACGATCTTCACGAGCAGATCGGGCTCGCTGTGCAGCAGGCTCGGGGCGTTGCCCTTCTCGACCTTCTGCTGGATGTGCGCCCACTGGGCCGTGAGGCGGTTGACATCGCGGGTGAGCTGCTCCTCTGTGGCGCCCTCGGCAGCCGTGCGGACGATGACGCCGGAGGACTCGGGCAGCACCTCCTTGAGGATCTTCTTCAGACGCGACCGTTCGGTGTCGGGCAGCTTGCGCGAGATCCCGTTCATGGCACCGCCGGGCACGTACACGAGGTAACGGCCCGGGAGCGAGATCTGGCTCGTCAGACGCGCGCCCTTGTGCCCCACCGGGTCCTTCGTCACCTGCACGAGCACCTTGTCGCCCGGCTTGAGCGCGAGCTCGATGCGGCGGGGCTGGTTGCCGGTCTCGACGGCGTCCCAATCCACCTCGCCCGAGTAGAGCACGGCGTTGCGGCCTCGGCCGATGTCGACGAACGCGGCCTCCATGCTGGGCAGCACGTTCTGAACGCGACCGAGGTAGACGTTGCCGATGAGCGACGCGTCCTGGTTGCGTGCCACGTAGTGCTCGACGAGCACCTTGTCCTCGAGCACCGCGATCTGCACGCGACCCGACTTGGAGCGCACGACCATCTGGCGATCGACCGCCTCGCGGCGTGCCAGGAACTCGGCCTCGGTGACGACGGGGCGGCGGCGACCGGCCTCACGACCGTCCCTGCGACGCTGCTTCTTGGCCTCGAGCCGCGTGGAGCCCTTGATCTTCTGCGGCTCGGTGATCACCTCGACCGGCCGCGACGGGCGCTCGGGGGCGGCGCCGCCGTTGCCGTTGCGACGACGGCGACGACCGCGACCCCGCGCCGAACCGGCGTCCTGGTCGTCCTGGTCGTCCTCCTCCTCCGCGTCGGGCAGCTCCAGCGCCGGCAACGGCGTGATCTCGGGCGCGTAGAAGTGCAGCGCCGTCGACACCTGTGAGACGAAGTTCTCGGGCAGCAGCCCCAGGCTCACGGCGGTCACAGGCTGCGGGGTCGGCTCCTCGGCGTCCTCCGCCTCGGCCTGCGCGGGCTCCTCGGCGGCCGGCTCGCCATCCTTCGCGGCCGACTCGGGGTCCTCCGTCTTCACCTCCGGCGGCGCGTCGACCGACTCCCCCGCGGGCGCAGCCTCGACCGCCGGCTCGACCTGCGCGGTCTCCTCGACCGGCTCCGCCGTCTCGGCGGGCGTCTCGCCCGCCTCGGCGGACTCTTCCCGCTCCGAAGCCTCATCGAGGGCCGGCTCGGCCGGCTGCTCCTGCTCGGGAGCCCCCTCAGCCATCTCCGGCGTCTCCGCCTCGGACGCGCGCTGCGGCGCCCCGGCCTCCTCGTCCTGCGGTGTCGGTTCGGCTACGCCGTCGGCGCCTTTCGGCTCGAGGGTGCTGTTGCGGTCATCGAATTCACTGTTCTCATCAGCCATCGCTGGCGTACTCCCTGCGGGCGGACATCCGCGCGTCGCCCGGAAATCTCGTGCGGCACCTGGATGCCGCGAACTCACTCGGTGTTGCGACCGGCGCACTGCTCTGGTCGCGCGAGGCAGTCATCGCCTCGAAGTCTTCTCTGTCAGGGGCGGTTCGCGGCGCGGCCGCGGATTGCACCTTGCTGGCCATTATCGCACTGTTCGCCCCACAACGCCGTCGCGGGGCCGTGTCGCGACCGCCGCGACTCCCCCGACGGCCCCGTCGCGCAACGGATCCGTTCATGCGGCGATGCGAGAATGCCCCCATGGCAACGCCCCGCACCCGACCCACCGCTCTTGCCGTCTGGCTCATGCTCGCCGGGGCGATCGGCTGGTGGGCCGCCTTCTCGCTCACCATGGAGCGATTCGAGCAACTGGAGAATCCCGGTGCCGGTGCCGGCTGCGACTTCAGCGTGCTCGTGCAGTGCAGCGCCAACCTCGGATCGTGGCAGGGCTCGGCCTTCGGCTTCCCGAACCCGATCCTCGGCATCACCGGCTGGGTCGCCCCGCTCGTGGTCGGCGCCGCGCTCCTCGCGGGCGCACGGTTCGCCCGCTGGTTCTGGCTCCTCTTCGCCGCCGGCATGACGTTCGCGTTCGGCTTCGTGGTGTGGCTGATCTCGCAGAGCATCTTCGAGCTGCACACGCTGTGCCCGTGGTGCATGGTCACCTGGGTCGTGACGATCCCGTCGTTCTACGCCGTGCTGCTGCACATCATCCGCATCGGCGCGCTGCCGCTCCCCCGTGCGGCGCAGAAGGCCGCGGACCGCATGATGAGCTGGCTGCCCCTGCTCGCGGTCGCCAGCTACGCCGTCATCGCCGTGATCGCGCAGTTGCGCCTGAACGTGCTCGCGACCTTCGTCTGACGCGGAAGGCGCGGGCCCCCTGAGGGTACCCGCGCCTTCCGGACGGACGGGTCGGCGTCACTCGTCGTTCTCGAGCTCCGCGAGCACCTCGGGTGCGACGTCGATGTTCGTGTAGACGTTCTGCACGTCGTCGCTGTCCTCGAGCGCGTCGATGAGGCGGAACACCTTGCGAGCCGTCTCGGCGTCGGCCGGGACCTTGACGTTCGCGACGAACTCCGCGTCGGCCGACTCGTACTCGATCCCCGCCTCCTGCAGGGCCGTGCGCACCGCGACGAGATCGCTCGCCTCGGTGACCACCTCGAAGCCCTGCGGATGCGGCTCGATCTCCTGCGCGCCCGCTTCCAGGGCGGCGAGCATCACGTCGTCCTCGGTGGTGCCCTCACCCGAGACGACGATGACGCCCTTGCGCTCGAAGTTGAACGAGACGCTGCCCGGGTCGGCCATGTTGCCGCCGTTGCGCGTGACGGCCGTGCGCACCTCGGCGGCCGCGCGGTTCTTGTTGTCGGTGAGGCACTCGATCAGCATCGCCACCCCGCCGGGGGCGTAGCACTCGTACATGATCGTCGTGTAGTCGACCGCCTCGCCACCGATGCCGGCGCCGCGCTTGATGGCGCGCTCGATGTTGTCCTTGGGGACGGAGGTCTTCTTGGCCTTCAGCACGGCGTCGAAGAGCGTGGGGTTGCCCGACTCGTCGGGGCCGCCGAGCCGCGCCGCCACCTCGATGTTCTTGATGAGCTTCGCCCACGACTTCGCGCGCTTGGCGTCGATGACCGCCTTCTTGTGCTTCGTGGTGGCCCACTTGGAATGCCCGGACATGAAACTCCCGATCGTCAGACTGCTGTATCGATTCTATTCCGCGCGCGTCAGCGCCGACCCTCAGGACGAGGAAGGCGCGAGATGCCGGTGCGGATGTCGTGCTCGTCGGCCGCGAGGCAGATCCGGATCCACCCCTCCCCGCCCCGCCCGAACGCGCTGCCGGGGGCGACCGCCACCTGTTCGGTGAGCAGGAAGCGCTGCGCCCATGACGCGACATCGCCGCCGGTGGCGTGCGAGAGGTCGATCCACAGATAGAACGCCCCCTGCGGCCGGTGGTAGCGGAAACCGAGATCGTCCAGCTGCGCGGTCGCCGCCACGATCGCGGCCCGGTAGCGCGCCCGCGCGCGCTCCACGTGCTCCATCGGCCCTGTGAGCGCCGCGATCGCCGCGTACTGCTCGGGCATCGCGACGCAGGCGATCATCGCCTCCTGCAGGGCGCGCATGGTGTCCGCGAGGCCGGGCGGCGTGACGAGCCAGCCGACACGGGCGCCCGTCATGGCGTGACTCTTGGAGGTGGAGAAGACGCTCAGCACGCGGCCGACCTCCCCCAGGTCGGCGGCCACCGCGGCAAGGGACAGGTGCGGACCGTCCCACGTGAAGTGCTCGTAGACCTCGTCGCTGATGATCCAGAGGTCGTGCGCGGCCGCGAAGCGGATGATCTCGGTCAGCACCTCTCGCGAGAACACGACGCCGAGCGGATTGGAGGGCGAGTTGACGACGATCGCGCGTGTGCGTGCGGTGACGAGCGGCTCGAGCTCGCTCAGGTACGGCGTGAAGCCGTGCTCGGCGCGCAGCGGGTACGGCACGGGCACAGCGCCCTGCGCGCGGGGATACATGGCGAAGGTGGTGTATCCGGGGTCGGGCACGAGGATCTCATCCCCCTCCGCGAGGGTGAGCGTGAACGCCTGGGCGAGGGCCTGCGTACCGCCGACGGTCACCCACACCTGCTCGATGTCGACCGCGATGCCGTTCTCGCGCGCGAGCTTGTCGACGATCGCGCGGCGCAACGCGGGCAGTCCGCCGTTGCTCGCGTAATTGGTGTCGTCGCGGTCCCAGGCCTGCCGTGCCGCGTCGGCGATGTGCGGCGCGACGGGGACATCGGGCTCGCCGACGACGAGCATGATCGGATCCGCGACGGTCGCGGCAAGCTCGAAGATCCGTCGGGTCCCCGACTCGGGAACCGAGGGGATGTGGGAGGCGAGCTGGGGCACGGCGTCCCACGTTACCCGTAGGCTCGCCACCTCCCTCTGACGCCGGAATCGGCGAGTCGAACCCTCAAGCAAAGCTAGAACGTTCGTTCGATTTCTCCCATTCCTTTGTCGTACATAGTTTCTATACTGACGCCATGAGCACGGCGGCGGTGATCGGTGGGCGAGCGGACCTCGCCACGGTGCTGCGCCTGCGCGAGCAGATCGCGGGCATGCAGCGGCGTCGCGCCGAGCCGGAGACACTGCCCGTGCCCGACGCTCTCTCTTCTCTGTTCCCCGACGGCGGGCTGCGCCCAGGGGCCGCCTACGCCCTGCAGCCAGGGGCGACGAGCCTGCTGCTGGCCCTCCTAGGGGCAAGCTCGCGAGAGGGATCATGGTGCGCGGTGATCGGACTGCCCGAGCTGTCGATGGAGGCCGCGGAGGGGCACGGCGTCGCCCTCGACCGACTCGCCCTCATCCCCGACCCGGGCGACCGCTGGCTCCAGGCCGCCTCCGCGGCCGCCGAGGTCTTCCCCCTCGTGGCCGTGCGCCCGCCCCGCCGCCCGGCGGAGGGCGAGGCGGCCCGGCTGGAGGCCCGGCTGCGCGACAGGGGCGGCACCCTGCTCACCCTCGGCGAGTGGCCGGGGATCGAGGCAGCCCTGTCTTTCGGCGAGGTCGAATGGCATGGCATCGGCCGCGGCCACGGCCTGCTGTCGGGCCGGGCGGTCACGATCACGCTCACCGGTCGTCGCACGCCCCGGCCCCGTTCGGTGCGGGTGCTGCTCCCCGGTCCGTCCGGCCACGTCGAGGCGATCCCGAGCGAGACGATCGCGAACGAGGCCGCACGGCGGCCGTTGCTGCGGGCGGTGGGCACATGAGCCCCGAGCGCGCCCTCGTCCTGCTGTTCCCCGACTGGCCGGTCACGGCGTTCCTGCGCACCCGGGCCCGCGAGCTCGGTGCCGACCCCGTCGATCCCGATGCGCCGATCGCCGTGATCAGGGCGAACCGTGTCGTCGCCTGTTCCGCCTTCGCGCGGGCCCAAGGGGTGGCGGTGGGCCAGCGGCGACGCGACGCCCAGGGAGCCTGCCCGCGCCTGCTCGTCGTCCCGGACGACCCGGGGCGCGACGAGCGCGCCTTCCATGCCGTGCTGCGCGTGCTCGAGGAGCTCGCCCCCGGCGGCCAGCCCCTCGCCCCCGGCCTCGTCGCGCTGCGCGCCCGCGGCCCCGCCCGGTTCTACGGCGGCGAGGCAGAGGCCGCAAGGGCACTCGCGGAGGCGCTCGCCGCGCGCGGCTACGACGAGGTGCGTGCGGGGATCGCCGACGGGGTCTTCACCGCGGAGCAGGCCGCGCGATCCCTCCCGACGGCGCGGGCGGCGGGACCGGATGCTTCCGCAACGGGAGCCGAGGTGCCGGTCCCGGTGCGGATCGTGCCGCCGGGCGCGTCGGCCGCCTTTCTCGCCCCGCTGCCCGTGACCGCGCTGGGCGATGAACAGCTCGCCCTGCTGCTGGCGCGCCTCGGCGTGCGCACCCTGGGCGACTTCGCGGGGCTCGCCCCCGCGCGCGTGCGCGAGCGCCTCGGAGATCGCGGGCTGCGACTGCAGGCCCTCGCCGCCGGAGCGGACTCGCGCGTCGTCGAGCCGCGGGAGCCGCCGCCGGAGCTTGCGCGCGAGCTGTCGCTCGAGCCACCCCTCGAGCTGGCCGAGCAGATCGCCTTCGCGGTGCGGCAGACCGTCGAGGGCTTCTGCGAGACGGTCGGACAGGCGGGGCTCGTCTGCACGGCGGTGCGGATCACGATCGAGGACGATCGCGACGGGCGCAGCGAACGGGTGTGGCAGCATCCCGTGAGCTTCGACGCCGCCAGCGTGGTCGACCGGGTGCGCTGGCAGCTGCAGCAGGGCGGCGAGACCGCCCCGCAGGGCGCCGTGACCCTCGTGCGGATCGAGGCCGAGGCCGTGGACGACGGCGCGGCCCACCAGCCGGCGCTCATCGGGCAGGGCGCCGACGAGCGCGCCCACCACGCCATGACCCGGCTGCAGGCCGTGCTCGGTCATCGCGGCGTGCTCAGCCCCGCCATCGGCGGTGGCCGCAGCGCCGCCGAACGCGAGGTGCTCCTGCCCTGGGGCGACGGCGCCGCTCCCGAGCAGAGCCGGGACCGCCCCTGGCCGGGTTCCCCGCCGTCTCCGCTGCCCGCCGAGGTGTTCCGCCACCCCCACCCCGTCACCGTGCGCGGCCCCGGGGGCGCGCCGGTCGGCGTCGACGCACGCGGCATGGTCTCGGGCGAGCCGGTCGAGCTCGATGGGCGCCGCGTCGTGTCGTGGACGGGTCCGTGGCCCGTGATCGAGCGCACGTGGGACGCCGCGCGTGCCCGCCGCGCGCATCGGTTCCAGCTCGTGGACGACGCGGGCGGGGCCTGGCTCGTCGTGCACGAGGGGGCTCGCTGGTGGGTGGAGGGGAGGTACGCCTGATGGGCTGGACGAATCCGCCGATCCCGTGGAACGAACTCGAGCGCACCCTCAGCGGGCGCCGTCCCGACCCGCGCCCCGCGAACGCCGATGGCGGCGACAGCCCCGCGTGGAGCCGCAAGCGGGGCGCGTACCAGCCGCCGCGCATCGAGCGAGGGACGAGCCGGGTCCGCTACGCCGAGCTTCACGCGCACTCGTCCTTCTCGTTCCTCGACGGCGCCTCCTCCCCGGAGGATCTCGTTGAGGAGGCCGAGCGGCTGGGACTCGAGGCCCTGGCGATGACCGATCACGACGGCTTCTACGGGATCGCGCGCTTCGCCGAGGCGGCCGAGCACACGTCGGTCGACACCGTGTTCGGCGCGGAGCTGTCGCTCGGGCTGCCGCAGCCGCAGGGCGGCGTGCCCGATCCGGCCGGGACGCATCTGCTCGTGCTCGCGCGCGGCGAGGAGGGATACCACCGCCTCGCCGGGGCGATCACGCGCGCGCAGCTGCGCGGCGGCGAGAAGGGCAGGCCGCTCTACGACCTCGATGATCTGGCCGAGCGCGGCCGCGGCCACTGGGCGGTGCTCACCGGGTGCCGTAAGGGCGCGGTGGGTCGCGCACTGTCCGGGCCCGTCTCGCGTGGCTCCGGCGACCTGTCGGCGGCCGAGGCCGCGCTGCGCGACCTCGTGGACCGGTTCGGACGGGACGGGGTCTTCGTCGAGCTGACGCGCCATGGCGACCCGCTCGACGACCGGCGCAATGACGCGTTGGCCGACCTCGCCTCGCGTGTCGGCGTGCCCGTCCTCGCCACCAACAACGTCCACTACGCCACGCCCGAGCGTGCACGACTGGCGCGGGCCGTCGCCGCGATCCGCGCCACCCGCGCCATGGACGACCTGGACGGCTGGCTGCCCGCGCACGATGCGGCCCACCTGCGCTCCGGCGACGAGATGGCGCGCCTGTTCGCGCGTTTCCCCGACGCCGTCGAGCGCACGGCCGATCTGGCGGCGGAGCTGGCGTTTCCGCTGCGCCGCGCCCGTCCCGCCCTGCCGAAGCAGGAGGTGCCCGACGGGCACACGCCCATGTCGTACCTGCGCGAACTCGTCTGGCGTGCCGTGCCCTCGCACTACCCCCGTCTCGACGACGCGGGGCGCAGGCGGATCGAGCACGAGCTCGACGTGATCGAGCGCAAGGACTTCCCCGGCTACTTCCTCATCGTGCACGACATCGTGGCCGAGGCGCGCCGCCGCGGCATCCTGTGCCAGGGTCGCGGATCGGCCGCCGCCAGCGCCGTCTGCTATCTGCTCGACATCACTGCCGTCGATGCGATCGCCTACGACCTGCCCTTCGAGCGCTTCCTCTCGGCGATCCGCGACGAGGAGCCCGACATCGACGTGGACTTCGACTCCGACCGCCGCGAGGAGATCATCCAGTGGGTCTACAACCAGTACGGACGCGAGCGTGCCGCGCAGGTGGCGAACGTCATCCAGTACCGACCGAAGAACGCCGTGCGCGACGTGGCCCGTGCCCTGGGTTTCTCCCCCGGCCAGCAGGACGCCTGGTCGCGGCAGGTGGAGCGCTGGGGCGCCACGCTGGAGTCCGGACCGGATCACGACATCCCGGATCAGGTGATCGAGTACGCGGCGGAGCTCATGAAGGCGCCTCGGCACCTCGGCATCCACTCCGGCGGCATGGTGCTGACCGACCGTCCTGTCGGCGAGGTCGTGCCGGTCGAGCACGCCCGCATGGAGAACCGCACGGTCATCCAGTGGGACAAGGATGACGCCGCCTGGATGGGGCTGGTGAAGTTCGATCTTCTCGGGCTGGGCATGCTCTCGGCCCTGCAGCACTGCTTCGACCTCGTCCACGCGTCCACCGGCGAGCGGTGGCAGCTGCGCGAGCTGCCGCGCGAGGAGCCCGCGGTCTACGACATGCTCTGTCGCGCCGACTCCATCGGCGTGTTCCAGGTGGAATCGCGCGCGCAGATGGGGTTGCTCCCCCGGTTGCAGCCCCGCCGCTTCTACGACCTCGTCATCCAGATCGCGCTGATCCGGCCCGGACCGATCCAGGGCGGCGCCGTGCACCCCTTCGTGCGCCGCAAGATGGGCACCGAACCCACGACCTACCCGCACCCCAAGCTCAAGCCGGTGCTGGAGCGGACGCATGGCGTGCCGATCTTCCAGGAGCAGCTGATGCAGATGGCCATGGTCATCGGCGATTGCACGGGCGAGGACGCCGATCTGCTGCGCCGAGCCATGGGCTCCAAGCGGGGGCTCGAACGGATCGAGAAGATCCGCGACAAGCTCTACGCGGGCATGAGGCGCAACGGCCTGTCGGACGAGGCGGCCGACGCGATCTATGCGCAGATCCAGGCGTTCGCGAACTTCGGCTTCGCCGAGTCGCACTCGCTCTCGTTCGGCCTGCTCGTCTACGCCAGCTCGTGGATCAAGCTGCACTACCCGGCCGCGTTCCTCGCGGGCCTGCTGCGCGCGCAGCCGATGGGGTTCTACTCCGCCGCCACGCTCACCGCCGACGCCCGCCGCCACGGCGTCGTGGTGCACCGGCCCGACATCAACCTCTCGGGCGCGCAGGAGACGCTCGAGCCGCTCGATCCCGAGCGGCACGGCCCGACCGGCAGGGACGAGTGCCTGCGCTCGTTCGACGGGGAGCCGCCGCCGTTCGATCCGCACGCGCCCGACGAATCGGCGGCGCACCGCCGCGACGGCGCCTTCGCCGTGCGGTTGGGACTGGCCGGGGTCACGGGCGTGGGCCTGCGCACCGCCCGCGCCATCGCGGCCGAGCGCGACGCGAACGGCCCGTTCGCGTCGATGCACGACCTCGTGCGCCGCACGGGGGTGAGCGAGAACCAGCTCGAAGCGCTCGCCACGGCGGGAGCATTCGCGTCGCTCGGGCACGGCACGCGTGAGGCCCTGTGGATCGCCGGGGCCGCGGCGCAGGACCGCCCCGAGTACCTGCCCGGCACGGTGCAGGCCGTGCAACCGCCGCTGTTCCCCGACCCGTCGAGCTACGAGCGGCTCGCGAGCGACCTCTGGGCCACGGGAGTCTCCACGGACGACCACCCCCTCACCCATTTCCGCGGCGCGCTCGACGCCCGCGGCGTGGTCACCTCCGCCGGGCTGCGCACGCACGAGACGGGTCGGCGCGTGGAGGTCGCCGGGCTCGTGACCCATCGGCAGCGGCCCGCCACGGCGTCGGGGGTGACGTTCCTCAACCTCGAGGACGAGTTCGGTCTCATCAACGTCATCTGCTCGGTCGGCGCGTGGACCCGCTTTCGCGCCGTCGTGCGCGACAGCCCCGCACTCATCGCGCGCGGCATCCTGGAGCGTTCGCCCGAAGGGGTCATCAACATCGTCGCCGACGGCTTCGAAGACCTCCGGGTCGGCATCGGTCACCGCTCCCGCGACTTCCGCTGAGCGAGACCGGCGCGCGCCGCCGCCCGCCCCCGCGCCGACCACCCGTCCGTCGCACCCGACGACGCAATGTCGGCGACACGGCGTAGCCTGGCCGCATGTGCGGGAGATTCGTCGTCGCGAACGTCGGCGGGGAGCTCGTCAGCGAGCTGAGGGTCGACCTCGTCGCCGACGACCTGCCCGAGCCGTCGTACAACGTCGCGCCCACCGACCCGGTGGCCATCGTGCTCGACTCGGCCAAGAGCGAGCCTCCCACGCGCCGGCTCGAGCGCGCCCGCTGGGGGCTCGTGCCCTCGTGGGCGAAAGACCTCTCCATCGGGGCGCGCGCCTTCAACGCGCGCGCCGAGGAGCTCGAGCAGAAGCGCATGTTCCAGAACGCGCTCGCCAAGCGGCGGGCGATCGTGCCGGCCACCGGCTACTACGAGTGGCAGGACCAGCAGACCGGCAAGGTGCCCCACTTCATCCATCCCGCCGACGGCTCGCCGTTGCTGTTCGCCGGGCTCTACGAGTGGTGGCGCGACAAGAGCAAGGCCGACGACGATCCGGACCGGTGGGTGCTGAGCTTCACGATCCTCACGCGCGACTCCATCGGGCAGCTCGGCTCGATCCACGGCCGCATGCCGGTGTTCCTCGACGCCGCCCACGCCGACGCCTGGCTGGATCCGACCGTGGAGCACCCCCGCGACGTGCTCGACGCGGCACTCGATGACGCACCGCGGGTCGCCGAGACGCTCGCCTTCCACCCCGTGGACCGCGCGGTCGGCAACGTGCGCAACAACTCCCCCGCGCTCGTCGAGCCGGTGTGAGCGAGGCGCCGGCGGTCCGCGCCCGCCCGAAACAGTGAGATCATCGGAAGGGTGAAGATCCTGTCCATCCAGTCCGCCGTGGCCTACGGTCACGCGGGCAACTCCGCGGCCGTTTTCCCCATGCAGCGCATCGGCGTGGAGGTGCTTCCCGTCTACACGGTGAACTTCTCCAATCACACCGGCTACGGCGCCTGGCGCGGCCCCGTGATGGACCCGAAGGACGTCGCCGACGTCATCACGGGCGTCGAGGAGCGCGGCGCGTTCGGCGAGCTCGACGCCGTGCTCAGCGGCTACCAGGGCTCCGAGGGCATCGCCGACGTCATCATCGACGCCGTCGCCCGCGTGAAGGCGGCGAACCCGGCGGCCGTGTACTCCTGCGATCCCGTGATGGGCAACTCGAAGTCCGGCTGCTTCGTGGCGCCGGCGATCCCCGACCTGCTGCGCGACAAGGTCGTGCCGGTGGCCGACATCATCACACCGAACCAGTTCGAGCTCGGCTTCCTCACCGGCACGGAACCGGACACCATCGAGTCGACCCTCGATTCCGCCGATCTCGCACGCGCGATGGGGCCGCGCACGGTGCTCGTCACGAGCGTGGAGCGACCCGACCGCGAGGACGGCACGATCGAGATGATGGCGATCGACGACGAGGGTGCGTGGATCGTGCAGACGCCCTACCTGCCGATGAAGGCGAACGGATCGGGCGACGTCACGGCCGCGCTTTTCACGTCGCACTACGTGCGCACGCGCGACGCCGCCGACGCCCTGGCCCGCACCGCGTCGAGCGTCTTCGGCCTTCTCGAGCAGACCTTCGCCGCGGGCTCGAAGGAACTGCTCCTCGTGGAGGCGCAGGAGCACTACGCGAACCCGCGCCGGGAGTTCGAGGTCCGCCGGGTGCGTTGACCGCACCCGCATCTACTGCCAGATCGCGGTTTCGGGGTCCACGCCTCGGCTGCGCGCGGCTGCGTCCACGACGCGACGAAACCAGTTCGCCAGCCCCGGGCGGATGCCGTCGTAATGGGCCGCGAACCCGGGGTCCGCCTCGAACATTCGGGCAAGGCACACCTGCATCGACACCGTCAGCGGGAAGAGCTCGGAGAAGAGCTGGCGATGCCGGTCAGCGAGTCGGTCGGCCTCCGCCTCACCAGGCTCCACGCCGCGTGCCATGGCGGCGGCAAGCTCATTCTGCAGCGTGTGAAGCCACGCGAGAGGGAACGCCACTCCTCGCGCCCGCGTCGCACTGAGCGTTCCGCGAACTGCGCCCACTGGGGCGAGCCACCCCACCGTTCCCTGGCGCCTTGCGCGGACGCCGGGTCCCAGCGCGCGCCGAACAGCTCGCGCTGCTCGGCATCACCGAGCAACACGCCACGCTCGTGCGCGAGGCTCAGGCGGGCAAGGTTCGCCTCCAGACACTCGAGCTCGCGAATGCGCTGCGCGATTCGCTCGCGCTGCTCGCTCAACAGGGCGACGACGCCATCGGCCGCCTCACCATCGAGCACGGCACGGATCGCCTCGAGGCTGAGCCCCGCGTCACGGTAGGCGACGACTCGCTCCAAGCGCGCCAGATCATCGTCGGTGTACAGGCGATATCCCGCGGGCGTCCGCGCCGACGGCGCGGCCAGCCCGATCGCGTCCCAATGGTGAAGTGTGCGCACGGTCACTCCGAGCAGCTCGGACGCTGCGCCAACGGTCGCTCCGCTGGAACCCGTGTGCTCAGCCACGAATGTCATTGTCACCTCTTCCGCGCTCCCCGGGTGCAGGAATGCCCATCTCGGCGAGGCGACGCCCCTCCGGCCCCTCCGGATCGAACGGCTTCGCAGCAGTGAGCACCACCCGCACCCCCTCGGGCGTCGTCACCGTCACGTCGCGCGTGTTCCAGGGAGTGTCCTCGGGATCCGTCGCGCTGCCCGGATACAGCGCGCGACATGCGGCGACGACTCCGTCAAGCTGGTCGAGCACGCTCGCGAAGGACAGGGTCTGGCCCACGGGCGCCGCCCCCACGGCGTCGCCCTGCGCCGGCACCAGCAGCACGTCCTGAAACATCCAGCGGCGCAAATGCACGATTTGCCCCGGCGCGCGAAAGAGGACGATGAATCCGAGGCCGCGAGTCCAGAAATCGACCGACGCGTCCAGATCGTTGCTCGGCACCGTTGCGAAGGCGGGCATGGCATAGATTCCGCGGAAGGGCTTGGGAGCGGGCGATCCGGCCGCGGGCACCGGGCTCACCTCGAAAGCGTCGAAGGTCGTGTCCATGGACACCACCTTCGTGCCTGACGTCGCGTGAGGGTCAAGCCGGGTCACGCCGTCACCGACCCCCTCCGCTTAAGCGGTCTCGGCTCTTCGCTAGTCCGAGGACCCACCCCGCAAGAGAGCCCCGACGAGATGGTCAGGGCTCTCTGCTCGTGCAGGCGGCGCCGCCGCGCTCGCGCGCACGTCGCGAAAGGCCGGCAGCGCGTCGGTGAGCCGGAGGCCCGCACCTGAGCGTCCTCCGCGGGCGGCACGCAGGCCCGATCCTTCACCATCGCGACTAACCGCCGTAGATGTCATGACTCGGGCTCTCGATCGCAGCGCCCCGCGCGGTCGCTTGCGGCCCACACCTGCGCGGCGCGCGTCAGCCGCCGACCCGTTCGAGGAACCGGGCGTGGAAGCGCGTCTCCCCCGTCACTTCGGGGTGGAAGGCCGTGCCGAGCAGCGGCCCCTGCTCCACGGCGACGATCCGCCCGTCGGGCAGTGCCGCGAGCACCTCGACGCCCGGCCCGAGCTGCTCGACCACGGGCGCGCGGATGAACGCCGCGCGCACCGGGGGCGCGTCCAGCGCGGGTGCGTCCAGCTCCACCTCGAACGACTCGCTCTGGCGACCGAACGCGTTCCGCCGCACGGTCGCGTCCAGCCCGCCGAAGGTCCGCTGCCCCCCGATCCCGTCCGCGATGCGATCCGCCAGCATGATGAGACCCGCGCACGTGCCGTACACCGGCAGGCCGTCACGGATCCGCTGGACGATCGCGTCGCGCACCCCGAAGGCGCGCGCGAGCTTGTCGATCACGCTCGACTCGCCGCCCGGGATCACGAGACCGTCGACCTGCCACACCTCCTCCTCACGCCGCACCCGGACGACATCCGCACCGAGCGCGCGCAGCACGCGCTCGTGCTCGCGCACGTCGCCCTGCAGCGCGAGCACGCCGACGCGGGGCATGACGCTCACCAACCGCGCTCGGCGAGGCGGTGCGGCGCCGGCACGTCGGCCACGTTGATGCCCACCATGGCCTCACCGAGGCCGCGCGAGACCTCGGCGATCACGGAGGGGTCGTCGTGGAACGTCGTCGCCTTGACGATCGCGGCGGCACGGGCAGCCGGATCGCCCGACTTGAAGATCCCCGACCCCACGAACACACCGTCGGCGCCGAGCTGCATCATCATGGCGGCGTCGGCCGGGGTCGCCACGCCGCCCGCGGTGAAGAGCGCCACGGGCAGGGAGCCCGTGCGCGCGACCTCCGCGACGAGCTCGTACGGCGCCTGCAGCTCCTTCGCGGCGACGTACAGCTCGTCGTCGCTCTTGGCCGCCAGGGCGCGGATCTCGCCCGTGATCTGGCGGATGTGGCGGGTGGCCTCCGACACATCGCCCGTGCCCGCCTCGCCCTTGGAGCGGATCATCGCGGCGCCCTCGGTGATCCGGCGCAGCGCCTCGCCGAGGTTCGTCGCGCCGCACACGAAGGGCACGGTGAACGACCACTTGTCGATGTGATTGGCGTAGTCGGCCGGCGAGAGCACCTCGGACTCGTCGACGTAGTCGACGCCGAGCTCCTGCAGCACCTGCGCCTCGACGAAGTGCCCGATGCGCGCCTTCGCCATGACCGGGATCGAGACGGCCTCGATGATGCCGTCGATGAGGTCAGGATCGCTCATGCGCGCGACGCCGCCCTGGGCCCGGATGTCGGCCGGCACGCGCTCCAGGGCCATGACGGCGACGGCGCCCGCGTCCTCGGCGATCTTCGCCTGCTCCGGCGTGACGACGTCCATGATCACTCCGCCCTTGAGCATCTCGGCGAGCCCGCGCTTCACCCGCGCGGTTCCGGTGGTCTCCGACATCCTGCTTCTCCTCACGTCCGCCAGTTTGGCCTAGGCCATAACCTAGCATCGCGCGGCGCATAGGCTGGGCGACGATGACACACGGCGACATCTCGCGCGCGGCCCCCGCCGCGCCGCGCATCACGGGCGGCTCGGCCGGGGAGATCGCCGACGCCGTCCGGGGCCTGGTGGAGCGCGGCGAGCTGCGACCCGGCGACCCCCTGCCCCCGGTGCGCGCCCTCGCGGCTCAGCTTGGCGTGAACCGCAACACGGCCGTCGCGGCGTACCGCCAGCTCGCCCAGGCCGGACTCGTCGTCGCCCACGGTCGTGGCGGCACCCGCGTCGCCGGCGGCCCGCCGCTCGCGCAGGAGGGCTACGCGGCGACCGAGCTGCGCGACGTGGGAGCGGCGAACCCCGATCCGGCGCTGCTGCCACGGCTCGAGCCTGCGCTGGCCCGCCTCGCCCCGCGCCCCGTGCTCTACGGCGAGGGTGTGATCGACCCCGGGCTGGAGGCCTGGGCACGCGAGTGGCTCGCGCCCGAGGTGCCGGATCCCATGCGCCTGACGATCACCAACGGCGCGTTCGACGCGATCGAACGGTTGCTTGCCCAGGCACTCACGCGCGACGACGCCGTGGCACTGGAGGACCCGTGCTATCTCGCCACGATCCGGACCGCGCGCCTGGCCGGGTACCGTCCCATCCCGGTTCCCGTGGACGCCGAGGGCATGACCGTCGCGGGGCTGCGCCGCGCGCTGGCCGAGGGCGCGCGGGCCGTGGTGTGCACGCCGCGCGCTCAGAACCCCACCGGCGCCGGCCTGTCGGAGGCGCGGGCGTCGGCGCTGCGGGAGGTGCTCGCTGACCACCCCTACGTGCTCGTCATCGAGGACGATCACTACTCGCTGCTCTCACGGCGCCCCTACCGCTCGATGATCGGCCCCGACCACCGTCGCTGGGCGCTCGTGCGCTCGGTGTCGAAGTTCCTCGGACCCGACATGTCGCTCGCCGTCGTCGCCTCCGATCCGCACACGGCGGAGCGGCTCGGGCTGCGGCTGAGCCCCGGCACGACGTGGGTCAGCCACCTGCTCCAGCGCCTCGCGCACGCCCTGCTGTCGGACCCCGCGACGCGAGAGGCGATCGAGCACGCCGGCGCGCACTACGCCGCGCGCAACGCCGCCTTCGCCGCGCGCCTGCGCGAGGAGGGCATCGAGGTGGCACCCGGCGACGGGCTCAGCCTGTGGGTGCCGGTCGGAGCGCCGGCGCGCGACGTCGCCGAGCGGCTGCGCGAGCACGGCTGGCTCGCCCGCACCGGCGACGAGTTCTCCCTGGCCGGCGAGGGACCCTCCCGCCACCTGCGCCTCACCGTCCATCACCTGGATGCCGCCGAGGCCGAACGGCTGGCCGCCGACCTCGCCGCCTCCGGGCGGGCCCTCCCGGACGACCGCCGGTGAAGGTGCACCGCCACACGCCGCTCGATCCGCCGCCGGAGCCCGCCCGCACGCGGGCGCCGGGCGAGCCCGGGGTCTGATCGGGATCAGGCCGGCCAGGCCTCGGCGATCGCGACACGCACGTCGCCGAGCAGCTGGGGCAGCGCCTTCGTCTTCGCGACGATCGGGAAGAAGTTCGCGTCGCTCGCCCAGCGCGGCACGATGTGCTGGTGCAGGTGCTCCTCGACCCCCGCGCCGGCGACCTGCCCCTGGTTCATGCCGATGTTGAAGCCGTCGCAGCGCGATGTCCGCCGCAGCACGCCCATCGCGACCTGCGTGAGGTAGGCGATCTCGGCCGTCTCCTCCGTCGTCGCCTCGTCGTACAGCCCGACATGCCGATACGGGCATACCAGCAGATGGCCCGAGTTGTACGGGAAGAGGTTCAGCAGCACGAAGGCGTGCTCGCCGCGGTGCACGATCAGGCCGTCCTCGTCCGATCGCTCGGGAGCGGCGCAGAACGGGCAACCGCTGCCGCGGTTCACCTCCGCGCCGGCGTTGATGTACGCCATCCGGTGCGGCGTCCACAGGCGCTGGAAGGCGTCGGGCACGCGGCCGAACGCGCTCTCGGGCTCGATCTGGAGGAACTCCTCGCGGATCGGGTCGGGGGTCTCCTCCCCCGTCACACGGTCTCCAGCGTCGCGTCGGAATCGGTGAGCACGAGCTTCTTCGCAGCGATGAGGCCCGTCACGAGGGCGACCGCCTCGTCCACCGGCACACCGTTGCGCTGGGACCCGTCGCGGAACCGGAACGACACGGTCCCGGCGGAGCGATCCTGCTCCCCCGCGATGAGGATCAGCGGCACCTTGCCCGTCGTGTGCGTGCGGATCTTCTTCTGCATCCGGTCGTCCGAGTGGTCGACCTCCGCGCGCACGCCCGCTCCGCGAAGCCGTTCGACGACGTCCTGCAGGTAGTCGCCGTACTCCTCCGCCACGGGCACGCCCACGACCTGCACGGGGGCGAGCCACAGCGGGAAGTCGCCCGCGTAGTGCTCGAGCAGGATCGCGAAGAACCGCTCGATGGATCCGAACAGGGCGCGGTGAATCATGATCGGGCGCTGCTTCGTGCCATCCGCCGCGGTGTACTCGAGGTCGAACCGCTCGGGCAGGTTCGGGTCGACCTGCACGGTCGACAGCTGCCACACGCGTCCGATGGCATCGCGCGTCTTGAGGTCGATCTTGGGGCCGTAGAACGCGGCCTCGCCGGGGACCTCCGTCAGCTTGAGCCCGCTGGCGAGCGCGACGTTGCGAAGCGCGTTCGTGGAGTACTCCCAGAACTCGTCCGAGCCGATCCACTTCGACTTCTCGTCGTCGCGCATCGACAGCTCGAGCTCGAACTCGTTCAGCCCGAAGTCGCGGAGCATCGAGATGATGAACTCCAGCACCTTGGTCACCTCGGACTCGAGCTGCTCGGGGGTGACGAACAGGTGGGAGTCGTCCTGGGTGAACCCCCGCACGCGCGTGAGCCCGTGCAGCGCCCCCGAGAGCTCGTTGCGGTAGACGGTGCCGTTCTCCGCGAACCGCAGCGGAAGGTCGCGGTAGCTCCGGGCGCGCTCCTTGTAGATGAGGATGTGCATCGGGCAGTTCATGGGCTTGAGGTAGTAATCCTGGCCCTGCTTGGTGACGTTGCCGTCGTCGTCGCGCTCCTCGTCCATCACGATGGGCGGGAACATGCCCTCCTTGTACGTGACGAGGTGGTTCGACGTGAGGAACAGGTCCTCCTTCGCGATGTGCGGCGTGTACACGTAGTTGTAGCCGCCCTCGATGTGGCGGCGGCGGGCGTGCTGCTCCATCTCCCCGCGGACGACGCCGCCCTTGGGATGCCACACCGACAGGCCGGAACCGATCTCGTCGGGGAACGAGAAGAGGTCCATCTCGCGGCCCAGCTTGCGGTGGTCGCGGCGCGCGGCCTCGGCGAGACGGTCCTTGTATGCGACGAGCTCGTCCTTGCTGGGCCACGCCGTGCCGTAGATGCGCTGCAACTGCGGGTTCTTCTCGCTGCCGCGCCAGTAGGCGCCGGCGACGCGCAAAAGGTCCCAGCCGTTCCCGACGAGACGCGTGGAGGGCACGTGCGGCCCCCGGCAGAGGTCCTTCCAGGCCGTCTCGCCCGTCTTGGCGTCCACGTTGTCGTAGATCGTCAGCTCGCCGGCGCCGACCTCGACGCTCGCGCCCTCCGCGGCCTCCTTGCTGCCGCCCTTGAGCCCGATCAGCTCGAGCTTGAACGGCTCGTCGGCCAGCTCGGCCCTCGCCTCGTCGTCCGTCACGGGGCGGCGCACGAAGCGCTGGCCCTCCTTGACGATCCGCTGCATCTCGCGCTTGATCGCCTTGAGGTCTTCCGGGGTGAACGGCTCGTCGACGCCGAAGTCGTAGTAGAAGCCGTCCTGGATGAACGGGCCGATGCCGAGCTTCGCCTCGGGCCGCAGCTTCTGCACGGCCTGCGCGAGCACGTGCGCCGTGGAGTGGCGCAGGATGTTGAGGCCGTCCTCGGTGTCGATCGTCACCGGCTCGATCGTCTGCGTCTCGGCGACCTCGGTGGCGAGGTCCTTGAGCGTGCCGTCGACGCGCATGGCGACGACATTCTTGTCGGGGAACAGATCGAATCCGGTGGTCACCCGACAATCCTACGGCGCGGCGGCGGCCGCCCCCGGCGCGGGGGCGAAGCGCTGCGCGCCGAGCACCGCGAGCAGGCGCAGCTTCTCCCAGGCCTCCGTGCGCGGCGGCGCGGTCAGCACGAGCAGCGTCTGCGACTGGTCCTCCGTGAAGAGGGCCTGGCAGTCCACCTCGATGGCCCCGAGCTCAGGGTGCACGAGCGTCTTGTGGTCTTCGAAGCGCCGCGCCACCTCGTGCCGCTCCCACAGCCGCACGAACTCCGCGCTCGCGGCGCGCAGCACGCGCACGAGCTCCGCCGCCCGCGACCGGGGACCGCCGAGCCCGTATGCCGCGCGCAGGTTCGCCACGAGCGCGCGCGACTGCCGGTCGCGGTCCGCCTCCGGGTACAACGCCCGCGAGGAGGGATCGACGAACCACCGGTGGATGTCGCTGCGGTCCCAGCCGGTCCGTGCCGTGTGATCGCCGAACAGCGCCACCGCGGGCCGGTTGGCGACGAGCGTCTCCCCCAGGCCGGTGAGGATGAGCGCCGGGGTGTCCTCGAGGCGGTCCAGCACACGCATCAGGCCCGGCGCGACGTGGCCCGCGCCGTCGAGGCGGTCCGGCGCCGCGTGCCCCGCCAGCCGGTAGACGTAGTCGCGCTCGTCAGCCGTGAGCCGCAGCGTGCGCGCAAGCGCCTGCAGCAGCTGCGGGCTGGGTTGCGGGCCCCTCGCCTGCTCGAGCCGCGTGTAGTAGTCGACGGACATACCGGTGAGGTGCGCCACCTCTTCGCGGCGCAGCCCGGGGGCGCGGCGCCGCGCGCCGGGCGGCAGGCCCACGTCGCCCGGCTGCAGCTGCTCGCGGCGGCGGCGCAGGAAGTCGGCGAGCTCGGAGCGTTCCACCCGTCCATCATGCGCGTCCGCGCCCGCGGCAGCCAGGGATCGCGGATCCCCCGATCCGCGGGTCTCTCCCGTCGCCGCGCCCGGCGCCGCACGCTGGGCCCATGGACATCTCACAAGACACCGTCTTCATCCCCGGGGCCACGAGCGGCATCGGTCTCGCCCTGGCGCGGCGCCTGCAGGAGCGCGGCAGCACCGTCATCATCGGCGGCCGGCGGCAGGAGCTGTTGGACCGTCTGGCGGCGGAGCACGGCTTCGGCGCCGTGCGGATCGACACCGCCGACCCCGCGAGCATCCGCACGGCGTCCGAGGACGTGATCCACCGCTGGCCGGATGTGAACGCCGTCGTGCTCATGGCGGGCATCATGGTCGCCGAGGACTGGCGCTCCCCCGCGTTCCTCGGCACCGCGGAGCGCATCGTCGCGACGAACGTGCTCGGCCCGATCCGGCTCATCGCCGCCTTCATCGACCACCTGCGTTCGCGCCCCGGCGCCACCATCGTCACCGTCTCCAGCGGTCTCGCCTCGGTGCCGTTGCGCCCCACCCCCACCTACAACGCGAGCAAGGCCTTCGTGCACATGCTGAGCGAGTCGATCAGGCTGCAGCTGGCGGGCACGGGCGTCTCCGTCACCGAGATCGTGCCGCCCGCCGTGCAGACGGAGCTGATGCCGGGCCATGCCGAGAACCCCCAGGCGATGCCGCTCGACGAGTTCGCCGACGAGGTCGTCAGCCTGCTCGAGACCCGCCCCGACGACCACGAGATCCTCGTGGAGCGGGTGAAGTTCCTGCGTTTCGCGCAGGCACGGGGCGAGTACGACCGTGTGGTGGACGTGCTGAACGCGACGGATCCCCACGCTCGCGGCTAGACGCTGGTCAGCCGGGCAGCTGGCGGCCGAACATGTCGGCGGTCGCACGGGCGCTCGGCGTGCCCGCGTCGAGATCGGCGCCGGCGGCGACGAGCGCCGCGGTGACGTCGTCGTAGCCCTTGAAGACCGCGCCCGCCACCGGCGACTGCCCTCGGTCGTTGAGCCGGTTCACGTCCGCGCCGCGCGCGATGAGCCCCTCGACGACGGCGAGATGACCGTTGTACGCGGCGAGCATGAGCAGCGTGTCACCGGCGGCGTTGGTCAGGTCGACGCTCACGCCCTGGTCGAGGTAATCCAGCAGGCGCTCGTCGCCCTCGCGGGCGAGGTCGAAGAGGCGGTTCGCGAACTCGACGACGTCATCCGGCATCTGGTCGGTCATCTCGTCCTCCGGTCGCCTCGTCGCACCGGGCGGTCACCCCGGCGCGTCATCCCAGGGTAACGACAACCGCCGGGCGTCGCCGTGTCAGCCGTGGATGGCGGGCGGCACGTACGCGTTGACGAACACGAACACCGAGAGGTTGCCGATGTCGACGAGCACGTGCGAGACCGTGGCCCAGCGCAGGGTGCCGGTCACCCGCCGCATCGCGAACCACGCGGCTCCCATGAGCACGAGCGAGCCGTAGAGCATCGGCGACCGGTTCCCCTCCGAGAACACGCCCCACATCAGCGGATGGCTCGCGACGAAGAGCACCGTGGTGTAGGCGCACGCAACCCACGCCGGCCAGCGGCTGGTGGCGTCGGCGAGCGCGCCGCGCCAGTACGCCTCCTCCATGACGGGATTGACGGCGGCGAAGACGAGCCACGGCGCGATGAGAGCGGCGTGGGCCGCGACGATGTGCAGATTGAGCAGCAGGATTCCCGCGATCGGGAACACCCCCAGCGCGAGGGCCGCCGGAATCACCCACCACGGGCGCCGCGCGGACGGTGCCCACCAGGCGCGGCGGTCCTCGCGCCGCGCCGACAGCGCGATGACCACGGCCATCGCGCCCCAGTACGCGAGCGCGACCGCAACCCAGGCGGCGGACGGGTGAATCGCTGTGGCCGCTCGGGCGGTGAGATGGCCGAGCAGGATCACCGCGAGGGGCGAGAGCAGCACGGCGAGGGGCGGGAGGCGGCGACGGAGGCGGTCACGGGGCGAGCAGCGGACATCGACGCGAGCGTAGCGAAGCAGGGAAACAGTCGGTGAACGACGCCCGCTCAATCAGGTCGACGCGCGCGACGCAAGCCCCTGCCGACCCCGCACCGCGCTGATTACGCTCGCGCCCATGACCGTGACGCTGCAGGGACTGTCCACCGTTGTGCCGCCCACCGTGCTGGTCCAGGAAGAGGTGCGCGATGTGTTCGCGGCGCAGCCGGGGCTGAGCCGTCTCGGCAGCCGGATCGTCTCGACGGCCTTCCGCGAATCCGGGATCGAGACGCGGCACACCGTGCTCGAGGAGCTGACGCGGCTCCCGCGGGAGGACGGTGAACCGCCCGTGTTCTTCGACCAGGAGTCGGGCGAGCTGCTGCTGCCGGGCACGCGCGCCCGCAACGACGTCTACGCCGCGCACGCCAGCGGGCTGTATGTCGAGGCGGGCCGCGCCGCGCTGGAGTCGGCGGGCCTGGAGGCGGACCGCGTCACCCACGTCATCACGGTGTCGTGCACCGGGTTCTATGCCCCAGGGCCCGACTTCCAGGTCGCGCGAGAGCTCGGCATGCGCGCCGGGGTGCAGCGCTACCACCTCGGGTTCATGGGCTGCTACGCGGCCATGCCGGCGC
This sequence comes from Microbacterium sp. Marseille-Q6965, assembly GCF_946151065.1. GTDB lineage: Bacteria > Actinomycetota > Actinomycetes > Actinomycetales > Microbacteriaceae > Microbacterium. Next base: position 31,007 of record NZ_CAMGZA010000001.1, on the reverse strand, counting down.
TGCGGCTCGCCACGCAGCTGTGCAAGGCCGATCCCCGCGCCGTGGTCCTCGTCATCAGCGTGGAGCTGTGCACCCTCCACCTGCGCGCCTCCGACGATCCCGACACCATCGTCGCCACGTCCCTCTTCGCCGACGGCGCGGCGGGCGCCGTCGTCACGAGCTGCCCGCCCGTGCCCACGGCGCGGGTGCTCGAGCTGGACCGGTTCGCCACGCGCATCACCCCCGAGGGCGAGAGCGACATGGCGTGGCGCATCGGGGACCACGGGTTCGAGATCGGGCTCTCCAACGCCGTGCCGTCGATCATCGGTGAGCACGTGATCGGTGCCGTCGAGCCGCTCTTCGCGCACGACCGGGCACTGACGGCCGCGCTGCAGGCGGGCGACTCCGCCGAGGCGATCGACCACTGGGCGGTCCACCCCGGCGGGCGGAGCATCCTCGACCGCGTCGAGTCGGCGCTGCGGCTGCGCGAGGACCAGCTCGCCCCGCCGCGGGCCGTGCTGCGCGAGTACGGCAACATGTCGAGCGCGACGATCCTGTTCGTCCTGCAGCGGATCCTCGACTCCGGAGCGGCCGACGGCGAGCGCATCGCCGCCATGGCGTTCGGCCCCGGACTGACCGTCGAGTCCGCGTTGCTGACCGTGCGGGGTTGACGGTGGCAGCCTTCCTCGCCGAGCGCGACGCGGAGGCCCGTGAGCTCATGGACGATCCCGCGTGCGACGTGCGGGTCCTCGAACGCACGTACCGCCGTTTCCCGCTCGTGAACGCGTTCGTCTCCGGCCAGCGCGCGGTCTACCGCCGCTGGCTTCGACCGCGGGCGACGCCCACGCGCCCGTGGCGCGTGCTGGACGTGGGAACGGGAGGAGCCGATATGCCGCGCCGTCTGCTGAGATGGGCGCGACGCGACGGCCTCGACGTGCACGTCGTGGCGATCGACCCCGACCCGCGCGCCATCGACTACGCCCGGCGGCGCGCGACCGCTCCGGGGCTCGAACTGCGCGCGGTCACGACGGCAGACCTGCGCGCGGCGGGAGAACGATTCGACGCCGTCCTGTCCAACCACGTGCTGCATCACCTGAGCGACGACGAGGTGAAGGCCCTCCTCGACGACACGGCGGCGCTCGTGACGCCCGGCGGTGTGGCGGTGCACGCCGACATCGAGAGGTCGTCCCTCGCGTATGCCGCCTTCGCCGCCGCCACGTGGCCGCTGCAGGCCGGGCCGCTGCGCGGCACGTTCATCCGCCCCGACGGTCTCACCTCGATCCGCCGCAGCCGCACGGCCGGCGAGACCGCGGCACTGGCCCCGCGAGGCTGGCGCGTGCGTCGCGGGTTCCCCTCTCGTCTCGAGCTCGTCTGGGGCGGGCCGTGACACGAAGCGTCGACGTCGCTGTCGTCGGCGGGGGGCCGGTCGGGCTGCTCCTGGCGTGCCTGCTCGCCGCCGGCGGTGCCGATGTCGTCGTGTGCGAGCGCCGCGAGCGGCCCGCCGGGGTGCCGCGCGCCATCGGCGTGCACCCGCCCGGGTTGACCGCCCTCGAGCGAGCGGGCGTGGGCCCGGCGGTGCGGGCGGAGGCCGCGCCGATCCGGCGCGGCCTGGCCCTGTGCGCGGGGCGGGAGCTGGCCCGCGTGCGCTTCGACGCGCAGCCGGTTCTCTCCCTCCCGCAGGACCGCACGGAGGCCCTGCTCGAGGCACGCCTCGCGCAACTCGCCCCCGGAGCGCTCCGTCGGGGGCACGACGTCACGGCCGTACGAGAGAGGCCCGACGGCATCGAGGTCGAGCTCGCCGGCGGGGCCGCCGTGCTCTCGGCACGGTACGTGGTCGCCGCCGATGGCGTGCGCAGCCCGGTGCGAGACATGCTGGGAATCGGCAGCCTTCCGCGGCGGGGTCACGCCGACTACGTGATGGCCGACGCCTCCGGCACCGGCACGGAAGCGGAAGACGAGGCGGTGATCCACCTCGAGCCGGACGGCGTCGTCGAGTCCTTCCCCCTTCCCGGAGGGCGGCGTCGGTGGGTCATCCGTGTCCCGCGCGAGACCGCGCCGACCGACGGCGAGGGATTCGCGGCGCTCCTCGCGCACCGCCTAGGCGTGCGCACGCCGGGGCGCGCGCTCACCGTGCCGAGCGCCTTCACGGCGCGTCAGCGCCTGAGTGAGCGGTTCGCGCGCGGGCGAGCGGTCCTGGTTGGCGATGCCGCGCACGAGATCAGTCCCATCGGGGGTCAGGGCATGAACCTCGGGTGGATCGACGCCGTCGACCTCGCCGCCACGCTCGCCGACGCTCTCGACGACGGGGCACGCGCCGCCCCGTTCGCGGAATACGAGCGGCGGCGACGGCGGTCGGCGAGCCGCGCCACGCGGCGCGCGGCGTTCAACATGGCGATGGGCGCCCCCGTCGGCGGCGTGCGTCGGCTCGCCCGCGACGCTGCGGTGAGAATGCTCGCCCGCCCGCCGGCGCGCGAGGCGCTCGCGCGCGCCTTCACGATGCACGGCATCTGAGGGACGGCGCCGGCCCGCTCCCCCGAACACGCCCAGGGCGTGTCGATCAAGAGGTTCGGGGCCTTCTCGGCGGGTGTTGAACGGTGACGCGTCGCGAGGTGCTGCGAGGATGGCCCGATGATCCTGCCCGAACCGATCGACCTCGAAACGTGGACCCGTCGCGAGACGTTCGAGTACTACCGCGAGCAGGTGCCGTGCACCTACGCCATCACCGTCGAGATCGACGTGACCGAGCTCCTCGCTGCGCTGCGACGCACCGGGCATAAGACGTACCTCGCGCAGATCTGGGCGATCGCGAACGCCGTCAATCGTCGCCCTGAGTTCCGGATGGCGCTCACCGAGGCTGGCGCGCCCGCGACGTGGCCCGTCGTGCACCCAGCGTTCACCGCGTTCAACGCGGCGCGCAAGACGTTCGCTGCGGTCTGGTCGCAGTACGACACGGACTTCAGCGCTTTCCACGAGCGCACTGCCCCGGTGCTCTCGGACGCGGCATCCGCGACCACGATGTTCCCGTAGGGCGAGCTACCGCCCGACGTGTTCGACGTCTCGAGCGTGCCGTGGACCCACTTCACCGGGTTCTCGCTCCAGATCGACGACGGCACCCGGCATCTGCTGCCCATCTTCACGATCGGCCGGCGCGTCGAACGCGACGGGCGCACGTTCATGCCGCTGGCCGTCCAGGTGCACCATGCATCCGCCGACGGGTTCCACACCGCCCGGCTCGTCGACGACATCCGGGAACTGATGGCGGTGCCGGGATGGGTGGGGTGAGCGGTCAGCCCTTACGCCGTACTGATCACGTCGGTCTCGATCCGGATCAGCGTGGCGGGGAGGGTGATCGCGGCGCGGCAATTGCGAAGTCGATCGGCCGGCCCGGCTTCCTGAGGCGGTGCGCGATCCGCTCGTCCCCCTGAGGAATCGTCGCTGCGATCCGGCGGTCGCGGAGCGGAGCCATGCGCGGTTCGCCTTCGGTCGACACGCCTAGCGGTCGCCCCTTCGACCGTCAACCCGATCGATCCCCCACGACCGTCGACCTAGCGTCGGGCGTACCGACGAAGGGAGACGCCATGAGCGATGCCCAGCGAGGCAACACGAAGCACAGTCCCGAGATCGACGAGCAGCTCGAGCAGGAGACGCGCGGCATGGTGCAGGGCCACGGCGGCAGCCCGCATGCCGAGCCGTTCCGCGAGACCGAGCCGCTGCCCGATGACACCGACGCCCCCGAGGTCGAGCGGGCGTTCCGGGGCGACGACGCCGGGCGACGCGGCGAGGAGGGGGCGGCCGATGAGTGAGGGTGTGGACCTGTCGGCGGTGCTGGCGCAGCCGGGGCCCTGGACATATGCCTACATCGAGGGCCGCGGCGACGCGCCGCAGGTGACGGAGCGCTCCCGACGGCGCGCCGTCATCGACCGCTTGGACGAATGCGGCGCGCCGCCCGCAGACGTGGAGGCCATGCGGGAGGCGCTGGACGAGGACGGCGGCCTGCCCAGCCCGTCCGTGCGCTACCTTCTCGCGCGCGACGGTCGGATCGAGGCGGATGAGAGGTTCCTCGGCCCGCGCCTCGGGCCGGAACTGATCGGCCACGGCGCGGTGCCGTGCGTGCTGCCGCTCGTGCGGCACCGCGCCACCGACCTGTGCTACGTCGTCGTCGAGACGGGCCGCGAGGGCGCCCAGGTGCGGGTCGAACGCGCCGGGCGTGAGCGGATCGAGGCCTCCGAGGACATCCAGGGGCGCACCGACAGCCTGCCCAAGGTGCAGGCCGGAGGATGGTCCCACCTGCGGTACCAGCAGCACTCGGAGGAGATCTGGTCGCAGACGCAGGGCGAGGTGGCGGAGGCGGTGGAGCGTCTCGTGCGCGAGCACGCGCCGCGCTTCGTCGCGATCGCGGGCGATGTGCGCGCTCGCCAGCTGCTGCGTGACCACCTCGGCACGGCCACCCGAGCGCGCGTCGTCGATGTCGACGCGCACACGCGCGCGGCCGGATCCGATGACGCGGCGCTCGGCTCCGCCGTGGCGGAGGCGCTGGACGAGGCGGTGCGCGCCGATCTCGCGGCGGTCGTGGACCGCGCCTCGGCCGGCGGCGGCGCGTCGGGTGCGCGCGGTACCGCCGAGGTGATCGCTGCCCTCCAGCAAGCGCGCGTGGACACGCTGCTGCTGGATGCGCGGCTGCTCGACGCCACGCAGACCCTCGATGCCCTCGACGGCCCTCCCTGGGTCGCCGACGGCGACGGCGACACCGTGGGAGCCGCGCGGCTCGCCACCGTGCCCCTGGCGGAGGGTCTGGCCCGCGCGGCGCTGCTTTCGGGCGCCCGCGTGCTCGTCGTCGAGGACGACCTCCCGGACGGCGCCCCGCGCCGCGACAGCGAGACACCCCCACCCCTCGCGGCGCTGCGGTGGAGCGATGGCGACGCGAGCGCCGACTGAACGCCCTGCCCCACGGCGGTCATCCGCGTCAAGTCCCTCGCCGCTCCGATCACGGGGTGGTTGCCTGAGGTAACGCGGATCGGCCGCGAAATGAGAGAGGAACCATCATGACCACGGCACGGAACGCAGGCACCGGGCGCTTCGCGGAGACGCCGGTGCAGAAGGTTGCACTCGTCTACGGAATCGTCTTCCTGATCGTCGGGATCGCCGGCTTCATCCCCGGCCTCACCTCGGGCATCGAGACGATGCAGTTCGCCGGACACGAGTCGGAGGCGATGCTGCTCGGCATCTTCCAGGTCTCGATCCTGCACAACATCATCCACCTGCTCTACGGCATCGCCGGCGTGGCAGTGGCGCGCTCGTTCGGCGCGTCGAAGCAGTACCTCATCTGGGGCGGCGTCGTGTACGCCGTCGTCTGGCTCTACGGCCTGTTCGTGCCGCACGACCACGGCGCGAACTTCGTTCCCCTGAACACGGCCGACAACTGGCTGCACTTCGTGCTCGCGGTCACGATGATCGCGCTCGGCGTGCTGCTGGGCCGCTCGCACGACTCGCGCCGCCGCGGCGACGAGCACCTCGCCGTCTGAGCGACGAGCACTGGTCAACCGAGCGCTGCGGGGAGAGGGACGCGCTCCCTCTCCCCGCAGCGTCGTCCGTCCCACCGAGAGGAGCAGCATGCTGGCGATGACATACCGCGGACCGTACAAGGTCGACGTCCGCGAGAAGGATGTCCCCGTCATCGAGCACCCGAACGACGCCATCGTCCGCGTGACGCGAGCCGCGATCTGCGGATCCGACCTGCATCTGTACCACGGCATGATGCCCGACACCCGCATCGGGACGACCTTCGGGCACGAGTTCATCGGCGTCGTCGAGTCGGTGGGCTCCTCGGTGCAGAACCTGAAGCCGGGCGACCGGGTGATGGTGCCGTTCAACGTGTACTGCGGCTCATGCTGGTACTGCGCGCGGGGCCTGTACTCGAATTGTCACAACGTCAACCCCAACGCGACGGCGGTGGGGGGCATCTACGGCTACTCCCACACCTGCGGCGGCTATGACGGCGGCCAGGCCGAGTACGTTCGCGTGCCGTTCGCCGATGTGGGGCCGAGCCTCATCCCCGACTGGCTCGACGACGACGACGCGCTGCTGATGACCGACGCGCTGGCCACGGGATACTTCGGGGCGCAGCTGGGCGACATCGCCGAGGGCGACACCGTCGTGGTGTTCGGCGCCGGCCCCATCGGCCTCTATGCGGCGAAGTCATCGTGGCTGATGGGCGCCGGGCGCGTGATCGTGATCGACCACCTGGAGTACCGGCTGGAGAAGGCGCGCGAGTTCGCGCACGCCGAGACGTTCAACTTCGCGGAGTACGACGACATCGTCGTGCAGATGAAGAAGACGACCGATTATCTGGGCGCCGACGTCGCGATCGACGCCGTGGGCGCCGAGGCCGACGGCAACCTGACCCAGCACATCACGTCGGCGAAGCTCAAGCTGCAGGGCGGCTCGCCCGTGGCGCTGAACTGGGCGATCGACTCGGTGCGCAAGGGCGGCAACATCTCCGTGATGGGGGCATACGGCCCGATCTTCTCGGCGGTCAAGTTCGGCGACGCGCTGAACAAGGGCCTCACGCTGCGGATGAACCAGTGCCCCGTCAAGCGCCAGTGGCCGCGGCTTCTCGAGCACATCAAGAACGGCTACCTGAAGCCGAGCGAGATCATCACCCACCGCGTGCCGCTCGAGCACATCGGTGAGGCCTACCACATGTTCTCGGCCAAGCTCGACGGCTGCATCAAGCCCGTCATCGTTTCGGACGCCGCGTAGGAGGGAGACGATCATGCCGTACACCGCAGAGGGACCACGACCGAAGTGGACGAGCGACGAGCTGCGTGCGCGCATTCCGGGCTGGGGAGTCGACCTCGACCCGGCCGACCGCCCCGCCTACCCCAAGCAGCGCTTCGATCCCGCCGCCACCGGCGCGCACTGGGAGCTGCCGGAGCAGCAGCCCGAGACCTACCCGCGCGAGCGCTCGATCGAGCACGGCCGACTGACGCCCGTGTTCGGCACCGCCCAGCCGCTGCACGGCGTGAGCGGCGCGATCCGGCGGCTCGCGTACCGGCGATACAGCGAGGGCCGCGCCGCGCACTGGCTCCTGCTGATCCTCGGCGACCGCGTCGAGGCCATCGGCAGCCACGTCCGGTCGTTGTTCACCACGCGCCCGGACAACCCGATCACCCAGACGGGGGTGCTCAGCGAGGCCCGCCGCCACGGGCTCGCCTCGCGCCTGCGCAGCCCGCGGGCCGACGTGCGGCACCAGTGGCTCGACCCCCTGCTCGTCGCGGGCCCGTGGCTGCTCGCCGGCTGGGTCGTGCTGCGGACCGCGCGGCGGCTCTTCACGCGCTCCTGAGGGCGCCGCGACGCGTGCGGACGGGGCGCATCACGGGCGTTCGCGCGTTCTCCGTCGGTCGCGTCGCGGCCCCTCGCGCTTCGCGCGCCTGTCGAGGCTCAGCGGGGGCCAACGCGACGGGCCGCCGCGGTCGCGGTGCGTACGCCCCCGCGCCACGGCTCACCGTGTCCGGGCAGCACGAAACGGACGTCCAGCTCGTCGAGGGCGTCCAGCGAGGCGAACGCCCCCTCCATGTCGGCGGTCGCCGCCCCGGCGACCACGCGTGGGCCCGTCTCGGTCGTGTAGGGGTCGAATGTGACGAGCGCATCCCCGCTGAGCACGGCGTCGACCTCGGCGAGGTGCAACGCGCAGTGGCCGAAGGTGTGACCGGGGGTGAAGACGACGCGGGGGCGACCCGGCACGTCGAGCGCCTCACCGGGGAGCATCGGCTCGAACCGCTCGATGCCCGGCACGCGCAGCGCGCCGGCGCCCACCATGCGCAGGATGACCGGGAGGTTCGCGGGGTACTCGAACGCATACCGCAGGCGGGGCGATTCGTGCGCGTACCGGTACGGATGGGCGGCGATCTCGGCCTCCGCGCCGTGCGCATAGACCGGCACCCGCCAATCCCGCTGCGCGGCCCGGGCGAAGCCGAGGTGGTCGAAGTGCGCGTGCGTGAGGACCACGGCGCGCACAGCCTCGGGAGCGAGGTCCAGGGCATCCAAGACGGCCGGCAGGACCCGCCACGTCGCCGGGAAGGCCGTGTCGACGATCGTCACCTCCCCGTCCTCGACGAGCAGGTAACAGTTCACGTGCGCATGCTCGAGGCGGTGCACGCCGGGCAGCACGTGACGGCTGAGGCGGGGAGATCCTGAGGCGACCATGCCGACACGCTAGGGGCCCGTTCCGGCGCACGCACGGGGCTTGCCCCGCCCGCCGGTCTCGGTTAGCCGCCCGCACAACGAAAAACCCCCGGGTTCACCGGGGGCTGCGTCTGTGGTGCGCGATACTGGGATCGAACCAGTGACCTCTTCCGTGTCAGGGAAGCGCGCTACCGCTGCGCTAATCGCGCTCAAGAGAGCTGTTCAATTTTAGACGAGGTGGCGACGGGATTCGAACCCGTGTAAACGGCTTTGCAGGCCGGTGCCTAGCCTCTCGGCCACGCCACCGCGGGGGATTCGAATACCCGCATGCCGAGATCCTCCGAAGAGGAAGCCCTGCACTCGAGCGGATGACGAGACTCGAACTCGCGACCCTCACCTTGGCAAGGTGATGCGCTACCAACTGCGCTACATCCGCGTTGTCTCCGGATCTCCCCGGCGACTCATATGACTATAGGCGATTCCCGCCGACTGTCCAAACCGGGCCCGCATCTCGGGCGCGTCACGCGCCGTTCACCTCGCGGCCCGATCCCCCGATCCCGCGCGCGGGCACTCGGCGCGTCCCGCGCGTGCCCCCAGGCCGGGATACGGCCTCACCCGCCGGCTGGCAACAGCGCGACCGCGGCCAGGGCGAGCACGACGGCGATCGCGAGGAGGACGGCGCCGACGGTCTTCATCGCGCCCCCGCGGTGGAAGAACGTGTCGATGACGGCCCGATGCGGCCGGTGCGGGTCGTAGGCGACCGCGACAGTCCCCGTGGGTGCGAACATCGTGGCGTTCATCGCCGGCGTCACCCGATGCGCATGCCCGTCGGCCACGTACTCGACCTGCCACGCGCGCGTGAGCCCGCTCTCGAGACGGGTCCAGCGCCCCACCGTCGACACCCAGCCACGGCGCCGCCCGCGACCGATCGCAAAACCGATCAGCCAGAACACCAGGCCCAGGCCACCGAAGCACGCCGACAGGACGAGAAGGACTCCCGAGAAGAACATGCCGCGAGGGTAGCGAACAACTCGCGGTTCACATGATGGTGGGCGATGCGGGACTCGAACCCACGACCTCTTCCGTGTGAAGGAAGCGCGCTACCAACTGCGCCAATCGCCCATCTCCGCCCGGCGGCGGGGGCCCGCGAACGGGCCGACATCGATACTACCGGATCCTGAAGCCGATGCCCGACACGGCGCATCCCGCGCGCGTCGCAGGCTCCGCGAGCTCGAGTCGCCGCCGCGCCACCCCGCCGCACGCCACGTTGTGCACGGGCGATCGACGCGCCGTGCTCCTTGGCGCCGACCGGGCGCAAGCGAGGGCGCCCCGGCCGAAGCCGGGACGCCCTCGCGAAGGGATGACAGACGCGGTCACTTGACCTCGTACGCGTAGCCCTCCTCGCCGTGCACGACCGTGTCGACGCCGGCAAGCTCGTCCTCGTTCTTGATGCGGAAGCCGATGGTCTTCTCGATCGCGAAGCCCAGGACCCAGGCGATGACGAACGAGTACACCAGCGTGCCGACGGCACCGATGAACTGCACGATGAGCTGCTCGAAGCCGCCGCCCGTGAACAGGCCGGTGTCGATGGCCGCGAAGCCCAGGTACAGCGTGCCGATGAGGCCACCGACGAGGTGAACGCCCACCACGTCGAGCGAGTCGTCGTAGCCGAGCTTCCACTTCAGCTCGATCGCGAGGGCGCAGACCGCTCCCGCGATGAGGCCGAGGATGATGGCGGCGAGGGGCGTCAGGTTGGCGCAGGCCGGCGTGATCGCGACGAGGCCGGCGACGGCACCGGAGGCGGCGCCCACCGACGTTGACTTGCCGTCCTTGAACTTCTCGACGGCGATCCAACCGATGACCGCAGCGGCCGGCGCGACGAGGGTGTTCACGACGATCAGACCGGTGCCGGCGTTGCCGCCCTCACCGAGCGGCGCGGCCGTGAGGCCGGCGTTGAAACCGAACCAGCCGAACCACAGGATCGAGGCGCCCAGCATCACCAGCGGCACGCTGTGCGGCTTGTTGATGCCCTTCTGGAAACCGACCCGCTTGCCGAGCACGAGCGCCAGCGCGAGCGCCGCCGCACCGGCGTTGATGTGGACCGCCGTGCCGCCCGCCCAGTCGATGACCGCGACGCCCGACTCCGGGAACATCAGCTCGCCGAGGCTGTAGATCCAGCCGCCGCCCCACACCCATGCGGCGACGGGGAAGTAGACGAGAGTGGCCCAGAGGCCGGCGAAGAGCATCCAGGACCAGAACTTGGCGCGGTCCGCGATCGCGCCCGAGATCAGCGCCACCGTGATGATGGCGAAGGTGGCGCCGAACGCGGAGAGCACCAGGCCCTCCCCCGTGTCGTCGCTGCCGGCCAGCGTCGCGAGGCCGAAGTCCGAGAAGGGGTTGCCCGCGAAGGCCCAGGGGCTGTCGACGGCGGTCATGTTGAAGCCGTACAGCACCCACAGCACGGCGATGAGGCCCAGGGCGCCGAAGCTCATCATCATCATGCTGACGACGCTCTTGGCCTTGACCAGGCCGCCGTAGAAGAACGCCACACCGGGCGTCATGAAAAGCACCAGCGCCGTGGCGACCATCGTCCAGGCGAGTTGTCCGTCGCTCATGTGTTTCCTTAGGTGGTTCGGGTAGCAGGACACCGGTGAGCTGAGGTCGATATGGAGCGCTCGACCGGATCGCTCCCGATCCTGTCCTGCCCGCTTTACCACGGGGACCCACGCGCGTTACGGGGCTGTTACGGCACCCCGGCCCGCGTTAATTCCGCGTTTCGCGCCGCCGCGCACGCCGCCGCGCGGTTCAGGAGTGCGTGGAGGCGACGAGGCGCGAGATGGCGCGCAGGTACTTCTTGCGATACCCGCCGGCGAGCATCTCCTCGCTGAACACGTCGTGCAGGGCCAGACCGGTCGCCCGGATCGGCAGCTGCGCGTCGTAGACCCGGTCGACGAAGGCGACGAACCGCAGCGCCTCCGACTGGTCCGTGATCCGTCGCACGTCGCGCAGGCCGATCGCGCGCACCCCGTCGATGAGGCGGATGTACCGCGACGGGTGCACGTGGGCGAGGTGGGCGACAAGCTCGTCGAATCCGTCGTCCGACACCGTGCCGCCGATCGCCTCGAGCGACGGGCCGTACTCGTCCGCCGTGAGCACGCGCGCCTCGCCGTCGAGCGAGCGCTGGCGGAAGTCGACGCCGTCGATGCGGATCGTCTGGAAGCTGTCGGCCATCGCGTGGATCTCGCGCAGGAAGTCCTGCGCCGCGAAGCGCCCCTCGCCGAGCGCGTTCGGCGGCGTGTTGCTCGTGGCCGCCAGTCGCGTGCCGCTGGCGACGAGCTCGCCCAGCAGGCGGGTCATCACCATCGTGTCGCCCGGGTCGTCCAGCTCGAACTCGTCGATGCACAGCAGCGCGGAGCCGCGCAGCAGCTCGACGGTGTTCTTGTAGCCGAGGGCGCCCACGAGCGCGGTGTACTCGATGAACGACCCGAAGTACTTCCGCCGGGCCGGCACGGCGTGATAGATCGCGGCGAGCAGGTGCGTCTTGCCCACGCCGAAGCCGCCGTCCAGGTACACGCCCGGCTTCATCTCGGGTGCCTTCGGCTTGCGGGAGAAGAGTCCGCGCCGCACGGGCTGCGCGCCCCCCGCAAAGCCTGCGAGCATCTCCTTCGCGTCCTGCTGCGAGGGGTACTCCGGGTCGGCGCGGTACGACTCGAACGTCGCGTCGTCGAACTGCGGCGGGGGCACGAGGCTCCCCAGCATCTCCTCCCCCGTCAGCTGCGGCTGACGCTCCGCGAGTCGGACGGTGTCGGTGCCGGCGGGAGCCTGGGTCATGGTCCCCGAGTCTACCGGCGGCCGGCGCGGGCCGCCCCGCTCAGTCGGTCTCGGGCGCGAGCGTGTTCGTCGCCAGCCAGTCACGAATCGCGGTGTTCCAGCGGGCCTCGTCGTAGTTCCACAGCTTCGTGTGCCGGGCCGTCGCGAACGGCACGAGGGTGACGATGTCCGGACGCAGCTCCGCGAGGCGCCGTGACGCGTCCGACGGCACATACCCGTCGTCGTCGCTGTGCAGGATGAGGATGGGGCGGTCCAGCTCGACACCGCGCGCGACCATGTCGAGAGCGTCGAAGTCGATGACGCGGCCGATCCGGTGCATGCGCGAGGCGATGCCCGACTCGAGCATGCCCATGGTGGCGCTCGCCGCGATCGGCGGCATGCCCAGCGCCCGCGCCTGGAAGCGCAGCACGGTGCGCCAGTCGACGACGGGAGACTCGAGGATGAGCCCGGCGATCGACTCGCGGTGAGCCGTGTTCACGAGCGTCTGCAGCGCGATCGCGCCGCCCATCGACCACCCCATCAGCACGATGCGGCGCGCGCCGTGCTCGAGCGCGAACTCGATGGCGGCCTCCACATCGGGCCACTCCGTCGTGCCCAGCCCGTAGAGACCCGAGGTGCTTTGGGGTGCGACGCCGTCGTTGCGGTACGAGATCAGCAGCGACGTGATGCCCGCCTCACGGAATGCCGGGACGGCACGGATCGTCTCGGCCCGCTGCGTGCCGCGGCCGTGCACGACGACCGCCCAGACCTCTCCCGTTCCGTCGTCGTCGCCGACGCCGGCGGGGACCAACCAGGCGGGCGACGCACCGACCGGAGTGGCGATCTCCACGTCGCGGTAGGGCACGTGCAGCTCGGCCGGCGACTCGAAGTACCAGCCGCTGAACGCCGCGGCCTGCGCGATCGATGCTCCCCGCCCGATATGGGTGAGCAGCTTGCGCGTCACGGTCTCCTCGTCGCTGCGCAGCACGGCCCCGATCTTGAGATACTCCGCCGTTCCGCTCGTGAACAGGCCGTACCGTCCGGGCAGCTCCGTGTCGGGCGTGCGCGAGAGCGTGATGGTCTGGGCGGCGGTGTCGACGGCCTGCACCTCGACGTCCGCGACCCGCATCGCCGGCGTCACCACGACGCGGGCCACGCGAGCGATACGCGCGGCCACGGCGCCGATCGCCCCCGCGATCAGGCCGATCCCGGTCGCGGCGAGCAGCAGTCCGACGCCGAGGGGTGCGGCGCGCCTGGGGTGCTTCATGACCCCCTCACTCTAATCTGTCGGCGTGACAGACCACGGTCCGGTTCCGGACGCCTTCGCCCAGGCGGAGGCCCGCGTGCGGGCCGCCACGTTCCGCAACGACTTCTCCGTGCGCGAGATCCCCTCTCCGCAGGGCGTCGCGCCGTTCTCGCTGGCCGTCGCCGGCGACGTCCGCCCCGACGAGCACGGCAACTCCCCTTACGGCACGGGCCGGTTCATCCTGCTGCACGACCCCGACGAGCCCCCGACGTGGGGCGGCCCGTTCCGCATCGTCTCCTTCGCGCAGGCACCGCTCGAGCCCGAGATCGGCACCGATCCCCTCCTGGCGGATGTGACGTGGTCCTGGCTCATCGATGCGCTCGAGTCGCGCCGAGCGGCGTACCATTCGGCATCGGGGACGGCCACGAAGATCCTCTCCACGGGGTTCGGGGGACTCGCCGAGGAGGGCGACGGCGCGCAGATCGAATTGCGCGCGTCGTGGACACCGGAGGGCGACCTGCGCGACCACATCGAGGCGTGGGCCGAACTCGTGTGCATGCTGGCAGGCCTGCCCCCGGGATCCGAGCAGATCGCGGTCTTCGGGGCCAGAAAGGCGGAACGTGACTGAATACCGGGTGATCGACACCCCGGAGGGCTTGGCCGAGGCGGCCGACAGGATCGCCGGGGGCGACGGACCCGTCGCCGTGGACGTGGAACGCGCGTCCGGCTTCCGCTACTCGCAGCGCGCCTATCTCGTGCAGATGTTCCGCCGCGGCGCCGGACTGTTCCTGTTCGACCCGCCGGCGATCGGAGACTTCGGGGCGCTGCAGCGCGCCGTCGGCGACGTGGAGTGGGTCCTGCACGCCGCCAGTCAGGACCTGCCCTCGCTCGCCGAGCTGGACCTGCGTCCCCCGGCGATCTTCGACACGGAGCTGTCGGCGCGACTGCTCGGCTGGCCGCGCGTGGGGTTGGCGGCCGTCACCGAGCAGGCCATCGGCGTCGTGCTGAAGAAGGAGCATTCCGCCGCGGACTGGTCCACCCGCCCCCTGCCGCAGGCGTGGCTGGAGTACGCCGCGCTCGACGTGGAGCACCTCATCGACGTGCGTGACGTGCTCGTCGAGGCGCTGGAGGCATCGGGCAAGGCCGAGTGGGCGCGACAGGAGTTCGAGGAGGTGCGGCTGCGCGAGCCGAAGCCGACGCGCACCGACCCGTGGCGTCGCCTCAGCGGGCTGCACCAGGTGCGGGGCCGGCGGGGGCTCGCCATCGCCCGCGAGCTGTGGCTCTCGCGCGAGCGCCTCGCGCAGGAGCAGGACATCGCGCCCGGCCGCCTCGTGCCCGACCGCGCACTCGTCGCGGCCGTGCTCGCGGCCCCCACCTCGAAGGCGCAGCTGGCCGCGCTGAAGGACTTCACCGGCCGGGCCAGCCGCACGCAGCTCGATCGCTGGTGGGCGGCCATCGACGCCGGCCGCACCACGAGCGATCTGCCGCCCGACCGCCTGCCGGGATCCGACACCCTCCCGCCGCTCAAATCGTGGAAGGACCGCAATCCCGAGGCCGATGCGCGGCTGCGCTCGGCGCGCCCGGCGGTCGCCGCTCTGGCCGAGCGCATCGAGATGCCCACCGAGAACCTGCTCACGCCCGAACTGCTGCGGCGCGTCTCGTGGGAGCCGCCTTCGCCCGTCACCGCGCCGGCCGTGGCCGACGCCCTGCGCGAGCTCGGCGCCCGGGCGTGGCAGGTGGAGCTGACCGCTCCGGTCATCGCCGAGGCGTTTGTCCATCCGGTGCAAGAGGCTCCCGAGGCGGCCGACGCGGCTTCGTAGGGACCCCCCAACGGGTTGGCGCCCGCGTTGCAGGATCCCCATAGGCTGGGACCACTCGAATCTTGGGAGGCAGAGTGGCCGAGCTCTCGGACGTCTACTTCGTCGACGGTGTCAGAACGCCCTTCGGGCGCGCCGGCGAGAAGGGCATGTACTGGAACACCCGCGCGGACGATCTCGTCGTGAAGGCGATGATCGGGCTCATGGAGCGCAACGCGGATGTGCCGAAGGACCGGATCGACGACGTCGCCATCGCTGCGACGTCCCAGACGGGCGACCAGGGACTGACGCTCGGGCGCAGCACGGCGATCCTCGCCGGCCTGCCCCAGACCGTGCCGGGCCTGGCGATCGAGCGCATGTGCGCCGGCGCCATGACCGCTGTCACCACGATGGGCGCGTCGATCGGCGTCGGCATGTACGACCTCGCCCTGGCGGGCGGCGTCGAGCACATGGGGCGCCACCCCATCGGGTCGAACGCCGACCCGAACCCGCGGTTCGTCGCCGAGCGGATGGTCGATCCGGGTGCGCTCAACATGGGCGTCACGGCCGAGCGGATCCACGACCGCTTCCCGCACCTCACGAAGGAGCGCGCGGACCGCTTCGGCATGCGCAGTCAGCAGAAGGTCCAGGCCGCGTACGAGGCCGGCAAGATCCAGCCCGACCTCGTGCCCGTCGCCACCACGGGCCCCGACGGCGCCTGGAAGCTGGCGACCGAGGACGAGGGCCGCCGGCCCGAGACGACGTTGGAGGGCCTTGCCGGTCTGAAGACGCCGTTCCGCCCGCACGGGCGCGTGACGGCGGGCACCTCCTCGCCCCTCACCGACGGTGCGACCATCAGCCTGCTCGCCGGCGGCGCGGCGGTGAAGGAGCTCGGTCTCGCACCGAAGATGCGCATGGTGTCGTTCGCGTTCTCGGGCGTGCAGCCCGAGATCATGGGCATCGGGCCGATCCCCTCCACGGAGAAGGCGCTCGCGAAGGCGGGACTCACGATCGACGACATCGGCCTGTTCGAGCTGAACGAGGCCTTCGCCATCCAGGTGCTGTCGTTCCTCGACCACTTCGGGATCGACGACGAGGACCCGCGGGTGAACCAGTGGGGCGGCGCGATCGCGGTGGGCCACCCGCTGGCCGCATCCGGCGTGCGCCTGATGATCCAGCTCGCGGCGCAGTTCGCCGAGCGGCCCGACGTCCGCTACGGCCTCACCGCCATGTGCGTGGGGCTGGGCCAGGGCGGCTCCGTGATCTGGGAGAACCCCCACTACACCGGCAAGAAGCGGAAGTGACCGGACGCATGACCGACTACGAATCGATCGACTTCTCCACGCTCGACGCCGCCTCCGAGGACGAGGTCGTCACCCACTCGCTCGTCAGCGACGTCACGCTGCCCAGCGGCCGCGTGCTGGCCCTCATCACGCTGCACAACGGCCGCGACCACACCCGGCCGAACACGCTGGGGCCGCGCACCCTCACGGAGCTCAACGGCGTGCTCGAGGAGCTGCGCGGGAGGGCGTCGGCGGGCGAGATCCAGGCCGTCGGGATCACGGGCAAGCCGTACATCTTCGCCGCGGGCGCCGATCTGTCGCAGATCACGGCGCTCGACGGGCGCGAGAGCGCGCTTCGCATCGCGCAGCGCGGCCACCAGGTGCTCGGCAAGCTCAGCGACCTCGGTGTGCCCTCGTTCGCGTTCGTGAACGGGCTCGCGCTGGGCGGTGGCGTGGAGATCGCCCTGAACTCCACGTACCGCACGGTCGACTCCTCGGCTGCGGCCATCGCGCTTCCCGAGGTGTTCCTCGGCATCGTGCCCGGCTGGGGCGGCGCCTACCTGCTGCCGAACCTCATCGGCATCGAGAACGCCCTCGAGGTGATCATCTCGAACCCGTTGAAGCAGAACCGCACGCTCAAGGCGCGGCAGGCGTACGAGCTGGGAATCTTCGACGCGATGTTCTCGCCGGCGAACTACCTCGAGGACTCCCTGGCGTGGGCCGACGGCGTGCTCGGCGGCTCGGTGAAGGTGGAGCGCAAGAACGCCCCCGGCAAGATGGAGAAGCTCACGAAGTGGCCGATCGCCATCAAGATGGCGCGCGGCATGCTCGAGAGCCGGATCGGCACCGTGCCGAAGTCGCCGTACCGCGCACTCGAGCTGCTCGACAAGGCCCGCTCCGGATCGAAGGCGGAGGCCTTCGCGCGGGAGGACGAGGCCCTGGCCGACCTCATCACCGGCGACCAGTTCGCCGCCTCGATGTACGCCTTCGACCTCGTGCAGAAGCGGGCCAAGCGCCCCGTCGGCGCGCCGGACAAGGCGCTCGCGCGCAAGGTCACGAAGGTCGGCGTGATCGGTGCGGGCCTCATGGCCAGCCAGTTCGCGCTGCTGTTCGTCCGCCGCCTGCAGGTGCCGGTGCTCATCACCGACGTCTCGCAGGAGCGGGTCGACAAGGGCCTGGCGTACATCCACGACGAGATCGGCGCGCTCGAGACGAAGGGCCGCATCGACGGCGACGAGGCGAACCGCCTGCGCGCACTCGTGCGCGGCACCGTCGACAAGAGCGAGTACGCCGACTGCGACTTCGTGATCGAGGCCGTGTTCGAGGAGACCACGGTCAAACAGGACGTGTTCCGCGAGATCGAGACGATCGTCTCGCCCGAGGCGATCCTCGCGACCAACACGTCGTCGCTGTCGGTCGAGGAGATCGGCTCGGTGCTGTCGAACCCCGAGCGCCTCATCGGGTTCCACTTCTTCAACCCGGTGGCGGTCATGCCGCTCGTCGAGGTCGTCCGCACGCCGCAGGCCAGCGAGGAGGCCATCAGCACGGGCTTCGTCGTGGCGAAGAACCTCAAGAAGAACGCCATCGGCTCCGCCGACGCGCCGGGGTTCATCGTCAACCGCCTGCTCGCCAAGGTGATGGGCGAGGCCGCGCGTGCGATCGACGAGGGCACGCCGCTGCTGACCGTCGAGAAGGCGTTCGCCCCGCTGGGCCTGCCGATGACGCCGTTCCAGCTCATCGACCTCGTCGGCTGGAAGGTCGCCGCGCACGTGCAGGACACGATGGCACGCCACTTCCCCGATCGTTTCCACGCGTCGGCGAACCTCCACGCCCTCGCCGAGCTGGACGAGGTCGTCGAGAAGGACAAGAGCGGCCGGGTCACGGGCTGGACCAAGCAGGCGCAGAAGGCGCTCACCGTCGGCAAGACGCCCGCGTCCGAGAATGAGATCCTCCGCCGCGTGGAGGACGAACTGGCGCGCGAGATCCACATCATGCTCGAGGAGAAGGTCGTGCCGGAGGTCGAGGACATCGACCTCGCGCTCATCCTCGGCGCCGGCTGGCCGTTCATCGACGGCGGCGCGACGGCCTACCTCGACCGCGTGGGCGCGTCGGAACACGTCTTCGGCTCCACGTTCCACACTCCCCCGATCCGCGGCGTCGCGGCGCGCTGATCGCACACGAAAGAAGGGAGGGATCCTCGGATCCCTCCCTTCTTTCGTGCCGCGGACGAGTGGCTAGCCGCGGCGCGACTTCTCGATCGGTCCGGTGACCGCCGGCAGGCCGCGCGACCCCTCAGGGCGCGCCACCGGGATGCGCGTCCCGAGCACCTGCGACACGACGTCGTGGGCGATCTTCGCGGCGCTCAGGCCGGCATCCGCGAGAATCTCCTCCCGCGAGGCGTGGTCGAGGAACGCGTCGGGAAGACCCAGCTCGTCCACGGCGGTGTCGACGCCCGCCTCACGCAGCACCTGGCGCACGCGCGTGCCGATACCGCCGACGCGCAGGCCGTCCTCCAGGGTGATGACGAGACGGTGGCGCGCGGCGAGCTCCACGATCGACCCCGGCACGGGCACGACCCAGCGCGGGTCGACCACCGTCGCACCGATGCCCTGCGCGCGCAGCCGCGCGGCGACGTCGAGGCCGAGCTGGGCGAACGGGCCGATGCCCACGATGAGCACGTCCTCGGCCGTGCCGCGCGCCAGCACGTCGACGCCGTCCTCCAGGCGCTCCAACGCCGGGATCGAGGCGGCCACGCTGCCCTTCGGGAATCGGACGACCGTCGGTGCATCCGAGACCGCCACCGCCTCCTGCAGCTCCTCGCGAAGCCGTTCGGCGTCGCGCGGCGCGGCGATGCGGATCGTGGGCACGATGTGCAGCAGCGCGAGGTCCCACATGCCGTGATGGCTCGGGCCGTCGGGCCCCGTGACGCCCGCGCGGTCGAGCACGAAGGTCACGCCGGCCCGGTGCAGCGCGACGTCCATGAGCACCTGGTCGAACGCGCGGTTCAGGAACGTGGAGTACAGCGCGACCACGGGGTGCAGACCGCCGTAGGCCAGGCCCGCGGCCGACGCGACCGCGTGCTGCTCGGCGATACCGACGTCGTACACGCGGTCGGGGAAGCGCTCGGCGAACGGCGCGAGGCCGGTCGGCCGCAGCATCGCCGCCGTCATGGCGATGACATCCGGCCGGGTCTCGCCCACCCGGACGAGCTCGTCGGCGAAGACATCGGTCCAACTTTCGGAGGACGCGACGGAAACCGGCTCCCCCGTGTGCGGGTCGATGCGGCCCACGGCGTGGAACTGGTCGGCCTCGTCATCGCGGGCGGGCTGATAGCCCCGTCCCTTCTCGGTGATGGCGTGAACGAGCACCGGAGCGCCGTACGACTTGGCCAGCTCGAGGGTCTCGCGCAGCGCCTTCACGTCGTGGCCGTCGACCGGGCCGAGGTACTTGATGTCCAGCTGCGAGTAGAGGGCGCGGTTGTTCGTGAAGCGGGCGAGGAAGCCGCGGGTGCCGCCGCGCAGGCCGCGGTACAGGGCGCGACCCGCGGGGCCGAGGAGCCGGTCGGCCAGCCGGCTCGACTTCGCATCCAGGTCTCGGTACACGCCTCCGGTGCGCACGCGGTTGAGATACCGGGCCATTCCGCCGATCGTGGGGGCGTAGGAGCGGCCGTTGTCGTTGACGACGATGACGAGGTTGCGGTCGTTGTCGTCGGTGATGTTGTTGAGCGCCTCCCACGTCATCCCGCCGGTGAGGGCGCCGTCGCCGACGACCGCGACGACATGGCGGTCCGCCCGGCCGGTACGGGTGAAGGCCCGGGAGATGCCGTCGGCCCAGCTGAGCGAGCTGGAGGCGTGCGACGATTCGACGACGTCGTGCGGGCTCTCGGAGCGCTGCGGGTAGCCGGCAAGTCCGCCGCGGGCACGGAGGTTCGTAAAGTCCTTGCGTCCCGTGAGCAGCTTGTGCACGTACGACTGGTGACCGGTGTCGAAGATGATCGGGTCGTGCGGCGAGTCGAACACGCGGTGCAGCGCGATCGTGAGCTCGACGACGCCGAGATTCGGGCCCAGGTGCCCGCCGGTGCGCGCGACGTTGGCGATGAGGAACTCGCGGATCTCGCCGGCGAGCTCGGCGAGCTGCGCGTCGGAGAGCCCGTCCAGATCGCGCGGGCCGCCGATCGCGTCGAGAAGACTCATGCGGCAAGCCTACGCCGCGGGCCCTCCCGGGAGGCTGAACGGAGCCGTCGAAAGGGCGACGCGACCCCGAAGATCCGCCGCCTGGATGCACCGCGCCCCGCCCGGCCGAGGCCGAGCGGGGCGCGTGTGGCGGAATGCCGTCAGACGAGGCTGCGCAGCACGTACTGCAGGATGCCGCCGTTGCGGTAGTAGTCCGCCTCACCGGGGGTGTCGATGCGGACGACCGCGTCGAACTCGACCGTCTGCTTGCCCTCGGGCGAGTGCTCGCTCGGCTCGGCGACCACGCGCACGGTCTTGGGCGTGACGCCCTCGTTGAGCTGCTCCAGACCCGAGATCGAGACGATCTCGGTGCCGTCGAGGCCCAGCGACTCCCAGCTCTCGCCGGCGGGGAACTGCAGCGGCACGACGCCCATGCCGATGAGGTTCGAGCGGTGGATGCGCTCGAAGCTCTCCGTGATGACCGCCTTCACGCCGAGCAGGCGCGTGCCCTTTGCCGCCCAGTCGCGCGACGAACCCGAGCCGTACTCCTTGCCGCCGAAGATGACCAGCGGGGTCTCCTGCGCCTGGTAGTTCTGCGCCGCGTCGAAGATGTACGACTGCGGGCCCTCGGGCTGCGTGAAGTCGCGGGTGTAGCCACCCTCGATCTGCTGGCCGCCGTTGACGGCCTTCACGAGCGCGTTCTTGAGGCGGATGTTCGCGAAGGTGCCGCGGATCATCACCTCGTGGTTGCCGCGCCGCGAGCCGTAGGAGTTGAAGTCGCGCTGGGCGACGCCGTGCTCCATGAGGTACTGCGCGGCCGGGGTGCCGGCCTTGATCGAGCCCGCGGGGCTGATGTGGTCGGTGGTCACCGAGTCGCCGAGCGTTGCGAGGACGCGGGCGCCCTGGATGTCGGCGACGGGCTCCGGATCCATCGTCATGCCCTCGAAGTACGGGGCCTTGCGCACGTAGGTCGAGTTCTCGTCCCACTCGAAGACCGGGCCGCTCGGGGTGTCGAGCGACTTCCAGCGCTCGTCGCCGTCGAACACCGTGGCGTACTGCTTGATGAACTGGTCGCGCGAGATCGACGAGTCGATGATCTCCTGGACCTCCTCCGGCGACGGCCACACGTCCTTCAGGAAGATGTCGTTGCCATCCGCGTCCTTGCCGAGCGGGTCGGTCTCGAAGTCGAAGTTCATCGAGCCGGCCAGCGCGTACGCCACCACGAGCGGCGGCGAGGCGAGGTAGTTCATCTTCACGTCGGGGCTGATGCGACCCTCGAAGTTGCGGTTGCCCGAGAGGACCGCGGTGACGGCGAGGTCGTTCTCGTTGATCGCCTCAGAGACCTCCTCGATCAGCGGGCCCGAGTTGCCGATGCAGATCGTGCAGCCGTAGCCGACCGTGTAGAAGCCCAGGCCCTCGAGGTCCTTGTCGAGGCCCGACTTCTCGTAGTAGTCGGTGACGACCTTCGAACCGGGGCCGAGCGTCGTCTTGACCCACGGCTTGCGGGTCAGGCCCTTCTCACGCGCCTTGCGGGCGAGAAGGCCGGCGGCGATCATGACCGACGGGTTCGAGGTGTTCGTGCACGACGTGATGGCGGCGAGCGTCACGGCGCCGTTGTCGAGCAGGTACGACTCGCCCTCGGGCGTCGTCACCTTCACGGGCTTGGACGCGACGTGCGGCGCGCCGCTGACGAGCATCGACTCGACGTGCTGGCGCTCCTGGTCGTGCTGGTGCGAGACGCCGTTCGAGGCGACGTGCTCGTGCTCGACGCCCGGCGTGGTGCCCGGGTCGGAGGCCGGGAAGGTGCCCTCGACCTCGACGGAGTCGTCGGGCATCGACGCGTAGCTGACGATGTCCTTCTCGAACTGCGACTTGGCCTCCGACAGCAGGATGCGGTCCTGCGGGCGCTTCGGGCCGGCGATCGACGGGACGACCGTGGAGAGGTCCAGCTCCATGTACTCGCTGAAGACGAGCTCGCGCGAGGGGTCGTGCCAGAGGTGCTGCTCCTTGGCGTACGCCTCCACCAGCGCGACGGTCTGCTCGTCGCGACCGGTCAGGCGCAGGTAGTCGAGCGTGACGTCGTCGATCGGGAACATGGCGGCCGTCGAGCCGAACTCCGGGCTCATGTTGCCGATCGTGGCGCGGTTGGCCAGCGGAACCGAGGCCACACCCTCGCCGTAGAACTCCACGAACTTGCCGACGACGCCGTGCTTGCGCAGCATGTCGGTGATCGTCAGCACGACGTCGGTCGCGGTGACGCCGGCCGGGATGTCGCCCGTGAGCTTGAAGCCGACGACGCGCGGGATGAGCATCGACACGGGCTGACCGAGCATGGCCGCCTCGGCCTCGATGCCGCCGACGCCCCACCCGAGCACGCCGAGGCCGTTGACCATCGTCGTGTGCGAGTCGGTGCCGACGCACGTGTCCGGGTAGGCGCGCAGCACGCCGTCCACCTGGCGGTCGTAGACGACCTTGGCGAGGTGCTCGATGTTCACCTGGTGCACGATGCCGGTGCCCGGGGGCACGACCTTGAAGTCCTTGAACGCCGTCTGGCCCCAGCGCAGGAACTGGTAACGCTCGCCGTTGCGCTCGTACTCGATCTCGACGTTGCGCTCGAGCGCGTTCTCGGTGCCGAAGAGGTCGGCGATGACCGAGTGGTCGATCACCATCTCGGCGGGCGAGAGCGGGTTGATCTTGTCGGGGTCGCCACCGAGCTCGGTGACCGCCTCGCGCATGGTGGCGAGGTCGACGATGCAGGGCACGCCCGTGAAGTCCTGCATGACCACGCGGGCCGGCGTGAACTGGATCTCCGTGCTCGGCTCGGCCGCGGCATCCCACGACCCGAGGGCGCTGATCTGCTCCTTCGTGATGTTGGCACCGTCCTCGGTGCGGAGCAGGTTCTCGAGGAGGATCTTGAGGCTGAACGGCAGCGACTCGTAACCCTCGACCGCATCGATGCGGTAGATCTCATAGTCGGTGCTGCCGACCGTCAGGGTGCTCTTGGCACCGAAGCTGTTCACCGTGGACACCGGTTCCGTCTCCTTCGGGATCGACCGCGGAATTCCCCTCCATCCTGCCCCCGTAGGGCCCCCGCGGCTAGCAAGGAGCACCTAACAGTCGGCACCGGATGAGAGGACCGATTTATCTTGACGTCAAGATAAATCCATTATGCACGATCGTCGCGGTCGCTCCGCGCATACAGCGCGCGCACGGCGAGCCACGTGACGGCGACGAGGGGCGCGAACAGCGGCAAGCCCATCAGCAGCTTCGCCGTGCCCAGGGCCGTGACGGCGCCCGCGAGATAGAGGGGCAGCTGCACTGCCAGCCGCGCGTAGAAGAGCGCGGCCCAGGCGATCGCGAGCCAGAAGTACACGCGGCGCTTGCGCTGATCGTTGCGCCACGCGGTGCCCTCTCCCATGAGGAACCCGCCGGCCAGTCCGATCACCGACCACCCCACGAGTGCGGAGGCGAGGATCGCGGTGCCGTACACGGCGTTCGTGACGAGGCCGGGCAGGAAGTTCTGCTCGCCCTCTCCGGTGAGCAGGGCAAGCGCGGCGGCGAAGCCCGCCGCGACGAGCCCGCCCAGGGCTGCGGCCGGCGTGGAGCGCTGCGCGAGGCGCACGAGCGTGAACACGGCCGCGAGCCCGACCGACACCGCCAGCGAGAGCCACAGCGGCTCCGGCTGGATCGTGTACACGACGACGAACGCCAGGCTCGGCAGCACCGACTCGAGCACACCGCGGAAGCCGCCCATCGCCTTCCACACCACCCGGCCCGCGGTCGCGTCCCCCGCGGGGTCCATGCCGGCGCGACGCGCGGCCTCGCCGAACGCCTGCCCGAGCAGGTCGGGGGCGGCCGGCGGCGGGGTCAGGTCGGACCCGCGTGTGCCGGGTTCGCCCGGCTCGCGGTCACGCGGCGCTGTGGGGTCGCTCACGCCGTGCCCGGGGCCTGCGGCATCTTGAGCGGGATGAGATCGCGCGGGGGCATCGGGTTGCCGCCGCGCACCACGACGAGTGAGCGGAAGAGGTCCTCGACCTGCTCCGCGGCCGCCGGGTCGCTGGCGGCGGCGCCGCCGATGACACCACGCAGGAACCAGCGCGGACCGTCGACACCCACGAAGCGGGCAAGACGCATGGCCTTGCCCCCCTCGGCATCGGCGGTGGGCACCTCGGCCAGCAGCTCGGGACCGAACGGGCCCTCGCGCTCCTCGACGCGGCCTCCCTGCTGACGCACCTGCTCGCGGATCTGCTCGCGCGTCTCGCCCCACAGGCCGCTCGACCGCGGAGCCGCGAACGGCTGCACCTGCAGCGTCGAGCCGGCGTAGTCCAGGCCGATCGCCACGATGCGCTTCGTCTTCTCCTCGACCTCGAGCCGCAGGTTGAGCCCCTCGCGCGGCAGCACCTTGAGGCCGCCCAGGTCGATGTAGGGGCGGACGGCGTTCGCCTCCGACTCGTCGAACGGTCCGCTCTGGGCGCGGTCGGCGGGCGCCGACTTCGCGCTCGGGTCGGCGGTCGCCGGCGTCTCCGGCGTTGCGCCGTCCGCCGCGTTCTCGTCGCTCACTTGGTCTCCCCTGTCTGGTAGCCGGTGGATCCGAACCCGCCCTCGCCGCGGCCACTCGCCGGCAGCTCCTCGACGGGCAGGAAGCGCGCGCGGGGCACCGGCATCACGATGATCTGGGCGATGCGGTCTCCCGCGGCGATCTCGTAGGCCTCGCGCGTATCGGTGTTCAGCAGCGCCACCTTGATCTCACCGCGGTAGCCCGCGTCGATCGTGCCCGGCGCGTTCACGATCGTGATGCCGTGCTTGGCAGCCAGCCCGCTGCGCGGGACGACGAACGCGGCGTACCCCTCCGGGAGCGCGATGCGCACGCCGGTCCCGACAAGGGCCCGCTGCCCCGGCTCGAGCCGCACGGCCTCCGCGGCGACCAGATCGGCACCGGCGTCGTCGGGGTGGGCGTACTCCGGGATCACGGGTGCGACAATGGGCACGTCCACGGTTTCGGTCACGCAACGAGGGTAATGCAGAACACATCAACGCCGATCCGGTCGTCGCAGGCCACGTACCGGGAGCGGCTCTCCCCCTCGCTCTGGCTGCTCGGCGGTGCCGCCGTCGTGGCGCCGATGGCCTCGCTCGTCTTCGTGCAGATCGATCGCGCCCTGGCGCTGGTCATCGGCGTCGCCGTCGCGATCGCGGTCGTCGCGCTCCTCGTGGGTCTCGCGCCCACCGTGGAGGTGCGCGGATCGCGGCTGCGCGCGGGCCGCGCGCACATCGACGTGGGCTTTCTCGGCGAGCCGGTCGCCCTCACCGGCCCGGAGGCGAGAGCCGCGCGCGGGCGAGACATCGACGCCCACGGCTGGCACCTGATCCGGGGCGGCATCGACGGCCTCGTCGTGGTGCCGAACACCGATCCCGACGATCCCGTCGGCTCCTGGACCATCTCCTCTCGCACCCCCGATCGGCTCGCGGCCGCGATCCGCCTCGCACAGCGCTCCTGATCGTCCGCGGCGGGTGCGCCGCGGACGACGAAGCGCCCGGCGCCTCATCCGAGGCCGCCGGGCGCTTGTCGTCGGGAGGATCAGGCCGCGCAGTCCTTGCAGAGGGGGCCGTTCGGGCCCTCCTCCGCCAGCTGCGAGCGGTGCTTGACGAGGAAGCAGTTCATGCACGTGAACTCGTCGTCCTGCGGGGGCAGCACGACGACGTCGAGCTCGACGTTGGACAGGTCCGCACCGCCCAGCTCGAAACCGGGGTTGTCGGCATCCTCCGTGTCGGCCGACCCCGGCTGCGGGTTGTTCCGCGCAGCCTTGAGCGCCTCGATCGACTCGTTGCTGTCGTCTTCGGACTTACGGGGGGCGTCGTAATCGGTTGCCATCGGAGGGCGTCACACTTCTTTCGTTGGAGCTCAGGCACCCCGCCCATGCGGCGGGGCGGCGATAGTCTGCACGAGCGGGGAGCGATTAGCAAACGCACACGCGGCTCCCCGCAGACCCACAGCGATCGCTGCCGGTGAAACCCGCGGCACGCCCGCGGTATTCCCGCCGTTGCGCGCCCGCCGTGAGAGCATGTGAGTCACCGCAGAGCGCGGAAGGAGCACGCATGGAACAGCTCACGGTCATCGGATCGGAGGACGGCGCCCTCGTCCTCGCGAACGAGTCGGGAGAGCGCTTCACCGTCGCGGTCGACGACGTGCTGCGTTCCGAGATCCGCCGGGCCGGCACGACGGCCCGACCCGCTCGACGCGCCGCCGCAAGCCCCCGCGACATCCAGACGCACATCCGCGCCGGGATGTCGGCCGAGCAGGTCGCCGAGCTCTTGGGCGCCGACATCGAGGACGTCCGCCGGTTCGAGGGGCCCGTCATCGCGGAGCGCGAGCACATCGTGAGCCAGGCCCTGGCCGTGCCGGTGCTCATCGGCAGCGAGCTCGACGGCGACGCGAACCCCACGTTCGGCGTGGCGATCCGCAGCAAGCTCGCGAGCCTCAACGCGACGGGCGAGCGGTGGACGAGCTGGAAGGACGCCAGCGGCTGGATCGTGAAGCTCGAGTTCACCGCGGGCGAGGTCGACCACGACGCCCGCTGGTCGTTCGAGCCGCGCCGCAGCGCGCTCGCCCCGCTCAACTCGGACGCCACCCAGCTGTCACGGCAGGGGCCCCTGCCGGAGGGGCTGATCCCCCGCCTGCGCGCGCTCGACACGCCGTCGAAGGACGACAGCCGGTTCGACACCGACGCGTTCGGGCCCCGCCGCCTGCCCGATCCGGAGCCCGCCGTCGACGACTCGCCCGCCGGCCGGCTCGCCACCGTGTCGAGCCGCGAGGTGCGGGAGACGGCCACGCGCCGCGCACCCGAGGAGCACAGCACCTCGCCCGAGACCGCCGACCTGCTGGAGGCGCTTCGCCGCCGCCGTGGCCAGCGCGAGTCCGCCCCGATGAGCGAACTCGACGAGAGCGCGGCACGCCACCCCGCGAGGGGCGGTGCGCCCGTGGCGCTGTTCGAGGCGATGGCCGAGGACAAGCCGGTCGCCGAACAGCCCGCCGCGCCCGAACCGGAGCCCGAGCGCGAGCCCGAGCCCCCGCGCCGCCGCGGTCGCGCCTCGATGCCGTCCTGGGACGAGATCGTCTTCGGCGCGCGGTCCGACGACTGAGCTCAGGCGTAGGCGCCGAGGCGGATGAACGGGACGGTCGTCTCCTCGGCGCTCGTCGAGCCGTGCTGGCCGATCATGTCCTGCGGCTTCTTGTCGTCCAGTCGGTCGTCGTAGAACGCCCACAGCCCGCGCGCGGCGACGATCACGTCGCCGATCCTCCCGCGCACGTGGTCGCGCACGGTGGGACCGAACAGCCCGGCCGCGACCGCGTCGTCCCGGGTGGCCACGTCCGCCGTCCCCTGCGATCCGACGCGCCACGCTTCCGCCAGCGACGCGACGTCGCGCCCCGGCTCGGCGTAGACGTGCAGCAGCCGCGGCTCGCCGCCCAGGTGCGCGACACCGTCGAGGCGCGGGTCGCCCTCGCGCAGCAGGACGTGGCGGTGGCGGGGCACATCGACCATGCCGTGGTCCGACGTGATGATCGCGCCGACGCCGTCGGGCAGCCGCCCCGCCGCCGCGAGGGCGCCGTCGACCCGCTCGAGCGCGTCGACCCAGCGGTCCGAGGCGACGCCGTACTTGTGCCCGGCCTGATCCACCTCCGGCAGGTAGCAGTACACGAGCGCGCCCTCGTGCCGCTCCGCCAGAGCGATCGCCACGAGCACGCGCTGGGCGAGGTCCTTCTCGCCGACGAACTCCGCGCCACGCATGATCGCCCGCGTGAGGCCCGTGCCGGCGTACTTGTCGAGGCTCACGGCGAAGGGGCGCATGCCGGAGACCGCCGCGCGCTCGAACACCGTCTCGCAGCGCTGCCAGGCGTCGGGATCGAGCCCGTCGCGCTCGTAGCCGTTCAGCTGATTGGCGAGCACGCCGCGCTGGGGATCGAGCACCCGGTAGCCGACGAGACCGTGCTCGCCCGGCCACGCCCCCGTCAGCAGGCTCGTCAGGGCCGCCGCCGTCGTGGAGGGGAACACGCTGCGCGCCACGTCGCGCCGCGCCATCGCGCCGGCGAGGAAGCGGGCATGCCCGCGGTGCGCGCGCAGCGGGATCGCCCCGAGCCCGTCGACGACGAACAGCACGGCCGATCGCGCCGCGGTCAGTCCCGCCGTCTGGCCGCTCAGCGAGGCCAGCAGGTCCGGCGCCACCCCGGTGAGGCTCCGGGCCGCCGCAGGAGCCGACGGTACGATCGATGACATCCGGGCCAGTCTCGCACAGCACCCGACCGAGACTTCCGGCCCCGCCGCGTACGCGCGGCCTCCACCGCACGAAGAGAGGGCTGAATGGCGCGCAAGCAGGCACCCGCCGCCGAGCCGGTCGAGGAACGCATCGAGGACATCGACCTCGAGGCCGAGATGCAGGGGTCGTACCTCGAGTACGCCTACTCCGTCATCTACTCCCGCGCCCTCCCCGACGCCCGCGACGGTCTCAAGCCCGTGCAGCGCCGCATCCTCTACCAGATGGCCGAGATGGGGCTGCGGCCCGACCGGGGGCACGTCAAGAGCGCCCGCGTGGTCGGCGAGGTGATGGGAAAGCTCCACCCCCACGGCGACTCGGCGATCTACGACGCGCTCGTGCGCCTGGCGCAGGACTTCGCCATGCGCGTTCCCCTCGTCGACGGCCACGGCAACTTCGGCTCGCTCGACGACGGCCCGGCCGCCTCGCGCTACACCGAGGCGCGGCTCGCGGCGCCCGCGCTGTCGCTCACCGAGGATCTCGACGAGGACGTCGTCGACTTCGTCCCCAACTACGACGGACAGTTCCAGCAGCCCGACGTGCTGCCCGCGGCCTACCCGAACCTCCTCGTCAACGGCGCGAGCGGCATCGCCGTCGGCATGGCCACGAGCATGGCCCCGCACAACCTCATCGAGGTCGTCAACGCCGCGGTCCACCTCCTCGAACACCCGGAGGCGACGACGGACGAACTGATGGAGTTCGTCCCGGGGCCGGACTTCCCCTCCGGCGGCATCGTGATGGGCCTCGACGGCGTCAAAGACGCGTACGAGACCGGTCGCGGCGCCATCAAGGTGCGGGCGAAGGCGTCGATCGAGCAGATCGGACCGCGGCGCACGGGCATCGTCATCACGGAGCTGCCGTACATGGTGGGCCCCGAACGC
This sequence comes from Microbacterium sp. Marseille-Q6965, assembly GCF_946151065.1. Classification (GTDB taxonomy): domain Bacteria; phylum Actinomycetota; class Actinomycetes; order Actinomycetales; family Microbacteriaceae; genus Microbacterium. Next base: position 1,349 of record NZ_CAMGZA010000001.1, on the reverse strand, counting down.
GTCATCGAGAAGATGAAGGACGCGGTGCAGTCCAAGAAGCTGCAGGGCGTCGCCGATGTGCAGGACCTGACGGACCGCCACCATGGCCTGCGCCTCGTGATCAGCATCAAGACCGGCTTCGACCCGGCCGCCGTGCTCGAGCTGCTCTACCGGCTCACGCCGCTGGAGGACTCCTTCAACTTCAACAACGTCGCCCTCGTCGACGGTCAGCCGCGCACGCTCGGCCTCAAGGAGCTGCTGCGCGTCTACATCGACCACCGCCTGCAGGTGGTCACCCGGCGCAGCCGCTTCCGGCTCGCGCGTCGGCAGGAGCGCCTGCACCTCGTGCGGGGCCTTCTCGTCGCCATCCTTGACATCGACGAGGTCATCCAGGTGATCCGGTCCTCCGACACCTCGGAGCAGGCCAGGACCCGCCTGTGCCAGGTGTTCGACCTCGACGAGGTGCAGGCCGAGTACATCCTCGAGCTGCGGCTGCGGCGCCTGACCAAGTTCTCGCGCATCGAGCTGGAGCAGGAGCGCGATGCGCTGCTGGCCGAGATCGCACAGCTCGAGGAGTTGCTCGGCTCCGACGTCCTGCTGCGCCGCAAGGTCGCCGAGGAGCTGGAGGCGACGGCCGACAAGCTGGGCACCCCGCGGCGCACGCTGCTCATGAACGCCAAGCCGGCCGCGCCGCGCTCGTCGAAGGCGGCGCCCAGCCTGCAGATCGCCGACGGCCCCACGCTCGTCGCCCTCTCGACGACGGGCCGCGCCGTGCGCGTGGACCTCACGGACGGCCAGCAGCTGTCTGCCCCGTCGCGCCGCAGCAAGCACGATGCGATTCTGGCAACGGCCGCGGGAACGATCCGCGGTGAGCTCGGCGCCATCACGTCGCGCGGACGCGTGATGCGCTTCTCCCCCATCGACATCCCGTCCGTCCCGGCGAACTCCATCCAGCTCGGCGGCGGCGTGCGGCTGCGCGACTACATCGGGCTCGTCGACAAGTCGGAGCAGATCGTCTCGATCACGGCGCTCGACTCCGACACGCCCGTGGCGCTGGGAACCGCGCAGGGCGTGGTGAAGCGCTTCGTGCCCTCGACCCTCGCGCCGAAGCCGGAGGTCGAGGTGATCGCGCTCAAGCCGGGCGACGCCGTCGTGGGTGCCGCGGCGGCCCCCGACGAGGCGGAGCTCGTGTTCGTGACGAAGGACGCGCAGCTGCTGCGCTTCGCCGCGGCCAGTGTGCGTCCCCAGGGCGCGGCGGCGGGGCCCCGGGGGCCGCGGCCGGGGGCCCCGCGGCGGTCCCGGCGGCGGAAGAGCTTAGCGCGCCGGGGCCCGGCCCGTGGGCGGCCGACCACACCCCCACCAAAGCCGGG